>NZ_JMSQ01000045.1 GCF_000696575.1 Siccibacter colletis | reverse complement strand
ACGCCATTGTAGCACGTGTGTAGCCCTGGCCGTAAGGGCCATGATGACTTGACGTCATCCCCACCTTCCTCCGGTTTATCACCGGCAGTCTCCTTTGAGTTCCCGACCGAATCGCTGGCAACAAAGGATAAGGGTTGCGCTCGTTGCGGGACTTAACCCAACATTTCACAACACGAGCTGACGACAGCCATGCAGCACCTGTCTCAGAGTTCCCGAAGGCACCAAAGCATCTCTGCTAAGTTCTCTGGATGTCAAGGCCAGGTAAGGTTCTTCGCGTTGCATCGAATTAAACCACATGCTCCACCGCTTGTGCGGGCCCCCGTCAATTCATTTGAGTTTTAACCTTGCGGCCGTACTCCCCAGGCGGTCGACTTAACGCGTTAGCTCCGGAAGCCACTCCTCAAGGGAACAACCTCCAAGTCGACATCGTTTACGGCGTGGACTACCAGGG
>NZ_JMSQ01000044.1 GCF_000696575.1 Siccibacter colletis | reverse complement strand
ATTTGAGAGACTCGAACACACCTTTTTCTGTTCTTGTTTACGGAGAACAGAAACAGTGTGTCGTTTCAATTTTCAGCTTGTTCCGGATTGTTAAAGAGCATAATACTTCGCAGCATACTGTTCCCAGTACACTCTGAAGTAGGGTATCAACCTGAGTTGATGGTGGAGCTATGCGGGATCGAACCGCAGACCTCCTGCGTGCAAAGCAGGCGCTCTCCCAGCTGAGCTATAGCCCCATCGTAGTGATTAACCTCTTACCGGGATTTCTTCTGAGACAAGGCGCGGAATGACGACGCATACATCAGTATGCGAGTTATTTCGCAACGCAGTATTCAGAAGGAATCTGGTAGGCCTGAGTGGACTTGAACCACCGACCTCACCCTTATCAGGGGTGCGCTCTAACCACCTGAGCTACAAGCCTGGAGAGGTTTTTACTGCTCGTTTTCTATCAGACAATCTGTGTGAGCACTGCGGAGTTGTATCTTTTAAGGTAAGGAGGTGATCCAACCGCAGGTTCCCCTACGGTTACCTTGTTACGACTTCACCCCAGTCATGAATCACAAAGTGGTAAGCGCCCTCCCGAAGGTTAAGCTACCTACTTCTTTTGCAACCCACTCCCATGGTGTGACGGGCGGTGTGTACAAGGC
>NZ_JMSQ01000043.1 GCF_000696575.1 Siccibacter colletis | reverse complement strand
TTCCCCATTCGGACATCGTCGGTTATAACGGTTCATATCACCTTACCGACGCTTTTCGCAGATTAGCACGTCCTTCATCGCCTCTGACTGCCAGGGCATCCACCGTGTACGCTTAGTCGCTTAACCTCACAACCCGAAGATGTTTCCTGCGATTCATCGTCGTGTCGTAAGCATTTGAGAGACTCGAACACACCTTTTTCTGTTCTCGTTTACGGAGAACAGAAACAGTGTGTCGTTTCAATTTTCAGCTTGTTCCGGATTGTTAAAGAGCAAATATCTCAAACGTGACTTGAAAGTCAGTTTTGAGATATCGGTTGGTTGTGTCTTTCACCCACAGCCAGCAAGTGGCGTCCCCTAGGGGATTCGAACCCCTGTTGCCGCCGTGAAAGGGCGGAGTCCTAACCGCTAGACGA
>NZ_JMSQ01000042.1 GCF_000696575.1 Siccibacter colletis | reverse complement strand
GTAAGCGCCCTCCCGAAGGTTAAGCTACCTACTTCTTTTGCAACCCACTCCCATGGTGTGACGGGCGGTGTGTACAAGGCCCGGGAACGTATTCACCGTGGCATTCTGATCCACGATTACTAGCGATTCCGACTTCATGGAGTCGAGTTGCAGACTCCAATCCGGACTACGACGTACTTTATGAGGTCCGCTTGCTCTCGCGAGGTTGCTTCTCTTTGTATACGCCATTGTAGCACGTGTGTAGCCCTGGCCGTAAGGGCCATGATGACTTGACGTCATCCCCACCTTCCTCCGGTTTATCACCGGCAGTCTCCTTTGAGTTCCCGACCGAATCGCTGGCAACAAAGGATAAGGGTTGCGCTCGTTGCGGGACTTAACCCAACATTTCACAACACGAGCTGACGACAGCCATG
>NZ_JMSQ01000041.1 GCF_000696575.1 Siccibacter colletis | reverse complement strand
ACACAAAAACACACTTGCTGTGAGCTCGATGAGTAGGGCGGGACACGTGGTATCCTGTCTGAATATGGGGGGACCATCCTCCAAGGCTAAATACTCCTGACTGACCGATAGTGAACCAGTACCGTGAGGGAAAGGCGAAAAGAACCCCGGCGAGGGGAGTGAAACAGAACCTGAAACCGTGTACGTACAAGCAGTGGGAGCACCTTTGTGGTGTGACTGCGTACCTTTTGTATAATGGGTCAGCGACTTATATTCTGTAGCAAGGTTAACCGTATAGGGGAGCCGAAGGGAAACCGAGTCTTAATTGGGCGTTAAGTTGCAGGGTATAGACCCGAAACCCGGTGATCTAGCCATGGGCAGGTTGAAGGTTGGGTAACACTAACTGGAGGACCGAACCGACTAATGTTGAAAAA
>NZ_JMSQ01000040.1 GCF_000696575.1 Siccibacter colletis | reverse complement strand
CACGTCCTTCATCGCCTCTGACTGCCAGGGCATCCACCGTGTACGCTTAGTCGCTTAACCTCACAACCCGAAGATGTTTCCTGAGATTCATCGTCGTGCTGTAAGTATTTGAGAGACTCGAACACACCTTTTTCTGTTCTTGTTTACGGAGAACAGAAACAGTGTGTCGTTTCAATTTTCAGCTTGTTCCGGATTGTTAAAGAGCAAATATCTCAAACGTGACTTGAAAGTCAGTTTTGAGATATTGTGGCCGCGCACCTTTCACTTGCGTTACCAAGCAGGTGGCGTCCCTTAGGGGATTCGAACCCCTGTTACCGCCGTGAAAGGGCGGTGTCCTGGGCCTCTAGACGAAAGGGACTTATCTTTCGCAGACACCCTGCTTCTTACTTTTCTATCAGACAATCTGTGTGAGCACTGCGGAGTTGTATCTTTTAAGGTAAGGAGGTGATCCAACCGCAGGTTCCCCTACGGTTACCTTGTTACGACTTCACCCCAGTCATGAATCACAAAGTGGTAAGCGCCCTCCCGAAGGTTAAGCTACCTACTTCTTTTGCAACCCACTCCCATGGTGTGACGGGCGGTGTGTACAAGGC
>NZ_JMSQ01000039.1:171758-375307 GCF_000696575.1 Siccibacter colletis | reverse complement strand
ATAAAAATGAAACTAATCTGGTTTGTAATAGATAAGTTAAATGATGGTTGTTGATATTTATTTTATTAGGCTAAATTGCAACTTTCAGTCGTGAATACTCCATTCTAATTAACCAGAACAGACGTATCAAAAGCTATTAATTCAACTCATTTTGTAAATATTAAAATTTATTTTTTATTTATATTACAATTAGTTATCCGAAAAATTACCTATAACCCCACCTGATAAAGGGCTATAAATCTGGCGCTTTATGATCCAAGTCAAATTTTGCCCTATAATGCTTTGTTAGTATCTTCATGCCGACTTAATAAAAGAGAGAGTTAGTGTGAAAGCTGACAACCCTTTTGATCTTTTACTTCCAGCTGCCATGGCAAAAGTTGCCGAAGAAGCGGGAGTTTATAAAGCAACGAAGCATCCGCTGAAAACCTTTTATCTGGCGATTACCGCGGGCGTCTTCATCTCCATAGCCTTTGTTTTTTATATCACGGCCACAACCGGCACTGCCGCAATGCCTTTCGGGATTGCAAAGCTGATTGGCGGCATCTGTTTTTCCCTTGGTTTGATTTTATGCGTTATCTGCGGCGCGGATCTCTTTACCTCAACGGTGTTGATTGTGGTGGCGAAAGCCAGCGGTCGTATCACCTGGGGCCAACTGGGTCGCAACTGGCTTAACGTTTATGTGGGCAACCTGATTGGCGCGCTGCTGTTCGTGCTGCTGATGTGGTTATCCGGCGAGTATATGACGGCCAATGGCGGCTGGGGGATGAACGTCCTGCAGACCGCGGATCACAAGCTACACCATACCTTTATTGAGGCAGTCAGCCTCGGTATCCTGGCGAACCTGATGGTGTGCCTTGCGGTATGGATGAGCTACTCCGGTCGTAGCCTGGTCGACAAAGCATTTATTATGGTCTTGCCAGTGGGCATGTTTGTTGCCAGCGGCTTTGAGCACAGCATCGCAAACATGTTCATGATCCCGATGGGCATCGTGATCCGCCACTTTGCAAGCCCGGAGTTCTGGAGCGCGGTTGGCTCTTCTCCGGAAAGTTTTCCTCATCTGACTATCATGAACTTTATTACCGACAATCTGATACCGGTGACTATCGGCAACATTATCGGCGGCGGTTTGTTAGTTGGGTTGACGTACTGGGTAATTTACCTGCGTGGCGACGATCAACACCGTTAATGTCGCGCAGTAATAAGAAATCCACTTAAGAAGGTAGGTGTTACATGTCCGAGCTTAATGAAAAATTGGCCACAGCCTGGGAAGGTTTTGCGAAAGGCGACTGGCAGAATGAAGTAAACGTCCGTGACTTCATCCAGAAAAACTACACCCCGTATGAGGGCGATGAATCCTTCCTGGCCGGTGCAACCGAGGCAACCACTACCCTGTGGGACAGCGTAATGGAAGGCGTGAAGCTGGAAAACCGCACTCACGCCCCGGTAGACTTCGACACTGACCTCGCCTCCACCATCACCTCTCACGACGCGGGTTATATCAACAAGAAGCTGGAAAAAATTGTTGGTCTGCAGACCGATGCGCCGCTGAAACGCGCCATCATCCCGTTCGGCGGCATCAAAATGGTCGAAGGCTCCTGCAAAGCGTATAACCGCGAGCTGGACCCGTCCCTGAAAAAAATCTTCACCGAATACCGTAAAACTCACAACCAGGGCGTGTTTGACGTTTACACCAAAGACATCCTGAACTGCCGTAAGTCTGGCGTGCTGACCGGCCTGCCGGATGCCTATGGCCGTGGCCGTATCATCGGTGACTACCGTCGCGTGGCGCTGTACGGTATCGACTTCCTGATGAAAGACAAATACGCCCAGTTCCAGTCCCTGCAGGAAAAACTGGAAAACGGCGAAGATCTGGAAGCAACTATCCGTCTGCGTGAAGAGATTGCCGAGCAGCATCGCGCGCTGGGCCAGATCAAAGAGATGGCTGCTAAATATGGCTGCGACATCTCCGGTCCGGCAACTACTGCGCAGGAAGCGGTACAGTGGACCTACTTCGGCTACCTGGCTGCGGTTAAATCTCAGAACGGTGCAGCGATGTCCTTCGGTCGCGTTTCCACCTTCCTCGACGTGTACATTGAACGCGACCTGAAAGCGGGCAAAATCACCGAGCAAGACGCACAGGAAATGATTGACCACCTGGTCATGAAACTGCGTATGGTGCGCTTCCTGCGTACGCCTGAGTACGATGAGCTGTTCTCCGGCGACCCGATCTGGGCAACCGAATCTATCGCCGGTATGGGCGTAGACGGCCGTACCCTGGTGACCAAAAACAGCTTCCGCTTCCTGAACACCCTATATACCATGGGGCCGTCTCCGGAGCCGAACATCACCATTCTGTGGTCTGAAAAACTGCCGCTGAGCTTCAAGAAATACGCCGCGAAAGTGTCCATCGATACCTCGTCTCTGCAGTACGAGAACGACGACCTGATGCGTCCAGACTTCAACAATGACGACTACGCTATCGCCTGCTGCGTAAGCCCGATGGTTGTGGGCAAACAGATGCAGTTCTTCGGTGCCCGCGCTAACCTCGCGAAAACCATGCTGTATGCTATCAACGGCGGCGTGGACGAAAAACTGAAAATGCAGGTGGGTCCGAAATCTGAACCAATCAAAGGCGATGTCCTGAACTTCGACGAAGTGATGGAACGCATGGATCACTTCATGGACTGGCTGGCTAAACAGTACGTCACCGCACTGAACATCATTCACTACATGCATGATAAATACAGCTACGAAGCGTCTCTTATGGCTCTGCACGACCGTGACGTGGTTCGCACCATGGCTTGCGGTATCGCGGGTCTGTCGGTTGCTGCCGACTCCCTGTCCGCTATCAAATACGCGAAAGTGAAACCGATTCGTGACGAAGATGGCCTGGCTATCGACTTCGAAATCGACGGTGAATACCCGCAGTTTGGTAACAACGATGCCCGCGTCGATGACATGGCGGTTGATCTGGTTGAACGTTTCATGAAGAAAATTCAGAAACTTACTACCTACCGCAACGCTATCCCGACCCAGTCTGTTCTGACCATCACCTCCAACGTGGTGTACGGTAAGAAAACCGGTAACACTCCGGATGGTCGTCGCGCCGGTGCGCCGTTCGGCCCGGGTGCTAACCCAATGCACGGTCGTGACCAGAAAGGTGCGGTTGCCTCTCTGACCTCAGTTGCGAAACTGCCGTTCGCCTACGCGAAAGATGGTATCTCCTATACCTTCTCCATCGTGCCGAACGCGCTGGGTAAAGACGACGAAGTGCGTAAAACCAACCTTGCCGGTCTGATGGATGGTTACTTCCACCATGAAGCCAGCATCGAAGGCGGTCAGCACCTCAACGTTAACGTCATGAACCGCGACATGCTGCTTGACGCGATGGAACACCCGGAAAAATATCCGCAGCTGACCATCCGCGTATCGGGTTATGCCGTGCGTTTCAACTCGCTGACTAAAGAGCAGCAGCAGGACGTTATCACCCGTACCTTCACTCAGACCCTGTAATTCACGGTCTGCCTGAAAAGGCGTACAATAAAGGCTCCACAACCGTGGGGCCTTTTTACCAACCCCTTCTCCATAGCCTGTTTTGCCAGTTATCTACAGTAATGGGTATCCGCCAAAACAGACTCGACACAACCTGTAGCCTCGGGCTAAGAGGCGTTGTGCATATACAAGGTCATGGACGGCCCTTCCTGGAGAACCACCGCAATGTCAGTTATTGGTCGCATACACTCATTCGAATCCTGTGGCACCGTCGATGGCCCCGGCATCCGCTTCATCACCTTCTTCCAGGGCTGCCTGATGCGCTGCCTCTACTGCCACAACCGTGATACCTGGGACACCCACGGCGGTACCGAAATCACCGTGGAAGAACTCATGAAAGAGGTGGTAACCTACCGCCACTTTATGAACGCATCCGGCGGCGGCGTGACCGCGTCCGGGGGCGAAGCCATCCTGCAGGCCGAGTTTGTGCGCGACTGGTTCCGCGCCTGCCGTCAGGAGGGTATTCATACCTGCCTCGACACCAACGGATTTGTCCGCCGCTACGATCCGGTTATCGATGAGCTGCTGGAGGTTACCGACCTGGTAATGCTCGATCTAAAGCAGATCAATGATGAGATCCACCAGAATCTGGTGGGCGTCTCCAACCAGCGCACGCTGGAGTTCGCGAAGTATCTCTCTAAGAAAAATATCCGCGTCTGGATCCGTTATGTGGTGGTGCCGGGCTGGTCAGATGATGATGATTCCGCACATCGCCTTGGCGAGTTCACCCGTGATATGGGCAACGTCGAAAAAATCGAGCTGCTGCCCTATCACGAGCTGGGCAAACATAAATGGGTGGCGATGGGCGAAGAGTACAAGCTTGACGGCGTAAAACCACCGAAAAAAGAGACGATGGAGCGCGTGAAAGGCATCCTTGAGCAGTACGGTCACAAAGTCATGTATTAAGCGCTCCGCGTAATAAAAAAGCCTGTCAATGACAGGCTTTTTTCGTTGGCGCAAAACATGTGTTACGCGTGAGCCACCGGGGTCGGATGCTCACCGGCTTTACGCAGCAGCATCAGCAGGTAGATAAACGATACGCTGGCGATCATGATGAACAGCAGGTTGTCAGAATAGTTCTGCATCAGCATCGCGGTAAAGGTCGGCCCCAGCAGGCTGCCGATGGTGTAGCTCAGCAGCAGCGCCTGGTTCATGGCTACCAGCTGATGGTGTTCAACTTTCTCGCAGGCCCAGGCCATCGCCACCGGATAGAGCGTAAAGCCCGCTGCGCCAAGGATAAACAGCGCCGGCCCCATCGCTGCATTGCTGAGCATCGCCATGCAACCCATGATCACCACGAAGACCTGTACACGTAACACCAGCAGACGTCCGAAACGATCTGCCAGACGACCAATCGGCCACTGCCCGACGATACCCGCGCTCACCATCACTGCCATCCAGAAACCAATGCCGGAATCGCTGAATCCCTGATGATTGAGATAAAGCGGCATCAGCCCATAGAGTGAGCCCAGCACAATTCCGGAAATGATGCAGCCGTTAACCCCGAGACGCGCCTGGCGCAGACGCAGCATCGGCCAGATCTGTACCGCGTCCTGATGTTCGCTGTGTTCGTTAACGATACGCGTAAACAGCAGCGGCAGAATGGCGGCCAGCACCAGGCCCGTTACCCACGGCAGCACGTCCATCAGACCGGTCGGGGCTTTGCTGACCAGCAGCTGGCCCAGCACCGTACCAACGTAGTAGACCATCATATACGCGGCCAGCAGGCGTCCACGGTTGCGCGAGGTGCCGCTACACATCAATGCGCTCTCCACCACGACCCAAATCATGGCGCAGCCGACGCCAGCGATGAAGCGCCAGGCCAGCCAGCTCCAGAACCCCACAGTAATCCCCAGCCCAACGCAGCCTGCAGCAAAAATCGCCGAAGCAATGTAGTAGCTGTAATTAAACCCGAAGCGCTTAATCAGCGCGCCGGTTAACAGCGTGCCGAGCAGATTGCCGGTGAAATAAGAGGAGCTGACCATTCCCACCTGCCAGGTCGGCAGATTTTCATGGGCGAGCCAGAGCGGTACCAGGGTGTTTAGCACCGCGATAGCAAGGGTCAACAAAAGCAGGCCACAGAGCAAAAGCAGCACTGGCCGGGTGTATGTGGTCATGGATAAAAACCGTGAGGAGAGTCAGAATTCGTGCGCATCATGCCACCGCCAAAAACATTGTCAATCCGCCAGAAATCACGCCTGAGGCGTTTTTCTGCTTCACGATTCGATTCATTCATCCTCGTAACGAAGCGCCAGCACAGCGTTACGTTTATCTTATTGATTACATGAATTTTTAAGCGGCAGAGGATGCCAGATATCAGTTGAAAAATTTCATCAATCTTTCAGTGTCTGATAAAGCGATACCAACAGGAAAAGGGCGAGAGATGAAGGGGTAACAGGGAAAAGAAAAAGCGCCCGCAGGCGCTTTAATGATCAACCGATGAACTCAAGCCCTTTCATATAAGGGCGCAGCACTTCGGGGATCTGGATACGGCCATCAGCCTGCTGGTAGTTTTCCAGCACCGCCACCAGAGTACGCCCCACCGCCAGGCCGGAGCCGTTCAGGGTGTGCATCAGGCGCGGCTTCTTATCAGCCTTGCTGCGGCAGCGAGCCTGCATGCGGCGCGCCTGGAAATCCCCTACGTTAGAGCAGGAGGAGATTTCACGGTAGGTGTCCTGCGCCGGTACCCAGACTTCAAGATCGTACGTTTTGCAGGCGCCGAAGCCCATATCGCCGGTGCACAGCAGCACTTTACGATACGGCAGACCGAGCAGCTGCAGGACTTTCTCTGCATGGCCGGTCATCTCTTCCAGCGCATCCATGGAGTCTTCCGGACGCACGATCTGCACCATCTCTACTTTATCGAACTGGTGCATGCGGATCAGGCCGCGGGTATCACGCCCGTAGGATCCCGCTTCAGAGCGGAAGCACGGCGAATGCGCGGTAAACTTCAACGGCAGCGACTCTTCGTCAACGATCTCGTCGCGCACCAGGTTAGTCAGCGGCACTTCAGCGGTTGGGATCAGCGCGTAGTTGCTGCTGTCGGACTCTTCTTCCAGCGGACGGGTGTGGAACAGATCGCCGGCAAATTTCGGCAGCTGGCCAGTACCGTACAGGGTGTCGTGGTTAACCAGGTACGGAACGTAGGTTTCGCTGTAGCCGTGCTGCTCGGTGTGCAGATCGAGCATGAACTGCGCCAGAGCGCGGTGCAGGTGGGCAATCTGCCCTTTCATTACCACGAAACGAGAACCGGTCAGTTTTACTGCGGCGGCAAAGTCCAGCCCGCTGTGCATCTCACCGAGGGTAACGTGATCGCGCACCTCGAAGTCAAACGTGCGTGGGGTGCCCCAGCGGCTAACTTCAACGTTGTCATGTTCGTCTTTACCTGGCGGTACGCTGTCGTCCGGCAGGTTGGGGATGGCCAGTGCAATCTCGCGGATGTCCGCCTGCAGGGTGTCCAGCTCCGCTTTCGCGGCATCGAGCTCTTCACCCAGCTTGTTCACTTCCAGACGAAGTGGCTCAATATCCTCGCCGCGCGCTTTCGCCTGGCCGATGGATTTCGATCGTGCGTTGCGCTCCGCCTGCAGATTCTCGGTGTTCACCTGAAGAACCTTGCGACGCTCTTCAAGAGCGCGCAGCTTATCTACGTCCAGCTTAAAGCCCCGGCGTGCCAGTTTTTCAGCGACTGCGTCTGGCTCGGTACGCAGCAGATTGGGATCGAGCATGCTTATCCTGTGCTTATCGAATAAAAGTGAATATGGCCACAGCCTGCGGCCATACAAATGATTGAGTTACGTGTCATCTTCGGGCTGAATGGTTAGCATCCCACGCCGGTTAAAGCGCTGATAATCAGGGATACACCGGGAGCAGCGCCGATGAGCGCGCGTCCGGTAACCTTACCGCAAGGCCTGCGCTAACGGTAGCGTTTTGTGGGGCTTTTCTGATCCTGTTCAGCAAGCCAGGCGAGCTTTTCGCCAATTTTGCCTTCAAGACCCCGTTTTGTCGGGCGATAGTAGCGCGTTTGTGCCATTTCAGCGGGGAAATAGTCTTCACCAGCGGCGTAGGCGTTTGGCTCGTCATGGGCATAGCGGTACTCATCGCCATAGCCCATCTCTTTCATCAGCTTCGTCGGCGCATTGCGCAGGTGCACCGGCACATCATAATCCGGCCGGTCCCGCGCGTCGCGCAGAGCTGCTTTAAAAGCGGTATAGACAGCATTACTTTTTGGGGCACAGGCGAGGTAGACAATCGCCTGCGCAATCGCCCGCTCGCCTTCTGCCGGGCCAACCCGGGTAAAGCAGTCCCAGGCGGAAATCGCTACCTGCATCGCACGGGGGTCGGCGTTGCCGACGTCTTCCGAGGCGATCGCCAGACAGCGGCGCGCCACGTAGAGCGGATCGCCACCGGCGGAGATAATGCGGGCGTACCAGTAGAGCGCGGCATCGGGAGCCGAGCCGCGTACCGATTTATGCAGGGCGGAGATCAGATCGTAGAAACGGTCGCCTTTGTTATCGAAACGGGCGCTGCGCTCGCCGGCAATTTCTGTCAGCAAAGCCGGGAGCAGCACGCGCTTGCCGCTGTCGTCGGTTTCCGCCATGTCCGCCATCATTTCCAGCGTGTTCAGCGCCCGGCGCGCATCGCCGTTGACCAGTTCCGCGATAGCCAGCCGCGTTTCCTCCGGCAGCACGATATCCTGACCGCCGTAGCCGCGATCGTTATCGTTCATCGCCTGATCCAGCACCTGCTCAATATCCTGCGTGGTAAGTGATTTCAGCAGGTAGACGCGGGCGCGTGAAAGCAGCGCCGAATTCAGCTCAAATGAGGGGTTTTCGGTGGTCGCGCCAATGAAGGTGATAGTGCCGTCTTCAATATGCGGCAGGAATGCGTCCTGCTGGCTTTTGTTGAAGCGGTGCACTTCGTCGACAAACAGAATGGTGCGGCGACCGGCATTGCGGCTCTGACGCGCGCGCTCAATGGCTTCGCGGATCTCTTTCACCCCGGAGGTCACCGCGGAAATGCGCTCCACGTCGGCATCGGCATAACGGGCGATCACTTCCGCCAGCGTAGTTTTCCCGGTGCCAGGCGGCCCCCAGAGGATCATCGAATGGAGATGCCCTGCTTCGATTGCGCGCGGCAAAGGCTTACCCGGAGCCAGCAGATGCTGTTGCCCGATGTACTGCGCTAAATTTTCTGGCCGCATACGCGCGGCCAGAGGTTGAAAAGTATTGTCGGAAAAATCGAGCGTCAGGTTGCCCACTCAGACCTCTACTTACGTTGATCGTCCACTGTTACGCCCTGCGGCGGGGTAAACGTAAATTTGCTCGCGTCTACGGCGCCGTTCTGCTGGGCTTTCAGCGTATAGCTGCTGCGCTGATCGTCCTGCTCTACGGCGCTGAACTGATTGATGGTGCCGTTGCTGCTCACGTTAATGGTGAACTGCTTCAGGTTACCGCTGCCGGATTTCGGCGTCAGAACAAAGTCATCACCGTTTTGTTTGATGTTGTACTGCTGCCAGTCGCTGCTCTGGTTACGGGCGATCAGCATGAACGGCGTATTGCCGGTGGCGTCTTTCAGCCAGGTGGCGCTCGCCTGCTCAACAAACGGGTTATAGAACCACAGCGTTTTACCATCAGAGATCAGTACGCTCTCATCGGGCTGGGTCATGTGCCAGTTGAACAGGTTCGGGCGTTTCACCCATAAATCGCCCTGTCCTTCCTGTACCGCCGCGCCGCTGCCGTCGGTGACCTTCTGGGTGAAGCTGGCGTGGAAGCTGCCAACTTTATCAAGACGGCTTTTCAGGTCGCTTGCCGCATCTGCCCAGACGCTGGTGGCGACGAAACCGGAAAGCAGTGCGCAGGTCATTACCAGGTTTTTCATTGTTATTCTCCAGTGTTTAACGACCCTGTCGCGGGCCTTCTGTCGGAAACTGTAGACCGTCATGGCCATCGTTCGACAGGAGAAAAGACTGATTTTTCGATTGCTTACCCTTCTTTGCAAAAGGGTAAGCGGCATTATTCAAACGGTGGCGGGGCCAGTACTTCGCGGTTGCCGTTGTGGCCCTGCTCGCTGACGATGCCCTGATTTTCCATCTGTTCGATGATGCGTGCCGCACGGTTGTAACCGATGCGGAACTGACGCTGAACGCCGGAAATGGACGCCTTACGTTTCTCGACCACGAATGCCACGGCCTGATCGAACAGGGCATCAAGCTCTTCACCGCTGTCGAAACCACCGCCGCCGCCTTCGCTATCGCTGTCGGAGGTGATGCCGTCAACATATTGCGGACGTCCGCGCGCTTTCCAGTCCTGCACCACGGCATGTACTTCTTCATCCCGAACAAACGCGCCGTGTACGCGCACCGGCATGGTGGAGTTCGGGCCTGAGAACAGCATGTCACCCATTCCGAGCAGCGATTCAGCACCGCCCTGGTCAAGAATCGTGCGGGAGTCGATTTTGCTCGATACGGTAAAGGCGATACGGGTCGGGATATTCGCTTTGATCAGACCGGTAATAACATCCACCGACGGACGCTGGGTCGCCAGCACCAGGTGAATACCGGCGGCACGCGCTTTCTGCGCCAGGCGGGCAATCAGTTCTTCAACTTTCTTGCCCACTGTCATCATCAGATCGGCGAACTCATCCACCATCACCACGATGTATGGCAGCTTCTGCAGCACCGGATGTTCGGCATCCATGCTGTCACCTGGTTTCCAGTAAGGATCAGGGATTGGGCGGCCCATGCGCTCGGCTTCAAGGATCTTCTCGTTATAGCCCGCAAGGTTACGCACGCCGAGGGCAGACATCAGCTTGTAGCGGCGCTCCATCTCATTCACGCTCCAGCGCAGAGCATTGGCCGCGTCTTTCATATCGGTAACCACTTCGGTTAACAGATGCGGAATGCCTTCATAGACCGACAGTTCAAGCATTTTCGGGTCGATCATGATAAAGCGCACCTCTTCCGGAGTCGCTTTATAGAGCATGCTGAGGATCATGGCATTGACCCCCACAGATTTACCCGAGCCGGTTGTACCTGCCACCAGCAGGTGCGGCATTTTCGCCAGATCGGCTACTACCGGATCGCCGGCGATATCTTTACCCAGCACCACCGACAGCGGCGATGGACTTTCGGTGAACTTCGGACAGTCGAGAACCTCACGCAGATAGACGGTCTGGCGCTTCTTGTTCGGCAGCTCCAGCCCGACGTAAGGTTTGCCGGGAATGACTTCGACAACACGCACTGCCACGGTAGAGAGCGAGCGCGCCAGATCACGGGACAGGTTAGATATCCGCGCCGCTTTGACGCCCGGGGCCAGATTCAGTTCGAAACGGGTAATCACCGGACCCGGCGAGTAGTTCACCACGTCAGCCTTAATGCGGAAGTCCGCCAGACGCGCTTCAACCAGGCGCGCCATCTGCTGCAGTGCAAAGCTGTCAACCGGCTCCACTTCGGACGGCGGCGAGGTCAGCAGATCCAGCGACGGCAACGGCGTGCTCGGCTTGTGCACCGGGCGGTCATCGCCGTTGCGCATCAGCAGCGGATGGATCAGGCTTTCGCGCGGCTGAGCGGCGGGCTGCTGTGGCGGTGCATACTGCGGCTGCTGCACCGGCTGTTGCGGCTGTGCATATTGTGGCTGCTGCACCGGCGGCTGCGGCGGTGCGTACTGCGGTTGCGGTACTGGTTGCTGCGGCTGCGCGTATTGTGGTTGCTGCACCGGCTGCTGCGGCTGTACGTATTGTGGTTGCTGCACCGGTTGCTGCGGCTGTGCGTACTGCGGCTGCTGTACTGGCTGCTGCGGCTGTGCGTATTGTGTTTGCTGCACTGGCTGCGGCGGCGGTGTGTACTGCGGGGTGTCATCCGCATCCGGCATAAACAGCGGGGCAGACGGCGCGCTATCGGTCAGTTTTTTCAGACCCGCGTAATCCTCGTCGTCGGCGTGACCTGCATGAGACGTTGGATGCGCTTCATAACGTTGCTGCTGCTGACTGGCGAACTGTCGCGCCAGCTCGGCCTGCTCAGCGGCAAATTCCGCATCTTCATCGTGCGCCTGTGGCCCCGGTTCACCGTAGCGCTGGTGCTGCTGGGCGGCAAACTGACGGGCCAGTTCATCCTGCTGGAATACGTCGGCTTCTTCATCGCTGCCCGGCGCATGACGCTCTGCTTCACGCGACTTTTCTTCGGCCATGCGCTGCGATGGCAGTTTAATGCCATAGGAAGCCAGTTCACGACGGGTCGGTACCCGGACCGGATTAGGACGCGGGAGCTGAGGACCTACCCCTTCTTTTACTTGTGGACGCGGTGCGTCGCCCGCCAGCCCGAACACCGGGGTAAAGGCGGCGGCAGTCGCGGCAGCCTGAGCAGCACTTTGCGTGCCCGCAGCAACGGTGCCGGCGTCCGGCATGCCGATGCTGCCAGCGTCTGGCTGAGGTGCAGCTGGTGCGCTACCGACTTCATGCGCAGCGGCAGCGTGACTCGATACCGGCTGTGCGGCAACCGGACGCGCAGGCGCTTGCTCATCCTGTGGCTCAGGGATCGGGCGATACCAGGCAGCGAGCTGTTCACGCTCGCGAGCACGCTGCGCCTCCACCTCTTCAAAATGCCACAGCGGTGGACGAGCTGGCTTGCTCTCTTCTGCTGGCTGCGCCTCCTGCAGGTCAGCCGCTGGCTGCGCGTAAGGCTGTTGGTATGGCTGTTCGTGTGGCTGCTCGTATGACGGCGCATCGTATGACTGCGCAGACGCAGGCGTCTGATAAGCGGGATCTGCGGCAGGCTGAGGGCGGTTATGCCACTCCTCTTCTGCCGGATGAGCCATGTGGAACGGCTGGAATGCATCGGCCGGTGCTGGCGCAACATAGCTGGCTGGCTCCGGGGCCACAGAAGGCTCCGGTGTATGTACGGTAGGGGCAGCCTGCCACTCTACCGGCGCAACCTGAGGTTGCGGCGCAGCGGTCACGGCAGATGCCTGAGGCATCACCGCTTCTACCGGAGCAGCAAAGGCATTGGATGCCGCCGCGGTGGCTGCACCTGCCGCGGCGATCGGCGCGGCGATGGAACGGCCGCTGAACAGCGGATCGTCCGGGTCAAGTTCAGGTTGTTGCAGGCTATGGCCAGAGAACAGTACGTCATCCGCATCGGCATCAACGCCGCGCGCGCTGAACAGCACGTCATCCGGGTCATCCATACGCTTACCGGAGAACAGCGCTTCGTCGGTTTTGCGCCCCATCGGATTGGCAAACTTTTCGGCCACGCGCTGCTTGCGTGCCAGCGCACCGCGCAGAATACGCGCCCGGCGCGACTCTTTTTTCTCAACCGGAAGATCGTCCTCTTCCTCATCGTCGTACTCGTCTTCTTCATACTCGTCGTCCTGCCAGGTGTCATCCCGGCGGGTACGGTTGCTGGCGAAGGTCAGTACGCTGAGCACGACGCTACCAATTTTTTCCGCGATGCTGACCCAGGACCAGCCGGTGAACAGCGTCAGGCCCGCCGCCCAGATGCAGAGCAGTGCAATGGTGCCGCCAGTACTGTTGAGCAGCGGCATCATAGCGGTACTCAGCAGGCTGCCGATGACCCCGCCCGAGGCGAAGTACCAGATATCGTCGGCGTTGATGGCGGCCAGGCCACAGGAGGTCAGGATCAGCGCCAGCACGCCAATCAGACGCAGGGCAACAGCGAAATAGTCGATGTAGTCTTCATTGGCACGATGGCGATACGCGAACCAGCAGCCACCGACGATCATCACCGGGATGGTGTAGGCCATTACCCCAAAAATAAAGAACAGGGTATCGGCAAGCCAGGCGCCCGGCATACCACCGAGGTTGTGAATAGGCTCGTGCCACGCGGTTTGCGACCAGCTGGGATCGGATGGATTAAAACTGAGTAAGGCGGCCATCAGCCAGACGGCAAACAGCGCCACAAGGATCAGCAACGCTTCTAAAACGCGGCGTCCGCTGCTTAATTTGGTCAGTGTTACTTCTTTGTCTTCAGTGTATTCCTGGCTCAAGACAGGCACTCCAGATCCGTGATGCTAAAATGGCAAACAGCGCCGGGTTGCCCCGGCACTGCTGCTGTATGGATTAACAGGAGTGTAATCAAAATACGGTGATTTTGCACCTGATCCGTCTTAGCGGGTCTTAATAACCAGACGATTACTCTGCTTCACTTCTTCCATCACCACGTAGGTGCGGGTGTCGTTTACGCCCGGCAGGCGCAGCAGGGTTTCGCCCAATAGCTTACGGTAGGCGGACATGTCCGGTACGCGGGTCTTCAACAGGTAGTCGAAATCACCGGATACCAGATGACACTCCTGAATTTCTTCAAGTTTTTGCACTGCACCGTTGAACTGCTCAAACACATCCGGTGCACCGCGATTCAGAGTAATCTCAACGAACACCAGAAGGGAGGCATCCAGATAATGCGGATTCAGCAGCGCGGTATAGCCCTGAATGAATCCTTGTCTCTCCAGCCTGCGCACACGCTCAAGGCATGGCGTAGGGGAAAGCCCCACTCGTTTTGAAAGCTCGACGTTGGAAATGCGCCCATCCTTTTGCAGCTCATTCAGTATGTTACGATCGATACGGTCGAGATCTTTGCCAGGGCGCTTCTTGCTATCTACCATTATTATTGTCTCTCTGTATTCCTTCCCTACACCTGCCATTACCCTGTTCACATCACTGTTCAGGGTCTATTTTGAGAAGACCGGGGTGCCGGAAGGCGGTATCGATATCACGCATGGCGTCTGTCCACGCCATGCGTAGATGTCAATTACCCGGTAAAAATGCATTGTTCAGCGTGACGTTGCGCCACTCCCGGAGCAAATGCGCTTTTTCTTCATCGAATGTTTTCGCAAAAGCGCAGGGGATTGTCAAAGTAAAACATCGTTTTTTAGTAGAACGTGCCAGTAATTAGTAACCAGTAGCGATTATTCCTCATTTTACCCCCTGAATAGCGCTCTTTTTTCAGCGCAACTTGTTATGCCTGAATGGCTTATCCATTGGCTTACGCTATTACATGTATTGTTAACAAAATCGCTACGCCCTTTTTTTACCGTCACAAATTACCTACAATCCAGCCCATTGTTTGCCAATCAACAATGAGGATCTCATGGGCACGGCGAAACACAGTAAACTGTTAATTCTTGGCTCCGGCCCGGCGGGCTATACCGCTGCGGTCTATGCTGCGCGCGCAAACCTGAATCCGGTACTGATTACCGGTATGGAAAAAGGCGGTCAGCTGACCACAACCACCGAAGTCGAAAACTGGCCGGGCGACCCGCACGATCTGACTGGTCCGCTGTTGATGGAGCGCATGCACGAGCATGCCGCGAAGTTTGAAACGGAAATCCTGTTCGACCATATCACCCGCGTCGATCTGCAAAATCGTCCGTTCCGCCTGATCGGTGACAACGGCGAATACACCTGCGATGCGCTGATTATCGCCACCGGCGCCTCAGCCCGTTATCTGGGTCTGCCGTCTGAAGAAGCGTATAAAGGCCGCGGTGTTTCCGCCTGCGCCACCTGCGACGGATTCTTCTACCGCAACCAGAAAGTCGCGGTCATCGGCGGCGGCAACACCGCGGTGGAAGAAGCGCTGTACCTGGCGAATATCGCCTCGGAAGTGCATCTCATTCACCGTCGCGATAGCTTCCGCGCAGAGAAAATCCTGATTAAGCGTCTGATGGACAAAGTCGAAAGCGGCAATATCGTGCTGCACACCCACCGCACGCTGGAAGAAGTGACCGGCGATCAGATGGGCGTGTCAGGCCTGCGCCTTCGCGATACCGAAAACGCCGACAACGTGGAAACGCTGGAGGTAGCCGGTCTGTTCGTGGCTATCGGCCACAGCCCGAACACGGCGATTTTCGACGGTCAACTGGAGCTGGAAAACGGCTACATCAAAGTGCAGTCCGGTATCCACGGTAATGCGACTCAGACCAGCATTCCTGGCGTGTTTGCCGCCGGCGACGTGATGGACCATATTTATCGTCAGGCGATCACCTCTGCGGGCACCGGCTGTATGGCGGCGCTCGACGCGGAACGCTACCTGGACGGTCTGGCGCAGGGCATCAAATAAGCGCTGTAAATAAAATACCCTTGTGAGTCAATCACAAGTAAAGAAGGCGACAATGTGTCGCCTTTCTTTTTGGCTCGTTGTAACATTCGGTGCAAATTCACCCCCGGGCAGCCGTTTCCCGTAATTGCATAGCACCCCATGAACAAAACCCGTCAACAAGAACTTACCCGCTGGCTGAAAGCGCAGAGCGCTCTTTCCCGCCGCTGGCTCATGCTTTCTCGTCTGCTTGGTCTTATCAGCGGTCTGCTGATCGTGGCGCAGGCCTGGCTGCTGGCGCACCTGCTGCACAACCTGATTATGGAAGATATTCCACGCGAAGCGATGCTGCTGCCGTTTGCCTTGCTGGTGATGGTGTTCGTGCTGCGCGCCTGGGTGGTGTGGATGCGTGAAAAGGTAGGGTTCCGTGCCGGACAAAAGATCCGCTATGCCATTCGCCGCCAGGTGCTGGATCGCCTGCAACAGGCCGGGCCGGCATGGATCCAGGGTAAACCCGCCGGTAGCTGGGCTACGCTGATCCTTGAGCAAATCGACGATATGCATGACTACTATGCCCGCTACCTGCCGCAGATGGCGCTGGCGGCAATGGTGCCGCTGCTGATCGTGATTACCATTTTCCCGGTCAACTGGACGGCGGCCCTGATCCTGCTGGGCACCGCGCCGTTGATCCCGATGTTTATGGCGATGGTTGGTATGGGCGCTGCGGACGCAAACCGTCGTAACTTCCTCGCACTGGGCCGCCTGAGTGGGCATTTTCTCGATCGCCTGCGCGGAATGGAAACCCTGCGCCTGTTTTACCGGGGCGACGCCGAACGGGAAAATATTCGCCGCGCCTCGCAGGATTTCCGTAAGCGCACCATGGAAGTGCTGCGCCTCGCCTTTTTATCCTCCGGCGTGCTTGAGTTCTTTACCTCGCTGTCCATTGCGCTGGTGGCGGTCTATTTCGGTTTCTCCTATCTGGGCGAGCTTAACTTCGGCCATTACGGCACCAGCGTTACGCTGTTTGCTGGTTTCCTGGCGCTTATCCTTGCGCCGGAATTTTTCCAGCCGCTGCGCGATCTCGGTACCTTCTATCATGCCAAAGCCCAGGCAATTGGTGCTGCCGACAGCCTGAAAACCTTCCTTGAAACTCCGCTTCAGCAACCGCAGCGAGGCACTGCCACCCTGAGCAATCACGAGGCGCTGGAAATCAGCGCCCGGGATCTGGTGATCCTCTCGCCGGATGGTAAAAAGCTGGCCGGGCCGCTCACCTTTACCCTGTCCGCCGGCAAACGCGTGGTGCTGGTTGGTCAGAGCGGGGCGGGCAAAAGTTCGCTGCTGAATGTGCTGTCAGGTTTTCTGCCGTACGAGGGCGAGCTGCGCATCAACGGTATTGAGCTGCGCGAACTGGAGCCGGATCGCTGGCGCGAACAGCTGAGCTGGGTGGGGCAGAATCCACAGCTTCCCGGCGCGACTATTCGTGAAAACCTGCTGCTGGCTGGCGGCGATCCCGGGGAAGCCCAGCTCCAGGCGGTACTCGACCAGGCCGGCGTCAGTGAATTCCTGCCGCTACTGGATAACGGTCTCGATACGCCGCTCGGTGATAACGCCGCGCGTCTCTCTGTCGGCCAGGCGCAGCGCGTGGCGGTGGCTCGCGCCCTGCTCTATCGCTGCCGCCTGCTGCTGCTTGACGAGCCGGGTGCCAGCCTGGATGCCAGCAGTGAACAGCACGTGATGCAGGCGCTGACCGATGCATCCACCCGGCAGACCACGCTGATGGTCACCCACCAGCTGGATTACATTGCCGACTGGGATGAAATCTGGGTAATGCGTGACGGCGCTCTGGTAGAACGGGGTAATTTCACCAGCCTGAGTCAGACGAAGGGCCATTTTGCCGCCCTGCTTGCCCATCGTCAGGAGGAGATTTAAATGCGCGCACTGCTTCCCTATCTCGCGCTCTGGCGCCGCCACTTCTGGCTGCTGACCCTGGGCGTGGTGCTGGCGATCGTCACGCTGCTGGCCAGTATCGGCCTGCTGACACTCTCCGGCTGGTTCCTCTCCGCCTCGGCGGTGGTCGGCTTTGCCGGTATCTACAGCTTTAACTTTATGCTGCCTGCGGCGGGCGTGCGCGGGTCGGCGATCACCCGTACCGCCGGGCGTTACTTTGAACGACTGGTGAGTCACGATGCCACCTTCCGCGTACTGCAACACCTGCGGGTGAGCACCTTCAGCAAGCTGCTGCCGCTCTCGCCGGCGGGTCTGGCGCGCTTCCGGCAGGGCGAACTGCTTAACCGCATGGTGGCCGATGTCGATACCCTCGATCACCTTTATCTGCGCGTCATCTCCCCGCTGGTGGGAGCGCTGGTTGTGATCCTGGTGGTGACCTTTGGCCTGAGCCTGCTGGATGTCACCCTGGCGCTGACGCTGGGTGGCATTATGCTGCTCACGCTGCTGCTGCTCCCGCCGCTGTTTTACCGCGCGGGCAAACCCGGCGGGGAAGCCCTGACCCGGCTGCGCGGCCAGTGGCGTCAGCAGCTCACCGCATGGTTGCAGGGCCAGGCAGAGCTGACCATTTTCGGGGCCAGCACCCGCTATCGTGAGGCGATGGATGATACCGAGCAGGCGTGGCACGACGCCCAGCGCCAGCAGTCATCCCTGACCGCGCTCTCCCAGGCGGCGATGCAGCTTATCAGCGGCGCGGCGGTGGTGATTGTGCTGTGGATGGCAGCCGGCAGCGTCGGCGGCGACACCTCTCCCGGCGCGCTGATTGCCTTGTTTGTATTCTGCGCTCTGGCCGCATTTGAAGCGCTGGCGCCGGTCACCGGCGCGTTCCAGCATCTCGGCCAGGTGATCGCCTCCGCGACCCGGGTGTCGCAGATCACCGAGCAGCAGCCTGACGTGACCTTCCCTGCTAACACACAGCCGGTGCCGCCCCAGGTGGCGCTCAGCCTGCAGAATGTCAGCTTCAGCTATCCACACCAGCCGCAGCAGGCGCTGTCGGATATCACCCTGACGGTGGAGCCAGGCGAGCATATCGCAATCCTTGGTCGCACCGGCTGCGGGAAATCGACGCTGCTGCAGCTCATCACCCGCGCCTGGAACCCAGCTGCCGGCACGCTGCAGATCAACGGAACACCCATCGAGAGCTTCGACGAAGCGGCCCTGCGCGCCACCATGAGCGTGGTCACGCAGCGCGTACACCTGTTCAGCGCCACGCTGCGCGACAACCTGCTGCTGGCGCGCCCTGAGGCGAGCGATGCGCAGTTGAGTGATGCCCTCACCCGCACCGGGCTTGAGAAATTACTCGATGATGCCGGGCTGAACGCCTGGCTCGGCGAGGGTGGCCGCCAGCTCTCCGGCGGCGAACTGCGCCGTCTGGCGATTGCCCGCGCGCTGCTGCACGATGCGCCGCTGATGCTGCTGGATGAACCCACCGAAGGGCTGGATGCGGAAACCGAAGGGCAAATTCTTGATTTGCTGGCTGACGTCGCCCAGGGGAAAACGGTTCTGCTGGTCACGCATCGCCTGAAGGGGCTGTCGCGCTTCAACCGCATAATTGTAATGGACAACGGTCAGATTATTGAGCAAGGTACTCACGCTACTCTGATGGCGAACCAGGGGCGTTATTATCAGTTCCATCGCCGTGTTTAAACTATGATTGAACGGTTACTTGCCGCGTAGTGGAGCATTGTCGTCATGCGCCTGGTTCAGCTTTCTCGTCACTCTATTGCCTTTCCGTCGCCCGACGTGGCGCTACGCGAGCCTAACGGCCTGCTGGCGCTGGGGGGCGATCTCAGCCCGGCGCGGCTGCTGATGGCCTACCAGCGCGGCATTTTCCCCTGGTTTTCTCCCGGAGATCCAATCTTATGGTGGTCGCCCGACCCGCGGGCGGTGCTGTGGCCGGAAGCCTTTCACCTTAGCCGCAGCATGAAACGCTTTCATCAGCGCTCGCCTTATCGCGTCACGCTTAATCACGCCTTCAGCCAGGTAATCGCCGGCTGCGCCGCCGATCGTGATGAAGGCACCTGGATCACCCAGGATATCGTGTTAGCCTATCTTCGCCTCCACGAGCTGGGTCACGCCCACTCGATTGAGGTATGGGAAGGCGATGCGCTGGTGGGAGGCATGTACGGCGTTGCTCAGGGCGGACTGTTCTGCGGTGAGTCGATGTTCAGCCGCCGCGTTAACGCCTCAAAAACCGCCCTGCTGGTATTTTGTGACTATTTTGCGCGCAGCGGCGGCAAACTCATCGACTGTCAGGTGCTCAATCCGCACACGGCGACCCTGGGTGCGGTAGAAATTCCGCGCCATGAATATCTTCATCACCTTGATTCAATGAGACATTTACAGCTAAACAGCCACTGCTGGGTGCCGCAAGTGCTGTTTAAGCGAAGCGAGTGAATGTTTTCGGCACATTTTTTATCAGGGTGTTATAATTATGCGCGCAGAGAATAGTCTGCTGATTGCCCGCCGCCGTCTGGGACTGATCGAATCCGGTAACGCCCATCGTTTATCTCATCGTTCCCCCCATACACTGCTTGAGCTGCACTGCGGTTTAACGACGTGCGCCGGGTAATGCGCAGACAAACTTTGTTGTGATTTCAACCCGAAATCTTTACTTAACAGACAAATTTCGGCATTATCTTGCCGGTTCAAAACTACGGTAGTGATACCCCAGAGGATTAGATGGCCAAAGAAGACAATATTGAAATGCAGGGTACCGTTCTTGAAACGCTGCCTAACACCATGTTCCGCGTTGAGCTGGAAAACGGTCACGTGGTAACTGCTCACATTTCCGGTAAAATGCGCAAAAACTACATCCGCATTCTGACGGGTGACAAGGTGACGGTGGAACTGACCCCGTACGACCTGAGCAAAGGCCGCATTGTCTTCCGTAGCCGATAAGCTTTTTTCATCGCGCCTGCGTGGGGCGACCTGATTGTAAAGGCCGGGTAATTCCCGGCCTTTTCTTTGCTTATCGCGCGGGATGCTGAGTTAACGCTTAAGCGGCGCAAAAAAAACCGGGCACTGCCCGGTTTTTTTATTTCTGATTTGCACTCAGTGCGCCGCTTCCGGCTTGTGCTTCTGGGCGCTCTGGAAGCTGTAGGTGAGCTTGTCACCCTCTTTATCCAGCGCGACGGTCACCTGTCCACCATCCACCAGCGAACCAAACAGCAGTTCGTTGGCCAGCGGTTTCTTCAGGTTGTCCTGAATCACACGCGACATCGGGCGAGCGCCCATTGCGCGGTCGTAGCCTTTCTCTGCCAGCCAGTCGCGTGCTTCCTGACTGACTTCCAGCGACACGCCTTTCTGATCCAGCTGCACCTGCAGTTCGACAATAAACTTGTCCACGACCTGGTGAATCACGTCGGTCGACAGATGGTTGAACCAGATAATGTTGTCGAGACGGTTGCGGAACTCCGGCGTAAACACCTTCTTGATCTCTTCCATCGCGTCGGTGCTGTTGTCCTGACGGATCAGGCCAATCGACTTACGTTCGGTCTCGCGCACCCCGGCGTTGGTGGTCATCACCAGCACCACGTTGCGGAAGTCCGCCTTGCGGCCGTTGTTATCGGTCAGCGTACCGTTGTCCATCACCTGCAGCAGCAGGTTAAAGACGTCCGGATGCGCCTTCTCGATTTCATCGAGCAGCAGCACCGCGTGCGGATGCTTGATCACCGCATCGGTCAGCAGCCCGCCCTGGTCGAAGCCCACGTATCCCGGAGGCGCACCAATCAGGCGGCTGACGGTGTGTCGCTCCATATACTCGGACATATCAAAGCGCAGCAGTTCTATACCCAGCGCTTTCGCCAGCTGTACCGTTACCTCGGTTTTCCCGACGCCGGTCGGACCGGCAAACAGGAAGGAGCCTACCGGCTTGTGATCCTGACCAAGCCCTGCGCGGCTCATCTTGATGGCTTCGGTTAACGCCTCAATGGCTTTATCCTGGCCAAACACCAGCATTTTCAAGCGATCGCCGAGGTTTTTCAGGGTATCGCGATCGCTCTGAGAGACGCTTTTCTCCGGGATACGCGCAATGCGCGCTACCACAGATTCGATATCTGCCACATTGACCGTTTTCTTACGTTTGCTGACCGGCATCAGACGCGCGCGCGCGCCCGCTTCGTCGATAACGTCAATCGCCTTATCCGGCAGGTGACGATCGTTGATGTATTTCACCGCCAGCTCCACCGCCGCACGCACCGCTTTCGCGGTATAACGCACGTCGTGATGCGCTTCGTATTTGGTTTTCAGGCCGTTGATGATCTGTACTGTCTCGTCAACGCTCGGTTCGGTGATATCGATCTTCTGGAAGCGACGCGCCAGAGCGCGATCTTTTTCGAAGATGTTGCTGAACTCCTGATAGGTGGTGGAGCCCATCACCCGGATCTTGCCGCTGGAGAGCAGCGGTTTGATCAGGTTCGCAGCATCCACCTGCCCACCAGACGCAGCACCCGCACCAATGATGGTGTGGATCTCATCGATAAACAGAATGCTGTCGGTGTCCTGCTCAAGCTGTTTCAGCAGCGCCTTGAAGCGTTTTTCAAAATCGCCGCGGTATTTAGTCCCAGCCAGCAACGAGCCGATATCCAGCGAGTAAATGGTGCAGTTGGCGATCACTTCCGGGACGTCGCCCTGCACGATACGCCAGGCCAGCCCTTCAGCAATGGCCGTTTTACCCACGCCAGATTCACCCACCAGCAGCGGGTTGTTTTTACGACGGCGGCACAGCACCTGAATGGCGCGCTCCAGCTCTTTATCGCGACCGATCAGCGGGTCGATTCCGCCCACACGCGCAAGCTGGTTAAGATTGGTGGTGAAGTTCTCCATACGCTCCTCCCCGCCTGCTGCCTGCTCATCGTTGACCTGACTGCTGGAGTCAGAGGATGGATTCGATTCTTCTTTGCGCGTGCCGTGCGAAATAAAGTTCACCACGTCAAGGCGGCTGACTTCATGCTTACGCAGCAGATAGGCGGCTTGCGATTCCTGCTCGCTGAAAATCGCCACCAGCACGTTAGCACCGGTCACTTCGCTGCGACCGGACGACTGGACATGGAACACCGCGCGCTGCAGAACGCGCTGGAAGCTGAGCGTCGGCTGAGTGTCGCGCTCCTCTTCGCTGGCTGGCAGCACAGGTGTGGTTTGTTCGATGAAGGCTTCAAGTTCCTGACGCAGCGCCACCAGGTCTACGGAGCACGCCTCAAGCGCCTCGCGTGCCGATGGGTTACTGAGCAGAGCCAGTAACAGATGCTCGACGGTCATAAACTCGTGTCGGTGCTCGCGCGCTCTGGCGAAAGCCATGTTTAAACTGAGTTCCAGTTCCTGATTGAGCATAGGGCACCCCCCTCAAAAGTTTGCCTGTATTCAGGCTTTTTCCAGCGTACACAGCAACGGATGCTCGTTCTCCTTTGCATACTCGTTCACCATGGCGACTTTCGTCTCGGCAACCTCGGCGGTAAAGACACCGCAGATGGCCTTGCCCTGATAGTGAACCGTGAGCATCAGTTGCGTTGCACGTTCAACATCATAAGAAAAGAACTTTTGTAGCACGTCAATAACAAATTCCATTGGCGTGTAATCATCGTTCATTAATATAACTTTATACATAGATGGCGGTTTTAGCGCTTCGTGAAGCTTATCTTCCGCCATTTGGTCAAAATCGAACCAGCTGTTTGTCTTACCCATTGCCCGTCATCATCATTGGTTAACGTTACGTGAGATCCCTGACCCGCCTCATGGATGAGCAAATTGCCATCCTGAATCTACCCGATAAGCGCTATAACTATCATCTATTGCTGCCATACGCGAGCCTCGTCACAACTTCGCCCAATAGCGTTAACTGCTTCAAAATTTGATTCATCCAACCCCGTCTGCGCCCGACGATTGCTTGACGACCTGCCTGATTTCTCTAAATTGTACAAGCGTGAGCTGGCGAGGTTTTGAACAGCCCGGGCTCACTTCCGGTTGATTCCATCTCACTTAATAAGAGTTACGAAGGATGTCGAAGCATGGAAACGGGTACAGTTAAATGGTTCAACAACGCTAAAGGGTTTGGATTTATCTGCCCTGAAGGCGGCGGCGAAGATATTTTCGCTCACTATTCCACTATCCAGATGGATGGTTACAGAACGCTTAAAGCCGGACAACTCGTCAGGTTTGATGTACATCAGGGGCCAAAAGGCAACCATGCGAGTCTCATTGTGCCTCTGGTTGAGGTCGAGACCGTCGCCTGACGCGCTTTTTTATTGTGTACATCCCCTCGTCAAAATGCCAGCCCTCGTGACTGGCATTTTTATTAGCCCGCCGTTATTCCCGCGCCAGCGCATCCACCGGATTTAGCCGTGCGGCGTTGCGCGCCGGCAGCCAGCCAAAGACAACGCCGGTCACCGTGGAGCAGATAAACGCGGTCGCCAGCGCCACCGGCGAGAAACCAATCTCCCAGCCCGGTAAAAACAGCTGCAGCGTGAAGGCGATAAGCAGCGACAGGGTAATGCCTAACGCGCCCCCCACCAGACACACCAGCACCGCTTCAATCAGGAACTGCTGCAGCACATCGCTGGCCCGCGCCCCGACCGCCATGCGGATACCGATCTCCCGGGTGCGCTCGGTCACCGACACCAGCATGATGTTCATCACGCCAATCCCGCCGACCAGCAGCGAGATCACCGCCACCAGAGTAAGAAACAGCTGAAGAGTACGTGTGGTCTTTTCCGCCGTTTTCAAGACGCCGTCCATATTCCAGGTGAAGAAATCCTGCTTGCCGTGGCGCAGCGTCAGCAGGCGCGTGATCTGCTGCTCCGCCTCGGCGCTCTGGTAACCGTCCTTAACGCGCACGGTGATGGAGTTGAGCCACGACTGGCCCATAATGCGCCCGGACATGGTGGTATAGGGCAACCAGACGCGCAGCACCTTGCTGCTGCCAAACATCGACTGCTTCTCCTCGGCCACCCCGATAACCGTGGCCGGCATATTCCCCACCAGCACCACTTCCCCCACCACCGACGGTTTGTCCTTGAACAGCTGGCGGCGGCTGTTGCTGTCGAGGATCACCACCTGGGCGCGCCCGGCAAGCTGGCTGTCGTTGAAGGTGCTGCCTTCGCTGAAGGTCATGCCGTAGACGTTAAAATACTGGCCGCTGACGCCGTTGGCGCTGGCGGCGACATCCACGTTGCCGTAGCGCAGACGCAGATTCTGGGAGACCGCCGGCGTGGCGGATTCAACCCAAGGCTGCTTCTGAATCGCCGTCAGATCGTCATATTTCAGCGACTGCTGATACTGCGGATCGTCATCGCCGAAATCTTTACCGGGGTAGACGTCAATGGTGTTGGTGCCGATGGAGCGGATATCCGCCAGCACCAGCTGTTTTGCCGCATCGCCGACCACCACAATCGACACCACCGATGCGATGCCGATGATGATGCCCAGCATGGTCAGCAGAGTGCGCATTTTGTTGGCGATCATCGCCAGCCAGGCCATAGTGAGCGCTTCCTTAAAGCCGCCGATAAACTGCTGCCAGGCCGAACTGTCCTGTGGCTTATCAGCAATCGGCTGGGCGTTCACCGCTGTCGCAGCGGGCGGTGGATTAGCGATGATCTCGCCGTCGCGGATCTCTATCACCCGCTCGGCCTGGGCGGCGACGTTCAGATCGTGCGTGACGATAATAATGGTGTGGCCGCGATCGCGCAGCTGCTTAAGCGTCGCCATCACCTCTTCGCCGGAGTGGGTATCCAGCGCCCCGGTGGGTTCATCGGCGAGGATCACCTGGCCGCCGTTCATCAGGGCGCGGGCGATACTTACGCGCTGCTGCTGGCCGCCCGAGAGCTGCGAGGGCGAATAGTCGACGCGCTCCGCCAGCCCCAGCCGGGTCAACAGTTCGGTGGCGCGCTGGCGGCGTGCTTTCGGGCTGACCCCGGCATAGACGGCGGGAACTTCCACGTTCTGCGCCGCGCTGAGGTGCGACAGCAAATGGTAGCGCTGAAAAATAAAGCCGAAGTGCTCGCGGCGCAGCTGTGCGAGGGCATCGCCATCCAGCGTCGCCACATCGGTGCCCGCCACGTGATAGCTGCCGCTGCTGGGCTTATCGAGACAGCCGAGAATATTCATCAGCGTCGATTTCCCGGAGCCGGATGCGCCGACGATGGCCACCATCTCCCCGGCGTGGATCGCAAGGTTGATGCCCTTCAGCACCTCAACCTGCTCCTCGCCGGAGGGATAGCTGCGGCGAATATCCTTCAGCTCAAGCAGCACGGTCATTGTCCGCCTCCGGCGAGTTTCTGACCGGTTACCACCTCTTCACCCTCTTCCAGCCCTTTTACCACCTGCACCTGGGTATCGTTGCGCGCGCCGATAACGATCTCACGCTCGCGCACTTCCCCATTGCGCAGCACGCGAATTTTGTAGCGGTTCTCCCCCACCGGATCGCCCAGCGCCGACAGCGGTATGGTCAGGACGCCCTTCACGTTGCTGAGCTGGATGTGCACCTGAGCGGTCATATCAAGACGCAGCACCCGCTTCGGGTTCGGCACTTCAAAACGCGCGTAATAGAAGATGGCATCGTTCACCTTCTCCGGAGTCGGCAGAATGTCTTTCAGGGTGCCTTCGTAGCGGGTGAGCGGATCGCCCAACACCGTAAACCACGCCTGCAAACCCGGTTTCAGGTGGATAATGTCGGCCTCTGACACCTGGGCTTTCACCAGCATGGTGCCGAGATCCGCCAGCGTCAGAATGTTGGGCGCCTGCTGCGCGGCAATCACCGTCTGGCCCTGCAGGGTGGTGATCTGCGTTACCTCCCCGGCCATCGGGGCAATAATTTTGGTGTAATCGAGGTTGGTTCTGGCGGTATCCAGCGAGGCCTGATTGCGCTGAATTTGCGCCTCGATGGTGCCAGTCTGCGCCTCTTTCACCGCCAGCTCGGTGGCTGCGGTATCCAGATCCTGGCGCGACACCGCCTGGGTTTTCGCCAGCTGCTGCTGGCGCTGTAAGGTGACGCGGGCCAGCGCCGCCTCTGCCAGAGCCTGACGCTGCTGGGCGCGCAGCTCCATCAGCGTCGCCTCAACCTCTTTGATCTGGTTCTCGGCCTGCTCGGGATCGATAACCCCCAGCAGCTGATCTTTTTTCACCCGGTCGCCGATATTTACCGACAGCGTTTTCAGCTGCCCGCTGACCTGGGCACCCACGTCCACCTTACGCAGCGCATCGAGCTTGCCGGTCGCCAGCACGCTCTGCTGCAGGTCATTTTTACGCACGATCATCGTCTGGTACTGCGGCGGTGGGGCATTCAGCGTGGACCAGATCCAGGCCCCCGCCAGCAGCACGATAACCAGCAGCAACAGATAGCGCTTTTTAAATTTTCCCTTGATTAACATGAGATTCCTGTGTCGTTCGACGATAAGTTCGGCATTGGGCAAGGCTAAACGTCAGCTCAACAAACGGCAGATAGCCCGCGAGGTGACGGCGTGATTGACGTGCCGTTGAGTTTACCGGTGATGAAATGCCAGGGTCTATTTTCACCTGAGTAAACATCATGTCGCACGTCATTGAAAACAACACCCCGCAGGCGCTGGACCGCAGTAGCTGGCAGCTCTTTGTAGCGCTGACAACGGGGGCATGGCAACCTGCTAAATTCTGGCGTAAGGCCAGCTTTCGCCGCAAGTTTATGCTGCGCTCGCTGTTGATGCCATTTTCTACACGCAAACTGCTCAACGTGCTGACAGCGCATCCAGACTCGCAAAGCCTGCTGATGCGCCAGCCGCGACTGCCGTGCCGTCTGCATCGCCCCTATATGGCCGCTAATCTTAACCGCAAAGCCGCGCTCGACGCGCTCTGTTTTCACTATCAGACGCTTTCTGCGGCCTTAACCCCGGCGCAGTTCGCCGCGCACCTCAGCCAGTATGGAATGCGGCTGGCGACCCTCGAAGGCCGCGACGGTGCACACTACTTTATTGATTTTGTGACGCTGGTATCACTGGATAAAGAGGGTGAAAGCACGCTGGTACTGCGCGATGAGAGCCAGACGATCATTGCCGAACTGACGTTTACCTTCTGTCAGATGCAGGGCCGCAAAACGCTGTTTATCGGCGGCCTGCAGGGACCAAAACCCGAGGTGCCGCACAGCGTTATTCAGCAGGCGACCAAATCCTGCCACGGCCTGTTTCCCAAGCGGCTGGTGGTGGAAGCGGCCTGCGCGCTGGCGCAGCACTTCGGGATGGAAGCGCTGCTGGCAGTCAGCAACGAGGCCCACGTTTACCGCAGCCTGCGCTATCGCGATAAAAAGGCGCAGCTGCATGCCGACTACGACAGCTTCTGGGAATCTACCGGCGGCGTGCGGACACCGGAGGGATACTATCGCCTGCCCCAGGCCATTGCCCGCAAGCCGATGGAGGAGATCGCCAGCAAGAAGCGCGCCGAGTACCGTCGTCGCTATGACCTGCTGGATGGGATGCTGACTCAGGTTCGGGACGCGCTGTAGAGCGTCAGTCGGCGCGTCCGCGCGCCAGCCACAGCACCCGGGAGAACATGCTGCGCAGCAGCGGCGGGATCGACTCCACGCCGCGCCGCCCGGCTTCCAGCGCCACTTCAATCGCCAGATCGGGCTTTGAGGAGCGGTGGATCGCCTTGCCGATGATGCGCCGCATGTTCATCGGCACCTTGTCCGGGAGCTGGGCGACGCGATGAAACACGTCGGCGAAGCCTTGCCGGTACATAAAATGCTCCATATCGAGTGCCGGCAGCGCCGTGAGACGATCGCGCTCGTGGTCGTTATGCAGCAGTCCGCGCACCGTGGCGGCGTATTTTTTCCCCGCCTCGTCGCCGTCCACCAGCACATGCCACTCAATACCCATGCGGCGGGCGAACTTGATCAACGGTTTTAACCCCGACTGAGCAAACTCAATCACCTTTACCCCTTCCGCATCAAAATGATACCCGCACTGACGCGCCAGCTCGTTCATCACCCACACTTCGGTTTCACCTTCCACCAGCAGCCAGCAGCGCGCAAACAGCGAGGCGGGGCGATTGGTGCGGATATGAAAGGCGATACGGCGGCTGTCCTCGGCATTCATCCCCCCTGGCCCGAGCCGCCAGGCCGCCACTTTCGACGACTCGCGCACCAGCCGGCACACCTGCTCAACCGGGGTCATCGACAGCAGCTCCCCGGAGTTGGTGGTGGTGATCTTTTGCAGCGGCAACAGGTTGAGCAGGTTCCAGGCCACCGACAGCATTATCGGGTGCAGGCGCGTCTCGGGATCTTCCACCAGCAGCAGCGGGCGGGCATCCGGGTCGAGGCGCAGCGTACCTTTGGCCTGCAGCAGCGTGGAAAACAGGCCGAGGAGGATCATGCGGTACGAGCGGCCGCCGGGGGTGTCAATCATGCGGTTGATGACATCAAGATAGCGCCAGCTGCGCTGTTCATCGTGAGAGCGACGACGCAGCAACCGGGTACGCGCCTCGCCGCTGCCCTGCTCGGCGAAGTAGTGCTCCAGCAGCTGCACCATAGCGGTCAGCCCCTGGCGGATTTGCGCATCGGTCAACTGCTGCGGGCGCGCCACCAGCTCCCGCGCCAGGTAATCCAGTTCGCGAGCGGTGACCTCAACGTCCGGGGTTTCCGGCACCGTGCCGTTGCGGATGCGGCGCATAAAACGCGCATCGCGCAGCCGCAGCACCGGGTGCAGGCGGATGAGGTGCCGGGCCAGGCGTTCACTCTCCTCTGTCGGCCGCGATTCTCCCCGGGCATCAAGAAAACTGCGCCGGGTGGTTACATGACCGCCGTCGTCGCTCTCGCCTTCCAGCCGGTAAAACAGACGCGCATGACCGTCGTCGCTCTTTACCCAGCCCGCCGCCAGGCTGCGATAGCGTTGCGCCTGATGCTCACCCGGCACGGACTCGCGAAAGGTCAGAATAATATGCAGATGATGCTCACGCCCGTTCACCTGTCCGGGCGGAAACCAGAAGTCGTTGCGGGTAAACTGATACAGATCGGGCTGCGGAGAGAGCAGCAGCGTCAGGGCATCCAGCAGGCTCGACTTTCCCCAGGCATTTTCGCCGATAAGCACGTTGTTATGCTCAAGCATGAGCGACAGGCGGTTAATACCACGAAAGCCAACAATCTCAACGCGCTCAAGAAACATCACTCCTCCGGACTGAAACTGGCAGGTATTTGCCAGGCAAGTATAACGCCAGCTGTAGGCGCCCGCGGCGAATACGGTAAAAATTCCCGTTCGCCGCCTGTACCCTCCTTAATTCCAGGAATATTCAGCGAGAAATAATCTATTTTTACCGCTTATTTTGCAGCATTTGCTTTAAATCAATAAATACCTTTATGGCGGTAGCAATACCGCTGCCTGAAAATTAGAATCGCCGCGCTAAAAATACCGGGGCATTTATTCACCCCGGCATAGAATAAATGATGGATTATTTGAGGTTGTTATGTTCAGAAAATTAGCAGCAGAGTGTTTCGGTACTTTCTGGTTAGTCTTTGGCGGCTGCGGCAGCGCGGTACTGGCAGCGACTTACCCGGCGCTGGGCATTGGTTTTGCCGGCGTGGCCCTGGCCTTCGGCCTGACGGTAGTAACCATGGCTTATGCCGTGGGGCATATTTCCGGCGGTCACTTTAATCCGGCGGTCACGCTGGGATTATGGGCCGGCGGTCGTTTTCCGGCCCGGGAAATTATCGGGTATATCGTCGCTCAACTTATCGGCGGTATTATTGCCGCTGCCGTATTATGGGTGATTGCCAGCGGAAAAAATGGCTTCGACGCAGCCCTGGGATTTGCCGCAAATGGTTACGGTGAACATTCACCGGATCATTATTCCATGCTGTCGGCTATCGTCATTGAAATAGTATTAACCGGATTTTTCCTGATTATTATTTTGGGTGCCACCGATCGTAAAGCGCCGGCGGGTTTTGCGCCGCTTGCCATTGGCCTGGCGTTAACCCTGATCCACTTAATCAGCATTCCGGTAACTAATACCTCGGTCAACCCGGCGCGCAGTACTGCGGTCGCGCTGTTCCAGGGTAGCTGGGCGCTGGAGCAGCTGTGGCTGTTCTGGGTGATGCCGCTCATCGGTGGCCTTGCCGGTGGGGTAATCTACCGCACGCTGCTGGAAAAGCGTTATTGATTGCTTATGGCCCGCTAACCCGGGCCATTCGCGTTATTGCCTTGCATAAACACCCCCTTTTTTTGCAGCTTTACTCACCGTCGCGCTTTCGGTAGTGTGTTAATGCTTTGTTTCTTTGCAAGGATTTCCTGATTTCATGCTGTCCGGACTGCTTATTATTCTCGCTCCGCTTATCGTCGGCTACCTCATCCCCCTGCGTCACACTGGCGCGCTCAGGCTGATCAATCGTCTTTTAAGCTATATCGTCTATTTGATCCTGTTTTTTATGGGTATCAGCCTCGCGTTTCTCGATAACCTGGCGGAGAACCTCGTCGCGATTGCCCATTACAGTGCGGTCAGCGTGGTAGTGATCCTGCTGTGCAACTGCGCCGCCCTGCTGTGGCTGGAGCGCAGCATGCCGTGGCGGCACAACCACCATCAGGAAGCGCTGCCTTCCCGGCTGGCGATGGCGCTGGAGTCGCTAAAGCTGTGCGGGGTAGTGGTGCTCGGTTTTCTGCTGGGCCTGAGCGGGCTGGGCTGGCTGCAGCACGCCACCGCCGCCAGTGAGTACACGCTCATCTTCCTGCTGTTCCTGATTGGTATTCAGCTGCGCAATAACGGCATGACCCTGCGTCAGATTGTGCTGAACCGCCGCGGTATGATTGTTGCGGTGGTGGTGGTTGCCAGTTCGCTGGCGGCCGGGGTGATTAACGCCTTCCTGCTTAATCTGCCGCTGAAAACCGGGCTGGCGATGGCCTCCGGGTTCGGCTGGTACTCGCTCTCCGGCATCCTGCTGACCGACGCTTACGGCCCGGTGATCGGCAGTGCGACCTTCTTTAACGATCTGGCGCGCGAGCTTATCGCCATCATGCTGATCCCGGGCCTGGTTCGCCGCAGCCGCAGTTCCGCGCTGGGCCTGTGCGGTGCCACCTCGATGGACTTCACCCTGCCGGTGCTGCAGCGCAGCGGCGGGATTGAGATGGTGCCTGCCGCTATCGTGCATGGTTTTATTCTTAGCCTGCTGGTGCCCATTCTGATGGCGATTTTCACTGCCTGATACTCCTCTGGCGGTAGCCCGGCTGCCGCCAAAATTGCGCTAAATCAATTCCGATTTAACTAGCCGGTAAATCCTCTTTTCATCCCCCTGACCCTGCCTTAACCTTAAACATGCATATTAAATACAACTTATAAGGCATCAACATGTTCTGTGTGCAATGTGAACAAACTATTCGTACTCCGGCAGGCGACGGCTGCGCGTATGCGCAGGGCATGTGCGGGAAAACCGCGGAAACTTCAGATCTGCAGGATCTGCTGATCGCTGCGCTGCAGGGGCTGTCAGCCTGGGCGGTGAAGGCGCGTGAGTATGACATCATCGATCACGACGTGGACAGCTTCGCGCCGCGCGCGTTCTTCTCCACCCTCACCAACGTTAACTTCGACTCGACGCGCATCGTTGGTTACGCGCGTCAGGCGATTGCCCTGCGCGAGCAGCTGAAAGCCCGCTGCCTCACGGCTGATGCCAGCGCCCGGGTAGAAAACCCGATGGCAGAGCTGCAGCTTATCAGCGACGACCTCGGCGACCTGCAGCGGCAGGCGGCAGCATTTGCCCCCAATATTGATAAAGCCACCATCGGCGAGAATATTCTCGGCCTGCGCCTGCTCTGCCTCTACGGCCTGAAAGGGGCGGCGGCCTATATGGAGCACGCCCACGTGCTGGGCCAGTATGACAACGCGCTTTACGCGCGCTATCACCAGTTTATGGCGTGGCTCGGCACCTGGCCGGCAGACATGAATGCGCTGCTGGAGTGCGCGATGGGTATTGGTCAGATGAACTTCAGCGTGATGAGCATTCTTGATGCAGGCGAAACCTCGCTCTACGGCCACCCAACCCCGACGCAGGTCAACGTCAAACCGGTGGCGGGAAAGTGCATCCTGATTTCCGGTCACGATCTGAAAGATCTCTACAACCTGCTGCAACAGACCGAGGGCACCGGGGTAAACGTCTACACCCACGGCGAGATGCTGCCGGCGCACGGTTATCCGGAACTGCGCAAGTTTAAACACCTGGTGGGGAACTACGGCAGCGGCTGGCAGAACCAGCAGACCGAGTTTGCCCGCTTCCCCGGCCCGATTGTCATGACCTCCAACTGCATCATCGACCCGCACGTCGGCAGCTACAACGATCGCATCTGGACCCGCAGCATCGTCGGCTGGCCGGGGGTGAATCACCTTGAAGGCGACGATTTCGCCCCGGTGATTACCCAGGCGCAGCAGCTGGGCGGCTTCCCCTGGAGCGAAATTGAGCATCTGATCACCGTCGGCTTCGGGCGTCAGACCCTGCTTGGCGCAGCGGATACCCTGATCGATCTGGTGAGCCGTGAGAAGCTGCGCCACATCTTCCTGGTCGGCGGCTGCGACGGCGCGCGCGGGGAGCGTAGCTACTTCACCGATTTTGCCACCAGCGTGCCGGATGACTGCCTGATCCTGACGCTGGCCTGCGGTAAGTACCGCTTCAACAAGCTGGAGTTTGGCGATATCGAAGGCCTGCCGCGTCTGGTGGATGCCGGACAGTGCAACGACGCCTACTCGGCGATTATCCTCGCGGTGACGCTGGCCGAGAAACTCGGCTGTGGCGTAAACGATCTGCCGCTGAGCCTGGTGCTCTCCTGGTTCGAACAGAAAGCGATCGTCATTCTGCTGACCCTGTTGTCGCTCGGCGTGACCAACATCATTACCGGCCCGACCGCGCCCGGCTTCCTGACCCCGGACCTGCTGGCGATCCTGAATGAGAAGTTCGGCCTGCGTCAGGTCACCACGGTCGAGCAGGACATGCGTGAATTACTGAGCGCGTAAGGAGCAGAACATGACAATGCCAACCCCCCTCTGCCCGTGGCGGATGCAGGTGCACCACATTACCCAGGAGACGCCCGATGTCTGGACGCTGGCGCTGCTGTGCCACGACCAGTACCGCTGGCGTGCCGGGCAGTACGCGCTGGTGAGCATCAATAACAGCCCGGATATTCTGCGCGCCTACACCATATCCGCCACGCCGGGCATCAGCCCGTTTATCACCCTGACCGTACGGCGCATTGATGACGGCGTGGGCTCTGGCTGGCTGACGCAGCAGGTCAAACGCGGGGATTATCTCTGGCTTTCGGATGCTCAGGGCGACTTCACCTGCGATACAGAAGAGAATGACCGCTTCCTGCTACTGGCGGCGGGCTGCGGCGTGACGCCGATTATGTCGATGCGCCGCTGGCTGGCAAAGCACCGCCCCGCTGCCGACGTAGCCGTGATCTATAACGTGCGCACGCCGCAGGATGTGATTTTCGCCGACGAGTGGCGCGACTACCCGGTGACGCTGATGGCGGAGCAGCAGGCCACCCTCGGTTTTATCGAGGGGCGTATCACGCCGGAGATACTGGCCGCGGTGCCGGACATCGCCGCGCGCACCGTCATGGTCTGCGGCCCGGCGCCCTATATGGACGCGGTTGAACAGCAGGTGAAAGCGCTGGGCGTGACGCGCTTCCATAAAGAGAAGTTCTTTACGCCGGTGGCGGCCCCGGTCGCCTCCGGGCTGAAATTTACCACCCTGTGTCCGGCGCGGGAGTTCTATGGCCCGGTGGGCACCACGCTGCTGGAGGCGCTGGAAAGTAATAAGGTCGCGGTTAACGCCGCCTGCCGCGCCGGGGTGTGCGGCAGTTGTAAAACGCGGGTGCTTTCCGGAGAGTACACCACCACCAGCACCATGACCCTAACGGAGCGCGAGGTGGCTGACGGCTACGCGCTGGCCTGCTCCTGTCATCCGCAGAGCGATCTGGTCCTGGCGTGATCGTCATTCGGGAAAAAAAGGGCGGTAATCACCGCCCTTTTTTATTATCGCCACGCCCCTTTGCCGAAGGCGTAGCGCCCGGCACCCAGGCAGGCCACTGCCAGCGCGCCGATAAAGAAGTACATCAGATTTTCAATCGCCCAGGCGCCGGTTTTATCCAGCAGCCAGGTTTTTCCAGTGCCCACCATCAGCCAGGCCACCACCATGGTAAACGCCAGCACCAGCGCCGCCGGACGGGTTGCGATACCGAGAATAATCAGGCACGGCGCGACCACTTCCCCCACCAGCACACCGTAGGCAATAAAGCCCGGCAGTCCCTGCGCGGTGAGCATCCCGGCGATGCCTTCCACCCCGTCGATAAGCTTGTGTACGCCGTGAAACAGCATCAGCCCGCCGACAGCAAGTCGTAACAAAAGCTTTCCGAAGTCCTCATGGGCGAGCGCCCGGTTAATTGCAGCCAACATCGATGTAACCATCTGATTGATTTCCTTTTTGCCCAGAAAAAAACGCAACGATGCGTCGAAAAAAAGCAGCCTGAAACCCGCATAAACTACGGGGTTAAACGCAGGGCGTCACGGAAATTGGACTAAGCTTGTAAGCGTTATCACAAACAGGGTATGGAGGACCGATGAAACAGACCGTTGCCGCTTATATTGCAAAAACACTGGAACAGGCCGGGGTGAAACGCATCTGGGGGGTCACCGGCGACTCCCTGAATGGCCTGAGTGACAGCCTGAATCGCATGGGCACCGTTGCGTGGATGCCGACGCGACATGAAGAGGTTGCGGCCTTTGCTGCAGGCGCTGAGGCGCAGCTTACCGGCGAACTGGCGGTTTGCGCCGGCTCCTGTGGGCCAGGCAATCTGCACCTGATTAACGGTCTGTTTGACTGCCACCGCAATCGCGTGCCGGTGGTCGCCATCGCGGCGCACATTCCGTCGAGCGAGATTGGCAGCGGTTATTTCCAGGAGACGCACCCGCAGGAGCTGTTCCGCGAGTGCAGCCACTATTGCGAACTGGTTTCCACCCCGGAGCAGATCCCGCAGGTGCTGGCCATCGCCATGCACAAAGCCATTCTTAACCGCGGCGTATCGGTGATTGTCCTGCCGGGTGATGTGGCGTTAAAACCCGCCCCGGAAGAGGCAACCACCAGCTGGTACGCCCCTTCCGCGCCGGTGGTAACTCCCAACGATGAAGAGCTGAAAAAGCTGGCGCAGGTGCTGCGCTACTCCAGCAATATCGCCCTGATGTGCGGCAGCGGCTGCGCCGGCGCGCACGAGGAACTGGTCCAGTTCGCCGCAACGCTGAAAGCGCCCATCGTCCACGCCCTGCGCGGGAAAGAGCACGTTGAGTATGACAACCCGTATGACGTCGGCATGACCGGGCTGATCGGCTTCTCGTCCGGGTATCACACCATGATGAACGCCGATACCCTGATCCTGCTCGGCACCCAGTTCCCGTATCGCGCTTTCTACCCAACCGATGCAAAGATCATCCAGATCGACATCAATCCCGCCAGCCTCGGCTCGCACAGCAAAGTCGATATGGCGATGGTGGGCGATATCAAAGCCACCCTGCGCGCCCTGCTGCCGCTGCTGGAGGAGAAAACCGACCGTCGCTTCCTCGACAAGGCGCTGGACGATTATCGCGAGGCGCGTAAAGGGCTGGACGATCTCGCTAAACCGGGCAAAGAAATTATTCACCCGCAGTATCTGGCGCAGCAGATCAGCCACTACGCCGATGAGGATGCGGTATTTACCTGCGATGTCGGTACTCCGACCGTCTGGGCGGCGCGCTACCTGAAAATGAACGGTAAGCGTCGTCTTATCGGCTCGTTTAACCACGGTTCAATGGCGAACGCCATGCCGCAGGCGCTGGGCGCGAAAGCCGCCGATCCGTCGCGTCAGGTGATTGCTATGTGCGGCGATGGCGGGTTCAGCATGCTGATGGGGGATTTCCTCACCATCGCGCAGATGAAGCTGCCGGTAAAAATTGTGGTGTTTAACAACAGCACGCTTGGCTTCGTGGCGATGGAGATGAAAGCCGGGGGCTATCTGACCGACGGCACCGAGCTGGGGGAGAATAATTTCGCCCGCATCGCCGAGGCCTGCGGCATTACCGGGATCCGCGTTGAGAAATCAGAGGATCTGGATGCCGCCCTGCAGCGCGCCTTTACCATCGACGGGCCGGTGCTGATCGACGCGGTGGTCGCGAAGGAAGAGCTGGCGATGCCGCCGCAGATCAAGATGGAGCAGGCCAAAGGCTTCAGCCTCTATATGCTGCGCGCCATCATCAACGGACGCGGCGATGAGGTGATGGAGCTGGCGAAAACCAACTGGTTCAGGTAAATAAGGAGCAAACCCACTCACGACAGGAACGCCCGTGATCGATTTGCGCAGTGATACCGTAACCCGCCCGAGTGCGGCGATGAAAGCGGCAATGATGGATGCCCCGGTTGGGGACGATGTGTATGGCGACGACCCGACGGTTAATGCGCTGCAGGAGTACGCTGCAGCGCTGTCCGGCAAAGAGGCGGCGCTGTTTTTACCCACCGGTACCCAGGCCAATCTGGTGGCGTTGCTCAGCCACTGCGAACGCGGGGAAGAGTACATTGTGGGTCAGCTGGCCCACAACTATCTCTACGAAGCCGGCGGCGCTGCGGTGCTGGGCAGCATTCAGCCGCAGCCGATTGAAGCCAGCCGTGACGGCACCCTGCCGCTTGATAAGGTGGCGGAGAAGATCAAGCCCGACGATATTCACTTCGCCCGCACCCGCCTGCTCAGCCTCGAAAACACCCATAACGGCAAAGTGCTGCCGCAGGACTACCTGCGCCAGGCGTGGGAGTTCACCCGGGAACGTGGGCTGGGGCTGCACGTTGACGGAGCGCGCATCTTTAATGCGGTGGTGGAGTACGGCTGCTCGCTGAAAGAGGTGGTTCAGTACTGCGACACCTTCACCATCTGCCTGTCGAAAGGGCTGGGTACGCCGGTGGGCTCGCTGCTGGTGGGTAGCGCGGCGTATATCCGTCGCGCCAACCGCTGGCGCAAGATGACCGGCGGCGGTATGCGCCAGGCGGGCATGCTGGCGGCTGCCGGGCAGTACGCGCTGGAGCACAACGTTCAGCGCCTGAAAGACGACCACGACAACGCCGCCTGGCTGGTCGCGCAACTGCGCGAGATCGGTGCCGACGTGATGCGTCAGGACACCAACATGGTGTTCGTGCGCGCCCCGGAAGGAGCCGCTGCCGCACTGGGCGAACATATGAAGGCAGCAGGGGTGCTGATCAACGCCTCGCCGGTGGTGCGTCTGGTGACTCACCTCGACGTCAGCCGTGCGCAGCTTGAACAGGTCGTTGCCCACTGGCAGCGCTTTCTGACGCGCTGAGTGCTGCCTCATAGCGCGCTTCGGGCGCGCTATTCCCCTTCCTGCCGCTTTCCCGGCACGGTTTATTCTCTTTAGCCCTCCCCACCCATTGCATCCGCATTGATTTCACGAAAGAATGCGCAGCGACATGTCACCACCACAGCGGGTTGTTATGAAGGTACTGGTAACGGGTGCCACCAGCGGCTTAGGCCGGAACGCAGTCGAGTATTTGTTAAAGCGCGGGGTCCGCGTGCGCGCCACCGGACGCAACGAAGCCATGGGCCGCCTGCTGCAAAAAATGGGTGCGGAGTTTATTCCTGCGGATCTCACCGAGCTGGTGTCGTCCCAGGCGAAGGTGCTGCTGGCGGATATCGACACGCTGTGGCACTGCTCCAGCCTGACGTCGCCGTGGGGCAAGCAGGAGGCGTTCGACCTTGCGAACGTGCGCGCCACACGCCGCCTCGGCGAGTGGGCCGTAGCCTGGGGGGTGCGCAACGTGGTGCATATCTCGTCGCCATCGCTCTATTTTGATTTCCATCACCATCGCGATATCGACGAAAACTTTCGTCCGCCGCGCTTCGCCAATGAGTTCGCTCGCAGCAAAGCCGCCAGCGAAGAGGTGATCGGTCTGCTGGCGCAGGCTAACCCTAATACCCGCTTCACCATTCTGCGTCCGCAAAGCCTGTTCGGGCAGCACGATACGGTGTTTTTCCCGCGCCTGATGCACATGATGCGTCACTACGGCAACGTGCCGCTGCCGCGCGGCGGCGAAGCGGTAGTGGACATGACCTACCATGAGAACGCGGTGCACGCCATGTGGCTGGCCAGCTCCAGCGCCTGCGACGCGCTCCCTTCCGGCCGGGCCTATAACATCACAAACGGCGAGCCGCGCCCGCTGCGCACTATCGTGCAGAAGCTGATCGACGAGCTGGAGATCGCGTGCCGTATTCGCTCCGTGCCCTACCCTATGCTGGATATGATAGCGCGCAGCATGGAGCGGCTGGCGAATAAGTCTGACAAGGAGCCGGTGCTGACGCATTTCAGCGTCTCGAAGCTGCATTTTGATTTTACGCTGGACATTACCCGCGCCCGGCAAGAGCTTGGCTACGAACCGGTGATATCGCTCGACGAAGGCATCGAGCGCACCGCGCTATGGCTGCGCGATCACGGCACCTGGCACTGCTAGCCAGCGGTGGGTGCGCGGTAAACGGTGGGTGCACTTCGTTTACCCACCCTACAAAATTCCGCCATCCCGTAGGGTGGGTAAGCGCAGCGCACCCACCACAAAAAACAAATCATCCAATGCCAGAGGGATGGCCCCGTCCGGCATCAAAACCGCCGCGCCGCAGGCGTTGAGTCCGGGCTGGCGGTCGGGAACCGCCAGAGGGCGCGAGCCCCGGGATGGGGTATCGCGCCCGACCGGAAGCGAAACGCCGGAGGCAAGGGCAGCCCGCAGGGCCGGTTTTACTGGCCGGGAGCCGGGATGGTGAAGGGGGTGGCGGCGAGCCCCCTTCACCCGTTCACGAGCAGCGGCGTTCCCATGTAAGCGCGATGCCACGGTGAACGGAACCCTTGCCGAATTCACATAGACGTGATGTAAAAACGGCGAATGCGCGGTAAACGGTGGGCGCCCCCCGTTCACCCCTGCCCATACTTCTCCAGCAACGCATTCGCGATAGCCAGACTTTCGGCATCGGCAATTCCGCTCCACAGCGCCGGGCGGAAATGCATCTGGAACACCTGAATCACCCGCTTCTGCTGAGCCGGAGTCATCTCCGGCGTGACCGGATAGCCGTAGCGCGCCAGCGCATCCAGCAGCAGCGCGCTGTCTACCGGCGCAAACGGGTCGCGGCCATTCAGGTAAAACGCCACCCGCGGCGCATCAGGCCAGGCGCCAATGCCGTGGGCAGCCAGCTGCTGCCACGGGAACAGCGGGCCGGGGTCATCCTTGCGCTGCGGCGCGATGTCCGCGTGGGCCACCACATTCTGCGGTTTGATGTCGTAGCGGGTAATGATGTCGCGGGCCAGCTTCGCCAGCACCTGAATCTGCGCCGGGTTGAACGGTGCAAACTGCTTCGCGCCGTTAACCTTGATCCAGCCACGGTTCTCCAGCTCAATACCAATCGAGGTGTCGTTGATGCGGCTCGCCCCGCGCCAGAAACTGGCCCCGGCATGCCAGGCCAGCTCCCGCTCCGGCACCAGCTGCCAGATAAGCGGTTTTCCGCCCGACTGCGGCGGATTGTCAGGGATCAGATAGTGGGAACTGACGTGCTTATCGGTGAGGGTAGCCAGCGAGGTGTCGAAGTCGTCGGCGGTATAGTGAATCACCAGCACCTTCACGCGCGGATATGCCGCCTGCGCCTGGCGGCGGGTATCCACTTTATAGTCGCCCTTATCTACGATGCCCTTTTCACCCGCGCACCCGGCCAGCAGAGCCACCAGCGCGCACAGCCACAGCAGGCGCTTCATCGGCGGGTTTTCACCGCGGTACCGGTGACGCTCACCATCAGCATGCTGCTCTCTTTGCCGACGGTTTCGTAGTCGATATCAATGCCGACCACCGCATCGGCGCCGAGGGCTTTTGCCTGATCGCCCAGCTCGCGAAACGCGATTTCACGCGCCTTACGCAGCTCCTTTTCATAGGCACCGGAGCGACCACCGACGATGTCGCGAATGCCGGCAAAGAAATCACGGAAGATGTTTGCCCCGAGAATCGCTTCCCCGGTGACAACGCCGCAGTACTCAACAATCACCTGCCCTTCGAGCGTTGGGGTGGTAGAAAATTGCATAAAACCTTCTCCTTCTTTGGCTATCAATGCGTTAGCGCACAATATCACAGCCATATTCCTGTGCTATACGCTATGCTGAAAAAGTCCTCTGACAAGAACCGTAGTAGACAAATAAGGAAATAAAAATGCGCCACTTCGCGAAGACTTTACTTTTACCCTGCGCGCTGGCTCTCAGCGCCTGTACCACTGTGACGCCTGCCTTTAAGGATATCGGCACCCGCAGCGGTCCATGCGTGGACGGCGGCCCGGACAGCGTGGCACAGCAATTTTATGACTACCGTATCGAGCATCGCGGCCAGAACGCGGGCGACGTCGCGGCGCTGCGCCCTTATCTCAGCGACTCCCTGTGGCAGACGCTGCAAAAAGCGCAGCAGACGCATCCTGAGCAGGCGGTATTCCTGAAAGGCGATATCTTCTCCAGCCGCACCACCACCGCCGATAACGCCGTGGTTGCCAGCAGCTCGCGCATCCCGAACACCGACGCGCGTAACATTCCGCTGCGCGTTGAACTGTCTCAGGGCGAACAGCGCTGGCAGGATGAAGTGCTGATGATCCGGGAAGGCCAGTGCTGGGTGGTGGACGACGTGCGCTACCTCGGCGATGCCACCCATGCGCCCGCCGGCACCCTGCGTCAGTCGCTGGAAAAACGCGGTAGCTAAGCAAAGCGCCGCAGCGGAAGAGGGTAACCCCCGTAAATAGTCTGGCATTTATCTTCATATGCCGATATTTATTCTTACCTCCCTTCCGCTGCACTATTTTCTGCTAAGTTTAAGAGCTGACAGGCGTTGTTTTTAGGTTTTGACGCAGAAATATTGCATAACTATTCTGCCAACGTTACTATTTGCGGCCTCAATAGCTATTCGACTGTTTCGCATGAGTATTCAATTAAACGGCATTAACTGCTTCTACGGCGCGCATCAGGCGCTGTTTGATATCAACCTCGAATGCCCTCAGGGCGAAACGCTGGTGCTGCTTGGTCCGAGCGGCGCGGGTAAAAGCTCCCTGCTGCGGGTACTCAACCTGCTGGAGATGCCGCGCTCCGGTACGCTGGGCATCGCCGGTACCCGGTTCGATTTTGCAAAAGCCCCCTCCGACAGCGCGATCCGCGAGCTGCGCCAGAACGTCGGTATGGTGTTTCAGCAGTACAATCTCTGGCCGCACCTGACGGTGCTGCAAAACCTTATCGAAGCGCCCTGCCGTGTACTCGGCCTGACGAAAGACGCGGCGCGCGAGCGTGCCGGCAAACTGCTGGAGCGCCTGCGCCTGACGCCGTTCAGCGACCGCTTCCCGCTGCACCTTTCCGGTGGCCAGCAGCAGCGCGTGGCGATTGCCCGCGCCCTGATGATGGAGCCGCAGGTTCTGCTGTTCGATGAGCCAACCGCGGCACTGGATCCTGAAATCACCGCCCAGGTGGTGAGCATTATTCGCGAACTTTCGCAAACCGGTATTACCCAGGTCATCGTGACACATGAAGTGGAAGTGGCGCGCAAAACCGCGAGCCGCGTGGTGTATATGGAAAACGGCCATATCGTTGAACAGGGTTCCGCGAGCTGCTTTGCCAGCCCGCAGACCGACGCGTTTAAAAACTACTTATCTCACTGATGTCTATCGGGAAATGACAATGAAAAAAATTCTGATTGCCGCGCTGCTTGCCAGCGTCAGCCTGTCCGCTACCGCCGCGCAGACCATCCGTTTTGCCACCGAGGCTTCCTACCCTCCGTTTGAATCGATGGACGCCAACAATAAAATCGTCGGCTTCGACGTGGATCTGGCTAACGCGCTGTGTAAAGAGATCGACGCTACCTGCACCTTCACCAATCAGGCGTTCGACAGCCTGATCCCGAGCCTGAAATTCCGCCGTTTCGATGCGGTGATGGCCGGCATGGACATCACGCCGGAGCGTGAAAAGCAGGTGCTGTTCTCTACGCCTTACTACGACAACTCGGCGCTGTTCATCGGCCAGAAAGGCAAGTTCACCAGCATCGAGGCGCTGAAAGGCAAGAAAGTGGGCGTGCAGAACGGGACGACCCATCAGAAATTTATTACCGATAAGCACCCGGAAATCACCACCGTCTCCTACGACAGCTACCAGAATGCGCGTCTCGATCTGCAGAATGGCCGTATCGATGCCGTGTTTGGCGACACCGCCGTGGTCACCGAGTGGCTGAAAGCTAACGACAAGCTGGCCGCCGTGGGCGATAAAGTCACTGACAAAGCCTACTTCGGTACCGGCCTCGGCATCGCCGTGCGTCAGGGCAACACCGATCTGCAGCAGAAGTTCAACACCGCGCTGGAGAAGGTAAAACAGGACGGCACTTACGATGCCATCTACAAAAAATGGTTCCAGAAGTAAGCGCCTGAATGAACGATATGTTTCCCTTAGCAAGCGCCGCCGGGATGACCGTCGGCCTTGCCGTTTGTGCACTGGTCATCGGCCTGGCGCTGGCGATGCTGTTTGCCGTCTGGGAGTCTGCAAAATGGCGCCCGGTCGCCTGGCTCGGTACCGGCATCGTCACATTGCTACGCGGCCTGCCGGAAATTCTGGTGGTGCTGTTTATCTATTTTGGCGCATCGCAGCTGCTGCTCCTGCTCTCTGACGGCTTCAGCATTAATCTCGGCGTTATTCAGATCCCGGTGCAGATGCAGATCGACAACTTCGACGTCAGCCCGTTTCTGTGCGGGGTGATTGCGCTGTCGCTGCTCTATGCCGCCTACGCGTCCCAGACTCTGCGCGGCGCGCTTAAAGCCGTGCCGCTCGGCCAGTGGGAATCCGGCCAGGCGCTGGGCCTGTCGAAAACGGTGATTTTTTTCCGCCTGGTGATGCCTCAGATGTGGCGTCATGCCCTGCCGGGGCTCGGCAATCAGTGGCTGGTGCTGCTGAAAGATACCGCGCTGGTCTCGCTTATCAGCGTTAACGACCTGATGTTGCAGACCCGTAGCATCGCGACCCGCACCCAGGAGCCGTTTACCTGGTACATCATCGCTGCGGCGATTTATCTGGTGATCACCCTGCTCAGCCAGTACGTCCTGAAACGCATTGACCAGCGCGCCACGCGTTTTGAACGGAGACCCGGCTGATGCTCGACTATTTACCCGAACTGCTGAAAGGCCTCCATACCAGCCTGACGTTGACCGCTGCGTCGATTGCCGTGGCGCTGGTGCTGTCGCTGCTGTTCACCATCGTGCTGACCCTGAAAACGCCGGTGCTGGTGTGGATTGTGCGCGGCTACATCACGCTGTTTACCGGTACGCCGCTGCTGGTGCAGATCTTCCTTATCTATTACGGTCCGGGGCAGTTCCCGGCGCTGCAGCAGGTGCCGTGGCTGTGGAGTTTACTCTCTGAGCCCTGGCTGTGTGCGCTGATTGCGCTCTCGCTGAACAGCGCGGCCTATACCACCCAGCTGTTTTACGGCGCGATCCGCGCCATTCCCGAAGGGCAGTGGCAGTCGTGCGGCGCACTGGGTATGAGCAAGAAGGATACGCTGGCGATCCTGCTGCCTTACGCCTTCAAGCGCGCGCTCTCCTCCTACTCCAACGAAGTGGTACTGGTGTTCAAAAGTACCTCGCTGGCCTACACCATCACGCTGATGGAAGTGATGGGGCACGGGCAGTTGCTCTACGGGCGCACCTACGACGTGATGGTGTTCGGTGCCGCCGGGTTGATCTATCTGGTGGTTAATGGTCTGCTGACGCTGATGATGCGCCTGATCGAGCGCCGCGCGCTGGCATTCGAACACCGCAGTTAATCCCCCTGAAGATGCGCACCTGCTCACTGGCGGGTGCGCTGTAAACGGTGAGCGCGCTGCGCTTACCCATCCTGGAATTACGGGTACGCCGCTAAACGGTGGGTGCACTTCGTTTACCCACCCTACAAAATTCCGCCATCCCGTAGGGTGGGTAAGCAACGCGCACCCACCATGAACGCATAAGCCGAGGCGTGGCCTTATCCGGCATCAAAACCGCCGCGCCGCAGGCGTTGAGTCCGGGCTGGCGGTCGGGAACCGCCAGAGGGCGCGAGCCCCGGGATGGGGTATCGCGCCCGACCGGAAGCGAAACGCCGGAGGCAAGGGTAGCCCGCAGGGCCGGTTTTACTGGCCGGGAGCCGGGATGGTGAAGGGGGTGGCGGCGAACCCCCTTCACCCGTTCACGAGCAGCAGTGTTTGCATATGAGCGCGGCGCCACGGTGAACGGAACCATCACCGCAATCCCATAGACTTCATGCCCTAACGGTGGGTGCACTGCGTTTACCCACCCTACAGACCCACCCTGACACTGCCACAAAACATATATTTATACATTTTTATTGAATATAAATTCACTTAATGGCAAAGTCACTCCCACGCAACAGCACATCTATAACAACAAAATTGACAGACGGGAGTTCAGAAATGAAAAAGTTATTACTGGTCGCTTTACTCGCCAGCGCCTTCAGCGCCACGGCTGCAGAAAAAATCAGCTTTGCGTCATCCGCGACCTATCCGCCGTTCGAATCCCTGGATGCCAACAATCAGATCGTCGGTTTTGATATCGATCTGGCGAAAGCGTTATGCAAACAGATGCAGGCCGAGTGCACCTTTACCAACCAGGCATTCGACAGCCTTATCCCGGCCCTGAAATTCAAAAAATATGACGCGGTGATCTCAGGTATGGACATCACCCCGGAGCGCAGCAAGCAGGTGGCGTTCAGCGCTCCCTATTACGCCAACTCGGCGGTGGTGATCGCCAAAAAAGGCGCGTTCAGCTCCTTCGACCAGCTGAAAGGCAAGCGCATCGGCATGGAAAACGGCACCACGCACCAGAAATACCTTCAGGATAAGCATCCGGAAGTGAAAACCGTCGCCTATGACAGCTACCAGAATGCGATTATCGATCTGAAAAATGGCCGTCTCGATGGCGTGTTCGGCGACACCGCCGTGGTGAATGAGTGGCTGAAAACCAACCCGCAGCTGGGGACCGCCACCGATAAAGTGACCGATCCGCAGTACTTCGGCACCGGCCTCGGCATTGCCGTGCGCCCGGATAACATTGCGCTGTTGAAAAAACTGAATGATGCACTGGAAGCCATCAAAGCTGACGGTACCTATCAGAAAATCAACGACCAGTGGTTCCCGCAGTAATCGCTTTTCCGGCGGCGCGCCCCGCGTGCCGCCCCGCTGTTACCCCTTCCCCGTTACCTCCTCCCCCGACAGCTGCTTGCGGTACTGCAGCGGCGTTTCCCCTATTCGTTTCTTAAAGCAGCTAATGAAGTAGGTGGTATCCGAGAAGCCAACGCGCTGCGCGATGTCGCTGATGCTTAAGGCATGGTGGCGCAGCAGCTCGCAGGCTTTTCGCAGGCGAAAGCTGGTGAGGTAGTCGTGGATCTGCTCCCCGGTCTCCTGCTGAAAGCGCCGCGACAGGTAGCTCGCCGAGCGATTCAGCTCGTTAGCCATCTCGGCCAGCCTGAATTTGCGCCCGTAGTGCTCCTCGACCCAGAACATCACCTGGGTTGACAGCGCAGCGCTGGTGCGCGGCGGCCGGGAGGCGCTCTCCGGCATAAAGCGCAGCAGCTGCAGCATAAAGCAGACGACATCCTCATGGTCGCACTGACCGCGATTGAGCAGTGGCTCGTAGTCGGCAAAAAAGTGGTCGAGGTGCGGGTGGCTGTCAGCCAGATCGTACACCTGCGCCCGGCTGCCGCGCTGGCTCAGGGCCGCGAACCGCGCCTGACGGCGGGCAAACGGAGCCAGCAGACGATCCACCGCCCAGGGATCGAGATGGATCACCGTGCGCCGGTAGCTATCGCGCACGCTCTCCTCCACCATCACCTTATGCAGCGACAGCGGCGGAAACAGAAACAGCCGGCCCGGCCGCATGGTGTAGTGCTGGTTATCCACGATCACCACCCCGTAGCCCTCTTCCACATACAGCAGCTCCATACATTGATGCCAGTGATGGTAGCGAATCGAATTAGCGTACAGGCGACTGAACGACAGAATGGTGTCATTCAGGGGGATCAGCTCCAGCAGGGATTTTTCGCAGTCGTTTTTCACAGGACAACCGTTTTCAATTTTTGTCTCTACCCGACGAGTTATAAACCATAGTTTTAAATTTTCCTGAACAACGTGCTGGCAAATGTGTCGCCCTGTGACCCAGCTAACGTTTGCCGTACGGCTCCGTTGCCTATTCTCAATGCCATTCGTCGTCCCGCGACCCCGGTGCAAGGAACAGAGAGGCATATAAGATGGCTTACGGAGAGTGGCAAAACGCAAATCCATTGACCACCCGCCAGCAGGTGGCAGACCTGGTAAAAGGACTGCTGCAGGCGCTGGATACGCAGTTCGCTGCCGGGGAAACCGGCATCACGCTCGGGAATACCTGCGCCCACTACGGGCCGGATATTGCCCGCATGGAGGGCCTGTCGCGTGCGCTGTGGGGCGTGTTTCCTCTGCTGGCCGGGGGCGATACGCTACCGGAAGCGGAGAAGTACCTGAACGCGATCCGTTACGGCACCGACCCGCAGCATCCGGGCTACTGGGGCGATACCGGGCCGTACGATCAGCGCTTAGTAGAGATGGCGGCCTATGGCTACGGGCTGGCACTGCTGGACGGCAGGCTGACGCGTCATTTTTCCGCCCGCGAGCTGGAAAACCTGATTAACTGGCTGAGCCAGATCGACGACGCGCAGATGCCGGACAGCAACTGGAACTACTTCGCCATTCTGGTGCAGATGGGCTTTAAGCGCGCCGGGCTGCCGTGGCAGCGAGAAGCGGTGGAGCGCCGCTTTGCGATGATGGAGGCGTACTACCTGGGCGACGGCTGGTATTCCGACGGGCCGGGTCGGCCAAAGGATTACTACATCTCGATGGCATTTCACTTCTACGGCCTGCTCTACGCCACTCTGATGGCCGACGACGATCCGCAGCGCGCCGCCCTGCTGCGCAGCCGCGCCAGCCTGTTTGCCGCCGACTTTATTCACTTCTCCGCCGCCGACGGCGCGTCGATCCCGTTCGGGCGCAGCCTGACTTACCGTTTCGCTATGGTGGCGTTCTGGAGCGCGGCGGCGTTTGCCGGGCTGGACACCTTTGCTCCCGGCGTGATGAAAGGCATTGTGCTGCGTCACCTGCGCTGGTGGTTCGATAAGCCGATCCTCGATCGCGACGGTATTCTGACGCTCGGCTATGCGTACCCAAACCTGGCGATGTGCGAGGACTATAACTCCCCCGGCTCGCCCTACTGGGCGCTGAAAACGTTTCTCATCCTCGCCCTGCCGGACACGCACCCGTTCTGGCAGGCCGATGAGCTGCCGCTGCCTGCCCTGCCCGCTGTCCGGGCCATAACGCCCGCCGATCAGCTGCTGGTTCACAGCGAAGGCTCCCGCCACGCCTGGCTGCTGACGTCCGGGCAGCTGGAGCTGAACAACTACGTCAATACCGAGGCGAAATACACCAAATTTGCCTACTCCTCGGCCTTCGGTTTCACCATCGAGCGCGGGCGCTACGGGATCAAGCACGCCGCCTGCGACTCAATGCTGCTGCTGAGCGAAGGGGACGGCTACTATCGCGGCCGCCGCGGCTGCGACAGCGTGCAGACCAGCGACACGCACATCTTTTCGCGCTGGTCGCCGTGGCGGGACGTACAGATCTCAACCTGGCTTATCCCCTGCGGGGCCTGGCATCTGCGGGTACACCACATCGACAGCGCCCGGGCGCTGCATGCGGTTGAAGGCGGGTTTGCGGTGATGCACCAGCCGGGGATCACCGCCGTTGACGAACGCGACGGTGCCACGCTGATCGCCAGCGCTGTCGGCAGCAGCTGCATCGTTGAGCGCTCGCCGCGGGCGCGCCTGGCGGGCCACGTCATCACCCCGCCGAACAGCAGCATCATGTTTGCCGAATGCGCGGCCATTCCGCACCTGAGCGGCGAGTTGCCACCCGGCGAGCACTGGCTGTGCTGCGCGGTGGCTGCCGGGGTCAGCGAACCGCTGTCACCCGATAACGCCCCGCGCCTGACCCTGACTGCCACCAGCCTGCACGTGTCCGGGGCCGACGGCGAAACGACGATTCTCATTTAATAACAAACACAACATCTTCCCTGTCGAGGCTTGTATGAAAAACATTACTGCCGCCAACAAAAAAGAGTACGTCAAGATCAGTAGTTTTATCTTCCTCTACTTCTTCACCTGGTCCGCCAGTATCGGCCTGCTGGCGATCTGGCTCGGGCAAAAAACTAACCTCAGCGGCTCGGTGATCGGGACGGTATTTGCGGTCAACGGCATCTTCTCGGTGATCCTGAAGCCGGTCTACGGCTACATTCTCGACAAGATCGGCATGAGCAAATACCTGCTCTACTTCGTGGTCGGCATGTCCGCCCTGATGGCACCGTTCTTCATCTACGTCTACCAGCCGCTGCTGATCTCCCACACCATGCTGGGGATTATTGTCGGGGCTATCTATCTCAGCTTCGCCTGGTACGCCGGTGTGGCGGCCTGCGAATCCTATACCGATCGCTACAGCCGTCTGAACGGGATGGAGTTCGGCCAGATCCGCATGTGGGGTTCGCTCGGCTGGGCGGTGGCGTCGTCGTTCTCCGGCCTGCTGTTTAACCTCTCGCCGTCGTGGAACTTTATTCTCGGCAGCGTCACCTCAGTGGTGATGCTGATTGTGCTGCTGAGCCTCAAAGTCAATGCCAACACCGGCAACGCCGATGACGTGCTGTCGAAGCAGAAAATTGTATTCAGCGATGTGGTGGAGCTGATGCGCAGCCGCAAATTCTGGGCCTTCTGCCTCTATGTGGCGGGCGTGGCCTGGATGATGTTTATCGCCGAACAGCAGTTCTCGCGCTACTTCGTCACCTTCTTTGATGACGTCCAGCAGGGCAACGCGGTGTTTGGCTATCTCGGTACGGTGCAGTCCGGGATGGAATTCCTGATGTACATGGTGATCCCGCTGTTTGTGAACTACGTCGGGGCGAAAAAGGGGCTGCTGATTGTCGGGCTGGTGGTTGGCGCGCGCCTGATCATCTCCGGGCTGTGCGATTCGCATCTGCTGATCTCAATCCTCAAGCCGCTTTACGGGCTGGAGATCTGTCTGTTGCTGGTGTCGGTATTCAAGTACATCGCTGAGCATTTCGACAAGCGCGTCAATGCCACCATGTACCTGCTCGGCTACCAGGCGATGCTCTACGTCGGCAACGTGGTGGTTTCCTCCCCGGCGGGCTACCTGTATGACCGCATCGGCTTTGAGCAGACCTATATCCTGATGGGGGCTATCGCGCTCACCTTTACCCTGATTTCGGCCTTTACCCTGTCGGCATGCCAGAGCAAGCGCGACGGGAGCTACGTCGAACCTGAACACGCCGAACCGGTGAAGAACTAACCCTGCCAGCAAAAGGAGTGAACTATGCTGCACGATATCGCGTATGAACCGCTGTCCCGCCCGCCCGTTGTCCCCACCGGACGCGAGCCGCTGAAGACCGCGCTGCTGGATACCCGCCACTATGTGCTGGAGCGCCTGAAAGGGAATCTGGCGCAGTTCGGGGATAAATTCCCGGCGGAGACCTGCAAGGAGGGGCGTTACCCGCTAACCGACAACGTGGAGTGGACCACCAGTTTCTGGACCGGGCAGATGTGGCTGGCCTGGGAGATGTCCGGGGATGAGACCTTCCTGCAGGCGGCGCAGAAACAGGTGCGCTCCTTCGGGCTGCGCATCGCCGGACGCCACGATACTAACACCCACGATCTCGGGTTCCTCTATACCCTCTCCTGCGTGGCGGACTGGCGTCTCACCGGCAACCGCGAAGCGCGCGGCTTTGCGCTGCTGGCCGCCGAGGCGCTGATGGAGCGCTATCACCCGAAGGCGCAGATCATCCAGGCCTGGGGCAATCTTGACGATCCGGAGCAGGCCGGACGCATGATCATCGACTGCAATATGAACCTGCCGCTGCTCTACTGGGCCAGTGAGCAGACCGGCGATGCGCGCTACGCCGAGGTGGCGAAAGCGCACGTGCGCCAGGCCGCACGCTATCTGGTGCGCCCGGACGCCTCGTCGTGGCACACCTATTACATGGACCCGGTCAGCGGTGAGCCGCGCTTCGGCAATACCCAGCAGGGTTACGCCGATGATTCGTGCTGGTCGCGCGGCCAGGCGTGGGGTATTTACGGTTTCCTGCTGAGCTTTATCTACACCGGCGATAAAGATATGGTGACGCTGTCGAAGAAGGTCGCGAACTATTTCCTTAACCGCCTGCCGGACGATGGCGTCTGCCACTGGGATCTGGCGCTGCTGGGCAGCGACGCGCTGCGCGACTCGTCGTCAGCGGCCATTGCGGTGTGCGGTTTGCTGGAGCTGGTAAACCATCTGCCGGTGACCGATCCGGATCGCGACACCTACCAGCAGTGGGCCGAGCACATCATGAGCTCCCTGAACCGGGACTATCTGGTACAGCCTGACGACACCGGCACCGGGCTGCTGAAGCATAGCGTCTACCATCTGGCGAGCAACAAAGGGGTGGACGAGTGTTGCAGCTGGGGAGACTACTTCTACGTCGAAGCGCTGATGCGTATGACGGGGGTGTGGAAGCGGTACTGGTGAAGAGGCCACGCTTCGGCTTGTGCGTTTATGGTGGGTGCGCTTCGCTTACCCACCCTACGGGTCCAGGGCGGGTCCAGGGCGGGTGTAGGGCGGGTAAGCTTGCGCACCCGCCGTTTACCTTGCGCACCCGCCGTTTAACTTGCGCACCTACGGATTAGCGGCGTACCAGCAGCGTCAGAACTTCGTAATGCGCGGTGTGGGGGAACATATCGAACAGCTGAACGCGGGTTGCCTGGTAATCCGGTAACTGCTGAATATCTTTTGCCATGCTCTGCGCATTGCAACTGGAATAGAGGATGTACGGCGGTGCCATCTGGTTGAGATAGTCGCACAGCGCGCTGCCAATGCCCCGACGCGGTGGGTTAACCACCACCAGATCCGGCGTCGCCTGCTGGCCGGTAGCAAACTGCGTGGAGTCCAGCGCCTGGAAATGCACGTCACGCAGCCCCAGCATCTCCGCTGACTGTGTCGCACTGGCGATGGCTTCAGGCGCAATCTCAATCCCGGTCAGCTTCATCTCAGGCGTTGCGCAGTGCAGGCCAAAACCCCCCACCCCGCAAAACAGATCCCACATGTGCTGCACTGGCAGCGCCCGTACCCAGTCACGCGCCGTGGCATACAGCCCGGCGGCGACCACCGGGTTGGTCTGGAAGAAGCTCTGCGGCCGGATCCACAGTGGCACGCCGTTAAAGTTTTCCGCCAGCGCGCGCTGTTCCGTCAGCCAGATCTCCCGCTCGCCCTCCATGATCGCCATGTGCACCGGCTGGATATTGGCAGTGATCACCTTCAGCTGCGGCAGCGCCGCCTGCAGATCCGGTAGCAGCGCGCGCAGCCGGTCGAGTTTTTCCTCCGAGCGCAGCACTATGCGCAGCATCATGCCGCCGTCGAGCTGGCTTTCGGTGAGCAGCAGGTACTTCAGCTCACCGCGCTTGCGCGCCACGTTGTAGGGCGTCAGGCCGGCACGAGCAATAAAGGGTTTCAGCGCCTCAAAAACCGGGGCAAAGGAGGCGGGATAGAGCGGGCAATCGGTGAGATCTACCGGGGTGCCGTCGCGGTGCAGCATACCCAGCAGCGGTTTTTCCACGCTGCCGCTGACCACCATCTTCGCCTTGTTGCGAAACGCCTGCTCCGGCCCGCTGACCGGGGCGCACCACTCCGCCACCGGGATCTCCGCCAGCAGCTGGTGCAGGTCGTTCATTTTTGCGGTGAGCTGGTTATCCATCGGCTGTTCGATCCACTGACAGGAACGGCAGCGCCCGGCGTCATAGAGTGCGCAGTGCATAGCTAAAACCTAAAGGAAAATGCGGACCGGGATTTTAGCACGTCAGGAGATTACTGCAGCCGGAAATAGCGTCGGCTGACGGCAGGCATAAACAGCAGCAGCAGTACCAGCATGTCGGGGAGTTTTTGCATCATCAGCGAGGTGAAGATATCGCGCGGCGTTTCACCCGAGATGCTGAACAGCTCCGGGTAGCCGAAGCCGAGCGAGGCGGCACCCAGATAGCTGGCGGCGATCACCTGGGTGGCCAGATAGACCCAGCGCCCCCAGTTGCGGCCCTGCATAATCACGAAGGCGCAGCGAAACTCCACGCACAGCAGCACCAGGCTTGCGAGAAACACCAGCGTCAGGCTCCAGGTCTGGACGCTGCGATGGACAAAGTCGGCGACGCCACGCATGCCCATCAGGTTGAACAGCATAAAGAGATCGAGGCAGCGGGTTGAGATAATAGCGATAGCCGCCACCTGCACCAGCGCAGGAGCGTTAATACGGGCGTGTGACTGACGTTGTTTGCTGAACCATTCCACTGTTGTGCATTCCCTGAAGCCAGGCCGGAACTAACCCCACTCGGTTCTTCTCCCTCCGGTGAAGAACCGGGGCGCTGTCACGCCCCGATTGCACATCATTGCAGACTTTCTGACTTTCAGCCAAGTTTTGCACGCTGGATATCACGCAGGCGCTGCTTTTCTGCGCGCGCCATGATGATCCAGGCGATGAAACCGATAATGCCAACCACACCGAGGATAATCGACGCCAGGGCGTTGATCTCCGGGTTAACCCCCATGCGCACGCTGGAGAACACCAGCATCGGCAGCGTGGTGGCACCCGGCCCGGAGACGAAGCTTGCGATCACCAGGTCATCCAGCGACAGGGTAAAGGCCAGCAGCCAGCCGGAGACGATCGCTGGCATGATCATCGGCAGGGTGATGACAAAGAATACCTTCACCGGCGTGGCACCGAGATCCATCGCCGCCTCTTCAATGGAGCGATCCAGCTCGCGCAGGCGCGAGTTAATCACCACCGCCACATAAGCGGTACAGAAGGTGACGTGCGCCAGCCAGATGGTGAGCATCCCACGCTCTGCCGGCCAGCCGATGGCGTGACCCAGCGCGACAAACAGCAGCAGCAGCGACAGGCCGGTGATCACATCCGGCATTACCAGCGGGGCCGTCAGCATAAAGGCGAAGCCGTTAGCACCGCGAAAACGCCCGAAGCGCACCATCACCACCGCCGCAATGGTGCCGAGCACCACCGCCATGGTCGCCGCGCAGGCTGCAATGGTGAGGCTCAGCCCCACCGCGCTCATCATCGCGCTGTCGTGGAACAGCTCAACGTACCAGCGGGTGGACCACCCGGCCCACACCGTCACCAGCTTCGAGCTGTTGAAGGAGTAGATAACCAGCATCAGCATCGGCGCGTAAAGGAAGGTGAAGCCGATAATCAGGATCAGAATGCGCCACGGGGAGCGCACGACCGGTAAGTTGTTCATCCGTTTTCCCCCATGGTTTTATTCTGATGCTTGTGGAACCACATGATCGGCACAATCAGCAGCAGCAGCATGACGATGGCAACCGCCGAGGCCACCGGCCAGTCGCGGTTGTTAAAGAACTCCTGCCACAGCACGCGGCCAATCATGATGCTGTCCGGGCCGCCGAGCAGTTCCGGAATAACAAATTCCCCAACCGCCGGGATAAACACCAGCATCGACCCGGCGATGATCCCGCCTTTGGTCAGCGGCACGATAACGCTGAAGAAGGTTTTCAGCGGGCGCGCGCCGAGATCCAGCGAGGCTTCCACCAGCGAGTAGTCGATACGCGTCAGGGCGGTGTAGATCGGCAGCACCATAAACGGCAGATAGGCATACACAATGCCGATATAGACCGCGAGATTGGTATGCAGAATAGTCAGCGGCTGGTCAATCACCCCGAGCCACAGCAGCACGTTGTTCAGCACGCCGTTGTTTTTCAGAATGCCCATCCACGCGTACACGCGGATCAGGAACGAGGTCCAGGAGGGCAGGATCACCAGCAGCAGCAGAATATTGCGGGTAGACGGCTTGCTGTGCGCCACCGCCCAGGCCAGCGGATAGCCGAGCGCCAGACAGCAGAGCGTGGAGATCCCCGCCACCTGCAAGGATTGCAGATAGGCTTCAACATAGAGCGGATCGTCAGTCAGCTGAATAAAGTTGCCGAGGTTGAGCATGATGCTCAGTTGCCCGTCGGCCCACTCCACCAGATCGGTATACGGCGGGATCGCCCGCGCCATCTCCGCCAGGCTTATCTTAAAGACGATCAGAAACGGCAGCAGAAACAGCAGGATCAACCACAGGTACGGGAAAGCGATCACCAGCTTGCGCCCGTGGGCCATCTGCAGGCGCGCCAGCCAGAGTTTGAAACCGCGCGGCTGATGGGCGACAGGCGGCGCGTCGTGACGTTCAAAGATACTCATCGCGCCCCCTTAAACGGTGAGAACCACACAGCTATCGGCATCCCAGCACAGGCGCACTTCGTCGCCCCATGTCGGCTGCCCTTTGCGGTAGCGGTGATCGTTCTGCAACTGAGCGCTGATCATCTGCCCGCCCTTGAGGCGCACGTGGTAGATCGACAGATCGCCGAGATAAGCGATGTGCACCACCTCACCCACGGCAAAGTTGTAGCCGTCGGCCGGCGGCTCGTCGCACAGCATCACTTTTTCCGGGCGCAGCGCTACGTACACCGGCACGTTGTCCATCACCGACGCGTCCGGGTCGACTTTCAGCGGGTGGATCAGCCCCGGCGCGTCAATCACCAGCCCATCCTCCTCGCGCGCTTTCAGCAGCCCTTCGAACACGTTCACCGAGCCGATAAACTCCGCGCTGTAGCGGGTGGTCGGGTGCTCGTAGATCTCCTCCGGCTCGCCAATCTGTACAAACTTGCCGCGGTTCATGATGGCGATGCGCCCGGCCATGGTCATGGCCTCTTCCTGATCGTGGGTCACCATGACGCAGGTTGCGCCGACGCGCTCCAGAATATCCACCACTTCAAGCTGCATGCGGTCGCGCAGTTTTTTATCCAGCGCGCCCATCGGCTCGTCGAGCAGCAGCAGCTTCGGACGTTTGGCGAGGCTGCGCGCCAGCGCCACGCGCTGACGCTGGCCGCCGGAGAGCTGGTGCGGCTTACGCTTCGCAAACTCCTGCATGTGCACCAGGCTCAACATCTCGGCGACGCGGCTGTTGATTTCCGCTTTCGGCAGCCGATCCTGCTTCAGACCAAAGGCGATATTCTGCTCCACGGTCATGTGCGGAAACAGCGCGTAGGACTGGAACATCATGTTCACCGGACGCTGATAAGGCGGGACGTGCGCCAGATCGACGCCGTCGAGCACAATCTGCCCGGCGGTTGGCTGCTCAAAGCCCGCCAGCATGCGCAGCAGCGTGGATTTACCACAGCCTGAGGCGCCCAGCAGGGCAAAGATTTCACCTTTATAGATAGTGAGGCTGACGTCGTCCACGGCGTGCTGGCCGTCGAAGGATTTCGTCAGGTTACGGATTTCCAGCAGCGGGGTCAGCGCTTTCGGGGTTTTCGCCTGTGGGCGGGGAATAGCGTCGTTCACTCAGAGTGATCTCCGGCAAAAGCAGTAAACCTGTGCGGCCCGGTTGCCGCACAAATGAGAGGACAGAGACCGCTGGCCTCTGTCCATTGTGGGGCAGGCTGCCCTGCCCCGGTGCACGTGACGAACTGAAAATGCTTAGTTATTTGCCACTTTTAACTTTAGTCCACGCGCGGGTTCTGACGCGGTCAATTTTCGGCTCCTGCACCTTCAGCGTAAACATTTTGGCGCGCACGTCTTCCGGCGGATAGATGCCCGGATTGTCACGCACCTCGGCGCTCACCAGCTCGGTAGCGGCCTTGTTGCCGCTGGCGTAGTAAACGTGATCGCTGATGTGGGCGATAACGTCCGGACGCAGCAGGTAGTTGAGGAACTGATAGGCCTCTTCTTTGTTTTTGGCATCCGCCGGCATGGCGAAGACGTCAAAGAAGGCCAGCGCCCCCTCTTTCGGGATGCTGTAGGCGACGTTAACGCCGTTCTTCGCTTCTTTCGCACGGTTCGCTGCCTGCAGTACGTCGCCCGCCCAGCCTACCGCGACGCAGATGTCGCCATTCGCCAGGTCGTTGATGTACTGGGACGAGTGGAAGTAGCGAATGTTCGGACGCAGCTTGAGCAGCAGCTCGGTGGCCGGGCCGGTGTAGTCATCCGCCTTCATGCTGTTCGGATCTTTACCCAGGTAGTTCAGCACGGTCGAGAAAATCTCTTCCGGGGCATCAAGGAAGGAGACGCCGCAGCTCTTCAGCTTTTCAAGGTTTTCCGGTTTGAGCACCAGATCCCAGCTGTTAACCGGCGCGCCGGCCCCGAGGGCCGCTTTCACTTTATCGACGTTGTAACCGATGCCGGTGGTGGCCCACAGGTACGGCATCGCATATTTGTTATCCGGGTCGTGACGGGCAATCAGCTTCAGCAGTTCCGGATCGAGGTTTTTCCAGTTCGGCAGCTTGCTCTTATCCAGCGGCTGGAACACGCCCGCCGTAAGCTGGCGCTCCAGGAAGCTGGCTGATGGCACCACCAGATCGAAACCGGTGCTGCCGGCCATCAGTTTGCCTTCCAGCACTTCGTTGGAGTCGAACACGTCGTAGACCACTTTAATGCCGGTCTCTTTGGTGAAGTTCTCCACCGTGTCCGGCGCAATATAGTCAGACCAGTTATAAACGTGCAGCGTCTTTTGTTCGGCAGCAAACGAGCTGGCAGAGACGGCCATCAGTGCGCCAGCAACCACACCCGACAACCATTTTTTACCTTGGGTGGACATATCTCTTTCCTTCTTATAAGGGTAAAAACTCGCCCCGGGCGAGCTAACACAACGCGTTGGTGATATGCAATTTCTGTGCATATCTGGTCACTGCAGCGCAAAAAAGATATCGCGTATCTCCGGCAGACGTTGCACGCTTTTTGCAGCCCGGCAAGAATAACTGTAGCCAGTGTTCGAGGCTATAGCCCGGATTAAAAAACGCCTTTTATCAATTTTTTATGCAGTTTTTGTCTATGTGATAAGCCGAAACGGCAAAATGACCGGTGATTTATGCTGGGGAAAGAGGCGGAGAGCAGAATTATCGGGTGTATTACGCAGCCGCGCTGGCAGCGACTGCGCTTATTTTACAGCGGATCAGTGAAGAAAATGGTTATGCACTTCGCCCGCCGCCGCGTCCTCTTCTTCGGCGGTATAAAGCAGGTGATGGGCGCTGGCCTCAAGGATGACCATAGAGATCTGCTCTTCACTCTGCTGCAGGAAGGCGGCAAACTGCTCCTGAGTGACGCCAACCGAAACGGATAATGACTGGCAAACCACCAGCTTCGGCAGATTATCATCCTGAATATCGAGAAACGCCTTAACCGTCAGCGACCCGGCATTGATGGCTGAGAGATCGCAGGAGAGCGGCAACAGCGCTGAAGGCTTCACTTCCGCCAGCGCCGAGAACAGGATCACGTTGTCCACCAGGTCTATCTTGGCATCAAAGATACCGTCAAAATTTTGCATGTGCGGCAGGTGCAGCGCCTGACAGGTATCGCACTCAAAAAAACTCACGCCGAGCGCGTCGAGCCAGCTACGCAGGGTGTCCAGAGAAGGGACGACAAGTGAGTGCATAACGCGGGATACCTCTACAACGGATGTCAATAATCGGCATAGCTTACGCAAAAAGGCCGCGACATACCACGCCGATGCTACGATTCGCCGGTCAGCCGCCGGTTTTCAGGCAAAAACCGGGCTGCGCCTGGCGCTCTGCCCACTTGATCATCAGGGTCGCGATGTCAATCCCGGTGGTTTTCTCTATGCCTTCCAGCCCCGGCGAGGCGTTAACTTCCATCACCAGAGGCCCACGGCTGGCGCGCAGAATGTCCACGCCCGCCACGTCCAGCCCGAGAACCTGCGCGGCTTTGATGGCGATGGCACGCTCCTGCGGGGTGATGTTGGCGATACGCGCCACGCCGCCGCGGTGCAGGTTGGAGCGGAAATCGCCCTCCTTCGCCTGGCGCTCAATGGCGGCGACCACTTCATCGCCCACCACCAGGCAGCGCACATCGCAGCCCTTCGCTTCCTGGATATACTCCTGCACCAGAATCCAGGCGTTGAGGCCGCGAAACGCGTCGATGACGCTCTCGGCTGCCTGCCGGGTTTCCGCCAGCACCACGCCGATGCCCTGGGTGCCCTCCACCAGCTTCACCACCAGCGGCGCGCCGCCCACCATCTCGATCAGATCGCTGGTGTCATCCGGAGAGTGCGCGATGCCGGTCACCGGCATATCAATCCCTTCCCGCGCCAGCAGCTGCAGCGAACGCAGCTTGTCGCGCGCGCGGGTGATCGCCACCGACTCGTTAAGCGGATAACTGCCCATCCCTTCGAACTGACGCAGCACCGCCGTGCCGTAAAAGGTAATAGCGGAACCGATGCGCGGAATGACGATGTCGTAGTGGGGAAGCTGCCGCCCTTTGTAGTGCATGGAAGGCGAAAGCGGATTGATGTTCATGTAGCAGGAAGCGGGATCGAGGATGTCTACCAGATGGCCGCGCCGGGTGGCGGCTTCACGCAGACGTTTGCAGGACCAGAGCGTACCGTCCCTGGATAAGATCGCGATTTTCACCCTCTACCTCACTGTAAAAGACCGGGAAACGCTGCGTATCATACACCCCCCGCCGCGACGGGCGAAGGGCGTTTTCAGCGTGACCTGACGTGCATAAGGCGGGATTAGCGGGTGGCCCAGCCCTGCTTGTGCAGGTAGTCGAGAATAAACGGTCGGCTCTCTTTCACAATGGTGCGGCGGATGTGGTCGCTCCAGGTATCGCGGCGGGTATTACTCCCGCGCGTGAGGTAGTACTCCGCCAGCGTATCGTCGTACTCTGCCAGCTGCTGCGCATCCAGCGGCTGATAGTGGTTCTCGTGCACCAGCATCGCGGCTGGCATACGCGGTTTCACGTCCGGGTTATCCGCCGGCCATCCCAGACACAGCCCGAACAGCGGCAGCACGTGCTTCGGCAGCTTCAGCAATTCGGTGACTTCCTCAATGCTGTTACGAATCCCGCCGATATAAACCCCGCCCAGGCCCAGCGACTCGGCGGCGGCCAGCGCGTTCTGACCGAGCATCGCGGTATCGACCACGCCGAGTAACAGCTGTTCGGCCAGCCCCAGCTGCGCTTCCGGGCAGATCTGCTGGTTACGGTTGAAGTCGGCGCAGAACACCCAGAACTCGGCGGCCTTCGCCACGTGCTCCTGCCCGCCGGTTAAGGTGACAAGGGCTTTACGCATGTCCGGGTCGGTAATGCGAATAATGGAGCTGGCCTGCAGGAAGCTTGAGCTGGAAGCCGATTGTGCTGCGGCGATAATCGCCTCGCGCTGTGCCTCTGTTATCGGCTCGTCGGTGTAATGGCGAATAGAGCGGTGGGCGCGTAGCAAATCGATAGTCGGCGTCATCTCATCTTTCCTTTGTGGTTCTGTCATAACGTGTTGTGGTGTACCGCGATCGTGCAAAAACGCGACCGCTGTCACAAACATAGCAGCAGCCAGTATAGCCCGCTTCCCGCAGGGAGTGACTGGCGATACGTATTCTGAAACAGAAACACACCGCGGTTTACAGGGTGCGTGGAGGAAGGATTAGCCGTGCTGGCGCCGTCTGGCGCTGCGGTGAAAGCGCCTGAGCGCACGGAAGAACAGGAAGCTCAGTGCGCCGAGCGCGCACCAGAACACGCCGCTGAACAGCCACGCCAGCTGTTGCCACACCGAACGCAGCGGCACATTCCACAGGTGCATCATCACCAGGCAGACCGGCAGCGCCAGAATAGCGCCGATAAGCGGGGCGCTGAGGCGGCGATGGCGGGAAAAGTAGCTCGCTACCGCACCTGGCACCGCGAACAGCAGCAGACCCAGCTCGGGAACATCAGGGGTATTGAAAACCTCATGGCCTTCGAGGTGGAGCGAAACGCAGACCACAATAAAGAGTACGAAACAGCAAACAATACCTCCCCACCCTTTCATTCGCATTACTCTGCTCCTTCTGCATATTCTCGATGGCACACCCGGGTGCTGGCCGGGAGAATAGATCTCCCGATCGGATAAAGCGTGGCGGCACTCCGTGCCTGGAAAAGGATTCAATTTGTTACGCTATTCTCACTGGCTGTTGATCGTGGTTACGATTAAACTAGCGGCGCTCGTCAGTGTTGGCAGACGATATATTTCCTGATAGAGGATTTTCTTATTTGGATCTATTGACCGGCAAAACATTAGCGTAAAAAACCACACCTTTCAACAGCTTACTAGTAAACAAGAAGTTAGCCTCCGTGAATATAAACGTCGCAGAATTGTTAAACGGGAATTACATACTGTTATTATTCGTGGTGCTGACCTTAGGTCTGTGCCTGGGTAAATTACGCCTCGGCTCAGTGCAACTGGGTAATTCCATTGGTGTTTTAGTTGTTTCTTTATTGCTCGGTCAGCAGCACTTTGCGATTAACACCGATGCCCTGAATCTGGGCTTTATGCTGTTTATTTTTTGTGTGGGCGTGGAAGCCGGTCCGAACTTTTTTTCGATTTTCTTTCGCGACGGGAAAAACTATTTAATGCTGGCGCTGGTGATGGTCTCCAGCGCCCTGCTGATCGCCCTCGGGCTGGGTAAGCTGTTTGGCTGGGACATCGGCCTGACCGCCGGGATGCTTGCCGGCTCGATGACTTCCACGCCGGTGCTGGTGGGCGCGGGCGACACGCTGCGTCACTCCGGCATGAACGAAACCCAGCTGGCGCTGGCGCTGGATCACCTCAGCCTCGGCTATGCCCTCACCTACCTGATTGGTCTGGTCAGCCTGATCTTCGGCGCGCGCTATCTGCCGAAACTGCAGCATCAGGATCTGCAGACCAGCGCCCAGCAGATCGCTCGTGAGCGCGGTCTTGATACCGATGCCAGCCGCAAAGTCTTTCTGCCGGTGATCCGCGCTTACCGCGTCGGCCCGGAGCTGGTGGCCTGGGCGGACGGCAAAAATCTGCGCGAGCTGGGTATCTATCGCCAGACCGGGTGCTATATCGAACGTATCCGCCGCAACGGCATTCTCGCGAACCCGGACGGCGACGCGGTGCTGCAGATGGGGGATGACATCTCCCTCGTCGGCTACCCGGACGCTCATGCGCGCCTCGACCCGAGCTTCCGCAACGGCAAAGAGGTCTTCGACCGCGACCTGCTGGATATGCGCATCGTCACCGAAGAGATCGTGGTGAAAAACCACAATGCCGTAGGCCGCCGCCTCGGCCAGCTCAAACTCACCGACCACGGCTGCTTCTTAAACCGCGTGATCAGAAGCCAGATTGAGATGCCGATCGATGACAACATCGTGCTCAACAAAGGGGACGTGCTGCAGGTCAGCGGTGAAGCGCGCCGCGTGAAAACCGTCGCCGACCGCATCGGCTTTATCTCGATTCACAGCCAGGTCACCGATCTGCTGGCGTTCTGCGCCTTCTTTATTGTCGGCCTGATGATCGGCATGATCACCTTCGAGTTCAGCTCGTTCAGCTTCGGCATCGGTAACGCCGCCGGTCTGCTGTTCGCCGGCATCATGCTCGGCTTCCTGCGCGCCAACCACCCGACCTTCGGCTACATCCCCCAGGGCGCGCTGAATATGGTGAAAGAGTTTGGCCTGATGGTGTTTATGGCGGGCGTCGGCCTCAGCGCGGGCGCGGGCATCAATCACAGCCTGGGCGCGGTGGGCGGCCAGATGCTGATCGCCGGACTGATCGTCAGCCTGCTGCCGGTGGTGATCTGTTTCCTGTTCGGTGCCTGGGTGCTGCGCATGAACCGCGCCATGCTGTTCGGGGCCATAATGGGCGCCCGCACCTGCGCCCCGGCGATGGAGATCATCAGCGACGCTTCGCGCAGCAACATTCCGGCACTGGGCTATGCCGGCACCTACGCTATCGCCAACGTGCTGCTGACCCTGGCGGGGAGCCTGATCGTCATCATCTGGCCAGGGCTTGGGTTGTGATCGCGGTCACTGAAAATTTATAAGAAATTATTTTTTAAAAACCGCGAACTTTTTGCGGGGACGTCAGTCTGAATTAGTGCCACTGCTTTTCTTTGATGTCCCCAATTTGTGGAGCCCATCAACCCCGCCGTTTTGGTTCAAGGTTGATGGGTTTTTTGTTGTCTGCTATTTTATACCATTAAAATCACTAAGTTACGGCTCTATTCAGTCGCCAATGGCGACAAATTGGCGGCAGAGAAACGCTTATGCTAAACGGAGTCTGTATTTCTACTGTAGTCCGTTAGCTATCAGTGCATCAAAACTATCAAGCGCATACGCCGTGAAGTATCTCCATAAGATCTAGTGATAACCATGAGTGATAATAACAAATGTAAAGGAGTATAAATTTAATGAGCACAAACAGAGAAATAGCCATCCATGCCTTAAAAAGATATCTAAACCGTAACTTCGCATCTCATATTGATATGAGCAACGTTGGAAGCAAAGCGGCAGATAGGGAATTCAATCTTCTATCCAGATGTATAGCAGCAATGTCTGTTAAAATGCACAATAATGAAGTAGACAATGATATTTGTGCTGATAGCGTATGTGATGGAAGTGATGATCATGGTGTTGACGCGATATATGTTAATCACGACCAAAAAACTGTTACTGTTGTTCAATCAAAATTTGATTCAAGTGGAAATGGATCTATTGCAAGAAGTGAAATAAACGATTTCCTTAATTCATGCAAAGAAATTTTATTAGAAAAATACGATCTATTTAATGATAAATTTCGGAGATTCGAACCTGATTTGGATAAAGCATATGATGCAACATAAAAATATGTGTTTGTCTTTTCGTATAGTGGCAGGAATGAGTTAAGTGATGAAGTTAAAAGTATAATTGAACAGAATGAAAAAGAACTTAATTATGATATAGGCCCAGATGCAACAACCATTTCAATTCTTAATTTAGATAAATTAAGAGAGTACATGAGCAATCCTAACTCAGTCGAAATTGATATGGATGATGTAGAAGTTCTTCAGTATGGATTAAGTGATAATCCGTTACCTGCGGTACATGGAATAATTACTGGAGATACAGTTGCTAATTGGTGGAAAGAATACAGTGATGGACTCTTTGAAAAAAATATTAGAGGAGGTCTTGGTGACACATCAGAAGTGAACCAAGCGATCAAGGACACTCTGATAAACAGGCCGGAATTTTTCTATTATTTTAATAACGGCATAACTATTTTAGTCGATTCTTACGAGCCTAGAAGAAGGAATAACACCAGCAGGAGGGAATCGGGAGGTTTTAACTTCAAAAACATGAGTGTAATTAATGGTGCTCAAACAATAAGTACTATAGGGAAGAGTTTCTCCTCTGGTGAGGTAACACTAGATGAACTCAGTAAGGTTAAAATATCCTGCAGATTCATTAAATCCCTTATCAATAATAGTGAAGAGTCAGAGAATAATGTTAGCGATATATCCTTAGACATAACCATTGCCAATAACAATCAAAACAAAGTTACATCCAGGGATTTTGCATCAAAAGATTCTCTCCAACTTGAATTACGCAGATCAATTTCCTTAGAAACTCCTTATCAATATGAGATAAAAAGGAGTGAAACTCCAGTTGTGAATTCTTCGCCGTATATAATGGATATGGATGATGCTCTCAACTCTTTAATATGCTGCAACCCGACTACTAGAAACATTGCAAACTTAAAATCTAATAGAGGCCGTTTTTTTGAAAGCCTTACTGGTCCTTTATATAAAAGCGTATTTAATCCCAGCGTAACCAGTGTCAAAGTTATTAACTCAGTTAACGTTTATAGAAAATGCCTTGAGCATCTTTTAAAAATCGAAAAAACTCGCCCCACTAAAAGAGACGAGAAAATTGTCATTCATGGACGTTATGTTCTTATATCAATCGCCATGAATGTTCACTCTAAAATAACAAATGCGTCCTCTGTAATTTCAATCGATGCCTTACCTGATTTTAATGAAATTTTAGATGAATCATATACCATCATCGCTAATTACATTAATGATCATTATCCAACTAGTCATATGCCTCGTTTTTTTGAAAATCAACAAAAATTGAAAGAGGTATATGGTCTGTTCAATATGTAGGAATTTTTGGCGCGGATCTCACCCCTGCCATCACCACTAATAAAAGAATGGGTTACGTGAAAGCGTAACCTTTTTTGTCCATTTCCATTTACATCCATCTAGTAAATCCTTGTCCAGCACTAATCCTTGTACATCCAATGGTGATATGCCGCTTGCCATGCTTCCGACTCGTCAGAATAAGGGCTTTCCTCAATCTGCAATCACTCACCCCCTTTCGAACCGAACACCATATAACGCACGACATACTCTTCACCGCGCGGCCATAAAACATATTTACTGTCCGGCAGTCCGTTGGAAGGCATCCAATCTGAATCCTTAAGCTTTTCACTCTTGGCGATGAATATAAAGACAGCGCCATTAATTGATACTTTCCGCATTGACCCTCCAAAAAAAACTGTATGCATAACCAGTGTTATGATGTGCAACTTTTTCAGTTTGCCAGCACCTTTCTCTTTGCCCCAGCGCCACGCTAGCCCTAGCTTCCGCTCTGCTAGAGTAAACGCCGCCAGAAAATAAAATGATCCCATCAATTGACATAAAATTTATTTTTCCCTTATTTTTCTGATTGTTACATTTTTTATCGATCCTCTGCAGATCCATAAAACTGAAAAACACTGAAATTCTTTTCACTCTTTCCAGTTCGTGATTCCCGGCACGCCGCCAGTAGTGGCGCGGGCTGGCAGTCTGGTTTGAAGAAAAACAAAACTGAAAAATTTTTGTGATCCAAAACTTGCAGGCGGGTGCGGTGTAGTGCCGTTTTTGTCTGTGACACATTTATTTTGTCGGCGTGTGGCTGCGCCAGCGAAGCCAGGCGGCCGTGATCTATTTCAGGTGTGATGCCGGGGCGTGGGTCGGCTTAAGGCGCTCAGGCGACGCTCTGCAAAGCCGTACGATGGATATAAAAAAGCCCGCATTATGCGGGCGTTGTGACTACCTGGGTGATTGTCAGGCGATGATGCTCTCATACTTGCTTCTGGTTTGCTGCGCGGCTAAGGCCGTCTGGCTGAATGCACTGGCATTGGTTGGCGTACTGACGCTGGGGTGGCTGTGGCTCGCGCACTGCTGCGCCAGCTGTGCCAGTAGATCGATAGTATCCAGCATCATGTCCAGTACGTTTACACCCTCGCTGCCGATATGCACGGTTGGTCCCATCAACTGCTGGCCGCCACTGGCTACCGATTTACGCAGCGCCGCAATTTTCTCAGTAAGCGCCCCCTTCGTTTCAACGGTGATGTTACCGGCCACCGTAGTGGCCTGTTGCCCCGCGATGTCCGTCTCAGCGTCACCCTGTACGCTGGCCAGATCTTTACCGGTGGCCAGCGCGTAATCGCCCGTAACCAGCTGCTGAATTGTTCCGGCCATCAGCGTAGCCGTTCCCAGCACAGTGGTTTTATCCGTGGCCTTAATCGTGGTTTCACGCGTCACCACTTCCCGTGTTTCTGTATCTGCCGTCACACTGCGGGTCATCGAAGTTTCGCGTATAGCCTGATCGGTTTTGCGCTCCCAGTCCCCTGCCTGCGTCACGCGCTGTGAAACTTCGGCACGTAAACTGCTGCTCCGTCATCATCATTCCCCACTGGTCGCCCTGCCACTCTTTCGTTAGCGTGAAGCCAAAAGATACATACAAACGGCGGGCGGCATTCAGGCCGCTGAAGGTCCAGAGCTGGACGGTGCTGAAACCCTGCGCGTCGCTAAACGCCATCGCTTCATTTAACAGACGCTTGCCGGTTCCGGTCCCGCGGCACCCTTCATCGAGGATAAACCAGCGTAAATACGCGTCGTTATTGCCCTGGTCCTGGCCGTCAATCTGATTGCATACCTCATGCAGCCGCCCTGCAAATACCGCCAGCCCGGCGGCGCTCTTTGCTATCGAGATCCTGTCAACTGCCCAAAAAATGGCTGACTTATGGCTTTAGCTTTCCAGGAGACCAACGCCCATATCTGCGCTTTTTGTGCCTTCATCCGCAATATCACCCTATATGTCTAACCCTCAGATGCCATGCGGGGCATGATATGCCAGCGCTACACCCACCTTGAGATTTCGGATTTAACCTGGCTGTAAAAAAGATGAATATCAGAGAGACTCCAGCGGCTCACGCGCAGGCCCGCGCTGATAAAGCGAGAGGACATTAAAATCAGTTACTTATTTGGATTACTGTTTGCGTTTTCCGACAAGGGCGCGGCGCTGAGAGAGTTCTGGCGCATTGAAGTTACCCGCAAAACGCATTTCAGCTGGCATCAACTCTGGACCCACAGCCGCAACCGCCGGCGTAATTTTCTGCTGTGGTGGCGCCTGGCCAGCGAGATGTACACTCACGGCAATAAGCAGCAGCGTAAAATGGCGAAGCGTATTAACGACGCGCTCAAGGATCGTTTCACTACTGATATCGGGCTGGGTGCGCGTATCGGCGCGGGTCTGCACATACCGCACCACACCGGGGTGGTTATCTCTGACAAAGCGCGCATAGGTAAAAATCTGGTGATCCGCCAGAACACCACCATCGGCGTGGTAAGTTCCATGGGGCCGGATGAGTACATTACGCTCGGAGATAACGTCGATATCGGGGCCAACAGCTGCATCATCGGGGCCATCACTATCGGCGATAACGTCACGCTGGGGGCGATGTCGTTCGTGAACCGCGATATCCCGGCAAACTGCACTTACATCACCCGTAAAACCTCAGACGTGATCATTAAGCCTGCGCACTAGCAGAAATCGGCCGCCCCGCTATTCTCCCCACCATTTCGCGTATCGCCGCATGGCTTAGCGGCGTCGGGTCCATCACGTAGTGCAGCGTCATTCCTTCAATAAACGCTTCCAGCGCTCTGGCCGTTGGCACATCGAACCACTGCTCCAGCGTCTGCTGGCTGCGGTGCATCCAGCGCTGCATGATGGCGGTCAACGCCGGACGGCGGCTGGCGAAGGCGTACAGCTGGTACATCAGCTCCATATTGCGCGCGGTGGTCACCTGCCCTGCGGCGATTAACGCCGCAATGGCATCGCAGGCCTGGTCGGCATCTTCTACCCCCACAAAGCTCGCCTGATACTGCTCGGACATGGCGAGCGTGAAGCGGGTAAACGCCTCTTCAAGCAGCGCATCCAGCCCCGAAAAATAGTAGGTCAGCGAGCCAAGCGGTACCCCGGCGCAGGCAGCGATTTTGCGGTGGGTGATGTTACCAATCCCGTGTTCCGCCACGGCGTCCAGCGTACGCTCAAGAATAAGATCCCGTCTCGTCAGGGGGTTATCGTGTTTTTTCGCCATACTTAACGACTGCAATCTCTTGTTGAGTTGTGTACAAATGTACACATCGTTGCTAGTGTTGTGTCAACTTTTTCCGCAGGTGGTATCGCTATGACGTCAAAGGATATGTCCGCTCATGCGCTGCGGCGTCGCTGTTGGGCGCTGTTTGCTTTCTTCTTTCTTCCCGGTCTGCTGCTGGCATCCTGGGCCAGCCGCACCCCGGCGATCCGCGATCTGCTCGGGGTTTCTACCGCCGGGATGGGGATCGTACTGTTTGGCCTGTCGGTCGGGTCGATGAGCGGCGTGCTCTGCTCGGGCAAGCTGGTCAAACGCTTCGGCACAAAAAAAGTGATCCGTACCGGCATGCTGATGTCGGTGGCGGGGATGCTGGTGATGAGCCTGGCGCTGTGGCCCGGTTCACCGCTGCTGTTCGCGCTCGGGCTGGCGCTGTTTGGCGGCGGGCTGGGGTCAGCGGAAGTGGCGATGAACGTCGAAGGGGCCATCGTGGAAAAAGAGATGGGCAAAACCCTGCTGCCGATGATGCACGGCTTCTTCAGCCTCGGCACCCTGGCGGGGGCCGGTATTGGCATGACCCTCAGCGCGCTGCAGTTCAGCGCCGTGTGGCACGTCGGGCTGGCGGCGCTGGTCGCTATCGTTCCTGTTTTTATCGCCATCACCGCAATCCCGCAGGGCGTCGGGAAAAGCGGGAGCGAGGAGAGCACCGCCCACAGCGAGCATACTCGCCCCTTCTGGCGCGACGGGCAGCTGATGCTGATCGGTCTTATCGTGCTGGCGATGGCGTTCGCTGAAGGTTCGGCCAACGACTGGCTGCCGCTGTTGATGGTGGACGGACACGGCTTTAGCCCGACCTCCGGCTCGCTCATCTATACCGGCTTTACGCTGGGCATGACGCTCGGGCGCTTCTGCGGCGGCTGGTTTATCGACCGCTACAGCCGCGTGTCGGTGGTGCGTGCCAGCGCACTGATGGGGGCGTTGGGCATCGGGCTGATTATCTTCGTCGACAGCGCCTGGGTGGCCGGCGTCTCGGTGATCCTCTGGGGGCTTGGCGCGTCGCTCGGCTTCCCGCTCACCATCTCAGCGGCGAGCGATACCGGCCCGGATGCGGCAACCCGCGTCAGCGTGGTGGCGACTACCGGCTACGTGGCCTTCCTGGTCGGGCCGCCGTTGCTCGGCTTCCTTGGTGAACACTTCGGACTGCGCAGCGCCATGCTGGTGGTGCTGGCCTTTGTTATCTGCGCGGCGCTGGTGGCGAAAGCCGTGGCGCGTAAACCTGATTCGGAACATAACCCTTCAACGGAGGCTTGCTGATGGCCGTGAAACTGATCGCTGTCGACATGGATGGCACCTTTCTCAACGATGATAAAAGCTACAACCGCGCGCGTTTTCTGGCGCAGTACGCGCGCATGAAGGAGCAGGAGATCCGCTTTGTGGTCGCCAGCGGCAACCAGTACTACCAGCTCATCTCCTTCTTCCCGGAGATCGCCCATGAGATCTCATTTGTGGCGGAGAACGGCGGCTGGGTGGTGAGCGAGGGCCGGGATATCTTCAACGGCGAGCTGAGCGGCGAAGAGGTGCAGACCGTGCTCGATCATCTCCAGACGCTGCCCTGGGTCCAGGTGATCACCTGCGGCAAAAACAGCGGCTATACCCTCGCCAGCTATGATGATGCGTTTAAGCGTATGGCGGCGCGCTACTACCACCGGCTGGAGCTGGTGGAGAGCTTCAACAATATCGACGACATTTTCTTTAAGTTTGCGCTGAACCTGCCGGACAACGAATTGCTGAAAACTATGGATGACCTGACCACCGCGCTGGAAGGCATCGTGGTGCCGGTGTCCAGCGGGCACGGCTCCATCGATCTGATCATCCCCGGCGTGCACAAGGCCAACGGCCTGCGCCTGCTGCAACAACAGTGGGACATTAAGGATGAGGAAGTGGTGACCTTCGGCGACGGCGGGAATGATGTCGAGATGCTGCGCCAGGCGGGATACGGCTTTGCGATGCGCAATGCGCCAGACCGCATCAAGGCGGTAGCGCCTTATCAGGCACCGGCGAATAACGAAGAGGGCGTGCTGGAGATTATCGACCAGATCCTCGACGGCAAGCCGCCGTTTGATCGTTAGCGCTAAGGGTTCGTTGTCAACGCAGCTCCGGTGCTTCATTTTAGGGGAAACAGCGGGATTTGGTCCCCGGAGGGGCGCCGAACCCGGTGGTCGCCCCGTGTATCTCGATCTGAACGGCGCTGCGTTGCAACGAACCCGGCGCCTTACTGCGGCTGTAACCCACTGCCCACGCGCTTATCGCGCAGAAAAATCACCATCAGCCCGAGCCACAGGATGCCGCAGGCGAGATTGAACAGGCTGAACAGCCCGTTGCCGCCGCCAACCCACGCGTGCTTGCTCACCTCAATGCCGACGGTGAAGATCAGCATCTGCAACATACCCATGGCTGCCGACACCGTGCCTTTACTCATGTCGCTGGCGAACAGCGTCAGGCGCACCAGCCCGGCGTTAGCAAGACCGATGCCGAAGGCATAGACGCTCAGCCCGGCGGTCATCCACAGATAAGCGTGCGCCGAGAACACCGTGGCGAACGCCGCCAGCACCAGCCCGAACACAATCGGCCCGCCGCCAAGAATAATCAGCGCGCGCACCGTGCGACGTGCCGTCAGCTTCGCCAGCACCAGGTTACCAACGATCAGCGCCCCGAAAATCGGCACCTGCAACAGCCCGTATTCATAAGTGCTCAACCCTTCCCCGCTGATGATGATCACCGGTGACTGAGCAATCCACGCCAGCAGCGGCAGGCTGACAAAGCCAATCCCCAGCGACCCCGCCACGAAGCGCACGTTTTTCAGCACCAGCTTATAGTCGCGCCACAGCTCTTTCATGGAGAGCTTCTCGCCGAGCCGGGTCGCGGTTTCCGGCATCGCCTTCGCCAGTCCGAAGAAGGAGATTGCCGCCAGCACCGCGAACAGCACAAACATCATCTCCCACGGCGCAACGTGTATCCAGGCGGCCCCCACCAGCGGCCCGAGCAGCGGCGCAATCAGCGCCACGTTCGCCATCAGCGCCGTGATCTTGATGCACACCGCCTCCTCGAACGACTCCTGGATCGCCGCATAGCCCACCGCACCGATAAAGCAGAGGCTGATGCCCTGCAGGAAGCGCAGCGCGGTAAACTGCTCGATGTTTTGCGCCAGCAGCGTGGCAAGGCAGGTGACCATAAACCAGATCACCCCGGCCAGCATCACCGGACGACGCCCGATGCGGTCCGACAGCGGTCCGAGCAGCCACTGCAGGAACATGCCGCCAGCAAGGTAAGCCGTCATTGACGTTGGCACCCACTCAACGCCGGCCTGATACTGCTCGGCCACCGTCAGCATGCCGGGTTGGATCATATCGTTGCCGATATAGGTTGAGAACTCATACAGCACCAGACACAGCGGGAACAGCAGCGCCTGACGCCCAAGGCGTTTAGCAGACAGGTGATTGTTTTCCATACCGACTCTTCATCCACGATTTTCGCGCAGAGTGTAATGAAATGGCCGACACAGCGATACTACATTCTGGTCGATTTTCCCGTTTCGTGCCGCCGTTTCATTCCCGTTAAGGATCCTTTAAGCCAGTGGCGTTACGCTGGCCCTGCATGACCTCAGCGTTTAGCTGCAACTGTCTGATTTTCCCTGCCCTCAGGGCAAACCAGGAGTATGCCGCTGTTAGCTGTCGCGCGTAGCTTTTATGCTGTGCGACTTTTCCTTCGTGCTGCGCTGGCAGCGCGTTTCACCCGTAAGGGCTGGCGGATACGGCTGGAGCCGTATCCGGTGGCGAGTGTCCGCTCGCTGCCTGTTTTATCTGGAGAGTGTTTCACGATGATGGAAGACCTTAACCACACGCTGTTTTATCTGCTGAATGCCACGCCATCCTCCCCACAGTGGCTGATCCACTTCGCCACCTGGGCGGCAAAGGATCTGATTGTCGTTGCCCCGCTGCTGGTGGTGGCGCTCTGGCTGTGGGGGCCGCGCCGCCACGTCGGGCAACAGCGGGTGATGGTAATGAAAACCGCGCTGGCGCTGATTTTCAGCGTGGCGCTCTCCTGGACGCTCGGTCAGCTGTTCCCGCACGATCGGCCCTTTGTCGAAGGCGTGGGCTATAACTTCCTGCATCACGCCCCCGACTACTCTTACCCCAGCGATCACGGCACGGTTATCTTCACTTTCGCGCTGGCGTTCCTGTGCTGGCACCGTCTGTGGTCCGGCGTGCTGATGGGCGCCGTGGCACTGCTGGTCGCCTGGTCGCGGGTCTATCTTGGCGTGCACTGGCCGCTGGATATGCTGGGCGGTCTGCTGGTGGGTATGGTGGCCTGTCTGGCGGCGCAGATGTGCTGGCATCACGCCGGGGCATTTATTTCTCAGCTGGCGCTGCGCGCGTATCGCATCTGCTTTGCCCTGCCGATCCGCAAGGGCTGGGTGCGTGACTAACCCCGTTGCGCCGGGTAACATGATCGGCTGAAACATTCAGCGTGAGGCATCATGGAAACACGGCGCGACGAGCGAATCAGCCAGCTCATTCAGGCATTAAAACGCCGCGACAAACTGCATCTTAAAGAGGCCGCCGCCCTGCTGGGGGTATCCGAGATGACCATTCGTCGCGATCTCAATGCCCACAGCGCGCCGGTGGTGCTGCTCGGTGGCTATATCGTGCTGGAGCCGCGCAGCGCATCCAGCCACTATCTGCTGAGCGATCAAAAAACCCGTTTTGTCGACGAGAAGCGCAAGGCTGCCGCCCGCGCCGCCGCGCTGGTGCGCCCGCATCAGACGCTGTTCTTTGACTGCGGCACCACCACCCCGTGGATTATCGCCGCGCTGGATGACGACCTGCCGTTTACCGGCATCTGCTATTCGCTTAACACCTTTATGGCGCTGCAGGAGAAACCCCATTGCCGGGTGATCCTCTGCGGCGGCGAGTTTCACGCCAGCAACGCCATCTTCAGGCCACTCAACTTTAACGAAACCCTGCGCAACCTCTGCCCGGACATCGCTTTTTTCTCTGCCGCCGGGATAACCCCACGTCAGGGCGTGACCTGCTTTAATCTTGATGAGCTGCCGGTTAAACACTGGGCGCTGGAGCACGCGCAGCAGCACGTGCTGGTGGTGGACAGCAGTAAATTTGGCGAGATTCGCCCGGCCTGCATGGGGCCGGTCAACGCCTTCAGCCTCATTGTCACGGACCAGCGTCCGGACAATGAGTTTGTGGCGTTCGCCAGAGACGAAAACGTTGAGTTGCTGTGGTAGGAGAGTGGATCAGGAGAAGAGATCGCCGAACCACTGATTGAGTTTGAGCTGCACCATATCCCAGATCCGGCTGAAGAAGCCGCCCTCTTCCACCGCTTCCATCACCATCAGCGGATGCTGCTCGACGGTTTTGCCGTCGAGCTGATAATCGATGCGCCCTACGACCTGGCCTTTTTTCAGCGGCGCGGTGAGCTGCGGCTCGTTTAAGGTAAAGCTGGCTTTCAGGTTACTGAGCTGACCGCGTGGAATGGTAATGGCGGTGTTATCTCCGGTACCGAGCTTCACCTCCGGGGTATTACCGAACCAGACGCGCTGGGACACAAAGGTGCTGCCGGGTTTAATCGGATTGACGGTTTCGAAGAAGCGGAAACCCCAGGTCAGGAGCGACTCCGACTCGCGGAAGCGAATCGCATCGGTTTTGGTACCCAGCACCACGGAAATCAGGCGCATATCGCCCTGGGTTGCCGAGGCCACAAGGTTATAGCCTGCCCCGGCGGTGGTGCCGGTTTTCATGCCGTCCACGTTGAGGTTGCTGCTCCACAGCAGGCGGTTGCGGTTCGGCTGGCGGATGTTGTTGAAGGTGAACGATTTCTCTTTATGGATCGCGTACTCTTCCGGCACATCGCGGATCATCGCCTGAGCAAGCTTCGCCATATCGCGCGCGGTGCTGAACTGCCCCGGCGCATCAAGGCCGTGCACGGTTTTAAAGGTGGTGCTGGTGAGTCCGAGCTGGCGCGCATAGCCGTTCATCAGGCCGATGAACGAATCCTGACTCCCCGCCACGTAATCGGCAATGGCAATGCTGGCGTCGTTACCTGACTGGATGATGACGCCTTTATTCAGGTCCGCCACCGAAACCTGATCCCCCGGCTTGAGGAACATCAGCGAGGAGCCGCGCAGCGCCGGATTACCCGTCGCCCAGGCGTCTTTCCCCACGGTTACCATATCACTTAGCTGAATCTTTCCCGACTTCAGCGCGTGGCCTACCACGTAGCTGGTCATCAGTTTGGTCAGGCTCGCCGGATCGAGTTTTTCATCGGCGTTGCCTTCGGCCAGCACTTTACCGCTGGCGTAATCCATCAAAATCCACGCCCGGGCTTCCAGCTGCGGTGGTGCCGGTGGTTCGGCGGCGTGCGCCGCTGGCATCATGCATAACAGCAGCGCGCCCGACGCTGCCACACCCCTGAACGTTGATAAAAAAGAGAAAAAGGTCATAGGTCTCACCCGAGGTCCGTTCCAAAAATCATTACAAATCACCTGATTAGGCTAAGCGGTGAGTAAACCGCACAAATAGCCCCAGGGAAACAGCATGGAAGTAAAGTTTTTAAAGTTTGTGCGAGGGCGCTTAAACAAAAGCGCAAGCGGAGCAAATTCCCGGCAACTGTTGCGTATTTGTTATGATTAGCAGACGATGGGTTAAGCCAAAAAAACCTCACAGGAGATGCGCATGATTACCATCTGGGGCCGGGGCAACTCGACCAACGTAAAGAAAGTGCTGTGGTGTCTGGAAGAGCTGGAGCTTCCCCACAACGTGATCCCCGCCGGCGGAGCCTTCGGCATTAATAACACAGCTGAATACCTTGAGATGAACCCGAACGGTCTGGTGCCCTGCCTGCGCGATGATGAATCCGGGCTGGTGCTGTGGGAGTCTAACGCTATCGTGCGCTACCTGGCGGCAAAATATGGCCAGAAGCGCCTGTGGATCGACGATCCGGCCGCCCGCGCCCAGGCGGAAAAATGGATGGACTGGACGGCGGCCACCCTTGCCCCGTCGCACCGCAAAATTCTCATGGGGCTGGTGCGAACACTGCCGGAGCAGCGCAATCAGCAGGAGATCGATCGCGGGATTGAGGAGTGCAAGGCGCTGTTCGCCCTGCTGGATCGCGAGCTGGCCCGCCAGCCGTGGTTCTCCGGTGAAGCCTTTGGCATCGGGGATATCGCGGTCGCGCCCTACATCTGGAACCTGTTCAACTGCGGGGTGAGCTGGCCGTTATACCCGAACCTTGAGCGCTGGCGCGAGCAGCTTACAGAACGTCCGACGTATCAAAAGGTGGTGATGATCCCGGTGACGTGAGTGGGGCAGGCGGACGATTGCTCATGTTGCAGGACAGGTGTAGAGCGGGTGTAGGGCGGGTGTAGGGCGGGTGTAGGGCGGGTAAGCGCAGCGCACCCGCCGTTTACCTTGCGCACCCGCCGTTTGGGGTGTGCTAGCTATGCTCGTACGGTGGTTGTTCCGTTCACCGTGGCACCGCGCTTACATGGAAACACCGCCGCTCGTGAACGGGTGAAGGGGGCTCGCCGCCGCCCCCTTCACCATCCCGGCTCCCGGCCACTAAAACCGGCCCTGCGGGCTACCCTTGTCTCCGGCGTTTCGCTTCCGGTCGGGCGCGACACCCCATCCCGGGGCTCGCGCCCTCTGGCGGTTCCCGACCGCCAGCCCGGACTCAACGCCTGCGCCGCGGCGGTTTTGATGCCGGATGGGGCGATTCCTCTGGCATGGGTTATTTGGTTTTGTGGTGGGTGCGCAGGCTTACCCACCCTACTGGAAATGACGCGGCGGTTTTGATGCCGGACGGGGCCATCCCTCCGGCATCGTGGGATTTATTTTTATGGTGGGTGCGCAGGCTTACCCACCCTACCACTGCTGCCATCCCGTAGGGTGGGTAAACGGAGTGCACCCACCTTTTACTGCGGGCTGACCCGCAGCAGTTCGCCGTCGGACTCGTCGGTTAACACGTACAGGTAGCCGTCCGGGCCAACGCGCACGTCGCGAATACGCTGGCCGCGATCGTCGAGAATGCGCCCATCCTCGGTAACCTTATTGCCATTCACCGTCATCTGAATCACGTTCTTATCCTTGAGCGCGCCGATAAACAGCTTATTTTTCCACTGTGGGAAGCGGTCCGCATTGTAGAACGCCATGCCGCTCACCGCCGGAGAGTGCTTCCAGTAATAAACCGGCTGCTCGGTTCCGGCGACGATCTCCCCTTTCGCTTCGGGAATAGCGAACCCGCTGTAGTTGATGCCCCAGGTCGCGATCGGCCAGCCGTAGTTTTTCCCCTTCTCCGGAATGTTGATCTCATCCCCGCCGCGCGGCCCATGCTCGTTGAGCCACAGCGCATTGCTCCACGGGTTCATCGCCATCCCCTGCGGATTACGAATGCCGTACGACCAGATCTCCGGCCGGTGATTCGCCTTGCCCACATAAGGGTTGTCGTCGGGAATGCCGCCCGCGTCGGTCAGGCGCACCAGTTTACCCTGCAGTTTATCCAGCTCCTGCGCGGTGGGCCGCTGGTTGTTCTCACCCAGCGCAATATAGAGGTAGCCTTTGCCGTCAAACACCATACGGCCGCCGAAGTGGTTGCCGGTCGAGAGCTTCGGTTGCTGGCGGAACATCACCTTAAAATCCTCCAGCCGGGAGAGATCGTCACTGAGTCGCCCCACCCCGGCGGCAGTTCCCGCCTTGCCGTCGGCATCCGCCTCGGAGAAGCTGAGCCACACCTTACGGCTCTGGGCAAAATCCGGGGCCAGCACCACATCCAGCAGGCCGCCCTGGCCGTTGGCCCACACGGTCGGCACGCCGCTAATCGGGTCAGATAAGCCTTTGCCCGCCTGCCAGTGGCGCAGCTGGCCGCCGCGCAGGGTGATCAGCATTCCTTTATCTTCAGGCAAAAATGCCAGCGACCAGGGGTAATCAAGTTTGGTTTGCAGCACTTCAACCTTCTCTCCGGCGGCGCTGGCCTGCCAGGTCAGGGTGAGCAGCAGCGTGGAAAGCAGTAAACGGCGGGCGGGGATCGGCATCATAGTCTCCTTTGCGATATCACCCGATAAGGGTAGCCAGCCAGCCGGGAGAGAGAACAATTTTTACACAATCTTAATCTTAGCCGCCGGGGCCATTAACCATCAGTGGAGCCTTGTGCTAAACCCGTGTAGAATCTGCCGGTTTTTTCTTTTCTGTTTACTTTGTGAGCGTATAAGCATGCAACAACCGCGAATTGGGTTTGTCTCCCTCGGCTGCCCGAAAAACCTCGTCGACTCCGAGCGCATCCTGACGGAACTGCGCACCGAAGGCTATGACGTGGTGCCCCGCTACGACGATGCCGACATGGTGATCGTTAACACCTGCGGCTTTATCGACAGCGCGGTGCAGGAGTCGCTGGAAGCCATCGGCGAAGCGTTGAATGAAAACGGCAAGGTGATTGTGACCGGCTGCCTGGGTGCTAAAGAAGATCAAATTCGCGAAGTGCATCCTAAAGTGCTGGAGATCACCGGGCCGCACAGCTACGAACAGGTGCTCAAACACGTGCATCACTACGTGCCGAAGCCGCAGCACAACCCGTTCCTGAGCCTGGTGCCGGAACAGGGCGTGAAGCTGACGCCGCGTCATTACGCCTACCTGAAAATCTCTGAAGGCTGTAACCACCGCTGCACCTTCTGCATCATCCCGTCGATGCGCGGCGATCTCGACAGCCGTCCGATTGGCGACGTACTGGCCGAAGCCAAACGTCTGGTAGAAGCTGGCGTAAAAGAGCTGCTGGTGATCTCCCAGGATACCTCCGCCTACGGCGTGGACGTGAAGCACCGCACCGGCTTCTGGAACGGCGCGCCGGTGAAAACCAGCATGGTCAGCCTGTGTGAGCAGCTGGCGAAGCTCGGCGTCTGGGTGCGTCTGCACTACGTTTACCCTTACCCGCACGTGGATGACGTGATCCCGCTGATGGCGGAAGGCAAAATCCTGCCCTACCTCGACATCCCGCTGCAGCACGCCAGCCCGCGCATCCTGAAGCTGATGAAGCGTCCTGGCTCCGTTGACCGCCAGCTGGCGCGCATCAAGCAGTGGCGTGAGGTGTGCCCGGAACTGACCCTGCGTTCCACCTTTATCGTCGGTTTCCCCGGTGAAACCGAGGAAGATTTCCAGATGCTGCTCGACTTCCTGAAGGAAGCGCGTCTGGATCGCGTGGGCTGCTTCAAGTACAGCCCGGTGGAAGGCGCAGGTGCTAACGATCTGCCGGACCAGGTGCCGGAAGCGATCAAAGAGGAGCGCTGGAACCGCTTTATGCAGCTGCAGCAGCAGATCTCTGCTGAGCGCCTGCAGGAGAAAGTGGGCCGCGAGATCCTCGTCATCATCGATGAAGTGGACGAAGAAGGTGCCATTGGCCGCAGCATGGCCGATGCGCCGGAAATCGACGGCGCGGTCTATCTCAACGGTGAAACTAACGTTAAACCCGGCGACGTGGTGCGCGTGAAGGTTGAGAACGCCGACGAGTACGATCTGTGGGGCACGCGCGTATAAGCGTGTGAACCGGAAAAAGGCTGCCACTGGCAGCCTTTTTTATGGGTCGTATAAGCCCGCTCGGCGGAAAATTACCCTTTTATCTTCGGATCGAGTGCGTCACGCAGGCCATCGCCGAGCAGGTTAAACGCCAGTACGGTAAGGAAGATCGCCAGGCTCGGGAACAGGGCCACGTGCGGTGCCATCACCATATCGGCCCGCGCCTCGTTGAGCATCGCGCCCCACTCCGGCGTTGGCGGCTGTGCGCCGAGGCCAAGAAACGACAGGCTGGCGGCGGAGATGATCGAGGTGCCGATGCGCATGGTGAAGTAGACCACGATCGAGGAGACCGTACCCGGCAGAATATGCCGGAACAGGATGGTACGATCGGATGCCCCGATGCTGCGCGCCGACTCGATAAAGGTCTGGTGTTTCAGCACCAGCGTGTTGCCGCGCACCAGACGGGCAAAGGCGGGAATACTGAAGATCGCCACGGCGATAATCACGTTCGCCATGCCGCTGCCCATCACCGCCACCACCGCAATCGCCAGCAGGATGCCGGGAAAAGCAAACAGCACGTCGCAGATGCGCATAATGATGCGATCCCACCAGCCTTCGTAATAACCCGCCACCAGCCCCAGCACGGTGCCGATCAGCGCGCCAATCAGCACGGCAAACACCCCGGCCGCCAGCGAGATTTGTGCGCCGACCAGTACCCGGCTGAAAATATCCCGCCCCAGCGAATCCACGCCAAACCAGTGCATCAGCGACGGGCCTTCATTCAGCCGGTCATAGTCGAAGTAGTTGGCAACATCATAGGGCACAATCCAGGGCGCGACGATCGCCACCAGAATCAGTATCAGCACAAACGCGCCAGCAACCAGCGCGGTCGGTTGACGTTTGAGCCGCCGCCAGAACTCCCGTCCTGGGGTGCGCACGCTGTCGGGGCGCAGGCCGGGCATCGCGTTGAGGATCGCCTGTCGACGCCAGTTAAAAAGTCGCATCCTTATTTGTACCTGATAGCCGGGTTAATGGCGGCGTAGAGCACGTCCACCACTAAGTTGATAAGTATAAACTCCAGCGAAAACAGCAGGACTTCTGCCTGAATCACCGGATAGTCGCGCATCTCTACCGAGGCCACCAGCAGACGCCCCAGCCCCGGCCAGTTGAACACCTGTTCGACGATAATCGAGCCGCCGAGCAGAAAGCCGAACTGCAACCCCATCATAGTGACGACCGGGATCATGGCGTTGCGCAGCCCGTGCCTGAGGATCACCCAGCGCTCGCTCAGCCCTTTGGCGCGCGCGGTGCGCATGTAATCTTCGCTCAGCACGTCAACAAACGAGGCGCGGGTAAAACGCGCCATCACCGCGGCCACCCCCGCACCCAGCGTCAGCGACGGCAGAATGTAGTGCTGCCAGCTGTCGGCGCCTACCGTGGGCAGCCAGCCGAGCTGCACCGAAAACACCTGCATCAGCAGCATCCCGAGGGCAAACGCCGGGAAGGAGATCCCGGTGACCGCCACCGTCATGCTCAGCCGATCCGGCCAGCGGTTGCGCCAGACGGCGGCGATAATGCCGGTGATAAGACCAAACAGCATCGCCCATGCCATGCTGGTCAGCGTCAGCCACAGAGTAGGCATAAAGCGGCTGGCGATCTCCTCGGATACCGGACGGCGCGACACCATCGAAAGGCCGAAGTCGCCCTGCAGTACCGAGGTCATGTAGTGCCAGAACTGATACCACAGCGGCTGATCCAGCCCCAGCTGCTGGCGTACCAGTGCAATCACTTCTGCGTCCGCTTCCGGCCCGGCAATCAGCCGCGCCGGATCGCCGGGCAGCATATGAACAAATAAAAATACCAGCACCATCACGATGAACAGCGTCGGTATTAGCCCCAACAGGCGCTTTATGACGTAATTAACCATGCATAACCTTTGTTGCGCCTCGTGTTTACCGGTCATGGCGGGTGCGCGATGCTTACCCGCCCTACGGGGTTATGTTTTACCTGTGGTCGTGGGATTTTCCGGAGTGGGTACGCGAAGCGCACCCGCCGGCGATCATCCAGCCGCTATTTCAGATCCGCATCCTCGAAGCTGAACCCGGTATCCGGCATCACGTAAAACCCGGTGAGGTTTTTGCTGTGCGCAGACACCAGTTTCTCCACCACCAGCGGCGCCCAGGGCGCTTCTTTCCAGATGGTATCCTGCGCATCCTTATACAGCTTCGCCTTGTCGGCGTCGTTAGTGGTTTTCAGCGCGTTCGCCAGATCCGCATCCACCTGTTTGTTGCTGTAGAAGGCGGTGTTGAACAGCGTCGGCGGCCAGTTCTGGGAGGCAAACAGCGGTGACAGTGCCCAGTCAGCTTCGCCGGTGGAGGCGGTCCAGCCGGTATAGAACATCCGCACGCCGCTCTCTTTCTGCCCCTTGCCTTCAACTTCCGCCGCGCGCTGGCCGGCATCCATCGCCGTGATCTGCACCTTAATGCCCACCTGCGCCAGCTGCTGCTGGGTGAACTGCAACACCTTCTGCGCCGTGCTGTGGTTGTGGGAGGACCAGAGCGTGGTGGTAAAGCCGTTCGGGTAACCTGCCTCTTTCAGCAGCTCGCGCGCTTTTGCCGGATCGTAAGGCCAGGGCTGGTAACGCTGCGACCAGGCGATAGCCGGCGGCAATACGCCGGTGGCCGGGGTGGCATAGCCGGAGAACGCGACCTTCACCAGCGCCTGGCGGTTAATCGCATAGTTGATGGCCTCGCGCACCTTCGGGTTATCAAACGGCTTCTGGGTGACGTTCATGCTGATATAGCGCTGCATGATGGACGGGCTGGCCACCAGCGCCAGCTTGTCGTTTTTCTCCAGCCGCGGTGCCTGTTCGTAAGGAATCGGATAGGCGAAGTTCGCCTCGCCGGTTTGCAGCATCGCGGCGCGGGTATTGTTGTCCACGACCGGACGCCAGGTAATGGTGTCGAGCTTCGGCAGCCCCTGCTGCCAGTAGCCGGCAAACTTTTTCACCTTCACAAAGTCAGTCTGATTCCAGGTCACCAGCTCATACGGGCCGGTGCCCACCGGATGGAAACCGATCTCTTTCTTGAAATCCTTCAGCGCTTTCGGCGAGATCATCGCCGTTGCCGGATGGGCGAGAATATTGATGAAAGCGGAGAACGGCTGCTTCAGCACGATATTCACCGTGTGGTCGTCCACTACCTCGGTTTTGCTGATGTTTTTGTACAGATTGTAACGCTTGAGGCGGTTGTCCGGATTGCTGGCGCGATCGAGGTTCACCTTGACCGCCTGCGCGTTAAAGTCGGTGCCATCCTGGAATTTCACCCCTTTACGCAGGGCGATGGTCCAGGTCAGCCCGTCATCGGACACCTTATAGCTCTCCGCCAGCACATTTTTCAGTTTCATGTCCTTATCAAGGCCAAACAGCCCCTGATAGAACGACTTTGCCACCGCCTGCGAAAGGGTATCGTTGGCATCATAGGGATCGAGCGTGGTGAAGTTAGATCCCACCGCCACCACGACATCTTTGGCCGCCAGGGCCGGGGTGGCGCAGAGCATAGCAGCGAAGCCAAGCCCCAGTGCTGCTGCCAGCGTAGGCATTTTTTGTTGTGTCATTATTTTCTCCTGAGTGTCCCTGTCTGTAATTGTTTAATAAGGGCTTTGTCGCACACCGACGGGATGCCGCGCCACGAAGTGGCCGGGGCCAACGGCCACCAGCGGTAACACCTCTGGCTCCTCCCCCACCTTGCGCGTTGCGCTGGGTATCTCGTCGGAGAGCAATACTGGTTTGGTGCGACGGTGCGCCGGGTCTGCCACCGGTACGGCAGCCATCAGCTTGCGGGTATAGGGGTGCTGCGGATTCTCGAACACCGCCTGACGCGGGCCGATCTCCACAATTTGCCCCAGATACATCACCGCCACGCGGTGGCTGATGCGCTCCACCACCGCCATGTCATGGGAAATAAACAGAAACGCGATGCCAAACTCCTGCTGCAGGTCGAGCAGCAGGTTGATGATCTGGGCGCGAATCGAAACGTCGAGGGCGGAGACCGATTCGTCGGCAATCACCACCTGCGGATTGAGTGCCAGCGCGCGGGCAATGCAGATACGCTGGCGCTGGCCGCCGGAAAACTCGTGCGGATAGCGCCAGGCGTGCTCCGGCTTTAAACCTACGCGCTCCAGCAGCCAGGCAACGCGGCGCTTCGCCCCGGCCTCGTCCAGCACGCCGTGCACCAGCAGCGGCTCCATAATGGAGTACCCCACCGTCAGGCGCGGATCGAGCGATGCCCAGGGGTCCTGGAAGATAAACTGAATATCGCGCCGCACCGCCTGCATTCTGGCCCCCTTGAGGGTGTCGATGCGTTCGCCTTTGAAGGTGATGCTCCCGCCCTGAATATCCACCAGCCGCAGCAGCGAGCGGCCAATGGTGGATTTTCCGCAGCCGGACTCCCCGACCAGCGACAGCGTCTCGCCAGGCCAGAGATCGAAGCTGACCTTTTCTACCGCATGAACTTCACTGGTCACGCGGTTCAAAATCCCACTGCGAATGGGGTAGCGGGTCACCAGGTCGCGCACTTCGAGGATCGGGCCGGCATCATCGATGACCGTATTGCGGCTCGGCTCCGGGATACTCTCCCCCGCCGTCGGCACCGGAAACTTGCGCGGCGCGGCGCTGCCTTTCATCGCCCCGAGCCGCGGCACCGCGGCCAGCAGCGCGCGGGTGTAAGGGTGTTTTGGCGCGGCAAAAATCTCCTCCACCGTGCCGGTTTCTACCGCCTCGCCCTGGTACATCACCAGCACCCGGTCGGCCATATCCGCCACCACGCCCATATCGTGGGTGATAAACATCACCCCCATTGCCATCTCCTGCTGCAGCACGCGGATGAGGTGCAGGATCTGGGCCTGAATGGTGACGTCGAGCGCGGTCGTCGGCTCATCGGCAATCAGCACCGCCGGGCGGCACGACAGCGCCATCGCAATCATCACGCGCTGGCGCATGCCCCCGGAGAGCTGGTGCGGGAACTGCGACAGCATGCGTTCCGACTCCGGAATACGCACCAGGTCGAGCATGCGCCGGGCCTCTTTCATCGCCGCATCGCGGCTCAGCCCCTGGTGCAGGCGAATCGACTCGGCAATCTGCTCGCCCACTGGAAACACCGGATTCAGCGAGGTCATTGGCTCCTGAAAAATCATCGCCATGTCTGCGCCGCGCACGTCGCGCATCTGCTTGCGGTTCAGCCCGCGCAGATCGACCACCTGACCGCTGCGCCGACGCAGCAGCATCGCATCGCTGGAGACATCGCCACCGGACTGTTCAAGCAGGCGCATCAGCGACAGCGCGGTCACGGATTTTCCCGAGCCGGATTCGCCGACGATGGCCAGCGTTTCGCCGCGATGCAGCGTGAACGACACCCCACGAACCGCTTCGGTTATCTGCGCGTCATGCTGAAAACGCACCGCAAGATTGCGCACGTTCAGCACCTGGTCGTTGGGTAATTCCTGGTGTTCTGGCACCCGTGCTCCTTATTCCTGATAAATGCCGATGTTGGGCGCATCGCCCACGTAGCCGTAGCCACGGTACATACCTTCACTGTTGAACGGCAGCGCGACGTTGCCCTCGCGGTCGATGGCAATAACGCCGCCGCTGCCGCCCAGCGCCGGGATCTTGTCCATCACCACCCCGGCGCACGCCTCCTGCAGACTCATGCCGCCGTACTCCATCAGCGCGGCGATGTCGTAGGCGGCCAGCGTGCGCATAAACACTTCGCCGGTGCCGGTGCAGGAAACCGCCACGTTAGCGTTATTAGCGTAGCAGCCCGCGCCCACCAGCGGGGTATCGCCTACCCGACCCGGCAGCTTGTTGGTCATGCCGCCGGTTGAGGTCGCCGCGGCAAGATTACCCTCAACGTCCAGCGCCACAGCACCGACGGTTCCGAATTTACGATCCGGGTCGAGCGGCGCGTCATGATCCAGCACCACGCGGTCGCCCGCCTGGGCGCGTTCCAGCTGGTCGCGGCGCTCCGGCGTCGAGAACAGCGTGGGGTCCACCAGCGGCATGCCCTGCGCGGCGACAAAGGCATGCGCCCCCTCGCCGACCAGCAGCACGTGCGGGCTGTGCTCCATCACCAGCCGCGCTGCCAGCACCGGATTTTCAATGCGGCTGACGCCCGCTACCGCCCCGGCTCTCAGGGAGTAGCCGTCCATCACGCAGGCATCCAGCTCGTGGGTGCCGGCATGGGTAAACACCGCGCCTTTCCCGGCGTTAAACAGCGGACACTCTTCCAGCAGCCGCACTGCTTCCGTTACCGCATCCAGCGCGCTGCCACCGGCAGCGAGGATCGCCTGTCCGGCTTCCACCACCGCCGACAGGGCCGCGATATAGCGCTGCTCCTGCTCCGGCGTCATCTGCGCCCGGTTTATCGCCCCGGCACCGCCATGAATGGCAATCACTGCTTTTCCCATCGTTGCTCGCTCAGTGTGATGTAACCCGCGGCGGTTTTTCTATAAATATCATTACCGTGACCGCATTCTCATACGAATTTTGAATATAGAAAGATGTAAAAGTACTGTAAAGGCGTTCCCGCCCGTGAAGCTCAAATCGCTACCTACAGCCGGAGGGGGTTTTCTGCCATAATGTGCCCTTTGTCATTCCCCGCTGGAGCAACTCATGGAACAGACCGCAGGCCTTCTCCCCCTCGATATCGCCCTTAACCAGATGCTGTCCGGCCTCACGCCGGTAAGCGGAAGCGAAACGCTGCCGCTGGTGCAGGCGTTTGGCCGCGTGCTGGCCCGCAGCGTCACCTCGCCGCTTAACGTGCCGGGCTTTGATAATGCGGCGATGGATGGCTATGCGGTGCGCCTGAGCGATCTCGCCGCGCAAAACCCGCTGGCGGTGGCAGGCAAAGCCTTCGCCGGGCAGCCGTTCCACGGTGACTGGCCGGCCGGCACCTGCATCCGCATTATGACCGGCGCGCCGGTGCCCGAGGGCTGTGACGCGGTGGTGATGCAGGAAGAGACCACGGTGAGCGAAGCAGGCGTGCAGTTTACCGCTCCGGTGCGCGCCGGGCAGAACGTGCGCCTGCGCGGGGAAGATATTCGTGAAGGCGCGGTGGTCTTCGAGGCCGGGCAAACGCTGAGCGCGGCGGAGCTGCCGGTGCTGGCCTCGCTCGGCATTCCTGAAGTGGATGTGGTGCGCCGCCTGCGCGTGGCGGTGTTCTCCACCGGCGATGAGCTGGTGCTGCCGGGTCAGCCGCTCGGCAACGGGCAGATCTACGATACCAACCGCCTGGCGGTGCACGTGATGCTTGAACAGCTCGGCTGCGAGGTGCTCAACCTCGGTATTATTCCTGACTCCCCGGATGCGCTGCGTGCCGCCTTCATTGAGGCTGACCGCCAGGCCGACGTGGTGATCAGCTCCGGCGGCGTGTCGGTGGGGGAAGCGGACTACACCAAAACCATCCTCGAAGAGATGGGCGATATTCATTTCTGGAAGCTGGCGATCAAGCCGGGCAAGCCCTTTGCGTTTGGCCGCCTGCAAAACAGCTGGTTCTGCGGCCTGCCGGGCAACCCGGTGTCGGCAGCGCTGACGTTTTATCAGCTGGTGCGTCCGCTGCTCACCGCGTTACGCGGTGCGGAAAACGCAGCCCCGGTGCGCCTGCGCGCCCGCGCAGCCACGCGGCTGAAAAAATCCCCGGGCCGCCTCGACTTCCAGCGCGGCATCTACCGCCAGGATGAAAACGGCGTGCTGGAAGTGGTGACCACCGGCCATCAGGGTTCGCATATTTTTAGCTCCTTCAGCCAGGGCAACTGCTTTATCGTGCTGGAGCGCGAGCGCGGCAACGTCGAAGCCGGTGAGATGGTAGAGATCGAGCCGTTCAATGCCCTGTTTGGAGGCTGAGATGGAGCTGACCGACCAGGAGATGATGCGCTATAACCGCCAGATCGTGCTGCGCGGCTTCGACTTCGAGGGCCAGGAGGCGCTGAAAGCGGCGCGCGTGCTGGTGGTCGGTCTGGGTGGCCTGGGCTGTGCGGCCTCGGCCTATATGGCCGCAGCGGGCACCGGGGCGATGACGCTGCTGGATTTCGATACCGTGTCGGTGTCGAACCTGCAGCGGCAGATCCTGCACAGCGACGCTACGGTCGGACACGCGAAAGTGCAGTCGGCCCGCGAGGCGCTTGCCGCGTTGAACCCGCACTGCCACTTCACGACCCTTGATAGCTTACTCGACGACGAAGCTATCGCTGCGCTGGTGGCAGAGCACACCCTGGTGCTAGACTGCACCGATAACGTGGCGGTGCGTAACCAGCTCAACGCCGCCTGTTTTCGGGCGCGGGTGCCGCTGGTGTCCGGCGCGGCAATCCGCATGGAGGGGCAGATCATGGTCTTCACCTGGGCGGAGGGAACGCCCTGCTACCGCTGCCTGAGCCGTCTGTTTGGTGATGCCACGCTGAGCTGCGTCGAGGCTGGCGTCATGGCCCCGCTGGTGGGCGTCATCGGTTCGCTGCAGGCAATGGAAGCGATAAAAGTGATTGCCCATTACGGCACGCCGCCGCTGGGGAAAATCGTCATGTACGATGCCATGACCTGCCAGTTCCGCGAGATGGCGCTGCCGCGAAATCCGCAGTGTGATATTTGCGGCGACGCGGCGAAATAATGTTTCCTTCCCGGCTGATAATTGCGCTTCAGGATTTACCTGGAGCGTGATAATAACTCTCTTATTCCCCGCTTCTTTTTTATCCTCTTGATTAAGTTCAGATAATTTCTGCTTTTCCGCTTTACGCTTGTAATCGTAACGCTGCTCACTAGAATGTTTCGCATTGCCGTAATCTTTCCGGGAGTTTCAGATATGACTATTAAAGCTGTCGTCGTCGATATGGACGGAACCTTTCTTGATGACAACAAGCAGTACAACCGCGAGCGTTTTATGGCGCTGTATCAGCAGCTAAAAGCGCAGAATATTGAGTTCGTCGTCGCCAGCGGCAACCAGTATTACCAGCTGATCTCCTTCTTCCCGACGCTGAAAGATGACATCTCCTTCGTAGCCGAAAACGGCGCGCTGGTGTACGAGCACGGCAAGGAAATTTTCCACGGCGAGCTGACGAAGAACGAAGCGCGCACCGTGCTCGGCGAACTGAGCAGCGATCCGACGCTGAAGTTTGTCGCCTGCGGCCTGAAGAGCGCGTACATCAGCGACAGCGCCCCGGCGGCGTTGGTGGAGCTGATGTCGAAGCACTATCACCGCCTGCAGCCGGTGAAGGACTACAGCGAGATCGACGACACGCTGTTTAAGTTCTCGCTGAACCTGAGCGACGAGGCGATCCCGCAGCTTATTGATGTGCTGCATGAACGTCTGGACGGCATCATGAAGCCGGTAACCAGCGGCTACGGCTTTGTGGATTTGATCATCCCCGGTCTGCACAAGGCCAGCGGCCTGGGCCGTCTGCTGCAACGCTGGGGCATCTCGCCGCAGGAGTGCGTGGCCATCGGCGACAGCGCCAACGATGTGGAGATGCTGGAGCTGGTGAAATGGTCCTTCGCGATGGGCAATGCCTCCCCGGCGGTGCGTCAGGTGGCGCGTTTCCAGACCGACAGCAACAATAACGAAGGCGTGCTCAACGTCATGGAAGCGGTGCTGAACCGCAGCGCGCCGTTCGACCAGTAATTACCTTTTCACGCCGAAGCGTCCGCTTCGGCCTCCTCTCTTTTCATATTTGTGCGCTCGTGCAGTTTTTTAAACTTGCATTAACCAATCATTAACTTAAATTGTCATGTGTAATCACAATTACTTTCGAATGAAAGTTACAGCGAGGTTGCCATGCCCTTTACTTTCGAACACGCCACCCTTCCTGCCGACCACCACGCCGCTATCCGTCAGATGAAGCGCGAGCTGCGCGCTCACATCGGCGATGTGCAGGCCGTATGGGACCGGCTCAGCGATCGTCTCGCCTCGCGCGTGGCGGAGATCAAACAGCGTCAGGCCCAGGGCGATCCCATCTGGCCGGTTATTCCTTATGCCCAGTTACAGGCGGGCAGCATCACGCCGGCGCAGATCGCCGACATCAAAAAGCACGGCTGCGCGGTGATCAAAGGCCACTTCCCGCGCGACGAGGCGCTGGCGTGGGATCAGTCGATGCTCGACTACCTGGCGAAAAACGATTTTGACGCGCAGTACCGCGGGCCGGGCGACAGCTTCTTTGGCACGCTGGAAGCCTCGCGCCCGGAGATCTACCCCATTTACTGGTCAAAAGCGCAGATGGAGGCCCGCCAGAGCGATCGCATGGCGACGGTACAGTCGTTTTTGAACCGGCTGTGGCGCTTCGAGGACGGCGATACCCGCTGGTTTGACCCGGACGTCAGCGTTATCTATCCGGACCGTATCCGCCGCCGCCCGCCGGGCACCACCTCGAAAGGTCTTGGGGCGCACACCGACTCCGGGGCGCTGGAGCGCTGGCTGCTCCCGGCTTATCAGCAGGTGTTCCGCCACGTCTTCAGCGGCGACATTGACCGCTACGACCCGTGGGACGCCGCACACCGCACCGACGTGGATGAGTACAGCGTGGACAACACCACCAAATGCTCGGTATTTCGTACCTTCCAGGGTTGGACCGCGCTGTCGGATATGCTGCCGGGTCAGGGACTGCTGCACGTTATTCCCATCCCGGAAGCGATGGCGATGATCCTGCTGCGCCCGCTGCTGGACGACGTGCCGGAAGAGGAGCTGTGCGGCGTCGCGCCAGGGCGCGTGCTGCCGGTGTCGGAGAAGTGGCACCCGCTTCTGATGGAGGCGCTGACGTCAATTCCGGCGCTGGAAGCGGGTGATTCAGTATGGTGGCACTGCGATGTGGTGCATGCGGTGGCACCGGTTGAGGATCAGCAGGGCTGGGGCAACGTGATGTATATCCCCGCCGCGCCGCTGTGTGCTAAAAATCTCGCTTACGCGAAGCAGGTAGAGCAGGCGCTGGCCGCCGGTCAGTCACCGGGCGACTTCCCGCGCGAGGACTACGAGGTGAACTGGCAGGATCGCTTTACCACTGCGGATCTGAACCACAACGGGCGGCGCAGTCTCGGCATGGAGAGCTGATTGCGCTAGTCGTAAAGCCCGTCGCCCTGCACCAGGGTGCGGGTTTTTCCCGGTCGGATACGCCGCACCGACTCGCGTACCACCAGCTTGCCATTGAGCAGCAGCGTGCCGGTCGGCGCATCCGGGCGAATCAGGCGCTGCTGCAGCATCTGCACCGCTTCAGTGCCCAGCTCGTCACGCGGCACCTGCAACGCCGTCAACGGTACATCGTGGATCGCCGCCAGGTTAAAACCGTCAATGCTCATCACCGACATATCCGCTGGCACGCGCAGGCCGTGCTTCTGCAACGCCGTCACCACTCCGGACGCCATAAAATCACCGCCCACCAGCATAGCGCTCGGCAGCTCGCGCGCCGGCGTCTGCTCCAGGTAGGTCCGCATCAGGGTTTCACTTTCGCTGGCGCTGAAGTTACGGGCCACCAGCAGGTGCTGATCGTCGCTGAACGGCATATTCGCCGCCTCCCACGCATCGCGGATCCCCGCCAGCCGCAGCTCCATGGTGTAACGCCGCAGGCACAGCAGGTTCAGCACCCGCTTGTGGCCCATCTCAAACAGGTAGCGGGCAGCAAACTCCCCCAACAGCCGGTGATCCGGGGCCACGCCGGACAGGCGCATCTTGCTGTCCCGGCAGTTGATCAGCACGCAGGGTTTGCCCAGATCCGCCGCCAGATCGTGAATGTGCGCATCATCAATGCCGATCAGGATCGCCGCCTGGGCCTGGGGATCGCTGATGCGCGTCAGAAACTGGTTGGCATCGCTGTCGTTCTCCTCCAGCGCGCAGTAGCGCAGCCGCACTTCGTGGGGGGCCAGCGCCTGATTGATGCTCTGGATAACGCGGTAGTAGAAGATGTCGGAGCGCTCATCAAACGCACGCTGCGGTGCGAACACCACCAGGCTGTTGAGCAGCAGCCGCCCTGCCGCCATGCCCTGCAGCACGCCGAGCTGTTCCGCACAGGCCATCACGCGCTGACGCGCCGCCTCGCTGGTATTGGCTTTGCCGGCCAGCACCCGGGAAACCGTGCTGATTGACAGGCCGGTTTGCGTCGCGATTTGCGCGATTTTTAGCTTTTTACTCATTCTGTGATCCATCTCCGTTTGTGAAATGAAAAAAATTTCACAGGGTGCGCAGGCAGTTTTAACGGGCAAGAGCACCATACTGCCATACCAGAATGGCGCTGCGATGAAAATTTTTGCATATTTTTCGCTACAGCCGTCTGCGGGCCTCGCCTACTCTCGGGTTGTCGGACAGCTTTACCCGTACCCTCCGGCAATTTTAACAATAACCCCCTTTATATCAGGGGGATGAAATCTCTCTGCTGCTGTCCCTGCTTTGCAGGTAGCAGGTTGTTATACCAATTAATCAATCAACCGGGATGTGGAGAAGCGTTATGAGTCAAGGCATTAACGAGGGCGTAAGCGCCAGTAAAACCCGGCGCGTGGTACGCCACCTGCGCTGGTGGGTGCTGTGCCTGTTTCTGATGGGCGTGACGGTGAACTACATCACCCGTAACTCGCTGGGGATCCTCGCCCCGGAACTGAAAACCAGCCTCGGCATCACCACCGAGCAGTATTCATGGATTGTCAGCGCGTTCCAGCTCGCCTATACCCTGTTCCAGCCCATCTGCGGCTGGCTGATCGACGTCATCGGCCTGAAGCTCGGGTTTATGATCTGCGCCACGCTGTGGGCGCTGATGTGCATTTTCCACGCCGGGGCCGGGAGCTGGATCCAGCTGGCGATCCTGCGCTTCTTTATGGGCAGCGCCGAGGCCGCCGCTACGCCTGCCAATGCCAAAACCATTGGCGAGTGGTTCCCGAAGAAGGAGCGTCCGGTCGCCGCGGGCTGGGCGGGCGTCGGTTTTTCCATTGGTGCCATGCTTGCGCCGCCGATTATCTACTTCGCCCACGCCTCCTTCGGCTGGCAGGGGGCGTTTATGTTTACCGGCGTGCTGGCGCTGGTCTGGGTGGTGCTGTGGTGGCTGTTTTACCAGTCGCCGGAGAAGCACCCTAACCTCAGCGCCGACGAACTGGCTTACATTCAGCAGGATAACGAGCCGCCGCCGGTGAAGCTCCCCTTCTTCACCGCCCTGAAAACCGTGGGTAAAAACAAACGCTTCTACGGCATCGCCATCCCGGCATTTATGGCGGAGCCGGCCTGGGCGGTGATGAGTTTCTGGGTGCCGCTCTATCTGGCGAAAGAGCACGGCATGGATCTCAAACAGATTGCCATGTTCGCCTGGCTGCCGTTCCTCGCCGCCGACCTGGGTTCCGTCGCCAGCGGCTACCTCACGAAGCTGTACGTGCGCCTTTTCGGCTGCACCCGCGTTAACTCCATCGTCGCCAGCTCGGTCACCGGCGCGTTTCTGATGGTGTCGCTGGCTATCGTGACCCTGACCCGCGACCCGTACATCACCATTGCACTGATCTCCATCGGCGGCTTCGGGCATCAGATCATCTCCTGCATGCTCAGCGCGCTGGTGGTGGAGTCATTCGATAAGGGCCAGATGGCGACGGTGAACGGCATGCGCGGCTCCTGCGCCTGGATCGCCAGCTTCCTGTTCTCGCTCATCATCGGCGTTACCGCCGATCAGATCGGCTTTAACCCGCTGTTTATCGCCATGGGGCTGTTTGACCTCATCGGTGCCGTTTTCCTGATTGCTTTTATTGCTGAACGCCGCGCCTCGCGCGCCTGACAAGGGACGAGTGGAATGAAAACCCTGAAGAACTGGACCACAGAACACACCGATGCGCACCGGGTGGTGCTTAACGTGGACGGGCAACACCAGCTCTGCCTCTACGTGCTGGAGCCAAACCTGTTTCGCGTACTGATTAAACGCAAAGGCGAACTGGCGCTGGATCGCACCTGGAGCATCGCCCCGGAGCAGGACGTCCCCTGGGAGGGACGCCCGCGCGAGGATCTCTCCGGCTTCAGCCTGCCGGCCTGGCAGCTGGAGCAGGAGGCGCACCAGCTGACGGTATCCACCGACCGCCTGCGCGTCACCATCCACCAGCCGCTGTGGCTGGAGTGGCACTACCGCAATGGCGCGGGCGAGTGGCAGCCGCTGGTCAGCGACCGTCCGACCAGCGCCTATCTGCTCAACGCCCACGGCGACGGGGTGGCGCACTACCAGCGCCGGGCGGCGGATGACCGCTACTACGGCCTCGGCGAAAAAGCCGGCCCGCTGCTGCGCAACGGCAAACGCTACGAGATGCGCAATCTGGATGCGATGGGCTACAACGCGTTCAGCACCGACCCGCTCTACAAACACATTCCCTTCACCCTGACGCGCCGCGACGCGGTGAGCTTCGGGCTGTTCTACGACAACCTCAGCAGCTGCTGGCTGGATCTCGGGAATGAGATCGACAACTACCATGCTCCCTACCGCCGCTGGCAGGCGGAAGCCGGGGATATTGATTACTACCTGTTTACCGGCGAGCGGGCACTCGACGTCACCAAAGCCTTTGTGCGGCTGACCGGGAAAACCCTGTTCGGCCCGAAGTGGAGCCTCGGCTACAGCGGCTCCACCATGCACTACACCGACGCGCCGGACGCCCAGGTGCAGCTCGGAAACTTTATCCGGCTGTGCCAGGAGCACGCTATCCCCTGCGATTCGTTCCAGCTCTCGTCCGGGTATACCTCCATCAACAATAAGCGCTACGTGTTCAACTGGAACTACGACAAGGTGCCGCAGCCGCAGCAGATGACCGCCGCGTTCCACGAGGCCGGGCTGAAGCTGGCGGCCAACATCAAGCCGTGCCTGCTGCACGATCACCCGCGCTATCAGGAAGTGGCGCAGCAGGGGCTGTTTATTCGTGATTCGGAGCGTGACGGGCCGGAGATCTCCAGCTTCTGGGACGATGAAGGATCGCACCTCGACTTCACCAATCCGGCAACCATCGCCTGGTGGCAGACCGGGGTTACCACGCAGCTGCTGGAGATGGGTATCGATTCCACCTGGAACGACAACAATGAGTATGAAGTCTGGGATGGCGAAGCGCGCTGTCACGGCTTCGGCACCCCGGTTGCCATCAAGCATATCCGGCCGGTGATGCCGCTGCTGATGATGCGCGCCTCGCTGGAAGCGCAGCAGCGTTTCGCGCCGGATAAACGTCCGTATCTGATTTCGCGCTCCGGCTGCGCCGGGATGCAGCGCTACGTCCAGACCTGGAGCGGCGACAACCGCACCAGCTGGCAGACCCTGCGCTACAACATCCAGATGGGGCTGGGGATGAGCCTGTCCGGGCTGTACAACGTCGGTCACGACGTCGGCGGTTTCTCCGGCGACAAGCCCGACGCCGAGCTGTTTGTGCGCTGGGTGCAGAACGGCGTGATGCATCCGCGCTTTACCATTCACTCGTGGAATGATGACCAGACGGTCAACGAACCGTGGATGTATCCGGCGGTGACCCCGGCGATCCGCAGCGCCATCGAGCTGCGCTATCGCCTGCTGCCCTACCTGTATACCCTGCTGTGGCAGGCGCACGCCGATGATGAGCCGATGCTGCGCCCGACCTTCCTCGACCACGAGCAGGATGCGCAGACCTTCGAGGAGTGCGATGACTTCATGCTGGGCCGCGACCTGCTGGTGGCGAGCGTGGTGGAGCCGGGCGCCCGCACGCGCCGCGTCTGGCTGCCGGACAACTCCAGCGGCTGGTACGACTTTTACACCGGGGCCTGGTACAGCGGCGGTCAGTGGGTGACGCTTGACGCGCCGCTGGAAACTCTGCCGCTGCTGGTGCGCGCCGGGGCCGGGCTGCCGCTCAGCGAGCGCCTCACCCATGTGAGCGCTGAACAGGACGATGCCCGCGAACTGAAGCTGTTCCCGGTGAAAGGCAACGGGTGCAGCAAAGGGCTGCTGTTTGAAGACGATGGCGAAAGCTGGGGCTATAAAGACGGCAACGCGCTGTGGGTGGAGTGGGAGATGCGGTGCACCGCCGATGCCATTCACCTGACAGTCTCCGCCACCGGCGATTACCGCCCGGCGTGGCAGGCGATGACGGTGTCATTACCGTCGGGGGAAACCCGCCGGCTGGTGATTAACGGCGAAGAAACCGACCGCTGGGTGCGGTAAGCCTGCGCACCCGCCGCTGCTGCATATCCAAAGGTGGGTGCGCTACGCTTACCCACCCTACATGCTGCTGCAAAAGTCCTCCAGGGCGGGTAAGCCTGCACACCCGCCGCTGCTGCGTATCCATAGGTGGGTGCGCTACGCTTACCCACCCTACATGCTGCTGCAAAAGAAAAAGGCGAGCCAGCGGCTCGCCTTTTTTGCATTGGGTCTGGACGGCGGGAATTAACCGTCGATGCCTTTGCTGCGCAGGTAATCTTCGTAGCCGCCGGAGAAGTCCACCACGCGCTGCGGGGTGATCTCAATGATGCGGGTCGCCAGCGAGCTGACGAACTCACGGTCGTGGGAGACGAAGATCAGGGTGCCCTGATAGTGCTCCAGCGCCATGTTCAGCGATTCGATGGATTCCATATCCAGGTGGTTGGTCGGCTCATCCATAACCAGAATATTCGGGCGCTCCATCATCAGCTTACCGAACAGCATACGACCCTTTTCACCACCGGACAGCACTTTGGCCGGCTTCTTGATGTCGTCCTGGCTGAACAGCAGACGTCCAAGGATGCTGCGCACCGCCTGCTCGTCATCGCCTTCCTGCTTCCACTGGCTCATCCAGTCGAATACCGTCAGGTCGTTTTCGAATTCGTATTCGTGATCCTGGGCGTAATAGCCAATACGCACGTTCTCAGACCACTTCACGGTGCCGCTGTCGGCGTCGAGATCGCCCACCAGGGTTTTCAGCAGTGTGGATTTACCGACGCCGTTGGTGCCGATAACCGCGACTTTCTCGCCCACTTCCACCAGCATGTTGACGTTTTTAAACAGCGGGCCGTCTTCGAAGCCTTTGGTGAGGGCTTCCACTTCCAGCGCGTTACGGAACAGCTTTTTGTCCTGTTCGAAGCGGATGAACGGGTTCTGACGGCTGGAGGCCTTCACCTCTTCCAGCTTGATCTTATCAATCTGGCGGGCGCGAGAGGTCGCCTGACGTGATTTCGATGCGTTAGCGCTGAAGCGGCTGACGAAGGACTGCAGATCGGCAATCTGCGCCTTTTTCTTGGCGTTATCGGCCAGCAGACGCTCGCGCGCCTGGGTGGCAGCGGTCATGTACTCGTCGTAGTTGCCCGGATACACGCGCAGCTCGCCGTAGTCGAGATCCGCCATGTGGGTGCAGACCATGTTCAGGAAGTGACGGTCGTGCGAGATGATGATCATGGTGCTGTCGCGCTCGTTCAGCACCTGCTCCAGCCAGCGAATGGTATCGATGTCCAGGTTGTTGGTCGGTTCGTCGAGCAGCAGAATTTCCGGGTTGGAGAACAGCGCCTGGGCCAGCAGCACACGCAGCTTCCAGCCGGGCGCCACTTCGCTCATCGGGCCGTAGTGCTGCTCAACCGGAATACCAACGCCAAGCAGCAGTTCACCGGCGCGGGCTTCGGCAGAGTAGCCGTCCATTTCGCCGTACTGCACTTCGAGATCGGCCACTTTATAGCCGTCCTCTTCGCTCATCTCGGCGAGGCCGTAAATGCGGTCGCGCTCCTGCTTCACTTCCCACAGCTCGCCGTGGCCCATGATCACGGTGTCGAGCACGGTGAAGGCTTCAAAGGCGAACTGATCCTGGCGCAGCTTACCGATACGCTCGTTAGGATCGAGGGAGACGTTGCCCAGCGTCGGCTCTAAATCGCCACCCAGGATCTTCATAAATGTGGATTTACCGCTGCCGTTGGCGCCAATCAGGCCGTAGCGGTTGCCGCCGCCAAACTTGACGGAAATGTTCTCGAACAGCGGCTTACTGCCGAACTGCATGGTGACGTTGCTGCTAACTAACACGGTATTGTCCTGGGTAGAAATGTGATAAACGGCGCATTATGCCATAATTAAGATTACAGATCGCCCCGAGATTCCCCTGGGCGGCGTCGGGCAATTAAAGAAGGAAAATTGTGATTTCATCCACATCTGAATTCCCTGCGCTCAGGAATGCACATATAATGCGCTCCCGGACTGTCACCCCCTTTACTCAACAACTGGTCTGTGTGGCACAGACACTGAATCTAAAAACATAAATGACTATGAAAATACGCGCTCTTTTACTGGCAGCATTTGCGGTGGTTGGTTTTTGCAAAACCGCCTCAGCCGTAACTTATCCCCTGCCGACAGATGGTAGCCGTCTGATAGGCCAGAACCAGGTGATCACCATTCCGGAAGGCGCGTCGCAGCCGCTGGAATACTACGCCGCTGAGTATCAGATGGGGCTGTCCAACATGATGGAAGCCAACCCGGGTGTGGACCCGTACCTGCCGAAGCCTGGCTCCATCCTCACCATTCCGCAGCAGCTGATCCTGCCGGATACCCCGCACGAAGGCATCGTGATCAACAGTGCTGAAATGCGCCTTTACTACTACCCGAAAGGCACCAACACGGTGATCGTGCTGCCTATCGGTATCGGCCAGCTCGGCAAAGACACGCCGATCAACTGGGTAACCAAGGTTGAGCGTAAGAAAGCTGGCCCGACCTGGACGCCGACCGCCAAGATGCACGCCGAATACGCGGCCGCGGGTGAACCGCTGCCAGCGGTGGTGCCAGCCGGTCCGGATAACCCGATGGGCCTGTACGCGCTCTACATTGGCCGCCTGTATGCTATTCACGGCACCAACGCCAACTTCGGTATCGGCCTGCGCGTGAGCCACGGCTGCGTGCGTCTGCGTAACGAAGACATCAAGTTCCTGTTCCAGAACGTACCGGTTGGTACTCGCGTGCAGTTTATCGATGAGCCGGTGAAAGCCACTACCGAGCCGGACGGCAGCCGCTATATCGAGGTGCATAACCCACTCTCTACCACCGAAGAGCAGTTCACCGGTAAAGAGATTGTGCCGGTCACCCTGACCAAAGCGGTGCAGACCATCACCGGTCAGACCGACGTCGATCAGAACGTGGTTGAGCAGGCGGTGCAGAACCGTTCCGGTATGCCGGTACGCCTGAACTAACCCTGGCTGGCGGCGCAGGTCGTCAGCAATAAAAACGGGCGGTGAGAAATCACCGCCCGTTTTTTTATGCCTGAAGAACTTACCCGCGCGGCGCGTCACCAAACACGCTGTAATCCGGCATGCGCACCTGCTGGTATGGCTCCCAGCCGCCGCCGAGCGCCTTATACAGCGCCACCAGATCGAGGCTGCTCTGCACCCGCGCCTGGGCGCGCTGCTGCTCTGCCTGCGAGAGCTGGCGCTGGGCGTCCAGCACGTCGATAAAGGTTGCCATGCCCTGCCGGTAGCTGTCGCTTGCGAGGTTGAACGCGGTTTGCAGCGCCTCGATGGTTTTATCCAGCCCCGCTTCACGCTGCTGGTCGGTGCGATAGCTGACCAGCGCGTTCTCCACATCGCCCAGCGCGGTCAGTACCGTCTGGCGATATTGCAGTACCGCCGCACCCTGCTGCGCCCGCGCCACTTTCACGCTGGAGACCAGCCGTCCGCCCTGGAAAATCGGGATCGACAGCTGGGGACCCACGCTATAGAAGTGGCTGCTCCAGTCATCCAGCCAGTCCACTTCGCTGTTGCGCATCCCAAACTGGCCGCGCAGCGTCAGATCCGGGAACAGCTGCGCCACCGACACGCCAATCTGAGCGGTGGCAGCGTGCAGGTTGGCTTCGGCTTCACGCACGTCCGGGCGACGGCGCGCCAGGGTGGCGGGAATACCGGTTGCGACGATATCCGGCAGTGTTGGCAGCGGCTGAACGCTGCGCAGTTCGCTGTCCAGTGCGCCAGGGGTTTTACCCAGCAGGATCGCCAGGCCGTTCATCGCCTGACGCTCCTGGGCCTGGTACTGCGGCAGCTGCGCTTCGAGATTGCCCAGCTGCGCCCGGGCATTTTCCACATCCAGCTGCGGCGACAGGCCGCCCTGCTGGCGGTTCTGTGTCAGTTCCAGCGTCTGCTGCGCCGACGCAATCTGGGCGCTGAGCGTCGCGATAATGCTTTGCGCCCCGCGCAGTTGCAGCCAGGCGCGGGCCACTTCCGCCTCCAGCGACACCAGCGCGTCGTTACGCTGCTCAATGGCGGCCTGGCGCTGGGCGTCGGCGGCTTCCACCTGACGCCGCACCTTGCCCCACAGATCCAGCTCCCACTGGGCATCAAAGCTGCCCTGATAGAGGTTAATCGGCTGGGTCAGCGGGCCGAGCGCGCCGCGCAGTTCAGGATCGACCTGGTCAAGCTGGTCATAAACATCATGAGATTCCAGCTCCCCTTTCAGGCCGAGCTGCTGGCGGTTGGCCTGCAGATTACCGTTCACCGCCGGGAAGAAAGCGCCCCGCGCCTGATTGATCTGCTCGCGTGCGCCCGCAATGCGCAGCACCGTCTGTTGCAACGACAGATTGCCAGCGATAGCGCGCTCGATCAGGCTGTTGAGCTGCGGTGAATTAAAGGTGGTCCACCAGCGCGGATTGATGGCGTCGCTGCGGGTGCGCGACGCGACGCCATTATCGGCGCTGTCGTGCCAGCTGCCCGGCGTCTGCGGTGCCGGGGGCTGGTAGTCAGGCCCGACGGCGCAGCCGGTAAGCAGCGCAATCAGGGTCAGCGTGGGCGTAAAGCTCCTCTTCATTTAGTGTGCTCCTGCGCTGCCTTCGCTCTTGACCGGCGAAAGCAGTAAACAAAACGGAATAAGGATGACCGCTACCAGGCTCAACAGCGTAAAGACATCCACGTAAGCCAGGAACCGCGACTGCTCGATCGTCGTCTGGTACATCTGCCCGGTAGCGATGCTGGTTGGGTCGCCCACCTGAGAGGTGAAGTCGCGGATCGCCTGCGCCGAGCTGCGAATCGCCTGCTGGAACTGCTCGTTAAACGGCGACGCGTGAGTACTCAGATAGGCGCTGTGCGCCTGGGAGCGTTCGGTGATGGCGGCGGTGGAGAGCGAGATGCCAATTGAGCCGGCGACGTTACGGAACATGGTAAACAGCGCCGAGGCGTCGGCGTTGAGCTGACGCGGGATAGTGATAAACGCGATGGTAGTCAGCGGCACGAACAGGAAACCGAGGCCGATGGACTGGGCGCTGCGGAACAGCACCAGGGTTTCAAAATCGATATCCGGCGTCAGGTTACGCGACCAGAAAAACGCCGCCGCCAGGCAGAAGAAGCCGAAGGCGATGATAAAGCGCGTCTGGACAATCGGCATCAGTTTCAGCACCAGCGGAATAGTCAGCACGATCAGCACCGCCCCCGGGGACAGCACCATCCCGGACCAGGTCGCGGTGTAGCCGAGATCCTGCTGCGCCAGCTGGGGGATCACCACCGAGCTGCCGTAGAGGATCATCGCCATGCCCGCCATCAACAGGCTGGAGACGGCAAAGTTTTTATCCTTCATGCAGCGCAGATCCACCACCGGCTTTCTGGCGTACAGCAGCCAGTAAATGGCGCCGATAATGCCGATCAGCGTCAGCACCGCGAACAGGCGGATGAAATTCGAGTAAAACCAGTCGTCATCCTCGCCGCGGTCGAGCATTACCTGCAGGCAGCCCAGCCCGAGGGCGATAAGCCCGATGCCGCTCCAGTCGATGGAGAGTTTTTCTTTTGATTTGCGCTCCCACGGCGGATCTTCCAGCAGCTGGTAGATCGCCAGTACCGTGACAATGCCCACCGGGATATTGATGAAAAACACCCAGCGCCAGGAGTAGTTATCAGTGATCCAGCCGCCTAACGTCGGGCCGAGCACCGGCGCAACGATAATGGCGATGGACGACAGACCAAACGCCTTGCCGCGATCTTCCGGTTTGAAGTAGTCGAGCAGTACCGACTGCTGCGTCGGCTGCAGCCCGCCGCCGAAAAAGCCCTGCAGGATGCGGAACAGGATCATCTGCCACAGCTCGGTGGCGATGCCGCACAGGAAGGAGCAGACGGTAAACATCACAATGCAGATCAAAAAGAACTGCTTGCGACCAAACACCCGGCTGAGAAAAGCGGAGATCGGCAGCACGATGCCGTTCGCCACCAGATAGCTGGTCAGTACCCAGGTGGATTCGTCGTAGCTTGAGGAGAGCGAACCCGCCACATGCGGCAGGGCAACGTTAACGATGGTGGTATCGAGGATCTCCATAAATACCGCGAGGGTGACCACAATGGCCACCGCCCACGGATTACTGGCAGGCTGCCAGTTTTCATGGTGCGCGTCGGTCATTCGAGCGTCACCTTAGGTTCAACAGACAGCCCCAGCGGCAACGGGCGGCTCTCATCCAGCCCCTTATCGATGACAATTTTCACCGGCACGCGCTGCACAATTTTCACGAAGTTGCCGGTGGCGTTTTCCGCCGGGAACGCGGAGAAGCGCGATCCGCTGCCCTGCTGGATGCTGTCGATGTGCCCGGACAGCTCCATGTCCGGCCAGGCATCGACCTTGATGCTCACCGGGTTGCCGGGCTTCATGCGCTCCAGCTGCGACTCCTTGAAGTTCGCCACCACCCATACCTGCGGTGAAACCAGCGAGAACAGCGCGCTGCCCGCCTGCACCAGGGTGCCGGGCTGCACGTTGCGCTTCGTGACGAAACCGTCAAACGGGGCGCGCACTTCGGTATACGAGAGATTCAGCTCGGCGGTCTCCAGCTGGGCCTGGGCCTGCTCAACCTGACGCTGACGCGCTTCGACGTTGGTCTCCTGCTGGCGGATTTGCAGCGGGATCTGGTCGGCGACCTCAAGCTGCGCTTTGGCGCTGGCGAGCTGGGCCTCGGCGCTGCGCAGCTGGGCGCTGGCGGTATCGATGTTTTGCTGCGTGGTGGCGCGCGGATCGACGCCGCGCTGGCGACGGTACTGCGCCTGGGCGTTGGCGTAATCCGCCTGGGCTTTCAGCACCTGCGCCCGGGCTTCATCGCGCTGGGCCGGGTACTGCACTTTAGACAGCGCCAGCTGGGCCTGCGCCTGATGCAGCTGCGCGGTGGCAAGGCCAAGCTGCGCCCGGGCCTGATCGCGCTGGGCGCTGGCATCACGCGGGTCGATGACCACCAGCAGATCGCCCTTCTTCACGCGCTGGTTGTCTTTCACCCGCAGGTCGGTGACGTAGCCCGCGACTTTCGGCGCCACGGTGACCACGTCGCCATCGGTGAAGGCGTCATCGGTGGTTTCTTCATTGCGGGTCATAAACCACCACACCACAGCGACGATAATCATCACCACCACGACCACACCTAAAATGATCAGCGGTTTTTTACCGGGGCGCTTACGGGCGCCCTGCTTGTTATTCTCCTGCTCGTTGTCAGGAGTGGAGTTATTTTCAGCCATAGATAAGCAACGTTCCTGTCAGATAACGGCGTCACAATGACACCGTTATCTAAAATTAGGACGTTGCTATACATTTGCCAGGAAAAACTGACAATTGCGCATTAACTGATAAGGAACAGTCCGAAGCCGACCAGCGCCGCCCACAGCAGCATGGGAAGGGAATAAAGGTGAAAACGCCACCAGATGCGGCGATCGCCCGCCATTCGCAGGGCAATCAGGTTTGCCAGCGAGCCGGGCAGCAGCCCGAAACCGCCGATATTCACCGCCCAGGCCAGCAGCCGGTCAGGCGGCACGTAGTTCAGCAGCAGAATGGTAGCGGGCACGTTACTGATCGCCTGCGACAGGCCCACCGCGCTGGCAAACAGCGTCATCTGCGAGGCCTGGCTGAGCGGCGTCAGCAGCGTATTCAGCGCCGGCAGGCTGACCAGCAGATGCACGTCGATGAACATCACCATAAACACCGCCAGCAGGCTCCAGTCGATGCCGGTCAGTACCCGACGCGCCATCACCAGAAAGCCCAGCGCCACCACACCCAGCCCCCAGAGCGCCAGCTTCTGCTCCAGCGCGGCTAAAAACACCAGGTAAAGGACCAGGCTGCACCAAATCAGCCGCGGCTGCCAGGGATGGGACTTCTCATGCGCCTGATAGACCAGCGGTGCAGACGTAAAGCTGAACCAGCACACCACCAGCAGACTGGCGAACAGCACCAGCGCCAGCGGCGTCATCTGCCAGGTAAAATCGAGGAACGACAGGCCGGAGCGCCCCCACAGCAGGATGTTTTGCGGATTGCCGATGGGCGTCAGCAGCGACCCGGCGTTAACTGCCAGCGCTTCAAAGATGATGATGCGGCTTACCGGAATGGCACAGAGCTTTTTCAGCGTCAGGGTGAGCGGCACCACGATGAACAGCGCCACATCGTTAGTAAGGAAGGTCGAGAGCAGCGCTGCGGCGCATACCAGAAACAGCGCCAGCTGGCGCTCGCTGGCAAAGCGCTTCACCATGCGCATCCCCAGCACGTCGAAACAGCCGCTCAGCTCGACGCCTTTGGTGAGCATCATCAGCCCGGCGAGCGTAATGATGGTGTGCCAGTCGATAGCGGAGGGCAGATCGACAAAATGAAACGGCGCGATACCCATCAGTATCGCGCCGGTAATTAACAGCAGGTGTAGAAAGCGGTCCCGCAGGAAGGGCCGCAGCAGATTCAGCATGATTAACGCTTCCCGTGCTCGTCGCTGAAGCGGCGGAACAGCGCCAGCGTCTCTTCGCTGACGTGATGCTCCATACCTTCGGCATCGCGGCGGGCGGTGTCCGGGCTGACGCCCAGCGCCAGCAAGAAGCTTTCAACAATCTGGTGACGTTCGCGACTCTCCTGGGCCAGCTTCTCGCCTTCGGCGGTCAGAAACACGCCGCGCCACGGGATCTGCTCGATAAGCCCGACGCTCGCCAGCCGCTTGAGCATTTTCGCCACCGTGGGCTGAGACACGCCCAGCCGTGCCGCCATATCCACCTGCCGCGCTTCACCCGACTCGTGGATCAAATCGGAAATCAGTTCAACGTAGTCATCAATCAGCTCGCGGCGGTGCGCTTCGCGAACCTGACGAAATCCTTCAACGTGCTCTTCAACATTGACCAGCTGCGTCACTTTTTTCTGACGGCTCATAGCACTTCCTCATCTCGTGGCGCGTTGATTCTTATTGTCATCGGGGCGTCATTGTAAACCAGGCGCGGTGCGGCACAAATAAATTCCGAAATAGCCGTAGCTAACTAATATAGCCTGTGCTATATCTGTATGTATTGCAGTCAACAGTTCATGGATTGAGCAGGTGCCTTGTCAGTAAGGAGATCCCCGATGAACGAATTTACGAGGTGTATGCGCGTGTTTTCCCACTCCCCGTTCCAGGTCCGGTTACGCCTGGTCACTATGCTGTGCGATATGCTGAGCAGCAAACCGCAGCAGGACGACAAACCGCGTCGCTAATTTTCATCACACATGGCGCGCGGTTCACTTTTTCATTTCCTTTTTTCTGTTTTCCCTTTCCTTATATTTCAACGTTCACCCGCTTTTATTCTTCATTTTGCTGGATTTGTAATCCGTCTCGCAAAAGCATCGCAACACAGCAGTTGACCTTATTCCAGGCCGGCATTATCTTCTCGCAGCCCGCACAGGTTGCGGCGCACGGATGCGAGCCTCCCTCCTCTTCGCTGTGAATTTCAGGCAGGATTGTGACCCTTGACGCCAGGGTTTACGCATGGCGTTTTTCTGATGTTGGTATATGAACGTAACGGTTAAAGAGACCCCTGCCGCCCGTGGCTTCGCCCTCACCCCGTGGACCGGTTTTTACTTTTTACACGCCCTGCTGATAAACCTTGCGCTTGGCTATCCGTTTAGCCTGCTCTACGCGCTGGCGTTCAGCGCCATCCTGATGCTGCTCTGGCAGGTGACGCCGCGCGGGCAGAAAGCGCTGCTGGCGCTGTGCTCACTGGTGGCCGGGCTCTATTTCCCGTTTGGTCAGGCCTACGGCGCGCCCAACTTCAATACCGTGCTGGCGCTGTACGCCACCAATATGGAAGAGTCGAAAGAGCTGCTGACCATTTTTCCCTGGTACAGCTATCTGGTATCGCTGCTGATATTCGGGCTGGGAATTATCGCCGTGCGCCGTCGCCCCTCTCCCACCCGCGGCTGGCAGTGGCACGATCATCTGTGTCTCGCGATTGCGGTTGCCGCCTGCTTTGTTACCCCGGTGCAAAACCTGCTGCACGGCGGCGTGTTCGCGCTGAAGGATACCGGCTATCCGGTGTTTCGCTTTGTGAAGGACGTGGTGGTAAATAACGCCGAGGTGCTGGACGAACAGGCGCGCATGACGCAGCTGTCGCAGATGAAGGATACCTGGCAGGTGCTGAGCGTTGCGCCACGCTACCACACCTATGTGGTGGTGATCGGCGAGAGCGCACGTCGGGATGCGCTCGGCGCGTTTGGTGGGCACTGGAACAATACGCCGTTCGCCAGCAGCGTTAACGGCACGCTGTTTATGGATTACGTGGCGGCCAGCGGCTCCACACAAAAATCCCTCGGTCTGACGCTCAACCGGGTGGTGGATGATAAGCCGCAGTACCAGGATAATTTTGTCACCCTCGCCAACCGCGCCGGTTTCCAGACCTGGTGGTTCTCGAACCAGGGGCAGATTGGCGAATACGACACCGCCATCGCCAGTATCGCGAAGCGCGCTGACGAAGTGCAGTTTCTGAAAAGCGGCGATTTCGAAGCGGATAAAAACAGCAGCGATGACGCGCTGCTGAAGATGACGGCGCAGGTGCTGTCGACTAAACGCAGCCCGCCGCAGCTGATCGTCTTGCATCTGATGGGTTCACATCCGCAGGCCTGCGACCGCACGGGGGGAAAATACACCACCTTCGTGCAGTCGAAAGAGACCTCGTGCTACCTGCATACCATGACCCGGACGGACGATCTGCTGGCGCGTCTTTACCAGCAGCTGCGCAGCGCCGGGGAGAGTTTTTCGCTGGCATACTTTTCGGATCACGGTCTGGCGTTTAAAGAGCGCGGCACCCGCGTGCAGTATCTGGCCCATGACGATCGGTTCCAGCAAAACTTTCAGGTGCCGTTTATGGTTATCTCCAGCGACGACAAAACCCATCGCCGGATAAAAGCCCGCCGCTCGGCCAATGATTTTCTGATGTTCTTCTCCCAGTGGACCGGCATCAAAACCAAAAAGATCGTGAACCGCTATCGCTTTACTTCAGAACAAAAAGCCGGGCCGGTGTACATCACCAGCTTTAAACTTAAAAAAGTCGATTACACTCATCTGGGCAGCGATCTTTTTGATGTCGGCACCCGGTAAGGAATGCAGGCAAAAAAAAATCCGCCCGAGGGCGGATTTTTATTATCGCGCGGAGGCGATTAGAAGCGGTAGCCGACGCCTGCGATCCAGGTGCCAACGTCCACGTTACGGATGCGGCTCTGCTCGTAGGAGAAGTCCAGAGCGACGTTCTCGATCGGGTTGAACTGCATACCCGCACCGTAAGAGAAGCCGTAGTCGCTGGTGGTGTCGCTGTACGGGTAGTCATGGCTCTGATATTTGCCGTAGCCAACACCGACAACACCGTAGATGCTCGCCCAGTCGTTCAGACGGTAAGCCGGACCTGCAGTCAGACCGTAATACTGAGACTTGTTGCTGCTGTCAAAGCGATCGTCGGTTTTCTGGGTGTAGGTGAAAGAACCGATTACGCCCAGCGGGCTGTTATCTTCTTCGTAGCGGTATTTCAGGTTGAAACCGCCAGCTTTGTTAGCAACACCCTGGTAATCGCTCTGCGCGTAGCCGCCAGAAACGGTGGAGGTCGCTGCTACTGCAGTACCTGCGGAAACAGCCAGTACGGCTGCCAGTGCTGAAAGACATGCAATTTTTTTCATAACCACCTCAAATGTGCTTCAACTAAGTCCTAAGTTTTAAATATATCAAAACCCCGGAAGAAACTCTTTGTGATTCACGTTGTCTAACGGGGCTTTTGCTGTAACAAAACATTTCCATTTCGTTATATCCCGTTAAAAGTAAAGCATAAATCCGTAAATCCGCCAGATTATCTACTGCAATCTCAGGTTCATCTATCCAGATAATTCCTAATCCGGATACTGCCTGAATAACAGTAATGCTGGTATTGTAAGACCTTCCGCCACACTTTTTTTCAATGCTTCATCAACGGACGCAACGAATCATATGCCGTCCCGGCGGTTACTGCCGTGTTAACTCTGTAAAGAAAAGAAAGGATGCGTAATGCCCGTTTTATCTCGTCAGACGCCGGTCTGGCTGCCCGTAGTCATTCTTCTCATCGCCATGACCTCCATTCAGAGCGGCGCCTCCCTCGCTAAATCGTTGTTTCCGATGGTGGGTGCGCCTGGCGTAACGGCATTGCGCCTGGCGCTGGGGACGCTGATCCTCGCGGTGGTGTTTAAACCCTGGCGTCTGCGATTTACCCGGGCGCAGCGCGTGCCGCTGTTGATGTACGGATTGTCGCTCGGGGCGATGAACTATCTGTTCTACTTATCTATCCAGACCGTGCCGTTGGGAATTGCTGTTGCCCTGGAGTTTACCGGCCCGCTGGCGGTGGCGCTGTTTGGCTCGCGCCGCGCGGTGGATTTCGTCTGGGTGCTGCTGGCGGTGCTGGGCCTGTGGTTCCTGCTGCCGCTCGGTAAAGACGTGGCGCATGTTGATTTAACCGGCGCGGCCTGCGCGCTGGGAGCCGGTGCCTGCTGGGCGCTCTACATTATTACCGGCCAGCGCGCCGGGGCCGACCATGGCCCGGCCACGGTGGCGCTGGGTTCACTGATTGCCGCCGTGATTTTTGTTCCTCTCGGTGCGGTTCAGGCCGGTGAAGCGCTGTGGCACTGGTCGATTCTGCCGCTGGGCCTCGGTATCGCCATTCTCTCTACCGCCCTGCCCTATTCGCTGGAGATGATAGCGCTCACCCGCATGCCCACCCGCACCTTCGGCACGCTAATGAGTATGGAGCCGGCGCTGGCGGCCGTGTCGGGTATGCTGTTCCTGAATGAAACCCTGAGCCTGGTGCAGTGGCTGGCGCTGCTCTCCATTATTGCCGCCTCGATGGGGTCAACCTTAACACTGCGGCGCGAAACGCAGATTACCCGCGTCGATATCGATAAATAATCTTGTGTCCGGCACCCCGAATCCGGTGCCGGAAACAAATTGTTATAGAATCAGCCGGGTTATTTTTTGCGTATTAATCTGAATAAGCCAGACGGTAAAAATAAGGCATATTTTTGCGCGGACTATGCACCTGAGCGCAAATACGCGCTGACTATACGAATAACTATGCACCGAAAGAACTATTTCTCGTTTTACACCCCGAAACGCTGCAATCATAAGTTATGTTGCTGATGTCAATAGAAAAACCCCACAAGAGGCGCGCGCTTTGCTATTTATCCGATAGGCAATACCAACCCGGCACACGCCATATCCGGTGCTATACTTATTTCCGGTAATTGATTGGGACACTAACATCAAGAGGATATGAGATTATGAGTACCGCTAAACTGGTAAAATCAAAAGCATCCGATCTGCTTTATACCCGTAACGATGTGGCTGATGCCGATAAGAAAGCGACCATTGAGTTGCTGAACCGTCAGGTTGTTCAGTTTATTGACCTGTCTCTTATCACTAAGCAAGCCCACTGGAATATGCGCGGTGCGAACTTCATTGGTGTTCATGAAATGCTCGATGGCTTCCGTACTGCTCTGACCGATCACCTGGATACCATGGCCGAACGTGCCGTACAGCTGGGTGGCGTTGCACTGGGTACCACCCAGGTAGTGAACAGCAAAACCGCGCTGAAAAGCTACCCGCTGGATATCCACACCGTTCAGGATCACCTGAAAGAACTGGCCGACCGCTATGCGGTTGTGGCGAACGACGTGCGTAAAGCAGTGAGCGAAGCGCAGGATGAAGACACCGCGGATATCTTCACCGCTGCATCCCGCGATCTGGACAAATTCCTGTGGTTTATCGAGTCTAACATCGAATAATTTTCGCAGAATTGTTCTTCCCCCTCCGCCCGGAGGGGGATCGTTGCACCACCATAACGCACGCTTCCCCGGTCATACTCCCGTTTTCGTTACCAGCTTGTAATAATCACTTCACACAACCGTTAAAGAAAGATTGTTTTTGCAGCATATTCTGCGTAAAAACGATCTTAGCGGTTGTCAATGCCTTTCCTGCACCAAAATAGCGCACCACTCTGGTGCAATGCGCCTGACTTGCAACCGCCATTGTGCAATGTTACAAAATGCTCCCTTAGCAAAAACAGCAAGTTGTAAAACTGGCACGTTTTTTTCATGCTACGGTGCGTTCCCGCTGGGGATAGCCCCGTGGATTAAAAAAGGAAATGCTATGAAGTCGATTTTTAAAGTTTCCCTGGCCGCGCTGACGCTGGCTTTTGCGGTTTCCTCTCAGGCAGCCGATAAGAAACTGATCGTTGCAACCGATACCGCGTTCGTCCCTTTTGAATTCAAGCAGGATGGTAAATACGTTGGTTTCGACGTTGACCTGTGGGCCGCTGTCGCCAAAGAGCTGAAGCTGGATTACACCCTGAAGCCGATGGATTTCAGCGGCATTATCCCGGCGCTGCAGACCAAAAACGTAGACCTGGCGCTGGCGGGAATTACCATCACCGACGAACGTAAAAAAGCGATCGACTTCTCCGACGGCTACTACAAAAGCGGCCTGCTGGTGATGGTGAAAGCCAATAACAACGACGTTAAAAGCGTAAAAGATCTCGACGGCAAAGTGGTGGCAGTTAAAGGCGGCACCGGCTCCGTGGATTACGCGAAAGCCAACATCAAAACCAAAGACCTGCGTCAGTTCCCGAACATCGATAACGCCTACATGGAACTTGGCACTAACCGCGCAGACGCGGTACTGCACGACACGCCAAACATCCTGTACTTCATCAAAACCGCAGGTAAAGGCCAGTTCAAAGCGGTAGGCGATTCTCTGGAAGCCCAGCAGTACGGCATTGCCTTCCCGAAAGGCAGCGACGATCTGCGTGAAAAAGTGAACGGCGCGCTGAAAACGCTGAAAGAGAACGGCACCTACAACGAAATCTACAAAAAATGGTTCGGAACCGAACCTAAATAATGACAGTTCTTTTTTGAAGGGTGTTTCAGGCGCGGCTGGCTGGCACGCCTGACTCCCTTCTTCTCGGGGGCGCTCTGCCCCTGCTTTTATGTTTCAACCACGGTATACAGGAAATCATCATGCAGTTTGACTGGAGTGCCATCTGGCCCGCCATTCCGCTTTTAATTGAAGGCGCCAAAATGACCCTGTGGATTTCGGTCCTCGGTCTGGTTGGCGGCCTGGTCATCGGCCTCATCGCCGGTTTCGCCCGCAGCTTTGGCGGCTGGATCGCCAACCACATCGCCCTCGTATTTATCGAAGTGATCCGCGGTACGCCGATTGTGGTACAGGTGATGTTTATCTACTTCGCCCTGCCGATGGCATTCAACGATCTGCGCATCGACCCGTTCTCTGCGGCGGTAGTGACCATCATGATCAACTCCGGTGCTTATATCGCTGAAATCACCCGCGGCGCGGTGCTGTCGATTCACAAAGGGTTCCGCGAAGCGGGTCTGGCGCTGGGTTTATCGCGCATGGACACCATCCGTCACGTGATCCTGCCGCTGGCGCTGCGCCGTATGCTGCCGCCGCTGGGTAACCAGTGGATCATCAGCATCAAGGACACCTCGCTGTTTATCGTTATCGGCGTAGCCGAGCTGACCCGTCAGGGCCAGGAGATCATCGCCGGTAACTTCCGCGCGCTGGAAATCTGGAGCGCCGTTGCGGTGTTCTACCTCATCATTACCCTGGTTCTGAGCTTTGTTCTGCGCCTTATTGAAAGAAGGATGAAAATCCTGTGATTGAATTTAAAAACGTCTCCAAGCACTTCGGTCCGACCCAGGTGCTGCACAACATCGACCTGAACATTAAGCAGGGTGAAGTGGTCGTGATTATCGGGCCGTCCGGCTCCGGTAAATCCACGCTGCTGCGCTGCATCAACAAGCTCGAAGAGATCACCAGCGGCGATCTGGTCGTCGATGGCCTCAAGGTCAACGACCCGAAAGTGGACGAGCGCCTGATCCGTCAGGAAGCCGGCATGGTGTTCCAGCAGTTCTATCTGTTCCCGCACCTGACGGCGCTGGAAAACGTGATGTTCGGCCCCACCCGCGTGCGCGGAGCTAAGAAAGCCGAAGCGGAAGCGCTGGCGAAATCGCTGCTGGCAAAAGTGGGCCTCGCTGAGCGTGCGCATCATTATCCTTCCGAGCTGTCCGGTGGCCAGCAGCAGCGCGTCGCCATTGCCCGCGCGCTGGCAGTGAAGCCGAAGATGATGCTGTTCGACGAGCCAACCTCCGCCCTTGACCCCGAGCTGCGCCACGAAGTGCTGAAGGTGATGCAGGACCTGGCTGAGGAAGGGATGACGATGGTCATCGTTACCCACGAGATTGGCTTTGCCGAGAAAGTGGCCTCGCGCCTGATCTTCATCGACAAAGGCCGTATCGCTGAAGACGGTAACCCGCAGACGCTGATCGCGAACCCGCCGAGCCAGCGCCTGCAGGAGTTTCTGCAGCACGTTTCCTGAGTCAGCGCGTCACGATAAGCCCCTTGCGAGGGGCTTTTTTTTGCTCAATCGCACCGGAAAACTCCCTCTTTTCAGACGCCTTCAGCCCAGCGGCTATACTTACCCCTTCGCTGACGTTCTCAATCCGGAGGAGCCCGTGCCGTGGATCATTCTGCTGCTGTGTAGCCTGTTTCTTGCCCCCGTTCAGGCCGCCGTCTCACCTGCTGCCGCTGCCGCGGCAACCACTACCACCAGCACTGCCAGCGCAGACAGCGCCCCCGCTGCCGAACCCACGCTCGAGGAAAAAAAGGCCGCGTATGCGGCGCTGGCCAACGTGCTGGAAAACGAGCAGTCACGTACCGAGCTAATTGACCAGCTGCGCAAAGTGGCCGCCACCCCGGACGCCGAGCCGGTCCCGGCCCTCACTCCGGTGGAGGAGGCGCAGGAAGAGACCACGGTGCTGGAGAACGTCACCGCACTGGGGCGCGAGTACGGCGGCGAGCTGGCCTCACGTTTTGCCCAGCTGTATCGCAATATCTCCACCGCCTCGCACAAGCCTTTCAACCAGCAGACCTTCTTCAATGCCCTCACCCACTTCGCCATGCTAGCCGGCGCGGTATTCGTGTTTTACTGGGTGCTGCGCGCCGGGGCGATCCCGCTGTATCGCAAAATGGGTGAGTGGGGGCGTAAAAAGAACAAGGCGCGCTCCAGCTGGCTGCATCTCCCGGCGATGATCGTCGCGGCGTTTGTTATTGACCTGCTGCTGCTCTCGCTGGCGCTCACCGTCGGCCAGGTACTGATTGACGTGATGAATGCGGGCAGCAGAACCATTGCCCGTCAACAGGGGCTGTTCCTCAACGCCTTTGCGCTGATTGAGTTCTTCAAAGCCATCCTGCGCCTGATATTCTGCCCGCGCGTGCCGTCCCTGCGCCCATTCCCGGTGAGTGACGCCAGCGCCCGCTACTGGAACACCCGCTTAAGCGGCCTGAGCAGCCTGATTGGCTATGGCCTGCTGGTCGCGGTGCCGATTATTTCCAACCAGGTTAACGTGCAGATCGGTGCTCTGGCGAACGTCGTCATTATGCTCAGCATCACCGTCTGGGCGCTGTACCTGATTTTCCATAACAAAGCGCACATCCAGCACAACCTGATCGCGCTGGCCGACCGCTCAATGGCCTTTTTCAGCCTGTTTATCCGCGCCTTTGCGCTGGTCTGGCACTGGCTGGCCTGCGCCTATTTCATCGTGCTGTTCTTCTTCTCGCTGTTCGATCCGGGCAACAGCCTGAAGTTTATGATGGCGGCCTCGCTCAGGAGCCTGGCGATTATCAGCGTCGCGGCGTTCTTCTCCGGCCTGCTGTCGCGCTGGATCGCCAAAACCATCACCCTGTCGCCTCAGCTGCAGCGTAACTATCCCGAGCTGCAAAAGCGGGTAAACGGCTGGCTGTCGATGTCGCTGAAGCTGGCGCGCATTCTCACGGTGTGCGTGGCGATCATGCTGCTGCTCAACGCCTGGGGACTGTTTGATTTCTGGCAGTGGCTGACCAACGGCGCGGGTGAAAAAACGGTAGATATTCTGATCCGCGTCTCGCTGATCCTGTTCTTCTCTGCCGTCGGCTGGACCCTGCTGGCGAGCCTGATTGAGAGCCGCCTCGCCTCGGACATCCACGGCCGACCGCTGCCGAGCGCCCGTACCCGCACGCTGCTGACGCTGTTCCGCAACGCGCTGGCGGTGATCATCAGCACCATTACGGTGATGATTGTGCTGTCGGAGATTGGCGTGAATATCGCCCCGCTGCTGGCGGGTGCCGGTGCGCTGGGGCTGGCGATCTCGTTCGGCTCCCAGACGCTGGTGAAGGACATTATCACCGGGGTGTTTATTCAGTTTGAAAACGGGATGAACACCGGCGATCTGGTCACCATCGGGCCGCTGACCGGTACGGTGGAGCGGATGTCGATTCGTTCGGTGGGGGTGCGGCAGGATACCGGGGCGTATCACATCATTCCCTGGTCATCCATCACCACCTTCGCTAACTTCGTGCGCGGTATCGGGTCGTTCGTGGCGAACTACGAAGTGGATCGGCGGGAAGATGAAACCAAAGCCAATCAGGCGCTGCGCGATGCGGTAGAGGAGCTGATGACCCGCGAGGATATTCGCATGCTGGTGATCGGCGAACCAAACTTTGCGGGCATCGTCGGGCTGACCAACACCTCGTTCACCCTGCGCGTCACCTTTACCACCCAGCCGCTGAAGCAGTGGACGGTGCGCTTTGCCCTGGATGCGATGGTGAAGAAACACTTCGACCTGGCAGATATCCGCCCGCCGGTGCAGACCGTGCAGGTGATGCAGCCTGGGGCAGAGGCGACGCAGATGAACGCGGCGGCGGGCGGCGCACTGCCGCCTGCCAACCCAACGGTGTAATTACGCTTTGTTACGCTGCGCCCAACGCTGGCGCGCAGTCGCATCGAGGAAAGTCCAGGCGATAAAGCGGCTCTGCTTCTGACCCTGGCTCATCTCTTTCTTCACCACCTGCACGGCCCCGGCCTGCTCCAGCGCCCGGTAGAGCGCCGGCAGATTATCCCCACGCGACACCAGCGAGGTAAACCACATCACCTGGCGGGCAAAGGCTTTACTCTCATCGATCATCCGGGTGATGAACGCCACTTCTCCGCCTTCGCACCACAGCTCATCCTGCTGTCCGCCAAAGTTAAGCTGCGGCTTATCTTCCAGTCCGAGGTTACGGCGCTTGCGCTCGTTGCCCGCCTGCGCCCCTGCGGCAGAGTCGTGGAACGGCGGGTTGCACATCGTGGCGTCGTACTGCTCGTTTTTATGAATGATGCCGGTGAAGATGGCGCCAGGGGTTTTCTGGCGGCGCAGGCGAATACGCGCCTGCAGCTTGTTCGCGTCGATAATCGCATTCGCGCTTTTCAGCGCGTCGGCGTTCACTTCGCTGCCGGTGAAACGCCAGCCGTAATCGTGATGACCTATAAGCGGATAGATGCAGTTGGCACCCACTCCGATGTCCAGCACGCTGGCACCGCGCGGTACTGCGCCCTGATGATGTTCTGCCAGCAGATCGGCCAGATGGTGCACGTAGTCTGCGCGTCCCGGAACCGGCGGGCAGAGGAAGCCGTCGGGAATATCCCACTGCGCCACGCCGTAGAAGTGCGCCAGCAGCGCCTGATTGAGGGTTTTCACCGCTTGCGGGTTGGCGAAGTCGATGGTGTCCTCGCCGCGCGGCGACTGGATAATAAACCCGGCCAGCGCCGGACAGTCACGGGTTAACGCCGCAAGATCGTAGCGGCTGCGGTGGCGGTTGCGGGGATGCAGTTCCCCTTTCTGGCGCGTCATGATGATTCTCCTGTAAGTCGGCGCGTAAGATACCCGCTGCCTGCGGTGGGGTAAATAACTGACGGAAACTTTTGCCGTCGGGTAAGATGCCCTTTTGAGGTTAATCAGGTGGAATATGACAGCAAAACGCTACTACTACGAGCCGCAGCAGGGGCATGGCCTGCCGCACGATCCGTTGAACGCCATCGTCGGGCCGCGTCCGATCGGCTGGATCTCCTCGCTGGACGCTGAAGGCCGCCGCAATCTGGCGCCCTACAGCTTCTTCAACTGCTTTAACTATCGCCCACCGATTATTGGTTTTGCCAGCAGCGGCTGGAAAGACAGCGTCAGTAATATCGTGGCCAGTAAAGAGTTTGTCTGGAACCTGACCACCCGCGATCTGGCGGTGCAGATGAACGAAACCTCCGCCTCGCTGCCGCACGGTGAAGACGAGTTCGCCCGCGCCGGGCTGACGTCGGTTGCCGGTCGTCAGGTCGCCGCGCCGCTGGTTGCTGAAAGCCCGGTGAACTTCGAGTGCCGCCTGTCACAGTGCATTCAGCTGACCAGCGCCGACGGCTCGCTTATCGACAGCTGGCTGGTGCTGGGCGAAGTGGTGGCCGTGCATATTGATGAAACTCTGCTGGAAAACGGCATCTATCAGACCGCCAAAGCCCAGCCGGTGCTGCGTGCTGGCGGCCCCAGCGCCTACTACGCCATCGACGAGGCGCAGCGTTTCGATCTGGTGCGCCCGGACGCCCGTTAACGCTCGCCAGGCCCGCTGCGGCGGGCCTTTCCCGGCAGAAATCACGCTTTTTTGCTATAATTACCCCTGTGTTTAACCATGCAGGAGGTCCTATGGCTTCAGGTTGGGCAAATGACGGTGCGGTACAGGATCAGATCGACAGCACCGTAGATGATGCCGTCGCGCGGGCGCGCCGCGCGCTACCGACGGGTGAAAGCCTTGAGTTCTGTGAGATGTGCGATGAGCCAATCCCCGAGCCACGTCGCAAGGCGATACCCGGCGTACATCTGTGCGTTAACTGCCAGCAAAAAGAGGACGCGCACCGCGCCCGCTTCTCCCCCTACAACCGCCGCGGCTCGAAAGACAGCCAGCTCCGCTAGCGCAGCACGTTGTGCTGCGTTTTCTCCCTTGCGCACGATTTTTTCGGTTCAGCGTGTCCGATTGTGCCCTTCCCACTGGCCGACGTAAGCTCCGGTAAAGAAGCGTAGCGGGTAGCGCTTTTATCTTGATTATTCAGCCGCTTATATTTCATTCAAATTTTTAGAATAAGGCTGTCAATTCTTCTCGATTTTATATTCTGCTCGGGGGTGTGACAATAATCACATCGACGGAACAACGTCACCCAAACAGAATAACCTGCGAGATTACACCCATGAAAACCGTTAAATATGCTATTGCCGCTCTCACACTGTCTGCGTTCTCTTTTGCTGCCAGCGCAGCCGACCTCATCAGCAACGCTGATGCGCAGAACCTGAACAAAGTGGGTGTGGTATCGGCGCAGGGCGCAAGCACCCTGGAAGGTCTGGAAGCGGAACTGGCTGCCAAAGCCGACGCAGCAGGCGCCAAAGCCTACAGCATCACTTCAGCGATGAGCCACAACAAAGTGAGCGGCACCGCGGTGATCTACAACTGATTTATGCCTTACCCTCTCTGACTCTGCTTTATTTAGATTGACCCTCATTTTTGCCCGCTGCCACGCGGGCTTTTTTTCGTCTCTGCTCAGTACGTCTGCGCCACCTGCTCCAGCGCGTCTTCAAGCGTCGTCGCCCGCCCCGTTGCCACCAGGCAGCAGGCCAGCTCGATTTTCAGCGACACCGGCAGCGGTTCGCGCCCGGTAAGGCAGCGTTCGGTCCAGCGCGCCGTGACGTCAGCCTCTTTTGACGCCGGTAGCACGGTGGTGGGTGCCGCCTCGGCCTGACGCTCATACAGCACGCGTATGCCCTGCTCATCAATCAGATTGATTTGCGGGCAGCGCTGCGGGTTGGCGTATACCTCCCCCTCCGTGCCGTGCATCAGCAGCGCTCGCCCGCCGATGGTCTGGAAGAAGCCGCCCACTTTGGTCACGTACTCCGGGTGCGAAACGCTGGAGAGACGCAGCGCGGCGTCCTCGGCAAACGGCGTTGCCAGCTTGGCCAGGGTATGCGCACTGTTACGTACGCCCATCCGCCAGCGCAGATCGAGTTGCTGCTCCAGCGGCGGGCAGAGCGCGCTGACCGGCATATAGACCGGATGATGGCCCTCCAGCTGGGCCTGTGCCTGGCCGGCGTGCAGCGTCGGGTGGATGCCCATCAGCGTGAATACGGTTTCGCTGATCACCCGGGTGCCGTCATGGCTGACCCCGTGCACCAGCACCGGAAAACCGAGGCGGTTGAGCAACAGCGCCAGCAGCGGCGTCAGGTTGGCCTGCTTACGCGCTCCGTTGTAGGTGGGAATGACGATCGGCATCGGTTTGCCCGGCGGCGGCGTCAGGCGCACGGTCTGCTGCTGCATCGCCTCGTAAAAGCCGCGCAGCTCTGCTTCCCCTTCCCCTTTGATGCGCAGCGCAATCAGCACGCCGCCCAGCTCCAGCTCCGGCACCTCGCCGTTCAGCATATGGGTATAGAGCGCGCGCGCTGTGTCGATATCCAGATCCCGGGCATGGTTCTTGCCGCGGCCGATTTCTTTAATGATTGAGCGGTAATCCATCCGTCACTCCTTACGTCGTGCTGTTTGCGTATTCAGCGCCGACGAGGGCGGCGCGCTGCTTTTTTTGGCTCAGCCTTCACTATAACGTCTGGTGCCTCGGGCTGGGAAACAGGAAATACCGGCAGCGCGTTCAGCAGGCGCTGCCCGTAGCCTTTGGTAAACAGACGTTTGTCATAAATGATCACCTCGCCCCAGCATTCGTGGCTGCGGATAAGCCGCCCGACCTGCTGGATAAGATTGAAGGAGGCGCTCGGCAGGCTCTGCACTTCGAACGGATAGCGGTTAAGGCTTTTCAGCCACTCCCCTTCGGTGATCACTACCGGGCTGTCCACCGGCGGGAAGGCAATTTTATGGATATGCACCTGGGTGAGCAGCTCGCCTTTCAGATCCAGCCCTTCGGCAAAGGACTGTAGCCCTACCAGCACGCTGCGCTCACCGCCCTGCACGCGCTTGCGGTGCAGCTCCACCAGCCGGTAACGCGGCTGATCGCCCTGCACCAGCAGCATCAGGCGCAGGTCGGTCACGTGGGTGAGAAACTGCTGCATGGCGCGTCCGCTGGCAAACAGCACCAGCATCCCTTTGTGCTCGCCTTTTTCGACTTCCTGGCGGAAGAAGGCCGCCATCTCGGCAATATGGTGCGCTTCGTGCTCCATCAGCGGTTCGTAACGCATGCGGGGAATGACAATCCGCCCCTGATCGACATGATTGAACGGCGAATCGAGGCTGATAAAACGGTCGCCCGCCTTCTCGCGCAGGCCGCTCATCTCCTGCAGACGTGAAAAACTGTTGAGCGAGCGCAGGGTCGCGGAGGTGACCACCACATGCGGCACGCTGCGCCAGAGCAGCTTTTCCAGCTGGTCGGCAACGCGAATGCCGACGCAGTGGAACCACATATGCAGCTGGCCGTCGCGCAGCTCGCGGGTCACCCACTTCGACACCGGCGCACCGGACGCCTGGGCCAGCGAGGCCAGCCGCCAGAGCTTGCTCTGCGCCTCAAAGTGGCCGAGGGCGCGGTTCATCTGCAACAGCACCCGGTGCAGACGCACAATATCGTGGCTGCCGGTCTTCTCGCTGAGATCGTTGAGGAACAGCTCCGCCAGGCCGCGCAGCGATTCGGTAAGCTTCGCCAGCCGCTGGCAAATCTCCATGATCTCAGCCGGCAGTTCGCCCATCGCAAACCGGTACTCCGCCTCGCTGCCCGCCGGCAGATAAAGGGCTAGAATACTGTTCAGGGAGCCGATAAGTTCGGCCAGCTCCTCGCAGTGCGCGTTCAGCCGCTCGGGATTCGCCAGCGGCGGCAGGGTTTTCGGGCGGAACTGCTCCACGCAGGTCGCCACCAGTTTCGCAAACAGATCGAGCTGCAGCCGCGCCCAGGGAGCGGTGATCTCGGCGCTCATCTCCAGCGCATCGCGCGCCACGTCCGGGACGTGATGCCCTTCATCCAGCACCAGCAGCAGGTTTTTCGGCTCCGGCAGCACCGCTTCGCTCTCCAGCGCCGCCATCACCAGCGCGTGGTTTGCCACCACCACTTCCGCCTCCTGGATTTCACGCCGCGCCACGAAAAACGGGCATTCGCGGTAGTAGTGGCAGTTGCGGTTCAGGCAGCTCGCTTTATCGGTGCTGAGCCGCATCCACAGCTTGTCGTCGATCGCCTGATCGGTGTGATCGCGCAGACCGTCCCACTTATAGCTGTCGAGATCGGCTTTCAGCTTTGCGCAGCGCTGCTGCTCCTCTTTGCTGTTCGGCGTCAGCTCGTCATCGAGAAATGCCAGCAGATCGCCCTGCGCCAGGCTTTCGGTGGAGAGCGCAGCGAGGTTGCGCGGGCAGACGTAGCGCCCGCGTCCGAAAGCGGCGGTGAACTTCAGGTCCGGGATAATCTTGCGCAGCAGGGGTAAATCCTTGCTGAAGATCTGGTCCTGCAACGCCACGTTAGCGGTGCTCACCACCAGGGTTTTCTGCTCGTCCCGGGCAATGGCGATGCCGGGGATCAGATAGGAGAGGGTTTTACCGACGCCGGTGGGCGCTTCGATCGCCAGATGCCGCCCTTCATCCCCGGCCAGCGTTTTCGCCACTTCAGCAATCATCTGCCGCTGCGGCGCGCGAGGGATAAAATCGGGGATCTGCTGTTGCAGCGCCTTGTACCAGGCGGCAATTTGCGCTTTATGCGCGCTCGAAAGGGCCATCGGGAAACCTGAGATACTGTATAAACAGCCACTATTGTGGCATTTTTTAGCCCGCAGGTTGACCTTTTTTTAGCACGGCGCGGCGAAAACATTGAGCGCATTAATTCGCAGAGCTGATCACATTTCAGAGGTAAATATATTCTTTCCGCGTCCCCTGCGTTGACCGATTATCAGACGGGTGTTAGGTTTTTTATCAGTGCATTAACTTGTTACCGTTCGGCGGGCAAAACCTGAATGCAGCTTGCGGGAGACTTTCCGTAATCTGTATTTATGTTTTGCCCGTTTTGTTTTCAGGAGCCGTCGATGTTCATTAAGCAAATCCTTAATAACAATGTCGTCAGCGTGGTGGATGAACAGGGTCAGGAGCTGATCCTCACCGGGCGCGGATTAGGTTTTTCAGCCTCGGCGGGAGAACAGGTTAATATGGCGAAAATAGAGAAAACGTTTCGCCTGCACGACGACAAAATATCGGCGCGGTTCAAAGCGCTGGCGGATGAAATACCGCTGGAAATATTGCAGCTCACCGATGATATCGTGGCGCTGGCGCGCGCTGCCCTGCCGCATAAATTAAGTGAAGGGCTGTATATCAGCCTGAGCGATCATTTGCATTACGCCCTGCAACGCAGTCATGACGCGTTGACGCTGCATAATCCGTTGCAGTGGGAAGTGCGCCATTTTTATCAGGCAGAATATGGCGTCGGCCAGCAGGCACTGGCGCTGATAGCCGCCCGCACCGGCACGCTATTACCGGATGCTGAGGCCTGCAGTATCGCGCTGCATATCGTTAACGCCGGGCTGAGCACCACCACGGCGAAAACCGGCCAGATCACCCAGCTTATTTATCAGGTGCAGAACATCGTCAAATACTGGTTTCGGGTTAAGCCGGATGAGGAGAGCCTGAATTACCAGCGTTTTATTACCCACCTGAAATTTTTTGCTCAACGGGTAGTAGAAGGCGAGATTGTCGATAATGACGATGCGGAACTGTTTGCGATGGTGCAGCAGCGCTATAAAAAAACCGTCGCCTGCGTTGAGGCCATTAATGATTTTGTGCAGAAGAATTATCACCACGCGATGAGCCAGTCGGAGAAATTATATCTGACGGTGCATATCGATAACGTGATTAAAAGAATGACGCCCGCAGATACCGGGGCGTAATACCCGGGAGTAATCCCACTAATTCCGTTCAGGCTTGTTACTGTTCAATCAGGCAAACCCCAGAGGAAGCAAGACGACCGGCAGACCCGGCGATTGTTTAACACGGCGTTATTTCGCCGTGGATCTGGAGGAATGACCATGCACTATTCCCATACCGCGCAGCAGATTATTACGCGCATTGGCGGGGCCGAAAATATCGTCTCGCTGTTCCACTGCATTACCCGGCTGCGCTTTGAGCTGCGCGACATGAGCCTGGCGGATCGGGCTGCGCTCGACAACACCGATGGCGTCATGGGGGTCAACATCTCCGGCGATCAGTATCAGCTGATCATCGGTAACGAGGTGGCCCCGCTGTGCGACGCGATCCTTGACCAGCTTCCCCACCTGCGCGAGGCAGCACCCGCCCCTGCGGACGACGCGCCGCGCAAACGCCGCAACCCGGTGTCGGTGGTGCTGGAGGGGCTGTCCGGCATCTTTTCCCCCATCATTCCCGCCATTGCCGGCGCAGGTATCCTCAAGGGGGTGCTCTCGCTGCTGGTGGCCCTCAACTGGCTCGATGTCAGCAACCAGAGCTACCAGATCCTGGCGGCCATCAGCGACGGCGTGTTTTTCTTTATGCCGTTGGTGCTGGCCTTCAGCGCCGGTCACAAATTTGGTGCCAACCCCTACGTGGCGGTGGCGATGGCCGCAGCACTGTTTCACCCCAGCCTGACCACACTGTTCGCCGCTGGCGACCCCATCGCCTTCTTCGGCCTGCCGGTTGCGCCCGTTTCCTATGCCTCGTCAGTGATCCCGATCCTGCTGGCGGTCTGGCTGCTGAGCTACGTAGAACGCGCGGTTGACCGCGTGATGCCTGGCGCACTGAAAACCATGTTCGTGCCTCTGCTGTCGCTGGTGATCGTGACGCCCGTTACGCTGATAACAATCGGCCCGCTCGGCATCTGGCTTGGCAACGCGCTGTCGGGCGGCATCCTGTGGCTGGTGGCCAACATGGGGATACTGGCGGGCGTACTGGTGGGCGGTACCCTGTCGCTGATGATCATTACCGGTATGCACTACGTGCTGGTGCCGGTGATGATCAACAACATCAGCCGGCTCGGCTATGACCCGTTCAAGATCCTGTTTTACGTTGCCAACCTCGGCCAGGCCGGGGCGGCGTTCGGGGTCTTTCTGCGCTCGCGTAACAAAAAGACCAGAACTCTTGCGCTCTCCACCAGCTTCAGCGCCTCGCTGGGGATTACCGAGCCGGCGATGTACGGCATCAATATTCGCTTTAAGCGCCCATTCGCCTGCGCCCTGGCGGGCGGAGCCTGCGGCGGGGCGTTCGCGATGGCGATGGGGGTAAAGACCTATGCCTTTGCCCTGAGCGGTCTGTCCGGTATTCCGGCCCTGGTCGGCCCCACCTTCCTGTGGGCGCTGGCGAGCCTCGGGATCTCCTTTACCGTGGCCGCCCTGCTCACCGTGGTGGTTGGCTTTGAGGAGGAGGCGCAGCCGGATACCGCTGCACAGCAGGCGGGCGCACCGCTACCGCTTGCTGCCCGGGATGAGCAGATCTTCGCGCCGGTGAGCGGCCAGTTGCTGCCCCTCGACCGCCTGAGCGACCCGGTGTTTGCCGATGAGATTTTTGGCAAGGGCATCGCCATCGTCCCGGACAGCGGGGAGCTGCGATCCCCGGTTAATGGCCGGGTGGAGTCGGTGTTTGATACCCGCCACGCCCTGACGCTGCGAAGCGACAGCGGTGCCGAGGTGCTGATCCACATCGGTATCGACACCGTGAAGCTCGGCGGCGCTGGCTTTACCAGTTATATCCGCGAAGGGGAATTCGTCGAGGTCGGCCAGCCGCTGATCGGTTTCGACCTTGAAGCCCTGCGCGCGCAGCACATCGACCCCAGCGTGATTGTGATTGTCACTAATAGCGACGAATACGGCGATATCACCCCGGTAAAACAGGGCGGTATCGGCATCAATGAAGCCTGTCTGACACTTACCGCACCGGCGGTATAAGGAAAACACCATGACAATGTCGAAAGCCTTTCCGGAAGGATTTTTATGGGGCGGTGCCACCGCCGCTAACCAGCTGGAAGGGGCGTGGAACGTAGACGGCAAAGGGCTGTCCGTGTCTGACGTCTACACCTTTGACGTCACGACGCCAAAAGCGCGCTGGCTGGATCAGTGGCTGGGCATGACCCACCAGCAGGTGGCCGAGGCGCAGGACCCGAACAGCACAAAGTACTACCCCAAACGCAACGGCAATGACTTCTATCACCACTACAAAGAGGACATCGCGCTGTTCGCCGAGATGGGCTTCAAATGCTTCCGCATGTCCATCGCCTGGACGCGCATCTTCCCGCGCGGGGATGAAACCACGCCGAACGAAGCCGGGCTGGCGTTCTACGATGACGTGTTCAACACCCTGCGCCAGCACGGCATTGAGCCGATCGTCTCGCTGTCACACTACGAGATGCCGCTGGCGCTGGTCACCGATTACGGCGGCTGGCCGAACCGTCAGGTGGTGGATTTCTATGTGCGCTTCGCCACCACGGTGTTTACCCGCTACCGCAAGCAGGTGAAGTACTGGATGACCTTCAACGAGATCAACTGCGTGAAGCATCACCCCTACGTCAGCATCGGGGTCATCGAAGAAGATCACCCGAATATTGAGCAGGACAAGTACCAGGGGGCGCACCATCAATTTGTCGCCAGCGCTTTAGCGACCAAAGCCTGCCACGCCATCATTCCCGGCTCGCAGGTGGGCTGCATGATCAGCTATCAGATCCTCTACCCCAACACCTGCCACCCGGACGACCAGCTGGCGTGTGAAGAGGCCCAGCGCGTGTCGCTGTTCTTCAGCGACGTGCAGGCGCGCGGCTACTATCCCTCGTGGGCGAAGCGCATGCTGGCGGAGAAAGGCGTGGTGCTGAAGATGGCGGTGGGCGACGAGGAGATCCTGCGCCAGTACCCGGTGGACTACGTCTCCTTCAGCTACTACATGTCGAGCACCATCAGCGCGCATCCGGAAAAACTTCAGGGTGCCACCGGGAACCTGATCACCGGCGGTATTCGCAACCCGTACCTGGAGACCAGCGACTGGGGCTGGCAGATCGACCCGAAAGGGCTGCGGCTGGCGCTCAATCAGCTCTATGACCGCTATCAGAAACCGCTGTTTATTGCCGAAAACGGTCTCGGCGCGGTGGATGAGGTCAACCCGGACGGCAGCATCAATGACGACTACCGCATCGACTACCTGCGCCAGCACATCGAGCAGATCCAGGAGGCCATCGCCGACGGCGTCGACCTGTTCGGCTACACCTGGTGGGGGCCGATTGACGTGGTCAGCGCCGGCACCGCGCAGATGTCCAAGCGCTACGGCTTTATCTACGTGGACCAGGACGACATGGGGAAAGGCACCCTCGCCCGCTCGCGCAAGAAAAGTTTCTGGTGGTACAAAAAAGTGATCGCCTCCAACGGGCAGGATCTCAGCGATTAAGGAGCAGCAGATGGCACAGTTTCCTCAGCACTTTTTATGGGGCGGCGCGATAGCCGCCAATCAGGCAGAAGGCGCCTGGAACCTTGACGGCAAAGGGCCGTCTATCGCCGACGTGGTGCGCGGCGGTATCGCTTCCGGCCAGCATGACGCCATCATCGACCCGCATCTCTACTACGCCAGCCACGAGGCGGTGGATTTTTACCACCGCTATAAAGAGGACGTGGCGCTGTTCGCGGAGATGGGTTTTCAGTGCTTTCGTACCTCGATTGCCTGGTCGCGCATTTTCCCGCGCGGGGATGAACAGACCCCGAACGAAGCCGGGCTGGCGTTCTACGATAACCTGTTTGACGAGCTGCTGAAGTACGGCATCGAGCCGGTGATCACCCTCTCCCACTACGAAACGCCGCTGGCGCTCTACCAGGAGTACGGCGGCTGGAAGAACCGCGCGCTGATCGCGCACTTCACCCGCTACTGCGAAACGGTCTTCCGGCGCTATCGCGGCAAGGTGAAGTACTGGATGACCTTCAACGAGCTGAACAACATGAACCGCATGCCGTTCGCCACCGGCGCGGTGGATGCCGACGCCTCGTTGCAGATCATCTACCAGGCCAACCACCATCAGTTTGTTGCTAACGCGCTGGCGAACAAGCTGTGCCACGAAATCATTCCTGAGGCGCAGATCGGCTGCATGCTATCGCTCAGCACCGTTTACCCGGCCACCTGCCACCCGGACGACATCTTTGAAACCCAGCAGCTGCGCCGCCGCTCGCTGTTCTATTCCGATGTGATGATGAACGGTGAGTATCCGGCTTACAGCCGCCGCCTGTTCCGCGATAACGGCATTACACTGGCGATGGAGCCGGAGGATCTGGCGCTGATTGCCCGCTACCCTTCCGACTATCTGGGCTTCAGCTACTACCGCAGCGTGGTGCACAAGGCCGGGGCGCAGTTACAGATCGATACCGGCGGGGCGAAGGGCGAGGACAATCCGTACCTGAAAAAAACCGCCTGGGGCTGGCCGGTAGATCCAAAAGGGCTGCGCACGGTGTGTAACGAGCTGGCGGATCGCTACCGCAAGCCGCTGTTCATCGTGGAAAACGGCTACGGCGGGGTGGATGAGATTGCCCCGGACGGCACAATTAACGATGAAGAGCGCATCGCGTATGGACGCCAGCACATCATCGAGATGGCAGAAGCCGTTGCCGATGGCTGCGACATCATGGGGTACACCTGGTGGGGGCCGATCGACATCGTCAGTGCCGGCACCGGAGAGATGAAAAAGCGCTACGGGTTTATCTATGTTGATAAGGATAACGACGGCAACGGCAACCTGGCGCGCCGCAAAAAGCGCAGCTTCGACTGGTACAAACAGGTGATCGCCAGCAATGGCGAGGTGGTGTAACAGCGCCCTCTCCTCCGGGAGAGGGCATGCTACGGAAAGTTACTTCAGCTCTGGCCAGTAGTCGCGGTTCGCTTCGATCAGCGCATCCAGCACCCTGCGGGCTTTTTTGGCATCGACAATGGTGCGGTTGAGCGTCAGGGCCATCAGCGCTTTGGTGTAGGAGCCTTCCAGATAGGCTTCGACCGTCAGCCGCTCATAGGCGAACTGCTGCTCGATCATCCCTTTGTAGAAGGTTGGAATTTTGCCAACGCCGAACGGACGCGGGCCGTTGGCACCCATTTCGGCCGCCACTTCCACCATCACGTCGTTGTCGAGGTTCGCCACCAGGCCGTTATTCTCCACCATCACAATAAATTTTTTCTTCAGGTTGAAGGCGATAGACTCCGCCAGCTCAACGATCATGTCGCCGTGGGCATCGTTGTGCACCACGTGCACGTTCTTCGTGGTGCCCTCTGCCGCCGCGGTACGGCACTCGTCGAATACCCGCTTCTCACGGCCGTTGATCACCTCGTTGGCGCGAGTGAAGTTCGGGTCGAGCTTGCTCAGCTTGTACTCCGGGTAGAGGTAGTACTGCAGATAGGTATTCGGCAGGTAGTCCGGGAAGTCGTGGAGCATATCCGCCACCGCGGCGTAGGTATCAAGCCAGGACTGGTCGCGCTGCTCGGCGTCCACCGGCTTAAAGCCGTTGCTGGCGATAATCGCTTTCAGCTCCGGTGCCAGATCATGACCGTTTTCATCATAGAGATGGGTGAACCAGCCGAAGTGATTCAGCCCGAAGTAGACCGGGTCGAAGGTCTCGGGGTCGCGGCCCAGCAGGCGGCCATAGGAGCGCAGCAGGTTGACCGGCTGGTCGCAGATATTGATGATGCGCTCGTCATCCGGGAACGACTTTTTCAGTGCATCGGCAACGATCGCCGCCGGGTTGGTGTAGTTGAGGATCCACGCCTGCGGCGAACGCGCCCGCACGTCGTTAACCAGTTCAATCATGTCGCGAATGGAACGCATACCGTAGGCGAAACCGCCCGGCCCGCAGGTCTCCTGACCAATCACCCCGAGGCTTAACGGAATTTTTTCGTCCTTCTCGCGCATCGCGTAGCCGCCGGTACGCATCTGGCAGAAGATGAAGTCCATGTCGCGCAGGGCCACCTCTTTATCGGTGGTCCAGATTAACTCCACCTCCGGGTACTCTTCGCGGAACAGCACTTTCGCGTATTCGCCGATCACCGCCTGACGTTCAGCGTTAACGTCGAACATCACCAGCTTGTTGAGCGGCAGGCGGGTTTTCAGTTTGCACAGCGCCTTGAGTAATCCCGGCGTCCAGGTGGATCCGCCCCCGACTAAAACGATATTAAAAGCTTTTTTCATGTTACGGCTCCCTTACGACTGTTGAGCGAGTAAATTTTGCTTCACCGCGGTGGCGATACTTTCCACCTGCGGCCCATAGATAACCTGAATGTCATTCTGCGTGGCGCGGATGATGCCGCTGGCCCCACTCTGCTTCAGCGCCGGGTCCTGCACCTTTGCCATATCGGCGACCCGGACGCGCAGGCGGGTAAAGCAGCAGTCCACCGCCTGAATGTTGTCGTGCCCGCCCAGCCCTTCGATAATCAGCGCGGTTTCGCCGCTGCCCTTCCCGGCCAAAGCCGCACCGGGTGCAGGGGCGCGATCCTCCTCCTCACGGCCCGGCGTGCGGGCGTTAGTGCGCAGGATGATGAATTTGAAGGTGAAGTAGTACGCCGGGAACCAGATGACGCCGAGCAGCAGGCTGAACCACCAGGCGGTTTTTGCCCCGCCCAGTACGCCAAAGACGATGAAATCGATCAGTCCGCCCTGCACATTGCCGATCATCACGTTCAGCAGCTGCGACAGGGCAAACGACAGGCCGGTCATCACCGCATGGAAGACAAACAGCAGCGGCGAGACGAAGATAAAACTGAACTCCAGCGGCTCGGTGATGCCGGTGGTGAAGGAGGCCAGCGCCCCGGCCATCATCAGCGCTTTCACGCGCTGCTTGTGCTCCGGCTTCGCGCAGCGGTAGATCGCCAGCGCCGCCCCCGGCAGACCAAACATCATCACCGGGATTTTGCCCTGGGCGAGGAAGCGGGTGGCTTCGCGCACCACGTCGTTCGCCAGTTCGCCCGGATGGGCCAGCGCATAGTTGAAGATGCTGAGCGCGCCGATGATGCTTTCGTTATCGACATGCACCATGCCGCCCACCGGGGTAAAGCGCACGGTTTCATTGAGGATGTGGTGCAGCCCGGTAGGAATGAGGATGCGTTCGGTGAGGGCATAAAAGAAGGTACCTGCCGCCCCGGCGTGGCCGATAAACTCGCCGAGGCGAATAATGCCCCCGGCGATCACCGGCCAGATGAAGGAGAGCCCTAACCCCACCAACGGCAGCACGATCACGGTAATAATCGGCACAAAGCGACGTCCGCCGAAGTAGGCGATGGCCGCCGGCAGTTGGATGGTGTAGAAGCGGTTGTGCAGCAGTACCGTGACGATCCCGGCAATCACCCCGCCGAGCACGCTCATCTGATAGGAGAAGATCCCCAGCGTGTTGGCGAACTCGGCGGCGTACATCACCGCCTCGGTCTGGCTGTAGCCTTTGGCCATAAAGGCGCTGGCTGAAGTGGTTTCCGGCGTCAGCCCCTGGGCGGTAAGGCTGAAGTTCACCCCGACGTGCAGGGTGATAAACCCTATCACCGCCGCGAGCGCCGCGGTGGGCTTCTCGTCCCGCGCCAGCCCGACGGCGGCGGCAATGGCAAACAGCAGCGGCAGATTGCCGAACAGCGCCCCCGCCACTTTGCGTATAAAGCCAATCGCCTGCTGCATCGCCTGCGCGTGGATCATCCCCTCGCCAACAATCGCCGGATTTTGCAGCGCGGCGGCAAGGCCAAGAAAAATCCCCGCCGCGGCGATCACGGAAATCGGCATCATCAGTGCCTTTCCTAAATCCTGAACAAACTCGCCTGCACGACTCATAGTCTTATCCCTGTAAGGTGAAAAGAAGCGAACTGCATAGCGAAAGTATAACGATATATCATGTCTAGTTGTCTAGACAAGTTAACGGAGAATATGAACCCGGTCACAAAGTAGCCGGTCAGGTGAGACGGGAATTAGGGTCGTTCGGCGGTGATGGTGAACACGTAGTGCTGCTGGTTGTAGTAGATTTCCGAGACTTCAAACGGGCGGCCTTCGCTCAGCCAGGCGACCGACGTGGCGTGCAGCACCGGCTCTTCGCGCTGGATGTTGAGCATCTCCTGCACGTCTCGGGCCGGCAGCTCGGCGCGGATCTGCTTTTCACTGCGCGCTACGCTGTAGCCTTTCCGGCTGATGTAGGCGTACTTTGAGGCATTGAGATCGGCGGGGGTTAAATCCGGGAACAGATCGCACAGCATCCAGGACTGCTCAAACACGAACGGCACATCACCCACCAGCCGCAGGCGCTTCATAAACCACACGTCATCCCCCGGCGCGATGGCGAGCAGCGCGGCCATATCATGGCTGACGGGCTGGCGCTCCAGGCAGATCAGCCGGTTAACCATCGGTTCGTTGAGGGCGAGGGTGGCTTCGCTGGAGGTGAGATGGCGATCGAGCGGCAGCGCGATGCGCAGCGGCGGTTTTGCGTGCGTGACGTAGGTGCCCTGGCCGCGTCGACGTTCGACTTTGCCCTGGCGTACCAGATAATCCACCGCTTTACGGGCGGTCATACGGGCAATGCCAAACTGCTGGCAGAGTGCGGTTTCGGAAGGCAGCGCGTCGCCGGGTTTTAGCGCGCCGGACTGGATTTGCGCGGTGAGAAAGGCTTCAAGCTGAAGGTAAACCGGGACGGTGGAGTGTTTATCGATCATGAACGGGGCTCCCGAAACAGATTGCGGGGTATGTTAGCTACCCCGCAATCCGCTGACAACATCCGGAGGGATTATTCGCCGGAGGAGGCTTTACGCGGCGGACGACGACGACGCGCGCCGTCACCGGACGGACGTGATGCGCCCTCGCCTAACCAGCGGCCCTGCTTCGCGCTGTCGCCACCCTGACGGCGCGACTTCTCGCCCGCGGGTTTTGCTGCATCGCCGCCCTGACGACGCGGTTTATCACCGGTCGGCTTCGCGGCGCTGTCGCTGTTCTGACGACGCGGCTGGCCCTGACCACGACCACCGCCGCCCTGACCGCGACCGCCGCCACGCTGCTGCTGGCGACCGTTGACGATCGGCTCGGCTTTGATGCTCGGGTCCGGCTCGTAGCCCGGCAGCGCAATGCGCGGGATTTCACGCTTCAGCAGGCGCTCGATATCGCGCAGCAGCTTGTGCTCGTCTACGCAGACCAGCGACAGCGCTTCCCCGGTCGCAGCAGCGCGTCCGGTACGGCCAATGCGGTGCACGTAGTCTTCCGGCACGTTCGGCAGCTCGTAGTTCACTACGTGCGGCAGCTCTTCGATGTCGATGCCGCGCGCCGCGATGTCGGTGGCAACCAGCACGCGGATATCACCGGTTTTGAAGTCGGCCAGCGCACGGGTACGCGCCCCCTGACTCTTGTTACCGTGGATTGCCGCAGAGCGGATACCGTCTTTGTTCAGCTGCTCCGCGAGGTGGTTAGCGCCGTGCTTGGTGCGGGTAAACACCAGCACCTGCTGCCAGTTGCCTTCGCCGATCATCTGAGAGAGCAGCTCCCGCTTGCGCTTTTTGTCCACGAAGTGAACGTGCTGGGTGACCTGCTCAGAAGCGGTGTTGCGACGCGCCACTTCCACTTCCAGCGGGTTGTGCAGCAGTTTTTCCGCCAGCCCTTTGATGTCATCCGAGAAGGTCGCGGAGAACAGCAGGTTCTGACGACGCGCCGGCAGTTTTGACAGCACGCGACGAATGTCGTGGATGAAGCCCATGTCCAGCATGCGGTCGGCTTCGTCCAGCACCAGAATCTCTACGCTGTCGAGCTTGAGGGCGTTCTGGTGTTCAAGATCAAGCAGACGGCCCGGCGTTGCCACCAGCACGTCAACGCCGCCGCGCAGCTTCATCATCTGCGGGTTGATGCTCACGCCGCCGAACACCACCAGCGAGCGGATATTCAGATACTGGCTGTACGCGCTGACGTTCTCACCAATCTGCGCCGCCAGTTCGCGGGTCGGGGTGAGGATCAGGGCGCGCACCGGACGACGCCCTTTGGCGTGCGGGTTGTGCTGGGTCAGCAGCTGCAGCAGCGGCAGGGTGAAGCCTGCGGTTTTACCGGTGCCGGTCTGGGCACTGGCCATCACATCACGGCCTGCCAGCACTGCCGGGATAGCCTGTTGTTGGATGGGGGTCGGTTGAGTGTAACCCTGCTCAGCGATCGCTTTCAGGATTTCGGGGGCAAGACCAAGTGAATCAAAGGACATAACAACTCCGGACCTGCCCCTGACCGCGTGCGGTGTAGTTTTCCGGGGAAGGCATTAGGCCGAGGCCTGATAGCGAGACAAAAACCACAATGTCATGAAGGGGCGGAGTGTAGCAGTTTTTGTGATTCACCGCATAAATTCTCGCGCTGCCGCCGTGTTTCGCCCTGCGACCTGATGCTGACGTGCGTCGCAAAAGTGAAAGACGGTATAAAAAACATACGTTACAGACTGGACAAGGTCAAAAAACAGCCATATTTTTAATCAATCGATTGATTAACTTTTATCGCGCCTATGAATGCCACAACCTCACCCGTTACGCCGCGCGGCGAACAGGCCCGTAATCAGCTGATTACCGCCGCGCTTGCCCAGTTCGGCGAGTATGGCCTCAATGCCACCACCCGCGACATCGCCGCCGATGCCGGGCAGAACATTGCGGCAATCACCTACTATTTCGGCTCCAAGGACGATCTCTACATGGCCTGTGCGCACTGGATCGCTGATTTTATCAGTACCCGGTTTCAGCCCCATGCCGAGGCCGCTGAGACGCTGTTGCGCCAGCAGCCGCCGGATATAGCCGCCATGCGCGCGCTGCTGTTTCAGGCCTGCGATAACATCGTGCACCTGCTGACCCAGGACGACACGCTGAACCTCAGCAAGTTTATCTCCCGCGAGCAGCTTTCGCCGACCGCCGCCTACCAGCATATCCATCAGCAGGTGATCGCCCCGCTGCACAGCCACCTCACGCGCCTGATCGCCGCCTGCACCGGGCGCGAGGCAGAAGATACCGACACCATACTGCACACCCACGCCTTGCTCGGCGAGGTGCTCGCCTTCCGTCTCGGGCGTGAAACTATCCTGCTGCGCGCCGGGTGGAGCGGCTTTGACGCAACGAAAAGCGCCCGCATCAGCAGCGTGGTGAAGAGTCACATTACCTTTATTCTCGACGGGCTGGCCCGTAAGGAGTCTCAGGCATGAAAAAGCCGCTGTTGATCGTCGGCGCGCTGGTGGTTGTGGCCGCTATTGCTGGTGGATGGATGTGGTATCAGCACAGCAAGCCGCACACCCTTACCCTGTACGGTAACGTTGATATCCGCACCGTGAACCTCAGCTTCCGCGTCGGCGGGCGGCTGGCCTCGCTGGCGGTGGATGAGGGCGATGCGGTGCAGCAAGGGCAGACGCTCGGCACGCTTGACCGTGCGCCGTACCAGAATGCCCTGCTGCAGGCGAAAGCCAGCCTCGCCACCGCCGAAGCCAAACTCGATCTGGCGAAAGCCGGTTACCGCGACGAAGAGATCGCCCAGGCGCAAGCCGCAGTGCGTCAGGCCGAGGCGGCGTATCAGTATGCGCAGAACTTCTGGCAGCGCCAGCAGGGGCTGTGGAAAAGCCGCGTCATCTCCGCCAACGACCTGGAAAACGCCCGCTCCTCCCGCGACCAGGCGCAGGCCAGTCTGAAATCCGCGCAGGATAAGCTGAGTCAGTTCCAGGCCGGTAACCGCCCGCAGGAGATTGCGCAGGCCCAGGCAGCGGTGGAACAGGCCAGGGCGCAGGTGGCGCAGGCCGAGCTGGATCTGCACGACACCACGCTTATCGCCCCCTCCCCCGGCACGCTGCTGACCCGTGCAGTGGAGCCGGGCAGCATGCTCAACGCTGGCAGCACCGTGCTGACCCTGTCGCTCACCCGTCCGGTGTGGGTGCGTGCTTACGTCAATGAGCTGAACCTCAACCGCGCCACGCCGGGCCAGCAGGTACAGCTCTGGACCGATGGCCGCCCCGATAAGCCCTATCACGGCAAAATCGGCTTTGTCTCGCCGACCGCCGAATTCACGCCGAAAACCGTGGAAACCCCGGATCTGCGCACCGACCTGGTGTACCGCCTGCGCATTATCGTCACCGATGCTGACGACAGCCTGCGCCAGGGGATGCCGGTGACCGTCACCTTCGATGAGACGCATCATGAGTAGCGAGGGCGCAATCCGCCTGCACGGCGTGGAGAAGCGTTTCCCCGGGATGGATAAACCGGCGGTGGCGCGGCTTGATGCCGAGATCCGCGCCGGGGGCGTCACCGGGCTGGTCGGCCCCGACGGCGCGGGAAAAACCACGCTGATGCGTATGCTGGCGGGGCTGCTGCGTCCCGACGAAGGGCAGGCTGAAGTGCTGGGCCTCGATCCGATTGCCGATGATAACGCCCTGCACGCCATGCTCGGTTACATGCCGCAGAAGTTTGGCCTGTATGAAGATCTGACGGTGATGGAAAACCTGACGCTGTATGCCGATCTGCGCAGCGTCACCGGCGAAGCGCGTATCACCACCTTTGAGCGCCTGCTGGAATTCACTGCACTTGGCCCCTTTACTGACCGGCTGGCGGGGAAGCTCTCCGGCGGGATGAAGCAGAAACTGGGGCTGGCCTGCACGCTGGTCGGCACGCCGAAGGTGCTGCTGCTCGACGAGCCGGGGGTCGGCGTGGACCCGATCTCGCGCCGTGAGCTGTGGCAGATGGTGCACGAGCTGGCCGGTGACGGCATGCTGATCCTCTGGAGCACCTCTTACCTCGACGAGGCCGAGCAGTGCCGCTCGGTGCTGCTGATGAACGAGGGCGAACTGCTGTTCCAGGGCGCCCCCACTGAGCTGACGCGCCAGATGGCCGGGCGCAGCTTCCTTGCCACCAGCCCGACCATTCATAACCGCGCTCTGCTCCAGCAGGCGCTGAAGCTGCCCCAGGTGAGCGACGCCATGATCCAGGGGCGTTCGGTGCGCCTGATCCTGACCAGAGACAGCGACCCGGCACAGCTCCGCGCTGCCCCAGGCCTTGCCGATCTGGTGCTGCGCGACACGTCACCGCGCTTTGAAGATGCCTTTATCGACCTGCTCGGCGGGGCCGGAACCTCTGAATCGCCGCTGGGTGCCATTCTGCATACCGTGGAGGGCAACCCCGAAGAGACGGTCATTGAAGCCCGGCAGCTGACCAAAAAATTTGGCGATTTTGCCGCCACCGATCGGGTGGACTTCTCCGTCCAGCGCGGGGAGATTTTCGGTCTGCTCGGGCCGAACGGTGCCGGGAAATCCACCACCTTCAAGATGATGTGCGGTCTGCTGCCCCCCACCGTCGGTAAAGCGCTGGTCCTGGATCTCGATCTGAAAACCAGCTCCGGGAAAGCGCGCCAGCACCTGGGCTACATGGCGCAAAAGTTCTCGCTCTACGGCAACCTGACGGTGGCGCAAAACCTGCGCTTCTTCTCCGGGGTATACGGCCTGCGTGGCCGGGCGCAGAACGACAAGATTGCGCGCATGAGCAAGGCGTTTGGCCTCGATACTATCGCCGATCAGCCCACCGATGCCCTGCCGCTCGGCTTCAAGCAGCGGCTGGCGCTGGTCTGCGCCCTGATGCACGAGCCCGATATTCTGTTTCTTGATGAACCTACCTCCGGCGTTGACCCGCTGACCCGGCGCGAGTTCTGGCTGCACATCAACAGCATGGTGGAAAAAGGGGTGACGGTGATGGTCACTACCCACTTTATGGATGAGGCGGAGTACTGCGACCGTATCGGGCTGGTGTATCACGGCAAGCTGATTGCCAGCGGTACGCCGGACGATCTCAAAGCCCAGGCGGCAACCCGGGAGGATGACGATCCGACCATGGAGCAGGCGTTTATTACCCTGATCCACCGGTGGGATAAGGAGCATGCGGCATGAGCGCACTTTCCTGGCGGCGCGTGCGGGCGCTGTGTATCAAAGAGACGCGGCAGATCGTGCGCGACCCCAGCAGCTGGCTGATCGCGGTGGTGATCCCCCTGCTGCTGCTGTTTATCTTCGGCTACGGTATCAACCTCGACTCCAGCCGCCTGAAAGTGGGCGTGCTGCTGGAGCAGCAGAGCGAGGAGGCGCTGGACTTCACCCATGCCATCACCGCTTCGCCGTTTATTGATGCCACGGTGAGCGACAACCGCGGCGCGCTGGTGGAGATGATGCAGGCCGGAAAAATACGCGGGCTGGTGGTGATCCCGGTGGATTTCGCCAGCAACATGGCGCGCGACGGTGCCACCGCGCCGGTGCAGGTGATTACCGATGGCAGCGAACCCAACACGGCGAATTTCGTGCAGGGCTATATGGAGGGCATCTGGCAGATCTGGCAGCAGCAGCGCGCCGAGGATCGCGGCGAAACCTTTGAACCGCTGATTGACGTGCAGACCCGCTACTGGTTCAACCCGGCGGCCATCAGCCAGCACTTTATTATTCCCGGCGCGGTGACCATTATCATGACGGTCATCGGCGCGATACTCACCTCGCTGGTGGTGGCCCGCGAGTGGGAGCGCGGCACTATGGAGGCGCTGCTCTCCACCGAGGTAACGCGCGTTGAGCTGCTGCTGTGCAAGCTTATCCCCTACTACTTCCTCGGCATGCTGGCGATGCTGCTCTGTATGCTGGTGTCGGTGTTTATTCTCGGCGTGCCGTTTCGCGGCTCCCTGCTGTTGCTGTTTGTTATCGCCAGCCTGTTTTTACTCAGCACCCTGGGCATGGGGCTGCTCATCTCTACCCTCACCCGCAACCAGTTCAACGCCGCGCAGGTGGCGCTCAACGCGGCGTTCCTGCCGTCAATTATGCTGTCCGGGTTTATTTTCCAGATCGACAGTATGCCAGCGGTGATCCGCGCCTTTACGTATGTGATCCCCGCCCGCTACTTCGTCAGCACCCTGCAAAGCCTGTTCCTCGCCGGCAATATCCCGGTGGTGCTGGCGGTGAACGTGCTGTTTCTGATCGCCTCGGCGGTGCTGTTTATCGGCCTGACGTGGTGGAAAACCAAACGGCGTCTGGATTAAGGAGCAGCTATGTTTTATCGCTTATGGACGCTAATTCGCAAAGAGCTGCAGTCGCTGCTGCGCGAGCCGCAGACCCGCGCCATCCTGATCCTGCCGGTGGTGATCCAGGTGCTGCTGTTCCCCTTCGCCGCCACGCTGGAGGTGACCAACGCCACCATTGCGGTCTACAGCGAGGACAGCGGTAAACACGCCACCGAGCTGACCCAGCGTTTCAGCCAGGCGAAGGCGTTTACCCACGTGCTGCGGGTGGACAGCCCGCAGCAGATCCGCCCGACCATCGACCAGCAGAAGGCGCTGCTGCTTGTACGCTTCCCGCCGGACTTCTCGCGCCGCCTCGACAGTCTGGAGCCAGCGCAGATGCAGCTGATCCTTGACGGGCGCAACTCCAACAGCGCCCAGATTGCCGCCAACTATTTACAGCAGATGGTGAAGGACTATCAGCAGGAGCTGACCGCCTCGCTGCCGAAACCGAACAACAGCGAACTGGTGGTGCGTAACTGGTACAACCCGAACCTCGATTACAAATGGTTTGTGGTGCCGTCGCTGATTGCGATGATCACCACCATCGGCGTGCTGATTGTCACGTCGCTGTCGGTGGCGCGGGAGCGCGAACAGGGTACGCTCGATCAGCTGCTGGTCTCGCCGCTGGCAACCTGGCAGATTTTCGTTGGTAAAGCGGTGCCGGCTCTGATTGTCTCGACTTTCCAGGCGTCGGTGGTGCTGGGCGTCGGCATCTGGGGGTACGACATCCCCTTCTCCGGCTCGCTGACGCTGTTCTGGTTCACGATGGTGATTTACGGGCTGTCGCTGGTGGGCTTCGGGCTGCTGATTTCCGCACTCTGCGCGACGCAACAGCAGGCGTTTATCGGGGTGTTTGTGTTTATGATGCCGGCGATATTGCTCTCGGGATACGTCTCGCCGGTGGAGAACATGCCGGTGTGGCTGCAAAATCTGACCTGGGCCAACCCTATCCGGCACTTTACCGATATTACCAAGCAGATCTACCTGAAGGATGCGAGTCTGGGGATTGTCTGGGGAAGTTTGTGGCCGCTGCTGGTGATAGCGGCCACCACGGGACTAGCGGCGTACCTGATGTTTAGACGCAAAGTGGGCTGAGTGGCGACGGCGCTCTTTGACCAGCAGCGACACCAGCGCCGGGCCGGCGAGAATGGCAAGGCCCGCCAGCGCCAGCAGCAGGTTATTGTGCAGCACGCGGGAGAGCAGCCACAGCGCAATCATCGCCGCGCCGAAATACCAGGTGGTGGTCAGCTCTTCCAGCACGTCAGCAAAGGCGCGCCAGCGGCTTTCCGGGTGGCGCTGAAACGCCAGCATCAGGATAACGGTCACGCCGTAGAGCACGCACATGGCGAGACCGACGCGCACCAGCGCCCCGCTCATCCAGCCGGCAATCAGCATCCCGACCACCAGCAAATGCAACATAATCTGCCAGCAACTCAGACCTGTTGCGACACGAACACGCTGTTGCCACTTCATGGCTTCTCTCCTGTGGGATCTTCTACTATCAAATCAGAGTACCGCACTTTACGGAAAATTCCGTAAGGCCGCACCTTTTTGTGACAGGGACTACACTTTATTTTCATGAGGATACCTCGTTGTTCCGCTTTATGCGGCCAGCCAGACGGCACGCGGTTTCCGGCAGGTTCAGGGGACGGCGACGTCGCTTTTGCACTGCCGTAGCGAGAACAACGCAGAGAAAAACAAGATGCGCCGGGAGGCACATGGCTGACATGACAACACATTTAACGGTCAAATTACTGACCATTAATACCCACAAAGGATTCACCGCCTTTAACCGACGCTTCATCCTGCCCGAACTGCGTGATGCCGTGCGCAGCGTGTCGGCGGATATTGTCTGCCTGCAGGAAGTGATGGGCGCGCATGAAGTGCATCCGCTGCACATCGAAAACTGGCCGGACACCACCCACTACGAGTTTCTCGCCGATACTATGTGGAGCGATTTCGCGTACGGACGCAACGCCGTCTACCCGGAAGGCCACCACGGTAACGCCGTGCTGTCGCGCTTCCCGATTGAACATTACGAAAACCGCGACGTCTCAGTGGAAGGCCATGAGAAACGCGGAATGCTGCACTGTCAACTCTCCGTGCCGAACAGCGATAAGCGCTTGCATGTGATTTGTGTTCATCTGGGGCTACGGGAAGGGCACCGTCAGGCGCAACTGGAGATGCTGTGCGAGCTGGTTAACGGCCTGCCGGACGGCGAAGCCGTGCTGGTTGCGGGCGACTTTAACGACTGGCGTCAGCAGGCAAACCGCCAGCTGAAAGCGAAAGCCGGGCTGGATGAGGTATTTACCCAGGCCGATGGCCGCCCGGCGCGTACCTTTCCGGTGGCGTTCCCGCTGCTGCGCCTCGACCGTATTTACGTGAAAAACGCCCATGCCAGCAGCCCGCAAAAGCTGCCGCTGCGTGAGTGGCGTCACCTGTCCGATCATGCCCCGTTGGCTGTGGAGATCCATTTATGAAACCCGCATGGCGTGATGGTAACCGTATTGAACTGCTGGAGAACGGCGAAGCGTTCTTCCCGGCGGTATTCGCCGCAATTGATGAGGCAAAAGACAAAGTGTTCCTCGAAACCTTTATCTGGTTTGAGGATAAGGTCGGCAAAGAGCTGCACCGGGCGATCCTGGCCGCTGCCCGGCGCGGCGTCAGCGTGGAGGTGCTGCTGGACGGCTACGGCTCCCCGGATCTCAGCGACGACTTCGTAAACCAGCTGACCTCTGCCGGCGTCAAGTTCCGCTACTACGATCCGCGCCCGCCGCTGATGGGCATGCGAACCAATGTGTTCCGCCGCATGCACCGCAAAATTGTGGTTATCGACGGCGAACTGGCGTTCGTCGGCGGCATTAACTATTCCGCGGAGCATATGTCTGATTATGGCCCGGAAGCCAAGCAGGACTACGCCGTCAGGGTGCAGGGACCGGTGGTGCAGGACATCTACGCGTTCGTGCTGCAAAACCTGCCGGGCCACGAGGAGATGCGCCGCTGGTGGGGCCGTCGTCGTCATCAGGCACAGGATAACAACGCGCCGGGTGAAGCCCAGGCGCTGTTTGTCTGGCGTGACAACGACGATCACCGGGATGATATCGAGCGCTACTACCTGAAAATGCTGGCGAATGCCAAGCAGGAAGTGATCATCGCCAACGCCTACTTCTTCCCCGGCTACCGTCTGCTGCATGCCATGCGCAACGCGGCCCGCCGCGGGGTATGCGTGAAGCTTATCGTGCAGGGCGAGCCGGATATGCCGATTGTGAAGGTGGGCGCGCGCCTGCTCTATAACTATCTGGTGAAGGGCGGGGTTGAAGTTTACGAGTATCTGCGCCGTCCGCTGCATGGCAAGGTCGCAGTGATGGACGATCACTGGGCGACGGTCGGCTCCAGTAACCTCGACCCGCTCAGCCTGTCGCTTAACCTTGAAGCCAACCTGATCATACACGATCGCACCTTCAACCAGACACTGCACGACAACCTGATGCAGCTGATTGAGAAGGACTGTCAGCAGGTGGATGAGACCCTGATGCCAAAACGCACCTGGTGGAACCTCACCAAGAGCGTGGTGGCGTTCCACTTTTTACGTCACTTCCCGGCTCTGGTGGGCTGGTTACCTGCACATACTCCGCGGCTGTCCCTGGTGGAGCCGCCTGTGCAGCCCGAAATGGAGACCCAGGATCGGGTCGAAACGGATAATCCGGGAGCAAAATTCTGATGGCAAAATCACACAAGTGGCGCATGACGAAGAAGATCCTGACGTGGGTCTTCTTCATTGCGGTGGTGGTCCTGCTGGTGCTGTACGCCCAGAAAGTGGACTGGGAGGAAGTGTGGAAGGTCATTCGCGATTATAACCGCACCGCGCTGCTGAGCGCTGTCGGGCTGGTGATTGTCAGCTACCTGCTTTACGGCTGCTATGACCTGCTCGGGCGCGCCTACTGCGGGCACAAGCTGGCAAAACGCCAGGTGATGCTGGTGTCGTTCGTCTGCTACGCCTTCAACCTGACGCTCAGTACCTGGGTTGGCGGTATTGGCATGCGCTATCGCCTTTACTCCCGCCTCGGCCTGCCCAGCTCGACCATCACGCGCATTTTCTCACTCAGTATCTCCACTAACTGGCTGGGCTACATTCTGCTCGGCGGGGTGATCTTTACCTTTGATGTGGTGAAGCTCCCGGCGCACTGGTATATCGACGGCGGCACTCTGCGCATTGTCGGCATCGTGCTGCTGGCGATTATCGCGGTTTATCTCTGGTTCTGCGCCTTCGCTAAACGCCGTCACGCGACTATTAAAGGCCAGAAACTGGTGCTGCCGTCGTTCAAATTTGCCGTGGTGCAGCTGGTGATCTCCAGCGCTAACTGGATGGCGATGGGCGCCATCATCTGGCTGCTGATGGGCCAGGATGTGAACTACTTCTTCGTACTGGGGATCCTGCTGGTGAGCAGCATCGCCGGGGTGATTGTGCATATCCCGGCCGGGATTGGCGTGCTGGAGGCGGTGTTTATCGCCCTGCTGGCCGGGGAGCATACCAGCCAGGGGACGATCATCGCCTCGCTGCTGGCCTACCGCGTGCTCTACTACTTCCTGCCGCTGCTGCTGGCAATCTTCTGCTACCTGGCGCTGGAAAGCCGGGCGAAGAAACTGCGGGCGAAGAACGAAAAAGAACTGGCTAATACCTGATGGAACCGGGTGCGGCACGTTAACGCGTCGCACCCGATGGTTCAGAGGTGAATGAGTCGCTTAAACAACAATTGCCTGATGTCCTGCCGCTGTGCCAGCACAGCATGCGCGGTGATACGGTGCCCTTCCACGCTGTAAAGCACCCGATACCCCTCTTCGAGGTTGCACTCGCGATAACGCGCACAACCCAACTGCAGCAGCTCCGGGCAAACCTGTGCGCTCAGCGGAAAAAACCCTACCCGCGCTTCAAACTGGTTAATCAGCCGCGTGATAAGGGGGAGTGGCTCAACACCACGTTGGGTCAGGTGAAAGGCGATGTCCTCAAGGCAGACTTTTACCGTGAGCGTATATTCGAAACTCGTGTTCACTTGCGTCATCATCAGTCCCGATGAAATCAATCCTGTGACTGGCCGATCCTCGCCAGAAGTGCCTCTTTAGACATGACGTTGCCGTCGAGTTTGTCCTGCTCAGACAGGGTCATCATTTTGAGCAAGGCAATCGCATTTTCACGTTGCTGCTGCGCTGCCCATGACTCAATAACATACGCCGGAACGCCGTTCTGCGTCACCAGGATGGGTTCATCAAGTTCGAGCGTCGCCGCATTTTTTTTAACATAGCTGATGGTTTCTACGCGCATAAGAGTCTCCCTAAAGTGATAGTCTGAATATAGTCCTCATTCAGACTACAAACAATCCTGTATAAACAAAAACGCCGCGCAAATAGCACGGCGTTTATCTGATTTATTAGGCTTAACGGCGGTTGCCGAATATGCGCAGCAGCATCAGGAACAGGTTGATGAAGTCGAGATACAGCGTCAGCGCACCCACAATCGAGTAGCGGCGCAGGTTTTCGCGGTCGTTGACGTCAATCTGCTGACCGATGTTTTTCAGCTTCTGGGTGTCATATGCCGTCAGGCCAACAAACACCACCACCCCGATATAGGTCACGGCCCACATCAGCGCTTTGCTCTGGAGCCAGAAGTTCACCAGCGACGCCAGCACGATGCCGATCAACGCCATAAACAGAATGTTACCGAAGCCGCTCAGATCGCGTTTGGTGGTGTAGCCGTACAGGCTCATGGCACCGAACATCCCACCGGCGACCACGAAGGTGCTGGCGATAGAGCTGTAGGTGTAGACGAGAAAAATACTCGCCATCGTCAGGCCGGTAAGCGCGGAGTAGAGCATAAACAGCGAGGTGGCGACCGCGCCGCTCAGCTTATGCACCAGGCCTGAGATCACGAACACCAGCGCCAGCTGGGCGATGATAAGCCCGAAGAAGGTGATCTTACTGGCGAAGACGAACTGCATCACCGCCGGAGTATTGGCCGCATACCAGGCGATGAATGCGGTCAGGAACAGCCCGGAGGCCATCCAGCCGTAGACCTGCGCCATATAGGTTTGCAGACCGCTGCGGCCCTGAACAATAGTGCCGTTAGAGTGTGGATATCGATCCATGATGGCTCCTTTGATATCAATGAACACCGGGCGAAGCGCCCCTGTGCCTTAAGACTAACACATCTGATAAAAGTCGCCCGCTACCAGCGTCCGGCGGCATCCTTGTCACTCTGCCGCGCATCGACCCAGCGCTCGCCCTCAGGCGTGGCTTCGCGCTTCCAGAACGGGGCGCGGGTTTTCAGATAGTCCATCATAAACTCGGCAGCATCAAAGGCCGCACCGCGATGCGCGCCGGTGACGCCGACAAACACGATCTCTTCACCGGTTTTCAGCTCGCCGATGCGGTGAATAAGCGTGACGCGGGTCAGCGGCCAGCGTGACCGGGCTTCAGCCACGATCTCCGCCAGCGCCTTTTCGGTCATGCCCGGATAGTGCTCCAGCGTCAGGGCGGTGACGTTATCGCCGAGGTTATGGTTGCGCACTTTGCCGGTAAAGGTGACCACCGCGCCATCTTCGCCACAGGCGGCCAGCCACTGGTACTCGTCGCCGACGCTGAAAGGCGCATGGCCGACGCGGATGCGGGTCTGTTCCATTCAGCCTCCGGTAACCGGTGGGAAAAACGCCACTTCATCGCCCGCCTGCACGGCATGATCGAGCGGCACCAGCGTCTGATTTACCGCCGCCAGCAGCTTGCCGCTCTCCAGCGCCAGCGCCCAGCGATCACCGCGCGTTGCCAGTTCAGCACGCAGCGCCTCAACCGTCGCGTAGTCGCCCTCCACCTGCAGGTTATCGCAGCCGATAAGCTCGCGCACCTGGGCAAAAAACAGCACGTTAATCATGGTCGTCCGCCTTAAAGTCGCCGGATTTGCCACCGGATTTCGCCAGCAGGCGCACCGGACCAATCACCATATCTTTCTGCACCGCTTTACACATGTCGTAGATGGTCAGCGCCGCCACCGATGCGGCGGTCAGGGCTTCCATCTCCACGCCAGTTTTCCCCGAGAGGCGGCACAGGGACTCCACGCGCACGCGGTTGTGCGCCGGCTCGGCCTGCAGCTGCACTTCCACTTTGCTGAGCAGCAGCGGATGGCAAAGCGGTATCAAATCCCAGGTGCGCTTGGCGGCCTGAATGCCGGCAATGCGCGCGGTGGCGAACACGTCACCCTTGTGGTGACTGCCGTCGAGGATCATCGCCAGCGTCTGCGGCGCCATGGTGATAAAGGCTTCGGCCCGCGCTTCGCGCACGGTTTCCGCTTTGGCGGATACGTCCACCATATGCGCTTCACCCGCCTCGTTCAGGTGCGTAAGTTGTGACATAACCTATCTCTTCAGGTGGGGATGGAAATTACAGGGGCGGGTTCGGGCATCGAGCTGCGGCGCGATGATGTTTTCCCAGGCGGTGGTGCAGGCTTTGGTCGAACCGGGCATCACGAAAATCAGCGTGCGGTTAGCCACGCCCGCCAGCGCCCGCGACTGCAGCGTCGAGGTGCCGATCTCTTCATACGAGAGCATGCGGAACACTTCGCCGAACCCTTCAACTTCGCGGTCAAACAGCGGCAGCAGCGCTTCCGGTGCCTGGTCGCCTTCGGTAAAGCCGGTGCCGCCATTTACCAGCACCACCTGCACCTCATCATGGGCAATCCAGGCGGAGACCTGCGCGCGGATGGCGTAGCGGTTCTCTTTCACGATGGCGTTGTCCACCACCAGATGCCCGGCGTCGGTCGCGGCGTCGCGCAGATAGTGGCCGGAGGTATCGTCTTCGTCCGTGCGGCGGTTAGACACCGTCAGAATAGCGATATTAAGCGGAATAAATTCAGCGCTGGGCTGGCTCATGATCTCTCCTTGCGGCGCGGTTAGCCGCCGATATACGACAGGTTCTGGGTGATGCCGGTATTGCCCTGATGCAGGAAGTGCGTCTGCTTTTTGTGGCTGAGCGCCCCGGCAATGCGGGCTTCCAGCGCAGCCTGCTGGCTGTCGTCCTGCAGCAGCTCGCGAAGATCCACCCCGCCATCGCCGAACAGGCACAGGTGCAGCTTGCCGACAGACGACACGCGCAGGCGATTGCAGCTGGCGCAGAAATCTTTTTCGTAGGGCATGATGAGGCCGATTTCACCGGCGTAGTCCGGGTGGCAAAACACCTGCGCCGGGCCATCGCTGCGGCTGCGCAGCTGGCGGATCCAGCCGCGACGCAGCAGCTCATCGCGCAGCACCGCGCCGGAGAGGTGATGCTTGCGGAACAGCTCGCTGCCCTCGCCGGTCTCCATCAGTTCGATAAAGCGTAACTGAATCGGGCGCGGCTGGATCCAGTTAAGGAAGGTGTCGAGCTGGTGATGGTTCACGTCGCGCATCAATACGGTATTGACCTTCACCCGCTCAAAACCGGCGTCAAAGGCGGCATCGATGCCGGCCATCACCTGATGGAATTTGTCCTGACCGGTGATGGCGTGAAACTGACGCGCGTCGAGGCTGTCGACGCTGACGTTAATGGCGGTCAGACCGGCATCGCGCCACTGCGCCACGTCGCGCGCCAGACGGTAGCCGTTGGTGGTGACCGCAATCTGGCGGATGGCGGCGTTTTCACGCACCGCCGCAATCACATCGGTGAAATCGCGGCGCAGCGAGGGTTCGCCACCGGTGAGGCGCACTTTCTCAGTGCCGAGCGCGGCAAAGGTGCGGGTCACCCGACGAATTTCATCGAGATTCAGAAAGCTTTTATTGGTGACGCCGCCGGGCTTGTAGCCATCCGGCAGACAGTAGGTGCAACGAAAGTTGCAGACGTCGGTGATCGACAGACGTAAGTAATAAAACTTACGCGCAAATGCGTCAGTGAGTTGTGAGACCATGTACACCTTTCCAGTTCGGGAGGCACAGCTATTTCTGGCTGTACCCTGGTGGCTTATGCCACGGCCAGCGCGCCATATCCGAAGACCCAGGCGTGAAGGCTAGAGTGTTGTTTCATCAGTAAATGAAACAGGTAACTGCAATAGTAGCGCGTAAGCGAAGGTTGAACCATCGGCTTTTTCGCTATGTAAATATTTATATAACGAGCTTATTGCAGCAATTCTCAGCAGAATACGTGAAAGCAAATGAATTGCCATGATATGCATCATTTTACGCTGGTGACGGTTAGTTTTTTAACGTAATTTGCGCTACCGTAGCAGCGTCAGTCAGTGATAAGGATTTTCTATGCGTAATCGCACGTTTGCGGATCTCGACCGCGTTGTCGCTTTGGGCGGCGGGCACGGTCTCGGGCGCGTCATGTCATCTCTCTCTTCCCTCGGTTCGCGCCTGACCGGTATCGTCACCACCACCGATAACGGCGGTTCTACCGGACGCATTCGCCGCTCCGAAGGCGGGATCGCCTGGGGCGATATGCGCAACTGTCTGAACCAGTTAATTACCGAACCGAGCGTCGCCTCGGCGATGTTTGAGTATCGTTTTGGCGGGAATGGTGAACTTTCCGGGCATAACCTCGGAAATCTGATGTTAAAGGCGCTGGATCACCTGAGCGTGCGGCCTCTCGAAGCCATCAATATCATTCGTAACCTGCTGAAGGTGGATGCGTTTTTGATCCCGATGTCAGAGCATCCGGTGGATCTGATGGCGCTGGATGCGGAAGGCAATCATGTATACGGCGAGGTGAGCGTGGACGCGCTGGAGCTGCCGCCGACGGAGCTGATGCTCTACCCACCTGCGCCCGCCACCCGGGAGGCGGTCGATGCGATTGCCGAAGCGGACTTAATTCTGATTGGCCCCGGCAGCTTTTACACCAGCCTGATCCCCCTGCTGCTGCTGCCCGATCTTGCTCAGGCGCTGCGGCGCACCCCTGCCCCGGTGGTTTACATCGGTAATCTTGGTCGCGAGCTGAGTCCGGCGGCGGCGAGCCTGGCGCTGCATGAGAAGCTGGCGCTGATGGAACAGTACGTCGGCAAGAAAATCATTGATGCGGTGGTGGTCGGTCCGAAAGTGGACGTCAGCGGTATTGAAGGGCGCCTGGTGATCCAGGAGCCGCTGGAGGCCTCGGACGTGCCCTATCGCCACGACCGGCACCTGCTGCGCGCTGCGCTGGAAAAAGCGATTCAGGAACTGGGATAAGTACCCCCTCCCGCGGCGGGAGAGGGTCTCCGGGAGCAGGACTCAGGAGGCGGCGATAAACAGCTCGCGTAGCTGATGCAGTTTGTCGCGCAGCTCGGCGGCCTGCTCGAACTCGAGGTTCTGGGCCGCCTCCAGCATCTGGGTTTCCAGCTGCTGGATCTTCTGGCTCAGCGCCTTCGGCGTCAGCGCCAGTTCATCATCCTCAACGATCACCGGACGTGACTTACCGCGCCCTTTGGCTTTGGTTTTCGCCAGCCCTTCGCCCAGTTGCAGGATGTCCACCACCTTCTTGTTCAGGCCCTGCGGCACAATGCCGTGCTCTTCGTTGTACTTCTGCTGCTTCTCACGGCGACGCTCGGTTTCGCTAATCGCCTTCGCCATTGACGGTGTGATCTTATCGCCATAAAGAATGGCTTTACCGTTGACGTTACGCGCCGCACGGCCGATGGTCTGGATCAGCGAACGTTCCGAACGCAGGAAGCCCTCTTTGTCAGCATCCAGAATGGCAACCAGCGAGACTTCCGGCATATCCAGCCCCTCACGCAGCAGGTTGATACCCACCAGCACGTCAAACTCGCCGAGGCGCAGGTCGCGAATAATCTCCATGCGCTCCACGGTATCGATATCCGAGTGCAGATAGCGCACCTTCTCGCCGTGCTCCTCCAGGTATTCGGTTAAGTCCTCGGCCATACGCTTGGTCAGGGTAGTGACCAGCACGCGCTCGTTAATGGCGACGCGCTTGCGGATCTCTGAGAGCAGATCATCCACCTGGGTCGCTACCGGACGCACTTCGATAATCGGGTCGAGCAGACCGGTCGGACGCACCACCTGATCCACGATTTCAGTGCCGGATTTTTCCAGCTCATAGTTGCCAGGCGTTGCCGAGACGTAAATGGTTTGCGGTGCCAGCGCCTCGAACTCTTCAAATTTCATCGGACGGTTATCCAGCGCCGACGGCAGGCGGAAGCCGTATTCCACCAGCGTCTCTTTACGCGCCCGGTCGCCGCGGTACATGCCGCCAATCTGCGGAATGGTAACGTGGGATTCGTCCACCACCAGCAGGCCATCGGCAGGCAGGTAGTCAAACAGCGTCGGCGGCGCTTCGCCCGGCCCACGCCCGGAGAGGTAACGCGAGTAGTTTTCGATGCCCGAGCAGTAGCCCAGCTCGTTCATCATCTCCAGATCGAACTGGGTGCGCTGGGTCAGGCGCTGCTCTTCCAGCAGCTTGTTGTTTTCCAGCAGCGTCTTACGGCGGTCCGCCAGATCGACTTTGATCTCTTCCATCGCCTGCACGATGCGCTCGCGCGGCGTCACGTAGTGGGTTTTTGGGTAGACGGTAAAGCGCTGGATCACGGATTCAACATGGCCGGTGAGCGGGTCGAACAGCGACAGGCGCTCTACTTCCTCGTCGAACAGCTCAACGCGCAGCGCGAAATCGTCAGATTCCGCCGGGAAGATATCAATCACCTCGCCGCGCACCCGGAAGGTGCCGCGCTGGAACGCCTGATCGTTACGCCCGTACTGCAGCTCTGCCAGCCGACGCACAATGGCGCGCTGGTCGATGATCATGCCTTTGGTCAGGTGCAGCATCATCTTCAGATAGAGGTCCGGATCGCCCAGACCGTAGATGGCCGACACCGACGCCACCACGACAACGTCACGACGCTCCAGCAGCGCTTTGGTCGCGGAGAGACGCATCTGCTCGATGTGCTCGTTCACCGACGAATCCTTCTCGATAAAGGTGTCGGAGCTCGGCACGTAGGCTTCGGGCTGGTAGTAGTCGTAGTAGGAGACGAAATACTCCACCGCGTTATCCGGGAAGAACTCTTTCATCTCGCCGTACAGCTGCGCCGCCAGGGTTTTGTTCGGGGCCAGCACCATCGTGGGGCGCTGCAGGTCGGCAATAACGTTGGCCACGGTAAAAGTCTTACCCGAACCGGTCACGCCAAGCAGCGTCTGATGGGCCAGGCCATCCTCCAGCCCCTCTTTCAGGCGACGAATCGCCTCAGGCTGGTCACCTGACGGGCGGAAGGCGGAATTTAGTTTGAACGGTTTACTCATGGATGGCTACCTGATGACGATGTGCGCGGGCCGAGGGGTAATTTTACTCGCCATGCTATATTTTGCCAGTAAATTATACTGGATGGAAATCCAGTATCGGGTGACAGGATGTGCGTTATCGCGTTAAAACATGGCCCGGTTGGGCGGGCTATTTCTTCTCTGGCGATATAAAACACCAGGCCAACGGTTTATCCCCAGAAAAAGTTGCCTTTTAACATTTGTCAAGGATGCATATAAAAGTTTCATGACAGGCGATGACACTTTTCTTACAGCCATTGCTTTTAATTAACGTGCTGATATTAAATAGTTTTTAAAAAAAGGCGGCTTTCGAGCCAATTCAGGCGTAACCCGCGTCCGCTCTCGCTTGTCGCATGTTTTCTAACTCTAATACACAAGGTTATCCACAGGAATAGTGGATAACTCAACCCGAGCCAGAGTGCTACTGCCCGCAAAAGATCCCGCTGGTTTGCGCAACGCGCCGCAAAAAAAAATTTATAGCAAAATTTTGCCGGTCTCACGCCCCGTTTCCGGCAATAGCTGCTAGCCGGTAAACGCGGATCAAAAGCGATCCTTTTTTCCTGATTCTGGTGCGTCTGCACCACCATACCGCGCGTTCAGGCTCGCTACGGGTGCAGCGCCGCCAGCCGTCTGCACGAACATGCAGCACCCGGCTGCTTTTTTGTCGGTTTTGTCCCAAATAACGCTAACCCGCTGGTGATTTATCCGTGCTGGCAAGGGAATTGCAGAACTCTGTTCCTGGAACTCAATGCCGCCCGTGGGGCAAGGCGCAGGATGCCGGGTATCCGGGTTAGCAGCGGCCACGCCGCCTGAAGTCCCTCACCGAATAAGGAGTCAGCATGTTGAGTTTACGCGCGGTTAATCACTACTACGGCACGCATCACAGCCTGTGGAATGTCGATCTTGAGCTGCTTCCCGGGGAGTGCACCTGCGTGACCGGGCTGCCCGGAATGGGGAAAACCACCCTGCTGAACTGCATTGCCGGCCATCTGCCGGTGGAGAGCGGCAGCATCCTCTGGCACGACGCCGGCAAGCCGGCCCGGGACCTTAATGGGGTGAGCGCGGAGGCGCGCATGGCGCTGGGTATCAGTTACGTTCCCGAGGACCGACGCATCTTTTCACGGCTGACGGTGGAGGAAAATCTGCAGCTGGCGATGATGGCGGCTACCGGGCAGCCGCAGGCGATCCCGGGAGATATCTTCGATCTGTTTCCTGAGCTGTACGGTTTGCGACAGCGGCGCGGTGCCGAGCTGGAAGAGGAGAGTCTGCATCAGCTCAGCCTCGCCCGGGCGCTGGTGACCCGCCCGCGGCTGCTGATCCTTGACGAGCCAACCCGAGGGATTGGGCACAATATGATGCAGACGCTGTGCGCGGTGATCGTGCGCCTGAATCGCGAACTGGGGCTGACGGTGCTGCTAGTCGAGCAGCGGCTGTCGTTTATCCGCCACGTCGCTGACCGCTTCTGTCTGCTGCATCGCGGACGCAACGTGGCGCAGGGGAGCGTCGCCCAGCTGGATGACAAGCTGCTGGCGCACTGGATGGTGCCTTAGCGCAGCCCGTCCAGTTGCAGGTAGCGGCCCACGTCCTGCTGCTCCGCCTCGCCGCCCAGCCACGGGATCTCCCCGAGGAACGGGGCGTCGATCTTCTGGCGCAGCGTGGTGAGGTATTCTGCATGGCGTTTACCCTGTGCTACCACATCGTTGGCGATCCAGCCTGCCAGCGGCAGCCCGGCGCTGCGCACCGCCTGAGCGGTAAGCATGGCGTGGTTGATACACCCGAGCTTCACCCCCACCACCAGGATCACCGGCAGCTGCTCGCTGACCGCCCAGTCAGCGAAAGTCTGGCTGGCGGAGAGCGGTGTAAACCAGCCGCCCGCCCCTTCCACCAGCACCCAGTCGGCCTGACGCTCGAGTTCCCGCAATCCGTGTGACATTGCGGTAAAGTCGAGCGGCACACCCAGCTCGGCGCTGAGAATATGCGGCGAGGTCGGCTCTTCAAACACGTAAGGATTAACCTGCTCGTAGGCCAGCGCCACGCTGCTGTTGCGCTGCAGGGCCAGCGCATCGCCGTTGCGGATGCCGTCCGGAGTGCGTTCGCTGCCGGAGGCCACCGGCTTGAAACCGGCAGTACGATACCCGCGCTGCGTCGCAGCCTGCAGCAGCGCGCAGCTGGCGACGGTTTTACCGACCTCGGTGTCGGTCCCGGTGACGAAATAACGTTTAGTCACGATGTAGTACTCCAAAAATCAGATGATAACTGAGGGTCAGGCCGTGCGCGTCCCGGGGCCAGGCCGCCTCAAGCCGGGCCAGACGCTGGCGCGTCAGCAGGCCGCCGTCGCGCCCGTCGTGCAGATGCGTTGCCCCGATGCCCTTCAGCGAACGCATGGCGCTAAGCGCGTCCGGGAAATGCAGCGTCACCGTCTCCTGGTGCAGCTGATGGTGCGGCGTCGGACACGCGGCAGCTATTGCCTCAGCAGCAAGAAACTGGTTGGCGTGCGGGCGCGCATCAACGCTTTGCCAGGCGGTATGCAGCTCGTGCAATGAGCCCGCGGCGAGCGTCGAGAAACCAACCACCCCGCCAGGGCGCGTTACCCGATACAGCTCCGCCAGCCCGTCGGCGAGGCGGGTGCACCACTGCACCGCCAGATTGCTCCAGACCAGATCGAACCGCGACTCGCTCAGCGGGATATGCTCAATGTCGCCTTCAACAAAGTGATGCGCCGTGCGGTGGCGCTGGGCGTGGGCCAACATCAGCGGTGAGAGGTCAAGCGCGGTCACTTCACAGCCCTGCTGCATCCAGTGGCGGCTGAACCAGCCGGTGCCGCATCCGGCATCCAGCACGCGCCGCCCTTTCAGCGCCGGGAGATGGGCGATCAGGCGCTCGCCGCTGATGCGCTGCAGATCGGCAAAGCGATCGTAGCTCGCCGCTGCCCGACCAAACGCCGCGGCAACGGCCTGCTTATCTACCGGCTGCGTCATGAAGCGTCTCCAGCAGAGTGTCGATGTCCTCATCCTCATGGGCGGCGGTGAGGGTGATGCGCAGCCGCGCCGTGCCCGGTGGCACCGTCGGCGGGCGAATGGCGCTGCACCAGATGCCGCGCTCGCGCAGCGTCGCGGAGAGTGCGAGCGCCGCGTGATTATCCCCGACGATCAGCGGCTGGATGGCGGTGTGCGAAGCAGCCAGCTGCCAGGGAAGCTGCTGCGCGCCGTCGCGAAAACGCTGAATGTGACGCGTCAGCCTGGCACGCAGGGCATCCCCCTGCTGCACGCAATTCAGCGCGGCATGCAGCGCCACTGCCTGGGCCGGCGGCATCGCCGTGCTGTAGATCAGATGGCGGGCAAACTGCTCGAAATAGCAGGCGAGGCTCTCGCTGCACAGCACCGCTGCGCCGCTGACGCCAAAGCCTTTACCGAAGGTGACCACCAGCAGTTCAGGGTGGATCCCTGCGGCATTACAGCTTCCCCGCCCCTGCTCGCCCAGCACGCCGATACCGTGCGCGTCATCCACCATCAGCCAGGCCTGCGCCTCACGGCTCACGGCGGCGATCTCTGCCAGCGGGGCGCTGTCGCCGTCCATACTGAACACCCCTTCAGTGACCACCAGCTGCTGCCCGTCACAGGGCTTCGCCAGCGCCGCGCGCAGGGCAACAGCATCGTTGTGACGAAAGCGCGTGAGGGTCGCCGGGCTGAGGTGCGCCGCCTCCAGCAGCGAGGCGTGGCTCAGCCGATCCGCGACAATGCGATCGGGCTTTTGCGCCAGGGCCGCAATCACTGCCTGATTAGCAGCGAAGCCGGAGATAAACAGCAGCGCGCGCGGATAGCCGAGCCAGTCGGCCAGCGCCTGCTCCAGCCCGGCGTGCGCCTCGCTGTAGCCGGTTACGTGCCCGGAGGCACCGCTGCCAACGCCGTAGCGCGCCGCCCCCTGCTGCCAGCCAGCGATCACCGCCGGATGCTGGCTCAGGCCGAGATAGTCATTGCTGGCGAAGTTCAGCCAGCGCTGCCCGTCCTGGAGGCACCAGCGTCCGGCCCCCTGGTGATTAGCGGTCCGGGTGCGCAGCAGGCCGTGCTGACGGCGCTGCTCCAGCGCCTCGTCAATACGCGCCTGCCAGCTCACAGCGCCGCCGCGTTATAGAACTGGTCGGTATCGGCGTTACGCAGCCTGTCTACCAGCTGCGCCTGCTGCTCGTTGTCCCCCGCCTCAACGTGGGTCTGGGCCGGGTTCAGGCCCAGTTTACGGAACAGCTGCAGATCCTTGTCCTCTTCCGGGTTCGGGGTGGTCAGCAGCTTGCAGCCATAGAAGATCGAGTTGGCCCCGGCCATAAAGCACATCGCCTGGGTCTGCTCGCTCATCTGCTCGCGGCCGGCAGAGAGGCGCACGAAGGAGGTCGGCATCATGATGCGCGCCACCGCGATAGTGCGGATGAAATCGAACGGATCGACATCGTCATTATTGGCCAGCGGCGTTCCTTTCACCTTCACCAGCATGTTGATCGGCACGCTCTCCGGCGGCGTCGGCAGATTTGCCAGCTGCATCAGCAGCCCGGCGCGATCGGTAACGGTTTCACCCAGGCCGACGATACCGCCGGAGCACACCTTAATCCCGGCATCGCGCACTTTGTCCAGCGTGTCGAGACGCTCCTGATAAGAGCGGGTGGTGATGATATTGCCGTAGAACTCCGGCGAGGTGTCGAGGTTGTGGTTGTAGTAGTCCAGCCCGGCGGAGGCCAGGCGCTGCGCCTGCGTCTCTTCCAGCGTGCCGAGCGTCATGCAGGTCTCAAGCCCGAGCGCTTTCACCCCCTGCACCATCTGCTCCAGGTAAGGCATATCGCGCTCGTGCGGGTTTTTCCACGCTGCGCCCATGCAGAAGCGGGTTGAACCAGCGGCTTTGGCTTTCTGCGCCGATTCCAGCACCTGCTCCACTTCCATCAGACGTTCGGCCTCCAGACCCGTCTTGTAGCGCGAGCTTTGCGGGCAGTATTTGCAGTCTTCCGGGCAGGCACCGGTCTTGATTGACAGCAACGTGCTGACCTGAACGTGCTGCGGGTCGAAGTGCTGGCGATGAACCTGCTGCGCTTCAAACAGCAGTTCCAGCAGTGGTTTATCGAATAATTCAGTAACTTGCGACAAAGTCCAGCGTAAACGGTGAGCCATCGGGCGTCTCCAAAGGGTGTTGTTCATGTTGATTTCGGTGTAGTATCGTAAACCTAAATGTTTTCACTTTGGTTTACAAGTCACGTATGACACCCGACGATCTTGCCTTTGACCAGCGCCATATCTGGCACCCCTATACCTCAATGACCGCCCCGCTGCCGGTCTACCCGGTGGTTGCAGCACGCGGCTGCGAACTGGAACTTGCCGGCGGCGAGTTGCTGGTGGACGGTATGTCCTCCTGGTGGGCGGCGATCCACGGCTATAACCACCCGCGCCTCAACGCGGCGATGAAATACCAGATTGACGCCATGTCGCACGTCATGTTTGGCGGCATCACGCATCCGCCTGCCGTGGCGCTGTGCCGTAAGCTGGTGGCGATGACCCCGGCCCCGCTGGAGTGCGTGTTCCTCGCCGATTCCGGCTCGGTGGCGGTAGAAGTGGCGATGAAAATGGCGCTGCAGTACTGGCACGCCCGGGGTGAACCGCGCCAGCGTTTTATGACGCTGCGCCACGGCTACCACGGGGATACCTTCGGCGCGATGTCGGCCTGCGATCCGGATAACTCGATGCACAGCCTGTGGAAGGGTTACCTGCCGGAAAACCTGTTTGCACCGGCCCCCACCTGCGGGGTTGATGATGACTGGAACGAGCTGGACATCGTGCCGTTCGCCCGGCTGTTTGCCGCCCATCGCCATGAGCTGGCCGCAGTAATCCTGGAACCCATCGTGCAGGGCGCAGGCGGCATGCGCTTCTACCACCCGGAGTGGCTGAAGCGCATCCGTGCCATGTGCGATCGGGAGGGCGTGCTGCTGATCGCCGACGAAATCGCCACCGGCTTCGGGCGCACCGGCAAGCTGTTTGCCTGTGAACATGCCGGCATCGCCCCGGATATTCTCTGCCTTGGCAAGGCGCTGACCGGCGGCACCATGACCCTCTCCGCTACCCTCACCACCCGCAGCGTGGCGGACACCATCAGCAACGGCGAGGCGGGCTGCTTTATGCACGGCCCGACCTTTATGGGTAACCCGCTGGCCTGCGCCGTGGCGAACGAGAGCCTGGCGATACTGGAGAGCGGCGAGTGGCGCACCCAGGTTGCCGCCATCGAAAGCCAGCTGCGGGCGGAGCTGGCACCCTGCCGCGAAAGCCCGCAGGTACGTGACGTGCGCGTGCTGGGCGCTATCGGCGTGGTGGAAACGCACCAGCCGGTCAACATGGCGGCGCTGCAACGCTTTTTCGTCAGCCAGGGCGTGTGGATCCGGCCTTTCGGGCGGCTGATTTACCTGATGCCGCCGTATGTTATCTCTCCGGACCAGCTGGCGCGTTTGACCGCTGCCGTGGTTAACGCGGTTAACGACCCGGCGCTGTTTCAGAGTTAACCTCAGTCGGGGATGCACTACACTTCGGTAAGGCTTTTTACGACACCGGAGGTAAGCATGAAGATTCTGATGGTCCTGACATCCCACGATAAACTTGGCGACACCGGCAAACCGACGGGCTTCTGGCTCGAAGAGTTTGCCGCGCCCTGGTACGTGTTCCGCGATGCGGGTATCGAGGTGACGCTCGCGTCACCGGCTGGCGGCCAGCCGCCGCTGGATCCGAAAAGCGACGAGCCGGATGCGCAAACCGAGGCCACCGACCGCTTCCGCGCCGACAGCGCCGCGCAACAGACGCTGGCGTCTACCCATCGACTCAGTGAGATCAACCTCGACGAATACGATGCGGTGTTCTATCCCGGCGGCCACGGCCCGCTGTGGGATCTGGCGGAGGATCGCCACTCCATTGCCCTGATTGAAAAATACTGGGCCAGCGGCAAGCCGGTGGCGACGGTGTGTCACGCCCCGGGCGTGCTGCGCCATGCGAAAAAGCCGGACGGCACCCCGCTGGTTCAGGGGAAACGCGTCACCGGCTTTACCAACAGCGAAGAGGACGGCGTCGGGCTGACGAATGTGGTGCCATTCCTGGTAGAGGACGCGCTGAAGCAGAACGGCGGTCAGTTTGAGCGCACCGATGACTGGGGTGAATTCGCCATCACCGATGGTCATCTGATTACCGGCCAGAACCCGGCCTCGTCGGCTATCGCCGCGCAGGAGCTGGTGAAACTACTGAATCTGTAATGTGCAGGAGCTGCAATGAAGTTAATCAGTAATGATTTTAGCGACGGGGACAAGCTCCCCGCTCGCCACGTCTTTAACGGTATGGGTTACGAGGGCGACAATATCTCGCCCCATCTCGCCTGGGATGAAGTGCCGCCGGGGACTAAAAGCTTTGTCGTCACCTGCTACGATCCTGACGCGCCTACCGGCTCCGGCTGGTGGCACTGGGTGGTCGCCAATATTCCGGCGGATACCCGGGTGCTGCCGCAGGGGTCGGGGTCCGATCTGGTAGCGCTGCCCGAGGGCGCGATTCAGACCCGCACCGACTTTGGTTATGCGGGCTACGGCGGGGCTGCACCGCCGAAAGGGGAAACCCACCGCTACATTTTCACCCTGCACGCGCTGGACGTGGAGCGCCTCGACGTCGATGAAAATGCCAGCGGCGCGATGGTTGGGTTTAACGTTCATTTCCACGCCCTGGCGAGCGCCACGCTGACCGCGCTGTGGATCTGAGATATTTTGTTACTTATGGAAGCCGGTTTGTACAAATCGGCTTCCCGTTTGGCTCAACTTAGTATAAAAAGGCTGGTTTCTCAGGTACCTCTTTTTAACTTGCATAGCTGGAGCCACCCTTGAACATATTTCCGGTATCCCGTCTGGCGCTGATGCTTGCTGTCGGCGTGACACTGACCGCGTGCAGCTCAATGCCGGCGGACCAACGTCCGTCCGAACAGCACGCCCCTGGCACCGCGTCACGTCCGGTATTAACCGCTGACGAAGCGCAGAACTTCACCGCCGCCCGCTACTTTGCCTCTACCAATCCGAATGCGGCCCCGTGGTCCCCTTATGCCATTCGTCTGCCTGCGCAGCCTGACTTTGTGGTCGGCCCGGCGGGTCAGAGCGGCGTAACCCACACCACCATTCAGGCTGCAGTTGATGCCGCCATTGCCCAGCGCTCCAGCCAGCGCGTCTATATTGCCGTTCAGCCCGGTGAATATCAGGGTACGGTCTATGTTCCGGCAGCTCCGGGCAGCATCACGCTGTATGGCCTCGGCGACAAACCGCTGGATGTGAAGATCGGCCTCGCGCTGGACTCCGAAATGGACCGCAACACCTGGCGTCGTACCGTGAATCCGTCCGGTAAGTACATGCCTGGCAAACCGGCCTGGTATATGTTCGATAACTGCCAGAACAGCCGCAACGCCACCGTCGGCGTGATGTGCTCAGCGGTAGTCTGGTCGCAGAACAGCGGTCTGCAGCTGCAGAACCTGACCATCGAAAACAACCTCGGCGACAGCGTCGATGCAGGTAACCACCAGGCGGTGGCGCTGCGCAGCGACGGCGATAAAGTGCAGATCGACAAGGTCAACATTCTGGGTCGTCAGAACACCTTCCTGGTGACCAACAGCGACGTGCAGAACCGCTTCGTAACCAATCGCCAGACCCGTACCCTGGTCACCAACAGCTATATTGAAGGCGATGTGGACGTGGTAGCCGGTCGCGGCGCGGTGGTGTTTGATAACACCGAGTTCCACCTGGTGAACAGCCGTACCCAGCAGGAAGGCTACGTGTTTGCCCCGGCCACCCAGGCCAACATCTATTACGGTTTCCTCGCCACCAACAGCCGCTTCACCGCCGCGGGCGATAACGTTGCCCAGCTGGGCCGCGCCTGGGATCTGGAAGCGGGTGAAAACGGCTACGCGCCGGGCCAGACCGCTAACGGCCAGGTGGTGATCCGCGACAGCGTCATCAACGAAGGCTTTAACACCGCGAAACCCTGGGGCGATGCCGCCAGCTCGAAGCGTCCGTTTACCGGCAACGTCGGCACTCAGGATGACAAAGGCAACATCACCCGCGACCTGAACGACGCGAATGCTAACCGCATGTGGGAGTTCAACAACCGCGGCGTGGGCAGCGCCGTTGTCACCGAGCCGAAGCAGTAACGGTTCCCGGCACAAAAAAAGGGCGTATCTGCGGATACGCCCTTTTTTATTAGCTCTGCTGCTCAGAAAGTGGTGCGCATTACTGCGCGTTGATGACCACCCACATCGGCCCCTGGCCTACGGCATAACGCCCTTTTTCGCTCAGCAGCCCCTGCGCACCGTCGATAGCGTACACCGCGATATGGTGTGATTTCTGCCCGGCAGCGATCACGTATTTTCCGCTGTTATCAATATTGAAGCCGCGCGGCTGGGTTTCAGTGGGCTGGAAGCCCTCCAGCGCCAGCACGCTGCCGTCTTCGGAGATGCTGAACACCGTCAGAATGCTGGCGGTGCGGTCGCAGGTATACAGATGGCGACCATCCGGGGTGATGTGAATGTCTGCGGCCCAGCGGGTGTCGGTAAAGTCCGGCGGCATAATATCCAGCGTCTGAATACATTCGACGTTGCCGTGGGCGTTGCTGAGCTGCCAGACGTCGACCGAGCCGTTCAGCTCGTTAACGCAGTAGGCGAATTTCTGATTTGGATGGAACGCCATATGGCGCGGGCCTGCGCCCTCCACGGTGGCGACTTCCGGCGGCGTCTGCGGTGCCAGTTTGCCATCCTCGCCGAGGGTGAACAGACAGATGCGATCCTGCTTCAGCGCCGGCACCCACAGGGTGCGGTTGTCCGGCGAGATGTTCGCTGAGTGGCAGCCTTCGAGGCCTTCAACCACATCAACAATTTCCCCCGGCAGGCCGTCATTCAGGCGCGTGACGCTGACGCAGCCCGCGTTATAGGAGCCGCAGAACAGGAATTTCCCGCTGTGGTCGGTAGAGATATGCGTCGGGCTGCCCGGCAGCGCGCTGTGACCCGCTTCGGCGAGAATGCCGTCTTCCGGAGAGATGCGGTAAGCGATAACACGAAACTCCGGGCGTACGCCAACGTAGAGGAAGCGCTTATCCGGGCTGACCACCATCGGCTGCACCTGGCCGGGTACGTCAACGACCTGCAACAGCGTCAGGTCGCCCTGCTCGTCAAGACGCCAGACGTGGATCTGCTGGCTCTCGGGACTGGCGGTATAAACGGTTTGTTTCATGAATGCTCCTTTCCTGAAAACGGTGAACGTAGCCACAAGGGTAGCGTATTTATCTGTCGGTGCGCTCCGGGTTTTGCCGGGACAGCATCACGGTGTATCCTGCTGCGCAAACTTTATGATGCAACAATCTGGACTGACGAATGACCTTTCGCGTAATCGCACTCGATTTAGACGGCACGCTGCTGACGCCGCAGAAAACCATCCTGCCGGAATCACTGGAGGCGCTGCGTCGTGCGCGCGAGGCCGGTTTCAAACTGGTGATCGTTACCGGTCGCCATCACGTGGCCATCCATCCTTTTTATCAGGCACTGGAACTGGATACACCTGCAATTTGCTGCAATGGCACTTATTTGTATGATTATCATGCAAAAAAGGTCATTTCAGCCGACCCGCTGCGCCCGGAGCAGGCCATTGCCCTCACCGACATGCTGCACACCCATCACATTCACGGGCTGATGTACGTTGATGACGCGATGATGTACGAAACCGCCACCGGCCACGTGCTGCGTACCCAGAACTGGGCCCAGCGCCTGCCGGAAAATCAACGCCCGGTGTTTACCCAGGTGCCTTCCCTGAAAGAGGCGGCGCAGGAGGTGGAGGCGATCTGGAAATTTGCGCTGACGGATATTGATACCCTGAAGCTCAACGCCTTCGCCACGGAAGTGGAGCAGACGCTGGGGCTGGCCTGTGAATGGTCATGGCACGATCAGGTGGACGTGGCGCAGAAAGGCAACAGCAAGGGTAAACGCCTCGCTGAATGGGTAGCATCCCAGGGGCTGAGTATGGAAAACGTGGTGGCGTTCGGCGACAACTACAACGACCTCAGCATGCTTGAGCCGGCAGGCCTCGGCATCGCGATGGGCAATGCCGATGACGCCATCAAAGCGCGCGCCGACCGGGTGATCGGGGATAATACCGGCACCAGCATCGCCGACGCGCTCTATCAGTACGTGCTGTAATCAGGCGGTAATCGAGACGCTTTTCACCTGGGCATAGAGCCACAGCCCGGGTTTGATGGCCAGCTCGTCCCGCGCCCAGGGGCTGATGCGCGCCCACAGCGTGCGCCCCGCCACGTCCAGTTCGACTTCCACCTGGCCGTTATCGTCATAGCACTGCTTCACCTGGGCGCGCAGCAGATTACGAATGCTGCTGTACTGCGGAGGTTGCAGCACCAGCGAGACGTCCGACGCCTGAATGCGGATGCGCAGCGACGCCTGCAGCGGCTGGTCGAGGCGGTTGACCCAGACGTGCTGATCGCCAATCGCCAGCGCCGTCATGGCGTAATGCGGATGGTGCTCCAGCACCGACACTTTCAGCACGCTACTCTGCTGCTCCGGCGGCAGCCACGGGTGCATCACCCGGCTGCCCCACACGCTTTCCAGCGGACCAAAAGCTTTTACCGCACCGTTCTCCAGCACCAGCACGTTATCCGCCAGCTGCTGGATCTCATCCAGCGAGTGACTGACATACAGCATCGGCACCGAAAATTCCCGCGCCAGGCGTTGCAGCCAGGGGAGCAGCTCGCGCTTGCGCGGCAGGTCGAGCGAGGCCAGCGGCTCGTCGAGTAGCAGTAGTTCCGGCGCGGTGAGGATTGCGCGGCCAATCGCCACCCGCTGCTTCTCCCCACCCGACAGCGAGCCGGGCAGACGGTCCAGCAGCTTTTCAATCCCGAGCAGCGCCACCAGCTTGTCGAATTGTCCGGCCATGCTTTTCGCCATGCCGTATTTCAGATTGCCCGCCACCCGGTAATGCGGGAACAGGCGCGAATCCTGGAAGATGTAGCCGACGCGGCGTTTCTCAGGTGGGAGAAACACCTGCTGCGCGGTGTCGCTGAGCACGCGCTGATTGAGCACGATGCGCCCCTGCTCAGGCCGGGTCAGGCCGCTGATGGCGTTGATCAGTGAGGTTTTCCCCGCCCCGGATACGCCGAAGATGGCGGTGATGCCGGTGGTGGGCAGCGTCTGCTGGACCTGCAACCTGTGGCTGCCCAGCGTCTGGGTGAAATCAAGCTCCAGCATCAGGCACTCCCCAGCCGCTTACGGCTGATGCCGGCCAGCCATTCGGCGACCATCAGCGACACCAGCGCCAGCACAATGGCAATCACGCACAGGCGCGCGGCGGCGCTTTCGCCACCGGGGGTCTGGATCAGGGTATACATCGCCGACGGCAGGGTGCGGGTTTCGCCGGGGATGTTCGAGACGAAGGTAATGGTCGCGCCAAACTCGCCCAGCGAGCGGGCAAACGCCAGCACGGTGCCGGCGATAATGCCGGGCAGCATCAGCGGCAGCGTGATGGTGGCGAACACTCGCCAGCGCCCGGCGCCGAGGGTGCGCGCCGCCTGCTCCAGCCGCAGATCGACGGCTTCAAGCGCGAGGCGAATAGCCCGCACCATCAGCGGGAAAGACATCACGCAGGCCGCCAGCACCGCGCCGCGCCAGCTGAAGGCAAAGGTCAGCCCAAACCAGTCGTGCAGGTATTTGCCGATAAACCCGTTGCGGCCCATCGCCACCAGCAGCAGGTAGCCCACCACCACCGGCGGCAGCACCAGCGGCAGGTGGATCAGGCTGTCGAGCAATGCTTTGCCCGGAAAGGTGCAGCGCACCAGAATCCAGGCGACAAGCACCCCAAAAGGCAGGCTCACCAGCACTGCCAGCGTAGAGACTTTCAGGCTGAGAAGCACCGCCTGCCATTCAGGTTCACTCAGGATCATTTTGCCGTGGTAAATCCGTAACGTGTAAATATCGCCGCGGCCTGCGGGCCTTTCAGATAATCATAGAAGGCTTTGACCGCCGCGCTGTTGTGGTCGGCGACGATCGCCATCGGGTATTCCACTTTTTTGTGCGAGCTTTCCGGGAAGGTCGCCACCACTTTCACCTCTTTACTGGCGATAACGTCTGAGCCGTACACGATACCGAACGGCGCTTCGTTGCGCTCCACCAGCGCCAGTGCGCCGCGAACGTCATCCGCCGGGGCTAACTGCGGGCTGACGCTCTCCCAGGCACCCAGCTTTTGCAGCGCTTCTTTGGCATAGATGCCTGCCGGTACGTGTGCCGGATCGCCCACCGCCAGACGGCCACCGTTGAGCAGCGCTTTCCAGTCGGTTTTATCGCTGATGGTGAAAGGCTTCTGGCTTGAGGCTTTCGGTGCTACCACCACCAGGCTGTTGGTCAGCAGGGTAATGCGCGTCGGTTTATCCACCGCCTGCTTGTCGGCGGCGTAATCCATCCACTTCTGATCGGCGGAGATGAAAATATCGGCCGGAGCGCCCGCTTCAATCTGACGCGCCAGGGTTGAGGAGGAGGCGTAGGAGGCTACCACCTGCACATATTTCTCTTTGGTGTAACCGGCGCTGATCTCCTGCAGCGCGTTGGTCAGTGACGCCGCTGCGAAAACGGTGATCTTCTCTGCGGCCTGCGCAGAATGCACCACTGCCAGTGAAAGCGCTGCGCCAGCGGCCAGTCGAACCCATGATGTCGCCATGATTTACCTCATCTTATCGCTTCGTTATATACGCGATAATATAGCGGCTATTCTGCCTGTTTCACAGATTTATCGGCAAAAAACGCGGGAGCTTGAGAGCAAAACGCCCGGTCAGACCGGGCGTTATGAGAGGGAATTCAGCGGGTTTCTCTGGGCTTGTCTTTGTGACCAACGCCTGAGAACAGGTTGAAGATTTCACCCAGACCGTAGATGGCGCCAAGAATGATGGCCATCACTACCGGCACCATGAGCACGGCAAATACGAGACTTTTCAATAATTCCAGCATGGTCGCCTCCAGTAAAAAAGAACGTCTATTCTAGCGTCGTCGCTAAAAAACGCACTCCCCTTTTGTGCGGTGCCCGTTTGCACACCCGCGCCGCTATGGGTCACAATGCGTTTTTTGATCAGAGACCTTGCGATGCAGGCTGATATTCTCCTCACCCTCAGACTCCAGGAGCGGCTGTTTGCCGATCCGCGTCGAATTACGCTCCTTAAACAGATAGCGCAAACCGGCTCAATCAGCCAGGGGGCGAAGCTTGCGGGCATCAGCTATAAGAGCGCGTGGGATGCCATCCATGAGATGAACCAGCTCAGTGCGCAGACCCTGGTGGAGCGCGCAACCGGTGGCAAAGGCGGCGGTGGCGCACGGCTGACGCGCTACGGGGAACGGCTGATCCAGCTCTACGATCTGATGACACAGATCCAACAGAAAGCCTTTGATGCCCTGAGCGACGACACCCTGCCGCTCGACAGCCTGCTGGCGGCCATTTCGCGCTTCTCCCTGCAGACCAGCGCCCGCAATCAGTGGTTTGGCACAGTGGTTGCCAGCGACCATGATGCGCTCCAGCCGCAGGTCAGCGTGCTGCTGGCGGACGGGGCCACGCGTATTCACGCGGCGGTCACCGGGCAGAGCGCCGGGCGGCTCGGGCTGGAGCCGGGTAAAGAGGTACTGGTGCTGATCAAAGCCCCGTGGGTGTCGCTGACCCGGCAGCCAGAACAGGCAGCGCAGGCGGATAACCAGCTGCGTGGCGTCGTAACGCAGATCGACAGCGCCGGGGCGGTACATGAAGTCCTGGTGCGGCTTCCTGATGGGCAAACCCTGTGTGCCACGCTTACCGATGCGCAGTTCGCCGCCGTAGCACCAGAAGAAGGTGCTGAGATCACCGCATTTTTTAACGCCGATCGCGTTATCCTCGCCACACTCTGCTAAAACCCGGCTGCGCATTGACAAGCGCGGCGCGGCACCGTATCCCTGTCATCTTCTGCTGCAAAAAACGGGATGCATCATGACTATATTGCAGATTTCGCAAGGCACGTTTCGCCTGAGCGATACCAAAACCCTGCACATTGAGGCGCTGACCCTCACTGCCGGGGAGAGCTGGGCGTTTGTTGGCGCGAACGGTAGCGGGAAATCCGCCCTCGCCCGGGCGCTTGCCGGTGAGTTACCGCTGCTTAAAGGTGAACGCCAGTGCGGCTTTACCCGTATCGCCCGCCTCTCCTTCGAGCAGCTTCAGCAGCTGGTGAGCGACGAGTGGCAGCGCAATAACACCGATCTGCTTGGCCCCGATGAAGACGATACCGGTCGCACCGCGCGGGAGATTATTCAGCAGAACGTGCAGGATGACGCGCGGTTACAGGATCTGGCCGCGCGCTTCGGCATTGCTCACCTGCTTGAGCGCCGCTTCAAGTATCTCTCCACCGGTGAGACGCGCAAAACGCTGCTCTGCCAGGCGCTGATGGATGCCCCGGATCTGCTGGTATTTGATGAACCCTTCGATGGCCTGGATGTGGCATCCCGCCGCCAGCTGGCGGATCTGCTGGCAACGCTTCACGCGCAGGGTTATACCCTGGTGCTGGTGCTTAACCGCTTCGACGATATCCCTGACTTTATCGACTTTGCCGGGGTGCTGGCCGATTGCACGCTGGTGGAGGCAGGTGAAAAGCCAGCGCTGCTGGAGAAGGCACTGGTTGCCCAACTGGCACACAGCGAAACTCTGGCAGGCATGGCGCTGCCGGAAGCGGATGAGCCACCGGCCCGTCTTGCTCTGCCCGAGGGTACCGCACCGGTAGTGCTGCGCAACGGCGTGGTTTCTTACAACGACCAGCCGGTGCTGCACAACCTTAGCTGGACGGTAAAGCCCGGTGAACACTGGCAGATTATCGGCCCGAACGGCGCGGGGAAGTCCACGCTGCTGAGCCTGATTACCGGCGATCATCCTCAGGGCTACAGCAACGATCTCACGCTGTTCGGCGTGCGGCGCGGCAGCGGTGAAACCATCTGGGACATCAAAAAGCATATCGGCTACGTCAGCAGCAGTCTGCACCTTGACTATCGCGTCAGCACCAGCGCGCGCAACGTGATTTTATCCGGCTACTTTGATTCCATTGGCATTTATCAGGCAGTCTCCGATCGTCAGCACCAGCTGGCGCAGGCGTGGCTGGATATTCTCGGCTTCAGCCAGGCGCTCGCCGATGCGCCGTTCCACAGCCTCTCCTGGGGGCAGCAACGGCTGGCGCTGATTGTGCGGGCGCTGGTCAAGCATCCGACGCTGCTGATCCTCGATGAACCGCTGCAGGGGCTGGACCCGCTCAACCGCCAGCTGGTGCGGCGCTTTATTGATGTCGTCATCGGCGAGGGGCATACCCAGCTGCTGTTTGTTTCGCATCATGCGGAAGATGCGCCGGAATGCATTACCCATCGGCTGACGTTTGTGACCGAGGGAGATCGCTATCGCTACGATATTGTTTCCCTGCATCCGGCGAGCGCTCAGCAGACAGAAAACGCAGGCCGGGAGCCATGCCAGGGGTAACAGATAACCCTGCTCAATGTAACGGAAGCTACGGCTTCCGTTTTTTCTGGCGCTGACTTTCAGATAACCTGCAACGCGCAGGGCCACACTCTTGTTTTACAATAGGATATTGACCCGCAACCCAACGGCGTGAAACCAGTGTAAACGATTCCACTATTTTATCCCATGTCACACTTTTTCCTTCTCTGTTATGCTATGTTTATCACATACCATAAGCGTAATGGAGCGAAAAATGAGAGTTCTCGTAACGGGTGGTAGCGGTTACATAGGAAGCCATACCTGCGTGCAGCTGCTGCAAAATGGTCACGAGGTGATCATCCTCGATAATCTCTGCAACAGTAAACGCAGCGTCCTGCCGGTTATTGAACGCCTGTCCGGTAAACATCCTCTCTTTATTGATGGCGATATCCGCGACGAAGCCCTGCTGACGGAAATTTTCCACGATCATGCCGTGGACGCGGTAATTCATTTCGCCGGTCTGAAAGCCGTGGGTGAGTCCGTGGCGAAGCCGCTGGAGTACTACGATAACAACGTCAACGGTACGCTGCGCCTCATCTCCGCCATGCGCGCCGCCAACGTCACCAACTTCATTTTCAGCTCCTCGGCCACCGTCTACGGCGATCAGCCAAAAATCCCTTACGTTGAAAGCTTCCCTACCGGTACGCCGCAGAGCCCCTACGGCAAGAGCAAACTGATGGTGGAGCAGATCCTCACCGATCTGCAGAAAGCGAATCCGGAGTGGAGCATCGCCCTGCTGCGCTACTTCAACCCGGTCGGCGCGCATCCGTCAGGCGACATGGGTGAAGATCCTCAGGGCATCCCGAACAACCTGATGCCGTATATCGCCCAGGTGGCCGTTGGCCGCCGCGATTCGCTGGCTATTTTTGGGAATGACTACCCGACCGAAGACGGTACCGGCGTGCGCGACTATATCCACGTAATGGATCTCGCGGACGGCCACGTTGCCGCTATGCAGGTGCTGGCGGACAAACCGGGTGTGCATATCTACAACCTCGGTGCCGGCGTTGGCAGCAGCGTGCTTGACGTGGTTAACGCGTTCAGCAAAGCCAGCGGCAAACCGGTCAACTATCACTTTGCGCCGCGCCGCGACGGCGATCTGCCCGCCTACTGGGCCGATGCCAGCAAGGCGGACAAAGAGCTCAACTGGCGCGTCACGCGCTCACTCGATGAAATGGCTGAGGACACCTGGCGTTGGCAGTCCCGCCACCCACAAGGCTACGAAGATTAAGGATGTGTGATGGAGCAATTTAACCCGGTCGATCACCCGCATCGCCGCTATAACCCGCTGAAGGGAGAATGGATTCTGGTGTCCCCGCACCGCGCGAAACGCCCGTGGCAGGGCGCGCAGGAGACGCCAGCGAAACAGACGCTGCCGCAGCACGACCCGGACTGCTTCCTGTGTCCGGGTAACACCCGCGTCACCGGCGATCAAAACCCGCAATACACCGGCACCTACGTGTTCACCAACGACTTCGCGGCGCTGATGACCGACACGCCGGACGCGCCGGCGCAGGACGATCCGCTGATGGGTCTGGAAAGCGCGCGCGGGACCAGCCGGGTTATTTGCTTCTCGCCGGACCACAGCAAAACGCTGCCGGAACTTACTCTTCCGGCGCTGGAAGAGGTGGTCAGGACCTGGCAGGAACAGACCGCCGAGCTGGGTAAAAGCTGGCCGTGGGTGCAGGTGTTTGAGAACAAAGGCGCGGCGATGGGCTGCTCTAACCCGCATCCGCACGGGCAGATCTGGGCCAACAGCTTCCTGCCGAACGAAGCGGCGCGGGAAGATGCCCTGCAGCGCGACTATTTCGACCAGCACGGTAGCGCGATGCTGGTGGACTACGCGGCGCGCGAGCTGAAAGATGGCAGCCGCACCGTGGTGGAAACCGAGCACTGGCTGGCTGTCGTGCCGTGGTGGGCTGCGTGGCCGTTTGAAACGCTGCTGCTGCCGAAAGCGCACGTGCTGCGAATGACCGATCTGACCGATGCCCAGCGCAGCGATCTGGCACTGGCGCTGAAGAAACTGACCAGCCGGTACGACAACCTGTTCCAGACCTCTTTCCCCTACTCCATGGGCTGGCACGGCGCACCGTTTAACGGCGAAGAGAACCCGCACTGGCAGCTGCATGCCCATTTCTACCCGCCGCTGCTGCGCTCCGCGACGGTACGCAAGTTTATGGTTGGCTATGAAATGCTGGCGGAAACCCAGCGCGACCTGACCGCCGAGCAGGCCGCCGAGCGCCTGCGCGCTGTCAGCGATGTCCATTTTCGCGAATCAGGAGAATAACAATGAGTCTGAAAGAGAACACACAAGCACTGTTTGCTGAAAAATTCGGCTACCCTGCCACCCACACCATTCAGGCGCCTGGCCGCGTAAACCTCATCGGGGAACACACCGACTACAATGACGGTTTCGTACTGCCGTGCGCCATCGACTACCAGACGGTGATCAGCTGCGCGAAGCGCGATGACCGCACCGTGCGCGTGATCGCGGCCGACTATGATAACCAGCAGGACGAATTCTCACTGGATGCGCCCATTCTGGCCCATGACGCGCAGCAGTGGTCCAACTACGTGCGCGGCGTGGTCAAACACCTGCAGCAGCGCGACGGCAGCTTCGGTGGCGCGGATCTGGTGATCAGCGGCAACGTGCCGCAGGGCGCGGGCCTTAGCTCCTCGGCTTCACTGGAAGTGGCGGTGGGCACCGTGTTCCAGCAGCTTTACCATCTGCAACTCGACGGGGCGCAGATTGCGCTCAACGGCCAGGAAGCGGAAAACCAGTTCGTCGGCTGCAACTGCGGCATCATGGACCAGCTGATTTCCGCGCTGGGCAAAGAGGGGCACGCGTTGCTGCTGGACTGCCGCAGCCTTGGCACCAAAGCGGTACCGATGCCGCAGGGCGCAGCAGTCGTCATCATCAACAGCAACTTTAAACGCACGCTGGTGGGCAGCGAGTACAACACCCGCCGCGAACAGTGTGAAACCGGTGCGCGCTTCTTTACCCAGAAAGCGCTGCGCGACGTCAGCCTCGACCAGTTCAATGCGGTAGCGCACGAGCTGGATCCGGTAGTGGCAAAGCGCGTGCGTCACGTGCTGACCGAAAATGCCCGCACGCTGGAAGCTGCAGACGCGCTGGCGCAGGGTGACCTGAAACGCATGGGTGAGCTGATGGCAGAGTCCCACGCCTCAATGCGCGACGACTTTGAAATCACCGTGCCGCAGATCGACACCCTGGTGGAGATCGTCAAAGCGGTTATTGGTGATGAAGGCGGCGTGCGCATGACCGGTGGCGGTTTCGGCGGCTGCGTGGTGGCCCTGGTGCCGGAAAGCCGCGTCGCGGACGTGAAGCAGGCCGTGGAAGCACAGTACGAAGCGAAAACAGGCATCAAGGAGACGTTCTACGTCTGCAAACCTTCACAAGGAGCTGGTCAGTGCTAAAAGAGACGCCAACCCTGGCACCGGATGGATTGCCGTACCGCCTCTCGACGTTGCGTAACGCCAACGGGATGGTGGTCGCGCTGATGGACTGGGGCGCGACACTGCTCTCCATCCGCGTACCGATGAATGATGGAACCGTGCGCGAAACGCTGCTGGGCTGCCCCAGCCCGGAAGTGTATCAGCAGCAGACCGCGTTTTTAGGCGCGTCGATTGGCCGCTACGCCAACCGCATCGCCCGCAGCACGTTTACTCTCGACGGCAAACAGTTCTCGCTGCTGCCAAGCCAGGGTGAAAACCAACTGCACGGCGGCCCGGAGGGCTTCGACAAACGCCGCTGGCGCATTGTGCGTCAGAATGAGCGCGAAGTGCTCTATACCCTCGATTCGCCGGACGGCGATCAGGGGTATCCGGGCGAGCTGTGTGCTACCGCGCATTATCAGCTCAATGATGACAACGGTCTGGTGATCGAGTACCGCGCGCAGGTCGATAAGCCCTGCCCGGTGAACCTCACTAACCATGCCTATTTTAACCTCGACGGCACCCAGCATGACGTGCGCAACCACAAGCTGCAGCTGTTCGCCAGCCGCTGGCTGCCGGTGACGGCGCAAGGCATCCCGGAAGGCGATCTTGCTGATGTTGCAGGTACCAGCTTCGACTTCCGCACGCCAAAAACCATTGCCCGGGACTTCCTGAGCGATGAGGCACAGCAGAACGTGCGCGGCTACGATCACGCTTTCCTGCTGGATGCGCAGGGTGACGTTACGCAACCCGCAGCACAGGTCTGGTCGGCAGATGAGAAACTGCAGATGAGCGTGTTTACCACCGCCCCGGCCCTGCAGTTCTATACCGGGAACTTCCTCGAAGGCACCCCGGCGCGAGAACAGGGTGAGTATCAGGCGTGGCAAGGCCTGGCGCTGGAAAGCGAGTTTCTGCCGGACAGCCCGAACCATCCCGAATGGCCCCAGCCAGACTGCATTCTGCGCCCCGGCGAAGACTATCGCAGCGTAACCGAATATCGCTTCACGCCGCGGTAAGCAGAAAGCCCTCTCACGAGGGCTTTTTTTTGCCCCGGTTGCTGAATATAGCGTCAGTCATCAGCAAAATAGCAACGGTGGATTCACAACCGGCTTACACTGCACGTTTATTTTCGCTATGGTTAAGGTTTAGCGTTGCTGCTGGCGTCACCGCGGCAATATAATGAGAATTGTTATCACTCTATCAATCTCAGGCACTTACTCATTCAAGTTGCGTTGCGGCGCTAACGCGAGGCAGCTTCGATGATGACGTGTATATAAGGAGTAATAAAATGGCTGTTACTAAGCTGGTTCTGGTTCGTCATGGCGAAAGCCAGTGGAACAACGAAAACCGCTTCACCGGTTGGTACGATGTTGACCTGTCCGAGAAAGGCGTAAGCGAAGCAAAAGCAGCAGGTAAACTGCTGAAGGCTGAAGGCTTTGCTTTCGATTATGCTTACACCTCCGTGCTGAAACGTGCCATTCACACCCTGTGGAACGTGCTGGACGAGCTTGACCAGGCCTGGCTGCCGGTTGAGAAATCCTGGAAACTGAACGAGCGTCACTACGGTGCGCTGCAGGGCCTCAACAAAGCTGAAACCGCTGAGAAATACGGTGACGATCAGGTTAAGCAGTGGCGTCGTGGCTTTGCCATCACCCCGCCGGCCCTGACCAAAGATGACGAGCGTTTCCCGGGCCACGATCCGCGTTACGCGAAACTGACCGAGCAGGAGCTGCCGCTGACTGAGAGCCTGGCCCTGACTATCGATCGCGTTATCCCGTTCTGGAACGAGTCCATTCTGCCGCGCCTGAAAAGCGGTGAGCGCGTGATCATCGCTGCGCACGGTAATTCCCTGCGCGCGCTGGTAAAATACCTGGATCAGATGAGCGAAGATGAAATTCTTGAGCTGAACATCCCGACCGGCGTACCGCTGGTGTATGAGTTCGACGAGAACTTCAAACCGATCAAACACTACTACCTGGGCAATGCGGACGAAATCGCGGCGAAAGCGGCGGCAGTAGCCAACCAGGGTAAAGCGAAGTAATTCGCAAGATGTGAAAAAGGCGTGGTGAAAACCACGCCTTTTTTGTTTATGTAGCCGCGATTATCCGCGACGCGCTTTCACTGCTGCGGCAAGCTGATGCAGAATCGCGTCGGTATCTTCCCAGCCGATGCAGCCGTCGGTGACGCTCTTGCCATACACCAGCGGTTCGCCGCTCTCCAGGCTCTGGTTGCCTTCCACCAGGTGACTTTCGATCATCACGCCAACAATCGCTTTCTCGCCGTGCGCCAGCTGGTTGCAGACGTCCGCGCCCACCTCCATCTGCTTTTTGAACTGCTTGCTGGAGTTGGCGTGGCTGAAGTCGATCATTACCTGCGGTGCCAGGCCCGCTTTCTCCAGGCCGGATTTTACCTCTGCCACGTGCGCTGCGCTGTAGTTCGGCTCTTTGCCGCCGCGCAGAATAATGTGGCAGTCGCCGTTACCGCTGGTGTTGACGATAGCCGAGTGGCCCCACTTGGTGACCGACAGGAAGCAGTGCGGCGCGCTGGCAGCATTGATGGCGTCAATCGCCACCTTGATGGTGCCGTCGGTGCCGTTCTTGAAGCCCACCGGGCAGGAGAGCCCTGAAGCCAGCTCGCGGTGGACCTGAGATTCGGTGGTGCGTGCGCCGATGGCGCCCCAGCTCATCAGATCCGCCATATACTGCGGAGTGATCATATCGAGGAATTCGCCCGCTGCCGGCAGGCCGCTGTCGTTGATGTCCAGCAGCAGTTCGCGCGCGATGCGCAGGCCGTCGTTAATCTGGAAGCTGTTATCCATATGCGGATCGTTAATCAGCCCTTTCCAGCCCACGGTAGTGCGTGGTTTTTCAAAATAGACGCGCATCACGATCTCCAGCTCGCCTTTCAGGGCTTCACGCAGTCCCAGCAGGCGACCAGCATACTCTTTCGCCGCTTTGGGATCGTGAATCGAGCACGGGCCAATCACCACCAGCAGCCGATCGTCGTGCCCGTTGAGGATCTGATGGATCGCCTGACGGGCCTTAGACACGGTGCGGGCAGCATTTTCGGTTGCGGGGAACTTTTCAAGCAGCGCGACAGGTGGGAGTAACTCGTTTATTTCGGTGATGCGAAGGTCGTCATTCTGATAGTTCATCGGGCGTTTCCAGTGGATTCTACAAATTTTCCTTGATGCAATCCCCCCAATCTATATTGTCCGAAAAGAAGTGTAAACCGGCTTTTACACTACGGGCAGAAAATTCCTGGAAAGTACTAAAAGTGGTCACTAACGTAGCGAAAAACGAGATCGACACTACACTTTTTAACTGTTAGCTCTCTTTTAATGCCTTTTAACAAGAGCGCCTGCTGTTATTAAACGCAGCAAACAAATTTTTCACCCGAAACTGGTTTTTAACCAGAATATTGCACTGCACTGTTGGAAGAAGTTATCCAGCACATAACGACCAGAACAGGAGCATGAGAATGAATAAATTAGCGACGTTAATCCTGACGACCACACTCACACTGGCAAGCGGTGCAGCTCTGGCTGCAGCGGGCGGCGCTGCAAGCGGCGGTAACCAGGGCCAGGCAAATGCGGCGGCTGATGCAGGCCAGGTTGCACCGGATGCGAAAGAAAACATCGCGCCAAACAATGTTAACAATAACGACATCAATACCAGCGGAACCAATACGGCTCCGGGCGCAACCGGCAACGGTAATATGAGCGCTGATGAAGTGCACAAAAACAGCATGTGTAAAGATGGTCGCTGCCCGGACGTGAACAAAAAAGTTCAGACCGGCGACGGTATGAATAACGATGCCGGCACCAAAGTTGATGGCACCACCAACAACAATGAAGTGAATACCAAGGTAGACGGTACTACTCAGTAATCGTCTTGCCCGACGCTTCACAAAAAGGAGAGCTTACGCTCTCCTTTCTTTTTGCTATGTTTATCCCACGTTTTCTCAAGCATTGCGCACCACGCTAAGCCGCACACCGGGATGGATTATGCCGCACGACCACTCACACGCTCACCTGCCGCAGGACGCTAACGCCCGTCGCCTGCTTATCGCATTTTCTGTTACCGCCATTTTTATGCTGCTTGAGGTCATCGGCGGGATCATTTCCGGCTCGCTGGCGCTGCTCGCGGATGCCGGTCATATGCTTACCGATGCCGCCGCGCTACTGGTTGCGCTGCTCGCGGTGCAGTTCGCCCGTCGCCCGCCCGACGCGCACCGGACTTTTGGCTGGTTGCGCCTCACTACCCTCGCCGCCTTCGTGAACGCGCTGGCGCTGGTGGTGATCACGCTGTTTATCTTCTGGGAAGCGATAATGCGCTTCCGTCACCCTGAACCGGTAGCGGGTGGGTTAATGCTTACTATCGCGTTTGCCGGGCTGGTGGCTAACCTGCTGTCATTCTGGGTGTTACATCGTGGCAGTGAAGAGAAGAACTTAAACGTGCGTGCTGCGGCACTGCACGTGATGGGAGATCTGCTGGGTTCGGTCGGCGCGATTATTGCCGCACTGGTGATCCTATGGACCGGCTGGACGCCAGTTGACCCGATTCTTTCGGTACTGGTATCAGCGCTGGTATTGCGCAGCGCCTGGCGGCTGCTGAAAGAGAGTGTCAACGAACTGCTGGAAGGCGCGCCGCGCAGCGTGGATATCGCCGCGCTGAAGCGCAAGCTGTCCCGGGCGGTGCCGGAAGTGCGTGATATTCACCATGTGCATATCTGGCTGGTGGGGGAAAAACCGCTCATGACGCTTCACGTACGGGTGGTGCCGCCCCACGACCATGATGCTCTGCTGGGACGTATCCATCATTTCCTCGCTCATGAATACCAGATTGCTCATGCGACGGTGCAGATGGAGTACCAGCCCTGCAGCGGGCTGGATTGCGATTTAAGCCAGACGCAGCCGGGTCACCACCACCATGACCACGGCCACAGCCATTCTCACTGAGCCGTCAGCGGTCGCGAGCCGCGCTCCCGGGCGCTGTTGATCCACATTCTGCTGCCGTTCAGGGCGATAAAGGTCAGAATGAGATACTCCAGCGCCATTGCATACACGCCCTGCAGCGTAAAGATGGCGACGCTGATAAGGTTTATCACCACCCACAGCAGCCAGTTTTCCACGTACTTGCGCGTCATCAGGATCATCGCCACGATAGAGAGCACCATCATGCAGGAATCCCAGAACGGGAACGCATCCGGCTGAAGCTGTGGCATGGCCACGCTAATCCCTACGGCCTGCATCAGGCTTACAGCGGTGCGGGTGAGGAAGCCGAATACCGGATCGATAAACACCGTCATCAGGCCAATCGCCACCACGCAGGCGGCGATCCACGCCAGCGCTTTCTGCATCGGTAACCAGCGAATTTGCAGTACCGCCTCATCCTGGCCGGTGGTGCGCGTCCAGGCGTACCACCCGTAAACGTTAGCGGCAAAGAAGAAGATCTGAAGCAGCAGGCTGGCGTACAGCTGGATCTGGAAGAAGATGATAGCGAACAGCGTCACGTTCACCAGACCGAAGGCGTAGTTGATGGTTTTTTCGAGGCTGGCGAGCCAGATGCACAGCAGCCCGGCAACGGTCCCTACCGCTTCAATCCACGATAAATCGTACCCGCCTGTGCCAAGCGGGATATGCACCAGAATGTTCTGCGTACTAAAAAAATCCATGAGTTCCCCGAAGCGTAATCATTTCTACGCGTTGCCTTTGGTCGAAAGTCGAAGTGTAACCGCAAAATCCAGCATGCGGTTAAGCGGCTTCAACGCCCCTTCACGCAGTGCGGCGTCAACCTGTATCTCATGCACCGCGCCGCCCTGCTCCAGCGCTTCAGCAATCGCTTTAAGGCCGTTCATGGCCATCCACGGACAATGGGCGCAGCTGCGACAGGTGGCACCTTCGCCCGCGGTGGGTGCCTCAAGCAGCGTCTTCTCCGGGCACGCCTGCTGCATCTTATAAAAAATACCGCGATCGGTAGCCACGATAAGCTGCTGGTGCGGAAGTTTTTTTGCGGCGGCAATCAGCTGGCTGGTAGAGCCTACCGCATCTGCCATATCGACGATCGCCTGCGGAGACTCAGGGTGCACCAGCACGGCAGCCTCGGGATACAATCCCTTCATACGCGCCAGCGCCTGAGTTTTGAACTCGTCATGCACGATGCAGGCGCCCTGCCAGCACAGGATGTCAGCGCCGGTCTGCTTCTGCACGTAGCTCCCGAGATGGCGATCCGGTGCCCAGATAATTTTCTCCCCGAGGCTGTCGAGATGTTCAATCAGCTCAACGGCAATGCTGGAGGTGACAACCCAGTCTGCGCGCGCCTTCACGGCGGCAGACGTATTGGCATAGACCACCACGGTACGGTCGGGATGCGCATCGCAAAAGGCGGTGAATTCATCAATCGGACAGCCGAGATCGAGCGAGCATTCGGCATCAAGGGTTGGCATCAGGATGGTTTTTTCCGGGCTGAGGATCTTTGCCGTCTCACCCATAAAGCGCACGCCAGCGACCAGCAGCGTCGAGGCCGCGTGGTTGGCCCCGAAGCGCGCCATCTCCAGCGAGTCGGAGATACAGCCGCCGGTCTCCTCCGCCAGCGCCTGGATCTCAGGGTCGGTGTAATAGTGCGCCACCATGACGGCATTACGCGCTTTCAGCAGGCGTTTGATCTTCTCGCGGTAAAACTGCTTCTCATCCGCGCTCAGCGGCACCGGCTTGGTTGGAAACGGGTAAATCGCCGTTTCCGGGTCAAACATGACGCTCATCTTGCTTTCTCGTTTTGTTGACTTAACCGAAAACCCGTAGTGTACGCGAATCAGCGCCTGTGAACGGGCGGTTTTGTTTCGTATGCTAAACAAGATAACTGATGGCGGGATGATTGTCGTGGGGAAAATAGACGGGTTGAGAAGGTTTGATGAATCGCAGATAGCAAAAAGGCGCCTTTAGGGCGCCTTTTTACACTGGTGGGTCGTGCAGGATTCGAACCTGCGACCAATTGATTAAAAGTCAACTGCTCTACCAACTGAGCTAACGACCCATACTGGGGTACTACTGAGGTGATGCGCTTCGAAGTGGTGGGTCGTGCAGGGCTCGAACCTGCGACCAATTGATTAAAAGTCAACTGCTCTACCAACTGAGCTAACGACCCATTCGGGTAATGACTTCGAAGTTAATGCTTTTCCGGACACCACTCAGAAAGTGGTGGGTCGTGCAGGATTCGAACCTGCGACCAATTGATTAAAAGTCAACTGCTCTACCAACTGAGCTAACGACCCGGATGGTGGGTGATGACGGGATCGAACCGCCGACCCCCTCCTTGTAAGGGAGGTGCTCTCCCAGCTGAGCTAATCACCCAATACTGCGCTGGATACTTCTGTTAGTGGTGGGTCGTGCAGGATTCGAACCTGCGACCAATTGATTAAAAGTCAACTGCTCTACCAACTGAGCTAACGACCCACTTTTCGTCACCTCAGGCTTGCTTCGCATCCCGTGGCAACGGCGGCATATATTACTGATTTAAGATTATGGCGCAACAACTATTTCCGTCGAAACGGGTTAACTGCTTACGTTTCAGGCGGCACGACCAGAAAACCAACGGCATCTGGTCATGCACCAGGCATTACATCGCATTTAAGCGTTTTTGAGCCTGTTTGGCGCCTTCGGTGCCAGGGTACTTGCTGATCACCTGTTGGTAAACCGCTTTGGCTTTTGCCGCGTCACCTTTGTCCTGCATGATAACGCCGACCTTCAGCATAGCGTCCGGCGCTTTAGGCGATTTCGGGTAATTCTTAACCACCGAGGCAAAGTAATACGCCGCATCGTCCTTTTTCCCCTTGTTGTAATTCAACTGCCCCAGCCAGTAGTTAGCGTTCGGCTGATAGGTTGAATCCGGGTACTTTTTCACAAAATTCTGGAACGCGGCGATAGCGTCATCCTGGCGGGACTTGTCCTGCACCAGGGCAAACGCAGCGTTGTAGTCGGTATTGGCGTCACCGCTCTGTACCGGCGCACCGGTAGCAGGCGCGGCAGCCTGCTGACCATCGGTGGCTACGCCACCGGCGTTACTCTGAGCGTCAGCACCGGCAGCAGGTGCGGCACCGGCTGCTGCTCCGCTGTTCAGGCTGTCCATCTGCAATAAAATTTGCTTCTGGCGCTCTACCACCTGATTGAGCTGGTACTGACTCTCCTGAATCTGACCGCGCAGCGAATCAATGTCGGCCTGATTATCGGAAAGCTGTTGTTGAAGCTGCGTAAGCAGCTGGCTGTGCGCATTGGAAATACGCTCAAGTTGCGTGACACGGTCTTCAACCGAGCCTGAGCCTACATTACTGATTGGCGCCTGGGCAGTAGCGGCCCAGGGGGCCGCTACGCCAACCAGTAACGACAGACCCATTACGAGATGTCTGAAGTTACTGCTCATGCAATTCTCTTAGTAAACCAGTACGGCGCGACGGTTTTTAGCGTAAGCCGCTTCGTCGTGACCCAGTACTGCAGGTTTTTCTTTACCGTAAGAAACGATGGAGATCTGGTCAGCAGAAACGCCTTTACCCTGCAGGTACATTTTAACGGCGTTAGCACGACGCTCACCCAGGGAGATGTTGTACTCCGGGGTACCACGTTCGTCAGCGTGACCTTCTACGGTGACTTTGTAAGACGGGTTGCTACGCAGGAAGTTAGCGTGCGCGTCCAGCATGGCAGCGAATTCAGAGCTTACATCGTACTTGTCGAGACCGAAGTAAACGATGTTGTTCTGCTGCAGCTGCTGCATCTGCAGACGTGCCTGCTCTTCAGAAGACATGTTGCCGTTAGCGTTAGCGTCCATACCAGTGCCGGCACCCAGCATGCCTTCGCCGCTCTGATCGTTGCTGGCGTTCTTGTTAGAAGAACACGCCGCGATTGCCATTACAGGCAGAGCCAACATCAGCCCTTTCAGCACTTTGTTCAGTTGCATTTCTTTGATCCTTTAAAATTATCAGTATTTTATTATTACAGATACGGCGACCAGGCCGGGGATTTAACCTGACCATCAGTTGCCGGAAGACGCGCTTTGAAACGCCCATCTGTAGAGACCAAATTCAGCACGGATCCCATCCCCTGAGAAGAGCTGTAGATAACCATAGTGCCGTTCGGTGCCAGACTTGGCGTTTCATCCAGGAACGTTGACGATAAAGTTTGTACGCCACCGCTCACCAGATCTTGTTTAGCGATGTGTTGTGCACCGCCGTTGGAGCTGACCATCACCAGGAATTTCCCGTCAGAGCTGACATCCGCATCCTGGTTCTGAGAGCCTTCCCAGGTCAGACGCTGCGGAGTACCGCCGTTGATGCTCACTTTATAAACCTGAGGACGACCCGCCTGGTCAGAGGTATAGGCCAGGGTCTGGCTGTCCGGGAACCAGGTCGGTTCAGTATTGTTGCTGCGTCCGTCAGTGACCTGACGAATCTGACCAGAGCCGATATCCATCACGTAGAGGTTCAGGCTGCCGGTTTTAGAGAGCGCAAACGCCAGCTTGGTACCGTCAGGTGAGAAGGACGGCGCACCGTTGTGACGCGGGAAAGAAGCAACCTGACGCACCGCACCGTTGGCCAGCGTCTGGATAACCAGCGCAGAACGACCGCTTTCGAAGGTCACGTAGGCAACTTTGCTGCCGTCCGGAGACCAGGCCGGTGACATCAGCGGCTGCGGCGAACGGTGAACCACGAACTGGTTGTAACCGTCGTAGTCGGAGACGCGCAGCTCATACGGGAACTGGCCGCCGTTAGTCTGTACCACGTAGGCAATACGGGTACGGAACGCGCCCTTGATGCCGGTCAGCTTCTCGAACACTTCATCGCTGGCAGTATGACCGGCATAGCGCAGCCACTGCTTGTTCACTTTAAAGTTGTTTTGCGCGAGCACAGTACCCGGCGCACCGCCGGTATCCACCAGCTGATAAGCCACGTTGTAGCTGCCATCCGGGTTAGGCGTGACCTGCCCTACGACGACTGCATCAATACCCAGCGCAGACCAGGCCGCAGGCTGCACTTCCTGAGCGGTGCCAGGCTGCTGCGGCAGGCGAGAACGATCGAGCGGGTTAAATTTACCGCTGTTGCGTAAGTCAGCGCCAACGATGCCGCCGATATCTTCCGGCGCGGCACCAGGACCAGCCCACTGGAACGGCACGACACCGATAGGGCGTGCAGAATCCACACCCTGGGTGATCTCAATGCGCACCTCTGCGTGCAGCACCGCTGCCCACAGCATCAGAAAACCAAATGCTACTCGTAATGCCTGCTTCATCATATCTCCCTTATCAAGGCGCACAGCCACGATAATTTAGCAGAATGTTAACAAACTCAAATTGACTACACTGTTACCGCGTCGGGGTTAACCGGAGAACTTTCCCCCGGTTCATGGGGGAAAAGTGTAACTCATGGTTTGAAGTCCAGCGGTGCATTTTTGAACACTTCATAGACAGCCTGGCTTGGTGGCTTCGGTATCCTCGCCTGACGTGCCGCAGAAATTGCGGCCTGGCAGAGCGCAGGGTCACCGCCCTCAGACTGGATATCGAGCAGTAAACCGTCCGGTGCCAGCTTCACGCGCAGCGTACAGGTTTTACCCGAGTACGACGCCGCATCGTAAAACTTGCTTTCGATGGCAGACTTAATCTGCCCGGCATAGTTACTGATATCCGCGCCCGACGCACCGCTGTTTTTAGTGTTACCCGTTCCGGCAGGTGAAGCATTATTTCCTTTCGCTCCACCGCCTGTTTTAGGTGCATTCTTACCGGAGCTGAGGTCGCCGAACAGATCGTCCACGCCCTCAGCCGCTTTGGCCGCAGCGGCCTTTTCAGCTGCCGCTTTCTCAGCGGCGGCTTTTTTCTTCGCATCCGCAGCGGCTTTCTTCTCGGCGGCGGCCTTCTCGGCTGCTGCTGCTTTCGCAGCGGCGGCTTTTTCCGCTGCCGCAGCTTTCTCGGCAGCGGCTTTTTCAGCGGCCGCCTGCTTAGCCGCTTCGGCAGCGGCTTTCTTCTCGGCGTCCTGTTTGGCTTTCTTCGCGGCGGCGTCAGCTGCGGCCTTTTCGGCTTCGGCCGCTTTCTTCGCCGCCTCGGCGGCTGCTTTTTTCTGAGCGTCCGCTTCGGCTTTCTTCGCGGCGTCTGCTGCCGCTTTTGCCTGTGCGTCGGCCTTCGCTTTAGCATCGGCTGCGGCTTTCGCTGCCGCCTCTTCCGCCTGCTTCTGCTGCTCCTGCGCGCGTTTGGTTGCCGCTTCAGCCTGTTTCTGCTGCTCGGCCTGCTGGCGCGCCTGCTCCTGCGCCTCAAGCCGCTGCTTCTCTATCTCTTTGATGCGCTGCTGCTCGGCGGCCTGCTTCTCACGAAGCTCTTCTGCCTGCTGCTGAGCCTGTTTTTCACGCTGCTCCGCCGCACGCTGCGCGCTGGCCTGCTGCTGCTGTTCACGATTATGCTGCTGAACCACGGCGCCTGGATCGACCATCACCGCATCTATAGCAGACCCGCCGCCACCGCCCGCGGATGCTTCAATATGCTCATCGAACGAGCTCCAGATCAGCAGTGCAAAAAGGATCACATGCAGAACACCGGAAATAATTATCGCGCGTTTAAGCTTGCTGTTTTCTTCGGTAGCCTTTGACACTCTCGGTTTCCGTCACTGTTCGTCTGGTAAGCGTGCTTAGATCGGCTGCGTCATCAGGCCGACGGATTTCACGCCAGCCTGGTGCAACAGGTTCAGCGCCTTGATGATTTCATCGTAAGGCACCTCTTTCGCTCCGCCGATCAGGAATACCGTTTTCGGGTTTTCCTGCAGGCGGCGCTGCGCTTCGGCAATCACCTGCTCTGAAGGCAGCTGATCGAGACGATCTTTCTCCACCACCACGCTGTACTGGCCCACGCCGGATACTTCAATAATGACCGGCGGGTTATCGTTCGCGCTTACGGTTTGCGAATCGGTCGCGTCCGGAAGATCGACTTCCACGCTCTGGGTAATGATGGGCGCTGTTGCCATAAAAATGAGCAGCAGCACCAGCAACACGTCCAGCAGTGGCACGATGTTGATTTCGGACTTCAGTTCACGGCGACCACGTCCACGTGTTCTGGCCATCTCTTACCCCTTGCTGCTTTCGCTGCTGCTGCTGAACGCCTGACGATGCAGAATCGCGGTGAACTCTTCCATGAAGTTGTCGTAGTTCAGTTCCAGCTTGTTCACGCGCTGATTGAGGCGGTTGTAGGCCATTACTGCCGGAATAGCAGCAAACAGGCCGATTGCCGTCGCGATAAGCGCTTCGGCGATACCCGGCGCAACCATCTGCAGCGTTGCCTGTTTTACCGCGCCAAGCGCGATAAAGGCATGCATGATCCCCCATACCGTACCAAACAGACCGATATATGGGCTGATGGAACCCACGGTACCGAGGAAAGGAATATGGGTTTCCAGCGTTTCCAGCTCGCGGTTCATGGAGATACGCATCGCGCGCGACGCCCCTTCCACTACCGCTTCCGGCGCGTGGTTATTGGCGCGATGCAGACGCGCGAACTCTTTAAACCCCGAGTAGAAGATCTGCTCGGAGCCGGAGAGGCTGTCACGACGTCCCTGGCTCTCCTGATACAGGCGAGACAGCTCAATGCCGGACCAGAACTTATCTTCGAAGGCCTCGGCTTCACGGCTCGCCGCGTTAAGAATGCGGGTACGCTGGATAATGATGGCCCAGGATGCGATTGAGAAACCAATTAAAATCAACATGATAAGTTTAACCAGAAGGCTTGCCTTCAAGAACAAATCAAGGATATTCATGTCAGTCACTGCTTGAACTCCGCGACAATAGACTTGGGAAGCGCACGAGGCTTCATGATGAGTGGATCAACGCAGACAATCAGCACTTCAGCCTGATTGAGGAGCGTACCGTCGGCGTTGAGGATCCGCTGCGTGAATACCATAGAGGTGCCACGCATTGTTGTAATTTCGGTCTGGATGTCGAGCATGTCGTCAAGCCGGGCTGGCGCAAAATAATCAACCGTCATTCTGCGAACCACAAAGGCGACTCGCTCCGCCATCAAAGCCTGCTGGCTGAAATGGTGATGGCGCAGCATTTCTGTGCGTGCTCGTTCATAAAAGGCAACGTAACTGGCGTGGTAAACCACACCACCGGCATCGGTATCTTCATAATAGACACGAACCGGCCATCGAAACAGCGTTGTGCTCACTCTACATCCCGGTAATGCAATTCAAAACTTCGCTACTATACGCAAGCTGTCAGGGGTTTGGAATGGGTTCAGGTAAACGGAGAGTAAATATTTCCAGGCTTGTGAAAGCAGGAGTTGCAGGCGGATTACCGACAGTATTTTGCGACCGGAATCGCAGATTCATACTGCCGATATCAGCCTGTTGAGAAAGGGGGTTACAGGAAGAAAAAAACCAGCCCGGCAAGCAGCACCAGATCGGCGATAAGCGGGCAGAAAATCCCCTGCCACACGACCGCACGCGGACGAAAACCGACGCCGTGGATCACCCCGGCGCACACCGCCCACATCAGCAGGAAACCTTGCCAGATCTCAAGCCCGCTAGTTTTGGCGGCAAAACGTGACGGGTCCCAGAACATGCAGCCCGCCAGCACCAGCGCCATCACTAAGGAAAGAGCCCTTAACGGGCTCTTATCCATTACCGCATATAACGTCGCGATAAGCTTATTCATCAGTGTTCTTCTTTACCGGCTTTGGCGGCTTCAACGTGCTCAAGCGCCAGCGCGGTGATGATGCCAAACGCACACGCCAGCAGCGTTCCCAGAATCCATGCGAAGTACCACATATTCAGCTCCTGACTTAGTAAAGAGAGTGGGTGTTGCTTTCGATATGTTCTTTGGTGATGCGACCGAACATCTTCCAGTAACACCAGGCGGAGTACAGAAGAATGATCGGAACAAACACCGCGGCAACCCAGGTCATGAGGTTCAGCGTGCGCTGGGTGGAAGTCGCATCCCACATGGTCAGGCTGGCGTTCATCATGGTGCTGGACGGCATCACGAACGGGAACATCGCGATACCGGCAGTCAGGATAACGCAGGCCAGCGTCAACGAGGAGAACAGGAACGCCCAGGCACCCTTCTCAATGCGTGAACACAGCACGGTCAGCAGCGGCAGTGCAACACCCAGCGCCGGGATCGCCCACAGTACAGGCATGTTGTTGAAGTTGGTGAACCAGGCACCCGCCTGACGCGCCACCTCTTTATTCAGCGGATTAGACGCCGCATAACGGTTCAGTTCCGAGGTCACCACGTAGCCATCGATGCCGTACATCACCCAGACACCTGCCAGCGCAAAGCAGACCATCATCACCAGCGCGGCAATCTGCGCCACGGCGCGTGAGCGCAGGTGAACTTCACCGACGGTACGAATCTGCAGGTAGGTCGCACCCTGCGCCAGGATCATGGATACGCTCACCACACCCGCCAGCAGACCAAATGGATTGAGCAGCTGGAAGAAATTACCGGTGTAGAACAGACGCAGATCGGAATCGATGTGGAACGGTACACCCTGCAGCAGGTTACCGAACGCCACGCCAATCACCAGCGGCGGCACGAAGCTGCCGATGAAGATGCCCCAGTCCCACATGTTGCGCCAGCGCATATCTTCAATCTTCGAGCGGTAGTCAAAACCGACCGGACGGAAAAACAGCGAGGCCAGCACCAGGATCATCGCCACGTAGAAACCCGAGAAGGCAGCGGCGTACACCATCGGCCAGGCAGCGAACAGCGCGCCGCCTGCGGTGATGAGCCATACCTGGTTGCCGTCCCAGTGCGGAGCAATGGAGTTAACCATAATGCGGCGTTCAACGTCGTTGCGGCCGATGATGCGCGACAGCATCCCCACGCCCATGTCGAAGCCGTCAGTGACCGCAAAACCAATCAGCAGAATGCCGACCAGCAGCCACCAGATAAAACGCAATACTTCATAATCAATCATTTGACGACTCCTGTCTTAGCGTGCCGGCTGAGTAGCCACGGTGGACTGCTCGTAGTGATAACGACCTGTTTTCAGACTGCTCGGCCCGAGACGTGCAAATTTGAACATCAGGAACAGCTCGGCAATCATAAACAGCGTGTAGAGGCCGCAGATCAGGATCATCGAGAACAGCAGGTCGCCGACGGTCAGGGAGGAGTTCGCCACCGCGGTCGGCAGCACCTCACCGATAGCCCAGGGTTGACGGCCGTATTCGGCAACAAACCAGCCTGATTCGATAGCAATCCACGGCAGCGGGATACCGTACAGCGCCGCGCGCAGCAGCCATTTTTTCTCGCCGATGCGGTTACGAATCACGGTCCAGAACGCGACGCCGATAATCAGCAGCATCAGGATGCCGCAGGCCACCATCAGACGGAAGGCGAAATAGAGCGGCGCAACGCGTGGGATGGAGTCTTTCATCGCCTGTTGGATCTGGGCTTCGGTAGCGTCAGAGACGTTCGGGGTATAGCGTTTCAGCAGCAGACCATAGCCGAGGTCTTTTTTGATGCTGTTGAAGTCATCGCGCACGCTCTGATCGGTGGAACCGGCACGCAGCTGCTCAAGCAGCGCATAAGCCTTCATACCGTTACGGATACGCTCTTCATGCTGCACCATCAGATCCTTAATACCGATAACCGGGGTATCAACGGAACGGGTGGCGATAATCCCCAGCGCGTACGGGATCTGAATGGCGAATTTATTCTCCTGCGCCTCCTGATCCGGAATACCAAACAGGGTAAACGACGCCGGTGCCGGCTGGGTTTCCCACTCCGCTTCGATAGCGGCCAGTTTGGTTTTTTGCACGTCGCCCATTTCGTAACCGGACTCATCACCCAGCACGATAACAGAGAGGATCGCCGCCATACCGAAGCTGGCAGCAATGGCGAAGGAGCGCTTCGCGAAGGCAACGTCGCGGCCGCGCAGCAGGTAGTAAGCGCTGATGCCGAGGATAAACATCGCGCCGCAGGTATAGCCTGCCGCCACGGTGTGCACGAACTTCACCTGCGCAACCGGGTTCAGTACCAGCTCGGAGAAGCTCACCATCTCCATACGCATGGTTTCGAAGTTGAAGTCGGAGGCGATAGGGTTCTGCATCCAGCCGTTCGCCACCAGGATCCACAGTGCCGAGAGGTTAGAGCCAAGCGCTACCAGCCAGGTCACCGCCATGTGCTGTACTTTGCTCAGGCGATCCCAACCGAAGAAGAACAGACCGACAAAGGTCGATTCGAGGAAGAACGCCATCAGGCCTTCAATGGCCAGCGGCGCACCGAAGATGTCACCCACATAGTGCGAATAATAAGACCAGTTGGTTCCGAACTGGAATTCCATGGTCAGACCGGTCGCCACGCCCAGCGCAAAGTTGATACCAAACAACTTGCCCCAGAATTTGGTCATATCTTTATAGATTTGTTTGCCGGAAAGCACATAGACCGTTTCCATAATGGCCAGCAGGAACGCCATACCCAGCGTGAGCGGCACAAAAAGAAAGTGGTACATTGCGGTCAAGGCAAACTGTAAGCGCGACAGTTCGACAATATCTAACATCCTGACTCCTTGCTCTTCGCATGAAGACTTCGAGCGCAAAACTTAATTAAAAGCTTCGCAGCGCATGCCCCAATAGAAAAATTTGCTTCCAGAAATCCCGGCCATTCACAATAAATGTGAATAGTGAGATGGAAAGGTTACAAATTGGTTAATAAAAACTGGAATTGATTTCGCCAATATATTACGCCGCAATCCCCTCACAATAAACAGGTTTTTGCGTTGTCATTTCTGCGTTTTACGACGCCGATCAATTTCCCGCCAATTTAGCACGAAACGGCTGGTTTGATCTGCCGCAATTTTACTTTTAAAGCAGAAAAAAACACGACTGAAATATTGATTAAGATCAATTTTATAAGCCATTGTTAACGATGTTTTTCCCGGCAGCTCAAGCGGTAACAGTTATGTTGCCATTATGTTTAATATTTGACGTTAAACCGTTAGCGGCAGGCGTTAATTATAAATCTGCATTATTTAATTTATGTGAGATGATAATAAAATTGAGCATCAAATATTAATTATCTGTTAAATCCATCACGTTTCAATCCACATAAATAAACGACCTGACTTATTACAAATTATTCACCACAGATAGCATATATTTAACACTTATTATCGGTTGATTAACGCCACTTATTTCCGGCTCGCGTTTAATTATGTATACGGCTGAACAACAGCGTTTGTTAGCGTTAATCAGGGCGTGCTACCGGTGCAGAGAGCCCGCAGTACCGCTTTACAGGCAAAAAAAAGCCACCCGAAGGTGGCAACCATGTCGAAAAGCTTCTTCGAATAGTAAACCCTCCGCAGTACGGAGGGATGAGAGTAATTATTTGAGAATGGTTTTCAGCGCATCGCCGATGTCGGCGAGGCTACGTACGGTTTTCACGCCTGCGGCTTCCAGCGCGGCAAACTTCTCGTCAGCCGTGCCTTTACCACCGGCAATGATTGCCCCGGCGTGGCCCATACGCTTGCCTTTCGGCGCGGTAACGCCCGCGATGTAGCCCACAACCGGCTTAGTGACGTGGTCTTTGATGTATGCCGCCGCTTCTTCTTCCGCGCTGCCGCCGATCTCACCGATCATCACGATCGCTTCGGTCTGCGGATCTTCCTGGAACAGCTTCAGGATATCGATGAAGTTAGACCCCGGGATCGGGTCGCCGCCGATGCCCACACAGGTGGACTGGCCGAAACCGTAATCGGTGGTCTGCTTAACCGCTTCGTAGGTCAGGGTGCCGGAGCGCGACACGATACCCACTTTGCCTGGCTTGTGGATGTGGCCCGGCATGATGCCGATTTTGCATTCGCCTGGGGTGATAACACCCGGGCAGTTCGGGCCAATCATACGCACGCCAGCTTCATCCAGCTTCACCTTCACGGTCAGCATATCCAGCGTCGGGATACCTTCGGTGATGGTGATGATCAGTTTGATGCCTGCATCAATGGCTTCCAGAATGGAGTCTTTGCAGAACGGAGCCGGTACGTAGATAACGGACGCGGTCGCGCCGGTCGCTTCTACCGCTTCGCGCACGGTGTTGAACACCGGCAGGCCGAGGTGCGTGGTGCCGCCTTTGCCCGGCGTTACGCCGCCGACCATCTGGGTTCCGTAGGCAATCGCCTGTTCGGAGTGGAAAGAGCCCTGGCTGCCGGTGAAGCCCTGGCAGATCACTTTGGTGTTCTTATCGATCAAAACAGACATTATTTCCCCTCCACGGCAGCAACAACCTGCACTGCTGCATCCGTCAGACTTTGTGCTGCAATAATATTCAGACCGCTTTCTGCCAGCTTCTGTGCGCCCAGCTCGGCGTTGTTACCTTCCAGACGAACCACGACCGGTACGTTAACGCCCACTTCTTCCACCGCGCCGATGATACCGTCGGCGATCAGGTCGCAGCGCACGATACCGCCGAAGATGTTAACCAGTACGGCTTTCACTTTGTCGTCGGAGAGGATGATTTTGAACGCTTCGGTGACGCGCTCTTTGGTCGCGCCGCCGCCCACGTCAAGGAAGTTCGCCGGGTCGCCGCCGTGCAGCTTAACGATGTCCATGGTGCCCATTGCCAGGCCCGCACCGTTAACCATGCAGCCGATGTTGCCATCCAGCGCCACGTAGTTCAGTTCCCACTGCGCAGCGTGAGATTCACGCGGATCTTCCTGCGAGTGGTCGCGCATTTCGCGCAGATCCGGCTGGCGGAACAGGGCATTGCCGTCGGCGCCCAGTTTTCCGTCGAGGCAGATCAGATCGCCCTGCTTCGTGATAACCAGCGGGTTGATTTCGATCAGCGCCAGGTCACGCTCGAGGAAGATGGTCGCCAGACCCATAAAGATTTTGGTGAACTGCTGAACCTGCTTGCCTTCCAGGCCCAGTTTGAACGCCAGTTCGCGACCCTGGTACGGCATCGGGCCGGCCAGCGGATCGAGGGCGATTTTGTGGATCAGGTGCGGGGTTTCTTCCGCCACTTTTTCAATTTCCACGCCGCCTTCGGTAGAGGCCATGAACACCACGCGACGGGAGCTACGGTCAACCACCGCGCCCAGGTAAAGCTCTTTATCAATATCGGTTGCCGCTTCAACCAGGATCTGGTTAACCGGCTGACCGTTGGCGTCTGTTTGGTAGGTCACCAGACGCTTGCCCAGCCACTGCTCGGCGAACGCGCGAATATCTTCTTTGCTGTTTACCACTTTCACGCCGCCCGCTTTACCGCGGCCGCCAGCGTGAACCTGGCATTTTACTACCCACGGACCAGCGCCAATTTTGGACGCCGCTTCTTCAGCTTCACGCGGGGTATTACAGGCATAACCTACCGGAGCCGGCAGGCCATAACGGGCAAACAACTGCTTTGCCTGATATTCGTGTAAGTTCATGAGTTCTGTCCATCAAGAGTGTAGAGCTTCACGCTCGGAGTATGGAAAATGCCGCCCCGCAGCGGGGCGACGAGAAAATCAATACCGGCGGGAGTTGCCCCCCGCACCGGGCTACACGTCCAGCAGCAGACGCGTTGGATCTTCCAGCAGCTCTTTAATGGCTACCAGGAAGCCTACGGATTCACGGCCATCAATCAGGCGGTGATCGTAAGAGAGCGCCAGATACATCATCGGCAGGATCTCAACTTTGCCGTCAACCGCCATCGGGCGATCTTTGATGGCGTGCATCCCGAGGATGGCGCTCTGCGGCGGGTTGATGATCGGCGTGGACATCAGGGAACCGAATACGCCGCCGTTGGTAATGGTGAAATTACCGCCGGTCAGGTCTTCCACGGTCAGCTTGCCGTCGCGGCCTTTGATCGCCAGATCCTTGATGCGTTTTTCGATGTCGGCCATGCCCAGCACGTCAACGTCGCGCAGAACCGGCGTCACCAGGCCACGCGGCGTGGAAACCGCCATGCTGACGTCGAAGTAGTTGTGGTACACCACATCTTCACCGTCGATGGAGGCGTTCACTTCCGGGAAGCGCTTCAGGGCTTCAACCACCGCTTTCACGTAGAAGGACATAAAGCCCAGGCGGATGCCGTGACGTTTTTCGAAGGCGTCGCCGTACTGCTTGCGCAGATCCATGATCGGCTTCATGTTCACTTCGTTGAAGGTGGTCAGCATCGCGGTAGAGTTTTTCGCTTCCAGCAGACGCTCGGCCACGCGCTTGCGCAGACGGGTCATCGGCACGCGCTTCTCAGAGCGGTTGCCGGCCACCGGCTGTACTGCCGCCGCCTGCTGCTCAGGCGCTTTAGCGCTTTCCGGCTGCGCGGATTTCGCTTTCGCCAGATGTTTTTCCACGTCTTCACGGGTCAGACGGCCACCGACGCCGGTGCCTTTGATCGCGTCCGCGTCCAGGGTGTGCTCAGCCAGCAGGCGACGGATCGCCGGGCTAAGGGCATCGTTGCTCTCTTCGCTCAGCGAGGCCTGCTGGCGCTGCGCCGGCGTGGTCTCGTTGCTGTCAGATTTCGCGCTGCTCTCTTTACCGCCGCTGTTGCCTTCACGCAGGCGGCCCAGGATCTGACGCGAGGTAACGGTTGAACCTTCCTCTTCCAGCACGGCATCAAGGATACCGTCCGCGGACGCCGGCACTTCCAGTACCACTTTGTCAGTTTCGATTTCTACCAGCACTTCGTCGCGTTGGACGCTGTCGCCCGGTTTTTTATGCCAGGTGGCTACGGTTGCATCGGCAACGGATTCAGGCAGGTCAGGAACAAGAATATCTACGCTACTCATTATTTATCCTTTAATTAATCGACGTTCAGCGCGTCATTGACCAGATCTTGCTGCTGTTTCTGGTGAACGGACATATACCCTACCGCCGGGGAGGCAGAGGCCGGGCGGCCTGCATAACGCAATGCAGATCCAAACGGAATCACTTCGCGGAAATGGTGCTGGCTGCAGTACCAGGCGCCCTGGTTGAGCGGCTCTTCCTGGCACCAGACGAAATCATGCACGTGAGCGAACGGCTTCAGCGCTTCCTGCACCGCGTGATGCGGGAACGGATAAAGCTGTTCGATACGCACGATGGCAACGTCTTTTTGATCGTTCTTACGGCGTTGCTCCAGCAGGTCGTAATAAACCTTACCAGAACAAAGGACTACGCGCTTCACGCCCTGCGGATCGAGCTCGTCGATCTCGCCGATGGCTGGCATGAAGGTGCCGTTCGCCAGTTCGTCGAGGCTTGAAACCGCAAGCGGATGACGCAGCAGCGATTTCGGTGACATCACCACCAGCGGACGGCGCATACCGCGCAGCGCCTGACGACGCAGCATGTGGTAAACCTGCGCCGGCGTGGACGGGACGCACACCTGCATGTTCTGTTCAGCGCACAGCTGCAGATAACGCTCCAGACGCGCGGAAGAGTGCTCCGGGCCCTGGCCTTCATAGCCGTGCGGCAGCAGCATCGCCAGACCGCACATACGGCCCCACTTCTGCTCGCCGGAGCTGATGAACTGGTCAATAACTACCTGCGCACCGTTGGCGAAGTCGCCGAACTGCGCTTCCCAGATGGTCAGCGTGCGCGGCTCAGCGGTGGCGTAACCGTACTCAAATGCCAGCACCGCTTCTTCAGACAGCACCGAGTCCCAGACCTTAAACTGGCCCTGGCCGTTGTGAATGTGCTGCAGCGGCGTATAGGTTGAGCCGTTGGTCTGGTTATGCACCACGGCGTGGCGGTGGAAGAAGGTGCCGCGCCCGGAGTCTTCACCGGACAGGCGAATCGGAATGCCCTCATCAACCAGCGTGGCGTAAGCGAGGTTTTCCGCCCCGCCCCAGTCGAACATTTTTTCGCCCGCTGCCATGGCCTGACGGTCGGCATAGATTTTTGCCACGCGGGACTGCATCTCGATGGCTTCCGGCACGGTGGCGATACGCTTCGCCAGCTCCTGCAGGCGCTTCATCTCTACCTTATTCGGATAGCTTTCGTCCCACTCGTGGTTCAGATACGGCGACCAGGTGAAGGAGTGCATGTTCATCGGACGCAGCTCTTTCACCACGCACTCGCCGGCATCCAGCGCGTCACGGTAGAGGTTCACCATCTCGGTGGCGTCTTCCAGCGAGGCGACTTTTTCCTGCTCCAGACGGTCAGCGTAAAGTTTACGCGGCGTCGGGTGCTTTTTGATTTTCTGGTACATCAGCGGCTGGGTTGCGCTCGGCTCATCGGCTTCGTTATGGCCGTGACGGCGGTAGCACACCAGGTCGATAAACACATCGCGTTTGAAGGTGTTACGGAAATCCAGCGCCAGGCGGGTGACAAAGGCTACCGCTTCCGGATCGTCCGCGTTAACGTGGAAGATCGGCGACTGCACCATTTTACCGATATCGGTGCAGTACGGGGTCGAGCGGGCATCAAGCGGGTTCGAGGTGGTGAAGCCCACCTGGTTGTTGATAACGATACGCACGGTACCGCCCACTTCGTAGCCGCGTGCTTTGGACATGTTCAGGGTTTCCTGCACCACGCCCTGCCCGGTCACCGCCGCGTCACCGTGAATGGTGATCGGCAGTACTTTATTGCTGCTCGGCTCGTCCAGACGATCCAGACGGGCGCGAACGGAGCCCATCACCACCGGACTGACGATCTCAAGGTGCGACGGGTTGAACGCCAGCGCCAGGTGCACCAGGCCGCCGTCGGTTTCGATATCGGAGGAGAAGCCCATGTGGTACTTCACGTCCCCGGTGCCGAGGTGTTCTTTATGTTTGCCCGCGAACTCGTCAAACAGCTCCTGGGATTTTTTGCCCAGCACGTTAATCAGCACGTTGAGACGGCCGCGGTGCGCCATACCCAGCACCACTTCACGGGTGCCGCTGTTGCCGGCGTGGCGGATCATCTCTTTCAGCATCGGCACCAGCGCATCGCCGCCTTCCAGCGAGAAGCGCTTCGCACCCGGGAATTTCGCGCCTAAGTAGCGCTCCAGCCCTTCGGCGGCGGTCAGCTCGCTGAGGAAGCGTTTTTTCTCTTCGACGCTGAAATTAGCCTGACCGGCAACGGATTCGATACGCTGCTGGATCCAGCGTTTCTCTTCGGTGCTGGTAATGTGCATGTACTCAGCGCCGATAGAGCCGCAGTAGGTCTGCTTCAGGGCTTCCAGCAGCTCGCCAAGCTTCATGGTCTCTTTGCCGATGGCAAAGGAGCCGATGTTAAAGCTTTCCTGGAAGTCGGCGTCGGAGAGGTCGTGGAACGCCGGGTCGAGATCCGCAACGCGGTCCTGTTTCCACAGTCCGAGCGGGTCGAGGTTAGCGTGCTGATGGCCGCGGAAGCGGTACGCGTTAATGAGCTGCAGGACTTTAACCTGCTTCACATTGGTGTCCGGGTCGGACACTGAGGAGGAGTAACGTGTGGCATCTTTCGCCAGGCGGCGGAAATAATCACGCGTTTTGGAGTGGAACTGATCCGGTCTGGCCCCGGTGCCAGGTAACTGCTGGAACATGGAGCGCCAGTGGGCGTCCACTGAGTCAGGATCGGTTAAGAAGTCTTCATAGAGCTGTTCTATCCAGCTCTGGTTAGAACCAGAGAGATAAGAAGAGTCCAGCCAGGCTTTCATTGCGCCGTTCTGCATCGTGATCCCTTAAGCATCTGTATGCTTACTTCGCCGTGGATAACTACATCGCGCACTTATCAGCGCACGCACCAGGGTTCACCTGCGAGCTCTTCTCATGGGGCCCGCGAAGGAACCTTTAAAAACTGCCATTAATCTTCTTCGTTCAGGCTGCGACGTCGCTGGTTGCCTTCGCTTACCCCAGTCACATAGTTCACTATGCTGCTGGGGATGCGCTCAGTTGCCGCCTTGTCTCGCTCTGAACGCCTCGATTACTGGTACTACTGTGTAGCGGTTTTTAAAGGTTTCCTGCTTTTCCCTCTCCCCTCAGGGAGGGGGGCATTTTTTGTAGGGCGGGTAAGCGTAAGCGCACCCGCCACTACCACAACACTTACTTACGCGCTGCGCTGCAACAACATCGATTTGATGTGGCCGATGGCGCGCGTCGGGTTCAGCCCTTTCGGACACACACTGACGCAGTTCATGATGCTATGGCAGCGGAATACGCTGAAAGCGTCACTTATGCCGTCGAGGCGGCTGTCGGTTTCGGTATCGCGGCTGTCGATCAGGAAGCGATACGCGGCCAGCAGGCCCGCCGGGCCAACGAACTTGTCAGGGTTCCACCAGAATGACGGGCAGGAGGTCGAGCAGCAGGCGCACAGAATGCACTCGTACAGACCATCCAGCTTTTCACGCTGATCGGGAGATTGCAGATGCTCTCTCGCCGGTGGATTTTGCCAATTATTCAATAAGTAAGGCTTAATCTTCTCATATTGGGCATAGAATTGCCCCATGTCCACCACCAGATCGCGGATAACCGGCAATCCAGGCAGCGGGCGGATAACAATTTTCTGCTTGCCGGCCCCGAGCGCGGAAACCGGGGTAATGCAGGCGAGGCCATTCTTACCGTTCATGTTCAGACCGTCGGAACCACATACCCCTTCGCGGCAGGAGCGGCGGAAGGAGAGGCTCGGGTCTTTCTCTTTGAGCAGCATCAGGGCATCGAGCAGCATCATGTCGCGCCCCTCTTCCTGCTCAAGGGTGTATTCCTGCATCCGCGGCGCGTCATCGACGTCCGGGTTATAGCGATAGATTGAGAATTCGAGTTTCATCACCGTCTCTCCGCAATTAGTAAGTACGCACTTTCGGCGGGAATGCCGGACGCAGTTTCGGCTCCATGTTCACCTCACGGCGCGTCATGGATTCGCTTTGCGGCAGATACAGGGAGTGGCACAGCCAGTTTTCATCATCGCGATCCGGATAATCGAAACGACTGTGCGCCCCGCGGCTTTCAGTACGAAAGTTCGCAGAGACCGCCGTGGCAAACGCGGTTTCCATCAGGTTATCCAGCTCCAGGCACTCGACGCGCTGGGTATTGAACTCGCTGGAGGTGTCATCCAGACGGGCGTTTTTCAGGCGCTCACGGATGGCCTTCAGCTGCTCAAGCCCTTTGGCCATCGCATCGCCTTCGCGGAATACCGAGAAGTTATGCTGCATGCACTCCTGTAGCGCTTTACGGATCTCCACCGGATCTTCGCCGTCGCGGTTGTTGTTCCAGCGGTTGAGGCGCGCCAGCGAGGCTTCAATGTCTGATTCGCTGGCATCGCGCAGCGGACCCTGCTCGGCGATGGACTCCTGCAGATGCAGACCGGCTGCGCGGCCAAACACCACCAGGTCGAGTAGCGAGTTGCCGCCGAGGCGGTTCGCGCCGTGTACCGATACGCAGGCGATTTCGCCGACGGCAAACAGACCCGGGATCACCACGTCTTCGCCCTGCTCGTTTACGGTCAGCGCCTGGCCGGTCACTTTGGTCGGAATGCCGCCCATCATGTAGTGGCAGGTCGGAATAACAGGAATCGGCTCTTTCACCGGGTCAACGTGGGCAAAGGTACGGGAGAGTTCGAGGATGCCCGGCAGACGGGATTCGAGCACGTCTTTGCCAAGATGATCGAGTTTCAGTTTCGCGTGCGGCCCCCACGGGCCGTCGCAGCCGCGGCCTTCGCGGATTTCGATCATGATGGAACGCGCCACCACGTCACGACCCGCCAGGTCTTTGGCATTTGGAGCATAACGCTCCATGAAGCGTTCACCGTGTTTGTTCAGCAGATAGCCGCCTTCACCACGGCAGCCTTCGGTCACCAGGACGCCAGCCCCGGCGATGCCGGTCGGGTGGAACTGCCACATCTCCATATCCTGCACCGGCACGCCTGCGCGCAGCGCCATGCCAACGCCGTCGCCGGTGTTGATGTGGGCGTTAGTGGTAGACTGGTAGATACGGCCTGCCCCGCCGGTTGCCAGCACGGTCGCGCGGGCTTTGAAGTAAACCACTTCACCGGTTTCGATGCACAGCGCAGTACAACCCACCACCGCACCGTCCTGGTTTTTTACCAGATCGAGCGCGTACCACTCCGAGAAGATAGTGGTCTTGTTTTTCAGGTTCTGCTGATAAAGGGTGTGCAGCAGGGCGTGACCGGTACGGTCAGCAGCGGCTGCGGTGCGCGCTGCCTGCTCGCCGCCGAAGTTTTTCGACTGGCCGCCGAACGGACGCTGATAAATTTTACCGTCATCAAGACGAGAGAACGGCAGACCCATGTGCTCAAGCTCAAGGATCGCTTCCGGTCCGGTTTTACACATGTATTCGATAGCGTCCTGGTCACCGATGTAGTCGGAACCCTTAACGGTATCGTACATGTGCCATTCCCAGTTATCTTCATGGGTATTGCCGAGGGCAACGGTGATACCGCCCTGCGCGGACACGGTGTGAGAACGGGTAGGAAACACTTTGGAGAGCAGCGCACAGGTCTGGCCGCTCTGGGAAATCTGTAACGCCGCGCGCATACCTGCGCCGCCTGCGCCTATAACAACAGCATCAAACTCTCTGACTGGCAAATTCATCACACACCCCACACCACAACGAATCCATAAATAACGTAAACCAGCAACGCCAGAACCACCGCCAGTTGCAGGAACAGGCGCAGCGCAACGTGTTTAACGTAGTCGGTAAACACCTGCCACATGCCAATCCAGGCATGAATCAACACCGAGAACAGCGTCAGCAGGGTGAATACTTTGGTGAAGGCGGAAGCGAAGAAGCCGCTCCAGATCTCGTAGGTCAGCTCGCCGTTCAGAGCGAAGAAACCGATCAGATAGACGATATACAGGGTGATAACAATGGCGGTGGCGCGTACCAGAATAAAATCATGAACGCCATTGCGACCCAGTGCGGAAGCGTTGCTTACCATACGAGGACTCCTGCGAGAAGCGAAAGCACGACGGTGATAACGAAGGAAAGGTTAGCGGAGCGTTTACCTGACGCGAAGGTCTCTTCCAGATAGCCAAAATCCATCAGCATGTGACGTACGCCGCCGACGACGTGATACGCCAGTGCGGTGAGAATGCCCCACATAATGAATTTGACGAAGAAGCTGTCCATGATGGAGGACGCGGCCAGAAAACCTTCGGGTGAAGAGAGCGACAGCCCCAGCAACCAGAGCAGAATACCGACCGCCACAAAGGTGATCACGCCGGACACGCGGTGGAGGATGGATGCTATAGCCGTTACAGGAAACCGGATCGTTGTCAGATCCAGATTAACAGGTCTTTGTTTTTTCACGGTTATGCCCACATTGCTGTTCTTATTGTTTCCTACCTCCGGGTCTGCTAACCGGGTCAGACAGCGTCACTTTTCTATAACTCTGCGTCATGCAAAAACAACTGCTTCCAGATGTTAAAACGACGGGTTACTACGCTGGGTGGCTCCTGATGCAGGGGTTTCCGGAGACCTGGCGGCAGTATAGGCCGTTCACAATATCATTACAATTCACCTACAAATTGTTTGGTGTCTTTTGCTCTGAACAGTGACCAGGATCACGATAACAACATAATTTTAAAATTTAATCATCTGATTTGACAAATGTTAAACATTATTGTTACAAAAATCAGCCGAAAAGGCATATAATTCGTAAAAGTTATGGGGTCGTGCTTTCACCTGAGAATAAGTTATGTAACAGTGTGTCGGTATTGACCGCAGTGACCTGGCCCGGTATTAGTGATAGAGATTAACGAATAATACGGATTGCTAACGTCCTGATTTGCCGTGAATTCGCCGTAATACGCACGTTTCCTGCACGCGCCCATCGCTCTGTACCCTGATGTCCTCCTCTACCGCAGAGCAGCGAGCCAAATAACAAACTGGTAACGTAAGTCCACGGACTGAAATGCAAATCTGGTCGCCAGCAGTCTTAAGGTAATAAGGCGCTAAGGAGACCGTAAATGGCTGATGTTAAAGCAAAGATCACGTATAACGGTGATGATGCTATCGAACTGAATGTGCTAAAAGGCACGCTCGGTCAGGATGTTATTGATGTTCGCAGTCTTGGTTCAAAAGGTGTGTTCACTTTCGACCCCGGCTTCACCTCAACCGCATCGTGCGAATCCAAAATCACCTTTATCGACGGTGACGAAGGTATCCTGCTCCACCGCGGTTTTCCCATCGATGAACTCGCGACCAACTCCACCTATCTGGAAGTGTGCTATATCCTGCTTTACGGTGAAAAACCGACCCAGGAAGAGTACGACGACTTTGTTACCACGGTAACCCGCCACACCATGATCCACGAGCAGATCACCCGTCTGTTCAACGGCTTCCGTCGCGATTCCCATCCGATGGCAGTGCTATGCGGCGTGACCGGCGCGCTGGCGGCGTTCTACCACGACTCGCTGGATGTGAATAATCCGCGTCACCGTGAAATTGCCGCTTTCCGCCTGCTTTCCAAAATGCCGACAGTAGCGGCGATGTGTTACAAGTATTCAATCGGCCAGCCGTTTGTCTATCCGCGTAACGACCTCTCCTACTCCGGTAACTTCCTGAATATGATGTTCTCCACCCCGTGCGAAGAGTACGTGGTGAACCCGGTGCTGGAACGCGCAATGGATCGCATCCTGATCCTGCACGCTGACCACGAGCAGAACGCCTCCACCTCCACCGTACGTACCGCAGGCTCCTCCGGCGCTAACCCGTTCGCCTGTATCGCTGCGGGCATTGCCTCCCTGTGGGGACCGGCACACGGCGGCGCTAACGAAGCGGCACTGAAGATGCTGGAAGAGATCAGCACCGTTGAGCATATTCCGGAATTCGTGAAGCGTGCGAAGGACAAAAACGACTCCTTCCGCCTGATGGGCTTTGGTCACCGTGTTTACAAAAACTATGACCCGCGCGCCACTGTGATGCGTGAAACCTGTCATGAAGTGCTGAAAGAGCTGGGTACCAAAGATGAACTGCTGCAGGTGGCGATGGAGCTTGAGCATATCGCGCTCAACGACCCGTACTTCATCGAGCGTCAGCTTTACCCGAACGTCGATTTCTACTCTGGCATTATTCTGAAAGCGATGGGTATTCCGTCCTCCATGTTTACCGTGATCTTCGCGATGGCCCGTACCGTCGGCTGGATTGCGCACTGGAACGAGATGCACGACGACGGCATCAAGATCGCCCGTCCGCGTCAGCTCTACACCGGTTACGAAAAACGTGAGTTCACCAGCAATCTGAAAAAATGATTGTCTGCGTGAGCAATGAAAAACGCGCCTGCGGGCGCGTTTTTTTATGGCCGGAAATTACGGCGGGTTTCCACACCCATAACATCTTCAGGCTACGCGAACAGGTAATGCATTCCATTCCGGTATAACAGCAAAGCGGCATCCAATACAGGTGCGGATTTTATTTGCGGAGAGTCCTGGATAATGGGGGTTATATATTAAGGCAGTGAATTACTTTATTTGATGAATTACATTTTATGAATTATTTACCAATAAACAAATAAACGAGCAGATAATATTTTGTAAGCGTTTATTTTTGCGTCATGAAGCACTATTTTCATTTCCAGACTGCGGGCGTATTATTTTTTTGAGCGTTTCATTGCGCTATCAAAAGGATATTTGACGATGGCAGGACAACCAGACAGGGTTCAACAGCAGGATACCCTGAATCGTTATTTACTGAATTTCCCACACAGTAAAAAAGTTTCAGCGGATGTTCACTCTTTTACCGGGAAAGAAGAACTCAGCAAGCCTTACCGCTACACCATCCGCTTTACCAGTCCGAATCAGAATATCGCCGTCCGGGACGTTCTTAACCAGATGGCGGAGTTTATTCTGCGTGCCCCTAACCCAAAAGCCGGCTGGCACAATCAGCAACCCTGGCTGTCGGTGCGTCAGATAAACGGCGTGATCACGTCGTTTTCCCGCCTGAAATCTTCCCCCGATCACGCGCTGTATGAGTGCGTGCTGGAGCACGAGCTGGCGCTACTGGATCGGAATTACCGTTCTGCCGTGTATATGGATGTGACCGTACCTGAACTTGTCACAACGTTGATGAAAAAGAGCGGGCATTTCGATGGTTACAATATCGATTTTGACCAGTTGAACCACAGCTATCCCGAACGGGAAATGATTATTCAGTGGAAAGAAACCGATCTTCAGTTCATAAGCCGCCTGTTGGCTGAGGTAGGGATCTGGTTCCGTTTTGAAAATCACGAAAAAGTGCCGGTGAAACGGTGGTTATTTTCGGTGACGGGGAACGTCGTTACGTCTTCTGCAATAAACCGCTGCCATACGTCCGTTATTCCGGTATGACCAGCCATGAAGAGTACATTACCGAACCCGAAGAACAGTACCAGCTTATTCCTGAAAATGTGCTGGTCCGCACCTATAACTACCGCGACCCGCTTTCTCACCAGGCAGATAAAACCATCACCAGCAATGATATTCCCGACGGAATAACCCGCGGGAAACAGTACCACTACGCCGATCCTTATCTCTCCGCCGGTGATTTTTATGGGACAGAGGCGGAAACCGCCACGTTCTACGCCCGCCTGCGTTATGAACGCCTGCTGAATAAACAGAGTGTGCTGGGGGTAACCACCAACGATCCAGCCCTGCTGCCTGGCGTGATGTTTCACCCGACAGGGAACATTCCTGACGGATTTACCTCAGGGGTTCTCGTCACCACGATGACGCTCTCCGGCAGTCGCGCACAGCATTACAGTGCTGTTCTCAGGGGAATCCCCTATCTGAACGGTTACAGCTACCGTCCGGAATATCTGCCGCGGCCGGCGATCGCCGGAACGGTGCCCGCCAGAGTGGTGGCCATCGGGAGCAATAAAACCTATGCCGGGCTGGATGCGAAAGGCCGCTACCGCGTGAAATTTGATTTTGATCTTGATGAAAAGCGCGACGGTTTTGACAGTGCGCTGATGCGTCTGGGCCGGCCATACGGCGGAGATGTTTTTGGTTTTCACTTCCCGTTGCTGGAAGGAACGGATGTGGCTGTAGCCTTTGAAGGTGGCGATCCCGATCGGCCTTTTATCGCCCACGTGTTGCATGACGGTAGCCATCCGGATTTGGTCAACCACCGCAATGACACCCGCAATGTCATCCGCACAGCTTCATTTAACAAGATTCGCCTGGAAGATCGTCGCGGTAAGGAACATATCAAGATTTCGACGGAGTACGGCAAGGGACAGCTTAGCCTCGGCCACCTGGTAGACGCCAAAGGTGGAAAGCGTGGCGAAGGGGTAGAGGCCCGCACCGATGACTGGATGGCACTGCGTGCCGCCAAAGGGGTGCTCATCACGACAGAAGCCCAGCCGCGGGCGCAGGGTAAGCAGCTGGATATGACGGCCGCCATTGTGCAGCTGGAAAAAGCGTTGTCGCTGGCGATGACGTTGCAACAAAGCGCGGCAACGGCCGGAGCCGGTAATGTCGATACCGACCAGCAGAACCAGTTGAACCAGGCGCTGCGCAATCTGACCGGGCCGGGTCTTCTGGCGTATGCCGAAAAAGGAACAGCGCACGTTACCCCGGCGAGCCTGCAACTTTCTGCCGGCAAGGATGTGATTGTAACGGCGGGCCAGGATACCAGCGTGAACGTGGTGAAAAAGTTCTCGTTGGCGGTGGGGGAAAAACTCTCGCTGTTTGCCCGGAAACTTGGCATTCAGCTGATTGCCGGAGCCGGAGATATCACCACGCAGGCCCAGCGCGGTGCCATGCATATGCTTTCGCAGCATGATTTCTCGATAGCCAGTACCGCCGGGCAGATGAACTGCAGCGCTAAACAGGGCATACAGCTGGCTTGTGGCGGTGGCGGGATACGTGTCAGTCCGAACGGACTGGTCACCATTTTCTCGCCGACGGGTATTGAGCTGAAAGCCCCGAACCTGAAATACGACGGCCCTGAAAGCGCGCAGGTAACGGTCCCGCCGTTCAATCAGGGCGCATTCAAACTCCGCTATCAGTTGCACGCGGGAGACGACCCGGAGCAAATTCTCGCGAACAAAAAATTCAGGCTGACCAGCTCGGCCGGAAAGGTGGTAGAAGGTGTTACGGACAGCAACGGCCATTCATCGTTACTCGATGCCGACGATCTGGATACCTGGAAAATGGAGTTACTGTGATGACGGACGTTAAAAAAAGCCCCTATGCGCCACGGGTGATATCCGAGGGGGATATTCCGGTACATAAAGATCTGGGGGTGGTCGCTCAGACTCGTCGCGTTGGCGTACCGCGCCCCATGCCGGGGATCGTGATCCTGGTGCACGGGGTAAACGACGTGGGTGAAGCCTACCAGAATCAGGAAAAAGGCATTCTCGCGGGCCTGAGTAAGCGCCTGGGCCGCCAGGATTTTTACGCGCATGAATGGGGGGAGTACAGAATCACCCGGCCGGGTCGTTCACCTGTGATCCCGTTTTACTGGGGCTATAAGCCGGTCACGCATGAAGATTATGTGGCGGACCAGAAACGCTATCGTGATGAAGTCCGCAAGATAAATGATGCGGCCCACCTGCCCTACGACGCGTATCAGGAAGATAACGTCCGTAAAAAAACCGATCTGGGCAATGACGGGCAAGGCACGCTGAAGTACCAGAACGATAACTTTGGTAACGTGCTGGAGACGAACTTTTCCAAAGGCGGCGGAACCTTTGCCAACGCCACCACCACCATTCCCGATATGCTGGGGCCGGGTGCCGGGGGCGTCGCGCTGGGCGCCGTCGGTTTTCTTTCCCTGCATGCGAACGGCGGAGACTTCACACACCCCATCTTTAATAACCCGCACCGTATCTATCAGTTTTTTGCCGCCCAGCGCCTGGCAGATTTGATTTTGCAGATTCGACGTGAACCTGAGACAAAAAACGATGTGATTAACGTGGTGGCCCACAGCCAGGGGACGATTATCACCATGCTCGCCAATATGCTGGTCAAGCAGGCCGGGCAGGCTCCGGTTAACTGCGTCATCCTGAACCATTCCCCCTATTCTCTCGAATCCCGTACCGCTGAAAATTTACAGCCCGGCCATCACCAGACGGATGAAGCCCGACAGCAGACGTTTAAAAATTTCTGTCGCCTGATGGCAACGCAGTACACAGGCGGCGTGCTGGATGAGGCGGCCCTGCAGGAAATGGAAGCCACCTGTACGCTGCGTAAAGCCTCCGATAACCCGTTACGGCAGGATGCCCGCTGCGCCCGTAACAACAACGGCAAGGTCTATAACTACTTCTGCCCGAATGATGGCGTCGTGTCCCTGATGAACGTGCAGGGCTTGGGCTGGCGGGGGATCCCCCGGACTATTGCGAAGGACATCCCTAACTTATACCAGCGGGTCTTTTATCAGCACGGTGTGGTGGGTCTGGCCCCCACAGAAGACGAGTTCACGCTTCCTCCGCGTAAAACGGGCGATGCGGATTACAGCGGTATGGCGAATACGGATTATCCCACCTCCGGCTCGGGTGTTGTCGTGAACGGTGAAGCGCTGCCGGAGACGTTCATCTTTGCCCTTCAGGGGCAGGCTAACCATCCCGATAACGACCCGAAAACCAGCGACAAGCCCTACACCGCCTATATCGACCCGGACAGCCCGGACGCCTGCATTTCGTATTCTGCAAAAGCCCACACCATCAAACTCACTCACTCGGCCACCTATGCCGTAAACAGCTATCAGCGTATCGGCTGGCGGCCCGGACATATTCTGACGCCTGAAGAACTGGAAATGGAAAGCAACGACCGCAAAGTGACGGTGATTAAGGGTGTTGTGACAGGTTCGAAAGATTATCAGTTCGTCACGCTGACCTGGCTTCGTTCGCGCGAGGAGCTGGAAAAGGAGTGGATGAAGTCAGACCCGGTGGGGTACAGCCAGCATTCTTCCATCGTCATGAGTGAGTATGCCCCGTCGCATGCGATGGCGTTTGACCTGGCTATCGGCCAGTGCAGGGCGTTCGACTACAGGGCGGGCAAATTCTGGGAAGACCTGCTGCACCGGGCTGACTGGCGTGACCCGCTGAATAAGAACCCTGATGCGAAGGAGTATTACCGGTCAGGGAAGCTGCCTTTAGACGAAACAAAGCGGTATATGAATAAGCCCGTTGAAGTACTACCCAAAGATGTTGTTAACCAGTTCAGCAACGCCACATCCGTTAAACCATCCCGCGACCTGGCTACCGGAAACCAGGAAGTAAAAAACCTGCAATGGGATATGCCAAGGCCTAAAAGTGATGCCGCCTTAGCGAAGGGAGATTAAATATGAAGGGATTGTATTCAGCCCTGACTGCGCTGCTGTTAGCGGCCGGATGCCAGGCAAAGGAGCCGCCGACGCAGGTGGTTTATCGTTTTGACGATCACCGTTATCTGGAACTGAAGGGCTGGGACTGCGAGGGAGAGCTCTGGTACGTCGACACGCTAAAAGATATCCATAGTCAGGTATGGAGCCAGTATTACCGAATATTTACAAAGAAATTTGTTCATCCTTCTGAACGCTACATGGCAGTTTCCTCGTGGGGAGGTGGATTTACAGTTTCAAAAGATTACGGGAAAACCTGGACCGGTGCGCATTATTCGCCCGGAGAAAATGAGCCTAATGGTGATAACCGACCACCTTATGATGACATTCTTTCTTTCACTGTCGTCAACGACCAGGGTTTTTTGCAGACGAAACACCGGCTGTATATGTCGTCCAGACCGTTTGATGACCCGCGCGTTCTGCCTGGCGGTCCGGGCATTCATTACGAACTGCCTGATGGTATTAAAGGGGATATTACGCCGCAGTTTCCGGGGCCAGCATGGGGACTGGATTACATTACAAAAGAGGCATTAGTAAACGATACAGCGAAATATCATACCAATTATCAGGACCTGCCCGACAAAGTACCAGAAGTGAAGGGATACACCGGCTGGGATCACATGCGTTGTGACATGGATGCGGGGCGGAAATGATGCAGGGACGTTATTCAATGCTGACCGGACTCGGTTTTCTTTCCCTGCATGCGAACGGCGGAGACTTCACACACCCCATCTTTGAGAACCCGCACCGTATCTATCAGTTTTTTGCCGCCCAGCGCCTGGCAGATTTGATTATCCAGATTAGGCAGCCACTGGAAACCCGGAATGATGTGATCAACGTGGTAGCGCACAGCCAGGGCACGATTATCACCATGCTCGCCAATATGCTGGTGAAACAGGCGGGTTATGACCCTGTTAACTGCGTCATCCTGAACCACTCCCCCTATTCTCTCGAATCCCGTACCGCTGAAAATTTACAGCCCGGCCATCACCAGACGGATGAAGCCCGACAGCAGACGTTTAAAAATTTCTGTCGCCTGATGGCAACGCAGTACACAGGCGGCGTGCTGGATGAGGCGGCCCTGCAGGAAATGGAAGCCACCTGTACGCTGCGTAAAGCCTCCGATAACCCGTTGCGGCAGGATTCCCGCTGCGCCCGTAACAACAACGGCAAGGTCTATAACTACTTCTGCCCGAATGATGGCGTCGTGTCCCTGATGAACGTGCAGGGGTTTGGCTGGCGGGGGATCCCCCGGACTATTGCGAAGGACATCCCTAACTTATACCAGCGGGGCTTTTATCAGCACGGTGTGGTGGGTCTGGCCCCCACAGAAGACGAGTTCACGCTTCCTCCTCGTAAAACGGGCGATGCGGATTACAGCGGTATGGCGAATACGGATTATCCCACCTCCGGCTCGGGTGTTGTCGTGAACGGTGAAGCGCTGCCGGAGACGTTCATCTTTGCCCTTCAGGGGCAGGCTAACCATCCCGATAACGACCCGAAAACCAGCGACAAGCCCTACACCGCCTATATCGACCCGGACAGCCCGGACGCCTGCATTTCGTATTCTGCAAAAGCCCACACCATCAAACTCACTCACTCGGCCACCTAC
>NZ_JMSQ01000039.1:90001-171748 GCF_000696575.1 Siccibacter colletis | reverse complement strand
ATTCTGACGCCTGAAGAACTGGAAATGGAAAGCAACGACCGCAAAGTGACGGTGATTAAGGGTGTTGTGACAGGTTCGAAAGATTATCAGTTCGTCACGCTGACCTGGCTTCGTTCGCGCGAGGAGCTGGAAAAGGAGTGGATGAAGTCAGACCCGGTGGGGTACAGCCAGCATTCTTCCATCGTCATGAGTGAGTATGCCCCGTCTCATGCGATGGCGTTTGACCTGGCTATCGGTCAGTGCAGGGCGTTCGACTATAAAGCGGGCAAATTCTGGGAAGAGCTGCTGCACCGTGCGGACTGGCGTGACCCGCTGAATAAGAACAAATCTGCAGTAGATTATTACCGAGCGGGAAAAATGGATGAAATGTTAACCAAACGATTCATGAATAAACCCGAAGACGTGTTGCCAAAAGGCGATTACGGCGTAGTAAACCAGTTCAACAACGCCACATCCGTTAAACCATCCCGCGACCTGGCAGCCGGTAACCAGCAAGTAAAAAATCTGCAATGGGATATGCCCAGGGCTAAAAGTGATGCCGCCTTAGCGAAGGGTGATTAGGTATGAAAAGACTTTTTTCAGCGCTGGCCGCGCTGCTGCTGGTGGCGGGATGCCAGGCGAAAGAGCCGCCGACGCAGGTGGTTTATCGTTTTGATGACCATCGCTATCTGGAACTTACGGGCTGGGACTGCGAGGGAGCACTCTGGTATACGGATACGAAGCGTGGAATTCACACTGAATCGGTGAGCCAGTTTTATCGAATTTTTACCAAAAAGTTTGTGCATCCATCTGAGCAATATATTGCAATCACAGGTTGGGGCGTTGGTGGGTTTAGCGTGTCCAAAGATTATGGAAAAACCTGGCAGCTTGCGCAATTCAGCCCAGGCGAAAATGAGCCTGATGGAATGAATGCGCCACCGCAAGAAGATGTTGAGGCTTTCACTGTCGTCAACGACCAGGGTTTCTTGCAGACGAAACACCGGCTGTATATGTCGTCCAGACCGTTTGATGACCCGCGTCTGGCAGCTGGTGGGCCAGGCATCACATACACAATTAGTGACGGAACGGTACAGAAGATAAAACCCCGCTCACCTGGTTGGCCCTGGGGAATGGTGTATATGACGCCACAGGCGCTCAAACATAGCGTCGAGCAGTATAAAACCAACTGGCAGGATCAGCCCGACAAAGTGCCAGAAGTGAAGGGATACACCGGCTGGGATCATATGCGTTGTGACATGGATGCGGGGCGGAAATGATGCAGGGACGTTATTCAGCGCTGACCGCGCTACTGCTGGTGGCCGGATGCCAGGCGAAAGAACCGCCGACGCAGGTGGTTTATCGTTTTGACGACCATCGCTATCTGGAACTGAAGGGCTGGGACTGCGAGGGAGAGCTCTGGTATACGGATACAAAACGGGGCATTCATTCCCAGCCATTTTTTCAGTTTTACCGAATATTTACCAGGAAGTTTGAGCATCCATCCCAGCGTTATATCGCTATTCCAGACTGGGAGGTCGATGGATTTATGGTTTCCAAAGATTATGGCGAAACATGGAGAGGTGTAGGATTTTCCCCTGGTGAAAATGAGCCTAATGGCGATAGCCGAGCACCAAGAGAAGATGCGGTATCTTTCACTGTCGTCAACGATCAGGGCTTCTTGCAGACGAAACACCGGCTGTATATGTCGTCCAGACCGTTTGATGACCCGCGCGTTCTGCCTGGCGGTCCGGGCATTCAATACCGTTTAGAGAACGGTGAACCTGATGAAATAACGCCTGAGTTTCCGGGGTGGCCATGGGGTTTGATTTATTTCACCAAAGAAGGCCTGGAAGGCAAGGTTATTCGTCATGAATCAAACTATCAGAACCTGCCCGACAAAGTGCCAGAAGTGAAAGGGTATACGGGCTGGGACCATATGCGTTGTGACATGGATGCGGGGCGGAAATGATGCAGGGACGTTATTCAGCGCTGGTCGCGCTGCTGTTAATGGCCGGATGCCAGGCGAAAGAGCCGCCGACGCAGGTGGTTTACCGTTTTGACGATCATCGCTATCTGGAACTTAAGGGCTGGGACTGTGAGGGGGAGCTCTGGTACGTCGACACGCTAAAAGATATCCATAGTCAGGTATGGAGCCAGTATTACCGAATATTTACAAAGAAATTTGTTCATCCTTCTGAGCGCTACATGGCAGTTTCCTCGTGGGGAGGTGGATTTACAGTTTCAAAAGATTACGGGAAAACCTGGACCGGTGCGCATTATTCGCCCGGAGAAAATGAGCCTAATGGTGATAACCGACCACCTTATGATGACATTCTTTCTTTCACTGTCGTCAACGACCAGGGTTTCTTGCAGACGAAACACCGGCTGTATATGTCGTCCAGACCGTTTGATGACCCGCGCGTTCTGCCTGGCGGTCCGGGCATTCAATACCGTTTAGAGAACGGTGAACCTGATGAAATAACGCCTGAGTTTCCGGGGTGGCCATGGGGTTTGATTTATTTCACCAAAGAAGGCCTGGAAGGCAAGGTTATTCGTCATGAATCAAACTATCAGAACCTTCCCGACAAAGTACCAGAAGTGAAGGGATACACCGGCTGGGATCATATGCGTTGTGACATGGATGCGGGGAAATAAATGAAAGGCGTTATCCGTTTAAATGACCCACTGGTAAGCGGTGGGAAAGTGATTAAAGCATCCGGCGCTGAATTTATGGGACTTCCGGTGGCTTTGAAAGGCGATGTGGTCCAGTGCCCGCAGCATAAAGGAACGTTTCCCATTAACGAGTGTCATCCTGCATGGACAATGCATGGGCGCGGCGTCGTGGTGAATGGCTGTCACGCGGCGTGCGGGTGTGAAATCCGCACCACGCTTTCTGTTGCGGGGGCGGTTTAATGAACTGGTGGTTATTCCCTGAACAGCATGAATTTAAAAAAGGCTTCCCTTATTTTGGGATAGTTATCTTTTATGCGATCGTCGTGGTTATCTGCATTGCCATCCGGGCGGTCACCTGGCCGGAGAATAAACATGTTGATCTCAGTTTTCTTGTCCAGGCTGTGGTTATTCCCGTTTTTTTCCTGACCGCGCTCATACTGTTGTGCAGTATGTGGTATCACGGCATCAGGCACTATACCCAAACGCGGTTACTGATTGCTGCCTGGCAGAAATACGACGTTGTCAGCTACGCCAGAGGCAACATCATCCTGGCAGGCTGGTCGGTGCTGACTCCACCAAAAGCAACAAAGGAACTGGCACTGAGTATGCTGCAGCTGGAGGGAGAGTTTCCGCTGGCCGCCAGAATGCCGTTGAAAATCGAACTGGAGGAATCGTTTGATTTCACGAGGGCCGGACAGGCATTCATCCAGGTTCTGGAACCGTTGGTGGGAAAACTGTCTCAGTACCGACAGACTGAAGCCCTTGTCTGGGTACGAGGCGGGGATGAATCCTGTAGCGATGAACTCCGGCGCGTGCTCAAACATTATGCTGTTACTGCCGCCCGAATCACTTTTTTGTCTGAATGCCCGGACTACACGCAGATCACGAAATGGATAAAGAAGGCCAACACTTGCGGTGTTGAGCGCCTGCTTATCTGTGTCGATCTGCACGCTGATGGGGAGGCGTGTACGTGGATGGAAAATGCTACCGCACTGCTCCTCACGAACAACGTCGTCAAAATGCAAGGACAAAAGCCGGTCTATCTTTATCAGCCGATGACGGGGGTCACAGATGTAGAAAGCAAAGTACCGGTTTATCTGCTTACGGAAACGGTCAGCAAACCAAAACGACTCTGGTATACCGGACTATCCCGCACGCAGAAATATCCCCTGCTGGAGGTGCTGGATGATAAAAAAATGGTACCGGACAGGCTGGAACTTGAGATGTCGCTCGGCGAGCATACTGCCGGATATCGGTGGCTGATGCTGGCCCTTGCATCGGATGCGGTGACCTATGCGCAGGGAGATCAGCTGGTAGCCACTTCGGAACAGAACACGTTTTCCATGACGGCGCTGTCGTCCCGCTTAACCCGTCAGCCTGATTATCCCCAGAAAAAAATATACCTGACGCCGTGGCAGGCAGGTGGAATAGCGGGACTGATGCTCTATTTTGGATTTATGATAGCCCTTGGAAGTTTTGACGATAGCGGTATACCTATGTCCGGGTGGTTTATACTTATTTTGGCTGTTATATGCCCGGGTTTATACCTGGCAATGGGGGCTTTTATTACCTGGCTGTATAGCGACAAAGCTTATGAGCATATGGGGATGCGAAGGTGAATGAACTTATTGCTTTGATATTACTTCATAAACATGTGTTTTATTAGAATGCGACCGCGGTGACAGGACGATATCAGCGTTTTTAATGGGCTGAAATTACGGCGGGTGTTGATGGTGCCTGACGCATTATCCCGTAGGGTGGGTAAGCGTAGCGCACCCACCTTATATCACGATGGCGACATACCCCCAGCGCACCCACTAACCCCAACTACCGCTGACACCCCGGACACCAGTAAAACGGGCGCGATGAGAGCGTGGTTTTCTCAATAACGCCCCCGCAGCGCTCGCATTTTTCCCCAGCCCGATGAAAGACGTGAAACCGGAACAGCGCTCCGTGGTGCTTATTCTCATCCACCGTGCCGCGCGTGGCGTAAGAGAGCCGCGGGATCGCCAGCAGCGCCTGCGCCAGCGCGTCCAGCTGCGCCTCGCTCAGTTCCGCCGCCTTATGCTGCGGGGCCAGCCCTACCGCCCAGAGGATCTCCACCCGCAGGTAGTTCCCCAGCCCGGCAAGAAACGCCTGATCCAGCAGCAGGCCTGAGAACTGGCGGCGGCAGAAGCGCCGACTTTGCAATCGCGCTTTAACCGTCGCCACATCCAGCGTCGGGTCGAGCACGTCCGGCCCGACGCGCTGCAAAAACGGATGCGCCGCCAGCGTATCGGCATCCAGCATCTCAATTTCCGAGGCGCTGTAGAGCAAAATCGCTTTCTTTGCCGTCGCCAGCCGCACGCGCAGCACGCGGTTGCTCTGCGGCGTGGCGCTGGCGTCCACCACACGCCAGACGCCGTACAGCTGGTTATGGCTGTAGAGCGTCAGGCCATTGCTGAAGTGGGTGAGCAGCGCCTTACCACGGGTTTCAATCGCAGTGACGCACTCCCCCACCAGCGAGGCCTGATAGCGTTGCAGTTCAGGAAAGGCGAACCACGCTTCGGTCAGCGGCTCGCCGCCGATAGCCCGCTCCAGATTGTCCGCCGCGCGGCGGATCTCCGGTCCTTCTGGCATCTCTCTCTCCCTGATTAATGCGTCGCGCCGCCCACGATCTTCAGATCGGTCTCCACATCCAGACCGACCGCCAGCGCAATCTCCAGCGCCTGACGCACGGTCTGCGCCGCCATGCTTGGCGCACCAGGGTGGGCCGCCGCCTGCTCCGGCAGATACGGGATATGGATGAACCCGCCGCGCGCCCCGGAGGTGTGCGCCAGCTTGTGCAGCAGGCCATACATCACATGGTTACACACGAAGGTACCAGCGGTCTGGGAGACCGACGCCGGAATACCCGCTTCGCGCATTGCCGCCACCATTGCCTTGATCGGCAGCGTGCTGAACCATGCCGCCGGGCCGTCGGCAATAATCGGCCGGTCGATGGGCTGCTGTTTACGGTTATCGGGGATACGCGCGTCATCAACGTTGATCGCCACGCGCTCCACGGTAATGTCGCTGCGTCCGCCCGCCTGGCCAATCGCCAGCACCAGCGTCGGGTTCAGCTCATCAATCGCCGCTTCCAGCACGCGCAGCGACTCACCAAACACGCACGGCAGCTGGCGGGCGACCACCAGCCCACCGCCAATAATCGCGCCATCGAGCTGTCTGACTACTTCCCATGATGGGTTGACGGTCTCGCCGCCGAAAGGCTCAAAACCGGTTACCAGAACTGTTCGTATCATCGTTACTCCAGCGCGTTATAAAAACATCAGGAAATAAAGTAGCACCACGTTCACCGCCAGCAGCAGCACCCCGGTGGGTACCTGCGCCTTGATGACCGCATTTTTATCCGGCAGCTCCAGCAGCGCCGCGGGGACGATGTTGAAGTTTGCCGCCATCGGCGTCATCAGCGTACCGCAATAGCCGGAGAACATGCCGATAGCCGCCATTACCGCCGGGTTGCCCCCGTGCTGCAATACCAGAATCGGGATGCCGATACCCGCCGTGACAATCGGGAACGCCGCGAAAGCATTGCCCATCACCATCGTCAGCACCGCCATACCGATGGCGTACACCGCCACGGCGATAAAGCGGCTGTCTACGGCCAGGTACTCCTGGGTCAACCATGAAATGCCGGTGCCGACCCCTGCGGTAGTAAACAACAGGCCGAGGGTTGCCAGGATCTGCGGCAAAATAAACGCCCAGCCGATAGAATCCAGCAGGCGGCGCGCCTCCTGAATCGGCTGCAGGGCGTGTTCGTGCGTCATCTTCACCGCCAGTGCCAGGCCCAGCAGGCAGCCAACGGTCATCGAGAACAGCGTCACCAGCGTGGCGTGATTGCCTTCACCAAACAGCCCGACCTGCAAGCCTGGCACATTGTTGAATAACAGCACGCCAATCACGGTCACTACCGGGATCATCAGCGCCGGAATGAACAGGCGGTTGCCCAGACGCTTCGCGCTGGCTTCCCGCTCCGGCTGAGTACGCTGATGATAGCTGCCCAGACGCACTCCGCCGAAACCGGCAATCAGCGCCAGGAGTACCACTGACGCACCCACTGCGATATTGACCAGCCGCTTGCCCTCGGCACCACCGCCGAACAGATCGTAGGTCCAGTCGCCGAGTAAAAAGATCAGGCCGTAAATGCCCCAGAACAGGCCGGTGGTAATGCGGCGCGGGTTGGCTTTATCACGAAACGACATGATGGCGACAATCACCAGCACGGCACCTGCCAGCCAGTAGAGATAGTTTTGCTGGAACGTCATTGCGCACCTCCCTGGGTGTGAACGCCGTTAACCTTGCCCAGCTCGCGCTCAAGGTGTTTATCGAGGCGCCACAGGCGCGCGGCATGGATCAGGAAAGCACAAATGGCGGTCGGGATACCCCACAGGGCGATGTGCAGCGGCTCGGTCTGAATGCCGCCGGACTCCAGCATGAAGTTATGCATAAAGATGATGGCCCCGAAGGCAACAAAAATGTCTTCACCGAAGAACAGGCCGACGTTATCGGTCGCGGCAGACATGGCGCGCAGACGGTAGCGTACCGCACCTGGCAGGTCGCCGTAATTCTTCTCCGCCGCCCCTTCCGCCATCGGTGCCAGCAGCGGGCGCACCATCTGCGGATGACCGCCGAGGCTGGTCAGCCCCAGCGCGGCCGTGGCTTCACGCACGAACAGATAAACAATCAGCAAGCGACCGGCGGTGGCGCTGCGAATGTGGGCAATCCAGGCCTGGGCGCGCTCTTTGAGGCCATGACGCTCCAGCAGACCGATCACCGCCAGCGGGATCAGCAGGATAAACGGCAGGTTGCGGGTATTGAGGAACCCCTCCCCCAGCTTCTCCAGAATCAGCGCCATCGGCATGTGCGCCGCCAGTCCCGTCACCAGGCCGGCGACAATCACCACCAGCACAGGGTTAAAGCGCAACAAAAACCCGACCACGATGGTAGCGATCCCCATCAGCGGCCAGAGATTGATGGTCTCTTGCATTGTTCGTGTCCTTCTCGGTTATGTCGTCGTTGTGTCTCTTATAAGTATGCAGAGGCCCGTCGTTAAAGGCGGGCCTCTGAGGGGTGATTCAGGTAACAAAGCGGAAGGATATATCCTTCACCGTCCCATATAGCGGCAGGGGGCGCAGGATGTCAACGTTTGCGGTAAGTCGCGCAGCCTTACTCCGCGCTGACAGCGATGTTTTCGTCAGCGAATCGCTCCCGTAACCGCCGGGCAAACGCCAGGGCGTGCGCGCCGTCACCGTGCAGGCAGACGCTCTGGGCATTGACCTGCGCCCAGCTGCCGTCCCGGGTGCGCACGCGTCCGCGCAGCACCATCTCCAGCGTCTGGCTGACCGCTTCGTCGTCGCTGTCAATCAACGCCCCCGGCTCGCTGCGCGGCACCAGGCTGCCATCGGCCTGATAGCCGCGATCGGCGAACACCTCTTCCCGGGTGCGCAGGCCGTGCTGCTGCCCGGCGGCAATCAGTGTGCTCCCCGCCAGCCCGACCAGAATCAGGCCCGGATCGATGGCTTTCACCGCCCGGGCAATGGCGTCGGCCAGCCCTGCGTCCTTCGCCGCCTGGTTGTAGAGCATCCCGTGGGGTTTGACGTGTTTCAGCACGCCTCCTTCCGCACGGGTGATAGCCGCCAGCGCGCCGATCTGGTAGAGCGTCTGCGCGTAAACCGTCTCCGGCGGGAGCTGCATCGCGGTGCGGCCAAAATTCTCCCGGTCCGGAAACGACGGGTGCGCACCAATCGCCACGCCGTTTTCCAGCGCGCGCTGCACGCTGAGACGCATCATTGCCGCATCCCCGGCGTGAAAACCGCAGGCGATGTTGGCGGAGCTGACCAGCGTCATCAGCGTGGCATCATCCCCGCAGCCTTCGCCCATATCGGCATTGAGATCAATCGGCATCGTTCAGTCTCCAGGTCAGCTGATCAAAGAAGCGCTGGTGATCGACCCGCGCCTGCAGCGCCTGGTCGTGCGTGCACTGCACGAAGTGAATCGGCTCGCCGGGGCGGATCTGCGCCAGATGCCAGAGATCGGCTTCGATCACAAAGGCGATGCGCGGATAGCCGCCGGTGGTCTGGGCATCGTTCATCAGCACAATCGGCTGGCCGCCGTGCGGCACCTGAATCACCCCCGGCAACAAGCCGTGGGAGAGCATTTCGCGCGCCGTGGTGCGCTCCAGCAACTGGCCCTGCAAACGGTAACCCATGCGGTTACTCTCCGGGCTGAGGTGCCAGGGCGTGCGCCAGAGCATCGCCTGCGCCTGCGGGCTGAATTCGTGATACTCCGGCCCCGGCAGGGTACGCAGCCGGTTGCCAAACAGCATCTGCTTCACGCCGCGCGCTTCGCGGAACTGACGCGCCGACGGACGCACATCCAGCTCGTCCCCGGCGCGCAGCAGGCGCCCTTCCAGCCCACCGATACCGGCTTTGAGATCGGTGCTGTACGAGCCCATCACCAGCGGCACATCCAGCCCGCCCGCTACCGCCAGATAGCTGCGCATGCCGCGACGCGGCAGCGAGAGCGTCAGGCGCTGTCCGGCTTTCACCGGCAGTCGCCAGCCGGTCCACACCGCGTGGTCGTCGAGCATGGCGTTGCATCCTGCCCCGGTCAGGGCAAACCAGCCGGCGCGGGTGAATTCGACTTCGAACTGTCCGAGCGTGATCTCCAGCGCTGCATCATTGAGGTCGTTGCCCACCAGCAGGTTAGCAATACGCAGCGCCGGGGCATCCAGCGCGCCACAGCGGCTGATGCCGGACTGACGCAGGCCGTTGCGCCCGCCGTCCTGAACCGAGGTGTGAATGCCGGCACGAATAATCCTTAACATACTCCCTCCTTCTGCGGCACAAAGCGCACCGTATCGCCCGGGGCCAGCAGTACCGGCGTGTCACCGGTGGGATCGAACAGCCGCAGCGGCGTGCGGCCAATCAGCTGCCAGCCGCCCGGCGTTGCCAGCGGGTAGATCCCGGTCTGGCTGCCGCCGATACCCACCGAGCCCACCGGTACGCTCAGGCGCGGCTCAGCGCGACGCGGCGTCGCCAGCGTGTCCGGCAGGCCGCCCAGATACGGGAAGCCCGGCTGGAAACCGAGGAACCACACCACGTAATCAATAGAGGCGTGCAGCGCCACCACGTCACGCTCGCTCATGCCGCAGTGCTGCGCGACCACCGACAGATCCGGGCCGTCTTCGCCGCCGTAGATCACCGGAATGGTGATATGGCGCGATTCCGGCTCCAGCGCCTCGCTCTCTTCCCACCAGCGCTGCAACCGTTCGATGGCGTCGAGCGCCTTCGATTCCGGCTCCAGCAACACCACGGTGATATTGTTCATGCCGGGGATGACTTCCGCGATCCCTGGCATGTCAGACAGCCGCTGCGTCAGCCGCCAGATCCGTTTCTGGCTGGCCAGCGTCACCGGCGGCTCCAGCTCCAGCACCACTGCGCTTTCGCCCAGCAAATAACATCTCGCTCGTTGCACCTTGCCCCCTGTGGGTAATCAGGCCGGATTAGGAATATCGATAAAGGTCACGTCGAGGTCGGTCGTCTCGGTGAGCCATTCGCTCAGGGCGCGGATCCCGCCGCGCTCGGTGGCGTGATGCCCGGCGGCGTAAAAGTGCAGCCCCTGCTCGCGTGCCGAGTGAATAGTCTGCTCGGACACTTCGCCGGTGATAAACGCATCGACGCCGAAGCGCGCCGCGGCATCAATAAAGTTCTGACCGCCGCCAGTGCACCAGGCAACGCGCTGCACCACATCCGGACCTGTGTCGCCGCACCACAGCGGACGACGGCCGAGACGCGCTTCGATCCATGACGCCAGCTCCAGGCCCGGTACCGGCATCGACAGCTCGCCCCAGGGCACCAGCGGTTCGATCTCGCCCCTCACGGTAATGCCCAGCAGCTGCGCCAGCTGCACGTTATTCCCCAGTTCCGGGTGCGCGTCGAGCGGCAGGTGCCAGCCGTAGAGGTTGATGTCGTTAGCGAGCAGCGTTTTCAGACGGTTGCGCTTCATGCCGCGAATCGCCGGCGCTTCGCCCTTCCAGAAGTAGCCGTGATGCACGATCACCGCATCCGCCTGCTGGCGCACGGCTTCGTCGAGCAGCGCCTGGCTGGCGGTCACGCCGGTGATGATCTTCTGAATGGTTTCGCGCCCTTCAACCTGCAGGCCGTTCGGCGCGAAATCGCTGAATGCCGCACTGTTGAGCTTGTCGTTAATCAGACGTTCCAGTTCGGTATTTTTCATCGGTGTTCCCTTATCAAGATTTACGTGCGGCTTCATAGGCCGCAAGCGTCGCCACGCGCGCCTGCTTGTGGTCGACTATCGGACGCGGATAGTCCAGCGTCACGCCGTGTTTATCCGCCCAGCTCCAGGGGTCGTGCAGCGACTTATCCGGCACCTTGCCCAGCGCCGGCAGCCAGCGGCGAATAAACGCCCCCTGCGCATCAAACTTCTGCCCCTGGGTGGTGGGGTTGAAGATGCGGAAATAGGGTGCCGCATCGGTGCCGGTGGAGGCCGCCCACTGCCAGCCGCCGTTATTGGCGGCCAGATCGCCGTCGATCAGCTGCGCTATAAAATAACGCTCTCCCCGACGCCAGTCGATAAGCAGATCCTTCACCAGGAAGCTGGCAACGATCATGCGTAGCCGGTTATGCATCCAGCCGGTGCGGTTCATCTGCAGCATCGCGGCATCGACGATCGGATAACCGGTCTGCCCGGCGCACCAGGCGTCGAAGCGTTTGTCATCATTGTCCCAGGCGACGTTTTCAGTCCAGCTGATGAAAGGTTTCCCGCGGCACAGCGCCGGATGATAAGTCATCAGATGCTTATAAAATTCGCGCCAGATAAGCTCATTGAGCCACACCGCGCCCGACCCACCCTCCAGCGCCTTTGGCTGTTCCGCCAGCAGACGATGCAGGCACTGGCGCGGCGACAGCACGCCGATGGCAAGATAGGGCGAGACCCGGCTGGTGCCGTCGATGGCGGGAAAGTCGCGCCGGGTATCGTATTCACCCGCGCCCTGCTGGCAGAACTGGCGCAGCTTTGCCAGCGCGGCGGTTTCGCCCACCGGGAACAGCATTTCGTCTGCCGCTTCAACCGGATAGTCAAAGGCCGCCAGCGGCGGTGCTTCACAGGGTGCCGACGGGCGCGCTTTCGGCGCGTGAACGCACTCCGGCAGTCCTTCCGCCAGCTTTTTCAGGTACGCCCGGCTGAAGGGGGTAAACACTTTGTACATCTCGCGGCCACCGGTCAGCACGCTACCGGGGGCAAGCAGTACGCTGTCGTCAAAGCCCTGGCAGGTGACGAAACCGTCGAGGTGCTTCTCCAGTGCCACGTCGCGCTTACGCTCGTTGAGTTCGTACTGATAGTTGTAGAACAGCGCATCGACGCGGTGCGTATCGCAGAATTCGCTAATCCAGGGAATGCAGGCGTCGAAATCATCCAGCTGCGCGGTATAGAGCGGGATGCCGCGCTGCGCCAGGGCGTCACGCAAGGCGTGGAGATGTTCGCGGATAAACCAGGCCTGGCGCGGAGCCAGGGTATGGGCGTGCCACTGTTCGGGGGTGGCGATAAACAGGCCAATGACCCTGGCGTCGCTGTTGCGGCAGGCCGCCGCGAGGGCAAGATTATCGTGCAGGCGCAGGTCAGCCCTGAACCAGACCAGATGCGTGGTCATAAAACTCCCTTTGCTACGCGCCTTGTTCGTCAGGCGTTAAGGTTGCAGGCGAAAAGAGCGCGGGCAGTGCCGCGCTCAACGAACAAAGTAACATGGAAAAACGGGGAAATCAGTGGCCGTAGCGCAGACGTAACGCTTCCGGGTAGGGCTCGAAATAGCGCTGCACCGACAGGTAGCTGTCCGGGAACTCCGCCATATAGTGTTTCAGCAGCGTCATGGGGGCCAGCAGCGGCTGCGTTCCCTGGCGATAGCTGTCGATCAGCGTGGCAAGCTCCTGTCGCTGGCGGGCATTCAGCTGGTTGCGGAAATAGCCCTGGACGTGCATCAGCACGTTAGTATGGTTGCGGCGGGTAGCCGGAATGGCGAGCAGATCCATTAATTTCTGACGATAGGCAACAAAGAACGCCTCCAGATCGTCCCACTCGTTAATGGCTGCCACAAAACGGCCCAGCTCGCGATACTGCGGCTGGGAATGGGCCAGCAACAGCAGCTTGTAGCGGCTGTGGAACGCAATCAGCCCGCCGCGGTTCAGACCCTGGCTGTGCAGCTGGTTAAGTTCATGCAGGGTGTAGACCCGCTCGATAAAATTCTCGCGCAGCACCGGATCGTGCAGGCGTCCATCCTCTTCCACCGGCAGCCAGGGGAAGGTTTCCATCAGAATGCGGGTGTAAATCCCCCGCTCGGCCTTGCGATTGTTTTTGCCGTCGGCATCGTAGATGCGCACCCGCTCCATGCCGCAGCTCGGTGATTTGGCGCAGACGATATACCCGCACAGGTGTTCAAAACGCTGCACGCGTTCGCGAGAAAACTGCTCCATATCGGCGGTCAGATCGCCTTCGCGCTTGTCGCTGAAGCGCAGCGCCACCGCGCCGCTCTCCTCTTTCACCAGCCGCAGCGCCGGACGCGGCACCGGCAGGCCAATGGCCATCTCCGGGCAGACCGGTTCAAATTTCATCCACGGGGAGAGCGACTCCACCGCAAACGCCAGTCGCTTATGACCGCCGTCAAAACGCACATTTTCTCCCAACAGACAGGCGCTGATGCCAACAGGGATTTTTTCACTCATAGCGACTCCTCATTCACGTCACTGATAAGTGTAGCCAGGCCGCTGGCGCGCAGGAAGGGCGATATTCACCGCGCGATGTAATAAATAAACGCAAAAAAAAACCGCCCCGGCGAAGCGGGACGGTTTTGCAGGATTTTTACACTCAGTAGAAGTCGCAGGCGGCTTTTTCTGACAGGTCCATCCATACCGGTTTATCGCTGGTTTTTGACCAGACGCGGTGCAGATAGCTGTAAAAACGGGCGCGATCTTTCCAGAACAGCATGACCGGCAGGGCGATAACGCCGAGGATGACGGCATAAGCGCGGCGCAGGAAAACCTGATGCGCTGGATAGTGTTTATAGATAGACATAAGGCTTCTCCCCTTAACTGGCCGGCACGCGACAGGCTGCCGATGAAAGTGAAAATGTGATCTGGTTAAAATAGTAGCGCTTTGTTTGTAATTTTACTACTCATCAGACCAGTAAAATGCAAATAAAATGGCCTCTTTACAATTCATACCGTAAATAAGTTACAAAATGGTTAAATAAATACTAACCCGCGGTTAAATTGTGGCTTTTGTCATTTTTATACTTTTTTTACGCCCCGCCCCGCCATTTTTGCGACATCTTTTCGCCCCTGCCGTCACGATTAGCGCACATCATTAACACCACTGGAGGTGGACTGTGAGTGCAGGCGTATTAGCCGGCGTTGTGCTGGTTTTCCTGTTACTGGGCTATCTGGTTTACGCCCTGATCAATGCGGAGGCGTTCTGATGGCCGCATCGGCATTTTTACTGATCGCCAGCTTTTTACTGGTGCTTATGATCCTCGCTAAACCCCTGGGGAGCGGACTGGCGCGGCTGATTGAAGGCACGCCGCTGCCGGGTCTTGCGGGCGTAGAGCGCGTTATCTGGCAGCTTTCCGGCGTCCGGCAGCGCGAGATGAACTGGCGTGAATACCTGCTCGCCATTCTGCTGCTTAACATGATGGGCCTGGCGGTGCTGTTCTCGATACTGATGCTGCAGGGCGCGCTGCCGTTTAACCCGCAGCAGCTGCCGGGTCTGTCATGGCATCTGGCGCTCAATACCGCGGTCAGTTTTGTGGCTAACACCAACTGGCAGTCCTACGCCGGGGAAACCACCCTGAGCTACTTCAGCCAGATGGTCGGCCTGACGGTACAGAACTTCCTTTCCGCCGCCACCGGTATCGCCGTGGTGTTTGCCCTGATCCGCGCCTTCGCGCGCCATTCGGTGAATACCCTCGGCAACGCCTGGGTGGATCTCACGCGTATTACCCTGTGGGTGCTGCTGCCGCTGGCGCTGATTATCGCGCTGTTCTTCATTCAGCAGGGCGCGCTGCAGAACCTGATGCCTTACCAGCCGTTCACCTCCCTTGAAGGGGCGAAGCAGCTGCTGCCGATGGGGCCGGTGGCCTCGCAGGAAGCGATTAAAATGCTCGGCACCAACGGCGGCGGCTTCTTTAACGCCAACTCCGCGCACCCGTTTGAAAACCCCACCGCGCTGACCAATTTCGTACAGATGCTGGCGATCTTTATTATTCCCGCAGCGCTCTGCTTCGCTTTCGGCGAGGCGGTGGGCGATGCCCGCCAGGGACGGGCCATCCTCTGGACGATGGCGTCGATCTTTGTGGTGTGCGTCGCCGTTGTCATGTGGGCGGAAACCCGCGGCAACCCGCACTTCCTCGAATTCGGTGCTGACAGCGCGCTCAATATGGAAGGCAAAGAGAGCCGCTTCGGCATTCTTGCCAGTGCGCTGTTCAGCGTGGTCACCACGGCGGCGTCCTGCGGTGCAGTCAACGCCATGCATGACTCCTTCACCGCGCTGGGCGGCATGATCCCGATGTGGCTGATGCAGATTGGCGAAGTGGTGTTCGGCGGCGTCGGCTCTGGTCTCTACGGCATGCTGCTGTTCGTGCTGCTGGCGGTGTTTATCGCCGGGCTGATGATTGGCCGCACCCCGGAATACCTCGGCAAGAAGATCGACGTGCGCGAGATGAAACTCACCGCGCTGGCCATTCTGGTGACGCCCGCGCTGGTACTGCTCGGCACCGCACTGGCGATGATGACCGAGGCTGGTCGCGCCGGGATGCTCAATCCGGGTATTCACGGCTTCAGCGAGGTGCTTTACGCCGTGTCGTCCGCCGCCAACAACAACGGCAGCGCCTTCGCCGGGCTGAGCGCCAACACCCCGTTCTGGAACCTGCTACTGGCGTTCTGCATGTTCGTTGGTCGCTTTGCCGTGATTGTGCCGGTGCTGGCAATTGCCGGTTCGCTGGTGAGCAAGAAAATCCAGCCGGTTACCCCCGGCACGCTGCCGACCCACGGTGCGCTGTTTATCGGTCTGCTGATCGGGACCGTGCTGCTGGTCGGCGCCCTGACCTTCATTCCCGCCCTCGCCCTCGGCCCGGTAGCGGAACACCTCTCTCTTGTGCAATGACTATTGCGGAGCGCTATCAATGAGTCGTAAGCAACTGGCCCTGCTCGAACCTGGATTACTTCGTCAGGCGCTGATGGATTCTTTTCGCAAGCTGGACCCGCGCGCCCAGTGGCGCAACCCGGTAATGTTCATCGTCTGGGTTGGCAGCGTGCTGACCACCCTGCTGGCGCTGGCCATGGCCGGTGGTGCACTGGCGGGTGATGCGCTGTTTACCGCCGCCATCAGCCTGTGGCTGTGGTTTACCGTGCTGTTCGCCAACGTCGCGGAAGCACTGGCTGAAGGCCGCAGCAAAGCCCAGGCCAACAGCCTGAAAGGGGTGAAAAACACCGCCCCGGCCCGCAAACTGCGCGCGCCGCAGCACGACGCCCAGGTGGATCAGGTTCCGGCCTCATCCCTGCGCAAGGGTGACCTGGTGCTGGTGGAAGCCGGCGACATCATCCCCTGCGACGGGGAAGTGATCGAAGGCGGTGCCTCGGTGGACGAGAGCGCCATCACCGGGGAGTCCGCCCCGGTGATCCGCGAATCCGGCGGCGATTTCGCCTCGGTGACCGGCGGGACGCGCATTCTCTCCGACTGGCTGGTGATCCGCTGCAGCGTCAACCCCGGGGAAACCTTCCTCGACCGGATGATCGCGATGGTAGAGGGCGCGCAGCGCCGCAAAACCCCGAACGAAATCGCGCTCACCATTCTGCTGGTGGCCCTGACCATCGTCTTTCTGCTGGCGACCGCCACGCTTTATCCGTTCTCGCAGTACGGCGGCGCGGCAGTAAGCGTCACGGTGCTGGTGGCGCTGCTGGTGTGCCTGATCCCCACCACCATCGGCGGCCTGCTCTCTGCCATTGGCGTGGCCGGGATGAGCCGGATGCTGGGTGCTAACGTGATTGCTACCAGCGGGCGCGCCGTGGAAGCGGCGGGCGACGTCAACGTGCTGCTGCTGGATAAAACCGGCACCATCACCCTCGGCAACCGTCAGGCCTCTGAGTTCCTGCCGGCACCGGGCGTGGATGAGCACACGCTGGCCGATGCCGCGCAGCTGGCGTCGCTGGCGGATGAAACCCCGGAAGGCCGCAGCATTGTGGTGCTGGCCAAGCAGCGCTTTAACCTGCGCGAGCGCGATGTACAGACCCTGCAGGCGACCTTTGTGCCCTTCACGGCCCAGACGCGCATGAGCGGCATTAACGTGCAGGAGCGCATGATTCGCAAAGGCTCGGTGGATGTCATTCGCCGCCACGTTGAGGCCAACGGCGGTCACTTCCCGCCGCAGGTGGATGCCCTGGTGGAGCGCGTCGCTAAAGTGGGCGGTACGCCGCTGGTGGTGGCCGATGGGGCCAACGTGCTCGGCGTTATTGCCCTGAAGGACATCGTCAAAGGCGGCATCAAGGAGCGTTTCGCCCAGCTGCGCAAAATGGGCATCAAAACGGTGATGATCACCGGGGATAACCGCCTTACCGCCGCCGCCATCGCGGCGGAAGCCGGGGTGGATGATTTCCTCGCCGAAGCCACGCCGGAAGCAAAACTGGCGCTGATCCGTCAGTACCAGTCCGAAGGACGGCTGGTGGCAATGACCGGGGACGGCACCAACGATGCGCCAGCACTGGCGCAGGCGGACGTGGCGGTGGCGATGAACTCCGGTACCCAGGCGGCAAAAGAGGCCGGGAACATGGTGGATCTCGACTCCAACCCCACCAAGCTAATTGAAGTGGTGCATATCGGGAAGCAGATGCTGATGACGCGCGGGTCGCTGACCACCTTCAGTATTGCCAACGATGTGGCGAAGTATTTCGCCATCATCCCGGCGGCGTTTGCAGCAACCTATCCGCAGCTCAACGCCCTGAACGTGATGCACCTGCACTCACCCTCGTCGGCGATCCTCAGCGCGGTGATTTTTAACGCGCTGATCATCATCTTCCTGATCCCGCTGGCGCTGCGCGGGGTGAGCTATAAACCGCTCAGCGCCGCGGCAATGCTGCGCCGTAACCTGTGGATTTATGGCCTCGGCGGGCTGGTGGTGCCGTTTATCGGCATCAAAATTATCGACCTGATCCTGACCGCTCTGGGTCTGGTGTAAAAGGAGTTGTTCATGGCACAGTTACGCCCGGCTTTACTGATCTTTATTCTGCTGACGCTGGTTACCGGCGGGCTTTATCCGCTGCTCACCACCGCCCTCGGGCAGTGGTGGTTCCCGGAGCAGGCCAACGGCTCGCTGATCCGCATCAATAACGAGGTGCGCGGCTCGGCGCTAATCGGCCAGAACTTCAGCGGCGCGCACTATTTTCAGGGACGCCCTTCCGCTACCGCAGAAGCGCCTTATAATCCAATGGCTTCCGGCGGCAGCAACCTGGCGGCCAGCAACCCGGCGCTGGATGAGGCGGTGCGCGAGCGTGTCGCTGCCCTACGCGCCGCGAATCCGCAGGCTACGCCGACGGTGCCGGTGGAGCTGGTTACCGCGTCTGCCAGCGGGCTGGATAACGGCATCTCACCGGAGGCCGCGCGCTGGCAGATCCCGCGTGTCGCAAAAGCACGTAATCTGACTCAGGACGAGGTGGCGCGTCTGGTTGCCGACGCCACGCAAACCCCGCTGGTGGGCTTTATCGGCCAGCCGGTGGTGAATCTGTTGCAGCTTAATCTGGCGCTGGACGCACTGTCGGCCCGATAAGGACACACGATGACTGAGGAACCCTCGCGCCCCGACCCGGATCGCCTGCTGGAGCAGACGACGCCCCGGACGCGCGGCCGGCTGAAGATCTTTTTCGGCGCCTGCGCTGGCGTCGGGAAAACCTACGCCATGCTGCAGGAGGCGCAGCGCCTGCGCAGCCAGGGGCTGGATATTCTGGTGGGCGTGGTGGAGACCCACGGGCGCGCGGAAACCGCGGCACTACTGCAGGGGCTGGCTATCCAGCCCCTTAAACGCATCCATCACCGGGGGCGTCAGGTTGCCGAGTTCGATCTCGACAGCGCCCTTGCCCGTCGCCCTGCCCTGATCCTGATGGACGAGCTGGCGCACAGCAACGCGCCCGGTTCGCGCCACCCGAAACGCTGGCAGGACGTGGAAGAGCTGCTGGATGCCGGGATCGACGTCTTTACCACGGTTAACGTTCAGCATCTTGAGAGCCTCAACGACGTGGTGGGCGGCGTAACCGGTGTCCAGGAGCGGGAAACCGTGCCCGATCCGGTTTTTGATGCCGCAGACGAAATCGTGCTGGTGGACCTGCCGCCGGACGACCTGCGCCAGCGCCTGCACGAAGGCAAAGTCTATATTGGTGGCCAGGCCGAACGCGCCATCGAGCACTTCTTCCGCAAAGGCAACCTGATTGCGCTGCGCGAGCTTGCCCTGCGGCGCACCGCTGACCGCGTGGACGAACAGATGCGCGCCTGGCGCGACAATCAGGGCCAGGAGCGGGTGTGGCACACCCGGGACGCCATCCTGCTGTGCATCGGCCACGGCAACGGCAATGAAAAACTGGTGCGTACCGCCGCGCGACTGGCAGCACGCCTCGGCAGCGTCTGGCACGCGGTGTACGTTGAAACCCCGACCCTGCACCGTCTGCCGGAGCAGCAGCGTCGCGCCATTTTGAGCGCCCTGCGTTTAGCCCAGGAGCTGGGTGCCGAGACTGCAACCCTCGCCGATCCGGCGGAAGATAAAGCGATTCTGCGCTACGCCCGGGAGCACAACCTCGGCAAAATCGTTATCGGACGGCGCAACACCCGCCGCTGGTTCCAGCGCGACACCTTCGCCGACCGCCTCGCCCGCCGCGCCCCGGATCTCGACCTGCTGATCGTCGCACTGGACGACAAACCGCTGGTCACCGCCGCCCGCGCACCGGATACCCGCACCTTCACCGAGAAGTGGCGGGTGCAGCTGCGCGGCGCGCTGGTAGCGGTGCTGCTCTGCGCCATCATCACCCTTATCGCCAGCCAGTGGATGGTGGCCTTCGATGCCGCCAACCTGGTGATGATCTACCTGCTCGGCGTGGTTGTGGTGGCGCTGTTTTACGGACGCTGGCCGTCGGTGCTGGCGACCTTTATCAACGTGCTCAGCTTTGACCTGTTCTTTATTGCCCCCCACGGCACGCTGGCCGTCTCCGACGTGCAGTATCTGCTCACCTTTGCGGTGATGCTGGCAGTGGGCCTGATTATCGGCAATCTTACCGCCGGGGTGCGCTACCAGGCGAAAGTGGCACGCTACCGCGAGCAGCGCACCCGCCACCTGTATGAGATGTCGAAATCGCTGGCGGTCGGACGCAGCGCCGAAGATATTGCCGCCACCAGCGAGCAGTTTATCCAGTCGACGTTTTTTGCCCGCAGCCAGCTGCTGCTTCCGGACGAGCACGGCAGGCTTATTCCGCATGCGGCGGGCAAAGGCGTCACCGCCTGGGACGAGGCCATCGCCCACTGGAGCTATGACAAAGGGCTGCCCGCCGGGGCCGGAACCGATACGCTGCCGGGGGTGCCTTATCAGATCCTGCCGCTGCGCACCGCGCAGAAGACCCTCGGGCTGGTGATTGTCGAGCCGGATAACCTGCGCCAGCTGATGATCCCCGAGCAGCAGCGGCTACTGGAGACCTTCACTCTGCTGGTCGCGAGCGCGCTGGAGCGCCTGGCGTTAACCACCAGCGAAGAGCAGGCGCGGCTGGTGAGCGAGCGCGAACAGCTGCGTAACTCGCTGCTGGCGGCGCTGTCGCACGATCTGCGCACGCCGCTTACGGTGCTGTTCGGTCAGGCGGAGATCCTGACGCTGGACCTGGCCGCGGAAGGCTCGAAGCACGCTCCGCAGGCCAATGACATTCGCCGTCACGTGCTGAACACCACCCGACTGGTAAACAACCTGCTGGACATGGCGCGCATTCAGTCCGGCGGTTTTAATCTGCGCAAGGAGTGGCTGACGCTGGAAGAGGTGGTGGGCAGCGCGCTCAATATGCTGGAGCCGGGCCACACCGGGAAACCGGTGCAGCTGGCCCTGCCCGACCCGCTGACGCTGATCCATGTGGATGGCCCGCTGTTTGAGCGCGTGCTGATCAACCTGCTGGAGAACGCCGCGAAGTATGCCGGCAGTAAGGCCGAGGTGGGCATCCGCGCGCGGGTTGATAACGAGGCGCTCGATCTGGAAGTGTGGGACAGCGGGCCGGGGATCCCTTCTGGTCAGGAACGCGCTATCTTTGATAAATTCGCGCGTGGAAACAAAGAGTCAGCCATTCCCGGCGTCGGGCTGGGGCTGGCGATCTGTCGGGCGATTGTGGAGGTGCATGGCGGCACCATCCACGCCGCCAACCGTCCGGAGGGCGGTGCCAGTTTCCACGTCACGCTACCGCTGGAGACGCCGCCCGGCGTTGATGAACTGCAAGAGGGTATGTGATTAACGTCCTGATCGTTGAAGATGAAAAAGAGATCCGCCGCTTTCTGCGTACCGCGCTGGAAGCGGAAGGCCTGCGCGTCCACGAGGCCGATACGCTGCAGCGCGGGCTGATTGAAGCCGCCACCCGCAAGCCCGATATGGTGATCCTCGATTTAGGGTTGCCGGACGGCGACGGGCTTGATTTCATCCGCGATTTTCGCCAGTGGAGCCAGACGCCGGTGATCGTGCTGTCGGCGCGCAGCGAAGAGACCGATAAGATCGCCGCGCTGGATGCCGGCGCAGATGACTATCTCAGTAAACCCTTCGGCATCGGCGAACTGCAGGCCCGCTTACGGGTAGCGCTGCGCCGCCACGGTTCGCTGAATCATCCCGAGCCGGTATTTCGCTTTGCGGATATCGAAGTGGATCTCGCCAGCCGCCGCATTCTGCGCGGCGACGTGGAAGTGCACCTGACGCCGATTGAATTTCGCCTGCTGGCGGCGCTGCTCAACAATCACGGTAAGGTGCTCACCCAGCGCCAGCTGCTGAGCCAGGTGTGGGGACCGAACGCGGTGGAGCACAGTCATTATCTGCGAATCTACATGGCGCACCTGCGCCAGAAGCTGGAAGCCGACCCGGCGCGACCGCGCCATCTGCTGACGGAAACCGGGATCGGGTATCGGTTCATGATGTGAGGTTTGCACGCTCCGGATAAGCGTGAAAATCATTCACCCTCTCCCGGGGCGGTGATTTAACCATGACAATAAAAAAGCGCGCCGGAGCGCGCTTTTTTGTACTCATCAGACTCAGGCGTTTTTCAGCACTTCACTGACGATTTCCACCGCTTCTTTCTCGATCTGCTGGCGATGTTCCGCCCCAAGGAAGCTTTCACAGTAGATTTTATAGGCATCTTCAGTGCCGGACGGACGCGCCGCGAACCAGCCGTTCTCGGTCATCACCTTCAGCCCGCCGATAGAAGCCCCGTTGCCCGGCGCTTCCGTCAGACGCGCGGTAATGGCATCGCCAGCCAGGGTGCTGGCGCTGACCATATCCGGTGAGAGCTTAGACAGCGCGGCTTTCTGTGCCGACGACGCGGAAGCCTGCAGACGGTTATAGCTCGGTGCGCCAAAGCGCTCGGCCAACTCGTCATAGTGCTGCTGCGGGTTCTTACCGGTTACTGCGGTGATTTCCGCTGCCAGCAGGCACATGATGATGCCGTCTTTGTCGGTGGACCACGGCGTGCCGTCGAAGCGCAGGAACGATGCTCCGGCGCTCTCTTCACCGCCGAAACCGAAGCTGCCGTCGTGCAGACCGTCAACGAACCACTTGAAGCCGACCGGCACTTCCACCAGCTTGCGGCCCAGCGCGTTAACCACGCGGTCGATCATCGCCGATGACACCAGGGTTTTGCCTACCGCGACGTCCTGGCCCCACTGCGGACGGTGCTGGAACAGGTAGTTGATCGCAACCGCCAGATAGTGGTTCGGGTTCATCAGCCCTGCCGGGGTGACGATGCCGTGGCGATCGTAATCCGGGTCGTTAGCGAACGCCAGGTCAAACCGATCGCGCAGCTTGAGCAGGCCCGCCATCGCCGATTCGCTGGAGCAGTCCATACGAATCACGCCGTCTTTATCGAGGTGCATAAAGCGGAAGGTCTGATCGACCTGATCGTTGACCAGAGTAAGATCGAGCTGGTAATGCTCGGCGATGCGTTTCCAGTATTCGATACCGGAGCCGCCGAGCGGATCGACGCCGAGCTTCAGGCCCGCTTTCTGGATTGCCGCCATATCGACGATCTCTGCCAGCCCTTCAATAAACGGCTGCACCAGATCCTTCGCGGTAACGCGACCGCTGGACCAGGCTTCGTCCAGTGATACGCGTTTCACGCCGTTCAGGCCGTCGGCCAGCAGCGCGTTGGCGCGGTTTTCCACCACTTTCGTGACGTTGGTATCCGCAGGACCACCGTTCGGCGGATTGTATTTGATGCCGCCATCTTCCGGCGGGTTGTGGGACGGCGTGATCACGATACCGTCTGCCTGCGCGCCGCCGCTCTTGTTGTGTTCGAGGATCGCGTTGGAAATGGCTGGGGTCGGCGTGTAGCCGTTGTTTTCCTGCACGATGACGTCAACACCGTTGGCGGCCAGCACTTCCAGTACCGAAATAAATGCCGGTTCGGAAAGCGCGTGGGTATCTTTACCCACGTAGCACGGGCCGGTAACGCCATTTTTGGCGCGCTCTTCGGCGATCGCCTGCGCGATTGCCAGAATGTGCGGCTCGTTAAAGCTGTGGCGTACGGCGCTGCCGCGGTGGCCGGAGGTGCCGAATTTCACGGCGTGTTCCGTATTTCCGACCTCAGGCTTAAGCACGTAGTACTGCGCGGTAAGCTGCGCGACGTTAATCAAGTCACTCTGTTGCGCAGGTTGCCCTGCGCGCTTGTCGTTTGCCATTGCCTGATCCTTTTGACGCAAGAGTTAAATGGTGCCGCAAACCTTTTCAGTCAATTCCGCCGGGAACTGCATGGCCTGCATGATGTGTTCGATCATGCTGCGCTTGCGCTCCGTGTTGGTATTGGTGATCACCCAGTACGGCGTACCGGGAACGTGTTTGGGCTTAGTCTGATTACCGCTGTGCAACAGCGTTTGCTCATCCCCGGCGAAATAGACACGGGTGCGGCCATGAAGCGAGTCGGTGGCGGCGGCAAACGCGGAGGCATCCAATGAGTAGAGTGTAGACAGAACCAGCATGAAACGATTGACGGCTTTGCGCTGCTCGGCGTAATCGTCCGACAGCAGCAGCTCACGCATCGCCCGCACGCGATCTTTGACCGGGCTGACCGGCTTCTGCTCGGTGGCAGCCACCGCAACGGCGGGTGCAACGGTAGCCGGGGCCGCGGCGTCACGGGAGGCGGCAACTTTCAGCATGCGCCGTAAAATGTCCGACGCGCTCTCACCAATATGCTGCGTGTGGCTGGCAATATAGCGGTAAAGGTCGTCATCAACTTCAATCGTTTTCATCTTCATCCAGTGCAATATCTTCTCTGAATACAAGTCGTTGGGACGTTGGGATTATAGAAGCAAAAACCCAACAGCGAATAGCGTCAAACCAGGAAGGCGGCAAAAGTCAGATTAAACTGGAATCTTGCGGCCGGGCGGCAGAATGGTCAACATGATACCCTATCCTTACGGACACAAAAAAAGAACTTTGCCATGAAATTGAACAGCCGAGCGCAATCTGCGCAACAACCGAACAACAATTCTCCCATCGTGCTGGTTCACGGGCTGTTTGGCAGCCTGGACAACCTCGGCGTGCTGGCGCGCGGCCTGGTGGCGGATCACGATGTGCTGTCGGTGGATATGCGAAATCATGGCCTTTCTCCGCGAGCAGACGAGATGACCTACCCGGCGATGGCGCAGGACCTGGTCGATACCCTGGACGAACAGGGGCTGGATAAGGTGACCCTGATTGGCCATTCGATGGGCGGCAAAGCGGTAATGGCCGTCAGCGCCCTCGCGCCGGAGCGCATTGCGAATCTGGTGGCGATCGACATCGCGCCGGTCAGCTACGACGTGCGCCGTCACGACGAGATTTTCGCGGCGATCAATGCGGTCACCGACGCCGGGGCGACCAGCCGGACGGCGGCGGCAGACGTGATGCGCACGCACATCGCCGAAGAGGGCGTGATCCAGTTTCTGCTGAAGTCGTTCGCCAACGGTGAATGGCGCTTTAACGTCCCGGCCCTGTGGGATCAGTATCATCACATCATCGGCTGGGAAGCGGTGCCGGCCTGGCCGCACCCGGCGCTGTTTATCCGCGGCGGAAATTCCCCTTACGTGACCGAGAGCCATCGCGAGGCGCTGCTGGCGCAGTTCCCCCAGGCGCGGGCGCACGTCATCGCCGGGGCGGGTCACTGGGTCCACGCCGAGAAGCCGCAGGCAGTGCTGCGCGCCATTCGCCGCTTCCTGAATGTTGAAATAACTGACTAAAAACAGACCGACCAGCCACTCCGGGGCGTTAACGCGTTGGCGCGCGCGACGCCCTCATGTATGATGGCGCGCTGTTAATACGCCCCGACGCAACCGGGCAGCCTGTTTCTCCTGTCTCAAATTTCTATCATGGCAAAAGAACAAACCGATCGTACGACACTTGATCTGTTCGCGCACGAGCGTCGCCCCGGTCGCCCGAAGACGAACCCCCTGACGCGTGATGAGCAGCTGCGCATCAATAAACGCAACCAGCTGAAGCGCGACAAAGTTCGCGGGCTTAAGCGCGTCGAGCTGAAACTCAACGAAGAGGCGGTAGACGCCCTCAATCAACTGGCCCAGGCGCGTGACATCAGCCGTAGCGAGCTTATCGAAGAGATGCTGCTCGCCCAGCTCAACACCCTCAAACCTTAACAACGCCCCGGCGAAAAAAGCATCGTCATGTTGCAGTCTGTGCACACCGGTATGATAGCGGTTTCCGCACTCTTCTCTGTTCTGCTATGATTGCCGTTATCTGTGGGCATTTTGCCGCTACCATACTATTTAGTTTCAAGAGGTTATTTAACTCATGGCAATCGTAGGCATTTTCTTCGGCAGCGACACCGGCAATACCGAAAATATCGCAAAAACCATTCAAAAACAGATTGGTAAAGATGTTGCTGAGGTGCATGACATTGCTAAAAGCAGCAAAGAAGATCTGGAAGCGTTCGACATCCTGCTGCTGGGCATTCCGACCTGGTACTACGGCGAAGCGCAGTGCGACTGGGATGATTTCTTCCCGACGCTTGAAGAAGTCGACTTCAACGGCAAGCTGGTAGCGCTGTTTGGCTGCGGCGACCAGGAAGATTATGCGGAATACTTCTGCGATGCGCTGGGCACCATCCGCGACATCATCGAACCGCGTGGCGCAACCATCGTCGGCCACTGGCCAACGGCGGGTTACCACTTTGAAGCGTCCAAAGGACTGGCAGATGACGATCACTTTGTTGGCCTCGCCATCGATGAAGATCGCCAGCCTGAACTGACCGCTGAGCGCGTCGAGAAATGGGTTAAACAGGTTTCTGAGGAACTGCATCTGCAGGACATCATCAACGCCTGATTTTTGAACGGCGTAAATCGCTGATTTGCGCCGTTTTGATAGATAAAACCAATAAAAATAATTGCTACAAGTTTGTAACTTTCCCATTCAACTCTGTACAATGTCCTCCTGGTTAACCGAGTGAAACCCCTATTAATTGTGGCGCCATTCCGGTTTTTAAGCACACTTTCGGATTGGTACTTGCGATTTTCATTTAACTCAGGCAGTTCTATAATGAGTCGCATTCAACACAAGATATCCGGTTATTCTGCTTCGTTTACCGGAGCGAATCGCAAAGCAACAGGACAGATTCCGCATGACTGACAACAATACCGCATTAAAGAAGGCTGGCCTGAAAGTCACGCTTCCTCGATTAAAAATCCTCGAAGTGTTACAGGGTCCAGATAACCATCATGTCAGCGCGGAAGAACTTTATAAGCGTCTGATCGACATGGGCGAAGAAATTGGTCTGGCGACCGTCTATCGCGTACTTAACCAGTTCGACGACGCCGGCATCGTAACGCGCCACAACTTCGAAGGCGGCAAGTCCGTATTCGAACTGACGCAGCAGCATCACCACGATCACCTGATCTGCCTCGACTGCGGCAAGGTTATCGAATTCAGCGATGACTCTATCGAGCAGCGCCAGCGTGAAATCGCCACCCGTCACGGCATTCGCCTGACTAACCACAGTCTCTACCTCTACGGCCACTGCGCCGAAGGCGACTGCCGCGAAGAAGATAACGCGCACGAAATCAGCGAAAAATAAATCGCAACGAGAAAACCGGCAGATGCCGGTTTTTTTATGCCTGTCGCTAAAAAAGCCAGCCCGCAGGCTGGCCTGTGGCAGATAACGCTTAGCCTTTAACGCTGTCGACGCGGCTGAAACGCTTGCCGTCCGCGCTGACGCTCCGTACCTGCACCTCCCCGCTCACCGCCGGGCGCTGCTTATCATCATAGCGCTGCCAGGTTTTACCGGTGTCGCGCGAGTACTCCAGCGTCACGCCAGGCAGGCTGACGTTGGCGTCCAGCACGCCGTTAACGATACGCGCTCCCGGTACCGGCAGACGGTACTGCACGCCCGCTTTATCGAGCTTAGCCAGCTCGCGGCTGCCCACCAGACTGGCAAAGCGCACCCAGTCATTATGCAGCGCTTTCACATCCACCTGATGCGTCTCGCCGCCCTTATACTCACGCCCCTGCTGATAGTCCTGCTCCCATCCGGCGCGATGCCAGGCACGTTCTGCCACCGCGATCAGACGGGGATAGATCATGTACTCCATCTGCTGGTCGGTGCGCACCACTTCGCTCCACAGCTGCGCAGAGAGGCCATACGCGCCAGGCCAGGGTTTATCGGATTTCGCCGTGAACGCATTGCCGTCGCGATCCACAGAGGTTTCCGCGTTTTGCGGCAGGTTGTCCGGGGCGAAACTGAAGATTTTACGTTCATCGCTGAAGCGCGTGCCCCAGTAATAGCCGCTCTCCTGCGGATGCACCTCATTCGGGAAATCAAGGTAGACGTAATCCGGGTTAGAAATCACTACCCGGAAGTCTTTGTTCGCCCAGTCGCTGGCGCTGTCGAAGCCGCCCCAGTAGAGCGTATCCCAGAAGTTAACGTTGACCGCTTTGGTGGCGAAAGCGCTGGCATCTCTGGCGTCTTTCAACCCATCCTGCCAGGCCTGCATCGCCTCAATACCGTGGGCATTAACCAGCTTGCTCACCTCGACGCCAAAATAGCTGGAGAGATGATCCACATCGGCCACTTTGCCGGCTTTCACCATCGCCTGACAGGCGGCAGATTTCGCCCAGGGTTTGTCCTGTTTGCTCTGGTCGATAATGCCCTTGCCGGCTTCCGGCTTCGCCTGGTCGGTGTAACCGGTACCGAGGTAGATATTTTTCGCTTCGTCGCCGCCGAAATGCCAGGTGGTTAGCGGCTGACCTGCCTCGCGGTGCATCTGCTGCATTTCGCCGATCACCTTATCGACGAAGCGGCGCGACGCATCGAGGCACGGATTGAGATACCCGGTGCGGTTGTAGTACTGCACGCCGGTGGTGTTGGAGGTGTCGGTGGGATCGAGCAGGCGGAATTCACTGGCCGCTTTTTCATCCCCTGCCTTCATCAACCGATCGTAGCGCGCTTCCATCGCGATAGTCGCCGCGCGGGCATGGGCTGGCATATCGATCTCCGGGATCACCTCAATGTGACGCGCGGCGGCGAATTTCACGATCTCTATGTAGTCCGCTCGGGTAAAGAACCCGCTGCCGTTGTTATTGCTGTCGGGGCCGGAGCCAAGCTGCGGCAGCAGGCAGGTTCTCTCACTCGGATCGTGACAGCGCTTGCTGCCGATGTCGGTCAGCTCCGGCAGGCCGGGGATCTCAATGCGCCAGCCTTCATCATCGCTAAGGTGGAAGTGGAATTTATTCAGCTTGTACGCCGCCATCTGGTCGAGCAGGCGCAGTACCGCCGCTTTAGTGTGGAAATTGCGCCCGACATCAAGATGAATCCCCCGGTACGCAAAGCGTGGCGCATCGCTGGCTTCCAGCGCGGCGATTTTTTGTTCTCCGCTTGCCGGGATCAGCGACAGCAGCGACTGCACGCCGTAGAACGCCCCCGCCTCGTCAAGACCGGTAATCACGGCCTCATTTTTATCGATGGTCAACCGGTACGCCCCTGGCACTGCCGCCGCACCGCTAAACGCGGCTTTATCAATCTGCGCGCGCACCGGGTATGCCCCGCCGGTATTGACGCCAAGCTGGCTGAAGCGCTGCATCAGTGCCTGCTGGCTGTTCGCTTTCAGCGCCGTAAGGTCAGGCTTCACGCCGCCGCTGAGATCGATATCCTGGCCCTGCACTTTCACCTCCAGCGGGGTCGGCACAATCTGGCCGCGCAGCGCTGGCGCGTTGAGCATCTTCACATCGCTGTTTTTCTCAAAGCGCGCCTCGGCGGTCATCAGGATATTGTTATCCTCCGCCGTGCGTTTCCACTGCTCGCCGAGCGGCGTGACAAACTGGGTCAGATCTTCGGTATCGGTACTGGCAATGGTTTTCGGCGAAGCGCCGTCGGCGGTCACGTACCAGCGTGGCAGCACGTCAGTGACAAACAGCTGCCAGTACTCATTAACAATCGGGATCTCAACCTTCTCCCCGGCCGGAAAGCCGGTGAAGGCGTCGGTCGGCTCAAGCTTGTGCAGATCGCCCATCACGTGGGTAACTTTAAACTGCGGATTATCGACGCGCAGGATCTGACGAATGCTGTGGAACCAGATGACCCAGTCTTTACTGGTCACCGCATCGCCGTGGTTGGTCAGCGCGATCACCGCTTTGTTGCACGACGCCCAGTCTGCACCAAGCTGCGCGCAGTCCACACCGTGCAGCGCCGCCTGATTATCCTTGACGGCATAATTCAGCCCGAAGTGGCTGATGCGGTCTACGGTGGCCTGGTCTGCCAGCGCCGTCCCGCTAAATACGCCCAGCAGCGCTGTGGCGATCACACTCAGATTGCATCGTTTCATACGGTTGTCCTTAAAATGAGAGCGTACTGGCGCAACCGGCGGCCGCGCCGGGTCAGTCAGAGAAGGGTAAAGGGCGCGATAACCATAAACTTCACGTCGCGCTCGTCCTGAAAGATATTGCCGTAGCCCCCGCCGTAGCTGGGAATGTCGGAGTGGTTGTCGTACTCGGTGAAGTGCAGCTTAAATAGCGTGCCCTTAGCGCGTCCGTCCTGCACGGTGTATGACGCATCGAGGCTGTAAGCGGATTCTTTGATGTTATTGCTGGCGATGGACTGGCGTTCACCGTTGCCGTCCAGCGCCCAGCTGGCGGGTTTAGCGTCCCAGGCGTAAGCATAAGACGCCCCTACCGCCCAGCCCGCCAGATCCCAGTTGCTGAGATCGTACATCGCGCCAAAGAACAGCGCTTTTTCACCGTTGGCGTTGAAGTCCGAGCGGTTGTCCCACCAGATGTCGAGTCGTCCGTTGGAGGAGGCATAGGTCGGGGTCATACGCTGGAGAAAGTAGCCCTGCTGCCCCTCGGCTTTCACCATCGTGCCTTCGAGGCGTAAATCGACCTGGCCAATCTTGTACCCGAAGGTGAGCGCCTGCAGCCAGGCGGTGCCGTCGTAGATATCATTGAGGGTGGCATTTTCAGCTTTATCGCGGGCACCATAAAACTGGTAACTGGTGGAGAGCGGACTGCCGGCGACCGGAAGTTTGTAACTGCCTTTCGCGAAATATTGATCGACAAATCCTTCGGCCTGACCAAATGCGGCTTCGAGTACCAGATCGTTTTTAAAATCGTATTTCGCGCCGAGGGAGTGCAGATAATCGACTTTAGTTGCGCGGTCGTTTTGATAAAAGCCGTCCATTTCGGTATGCCACGGGGCTTTATATTTGTTGGTCCACATATATGAGAAACTTAATGCGCCTGCCTCGCCATAATCATAATTCGCGCCAGCCTCCGCCCCCTGATACGTACCTGGCATAAAACTCCAGTGCGGTGCCAGCAGCGTCTGTCCGGTCGGTTGAATATATCCGGCACGCGCCCAGACGGGACCATATTTAAATTTCGCCGCGGCTTTATACAGGCTGATGCCGCTTTTATCGCCGGACCAGTCCTCGTCGTAGGCTTTATTGCTGGCGGAGAAAGCGATTTCATTCGGGTGCGCGCTGTCGCCGTTTTCCGCCATTTCTATTGCCGTAAAGGCTGCCACATCAAGGCCGAACATATCTGCAATATAGCCGGACTGAAAATCAAGGTTGGCATTCCAGGTGGCGTGAGAGAGGTTGGTTTTATATTTATCGTCGTCGGTAACGTCTTTGCGATCGCGCTCGCGCTGCCAGTAATAGATACCGCCAGTGAGCGTTGAATCCTCAATAAATCCAGCGGCGTGTGCCGCAGACGCAGGAATAAAACCGGTGAGCGCAGTAGCGCCAGCAATAGCTAACGCGAGCGCACTACGTTTGTCAGCAAACGCGCGCATGATGAAGTTCCTCTTTGACAAATAATATTGCCCGGACGCAAACGCCCCGACGATAAAAATAAAAAAGCAAAAGGCGACGGCATATATCTCGGGCTCGCCATTGCCAGATCCAGCTTATTTTTCGCGACGCGAATTATCAATGCTTTTCCCTGAGGATTGTCAGGACTATGACGAAGTGCACATATTTATTCTGATTTTGTAACAACTTTCAGGAAAAACGGAATGACGACTGAAAAAGCGATAAATCAGTGGCCTGGCGCTGATGGAAGCGATTTCACTCACAAAAATGAAGATGCTTAAACACATTCAGAGAGGAAAATGCATGCGGCTAAATTTGACAGAGGGTTCATTAATTCGCGGGGCGAATAATATATTTTCAGGCTCTCGCGGATATAAAGATAAAAAAAACGCCGCATTGCGCGGCGTTTTAATGCGAGTCACTACTTATTCGCCAGCTTTCGCCCAGGTGTCACGCAGACCAACGGTGCGGTTGAATACCAGCTTATCAGCCGTTGCATAGCGGCTGTCGAGGCAGAAATAACCTTCACGCTCGAACTGATACGCAACACCCTGCTCAGCGGCTTTCAGGCTCGGCTCAGCGAAGCCCTGCTTGATGACCAGCGATTCCGGATTAATGGTGGAGAGGAAGTCCTCTGCCGCACCCGGGTTTGGCACGCTAAACAGGCGATCGTACAGGCGAATTTCAACCGGCAGCGCGTGAGTGGCGCTGACCCAGTGGATTACGCCTTTCACCTTGCGGCCATCAGCCGGATCTTTACTCAGCGTCTCCGCATCGTAAGAGCAGAAGATAGTGGTGATGTTGCCTTCGGCATCTTTCTCAACGCGCTCGGCTTTGATCACGTAGGCGTTACGCAGACGCACTTCTTTGCCCAGCACCAGACGCTTGTACTGCTTGTTGGCTTCTTCACGGAAATCGGCACGATCGATCCAGATTTCAGCGCTGAACGGCACGTCGCGTGTACCCATCTCAGGCTTGTTAGGATGGTTCGGCATGGAGACCACTTCCGTCTCGCCCTGCGGGTAGTTTTCGATCACAAGCTTAACCGGATCGATAACCGCCATCGCGCGCGGAGCGTTCTCATTGAGATCTTCGCGGATGCAGGCTTCCAGCGCGGCCATCTCAACGGTGTTGTCCTGCTTGGTAACGCCAATGCGTTTGCAGAACTCACGCACGGAGGCTGCGGTGTAGCCGCGACGACGCAGACCGGAGATGGTCGGCATACGCGGATCATCCCAACCCTCAACGTGGTTATCGGTTACCAGCAGGTTCAGCTTGCGCTTGGACATGACGGTATATTCGAGATTCAGGCGCGAGAACTCGTACTGGCGCGGATGCACCGGAATCGTGATGTTATCCAGCACCCAGTCATACAGGCGGCGGTTATCCTGGAACTCCAGGGTACACAGCGAGTGGGTGATGCCTTCCAGCGCATCGGAAATGCAGTGGGTGAAGTCGTACATCGGGTAGATGCACCACTTGTTGCCGGTCTGATGATGCTCGGCGAATTTAATGCGGTACAGCACCGGATCGCGCATCACGATGAACGGTGATGCCATGTCGATTTTCGCACGCAGGCAGGCTTTGCCTTCGGCAAACTCGCCGGCACGCATTTTTTCAAACAGCGCCAGGTTCTCTTCCACGCTGCGGTCGCGGTACGGGCTGTTTTTACCCGGCGCAGTCAGCGTGCCGCGGTATTCGCGGATTTCGTCCGGCGACAGTTCGTCAACATATGCCAGACCTTTAGTGATCAGCTCAACCGCATACTGGTGCAGCTGGTCGAAATAATTGGAGGAGTAACGCACGTCTCCTGACCAGTGGAAGCCCAGCCACTGCACGTCATTTTTAATGGACTCAACGAACTCGATATCTTCTTTTACCGGGTTGGTGTCGTCAAAGCGCAGGTTGCACTGGCCCTGGTAATCCTGGGCGATGCCGAAGTTAAGGCAAATCGATTTTGCATGACCAATATGCAGGTAGCCGTTCGGCTCCGGCGGAAAACGGGTGCAAATTGTGGTGTGTTTACCACTGGACAGGTCTTCATCAATAATCTGACGAATAAAGTTAGTCGGGCGGGCTTCTGCCTCACTCATCGCAGCTTCCTCAAGGCGTGAACATCGTTTAACGGTGCATGATCTTATAACCGGCTGCCTGAAACAACTGTTTGTTGCAGAAAAAGGCACGGTGAGCCTGGTAGCGCAGGTGACGCATAAAAAAAGCGGCGGGATAATCCCGCCGCTTCAGGCAAAGCACACTACTCAGGAAAGGTTATTTGCCTTTAATCTCGAACAGCGGCGTCTGACCTGCGACTACCGCGCCCTGTGCTTTTACCACCAGCGCACTGTAATCATCGCTGTTGCTGCACACTACCGGGCTAATCATCGAACGGGCATTGGCGTTGAGGAAATCGAGATCCATTTCCAGCACCGGCTGGCCGGCGACCACTTCCGCCCCCTCTTCCACCAGACGCGAGAAGCCCTGGCCGTTCAGCGCAACGGTGTCGATGCCCATATGCACTACGATCTCTGCGCCGTTTTCCGTCTCCAGACAAAACGCGTGATTGGTGTTAAAGATTTTCACAATGGTGCCGGCTGCCGGCGCCACCACCAGCTTCCCGGTTGGCTTGATGGCAACGCCATCCCCCACCGCTTTGCTGGCAAAGGCTTCGTCCGGCACCTGATCCAGCGCAACCACGTCACCACTTACCGGGGCCAGCAGCGCAGCAACGGTTACGCCGTTTGATACGGCCTGCGGCTGTGCTGTGGAGGCCACCGGTGCAGCAGCCGGTGCAGCTCCAGCGGCCGGTACGTTGCCGGTGGTTTTCATGGCGTTAGCAATTTTCTCAGCCACGAAGCCAACGATAATCTGCACGCTGGTTTTGTTGAGGCGAATCACGCCGGTGGCGCCGAGACGTTTGGCCAGCGCTTCGTTGACCAGCGACGAGTCTTTGACGTTCAGACGCAGACGCGTGATACAGGCATCGATGCCGGTGAGGTTATCTGACCCCCCTACCGCGGCGATGTACTGACGCGCCAGGCCAGACACATCCTGCTCGCCCGTACCGCTCACGTTGATGTCCTGGCCATCGGCTTCGCTACCGGCAACCGCCAGTTCGCGACCCGGAGTCATCAGGTTGAACTTCGTAATGGTAAAGCGGAACACCACGTAATAGATGATGAAGAACACCAGACCCTGCGGGATCAGCATCCACCACTGGGTCGCCAGCGGGTTGCGGGATGACAGCACCATATCCACCAGCCCGGCGCTGAAGCCGAAGCCAGCGATCCACTGCATGCTTGCCGCGATAAAGACGGAGATACCGGTCAGCACGGCATGAATGACATACAGTACCGGCGCGACGAACATAAAGGAGAATTCAAGCGGCTCGGTGATCCCGGTGAAGAACGCGGCAAACGCGCCCGCCATCATGATCCCCAGCACTTTGGCTTTGTTCTCAGCACGAGCGCAATGGTAAATCGCCAGCGCGGCACCCGGCAGGCCGAACATCATGATCGGGAAGAAGCCCGCCTGATAGCGACCGGTGATGCCGACAACCGCTTTACCGGCTTCGATGGACTGCGCGCCGCCAAGGAAGTTCGGGATGTCGTTAATGCCGGCTACGTCAAACCAGAACACCGAGTTCAGGGCGTGATGCAGGCCAACCGGGATCAGCAGACGGTTAAAGAAGGCGTATACGCCCGCGCCCGTCGAGCCCATTTTCTGAATATGTTCACCGAAGTTCACCAGGCCATCGAACACCATCGGCCAGATGTACATCATGATGAACGCCACAACGATCATTACGAAAGAGGTGAGGATTGGAACCAGACGGCGTCCGCTAAAGAAGGAGAGCGCCTTTGGCAGCTCAACGGTGCTGAAGCGGTTGTAGAGCTCGGCGGCAATAATACCCACCATGATGCCGACGAACTGGTTTTTGATTTTACCGAAAGCAGCAGGCACCTGATCGGCCGGGATTTTCTGGATCATTGCCACTGCGGCTGGCGCACACAGGGTGGTCAGCACCAGGAAGCCGACGAAGCCGGCCAGCGCCGCGGCGCCGTCTTTATCTTTCGACATACCGTATGCCACGCCCACAGCAAACAGCACGCCCATGTTGTCGATAATGGCAGAACCAGACTGAATGAAGAACGCCGCCAGCGCGTTATCTCCGCCCCAGCCCACCGGATCGATCCAGTAACCGACGCCCATCAGAATGGCGGCGGCTGGCAGTGTGGCCACCGGCACCATCAGTGCGCGGCCAATACGTTGTAAATAACCTAGAATACTCACTTTATTCCCCCTCTGAGACCCCGTTTAAGGCTTGTGTGAAGCCGTGTTTCTTATTGTTTAACGGACCTGAAATCGCGGCGAATTATCACCCACCGACCGAGTGTGTGAAAAATTAATTCGTATCGCAAATTAAAAGCGTTTTTTTTGTGATCGCGATCGCCAGGAATCGCTTTATGCCCTCCCTCACTCTGGCTATCGAGCAAAACTTATTTTATCATTCAAAAAATCAAAGCGGATGACGCCCTGAATTGTGAACCAGGTTACGCTTACACTGTGATTCGGTAACTCCGCCCATGCTTTCTTTTTAACCCTGAGGTGAATGATGAGACTGATTCCCCTGGCAACCGCCCAGCAAGTTGGTAAATGGGCTGCTCGCCATATCGTTAACCGCATCAACGCGTTCGCACCGACTGCCGATCGTCCTTTTGTACTCGGTCTGCCTACCGGCGGTACGCCGATGGAAGCTTACAAAGCGCTGGTGGAAATGCATAAAGCGGGCCAGGTCAGCTTTAAGCACGTTGTAACGTTCAATATGGATGAGTACGTCGGCCTGCCGAAGGAGCATCCGGAAAGCTACCACAGTTTCATGCACCGCAATTTCTTTGATCACGTGGATATTCTGCCAGAAAACATCAACCTGCTTGATGGCAATGCGCCGGACATCGACGCTGAATGTCGCCGCTATGAAGAAAAAATTCGCGCCTACGGTAAAATCCACCTGTTTATGGGCGGCGTGGGCAACGACGGGCATATCGCGTTCAACGAACCGGCGTCATCGCTCTCCTCCCGCACCCGTATCAAAACCCTGACCCACGATACCCGCGTCGCTAACTCACGCTTCTTTGATGGCGATGTGAATCAGGTACCGAAATATGCACTGACCGTCGGTGTCGGTACGCTGCTCGATGCGCAGGAAGTCATGATTCTGGTGCTGGGTCATCAGAAAGCGCAGGCGCTGCAGGCGGCGGTGGAAGGCAACGTCAACCATATGTGGACGATCAGCTGCCTGCAGCTGCACCCGAAAGCGGTTGTAGTGTGCGATGAGCCCTCTACAATGGAGCTGAAAGTAAAAACGTTGAAATACTTCAACGAGTTAGAAGCAGAAAATATCAAAGGCCTTTAAGTCGGTTTACCGGGGGTACCCTAATGTATGCATTAATCCACGGTCGGATTTACACCGGCCATGACGTACTGGATGACCACGCGATTGTTATCGCGCATGGCCTGATTGAGCGCATCTGTCCGCTGGCCGACCTGCCAGCAGGTATTGAGCAGCGCGATCTCGGTGGTGCCATCATCGCCCCCGGTTTTATTGATGTGCAGCTTAACGGCTGCGGCGGTGTGCAGTTCAACGATACCGCCGACGCCGTCAGCGTGGAAACGCTGGAAATCATGCAGAAAGCCAATGAAAAATCGGGCTGCACCAGCTATCTGCCAACCCTCATCACCACCAGCGATGACCTGATGAAACAGGGCGTCGAGGTGATGCGAGACTACCTCAGCAACCATCCTCATCAGGCACTGGGGCTTCACCTTGAAGGCCCGTGGCTGAATATTGTTAAGAAAGGCACCCATAACCCGGTTTATGTGCGCCAGCCCGATGCCGCGCTGGTCGATTACCTGTGCCAGAATGCTGACGTGATTACTAAAATCACCCTCGCGCCAGAAATGGTAGCACCCGAGGTGATCAGTAAGCTGTCCGCCGCCGGCATTGTGGTTTCCGCCGGGCACTCTAATGCGACGCTCGCCGAAGCGAAAGCAGGCTTCCGCGCCGGGATTCGTTTCGCCACTCATCTTTATAACGCGATGCCTTATATCAGCGGTCGTGAGCCGGGTCTGGTCGGAGCGATTTTTGACGAGCCGGATCTCTACTGCGGCATCATCGTTGACGGGTTACACGTCGATTTCGCCAACGTGCGCAATGCGAAGCGAATCAAAGGCGATAAGCTTTGTCTGGTCACTGACGCCACCGCGCCGGCAGGTGCTGATATTGAAGAGTTCATTTTTGCTGGCAAAACAATATACTACCGCAATGGGCTGTGCGTGGACGAGAACGGTACCCTGAGCGGTTCCGCCCTGACGATGATCGAAGGGGTGCGCAATCTGGTGCAGCATGTCAATATCGCTCTTGATGAAGCGCTGCGTATGGCAAGCCTCTACCCCGCCCGCGCAATGGGCGTGGACCATAAGCTCGGCACAATCGAGCCGGGTAAAGTGGCAAACCTGACCGCTTTCACTCACGATTTTAAAATCATCAAGACCATCGTTAATGGTAACGAGGTCGTCACTGAGTAAGTAAAGGCATGACAACTGGCGGACAAGCTCAAATTGGTAATGTTGACCTGGTAAAACAACTGAACAGCGCGGCGGTCTATCGCCTGATTGACCAGCACGGGCCCATCTCACGCATTCAGATTGCCGAACAGAGCCAGCTTGCTCCCGCCAGCGTCACGAAGATTACCCGCCAGCTTATCGAGCGCGGCCTCATTAAAGAGGTGGATCAACAGGCGTCTACCGGTGGTCGCCGCGCTATCTCCATCATTACCGAAACCCGTCAGTTCCAGGCCATCGGCGTACGTCTCGGGCGTCACGACGCGACGCTGACGCTCTACGATCTCAGCAGCAAAGTGCTGGCGGAAGAGCATTTCCCGCTACCGCAGCGCACCCAGGAAACCCTGGAGCATGAGCTGCTCAACACCATCGCCACCTTCCTGACCACCTGGCAGCGCAAAATTCGCGAGCTTATTGCGATTTCAGTGATCCTCCCGGGGCTGGTCGATCCGGAAAGCGGCGTGGTGCGCTATATGCCGCACATCGCAATAGAGAACTGGCCGCTGGTGGAGGCGCTGGAAAATCGTTTCGGCCTGACCTGCTTTGTCGGACACGATATCCGCAGCCTGGCGCTGGCTGAGCACTACTTCGGTGCAACCCGCGACTGTGAAGACTCCATTCTGGTGCGCGTGCATCGCGGCACCGGGGCGGGGATCATCTCCAGCGGTCGCATTTTTATTGGCCGTAACGGCAACGTGGGCGAGATCGGTCATATTCAGGTCGATCCACTGGGCGAACGCTGCCACTGCGGCAACTTCGGTTGCCTGGAAACCATCGCCGCCAACGCGGCGATTGAGCAACGCGTGCGTCACCTGCTGGAACAGGGTTACCCGAGCCGCCTGACGTCGGATGAGTGCTCCATCAAAGCCATCTGCAAGGCCGCAAATAAGGGCGATCCGCTGGCTACCGAAGTGATTGAACACGCGGGCCGTCATCTCGGCAAAGCCATTTCCATTGCCATCAATTTGTTTAATCCGCAAAAAGTGATCATTGCCGGCGAGATCGTCGAAGCAGGAAAAGTGCTGCTGCCAGCGATTGAGAGCTGTATCAACGCGCAGGTGCTGAAGGCGTTTCGCAAGAATTTGCCGGTCGTGCCCTCTGCGCTCGATCATCGCTCCGCCATTGGTGCCTTTGCTCTGGTGAAACGGGCGATGCTGAACGGGATCCTGCTGCAGCATTTGCTCGAAGGCTGAGCGGATCACTCCTTTTCCAGGCTATAGTTACGCCTTTGTGCAATCAGAACACGAGTAGTCGATGACCATTCAGAACGTAATTTGTGATATTGATGGCGTGCTGATGCACGATAATGTCGCGGTGCCGGGCGCCAGCGAATTCCTCACCGGCATCCTTGAAAAAGGATTCCCGCTGGTGTTGCTGACCAACTATCCATCGCAAACCGGGCAGGATCTGGCGAACCGCTTTGCCTCGGCGGGCATCAACGTACCCGACAGCGTCTTTTATACCTCCGCGATGGCCACTGCCGATTTCCTGCGCCGTCAGGAAGGGAAAAAGGCCTACGTGGTGGGCGAAGGCGCACTGATCCACGAGCTGTACAAAGCCGGTTTTACCATCACCGATATCAATCCTGACTTCGTGATTGTTGGCGAGACGCGCTCTTATAACTGGGAGATGATGCATAAAGCGGCATTCTTTGTGGCGAACGGCGCGCGCTTTATCGCCACTAACCCGGACACCCACGGACGCGGTTTCTATCCGGCCTGCGGCGCGCTGTGTGCAGGCATTGAAAAAATCTCCGGTCGCAAACCGTTTTACGTCGGCAAGCCAAGCCCGTGGATCATCCGCGCAGCGCTGAATAAAATGCAGGCCCACTCCGAGCATACGGTGATCGTTGGCGACAACCTGCGTACCGATATTCTGGCCGGGTTCCAGGCCGGGCTTGAAACCATTCTGGTACTTTCCGGGGTCTCCACCCTCAATGACATCGATGCCATGCCGTTCCGCCCAAGCTGGATTTTCCCCTCGGTGGCGGAAATCGACGTTATTTAATCCCTCAGCCGCGCCGACGCGCGGCTATCGCTTTATTATTCCCTGCCTGCATCCACGTTCATACCATCAATGAAAACCGCTAAAAATTGTTGAATCGCTAATTTATGGCGCCATTTGCTTCGCATTTTTCACTATTCCGCAAAGCCTCATTGACTATTTTTCAAAAGAAAGGCAAATCGCTTGCACAACCTTCACTAACCAGGGCATTTTCTTGCTTAAGCGATACGTCACTGCGAGAAAAACAGCCTTAACCGCAATGACAGATAATTCGACACAACATCACGGCAAAGCTTAACGGAGAAGGTTATGTGTTCCATTTTTGGTGTACTGGATATTAAAACTGACGCGGTTGAGCTGCGTAAAAAAGCGCTCGAACTCTCCCGCCTGATGCGCCACCGCGGCCCGGACTGGTCCGGTGTCTATGCCGGCGATAAAGCGATTCTCGCCCACGAACGTCTGTCGATCGTGGACGTGAACGCCGGGGCGCAGCCGCTGTACAACCAGAAAAAAACTCATGCCCTGGCCGTGAACGGCGAAATCTACAACCACCAGGCGCTGCGCGCAGAATACGGCGACCGCTATCCGTTCCAGACCGGCTCTGACTGTGAAGTTATCCTTGCGCTCTACCAGGAAATGGGACCGGAGTTTCTCGACGAGCTGCAGGGCATGTTCGCCTTCGTGCTCTACGACAGTGAAAAAGATGCGTATCTGATTGGCCGCGACCACATCGGCATCATTCCGCTGTACATGGGTCATGACGAACATGGCAACCTCTATGTCGCCTCCGAAATGAAGGCGCTGGTGCCGGTCTGCCGCACCATCAAAGAGTTCCCGGCCGGCAGCTATCTGTGGAGCCAGGACGGCGAGATCCGCCCGTATTACCATCGCGACTGGTTCGACTATGACGCGGTAAAAGACAACGTGACGGATAAAGCCGAGCTGCGCCAGGCGCTGGAAGACGCGGTGAAAAGCCACCTGATGTCTGACGTGCCATACGGCGTGCTGCTCTCAGGCGGGCTGGATTCGTCGGTAATTTCCGCTATCACCAAAAAATTCGCCGCGCGCCGCGTGGAAGATCAGGAGCGCTCCGAAGCCTGGTGGCCGCAGCTGCACTCCTTTGCCGTCGGTCTCGAAGGCTCGCCGGATCTGAAAGCAGCGCAGGAAGTAGCTAACCATCTCGGCACCGTGCACCACGAAATTCACTTTACGGTGCAGGAAGGGCTGGATGCTATCCGCGATGTGATCTACCACATCGAAACCTATGACGTGACCACTATTCGCGCCTCAACCCCGATGTACCTGATGTCGCGCAAGATCAAAGCCATGGGCATCAAAATGGTGCTCTCCGGCGAAGGTTCTGACGAAGTGTTCGGCGGCTACCTTTACTTCCATAAAGCGCCGGATGCGAAAGAGCTGCATGAAGAGACGGTGCGCAAGCTGCAGGCGCTGCATATGTTTGACTGCGCCCGCGCCAACAAAGCGATGTCCGCCTGGGGCGTAGAAGCGCGCGTGCCCTTCCTCGACAAGAAGTTCCTTGATGTTGCAATGCGCATCAACCCGCAGGACAAAATGTGTGGCAACGGCAAAATGGAGAAGCATGTGCTGCGCGAATGCTTTGAATCTTATCTGCCGGCGAGCGTGGCGTGGCGTCAGAAGGAGCAGTTCTCCGACGGCGTGGGCTACAGCTGGATTGACACCCTGAAAGAAGTGGCCGCTGAGCAGGTTACCGATCAGCAGTTAGCCACAGCCAGCTTCCGTTTCCCGTACAACACGCCGTCTTCTAAAGAAGCGTACCTGTACCGCGAAATTTTCGAAGAGCTGTTCCCGCTGCCGAGCGCGGCGGAGTGTGTCCCGGGCGGCCCGTCTGTTGCCTGTTCTTCGGCAAAAGCCATCGAATGGGACGAAGCGTTCAAAACTATGAACGATCCGTCAGGCCGTGCGGTAGGCGTGCATCAGTCGGCGTATAAATAAGCGTCGGTTGTGATTCCAGGGCCCCGCGGGGCCCTTCTTTTTGGCTACGATGACGTACAAAAATGCGGCATAAAAGGGAGAGTTATCCAATAATTGCCGAATATTGCAGCAAGCTGTTCGTAAGCTGGTCAAACAGTCAGCTTACGGATAATTTTCGGCAAAAAATGTGTTGACGCTTCCAGGCCCAATACGCATAATGCGCCCCGCAACGCCGATAAGGTAACGCGAAAAAGATGGCTACGTAGCTCAGCTGGTTAGAGCACAGCACTCATAATGCTGGGGTCACAGGTTCGATTCCCGTCGTAGCCACCATCTTTTTGCGGGAGTGGCGAAATTGGTAGACGCACCAGATTTAGGTTCTGGCGCCGCAAGGTGTGCGAGTTCAAGTCTCGCCTCCCGCACCATTCCCAATAAGCGTTGCACGGATGGGGTATCGCCAAGCGGTAAGGCACCGGTTTTTGATACCGGCATTCCCTGGTTCGAATCCAGGTACCCCAGCCATATTTTCCCGACTTGCGCAGGTTAACGCGAAGGTCATACCGGTAGAAATACGGGTAAAGCAGTACAATTTGGCTACGTAGCTCAGCTGGTTAGAGCACAGCACTCATAATGCTGGGGTCACAGGTTCGATTCCCGTCGTAGCCACCACTTTCTTGGGGTATCGCCAAGCGGTAAGGCACCGGATTCTGATTCCGGCATTCCGAGGTTCGAATCCTCGTACCCCAGCCAAATTTGAAAAGTCGTTTATCTGATAAACGCGCCCTGTTGGGGTATCGCCAAGCGGTAAGGCACCGGATTCTGATTCCGGCATTCCGAGGTTCGAATCCTCGTACCCCAGCCACTCTTAAAAAAGCTCGCTTCGGCGAGCTTTTTGCTTTTCAGCCGTCCACAAAAAAAGGCGGTTTCCCGCCCTTTCACTTATCAGCCTGACTCAAAGCCCTAGCGCGTACTTCAGCGCCTGCCGTTTCAACACGCCAGCGCGATTCGCTGCCATCAATCCGATGTTACGCAGCGCGCGCAGCGGTGCGAGGTTATTGCTGAACCCGGCGTAGAACAGATCCATCCCGCTCTGCATCAGGAAATTATCCGCCTGACGACAACGCTGATAGCGTTTGAGCACCTCAAGGCTCGCCCAGTTCTCGCCGACGCTGCGCGCGTTGGCCAGCACGTCAATCAGCGCATCCACATCGCGATAACCCAGGTTTACCCCCTGCCCCGCCAGCGGGTGAATGGTGTGCGCCGCATCGCCCACCAGCACCAGCCCCGGCTGAACGTAGTCCACCGCATGACGCCGGGTTAGCGGAAACGCGCCCGCAGCAACCGGGGTTACCTCACCCAGCCGCGCCGGGAAATGTACATTAATTTCGCGCTTCAGCTGCGCCATGCTCATGCCCTGCAGCTGGCGAATACGTGCCGGCCGGTCGTACCACACCAGTGAAGCCCAGGAATCAAACAGCGGCAGGAACGCATGCGGGCCGTTGGGCGTAAAGTGCTGCCAGGTGCTGCGCCCTGGCGCATTCTCGCATTTAACCGAGATAAGCATGCAGGATTGCTGGTACTGCCAGGCATGGACGCCAATCCCGGCCCAGCGGCGGACCTGGGAGTTAGCGCCGTCGGCACCGACGACCAGCCGCGCCGTCAGCGTCTCACCATCCGCGCACTCCAGCGTGCTGCTGTCGGCGTGACGATGCAGCGCGCTTAGCGTCGTCGGGCAACGCAGCGTGATACGCGGGTGTGCCACCATCTGCTCCCAGAGCGCACGCTGCAGCACGTTGTTCTCTACCATGTAGCCCAGCTCGGGAAGGTTGAGATCGGCGGCGTCAAACACCACCTGCGCGCTCTCCCACTCCCAGGTTTCCAGCCGGCTGTAGGGGTGGCAGCGCATCGCCTGAATCGCCTCCCACACCCCAAGGCTGCGCAACAGCCCCACCGAGGCGCTGCTGATGGCCGAAATACGCACGTCCACCGGTGCGGCGGGGTCAAAGGCCGGCGGCTCCGCATGATCGATAACCGCGACCGTGAATCCCTGCTGCGCCAGTCCCAGCGCCGCGGCGGCGCCGACCATGCCTCCGCCTACAACGGCGACGTCAATGGGTTGATTTGCCATAGTCATTTATCCTTTCGCTGATCCCTCAAGTGTACCGGATTTTTTGCCTGCGCGTTGCCTGTCACCGCATTGCGAACGCCCACGCCAGCAATCCGGGCTTCAGGCTGGTCACATCCTCAGCAAAGCATTACAATACGCGGCCTGCAATCCTGGCTTTAACTTAAGCATGAGCAAGTCGATGACAAAAAAACTCCATATTAAAACCTGGGGCTGTCAGATGAACGAGTACGATTCATCCAAGATGGCCGATCTGCTGGACGCAACCCACGGTTATCAGTTGACCGACGTGGCTGAAGAGGCCGACGTGCTGCTGCTCAATACCTGCTCAATCCGCGAGAAGGCTCAGGAAAAAGTGTTTCATCAGCTGGGTCGCTGGAAGCTGCTGAAGGCGAAAAATCCCGACATCATCATTGGCGTCGGCGGCTGCGTGGCCTCGCAGGAAGGTGACCATATTCGCCAGCGCGCCCACTACGTCGATATTATCTTTGGCCCACAGACCCTGCATCGTCTGCCGGAGATGATTAACCAGGTGCGCGGCACGAAAAGTCCGGTCGTGGATATCAGCTTCCCGGAAATCGAAAAATTTGACCGCCTGCCGGAACCGCGTGCTGATGGCCCGACCGCCTTCGTCTCCATCATGGAAGGCTGCAATAAATACTGTACCTACTGCGTGGTGCCGTACACCCGCGGGGAAGAAGTGAGCCGTCCGAGCGACGATATTCTGTTTGAGATCGCCCAGCTTGCTGCGCAGGGCGTGCGCGAAGTCAACCTGCTTGGCCAGAACGTCAACGCCTGGCGCGGAGAGAACTATGACGGCAGCACCGGCACCTTTGCCGATCTGCTGCGTCTGGTGGCGGCCATCGACGGCATCGATCGTATCCGCTTCACCACCAGCCACCCGATCGAGTTCACCGACGATATTATCGAGGTGTACCGCGATACCCCTGAGCTGGTGAGCTTCCTGCACCTGCCGGTGCAAAGCGGTTCTGATCGCGTCCTGAATCTGATGGGCCGCACCCACACCGCGCTGGAGTACAAAGCAATCATTCGCAAGCTGCGCGCGGCGCGTCCGGATATTCAGATCAGCTCCGACTTTATCGTCGGCTTCCCGGGCGAAACCACCCAGGACTTCGAACAGACCATGAAGCTTATCGCTGAAGTGAACTTTGATGTCAGCTTCAGCTTTATCTTCTCGGCGCGCCCAGGCACCCCGGCGGCGGACATGGTGGATGATGTTCCGGAAGAGGAGAAGAAACAGCGTCTCTATATTCTGCAGGATCGCATCAACCAGCAGGCGATGGCGTGGAGCCGCCGCATGCTCGGCACCACCCAGCGCATTCTGGTGGAAGGCACCTCGCGCAAAAGCATCATGGCGCTGTCGGGCCGCACCGAAAATAACCGCGTGGTGAACTTCGAAGGCACCCCGGATATGGTCGGTAAGTTTGTTGACGTTGAGATCACCGAAGTGCTGCCAAACTCCCTGCGCGCGAGGCTGGTGCGCACCGAAGCGGAGATGGGCCTGCGCGTGGCGGAAACGCCGGCGTCGGTCATTGCCCGCACGCGTAAAGAGAACGACATCGGCGTCGGGATTTACCAGCCGTAACGTCATCCGGCCCCGCTCTGCGGGCCGTCCGGGCTGTGCGGTTCCGCCGTACAGCCCTGCTCCAGCAAATTCCTTTTTTGCCCTTGCTTTCTGAAAGCAGCACCCAAATATCATCCCCAATGCTTGCGCCTTTTTCCGGTGCCGTGAATACTTCACACAGGCCTGTGAAAATTCCGTAAGGCTTTGGTCCACCTTAGCCGTCCCGTGAGACAAGAGGATAAGTTTGAATATCGATACACGTGAAATAACGCTGGAACCTGCAGACAATGCCCGTCTGCTGAGTTTGTGCGGCCCGTTCGACGACAATATTAAGCAGCTCGAACGACGTCTGGGCATCGAAATCAACCGTCGCGATAACCACTTTAAGCTCACCGGCAGAACGCTATGCGTGAACGCTGCCGTGAACATTCTGCGCGATCTCTATGTTGATACCGCCCCGGTGCGCGGTCAGATTAACGACATCGATCCGGAAAACATTCACCTGGCGATCAAAGAATCCCGCGTGCTGGAACAGACCGCCGAAAGCGTGCCCGAGTTTGGCAAAGCGGTAAACATCAAAACCAAACGTGGCGTGATCAAGCCGCGTACGCCAAACCAGGCGCAGTACATCGCCAATATTCTTGACCATGACATCACCTTCGGCGTTGGCCCGGCGGGTACCGGTAAAACCTACCTCGCGGTCGCAGCGGCGGTGGATGCGCTGGAGCGTCAGGAGATCCGTCGTATTCTGCTGACCCGTCCGGCGGTAGAAGCCGGTGAGAAACTCGGCTTCCTGCCGGGGGATCTCAGCCAGAAGGTCGATCCTTATCTGCGTCCGCTCTACGATGCGCTGTTCGAAATGCTGGGCTTCGAGCGCGTTGAAAAGCTGATGGAGCGCAACGTGATTGAAGTCGCGCCGCTGGCCTACATGCGTGGCCGTACGCTGAACGACGCGTTCATCATTCTGGATGAGAGCCAGAACACCACCATCGAACAGATGAAAATGTTCCTGACGCGTATCGGCTTTAACTCGAAAGCGGTGATTACCGGCGACATTACCCAGATCGACCTGCCGCGCAGCACCAAATCCGGCCTGCGTCACGCCATTGACGTGCTCTCCGGCGTGGAGGAGATCAGCTTTAACTTCTTCCACAGCGAAGACGTGGTGCGCCACCCGGTGGTCGCGCGCATCGTTATCGCCTATGAAGCCTGGGAAGAGGCGGAGCAGAAGCGTAAAGCCGAGCAGGCCGCCGAGCGTAAACGTGAAGCGCAGGCGCATGACGCCGGCTCGCAGGAGCGTCAATGAGCCAGGTGATGTTAGATCTACAAGTGGCTTGCGAAGACACCACCGGGCTTCCGGATGAAGCCCAGTTTCAGGCCTGGCTGGATGCGGTGATCCCCCAGTTTCAGGAAGAAGCGGAAGTGACTATCCGCCTGGTAGACGAGCCGGAAAGCCACGAACTGAACCTGACGTACCGCGGCAAAGATAAGTCCACCAACGTGCTCTCTTTCCCATTTGAGGCCCCGCCGGGCATTGAGCTGCCGCTGCTGGGCGATCTGATTATCTGCCGCCAGGTTGTGGAGCGCGAAGCGGTCGAGCAGGATAAACCGCTCAACGCCCACTGGGCGCATATGGTGATCCACGGTAGTCTGCATCTGCTGGGCTATGACCATATTGAAGACGACGAAGCCGAAGAGATGGAAGGGATTGAGACAGAGATAATGCTTGCCCTGGGCTTCGCCGATCCGTACATTGCCGAGAAAGAGTAACCGGCCTGTGCCACTGTATCGCACCCCGCCACTGCGGGGTTGCAGACATCAACCAACACGAGAACCTGAACGAACGCCATGAGCGACGACAATTCACACAGTAGCGATTCACCTAATACCAAAAAAGGATTTTTCTCACTCATTCTGAGTCAGCTTTTCCACGGCGAGCCAAAAAACCGTGAAGAGCTGCTGGCTTTGATTCGTGATTCCGGGCAGAACGAGCTTATCGATGAAGATACGCGCGATATGCTTGAAGGGGTGATGGATATTGCTGACCAGCGCGTCCGCGACATCATGATCCCCCGCTCACAGATGGTCACCCTGAAACGCAACCAGACACTGGATGAGTGTCTCGACGTCATTATTGAGTCAGCCCACTCGCGTTTCCCGGTCATCAGTGAAGATAAGGATCACATCGAAGGGATCCTGATGGCGAAAGATCTGCTGCCGTTTATGCGCAGCGATGCGGAAGCCTTCAGCATGGATAAAGTGCTACGTCAGGCTGTTGTGGTGCCGGAAAGCAAGCGTGTAGACCGCATGCTGAAAGAGTTTCGCTCCCTGCGCTACCACATGGCGATTGTGATTGACGAGTTCGGCGGCGTGTCGGGCCTTGTGACCATTGAAGATATTCTTGAGCTTATCGTCGGTGAGATTGAAGACGAATACGATGACGAAGAGGATATCGATTTCCGCCAGCTGAGCCGCCATACGTGGACGGTACGCGCTCTGGCGTCGATTGAAGATTTCAACGACACCTTTGGCACCAGCTTCAGCGATGATGAAGTTGACACCATCGGTGGCTTGGTGATGCAGGCATTTGGTCATCTCCCTGCGCGCGGTGAAACCATCGACATTAATGGTTACCAGTTCAAAGTGGCGATGGCGGACAGCCGCCGCGTGATTCAGGTCCATGTCAAATTCCCGGACGATGCCCCGCCGCCAAACCTGGATGAATAATTCAAATGGAAGTTGTTTCCTGGTATAACCGCCAGCCAGTTCGACTGCTGCTGGCCCTGCTATTCGGAGCCAGCGGTACGCTGGCTTTTTCTCCTTTTGATTTCTGGCCCGCCGCGCTGATTTCACTGGTTGCGCTGCAGGGACTCACGCTGCATCGCACCGTCAGGCAAAGCGCCGCCATTGGCTTCTTCTGGGGGCTGGGTCTGTTCGGCAGCGGCGTCAACTGGGTTTACGTCAGTATCGCCCAGTTCGGCGGTATGCCGGAGCCAGTTAACATCTTCCTGGTGGTTCTGCTTGCCGCGTATCTCTCGCTCTACACCGGACTGTTTGCCGGGGTGCTGACGCGCCTGTGGCCGACTGCGGGCTGGGTAAGGCTGGTTATCGCCGCGCCGGTGGTGTGGCAGTGCAGCGAATTTCTGCGCGGCTGGGTGCTTACCGGTTTCCCGTGGCTGCAGTTTGGCTATAGCCAGATTGACGGGCCGTTAAAAGGCCTGGCGCCGATCCTCGGGGTGGAGAGCATCACCGTCCTGCTGATGGCGATAAGCGGTATGCTGGTGCTGGCGGCAGCACACCGTAACTGGCGTCCGCTGGCGCTGGCCGTGGCGCTGTTTGCCCTGGTCTGGCCGCTGCGCTATCTGAGCTGGTTTAGCGCCGTGCCGGAGCGTACCACTCAGGTTGCGCTGGTGCAGGGCAATATCCCTCAGGCGCTAAAGTGGAATGAGGACGAGCTGTATCGCACGCTGGATATCTACACCTCCGCGACGCAGGCGCAGATGGGTAAATCCCAGCTGATTATCTGGCCGGAATCCGCTATTCCGGACCTGGAGATTAACCAGCAGCGTCTGCTCTCCACCATGGACTCGCTGCTGCGCGCGCGTAACAGTACATTAATTACCGGTCTGGTGGATGCGCGTCTGAACGGCAAAAACCGTTACGACACCTACAACACCATCATTACCCTCGGCGAGGGCAGCCCTTACAGCTACACCTCCCCTAACCGCTACAACAAAAACCATCTGGTGCCGTTTGGCGAGTTTGTGCCGCTGGAAAGCATTCTGCGTCCGCTGGCCCCGTTCTTCGACCTGCCGATGTCCTCGTTCAGCCGCGGGCCTTACGTCCAGCCCCAGCTTAGCGCGCACGGTTTTAAAATGACGGCCGCGATCTGCTACGAGATCATTCTCGGCGAGCAGGTGCGGGACAACTTCCGTCCGGATACCGATTTCCTGCTCACCATCTCCAACGATGCCTGGTTTGGCCACTCTATCGGCCCGTGGCAGCACTTCCAGATGGCGCGTATGCGCGCGCTGGAGCTGGCGCGACCGCTGCTGCGCAGCACCAACAATGGCGTGACGGCGGTGATTGGCCCGCAGGGCGAAGTCCAGTCGATGATCCCGCAGTTCACGCGGCAGACGCTGGTCGCTGAGGTTACGCCAACCACCGGCCTGACGCCTTATGCGCGTTTTGGTAACTGGCCGCTGTGGGCGCTCACCGCGCTGGCCGGATTTGTCGCGCTGATTGCCAGCCTGCGCGCTCGACGTCGTAAGGCATAATCCCTCAAAGCCCGCCTCTGCGGGCTTTTTTTTGTTCCCCGCTCCGCGTTTACCATTTCTGGCACATCCCTTGCTTATTACTTATCAACAGATTAGCCATCCGCCGCGATGTCAGGCCCGACAGCCTCATCTGCACCAGTGCGGGACAACAGCAGCACCAGAATGGTGCATGGAAAGATTTTTGCCTTTAAATGGTGCGGCCCGCTTCGCAAAAATAAACAATTTAATAGCGAAATCTTTACATCAAGCCAGGCTGAATGTTAACAAATAGCAACAATACTGCGCGATATTACGGCAGACATAACAACATACGCACTCACATGGGTATCAACAGCGTCACTGGCGCTGCGATAAAGGAGTTGGATATGCAATTACGTAAACTGGCCGCTGCAATGCTGGTAATGGGTGTCAGCGCTGGCGTGGCTCACGCTGAAGACGCTGCTGGCTCCGCGCAGTCGAGCACGCTGGATAAGATCGCCAAAAACGGCGTGATCGTCGTCGGCCATCGTGAATCATCCGTACCATTCTCGTACTACGATAACCAACAGAAAGTGGTCGGCTACTCCCAGGCTTACTCAAATGCGATTGTTGAGGCAGTTAAAACCAAACTCAACAAACCGGATCTGCAGGTCAAACTGATCCCTATCACATCTCAGAACCGTATTCCGCTGCTGCAGAACGGCACCTTTGATTTTGAGTGTGGCTCCACCACTAACAACCTTGAGCGCCAGAAACAGGCAGCTTTCTCTAACACCATCTTCGTTGTCGGCACCCGTCTGCTGACCAAAAAAGGCGGCGCGATTAAGGACTTCCCGGACCTCAAAGGTAAAGCCGTGGTCGTGACCTCCGGCACCACCTCTGAAGTGCTGCTGCATAAGCTGAACGACGAGAAGAAAATGGATATGCGCATCATCAGCGCGAAAGATCACGGTGACTCTTTCCGTACGCTGGAGAGCGGTCGTGCGGTGGCGTTTATGATGGATGATGCCCTGCTTGCCGGCGAGCGCGCGAAAGCGAAGAAACCGGATCAGTGGGATATCGTCGGTACTGCCCAGTCGCAGGAAGCCTACGGCTGTATGCTGCGCAAGGGTGACACCGAGTTCAAAAAGCTGATCGACGACACCATCGCCAAAGTGGAAACCTCCGGCGAAGGCGCGAAATGGTTTGATACCTGGTTTAAAAACCCAATCCCACCGAAAAACCTGAACCTGAACTTTGAGCTTTCTGAAGAGATGAAAGCCCTGTTCAAAGCGCCAAACGACAAGGCACTTAACTAATTACAACCATTAGGGGCGGGACCTCCTGCCCTCACGATTGCTCTGAAGCACGGACAGACTATACGCCTGATGGCCGTTCCCCATCGGGCGCGAATTACCCGGCAGGTACAGGTAACACAGCCGGCCCCTCAAACGGCACGGCAAAAAAAACAGCGTGACGCCTGAACGCTAAGGGTAAACAGCTTCTTAACAATCTTCGAGGGTAGCGCTGCTACCCTCATTTTTTCGGAGTGTATTATGTCTATAGACTGGAACTGGGGGATCTTTCTGCAGTCCGCCCCGTTCGGCAACACCACCTATCTCGGCTGGTTGTGGAGTGGTTTTCAGGTTACCGTCGCCCTGTCGATCAGCGCCTGGATTATCGCTTTCCTGGTCGGTTCCCTGTTTGGCATTCTGCGTACGGTTCCTAATCGTTTCTTATCCGCAATCGGCACCTGCTACGTTGAGCTGTTCCGCAACGTCCCGCTGATCGTGCAGTTCTTTACCTGGTATCTGGTGGTGCCGGAGCTGCTGCCTGAAGATATCGGCATGTGGTTTAAAGCGGAGCTGGACCCAAATATTCAGTTCTTCGTCTCGTCCATGATCTGTCTCGGGCTGTTTACGGCGGCGCGCGTCTGCGAGCAGGTCCGTGCGGCGATTGAGTCGCTGCCGCGCGGGCAGAAGAATGCGGGTCTGGCAATGGGCCTCACTCTGCCACAAACCTACCGTTACGTGCTGCTGCCTAACGCCTATCGCGTGATCGTGCCCCCGATGACCTCCGAGATGATGAACCTGGTGAAAAACTCCGCCATCGCCTCGACGATTGGTCTGGTGGATATGGCGGCGCAGGCGGGCAAGTTACTCGACTACTCGGCCCACGCCTGGGAGTCGTTCACCGCCATTACGCTTGCTTACGTGGTCATTAACGCCGTGATTATGCTGGTAATGAATCTGGTCGAGCGCAAAATTCGCCTGCCGGGCAACATGGGGGGCAAATAATGTACGAGTTTGACTGGAGTTCTATTGTCCCTGCTATGCCGTACCTGCTTGATGGGATGATCATCACCATGAAGATCACCCTCACGGCTGTGGTGGTGGGGATTGTCTGGGGTACGCTGCTGGCGGTAATGCGCCTGTCCACCTTTAAGCCGCTGGCCTGGTTTGCCAGCAGCTATGTCAACGTCTTCCGCTCCATCCCGCTGGTGATGGTGCTGCTGTGGTTCTACCTGATTGTACCCGGCCTGCTGCAACAGGTGCTGGGGCTGTCGCCGACGTCGGATATCCGCCTGATTTCCGCGATGGTGGCGTTTTCGATGTTTGAAGCCGCCTACTACTCGGAAATTATTCGCGCCGGTATCCAGAGCATCTCCCGCGGGCAGTCCCATGCCGCGCTGGCGCTGGGCATGACCCACTGGCAGTCGATGAAGCTCATTATTTTGCCGCAGGCGTTCCGCGCCATGGTACCGCTGCTGCTGACCCAAGGGATCGTGCTGTTCCAGGACACCTCACTGGTGTACGTCCTGAGCCTTGCGGACTTCTTCCGCACCGCCTCCACTATCGGTGAGCGCGACGGTACGCAGGTTGAGATGATCCTCTTTGCCGGTTTTGTTTACTTTGTTATCAGCCTGAGCGCCTCGTTGCTGGTCAGCTATCTGAAGAAAAGGACAGTGTCATGATTTCCCTGAAAAACGTTTCAAAATGGTATGGTCACTTTCAGGTGCTGACCGACTGCTCAACCGAGGTAAAAAAAGGCGAAGTGGTCGTGGTCTGCGGCCCGTCGGGTTCCGGAAAATCCACGCTGATTAAAACGGTGAACGGGCTGGAGCCGGTTCAGCAGGGCGACATCGCCGTAAACGGCATCAAGGTGAACGACAAGAAAACCAACCTTGCGCAGCTGCGCTCCCGGGTTGGCATGGTGTTCCAGCACTTTGAACTGTTCCCGCATCTCTCCATCATTGAAAACCTGACGCTGGCGCAGGTGAAGGTCCTCAAACGCGACAAAGCCGCTGCGCGTGAGAAAGGGCTGAAGCTGCTGGAGCGCGTCGGGCTGTCGGCGCACGCCAATAAATTTCCGGCGCAGCTCTCCGGTGGTCAGCAGCAGCGTGTGGCGATTGCCCGTGCACTGTGTATGGACCCGGTAGCGATGCTGTTTGACGAGCCGACCTCTGCACTCGATCCCGAGATGATCAACGAAGTGCTGGACGTGATGGTCGAGCTGGCGCAGGAAGGGATGACCATGATGGTGGTAACCCACGAAATGGGCTTCGCGCGCAAAGTGGCGCATCGCGTCATCTTTATGGATGAAGGGAAAATCGTTGAGGACGCCAATAAAGAGGAGTTCTTCGCCAACCCGAAATCCGAGCGCGCCAAAGACTTCCTGGCAAAAATACTGCACTAAGCGTTTCGCTGCTTGCATCAAAAAAGCCTTCCGGATGGAAGGCTTTTTTATTACGGCTCAAATGGCCGACGCTGGAACTGGTCATGCCCGCATTTCGGGCATAGCGACAGCACGTCGGGCGTATATACGGCAAGGTGATAGTGGCACTTTTCGCACACCAGGTTGCCGAGCCCCACCACTTCACCGCTGTGATAGACCCCGTGGTGATTGAGATCCTGGAACACTTCGCGCCACTCCAGCTGGGTTTTGTCAGTGATGTCGGCCAGCTCCTGCCACAGGCTCTCTTTGATGACGCGCATAAACACGCCATCGGTGAATTCATCCTGGCTTTCGTTATAGCTCCTGGCAAATTCCTCCAGATCGCGGCGTACCGCCCGGGTTACCTCATCGATTTCAGTGCGCGTCAGCTCGCCGGTTTGCGAGACGCGTTCACGCGCGCTGGCCACCAGGGCGTCGATATCGCGATCGCCATTGCGCAGACGCTCGGTGAGTTGGGTCACCAGCTCCCGGTAATATTGAGCAACCTTGTTCATGTGTATTTATCTCCTGTCAGGTAACCTCTTCTAATAATAGACGTTAATTGCCTGTCGCTTTGTTAGCAGAGCCACATCTGCTGTAAAGGAGTGCAAAGAGCGCATAGCAGAGCAGATGATTGCGAGCCGCGCCGCAAGGCAAACATCTCTGCCGGGAAAGACTGTTGCGAGGCGGGCTAATCGGCTATGCTATGCGGATCTGAAATACTACCTTTAGCTACCGCTGTAGCTGCTTTAACACAGGACCACTGGCTGCCATGCAAGAGCAATATCGCCCGGAAGAGATAGAATCCAACGTACAGCTTCACTGGGAAGAGAAGCGCACTTTTGAAGTGACTGAAGACCCGAGCAAAGAGAAGTACTACTGCCTCTCGATGCTGCCCTATCCTTCTGGTCGTCTACACATGGGCCACGTTCGTAACTACACCATCGGCGACGTAATTGCCCGCTATCAGCGCATGCTCGGCAAAAACGTTCTGCAGCCTATCGGCTGGGATGCGTTCGGCCTGCCGGCTGAAGGTGCCGCGGTAAAAAACAACACGGCGCCTGCTCCCTGGACCTACGACAACATCAACTACATGAAAAACCAGCTCAAAATGCTGGGCTTTGGTTATGACTGGAGCCGCGAGCTGGCGACCTGCCAACCGGAATATTACCGTTGGGAGCAGAAGTTCTTTACCGAGCTGTATAAAAAAGGCCTGGTGTACAAGAAAACGTCGGCGGTGAACTGGTGCCCGAACGATCAGACCGTGCTGGCTAACGAACAGGTAATCGACGGCTGCTGCTGGCGCTGCGACACCAAAGTCGAGCGTAAAGAGATCCCGCAGTGGTTTATTAAAATCACCGCCTACGCTGACGAACTGCTCAACGATCTGGACAAACTGGACCACTGGCCTGACACCGTTAAGACCATGCAGCGCAACTGGATTGGCCGCTCGGAAGGCGTGGAAATTACCTTCGACGTGCAGAACAGCGACGAGAAGCTGACGGTCTACACCACCCGCCCGGACACCTTCATGGGCGTGACCTACCTGGCGGTAGCCGCAGGTCACCCGCTGGCGCAGGCTGCAGCCGCCGCTAACCCGGCGCTGGGCGACTTCATTGCCGAATGCCGTAACACCAAGGTTGCCGAAGCTGAAATGGCGACCATGGAGAAAAAAGGCGTTGATACCGGCATCAAAGCGATTCACCCGCTGACCGGCGACGCTATTCCGGTATGGGCCGCCAACTTCGTGCTGATGGAATACGGCACCGGTGCGGTGATGGCGGTTCCGGGCCACGATCAGCGCGATTACGAGTTCGCTACTAAATACGGTTTAACCATCAAACCGGTTATTCTTGCCGCCGACGGCAGCGCGCCGGATCTCTCCGAACAGGCGCTGACCGAGAAGGGCGTGCTGTTTAATTCCGGCGAGTTCGATGGCCTTGATTACACCGCGGGCTTCAACGCTATCGCCGATAAGCTGGCAGCCAAAGGCGTTGGCGAGCGTAAAGTTAACTACCGTCTGCGCGACTGGGGCGTTTCCCGTCAGCGCTACTGGGGCGCACCGATCCCAATGGTCACGCTGGAAGACGGCACCGTGATGCCAACCCCGGAAGACCAGCTGCCGGTGATCCTGCCGGAAGACGTGGTGATGGACGGCATTACCAGCCCGATTAAAGCCGACCCGGAGTGGGCGAAAACGACCGTAAACGGCCAGCCGGCCCTGCGTGAAACCGACACCTTCGACACCTTTATGGAGTCCTCCTGGTACTACGCGCGTTATACCTGCCCGCAGCACCAGGAAGGTATGCTGGATTCCGACGCCGCTAACTACTGGCTGCCGGTAGACATCTATATCGGCGGTATCGAACACGCCATCATGCACCTGCTCTACTTCCGCTTCTTCCACAAGCTGATGCGCGATGCGGGCCTGGTAAATTCCGACGAGCCGGCTAAGCAGTTGCTGTGTCAGGGTATGGTGCTGGCGGATGCCTTCTATTACGTTGGCGCTAACGGCGAGCGTAACTGGGTCTCCCCGAAAGAGGCCATCGTCGAGCGTGACGAGAAAGGCCGCATTATTAAAGCGAGCGACGCCGCGGGCCACGAGCTGGTGTATACCGGCATGAGCAAAATGTCGAAGTCGAAAAACAACGGCATCGACCCGCAGGAGATGGTTGAACGTTACGGCGCAGACACCGTGCGTCTGTTCATGATGTTCGCCTCCCCGGCCGACATGACCCTCGAATGGCAGGAATCCGGCGTGGAAGGTGCTAACCGCTTCCTGAAACGCGTCTGGAAACTGGTTTACGAACACACCGCTGCTGGCGAAGTACCTGCACTGAACATCGCTGCGCTGAGCGACGATCAGAAAGCGCTGCGTCGCGAGGTTCACAAAACCATCGCCAAAGTCACCGATGATGTGGGTCGTCGTCAGACCTTCAACACCGCCATCGCTGCCATTATGGAGCTGATGAACCGCCTGCAGAAAGCACCGCAGGAGAACGAACAGGATCGCGCGCTGATGAACGAAGCGCTGCTGGCCGTGGTTCGCATGCTCTATCCGTTCACCCCGCACGTCAGCTTTACGCTGTGGCAGGAGCTGAAAGGCGAAGGCGATATCGACAACGCGCCGTGGCCGCAGGCGGATGAGAGCGCCATGGTGGAAGACACCACCCTGGTTGTGGTGCAGGTTAACGGTAAAGTGCGTGGCAAAATCACCGTTGCCGCAGATGCGACAGAAGAACAAGTGCGTGAGCGCGCGGGCCAGGAGCACCTGGTGGCGAAATATCTCGACGGCGTGACCGTGCGTAAAGTGATTTACGTTCCCGGCAAACTGCTTAACCTGGTTGTAGGCTAAGCGCAGGAGGAAGTGTGCGATATCTGGTGACTTTATTAGTAAGCCTGGCGGTGCTGGTCACCGCCGGATGTGGCTGGCATCTGCGCAGCACCACTGCGGTGCCGCCTGAAATGAAAACCATGATCTTTGACACCTCGGATCCAAACGGTCCGCTGGCGCGTGCCATTCGTGAACAGCTGCGTCTTAACGGCGTAACGCTGATCGAGAAAGGCTCACTGCGTCAGGATATTCCGTCGCTGCGTATCGGCGGCGCGTCCATCTCGAAAGACACGGCGTCGGTGTTCCAGAATGGCCGCACGGCGGAGTACCAGATGGTGATGAACGTATCGGGTCAGGTATTGATTCCGGGGCATGACGTCTACCCTATCAGCACAAAGGTTTATCGTTCCTTCTTCGATAACCCGCAGACCGCTCTGGCAAAAGACTCTGAGCAGGCGCTGATTGTGCAGGAGATGTACGACAAAGCCGCTGAGCAGCTGATTCGTAAGCTGATGAGCGTTCATGCTCAGGATGCGGCGGCAACCAAAGCGCAAGATGAGGCGGCGTCTGCGCCGACCAACCCGGAAAACAGCAACCGCGTTTCCACCACGCTTACACCGCAATGATTCGGCTTTACCCTGAACAACTCCAGGCGCAGCTCCATGAGGGGCTGCGCCTGGCGTATCTGCTGCTTGGTAACGATCCGTTGCTGCTGCAGGAGAGTCAGGACGCCGTGCGCCGTGCCGCTGCCGCGGCAGGCTTCGAAGAACACCATACCTTTGCTATCGACGCCAGCACCGACTGGCAACAGCTGTTTGCGCTGTGCCAGGAGATGAGCCTGTTCGCCAGCCGCCAGACGCTGTTGCTGCTGCTGCCCGACAACGGCCCCAACGCCGCCATCAATGAACAACTCGCGACGCTGGTCAGCCTGCTGCATGACGACTTACTGCTGATCGTTCGCGGCAACAAGCTGACCAAAGCCCAGGAAAACGCCGCCTGGATCGCAGCGCTGGCACAGCGTGCGGTGCAGGTGAGCTGCCAGACGCCGGAACAGGCACAGCTACCGCGCTGGGTCGCTGCCAGGGCGAAGCAGATGAAGCTCTCGCTTGATGATGCCGCCAACCAGCTGCTGTGTTACTGCTATGAAGGTAATCTTCTGGCGTTGGCCCAGGCGCTGGAGCGACTGTCATTGCTGTGGCCTGACGGCAAGCTGACGCTGCCGCGGGTTGAGGAAGCGGTCAACGATGCGGCGCATTTTACCCCCTTCCACTGGGTGGATGCCCTGCTGGCCGGTAAGAGCAAGCGCGCGCTGCATATTCTGCAGCAGCTTCGTCTGGAGGGTAGCGAGCCGGTGATCCTGCTGCGTACGCTGCAGCGAGAACTGCTGCAACTGGTTAATCTGCAACGCGCATCCGCCCACACGCCGCTGCGCACACTGTTTGACAAACAGCGGGTCTGGCAGAATCGTCGCCAGCTGGTAACCGATGCTCTGGCCCGGCTTTCCGCCGCGCAGCTAAGCAGTGCGGTACATCAGCTGTGTCAGATCGAGCTGACGATAAAGCAGGATTTCGGTCAGTCGGTATGGTCAGAGCTGGAAGCACTGTCGCTCTTGCTGTGCCATAAGTCCCTCGCCCCCCTGCTTTCGGTGCGCTGAGATGAGCATGGCGCTACACGCCCTGTTCGGCGGCACTTTCGACCCTATCCACTGCGGTCATCTGCGCGTAGTCGAGGCGCTGGCGCATCAGGTCAAGCTGGCGCGTATCACCATCATGCCGAACAACGTGCCGCCCCACCGCCCGCAGCCGATGGCCAGCAGTATACAGCGCAAAGCGATGGTGGCTCTGGCAATTGCTGATAACCCGCTGTTCGCGCTCGATGAACGCGAACTGCAGCGCACCACGCCATCCTATACTGCTGACACCCTCGCGCAGTGGCGTGAAGAGCAGGGTTATACACGTCCGCTGGCGTTCATTATTGGTCAGGACTCACTGCTGACGCTTCCCACCTGGTATCACGCCGCGCGCCTGCTGTCGCTGTGCCACATTCTGGTCTGTCGCCGCCCGGGCTATCCGGTGCAGATGAAAAGCGAAGAAGAACAGCGCTGGCTGGAAGCCCATCTGACCAACGACCTGGCCCTCCTGCATCAGGAACCGGCAGGCCGTATCTGGCTTGCCGACACGCCGCTGGTGGATATCTCGGCTACTGCCATTCGGCAGCGCCTTCAGCGCGGCCAGTCCTGCCGCGAGCTGCTGCCTGAAGCAGTGGAAAATTATATTCGCGCGCACCGCCTCTACCACACCGACAGCCAGACGGCATAAATTCCAGCGGCGGCGTATTCATGTGGATAATTCTGCTGAAACATTGACAGGGTTTGCCAGGCTGATATTCTCCGCAGCCAGATTTGAGGCTATGCGCCACGCTGAATTTGAAATTGTTTTACAAAAATGGCGATGCAAACTCGTGCCGGCAGTGGGATGATAGCCCACTTGCCTACAGGCCGGGCCTGCTCGTCAGGCTTGCGATGCGCCATCCGGTGTCATCATCAACGTTACTGTTCCCAGGGGGATACACTTGCAGGGTAAAGCACTCCAGGATTTCGTCATCGATAAGATCGACGATCTGAAAGGTCAGGATATTGTTGCGCTGGACGTCCAGGGCAAATCGAGCATCACCGACTGTATGATTATCTGTACCGGCACCTCTACGCGCCACGTTGTCTCTATTGCTGACCACGTCGTTCAGGAATCACGTGCCGCTGGCCTGATCCCGCTTGGGGTTGAAGGTGAAAGCGCCGCCGACTGGGTTGTGGTTGATCTCGGCGATGTGATGGTCCACGTCATGCAGGAAGAGAGCCGTCGCCTGTATGAGCTGGAAAAACTCTGGAGCTGATGCGTGAAGCTCCAACTGGTCGCCGTCGGCACCAAAATGCCCGACTGGGTACAGACCGGCTTTAGCGAATATTTACGCCGCTTCCCCAAGGATATGCCGTTTGAACTGGTAGAAATTCCTGCTGGAAAACGCGGCAAAAATGCCGATATAAAGCGTATCCTCGAAAAAGAGGGCGAACTGATGCTGGCGGCTGCCGGTAAAAACCGCATCGTCACGCTCGATATTCCTGGCAAGCCCTGGGATACCCCGCAACTGGCGACGGAGCTGGAGCGCTGGAAGCTCGATGGCCGTGATGTCAGTTTGCTTATCGGTGGCCCGGAGGGTCTGTCCCCCGCCTGTAAAGCCGCGGCGGAACAGAGCTGGTCGCTTTCGGCGCTGACCCTGCCCCATCCGCTGGTCAGGGTACTGGTGGCCGAAAGTCTGTATCGTGCATGGAGCATCACCACCAATCACCCATATCATCGTGAATAGACGCGATCAGGTAGATTAAGCTGCGGATGAAATTACAGAATTCTTTTCGCGATTATTCGGCAGAGTCCGCACTGTTTGTGCGCAGGGCGCTGATCGCCTTTATCGGCATTCTGCTGTTAACCGGCGTTCTGGTTGCCAATCTCTACACCGTGCAGATCCTGCGCTTCAACGACTATCAGACCCGCTCCAACGAAAACCGCATCAAGCTGGTGCCTATTCCGCCGAGCCGCGGCATTATTTACGACCGCAACGGCATCCCACTGGCGCTGAATCGCACTATCTATCAGGTAGAGATGATGCCGGAGAAGGTAGATAACGTGCAGCAGACGCTCGAAGCGCTGCGCGACGTGGTCGACCTCAATGATGATGATATTGCCGCTTTCAAGAAAGAGCGCGCCCGTTCCCACCGCTTCACCTCTATTCCGGTAAAAACCAACCTGACGGAAGTGCAGGTCGCGCGCTTTGCCGTGAACCAGTACCGTTTTCCGGGCGTGGAAGTTAAAGGCTATAAGCGCCGCTTCTACCCCTATGGCTCAGCCCTGACGCACGTCATCGGCTACGTCTCAAAGATCAACGATAAAGATATCGACCGTCTGGATAAGGACGGCAAGCTGGCGAACTACGCCGCCACGCATGATATCGGCAAGCTCGGGATTGAGCGCTACTACGAAGATACGCTCCACGGCCAGACCGGCTATGAAGAGGTCGAGGTGAACAACCGCGGCCGCGTGATCCGCCAGCTGAAAGAGGTTTCGCCCCAGGCCGGACATGATATCTATCTGACCATCGACCTGAAACTGCAAACCTATATTGAAACCCTGTTGCAGGGCAGCCGTGCCGCCGTAGTGGTCAGCGATCCGCGTACCGGCGGCATTCTGGCGCTGGTTTCCACGCCAAGCTACAACCCGAACCTGTTCGTGGATGGCATCTCAAGCAAAGATTACTCCGGCCTGCTCAACGATCCGAACACGCCGCTCATTAACCGCGCCACCCAGGGCGTCTACCCGCCAGCGTCCACCGTGAAGCCGTATGTTGCGGTCTCAGCCCTGAGCGCCGGGGTCATCAATCGCAATACCTCGCTGTTCGATCCTGGCTGGTGGCAGCTGCCGGGCAGTGAAAAACGCTACCGCGACTGGAAGAAATGGGGCCACGGCCGCCTGAACGTCACCAAATCACTGGAGGAGTCCGCGGATACCTTCTTCTACCAGGTGGCGTACGACATGGGCATAGACCGCCTTTCCGAGTGGATGAGCAAGTTCGGCTACGGTCACTTTACCGGCATCGATCTTGCCGAAGAGCGCTCCGGCAACATGCCGACGCGTGAGTGGAAGCTCAAGCGCTTTAAAAAACCGTGGTACCAGGGCGATACCATTCCGGTGGGCATCGGTCAGGGCTACTGGACCGCGACCCCGTTGCAGATGAACAAAGCGATGATGATACTGATCAACGACGGCATCGTTAAAGTTCCGCACCTGCTGATGAGCACCGTGATAGACGGCAAGCAGCAGCTGTGGAAGCAGCCGGAACAGCCGCCGGTGGGCGATATCCACTCCGGCTACTGGGAAATCGCCAAAGACGGTATGTATGGCGTGGCGAACCGCGCTAACGGCACTGGTCATAAGTACTTCGCCAGCGCGCCGTATAAAGCCGCCGCGAAGTCGGGTACGGCCCAGGTATTCGGCCTGAAAGCGAACGAGACCTATAACGCGCATAAAATTTCTGAACGCCTGCGTGACCACAAGCTGATGACCGCCTACGCCCCTTACGATAAACCGCAGGTCGCCGTGGCCATGATCCTGGAAAACGGCGGTGCCGGTCCGGCGGTCGGCACCATCATGCGCCAGATCCTCGACCACATTATGCTGGGCGACAACAACACCGATTTGCCTGCTGAAGCGCCCGCTCAGGCAGGGGCTGAGGACCAGTAACCATGACCGATAACCCGAATAAAAAGTCGTTCTGGGATAAAATCCATATCGACCCCATCTTCCTGCTGATTATTCTGGCGCTGCTGGCCTACAGCGCGCTGGTGATCTGGAGCGCCAGCGGTCAGGACATTGGCATGACCGAGCGCAAAATCGGTCAGATCCTGATGGGAATGGTCGTCATGATCGTGATGGCCCAGGTTCCGCCCAGGGTGTATGAAGGCTGGGCGCCCTATCTGTATATCGTCTGCGTGATCCTGCTGGTGGCGGTGGATGCTTTTGGGGCTATCTCCAAGGGCGCACAGCGCTGGCTCGATCTGGGTATCGTCCGCTTCCAGCCTTCGGAGATCGCAAAAATCGCGGTGCCGCTGATGGTGGCGCGCTTCATCAACCGTGACGTCTGCCCGCCAAGCCTGAAAAATACCGGTATCGCGCTGGTGCTGATTTTCATGCCAACGCTGCTGGTAGCGGCGCAGCCTGACCTCGGCACCTCAATTCTGGTGGCGCTTTCCGGCCTGTTCGTGCTGTTCCTGGCCGGCTTAAGCTGGCGCCTGATTGGTATCGCAGCGCTGCTGCTGGCGGCGTTTATCCCCATCCTGTGGTTCTTCCTGATGCACGATTATCAACGCCAGCGCGTGATGATGCTGCTCGATCCGGAAAGCGATCCGCTGGGGGCGGGCTATCATATTATTCAGTCTAAAATTGCTATCGGCTCTGGCGGGCTGAGCGGCAAAGGCTGGCTGCACGGCACCCAGTCGCAGCTGGAGTTTCTGCCCGAGCGCCATACCGACTTCATCTTTGCGGTACTGGCGGAAGAGCTGGGGCTGATTGGCGTGCTGGTGCTGCTGGCGCTGTACCTGCTGCTGATTATGCGCGGCCTGTGGATTGCCGCCCATGCCCAGACCACCTTTGGTCGCGTGATGGCGGGCGGGCTGATGCTGATTCTGTTTGTCTATGTGTTTGTGAATATTGGGATGGTGAGCGGTATCTTACCGGTGGTTGGCGTGCCGCTGCCGCTGGTGAGCTATGGCGGCTCGGCCCTGATTGTACTTATGGCGGGATTTGGCATCGTGATGTCGATGCATACCCACAGGAAAATGCTGTCTAAAAGTGTTTAAGAGGTGCGCAATGCGTAAGCAATGGCTTGGTATCTGCATCGCGGCAGGATTACTGTCCGCCTGTACGGGTAATGATAGCGGGCAACCGCAGCAACAGGCGGCGCCGCAGCCTGCCGTCTGTAATGGTCCGATAGTAGAAATTAGCGGTGCAGAGCCGCGCTATGAGCCGCTCAACCCGTCGGTAAATCAGGACTATCAGCGGGACGGCAAAAACTACCGTATCGTGCAGGATGCATCGCGCTTCTCCCAGGCGGGGCTTGCCGCTATCTATGACGCCGAGCCGGGCAGCAACCTGACCGCGTCCGGGGAGCCATTCGATGCTATGCAGCTGACCGCTGCACATCCAACGCTGCCGATCCCAAGCTACGCGCGCGTCACTAACCTGGCGAATGGCCGCGTGATCGTGGTGCGTATCAACGATCGTGGCCCTTACGGTAACGATCGGGTGATCTCCCTCTCCCGCGCCTCCGCCGATCGCCTGAATACCTCCAACAACACCAAAGTGCGCATCGATCCTATTATCGTTGCTCAGGATGGTTCGCTCTCCGGGCCGGGCATGGCCTGCACCACCGTGGCGAAACAAACTTACGCCCTCCCGGCACGCCCGGATCTGAGCGGCGGGATGGGCAGCGCCTCGTCGGCCCCGCAGCCGGTAGCGACCCAGAGCGACGTGCGTGCTATTAACAACGACACGCTGCAAAGTGAAGATAACCTCGGCGCCCCGGTGAAAAGCGGCGGCTTCCTCGGTGCCCCGGCCCCGCTGACGGCCGGCGTACTGGAAAGCGATGCGCCAGCCCAGCCTCAGCCGGTCACCGCTACGCCGGTACAGAGTGCTGCCCCGGCAGTCGCAGCGGGCAATACCCCAAATACGCCGGTTACTGCACCGGGCACCACCCAGGGCACGGTCACGCAGAGCGCCCCTGCCGCCAGCGCAGCGCCTGCAGCGTCTTCCGCACAGGGGTACATGCTGCAGGTTGGCGCGGTCAGCGACGGCGCGCGCGCCCAGCAGTTCTTACAGAAACTGACGCAGCAGTACGGCGTGCCGGGCAAAGTGAACCAGAACGGTGCAGTTTACCGCATCCAGCTCGGGCCGTTCAGCAGCCGCAGCGAAGCCGCTGCCATCCAGCAGCGCCTGCTGAATGAGTCGCAGCAGCAGTCGTTTATCGCCGCCTCCGCCCAGTAAATCCGGGCATCTGACTTTGTCAGTTTGTGTAAAGCACCGTAACAAACTCACGCGCAAAGTCAGATGCCAGCCCGTAAGGCATTTGCTATAGTAAAGCACTTTTTTAATTCCATCACGGATGTCGTTGTACAGACCATGAAGACCACTCCTACTGCTCGCTTTGTAACGCGCTTCGCGCTCGCCACGGCGCTCTCCGTCACGGCACTCTCTGCCGCCCACGCAGACGACCTGAACATCAAAACCATGATCCCGGGCGTGCCTCAGATTGATGCTGAAGCCTATATCCTGATCGATTACAACTCCGGCAAAGTACTGGCGGAGCAGAACGCCGACCAGCGTCGCGATCCGGCCAGTCTGACCAAAATGATGACCAGCTACGTCATCGGCCAGGCGATGAAAGCGGGTAAATTTAAAGAGTCCGATCTGGTGACAATCGGCCAGGACGCGTGGGCGACCGGCAACCCGGTATTCAAAGGCTCTTCGCTGATGTTCCTGAAGCCAGGCATGCAGGTGCCGGTGTCCCAGCTGATCCGCGGCATCAACCTGCAGTCTGGTAACGACGCCTGCGTGGCGATGGCCGACTTTGTGGCCGGTAGCCAGGACGCGTTTGTGGGCCTGATGAACAGCTACGTATCGGCGCTGGGTCTGAAGAATACCCACTTCCAGACCGTGCACGGCCTGGACGCAGAAGGCCAGTACATCTCCGCGCGCGACATTGCGCTGATTGGTCAGGCGCTGATCCGTGACGTCCCGGCTGAGTACGTTATCTATCGCGAAAAAGAGTTCACCTTCAACGGCATTCGCCAGACCAACCGTAACGGTCTGCTGTGGGATAACAGCCTGAACGTGGACGGTATCAAAACCGGTCATACCGAAAAAGCGGGTTATAACATTGTTGCGTCCGCGACTGAAGGCCAGATGCGCCTGGTGTCCGCCGTGCTGGGTGGCCGCACCTTCAAAGGTCGTGAAGCCGAAAGTAAAAAGCTGCTGACCTGGGGCTTCCGCTTCTTCGAAACCGTAAATCCGCTGAAAGCGGGTAAAGAGTTCGCCTCTGAGCCGGCCTGGTTCGGTGACAGCGATCGCGCGTCGCTGGGCGTGGATAAAGATCTCTACCTCACTATCCCGCGTGGTCGTCTGAAGGATCTGAAAGCCAGCTATGTGCTGAATACCCCTGAGCTGCACGCCCCGCTGCAGAAAAACCAGGTGGTCGGCACCATCAACTTCCAGCTGGATGGCAAAACCATTGAACAGCGCCCGCTGGTGGTGCTGGAGCAGATCGAGGAAGGTAACTTCTTTGGTCGCATCATTGATTACATCAAACTGATGTTCCACCACTGGTTTGGCTAAAAAATCACCGCTTGAAAGTGTGATTTCCATCCCCATATACTATGCATATCCACACTCCCGCTTCTGGCGGGAGTGTTTCTTTATATACGCACTACCGGAGCTGACATGAAAACCAAACTGAATGAACTGCTGGAATTCCCTACCCCGTTTACTTACAAAGTGATGGGTCTGGCGAAACCTGAGCTGGTTGATATGGTGGTTGAAGTGGTCCAGCGCCATGCGCCTGGCGATTACACCCCGCAGGTAAAACCGAGCAGCAAAGGGAATTACCATTCGGTTTCCATCACCATCACCGCCACGCATATCGAGCAGGTTGAAACCCTGTATGAAGAGCTGGGCAACATCGACATCGTTCGCATGGTGCTCTGATCCACTACCCGGCGCACGCCGGGTATTGCCTTCCCCGGCTGTGATATACTCCCCGCACCTTTTCTTCTCCCCGGAGATGCCGTTTTGCCTCAGGATAAGATTCTGATCCGCCACCTTGGCCTGCAGCCCTATGAACCCGTATCGCAGGCAATGCATGATTTTACCGATACCCGTGATGATCACACTGCCGACGAGATCTGGCTGGTTGAGCACTACCCGGTATTTACCCAGGGACAGGCGGGCAAAGCCGAGCACGTGCTGGCGGCAGGCGATATTCCGGTAGTACAGAGCGATCGTGGCGGCCAGGTGACCTATCACGGGCCGGGCCAGCAGGTGATGTACGTCCTGTTAAACCTCAAACGCCGCAAGCTCGGCGTGCGCGAGCTGGTCAGCGCGCTGGAAAATACCGTGGTCAATACGCTGGCGGAACTCGGCATAGAAGCTTACGCCCGTCCTGACGCCCCGGGTGTGTATGTTGCCGGGCAGAAGATCTGCTCGCTGGGGCTGCGCATCCGTAAAGGCTGCTCTTTCCACGGCCTGGCGCTGAACATCGCGATGGACCTGTCGCCCTTTCGTCGCATTAACCCCTGCGGCTATGCCGGAATGGAGATGGTTCAGGTCAGCGATCTGCTGCCTGACGCGACGGTTGATCGCGTTCAGCCGCTACTGGTGCGTCATTTCCTCGCTTTGCTCAACAATCCGCCAGTGGAAAATATCAGTTAAGAAATTCACTTCCATTATGGTCTGTTGCATAACAGGCCATCTCCAGGATTTAACATTGCTGCTTTACTTTGGAAACTCTTTTATATATTTTCGTTGCGTCCCAAAGACAAATATTTAATTGACAATAATTTACCTGCGCAGCGTTCCACATTAGGCCCATTCTTACGGCGAAAAGTGATGAGAGCATTTAGCGGCGTTAATTATAGCTATTAAGGATGACTGTCGGCGCATTTTGATGAAATAACAGACAACAACAATAATCAAAATACCGAAAGTAAACTATTATTCACTATGTGAATATATCTGGAGAGTTGGCGTGGAATATAAGGGCACCTCTGAACATATGATTTCACCTCAGGACGATGAGCGAAAGCGCGAGATATTCAGGACTTTGCGTAACATCGATCTTAATCTGTTAACCATTTTCGAAGCGGTTTACGTCCACAAGGGAATTGTCAACGCTGCGAAAATTCTTAATCTGACGCCGTCTGCAATCAGCCAGTCCATCCAGAAATTACGTCATATATTTCCTGACCCGTTATTTATTCGTAAAGGCCAGGGCGTTACTCCCACGGCTTATGCCACGCACCTGCACGAATATATTAGCCAGGGGCTGGAATCGATTCTCGGTGCGCTGGATTTTCACGGGTCGCATAACAAGCAGCGCACTATTACCATTGCCACTTCGCCGTCGGTGGGCGCTCAGGTCATTCCCCTGCTTTATAGCGCCATTCAGAACGCTAATCCTAATTTACTGATCCGCAATGTGGCCATCAGCGACACCGAAACCCAGCTCAGCCAGTTTCAGACCGACCTGGTGGTGGACGGGGCAACCTATACGTCACGTACCATCGGTAGCCATCTGCTGTTCCGCGACCGGCTGGTGATGGTATGCCGTGAGGGTCATCCGTGCAGTCAACCCTCCGTTTCGCTTGAGCAACTGCAGGCCCATGAGCAGGCGCTGATAACTCTGCAGAACGACTCTGTGAATGAAATACGCAAACGTCTTAACAGCCTGTTCCCTAATTTGCAGGTGGCGTTCAGCAGTTACAACATGGTGACCGTCGCAGCAATGATCAGCAGCTGCGATCTGATTGGCATTATGCCGGCGCGTCTGTTTGAGATGTTCCGCGAGAGCTGGCGGTTGGTGGAGATTGATACCGCCCTGTTCAACGATGACCGGCTCGATACCACGCTGCATTACAACAAGCTCAGCCTGCGCGATCCGATGATGCAGAGCATCATTGATGCGATTCAGAAAGCCTTCCCATGAGCCGACGCAGATGTCGAGGTTGACTATCGATTAACCTCGACGCGGCCACAAAGTAACAACCGTTTTACAATTCTTTTTCCATTTCATGCCCACCGGGCTGCTTTCAGGCCAGTATCAATGTTATACTGCGTGGCGTTGTTTCAAAAATAGTTGATAAATACAAAATTCAATTTATCTGAAACGCTTTCCTTCGATATCCGCAACTGGAACACGCACGCTATGAGTAAACCCATTGTGATGGAACGCGGTGTTAAGTACCGCGACGCCGATAAAATGGCCCTTATCCCGGTTAAAAATGTGGTGACCGAGCGCGAGACGCTGCTCAGAAAACCGGAGTGGATGAAAATCAAACTTCCGGCTGACTCGTCCCGCATTCAGGGTATCAAAGCGGCGATGCGCAAGAACGGCCTGCACTCCGTGTGCGAAGAAGCCTCTTGCCCGAACCTTGCGGAGTGTTTCAACCACGGCACCGCGACCTTCATGATCCTCGGCGCTATCTGCACACGTCGCTGTCCGTTCTGTGACGTGGCACATGGTCGTCCTGTTGCGCCTGATGCCAACGAGCCGCTGAAACTGGCGCAGACCATCTCTGATATGGCGCTGCGCTATGTGGTTGTGACTTCAGTGGACCGCGACGATCTGCGTGACGGCGGTGCTCAGCACTTTGCCGACTGCATCAGCGCCATTCGTGACAAAAACCCGACCATCAAAATTGAAACGCTGGTGCCGGATTTCCGTGGTCGTATGGATAAGGCGCTGGAGATCCTCACCGCCACGCCGCCAGACGTGTTTAACCACAACCTGGAGAACGTGCCGCGTCTCTATCGCCAGGTACGTCCGGGTGCAGACTACGCGTGGTCGCTGAAACTGCTGGAGCGCTTCAAGGAAGCCCATCCGCATCTGCCGACCAAATCCGGCCTGATGGTGGGCCTCGGCGAAACCAATGCTGAAATCGTCGAAGTGATGCGCGACTTGCGTCGTCACGGCGTCACCATGCTGACGCTGGGCCAGTATCTGCAGCCAAGCCGCCATCACCTGCCGGTACAGCGTTATGTCAGCCCGGATGAATTTGAAGAGATGAAAGCCGAAGCGCTGGCGATGGGCTTTACCCATGCGGCCTGTGGCCCGTTCGTGCGTTCGTCTTACCACGCCGACCTGCAGGCGAAAGGGATGGAAGTGAAATAAGGCGGTTACGTCAGGTAACACTTTTCTCACTGCATAAAAAAACCGGCCTGTGTGCCGGTTTTTTTATTGCTGTCTGCTGACGCCGTTACTCTTTGTGAGAGAGTCGTTCACCCGGCGCGGCAGCCGCGTCTGATGCATTTTTTGCGCTGGTATCGTCATCGTTCATGGCTTTTTTAAAGCCTTTGATGGCAGCACCGAGATCGCCACCCAGCGTGCGTAATTTTTTGGTACCAAACAACAGGACGACCAGTGCAGCAACCACCAGCAGCTTGGTAATACTTATCTCACCCATAAATACCTTCTTTAGAAAACAGGCTGCGAACTTCGCGGCTCAGAACCCTTATATTTAACGGGGAACCTGGCCGGACACACAATAGCAATCTGTAACAAGATGAATCAAGCACTGATTAAAAAAACGTCACGACAGGTGCGGCGGCGCAAAGCGGCGATTTGCCAGCACAGGTAAGCGCTCACGAACTTCCGCGACCCGCAGCGCGCTCAGCTCGGCAAACAGCAGCGCAGGCTCCTCCGCGGCAGCCGCCACGGTGACGCCCAGCGGATCGACCACCCTGCTCTGACCAATATTGCGTGTACCGCACTCCCCGCTCGCCACTATCCAGCAGGTAGTATCGAGCGCCCGGGCGGCGAGCAGCGTCTGCCAGTGCTGCTCTTTCAACGGACCGCGCACCCAGGCCGCGGGCAGCACCAGTACCTCGGCGCCTCTGAGCGCATGCGCCAGCGCCAGTTCGGGGAAGCGCAGGTCGTAGCAGGTCATCAGCCCGACGCGCATCCCGGCGACGTTAATCAACGGCGGTATGCTGTGGCCGGCATCTACCCGCCGCGACTCCTGTATGGAAAAAGCATCATAAAGATGGAGCTTCTGGTAGCGGGCAATAATCTGGTCGCCGCGCAGCGCGAACAGCGTGTTGGTCGCGCGCCCGTCAGAGGTGGGCACATGCAGCGTCAGGATCGTCGTCAGGGTGTTCCCGGCGCTCTCCCTGAGCAGCCGCCGCAAAAAGTCGCCATCCTCATACTGGGCCGATTTGACGCTCAGATCCGGATCGCTGTCGTCACGCGCCAGTAGCGCCTCCGGTAGCACCAGCATGTCGGCCTGGCCCGCTGCGGCCTGAGCCATCAAGCGGATGCAGGTTTGCGCGTTGGTGCGCGTATCCGGCGTTACGGCAAACTGCCCGATTGCGGCTCTCATACTCAATCCTCACTGAACGGGGTGGCAGTCCGAGTATATACCGGATAGTCAGCTCGCCGTCACACGCGTTACACTGCGTTCCTGACAAGCAAAAAGAGAGCGTTACGGTGAATCTTGTTCTGGCAGTATTTGTTGGCGGCGGTATGGGAAGTCTGGCGCGCTGGTTTCTCAGTCTGCGCTTCAATCCGGCGCATCAGGCTATTCCGCTGGGTACGCTGACGGCGAATCTGATTGGGGCGTTTATTATTGGTGCCGCGCTGGCATGGTTTAACCGTATGCCGCAGCTCGACCCGATGTGGAAGCTGCTCATCACTACCGGCCTGTGCGGTGGGCTAACCACGTTCTCGACCTTTTCCGCCGAAGTGGTGTTTTTGCTGCAGGACGGGCGTTACGCGTGGGCTGCGCTTAATCTGGCGCTGAACCTCGTTGGCTCACTGGCGATGACCGCGCTGGCATTCTGGCTGGTGAATAGCGCGATGGCCCGCTAGCGCGCTTCATCTGGTCTTAATGTTCTTCTGCCATCCTCTGGAAAAATCCCGGAGGCTGATATGCAAGAGAAGATGATAAACCTGAGCACGCTGGCAGTAAGCGCGATAATGATAGTGGCGTTTTTGCGGCTCTACCTGTTTTACTGAGGCTAAAAAAAGCACAAAAAAAACCCGCTCAGTGAGCGGGTTTTTGAAACTTGTGCTTCGTAAGCTTAGATAGGCATTACGTTAGCAGCTGAAGGGCCTTTGGCACCGTTAGTGATTTCGAACTCTACACGCTGACCTTCAGCCAGAGTTTTGAAACCATTGCTCTGGATCGCAGAGAAGTGTACGAACACGTCTTTGCTGCCATCTTCCGGAGTAATGAAACCGAATCCTTTGGACTCATTAAACCACTTAACGTTACCTTTAATCTTAGACATCAATATTACCTTTACATGAAAATGGACACAAATGCTGTGTCGGGCATCAGTACAACAATTGTGGCGCCTTTTGTCCAGCGGATCTTTGCGAAAAAGTGATAAAAGTCTCGTTTCCAAAACGGGGTTTCGCTTTCCCTTTAATTTATAAGGGATATATCCTAGGCGCCTGTTATGGCGTTTACATTTCTTTTAAAACTGGAAGCGGAACCAGGCAAAGTAAACGTTACCGTTATTGTACGTGCCGGGGATATACGTCATCTGGAATGTCGCCGGGCCATAGCCAACAGACGCCAGCGGCAGCACGGCAGGTATCGGGATGTACTTCCAGTTATCGCGCGCCGTCACACCGGCGGTATACCCCAGCCCAAGCCGGAAATTGTCATCCGCCAGCGGACGCCAGGTTTTCTCCCAGCCATAACCGATAAAGGGTTCCCATTTGTTGTACGAATCCTTAAACGCCATTGCATACAGGCCGTGCCAGTTGCCCTTCTCATCCCAGCGCGACTGGCCGATACCGGCCCCCCACGGGCGCTCGTTGTATTCATCCGTTTTATCTTTGTCATAGGCGAAGCGCGCATGCCAGGTGATCGCCGGCACGTAAAGATCGTAGTGCTGAGGTTCGTTCCATGTCTGCGCCACGTTATCGGTGAAAGTGGCGAACCAGCCTTTATCGCTATTGTCGGTGGCGGCCTGCGCCAGCGGGTGAAATGCCAGAAGAATATAAAAAAGAAAACAGCGTTTAACAGACATCACGTTTAATTAATACCAGTCAGAAAATTGAATACAGTCTAATCAAGACTATCTTAATGAATCCATAACCAGTATTGAGTTAAGTCTTAAAGACACATTTAACGCAAACGTTAACACCTTTTTTTTCAGGGGATAATTGATGTCGTTTGGCTGCGGAAATAAACCTTTCACTGAGGCTCAATTTTACTCTGTTTGAGCTATGCCACAGCTGGCGCGGCTTGCAGCGATGCCGACTTATCCAGCGCGGTAAAAAAACAATAGCCTGATAACGGTTTACGCGTCGTTTAGCTATTACGCGATACTGCCCTGGCTGCTGCCTGAAATAATGCCGCCGGGAAGGTTCCCGGCAATAAAATTGCCGTAAGTCTTTTACAGCGCACGGGTTATTCAACCTGCGTTTACGCTTTTATGGTTTAATAGCGGTCCGGAATTTGTCGGCATAACCAATCAGGATGAAAAATGAATAAGCTCGGGTACAGTCTGGCCGTCGCCGCAGTTGCCGTTGCCGCCTCCTGCGCACAGGCGCAGCCGCTGGTGGCGACACGCTATGCTGATTTTGACCGCTATGTGCTGGCGCTCTCCTGGCAGACCGGTTTTTGTCAAAGCCTGCATGCGGATAACCGGAGCGAACCCGACGAGTGTCGCCTGCTGAAAGAGCAGGAGGACAAAACCCACTTCCTGACCGTACACGGCCTGTGGCCCTCTCTGCCGAAGTCGATAGCGGCACGCGGCGTCGATGATCGTCGCTGGATGCGCTACGGCTGCGCCGCACGCCCGGTGCCGAACATGCCGGAAGCGCGCGCCTCGCGCAAATGCGATGCTGAAGAAACCGGGCTGTCGCTGGAGATGGCCGCAAAACTGAATGACGTAATGCCCGGCGCGGGCGGCAACTCGTGCCTGGAGCGCTATGAATACGCCAAACACGGCGTCTGCTTTGGCTTTGACCCCGATGCCTGGTTTGGCACCATGGTGCGCATGAATCATGAAGTGAAGGCCAGCGAACTCGGGCGCTTCATCGCCAGCCATTACGGTCAGCGCATCAGCCGCAGCGACTTCAACGCCGCGCTGGAAAAAGCCTGGGGCAAGAATGCGGTGAAATCCCTGGCGCTGCGCTGCGACGGTTACCCGGCATGGCTGACGGAAATTCAGCTTACCATCAAGGCCAGCGCCGTTAACGCCCCGCTGAACAAAACCAGCTTTGTACCGCAGCCCCACCCCGGCAACTGCGGCAGCGAGTTCATTCTCGACGCCGTCGGCTACTGACTAACTCCGGGGCTTTGCGCCCCGGTGTCCTCTCAGAAACATTTATAGACCCGCGTCTCCCACGGCCTCAGACGATACGGGTCTTCGCCCTCCTCCATGTTCGCCAGCTGGCAAATCGCCCCCTGTAACGACAGCGCCGCCTCCGGCCACAGCGCATGCTTACCGGAAAGGTTACACAGCACCACCACGCGCTCATCCCCGAAGGTACGACTGTAGGCGTAAATCTGCGGATGCTCCGCCAGCAGCAGGGCATATTTGCCGTATACCAGCGCCCGCTCGCGTTTGCGCAGGCGAATCATCTCGCGATGAAAATTGAGCACCGACTGCGCATCCCAGAGCTGGCTTTCGACGTTGATCATCTCGTAGTTAGGGTTCACCGCCAGCCAGGGCTGATGGGTACTGAACCCGGCGAAGGGGGAAGCATCCCACTGCATCGGCGTGCGCGAGTTATCGCGCCCGGTGCGGTTGAGAAACGCCAGGATCTCCTCCTCCGGCATCCCCTGGCGCTGCAGTTCGCGCGCTTTGTTGTGGGCCGAGACATCGTCAAAGGCATCAAGGGAGGTGAAGCGCGTGTTGGTCATGCCAATCTCCTGCCCCTGATAGATAAACGGCGTGCCCTGCATCAGGAACCACATCGCCGCGATACAGGTTGCGCTCTCCCGCCAGTGGCGCTCGGTATCACCCCAGCGCGAAGTAATACGCGTCACGTCATGGTTTTCGACGTAGAGCGCATTCCAGCCCCTGCCCTCCAGTGCGGTCTGCCAGTCGGTGAAGATGCGCTTGAGCGCTGCCGGCTCCGGGCGCAACCCTGCTTCAGGCTCCCACAGCCGCACGTGCTCAAACTGGAACACCATATTCAGCCGCTGGCGATGTTCCCCGACCCACTCCTCGGCGTGAGCCGCGTCGAGGCCATTCATCTCCCCGACGGTCACAATATCGTAGTGGTTAAACACCTTTGCGCAGATGTCGTCCACGTAATCGAGCAGCCCGTCATAGTTGAGATGGCTGACCATCGACGGAGCATACGGCAGATTATCCGGGTTCGGCACATCGGCCAGCGTCGGCTCTTTTTTCATGTGGGCGATAGCATCGATGCGGAAGCCGTCGATGCCTTTGTCGAGCCACCAGCGCATCATGTCATACACCGCCTCACGCATCTGGTGATTCTCCCAGTTGAGATCGGGCTGACGACGGCTGAAGAGGTGCATAAAGTACTGACCGGTGGTCGGGTCATACTCCCAGGCGGAGCCATTAAAAATGGATTCCCAGTTATTGGGCTCCGCGCCGTTGCGCCCGTCGCGCCAGATATACCAGTCGCGCTTCGGGTTATCTTTTGAGGCGCGGGATTCCAGAAACCAAGGATGCTCATCGGAGGTATGGTTGACCACCAGGTCGAGGATCAGCCGCATGCCGCGGGCGTGCACCGCCTCCAGCAGGCGGTCGAAATCCGCCATAGTGCCGAACTCCGCCATGATGGCGTGATAGTCGCTAATGTCATAGCCGTTATCGTCATTCGGCGAGCGGTACATCGGGCAGATCCAGATGAGGTCGATGCCCAGCTCCTGCAGATAGTCGAGCTTTTCGCTAATGCCGTTGAGATCCCCTATCCCGTCGCCGTTGCTGTCCTTAAAACTGCGCGGATAGATTTGATAAGCCACTGCTTCCTTCCACCAGCGTTCGCTGTGCGGCGTGGTTATGTCACTCATGTACTACTCCCGTATCAGTAACGCGAAAGATTCATAAGGCTGAAGTTCAAGGCTCACCGCCAGCTGGTCACGCGGGGCATAGTTGCTGATGAGGCACTCGCCGTGCCAGGCCTGAAGCGGCTCGGGGATCTCCAGCGTCAGGCGCTCGCGGCTAAAGCTGTTGATCACCAGCAGGGTGTTGCCTTCATAGCGGCGCAGCCAGGCAAAAATCTGCGGATGTTCGGCGAACAGCATCTGGTAATCACCGTACACCAGCACCGGGTGGGCTTTGCGCAGCGCCACCAGTTTCTGGTAGTGCCAGAGAATCGAGTCCGGCTCGGCCAGGGCCTTCGCCACGTTGATGCTGCGATAGTTCGGGTTGACCGCCATCCACGGCGTACCGGTGGTGAAACCGGCGTGCGCACTGTCATCCCACTGCACCGGCGAGCGGGCGTTATCGCGGCCGTTGGCGTGGATGCCGGTCATCATCTCATCGTGGGTAATGCCCGCCGCGATGCGCTCGCGGTAGAAGTTCAGGCTTTCGATATCGCGGTACTCTTCAATGGTGCTCCAGCGCACGTTAGTCATGCCGATCTCTTCGCCCTGGTAGATATAGGGCGTGCCCTTCAGACAGTGCAGCGCGGTGGCGAGCATTTTGGCCGAGGCTTCACGAAACTCGCCTTCATCGCCAAATTTCGACACCGCGCGCGGCAGGTCGTGATTGCTCCAGAACAGCGAGTTCCAGCCCCGGTCGGCCAGCGCGGTCTGCCACTTGTCGATCACCGCCTTAAAGCGCGACAGCTCAAAGGGCCGGCTGCGCCACTTGCCGTGCTTCTCATCCCAGGTCTGCTTGATATGCTCGAACTGAAATACCATCGACAGCTCCTCGCGATCCGGGTCGCTGTAGAGCAGCGCATCCTCCGGCGTCGCACTCCAGGTCTCGCCCACCGTCAGCATGTCGCGCGCGCCGTAGGTGGCGCGATTCATCTGGTGGATCAGCAGGTGCAGGTTTTTCCCCTTCGCCATGATCTGCTTATCCACCTCTTTGCCGATAAGATCGATCACGTCCATGCGGAAACCGCCGATGCCGCGATCCAGCCAGCGGTTCATCATGGCGTGCACCTCCTCCTGCACCTGCGGGTTCTCCCAGTTAAGATCCGGCTGGCGCACCGAGAACTGGTGCAGATAGTACTCGCCGCTGGCCTCATCAAACGTCCAGCCGCTGCCGCCGAAATAGGAGCGAAAATCGTTTGGCGGCCCGCCATCCGGGGCCGGTTTACGCCAGATGTAGAAATCGCGGTACGGGTTGTCCTTGCCTTTCAGGGCTTCGAGAAACCAGGGGTGTTCGTCGGAGGTGTGGTTAACCACAAGATCCATCAGGATGTGAATATCCCGCGCCTTCGCCTCCTGAATGAGCTGCTCCATCTCCGCCATAGTGCCGAATTCGGCAGCGATATCTTCGTAGTCAGAGATGTCGTAGCCGTTGTCATCCATTGGCGAGCGGTAGACCGGCGAAAGCCAGATAAGATTAATGCCGAGCTGCTGGAGATAGTCGAGTTTGCTGATGATGCCTGCGAGATCGCCTATGCCGTCGCCGTTGGCATCCATAAAGCTGCGCGGGTAGATCTGATACACCACCGCGTTGTGCCACCACTTCTGCTCAATTGCTTTCATCACGCTTCCTTCTGTTGGTGGTCGGGCGTCAACAGACGACGCAACGCCCTCCCCTCACTGCCGAAAAGATAGCCGTGCTCGGGTGCCAGCCGCAGCCCTACGTGCTGCTCCGGGCGCACCTCAAGCCGTGAAGTATGGCGCATCACCAGCGGTTCCGCCCCGTAGCCGCCGTTAACGTAGAGCAGCGTTTCGTTGCCCATGTGCTCGACAAACAGCACTTCGCCTTCAACGTCCGCCCCGGCGAGCGGCATCACTTCAAGGTGTTCCGGGCGAATGCCGAACTGCACCGCCTCCCCCGGCTGATGCCCGGTGCCGTCCACCGCCAGCACCATCCGGTGACCGTTCTCCAGCTCGACCTCGCACTGTGTGGCATCGCCGCGCACCAGCTGGCCGGGGATCAGGTTCATCTTCGGCGAGCCGATAAACTGCGCCACAAACACGTTTTGCGGATGGTCGTACAGCTCAAGCGGCGTGCCGACCTGCTCAATCGCGCCTTTGTTCAGCACCACGATGCGGTCAGCAAGGGTCATCGCCTCGACCTGGTCGTGGGTGACGTAGAGAATGGTGGCGTTGATGCGCCGGTGCAGGGCGGCGATCTCCATGCGCATCTGCACCCGAAGCGAGGCATCCAGGTTGGAGAGCGGTTCGTCGAACAGAAACAGGCTCGGCTCGCGCACGATGGCGCGGCCAATCGCCACGCGCTGGCGCTGACCGCCGGAGAGATCTTTAGGCCGCCTGTCGAGCAGGTTTTCCAGCTGCAGGATGCGCGCGCTGGCCTGAACCCGCTCGTCGATCTCCTTCTCCGACAGCTTCGCCATCTCCAGCGCAAAGGCCATATTCTGGTACACGGTCATATGCGGATAGAGCGCATAGGACTGAAACACCATGCCGATGCCGCGCTCGGAGGGGGTGTCATCGTTCACGCACACGCCGTCGATAAACATCTCGCCGCTGCTGATCTCCTCCAGCCCGGCCACGAGGCGCAGCAGGGTTGATTTTCCGCAGCCGGACGGGCCGACCACCACCACAAATTCGCCGCTGTTGATGTCGAGGTCGAGCGGCTTGATCACTTCAGCATGGGTGCCGAAGCGCTTCTGAACTTTCGCAAGCTGTAGCTGAGCCATAGTTACCCCTTAATCGCGCCGCTGGTCAGGCCGCTGACGATCCGTTTCTGGAAAATCAGCACCAGGATGATGATCGGCAGCGTCACAATCACCGACGCCGCCATAATGCTGCCCCAGGGCAGCTCAAAGCTGGAGGCGCCGCTGAACAGGCTGATCGCCACCGGCACGGTGCGTTTCGCCCCGGAAATAATAAAGGTGAGCGCGAACATGAACTCGTTCCACGCGCCGATAAACGCCAGCAGCCCGGTGGTTGCCAGCGCCGGAGCCAGTACCGGGGCAAACACCCGACGGATGATGGTGCCGGTTTTCGCGCCGTCCACGATGGCTGCCTCCTCCAGCTCCACCGGAATGGTTTTGATAAAGGTGGTCAGCACCCAGACGGTAAACGGCAGCGAAAAGGTGGTGTAGGAGATGATCAGCGCCCCGAGAGAGTCATACAGCCCGAGAAAACGCACCAGCTCGAACATGCCGGTCAGCACCGCCACCTGGGGAAACATTGAGACGCAGAGGATGGTGAACAGCAGCGCTTTGCGACCGCGGAAGTTCACCCGCGCCAGCGCGAACGCGGCGGTGATGGAGACCAGCAGGCACAGCCCGACCGTGATCCCGGCGACCAGCATTGAGTTCAGCAGGCTGCGGGCGATGCCGTTATCCACCAGCGCCACCACGTAGTTATCCCAGTGCCAACCGGTGGGATACCACACCGGGGTAAACAGCTCCTGGCCGCTGCGCAGCGAACTCAGCACCGCGTAATAGAACGGGAACAGGCAGAACAGCGAGGCCAGCAGCGCACCGGTATAGATAACAATTTTGCCGCTGACCCTGCGTTGCTTACGCGAAAGCTTCATGAGGATTTCTCCTTCTCATTGAGCCGTGAGACGCGGATAAACACCGCGGCGATCCCGGCTACCATCATGAACACCAGCACCGCTGCAGCCGATCCCATACCCATATCCTGATAGGTGACGATCTGCTCCCGGGCGTAGCCGGACACCGACATCGTCGCCTCGCTGTTGGAGGTCAGCACGTAGATCAGATCGAAGACGCGCATCGCATCCATCACGCGGAAGATCAGCGCCACCACCAGCGCCGGCATGATCAGCGGCAGGGTAATACGCTTGAAGCGCTGCCAGGCGCTGGCACCGTCCACCCGCGCCGCCTCGTAGAGATCGCCGGGGATCAGCTGCAGCGCGGCCAGCAGCATCAGCGCCATAAAGGGCGTGGTCTTCCAGACGTCGGCGATCACCACCGCCCACATCGACAGCGACGGCTCAGCAATCCACGCCAGATGCGACGGCAATCCGAGACGCCCGAGCATGTCGTTGATCACCCCGTACTGGTCGTGGAACATCCAGCCCCACATCTTGGCGCTGACAATGGTCGGGATCGCCCAGGGCACCAGAATGGCGGTGCGCACCAGCGCCCGACCGCGAAACTTCTCATTCATCAGCAGGGCCAGCAGCAGGCCAAACACCAGCTCCAGCGAGACGGAGACCACGCTGAACCACAGGGTATTGCCCACCGCCTGCCACCAGAGCGGGTCGCTCAGTACCCCAATGGTGATGTCGTCCCGGTGAGCAAAGTAGTTTGCCAGGCCGACCATCTCATAGTCGCTGGGGTTATCGAGCAGGGCGTTGGTAAAGCTGAACCAGATGGTGCGGGCCAGCGGCCAGCCGGCAGCGAGCGCCAGCAGCAGCAGCGCCGGGGCGATTAGTAACCAGGCGCCGCGGCGGCGCCGCTGGTGCAGGCTGGCTTTGCGCCGGCGTGGAGGTGGGGAAGTCGGTGAAATATCGCTACTCATAGGCACTCCGGTGACGGTTCACAGTGTTGCCTCAGCGCGCTAACGCTGGGGTAATCCGGGCATTGAGCACGCTTTCGCCCCTCCCTGAGGAGGGGCGTTCCTCGCTTTAGCGCCAGCCGGAGGCTTTGGTGCGCGTCAGGCGTTTCTCCAGATCCGCCACCGCTTTTTTGCCGTCCTCTTTACCGTTCAGCACGCTGAAGGTGACGTTGAAGATGGCGTTCGAGACGCGGGGATACTGTGCTTTGGTGACCGTCGCCGGGCGCGGCACCGCCTGAGCAAAAATGTCGCGGAACATCGTCAGATGCGGGGCCAGCGTCTGCACCTCTTTGTCGTCATAGAGCGCCACGCGGGTTGGCGCATGACCGAGGATTTTCAGGCGGGTTTTCTGCGAATCGTCATCGGTAAGGATTTTCACCAGTTCAATCGCCGCCTGCGGATTTTTGGTGTTGCCGTTCACCGACCAGTGCCAGCCGCCCAGCGCGGTAGCCCCTTTACCCTCCGGGCCGACCGGCAGCGCGGTGACGCCCACTTTGCCTTTCAGCGGGCTGTCATCGGCCTGCGATAGCTGGTACGCGTAAGGCCAGTTGCGCATGAACAGCGCATCGCCGTTCTGGAACACCGAGCGCGACTCCTCCTCCTTGTAACCGAGCACCCCTTTCGGTGCGATGGTGCCGATCCAGCCTTTCGCCATATCCAGCGCCTGAGCCGCTTTCGGGTTGTTGATGGTGATATTGCCCTTCTCATCAATAAACGTGCCGCCGCCCCAGGAGTTCACCCACTCCAGCGCATTACAGGTCAGCCCCTCGTAAGACTTGCCCTGGAACACCAGCCCCCAGAAGTTCTTCTTACCTTCGTTGCGCTCGGCGGCCTGGATTTTGGTGGCGATGCGCGTCAGCTCCGGCCAGGTTTTGGGCGGCTGCTCCTGGTATTTCTCCAGCAGATCTTTGCGGTAGAACAGCACCCCGGTATCGATATAGCCAGGCACTGCTTTCAGGCGACCGTTAACGCTGTTGTTCTGCCACGGGCCGGGGAAAAACTTCTCTTTGTCAGCGCCCATCGCGTCAGTGAGATCGAGGGTTTGCTTATCGAGCAGGCCAATCCAGATGGAATCGGTTTCGAAGACGTCCACCGCTTTTTCATCGTTGGCGGCAAACAGCTGTTGCAGCAGAGCCAGCTTCTCATCGGAGCCGGACGGAAACTCAATAAACTCCAGCTGGTGCTGGGTCTGTTTTTCAAAGCGGTCCTTGATGTATTTGCAGTACTCTTTTCCGCCCGGCGACACCGGGCACTCCATGCGCAGGGTATCTGCAACACTGGCCTGGCAAAATCCTGCCAGCGCCACCGTCAGGGCACTTAACGTCAGCGTTTTCATCTTCACCTCTTGATAATTGTTGTAGTAAGAGGTGGCCTCTGGCCGAAGGCTTCAAGGCCGCCGCAATCGGAATCGCGCAAAAATGCGCCATAACAACAAGCTAGCTAACGATCCTGTTATGCAGCAAAAAAGTTGCCCTGCGCTTAAGTGAAATAGCGATACAGAGCACGGAACGGGCGATAACCCAATAAATAACGCGCGGAAATGTTGCGAAACTGCAAATACCTGCAAAGCATTAACAGCGGGGTGGCATTGGCCTGCTCGCGGTCAGCACGCCTGTGTTGCGGTAGCACAATTGTAAAAACGGGCATCAGCAGGTTTTACACAGTTCTTTGAACTGCATCCCAAAATGTTAATAAATATGTCGATGGATATTTACAGTGACCTGGATGTTACCGATATCATGTTACCGGTATCAGAGAGCGCACCTGCACGTCGCACCGGTAAAGCGCCAATGTGAATCCTGAGGATAATAACAATGACCGAAACAACTTACGCCTATGGCGCCGGAACCCTGCTCGGCATTGCTGCCGCAGCGGTAGTTCTGTTGCTGGTGCTGATCATGCGCTTCCGGGTGCATGCTTTTCTGGCCCTCACCCTTGTCAGCGTGCTGGTGGCCATCGCCACGAAAGTCCCGTTTGATAAAATCGTCCCGACTA
>NZ_JMSQ01000039.1:0-89899 GCF_000696575.1 Siccibacter colletis | reverse complement strand
TCCTGAGCGGCTTCGGTTCGACGCTGGCGGGTGTCGCCCTGCTGGTGGGCCTGGGCGCGATGATTGGCCGCCTGCTGGAAGTCTCCGGCGGTGCCAAAGTGCTGGCCGATACCCTGATAAACAAATTCGGCTCGCATCGCGCCCCGTTTGCTCTTGGCGTGGCCTCGCTGCTGTTCGGCTTCCCAATCTTCTTTGATGCCGGTCTGGTGGTGATGCTGCCGATTATCTTCAGCGTGGCCAGGCAGTTTGGCGGCTCGACCCTGAAGTACGCCTTCCCGGCGGCGGGCGCGTTTGCAGTGATGCACGCGCTGGTGCCACCACATCCGGGTCCGGTTGCTGCCAGCGAACTGCTGGGTGCCAACATCGGCCTGCTGGTGTTCGTGGGCCTGATTATCGCCCTGCCCACCTGGTACATTGGCGGTTACCTGTACGGCCAGTATGCCGGTAAAAAATTCGATATTAAGCTGCCCTCTTCCTTCCTCGGCGAAGTGGAGCAGGATGCTAACCACAAGCCGCCGTCATTTGGCATGGTGCTGACTATCCTGCTGATGCCGCTGGTGCTGATTTTCCTCGATACCGGCCTGAATACCGCCACGGTGCTGGGCTGGGTCAGCGCGGACAGTACGGTGGTGAACTTCCTGCGCATGCTGGGGAAAACCCCGATTGCCCTGCTGATCACCGTCTTCTTCTCGCTCTGGGTCTTCAGCGGTCGTCACAGCCTCAGCCATCTGGAAAAAATCTGCGACGGCGCGCTGGGTCCGATCTGCGGCATCATTCTGGTGACCGGCGCGGGCGGGATGTTCGGCGGCGTGCTGCGCGCCAGCGGCATCGGCGATGCGCTGGCGGGCGTGCTCTCCGACACCGGGATGCCAATTATCGTGGCGGCCTTCGTCATCTCTACCGCCCTGCGCGTGGCACAAGGCTCGGCGACCGTGGCATTGACCACCACCGCGGCGCTGGTCGCCCCGATGGTGCAGGCCACTACCGGCCTGAGTGAATTCGACCTGTGCTTCATCGTTATCGCCATCGCCGGCGGCGCTACCGTGCTGTCCCACGTTAACGACTCCGGTTTCTGGCTGGTTGGCCGCTTCCTGGAGATGGACGAGAAAACCACTCTGAAAACCTGGACCGTGATGGAAACCCTGCTCGGCAGCCTGGCGTTTATCTTCGCCGCTATCGGCAGCCTGATCCTGTAAGGAAGATTGTGAAGTAACGCACTTCAAAAGCGTCTTCAGGGCCAGTATTATCCCCTTAGCTAACCCTCATCGCCTGGCGGTGAGGGTTTTCTTTTGGCGCAATCACCCGCACGCTGCGGGATGCACGACATAACATGGAGTAAGAGATGTCCAGACCAGCCATCATCATCAATGAACTTGATGCGGTGCGTATCGATTCGCTGCTTGAAAAGCCCGAGTACGCCACGCTTCCGGTTGCCCAGGCGCTGAATGCCGAACTCGATCGCGCAACGCTGCTCGCCCCGCAGGCGATGCCGCACAACGTGGTGAGCATGCAAAGTGAAGTGGAGTTTCGCGATTTAGCCAGCGGCGAGCGCTACGTGCGTAAACTGGTGTACCCGTCGCAGATGACGGACAGCAGCACCCAGCTCTCGGTGCTGGCCCCTGTGGGCGCGGCGCTGTTGGGACTTGAAGTGGGGAAAACCATCCAGTGGACGCTCCCGGGCGGCAGCGAGGCGCATCTGGAAGTGCTGGCGCTGCGCTATCAGCCTGAAGCCGCCGGTGATTTCCACCTCTGACCTCCCCGACTGACGCGCCTGCGCGTTGTTGCAGAGGATGCTCACGCATCCTCTTTCCGTTTTAACGCAGCCTGTTATGGCACCAGCGGCGTATTGACGATTCCGGTCACCCTGACGCGCGCGGCTTCAGGTGAAGCAGCTCCCGGCACCAAAATCACCTTCCGGCACTCATCTTCGCGCTTTTCAAAGATTTTGTAGCCTTCCGCAGCCGCATCGAGCGGCATGTAGTGAGTAACAATCTCTTCCGGGTGAATAAGCCCTTTTTCAATCAGCTCCAGCAGTTCCGGCAGCCATTTCTGCACGTGGGTCTGCCCCATTTTAAAGGTGATGCCTTTATCAAACGCATCGCCGAACATAAAGCCGTGGATAAATCCGGCATAGACGCCCGGCACGCTCACCACGCCGCCGCGGCGCACCGCAGCGATACACTGGCGCAGCGCCTTGCCGCTACTGCCCTCAATTTTCAGGTTAGTGAGCAGGGTTTCGGTTTTGCTGCCTTTCGCTTCGAAGCCGACAGCATCAATCACGCCGTCCACGCCGCGGTTGCCGAGGGTACGCTCAATGATCGCCGCTGCCGGATCGTCAATCTCATCAAAGTTAATCGGGATCGCGCCGTAGCGCTGTTCGGCAAACGCCAGGCGGTAGGCGTTGTGATCGACCATAAAGATCTGCTCGGCCCCCAGATAGCGGGCGCAGGCGGCGCTCAGCAAGCCAACCGGGCCAGCACCATAGATCGCCACGCGCGAGCCTTTCCCGATCTCGGCGTTTTTCACCGCCTGCCATGCGGTGGGCAGAATGTCCGACAGGAACAGCACTTTATCATCAGCCAGGGTTGACGGGACTTTGATCGGGCCGACGTTAGCTTTCGGCACGCGCACGTACTCCGCCTGCCCGCCCGGCACGCCGCCGTAGAGGTGGCTGAAGCCAAACAGTGCCGCCGGGGCCGGGATCTGTTTCTTGTTCAGCGCGGCGCCGTGACCAGGATTGGTGGTTTCACAGGCGGAATACTGTTGCAGGTGGCAAAAGAAACAGTCGCCGCAGGCAATCACAAACGGGACTACCACGCGATCGCCCTTGCGCAGGTTGGTGATACCGCGTCCGGTTTCCACCACTTCGCCCATAAACTCATGGCCGAAGATGTCGCCGTGCTCGGTTTGCGGAATTTTACCGCGGTAAAGGTGCAGGTCTGAGCCGCAGATGGCGGTGGCGGTGACGCGCAGGATCACGTCATCATCGGCGAAAATGGAGGGGTCTGGAACATTATCGACGCGGACATCGTGGGCACCGTGATAGGTTAACGCTTTCATAATCTGGCCTCCTGGTTACGCCAGGCTCTGCGACGTTTTTTATCTGCGCACAGTGAGCCGGGTGGCTGGAATTTCAGTGAAAAAGCGAAGCGGTACGCTTCACTCTCCTCTGACCAAGGGTAGCCAGGCCAGATGCCCTGCCCGCCTTTTTGCGGCCAGACGGCGGATGATTGGGATTTATCCTGGGCATAAAAAAAGGCCGCATCGGCGGCCTTTTTGTCACGTCACGCGGGGCGTTACGCGGTTTTGGTACGGATCAGATAGTCAAACGCGCTCAGAGACGCTTTCGCACCTTCGCCGGTAGCGATGATGATCTGCTTGTACGGCACGGTGGTGCAGTCACCCGCCGCGAACACGCCTTTAACGCTGGTTTCGCATTTGGCGTCGATGATGATTTCGCCCATGCGGCTGCGCTCAATGGCGCCTTCCAGCCAGTTAGTGTTCGGCAGCAGACCAATCTGGACGAAGATACCCGCCAGCTCCAGGGTGTGTTTCGCACCGCTGACGCGATCCTGATACTCCAGTGCGGTCATTTTGCTGCCGTCGCCGATCACTTCGGTGGTCATGGCGTTGAGGATGATCTCCACGTTCGGCAGGCTGCGCAGTTTGTCCTGCAGCACCTGGTCCGCTTTCATCTCCGGTGCAAACTCCAGCAGGGTAACGTGTTCAACGATACCGGCCAGGTCGATGGCCGCTTCAACGCCGGAGTTACCGCCGCCGATGACGCCAACGCGTTTGCCTTTAAACAGCGGGCCGTCACAGTGCGGGCAGTAGGTCACGCCTTTGGTGCGGTACTGCTCTTCACCCGGCACGTTCATGTTACGCCATTTAGCACCGGTCGCGATGATGATGCTGCGCGCTTTCAGGGTGGCGCCAGACGCGGTTTCGATCTGGTGCAGGCCGCCTTCAACGCTTGCCGGAACCAGGCGAGTTGCGCTCTGGGAGTCGATAACGTCAACGTCATAGTCGTTAACGTGCGCTTTCAGGGCGCCCGCCAGCTTCTGACCTTCTGTTTTCGGCACCGAAATGTAGTTTTCGATATCCACGGTATCCAGCACCTGGCCGCCGAAACGCTCGCCCATCAGACCGGTACGAATGCCTTTACGCGCAGAGTACACCGCTGCTGCCGCGCCCGCCGGGCCGGAGCCGACGATCAGCACGTCGTAAGCATCACGCTGGTTCAGGGCTTCCGCCGCACGTTTTTCCGCGCCGGTATCCACTTTGGCAACGATTTCCGCCAGCGTCATACGGCCAGAGCCGAACTCGTTACCGTTCAGGAATACCGCCGGTACGCCCATCACGTTGCGTTCGGTGATTTCGTTCTGGAACGCGCCGCCGTCCACTGCGGTGTGCTTGATACGCGGGTTCAGCACCGCCATCAGGTTCAGCGCCTGCACCACGTCCGGGCAGTTATGGCAGGAGAGCGAGTAGTAAGTTTCAAACTCGAAGTCGCCATCGAGGTTAGCGATCTGCTCCAGCAGCTCTTTCGCTTCTTTCGACGGGTGACCACCGGTCCACAGCAGCGCCAGCACCAGAGAAGTAAATTCGTGACCCAGCGGGGAACCGGCAAAGCGCGGGCCTTTGGTAGAGCCTGGGTTGGTGATCAGGAATGACGGTTTGCGAACCGGCAGCGTGTTGTCTTCTTTGAACGAGACTTTGTCAGACAGTTCAGCGATCTCAGCCAGCAGTTCCTTGATTTCAATCGATTTCGCGCTGTCATCCAGCGTGGCAATCAACTCAACAGGCTTCGTCAGACGCTCAAGGTATGCTTTGAGCTGGGTTTTCATATTGGTGTCGAGCATTGTTAATCTCCTGGGCTTAAAACATCATCATGCAAGCTGCCTTTTGCGGCTGCCTGAATGCAACTTGAATCATGGTGTGCGGGATAAAAATCGGGTGCAAAACTGCACCCGATATATTACGTAAATTTCCGAGTATTTCGCGTTACGGCAAGGCGGCGAGCTTATGAATCCCCGGGAGCTTACACAAGTAAGTGACCGGGGTGAGTAAGCGAAGCCAACGCACCCGTGGCGTGAAAGACGACAGAAATTTTTAGATTTTGCCGACCAGGTCGAGGGAAGGAGCCAGAGTCGCTTCGCCTTCTTTCCACTTAGCCGGGCACACTTCGCCTGGGTGAGCAGCAACGTACTGAGCAGCTTTGATTTTACGCAGCAGGTCAGACGCGTCGCGGCCGATGCCTTCAGCGGTAACTTCAATCGCCTGGATGATGCCCTGCGGGTCAACGATGAAGGTACCACGGTCAGCCAGACCTTCGTCTTCACGCATGTTTTCGAAGTTACGGGTCAGGGCGCCAGTCGGGTCACCGATCATCGCGTATTTGATTTTTGCGATGGTGTCGGAGCTGCTGTGCCATGCTTTGTGGGTGAAGTGGGTGTCGGTAGACACAGAGTAAACGTCTACGCCCAGCTTCTGCAGTTCGTCGTGGTGATCGGCAACGTCGCCCAGTTCGGTCGGGCATACGAAGGTGAAGTCAGCCGGATAGAAGAAGAATACGCTCCAGCGGCCTTCAGTGTCTTTCTCGGTGACTTCGATGAATTCACCGTTTTTGAACGCCATGTTTTTGAAAGGTTTGATTTTGGTATTAATCAAGGACATCTATACTTCCTCCGTGGTTTCGATGGGATAAAGGTATCGAAATTCTCTCGCTGCTGCTAATGCGTTTGCATTATCAAATCAATAAGCGATAGCTAACAACCTTTACCCGGATGCTTTGCGACGGACAAAAACGGCTTATGCACCTTTTTCCGCGCCAACGTTCGGTTTTGCTCTATAAACAAAAAAGCCACCTGAGACGGGTGGCTTTGAACCTGAAATACCCGCAGGTAACTTCAAGGGCGTGTTTTGCAAAAACACGCAAAACGCACTGATTAGAACACTCCCCCTGCAAAAGGGCAATGCGCCTTTTCCGCTTTCTCGCCTATGGCTGTGATAGGTTCTGGCTGTCTGATTTCAGAGCGAAACCAGACGTGCCGCGGCGGCGTCCAGCGTCGCTTCCTGCTTGGCAAAGCACAGCCGAATCAGTTTATGCGGGAAGGGATCGGCACAGAATACCGACAGCGGGATCGCTGCCACACCGACCTCGGTGGTTAGCCAGCGGCAGAAGCTGACGTCATCCAGATCGGAGATCGCGCTGTAGTCCGCCAGCAGAAAATAGGTGCCTTCGCATGGCAGGATCTCAAAGCGGCTCGCCGCCAGCGCCTGCACAAAGCGATCGCGCCGCGCGCGGTAGAACGCCGGCAGTTCGCGGTAATGCTCAGGCTGCTCGCGCAGCATGTCGGCCAGCGCCAGCTGCGCCGGGGTATTCACCGAGAACGTCAGATACTGGTGCACTTTACGCACCTCGGCGCTCAGGGCTGCGGGTGCAATGCAGTACCCCACCTTCCAGCCGGTCATATGATAGGTTTTGCCGAACGACGACACGGCAATGGCGCGCTCGCGCAGCTGCGGGTGGCTCAGCACGCTGGCGTGGCCTTCCGGAGCAAAACAGATGTGCTCATACACTTCATCGCTCAGCACAAAAATGTTGCGCGCGGCGATGGCCTGCCACAGCGCGGCAAAGTCGGCCTGCTGCCATACCGTGGCGGAAGGATTGTGCGGCGTGTTGAGGATCACTAAGCGGGTTTTGTCACTCAGCAGCGAGGCAAAATGGGCCCAGTCGACGCGGAAATGCGGCGGCTGCAGCGCCTGGCGCTTCAGCACGCCGCCCGCCAGCTGAATGGCCGGGGCGTAGCTGTCATAGCTCGGGTCGAAGCAGACCACTTCATCCCCCGGTCGCACCAGCGCAGTGATGGCAGCGTAAAGCGCTTCCGTGGCACCGGCCGTCACGGTGACCTCAGTGTCAGCATCCGGGCGATAGCCATAGAGCGCCGCGGTCTTATCGGCAATGGCCTCGCGCAGCGGTGCTACGCCGGTCATTGGCGCATACTGGTTCGCCCCCTGCGCCACATGGTACGCCAGTCGCTCCTGTAAGAAGCGCGGCCCGTCGAAATCCGGGAACCCCTGCGAGAGGTTGATCGCCTGATGCGCCTGCGCCAGCGCGCTCATTTGCGTAAAGATGGTGGTGCCGAGTGCGGGAAGTTTGCTTTCAGGAATCAGGGGGTTAGCGCTCATTATTTTTGTGCCTGTCAGGATTCAGATTGTAATGCGTGTGTTGCCGCCACTATATCACGATGTTAGTATTTGGCAATCAAGACGCTTAGACGTCTAAATAACAACACTAATCCTCCCGACAGACGGAGCCTGCACATGACACAACCGCTGCACCTTGAAGCCCTGGTAGAAACCTGCCGCTGGATTGGCCATAAAGGCTGGGCACCCGCCACCGGCGGCAATATGTCGGTGCGCGAAGATGCGCGCTGGTGCTGGCTCAGCGAATCGGGCCGCGATAAAGGCAGCCTGACCCGCGACGATTTTCTCCAGGTGGAGATCGCGACCAACACCGCGCCGTCCGGCCGCAGACCATCGGCGGAAACCGGGCTGCACACCCTGATTTATCGTCTGTTCCCGGAGGCCAACGCGGTGCTCCATGTTCATACCGTGAATGCCACGGTGCTGTCGCGCATCGAAACGTCCCCGCTGCTGCGCCTGCAGGGCTACGAAATGCAGAAATCGCTGGCCGGACAGCAGTCCCATCTCGATACGGTTGATATCCCACTGTTCGACAACGATCAGGACATCGCGGCGCTGGCTGAGCGCATCGCACAGTATGCAGAGACCACCCCGCTGCGCTATGGTTTCCTGCTGCGCGGCCACGGCCTCACCTGTTGGGGCCGGGACGTGAGCGAAGCCCGCCGCCACCTGGAAGGACTGGAATTTTTATTTGAATGCGAACTGCGCTTACGCCAGCTGGAGAGAAAATGATTCGCGCGATTGTTACCGACATTGAAGGCACCACCAGCGACATCCGCTTCGTGCACAACGTGCTGTTCCCCTATGCCCGCGAGCGTCTGGCAGAGGTGGTACGCACCCGGCAGGCGAGCGATCCGGTGCGCAGCGCCCTTAGCGCCCTGCGCGAAGAGATTGCTGCACCGCAAGCCGATACCGACACGCTGATCGCCACGCTGCTGCGCTTTATGGATGAGGACCGCAAATCCACGGCGCTGAAAGCCCTACAGGGCCACATCTGGCGCGACGGCTATCTCAACGGCGACTTTACCGGCCACCTTTATCCCGACGTGGTCCCGGCGCTGCAGGCCTGGCGCGCCCGGGGAATCGACCTTTACGTGTATTCATCAGGCTCGGTTGCGGCGCAAAAACTCCTGTTTGGCTACAGCGATGCGGGCGACATTACGTCGCTGTTCAGCGGCTACTTTGATACCCACGTGGGTGCCAAACGTGACGAGCAGTCCTATCGCAACATCGCCGCGCAGATCGGCGCGCCTGCCGATTCGCTGCTATTTTTATCGGATATCCATCAGGAACTGGACGCAGCCAGCGCGGCAGGCTGGCGGACGGTACAGCTGATTCGCGGCGCGGCGGACACCGCCAGCCAGCATCGCCAGGTCGCGACGTTTAGCGACATTGTAATGGAGCAGAGTGCCTTATGAGTGGACTGACGATTTTTTCCGACAACGACGCCACCACCGCGCTGTGGCAGAGCCGCGACGCCGAGGAGATCAAGGCGCAGCTGAACGCCCAGGGCGTGCGCTTTGAGCGCTGGGCCGCAGATCGCGAACTGGGTGCCGAGCCGGATGCGCAGACGGTGATTGACGCTTATCAGCACGCCATCGACCGGCTGGTGCAGGAGAAAGGCTATCAGAGCTGGGATGTGATCAGCATCCGCCCGGATAACCCGCAGAAAGCGGCGATGCGCGACAAATTCCTCAACGAACATACCCACGGCGAGGACGAAGTGCGCTTCTTTGTGGAAGGGGCCGGACTGTTCTGCCTGCACATTAGCGACAAGGTCTATCAGGTGCTGTGCGAGAAAAACGACCTGATCTCGGTGCCCGCCGGCACGCCGCACTGGTTCGATATGGGCTCCGAGCCGAGCTTTACCGCAATCCGCATCTTCGATAATCCGGAGGGCTGGATCGCGCAGTTCACCGGGAATGACATCGCAGCGGGCTATCCGACGCTGGCGTAATCCCCGCCGGGTAAAACCTTCTGTCACTTTCCAGGGTGGGTTAGCATAGCGCGCCCACCCTTATCCCTCACCGCCCCGCAAAAATCCCATCGCGCACCTGCTCCGGGGTGACCACGCCGCTGTCCAGCACCCAGGCGCTGATAAGCTCTGCGGGGGTGACATCGAATGCCGGGTTATACACGGCGGCCTGCTCAGGTGCCCACTGCACCGCACCAAAGCTTCCCGCCACGCCGGTAATTTCCGTCGCGGCGCGCTGTTCAATCGGGATCGCCGCCCCGTTCGGGCAGGCCGGGTCCAGCGTGGTCTGCGGTGCCGCCACGTAAAATGGAATGCGGTGATAGTGCGCCAGCACGGCCAGCGAGTAGGTGCCGATCTTATTCGCTACATCGCCGTTAACCGCAATGCGATCCGCGCCGACCCATACGGCATCAACCTCGCCCTGAGCCATCAGGCTCGCCGCCATCGAGTCGGTAATCAGCCGGTACGGTACGCCCCACTCACCCAGCTCCCAGGCCGTCAGACGCCCGCCCTGAAGCAGCGGTCGGGTTTCATCCACCCAGACGTTAGCCACCTTGCCCGCCTCAAACGCATGGGCGATAACCCCCAGCGCGGTGCCGCGTCCGGCCGTCGCCAGCCCGCCGGTGTTGCAGTGGGTCAGCAGGCGGCTGCCGGGCGGCACCAGCGCGGACCCGGCGTGGGCGATGCGGTCGCACAGCGCCCTGTCCTCCTCTACCAGCCGCAGCGCTTCCGTAACCAGCGCCGGCACGTAGTCCGGCTGCGCCAGCGCTGCACGCATACGGTCAAGATTATTCATCAGGTTAACCGCCGTCGGACGCGCCGCACGCAGCGTCTCCAGCGCCGCAGCCAGCGCCTCGCGGCTGGCACCGCGCTCGGCCAGCAGCGCCAGCAGCAGGCTGGCGGACAGACCAATCAGCGGCGCACCGCGCACCCGCAGGGCGTGGATATGCCCGACCAGCGCCTCGACGCTGTCGGCCGGAAGCCAGTTTTTTTGCTGCGGCAGCGCCTGCTGGTCGAGGATCCAGAACTGGTTGCCCTCTACCCGCAGGCTGGTGGTCTGAAGTGTCTGCATGTCGTTAAATCCCTGTTGCGTTGTTGTACGACATTGTGTCAGGATGAAGTCCAGATGTATAGACGTCTGAATGGCTTAATATCCAGAATAACAGAGGACAGTGGCAATGTCGCAATACCGCACCTTCACCGCCGCCGATGCCGTGGCTTACGCCCAACAATTCGGCGGGCTGGACAACCCTGATGAACTGGTGGACGCTCGGGAGATCGGCGACGGTAACCTCAATCTGGTATTTAAAATTTTCGATATTCATCATCAGAGCCGCATCATCGTGAAGCAGGCGCTGCCCTACGTGCGCTGCGTGGGCGAATCCTGGCCGCTGACGCTGGACCGCGCGCGGCTCGAAGCCCAGACGCTGGTAGAGCACTACCGCCACTGCCCGCAGCACACGGTTAAGGTGCTGCATTACGACGCGGCGCTGGCGGTGATGGTGATGGAAGACCTTTCCGACCACCGCATCTGGCGCGGCGAGCTGATTAAAGGCATCCACTACCCTGCCGCCGCGCAGCAGCTCGGCGAGTACCTGGCGCGCACGCTGTTTTATACCAGCGACTTTTACCTGCATCCGCACAAGAAAAAGGCGCTGGTGGCGCAGTTCATCAACCCCGAGATGTGCGAGATCACCGAAGATCTGTTCTTCAACGATCCCTACCAGATCCACGAGCGCAACAGCTACCCGGCAGCCATTGACGCTGACGTTGCCGCGCTGCGCGACGATCCGGCCCTGAAACGCGCAGTTGCCAGCCTGAAACACCGCTTCTTCTCGCACGCCGAAGCCCTGCTGCACGGCGACATTCACAGCGGCTCGATTTTTGTCGCTGACGGCAGCCTGAAAGCGATTGATGCTGAGTTTGGCTACGTCGGCCCAATTGGGTTTGATGTCGGGACCGCGATCGGTAATCTGCTGCTGAACTACTGCGGTGCGCCGAGCCAACTGGGCATTCGCGACGCCGCCGCAGCCCGCGAACAGCGTCTTACCGATATTCATGAGCTGTGGAGTACCTTCGCGACGCGCTTTACCCGGCTTGCCGTCACCGACACCCGCGACGCCGCGCTGGCCCAGCCGGGCTATGTGGAAGATTTCCTGAAGAAGGTGCTGAGCGATGCGGTCGGTTTCGCCGGCAGCGAACTGATCCGCCGCAGCGTCGGCCTGTCACACGTGGCGGACATCGATACCATCAGCGATGAAGAGATGCAGCACGCCTGCCTGCGCCACGCGATTGAACTCGGCAAAGCACTGATCCTTATCGCCGGCCAGGTCGATAACGTTGACGAGCTGGTTATCCGGGTGCGGCAGTACAGCTAATCTGACTTTACCCCAGATACTCAATCACCGACAGGCCGCCGTTGTAGTCGGTGCTGTAGATAATGCCCTGGGCATCGACAAATACGTCGCAGGACTGAATCACCTGCGGCCGGCCAGGACGGGTATCCATCATGCGCGCTGGCGCAGCCGGCACCAGCGCCCCGGTCTCTACCGGGCGGTACGGGTTGGAGATGTCATAGGCGCGCACCCCCGCATTCTGATACGTAGCAAAAATCAGCGTGGAACTAACAAAACTTCCTGGCCGGTTCTCGTGCAGGTTGTGCGGCCCGAAGTGCGCCCCTTTTGCCACGTAATCCGTTTCGTCCGGCTGCGGGAAGGTCGCGATGCTGACCGGGTTCGCCGGCTCGCGGATATCAAACAGCCAGATCAGCTTCTCACCATCCTCTTGATTGTCGAGCACCGCTTCATCCAGCACCACCAGCAGATCGCGGTCCGGCAAGGGCAGCGCCGTATGGGTGCCACCGCCAAACGGCGGACTCCAGTTACGGTGGCTGATAAGCGTCGGCTGGCTGCGGTCCTTCACATCCAGAATCGTCAGGCCCCCGTCGCGCCAGCTCCCGTAGGCGGTATCCCCGGCGATGATGGCGTGATGCAGCGCGTAGCGCTTACCTTCCGGCCACGACGGCTGCTCCCCCGCCGCGGCGTGCATCCCTGGCAGCCACCAGCGCCCTGCCACTTCAGGTTTACGCGGGTCCGCCAGATCGATAGTGAGAAAGATGTAATCGCTGAAGCCGTCGATCAGCGCCGACACATAGGCCCAGCGCCCGCCCACGTACCAGATCCGGTGGATGCCGATACCCTCCAGCGACAGGAAGCTGATTTCGCGCGGCTTATCCGGCGTGGAGATGTCGAAGATCCGCAGCCCGGCGCTCCAGCCTTTGTCATGCACGTCGCGCACCGTGTCGCCCACCTGGCGGGTGTAGTACACCTTCTCATCGGCAAAGCGGGCATCGGCGAACAGATCCCGGGCGTTGATCACCAGCAGCAGATCGTCATGGGCCTGCAGATGAATATTCCAGGTGCCGGGCGGCGCGGGAACAAATCCCACCGCCTTCGGGTGCTTCGCATCGCGCACGTCAACAATGGAAAAGCCCTGCGACACCATGTGCCCGATATACGCATAGCCGCGATGCACCATCAGCTGTACGCCGTCCGGACGTCCCCCCTGATCGGAGTGCGCTATCAGCCGCATATTGCGGCTGTAGTCCGGGCGCGGAAGTTCGGCTGCCATTATTTGTGCTGCGCTTCGAGGGTGGCAAACCACGGGGCGATGAAATCATCGGTCTGGCCCCAGCCAGGGATGATTTTGCCAAGGCTCGCCACGTTCACCGTACCCGCCTGGCTGGTCAACAGCGCCTGCGGGATGGCAGCGGCTTTAAAATCATAGGTTGCCGGGGTCGGCTCACCGGCAATTTTGTTGGCAATCAGGCGCACGTTGGTGGCGCCAATCAGCTTCGGATCTACCGCCACGCTCACTTTCCATGGGCTGCCCGCTTCACGCATCAGCTGCAGATCCTGGTTGGAGATGTCGATGCTGTAGAGTTTGATCTCGGTGCGGCCGTTTTCCTTCAGCGCTTTGTACGCGCCCTGGCTGAAGGCGTCCCAGGTGCCCCAGATGGCATCAATCTGCCCTTTCGGGTATTTCGCCAGTACCGCGCCCACCTTGTTGGCGGTGTCGCCCTGCACATCGGAAGACACCGCACCGATGGACTCCAGCTCTTTGATCTCCGGGTACTGCTTTTGCAGTTCCTTATAGGCGGCCTGACGGCGCTCCATCGGCGGGAAGCCTGCCACCCACAGCTTGATGATGTTCGCTTTGCCGTTGAAGTCCTTCGCCAGCTGGCCGAAGGAGAGATCGGTCAGCGAGGCATCATCCTGCTGGGTGACGGTCACGCCTGGAATGTCGCCGTTAACCGCGGTATCAAACACCGACACCTTGATCCCCGCATCGACAATGCGTTTCACCAGCTGCGTGGAATAGGGATCGCGCCCCTGAGAGAGAATAATGCCGTCATATTTCTGGCTGATGGCCTGATTGACGAAGTCCTGAAACTTCGCATCGTCGCCGTTGCTCAGGAAGGTACTGACCTTAAAGCCGAGCTTTTTCCCCTGCTGGATCGCCCCGGCAACAAACTGGGTGGTGTTGTCATCGGAACCGAGATTGCGGATCACCGCAATGCGGATCGGGCCGCTGTGGCCGGCAATGGCCTCCGGCACCGGTGCTGGCGTGGCGGCGAAACCGGGCAGCGCGCTGAACAGGCCAAGCGCCAGCAGTGAAAGCGTTATTTTTTTCATCATAATTCCCTGTCGGTAAAAGGTTAACGTCGCTGAATGTAGGTAATGGCCAGCGCGGCGGCGAGCACCAGCCCTTTGATAATGTCCATCGCGTAATACGGAACCGAAAGCATCACCAGGCCGTTGGAGAGCACGCCGAGGATCACCGCCCCCACCAGCGTGCCGAGCGCGTTAGGCTTGCCGGAACCGGCCAGTGAAAAACCAATCCACGCTGCGGCCACGGCATCCATCAGGTAGCCGCCCCCGGCGTTGACCTGTGAGGAGCCGATGCGCGATGCCAGCAGAATGCCGCCAAGCCCGGCCAGCAGCGAGGCGATAACGTAGGCCGCCACCTTGTAGCGGGTGGTGCGGATGCCCGACAGCCGCGCCGCTTCCGGGTTGCCGCCGATGGCGTACATGCGTCGCCCGTGGGTGGTGAGCGACAGGCCGAGCTGCGCCACCAGCGTCACCGCCAGCATAATGATAACGATGGTCGGCACCTGGCCGAGCAGGCCAAACGCCGCCGGGATCGCTCCTTCCGCCATATCGCCGCTCGGCAGCACCATGTTTTCGGTGATGGAGCCGCCGTAGCTGTAAGTCATCGCCACGCCCTGAATCACAAACAGGCTGGCAAGCGTGGCGAGCATATCGGGGATCTTCAGCACCACGATAAGAAAGGCATTGAACAATCCCACCAGGGTGCAGAGCAGCAGCGTGACCACAATCGCCCCGGTGGTGCCGAAGCCGTGCCAGACGAACAGCGAAATCACCAGCGCGTTTGCCAGCGAGGCGGTGGAGCCAACCGACAGGTCGAAGCCGCCGATGGTGAGTGAGATCGATACCCCGACCGCAATCACCGTCACGATGGCGATAGAGCGCAGGATATTGATGATGTTGTTCGGATCGAGAAAGTTATCTGAGGCGATGCCGAAGATGGCGATCAGCGCCACCACGGTGACCAGCATTCCCCACTTATAGAGAAACTCGATAATCTGCTGACGCGCCGACAGCGTCGGTTTCAGCGCTACGGCTTTGTTCACGCGGGGGTTCCTCCGGTGGAGTAAAGTAATAAGGTTTCTTCCGAGGCCTGGTGGCCTTCCATTTCGGCGACGATGCGCCCGTCCCACAGCACGCAGATGCGATCGCACAGCCCGACCAGCTCACTGAACTCCCCCGAGGCGTAGATCACCCCTTTGCCGTCGCGGGCCAGCTGGTCGATGAGCACAAACAGGTCACTTTTGGCTTTCACGTCCACGCCTTTGGTCGGTTCGTCGAAGATCAACACCTCCGCCCCGCCGCGCAGCCATTTGCCAATCGCCACCTTCTGCTGGTTGCCGCCGGAGAGGCGACGCAGCGGCTGCCCCGGCCCGGTGGTGCGCACCCCAAGGCGGGCAATGACCTGCTCGGCCCAGCGCCACGCCGCGCGATGACCAAACAGGCTCCAGCGCGAAAAGTGTTTATCGGCGCTGACGGCGAGATTCATGCTCACCGGCTCGTCAATAAAGATGCCCTCTTTGCGGCGCTCCTCGGGGATCAGCGCCACGCCACGCGCCACGGAATCTGCCGGATCCCGGGGACGCCAGCGTTCGCCCTTCAGCTCCCCCGCTGCGACGCGGCTTTTGCTGGCCCCGAACAGCGCCTTGCACAGCTCGGTTTTCCCGGCCCCCGCCAGCCCGGCGATACCGAGAATTTCACCGCGTTTCAGGTGTAAAGAGATGTTGTCCAGCAGTTGGTCGTCGTGCAGCCCTTCGACGCGCAGCAGCGTTTCGCCGTTGTGCGCCGGTCGGCGCGGCGGGTAGAGATCGGTGAGCTGGTGGCCGAGCATCTTCTCGACGATCTCACCGGCATCCAGGGCCTGCATCGGCCCGGACTCGATCAGCTGGCCGTCGCGCAGCACCGTCAGGGTGTCGCACACCGCATTCAGCTCCTGCAAGCGATGGGAAATAAACACGACGCCAATCCCCTGCTGTTGCAGGCGTTTCACTACGGTAAATAAGCGCTCGCTTTCATGCTGATCCAGCGGCGCGGTGGGTTCATCGAGGATCAGGAACCGGCAGCGGTGCGACAGCGCCCGGGCCAGCAGCACCTGCTGCTTTTGCGCCAGCGTGCAGTCGTCAATCCGGCGGTTAACGTCGAGATCCACATCAAGCTGGGCCAGCGCCTCGCGCGCCCGCTGACGCACGGCCCCCCAGCGATAGCGATGGCCCGGCGCGGCGAGGTTATCCAGCAGGATGTTTTCCGCCACGCTCAGGCCCGGCACCAGCGCCACATCAACTTCCTGCTGCACCAGATGAATGCCCAGCGCTTTAGCATCGCGCGGGGCACGGATGGTCACCGGTTCGCCATCAATCAGAACGGTGCCGGTGTAGTGCGGGTACGTTCCGCACAGCACCGCCATCAGCGTGGATTTTCCGGCTCCGTTGGCCCCAGTCAGGGCGTGCACCGATCCGCCGTTCAGGGTGAAGTCCACGGCGGTCAGCGCCCGGAAACCGCCAAACGCGATGGAGATATCCCGCATTTCAAGGCGTTGCGTTACGGACATGGCGGCGATCTCCTGAGCGGTATAAGCGTGTTTTGCCACTTTTTCACGAGGATATATCCGCTGGCAATGAACGAATCGGCATAAGATAAAGCAAATAATTATTAGCCGTCCAGATGTCTGGATGTAACATCAAAATTATTCATGTTGCGGCTCTGACGGGGAGCAACATGAAAAAAATGCATCTGGCAACGCGCATTTAATCAGACGTCTGGAAGTCTGCATGTGGTAGGGTGTAAAAAAATAAAAAAGGACAACTTCATGACTGATACCGCCATTCGCGTCGTTCCCGGCCCGGCTAACTACTACTCCCATACGGGCGCGCTGGCGCAGCTCGACGCGCTTTACACCCCCGAACAGCTCTCCCGCGCGGTGTGGGTATACGGTGAACGCGCCATTGCCGCCGCCCGCCCGTTCCTGCCGCCCTCTTTTAATGCGCCGGGCGCGAAGCAGATCCTGTTTCGCGGTCATTGCAGCGAAAGCGATGTCGCGAGCCTGGCCCGGGAAGCGGGTGACGATCGCGCGGTGGTGATTGGCGTCGGCGGCGGTGCGTTGCTGGATACTGCTAAAGCACTGGCGCGCCGTCTTGGCCTGCCGGTAGTGTGCATCCCCTCCATCGCCGCCACCTGTGCGGCCTGGACCCCGCTCTCGGTGTGGTACAACGATGCCGGACAGGCGCTGCACTTCGAGATTTTTGACGATGCCAATCATCTGGTGTTGGTGGAGCCGGAGATTATTCTCCGTGCCCCGGTGGACTATCTGCTGGCGGGCATCGGCGATACGCTGGCGAAATGGTATGAAGCCGTGGTGCTGGCCCCGCAGCCGGAGCAGCTGCCGTTAACGGTCCGCCTCGGCATCAACAACGCGCTGGCGATCCGCGACGTGCTGCTTAACCAGAGCGAAGCGGCACTGGCCGACCAGCAGCGCGGCGTGCTGAGCCAGGATTTTCGCGACGTGGTGGATGCGATCGTTGCCGGAGGCGGCATGGTTGGCGGGCTTGGCGAGCGCTATACCCGTGTGGCGGCGGCCCATGCGGTGCATAACGGCCTAACCGTACTGCCGCAGACCGGGAAGTTTCTGCACGGCACCAAAGTGGCCTACGGCATTCTGGTGCAGAGCGCCCTGCTCGGCCTGGACGATGTGCTGGATACCCTGATTGCGGCTTACCAGCGCTTTAATCTGCCGACCCGGCTGGCACAGCTGGACGTCGATATTCACAGTCCGGAGCTGGATAAGGTGATTGCTCACACCCTGCGGCCGGTAGAGTCCATCCACGCCCTGCCAGAGGCCATCACTCCGCAGACGCTGCGTGCCGCTTTTGAAAAGGTGGAACGCTGGGGGAAATAACTCAGCGCCATCAGCGTTCATAGTCTGCATCATTCCCGGGGCGGGTAAGCGTAGCGCCCCCCCGGGTCACGGGTTATCTACGCTGACCCGCCTTATTGTTCACGCCCGTTTTGCTTCCCACAGCCCGCCAGTAAGAACAGTCTCTGTCTCCCGTAAGGCCAGCCCTCTTCGACTACCCTAAGGAATACCGAATAAGAGGAGGAGCGAAATGCAAAAGCAGGCACTGATTGTCGGGATCAGCGGCGTTATCGGACGCGCGCTGGCTGAAAAACTGCAGCATGAAGGCTGGCAGGTGACGGGCCTTTCCCGCGGACGTAGCGCCGCACCGGAAGGGTGTCGCAGTCTCACCGCCGACCTCACAGACAGCGATGCGGTGCGTACCGCGCTGGCGAACGAAAAACCGGACGCGCTGTTCTTCAGCGTCTGGTCTCGTCAGGAAAACGAGCGGGAGAATATTCGCGTCAACGGCGGGATGGTGCGTAACGTCATTGAGGCGCTGGGTGAGCGGCTGAAGGGTTCCCACGTCGCGCTGGTAACCGGGCTGAAGCACTATCTCGGCCCCTTTGAAGCCTATGGTAAAGGCGCGGTACCCGTTACCCCGTTTCGTGAAGAACAAGGACGCCAGCCGGTCGAGAACTTCTATTACGCCCAGGAGGACGAAGTGTTCGCCGGCGCGGAGAAATACGGCTATCGCTGGAGCGTGCACCGCCCGCATACCATTATTGGCTACGCCATCGGCAATGCGATGAACATGGGCCAGACCCTGGCGGTCTATGCCACCTTGTGCCGCGAAAAAGGCTGGCCATTTATCTTCCCCGGCTCCCCGGAGCAGTGGAATGGCCTGGCGGATGTGACCGATGCCGGGCTGCTGGCGGAACAGCTGCTGTGGGCCGCCACCGCTGAGGAAGCGGCGAATCAGGACTTCAATGCGGTTAACGGCGATGTGTTCAGATGGAACTGGATGTGGCCGCGCCTGGCAGCCTCGTTCGGTATTGAGGCGGCAGAATACCCTGGCAACGCGATGCCGTTGGAAGCGCGGATGCAGGATGCAGCGGATGCCTGGCGGGAAATCGCCGAACGCTATCAGTTACGCGAAGCCGACATTACGAAGCTGGCCTCGTGGTGGCACACCGATGCCGACCTTGGACGGCCGATGGAAGCCTTCACCGATATGAGCAAGAGCCGCAAAGCCGGGTTCACCGGTTACCGCTCGACGCTTGATTCATTCATGGCACTGTTTGAAAAGCTGAAGGTTGAGAAGATTATTCCGCAGTAAGACTGGTGTTGCACGCCTGCAATTCCGTATTAAGAATTGCAGGCGCATTAATTAGTCGTTTTTTTGCGCCAGGGCGCTGGTAACAACCTTATTTTAACAATGGATGCATCATTGAATATTTTATATAAAAACTTTTTGTTTTGTATCGACAGCTGGAAACAGATAATACAAAAAATCGGATAATTCCTCGGCAACTGTTCTTATTTACACTCCACCTTTCTATGTCAAACAGCGTCCGGTAAAAAAACAGGAATCAGGTATATATACTTATTCATTTATTTCTGATTGTCTAAAGCCTGAGCTTTTCTCATGGGTTTATTAATTGCGTAAGGAATAATAAAAATGCCGATTCCAGCTAACATGTGGCTAAAAGATGATGGGAATGCTGATATTAAAGGCTCGGTCGATGTTAAGGATCGAGAAGGCAGCATTGAGATTATCGGGCTATCTCATGGTTTAACATTACCAGTTGACACGACGAGTGGAAAGATTACCGGCACACGTCAGCATTCATCTGTGATGCTGGAAAAGGAAATTGATAGCTCTTCTCCATACCTTAATCGTGCTGCGGCTACGGGTCAGGCGCTGAAAAGTGCAGAGATTCGTTTCTATAAAATTAACGATGCGGGTCAAGAAGTTTGTTATTACATTATTCTGCTTGAAAATGTAAAGGTCACGAGCGTAAACACGTCAATTCCGAATGTGAAACTCACCAGCTCACAGCTTAACCACATTGAAAGCGTTAGCCTCAATTATGAAAAAATCACCCGGCATTATGTAGATGGTAACGTTCAGTTCACTGATGCATGGAATGAACGCAAAACACTGTGAAAGCCTGCGCCCTTAGCGGCGCAGCTTTCGTAACAGCCACAGGATGATAATGTAGCCAGCAACAGCAAATGCTATCGAGCAAACAATCCATATTAGCACCCATAAATCATCGAAATTCTCCTGGCTTGAATAACCATATACATAAGTTGCGAAACGCTCTGCCGTGTCCAGGCTTATAAAATGGGAAGGATCTATCAAACTCGCGCCTGAACAGAACAATAAGATGAATAAGACTATCTTCAATACGTTATAAGCACGTGTTGTAGCCATTGCTGATAACCTCAATCATGCCGTAAGCCATCAGATCCTTCATGCAGGGAACATGAATTAAAGGCGTATTTATAAGCGCATTATGCAGGCTTCGAAATTCAGAATTATTGACGAGAGTAATACATCCATCAGACAGTACGCCGGGGTGTAATCTAAAATGCTCGCGCTTAACGCCTTCGATCCACATTGCATCGTCAATATTCCAGTCATTGGGATACAGAGCGAACCATTCAGAACGAGAAAACACCGCCCCGCTATGATGCTTATTATATGAATCCTTAACAAAAGCGATTGCTTTGGAAAACAAACCACCGCTACCACGTCCAACAATCCAGTACCGTCCAGTTGGGATTGAACCGTTATCAGGATATTTTCCGCAGTTTCCTCGATTTCTATAATTACCATTACCAGAGAAGGCCATAAAAACCCCTACCCCCGGAAAAGTAAGCGGCGAAATATCAGCGCCGTTTAAAAGAAACACGCCATTTAATGCCATAGATAATCCCTCAAAAAATGCGTTACCCGTGTACAAGACGCCCTGTTATTTTTTTATCACAAGCTGGCAGTTATTTTTAATTAATCCTGAAACAAAAACGCTTTGCTAGCGTATGGATTCTTATTTTAGCCATGAACCAGCGAGGAATCTTCTTCGAGTGAATGATATGCATGTGAAAGCGTGGCCTTACTGCGCCACGCTTTTTACGCTGTACGCGCTTACCTTGCCGTTGCGGCAAACTCGCGCCGCAGCTGCTCTAGCGGCAGGTAGCGGCCAATGATCACCAGCCGCGAGACGGGCGTTTCGTCAGCCTGCCATGCCGACCCGTAATCGAATCCCACCACTTTATATACGCCCTGCACCACCAGGCGCTGTGGCTGTCCGTCGATAGCCAGCACGCCTTTGTAGCGCAGCATATCGTTGCCGTGTTCGGCAATGCAGCGCTCCATAAAGGCTCCGATCTTTTTTAAATCCAGCGCGCCTGCTTCAAAGACGTGCGCCTGAATCACATCCTGCACCGGCTGGGCTGCGGGTTTGCGCAGCGGACGGAAGCGTCCCGGCTCATCGGCGCGGGCGGAGATAATGTGGTATCCCTCGGTAAGCGCGTTGCGGTCATCCATCTCAAACGCGGCGATGTTCAGCCAGCGTTCCGGCGTACAGGCACCGTGGTGGATCTCCAGCAGCGGCGCTTTGTTGTTAATGCGGTTGATACGCGCCAGCGCTGCCTCTTTCTGCGCCTCGTCGCACAGGTCGCTTTTGGTGAGCAACAGGCGGTCAGCAAAGGCGATCTGCGCCGCTGCCACCGGGTGCTCATCCAGCTGCTGGCTGATGTGCTGGCAGTCGATAAGCGTAATTACGGCGTCCAGCCGCAGCGACGCGCGCAGCCGCTCGTCGGTAAAGAAGGTCTGGATGATCGGACCGGGGTCGGCCAGCCCGGTTGCTTCAACGATGAGCGTTGAAAAAAGCAGTGCGCCAGAAGCCCGACGGTCGATAAGCTCTGCCATCGCGTCGGCGAACTCGCCGCGCACGTTGCAGCAGACGCAGCCGTTGCTCACTTCCACCACGCTGATGTTATCGCCACGCTCCAGCAGCTGTCCGTCAATGCTGGCCGCGCCAAATTCGTTTTCCACTATCACCACCGAGCCGTCAGCGTACTGTCGCAGGTAGTGGTTCAGTAAGGTGGTTTTGCCCGCGCCGAGAAAACCGGTCAGCAGGGTTACCGGTACCGCATCATTCATGCCACGATCCTTTCAGTTAGCAGCAGCGCGCGCCGCCTTTGCCGCCGTAGCGCGCATCCTGACGCTCGCGGAAAAAATCTTCGTAGCTCATCGGCGTCTGCTCCGGATGGTTAAGACGCATATGCTGCACGTAGTTGTCATAGTCGGGCACGCCGACCATCAGTTTTGCTGCTTGGCCGAGGTACTTCCCGGCTTTTGCAAGGGTATCAAACATCGCACGACTCCCGTAGACAGCGCACCCGCCAGGGCAGGTGCGCTGCGATAACGCGTGACTTAATGCACGCCTTTGGCCTGCGCGACGATGCGGTCAGCATCTTCCGGCATCGGCTCATACGGCGTTTCGTTGGCAGTTGGCCGATCGGTTTTCAGCGCGGCGAGCGCGGTTTTCACCGAGAACCACGCCAGCACCACCACCACCACCATAAAGAACATGGTCAGCCCGGCATCCAGACGGTTGTTAAACACCAGTTGGTTAAGCTGCGACACGGTGTACTGCGCCGGAATGTTGCCGCTGTCGAGCATCGCCTGGAACTTGTTGGCGATGGCGAGGAAACCGACTTTCGCGTCCGGGCTGAAGGTTTTCTGCCAGCCGGCGGTCAGGGTGCAGATCAGCAGCCAGGCGGTAGGCACCAGCGCAACCCAGGCATACTTCTGGCGTTTCATCTTGAACAGCACCACCGCGCAGAGCATCAGCGCCATACCGGCCAGCATCTGGTTAGCGATGCCGAACAGCGGCCACAGGGTGTTGATGCCGCCCAGCGGGTCGAGCACGCCCTGACGCAGGAAGTAACCCCAGGCCAGCACCACCAGCGCGGTAGCCAGCAGGTTGGCGGGCAGCGAGTCGGTGCGTTTCAGCGACGGTGCCGCGACGCCGAGCAAATCCTGCAGCATAAAGCGTGCCGCACGGGTGCCCGCGTCCACCGCCGTGAGGATAAACAGCGCCTCAAACAGAATGGCGAAGTGATACCAGAAGGAGACATCCATCAGGCCGCCCAGCGCGCCGTGCAGGATATAGGCCATCCCCACCGCCAGCGTCGGGGCACCGCCCGCACGGGAGATGATCGACTGCTCGCCCACCTCGGTGGCAATCTGGTTGAGAGTTTCCGGGGTGATCTGGAAGCCCCATCCGCTCACCACCTGGGCCGCCGAGGTCACAACGTCAGCGGCACCCGCAGGGGCCAGCACCGCCATCGGGCTGTTCATGGCGAAGTAGACGCCCGGATCGATAACGCAGGCGGAGACCAGCGCCATGATGGCGACGAACGACTCCATCAGCATGCCGCCGTAGCCGATAAAGCAGGCCTGGCCTTCGTTGGCGAGCATCTTCGGCGTGGTGCCTGACGAGATCAGGGCATGGAAGCCGGACACCGCGCCGCAGGCAATGGTGATAAACAGGAACGGGAACAGGTTACCGGACCACACCGGGCCGGTGCCGTCGATGAATTTGGTCACCGCTGGCATGGTCAGGGTCGGACGCATGATCAGGATGCCGATCGCCAGCCCGACAATGGTGCCGATTTTCAGGAAGGTGGAGAGGTAATCACGCGGTGCCAGCAGCAGCCACACCGGCAGTACCGCTGCCACGAAACCATAGCCCACCAGCATCCACACCAGCTGAATACCGGTAAAATCAAACCACGGTGCCCAGGTTTCGCTCTCGGCAACCCAGCCGCCGGAGATGATAGCGAAAATCAGCATCACCAGGCCGATGAGCGACACTTCGCCGATGCGACCCGGACGAATATAGCGGATGTAGATCCCCATGAAGATCGCCAGCGGGATGGTGAAGGCGACGGTGTAGGTTCCCCACGGGCTGTGGGTCAGGGCTTTCACCACGATCATCGCCAGCACGGCCAGGATGATAATCATGATCATAAAGCAGGCCACCAGCGCGATGACGCCAGCGGTGGCCCCCATCTCCTCTTTCACCAGTTCGCCGAGCGAGCGCCCGTCGCGGCGGGTGGAGACGAACAGCACCATAAAGTCCTGTACGGCCCCCGCCAGCACCACCCCGGCGAGGATCCAGATCATCCCCGGCAGGTAGCCCATCTGCGCTGCCAGCACCGGCCCTACCAGCGGACCGGCCCCGGCGATGGCGGCAAAGTGATGCCCGAACAGCACTTTTTTGTCGGTCGGCACGTAGTCCAGCCCGTCATTATGGCGAACGGCGGGCGTCATGCGCGTCGGGTCGACGGCCAGCACCTTTTTAGCGATGAAGATGCCGTAGAAACGATAAGCGATAAGGTAAACGCAGACGGCGGCGACGACGATCCACAGCGCGTTTATCTGTTCACCACGGTTGAGGGCGATGTAACCGAGGGCAAACGCGCCCAGCAGCGACAGCGCCACCCAGATGAGGTATTTCCCTGATTTATTCATAGTTGTTGTCCGTTATTTTTATGCAGTAAAGGTACAACACCGAAGGTGTTACATTTTGTATCTATATCAGCAGTCGGAATTTAACAACGAGGAAAGGGAGAAAACAGTCCGCTCGGCCTGGATTTACCTGACATTGCAAGCGGGATCACTTTACGCAGCAACGGGATGCAAGCGTGGTGTCGAAAGGCGGGATGGAGATTCCCTCTCCCGCAGGAGAGGGTCAGCGTGCAGAAGGGTTTACCCCATTACCGCCGTGCTGAGACGCGAGGTGCAAACCCGGCGGCCCTGCTCGTCGAAAATGGTGATCTCCCAGGACTGGGTCTGACGCCCGAGATGCAGCGGCTGGCAGACGCCGCGCACTTTCCCCTGAGAAACCGGGCGGTGATGGGTGGCGTTCAGCTCGGTGCCGACCACGCACTGCCCGTCGCGGGTGGTGAGATACCCGGCCATTGAGCCGAGCGTTTCCGCCAACGCCGCCGACGCGCCGCCGTGCAGCAGGCCAAACGGCTGATGGGTACGGGCATCCACCGGCATCTCTGCTTCCAGAATGTCGTCGCCGATGCGCGTATAAACCACGCCGAGGTGCGCCACCAGGGTGTTCAGGCTAGTGGCATTCAGCTCTTCAAGGGACAGATGGCGTTTCCAGATCATGCTATGCCCCCAGCGTCGAGCCGCCGTCCACCACGATATCCTGCAGCGTGATGTGCCCTGCGGCATCGGAGGCGAGGAACAGCACGGTGGCGGCCACGTCCTGCGGACGGCCAATCTTGCCCAGCGGAATGCCCAGCTTAAACTGTTCGCCAAAGCCGCGGATACGCTGCTGCTCGGCGTCATCACTGGTCCAGAGCACGCGCTGCATATCGGTATCGGTCGAGCCAGGCGAAACGATATTGCTGCGCACGTGGCTACCCGCCAGCTCAAGACCGACGGTGAGCGCCAGGCTTTTCAGCGCCGCTTTCGACGCGCCGTAAGCCGACATGCCGATGCGCGGCGTATGGGCAGCGTCGGAAGCTACCGTGACAATCGCCCCACTCTGCTGGCGGCGGAACCAGGGCATGGTCTGCTGGAACAGATTAAACGCGCCGCCCACGTTGACGGCAAAGGTCTGCTGCCAGTCCTCCTGAGTCAGCTCGTCGGTCGGCCCCATGCGTAAAATGCCTGCTGCGTTCACCAGCACATCAAGCGCACGGGTGTCGGCCAGCACGCGCTGGCACACCTGCGCCACCGCCGCCGCATCGGCCACGTCGAGCACTTCGGTGCGATAAGGATAGCGCTCCTGCTCAAAGGCCAGGTCGAAGCCCACGACCTGAGCACCGGCCTCGACAAACGCCAGCGCGGTGGCCTGACCAATCCCCTTGCCCGCTCCGGTTACCCAGACGTTTTTGCCACGGAAATCCAGCCCGGCCATCAGCGGCTGCCTTCCCGGGAGAGCAGCGCCCACCAGGCGTCAAGCGTCGGTTTTTTCGCCAGCATCACGAAGTCGATATCGCTGTGCACTTTGCGCCAGCGCGCGGCCAGCGCCATCATGCGCACCGAATCCAGACCGTAATCGATCAGGTTGTCATCGTCATACGGCTCGTCGGATTCGTCCAGCAGCGGCAGCACCAGCGCGCGCAGTGCGTCCTTACTGGCCGGCACGTCATCGCTCGCCTGCTGCGGCAGCAGATCGGCCGTCATCACCACGCGACCGGCGCGGCCCGCCACGTAAGTCAGGGCCATCATGTGCTCCTCGCGGCTGAAGTCAGCCAGCGCATCGGCCACCATGAACGGCTTGATGTCGCGCATGAACGCATCGGTCGCCGTGGTCATGCAGCCAATATGGGCGTAAACCCCGGTAATGAGCAGCTGATCGCGCCCGCTCTCCTTCAGCGCCTGCTCCAGCGGCGAGCGGTGGAACGCGCTGTAGCGCCACTTCACCAGCACGGTGTCATCCGCATCCGGCGCGAGGGCATCCACCACCTTCTGCTGTTCCGGATGTTTGTTGAGGCCCGGTCCCCACATGTCGTTGAGCAGCGCGCGGTCGGCATCGCTCTGATCCTTTGGCTGAGCGGTGTAGTACACCGGAATGCCCTGCTGTTTGCAGAACTGGCGCAGCGCTGCGATGTTAGCAATCACCTGCTCCATCATGGCGCAGTTGTCGCCCCAGAAATTGACGAAGTAATCCTGCATATCGTGGATCAGCAACGCGGCGCGCTGCGGCTCGAAAGGCCAGCTCACTTTGCTGGTGGGGATCTCCTGCGCGGTCGGCAGGGCGTAAGCGTTCAGTTTTGGAATTGCCATGATATTTCCCTTAAATCCTTCAGGCCTGCGTGCGCGCAGCGAGCCACTGGCGCAGTTGTTTTTTGTCTACTTTACCGACCGGCGTAAGCGGCAGCGATTCCACGCACTCCACGCGGTCCGGCAGTTTGAAATCGGCGACGCCCAGCTCGCGCAGCCAGCGGCGGATCTCCACCGGGCGCACCGGGCGCTTCGTAACCAGCCAGGCACAGCTCTTCTCGCCCAGCAGATCGTCCTCCATGCTGACCAGCGCGGCGTGGATCACCGCCTCGTGGCGCAGCAGCAGGTTTTCGATCTCTTCGGCGGCGATCTTCTCTCCGCCGCGGTTGATCTGATCTTTTTCTCGCCCCTGGACGGTGATGTAGCCGTCTTCATCAATGGCGATCAGATCGCCGGAGCTGTAAAAGCCGTTGGCGTCGAAGGCGCGGGCGTTGTGTTCCGGACTGTTGTAGTAGCCGCGGAAGGTGTACGGGCCTCGGGTCATCAGTCGCCCTACTTCGCCGCGCGGCAGCGGGTTGCCGTGCTCATCCGCTACCCACACCTCATCGTCCGGGCTCATCGGCGTGCCCTGGGTATTCAGGATGCGCGCCTCGCTATCATCGAGGCGGGTGTAGTTCACCAGCCCTTCCGCCATGCCGAAGACCTGCTGCAGCTGGCAGCCAATCTCCGCCGGAATACGCGCCGCCAGCGAGGAGGAGAGCCGCGCCCCGCCCACCTGCAACAGGCGCAGCGAGGCCAGCTGGGCGTTACTGCCCCACTCCTGGATCGCCTGCAGCCACAGGCTGACCGCCGGCGGTACCAGGGCGGTGACGTTGATCTGATGCTGTTCAATCAGCGGGAAGCAGAGCGTGGCGCTCGGATCGCGAGCCAGCACCACGCAGCCTGCCGCCAGAAACACGCCGAAGGCGCCGGGCGAGCTGAGCGGATAGTTATGGGCTGCGGGCAGCGCGCACAGGTAGCGGGTTTCCGCCGTGAACTGGCAGATCTCGTTGCTGCGACGAATGCTGTAGTAGTAGTCGTTATGGGTACGCGGGATCAGCTTCGGGGTGCCGGTGCTGCCGCCAGAGAGCTGGAAAAACGCCACTTCATCCGCCGGGGTTGGCGTGGCAACGAACTCTCCCTGCTCGCTGGCAATGAGCGTTGACAGGGCGTGCTCACCGCTATCGTTATGCAGCGCGACCACACGCAGTGAAGCGTGGGCGGCGACAAACTGATTCAGCGTCTCGTCACTGCCAAAGAAGCTGTGTTCGCGGTCCGCCACCAGCAGCGCCGGGGCGATCTGTCCGGCATAGGCTTCCAGCTCGGTACGCTGATGGCTGAACAGGGCATTCACCGGCGCGACGCCGATTTTCAGCAGCGCAAACAGGGTGATATAGAACTCCGCCACGTTACCGAGCTGCACCAGCGCGGTTTCGCCGCGCTTCAGGCCCTGGCGCTGCAATGCCGCGCCCAGCCGGTCGGACGCGGCATTAAGCGCGCGATAGCTGAAGGTGCGATCGCCGTCGATCAGCGCACAGGCGTCGCTGTCGGCGTGACGGGTCAGAATGTCGGTGAGCGGAAGATCGGTCCAGTAGCCCTTCTCACGGTAACGGGCAGCGAGATCGTCCGGCCAGCGGGTAAAAGAAACAGTCATAGCAACCTTCAGTTGAGTCCAAAAACGTTAAGCATGGTGGAGAGTTTGGTGCCGGTTTCGTGCCACTCCCCTTCCGGTGAAGAGGCCGGAACGATGCCCGCGCCGGCGAACAGCCGCACCTGATTATCTTTAATGCGCGCGCAGCGGATGGTTACCGCCCACTCACCGTTCCCCTCTTCGTCGCACCAGCCGACGATGCCACCGAACAGATCGCGCTCGAAGGGTTCGAGGTCAGCAATCAGGGTTTTGGCGACGTCATGCGGGAAACCGCTCAGCGCCGGGGTGGGATGCAGCAGGCAAGCCAGCGACAGCGCGTTATCGTGGGCGTCCTTGACGTCGCCTTCCACCGGCGTCGCCAGATGCCACAGGGTTGGGGTAGTGATGAGCTGCGGGGTCTCCGGCAGCGTCAGGGTGCGGCTGCGCGGGGCCAGTATCGCTTTCATCGCGCCGGTCACCAGGTCGTGTTCGTGCCGATCCTTTGCCGAGTTCATCAGGCGGCGGCCCGCCTCGCGGTCGAGGGTGTCATCCGGCTGGCGGCGGGCGGACCCGGCCAGCGGCAGCGAGCTGAAGTGCGCGCCCTCTTTACGCAGCAGCAGTTCCGGGCTGGCACCCAGCAGAACGCCGCCGTCGGGCAGCGGAACGTGGAAGTTGAAGCTGGCGGGATTCTGGGCGATGAGGCGCTCAAGCAGTGCGCCGCTGTCGGGCCGGGCGTCGGTGGTGATGTCGATCAGGCGCGACAGCACCACTTTATCGACCTGCGGCGTAGCGGTGAGCGCCGCAGCGCGGGCGACCATCGCTTCAAACACCGGCTGCTCCGGAATGGCTTCACGCCCGGTAACGCGCAGCGCGACGTCGTCAATGTGGTATAAGGCCGCTTTCTGGCGCGCCGGGCGGGAAAACGCCTCGCAGCGCGCCGGTACAAACAGGGCAGACGGGCGCGTGGTATCGAACGGGATGGCCCCGACGAGCACCGGATTCTTCACCCCCTGCGTGCGGGCCTGGGCGAACGCATCCTTTACTGCCCGCTGAAATTCACCGTCAGGCCGATCGCCATCCAGCGCTGGCTGCGTGACCCGGCTGACGCAGCCGGTGGCGATGAAGCTGCGAAACGGCGACATAAAGAAAAAATCGTCTGCGCCGACGCGGGCGGTGTGTTGCTGCATTTCCTCTGCCATTAACGTATCCATGCGGTCCTCCAAACAATGATATGCCTGTTGGTAATAATTATCATTTGTATTTTGGTGCGGTAACCTAAAAGCAATCGCGCCGGAAGTCAACTCTGCGGGAGCTAACCTGATGTCACCATCGCTTGCATCCTGCGTCGGCAACAATGAAAATGAGAAGCATTATTAAACCATAAAACAGGACCATTTCACCGTGATACGTCGTTTCGCTTGCCTTAACGTCGCCCTGGTTGCGGGGGCACTGATTTTCGGAATTGCCGCAAAGGCGCACGCTGACGGGTGGCCGCGCCAGATTACTGACAGCAAGGGCACCCATACGCTGGAGCGCGCCCCGACGCGCATTGTCTCTACCAGCGTGACCCTTACCGGCTCCCTGCTCGCCATCGACGCACCGGTGGTCGCCAGCGGTGCCACATCGCCGGGCAACCGGGTCGCGGACAGCCAGGGTTTTCTGCGCCAGTGGGGTGCTATTGCCCAGGAGCGTCACGTGCAGCGCCTGTGGATCGGCGAGCCGGTGGCCGAAGCGGTGGCTGCCCAGATGCCGGATCTGATCCTGATTAGCGCTACCGGCGGCGACTCGGCGCTGGCGCTCTACGATCAGCTTTCGGCTATTGCGCCCACCATCGTGGTCAACTACGACGATAAAAGCTGGCAACAACTCCTGACGCAGCTTGGCGAGATGACCGGCCACGAACAGCAGGCCGCGGCACGCATTGCCAGCTTCAACGCGCAGCTCGACCGCGCTCGCCAGAGCATGAAGGTGCCGTCTGCCCCGGTCAGCGCGCTGGTATATAACCCGGCGGCGCGCAATGCCAATCTCTGGACACCGGATTCGGCCCAGGGCCAGCTGCTGCGCGAAGCGGGTTTCACCCTCGCCACGCCGCCGGCGGCGCTGCACGCCAGCCAGAGCATGGGAAAACGTCACGATATTATTCAGCTGGGCGGCGAGAATCTGGCGGCGGGCCTGAACGGCGAGTATCTGCTGCTGTTCGCCGGGGATGAGAAAGATGCGCAGGCCATCTACAGTAACCCGCTGCTGGCGCATCTTCCGGCGGTGAAGAATAAGCGCGTGTATCCGCTCGGCACCGAGACATTCCGGCTGGATTACTACAGCGCGAGTCAGGCGCTGGCGCGTTTAACGGCGTTGTTTAAGTAAGTTGTAGCATGGCAGTGAAGGGTGGGTTTGTAGGGTGGGTAAACGGAGTGCACCCACCGTTTATGATGTGCATCCACCGTTCTGGTATGAGGGCTATGGCAGGGCGGTGAAGGTTCCGTTCACCGTGGCACCGCGCTCACATGCAAACACCGCCGCCCGTGAACGGGTGAAGGGGGCTCGCCGCCGCCCCCTTCACTATCCCGGCTCCCGGCCAGTAAAACCGGCCCTGCGGGCTGCCCTTGCCTCCGGCGTTTCGCTTCCGGTCGGGCGCGATACCCCATCCCTGGGCTCGCGCCCTCTGGCGGTTCCCGACCGCCAGCCCGGACTCAACGCCTCGGCGCGGCGGTTTTGATGCCGGATGGTCCATGCTTCGGCATTGGGTGATTTGCGTTTATGGTGGGTGCGCGAAGCTTACCCACCCTACGGGAAGTGACGCGGCGGTTTTGATGCCGGATGGGGCCACGCTTCGGCATTTGATGTTTTTTTTGTGGTAGGTGCGCAGGCTTACCCACCCAACAACAACTGCTATTCCGTAGGGTGGGTAAACGGAGTGCACCCACCGTTTACCATGCCCACCCACCGTTTATCCAGGCGTAAGCTTATTGCGCCGCCGGGGTTTCAGGCTGACGGAAACGCCGCAGCTCAACCAGGACGATCAGCAGCACAATGCCCACCAGCGTTAGTACCAGCCCGCCGGTACTGGCGGCATACACCGGGGTCATCACCACCGTCATGCTGCCAAGCAGCGCTGCGCCGATGGCGTCGCCGGTAACGTTCTGCGCGGTCCAGAGTCCGTTGATGCGGCCCAGCATCGCTTCCGGCGTCTGGGTCTGGATCAGGGTGTACTGCAGCAGCGAACTGATAGCGCTCAGCCAGCCAACCATTACCAGACACAGCATTCCCAGCGCACCGTTCGGCATCAGGCTGAACAGCCCCACCGCGATAAACGATCCGAGCGTGGTCGCCAGCATTACCGCACCAGGGCGCGCGCAGCGGGCCAGATTGCCGCTGGTCAAAGCCCCCAGCGCCGCACCAAGCGGCAGCGCGGCATACAGCAGTCCGATGTGACTGGCGCTCATCTGCCAGTGGTTGGCCAGCGCCGGATAGAGCACGCGCACCGCACTTGCCATGGTCAGCAGCGCCCCCAGCAGCGCAATGCCGCCAATCAGCGGGCTGTGCAGCAGGAAGCGCAGCCCGGCCCACAAGGCGCGCAGCGGGTGCTCACGCGGCTGCGGCGGCGGTGCCAGCTGCGGCAGCCGCAGCAGAGGGATCAGCGTAATAAAGGTGCCGAAGGCCGCCAGACCGTAATTCCACACCACCCCGCCCCACGCCAACAGCAGACCGCCCACCACCGGGGAGATCACCGATCCGAGGCGCACCGTCAGCATGGTAATGGCCCCGGCCTGCATCAGGTTGTCGCGCCCCACCAGCGCCGGGGTTGCCGCCAGCAAAGCCGTCACCCCCAGCGCGCCAAAGAAGCCGTCCCAGATACCGAGCAGATAGATGGCCGCCAGCGACGGCGTCGGCAGCGCGGCGTTAATGCACAGCCCGATAAACCCCAGCCCGCAGGTGGAGCGGGCCAGCAGGATCAGCCGCTTGCGCTCGTGGCGATCGGCCAGCACCCCGCCGGTCATCAGGCCGACAAACATGGCGCTACCGGTGAGCGTGACCGCCAGCCCAACCTGCAACGCCGAACCGGTGAGGGTCTGGATCTGTACCGGGATGGCCACGCCGAGCAGGCCGAGGGAGAGAATCGAGATAAAACGGGCGATAAAAACAGCGCGAAAGTCAGGATGGGTTCTGAGCAGACTCAGGTTGAGCAGCATTGAATGTCGGTTCATTACAGGGCCTTAACACCAATTTTCCTTACCGGATAGCAGGGCGCTCATGCTAACATAAACCGCAAAGAGCGATAACGATAATTAATATCATTATCATGTCAGGGAAGTGTGTTATGTCGTGGTCACGGTTTTCAGCCCGCCCTTACCTTGTGCTGAGCCTGCTTGTTTTGCTCCTCATTATGATGCTGCTCAGCCTGCTGCTGGGCGCCAAAGCGCTGGCACCCACAACCGTGCTGGACGCCCTTACCCAATCCTGTCGCAGCGCCGACTGCACCATTGTGCTTGATGCCCGCCTGCCGCGCACCCTTGCCGGGCTGCTGGCCGGGATCGCGCTCGGCGTTGCCGGGGCGCTGATGCAAACCCTGTCGCGTAACCCGCTGGCCGACCCCGGCCTGCTCGGGGTCAATTCAGGCGCCAGTTTCGCCATCGTCCTCGGGGCGGCGCTGTTTGGCTACGCCTCCCCCGTTGCCCTGCTGGCCTTCGCTTTCGGCGGCGCGTTCATCGCCGCGCTGATCGTCGCCCTCACCGGCAGCCAGGGTGGCGGCCAGCTTAATCCGGTCCGGCTGACGTTAGCCGGGGTGGCGCTGGCGGCGGTGCTGGAGGGGCTATCGAGCGGCATCGCGCTGCTTAATCCGGTAGCCTACGACCAGCTGCGCTTCTGGCAGGCCGGCTCGCTCGACATCCGCAGCCTGTTTCCGCTGAAAATTATCCTTCTGCCGGTGCTGGCGGCCACGGCGGTGGCGCTGCTGCTGAGCCGCTCGCTCAACAGCCTGAGCATGGGCAACGATACCGCCACTGCGCTCGGTAGCCGGGTGGCGCGCACGCAGATCCTCGGCCTGCTGGCCATCACCGTGCTGTGCGGCAGCGCCACCGCCGCCGTCGGTCCGATTGCCTTTATCGGCCTGATGATGCCGCACCTGGCGCGCTGGCTGGTCGGACCGGATCATCGCTGGACGCTGCCGGTGACGATGCTGGCGACGCCAACCCTGCTGCTGGCTGCCGATACTCTCGGCCGTCAGCTGGTGCCGGGCGAACTGCGCGTCTCGGTGGTGAGCGCCTTTATCGGCGCGCCGGTGCTGATCTGGCTGGTACGCCGCCGCCGTAACGGGGTGACGCTATGACCCGGCTGCCGCGTTTAACCCTGGTACTGGGGCTGTTTGTCCTTATCGCGCTGCTGTTTTCCGGCTGGAGCCTGGCCAGCGGCAGCGTAGCGCTGACAGTGTCGCAGGTGTTTGATGCCCTGACCGGCAGCGCGCCGCGCGCCATGTCGATGATTGTCGTCGAGTGGCGCCTGCCCCGGGTGGCGATGGCGCTGCTGGTGGGGGCTGCCCTCGGGGTCAGCGGCGCAATATTCCAGTCGCTGATGCGCAACCCGCTCGGTAGCCCGGATGTGATGGGCTTTAACACCGGCGCATGGAGCGGTGTGCTGGTGGCGATGGTGCTGTTTGGTCAGCACCAGACCGCCATCGCCCTGGCGGCAATGGCGGGCGGCATTATCACCTCGCTGCTGGTGTGGCTGCTGGCCTGGCGCAACGGCATCGACACCTTCCGGCTGATCATTATCGGTATCGGCACCCGCGCGATGCTGGTGGCGTTCAACACCTGGCTGTTATTGCAGGCTTCGCTGGAGACGGCGCTCTCCGCCGGACTGTGGAACGCCGGATCGCTCAACGGCCTGACCTGGAGTAAAACCCTGCCCGCCGCGCCGATTATTGTGGCGATGTTTATCGCTGCCGGACTGCTGGTGCGCCGCATGCGGCTGCTGGAGATGGGGGATGACACCGCCTGCGCGCTGGGCGTGCCGGTGGAGCGCTCGCGTCTGCTGCTGATGCTGACGGCGGTGCTGCTCACTGCCGCTGCCACCGCCCTTGCCGGGCCGATCTCATTTATTGCCCTGGTGGCCCCGCATATCGTGCGCCGCCTGTCCGGCACCACGCGGCTTGGGCTGACTCAGTCGGCACTGTGCGGCGCAACACTGTTGCTGGTGGCCGACCTGTGCGCCCAGCGTCTGTTTATGCCTTATCAGCTTCCGGTGGGCGTAATCACCGTGAGCATCGGCGGTATCTATCTCATCGCCTTGTTGATTCAGGAGTCCCGCAAGAGATGACGCACTCTCGTTTATACGGTCGCGATTTAACCCTCGGCTACGGTAAGCACGTGGTGGCTGATGGCTTAAGCGTGGCGATCCCCGATGGCCATTTTACGGCCATCATCGGCCCGAACGGCTGCGGCAAATCGACGCTGCTGCGCACCCTGAGCCGCCTGATGCAGCCGATGCGTGGTGAGGTGATACTCGATGGTCAGGCGATCGATCGCTACGCCACCAAAGAAGTGGCGCGGCGCATCGGCCTGCTGGCGCAGAACGCCAGTACACCGGGGGATATCACGGTGCAGGAGCTGGTGGCGCGCGGGCGCTATCCGCACCAGCCGCTGTTTACCCGCTGGCGTAAAGAGGATGAAGAGGCGGTGAACCGGGCGATGCAGGCTACCGGCGTGGAGGCGCTGGCAACCCAGAGCGTGGATACCCTCTCCGGCGGGCAGCGGCAGCGGGCGTGGATCGCCATGGTGCTGGCCCAGGAGACCGCCATCATGCTGCTGGATGAGCCGACCACCTGGCTGGACATCAGCTATCAGATTGACCTGCTGGAGCTGCTGCGTTCCCTGAACCGCGAACAGGGCTACACCCTGGCGGCGGTGCTGCACGATCTCAATCAGGCCTGCCGCTATGCCACCCACCTGATCGCGCTGCGCGACGGGAAAGTGGTCGCCGAGGGAGCACCAAAAGAGATCGTCACCCCCGAACTGATAGAGGCGGTCTACGGAATGCGCTGCATGATCATCGACGATCCGGTCGCACATACCCCGCTGATCGTGCCGCTGGGTCGTTGATCACCGTTGTCTTCGCTCTGACGGCGGGTGCGCAGGCTTACCCGCCCTACGCGCTGGGGCGTCAGTAACCGCGCGCCCCGCCAGGGTGGGTTAGCGTAGCGCCCCCACCCCACCGGTCACCCCAGAATCTGCCGTAGCACCGGCCCAATCGACTCAAACGCCTGCGGGGAAATAATCTCCACGTGGGCGCAGTCCTGCGGGTAAACCTCAAGCTCGCCGATCCACGGCGCCCAGGTGGTGTGCGGGTCCATGCCCGGCTTCAGGGTTTTCGTCGCGACAAACAGCGTTGCCTTGCCATCAAACCGGGCGCTGTGCGCGGTACTGAGCAGCCGCACGGCATCGGTGTAATTTCCCTCGATGGTATCGAACAGGCGATCCGACCCCTGCCCCTGCTGGGCGGCAAGAAACGCCTCGCGCTCGCGGTTGATCTCCGCCAGCACTTCCGGGTCGCGCTGGTCCGGATCTTTCCCGGCCCAGTTCTGCGACTCCGGCGGCCAGGTGTCGAGCAGCCCGAGAAATGCCACCGTCTCCCCGGCCGCCTGTAGCCGGGCGGCAATGCCCTGCGCCAGCGTCCCGCCCAGCGAGTAGCCAAACAGGTAATACGGCCCCTGGGGCTGCAACGCCCGCAGCCGTGCCAGATGGGCGTCGCACACGTCATCGAGCTTGGCGCAGGTCATCATCGGCCCGCCCGGACGCGGCGACTGGATACCGGTAATCGACCAGCGCGGGTCGAGGTAGCGCTGCAGAATGCTGAACTGCCAGGCGAACCCGGAGGCCGGGTGGAAGCAGAACAGCGTCGGGCCACTGCCCTGACGCAGCGGCAGCACCGCGTCAAAGCCAGCGCTGCTGGCTTCCTCCTCGCTGTGCGTCTCACTCAGCAGCGCCGCCAGTTTTTCTACCGTCGACGCCACCATCACCTGCCCCACCGTCACCGGACGATCGAGGGTGCGCTTCAGGCTGGCGGCAAGCCGCATCGCCAGCAGCGAGTGGCCGCCGAGGGCGAAGAAATCCGCCGCGGCGTCGGTGATGTCACTGCCGAGCAGCGCGGAGAAGGCCTGCGCAATGGTCTGCTCCAGCCCGGGTTGCGGCGGGCGGCCATCGGCGCGGGACGCCACCTGTGGTAGCGGCAGCGCTTTGCGATCCAGCTTGCCGTTGGCGCTGAGCGGGAAGGCATCCAGCGTCACCAGCGCCACCGGCACCATATGCGCCGGAAGCTGCGCAGCGAGCTGCTCACGTAGCGCCTGCGCGTCGAGCGCGACGCCAGCGGACGGCACCAGATAGCCCACCAGCTGACGCGCATCGCCGCCGCTGGCGGCTGCGGCATTGAGCACACAGGCGTTAGTCACCGCCTGCGCCACTCCAGGCAGGTTAAGCATCGCCTGGTCGATTTCGCCCAGTTCAATACGCTGCCCGCGAATTTTCAGCTGATCGTCACTGCGTCCGAGATACTCCACCGCCCCGTTTTCCAGCCAGCGCGCCACGTCCCCGGTGCGGTACATACGCTCGCCCGGCGCGAACGGATCGGCGATAAAGCGGCTGGCGGTGAGATCCGGCCGCCCGAGATAGCCCTGGGCCAACTGGATGCCGGTCAGGTAGAGATCGCCCGCCACGCCCGGCGGCACCGGACGCATCGAACCATCAAGAATGCGCAGGCCGGTGTTCCACACCGGGAAACCGATCGGTACGCTGCTGCCGCGCACCGCCGCCAGCTCCGGGCCGTAAGCCGGATACCAGCTCACGTCCACCGCGGCCTCGGTCGGGCCATAAAGATTATGCAGCGGCGCGGCGGTGAGCTGTTCCCATTCCCGGCACAGCGCGGTGGGCAGGGCTTCACCGCTGCAGAATACCCGCCGCAGCGTGGCGCAGCTGGCGATAGCGTCCGGCGTCGAAAGCGCGCCGACAAAGGCCGCCAGCATGGAGGGAACAAAGTGCGTGGTAGTGACGCGATAGCGGGCAAACAGCTGCTGCAGCGCCTGCGGATCGCGGTGCGCCTCCGGGGGAGCCATCACCAGCTGTGCGCCGGTGATAAACGGCCAGAAAAACTCCCACACCGAGACGTCAAAGCTGCACGGCGTCTTCTGCAACACAACATCATCATGGCGAAGCGGATAGTGGTTCTGCATCCACAGCAGGCGGTTAACGATGGCGGTCTGGCCGACCATCACCCCTTTCGGGCGGCCCGTTGAGCCAGAGGTGAAGATTACGTAGGCGGTATGTTCCGGACGGGACGCGCAGACCGGCGCATCGGCCACTGGCGGCAGCGGCGCGGTGTAGTGCAGCATCGGCTGCCCGGTGAAGCGCGCAGCCTGGCCCGGTTCGGTGATCAGCAGCCGCGGGGCGGCATCTTCCAGCATCATGCGCAGGCGCTCATCCGGGTAACCGGTATCGAGCGGCAGCCAGGCGGCACCCACTTCCACAATGGCCTGCAGTGCCAGCGACAGGAATACCGAGCGCGGCAGCGCCACGGCAACAACGTCGCCCGGCTGCACACCGCGCTGGACCAGCTCTGCGGCCAGGGCCTGCACCTGCTGGCGCAGCTCGGAATAGCTGAACTGATAGCGCTCATCCGCCAGGGCTGGCGCGTCGGGCGTCAACGCCGCCTGACGAGCAATCAGGCTGCTCAGCGTGGCTTCAGGCAGCATCATCGCGGTGTCATTCACCTGCGTCAGCAGCGCCTGTTCATCAGCGTGAAGCAGGTCGACATCAGCACAGCGCATCTCTGGCCGGGCAGCGCACTGGCGCAGCAGCAGCGGCAGGCGATCGAGGTGACGCTCCAGCTCGCGGGCGTCGTAGCGCCCGGCATTCGCCAGCAGCTCCAGCGCCAGACCGCCCTGCTCATCCGGCAGCAGCGCGATCTCCAGATCCTTCACCGGGCCGGTGGTCAGCGTGTGGGTGATGCCAGCGATGCCGTCCAGATCGAGCTGATAGTCGAACATTTTCAGGTTGATGACCGCCCCGTAGAGCGGCTGGTCGCCGGTGACGCGTCCGGCGTCGCGCAGGATCTGCTCGGCATCATAGCGCTGATGACGGCGCATCTTTTTCAGCTGTGCGCTGAGGCTGGCCGCCAGCTGCGCCAGCGTCGCGCCAGGGTCGAGGTGCACGCCCAGCGGCAGCACGTTCAATACCGGGCCGGTGGCGCACAGCGCGCTGGAGCCGAGACGGCGCATAAAGATAAACCCGGCGCTGAAATCGTTGCGTCCGCTGAGACGGCCGATCCACAGCGCGGTTAGCGCCAGCGCCATATCCGCCAGGGTCTGGCCGCCGCTGTGGGCGACCAGCCGGGCGAGATCCTGGCTGTCAAACCGGCGCTTAAAACGGTGCAGTGCGGTAGTGGAGAGATCCCCCGACAGGGGTTCGCCCGAGAGCGTGGCGGCCGGCGGCAGCTGGCTCAGCTGTTCGCGCCAGAAGGCGGCATCGCGGGTAAAGGTGTCGCTGTGCTGATAGCGCTGATACTCCTCCACCACCTCACTAAACGGGGTAAAGGGTGACGGCTCCGGCGTCTGCTCATGCCGCCATGCGGTGTAGATAGCCGCGATGCGGCGGGTGATGGCCGGGAAGCTAAAGCCGTCCACCGCCACGTGATGGTAGCGCTGATACCAGAACCAGCGCGCGTCACCGAGACGCAGCAGCGCGTGATGGTACAGCGGCTGGCCGCTTTCGAGCCGCAGATCCTGGCTGAGATCCGCCTGCATCACGGCATGGGCTGCGGCTTCCGGATCTGCCTGCGCCCGCAGGTCATGGATCACGGGCGCGGTAAGAATAAGGCTCTCATCCACCCACTGATACGCCTCGCCGTCCTGCTCCTCAATACGCAGCTTCAGGGTGTCGGCATCGTTCATGCCCGCCACAATGGCACGGGCCAACAGCGGCGCGTCGATCTCGCCGTGCAGCTCCACATAGTGCGCCACGCTCCAGGCACTGAGCTGGCGGGTCAGTTTGTCCGCCATCCAGATCCCCGGCTGCGCCGCGACCAGCGGCATCAGGCCGCTACGATTGTTTGATTGATCACTCACCGCCGATACCCTTTTGCTGTTGGTTTTTCACAAAGTTGCCCGGATGCAGGTTCGCCCGGTGCTGTTCCAGCCAGCGGTAGCATGCCTCCTGCGACTGTGGCTCGCACACCACCTGCCAGCCTGCGGGCAGCGCGCAGTGCTGCGGCCACAGGCTGTACTGCTGCTGCGCATTGACCAGCACCGCGAAGCGCCCGTGGGTATCGTCGAAAGGGTTACTCTGTTCCATGCCAAACTCCTGTCGAATTACGCGCCGTGCGGCGCGGTGAGCGGACTCCAGAGGGTTATCAGCCCCTCGGTGAGACCGCCACGCCAGCACAGCGCATCGTGCCCGCCGTCAACCTGACGCCAGAAAACCGGCTGCTGTGTCTGCTGTAAGAGAGAATAAAGCTGGGTATTGGCGGCGTGGATCAGCGGCTCGCGCACCCCAGCCTCCAGCCACAGGCGCGGCGCGGGCCAGGCCAGTTCGCCGCTGCGCAACTGCTGCACCAGTACGCCGCCCTGATCGCCGTGCTGGCGGTCCGGCCACCAAAAAGAGCCAGACTGGCTGAGCACGCAGCCGAAGCGTTCGGGATAGTGCAGCGCGGCATACAACGAGGCCAGGCCGCCAAAGCTCTGGCCGGCGACCACGGTAGTTGCCGGATCGTCCCGCCAGCGGGCAAAGCGCCGCACCTGGGGCAGCAGTTCTTCAATAATCGCCTGCCAGAACGCGGCATTGCAGGGCAGCTCATGGCTGCGGTGCACGGTGTCGATGGCGTCCACCAGCACATAGACGGCGGGCGGTAGTTTTCCTTCCCGGGTGAGCTTCGCCAGCGCTGGCCACACCGGCATGCTTTCCGCCCAGAACTGTCCGTCGAGCAGCAGCGCCAGCGGGCGCGTGTCGGGCTGCGCGTCGCCGGTGGTATAGATCCAGACCCGGCGCTTGTTACCCAGCACCGCGCTGTGCCAGGTGATGCACTGCGGCGGAATAACCGGCTCATCGCGGGCGTCCCACCCCGGCTGCGGCGGCGCGTCGGGCAGGTGGAGTGCCGAGACGGCGTGACCGCGTCCGCCTCTCCAGCTGTGCGGGTTGAGCGGGTCGGCAATGGCCTGCGGCAGCAGCGTGCGCCAGCCGGTGCGCAGCCCGGCGCGATCCGGCCCGTCGGGGCTGAACACCGAGGGCGGGAAATCATCAATGCGAATGCTGGGAGCCAGGCAGTAACTGCCGCGCCAGGTGGAAGGCAGTACCGTCTGCCAGCACCAGACGTCGGTGCCCGGCAGGCGGTGGAGTGACTGTGGGGTCGAGCGGTTGTGGTGATCGGTGACGCCGGTGATGTAGATCCAGACGCGCTGAATGGGTGAATCCACGTCGCTGCCCTGCGGGTCGCGCCACCAGATGGTGATGTGGCATGTGCCGTCGTCGCGCGGAATGACGGTCGGGCCGCCCTCTGCCTGTCGCGCCTGCCACCAGGCTTCACTTCCCGTTGTCAGCTCCATCGCAGCTCTTTAACCCCATGTTTTACGTGTAAAAATGCGTTTCCGTTCGGAAAACGTCGATAATATTATTGATAATTATTCGTATTTGCAATAGCGTATTGGCGCGCTGTGGGAAGCGCAACACGTATGTGTTCACTCACCCTCCTTTTGGTCGCTGCGGTCGCCGTCCTCTTTTCGCGCGCATACCGGCACTGAAATGGCGGACTGGCATGCCGCTTTTCCTCCCTCTGGGGCAGGATTGCAACGGGATAAGCGGCGGGAAAAGCAGGATATTACAATGAATAAAAAGCTCACTTACTCCCTGGCAATGATGGTGCATCTGGGGATTATCGGCGCAGCCGCGCCAGCGTTTGCGGCAGAAACCGCAGCGGTTAATGATGGCAAAGAGACGGCAGCGGACGACACCATTGTGGTGACCGCCGCCGAGCAGAACCTGCAGGCACCGGGGGTATCCACCATTACCGCCGATGAAATTCGTAAAAACATGCCGGCGCGCGACGTGTCGGAGATCATCCGCACCATGCCGGGCGTCAACCTGACCGGCAACTCCAGCAGCGGCCAGCGCGGCAACAATCGCCAGATTGATATTCGCGGTATGGGGCCGGAAAACACCCTGATTCTGGTGGACGGCAAACCGGTCACCAGCCGCAACTCGGTGCGTCTGGGCTGGCGCGGCGAGCGCGACACCCGCGGTGACACCAACTGGGTGCCGCCGGAGATGATCGAGCGTATTGAAGTCCTGCGCGGCCCGGCGGCAGCACGCTACGGTAACGGCGCGGCGGGCGGCGTGGTGAACATCATCACCAAAAAAAGCACTGGCGAGTGGCACGGCTCGTGGAACAGCTACTTCAACGCCCCGGAGCATAAAGCGGAAGGCGCCACCAAACGCACCAACTTCAGCCTCACCGGCCCGCTGGGCGGCGACTTCAGCTTCCGCCTGTTCGGTAACCTGGATAAAACCCAGGCCGACGCGCGCAACATCAACGAAGGTCACGAATCGCTGCGCACCGGCTCCTACGCCGATACCATGCCCGCCGGGCGCGAAGGCGTGATCAACAAAAACATCAACGGCCAGCTGCGCTGGGACTTCGCGCCGATGCAGTCGCTGGAGTTTGAAGCGGGCTACAGCCGCCAGGGTAACCTCTACGCGGGCGACACCCAGAACACCAACAACGACAACAGCACCAACGGCCTGGTGGACAAGTACTACGGCAAAGAGACCAACCGTCTCTATCGCCAGACCTGGGCCCTGACCTGGAACGGCGGCTGGGATAACGGCATCACCACCAGCAACTGGGCGCAGTACGAACACACCCGCAACTCACGTCTTGGTGAAGGCCTGGCGGGCGGCCTGGAAGGGTTGTTCAACAGCGATAAGTTCACCGACACCAACCTGTCGGATGTGATGCTGCACAGCGAAATTAACCTGCCGTTCGACATGCTGGTTAACCAGAACCTGACACTGGGCGCCGAGTGGAACCAGCAGCGCCTGAAAGACATGTCCTCAAACGGACAGGCGCTGCAGGGTGGCGCGCTGCCGGGCGTCAGCGATGAGCGCAGCCCCTATTCGCAAGCTGAAATCTTCTCGCTGTTCGCGGAAGACAATATGGAGCTGACCGACAGCACCATGCTAACCCCGGCGCTGCGTTTCGATCACCACAGCGTGGTCGGCGACAACTGGAGCCCGTCGCTGAACCTGTCTCAGGGATTAGGCGATGACTTCACCCTGAAAATGGGTATCGCCCGCGCCTATAAAGCGCCGAGCCTCTATCAGATCAACCCGAACTACATCCTCTACAGCCGCGGTCAGGGCTGCTACGCCAGCGCCAGCAACGTCGGCTGCTACATGCTCGGTAATGAGGATCTGGATGCGGAGACCAGCATCAACAAAGAGATTGGCCTCGAGTTCAAACGCGACGGCTGGCTGGCAGGGGTTACCTGGTTCCGCAACGACTATCGCAACAAGATTGAGTCCGGTTACTCTCCGCTTTACCAGACCGGCACCAGCAGGCTGAAAACCGATATCTACCAGTGGGAAAACGTTCCGAAAGCGGTGGTGGAAGGTCTGGAAGGCACCCTGAACGTGCCGGTGAGCGATACCGTCACCTGGACCAACAACCTGACGTACATGCTGCAGAGCAAAAACAAGACCACCGGCGACCGCCTGTCGATCATCCCGGAGTACACGCTGAACTCGACCCTGAGCTGGCAGGTGCGTCAGGACGTGGCGCTGCAGTCCACCTTTACCTGGTACGGCAAACAGCAGCCGAAGAAGTACAACTACAAGGGTGAACGCACCACCGGGTCAGAAACCAACGAAGTCAGCCCGTACAGCATTGTCGGCCTGAGTGCGACCTGGGACGTCACCAAAAACGTCAGCCTGACCGGCGGGGTGGATAACCTGTTCGATAAGCGCCACTGGCGCGAAGGCAACGCCCAGACCACCGGGAATGCCACCACCGGCGCGTACATGTACGGCGCGGGTGCCGCGACCTACAACGAGTCGGGCCGCACCTGGTATATGGGCATCAACACCCAGTTCTGATAGTCTCACCCTCCCCCCGGGGAGGGTTTTTCATTTATGCACACCACGCACACCACATTTCAGCTTGCCGGCCTGAGGGTACAGCGCCTCGATTTTCAGCCGCACAGCGTTTCTCCCGCCGATCTGCTGGCGCTTCCCCATGCCGCACTGCTCAACCACGCCGTGCCGACACGCCAGGCTGAACACCTTGCCGGTCGCCTTGCTGCCGCCATCGCCCTGCGCGACGCGGGTGCACAGGCCGTGATACCCGGCATCGGTGCGCACCGGGAGCCGCTGTGGCCCGCCGGATTTATCGGCAGCATCAGCCATTTTCAGCGCACGGCGCTGGCGGTTGCGGCCCGACAGCGCGCCTCGCTCAGCCTCGTCGGTATTGACGGCGAAGCCCTGCTCGATGCGGCCAGCGCGCAGGAGATCGTTGACGAGGCGCTCAACCCGGACGAACACGCGACGCTGCGGGCCAGCGGCCTGCCCTTTGCGCTGGCGGTAACGCTGATTTTTTCCGCCAAGGAGAGCCTGTTTAAAGCGCTGTTTCCGCAGGCGGGTGACTGGTTTGGCTTTGACGCGGCAAGCGTTGTGGCGCTCAATGCCGAACGTTTTTCACTGCGCCTGAACTATCCCGTGGGTCCTTTTCCTGCCGGGGCATGTTTTGAGGCTCATGCCTTATGCAGCGAGGCACACCTCGTTACGCTGGTGCGCGGGTAAAACCAGCGCCTGGGCAAAAAACCATCAGGCAAACGTTTACCAAGTGCGGCGATCGCATTTCCGGCAATATCAAAACGCCCGCAGAGGCCGCCGCTATACTTACTGACACCTCTTTATCGCAGTGAGCTAATTATGTCGTTAACTCCATTCCATCTCTCCGACCCCTTCACCCTCGGCGTTGAACTTGAGCTGCAGGTGATCAATCCGCCGGTATTCGACCTGAGCCAGGACTCCTCTACGCTTATCGATGAAGTGCAGGGCGTGCTGAAAGCGGGTGAAGTGAAGCACGACATTACCGAGAGCATGCTGGAGATCGCTACCGGCGTGTGCAAAGACATCAATCAGGTAGCGCATGAGTTTGCCACGCTGCAGCAGGCGACCCTGATGGCCGCCAGTAAACACCATCTGCAAATCTGCGGCGGCGGCACCCACCCGTTCCAGAAATGGCAGCGCCAGGAAGTGTGCAGCAATGAGCGCTACGCCCATACGCTGGAGCTGTTTGGTTATCTGGTGAAGCAGGCCACGGTCTTCGGGCAGCATGTCCATGTGGGATGCAGCAGTGGGGATGACGCAATTTACCTTCTGCACGGCCTGTCGCGCTATGTGCCGCACTTTATCGCCCTCTCCGCCTCGTCGCCCTATATGCAGGGGTCCGATACCAGCTTCGCCTCGTCGCGACTCAATATTTTCTCGGCCTTCCCGGATAACGGCCACGCGCCCTGGACCCAGAACTGGCAGGAGTTTGAAGGGCTGTATCGCCGCCTCGCCAGCACCAGCATGATTACGTCCATCAAAGATCTGCACTGGGATATTCGCCCCAGCCCGGGCTTCGGTACGGTGGAGGTGCGGGTGATGGATACGCCGCTCACCCTCGGTCATGCGGTGAACATCGCTGGCTTTATTCAGGCCATCGCTCACTGGCTGCTGGCGGAGCGTCCGTTCCAGCATCAGGAGCGCGACTACCTGCTCTATCGCTTTAACCGCTTCCAGGCCTGCCGCTTCGGGCTGGACGGCGTGCTGACCGATGTGCACAGCGGCAAGCAGACCACCATTGCGGCGGATATAGAAAAGCTGCTCGACCGCATTCAGCCCTACGCTGACAAGCTCAAGGGCGGTAGCGCGCTGGAGGAGATCCATCTCTGGCTCCAGCGCGGCGAAAACCAGGCCCAGCGTATGCGCCATTTCATCGCCGACGGCGGCTCGCTGACCGAACTGGTGCGTCGCCACTGCGAAATCTGGGCCGCGCCGATGTAAGCCCCCGCGCCCGCCCGGCGGCGGGCGGTTGCACTCCCCGGCCCAATCCCGGACAATGCCCCTTTTTTACGGCGAGCCCGCGATGAAACATCCACTTGAATCCCTGATGAGCGCTGGCGGCATCCTGCTGCTGGCCTTTTTCTCCTGTCTGCTGCTGCCCGCGCCCTCCCTCGGCCTGGAGCTGGCCCAGCGGCTGGTGACGCGTTTCCACCTGATGGATCTCAATCAGCTTTACACCATCCTGTTCTGCCTGTGGTTCCTGCTGCTGGGCGTGATTGAGTACGCCCTGATCCGCTTTGCATGGAAACGCTGGTTCTCCCTCGATCGTCACGACTGATCTACTGCGGATGCTGCCAGTAGAGCGGCGTCCCGAATGCTTCCCGATAGTAATCAATCACCGCCCTGACGTTGAGCGGCGGATGGCGGGCGTGCGGGTAAATGGCAGCAATATGCTGCGGCCCGGCGTTAATCGCTCCCTCGTACTGCGGCAGCAGGCGCACCAGCTCGCCGCTCGCCAGCCGTTCGGCAATCAGCCAGTCGGGGAACAGCACCACGCCCATGCCGTCGAGCGCGGCGGTGAGCAGCGTGTCCGCGTTATTGGAGGTCAGCAGCGCCGGCACCGGATAGTGCACCCACTCCGCTTCGCCGCGCCGGAACAGCCAGCGGTTTGGCCCGGACGAGCCGCGATAGATCAGGCATTTATGCTGATGCAGCGCGTCCGGCGTGTCGGGAGCACCGTGGCGCGCCAGGTAGGCTGCCGAGGCGGCCAGATAATAGTGCTGGGTGCCGAATACCCGGGCATGCCACGAGGCATCGTTCAGGGTACCGATACGAAACACCACGTCCGCCGGATCGCGATGCGGATCGATGTAGTCATCGGTCAGCGACAGCTCAATGGAAAGCTGCGGATAGCGCGCCGTCAGGCCGGTTAACCCTGGTGCAATGTGGCGCTGGCCAAAAAATACCGGGGCGTTGATGCGTACCAGCCCGGCCGGCTCGGTGGCCCGATTCTGTAACTCCTCGCGCGCCTCACCCAGCCGCTCAGCGATAGCGCGGGCGTAATCGACAAATACCCTGCCCGCCTCGGTCGGGATTACCGCCCGGGTATTGCGGTAGAACAGCTGCTGTCCGAGGGCATCTTCCAGCTGGTGAATCACCCGGGAGATCATTGATGCCGAGACGCCTTCGCGCCGTGCCACGATGGAAAAGCTCTGGGTTTCAAAAACCGCGAGGAAGAAGCGCAGCGCGCGCATCGAAATTGCGTCGGTGGTGGGCATTGATGCAAATCCTGCAAAGGTGTTTCATGAATTATATCGTTTTTCTGCATCACGGCCTGCTCTATGCTGCGTCCCCTCTCTGATAAATGAGTGATAAAACGATGCAGGTGTTATTGATATTGCTGGTGATTGCCGGCGGGATGGGGTTGTCGATTGAAGCCGGGCTGTTAGGGCCGCTCGGGCAGCAGGTAGGGGATCTCTGGGCCACCCTGAGTATTTTCGGGGTCGGGGCGGCATTGACGTTTCTGCTGATGCTGTTTTTCAGCCCGCGCAACGCGCCGTCCTTCTTCGCCCAGCCAGGCTGGCAGCTGTGCGGCGGCGTGCTGGGGGCGGGCTACGTGATTATTCTTACCATCGCCACGCCGGTGATTGGTATCGCCATGACCATGATTGGCATTCTTGCCGGGCAGGTATTTAAGAGCCTGATCATTGACCACTTCGGGCTGTTCGGTACGCCGCATCGCAGAATCGATGCCAGACGCATTTACGCCCTGATTTTCATTATTGCCGCACTGGCGCTGGTTGCACTGGGATAAGGAGACCACATGATCCTGTTAATGATTATTCTCGCCGTGGCGGGGGGTGCGCTGTTAAGTATTCAGGCGGCGATAAACGGCCAGCTGGGCAGCAAAGTGGGGGTGTTCCGTAGCGCGTTTCTCACCTTCTCGGTGGGTGCGCTGGTGACCGCCCTGCTCATCTTCTTCTTTGAGCCGAAACAGACGATAACCCTGATGGACATGCCGAAGTGGCAGCTGATCGGTGCGCTGTTTGGTGTACCTTACATCGTAATTATGGTGCTGGCCGTGCAGCGTATCGGCACCGCAGTGGCCACGGTGGCGGTCATTTTCGGCCAGCTGGCGATGAGCATGCTGATCGATAACTTTGGCTGGCTCGGCAATGACGCCATCCCCTTCTCGCTGACGCGGCTGGGCGCGGTGATCTGCCTTGGCATTGCACTGTACTTTATTTATTCGGGTAGCACGGCGGGAAACAAACGCGCTTAAGCTTCACGTCCCGCTTCCAGGCGGAGCGAGCCCCTCGCACCGCCTTTTTTCTGTTTTTGCATTACCGCCAGTTATTCCAGCGTTAACGCCGCCACACTATTTTTACGACGCAGAAAGTTTATAAACTGCTGGTTACTGCGCAAGCGCATCTTTTCCATCAAAAAGTATTTATGCACGCTGACTGTCTTGATATTAATTTTTAACAGACGGGCAATATCATGATTGCTGTAGTCACGAATCATATAATACGCGATTTTACGCTGCTGCTCGGTTAAGCGCAGACGACTACAGCGTGTACAGTCACGCATTTCCGTATCGCTACTGCCAGCCAGGACATCACGCCAGGCCAGGATTAGCTTCTGAACGACAAGCGTGAGGGGGCTGCACTTGTGCAACCATAGTGCCTTATTTAAGCAAAACAGGGGCTTGCCCGTACTTTCCGTCGGGGAATGTTCGCAAAAGCCAACCACAAGGCTGCGCAATTTTCGGTATGCCAGCGCTGGCCACATGCAGTCAATTTTATCTCCCGGATGTAACGTGAGAAAAATAATATCCATCTCTTTCACGTTACTGTCTTGCAAACGATGAAAATATAACGTCAGGTCCGGAAAACGAGCAGTGAATATATCAGTAAGCACGGCTTCGAGGCCCAGAATAAAAAAGCAATCCTGGTCATCAATGGCAATATTAAGCGTTGTGTTATTTATATCAGGATGCATAGTCTTTTCACGGAAGAGAAAGGTAATAAAAAGGGCCGCTAACGGCCCTGATATTCATAGCGATACGCTATCAGTTGTAATCCACAGTAAAGGTAGCAACCGCGTTCGCTTTACCAGCAACGACGGTATCTGATGTGGAGCGATAGGCAGCATAGAAGTCGAGGCTGTTTTCCTCCGTTGAACTCAGGGTATAGCTGTAGTCGTTCACCGCATCAAGGCCCAGCGCCGCTTTATCTGCAGTGCGCAGCGTCACGCCAATACCTTTTGCCACGCCGGTTTCCTGAGTCAGCGCCAGAAGTCCGGAGTTAGTAGCATCGTTAGCGCCGTCAAACTTCACTTTGGCGGTGGTAACTGTTTCCGGACAGCTTTTCAGCTTCAGAGAAAACTTGGTTTCCGGCGCTTCGTCACCGGAGGCTTTGAACGACGATTTCGCTACGCGCCCAAGATCGACGGTCATGGTGTTATCGGCCCCGATATCAACCACGCAGGCTTCATCAATGATCTCACCGGTGAAGTTAACGGTGCCATCGGCGGCCCAGGCAGACGAGGCCGCAAGGGTTAAACTGGTCGCAAGGCCAGCAATAATAGAGTGTATTTTCATCATATTTATCCTGAGTGAAAGAAATTGTGCCACTGACGCAACCGCGCGCCGAATCGTTACTCGTCGTTTATCTCGTCGTTAAAAAAACAGCAGCGCAACGGTAAAACCATCCGGTAACGAAACGTCAATAAGCGTTATTTAACGTCATGTTTATGGCCGGCAGAAATTTACGTTTCGCCGCATAAAGGTTCAATCATTAATTAGTCCAGAATTGGATCGCTTGATTCAGAGGGAGGTTATTTCCCTACGCGCTGCAATAACCTGTACAAAGAAAAACTGTATGTTCATATTTGCACGCTAAATGCTGTAACCTTACCGCCTGGCTGGGCGGAAATATTCCAGGACTATTCCCACAATTGTATTGCGCATTATTTGGGCGACCCGTTATTTAACTCATTGATTCATGCCTGATTACCGTATCGTTATCGCCGCTTAAGCGAAGCGCGAGCATCACTAAAATGTCCTGTTCATGCTGCCGCGTGCATTTGACGTCTCGCCGTAATCGACTAGATTTAATTACCGTAACAACGAAATATGAACATTATCATATTTGACGGTAATCTAACGAAACGTGAGGGCAATATAATGGCTGATCAACATCGTGGCGGTTCCGGTAATTTCGCAGAAGATAAGAAGAAAGCGTCCGAGGCAGGTCGTAAAGGCGGCCAGAACAGCGGCGGCAACTTCAAAAACGACCCTGAGCGCGCATCAGAAGCGGGCAGCAAAGGGGGCAAAAACAGCAACAGCGGCGGTCGTAAATCCTGATAGCCCTGGCTGTTTATTTGGTTTCCTAAGGCAACTGTAATAACTATTTCTGTATAAACATGCAGAAGTTAGTGCTCTGCGGACTATGATCCGGTCCGCAGAGTTATTGGCACCTTCATATTCATACAAGCAAGATTGAAATCGCTTAATTAGTATTATCGCGGCGCCTATTGCCACGCTTGAAATATTATTTTGAGTGAGCAACAGATTGCGAACGGCTTAATTTTATAAGCCAGGCTTCATGTTGTTATATTTACTCTATTTATCGATGTATTCCGGGAGGCAATAATCATGACATACGAAGAAAACTATCATGACTGGTTGCGAGATGCTCACGCCATGGAAAAACAGGCTGAGTCAATGCTCGAAGCGATGGCGGGTCGTATTGATAACTACCCAGATTTGAAAGCACGCATTCAGCAACATATCGATGAAACCAAAGGGCAAATTCAAGTCCTTGAGACGGTCATCGAGCGCAACAATATTTCTAACTCCATGATGAAAGACACCATGGGGAAAATGACGGCTTTCGGTCAGTCTATGGGCGGCATGTTTACCTCTGACGAAATCGTCAAAGGGGCTATCAGCAGCTACGTTTTTGAGCAGTTCGAAATTGCCTGCTACACCTCGCTTATTGCGGCCGCTGAGAAAGTGGGCGATGTGGAAGGCGTTGCAGCATTCAAACAGATCCTTGAGCAGGAAAAAGCCATGGCGGAATGGGCAATTACCCACCTGCCTGACGTTACCCAGCAGTATTTAACGCGCTCTGAAGCGCCGGGTGTTGAAGCAAAAAAATAACCCGACTGCCATTCCCTGAATCGAGGAGAAACTATGTTTCGACACGTAAAACAACTGCAATACACAGTGCGCGTGGCAGAGCCTAATCCGGGCCTTGCTAACCTCCTGCTGGAGCAATTCGGTGGGCCGCAGGGCGAGCTGGCAGCAGCCTGCCGCTACTTTACCCAGGGCCTTGGCGATGACGATCCGGGCCGTAAAGCGATGCTGATGGATATCGCGACCGAAGAACTGAGCCACCTTGAAATTATCGGTACCCTGGTAGGGATGCTGAACAAGGGCGCGAAAGGTGCACTGGCTGAAGGCACCGAGAGTGAGGCCGAACTGTATCGTTCCCTGAGTAGCAACGGTAACGACAGCCACATCACCTCTCTGCTGTACGGTGGTGGGCCGCCGCTGACTAACTCTGGTGGCGTGCCGTGGACCGCAGCGTATATCGATACCATTGGTGAAGTGACGGCCGATTTACGCTCCAACATTGCGGCTGAAGCGCGTGCCAAAATCATCTACGAGCGCCTGATCAACGTGACTGACGATCCGGGCGTAAAAGATGCGCTGAGCTTCCTGATGACGCGAGAAGTCGCGCACCAGATGTCGTTTGAGAAAGCGTTGTATTCGATTCGCAATAACTTCCCGGCGGGTAAACTGCCACCGGTGGAAGAGTATGCGAACACCTACTACAACATGTCGCAGGGTGATGACATTCGCGGCAGCTGGAACAGCGATGAACACTTTAATTACGTAGCCGATCCGCAGCCTGCGGTTGATGGCGGCGATGGCTCTGCCTCGGTTGGCCTGTCCTCTGAACAGATGGCGATGCTGAAAGCGATGGCGGACCGTACCAAATCCGATGAAACCATTGACCCGATTACCGGTGTCGATCTCGGGATTGGCGAGCCGCAGGAATATAAACGCTAAGCGTTGTTCCTGTAAAAAAACCCGCGCACGGCGCGGGTTTTTTGTTATTCAGGCATGACGCTGTGCGCTGCCTGTTTAAGAATGAACCGCACGTTTTTCTCGCGCCAGCATGGTACAGACGATAATAAACAGCCCCACCATAAACGGAATTTCATACAGCTCTTCAATCAAATCCTGATACTGCGGGTTATGCAGAAACAGCGGCGCCAGCAGGCGATGATGCTCCACTGCATCAGAAATCAGGAATGAACACACCACCAGCGCGGCCGTCCACAGCGGTAACGTCTCGCTGCGCAGACGCGCCATCACTTCCTGACGCAGCGCCTTAGAGAAGACCAGCCACAGGACCAGGGTTCCGATCAACACTACCGAAATGATGCGAAACAGCAGCTTCGGCCCTTCCGGGAAATACTCCCTGCCCCAGCTGACGCTGCGACCAAACAGAACCAGCCACCAGACCACGGCCCACAGCCAGAACGTGCGCGGACGTTCAGCCAGCCCGGCGGAGCGCGCATAGCACAGGGTGAAAACGGCCCCAAACAGCAGCCATGCAGCCTGTGCATCTTCGACCACGGTCACCACGCGCTCGCTGAACAGCGCCAGATGCAGATCCGGAATAAAGGGAAATAACACCGCCAGCACAATCAGGCAGGCGGTAACAGGGGTAAGTCGGGTGTCGAGCTTCATATCAGATTGGTGCCACTAAAAATGCGAAGCTGAATATGGTATGGCAACACCCCTTGCCGGGCTTAACCTTGCGTGTGTTTATTATTAAGAAATGATTAATTTATTGAGAATTCGTATGCGCCAGGCACGTTATGCCAATCAGGCGCAGCGGCGACCGCGCATAAATCGCGTCCGCCGCTTTGCTTCAGATGAAGTGAATATGTTTTTTACCGTGATATGGCGAGATTTCGATTCTGGCGTCCACCTGGAACACGTCGTGTAGCAACGCTTCGGTCAGCACCGCCTCGGGGGTACCGCTGGCAACGATCTTTCCCTTCTGCATCACGATCAGCGCATCACAGAACATCGCGGCATGGTTGAGGTCGTGCAGCGCCACGATACTGGTGACCGGCAGCGCGCTGATAAGGCGCATCAGCTGGATCTGATGATGAATGTCGAGATGGTTAGTCGGCTCGTCGAGCAGGATCTCGGTCGGCTGCTGCGCCAGGGCGCGCGCAATATGCACCCGCTGGCGTTCCCCGCCGGAAAGGCTCAGCCAGCCCTGATCGCTGCGATCCCGCATCTCCACCCGCTCCAGCGCCTCATTGACGATGCGTTCATCCTCCGGCGTCCATGAAGAGAGCGGCGAGTGGTGTGGGATGCGCCCGAGCTTCACCACATCGCGCACGCGAATGTTGGCATCTGTTCCGCCATGCTGCTCAACAAAGGCCACGCGGCGTGCGACCTGCTTTTTTGCCATGCCGCTGATGTCATGCTCATCGAGCAATACCCGGCCCGCACTGGGGCGGCGCAGCCCCGCCAGCACGCGCAGCAACGAGGATTTGCCAGACCCGTTCGGCCCCAGCAATCCCAGCGTCTGCCCCTGCGCCACACTCAGGGAGACGTCATCGACAATCACTTTTTTGCCGACGCGCCAGCAGATGTTTTCCGCGCTGATACTCATAGTTGCCTCCGTGCACGCCAGAGAATGGCAGCAAAGAACGGTACGCCAACCAGGGCGGTCACCACCCCCACCGGCAGGCTCTGCGGTGCGATTACCGTACGCGCCGCAATATCTGCCAGCACCATCAGAATGGCCCCCATCATGGCGCAGGCCACCAGCAGCGTGCGGTGCAGCGGGCCAAAGAAGTAGCGCATCACATGCGGTACTACCAGACCCACGAAGCCAATGGAACCGGCCATGCTGACAATCGCCGCCGTCATCAGCGCGGTCACGGTAAACAGCATCAGCCTGACATAGCCCACCGGAATGCCCAGCGAGGCCGCCGCGTCATCCCCAAAGGTGAAGGCGTCCAGCGCTTTGGCATACCACAGGCAGACCGCAAGGCCGACCATCACGACCACCAGCACCAGCTGGAACTCGGGCCAGCGCACGCCGCTGAAGCTTCCGAGCAGCCAGAACATTACATCCCGCGCCTGCTGAGCGCTGGCGGAGGTGCTGATGCTGTAGGCGGTAATGGCGTTGAACAGCTGCGAGGCCGCGACGCCGGCAAGGATGGTGCGCTCGTTACCGCCGCGCGCACCGTTAGTCAGCAGCGCCACGAAAGCAAACGCAGCGAACGCGCCGGTGAAGGCTCCCGCAGAGAGCGATACCGCGCCGGTGCCAATCCCCAGCACCACCGCCACCGCACCGGTGGAGGCGCCAGCGGAAACGCCGAGCACGTAGGGTTCCGCCAGCGCGTTTTTCAGCAGGCTCTGCAGCACTGCGCCGCAGATGGCCAGCCCCGCGCCGCTGCAGGCAGCGACCAGCGCACGGCTGAGGCGGAAATCCCAGATCACGGTTTCATGGATACGGTTCAGCGGCTCTGCGGTCAGCCCCAGCTTATTGGTGACCGCATAGAAAATGGTTCTGAGGGGAATGGCCAGCTCACCTGACCCCACGCCGATCGCAATAACCAGCAGAAGAAGCACAACCGCAGCGGAGAACAGCGCCAGGCGCTGCCACAACCCGCCCCGGTTGCGTACCGGGCTTGTCATCAGTTCAGCCCCAGTTTCTCAAGCTGCGCCGCCACCTGCTCTGCGCCATAAATGGTGCGGATCGTCGGGTTCATTGCCTGGCCGTCCATCACCACGATATGGCCCTTTTTCACCGCTTCAAGCTGGCTGACGGCCGGGTCGCTTTTGAGGAATTTGATCTTCTCTTCGGCGCTGTCGAGCGCCCAGCGGTTGCGATCGAGGCTCGACACCACAATCACATCCGGGTTGGTGGCGATAATGCTCTCCCAGCCCACCGTCGGCCATTCGCTGTCGGAGCTGATGGCGTTATGCCCGCCCAGCACGCTGGCAATAAAGCCCGAGGCGCTGTTTTTGCCGCCCAGATAGGCATCGGATGAAGGGGAAGCACTGGAGAACCAGAAGACAAACGACAGATCGCGTTTGCTGTGGCCAAACGTCGTGCGCAGCGCGTTTTCACGCTGTCGGAAGTCGTTTACCAGCGCTGCGCCGCGGTCTTCGACATCAAAAATCGTCGCCAGATCCTCGATCTCTTTATACAGCAGCGTCATGTCCCATAGCTGGCTGCGGCTGCCGTAGATGTCGCCGGTGTTCTTTTTCGTGGCGCAGACGCCCGGTGAGAGATAGCTGTTGATGCCCACCGCGGCAAAATCTTCGCGCTTCGCAACTTTGCTGTCCGGCCCCAGTAGCAGTGGAAGCTGGGCGGCAACGAAATCCGGCTGGCGGGCAAGAATCGACTCAAGGGTCGGGATCTCAACGGTCAGCACCGGCACCTTTTCATTTTTGCCTGCCAGCGCCGGCAGCACTTTAGTCGGCCAGAATGCGCTGGCGACCATTTTATCCTGCAAGCCGAGCAGCAGCATGATTTCAGCGGTGTTCTGGCCCAGGGCGACCATACGCTGCGGGCTTTTTTCAAACACAACCTTCGTACCGCAGTTTTCCAGCGTCAGCGGGTACTGCGTCGCGGCCGCCATCCCGGAGAGGCTCAGCAACCCTAAACCCCATAACGCCTGTTTAACATTAACCATCAACATCAACCTTTCTTTATCGTTATTTTATGCGCGTGCACGCTGTGACCATGGCAGTGCCGCGTCGTTACCGCAGCCGCGGGCTCGCCCCGCCGCCGGGATGCTGCACTTCATCAGCCCCCGCCGATGTAAATGCAAATCATTCTTAAGTTGTCGGTTTATACCGGGCGCTCCGGGGGTTGTCAATACAGGTAATTGCCCATAACAACTATATGCGCCGTTAATGATTTGCCGGGCGCAACGATTTGCCAGCGGCGGTGGCTTCATCCATATTAGCCCTCTGTTTTTAACCTCACGCTGATGGATAACGCATGCTTTCCCTGTTCGCCCGCCGTACTACCCGGGTCTACCCGCCGCTGCTGCTCGGCAGCCAGCTGGTCTTTAATATCGGCTTTTATGCGGTGGTGCCGTTTCTGGCTATCTTCCTGCGCGATGACATGCTGCTCTCTGGCTGGGCGGTGGGGCTAATCATTGGTTTGCGCACCTTCTCGCAGCAGGGCATGTTTCTGGTGGGCGGCGCGCTGGCAGACCGCTTTGGCGCGCGAGTCATCATTCTGTGCGGGTGTATGGTGCGCATCAGCGGCTATCTGCTGCTGGCACTGGGCGACAGCCTGGTGCCGATTATTCTCGGTGCCTGCCTCACCGGGGTCGGTGGCGCGCTGTTCTCCCCCGCTATCGAAGCGCTGCTGGCCCGAGCCGGCAATGAAAGCGAGCAGGCCGGAAAGCGCAGCCGCGCGGAATGGTTCGCGCTGTTCGCCGTATGCGGTGAACTGGGCGCGGTACTTGGCCCGGTACTAGGGTCGCTGCTGACGGGCTTCGGTTTTCAGCGCGTGGCGCTGGCCGGTGCCGGCGTGTTTATCGTTGCGCTGGCGATTTTGTTTTTCTGTCTGCCCCAGACCCCGCGCCGCAGCGGCGAGCTGCGGATCAACCCGTGGTGGAAAACCTTCCACCAGCCGCGTTTTGTCGCCTTTATCATCGCCTACAGCGCGTATCTGTTCAGCTATAACCAGCTCTATCTGGCGCTGCCGGTGGAGCTGCACCGCTCTGGTAGCAGCGAGAAAGCGTTAGGCCCGCTCTTTATGCTGGCGTCGCTGCTGGTGATCGTTCTGCAACTGCCGCTGGCGCGTATTGCCCGCCGCATCGGGGCGGCGCACATTCTGCCGCTCGGTTTTTTCCTGCTCGCGAGCGCCTTCTTCAGCGTGGCGCTGTTTGCCGCGGCTCCACCACCGGAAGGGATAACCCGGCTGGTCCCGGCAATGCTGATGGTGACCCTGTTGACGCTCGGGCAGATGCTGATTATGCCGGTGGGAATGGACCTCATCCCGCGTTTCGCCGATGAACACAACCTCGGGGCGCATTATGGGGCGCTCTCGTCGATGGGTGGCGTGGCGGTACTGCTGGGCAATTTCCTGCTGGGCGGCCAGCTCGACCATGCGCTGACGCCCTCCCCGCAGGCGGCCACCGCCTGGGTGATGCTTGGGATCGTCCCGCTGTGCAGCGCCTTTGCCATGATCGCCATCTGCCGTCCGTTCCGGCGTGGTAATCGCCTGTAGTTTCCCGATCCTTCTCGCTCTTCCTCAGGCTGCAATAGCCTGAGGATCTCCCGAACGCGATACCCCTGCTAAAATTCAGGTCTATGCTTAACGGATGAGACATTCCGGAGGGCTACCTGTGACACCCAACGATCCCACGCTGCTGTTACTGCTTTATTTTATTATGCCGCTCTGGCTGCTGGCCGGCGTCTGCGACTGGCTGTGCCACCGTAAAACCCACATTGAGGAAAACGCCGGGCTAAAAGAGGCCTTTATTCATATTCTGATGTTCAGCGAGATGGGAATTCCGCTGCTTGCCGCGCTGTTTCTTGAAATCAACGCGCTGATTATCCTGCTGATGGTCGTCGGTTTTTTGCTCCACGAAGCCACTGCGCTGTGGGATGTGAGCTACTCCTCGACCGTGCGTTATATCTCGCCGGTTGAGCAGCATATCCACAGCTTTCTGGAGATGGTGCCGCTGATGGCGCTGCTACTGGTGGTGACGCGCCACTGGGATCAGGCGCTGGCGCTGGTCGGGCTGGGAGCCGCAGCGGCAGATTTTAGCCTGAACCTGAAAAGCGAGCCGCTGCCGGTGCCGTATATTGTTACCCTGCTGCTGGCTATCGTACTGCTGGAGATCCTCCCCTTCGCCGAAGAGTTTGTGCGCTGTTTTCGCAAGCGCGGCGCGACGGAGAAATAACCTCAGCTGCTCCCCGCCACCGGGGAGCATCAACGGCTATCAACGTTACTCACCCTGCCTCATTGCCCACCACAATTCCTCACTGCCGTATCCCACGCCCGCGATTTCCGTTGCGCGATGAATATGCTTACCCCAGCCGTGTCATTGCGTTTAAAGCCGGGCTTACATTTGCACCCTTACGTTTTGGGTTCGGTTAGCCGCTTATTTTCCGCGCGTTGATTGCCTCTGGAGCCATACCTATGTTTAAGACGCTTAAGCTCGCCCCGTCCGCGAAAGGCATAGCATTAAGCCTGCCGGGTTTACTGATCGTGACCGCGACCTTATCCCCGGCGCGGGCCGCACCGTGCCCGGCCACGCCTGCCGCTACCTGCGGTATGTCCCCGTATAATGGTCAGGATCTCTATCTCGATGCCCCCTCCGGTACGGCATTCACTAACGTCCCCACCTCCGGGGCCACCATTTATATGGACGGACGCCAGCCAGGCAACACGCAGCAGCTCACGGTTTTTGGCACGGATATGTCCGGGAAGTATATTCAGGCCAGCCACACCGGGGCGGCAGCCATTACCCTGGCCGGGGGAGCGCGTGCCGATATGATTGAGGGGGGCAACGCGGGGTCTGCAACCGATATTACCGTGGTGATGGATAACGCGGTGCTGAACGGTGCCAACGACAGCGTGCAGTACCACACCGCGCCGGGGGATAAAGCGTACATGATGGGGTCGGCGATATTTATCGATCAGGCCGATGCCGGGGTGCATAACCTGACGGTGCAGAACGGCAGCCAGCTGTCCGGCAGCATCATCACCGGCGGCGCAGCGGCCCAGCGCATCACGGTCAACGACAGTACCCTCGACAGCGGCAGCCTGTTCTCCCTGAGCCGCAGCGCGGACAACCAGGTGACGCTGAACAACGCCCGGCTCGACGCCAGTCAGAGCGCCACCGCCGGTCAGTTCGCGGCATTACTGCCAGCCAGCGGGTTGCCAGTGTCGTCAATTCCCCCCGCGCTGGACCGGGTCGCCATCGGTCTGGCGGGTAACAACACGAATCAGCTCACGCTCAATAACGCCACCGTTACGGGTGATGTCGGCCTGCTGAACAGCCAGGGCGTTAACCGCGCCGACATCCAGAAGAGCACGCTGCGCGGCGATCTGGTGCTGGTGGGCAACGGCAGCGCGCGGGTCACGCTGACAAACAGCCAGCTCAATGGCAACCTTGACGCCGCGGCACAAACCGGGGCCACCACGCTGGTGATCGGCGATGCATCCACCGTAACCGGCAACGTCACCACCGGTGCCGGGAGCGATCGAATCGCCGTCATCAACGGCTCGGAAGTAAAAGGCGCTATTGACGGCGGTGCCGGGCAAAACAGCCTGCTGCTTGACGGCAGCAGCGCCATCGACGGTCAGCTCATCAATATCAACAGCGTTCACGCCACCGAGGAGAACACCATCGTCACGCCGCATATCGGCAGCGACACCGCCTGGAACCTGATGAACCGCTCGATGCTGGTGGGCAACACCATGTCGGATGCCAGCATCACCATGAGCACCGACAGCATGGTGATCGTCACCGGTGCGGTAACCGGCGTTAACACGCTGGTCATCAGCCAGATGGCGACGCAGGGCAGTGAAGGCCAGGCGGTGATAGGCTCCTTTGCCGATTTGTCGCAGGGCTCCGTCAACTACCGCTTTGCCAACGGCGCCCGTCGCGTCGCCGCCCGGGCCGGAGCATGGAACTACGATCTCAGCGCCTTTACCGTGCCGATGAACAATGCCACCCAGGGCGCAGAGCTGATCCTGAGCCAGCGGCAGATCGGCCTGGCGCATGACGTTAAGGGCGCGATTGCGGGTCTCGACGGTGCAAAACAGTCGGGCCAGACGGTGGCGGCTAACCTGGCGAGCCGTCTCGACAGCCTGCGTAACCATTTTCTGCTGCACGTGCAGAGCGAGGGGGCGCATGTCTGGGGAGATTACCTCTACCACACCGGGGATTTTGCTGATGACGTGGACTATCACAGCAACCTGCTGGGTGCGCAGGTCGGTGTGGACTGGAGCCATCAGTTAACCAATGGCGATCTGCTGACCGGCGGGTTCGCGCTGGCCTGGGTACGCAACCGCGTCAGCGACAGCGACAACCAGGGCAACTTTAATAATGCGGTCTACGGTGATTTTTACAGCCTGTACGGCGGCTGGCAGCAGCCCCTGCACGATAACCGCTGGAGCCTGTTTGCGGACGGCAGCATCAGCCTCGGCGACATCCGCTATACCCTGAAAGTACATAACGTTCCGACCACCACCACCGGCATCAAGGAAGCGCTGAACGGTTCCTATGATGGCAGTATGGTGGATGTGGAGACCCGCGCGGGTATCACGCTGCGCACCGGCGGCGCTCTGCTCCAGCCCTACGCCGTGCTCGGCTGGAACAGCGCGCACAGCGATCGCTTTTCTGATGCACAGATCGAAATCGCCAAAAATGAAACCTCGGCCTGGCACACCGGCGCGGGCGTGCGCTTATCGACGGAGCTTGAGGCCGGCAAGGTTCGCGTGCTGCCGTGGATAGATGCCCGCTACGTCACTGAATTTAACGACGACACCGCCATCACCGCAGCGGATTACACGCTTCATGCTGGTCATAATCAGAAAATGGGCCTGCTGGGGATGGGGGCGAATCTGGGTATTACCCGGGATCTGTGGTTTTCCAGTGGAATATATACTGGCACCGGCGACGTGGATAACAGCGTCAGCGTGCAGGCGGGGCTGAATTTTAACTTCTGATAAGTGATACCCTCCTTTGCAGTGTGGGAAGGAGGGTATGCCGCGTTGCTCGTTGAGGTAAAACCTCCAGCGGTTGGAAAGCAATATCAGAAGCAGTGGTGTAAAGAAATATATACCTGGAAAAATAGCGAGGACGTAAAGCCACACCTGCATTTTCTGGCACTAGGAAATCTTCCGGCGAATACCACTGCTCTGTTTAACGAGCTTAATGCACTGTTTAATGATGTTTCATATTATGGTCTCGAATGGCAGCAGTTCAGAACGAAACTACACTACCCCGAGAGAGCATGGCCGAGCCGACAGGATCAACGCATTATTGATGATTGTCTCCAGGCACTTGCCTTATATGACGTTCATGATCCGTTACGCCCCTGGCCATTGTTTTTGCGATTTCTGTCTTCCCAAACGCTACCCGATGATATCTCATTTCTTAAGGAAAATTATCATGACCGATCCCTTTAGCGTGGTGCGCCAGGCACACCGCATTTACGCAGCTTACTATCAGCAAATTTTACCGCTCATTTATGCCACAGCGCAGGATATGAATACGACATTTATCACTTGGGATACATGGAGTTTTTGCAAACCGCCGCAGCGAAACAAAAATCCATTCGAGGCATGGAAATGGGATTTTCTTCCCATCATGGATCTTTCATTTGCTTTCAGCCGCCAGAAACAACCGGGTGCCAGTATGACTACGGATGATTTCGTACTCGATTTTCACCTGGTGACAGATAGCGAACTTAGCAGCGATCAGCGCGTCAAGCAGTATGGTGAGAATGTTGAACCCGACGCGACAGCATTAAATACTTCTGCTGAACGTGCCGAGAGTTACCTTTGCGTCTATCTGTTTGCTGCAGCCAGGGACAAAATTTACGACTCGCCTTATAACCTTTGGAACAGCTATAGCGGCTATCCCATGACCGACTCGGCGATACATCTTTCAGACGATAAAAATATTAAAGGCATTGGTTTCAGGTTAAATTTGCATGAAATTGCACATGATGAGGGCAGGCAGCTCCTTCTGAACAAAATCAACGAAAACCTGACGATACTTCAAATCCCCCTGTCCATGCATTAAGCCATATGCCTGGCTACGCTTACCATTCCGTTATAGGGTTCGGACTTTAGCCAGGTACTAAATAAGGTAGTTGGATCTACTCGTCTATTAAGGCATAACACACTATCGCCTTAAAAAATTGAGTTAAGAAATGAATAATTCCTTCCTGAAACTAATCAATAAAAAAGTCATTTTTACAATTATCACCTCATCCGCTTTTATTTCCGCCTGTACTTTTACAGTCATTTGGCTTTATCTTTCCAATATCGAAAGGCTTGATATTCTATATGATGCAATCAGCTTTACGAGTGCAATAGGGATAATATTTGGTTTTACGCTGGTCTCCCTGCTGGCTTTTAGCCTGTTAATATTTATTTCGTCTTTTATTTTATATCTTATCTACAGTGCCAACGAAAAGGAATATGCTGGCTATAATGGAATGGCAATGAGTCTTTCCACGACATGCTGTATCAACAGTATTGCACTGTGCCTGGTGCTGATTGGTGGATTTTGCCTGAATTACTTTTTAAAAATTAATGGCTATGTCGTCTTTGTAATATCATTGATAGCGATGCCGGGATTCAGTTTTTGGATAACCCGTAAAAATATACTGCGCAAATCCACATACTTGATTGAGGACAATCAGCGTTCAGCACCATTCCTGCAGACGAGGATTATGAAAATATCCTTACCGCTACTGCTGATTATACCTGCTTTTGTCCAGATATTCCCGATACTGTTTATTACCCGACAACTTGACTTTGTTAACGGTGGCAGTGAACCCATGCAAGTATTGCTGTTCACGTTTATGACCATTGCATTGATTACGCTTGGAATTTTTCCAGGCATGATCATTATCAATGAAAAAAAGAACAAAGGTCTTATCCAGGTCATTGCCTATACGTTGATAATTATCCCAGTGGGGATACTGATTCTTTCTCTGGTGTTCCGTCCAACGCCAAATATGATCCTCAATATGACTATGAATTTATCGGGCATCAGTGACTGGCGAACACATCAATATTACATCAAAACGACAACGCACCCACATGCGATGTTTGATGGAGCTCTCTGGAACACACGCTATCATAACGATATTCCGGATCGCTTTTTTATCACAGGAGTTAATATTTTTTCACTTGGTGATATTCGGTTGATTTGTCCTACAGCTATTACGCACGCAAGATCATTCAGTCTGAAATTCGTTGCCGATCGACTGGATGAGTATGATGCGCGTTTAAATGATCTCAAAAATACCGCAATGAAGTGCATAGTTTTTAATAAAGAAGACATCCATACATGGGATTCCCCAATTTCCGAACCGATTTTTTATCAGAAAGTGAAACTGAGCCACGACACCGGGCTGATCCAGTTACTGCATTTGCTTAAATGAAAGATTATTGTCCACGAAAGCTTTGCGGATACTTAATGGCGCGCCCTGCAGGATTCGAACCTGCGACCCACGGCTTAGAAGTTCCTAGAACTACCTGAGTAAACAGCAACATACCGTGTCACTACTGCGCTCACACGTCCCATGATGCGAAAACATGCAAAGCTATGCAAACCTGTGCAAAGCCTTGCGTGTCTCATTTCTGTCTCACATCACTGGGCAGTCATCGAACTCGCCAGTACGTGCATCGTTAAGGATGTAAGTGATAACACCCCTCACAACTACCTCGCTTCCATGCTCATCAGATCCGAGCATATTGACTCGCGTCGAATCATCCAGGCATTCAAGTCTCGGCGCTGGCAATATCCGATACCGTCTCACCTTAATCACGCCATCGATGTTACAAAGGACGAGCGATCCATCGCATGGCCGCAGCGAGCAATCGACGATAAGCAGAGCGCTGTGCTTTATTCCCTCGCGCCACGAATAGAATCCCGCACGGATAACATACGTCGCTGATGGAACCTTAAAGCAAAGCGCATCTAGGGAGATTGGCGCGTCGGAGTAGTCCTGTGCCGGTGATGGAAATCCCATGGCTATCGACCCCCATTAGGGTTGTAAACCATGAAGGTACGGTTATCCCCTTCCTCAGTAGAGATGTCCTTGAACGTGCTGACACTCATCTCTATCCAGTCGTTAGCCTGCCGGCGCGTCCAGTCCCAGTTAACCTTTGCCAGCTCGCGCACAAAGTCAGCTGTGGTTACCGTCTTCTTACCCTTCTGGTCTATCTTCACCGCTCTGTCGAACGCATACCCGATTTCGTAAATTCTGCCCATAACTCCTCCCACCAAATACAACTGTGTATACATACAGTAGTTTTACTTGATGGGGAGATCAATACGAAGCGGCCTATCAATCAGACTCGCTGTACATGGCTTGCTTGACTATGTTGGTGCATTTGGGCGCTCATTTAGCAATTAATATCACTTTTATATATTTCAAATCTTCTTATCATCATTTTTGAAATTTTTACTGCTCTCAGAGTAAGTTTTATTTTTTGATAATATACGCCCTCACTAAATGAAGGCGACATCTTCAAGCTTTTAAAATGCTAACTACTTTTTAGTGTCTCAATTTCTTTTTTAAGCTCTTTAACCTGTGATGATAAATATTTTATTGATGCCAGCGCGTCCAGTAACATCGGTGTAGTATCCAGATGTTTCATGCCACCAACATCTCTTATGTATTCTGGATCTATTTCTTCAATTTGCTGTGAAGTGACCCCCCTTCTTGGGGATTTCTTCTCATCTTGTTTAAATGTGAAGTTAATAAACTCCATCCTTTCAACATTAGAAAGAGAATCTTGCAAATCGAGTTTCTCTCCGAGATTTTTAAGTCTCTCATCAGATGGTGATACTTTCTGTAGCTCTGACCATCCGGAAAATGATGTTCCGGAATATGCCCGAATAAATAATCTGCCACCTCCTCCATCTTGGGCCGCCAGCTGGCATCTATAAGAAGGGAAATTTCCTGTAAGCTGGACTAGTCCATAACCTCCTGTACCACCAGGAGATCCAATATCCGAACCGTTTGCGTAGTACATTCCTGCAACTAAATCGGCTTGGTTTTTTGCCTGTAGTCCTTCGGGGCCAGCAATAACCCCCCATCCAGAGTTTGCAACTGTCAGTACCTTAGATCCGCCGGAAAAAGAAGTGCCATTTTCGTCAAAATCAAAAATTGCGAGCTTTCCTGATCTATTGTTTTGGAGAGACATGCGACAAAGGTAGCTACCTCCAACTTTAGCAATAGCCCTCATTGAAAAAGTACATTCATCCACTCCATTTATCTGATACAGGGAAATGAAACGCCCGCCATCAGCCTCGGTCCCTTCGGGAGGCAACAAGGAAGCATTAACCGTAGATTTGACCTGCGTATCAAATTCATTTCTGGACTTAACCTGTCCGAGTGTGGCGGCATCTGTGTCTGCTACAGCTGGGGATGCAAGTGGTAATGGCTTCCCGTCCAAAAGATTCTGAACGGCAGTAGCTTTGTTTTCTAAGTCATTTAGATTTTCGGACTTAATGAGAGCATTAGCCGGATTAGAAGCTGCGGCACGGTCAGCCTCCTCTTTTGCTCGGTCCGCCTGAGTGGTAGCAAGGGAAACCTGTGCTGCGCCGCGAGTTTCTGCATCGTCGGCGGCCTGCTCTGCCCGATCTGCCTCGGCGGTGGCATCGGTGGCTTTCTGGCTTGCCGTGCTGGCGCTCCCCGATGCGGATTGCTCATGCTGAGCTGCTGCCTGCGCTGATGCGGCTGCTTCTGATGCTTTAGTCTCAACAACGCCCCGATCCGTCGCCACGGCGGCTTTATCTGCGGCCACGGCATTTTGTGACTGGCGGATCTGATCAGCTATTTCTTGCACCTGTTCCAGGTCCACCGTCTTAAGCAAATCAACAATCTTCAGCCAACTGGGCCCGGTGAACTGCGAGCCATCTTTCAGCGTTACCGTGATGTCATCGCTCACGCTGAAAACCTGCTGCCAGTTATCTTTGTCCAGGTTCTGCCCGCGTAACGCCTCGGTTGTCTGTGTTGCCAGTGCTGCAGTAATGAGGCTTTGCGCTTCACGCGGCACCTCATACCAGGCCAGCCCACTTTGCGTTGGACCGGTGAAATTACTGATGAGCGTCAGCTGCGTATCGCTGGTGATTGATTTGACCGTCAGCGTGTAGGGTGTGCCGCCAATGCTCACCACAATAAAGTCACCGGCCTTCATTGCAGTGAAGGTGGTGCCAGTTCCTTTTACGGCGTCAGATTTGTTCGTAAGCGCGAGAGTTCCTGCCGACATGGCAATCTCCTGATAATAAAAAACCCGCATAAGCGGGCTTGTTTTGAATGTATGCTTTATTCACAAGTGGAGCTGATAAAGTTTGATTTATTTACCCAGCGCCAGTTGAAAGGATATCCAGCTTTGAATTCTGTCTGTTCTGATATTTTCCGTACACCATAGATATTAACTGAGTATTCTGCCCCACCAATACTTGCAGTGGCAGTACAAACTGGGTTTTGTTTTTCAATTCCAGAGCATGCAGCCAATGAAAATGCGCAAAAGGCAATTATTAATCTTTTCATTATCGTCACCGGGTTTAATTTTCATGGTGAACATAACAGCAAAAACTGAGTAGCGATAATTGATAAAGTGGATCGATTTATGGATATTGATCGATTTCATCGATCGGTCTCATCAAATATATTTTGAAACATCAATTGCTGTAATAGTATTCCCAGCATTTGTTGCGCCTACCATCTGTGCTTGCCCGCCCGGATATGAAAGTAGGGTTGCGTGCATCCGCGTGCTTGAACCGTTGTATTCAGCACCAAAGGCAGTATTCAAGGATATAACCGCCCCGCCCGGCCCTCCCGTAGAAAACTGCCACTGCTGCTGTCCCGAGCAATCAGGAACTATGGCCCACCTTCCCGGCCTGGTGATGTCTATGCTTGTTCCGCCGCCTGAGCCTCTGGTCCCAATCGTCACAAGGTCGGTTAGCACTCTCGACTCATGGGTAAGGATTAGCTTGCCTGCTTCATCCCATATTGCCATCCCCCACGGCGGATTTGGCATAGGCTGCTCGAAGAAAGTAAACACCAGAGCCGTCATGCTGAAAGATCCGTTTCCATTTACATTATTTCCAGTAAACCTCATCCCGGAAGATGTCCTTTCAGCAACAAAAGCCACCGAACCTGTAGAAGGCCTGGAGCTGTATACAAACGGGATGATAGGTTGTGACATATCAGGCATGGCTATAGTTCCAACAGCCTGCTGCAATGTGTCATTCACTTTGGATGAGTTAAATGTCCTGACCGCATAAAGGCATAGCGGAGTTGACTGAGGTGTTACAAATGCCTCCCCGCCCGGGGTGGTTAACAAAGCTCCAAATTCTGCCACTATACAACCTCAAGGAAAACAGTCAGATTAGCCGCCCCTGACTGGTATTGGTTAAGAGAGTTATCAGTACCAGCAGAGATAATAATACTATTACCTGATATGCTTATAATCCTCCTCCCCTGGATATATGTATCTGCACCCAAAGGCACGTATACAAAACCTAAACGATAACCGTTGGGCACGTTAAAAGAATAACTCCCCGACTTTTGCCCATTGGATAATAGTATGTTGCTAATAACGGAAACGGGTTTTATCCCATAGTTGTTTGGGACGCCATTGGCATCCCACGATTGAAAGCCCCAGTCAGACATTTACCAGACCCCATCAATATAACCGAATTGACACCTTACCCTTTTATTGGCATCCCTGACGGTGATTTTTGAGTTTGTCTGCTTCATTGAGCCCTGGCTGTTGCTTCCGAAGTTAACAAACGTTCCATTTTTATCCAGCCTCCATCCTGTGCTATCTGCCACATAGTTATTGGACTGGATGAAGTTTCCGATTTTGGCATTTGTAATGGTGCCATCCTGAATAAAAGCCTGGCTGATAAACACCTGACCATTTACTACTGCAAAGGGAGAGTATTGAGTTGAACTACTACCGCTTAACAGCACGAACTGATTCGCATTAAATGCCACTCGGGTAACAGTTGGCTTTCCTGCTTCAGATATTGCTGCCACGGACATTCCGGCTAGCGACTCTACACCATTAACCCTTACGCCTACCTTAAGTGTATAAATGGCTGAGGCACCGTCGCTATCGACCATTGCGGTCAGCTTTTCCTGAAGTTGAGCAGAAACATCGCCAATCTGCGCCCGGACATCGGTTTCCAGATCTGCCAGTCCTTTATCGACTTCTGCGATGGTTGTCCTGACCGTAAGTATTTCCGCCCGCACGTCGCCGAGTTGCCGCCATTGATGGTCCACTGTGGCGTTATTGGCAAGCGCGTTCTGCAGCGCAGCTTCAATGCTCTGGTCGAGACTGCTGGTAAGGCGCTCACCATCCTGAGAGTTAAGAAAGTCGCCGGTTATGTCATCCAGATACTCATTCGCCTGCGAACTCGTCTCCCCCATAACCCATTCAGTCCAGTCGCCTACGTTACCGATGCGGTCGACTAGTCTTGCGCGATACCACTGCCTGACACCAGCCGGCATCATGCCATGCTGATAACGCGCAGAAGGGTAAGGGACCATTGCCAGCAACTCAGGGTTGGCATGGTCATCTGTGGTTGCTCTCTGAATCTCTGTATGCGAGGTGTCACCAGATCCATCAGGGAAAGACCATGTGATATCAATATTCCATGTCACATCATCAGTGGCCAAAAGATTCTGAGGCGTCCCCGGCTTGCCTACTTTACCTGACAAATATGTAGTGTCGGCGTATCCCCATGGTGAGCTGGTTTCCTGAGCATTCAGGGCGCGAACGCGTACATCATAATATCCAGTATATATACCCTGAATAGAGAAGCCCTGCGCACTGGTAACGGCAACGTTAACCCAGTCTCCGTTATCCTTTCTCCATTGCGCCATATAGCGAATGGCACCCTCAACTTTATCCCAGGAAACGTCCATCGAGGCCACCGTTAACCCCTGAGACACGTAATCCACTTCTGAAACCTTGATGTTTGCAGGAGCTTCCAGAACATTGATCGGAGTTACTGTAACTGGAGGGCTGTCGATGCGAACGCCATCATCAATGAATCTATATTTGTTAGGGTCGTGCTGCACAGCAGTAATCGTGAATCCACCGCTGCCGTCATCATTCTCACGCACCGATGACACACGGAAGTACTGTATGGCGAGATTGTCGCTATCTATAGCCCATACGGCGCCGGGAACCGGAGCTTTTGTGAAGGCAGTGGAGACTGTGACAACCTTTTTATCAGCGCTGATACTGCTGATTGTGCGTGTCTGCGCGGTTCCATCGGGAAGATTAACCACCAGGCGATCGCCGGCACCATAGCTGACTTCCCGGTCAAGCGTCACATTGCGACCACTGACCGCACTGATTCGCCCGCCGTTTTGCTGACCGGCGCGGAAAGGATCAGCAATGCCAACTATCTCTGCTGGTAACGGGATGTACCCATCAAGGCCTACCGCAAATGACACTGTTCCGTCCCGGGCGTTGGAAAGGATTGCCCAGCGGCCACGGCGGTGGGCCTCACTTTGAGACGTGCATCCTATGGCTGTTAAAGACATCTGATTTACGCCGTAGCGCTCAACCAGCTCCTGGTCATATACGCCCTCAACAGTATCGGAGTAGTGATTCTGCGGGTCTGACCATGACACCATTGCAGATGAGTAGCGGTTTTTATAACTGCCGCTGCCGTAGGTGAATAGTCCATCGATAACATTCGACGCGTGGTAGATGAAATCAACATCATCCTGCGGAACATCAGCTCGAACATAAATCTGATCGTTTCCCCAGAATGTTATTCCTCTGAAAACTGCAGCGAGGTCGCTCAGGACGGTATATGCATCCTGCTGATTCTGGATAAAGACGTTGCATGTGAATCGCGGCTCAGTTCCGCCGGCGCCATTTGAAACTTTCTGATCGCAATACTGTGCGATGGCATAAAGTTCCCATTTATCAATCATGCTGGCATTTACACGGTTGCCCATACCGTAGATTTCATCCAGTACCAGATCGTAGAAAATCCATGCCGGGTTATTGGTGTAGGCCATTTTGAAACTGCCTGACCATGTTCCGCTGTAAGTCCTGCTTACAGGGTCATATGTGTCAGGAACGCGAACCAGCTTACCCTTAGGCTTACACGTCACCTTCGGGGCGCTGCCAGAAAACTGGCTGCTGTCTACCTCGATATAAAGAACAGCGGTGTTTGGATATCGCAGTTTATTATCGATAACTTCGGCGAAAGAGAAGACCTTAAAGCCATTTACGAGTTTTGCAGATGAAGAGTCTGCGGTAATTCTACGGACACGAACAGACCATCCAGTGGTTGCGGATGGAAGGTCAATACGATGGTCACGCTGATACTCAGATGTTGTTTTGCCATCGAAACGTCCATTTACCACCGTTTTCCACGCGGCACCATCAGTCGACAGGTCAATAGCGTACTGAGTAACCGTGCCAACCATGTCTCCATTGTCTTTATAGGCATACTGGGCCGGAAGGCTAAGTTTGATGCGTACTGCATCCAGTGTGAGATTGGAAAACTGACGAACCCACGGCGTGGTGGTAGTCACAGCGACATTGGCAGATAGCTCATTATCTACTTCAGGCAATCCCTGAATGTATGTCTGGTCCTGAGTGCCCTTACGATATTCCCATTTCACGCCGGTGAAGTTATATGAGCCGTTGTCATTAGCCAGGGGCGTGTCGTTGAGGAAAATACGTTGCGCAGTCAGATCGCCCTTAATCTCACCCTCTGAGATTGCAATCAGCATTTTTAATTTTGCTTCAGACAGCAGGTCGTCCGGCTGCTCTACTGGTGTGCGAGCCTTTTTGCTTCCGCCTTTACTGCCCTGAATGGTGCCGCCTTCCAGTAAACGCATACTTCACCTTTCTTATTGTTGGTCGCTGGAGAACATGCCAGCACTTACGATGGCTCCGCCGATCTCACGCTCGCCGAACAGCACCGGCACCGGGTAGCCCATTGCTACAGTGTTCACCGGGGCACCAAACGCGTAGTTTGGCTTGTTGTCTGTGCTGGAAGATGCGCCGACACTATATTTAGGCTGAGGGGTTAGCAGCTGAACGACGCCACCAAGCATCATGCTTAACCCGAGACCGGTAAGTGCTGTGGTGGTGGCTGTCGCTGCGGCCGTACTGAGGCCTATAGCAGTAAGAGACGCACCGGCGGTAAAATATGCAGCCACAAGCGCAACCGCACCGATGACAATCTGGAGGACACCACCCCGCTTAGAGCCTTCGGTGATAGCCGAGATTCGATAAACATCACCGCCACGCGTCATGTCGAATTCTTCTATCCCGATGTTGTGCTTGCCATTGAAAAAAGCGAACCGGATGCCTTTCATATGGCCCTCGGAAAGGTAGCGTTTGAATCCGCGAACCTGGCTACACATTGCTCTCAGCATTTCCGGCAAGTCATCAACCACGAATTTATGCTCGCGGCCAAATTTCTTTGCCATCCGGCCATCAAGAATCAGCGTTTTCAACATGCATAAGCTCCTTATGACGCACTACCCGGACGGTGCGATCACGATAATATTTCCCGTATGGCACGCGGGCAGACAGGCTGCCGAAGTTGTGGTGAAGCATCAGGTTTTCACCGAGATAAATTGCGGCATGATTGGTAACAGGCGCTTGAACTCTCATCATTATCATGTCGCCTGGCTGCATGTTTTCAGGGGCAACCATAACGAAACCCTCACGCTCCCAGTTGTCGTCGTAGCGGTTCTCTTTTCCTTCCACCCACCACTCGTAATCAACCGAGTAATTCCCGAGGACTACGCCGTGCTCCCGCTGATACCACTCACGAATAAGTGACCAGCAGTCAGCGAACCCAAGCACCCACTGCCGGCCAACATAATCACGATCTTCTCGTGGCGAGAGGGTGCAAAAGTCACCATCAGGCCAGGACATAATCCCCCACTCCACTCCAGACCAGTCGCACTGCACACGGTCCAGCTCTGATGGGATCAACTGAACAACGTCAGGGTGAGAATGTATAACCATGATGATTTCACCCTTCTCGGAAGCAGCGAGCTTATCCTCAGGCGAAATCGTGAACGCATCGGATGGGGTTTCTGATATGTTCCGGCACGGTATGTACTCCTGTGAGCGACCAGCCTGAATCACGACTCCGCACGCCTCTTTTGGATATTCCGCCGCGACGTGGGCGCTAATAGCTGCCATTAGTTTTTTGCGCATTTTTATTTACCCTGGAGGTTGGCCGCCGGGAATCCACCGAATGGCAAAGGATTTCCCTCACCAAATCTCGCCTCACAGTCAGGAAGCCTTCCACCGCAGACATCCAGCGCCGGATTACTGGTAGGCGTCCCATCCTTCTGAAAGTAACGGTTCCCTGCGTAATCACACCCGTTTCCTGTCCGGTACCAGCCGCGCATACACCACGTGCAAACCGGGGTAATCTGCCTGGTAGGAAGTTGCAGGTTTTGAATATCGAATGGTGAGCACAGCTCGAAATCAACCTGGACTCTCGTCTCGGCTGTTTTGGCGTTGATATAAAATAACTGCACCCGCTCATCAGAAGGGCTGGCGCTTGGATTACCTGAGGTCCAGTTTGCGGCATCGAGGTATTTAGCCAGTGTTGTGTGAATCTTTACTTTGGCTTTCACCATGTCGTCATACTCTAAACAGAGTGCAGTGACATAGTTTCCGATGTTTGAAACAGAAAGGGTCGGCGTCGGCTGAGCGCCGGTACTGGAAAGCTCCAGGCCTTTAATCTCATAGGGGTAAGGCTCGTACTCCTGCCCTTGCCAGATGATTGAAGGCATGTTTTCAGCCGCAAACGCTGACCATCCTTCCTGATTGATGTTATGCGCATGGAAGCGCAGGATTTTATCCAGCCCGAATGCTGTGCCATCAATCTCTACCAGCTGAATAAGCTGGCCCGGCTCGAGCTGTTGAATGTCTGATGTGAAGCTCATATTCAGCCCATAAAAAAGGACCGCCATAGCGACCCTGTGTGGTTTTGTTTGGTTATGGCGCGAATGCCTGTTCGAAGGTGAATGAGAGCTCTACAAAGCTCTCAGTGATCCACTTCGTAGCTACAGAGTCGGCTCGCACGCGGAACAGCTTTTTGTCACCCCACGGGTCTGTCCACCAGAATGAGACGGTCACGTGAGACGCCAAAAACGTTCTCACCTCTGCAATATCGCTGACGTTACCTCTTCGGCTAAGCGTCCATGTTGCTGCAGCAGTGTTAATACCTGCAGATGACACCTGCTTATAGCCATCACCAAACTGAGACTGAAGAGTGGCAACATTAATACTTTCGCTGCCACCCACCAGAACACCCCAGGTGAATGTATCAATAGCCATATTCTGCTCCGTCAGGCCGGTCTGTATAGCATGCCGCCCGGTGATATTTCTTTCTTAAGACGGTCAGTGATAACCGTCTGAACGATGCCGGAAAGCTGCTGAGCGGTGTTAGCAGTGCTGGTATTGTTGGCCTCTCCAGAGTTACTTCCGCCTTCCTGAACAATTGTGACTGGCGCGTTAACTGTGATGTTGGCACCTGCGCCATTACCACCGCTCAGCATGCGAACCCCGAGTGAACCATCAGAAGAACGCGCAAGCGGCATGATCGCCTCAGGTCCAGCCTCACCAAACACTCCTGCGCCTTTGGCAAAAGCAAAGAACTGAGGCTTGTCATACACCCCGTTGCTGTAGCTGCTGAGAGAAGGCGAATCATAAACCCCGCCCTTGGCATTGAACTTCAGTCCTGCAGCGGCATTGTTATAAGCGCCTGAAGGGGTTGAGCCAACGGAGCCCGTAGCAGCAGATACCCCGGCAGAAAGCACCGATCCAAAGATACTTGAGCCAATTCCGGCTATAGCCTGCCGGGCCGCGATACGAGCCAGGTCGGATATTACTGAAGTGGCAAAGTCTTTGAATGACGCTTTCCCTGTGGTGGCAAACTTCACAATAGCATCTTCCATGCCGCTGAACGCGCTTGAGAACAGCTGCTGAGACATCGCAGACACGTTAGAAGCGCTATCCAGATATTCACGCCATGCTCGACTGGCTCCTGCAGAGAATGAACCACGAGCTTCATTCATGCGCTGAATGTGCTCGTCGTAGTTTCTCAGCTCTGTGGCTAGCCCTTCCTGCTGCAGGCGGATTTCCTCATCAATCTGCTGACGCGCAGCCTCACTCATTGCCATCGCCCTGTTCTGGCGCAGCTGAGTGATTTTGTCGTTGTAGGATTGCTCCAGAGAAAGCCGCTGTTGATACTGCTGCTGCTCATACTGGCTCATCCCTCCGGATGCCATGAACTCTTCGGCGCCGTACTGATTTGCTCTGTTAGCAATAGTGCGCTCGATATCAGCACGCGCACGCTCGATAGACAGGAGACGCTCACGGTTGGAAATTTGCTTTTCTATGGCGGCGTTCTGCTGGAGCTGGGCGGTGATCATCTCAGAGTTAGCCAGAAGCGACTTCTGGTCAGCGGTGAGTGTCTGCTTGTTCTTGATGTCGGCTAACTGCTGCTCCCACTTAATCAAGGCCTGCTGCTGGGTTCCTAATTTATCCGTGCTGCGAGACTGGTCCAGAAGCACCTGCTGCTGCTGGCGAAGGTTATCCAGCATCCGGGTGCCTGCATCTTCCGTGTAGGCCCTGCCTTTTGGTTTGGCTGGATCTTTGAAAATTTCATTTATACGGGATGTTCTTTTCTCATAATCGCTTAGGCTAATTACGCCAGCATCTAGGTATTTCTTCTCCTGTGCTAAGGCTTTTGCTCTCTTTTCAGCTGCTGTGGTTAATTTTTCACCTTCCCTTTCCGCCTGTTGCCTTAACGAAATTCTTTTTTGCTCTGATTCGTTATATTTGCTTATCGCCTCATTAAGAACGCCTTCAGTTGTTATTTGAGACTGAAGAGCGTCTCTGCGTTTTATCATGTCGGGAAGGTTGTAACCGTTAGAGTTAGCTTTAAATCTATTCCAGAGGCCACCTTCAGCTTGCATTTTTTGGGCTTCTTCAATGCTTCCATTTAATGTTGCAAGTTTATCGGAATCTGTTTGTGGCCTGCCAACATCAAGCATCGCATCCCATGCGCTTTTTGCTGCGCCTGTGACGCTATTCCATGCTCTCTCAAGCGCTCCCAAATTCTCTCTAATATCTCTTGCTCGTTGCTGCATAGTGGTGGCATAGGCTTCGGTTGCTATTCTTGAAGCTTCTTGCTGATTCCCTTCGTCTTGCAGTGCCTTTATCTGGCTGTAGGTTGCCAGTGTAAGAAAATGGTACTGGTCATTGAGTTTGGAAATAGCAGCAACTGGATTTGAGGCAATGCTATTGAAATCATCAACTAACTTATCAGTGGCTATCCCTGTGGCTTTTCCGGTTTCAACAATTGAAGAAGTAACTCTCTCCAGTGAGTCACTGGCCACCTTCCCAGATGACACCAATAAATTCAGAGTTGATGCTGCCATCCCTGTGGTTGAATTAGTCGCGACAGATACTCTGGCAGCGATATCAGCCAATTGATCAGCAGTTTTCCCGGCCAGATTACCATTCAAGGTTAAAGACTTATAAAACTCATCCTGCTCTTGAGAACCTTTGTAATAGGCCAGCCCTAATGTACCTACAGCTGCGGCTGCCAGCGTGAATGGGTTGATAAGGCCTGTAACATATGTGCCAAGAGCTTTTGCTGCAGGGACAATTCCCCCGAACATATCCTTTAGCTGCCCGCCCTGCTGAAGAAGGACGGTCAATGGAGCCTGGCCACTTGCAAGGCTGACAACAATATCTGTCATTTGAGCAGGGACCATGCGCATGTTAGCGGCGGTTTGTTTGGCGGTCATACCGGTTCTGCTCAACTGCTCATTGAATCCGGTAAGCTTGTTCCTCGTGTCCTCAATTTGCTTTGAGTAAACAGCAAATGTATCGGCGTCTATCATGCCTTTACTTTTGTAACGAGCTAGATCTTGCTGTTGTTTATCAAGCCTATTGAGAGCTGCGTTGACAGGGTCGATTCGGTCAAGAAGCTCAGACAATGCCTGTTTTTCCTGATCCGTTGCTTTTGTCACCTTGCCAGCAGCTGCAGCGGCCCTCTCTCCTGCTCCAGTCATTTTTCCCAGCGCAGTAGTTAAACTATCAGCGTTTTTTTCCGCTCCAGTGCTGTCGATGATGATTGCTAACCGGGATTGCTGTTCTGGCATTTATCTTTCTCCGGGCAATAAAAAACCCCGCCGGAGCGAGGTTATTTTTATAAATTAGGTTATGGCGATACGTGATACCGCTCTTTGAAGTCAGACTCCATTTTTTCACACGCGCCAGCAATAAACCTTTTGGTTGCTTCGTCCACAGACTTTCTGTCGTAATCTTTCCAGCAAAGTTTTATTGCGTCACGTTTATCGTTTTTTTCCTGCTGCTCAGGCGATTGATCGCACCCTGTAATCAACAGTGCAATTGCAGTTGCAAATAATAATTTTTTCACTTCGCACCCCATCTGAGATATTTCCTGACATCGTATCAGGAACCGATCAGTTATCAACCGATGAGTTGGAACGTTGCGAGGAGTTGCGTGTTATGCCCTCCGAAGCGGGCAGAGTCTTTAAACGCCCGGGAGATAAAGCTGAACTTCCTTCGCCGCTCTTTCTCTTGCCGTGTGCAGTAGCTGCTTGCGTCCACCAGAACCCCATTTAGCCATCTGGCTGGCACAGCTACTGATGGCTTTTGTTTCGGTGTTGATGATGTGGTCTATTTTGTTGAGTCTTGACATAGCGCTAATTCCAAGTCTAACCACGGTGCGGAATACTTCGTAGACTTCAATCTCAAGCTCAGGCTTAATCCATGAGGCATAACGAATAGCCAAAATCTCGACGCCCCATACCCCTGACTCATCGCCACCCTTTGTAACCTTAAGTGGTTGATTTTGTTCCGAAGCACTTTTTAGTGCTTTGGCCTGCAACGCTTTGATAAAGCGCTTAACCTGCGCACTACGCAAAAATACGCTAGGCCTTTGTGATTCAGTGGCCTCTCCATTAGCAACTGCGGCTGCGTGAAGGTCGTTGAGGCTATATCGACCATCATTATCTACACGGACGCAAACACCATTTACGGATACGGTCGGGTATGTCATAGCGGGCTACCTTAAGAAAGCGAACCTGTCACACAGAAAAGCCGCCCCAAGAGGCCCGCCGGCACTAGCGGCAGTTCTCAGGATCGCTTTCTGTAAGGTTCTTGGATTATACAATGCGCGTGTGAAGCGCGGGGATTTGTGTTGCTATAGTGGGTGACGAAATAAAAAGCCCCGCGATTGCGAGGCTGATGTTGCCGCTATGAGCAGCGGCATTCTTCTTGGGGGTTGTGCAGTTATTGACGTTTTATGACCGAGTGCAGCAGGCCGCCGGGCTTCAGCGCGTTGCGGATGCCATCGTTTACTACTTCGTTTAATGTCTCTCGAATATCATCAGAAAGACGTGTTTTTGTAGCAGATGCGTTTGAGGTAGATATGCCTTCAGCGTGTGATTTACCATTGTGATTCACGTTCATCTTCACGGTGTAGTTCGCGGATGCTGCGCCATTTTCAATGAAGGCATCCTTGATATATATCTGCCCGTCCTTTACAGCAAATCCCGAGATATCTTCCATGGATTCTTTTATCTTTTTCGATAATCGGTGGAGCTTGATGCATTCAACGGCCTCAATAATTTCTTCAGGCGTGTAACTACCCTCGATTGCTACCCAGCGATCCTCCAGGAAGATAACGGCCTGCTTTTCACGTTCTGCATTGCCAAACTGTTCATAATGGCGAGCCAGCGCAGTATCGAGTGCATCTGCTATTTTTTTTTGAATAGCGTAATCACTACCGATTTTGTATCGGGGCAGATCTGCAATTTCATCCAGCGCATCTAAAGGGCTACCGATGTAATCACCAGCAGGAACACCAAAGCGCGTATTTACCAGATGCTTAATGGCAAACTTCTGCCCTTCAGAAGTCAGGAAGGTGAAGTAATTTTCCTTTTGATACTCCGTCGCGGTATGGCGTGTTTCAGCAAATCCCAGCTCTCGAAGCTCAGCAGCACCAGATTTAGCTGGCAGCTCACCAGACTGAAGCGCGCCACGGAAAAACAGCGCATACAGAACATCCGTCGCCGCACCGGATAACGTAATGATTTTCTGACCCATGATTTATTTCCTTTTAGATGTGAGCCTGTCGCACGGGACAGCCGTCCGAGAGAAAGCGACTCTCCCCAGGCTCACGACTGAAAGACTCTCTTTATTGCGCGTGCGATGCGCGGGAATTACTTCTTCTCTTGCTTCTCGCTGAACGCCTGCAACTCTGCGTCATCCAGCGCAAATATGGCCGCATCAAACTCTGAGCGGTCGATTAGTACGGGGCGGGAGGAAAGGTATTGCTCAATATCCCCCAGTGAGAGTGGCAGAGGTGATGCGGCCACGCCTGCGTAGTTGCGGGAACGTGATATTACTCGGTATGCCTCAATAATCTCGCCGGCCACAGAGTTAAGCTGAGGCTCCGGAGGTACGGGCTTCTTTAGCTTCTCGTATGTCCACCTCCGCTTTTCACCCTGTTCTCCGCCGAACTCAATCAGCCAGGACTGCGCTTCGAGGACTTTTTTACGGTGTCTTTGACTTGCTCCGCCTTCCCTTCGGCAATCTCTGCTGCTGTTGCCAGAATCTGCCAGTACAGCTCGGGTTGCTGCTTAATCAGCGCCACGCCTTTCTCAGGGGTATATTCGATCGCCTGTTCCTTGCCATCTACCACTTCACCCACGCCTTCCCATGCTCTCAGCAAATACCGGGCGCAGTTTTCAATGAGCAGGTCATCTACTGAATCGATGTCGCCTACTTCAGCCAGGCTAAAGTCAGGCGTTCCTACCTTCAGGGATGAGTCCATTTTGTCGATGTGGCGGCGAACCAACGCATTACGTGAGCGATACTGGTGATTATCCGCACTTGCCACTTTCAGGCGCAGGCCTTCAATGGGTTCAATCCAGCGTTCGCCGTTCAGGTCAATTCGGGGGTTAAGGATTAGCATTCATTCCTCTGAATATGAAAGCGGCCCACCATGAGGCAGGCCGTCAGGTTTAAGGAGCGGTTACGGTGATTGCAGTTGACCCGCTATATTCACGAACACGGGCGGTGATGGTTGCCGTGCCTTCTTTAACGCGAGTCACCTGAGCCGCTTTCTGACCGGTAGATGCAACGGCCGCTACCGATGGGTCCGAGGACTCCCACGTCACAGTGTCGGTGGCACCTGCCGGGGTAAGATTGGCAGTGAGCGTAACCGTTGAGCCTTCAGCGCCTGAAGATGTGGCAGGCGTTACCGTCATAGCAGTAGTTGGAATCGTTTCTGCTCGTGTGATGGTAGGGGGAACATCTGCGCCGGTAATGTTAAGCGTTACCTGAATGATTTCCGTGTTACCACCGTCCGGCCAGTCTCCATCCACCTGAACGGATGGCAGATTGAAGGTGTAGCTACCCTCATCGTTTTCCAGGGTGAAGCTGAACGGCATGGTTTCTCCAGATAACGACTTCTTCCATGCGATATAGGCCTCTTTGGACCACGACAGCGTGACGCTTCCTGATGGCGTGAAAGTAGTCGGAATATTAGCGCCAGCAAATGGGTTGCCAGTGCCAATACAGCGCTGCGTCTGAAGGTTGTTGTCGAACTGCAGGTTGAATGAATCAACACAGAATCCATCACCACCGTTTACGCCGTTCAGGCTGATGTTGGTCACCTGCTTGAAGGAGTAACGCATTTCGCCAGCGTTATCGACCGGGTCTGCGAAGTAACTGGTGCTGTCAGATTTCGAATCCCAGCCAAGACCCGCAAAGGTCACGGTAGCGGTAATATCTCCGTCGTTCGGGATTTCAATCTGGAAGGTGCCGACCTGAGCGCCCCGGGCAATGGATGCAACGCCGATATCCTCTGCGTAGGAAGCGACAGAAAAGGTGATGCGGTCATTGCCCATGGTTAGGGCGTTGTTGTTCCACTCAGCACCAAAACATGATGCAAGGAAGTCATCATGCTGACCCCAGCGGAACTTAGTGGACACGTCGCCGGTTACATCGACGGTACCGACTGACCGGCCCTGCGCCATGCGGGAGCCGCCAATCTCGTCATTGTCGATCATGCTCTGAGATGGGCCGAGGCCGAAGCTGCTACGCTTCAGTAGCTGCCAGTCTCCAGATGTCGGCGTGGTGCCGGGTGTTGTTTCTCGTTTATAGGCCGTTACGACCTTTGCGCCTGAGCTCACTTGAGCCTCCTTAAAGGTTAAGCGCCCTACACGGCGCGGTAAGGGATCTGGATATTCATTTGCGCCCATCCATCCGCCTCTCCGGCGTCAATGGCTGAGACTGCGAAGTAGTCAAGACGGCCGTCGGTTTTGAACTCGAACAGTTCACGAAGCTTGTCAGCCGTCTGCGTTAGAAGGAGTGAGCCAGTACCAGTGGGGACGAATATCTGAATGATGAGCATCCCTGTTCGATGAACTACCGGTCCGTTGCCTATCTCATTAGCTCCAGCAAGGCCGGGAATGTTTGTCAGACGCGCCCAGATGGATTTACCAGTCGGGTCATACGTCTTATCGTTCTGGTATCGCACATCACCAGAGGCAATAGCCGTCTGCGCCGTCATGCGTTTGATGACAGCGTTTCTGATTTCTTCGAGGGTCATTTGTAGGCCTGCGTTACACCGTGGAATGAGTTGGCATATACGCCGGTAGGCGCTTGTTTGGAGTGTCCGTTCTCCAGCCTCTCTGCATAAGGGAGGTTGTTCTGGATGTAGATGACTGAGTAGGGCTTACCTTGCGCTATAACAGCACTACCCTGCTGTATAGTCACCGCTCCTGATTGATCAATGGTTGAGAGCTGGCTGTAATCAGCGCCCCCTATGCTCACCTGATTGTTAGCGCGAAACCTTCCAGTATCGACTGGAGAGCGCTGCACAATATCAGTAAGAAGCGCCATTGAGATAATGCGCAACTTCTTACCTACCTCTTCCTCAATCAGCCCGGCAAACAAAAGCGGATCGTTATCCCAGGACTTAGCCATGTCACGATCTCCGCCACTTGCAAAGAATCCGCTCAGGGATGAATAGCACGGCGAAGATTAGCGGCCATAAAAGCGCGGCGATTACTCCGTAAATAGCCTTAAGCCATGCCGAGCCACCGTCCCTGATAAACAGCACAGAAATGAACTCGACAAGTCCGATAGGAAGTCCGCAAATTAAATAAAGCAAAAGAAATTGCATCACGCCCTCCGCAACTGAATGGAAAAAGTGGCCTGCGCCGGATCTGTTGCCGCCGTAATGACTTTGTAGCGTTGCTGTTCACCGGTAACTAGGTCAGGCGCGGTGATGATGTGATCGATCGTCGGCTTATCGGTAACTTCATTCGTCAGCGCGGTTAATTTCAGGTCGCCATGCAGGATGTTGACACCATCAATACGATTGAGGCTGTATTTCGACAACACGCCGCGCCCGGTGTAGGTCACTGCCGTCTCGCCGCCTGTCTCGGTCACGGGGTCCCAGCCTGACTGGATGACGTAGCGTCCGGTGAAGGCGTTAACAGCATCGGCAAGGTCGGTATCGAAAGCCTCGGCAATGTCGGTCTGTAGCTCGTCACGAATGCCCATCAGCGATACACCCTGAATGCGAGAGGATTGATGCGCCACTGCCCAAGCAGGGAGAGCGCGAGCTGAACATCTGCGGGAAGCAGCGATGTAGATGTTGCCTGCCCTGATGCATAGGTTTTGGAGACCTTAACGCCGTCGGCATCTACCGTTTTGCTCGTCAGCGAACCTGATTCAGTCTGCTGCTTATAGAGCGTGCCATCAGCTGCAGATTTAGCCAGGTAAGCACCGGCGGCAATGACATCTTGAGGGATAGCGTTGAGGTCAATGCCCTGCAGGTTCAGGCTGGTCATGTAGGCGTTAGCCTGAAGCACAGCAGCAGCCTTTTTATCCGGCGTCGTCCATTCGGTGCCAAGCACCCCGTCAACGTCTTCAACTGTCACGTAGGTTGTCATCTTGACTCCAGAATTAAGGGGCCGAAGCCCCCTTCGTTACTTGGTGGACTTAGTCGCTTTCTTGGCTTCGGAGTTTTCACCGCCGCCATTGTTCACCGCGCCTTCGTCTTTCGGTTCGCTGCGGACGTGATCAACGCCGCCTGTTTCGCCGACTGTTTCTGGGCCAACGGTAATATTGCCGTCACTGCCACCGAATCCCCACCTGGCTTTCTGGTTTGGGTCGATATAGTTGTCTTTTGCTACGGCCATAATGACCTCCTCATTAAGCCCCGGTTATCCGGGGCATGGTTGATTAGGCTGCGACAGTAGAAGTCACAAATGCCAGCGGAACCTGTTTACGGTCGAACTTGCGGTCCCAGTTGGTTGCCAGGGCCAGGTCAGCCCAGTTAGCAGATACCGGACGGGTAGTGGTCGGCGTTCCGGTAATCGTGGTGCTCAGGAACGAGTAGCCCAGAGGATGAATCACGAAGTTGCGACGTGTCCACAGGGTTTCGGTGCCGCCACCGTTACCGCGTGCAGGTTCGCGATCGTACTCAACGTCATCCTCACCCTGCTCTTCGGCATAGCCAAGTGCACCCGGACCGAAGATAACGGAGAGGTACTTAGCGTCTTCACCAGTGCCAATTACCGGCATGGAGTCGTCAACCACTACGCGCATACCCTGGAAGCGGCCAAACTCAGGAATCTGGTCAGCCAGCGGGGTAAAGTCGATCAGGTTGAGAATCTGAAGCTCGGTCTGCACGGCGGAGTGCATAGCGATCACGCTCAAGCCGCCCAACTGACCGGAGTAATCACCCATAGTAGCCTTGGCGCGGATGATTGCGGCTGCGTTGATAGTGCCGCCGGCATCAATGACCATGTCGCCGCCATCGTTCGCTACGTTGTCGTTGTAGATGCCGATAGTGGTTGCGATTGCGCGACGCTGTGCCTGACGCTGCCAGTAACTGGTCAGGCGAGAGGCCACGAATTCCAGCGGGTCCTGGTTGGTGATGTTTTTCACCAGATTCATCGCGTTCCATCCTTCGTTCAGGTATGCGGCGCGGGCCTGCATGCTGGCAGACGTTACAGACAGCGGAACAGCGATATCGGTGTAGACGTCGTTCGAGTAGTTAGGCTCGATAGACGCGTCCAGATCAACCCACCACGGAATGGTGAAGGTGTTTGACGGCGACGCCAGCAGAGTGCTCATATCGCTGTTATTGGTCAGGATGCCTGACTCAAAGAATGCGGTACGCTCAGCGGTGTTAACGCGCATGTAGTCGCGCAATTCGTCGCGGAATACGACGTCAGAAAGAATGGTTGGCATTGCTTAAATCCTTATTTAGATGCCTCATGCGCTTTCTTAAGGCGCTCATATTCGGCAGGGTTATCTTTGCGGAGCTGTACTCGCTCCATACCACGTAATTCCCCGAATGATTTGGTAACCCGGTCACCACTCTTAGGCGCGGCCCCGCCGCCACCTGCCTGACTGCCGCGCACGAGGGATGCGTAACGCGGTGAGGTTTCGAACTCACGCTGGAGATCGGCTAATGCGCTGACCGTCAGATTCCCTGAATCGTCAGTAACGCGCACCTGGCCTTCTGCCACTTTCAGTCGCTTAGCGATGAACTCTTTGAGGATGTCTGCGTTGTCACCATCTGCGATCGCCGTAGCAATACGTGTGGCTGCGAGATTGATGTCGCGCTGCTCGATGGACCGGCGAAGCTCTACCAGGCTGCTACGCTCGCGCTCAAGCTCAGCCTGAGAGCTTTGGAAGAGTTGTTGATAATTGCCTTCTGCTGCCAGCCGTTCTTCTTCTTTGCGTCGGGCTTCTTCTTCTGCAGCACGGCGACGCTCCTGCTCGGCTTTCTTTTCGGCCAGCAATTCATCACGCTGGCGCTTGAGACCGGAAACATCTTCCGGCTGCGGCAAACCTTCGATCTGGCAGATATAGACATCGCCCTGCAGCGCATACAGCGCCTGTTTGGCTTCATCGAGCTGAGCGAATTCCTCAGCGGTAAGCTGATACTTCAGAGTCATACATTCTCCTGAATGGATGTGTGCTGGCCCGGCCAGCGTTTAGATGTGATTTTTAGGCAATAAAAAAGGCCGCCTAAGCGACCTTGCAGGGTTCACTGCGATTGATTAGAGATCTAGAACACGTTTCTTTGCATATTCATAATATGCTCTTGCTTCTAAGAACGAATCAAAATTAGCCGCAACACCATCTTTATCAGGTGTTTCTGTCATGTAGGTCCTCACAGAGAATCCAACGACTGGATGGTCGCCTAATCCTTTGTCGTACTTACCAAGCAAGACGGAGAAGTGGCAGGTGTAATTACCAATGCTCTCGGCCTCTTGTATTTCTTCTTTCTCGATCCTTTCATCTTGCATTTCAAATAACATAAAAGCCCCTATTCGTTTCTGATTACAGCATTTCCAGAAACCAGAATAATGACTTTGTAAGGTTGTTACAGCCCTCCCAACTCAAAAGCATGGGGCTCTAGCCCCCTAAGTTGGTCGAGGGTGTACTCTTTGCCGTTGTCATCGACAAAGCGGTCGAGCGTCAGATCGCCTTTGCTGAATAGCTTGTAACGCGCTGGGCCAAGCACCTCTTTCTGGAATGCTGCAGGCTGTCTGGCAAGCCAGTCACCGTAGCTCGTCTTGCTGCTTACCTGCTCTACCCCATCAGGGCCGACAGATGGCCGAGTGCTGCCGGGAATCTCTCGCTGATACTCATCTTTGAGCACCGGCACTATTGACGACCGGCATCCCCAGTGAGCGGGCGGCTTAGGTCCATCCAGTGGGTAAACCTTCCTGTCACGAGCGCGGCATACCGGTGTGGTCCTGCTATCAAGCGTGGATATCCAGCGATGACCTTTGAGGATGTCTTCATTCTGCTTCAGCGTTTCCGCCCGGGCTGATGAAGCGACATGGTTGGTCACCGTGCGAACCAGTGAGCCAACCTGCTCCTCATGAGACACGCCGAGAGATGTCAGCCGCCGGACGATTTGACGCTGCGTCTCGCCAAGCGATGAGCCGATAGCAATTTCGCTCAGGATGTCCGCCGTTTTCTTACTACCAAACTGTGAGAGCGCCCCGGCAATGTTAATAGCCTGCCTGCGAGAGCCGACAGCAAGCTCCAGAGGGTCAGCTAGTACAGCAGCGGCTATCATCTCAGGCGATGGCTCAGCGAGCTTTACAGATGCCTTAACGATGCGACCAAGTAATTTGCTGTTGAAGCTGAACTCGTACTGTGCAAACTCGCCGAGGTCCAGCCATTGCTGCTCGCTCATCTCGCCATAAATCGCGCCGAGGTCTTTCCTGAGCGTTTCAATCTGGCGCTGATATCGAGCGGTGGCGTACTGGCTTAACCCCTCGTTAACGGTCTCTTTGGCTCGCTTGATGGCCTTGCGGATAAACTTTGTTGCTTTACCTGCAAGACCAGACCCAAAGCGCTGAACATAGACCTGATGGCGCGTGGCGGCGTCTGTGGTGTAACCGTCTGCGCTCATGGTAAGTCCTTACGCATTGCTTTCAGAGAGTTTCTGCTTCAATAGGTAGCCTTCAAGCGTCCAGATTTTATTGATGGCGTTCTCGCGAGCAATCTTTCGGCCGATTTCTGCATCGTAATTTTCCGGGCTAGCGCAGGCACTCTCACCGGTTACGGTAAAGCCGTTTCGAAGTACGATGACGCAAATGGTAAGAAGGCTCAGTGACTGAATAGTTAACTCATGCTGTGCATTGCCTTGCGCCGCTAAATGGTCAGTCCAGTGAACGCTATCGCCTGGCACAATATACATTTCTTCGGCAATAAGGCTCTCGATGTGGCTTGGCGTGACTCGCGGCGCAGTTTTTCCTTTATCCTGAATTTCCTGCTCTATATCTTTGTCGCTCATAGCTATCCCTCAGTGACGGAATTGGTTTCGTTTGATATTTCTTCACCTTCAACTGGCGGCTCATTCTCTCGGTCTGCGTCAATGTCATCATCGTTACGGTCAGCCTCAACCCAGCCGGTCTGGCGAAGCTTGGTGCGGACGTCTGCTTTCGCAATAATGCCCTGCTGCCATGCCTGGATAAGTGCCAGCACATCCTGAGAGGTCAGCGTTGCGTCGAAGAACTCCTGATTCAGCCAGAAAACTGTGCCTTCTTCGTTTGCTGTGCCGGTCATATACAGCTCAGCATCCAGAATCGCCAGTTTCAGCGCCTCGCTGACGTTCCCGGCAATAGTGCCGAGTACGCTGTTGTCGCTGCTGTAGCGGATGCGAGCTGCTTCTGCCGTCTCCTGGCCTGACGTCTGCTGAACGATGCGAGCGCCAATCATCAGCATCTGGTTTTCTTTGTCGATCATCAGCGTGCGGGCCAGCTGCCCCTCTGAAGCCTGGACCATAGTCGCCGATCCGTTCTTGCCAAGACTGTAACCGCGCTTTGAGCCCACCTGAATGCCATTAGGGTTCCATTTCTGGAACTCTTCATGCTCGATATCGGTAGTGAAGAACACCGTTGGCTGACTGCTGATGAATCCTGACTCCTCCACCGTGGCGCTGTTGCCATAGTGGAGGATGTTCACCTCGGCCAGGTCTTCCAGTGGTGCCTTGTCGATGCGGGAATCGTTACTCTCTGCGCCGAAGAAGTGAAAAGGGATATGGTCGAATGCCTTCCCTGAGTAATCGGTGGGCCACACATCCAGAACAGGCTGTTCAGCATTCTCACCTTCACGCCATACACGATGGCGATACTTGCCATCTTCCAGAGTCAATGCCCGGTACTGATTCTTAACCTCAAACACGAACTCATCTTCGTTTTCGGTGTTATAGCATTCAGCCAGCACCACCATAGTGAGCTTGCGAACGCCATCAATGACGTCTTCCCGCCAGTTGATGATACTCAGGGCTTCGTAGATATGGATGTGAGCCCTGTCTCCTGCTGTCTGCGCTCGTGTTGGCCGCAGGCCTTCAGGCATCTCTTTGGTCGGGTAGTCCACGAAGAACCCGCCGCGCCCGGTGTCGAGGTCTTCACCTACAGCCTCTTTTGATAACTGCTCTAGGCTAGTTCCATCACCGCTGGCGTTCTCAATCAGATAGGCAACCGGCTCTGGCAGGTCGATCTCCGCAGTCTTGCGGAATACAGCACCAATCAACCCCTGACGCGTTCGCCCTGTGATGTTAAGGAACATTGCACGAGCAATAAGCGAATCATAATCAGCAAGGTTCTGCTCGCTTTCATTGGTGGGGTCAGGCATGGGTAAATATAACCTTCCCCGCTCTTTCACCGCCCTGCTGCCAGCCACACAGTCTTTGACAAGCTGCCATGACTTTTCGGCGTCGGCGTACTCTTTCCTTACGTTTTTGTAGTTAGCCATAGTCGCTTATCTTTTGAATTGAACCTGTACCGACTTCAGAACGTCGCGTTTTTTCTGTGTGACTGCGAAGTACCGGAAGCCATCGGATCCGTGTGATGTCCAGTCGTGAAGGGGCTTATCTTTCCAGCACCCGCGCTTGTCATCCCATTCCTTGCGGTAGCTCTCGAGAGCGTTCAGGCCTTCTTCGCATTTCACGTCATCAAAGACGCACCGTGGGAGGATTTCACGCACCTGCTCTATGCCGTCGTCAACGCCGAGCTTTGGCACCACCTGGAAGGTGATCGCATATCTACTGCCGTCGATTTCGTACCCTTCACGCGCCAGCTCTCTACGGGTCTTTGCGTCTGAGCCGAACTCACGGTTATCGATATCGTGCGGCCCCCAGTGAGCCGCATAGGTGTAGCCCTTATCCTTCAGCACCTTCATGTAATGGCGCAGGCCTTCACCACTGTTCTCGTAGTAGTCGATGACGTGATATTCCTCACCAACGATGCGAACGAACCAGATAGCTGTGGAGTCGCTGACCCCGATATCCCAGAAGGTGTGGACAGGCAGATGTGAGTTATCAGGCAGCGCACCGATGCGCTTCTGCTCGTAGAGCTTGCGGAACTGCTTCGCGTAGTACGCTCCTTCAACCGACTGCTGGAATGCTTCCGCAGGAATTGAGGGGTACTCACGCTTCATGTCATCGCCTAGCGTTTTCTCTTTGGCGTAATACCAGGCTCTCTGGCGATCGTTAAGATTTATGTCGTACTTCGCCTCAAGTTCAGCAAAATAATCGCTCAGGCGCTGCGGTAGCTCCTCTACGGGGTCAATTGCATAGAGGGCGTTCTTCCACCAACTGAAAAAGAAGAATTTCCAGTCTAGAGATGAGAGCAACTTGCCCTGTAGTTGTGCTTTCTCAGCCGACTGGCAGTAATCGAAGAAGTAGCCAGCCCGGCCTTCCGCAGTGCTTTCAATCGTCGTGAAACAGTCGCTTGATACAGCTTCAAAAGCGCCTGTGACAATCTCTCGCGCTTTGTCAGGGAACTTGGCGCAGATCTTCCCGAACTCGGAAACGTGCAGATAGCGCAGCGTACCGCCACGGAAAGATGTGCTGATATACAGCGAGCCGCCTTTCTTAAATACCAGCTCACCCGCTGCATCATTGCTCGCAGGGTTAGCAGCTTTGATTTCATCAGGGAGTCGGTCATAGGCGTATTTTATCTTCTCGCGGAAAAGACGTTTGGCGTCGTTCAGGGTATGGGCTATCAGTGCGCACTTCGCAGCTTCAAACAGCGCCGCGTCGAGCTGAATGATGCAAACCTCTGTGGTGAAGCCTAACTGGCGTGCTTTCAGAATCAGGTTGCGGGTATGCATGCCATCGAAGTATTCGAGCTGCTCCGGCGTCATCTGGAAGCGTACTGGCTTACCTTCTTTGTTGGTGATCCAGTAGAGGTGATTTAGTCGCCAGAGTTTATCTCGCAGAAGCTTGAGATGTTCTGGCCTCATGCTTACCCCTTCGACAGATCATCCATCAGGTCAGAAAGTTTCTTGGTGGCATCATCACCGGCAGGGCCGTCAATGTCGTATGCCTGACGCTCCAGGCCAATGAGTGTCTTCAGCGTGTCAGACAGGTCTTTCATCGACTTCACTCGCCCGGGCATGCTGATGACCTTTTGATAAATTTCATTGAGGCGATCTTGGCCTTTATCATCGGGCCGAAGCATCAACTCGCCGAGCTCATCCAGTGCGCCTAAATCTGCGCATTGCGCTTCAAGCTCACCAAAGAGCGAGCTGGCGATATTACGCGCTCTGCGAATGTCTCCGCGATGCTCCATGCGGACAGTGGCAATGACCTCAGCATTGGCCTCAATGAGTATCCGCTCGTTGGTAGCCGTTTCAGCGGATACCGCCCTGGATACCTCTCGTTTGGATACCAGTGCATCAGCCTTCGCCTTAATCTTTGCTTTAAGGTCTCGCTCCCATCCATCACGCTTAGCTCGCTTGTTGATAGCTCCGTGCGTAATGCCGTGCTGGGATGCGATTTCACGGATGGACAACAAGCCGGCACGGTAAGCCGACTCGATGGCCTCCCAGTCAGGCTTTGCCATATATTTCTCCTTTAACCATTATCAAGCGCCCCGGGAGAGGCGCTTTGTAATGGCAATAAAAAACCGCCCGGAGGCGGTTATTCGTAATGTTTTGACCAGTGTTTACTGCACTCTTCTATAGCTGAGCTTACATCTCTTGCCGCAGGGCGCCTCCGTGCTACAGCCGTCTGGAATCCGCCATTCATCTGCGGACCCAAGTGATTTAATGACACTTCATCACCAGTCCTGTGCCAGACACGATTCCCGTCAACCACTTTTTCGCGATAAACGTGGATGGAATCTATATTATTAGCCTGGCTCCCATCCGTCCTATATATTTCATAGCGAGTCAATTCCCCATCCTCGCCGCGGTAAATCAATGTTCTTTCCAATGTTAACTTGTCCATTTTCTGTCCTCTTTTTTTAGGTGAGGATCCAAATTAACATCAGATTTTTTTTGTCGGAAATATGTAACCAGTTTCGTGATGACCATCCAGGCATTTAGCAAATCTTGTGCGCGTTCTTTATCTCCATCACAACCTCACGCTGCAGCTTCCTGATTTCGTCGCGATGCCGGCGTTCCTGCTTCCAGTAAATCCAGAAGAAAAGCCACGTCATAAGCAGCGCTGCGATGCAGCCGCCGGAGATGATGTTGTAGATGGAGTAAGCACTCATTTGGCTTCCGTCGCGCAGTTAGCTTTCCACGTTTTGTTGTGGGTGAGGATGGCTCGCTTGGTGCGTTCATCCATGGTGAGAATGTCGGCCTCAGTAACAAGGATCGGCTTCACCCAGTTACAGGCAGTGTCGACCACAACGGTGTTATTTGTTGAGCCAGTCGGAGCGCAGCTCGTCGTCAACAGCGCTGCCAGGCATGCGAGTAACGGTGTCCTGAACATCAGCGGCCTCTTTGCTGGTTTTGGTCTGGCGCTCGGTAGCGGCCTGAGCCTGTTCGATTTTGGTTTTGGTTTCACGCTCGGTCGCGGCCTGTTCGGCTTTTCCCTTCCCCTTTGAGTGACCAATACCAAAGGCACCGGCAGCGATTGCTACCACTGCAAAGAAACCGGCGATCAGCATTTCAATGAAACTCATGATTTCTCTCCCGGGTTCATACCCGCGTCGATTTGCTGCTCTTTGATGTCTTTGTCGGATGCGAGCTTTTTAGCCCCAAGGTAGCCGGCAGTGCAGAAGCCGAAGTACAGTCCGAAAATCACGTCCGATAGCGTCCCCTGGTATGCCTGCCAGCCTACTGCGCAGCTGCACACCAGGAAGCCTAATGCGGCCTGCGTTCTGCTAAGAGATATTGTGCCGGCGCTACCACGCAGCATGCTGAAGACGTCCATCAGATTTCCACCCTGTCCAGCCAGCCCCACAGGAATTCCTCCTGCGATTGGTCGGCTTCCGCTATTTCAAGATAGCGCTGACCCTGAGTGCAATTGAGCGCCTTCAACAGCTTCGCTTCTGCTGCTGCATACCCGCGAAT
>NZ_JMSQ01000038.1 GCF_000696575.1 Siccibacter colletis | reverse complement strand
TCCCAAAGTCATGGTTAAGTGGGAAACGATGTGGGAAGGCACAGACAGCCAGGATGTTGGCTTAGAAGCAGCCATCATTTAAAGAAAGCGTAATAGCTCACTGGTCGAGTCGGCCTGCGCGGAAGATGTAACGGGGCTAAACCATGCACCGAAGCTGCGGCAGCGACACTATGTGTTGTTGGGTAGGGGAGCGTTCTGTAAGCCGTTGAAGGTGGACTGTGAGGTCTGCTGGAGGTATCAGAAGTGCGAATGCTGACATAAGTAACGATAAAGCGGGTGAAAAGCCCGCTCGCCGGAAGACCAAGGGTTCCTGTCCAACGTTAATCGGGGCAGGGTGAGTCGACCCCTAAGGCGAGGCCGAAAGGCGTAGTCGATGGGAAACAGGTTAATATTCCTGTACTCGGTGTTACTGC
>NZ_JMSQ01000037.1 GCF_000696575.1 Siccibacter colletis | reverse complement strand
GTGGGCACTCGGGGCACTGATATCTTTCACGTCGCAAGACGAAAAAGCATTATCAAGTCTCAAGAGTGAACACGTAATTCATTACGAAGTTTAATTCTTTGAGCATCAAACTTTAAATTGAAGAGTTTGATCATGGCTCAGATTGAACGCTGGCGGCAGGCCTAACACATGCAAGTCGAACGGTAACAGGAAGCAGCTTGCTGCTTCGCTGACGAGTGGCGGACGGGTGAGTAATGTCTGGGGATCTGCCTGATGGAGGGGGATAACTACTGGAAACGGTAGCTAATACCGCATAACGTCGCAAGACCAAAGAGGGGGACCTTCGGGCCTCTTGCCATCAGATGAACCCAGATGGGATTAGCTAGTAGGTGGGGTAACGGCTCACCTAGGCGACGATCCCTAGCTGGTCTGAG
>NZ_JMSQ01000036.1 GCF_000696575.1 Siccibacter colletis | reverse complement strand
GACTGACCGATAGTGAACCAGTACCGTGAGGGAAAGGCGAAAAGAACCCCGGCGAGGGGAGTGAAACAGAACCTGAAACCGTGTACGTACAAGCAGTGGGAGCACCTTCGTGGTGTGACTGCGTACCTTTTGTATAATGGGTCAGCGACTTATATTCTGTAGCAAGGTTAACCGTATAGGGGAGCCGAAGGGAAACCGAGTCTTAACCGGGCGTTAAGTTGCAGGGTATAGACCCGAAACCCGGTGATCTAGCCATGGGCAGGTTGAAGGTTGGGTAACACTAACTGGAGGACCGAACCGACTAATGTTGAAAAATTAGCGGATGACCTGTGGCTGGGGGTGAAAGGCCAATCAAACCGGGAGATAGCTGGTTCTCCCCGAAAGCTATTTAGGTAGCGCCTCGTGAATTCATCTCCGGGGGTAGAGCACTGTTTCGGCTAGGGGGCCATCCCGGCTTACCAACCCGATGCAAACTACGAATACCGGAGAATGTTATCACGGGAGACACACGGCGGGTGCTAACGTCCGTCGTGA
>NZ_JMSQ01000035.1 GCF_000696575.1 Siccibacter colletis | reverse complement strand
AAACCCCAGCCAGGGTATCTTCGGACACAGATCCGACATTGCCTTACCCTCACATTACGCCGCATGGCGTTTTCAGCGCCGTTGGATTTCCCCATCTTCCAGAGTCACGGCGCTTTTTTATTCTCAATACGCAGCCGGAAAGCCTCATGGATATAAGCACAATCTCAAGCATTGGTGCTGCTATTGCTGCAACTGGTGCGGGCGTCGCGTTATGGAAGCCGATTAGCTCTGCGCTGATATCCATGGTTACTAATAACCGTGCAGGCGGCGAAGTAATTACGCAGTACAAAGAGCAGGTCATCCTCCTGAAGGAAAACAACGACCAGCTTCGCAAAGAAAATAATGAACTCAGAGAGCGCCGCGAAAAAGATCTTCAGCGGATCGCTGTTCTTGAGGGCGATATCAGGCTTGTTAAGCACTCGCTGAGCCTGCTTATTAAGATGAACGAGGTTGGGCTTCCTGAAAGCTTCAGGGGTCAGGTCACCTCTGTTCTCGCTAAATTAGAGGATGGCAGCAATGAGTTTTAAGGGCTTTGCGAAAAGCCATCAGCGCCGTCTATTCATTGGCGGTGTATGCGTGGCGATATGTGCCATCTGCATCATTGTGACTGCCATCGTGGTTGTATCGATAAACTCAATTCGGCAGGAATACAGCAAAAAAGCTGTGAATCGTGACCAGCAGGTGCAGCAGCTTTCTGAGCAAGTGGGCGTTATCCAGAAGAAACTCGACACGCTTCCAGAGCAGACGGCAGAGAAGGCGGCTGAAAAGGTTAAGCCACTCGTAGAGGAGGAGAAGAAGTGACGAAAGACGAAATTTTTAACTCCATCCTCGGCAAAGAAGGTGGCTATGTGGACCACCCGGCTGACAGGGGCGGCCCGACAAACTGGGGTATCACTCAGAAAACAGCCCGCGCTCACGGATTTACCGGTGATATGCGAGACCTTACTCGCGAGAAGGCGCTTGCCATCCTGAATGATGATTACTGGTACGGCCCACGCTTTGACCAGGTGGCAGCTGTATCTTCTAAGTTGGCGCTTGAGCTTTGCGATACTGGTGTAAACATGGGGCCAAAAGTCTCCTCAAAGCACCTGCAGAGATGGTTAACTGCGCTTAATCGGCAGGGCAAGCTTTACCCGGATCTGGAAGCCGACGGGATTATCGGGCCACGCACAATAAGCGCCATCAAATCACTGTTCCAGATTCGCGGGTATGCAGCAGCAGAAGCGAAGCTGTTGAAGGCGCTCAATTGCACTCAGGGTCAGCGCTATCTTGAAATAGCGGAAGCCGACCAATCGCAGGAGGAATTCCTGTGGGGCTGGCTGGACAGGGTGGAAATCTGATGGACGTCTTCAGCATGCTGCGTGGTAGCGCCGGCACAATATCTCTTAGCAGAACGCAGGCCGCA
>NZ_JMSQ01000034.1:786-5225 GCF_000696575.1 Siccibacter colletis | reverse complement strand
ACTAATGAACCGTGAGGCTTAACCTTACAACGCCGAAGATGTTTTGGTGTTGGATTTGAGAGATTTTCAGCTTGAGACGGATTAAAGCTTATGGCCGCGAGGCGGTAAGCGAACAGAATTTGCCTGGCGGCTGTAGCGCGGTGGTCCCACCTGACCCCATGCCGAACTCAGAAGTGAAACGCCGTAGCGCCGATGGTAGTGTGGGGCCTCCCCATGCGAGAGTAGGGAACTGCCAGGCATCAAATTAAAGAACCTTCAGCGAAAGCTGAGGGTTTTTTGCTTTCTGCTTTCATACAAGATCCCTGAAATCTACCCGCCTTTCCATTCCCGTCCAACCCGCAGCGCAAGCCTTCGTAAAGCGGATAAGGTAAACTAGCTGAAGTTTGGATCAGGATACCTTTATGAGCATTTCACTTAAGCCATTTAACACGTTTGGTGTGCCATCCAGCGCCAGAAACGTTATTCCCGTGAACTCTCCAGAACAGCTCCTCGAAGCATGGCAGCAAGCGTTGCGTGGTGATACGCCTGTTCTTATCCTGGGTGAAGGCAGTAATGTTCTGTTCACTGAGGATTACGATGGTATTGTCATCCTCAACCGCATCATGGGCATAACATGTAGCGAAAGTGACGATGCATGGCATCTTCATGTTGGTGCAGGGGAAAACTGGCACGGTCTGGTTGAATACTCATTGAAACAGGGGATGCATGGCCTTGAGAATCTGGCATTGATCCCGGGTTGCGTAGGCTCCTCCCCTATTCAGAATATCGGCGCTTACGGTGTAGAGCTGAAACAGGTTTGTGAATATGTCGATTGCATTGAGCTTGAAACCGGAAAGATCACGCGCTTAGATGCTCAGCAGTGCCGCTTTGGTTATCGGGATAGCATTTTTAAGCATGAGTATCAGGATCGCTATGCCATTACTGCTGTTGGCCTGCGTCTGGCAAAAGTCTGGCAGCCCGTGTTGACGTATGGCGATTTGGTTCGACTCAATTCTGGTGACGTTACTCCACAAGCCGTGTTTGACGCGGTATGTCACATGCGTACCAGCAAACTGCCCGATCCTAAGGTTTACGGTAATGCTGGCAGCTTCTTCAAAAATCCGGTCATTTATGCACAATGTGCCGCTGAACTGCTGAAAGCATATCCTGAAGCACCGCATTACCCTCAAACAGATGGCATGATAAAACTGGCCGCGGGTTGGCTAATCGATCAATGCGAGCTTAAAGGTTATCGCTGCGGTGGTGCTGCCGTACATCGTAATCAGGCGCTGGTTCTGGTGAATGAAGATAATGCGGTCAGTAAGGATGTGGTAGATCTGGCGCGTCATGTTCGTCAGTGCGTGGGACAAAAATTTAATGTGTGGCTGGAGCCGGAGGTACGTTTTATTGGTCGCACCGGCGAAATCAACGCCGTGGAGAAAATTTCATGAAAGACAACACTGTCCCGCTTACTTTGATCGCGATTCTTGCTGATGGAGAGTTCCATTCCGGTGAGCAGTTGGGTGAATCGCTGGGCATGAGCCGTGCAGCGATCAATAAGCATATCCAGACGCTGCGCGACTGGGGGGTTGATGTCTTTACTGTTCCCGGTAAAGGATACAGCTTGCCCGAGCCGGTTCAGTTACTTGATGAGCATTTTATTCAGTCGCAGATAACTGATGGTTCCGTAACTGTGCTGCCGGTAATTGATTCTACTAATCAATATCTGATGGACCGACTTAATACCCTCGAGTCCGGGGATGCCTGTATTGCCGAATATCAACAGGCTGGACGCGGACGCCGTGGGCGTAAATGGTTTTCCCCATTCGGAGCGAATCTCTACCTCTCCATGTATTGGCGTCTGGAACAGGGGCCAGCTGCCGCGATCGGTCTGAGCCTGGTTATCGGTATCATTATGGCCGAGGTATTACAGGATTTGGGCGCCAGAGACGTGCGGGTTAAATGGCCTAACGATCTCTACCTCAACGATCGTAAGCTGGCAGGAATTCTTGTCGAATTAACGGGTAAAACGGGCGATGCTGCGCAAATTGTTATTGGCGCAGGCATTAATCTTGCAATGCGTCAGGTTGAGGCGGATATCGTCAATCAGGGTTGGATAAATTTGCAGGAAGCTGGAATTATTATCGATCGTAACCAGCTGGCGGTACGCTTAATCAAAGAGTTACGCAGCGCGCTTATTTGCTTTGAGCACGAAGGGTTGTCACCATTTTTATCCCGTTGGGAAAAGCTGGATAATTTCATTCATCGTCAGGTAAAACTCATTATTGGCGAGCGTGAGATTTATGGTATTTCTCGCGGTATCGATGAGCAGGGCGCATTATTGCTTGAGCAAGATGGGGCAGTTAAGCCCTGGATGGGTGGCGAAATCTCTCTGCGCGGTGCGTAATTGAAGGTGGGGGATAGTATCCCCCATCGTTTATTTACGCAGGCGTACCGACTCAACAGCATGGTTCGCACTTTTCGTCATGATCAGACTTGCGCGCTCACGGGTTGGCAATATATTTTCTTTTAGATTCAGTCCATTAATTTCTTTCCACAATGAAGTGGCGATGTTTATTGCTTCTTCCTCAGATAGCTTTGCGTAATTATGGAAATACGAATCCGGATCGGTAAAAGCACCTTCCCGAAATTTCAGGAAGCGATTGATGTACCAGCTCTGTAATAACTCTTCCGGGGCATCCACATATATCGAAAAATCAACGAAGTCTGAAACAAATACATGATGTGGATCATGAGGATAATCCATGCCGCTTTGTAAAACGTTCAGACCTTCCAGAATCAAAATATCAGGATGAGCAACAGTTTTATCGCCGTCGGGGATCACATCATAGATCAGGTGTGAATAGACGGGGGCTGTCACATCAGGAACCCCAGATTTCAGATCCGATACAAATTTTACCAGTCGATGCATATCATAGGACTGAGGAAATCCTTTCTTCTTCATCAAGTCGCGCTCTTTAAGCACCTTATTAGGATGAAGGAAGCCATCAGTAGTGATCAGCTCGACGCGCCGGTGTTCAGGCCAGCGGCTCAGTAGCGCCTGTAACACGCGTGCGGTCGTGCTTTTACCAACGGCGACGCTGCCAGCAATACTGATGATATAAGGAATACGTTGCCCGTCAGTGCCGAGGAACTGCTCCAGCACGGCCTGGCGACGTAAATTAGAACTGATGTAAAAATTCAGCAGACGCGAGAGGGGGAGATAAATCTCCGCAACCTCTTCCAGAGAGAGATCCTCATTAATACCTTTTAGCCGGGCAATCTCACCTTCGGTAAGCGTCATCGGGACTGAATCACGAAGCGCAGCCCACTGGCTCCGGTTAAATTGTAGATACGGCGTCATTAACGTTTGCTCTCTGTTACCCATAAGCATGACCTGCCAGCTGTTGCAGACGAGAGGGGAAGCGACACTTCATATGCCGCGCGCTATCGCACATCGCGCAACTAATCCAAATTTTGACAATGGGCAGGAGGGTAACACCAGATGGCGGGTAATAATAAGAAAAAATCCAAACGCGTAGCCCTGCTATGACATAAGTGGAAAGCGCCACGCAGAAAATGAGCATTTGGGCGTTGCTAAGCCATAAGTGTTTTCATAAGAGGTTTGCTGAAGCAGCAAATGTCATCCATCAAACGAGACAGTACTTAATAGCCCGTCTCTACTGCCGAATATTTATGCTCTGATGGTTGAAATTGCGTCATTTTTACGTGCTAATGCACAAAATGTGAGCGATAGAGCTTTTTAAGCAATTTTTTTGTTGCATGCAGGCGCAGCTGTTCCTAGAATGCGCGCTACTTGATGCCGGCTTAGCTCAGTAGGTAGAGCAACTGACTTGTAATCAGTAGGTCACCAGTTCGATTCCGGTAGCCGGCACCATCAAGTCCGGGTGGGGTTCCCGAGCGGCCAAAGGGAGCAGACTGTAAATCTGCCGTCATCGACTTCGAAGGTTCGAATCCTTCCCCCACCACCAATTTCGGCTTTGTTAAAACGAAGCCTGAGGCGTTAAGCTCCCAGCCGAGCGCCTCGAATAATGAGAGGTTACCTCTCGCTATTCACAACAGAAAGATTCAGGTAGCCGAGTTCCAGGATGCGGGCATCGTATAATGGCTATTACCTCAGCCTTCCAAGCTGATGATGCGGGTTCGATTCCCGCTGCCCGCTCCAAGATGTGCTGATATAGCTCAGTTGGTAGAGCGCACCCTTGGTAAGGGTGAGGTCGGCAGTTCGAATCTGCCTATCAGCACCACTTCTCTTATCCATCCTGTATATCTTCTGTTAATGAATTCAACAACGTCAGGCTTATGCCTGGTTGATGTGGTGATATCACCGATTTATCCGTGTCTTAGAGGGACAATCGATGTCTAAAGAAAAGTTTGAACGTACAAAACCGCACGTTAACGTCGGTACTATCGGCCACGTTGACCATGGTAAAACAACG
>NZ_JMSQ01000034.1:0-776 GCF_000696575.1 Siccibacter colletis | reverse complement strand
CAGATCGATAACGCGCCGGAAGAAAAAGCTCGTGGTATCACCATCAACACTTCTCACGTTGAATATGACACCCCGACTCGCCACTACGCACACGTAGACTGCCCGGGCCACGCCGACTATGTTAAAAACATGATCACCGGTGCTGCGCAGATGGACGGCGCGATCCTGGTTGTTGCTGCGACTGACGGCCCGATGCCGCAGACCCGTGAGCACATCCTGCTGGGTCGTCAGGTAGGCGTTCCGTTCATCATCGTGTTCCTGAACAAATGCGACATGGTTGATGACGAAGAGCTGCTGGAACTGGTTGAGATGGAAGTGCGCGAGCTGCTGTCTCAGTACGACTTCCCGGGCGACGACACTCCGATCGTTCGTGGTTCTGCTCTGAAAGCGCTGGAAGGCGAAGCTGAGTGGGAAGAGAAAATCATCGAACTGGCTGGCTACCTGGATTCCTACATCCCGGAACCAGAGCGTGCGATTGACAAGCCGTTCCTGCTGCCGATCGAAGACGTATTCTCCATCTCCGGCCGTGGTACTGTAGTTACCGGTCGTGTAGAGCGCGGCATCATCAAGGTTGGTGAAGAAGTTGAAATCGTTGGTATCAAAGATACTGCGAAATCCACCTGTACCGGCGTTGAAATGTTCCGCAAACTGCTGGACGAAGGTCGTGCGGGCGAGAACTGCGGCGTTCTGCTGCGTGGTATCAAGCGTGAAGAGATCCAGCGTGGCCAGGTACTGGCTAAGCCGGGCACCATCAAGCCGCACACCAAGTTCGAATC
>NZ_JMSQ01000032.1 GCF_000696575.1 Siccibacter colletis | reverse complement strand
TGAATTTCAGGCATAAAAAAACACCCTTAAGGGTGCTTATTTATAAGTTGGTTGCGGGGGCCGGATTTGAACCGACGACCTTCGGGTTATGAGCCCGACGAGCTACCAGGCTGCTCCACCCCGCGTCCGTCTTACTACTTCTTCTTTTTATTACGCGCTTTTGGCCGTTGCCAGCATCGTAATTGGTTGCGGGGGCCGGATTTGAACCGACGACCTTCGGGTTATGAGCCCGACGAGCTACCAGGCTGCTCCACCCCGCGTCCGTGGAAGCGCACTATACTCCGCTCGCTTTTCGATGCAACCCTTTTTTCCAATAAAACTCGATGTTTGGCTCAGGTTGACTAATTATCCGGCCATTTGTTTATTTACCAGGCGTATTTACTGTTACGCGCTGGCTTCACATTTCAATCCCAGGTACGGTTTGCTATCTTCCTTCGCACGCCGTGGCAAATTCCGGAGAGATCATGAAAGGACGTTGGGCACACTACCTTCTTACAGGGGCAATGATTACGCTGCTTGCCGCCTGTTCCTCAAAGCCTACCGACCGTGGGCAGCAGTACAGCGACGGGAAATTTACCCAGCCTTTCTCATTAGTTAATCAGCCGGATGCCACGGGCGCGCCGATTAACGCCGGCGACTTCGCCGAGCAGGTGAATCAGATCCGCAGCGCCTCGCCACGCCTTTATGGTAGCCAGGGCAATGTCTACAGCGCGGTGCAGGAGTGGCTGCGTGCCGGGGGCGATACCCGCAACCTGAACCAGTTCGGGCTGAACGCCTGGCAGATGGAAGGGGCAGACAACTACGGTAACGTACAGTTTACCGGCTACTACACGCCGGTGGTGCAGGCGCGTCATACCCGTCAGGGCGAATTCCAGTACCCGATTTACCGCATGCCGCCGAAGCGTGGTCGCCTGCCGTCCCGCGCCGACATCTATGCCGGAGCGCTGAGCGAAAACTACGTTATCGCCTGGAGCAACTCCCTGATGGATAACTTCATCATGGACGTGCAGGGCAGCGGCTATATCGATTTTGGCGACGGCAGCCCGCTCAACTTCTTTGCCTATGCCGGGAAAAATGGTCATGCCTACCACAGCATCGGCAAAGTGCTGATCGACCGCGGGGAAGTGAAGCGGGAAGATATGTCGATGCAGGCGATCCGCCACTGGGGGGAAACCCACAGTGAGGCAGAAGTACGCGAGCTGCTGGAGCAGAACCCGTCCTTCGTCTTCTTTAAACCGCAGTCCTACGCGCCGGTGAAGGGCGCCAGCGCCGTGCCGCTGATTGGCCGTGCCTCGGTGGCATCTGATCGCTCGATCATTCCGGCGGGCACCACGCTGCTGGCCGAAGTGCCGTTGCTGGACAACAACGGAAAATTTAACGGACAATACGAGCTGCGCCTGATGGTGGCGCTGGATGTTGGGGGCGCTATCAAAGGCCAGCACTTTGATATCTATCAGGGCATCGGCCCGGATGCCGGGCATCGCGCCGGCTGGTATAACCACTATGGCCGCGTGTGGGTGCTGAAAAACGCGCCCGGTACCGGCAACGTCTTTAGCGGCTGATGATCGTGGCGGAGGCCACAGGCCTCCGTCATCCGCGCGTTTACTTTCTTACGAATACACTTTCCGAGGTTTTCATGTCTGTTGTTCTCACCGACGCCTGGCGCCAGCGCTTTGGCGGTACGGCACGTTTATATGGCGAATCTGCGCTGGCCCACTTTGCGGCCGCCCATATCTGCGTGGTCGGTATCGGTGGCGTGGGCTCCTGGGCCGCAGAGGCGCTGGCGCGTACCGGCATTGGTGCCATCACGCTGATTGATATGGATGACGTCTGCGTCACCAATACCAATCGCCAGATCCACGCTCTGCGCGATACTGTCGGCGTGGCGAAAGCGGAAGTGATGGCCGAGCGTATTCGCCAGATTAACCCGGAGTGCCGCGTTACCGTGGTGGACGACTTTGTGACGCCGGATAACGTTGCTGCCATGATGAATCAGGGCTTCAGCTATGTTATCGACGCCATTGACAGCGTCCGTCCGAAAGCGGCGCTGATCGCGTACTGCCGTCGCTACAAGATCCCGCTGGTGACCACCGGTGGGGCTGGCGGGCAAATCGATCCGACGCAGATTCAGGTGGCCGACCTGGCGAAGACCATTCAGGATCCGCTGGCGGCGAAGCTGCGCGAGCGGCTGAAAAGCGATTTCGGCGTGGTGAAAAACAGTAAAGGGAAGCTGGGCGTCGACTGCGTGTTTTCAACCGAAGCGCTGGTCTACCCGCAGGCGGATGGTTCGGTGTGTGCCGCAAAAGGTACGGCGGAAGGGCCGAAACGCATGGACTGCGCCTCGGGCTTTGGTGCGGCGACGATGGTCACGGCAACCTTTGGATTTATCGCCGTTTCCCACGCGCTGAAAAAGCTGCTGGCCAAAGCGGCGCGCGACGCCGCTGCGTAATACGCATCAACCCTGGCGCGCGGCCTGCTGTACCGCCGCCGCCAGCGCGGCCAACCCCTGATTTCGCGAGGCGCTGAGCTGCGCCCGCAGCCCCAGTTCGTCAAACAGCGCCAGCGGGTCCTGCTCCCGTAGCAGCGAGGCAGGCTGGCCCTCTACCGCCGTCAGCAACACCGCCAGTAATCCACGCACGATGCGCCCTTCGCTGTCACCATAGAAGTGCAGCGAGCCGTCCGGCAGCCGATCGTGACCCAGCCAGACGCGGTTTTCGCAGCCGGGGATCTCCGTGGTGCGCTGTTTTACCTCTTCAGGCAGCGCCGGAAGCTGTTTGCCCAACATAATCAGCGCCCGGTATTTGTCTTCCCACTGCGTCAGCGGCGAAAAAGTCTGGCGCAGCGTGTCCGCCGTGACCGTGGTGCCGAACGGGTGTCCGGCGAGCAAAGTACCTGTCATTTAATCCCCCAGTATTTCAAGTGCGCGGTCGATGGCGTTTACCAGCGTATCGACATCCTGCCGGGTATTATAAGGCGCAAAGGAGGCACGCAGCGTGCCACTGACGCCCAGGGCCGCCAGCAGCGGCTGGGCGCAGTGTTGCCCGGCGCGCAGCGCCACGCCGGATTCAGCGAGCAGCGTGACCAGATCGCTGTGGTGAATGCCGTCAAAATCAAACGCCAGCAGGCTGGAATCCTGGCAGCGGAACGAGCGGAAGCCGGGGCGGCTGGAGAGCGAGGCTTCGGCAAGCGTCGCCAGACCGCGGCTGTAGTTTTCCGCCTCGGTCAGGTCGATGTCCTGCAACCACTCCAGCGCCGCGCTCAGGCCGATAACACCTGCCACGTTGGGCGTCCCGGCCTCCAGACGCCAGGGGAGCGGCTGGGTGTCGAAGCCGTCAAAGGAGACGCGAACGATCATCTTGCCGCCGCCGAGCCACGGGGTCATCTCTTCCAGCAGCTCGCGCTTGCCGTACAGCACGCCGATGCCGGTCGGGCCGTACAGCTTATGGCCGGAGAAAGCATAGAAATCGATATCCAGCTGCTGCACGTCCGGCGGGCAATGCACCACGCCCTGCGCGCCGTCTACCATTACCTTTACGCCTGCGGCATGGGCAAGCGTAATGGCGCGCGCCAGGTCAGGGCAACCGCCGGTGACGTTGGACATCTGACCGAGTGCCAGCAGGCGAGTGCGGTCGTTAAGCAGGGCCGGGAGCTGCTCCAGCGCGGGCAGGCGGTCAGGACCGATAGGCAGTTTCACCACGGTTGCGCCGGTCTGCTGCGCCACCATCAGCCAGGGCACCAGATTAGCGTGATGCTCGGCTTCGCTGACGATAATGTTATCGCCCGGCTGAAGACGCGGGCGCAGCCAGCACTGCGCCACCATATTGATGGCCTCGGTGGTGCCGCGCGTCCAGATAACGCTGTCGCTTTCCGGGGCATTTAACAGACGGGCCACGGCGGCACGTCCGGCTTCGTAGCGGGCGGTAAGCTGTTGGGCCTCTGCGAACTGGCTGCGGTGAACGTTCCCGGCGCTGAGGCTGTAGAACTGGCGGCTGGCTTCAATGACCGCCGTCGGTTTCAGGGCGGTGGCGGCGCTGTCGAGATAGACGCCCGCATCGGCCAGCGCAGGGAACTGCGCGCGAAAACGGGCCGGGCTGAATGCTTTCATGATATTCCTCGTGTCATTACCACGATCGTCGCCCATTTTCCTGCATCGCACAAGGCTATTGATAACCATCAGAATTGTCCGTTTCACCTGGCGAAGTTGTAAAAGCAGGTTATGCTGAAAAGTGTCAGGTGAATGTTCTGGCCTCTTAGCAAAAGAGGCATACATAGTATTTGTGTCTACAAGGAGAAGAATTATGAATAAGGCAGCCGCTGTAGTTTCAGCATGTATGATGACCTTTGCACTCGCAGCTTGCTCAGGTCCGAACTATGTAATGCACACCAATGATGGCCGCACCATTGTTTCTGACGGCAAACCGACTACCGACAATGATACCGGCATGATTCAGTACAAAGATGCTAACGGCAACAAGCAGCAGATTAACCGCACCGATGTTAAAGAGATGGTCGCGCTGGAAGACTAATCTGCAGGCAAAAAAAAGCACCGCAATTTTGCGGTGCTACATTAATCACTATGGACAGACAGGGTAAATGTACAGGAAGTGAAAATGGGTAGCGTTGCTACCGTGGTCTGAAACGTCAGACCAATTGCAAACACAACAACACAACATCACAACCGTAAGCCAAAAGCCCTTCAGAACTCTCATCCTAAAAAACTTTTCGTTCCGGCTCAGGAAGTGCCGCCACTATAGGTATTTGCTGGTGCAACCTCAACGGACAATTTATAATGGCTCAGATAAAAAAA
>NZ_JMSQ01000031.1 GCF_000696575.1 Siccibacter colletis | reverse complement strand
CGCTGCGCGCCAAACGCCGCTGTCAGAAATGCGGCACGGCGATGGACAGCTACCTTATCGATCCCAAGCGTAAGCTGCACGTCTGCGGTAACAACCCGGGCTGTGACGGCTACGAGATCGAAGAGGGCGAGTTCCGCATCAAGGGTTACGATGGTCCGATAGTCGAGTGTGAGAAGTGCGGCTCCGAAATGCACCTGAAAATGGGGCGCTTCGGTAAGTATATGGCCTGCACCAACGACGACTGTAAAAACACGCGTAAGATCCTGCGTAATGGTGAAGTTGCGCCGCCGAAAGAAGATCCGGTTCCGCTGCCGGAGTTACCCTGTGAAAAGTCGGATGCTTATTTCGTGCTGCGTGATGGTGCCGCCGGGGTCTTCCTCGCAGCCAATACCTTCCCGAAATCACGCGAAACGCGCGCGCCGCTGGTGGAAGAGCTGTATCGCTTCCGCGATCGTCTGCCGGAAAAACTGCGCTATCTGGCCGATGCGCCACAGCAGGATCCGGAAGGCAACAAGACGGTGGTACGTTTTAGCCGTAAAACGAAGCAGCAGTATGTGGCTGCTGAGAAAGAGGGCAAAGCGACCGGCTGGTCTGCCTTCTTCATCGACGGCAAGTGGGTGGAAGGTAAGAAATAAGCTTTCACTCATGTGAATGTTCCAGAAGGGCCGGTTATCCGGCCCTTTTTTATGCGTCTTATTATTTTTTTCTCGCCGCTATACACACAAGCTATAAATGATATAGTGGTTATAGTAATCTCCTTTCTTATTATTAAATCGTCTTAGCATGCGCATGCGCGCCGCTTTCATCCGGGACAGGCCATGAAATTACAACAGCTTCGCTATATCGTAGAAGTGGTTAACCATAACCTAAATGTGTCATCTACCGCCGAGGGGCTCTACACCTCGCAGCCCGGGATCAGTAAGCAGGTGCGTATGCTTGAGGATGAACTGGGCGTACAGATTTTTGCGCGCAGTGGGAAGCACCTGACGCAGGTAACGCCGGCGGGGCAGGAGATCATTCGTATCGCCCGCGAGGTGCTGTCTAAAGTCGATGCCATCAAATCCGTGGCGGGGGAGCATACCTGGCCTGATAAAGGCTCGCTTTATGTGGCAACCACCCACACTCAGGCTCGCTATGCGCTTCCGGGGGTGATTAAGGGGTTCATCGAGCGCTACCCACGCGTTTCGCTGCATATGCATCAGGGATCGCCAACGCAGATTGCCGAAGCGGTATCGAAGGGCAACGCTGACTTTGCTATCGCAACTGAAGCGCTGCATCTGTATGACGATCTGGTGATGCTGCCGTGCTATCACTGGAATCGCTCGATTGTGGTTACACCTGAGCATCCGCTGGCGTCTAAAGAGTCGGTGACCATCGATGAACTGGCTCAGTATCCGCTGGTCACCTATACCTTCGGTTTCACCGGCCGCTCAGAGCTCGACACCGCGTTTAACCGCGCTGGCCTGACACCGCGCATCGTCTTTACCGCCACCGACGCCGACGTGATTAAAACCTATGTGCGTCTCGGCCTGGGGGTAGGGGTGATTGCCAGTATGGCAGTTGACCCAATTGCTGACCCGGATCTGGTTCGTCTGGATGCGCACGGTATCTTCAGCCACAGCACCACCAAAATTGGCTTCCGTCGCAGCACCTTCCTGCGTAGCTATATGTATGATTTTATTCAACGCTTTGCGCCGCATTTGACGCGTGATGTGGTGGATACTGCGGTTGCCCTGCGTTCGAATGAAGATATCGAAGCGATGTTCAAAGATATTAAATTACCCGCCAAATAATCCCGACACGCCACTTCCTCTCAGGGGGCGTTATCCGCGCCCCTAAATCAAATATCAAAGCGAAGTTTTTCCCCTAACGTAAATAGCCTGCAAATAAAAGCCATGCGTAATTGATGGTTAAAGGACCGCTGCGTGCGACAAAAGTAGAAACTATTTGTCGGCTGTGCAAATTTCTCACTTCAATTATTTATTTCAGGTCAAAAGATTAAATATTTAGTCCATAAACAAACGTAAATTCACTGGATTTTCGTCTACAGTATCTTTAAGATTTATCTCAACAGACGATTAGCTCTGCCAATTGATTGGTGCGAATATGATTAGTGATACCGATTGCACGAGGTTAGTAATGCCGACAGGAAGTGAAGAGCCGCACAAGGATGATGCGCTGAAGCGCAAAGCCTGGATTGCGGTGTTTTTGCTTTCAGCCCTGTTCTGGGCTGGTGTGGCGCTGCTGGTCTGGAATTTCTGGGGCTGAGCATGAGTGTTCAGCAACGTCACTACTGCGCACGCGAAATGTGTCAGCCGCGTGAAGCACAAGAAAAGTCTGAAAGTGCTGAATCTGTTGTGATTCCGGCCTCCTGGAAGCTCTCAGCTCAGCAACAAGCTTTTATTGAGCTGTTTGCGGAACCAGATCACAAAAAACAATAATGGCAGCAACGTCATTACAATAGTTTCTTAAAGTCATTAACACTTTTAATTTAAAAACGACGTTTTGTACTAGTCGATAATTACAGACAGCATACTCAGAACTGAATAACTCTTCAGTTTATATGAATGATTCTTATTTGCGGTGTGAACTATGAATAACGTTATCAGTGTCAAATACTGGTCCTGGTTTGGGGCCTTCGCCGTCTCCTCACTGGTCTGGGCTCAGCTCCTGTGGGTGATACTGCGCTAACACGTCCTGTTTGGATCTAAAAATAACGCCTGGCTGATGCCGGGCGTTTTTGTTTTTACCGTCTGACGGCCGCATTTATCATTTCGGGTTGTTATCAAAACGTTACGACATGTTTGTGTTATCTTTAATACTAACCCTGATGGTCGTCAGGGTATCGCAATCCCTTTCATGAAGGAGGAGCTATGTCGTCGACGTTACGCGAAGCCAGTAAGGATACACTGCAGGCGCTTGATAAAACCTACCACTATTACAGCCTGCCGCTGGCCGCTAAAGAACTTGGGGATATTGCGCGCTTACCCAAGTCGCTAAAAGTTTTACTCGAAAACCTGCTGCGCTGGCAGGATGAAAACACCGTTACCGCCGAAGATATCCACGCGCTGGCGGGGTGGCTGAAAACGGCCCACGCCGATCGCGAGATTGCCTACCGTCCGGCACGCGTGCTGATGCAGGATTTTACCGGTGTACCTGCCGTAGTGGATCTGGCCGCGATGCGCGAAGCGGTCAAACGCCTCGGCGGCGATGTTGCTAAAGTGAATCCGCTGTCGCCGGTCGATCTGGTCATCGACCACTCCGTGACCGTTGACCACTTCGGTGATGATGATGCCTTTGAAGAGAACGTGCGTCTCGAAATGGAACGTAACCACGAGCGCTACGCGTTTCTGCGCTGGGGTCAACAGGCCTTCAGCCGTTTTAGCGTTGTACCGCCCGGCACCGGCATTTGCCACCAGGTGAATCTGGAGTATCTCGGTAAAGCGGTATGGAGTGAGATGCAGGATGGCGCAATGGTTGCGTACCCCGACACCCTGGTCGGTACCGACTCCCACACCACAATGATCAACGGGCTTGGCGTGCTCGGCTGGGGCGTTGGCGGTATCGAAGCCGAAGCGGCGATGCTCGGCCAGCCGGTATCGATGCTGATCCCGGACGTGGTGGGCTTTAAGCTCACCGGTAAACTGCGCGAAGGCATTACCGCTACCGATCTGGTGCTCACGGTGACCCAGATGCTGCGCAAGCACGGTGTGGTGGGCAAATTCGTGGAGTTTTACGGCGACGGGCTGGATACACTGCCGCTGGCCGACCGTGCCACCATTGCTAACATGGCCCCGGAATATGGCGCTACCTGCGGCTTCTTCCCGATTGACGCCGTTACCCTCGACTATATGCGCCTGAGCGGGCGCAGCGACGAGCAGGTCGCGCTGGTTGAAGCCTATGCCAAAGCCCAGGGCATGTGGCGCAACCCTGGCGACGAACCGGTCTTTACCAGCACGCTTGAACTGCGTATGGATGATGTGGAAGCCAGCCTTGCCGGCCCCAAACGGCCTCAGGATCGCGTCCCGCTGGGCGAGGTACCGAAGGCATTTGCCGCCAGTACCGAGCTGGAGATCAACACGGCGCAAAAAACGCGTCATCCGGTGGATTACACCTTCCGGGGCGAGCAGAACCAGCTGCCCGACGGCGCGGTGGTCATCGCGGCGATCACCTCTTGCACTAACACTTCGAACCCGAGCGTGCTGATGGCCGCAGGGCTGCTGGCGAAAAAAGCGGTGACGCTGGGGCTGAAACGCCAGCCGTGGGTGAAAGCCTCGCTGGCGCCGGGCTCTAAGGTGGTGTCCGATTATCTGGCCCAGGCGAAGCTGACGCCGTATCTCGATGAGCTGGGATTCAACCTGGTCGGCTACGGCTGTACTACCTGTATCGGTAACTCCGGCCCGCTGCCGGAGCCCATCGAGCAGGCGATCCGCCAGGGCGATCTTACCGTCGGCGCGGTGCTGTCCGGGAACCGTAACTTTGAAGGGCGTATCCATCCGCTGGTGAAAACCAACTGGCTGGCCTCGCCGCCGCTGGTCGTCGCCTATGCACTGGCGGGCAACATGAATCTTAATCTGGCAACCGATCCGCTGGGCCACGATCGTAAAGGCGATCCGGTTTACCTGAAAGATATCTGGCCGTCGAGCCAGGAGATTGCCCGCGCGGTGGAGCAGGTGTCTACCGACATGTTCCGCAAAGAGTACGCGGAAGTGTTCGAAGGCACCGACGAGTGGAAATCGATTGAAGTCGAAAGTTCGGACACCTACGGCTGGCAGGACGACTCGACCTACATCCGCCTGTCGCCGTTCTTTGACGATATGCTGCACGAGCCGAAGCCGCTGGAAGATATTCAAGGCGCGCGGGTTCTGGCAATGCTCGGCGACTCGGTGACCACTGACCATATCTCCCCGGCGGGGAGCATCAAAGCCGACAGCCCGGCAGGACGCTATCTCCAGAGTCACGGCGTGGAGCGTAACGATTTCAACTCCTACGGTTCGCGTCGTGGTAACCACGAGGTGATGATGCGCGGCACTTTCGCCAACATCCGTATCCGCAATGAGATGGTGCCGGGTGTGGAAGGGGGCATGACACGTCTGCTGCCGGGTGATGAAGTGATGTCGATTTACGACGCGGCGATGCGCTATAAGGAAGATGGGCTGCCGTTAGCGGTGATTGCCGGGAAAGAGTACGGTTCCGGCTCCAGCCGCGACTGGGCAGCTAAAGGCCCGCGTCTGCTTGGCGTGCGGGTGGTGATCGCTGAATCTTTCGAGCGTATTCACCGCTCAAACCTCATCGGGATGGGCATTCTGCCGCTGGAATTCCCGGAGGGCGTAACGCGTAAAACGCTGCAGCTGACCGGGGAAGAACGGATAGATATTGCCGGCTTGCAGAGCATCACGCCGGGTGCCACGGTGCCCGTTACCCTGACGCGGCCTGACGGCAGCACGGAAGTGGTGGAGTGCCGCTGCCGCATCGATACCGGTAATGAACTGACCTATTACCGTAACGACGGCATCCTGCACTATGTGATCCGCAACATGCTGTAGATATGAAAAAGGCCTGCAACGCAGGCCTTAATTTTGGCAGTGACTCGTGACAACGTCACTTACCCAGCAGGTGGCCCATCTTTTCTGCTTTGGTATCCAGGTAATGTTCGTTCTCCGGATTGCGACCCACGATCAGCGGAACGCGCTCAACGATGTTGATTCCGGCTTCGGTGAGGATCTCAACCTTACGTGGGTTGTTGGTCAGCAGACGGACCGCATCCACACCCAGCAGCTTGAACATATCGGCGCACAGGGTGAAGTCGCGCTCGTCAGCGGCAAAGCCCAGCTGATGATTGGCTTCTACCGTATCGTAGCCCTGATCCTGCAGCGCATAGGCGCGGATTTTATTCAGCAGACCAATGTTACGACCTTCCTGACGATGGTAGAGCAGGATACCGCGACCCTCCTCGGCGATGTGGGACAGCGCCGCTTCCAGCTGGAAGCCGCAGTCGCAGCGCAGACTGAACAGCGCGTCGCCGGTCAGGCATTCGGAGTGCACTCGCGCCAGCACCGCATCGCTGCCGGTAATATCACCGAACACCAGGGCCACATGGTCCTGTCCGGTTGCCACTTCTTCAAACCCGACCATCAGGAAGTCGCCCCAGGGGGTTGGCAGTTTGGCTTCTGCCACACGTTTAAGCTGCATGTGATTCTCCGACATTCTGGCATTCAACAATGCCTCTTTCGCCGTAAGGCGTTTTCATTACTGGGTATTTTGCCACATTCGCGCCATCTTCGCCTACCTGAAGCCCTGGCTGCACGTTTTTAAGCGCACTAATCGGTCAGGGCTCTGCTGCCAGCGCGGTTTTCGGTTATGCTTGAAAGGTATTGAAAACAGGAGCAAACATGCTGGATATCGCGAAACGGACCGCCATCGGGGCAGGCGCACTGATTATTATTCCTCTTATCGTCTGGTTTTCCGGATGGCACTGGCACCCAACCGGACATCCGGACTGGCTGAAGTTGATGTACTGGATAACAGAAACCGTTACCCGCCCGTGGGGGATAATTACGCACGTGCTGCTGTTTGCCTGGTTTCTCTGGTGTTTACGCTTTCGCCTCAAACCCGCCATCGTGCTGTTCGCGATTCTGGGCGCGGCGATCGTGGTTGGGCAATACACAAAATCCTTCATTAAAGAGCAGGTGCAGGAGCCGCGTCCGTATGTGGTCTGGCTCGAAGAAACCCATCGTGTGCCGGCCAGTGAGTTCTACACTCTCGATCGCAAAGCCCGTGGTCAGGTGGTGCACGAGCAGCTCAAAGACAACACAGACATTCCCGGCTGGCTGCGTAAACACTGGCAGAAAGAGACCGGCTTTGCCTTCCCGTCCGGGCACACTATGTTTGCTGCCAGCTGGGCACTGCTGGGTGTAGGCCTGCTGTGGCCACGTCGCCGCGTGGTGACCCTTGCGGTATTGCTGGTGTGGGCGACCGGGGTGATGAGCAGCCGCATGCTGCTCGGTATGCACTGGCCGCGGGATCTGGTCGTAGCTACGCTTATCTCCTGGCTGCTGGTGACGCTGGCAACCTGGATTGCCCAGCGTTTATGCGGCCCGCTGACGCCGCCGGTCCAGGAGCAGCGAGAAATTGCTGAACGTGACCAGGAAACGCACTAAGGGTTGATTTTTTTAATCGCGCCCTCACTAAATACCGATGCCGCGGCGCTTTTCCGATTTCGCGCCGCGGCTGAAAATGTTAATTTATGTGGTGGGCTTCAGGTCGGATTACATCTCTTCGCTCAGACCACATACGGGACGTCATGTGAAATATTTACTTATTTTTTTACTGGTATTAGCGATCTTCGTTATCTCCGTCACGCTGGGTGCGCAAAATGACCAGCAGGTGACCTTCAACTTCCTGCTCGCCCAGGGTGAATACCGCATTTCAACGCTGCTGGCGCTACTGTTTGCCGCCGGGTTCATCATCGGCTGGCTGATTTGCGGGCTGTTCTGGCTGCGCGGTCGCGTTCAGCTGGCGCGCGCGCAGCGTAAAATCAAACGCCTTGAGCAGCAACTGGCATCGGCCACGCAAACCGCGCCGGTGTCGTCTGCCCCTGCGGTTCGGGAATAATTACTGATGCTGGAGTTGCTGTTTCTGCTGCTGCCGGTTGCGGCCGCCTATGGCTGGTACATGGGGCGCAGAAGTGCACAACAGGATAAGCAGCAGGAAGCCAGCCGTCTTTCGCGCGACTACGTCGCCGGGGTCAACTTCCTGTTGAGTAACCAGCAGGATAAAGCGGTCGACCTGTTCCTGGACATGCTTAAAGAGGACACCGGTACCGTTGAGGCGCATCTTACCCTCGGCAACCTGTTCCGTTCGCGTGGCGAAGTGGACCGCGCCATCCGCATTCACCAGTCGTTGATGGAGAGCGCCTCGCTTACCTACGACCAGCGCCTGCTGGCGGTGCAGCAGCTCGGCCGCGATTACATGGCAGCCGGGATGTATGACCGCGCCGAAGATATGTTTGGGCAGCTGGTCGACGAAACTGACTTTCGCGTCAGCGCGCTGCAACAGCTGCTGCAGATTTACCAGGCCACCAGTGACTGGCAGAAAGCCATCGACACCGCGGAACGGCTGGTCAAACTCGGCAAGGACCAGCAGCGGCTGGAAATTTCGCACTTTTACTGCGAGCTGGCCCTGCAGATGATGGGCAGCGATGACATGGATAAAGCCATGTCACTCCTCAAAAAGGGGGCTGCGGCGGATCGCAACAGCGCCCGTATCTCCATCATGATGGGGCGGATCTATATCGCCAAAGGCGACTATGCGAAAGCGGTGGAAAGCCTGGAGCGCGTCATTGAGCAGGACCGCGAGCTGGTGAGTGAAACGCTGGAGATGCTGCAGGTGTGCTATCAGCAACTCGGCAAACCACAGGAATGGGCAGAATTCCTCAAGCGCTGCGTGGAAGAGAATACCGGCGCTACCGCCGAGCTGATGCTGGCCGAGGTGATGGAGCAGCGCGAAGGCTCAGAGACGGCGCAGGTCTATATCACGCGCCAACTTCAGCGCCACCCGACCATGCGCGTATTCCATCGCCTGATGGACTATCACCTTCACGATGCGGAAGAGGGGCGTGCCAAAGAGAGCCTGATGGTGCTGCGCGACATGGTGGGCGAACAGGTGCGCACCAAACCGCGCTATCGCTGCCAGAAGTGCGGCTTCACGGCATTCACGCTGTACTGGCACTGTCCGTCGTGTCGGGCATGGTCCTCTATCAAACCCATTCGTGGGCTGGACGGGCAGTAAGGCACTGCCCGTTTTTTTTACATCCACATTAGTTACAACATACTAATTGTGTATCATTACTTAGCCTCAGCAACAGTGTCGCCATCGTCAGGCAGGGGAAATCGCGCCTGTAAATTTTTCGGGGCGGCAGGTAGAATGCATGCCGTTTATCCATCCGCGCCGCGTCAGGTGCTCTCTCAGAAGGTCCGGTCATGAAATTAACTGAATCCTCCACTTTGCGTTCTGTCACCGACTCACCCGTGGTGGTGGCCCTGGATTACGCTAATCGCGACAGCGCCCTGGCGTTTGTTGACCGTATCGACCCGCGCGACTGCCGGCTGAAAATCGGCAAAGAGATGTTTACCCTGTTTGGCCCGCAGCTGGTTCGCGATCTGCATCAGCGCGGCTTTGAGCTGTTTCTCGACCTGAAGTTCCACGATATTCCTAATACCGCAGCGCACGCGGTGGCGGCGGCGGCAGATCTTGGCGTGTGGATGGTAAACGTGCATGCCAGCGGCGGGGCGCGCATGATGAGTGCCGCCCGTGAAGCGCTGGTGCCTTTCGGAAAAGAGGCTCCGCTGCTGATTGCCGTAACGGTATTGACCAGCATGGAAGCCAGCGACCTGGCGGATATCGGTATTACCGCATCGCCCGCGGAGCACGCCGAACGTCTGGCGCGCTTAACCCAGCTGTGTGGGCTGGACGGAGTAGTGTGCTCTGCCCAGGAGGCGGTGCGCTTCAAAGCGGAACTCGGGCAGGCATTTAAGCTGGTGACGCCGGGTATTCGTCCGGCGGGCAGTGAAGCCGGGGACCAGCGCCGTATCATGACGCCGCCGGATGCTCAACGTGCCGGCGTGGATTACATGGTGATTGGCCGTCCGATTACCCAGGCCGCCGATCCGGCGCAGGCACTACGCGATATTCTGGCATCGCTCAAGCAGGAGGCATAATGAAAGACGATAACAGCCGCCTGGTCTATTCGACCGAAACGGGCCGCATTGACGAACCGAAGGCTGCACCGGAGCGCCCGAAAGGCGATGGCATCGTGCGCATTCAGCGCCAGACCAGCGGACGTAAAGGTAAAGGCGTCTGCCTGATCACCGGTATCGACGCCGATGACGCAACGCTTGCTGCTATTGCGGCGGAGCTGAAGAAAAAATGCGGCTGCGGCGGGTCGGTGAAAGAGGGCGTGATTGAAATTCAGGGCGATAAGCGCGACCTGATCAAAAATCTTCTGGAAGCGCGCGGCATGAAGGTCAAACTGGCCGGCGGCTGATGCGTTTGCAGAAAAGAGAAAGGCCACGGAAACCGTGGCCTTTTTTTATAGCGTGGCATTCAAGCCAGACCTGTAATTCGCAACGTTCAGTGATTAGGTCAAAGCATTACGCTTTTGCAGGTGTGCGTTATCAGTCAACCTGATGACCGATAATACCCCCGACTGCTGCACCGCCCAGGGTACCCAGCGCGCTACCATCCGTCAGCACCGAACCACCGATAGCACCGGCACCTGCGCCGATTGCGGTGTTACGGTCACGTTTGGACCAGTTAGAACATGCACTCACGGACATCGCCAGAGTGATCGCCAGTACCGCAGACGCAATTTTTTTTGTGTTTAATGACATAATACTTTCTCCTGAATTATTGATTCACGGAAGGAAGTTACTCTCTAAGTATAGTGGCAATCACAACGCTTAAAGCGCCAATCCGTGAAACGATGTCGCGAAAATCAACATTAACTGGTCACGCGAGTGATAGTTACTTTCTGTGATATCGTTAAGAACAATTTTTATGTTTTTCACGTTGTTGCGCCAGGTAAATTATCTTAATTCAGGCGTAGGAAAGCTCTTATAGATCAGCAGCTCCGCCGTAGCGGAGCCGGATTCAGGCAGGGGTAGTACGCGGTACGGTATCCACCGTCAAACCGTCGCGCTCAAGCGCGGCGCGAATATCGCCATCCAGACCGTCATCGGTAATGATACGGCTGAACTTGTTTATCGTGCCCAGCGTGTAGGGGTGCAGCACGCCAAACTTGGAACTGTCACTCAGTACAATCGCTTCGCACTCTTTATCAAGCACGGCGCTAACCACATCGCTGCGCATCATATCGCGCCCGGTAAAGCCGGTGCCCGGTAGCCAGCCATCGATGCCGATAAACGCTTTGCTGAAGTGGACCTGACCAATAAACTGACGCGTCAGCGGGCCGACCATGCTCTCGCTTTTCTTCTGGTAAATGCCCCCCAGCAGGATCACTTCGCACTCCGTCTCTTTCAGCAGATGCGCGATGTAGCTACTGACGGTGATAATGGTAACCCGCTTGTGCTCTGCCAGCTCGCGCGCCAGCAGGGCGTTACTGCTGCCGTTTTCAATAAATACCGTTTCGCCATCCTGCACCAGCCCGGCGGCGGCCATCGCCAGGCGACGTTTCAGCGGGAAGTTGCTCATCATGCGCGCTTCCACATCGTCGCTGTCTACCGGTACGGCGTAGCCGTGCGCGCGGCGCAGATAGCTCTGTCGCTCCAGCAGATTAAGATCCTGACGGATAGTGACTTCGGACACGCCCGTCGTTCTGGCAAGCTCGGCGACGCTGACGCGGCCCTGGTCGATGACCATCTGTAAAATTGTCTGTTGTCGGGAATTCATCTTCGGTCTGGGTTATGCGACATGGCGTCGCCAAAGTTGAGGACAGGGAGCGCAGCGCATGGCTGCGCGTACGGCGGTGTTCAGATCTCCCACGGCGCCTTTACCGCACCCGGCTGGGTATTGCTGTCTTCACGCTGCTCCAGCGCAATCAGCTCCGCTTTCAGGATTTCCAGATTGTTGATGGCGGAGTGGTAGTCGCCCGCAACCAGAATATCGAGAACCGTATCGATACGCTGCGCCAGATTTTTGGTATCCACTATCGGCATAAAACCCCCTTAAACGAGTAGTGCTTTATCATGCTAAAAACGGCGTCAAAAGAGAAGCAGTTACGCGTCGTAAAGTCGTTATCGCATCAGATAGTTACCTTTGACCAGCGCGACACGGTATCGATCCCGGTTTGCTGACGGTGGAGTAGGCTGAGTGTGCGCATTATGCGCATTTTCACCAACAGAGGACATGACCATGACAGTCTTACATCAACCCACCTGCAAAATCTTCACCGACAGCGCGCGCTTTACCCAGCTCTCCGGTTTCTATGAGCAGGAGCGGCGCACCATCTGGATGATGCTGAGCGCAAAACCGCGACCCTGCTTCAATCACGTGCTGATTGAAGAGATCATGAACCTTGGCTATCTGGTGCAGCAGTCGGGCTATGAGGTCGATTTCTGGGTCACCGGTTCGCTGGTTCCCGGTCTGTATAACACCGGCGGCGATCTGGAATTCTTTGTCGACTGTATCCGTAGCGGGCGACGCGAAGCGCTGCGGGCCTATGCTCGCGCCTGCGTCGATTGCGTACACGCCGCCTCGCGCGGTTTCGATACCGGTGCCATCAGCCTGGCGATGGTGGAGGGCAGTGCGCTCGGCGGTGGCTTCGAGGCGGCGCTGGCGCACCACTTCGTACTGGCGCAGCGCGATGCCCGCATGGGATTCCCGGAAATTGCCTTCAACCTGTTTCCCGGTATGGGCGGCTATTCGTTAGTCGCGCGTCGTGCCGGTATGAAACTCGCGGAAGCGCTGATCTACAAAGGCGAGTCGCATACCGCCGAGTGGCATGAACAGCAGGGGCTGGTGGATCTGCTGTTCGAGCCAAGGCAGAGCTACGTGGCGACCCGCACATTCATCGACACGCTGCGTCCGAAACTGAACGGCGTGAAGGCGATGCTGCGGGCGCGTCAGCGGGTGCTACGCCTGCCGCGCGCCGAGCTGATGGAGATCACGGAAGACTGGGTGGATGCGGCGTTCAACATCGAAGAGAAGGATATCGCCTATATGGAACGCCTGGTGCAGTTGCAGAACCGTCATACCGCGACGGCCCTGCGTAAAGTCAGCTAGCGCGCCGTGCGTGCCAGATAACGTTGATACCATTGCTCGAATGCGGCAGCGGGCATGGGTTTAGCAAACAGGTAACCCTGCCGTTCATTGACGCCGTTCTTGGTAAGAAAGGCGTCTTCTTTGGTGTTCTCCACGCCTTCCGCAATCACCTGCAGATTCAGCGCCTGCGCCACCGCCACGATAGCGCGCACCAGCGACTGGGAGACGGACTGCTTGTGAACATCGCGCACAAAACTTTGATCGAGCTTGATGGCATCAAGCGGGAAACGCGCCAGCTGCGACAGCGAGGAATACCCGGTGCCAAAGTCATCCAGATGCACCTGGGCGCCCAGCGCGCTGAACTGCTGGATCACCGACAGGGCAAGCTCCTCGTTTTCAATCAGACAGCTTTCGGTCAGCTCTACGTCTATCGGACAGTATTCAAAATTGAGATCGCGCAGCGCCTGTTTCAGATCGCTGAAGATCGTCTGATCTGCCAGCTGGCGCGCGGAAACGTTCACCGCAACCCGCAGATTGATGCTTTTTTCCCGCCACTTCGCCACCTGCTGCATCACATCAAGCATCACCCAGCGCCCGAGTGGCACGATGAGGCCGGACTCCTCAGCATAAGAGATGAAATCGAGCGGCGGGATCAGACCGCGCTCCGGTGACTGCCAGCGCACCAGCGCTTCCAGGCTGCGGACTTCCCCGCTCCGGGTAACTTTCGGCTGGTAGTGAATGATCAGCTGATCCTTTTCCAGCGCTTTACGCAGGTTGGTATCGAGCCACAGGTACTCAAACACCCGCTGGTTCATCTCGGGTGAGAAGACGCAGAACTTGCCGCGTCCGCTCTCTTTCGCGGTATACATCGCGGTATCGGCGTTGCGGATCAGGCTCTCGCGATCCACCCCGTGTTGCGGGGCGAGGGAGATACCGACCGAGCAGCCGGTATAGACCTCGATAAGCCCAATGCGGAACGGCTGACGGAGCCGCGTGAGAATGCGCGACGACATCGCCTCCAGCGCGCTCTGCGAGGTGTCCGTTGCCAGCACGATAAACTCATCCCCGCCGAGACGCGCCAGTACCTAGCCCTCATCCAGACAGCTCAGTATCGCCAGCGACACCGCCTGCAGCAGCTGATCGCCAAACATATGCCCGTAGGCATCGTTCACCTTTTTGAAGTTGTCGAGATCGAGATAGACAATACCCACCTGGCTGTCGTCGGCACGGTGGGCGATGGCATCGCTGATCAGCTCATAAACCGCGTTGCGGTTCGGCAGGGCGGTGATGGTATCGGTATTAGCCAGCACCCGCAGCCGTTCCTGGGCACGCCGCTCCTCGGTGATGTCGGTCCCGGAGCAGATGAGATAAATTTCGTTTTTGCCGCTGCCGCTGTGCACGAACTTATTGCGGAACAGGAACAGCCGCTGCCCCTTGCGGGTTTTTACCCAGCGCTCCACTTCGTAAGAGCTGCCGTTGCGGAAAAAACCGGAAATATTGCGCTTAGACGCGGCGGCCTCGCTGCGGGTCATGAACAGCTTGAACACGTTCTGCCCAATCACCTCATGCTCTTTCATGCCGGTGTACTCTTCGCTCAGTCGGTTAAAGCGTTGAATGTTGCCGAGGCGGTCAAGAATGACGATCACCGAGTTGGCTTCCGACACCACCTGTTCGGCAAAAGAGAGTCCCTGAACCAGATCGCGCGCTACCGACGAGGTGTCGTTCCAGGCGGAAGCGGAACCGGCCCATTCCCGGCGTGAGACCTTGCGTCCTACAAGGTGAACAGGGGCTTCCTCGCCAAACAGCGAAAGGGAGAGCGTAACGCTGGAGGTGATGACGGTCATGGCGCGAATTTGCCCGGCCTGGTCATCGGTAAGTGCCACGGCGTGGCGGGTATCAGCGCCTTCGGAGGCGGAAAGCTGCAGCGCATTGCTGTCAGAAAGCAAGCGCCAGTAGGGACTGCTGGTCCCGAGGTAACGATAAAGCAGGTTGTGCTCCAGATACTCTTTCATGCCATCTCCCGAAAACACCACGCACGCGCAAAGCGTCTGATGACCCGTAACGGGCAGTCATACTGCAGATGACGTCATCTTCCGGCGCGTTACCTGAAACCCAGGCACGGTAAGATCATTTATCCTCTGGATAAATAATGAATCATTCCCGTTAACGTTATCGTTGCCGTTAGTTTCATTGTGGTATGTTTTTTGGAATTTGTGAGGCGGGGCGAAAAAAATGCGGCAGTTCTCGCAAGAACTGCCGCAGCAGGGCGAACAGAGCAGCCCCCTGAATAATCAGGGAAAAGCTCAGGCTACCGGACGGGCGATGACGCTGCGGGTTTCCATACGCACTTCGGCGATGGTGACCTGAATAACGTCCGTCACTTTATAAGCGACCTCGCCTTTGATCTGCACAGTACCGTTCTCCTGGCTGCACACCATTTCATCACGCACGGCGTGAATGAACGGGGCCGGAATGAACGCCACAGCGCCGTTATCCACCAGGCGCACGCGCATACCGCCGCGGCTGACATCGATGATCTCGGCGTTGAAGCGGGTGTCGGTACCGGCTTTATCGTTCAGGTAGCGCGCATACAGCCAGTCACCCACGTCGCGCTCGGCCATACGGTTGAGGCGACGACGCTCAGCCATCTGTACGGTGGTTTCATCCGCAGGACGGGCAATGGTTTCGCCTTTGATGATCGCTTTCAGCAGACGGTGGTTCACCATGTCGCCATATTTACGGATCGGCGAGGTCCAGGTCGCGTACGCTTCCAGCCCGAGGCCGAAGTGCGCACCCGGCGTGGTGCTGATTTCAGCAAACGACTGGAAGCGGCGAATGCGGCTGTCGAGGAAGCCGGTCGGCTGGGCATCCAGCTCGCGACGCAGTTTGCAGAAGCCTTCCAGCGTCAGCACCTCGTTCGGATCAACGTGCATGTCGTGAGTTTTCAGCAGGGCCGCCATCTGCTCGGTGCTGGCAGGGTCGAAACCGGCGTGCACGTTGTAGATACCGAAGCCCAGCTTCTCGCGCAGCACGATGGCGGCGCAGATGTTAGCGGCGATCATTGATTCTTCAACGATGCGGTTTCCGATGCGGCGCGGCTCTGCCACGATCTCCAGCACTTCACCTTTCTCACCCAGCACGAAGCGGTAGTCAGGACGGTCTTTAAACACCAGGGCATGGGTCTGACGCCATTCGGCACGACGCAGGCACAGGGTGTGCAGCAGACGGATCTGCTGGGCAATGGCGTCGTTCTGCGGCTGCCAGCTGCCGTTACTCTCCAGCCAGTCGGACACATCGTCATACGCCAGTTTGGCCTGCGACTTGATGTACGCGCTGAAGAAGTGAATGTCGTCGCTGATGGCACCGTCTTTGTCAACGATCATGCGGCACGCCAGCACCGGACGGATTTCGTCAGGGCGCAGGGAGCAGAGATCGTCGGACAACTCGCGCGGCAACATCGGGATGTTGAAGCCCGGCAGGTAGTTGGTAAACGCGCGCACTTTAGCGGCGTTGTCCAGCGCGCTGCCTTCGCGGACCCAGGCAGTAGGATCGGCGATCGCCACGGTCAGCTGCAGACGCTCGTCGTCGAGCATTTCAGCGAACAGGGCATCATCCATATCTTCGGTGCTGGCGCTGTCGATGGTCACGAATTCGAGCGCCGTTAAATCTTCACGCACCAGACCTTCGTCCTGCATCTCGGTCGCAACACCTTCCGGCGCTTCGCGTTCCAGATTATGGCGGGCGAGGGTAACCCACCACGGCACGAAGTGGTCTTCGCTGTAGGTAATGAACTGGGTCAGCTCGGCATAGAAACCACGATCGCCCTTCAGCGGATGGCGGCGCATTTCGGCCACGGCCCAGTCGCCTTCCTTGAAATCATGCGCAACACCGCGCTCGGCGCGGCAGGGAATGGCATCACGCAGCAGCGGATGGTCCGGCACGATGGAGAGACGATCGTCTTTTTTCTGTACCCGGCCCACAAAGCGCGTCAGGAACGGTTCGATCAGCGCTTCCGGCTCGGCGGATTCGCGATCTTTATCGGTGTGGATCACGGCGGAGATACGGTCGCCGTGCATCACTTTTTTCATTTGCGGCGGCGGAATGAAGTAGCTTTTTTGCGCGTCTACTTCCAGAAAGCCGAAGCCTTTTTCGGTGCCTTTCACCACGCCTTCAGCGCGCGGTGTTTGAGAATGCAGTTGCTGTTTAAGCTGTGCAAGCAGCGGGTTGTCCTGAAACATAGTGTTCTATTTTCGTGGCCAAAAGAGCGGCTGACAGTTTTACGCGATTCCGCCTGTTGCAGCAAGCGCTCTTTCAGGCAGGGCCGGTTGCCGTCTGGCCTGGCAGCGCATCGCCAAGCCCAATCTTTAACCGGTTCAGCCAGCCGCACAGCGCCGTCAGACTGAGCAGACGCAGCGCGTCATCGCGGCTGAAGCCCGCCTCCAGCACCGGGGTAAACTGCGCGGCGCTGAAGCGGTCCGGACTACGGGTCAGCACCTGGGCCGCCTGGACCAGCGCGCGTTCCTCAGGGTGATTGTGGCTCCAGGCCAGCAGCGCCCGCTCGCCGTTGCGTACCGCGTCGGGCAACGCGCTGTCGGTAACCTCCCGGGAAAGACGATGGAAGCAGTGGCTGCTGCCGTTGATCCGTGCGCTGACCAGGCCAAGCAGCGGCGCGTGCTGTCCGCTGAACAGCGCCTCTACCAGCGTGGCCAGCAGCAGCAGGGCGTTTTCATCCTCAATCAGCCCGTCTGCGATCGGCTCAAGCACCGGCACGCGGCGCACCTGAGCCAGCACCTCGCGCTGGGCAGGGCGCAGATAGCCAGCCTGAGGCGAAGGTATATCCGCTTGCCAGTCAGCTTCAGGTGCAGCAAAACGTTCGCCGGGCGCGTCCTGCTGACTATCGATACCCGGTAGCCAGCGCGCCGGCTGGCCGTTAATGGCCTGTAGCACGGCAACAACGCGCGCCTGAAAGCCAACGAAACCGATGATTTGATTAAACGTGACGCGGTCACTTTCCGTCAGGCCAACGTCGCTGAGCTGGGTTCGACATCGGGCATCAATCAGCGTCGGCGAGCTGGCAAGCTGGCGGGCATACTGGGTGATCTGCGCCAGCCGCTGGTTGCTTTCTCTCGATGAATCCGGCCCCGGCAGCGGAGCCAGCCGGGCGGCGTAATGGTTGCACAGCCGCTGCACGCCAAAGACCTGCGCCACGATCAGGGCTGTGCTCAGCCGGTCGTAACAGCTCAGCGTGGCGAGGCGGGTGGTTTCAAGGGTATCGGGTAACAGATGAAGACTTGCGGCGCGGGCGGCATCAAGCCATGCGCGGTGGGTGCGCAGGCAGGCGTCGGGCACCACGAGGTCAAGCAGAAAACGGTCATTTACGCGGGCGGCTTCCGGAACCAGCGGCTGTACATCGGCCTGGCAGGTCCGTGCCTGAGTTTCATGATACCAGTGGCTTTTGCCGGAGAAGCGGCGTTGTTCCATGGTCTTTCCTTGGTCTGTGAGAGCAATCCGCCGCAACACCGCGTCGCGACGGATCCTGTTGAGGTTATCCTGGCGTAACGGGCAGACGTGACCAAAGACTGTTCGGTGATAATAAATAGCGGAAAAGCATAACCGGAATAAAAATCCGGCGAGCAGACATAAAAAAGGTGGAGAGCGTAACGCTGTCCACCTTTTGCCGGTTGCCCTCAGCGGGCAGCGGAATTATTTCAGTTCCAGCTCGTTCATCGCGGCGATGCTGAAGCCGCCGTCAACGTGAACCACTTCACCGGAGATACCGGCAGAGAGGTCAGAGCACAGGAAGGCCGCGGAGTTACCCACGTCTTCAATGGTGACGGTGCGACGGATCGGGGTGACCGCTTCGCAGTGCGCCAGCATTTTACGGAAATCTTTGATACCGGAAGCAGCCAGAGTACGGATTGGGCCTGCGGAGATACCGTTCACGCGGATGCCTTCCGGACCCATTGCGTTCGCCATATAGCGTACGTTAGCTTCCAGAGACGCTTTCGCCAGACCCATCACGTTGTAGTTCGGGATCGCGCGCTCAGCACCCAGGTAGGAGAGCGTCAGCAGGGCAGAGCCCGGATTCAGCATAGTGCGGCAGGCTTTCGCCAGCGCAACGAAGCTGTAAGAGCTGATGTCGTGTGCAATTTTGAAGCCATCGCGGGTTACGGCATTAACGTAGTCGCCGTCCAGCTGGTCGCCCGGTGCGAAACCGATTGAGTGTACGAAGCCGTCGAATTTTGGCCATACTTTCTCAAGCTCGGTGAAAAGGCCTTCGATGCTGGCATCTTCCGCAACGTCACAAGGCAGCACGATGCTGGAACCCAGTTGAGCGGCAAACTCTTCCACGCGGCCTTTCAGTTTGTCGTTCTGGTAGGTGAACGCCAGTTCAGCCCCTTCACGCTGCATCGCTTGCGCGATACCGTAGGCGATGGAAAGTTTGCTGGCGACGCCAGTCACCAGAATGCGCTTACCGGTAAGAAAACCCATAGCTTTGATCCTTATCATATTGTTGTGGCGGCAGGTGAATAAGCCGCTGCCGTCGTTAAATCGCGGGGATTCTAGCACGTCTCTGAGAATCCGTTAATCCGACCACTCCAGTTATCACTTCGCAAGGCTGCTCAGCGGAGAGGCAGTCGGTATTGTTACTTGTCTTTGCGCCACGCATCAGCGGTCAGCGCTTCACCAAAATGCCCGGCAATCAGGCGCTTCGTCAGCTCGTGCAGCGGTGACGCAAGCACGTCGGCGGTGCTGCCGCGCTCCACCACTTCACCCTGATGCATCACCATCACCTGATCGCTGATGTGCTTCATCATGCCGATATGCTGGGTCACGTAAATATAAGAGATACCCTGTTTTTCCTGTAATTCCAGCATCAGGTTAATTAACTGCGAACGCATCGACATATCCAGCGAGGCCAGCGCTTCGTCGGCGATGATTACCTTCGGGCGCAGGATCAGCGCCCTGGCCAGTCCCAGACGCTGCTTCTGGCCTGGTGCCATCATGTGCGGATAGTAGCTGGCGTAGTCGGGCAGCAGGCCGACCATGCGCAGCGTCTCGTTGATGCGCGCGCGACGCGATTCGGGGTCGAGATCGGTATTGAGACGCAGCGGGAAATCAAGGATCTGCGACACGCGCTGGCGCGGGTTGAGCGAGGTGGATGGGTCCTGAAAAATCATGCGAATACGCTGGCTGCGGAACGAATAGTCGCCGTAGCGCATCGGGTGATCGTCAATCACCAGCTCGCCGGTGGTGGGTTCCACCATACCGGCCAGCATTTTCGCCAGCGTCGATTTCCCCGAGCCGTTCTCACCAATGATCGCCAGCGTCTGGCGCTCGCGCAGGGTAAAACTGAGCGGTTTCACCGCCTCCACGGTCTGGCGATGGAACCAGCCGGTGCGGTAGCGAAAGGTTTTACTCAGATTGCGGACCTGAAGCAGGGTTTCGACCATTTCACTCTCTCTCCATGTTCAGCGGGAAATGGCAGGCGAAAAGATGATTTTTCGGCCCGTCCAGGCGCGGCGTAATAATGCATTCCCGCTGCGCATAAGGGCAACGCGGGCCGAGGCGGCAGCCGATGGGCAGCTGCTCCAGCAGGGGAATCGACCCCGGCAGGGTGTTGAGCCGGCTTTTGTGCGGCATGGCGCTGCCAAAATCCGGGATGGCGCGGATCAGCGCCTGGGTATACGGGTGATGCGGGGCAGAGACCAGCTGTTCACTCGGCGCGGTTTCCACCGTCTGTCCGCAGTACATGACGTTAATGCGGTCAGCCCACTGGCTCAGCATCTGTAAATCGTGGCTGATGAGCAAAATAGTGGTGTTGTTATTCTGGTTGAGGCGGCTCAGCAGGCGGAAAATCTGCGCCTGGGTTGTCGGCTCCATCGCGTTGGTCGGCTCATCGGCGATCACCAGCCGCGGCTGGTTGGCCAGCGCGATGGCGATCATCACCTTCTGGCATTCCCCCTCGGTCAGCTCATAGGGGAAGCTGTGCATGGCGTCTTTATGATCTTTAATGCCGACGCGGTGCAGCAGCTCAATTGCCCGCTGTTTGCGCCAGCCGAAGCGCTGCCACCAGCGGCCTTTGTAAGTCCAGCCGGGAATGTTCTGCATCAGCTGACGCCCAATGCGCTCGGAGGGATCGAGACAGGACTGCGGCTCCTGGAAAATCATCGACACGTTATGGCCCACCAGCTTGCGGCGCTCGCGGGCGCTCAGGCGCAGCAGGTCAATATCGTTAAAGCGCATACGGTCGGCGGTGATGCGCCAGTTATCTTTCGTAACCCCACAGATGGCTTTGGCGATCAGGCTTTTACCCGAGCCGGACTCACCCACCAGGCCGCGAATTTCCCCTTCGCTGAGGGTCATGCTCACGCGATCCACGGCTTTCACCCACTGGTCGCCGGCTTTAATCTCAATGGTCAGGTTACGAATATCCAGTAAAGGCATTATTCCACCCCCGCAACAATCGCGCGGCGAATGCCGTCGCCCAGCAGATTAACCAGCAGCACGCTGATCATGATGGCGGCACCCGGCAGCATCACGGTCCAGGGTGCGACATAGATTAGCTCCAGCGCATCACCCAGCATGGCACCCCATTCCGGTGAAGGGAGCTGCGCACCAAGATCGAGGAAGCCGAGCGCAGCAATATCAAGGATCGCCATCGACAGCGCGCGGGTGATCTCTGTTACCAGCACCGACGTGGTGTTGGGCAACACCGCAAACCAGAGAATGTTCAGGGTGGTTGCTCCGTCGAGGCGCGCCGCGACCACGTACTCTTTTTCCAGCTCGTCATGCACCATGCTGTAGACCGAGCGCACCATGCGCGGGAGCAGCGCCAGCCACACCGCAAACATGGCGTGGGAGAGCTGCGGCCCGGCAAAGGCCACCACGATAATCGCCAGCAGCAGCGACGGGATCGAGAGCAGGGTGTCCAGTACGTGATTGAGCACCGCCGAGCGCAGGCCGTGGGTCGCGCCAGCGATAACCCCGAGGATCAGACCGAACACCGACGCGGCGAGGGTCACCACAAACGCACCGCCAACCGTCGGGGCCGCACCGCTCAGCAGGCGGCTCAGCACATCGCGTCCGAGATCGTCGGTACCGAGGAAGAACGACACATCACCGTAGCGCGACCAGGACGGCGGCATCAGCTGGAAACCGAGGAACTGCTGATCCAGCCCGTAAGGGGCAAACAGCGAACCGAAAATACACAGCAGCGCCAGCGCGCCGCAGCCGTAGAGGCCGATCATCGCTGTCGCATCGCCATAAAATTTGCGCCACACGGTGCGCAGCGCGCCCGGCGGGCGTTTTTCGCGGTAGACGCTATCGTAAGGCATACCATTCCTTATGCTTCAATGGGTTCGCCAGCGCGCCCACAATATCGGATATCACGTTAACAATGATCACCAGCGCGCCGATGACCATCACGCCGGCAGAGATCGCGGCGTAGTCCTGCTGGCGGATGGCGTTGATCAGCCAGCGACCCAGGCCCGGCCAGCTGAACACCATCTCAGTGATCATCGCCAGCGTCAGCATGGTGGAGAACTGCAGACCGAGACGCGGGATCACCGGCGGCAGGGCGTTGTGCAGCATATGGCGGCGCAAAATGGTGAAGCGCGACAGGCCGCGCGTGGCCGCCGCCTTAATATAGTTCTGATCAACCACGTCGATGGTGCTGAGACGCATCAGGCGGATCACTTCGGTCGTGGGTGCCACCGCCAGCGTCGCCACCGGCAGCACCATGTGGCGCAGGGCGCTCATCATCATTTCGTCACGCCACGGCGAATCTGACAGCCAGGCATCCACCAGCGCCAGCCCGGTGACCGGCTTCACTTCATAGAGCAGATCGAAACGCCCGGAAACCGGTAGCCAGCCGAGGGTCAGCGAGAAAAACAGCGTAAACAGCAGCGCCAGCCAGAATACCGGGATGGAGAAACCGACCAGCGCCACGCCGCTGATAAAACGGTCCTGCCACTTATTGCGCATGATGCCGGCCATCATCCCGACCGGAATGCCAATCAGCAGCGCCAGGGCAAACGCCAGCACGCACAGCTCCATAGTGGCCGGGAAAACTTCGGCGAGCTGCTGGGTGATGAGCTGCCCGTTGATGCTCGAAACGCCGAAATCCCAGTGCAGCAGGCTGGTGAACCAGAACAGCCAGGCGTTCCACAGCGACGCGCCTTGCAACGGGGCGTGCGGCGTGAAATAGCTCAGGCTGAAGCCGACAAACGAGAGCAGGAACAGGGTGATCAGCAGCAGCAACAGGCGGCGCAGGGTAAAGATAATCATGGTTTTTTATCTCCGGCGTCGTAACGCGACACGCCTGCAAATGACGCATTGCCAAAGGGGCTCAGCACCAGTCCTTTAATATCCGCGCGGTGCGCCTGCAGGCGCAGGGAGGAGGCGAGCGGCAGCACCGGCAGTTCGCGCGCCAGAATTTTTTGCGCCTGGTTATAGGCCTCGATACGCGAAGCCAGCTGCTGCGAATCCAGGGCATTGCGCAACACCGCGTCGAACTCGCTGTTGCACCAGTGGGCGTAATTAGTCTGGGAGCGGATCGCCGCGCAGCTCAGCAGCGGGCGGAAGAAGCTGTCCGGATCGTTACTGTCGGTAGACCAGCCCGCCAGCGTCAGATCGTGGTCCATATCCATCAGGCGCGCTTCCTGGAAGCGCCCTTCGACCGGCACGATAACCACGTTAACCCCAATCTGCGCCATGTCGGCCTGGATCAGCTCGGCGGTCTTCAGCGGGCTTGGGTTCCAGGCCTGGGAACTGGTGGGCACCCACAGCTGCAACGTCATATTTTCCAGTCCCAGCGCCTTGAGCTGCGCTCGGGCTTTTTCCGGGTTGTATTCGGTGATCGCCGATGCATTGTCATAGGCCCAGGAGGCGCGCGGCAGAATCGAAGCCGCGGTTTCCGCCGTGCCGTAATAGATGGACTGCATCAGGCGCTCGTTGTTGATCGCCAGCGCCAGGGCATGGCGTACCGCCGGGTTATTCATCGGCGCTTTATTGGTATTGAAGGCCAGGTAAGCGATGTTCATCCCGGGGCGCAGCGTCATGCGCAGGCGCGGATCGTCGCGCATCACCGTCAGCTGGCTCGCCGCAGGCCAGGCCAGCACGTCGCACTCGCCGGTCAGCAGCTTGGAGAGACGGCCAGTGCCGCCGGAGCCAAGATCCACCACTACCTGCGGCATCAGCGGCACGCCGCGCCAGTAGCGATGATTACGCTGCAGGCGAATATACTGCCCGGCGCGGTACTCGCCCAGCAGGAACGGCCCGGTGCCGACCGGCTCGCGGTCAAACTGCTCCTGACGGTCAGCCGCGGCCAGACGGTCAGCGTATTCGGCGGACATTACCGAGGCGTAATGGGTCGCCAGATGCCAGAGGAATGAGGCATCCGGACGCGCGAGGCGGAACTCTACGGTGCGGCTGTTGATCTTGCGCACGCTCTTCACGGTGTCGGCAAACTGCAGGCTGTCGAAATAGGGGAAGCTGTTGCCGTTGATGTTATGCCACGGGTGTGAACGGTCGAAGATACGCTGGAAAGTAAACACCACATCGTCAGCATTCAGCGCGCGCCGGGGGGTAAACCAGGCGGTGCTCTGAAACTGTACGCCACTGCGCAGATGGAAACGGTAGGTGGCCCCGTGATCCAGCACCTCCCAGCTTTCCGCCAGTTCCGGCACCAGCCGGTAGGTGTAGGGGTCGACATCCAGCAGGCGATCGTAGAGCTGCGCCGCAAGGGTATCGACGGTCAGCCCGCTGCTCGCTTTTTGCGGATTGAAGGTATTAACCTGCCCGTTCACACAATACACAAACCCGCTCTGGCGAATATCGGCGTGCGGCAGGGCAGGCGCGGCCTGTGCCTGAGCAGCCAAAAAGCCGAGCGACATCAGCAGGGAAGAGAGAATTACGCGCATAGATTTTGAGTTTTTAAGACGAATAGCCAAAGTGTATCGCACTTAGGCCCGCTGCGTAAAAATCTCTGCCGTCAGAAGGGGAAAAGCGGCTTTTTCGCGGCGGGCTGCGCAGATTTTCAGCGGATATCATGCTTTTTGAGCAGCGCCCGCAGCTGGTGATAGGTCAAGCCCAGCAGTTCGGCGGCGCGTTTTTGATGGTACTTTGCCTGCGTCAGCGCCTTGCGCAGCAGGGCGGATTCCTGGTGGGTCTGCCAGCCACGCAGGTCGAGCGGCAGCGCGGGAAGATCGCTGTCAGCCGCACGGGCGTCAGCGGCGGCGGGGCGCTGGAACGGGTCGAGGATTACGTTATCAACCGGCTCGTCGCTGCTGCCGTGCCGGTATACCGAGCGCTCCACCACGTTTTTCAGCTCGCGAATATTTCCCGGCCAGCCATAGTTGAGCAGCATTTCCTGCGCTGCCGGGGTGAATCCCGGAAACAGCGGCAGACCCAGCTCGCGGCACATCTGAATCGCAAACTGATCCGCCAGCAGCATGATGTCGGTGCGGCGCTCGCGCAGCGGCGGCAGGTTCACCACATCAAAAGCGAGGCGGTCGAGCAGGTCGGCGCGGAATTTTCCCTCCTGCACCAGGCCCGGCAGATCGGCGTTGGTGGCGCAAACCAGCCGGACATTCACCTGCAGCGGCTGGCTGCCGCCGACGCGCTCCAGCTCGCCGTATTCAATGACACGCAGCAGTTTTTCCTGCACCAGCATCGGGGCGGTCGCCAGCTCATCGAGGAACAGCGTGCCGCCGTCGGCGCGTTCAAAACGGCCGGGATGGCGTTTCTGCGCCCCGGTAAAGGCACCGGCTTCATGACCAAACAGTTCGCTATCGAGCAGGTTTTCATTCAGCGCTGCGCAGTTAAGCGAGATAAACGGTGCCTGCCAGCGTCGTGACAGGTAGTGCAGGCGGTTAGCGATCAGCTCTTTCCCGGTGCCGCGCTCGCCGATCACCAGTACCGGCTTATTGAGCGGCGCGAGGCGGGATACCTGCTCCAGCACATCAATAAAGCTGTTGGCCTCGCCGATGAGGGTATCTTTTTGCTCACTCATGATGAAATTAACCATTTGTTGGTGAATATCGCTAATTAAGCATAGCGTAAAAAACAGTCTTTAACAGTTATATCCCGTTAAATCAGTAGATTGCAAAACTGGCACGATACTTGGATTACTTTATCCAGACGGGCTCAGCCCATCCCATAACCGGAGGATTTATTCATGGGTATTTTTTCGCGCTTTGCTGACATCGTAAACGCCAACATCAATTCACTGCTGGAAAAAGCAGAAGATCCGCAGAAGTTAGTGCGTCTGATGATTCAGGAGATGGAAGACACGCTGGTGGAAGTACGCTCCACCTCAGCCCGCGCGCTGGCCGAAAAGAAACAGCTGGCACGCCGCATTGAGCAGGCCACTGCCCAGCAGGCCGAGTGGCAGGAAAAAGCAGAGCTGGCGCTGCGTAAAGAGAAAGACGATCTGGCCCGCGCTGCGCTTATCGAAAAACAGAAGCTCACCGACCTGATTAAGGTACTGGAAGACGAAGCAGCCCAGGTTGACGACACCCTGGCACGCATGAAAACGGAAATCGGCGAGCTGGAAAACAAGCTGTCTGAAACCCGTGCGCGCCAGCAGGCGCTGACCCTGCGTCACCAGGCGGCCTCGTCGTCGCGTGATGTGCGTCGCCAGCTCGACAGCGGTAAAATTGATGAAGCGATGGCGCGTTTTGAGTCGTTCGAGCGTCGCATCGACCACATGGAAGCGGAGGCTGAAAGCCAGCGCTTTGGCAAACAGAAAGGCCTGGACCAGCAGTTTGCTGACCTGAAAGCGGACGATGAAATCAGCGCCCAGCTTGAAGCGCTGCGCGCTAAAGTTCAGCGCGACGGTCAATAATAAAAATGGCGGCGCCCGAGCGCGCCGCGACATCAGACGTAAGGAGTACACATGAGCGCCCTTTTTCTTGCCATTCCGCTGACGATTTTCGTGCTGTTTGTCGCGCCGATCTGGCTGTGGCTGCACTACAGCAATCGCTCATCGCGGGGGGCAGAGCTGAGCCAGAGCGAGCAGCAGCGTTTAGCCGCGCTGACTGAAGAGTCCCGCCGTATGCGCGAGCGCATTCAGGCGCTGGAGCAGATCCTTGATGCTGAACATCCGAACTGGAGGAACCCGTCATGACCCGCACCTTTGCAGGCCGTAAGCTGTGGCGAATCCCGCAGCAGGGAATGGTAAAAGGCGTTTGCGCTGGTATCGCTCATTATCTGGATGTACCGGTGAAACTGGTGCGGGTCATTACCGTGCTGTCGCTGTTCTTTGGGCTGTTTTTCTTTGTCCTTCTCGCCTATATCGCACTGACCTTTGTGCTTGACCCGATGCCCGCCGGGGCGGAGGAGGGCGAGGTAAGTCCGGACAGCCGCGAACTGCTGAACGCGGTAGATCAGCAGCTTGCTGCCGGAGAGGAGCGTCTGCGCGCAATGGAGCGCTACGTTACCTCCGATGCTTTCTCGCTGCGCAGCCGTTTCCGCCAGCTTTAATATCAGGTTGGGGGCCGCGCCCCCATCAGAATAGGTCACTATGAATCAGGCGTCAAAATTAAATCGCGCTACCACCCGCGCAAAACCGGTCCTGAAGTTTGCCGGTAAGATGGTGTTGCTGACCGCGCTGCGCTATGGCCCCGCCGGGGTCGCAGGCTGGGCAGTGAAGTCGGTAGCCAGACGTCCGGCGAAGATGCTGCTGGCGTTTGCGCTGGAACCGCTGCTTAAAAAGCTGGCAACGAAATTCAGCACCCGTTATCTGCAAAAACGCCCGCCAGTTTCCCGCTAAGTGCTGCGCTTCGGCGCAGCCGTCTGATTTAAATTTGAGTTAGTTCACATTTAAAGATTCTTATCCCTTCTATTGCGTTATTTTCAGCTTTCTCGCTCTCCCGCTGCGTTGACAGAATAAAATGCCGGGAGTAGTCTCGCCATTCGTGGGACCGCTACCATGAGAAAGGAAGCCATGAAGAAAATAACTGATTTACTCACTCGTTTTTATGGGGATGCATTTAATAAAGGGCATTTCCTGACGCTTCAGAATAATATTGAACGCTGCCGCCGGGAAATATCAATAGCGCGCAAGCCCGGCTGGGATGAAAATGATGTGGTATTAATTGCCTATGCCGATCAATTTTCGCATCCTGATGAAGTCCGGCTAAAAACCTTTGAGCGCGTATGGGCGCGCTGGCTAAATACGCATTTTTCACATTTACATCTGCTGCCGTTTTATCCCTGGTCCTCAGATGATGGCTTCTCGGTAATAGATTATCATCGGGTCGATCCGGTAGCCGGTGACTGGGCAGATATTTCCCGCCTGAATAAATCTACCCGTCTGATGTTTGATTATGTCTGTAATCATATTTCCGCCCGCAGCGACTGGTTCACCGGTTATTTAGCCTGCGATGCCCGGTACGATAATTTCTTTATTGATGTTGACCCGGCGACCGACCTGTCCGCGGTAACGCGACCGCGCGCGCTGCCGCTGCTGTCACCGTTCACCGATGCGAAAGGCCGTCAGCGTCATCTGTGGACCACCTTCAGCGACGATCAGATTGACCTTAACTATGAAAACCCGCAGGTGCTGCTGGCCATGGTGGATGTGCTGCTGCACTACCTGCGCGAGGGGGCAGAGTACGTGCGGCTGGACGCCGTAGGTTATATGTGGAAAACCCCCGGCACCCGCTGCATCCACCTGGAGAAAACCCATCTGCTGGTGAAGCTGTTCCGCGCCATCGTTGACCATGTGGCACCCGGTACGCTGATCATCACCGAAACCAACGTGCCGCATCAGGACAACATCAGCTATCTCGGTAACGGCCATGACGAAGCGCACATGGTGTATCAGTTCACGCTGCCGCCGCTGGTGCTGCATGCGATTCATACCGGCACGGTCGAGACGCTGTGCGACTGGGCGCAGACGCTGCAGCCGGTGTCGTCGCACACCACCTGGTTTAACTTCCTGGCCTCCCATGACGGCATCGGGTTGAATCCGCTGCGTGGTATTTTACCGGAAGAGGATATTCTGGCGCTGGTAGAGGCACTGCAACAGCAGGGCGCGCTGGTGAACTGGAAAAATAACCCCGACGGCAGCCGCAGCCCGTATGAAATAAACGTGACTTATATGGATGCGCTCAGCGCGCGCGACAGCAGTAATAAGCAGCGGCTGGAGCGTTTTATTATGGCCCATGCGCTACTGCTTTCATTCCCTGGCGTGCCGGCCATATATATTCAGAGTATTCTCGGGGCACGTAATGATTATGACGGCGTGCAGCGGCTCGGTTATAACCGCGCGATTAACCGCCGCAAATATGCCGAGGAAGAAATAACCGCCATGCTCGGCAGTAGTGATACGCTTAATTATCAGGTGTATCAGCAGCTCACCCGGCTTATTGCCCTGCGCCGCGCTAACCCCGCATTTCATCCAGACAGCGCATTCACTATCGAAGCGCCCGGGGTGTCGGTTATTGCTATTACCCGCAAGGCAAATAATGGCGAGACGGTGATAGCGCTGTTTAATCTCGGCGAAACACCACATTATTTAGAGCTGCCGCCGGGAAATTATTATGAATTAATTACTGCCACCACGCTGATTACCCCTGAGGTAATTATCAAACCGTGGCAGGTAATGTGGCTTCGCCAACAGTAAAGGGAAATTACCATGATAAATAAACGCGTTGTGCTGTTATCAGCACTGGTTGCCTGCGCCCTGATGACAGGCTGCAACGACGATAAAAAATCCGCAGTAACGATCGAATTTATGCACTCGTCGGTGGAGCAGGAACGCCAGGCCGTGATTACCCGGCTGATTGCGCAGTTCGAGCAGCAGAACCCCGGCGTAACGGTGAAGCAGGTGCCGGTGGAAGAGGATGCCTATAACACCAAGGTGATCACGCTGGCGCAAACCGGTGCGCTGCCGGAGGTGATTGAAGTCAGTCACGATTACGCCAAGGTGATGGACAAAGAGCAGATGGTCGATCGTGACGCTATCGGCCGCGTTATCACTGGTATGGGTACGCAGCAGTTCTACGACGGCGTGCTGCGCATTGTGCGCACCGAAGACGGCACCGCCTGGACCGGGGTACCGATCAGCGCCTGGATCCAGGGCGTCTGGTACCACAAATCCGCATTTGAACAGGCGGGCCTGAGCGCCCCGCAAAACTGGCAGCAATTGCTGGATGCCGCACGGACCCTGAATCAACCGGCGCAGAAAAAGTATGGGATTGCGCTGCCTACCGCGGAGAGCGTCATCACCGAACAGGCGTTCTCACAGTTCGCGCTCTCCAACAATGCCAATGTGTTCAACGCGGCGGGCGAGATTACCGTCGATACCCCGGAGATGCGCAGCGCGCTGGACTACTACCGTCAGCTCTCCGCCTTCACCATGCCCGGCGCTAATGACGTGATGGAGGTGAAGGACGCCTTTATGAACGGCACCAGCGCAATGGCGATCTACTCCACTTACATCCTGCCGGCGGTATTTAAAGAGGGTAACCCGCAGGAGATTGGATTTGTGGTTCCCACCGAAAAATCCGCCGCGGTTTACGGAACCGTCACCTCGCTGACCATCACCGCCGGGCAGTCGGAGCAGGAAACCGCTGCGGCAGAGAAATTTGTGGCGTTTATCGAGCAGGGGCAGAGCGCCGCCGACTGGGTGCTGATGTCGCCGGGGGCCGCGCTGCCGGTGACCAAAGCGGTGAGCCAGACCGACGCTTATAAAAACAACGCGGTGATCAAAGCCTTTGGCACCTTGCCGGCCGAGCTGATTGCGCAGTATCCCAACGTGAAGGTGTTTGGTTCGGTAGGGGATAAAAACTTCACGCAGATGGGCAACGTGACCGGTTCCGGGGTGCTGAACGCGATGGTGAATAACGTCACCGTTGGGCATCACGCCGTGGCCGACGCGCTGGCTGCCAGCCAGAAGCAGCTGGTCAATACCATTGGTCAGCGCTAGCGGACAGGGAGTCAGAATATGAAAAAGTGGTTCACGGGGCGGTCCGATATGCCGTTCGCCCTGTTACTTCTCGCCCCCAGCCTGGTACTGCTGGGGGGGCTGGTGCTCTGGCCAGCGCTGTCGAATATCAAAATAAGCTTCCTGCGTTTGCCGCTTAACCCGAGGCTTGCGCCGCGTTTTGTCGGGCTGGATAACTACCTCAGTATCCTGACCGACAGAGGCTTCTGGCACGCGCTGTGGCTGACGTTCTGGTACACCGCGCTGGTGGTGATCGGCAGCACGGCGCTGGGGCTGGCGGTGGCGATCTTCTTTAACCGCGAGTTTCGCCTGCGTAAAACCGCGCGCTCGCTGGTGCTGCTCTCGTATGTCACACCCTCTATCTCGCTGGTATTTGCCTGGAAATACATGTTCAACAACGGCTACGGCATCGTGAACTGGCTCGGGGTCGATCTGCTGCACCTGTACGACCATGCCCCGCCGTGGTTTGACAACCCCGGCAGCAGCTTTGTGCTGGTGGTGCTGTTCGCCATCTGGCGCTACTTCCCCTACGCCTTTATTTCGTTTCTGGCGATTTTACAGACCATCGATAAGTCGCTGTACGAGGCCGCGGAGATGGACGGCGCCAACGGCTGGCAGCGGTTTCGCATCGTGACGCTGCCGGCGATCCTGCCAGTACTGGCAACGGTACTGACGCTGCGCGCCATCTGGATGTTCTACATGTTTGCCGATGTGTACCTGCTCACCAGCAAGGTCGATATCCTCGGCGTCTACCTCTATAAAACCGCGTTTGCCTTCAACGACCTCGGCAAAGCCGCTGCGATCTCGGTGGTGCTGTTCGTGATCATCTTTGCAGCGATCCTGCTCACCAGAAAACGGGTAAACCTCAATGGCAGCAAATAAACGTTCTCTTAAGCGCATCGGATTTTACAGCGGGCTGGTGGTGTTTCTGTTCGCTACGCTGTTGCCGTTCTTTGTGATGCTGATGACCTCGTTCAAAAGTCCGAAGGAGGCGATTTCGCGGCATCCGACGCTGCTGCCGCAGCACTGGACGCTGGAGCACTACCGGGACATTTTCGACCCGCTGATCTTTCCGTTCCTCACCTATTTTCGCAACAGCCTGGTGGTGTCGGTGATCGCCTCGGCGATCGCAGTGTTCATCGGCATTCTCGGTGCCTATGCGCTGTCGCGCCTGCGCTTCAAAGGGCGCGCCACCATCAACGCCAGCTTTTATACCGTGTACATGTTCTCGGGGATTTTGCTGGTGGTGCCGCTGTTCAAAATCATCACCGCGCTGGGTCTCTACGACACCGAACTGGCGCTGATCGTAACGATGGTGACCCAGACGCTGCCTACCGCGGTGTTCATGCTGAAAAGCTATTTCGACACCATCCCGGATGAAATTGAAGAAGCGGCAATGGTTGATGGCCTTAACCGGCTGCAAATCATCTTTTACATCACGGTGCCGCTGGCGATTTCCGGGCTGGTGTCGGTGTTTGTCTACTGCTTTATGGTGGCGTGGAACGACTATCTGTTTGCCTCCATTTTCCTCTCCAGCGCCAGCAACTTTACGCTGCCGGTCGGCCTGAACGCCCTGTTCAGTACGCCGGATTACGTCTGGGGACGAATGATGGCGGCATCGCTGGTGACCGCGCTGCCGGTGATTGTGATGTACGCGCTGTCCGAGCGTTTTATCAAAAGTGGTCTGACCGCCGGAGGCGTTAAGGGCTGAGGCGGCCATTGTTTAAGGAGAAATGATGAAGAAGTTAATTGCCACAGCACCGCGCGTGGCCGCGCTGGTGGAGTATGAGGATCGTCCTGTCGCGGCAGGGGAAGTGAAAATCCAGGTGCGTTTTGGCGCGCCAAAACACGGCACCGAAGTAGTGGATTTTCGCGCCGCCAGTCCGTTTATCGACGAAGAGTTTAACAGCGAGTGGCAGCTGTTCCGCCCACGTCCGGAGGGAACGGCGCGCGGCATTGAATTTGGTAAGTTCCAGCTCGGCAACATGGTAGTGGGGGATATCGTCGAGGTCGGCAAAGACGTCACTGAGTATCGCATCGGCGAACGGGTTTGCACCTACGGCCCGTTGCAGGAGACGGTGATCGTCAACGGTATCAACAACTACAAGCTGCGCAAGATGCCGCAGGGGGCGCTGTGGCAAAACGCGGTGTGCTATGACCCGGCACAGTTCGCCATGAGCGGCGTGCGCGATGCCAGTGTGCGCGTCGGCGATGTCGTGGTGGTGATCGGACTGGGTGCCATCGGCCAGATCGCCATTCAGCTGGCGAAAAAAGCCGGCGCGGCGCTGGTGATTGGCGTGGACCCCATCGCTCACCGCTGCGATATCGCCCGTCGTCACGGGGCGGATGTCTGCCTGAATCCGATCGGCACCGATGTTGGTCTGGAGATCAAAACCCTCAGCGGCAAGCAGGGGGCAGACAGCATCATTGAAACCAGCGGTCACAGCGATGCGCTGCAGTCCGCGCTGCGCGGCCTGGCGTACGGCGGCACCATCTCTTACGTGGCGTTTGCCAAGCCGTTTACCAGCCTCAATTTTGGGCGCGAGGCGCACTTCAACAACGCGAAAATTGTTTTCTCCCGCGCCTGCAGCGAGCCGAATCCGGATTATCCGCGCTGGAATCGCAAACGCATCGAAGACACCTGCTGGACGCTGCTGATGAACGGCTACCTCAACTGTGAAGATCTGATTGATCCCATCGTCAGCTTCGCCAGCAGCCCTGAAAGCTATATGAAGTACGTGGACCAGCACCCCGAGCTGAGCATCAAGATGGGTGTGACGTTTTAATCAAGGATGAAATGACCATGAAAATCGCAACGCAAAATCAGGCTTTTTTCCCGGAAAATATTCTGGAAAAGTTTCGCTATATCAAGGCTATGGGCTTTGACGGCTACGAAATCGACGGCAGGCTGCTGGTGGACCATCTCGACGAGGTCAAAGCGGCAATAAAAGAGACCGGTTTACCCGTGACGACCGCCTGCGGCGGGTATGACGGCTGGATCGGGGATTTTATTGAGGAGCGTCGTCTGAACGGTCTGGCGCAAATCACCTGCATCCTCGAAGCGCTGGCGGAAGTCGGCGGCAAGGGCATCGTGGTGCCTGCGGCCTGGGGGATGTTTACGTTCCGTTTGCCGCCGATGACCTCACCACGCAGCCTGGCCGGGGATCGGAAGGCGGTGAGCGACTCGCTGCGCTATCTGGACCAGGTGGCAGCGCGCACCGGCACGACAGTGTTTCTCGAACCGTTGAACCGCTACCAGGATCACATGATCAACACCCTGGCGGATGCGCGTCGTTACATCGAGGAGGGCGGGCTGCAGCAGGTAAAAATCATCGGTGATTTCTACCACATGAATATTGAAGAGGACAGCATCGCCGGGGCGCTGCATGCCAATCGCGACCTGCTGGGCCACGTGCATATCGCAGACAACCATCGCTACCAGCCGGGCAGCGGCGCGCTCGATTTCCATGCGCTGTTTGACCAGCTCCGCCAGGACGGCTACAGCGGCTACGTGGTCTACGAGTGCCGCATACGCGCGGATGACCCGGCTCAGGCGTACCGCCAGTCTCTGGCTTATTTACGTGACTGCTGAGAGGCCGCGAGCACATGAATGCAACCCCATCGTCCCCGCTTCGCGTGGCGATAATCGGCGCCGGACAGGTCGCTGACAAGGTGCATGCCGCGTACTACCGCACCCGCGACGATCTGCAGATGGTCGCGGTGTGCGACAGTAGCGAAGCCCAGGCGCAGCAGTTTGCCGGGCGCTACGGTATTCCCCTGGCCTGCACCGACGTGCAGGCAATGCTTGCAACGGCGCGACCCGATGTGGTCAGCGTCTGTTCCCCAAACCGTTTTCACTATGAACACGTCATGCAGGCGCTGGCCGCCGGCTGTCACGTGATGTGTGAAAAGCCGCCGGCGATGACCGTTGAGGAAGCGGATACCATGCGGCGCGCGGCGCGCCATGCCGGGCGCGTGCTGGCCTACGATTTCCACCACCGGTTCGCGCTCGATGCCCTGCTGCTGCGTGAGCAGGTGCAGGCGGGCGTGCTGGGCGAAGTGTATGTCACCATCGCCAGAGCGCTGCGCCGCTGCGGCGTGCCGGGCTGGGGCGTGTTTACCAGCAAAACCCTCTCCGGTGGCGGGCCGCTGATTGATATCGGTATTCATATGCTGGATGCCGCCATGTACGTGCTGGGATTTCCGGCGGTGCGGCGCGTCAGCGCGCACAGCTTCCAGCGCATCGGTAACCGTAAAAGCAGCGGCCAGTTTGGCGTCTGGGACCCGACAACCTTCAGCGTGGAAGATGCGGTATTCGCCACTATCGAGTTTCGCAACGGCGGCATCCTGCGCCTGGATACCTCCTTCGCGCTCAATATCCCCCAGCAGTCGATCATGAACGTGGAGTTTTGCGGCGAGCGCGCCGGGGCCACGCTGTTTCCGGCCCATGTCTATCAGGACGAAGACGGCAAGCTGGTGACCCTGTGCGCACGCGAGGCCGCGGACGACAATCGCCACCTGCGCAGTATGGAGCATACGTCTACTTAACTTACTGAAAAGACTTACTATCCTGCCGATGATCTAACTGCGTGGGGCATGGGTGGGGCAAAGTCAGATAATTTCTGGTTCAGAAGGGCGATCTGTTCAGAGTTGTTATCCGACATCCAGGCACCATAAACCTGATAAACCATCTGCGCATTTGCATGACCCATCTGACTGGCGATAAAGTTAGGATTAGCTCCAGCTGTAAGTGACCAGCATGCATATGTGTGACGCGACTGATAAGCTTTGCGATGTCTGAGGCCGGCACGCTTCATCACCTTATCCCAAATCTTATTGATCGAACCTACCGAGTAATGGCCCGCAACTGAATTCCGCGTGGTCATACTCGGGTTGAACACGAAGGTGCATGGATGTATTTCAGATCTCCCGTACTCCCTCATCTTCACTTCTATTTCATACTGTCTACCGACACGACTGTATAGCGCCTGACTTTTCAGTACATCAACAGCTGGCCCTATGAGGTGGATAACCCTGTCAGTACCTGCATCCGTCTTGGGGAGGGTAAACTCCTTCACCACGGTGTGATTCCTTCTCACCGTTATGGTGCCAGCAGTAAGGTCGATGTCCTCCCATGCCAGGCCACAGAGTTCTCCATGTCGCATGCCGGTATAAACAGCCAGTGACCAGAAGTTCTTAATCTGATCGTGATGGCATGCATCAACGAACCTCAGGAACTCATCCCTCGTTAGTGGGTCTGGCTCAGACCTCGAACGCTTGAGCGCAGTTATCCCATGGAAGGGATTCTTCTGGATGTAGCCACTTGCCATGCCGAACTGGAACATGCCATGGATAATCTTCATGTAGCTGTTTACTGTCGGTACACTCCGGCCCTTCACTGGCGACTTCTGCCAGCGCTTCATATCCTGATAACCGGTCAGCAATTCCTTTCTGATTAGCAGCAAATCCTCGTAAGTGACAGCTGAAGCCAGCTTGTTCTCACCCATCCTCGGAAGCATGCACTTGATGATGGATTTATATCTGTCGAGCGTGTTGTTAGATATCTCCATCGTCTTAAGGTCGATCCACCTTTTGCACAGCTCACCGACTGTAATCTGCCTCATCTCTTCACCAAAGCGAGACAGGTTAGGCGAATCCGGGAAGCGGGCAGGGTAGTCGAAATTTCCTGTCTTTATTTCATAGCAGACTGATGACCTGAGCTCGCCGGCCGTCTTTCTGTTTTTGGGCGTGTCCGGCACCCCAAGGTTTTCCCTAACCCTTGTTCCTTTGTACATAAACCATATGCGGATGCTCCCGCCATGGTTTTCAACGCCTGTTGGATAGGCTGACTTCGCCATATTTCCTCCTGCGTCCAAGAGCGCCATAAGCTTAACCCTTTAAGGCAATCTGAACACCAGGCTGTTTACTTGCCTGTCGCTCGATCCATTCATTGATAGCCTCGCGGTTATACAGGCATTCACTGTTCGGCTTCGGCTCACCGTCTGGTGAAAAATGAATGTACTCGCGTCCCTGCATCCATGACTCTCGACGGGCGCGGCTTATGGTGCCGGGGCGCAGGCCAGTAACGGCGATCAGCTTTTCCTCGGATAGCCATTTGTTAGGCATCAACAGAATAACTTCACTCATGGTTTCCTCCGGGCAAAAAGAAGCCGGCACAGTGGCCGGCAAGACATCAAGGGAAATGAGTAGGTTTTAAAGGTGCTCAGCATCCAACAGGAGACCCAGTGAATCGCACCTCGCTCAAGCGGTTTGCAAATTAATAAAATACTGAGGGTGGATTTCTGTAAATATAATGATATGCCTCCATCGATAAGTTAAGAGCTTTATCTCACTCTGATATGAGTTTAAAGTATCTACGACTTTGAACTACACTAACAATGAAGCAGCCAACAAAAAACAATAGGCTCATATCTTCTGCGTCGTGCCTTCCAAAAAGTGATGCGGCAATAATATTAACTATTAAACACGTAAGGAATAAATATAAAATGAAATATATTACAGCCATTATTCTGCATAATGTTTTATTTGAGCTAATATCAAATAGTTTCGCGATACGATATGTTAGTGGGGAAAAAAGCATTGCAATAAAGCCTGCTATTGTTACCATTAAAACCATAGCAATTGCCATAAGTGGCGCTTTACTTGCGTGATAATAACTTGATTGCATCAAAATTAATGTCCCAGTAATAGCGGCTACTATTGAGCCTGCGATTAACTGTTTAGTGCCCTCAAACATCCTAAATATTGATTCTTCTGTAATCTTCACGGTAAAGTCCATCTTCAACAATAAAAGCAGGAGTATAACAGTTAACGGATTATATTCAACTTTGTTAATTTTCAGTTTATACTGTTAGTGATTCATCGAGAATATATTGTATGTCTCCATAAGTGATTGGTTGATGATAGTCTTTCCACGCTGAGCATAGTACTAAGCACAAGCTTGCGAGGGATAAATAACAATATTAGCTAATAATTATATATTACCTTTTTTGTTTCCCCTTTAACTCAATAATTCTTTGGCATTCCGCACACGTCTGGCAGCCGGGAACGGCAGCGCGCCGCAGCTCAGGTATGCCCTCTCCGCAATCTTCACAATGCTCAGCTGATACTGCGTTTCTGTCGATGCGGTGAGCGGAAAGGGCAGCGTTACGCTGAAGTTCTTCAATCTCTGCTGCGGTATCGATGATGTCCATAGTCAATGCTCCCGGAACTGTCGGTTAATTCGGTTGAAGGTGAACGCCACCAATAAAAAAGGCCGCTTTAGCGACCTGGTGATTCGGTGGAGTAGGGTCATGCCGCCTCGCGCCTGCTGCTATACTCCTCATCCAGTCTCTGCGCCTTAAGCGGATTGCAGATAACTTCACCCCATGGCATAAGCCAGCCGTTAGTTCCGACTATGAATGTAAGTCGGATGCCATTAACTACTATGTCGTCGTGAGCATGTTTCATATCGCCGACTCCAGCTCGTCGAAGTAGAGGCCGGCTTTGATGAAGCCAGCTCGCTTAGATGCCTTATCGATGCATGCCTGTCGCTTGTCCGGGTCAACGTTGAGCAGCGTCTGACGTGTGAACACCTGAGACCTGCCGCGCGGCACCACCACCTTGGCCTTCTTCTCAACCTGATAGATACGGTCTCGCGCGCCGTCATCACGGATAAACCACTCAGTGGCAGAGATGCTCACGACTTTCCCGACACCGATGTATTTGCCGACAACCTTGTTAAATTCACCGATTGAGTAACCAAAAATCGCGCACAGCTCCGTACCGGTTAATGGGCCCTTAGATAGCTGCCATACCATGCGCTCTTTGAGGCCTGTGAACTTACCGACCCTGCCGGGTCGGCGATAGAAGGGGAGTTTTTTCATGATGACTCACTTAATTATCAGCGCAGGCTTGCCTAATTTAATTACGGCGCCAGGCACATCAACGCCAGCTTCAAGTTGGTGCTTGATTGCCAGCTTGTCAGGCTTGATGACGGTGTCGTATTCGACGAACTGGGGTGGGAGAGAAGAGGCGTCGATAATGTCTACCGACTTCGAAGGTGCACGTACCGTTACCTGATGGATACCCGCCTTAAGTGATTTTTTCCCAGCGGTTTCGAGGGAAGTGGCAACATACTCCTTCATGCTCGCCACGCGGTTCTCTGCTGCTTTAGCTCGTTCAGCAAGGCGCTTACTCTCTTCCTTCAGCGCCTCTGAATAAGCGGATTCGTTTTTGCAAATAGCAAGAATCTGCTCAACCTTTGCTTCCAACTCCCACTGAATGCCATCGAGGGTGTCGGCTATCATTTCCGGCTCCATGCCGGAATCAGTCAGCTTGGCGAAATCATTCGCGATTTGATAAAGGGCTGTCATTGAGTAACCTCGTCAAACTTCATTTTGCATTCGCTATAAATGGCCTGAACGTTCTGCTGCAGCTTCATGCCTGCTGTCATCTTGTATGCCGACTGGAAGTGAATTTTCAGATCGTGCATGGTTTGAGCGCGCTCCATCTCATCACACAGAGCCGATACCCTTTCATGCAATTCCTGCTTTCGCTGTTCTTCCGAAAGGATTACTTCGCTTTCTGGCGTATGAGCCATAACTGGCTCCTGATGAATTCCCTCATCTTCATTGATGACGTGGATTGCGTTATCCAGGCGTTCTGCGCGGGGCCAGTACTTGCTGGCTCTCTTAACGATGGTCTTCCGCGCCATCTCCTCCCAGAAGTTCTTCCAGGGGCCATTCTTGGCTTTGCTGGTTGCTTCGGTAGCCTTAATCTCTGCCAGGCTCATCTCTTCCGTCAGATAATCACCATCTGGGGTTTTCACCGTGCAGTAGCCGCCAACCACCTCGCCGCGGTCCCCGAAGGCGTTATATTTGTGAGTAGGCGCAGTATCGAGTCCGTTCGATTCGTATGTGTCGTTTGAGTAGACCAGCTTGCACTGGCCCCACTTGATTGATCCGGTAGCCTGAGCCAGATGAAGAAGGCCCATATAGCTGATATCGAGACAAACCATGCCATCACGAGGAACCAAATAGGCCAGTTTGCTTGCCGGGTTGAGCGTGATGCCGATTGCCGCCACGTTGATGATTGCGTTCTGTGCACTGATGGGGTTGTTGATTGCCGTCTTCGCCAGGAAGTCATTTTTCTGGAAGAGCTGAATGGCAAACTGGCTTTCTTTAGCCCAGGTAATACTCTGGTCAGTAAGAGCGCCGCAAAATAGCGGCTCTTGCTGACGCACGAATTCGATAATGTTGGCGCTCATAAATGAACCTTGTTGAATCAGAAAGGGCAGGCGGGATAAAGGCGATCCCATTCTTTCTCTGCGCGGATATAAGCGATGGCGGACACATAGTCGTTATAGGCCTCTTTGGCCTCGTCACCATGCATCGCTGAAAGTGCCTCGCGAGGTAACGTGAAGCACCCCATGCGCGTCGGTTCATCCGGGAACAGCGCTATAATTTCCTGCGCCCGGTTATCAATCCACGCGTCGCGCTCAACAGTCGCCTGGTGATTGCTCCAGCCCTGTGCTTCGATGTGTTCCTGAACGAGATATGCAGACATGCATCCTCCTGAATTTGAATGTGCAGAGGCCGCCGCGTAATGGCTGCCGGTGTTAAATTGGGGTAGGGGATTACTTGCCGAGGGCTTTGGAGATGGCTGACGTGGCAAGCATCAAGGGATGCTCTTTATCGCAATCTTCAGGTGAGACGCAGCAAACATCTTCCACGTAATCACGCAATTGACGCAGCGCATCAAACATCTCTGGCGCGGCCTGTATGAGCCTTTTATCGGCATCGTTAAATGTCCATCCATCCCCACCGACAATGACCGAGTTATTGCAAAGGACTTTATCTTCCCAGTGCCATGGTCCCGGCTTAAATTTTGGTCCTTCCATCATCATCTCCTCAATGACTTAACCCGTTCCCACGCCCATCGAGATAGACGACGACAAGCAGCTCTTTTGTGTATGTGCGTTCAACGCCGCGATGCAGAAACAGCTTGCCGCGTGAGTTAGCCGACGCAGTCCAGACGCTGTCTTTGTGCTTAACGAGCATTCCGGGCTGAACAGCGCCGCGATTGACTTCCTGTGTGCCGTAATGGTGAGCTGTCATGCCGCTTTCTCCACGAGGTGAGCGAATCCGGCCAAAATCATCTGCTGGCGATTCAGTGTTAGCTTGCTGCGGGGTGCATCAACTTCTACCAGCTGCCACTGATAGCCAGAAGCTAATGCGGTGACGGTGTACTGCTTGCCGTTGTGGGTGACTGTCATGATGCCTCCCGGGCGCGGAGCATTGCGTCAGCAATTTTATATGCGTGGTTAGCGAACAATTCCGGACTATGACCTACGTCGACAATTGCTTGCATAGCTTTAGCTGCGAAGTAATCACGAAGCGTCATGCCGGGGTCTGAGTAGTCTTTAAAGTGATTGGCTTCAATCGTAGGGAATGCCGGTTTTGTATGGTCGTTTTCCATAATCATCTCCTGCGCTTAGGCCGCGCCGCCGAACGTTGATAAAACCTGACATCGCGCTCTTGCGATAATGCGGTGGATAGCCGCGTCATAACTGAGGCATCTCCGTGAAGACGCCTGAGGTATGGGCGATAAAAAACCCGCCGGAGCGGGTCTATTTGATTAGTGAGGCTGCGTATTCAAGGAGGTACAATTTCGGCGCAAGCCAGATTTTTAGCCACGTCATCTTTGTTACTACGCCAATAACCCATACCGCCCAAATACAAAGTACTGCGGCTCCTGGAGCTATCAGGAAGCTAAGCTCTCCTTTGCTGTCCCATACCATAGTGGGGCTGTACTTTGGATTACCCCTGTCCCATGAATATCCTTCGTTGCTGAACTTGCCTATTTCAACTTTTTGGAACTGTCTCTTCACAAACCATAAAATCAGAGGAATAGTTGAAATGGCTATCAACGTCATTATCAGGCTATGCACCATGTTCCAAACCAGTAACTGATTAACAACATCAGGTATTTGCGCCTGGCTAAAGGAAACAGCCGCGTCGATTCCGTTAGCGGCTTTTTGTAGTAGCTCAATGAGTATTTTGTTTGCCTGTTCGTTCATTTTTACCCTCTGCAGTTACCCGCAAAAAAAGGCCGCCTAAGCGACCTGTTTGACCGACCGAATTGTTGTCCACGACACCGAATGTTCTGCCGTCAACTTGAAGTGGCGCTCGCACTCGTGGCATTGATGCTCTTCCTGGCGGGCGTCGTATAATTCATCGGTGGTTATTTCTACCTTACACCACGGGCAGCGAGCTTCGTTTTCGTGCCAGAAATCCATCTCATCATATTCATCGTCAGGAATAATCCTCGCCTCCGCTTCTGCGAGTCGCGCACTATCAAGCTGCTCCTGGCAATCATTGCAGCGCCATCCGCCACTACTCCCCCAAACGGCACCACTGGTAGATTTCGCTGCATGCTCTCTATCAGAGCCACAATCAACACAGACGTCATGCTTATCGCAGCGAACATACGCCCATTCTTTTGGGGTGCCATTGCAATGGTCGCAGCCTTCAACCCAGTGCCAAACCCCATCAATTTCCTTTGAATACCAGCTCTTTTCTGGGGGAGTGATTTCAAAATCGCATTCCTGGATGCATTTCCCACCCTGGATAATTCGCTTTCCGAACATCTGAGTGCTGCCACTTCTGACGCGCTCAATCCCCGAGAAGAGGCGAGGATCGTTTATGACGCCCCGGATAATCTCTCCATCAATTCGTTTGTCCATTGCCTCACCTCAATAAGTTGGTCCCCACCAGGAACCATTTTCATCTATCCATTCACACCACTGGTCAACGGTCCATTTAGATGAATCGGCATCAGGAACGCGGCATGAGTAAAGCCCCTCCCTGTAAAGTCGGCGCTTAGTTTTTTTCAGCATATTGCCCTCAATAAGTTGTTATTAACGCGCTGTGAAATGCTTTGGTCGGTGTGGGCGGTAACCAGCCGCATGAGCTTGGCCCTCTTCACGATTAGGCCGTACTCACTGACCACACCCCAAAACATTCCTTGTAAACCCCCGACTACGCCGGGGGAGTACATCGCAGGTGCTTCATCGAAACACCGCGCCGACCAGATCGATTTAAATTTTCTGAGTTTGTAAGCTCTGCCGTCGCATATGCTCTCCTTGGTTGTTGGTTGATTTGCCGGGTGGCACTCGTAAATGCCACCTGGTAAATCGCTTGTGAGCAGCATTGCCGTTCATCCTGAACCCGCCGCGCTCCCGACGCATGGTTTACTGTCGCGCCGTTCGACTGACCGAATCTCAACTTCGCCGCTGGCTAACTTCGCTCAGCTGTCGATGTGTTGTCTCGATGGGTTCATAATAGACATGCGTATTATTTATAGCAATACGTATTGATATAATTTAATAGCAATTGTTATTAAGTTAATGTTTTTGTGGAATATTTAATTTTGTAAATAGCGGTGCTAATCTGAGGTAAATCACATTGGAGGCTATGAAATGAACGATGAAGAAGCTGGACTGATTCTCAATGCTATAGGGATGGCTGTGGTGGATTTAGTTGCCTCTCAGGTGCCGATCACCAAAGACAACATAGTGGAGCGGCTGGAGCGCAACCGTAAGGCTACAGGCAATGTGATAGGGAAGGGCGCTAACAGGGATGCGGCAGAACTTGTGAGGAAGGGGCAATAAAAACCCGGCGCGGTGGCCGGGAGATTAATCAAATGCAATTTACTACGGCATTGACATCCGTCTCTAAGGCATCTATCTGAGCTTTATTGGCTTGAGTCGCCATGCCGTAGATTGTGTAGCTTTTATGCTGAAGAGTGCTTAAAGGGCATCCTTCGTGGTTTATTATTGCTGCAAGTGTGTTCCCGTCTTTCACGTGCTTAACGCGGTCATCGAGCTGATCATCTGTAAATAGATGAGGATGAGTTTTGAGTAATTCTGTTGTTATTCTTTTAATTTCTTCTGCATGTGATTTAAACGCCTTAGCAGCATCACTTTCATTAGTTCGTGAACGATTCTGGACGAAAAGATGCAGCCTTGGGAATTCGATTTTACTTTGTTTAGCTTCTTTATTGAAATCTAGGAACATTTCATCTTGCTCTGAACTATCGATAGAAACGCCATATATCAATTTAACTAAGTTTTTTATTCCTCGAATAGATGCTGCATCTGCTGTGCAAGGGATGATGACTCTATTAGAGGCGACAACACCCAGCTCAGTGTAGCTCGCAAAGCTTGGATTGCAGTCAATAAAGAATGTTTTGGGTCTGTCTGATATTGCTTTATCCGCTTCAAAAGAGGCGATGAGATCGATCAAGAGAGACCTGCTTTTTTTCCAAGCTTCTTTTACAGGTGATGACCCTATATGAGCAATCAGCCTTGAGCAGATATCAAGGTCAACGTCACCGGGCAACAAATATAAGTTTTTGGGCATTTTAGGATTAACTGAATCAGCTTTTACAAAGTAGGATGATTCGTTACCTAAACGAGAAAGCGGGGAATTACTAAATCTTTCTTTTATATAGCCAGCAATCGTAGTATTCCTTTCCCGAAGTTGGTTTAAGTTCTCCTCACCAACACCGTTACCACCTAAGATAATTTCAGAAACGTTGGATTGCGGGCACGCATCAATGACGACAACATCTTCGTGGTCGTGAGTGATGGCATATTCAACGGCGAGGTTATAAGTTAAAAAAGTTTTCCCGACGCCGCCCTTGTTGTTCCAAATTAAATATTTCTTATTTGTATCAATCATATCATTCGCAACTTCTGAGTTACTCGACATCATAATCTTATCCTAAGTATACTATATTTAAGAATATTTTGACTTCAAAATTACATTCCTAGCCCGATATGATATCAATCGGCGTGTAGCAACTATGCTCCATTCAAAGCATCTGGCCGATCAAACCACCCGCAGATTCGGCCCTAACCAAAGCGCTTATAAGCGATGGTCTGCTTAATCAGAACCTTCGCCATGATATGGAACCTTTCCATGTCGCCATCCTCGATGTACCACTCCTTGTAGCGATCGTTGTCTGACAGCACCAGAAGCTTGTCTTTGTGCATTTGCAGGCGCTTAACGTGGAGAGTGTTACCAAACACGAATACGTAGATACCGTCGCCGTCGAAGCCGCGAATGCTCACGTTAACGAATATCTCATCGCCCGGGTCGATTGTGCCTTCCATGCTGTCGCCACGCACGGTGATGACCTTCACTGACGATGCCGGTATAGATCCGAAGAGGGCGCGACCTTTCTCAGGCGTGTACTCAATGGCGCGAATGGTCTCGATGAAATCGTTAGAGAGCATAGTTCCCGGCCCCGCGCTGGCTTGAACATCAAGTACGTCTACACGATATGAATTGGCTGACTGTTTCTGCGCGACGGGTTCAACATCTTGATCACCGTTCCTCATCGCTCCCTCACCAGTTGAAAGCCACTCAACCCTTACATTAAGGGCGTTAGCTATCTCCACAATCTTTGTCGAGCCCCTGGCATTGCCGTTAGCCAATCTCCAGATAGTAGGTTGAGCAACGCCGGACGCCTTAGCTAAAGCGCCTTGAGTCATTCCGCACTGAGACATCGCGTAGTTTAAGCGATCTGCAAGATTTTCAATTTTCATGGTTTTTAATCTATACGCATGCGTATTACTGGTCAAAACACGTTTTGCTATTGCCAATATCAATACGCATTGCTATTATCCCTATACACCAATACGCAAAGGAATTGGATATGACCAACAAAGTAATCCAGCGAGCAGTCAACATCGCTGGCAGCCAGAAGAAGCTGGCCGACCTCTGCGGTGTTGCTCAGCCAACCGTGTGGCGATGGCTTCACGGAGGTGGAATTGACGCTCGGTACGTAATGCCGATCGTCAATGCAACAGGCGGGAAAGTTAAGGCCGCCGAAATCCGCCCGGACCTGGCAGGGCTACTGCAGGCCAGTTGATTAAACGCTCTTTAACAATCTGGAACCCAATTAAAGCGACGGTAAATCGTTGAATTTAATCCGATATGGGAATTCCCATATCGACGATTACCGTCAAAACCCAATTTAACTAACAGGAATTTATCAAGTGGAGAACACAACAACACGAAACAAGAATCAGGCCCGAAAAATTGAGTCTTGGATTCTGAATCAGATCGCAATGAAAGGCGCCTCGAACGTAGCGAAGGCGATCGGGATGGATAAGTCAGGCATCACACGCTGGAAAGCAGACATGCTTCCGAAGTTTTCAATGCTGCTCGCGGTACTGGAGTGGGGTGTGGTGGATGACGATATGGCGCGGCTCGCTCAGGAAGTAGCGGCAATCCTAAAAAATGAAAAACCCCAAACGAGCGGCAACTCGTTCAGGGCTTAAGACACTGTGTTACGCCAACAAGTATCAGGAGTTAATTATGCCTAAGAACAAGCGTTTTTACCAGGACGAAGTTCATAAGAACGTTATCCGCGGTCGGTTCCTCCGCTCGGTAAGCCCGGTCACGTTTGAAAAGCTGCGTGACCTCCTGAACCAGCACAAAGGCAAGAAGGAGTCAGATCGTGAGTAACGTAGCTTATGACAACGTCACACCATTAAGGCCTCACCTGGAGGTCGTGGAGCGTCAAGTGGCCGATCTCGATGATGGCTATACCCGCATCGCTAATGAGCTGCTGGAAGCGGTTATGGCTGCCGATTTGACGGCTCGCCAGCTGAAGGTTGCTCTGGCGGTGATCCGCAAGACATACGGATTTGGCAAAAAGATGGACCGCATTACCAATACTCAAATCGCACAGATGACCGGTATTCACCACACGCATGTCTGCAAGGCTAAAAACGACATGATTGCGATGCATATCGTTGTTTCATCAGCAAATCAGATCGGTATTAATAAGGTGATTTCTGAGTGGGATTTAAGCATTAGCCGAAACAGCGAAACATTAGCCAAGTCAGCTAATGAAAGTTTAGCCAAAGCAGCTAACGGACATAAGCCAAGTCAGCTAAACACAAAAGAAACTATTCAAAAGAAAGAAATTAACACCCCCTTACCCCCTTCGGAGGTAAGCGAGCGGGATGATAAAAAATCTTCTCGCAGTAAACCTACCCCCTACGAAGCCGTGTTGCAGTGTTACAACGAACTGGCTGAAGGAAAACTACCTCTCGCAGAATCACTGAATACCAAGCGCAAGCGCGACATCAAGCGTCTGTTGAGCGAACTGAAAGAGCCAACCGTTGAAGCAGCATCGCTGTACTTCGAAGCGTTCTTCAGCACTGCCAGACAGTTTTACTTCGGCGATAACGACCGGGGCTGGAGAGCGAGTTTTGATTACCTGCTCCGATCCGACACTCTCATGAAGACCAGAGAGGGTGCGCTATGACTGACATAGTAAACCCAGTCCCGCAAAGCCTTGAAGCAGAGCAAAGCGTTCTCGGCGGCCTGATGCTGGACGACGACAGCAGCTCACGCGTTCAGCAGGTGCTGGCAATCCTCAAGCCTGAATCGTTCTACAGCCGCGCTCACCAGGTGATTTACACCGAAATGCGAGCGATGTACCGCGACCAGAAACCTGTAGACCTGCTGACGCTGTTCGATGCACTGGAAAACAAATCACTCACCGATTCTGTTGGCGGATTTGCATACCTCGCTGAGCTTTCCAAAAACACGCCCAGCGCTGCAAACATCGTCGCGTATGCCTACCGGGTCCGTGAAACCGCAATGGAGCGCTACGGCATCCAGCGCCTGACGGAAGCGACCGAACTGCTTTACGCCCGGAACGGAATGAGCGCCACCGAGAAGTACGAAGCGGTACAGGCCATCTTCACCCAGATGACTGACCACGCTAAGACCGGTAGCCGCCGTGGCGCACGTCCGCTCATGGACGTCATGGAAGACTGGCTGGTTGAGCTGGAAGGACGCTTTGACCCTCAGCAGAAATCGCGAGGCCTTTCCACTGGCATTCAGTCACTCGATGACATGCTTGAACCGAAAGGCCTGGTACGCGGATCGCTTCTGGTTATCGGCGCTCGGCCAAAAATGGGCAAGAGTACGCTGTACAGCCAGCTGGCAATCAACTGCGCGATGAAAGAAGAATTGCCGGCCATTATGTTCAGCCTGGAAATGCCTGATAAGCAGATTTTCGAACGCATGATAGGCCAGCTTTCTGGCTGCAACACGGACATCTTCTACCGTGGCGCAGACAGTCAGGATGAGTTTGCTCATGCAAACGCCCGGGCGCTTCAGATGGCTGAATCCGGCAACCTTTTCATCGACGACACCCCGGGTGCGTCACTCTCTCACATCATCTCTGAAGCCCGCCGCATCAAGCGAGAGAAGGGAAAAGTAGGCATGGTTCTCGTTGATTACCTGACGCTGATGAGCGCCGAGAAAGCCGACCGTAACGACCTGGCTTATGGGCTTATCACAAAAGGCCTCAAGAACCTCGCTAAAGAGCTGGACTGCGTTGTGGTGCTGCTTACTCAGCTCAACCGTGAACTGGAGAAGCGACAGAACAAACGCCCGCTTCCCAGCGACTCACGCGATACAGGGCAGATAGAGCAGGACTGCGATTACTGGATAGGCATTTACCGCGAAGGCGCATACGACGAAAACGCCAACCAGAGCGAAACGGAATTATTGCTACGCCTCAACCGGCACGGTCACTCCGGTGTCGTGTACTGCGAGCAGCGTAACGGCGCTATTTACGACACTGACCAGGCTCAGGCGCGTTCGAGAGCGATCGAGAGAGAAAGTAAGCCCAAGCAAAAAGGAGGCTTCTGATGACAGGCAGACAAGCAATCATGCTGTGGATGAAAAATCACAGCACATTCCGGACTAAAGAGGTCGCCGACGCAATGGGTGTGGAACGCAGCATCGTAACGTCAGCTGCACAGCGCATGACCAGAGAAGGTGAAACAGTCGTTGTTCACCGCAAATGGCATGACAACACCTACCGCCTGACCACCGATGAAGAGCGAGCAAAGTTTGGCCCGCTAACCGGCATCAACGTTATCTGCGCTGAGTGCCGTAACAGTCCGGTGATGAAACGAATATTAACGGTATACGGGAGAGCATCAGCATGAGTCGTCACATTGAGATTTCAAATGCTGCACTGGTATTCACCGATGCATCAACAGGCCAGGGCTATATCCGCACATTGAATGAATGGGAGGCAAAACTGGTATCTGCTCAACTCGCAGCGCTGGACGATGGTGAGCTTAACGCCATCCCTGTGCAGCCGGTAGAAATAAAACGCATGGGGGCCAAGCAATGAGCGAACTAAAGCCGGGAAATGTTTATATAGAAGTTTCACACAACCAGTTGGGTGGCCTATCACTTTGCGTCAGCAATGATTCCGGTGGTTATCGCATCGCCGGTGCGAAGGTTGGTGGCTGCGAGACATTGGAATCATTCGAGGTAGACGCAGAAGAACTTATCGCTCAGATTCGCGAGCATATGGCGGAGAGTGCAGCATGAGCATCGACAAAAAGGCGCTACGAGATGTGGCGGAGAAGGCAACTGGAGCGCATGACCGTCTCAGCGTTATGCCAGCAGACGATATATTCGATATTTCACAGCATGAAGGCACTCAGCTTGATGCAGACATCGCCGCCGTTAACGTGTTTAACGAAGCCGCCAACCCCGATGCCGTGCTGGCGATGCTGGATGAGCTGGAAGCCAAAGAGAAGCGCATCGCAGAGTTGGAGGTGAAGCTCGAAACAGCCGACAAATTGCAAGACAGCGCGTTTCGTCATGGTCTTCAGCATGGCTTCAGTTTAGGGCAAACAGATAATCAGTCTGGATTCGAGCAAGCCATCCAGGCGTATGGGCGGCAGTGGAAAGGAGAGTGAGTATGAAATACGAAATCCCGGAATCAGAAGATATTGAATGGCAGCAGGATATGCTCCGTGAAATAGACAGCTCCCTTGACGTCTTGCGTGATGAGCATGAGCACGCAGTGGTGGTGGAAGAAATCATCAATGATATCACCGCGAGAATAGCATCACTCCGCGCCTACTCTGGATACTGAGGACTAACCCATGACCAAATTCACCAAAGAGCGTCTTGAAGAAATTCATGCCGAATATTCCAGACCAAATCACAGTAAATCCTTCAGCGTGAAGGACGTCGAAATTGCAGAAATGGCCCGCCGCCTGCTTGCCGCCGAAGCGCAGGAGCCGGTGGCCGAAGTAGTGCTAGGGGAGCAGGACGATGAGGGGTGCTATCCGCGCGCTTACGTCAAGTGCCTTGCTGGCGATGGTTGCGCTGATTGGGATAACTTCCCGGACGGTTTCAAGCTGTATGCCGCCCCGCAAGCAGCGCAGCAATTGCAGTTGCCGGAAGCCCTGATTCCCTATCCATCAAATGACAAAGAACAGATAGCGTATAACGCTGGGTGGAACGCCTACCGCGCCGCCATGCTGAAGTCAGCGCAGCCAGTGCAGGTGCCGGATGGCTGGAAGCTGGTGCCTGTTGATCCGACAGAGACGATGCTGGCTGCCGCAGGAGATATCGTTATTCTAAACGCCGATGAAGCATTAAGTGCCTATAAGGCCATGCTGTCCGCAGCACCGCAGCACCGCAGCCGGAGACTGATTAATGCCTTCATTCATCACTTATATCTTCGCTGCAGCATGGATAGCCGACGCCATTAAATCACTACTGTGAACTAAGCCCCGAAAGGGGCTTTTTTGTTGCGGGACGTTTTGATAATTATCTGCTCATACGTCATAATTGGGTTGTCAGCCTGAACAACTGACAACCTGAGCATCGCGCCGCAATGGGGACATTATGGCGCACACACAATCTGAACTCCTCACTCTGTCACAGATGCTGAAAAGCACCTGCGATTTTCTGCATTCTGCGTTACCTTTCGGAGGTGGCGTATGAACTTCCCAAAAGACGGCATCCGCCTGCATACCACTAACTTTGACGCAATAGGACAGCAACTGAAGCCGATGCTTGAATCAGGAGAATGCTATCGCCTGATTATCAAGCCATGGCGTGAAACCCGCAGCCTTTCGCAAAATGCCATGGCCCATATGTGGTTTGGTGTCATCAGCGAATACCTCATCAAGCGCGGCAAGTCCTTCGCTACTCCTGATTGGGTTAAGGACGCACTGAAGCACACCTATCTCGGCTATGAAACCACAGAGCGCGTTGACGTTGTCAGTGGCGAGGTAACTTCTGTTCAGTCACTGCGCCACACCTCGAAACTGGAAGCCGGTGAGATGCACATCTTCCTGTGCAAAGTGGAAGCGTGGGCGATGAATATCGGCTGCCACCTGCCGATCCCTGAAAGCAGCGAATATCAGCAGCTGCGCGATAATCAGGAGGCATGATGCATAGCCCTCTCGTTAAAGTCATCGAGCGTGCAATCTTCCGCATTCCAGCGCGCCGACGCAAAGCTGCGCCTTCACCTTCAGAAATCCCAACCCTCAAGGGCTACACCGCCCGTCTCGTCGATCAGAAATGGCTGCGACTCGCGGCACGGAGGAAACATGCTTAAGGGAATCCTGTTCTGCCTCGCTATTTACCTTGCCTACAAGTGGGGTTGGGTTTCAGCACACCACGTGGTCGCCGAAGAGTGCCGTCGAAATGGTGGTTTCTTCGTCGGTAAGACCACATTCAAGTGCTCGGAGGTGAAGAAAGATGGCTAAACCTGCGCGCCGCAAATGCAAAGTATGTGGGGAATGGTTCCACCCAGCGTACTCAAATATCGTCTGGTGCAGCCCTGAGCACGGCGCTATCTACGCTCTCGAACTTCGCGCCAAAGAGAAGGTGAAAGCCGAGGCTAAGCGCATCAAGGCCCAGCATGAGGCTGAGAAGGAAGGCCGTAAGCGTCGCCGTGCCAGAATCGCAGAGTTGCGCCCCACGGGTTACTACAAGGCGCAGGCGCAGCAGGCTTTCAATGCCTTCATCCGGGCTAGGGATGCCGATCTGCCGTGTATCAGCTGTGGAGAGGCCAACCCTCCAGATCTGCATGGCGGCCAATGGGACTGTGGTCACTTCAAAACAGTCGGCGCTAATCCTGAGTTGCGCTTTGAAGAGCGTAACGCCCATAAGCAATGCAAATCATGTAATGCAGGCGCAGGGAAGTACACCGCAAAAGAATCGACGGTAGCTCAGCAATACGAGGCGGGCTTAGTCGCTCGTTATGGGCAGGAGTACGTCGATTGGCTCAATGGCCCCCACGAAATGACCAACTACCGCCGCGAAGACTACATCCGAATTCGCGACGAATACCGGGCAAAGCTCAAATCCATGAAGCAGGAGGAAGCAGCGTGAACGTTCAAAACACTATCGCATTGCTGGAGATGTTCAGGGGCAGAAACGTCTCAGCTGTTCGCACTCCTGCAGGTGTCATTTTCATGGGAGTTGCAAACCTATCCCCAGAAGAGAAGAAGCGCCTCCTCTCAATCCCACAGATGGAACTGGAAGCAGCGTTACGGTGGCAGCAATGACCAGACACCAGATAGAGCAGTACGAGCGCGAAAGCGTCCTCCGTGGCGGCTTCAGATTCGATGGTGGTCGCAACCCCGGAGACGAGACAGCACAGCAGATTATCCGCAATAGTGAGCGCCGCAAGGCAGAGACAAAAAAGGCAGCAGGAGAGATGGTATGAAACTGGAACTTACCTCAGATCAACACCGTTGGATTGATGGCCAGCTCCAGTTATGGGGCGCATGGGTGCAGACCGGCCGCATCGACAAATCCATGATTAATATGATCGCCAAGTTTATGGCAACCGTCGAGCCTCAGCAGTGCAGCCGACCTGTATGCAGCGATGATGACGGCATGCTGATCAGCCAGGTCATCGGCAGTCACCTGAAGGCAATCGACGAGAACGCCTACAAGATGCTTTTGGCCTATTACGTGTACCAGTCGAGCGAAATTCGCATTGCTACCTGGCAGCATGCAATCGCATGTCCGCGCCTGATGAAGACGCGAGGCGGAAACCAGTATAAGAAGCCAAGCATATCAACAGTGCGGCGTGAAGTGAAAGAAGTGATCAACGCTGCACTGTTTTGCCTTTACCAGCCGATGCAAAATGCGTTCATCGTTCGCGATAATGCGAAGAAAATCGCAAAAAAAGTTCATTACTCGCTTGCTTTTCAATGAACAAATGAGCAGAATAAATCGTATATGTTGCCATCAATGTGTGTGACATAAGAAATTAAAGCCTCGCATCTGCGGGGCTTTGTCGTTTCTGGGCCGGAAGCTCATTTGGTATGAGCGGTCCCCTCATAAGGGAAGTGTAGACAGGTTCGAATCCTTCACGGCCCACCAAATTTTGGAACTCTGGCGTAGATGGTTCGCGCGGATGCCTGAAGAGCATTAGGAGATGGTTCGATTCCATCGGGTTCCACCAAATAAGCCGGTCTAGTTCAGTGGCAGAACGGCAGCCTTGTAAGCTGCGCGTCAGAGGTTCGATTCCTTTGCCCGGCACCAAACCCCAGCCAGGGTATCTTCGGACACAGATCCGACATTGCCTTACCCTCACATTACGCCGCATGGCGTTTTCAGCGCCGTTGGATTTCCCCATCTTCCAGAGTCACGGCGCTTTTTTATTCTCAATACGCAGCCGGAAAGCCTCATGGATATAAGCACAATCTCAAGCATTGGTGCTGCTATTGCTGCAACTGGTGCGGGCGTC
>NZ_JMSQ01000030.1 GCF_000696575.1 Siccibacter colletis | reverse complement strand
TGGGGTAACGGCTCACCTAGGCGACGATCCCTAGCTGGTCTGAGAGGATGACCAGCCACACTGGAACTGAGACACGGTCCAGACTCCTACGGGAGGCAGCAGTGGGGAATATTGCACAATGGGCGCAAGCCTGATGCAGCCATGCCGCGTGTATGAAGAAGGCCTTCGGGTTGTAAAGTACTTTCAGCGAGGAGGAAGGTGGTGAGCTTAATACACTCATCAATTGACGTTACTCGCAGAAGAAGCACCGGCTAACTCCGTGCCAGCAGCCGCGGTAATACGGAGGGTGCAAGCGTTAATCGGAATTACTGGGCGTAAAGCGCACGCAGGCGGTCTGTCAAGTCGGATGTGAAATCCCCGGGCTCAACCTGGGAACTGCATCCGAAACTGGCAGGCTTGAGTCTCGTAGAGGGGGGTAGAA
>NZ_JMSQ01000029.1 GCF_000696575.1 Siccibacter colletis | reverse complement strand
GTAAGCGCCCTCCCGAAGGTTAAGCTACCTACTTCTTTTGCAACCCACTCCCATGGTGTGACGGGCGGTGTGTACAAGGCCCGGGAACGTATTCACCGTGGCATTCTGATCCACGATTACTAGCGATTCCGACTTCATGGAGTCGAGTTGCAGACTCCAATCCGGACTACGACGTACTTTATGAGGTCCGCTTGCTCTCGCGAGGTCGCTTCTCTTTGTATACGCCATTGTAGCACGTGTGTAGCCCTGGCCGTAAGGGCCATGATGACTTGACGTCATCCCCACCTTCCTCCGGTTTATCACCGGCAGTCTCCTTTGAGTTCCCGACCGAATCGCTGGCAACAAAGGATAAGGGTTGCGCTCGTTGCGGGACTTAACCCAACATTTCACAACACGAGCTGACGACAGCCATG
>NZ_JMSQ01000028.1 GCF_000696575.1 Siccibacter colletis | reverse complement strand
ACGCCATTGTAGCACGTGTGTAGCCCTGGCCGTAAGGGCCATGATGACTTGACGTCATCCCCACCTTCCTCCGGTTTATCACCGGCAGTCTCCTTTGAGTTCCCGACCGAATCGCTGGCAACAAAGGATAAGGGTTGCGCTCGTTGCGGGACTTAACCCAACATTTCACAACACGAGCTGACGACAGCCATGCAGCACCTGTCTCACGGTTCCCGAAGGCACTAAGGCATCTCTGCCAAATTCCGTGGATGTCAAGGCCAGGTAAGGTTCTTCGCGTTGCATCGAATTAAACCACATGCTCCACCGCTTGTGCGGGCCCCCGTCAATTCATTTGAGTTTTAACCTTGCGGCCGTACTCCCCAGGCGGTCGACTTAACGCGTTAGCTCCGGAAGCCACTCCTCAAGGGAACAACCTCCAAGTCGACATCGTTTACGGCGTGGACTACCAGGG
>NZ_JMSQ01000027.1 GCF_000696575.1 Siccibacter colletis | reverse complement strand
GTTTACGGAGAACAGAAACAGTGTGTCGTTTCAATTTTCAGCTTGTTCCGGATTGTTAAAGAGCAAATATCTCAAACGTGACTTGAAAGTCAGTTTTGAGATATCGGTTGGTTGTGTCTTTCACCCACAGCCAGCAAGTGGCGTCCCCTAGGGGATTCGAACCCCTGTTGCCGCCGTGAAAGGGCGGAGTCCTAACCGCTAGACGAAGGGGACACGGAGTGTCACGACTTCGTAGCCGTCTTGCTCGTTACTTTTCATCAGACAATCTGTGTGAGCACTGCGGAGTTGTATCTTTTAAGGTAAGGAGGTGATCCAACCGCAGGTTCCCCTACGGTTACCTTGTTACGACTTCACCCCAGTCATGAATCACAAAGTGGTAAGCGCCCTCCCGAAGGTTAAGCTACCTACTTCTTTTGCAACCCACTCCCATGGTGTGACGGGCGGTGTGTACAAGGCCCGGGA
>NZ_JMSQ01000026.1 GCF_000696575.1 Siccibacter colletis | reverse complement strand
GACGCCCGCACCAGTTGCAGCAATAGCAGCACCAATGCTTGAGATTGTGCTTATATCCATGAGGCTTTCCGGCTGCGTATTGAGAATAAAAAAGCGCCGTGACTCTGGAAGATGGGGAAATCCAACGGCGCTGAAAACGCCATGCGGCGTAATGTGAGGGTAAGGCAATGTCGGATCTGTGTCCGAAGATACCCTGGCTGGGGTTTAGTTCGCCCGGCTGGATTCGAACCAGCGACCAACCGCTTAGAAGGCGGTTGCTCTTTCCTCTGAGCTACAGGCAAATAAAAAGCCCAAGGCGATAACCTCGGGCTTAGAATTTTATGTCGTCAACCAAAACTATGGCGACAATATCAGATTTACATGAAATATACGTCTTTCAATCCAGTTTTGCAAGACTTGGTGAGAAATTTGTCGCCTTTTGTTGTGAACGTGATCGCGTTACCTGTAATAAAGCTGCGCTATCAATCCGTTTAAAGATGGACTTCATTTCCAGCCACCGTTCGGTGAATGTCTCAGACCAGTTCTTTGGCGTGACGCCTACCAGCTCAGCCAGCTTTTGATATTCGTAGGTTTCCTTTCCTGCCAGTTCAGCTTTTACGTCCTGCGCCGCCAGCCAGACTAATGCCTTCAGCCTTTCCATTGTCTTCCCGGCAACCTTCTTCGTGCCGAGTTGCTCTTTGAATTCTGTCCACGCCCACTGGGTTATAGTAACCTGATGCTCGAAGCGGATGTTCTCGCTGTAGTTCCAGAGCAGCCATGCCTTCTGATGCTCCTCGAGTGACATGAGTGCGCGGCGCCATGATGCTGTGCAGTACTCGACGTGATTAACAAGCGGGATATGCGAGCCTTTTGCGCGTGACTGCTGCCCGGTAATGGGCGGGCTTGTTGGGTTCATCATTCGACCATTGGCAGGGTTGAGCACCTTCTTCCGTCCACGGCTGCGTCTGGTCGCCTCAAACATAGCGCTCTCAGCAAAAGCTACCAGCTGGCCCTTTGTCGCACCGCTAAGGTCCGCAGTGGCGGTGATAAGCTGCTGGCGTACATATTCTAAGTCTTGCGCTCTCATACCATCTCTCCTGCTGCCTGTTTTTTCTCTGCCTTACGGCGCTCACTGTTGCGGATAATCTGCTGTGCTGTGTCGTCCCCGGGGTTGCGCCTGGCATTGAATCTGAAGCCGGCACGGAGGAGGCTATCGCGCTCGTACTGCTCTATCTGGTGTCTGGTCATTGCTGCCACCGTAACGCTGCTTCCAGTTCCATCTGTGGGATTGAGAGGAGGCGCTTCTTCTCTTCTGGGGATAGGTTTGCAACTCCCATGAAAATGACACCTGCAGGAGTGCGAACAGCTGAGACGTTTCTGCCCCTGAACATCTCCAGCAATGCGATAGTGTTTTGAACGTTCACGCTGCTTCCTCCTGCTTCATTGCTTTGAGCTTTGCCCGGTATTCGTCACGGATGCGGATATAGTCTTCACGCCTCCACTTTGGTAATTCATGCGGCCCCATCAGGGCATCGAATCGTGCCTGCCCTATCTTCTGGATGAGCGCCGGACGGTAGTTGATAAGGTTCCCTGACAGGTGGTTATTACAGGGGGCGCACTGGCGATGGCAGTTGTCTTCGTTGAAGCGCAACTCAGGGTTGGCACCAGTCGTGCGGAAGTGGCCTGCGTGGTACTGGCCTTCATGATGACGGCCGCAGCTGATGCACGGCAGATGGCGGTCGCGGTAGCGGATGAACTCGTTGAAAGCCTGCTGAGCCTGTTTGATGAAGTAGCTGAGTGGCTTAACCTGCTGCCTTTTCTCAGCCATCAGCTGGCGATTCTCTCGCTCAGCCTCATGCTGAGCCTTTATACGCTTAGCCTCGGCTTTCACCTTCTCTTTTGCGCGGAGTTCGAGAGCGTAGATAGCGCCGTGCTCAGGACTGCACCAACGGATATTGGCGTATGCGGGAATGAACCAGGCGGAGCATACTTTGCACTTGCGGCGAGGTAGATTAGCCATGATTAGCCTCTCCTTTACGCTCAGCCTTCTGCTTGTGATAAACGGCCCAGCTCAATGCATCCAACTTCTTGTATCCGGACTTGTCGTACATGTTGATGCCGTCGCTGCAGGCATGATTCGCCTTAACGTCATCTTCAAGCCTCGAAATTTCCTCATAGCTCAGCGTCGCCAGCTTCAGGCGATTCCAGCCGAAATTGCGTGGCAACTTATCCATGATTCCTCCGTGCCGCGAGGCGCAGCCATTTCTGATCGACGAGACGGGCGGTGTAGCCCTTGAGGGTTGGGATTTCTGACGGTGAAGGCGAATTTTTGCGTCGGCGCGCTGGCATGCGGAAGATTGCGCGCTCAATGACTTTAGCGAGAGGACTATGCATCATGCCTCCTGCTTATCGCGCAGCTGCTGATATTCACAGCCGTTAGGGATAGTCAGCGCCAGCCCAAACTGAGCGCACCACGCCTCGACTTTGCACAGGAAGATATGCATCTCCCCGGTATCGAGTTGAGATGTGTGGCGTGGCTCCCAGGTGGTTTCTTTGGCCCCGGTGATGAAGTCGGTGTAGGTGACCTCTTCGCAGCCGAGGTAGGTCTTTTTGAGGTTGCGCTTAACCCACTCTGGGGTAGCGTCGGTGCGGCCGGATTTAATCAGGTATTCGCTGATTTCCTGATACCACATATGGGAAAGTGAGTTCTGCGACAGGCTACGTTTCTCGCGCCACTCTTTGACCTGCAGGCGCAGAGGTTGACCGGTAGCGAGTTGCTCCTGCAGCATCTTGCCGATAGCCGCGAAGTTGCCGGAGTGCAGCTTGATGCCGCATTGAGGGATGTTCATACGCCACCCCCGATAGGTAACGCAGAATGCAGAAAATCGCAGGTGCTTTTCAGCATCTGTGACAGGGTGAGGAGTTCAGATTGTGTGTGCGCCATAATGTCCCCATTGCGGCGCGATGCTCAGGTTGTCAGTTGTTCAGGCTGACAACACAATTATGACGTATCAGCAGATAATTATCAAAACGTCACGCAACAAAAAAGCCCCTTTCAGGGCTTCGTTCACAGTAGTGATTTGATGGCGTCTGCTATCCATGCTGCAGCGAAGATGTAAGTGATGAATGAAGGCATCATTCACTCTCCGGCTGCGGTGCTGCGGCTGGCATGACGGTATGACGATTCCACTCCTTAAGGCTGATAGCGGTAGCTCCACAGTCTTCACACTCTGGGCCGCACAAAGGAACCCCCTCGTCGTAACTTCCCATCCACCCTTCAGCATCGCATTTTCCGCCGCAGAAGGGGCACGGCAGGTTACCGTTTTCATCCGGCACCTGCACTGGCTGCTCTGCCTGGCGGTATGCCTCACAGATGGCATCGCAGATAGCTTTGCACTCAACCAGCACATCCGGCTCAGCATGCGTACCGTGCAGCCCGCCGAAAGTCTCTTCCAGCGTGCGGCGAATATGACCGATCCCCTCCATAGCGATGCGGAAGTTCTGGAGCGCCACCTGGTAGGCTACAGCCTGACTATCCTGCACTGGATTAGCCACTTGCGGGGCGGCGTAGAGTGGTGTTGCGCTGACCTCGTGCTCGCAGATGTCTTCCTGGCTGATATTAACGGTTGAATTTTTATGGCTGAAGTAACCTCCGGGCGTATACTTATCGCGAATTAAAAATCCAACAGGATCCTGCGCTTCGGCGGCAAGCAGCCGGCGGGCCATTTCTTCAATTACCTCGCTATCACATACAGCGATCAGGTTAGTCATATGCATGGCGCAGGGTTTGTAATTCTCCTTTCGCGCAAGCTCTGCGATTTCTTCCAGCCTTTCTTTGCTCAGTGTCATGGGTTAGTCCTCAATATCCAGAATAGGCGCGAAGTGCTTCTAAAATTTTGATAGCATCATCCAGCGGTTCGTTAGTGGTGCGGTCATCGTTACCTGCGATTTCGTCAAGACGATCTGACAATTCACGGAGCATGTTCTGTTGCCATTCAATATCTTCTGACTCTGGTATTTCGTACTTCATACTCACTCCGCCTCTATCTGCAATTTGATGCCAGCGGCGGCGCAGGCTTCGTATAGCGCATTCTGTACGCCGCTCTGACCATAAGCGTTGAATGACAATCCGGGTTCTTCGATGCGCATTACTGGCGGCAGCTTCACGGTGAGCCTTCTTGAATCTATTCCAGCCTTGAGGCTCCCTGCAGCGGCCTCGGTGGCATCGAAGTGATTCTCTCCATGCTTCAGTGAGTCCGTGCCAAGTATTCTCCGTAGGTTCACGTATCTACTAGATACTTCATGCTCAGCTTCACGCATTTCTTTGAGCTTTTCCTGATTTCGACCAAGGTCGAATTCCAGCTCTGCGATGCGCTTACTGCCGTCAGCGATAACGCTCTCGTAATATTCTCGTTGCTCAGCAATACGCTTCTCTGCGGATTCGAGAGCCTCTGTCAGTGCTCGTGCGTCACGGTCATATTTCGCAATACGACGCTCGGCGTTTTCCAGTGCATCAAGCGTTAGTTCCAGGATGTCGCGCATATGCTCTGCGTTGCTGTGGCTCGCTTCGTCATATCGCTCCCAAAGACGCGAAAATTTCAATTCGTAAGGCTCCGCCGCTTTCAGCTTCGCCGTCATTTCGTTGGTGTTATTCATTCTGCACCCTCCCTGAACAAAGACAGGTATTCGTTATCGAGCGCCATGTTTCTCTCAGTCTGGAATACATCCCAAAGCCTCACCATTGTGTTGATACGAGGTCGATACTGACGATTAATGTCGACATAGAATCCGTTAACGCGCCACGCATGGCCGAATGAATACCACTTATTTGAGCACCAGATGTCTACTTCATTTCCGAGGTACTTGATGGTCAACGTATTTTCACGGCAGTCAACTATCTCTCCGTGGTCAAGCAACTCATTTAATCGCGCGTCCCACTCATCTGAAAAAGGTTGTTGATGCATTCTGAAAAGCGTGTTTGCGAAGTGGCTGAGGCAAACCCTCAGAGTTAACTTGCTCATACTTTCACCTCGTTGCGCAGGTGGGCGGCGAAGTCACCGCAGATGGTTGCTGCTGCATCAAGCCCAACCTGTTCGTCCTGATAGCAATTAACGATGGCGTTGCTAATTTTCAAGCAAACTTCATCTACCGCGCTAGCCCGCTGCTCTGCGATGAAAGCGTTGTATTCAGGAATCTGCATTAAGGCTAAATGACCGATGATTTTCTGCACTTCAGGAGGGCACTGATCATAGTGGTCGTCAGAGATGTACAAGGCGTCATTGTGAATTGCGTCAACGACGCTAAGTTCAGCAGCCAGCGCCGTGCACTTTGCTTCCAGTGCGGCATAGTCGCTGTAACGAACCACGTCAGTGCAGAAGCCTTCACCGACGATACGTGGCGATAAATCTTCGCTGTTTACGGTGTGAATTTTTACTTCGCTCATGCTGATGCCTCCACGATAGTGAAAGTCATGCATTCCAGTTTGTTTTTCTGCTTCTCGATAGATTTAATCTTCGCGGCACGGCGGCGATCGCAATCAGCCAGAGCATCTTCCTGGGTCAGCCAAAAATCATTTCCGTGAGCGTATTGATGGAAATAACTGCCGGGGGTTTTGTACACGCACATCCCTTTACTCTCATTAACTTCCGCCATAACACGGAACGGACCCGATGTAAGGGCGTATTTCGTCACAAAGACTTCGGTTAGCTTTGCCTCGTTCATGCTGATGCTCTCCCATATACCGTTAGAATTCGTTTCATCACCGGACTGTTGCGGCACTCAGCGCAGATAACGTTGATGCCGGTGTCAGGGCCGATAACGGCCTTCTCTTCCGCTGTCGTTGCCCTGTAGGTGTTGCTTCGCCACTTGCGATGAATTACTACCGCCTCGCCATTACGCGTCATTGCCTGAGCTGCTGAAGTCACTACAGATCGCTCGATGTTTAGCGCCTCAGCTATCTCGTCGGTTCTGAATGTGTCGTGCGTTTGCAGCCAGATGAGAATTGCTTGTCTGCCTGTCATACGTCGGCCCCCTTATGGTAGCGACGGGTTGTTGTTTGCTGGCTGGAGGTTGACGCCTCTCTGGCTTCTTCCTGGTCGCAGTCATGAAAGTGACCGTTTGTGAAGCGCTGATACACAGTCCCCAGCGTTCCGAACCGGTTCTTTGTGACTATGATTTCAGCGTAGGGAGCCGCCCTGCTGTTCTCGTCATACACAGCTTCGCGATAGAGCATGATGATTGAGTCAGCGTCCTGTTCGATGCTTCCTGAGTCGCGCAGGTCAGCGTTGGTTGGTCGCTTGTTGGGGCGTTTCTCGACGTCACGTGATAACTGGCTAAGCGCTATCACAGTGGTTCTGAGGTCTTTAGCCATCGCCTTCAGTCCAGAGGATATGTGCGCGATTGCCAGGTCGTTACGTTCAGCCTTTGGCTTCTCGATGAGTCCGAGATAGTCGACGAGGATGAGTGACAACGACGGATGCTCTTCCTTGTGACGCTGGGCTACTGCGCGGATCTGCTCAACGGTCATCTTCGATGAATCGACGACCCAGATATTCAGACCCTGAAGCTGCCCGATGCTTTGAGCCACCCTCGCCCATGATTCGTCGTTCATGCGCGCCGGGTTACGCAGGGTGCTGACAGACATATTCCCGGCGCCGGCCACGCTGCGCTCAACGATTTGCAGCTCGCTCATTTCCATCGAGAAAATAATGACGCCGCGCTTCTGGTTACTGCCCGGAATGAGACGGTTCGCGACACCCTCAGTCGCTCTGAGCGCAAATTCCGTTTTCCCCATACCAGGACGAGCCGCGACGATTACGAGGTCTTCCGGGTTCATGCCGCCGGTGATGGCATCCAGCGGATCGATACCGGTTTTGAGCGTGTCGGACTCATCGCCTTTTCGAAGTCGGCTCTCAAGGTGTTCCGCGTAACCGTCGAGCAGCTCGCTGATATGCGCAGGACGAATCATATCTTTCGGCTTTCGTACTGCATTGAGTCGGCTGAAAAGCTCATCCAGTGCGCTGCTTGAGTTATCCAGCGTGCCGTTTGCGATCGGCTCCCTGAGTTCATCCAGAAGTGCGACCACCTGCCGGCGCTGATGCTGCTCTGCAACCATTCCGGCATAGCCTTTGAGGTTTGCCGCGCTGGGGCATGACCGGGCGGTTTCGATGATGTGGCCGAAGCCGTCATTCCCGCACTCTTCGGCGACCATAATCATGTCGATGAGGTTTCTGCGCCGCGCCTGGCTCTGAATCACCGTGAAAGCTTTCCGGTACAGAGGAACCTGGAATGCTTCTGGGTTTAGCGTCGCCAGCACTTCGCCAGCTGCAGGAGTTAAACCGCCTACCAGCAGCCCACCGATAACGCTCGCTTCGATGTCCTGGTTCATGGCTGCGCCCTCTCTGCAAACTTCGCTTCACGAACACCCAGGAGCGTTTTGTCTCTCAGCAGGTAATCGATGTCAGCCGACCAGCCTGTGTCGTTCTTGCCGAAGTAAAACGGCTTTGCCTGGTGAACGAACGCTTTGACGTATGCCCGCCACCCTTCGACGTTTGGCGTTTTGAGCTGGGGTATGAGTTTCTGGAGTTTGCGCTTGCGGTTGTCGTTCAGCGCTACGGCGTGCGGTAGCAGCTCACCCACTTCCTCGTTGTAGGCATTCAGATACGCTTCGTAGTCGATTCGGTTTGCCTTGCGTTTTGCTGGTTTTGAAAGCTGCCCTGCCTGTTCCCCCTCTGGGGGTAAGGGGGTAGTTGTTTTTATTGTCTTTTGAATAGTGTCTTTTGTGTCCCCCTGTTTTGAGGGATATGACTCCCTCAATTTGAGGGATGTTTTCTCCCTCGTTTTAGGGGATATTCCCTCGTTTTGAGGGATGCGCCATTCTGAGATGTTTTTGTTGGGGCCAAACATGCCGCCCTGCTGCTTGATAAGCCCCATCCTGACAAGCTCCAGCTTCGCCTCGTTGCACCGCTTTACAGGAAGTTTCGCTATCTCGGAAATTTGAGAATCGCTAATCCTGTCCATCGGTTTATTCCATCCGTAGGTTTTTCTCAGGATTGCCAGAAGGACTTTGAACTGACGCTTTGTCAGATCGGCACCGGCATACTCTTCAAGAAGCATGTTGGAAAGTTTGGCGTACCCGTCATCGAGGTCGGCCACTTTAAGCTCCACGACCTCCAGATGAGGCCTTAACGGTGTGACGTTGTCATAAGCTACGTTACTCACGATCTGACTCCTTCTTGCCTTTGTGCTGGTTCAGGAGGTCACGCAGCTTTTCAAACGTGACCGGGCTTACCGAGCGGAGGAACCGACCGCGGACAACGTTCTTATGAACTTCGTCCTGGTAAAAACGCTTGTTCTTAGGCATAATTAACTCCTGATACTTGTTGGCGAAACACAGTGTCTTAAGCCCTGAACGAGTTGCCGCTCGTTTGGGGTTTTTCATTTATGAGGATCGCCGCGACCTGCTTTGCAAGTCTCGCCATGTCGTCATCTACGACACCCCACTCCAGAACCGCTAAGAGCATCGCCAGCTTCGGCAGCATGTTTTCTTTCCAGCGGGTAATGCCTGATTTATCCATTCCGATTGCCTTGGCCACATTTGAGGCGCCTTTCAATGCAATCTGATTCAGGATCCAGGACTCAATTTTTCGAGCCTGGGCTTTGTTTCGGGTAGTTGTGTTTTCCATTAGTTAAAATCCTTAATAAGTTGTTGAGTCGGCTGACTAATCAGCCGAGTAAAATTGGGTTCCAGATTGTTAAAGAGCGGTAGTACTTACGGGGTTTTGCTGTGCGGGAAAGGCTTGATTTCTTCAGCCTTGATTTTCCCGTCGGGCAGTCGGTTGATAAAAATCTGACGCCCAACCCTAATTGCCTTGCTGATTGCCGTCTGGTGTACACCGATAGCGTCAGCTGCTTTGGCCTGACCTACCTCGCCAACAAACTCAGCTAAAGAAATCTTCATGTGGTTGCTCCTTTGAGTGCATAACCAAACAATACCAGAAGTATTACATAAAGCAATACCTGCGGTATTTTTAAAATATGAGATTTGGTATTAATATCTGATAATGGAAAAGAAAAAGATCCTCACCACCGCTCAAGTGGCTGATTCACAGCGTTTAAAAGCCCTTTACGAAGCGAAGAAAAAAGAACTGGGTATTACTCAGCAATCCATTGCGGACGCGCTGGACATATCTCAGGGTGCCGTCGGCCATTACCTGAATGGAAGGAATGCCTTAAATACAGCGGTAGCATCGGTCTTTGCCAGGCTTCTTGGGGTTAGTGTCTCGGACTTCAGCCCTTCCCTGGCGAAGGACATCTCTGATATGAGTTCGGTAGCGTCAGAAAATACTTCGTTCGCCGGGCATTATTCACCTGGCTCAAAATATCCCGTCCTTAGCAAGGTACAGGCCGGCGCATGGTGCGAGGCTGTTGAGCCGTACACTCTAAAGGATATAGACCTTTGGCTTGAATCAGATGCTCATATTCAGGGGGAGGCGTTCTGGCTGCAGGTGGATGGTGACTCGATGACAGCTCCAGCTGGTCTTAGCATCCCTGAAGGTACCTTCGTTCTTTTCGATACGGGCCGCGAAGCGATCAATGGCAGCCTGGTAATAGCAAAGCTGTCTGATTCTAATGAGGCAACATTCAAGAAGCTGGTTATCGATGGCGCGCAGAAGTACCTAAAGGGCCTAAACCCGCAATGGCCTCTGGTGCCAGTTAATGGTAACTGTCGAATTATCGGTGTTGCTGTAGAGACGAAGCTGCGGCTGGTGTGATCGGCAAGGTGCTCTGGTCGGCGCATAGCTGATAACAATTGAGCAAGAATCTTCATCGAATTAGGGGAATTTTCACTCCCCTCAAAATATAACATAGTAAATGGATTGAATTATGAAGAATGGTTTTTATGCGACTTACCGCAGCAAAAATAAAGGGAAAGATAAGTGCTCAATAAACCTGTCTGTTTTCCTTAATTCTCTGCTGGCTGATAATCATCACCTGAAGGTTAGCTCCAATTATTTGTATATCCATAAAATCGATGGAAAAACTTTTCTCTTTACCAAAACAAATGACAAGAGTCTGGTTCAGAAGATAAATCGCTCTAAAGCTTCAGTTGAAGATATTAAGAACAGCCTCGCAGATGACGAATCATTGGGATTCCCATCTTTTTTATTTGTTGAAGGCGACACCATTGGTTTTGCCAGAACTGTTTTCGGGCCGACCACATCCGATCTGACAGATTTTTTAATCGGGAAAGGAATGTCATTAAGCAGTGGAGAGCGCGTTCAGATAGAGCCACTGATGAGGGGAACCACCAAAGACGATGTTATGCATATGCATTTCATCGGCCGAACAACGGTGAAGGTAGAAGCCAAGCTACCTGTATTTGGCGATATATTAAAGGTCTTAGGGGCAACAGATATTGAAGGGGAGCTTTTTGACTCATTGGATATAGTCATTAAGCCAAAATTTAAAAGGGATATAAAAAAGGTTGCCAAGGATATTATTTCTAACCCATCACCTCAATTTTCAGACATTAGCCTGCGGGCAAAAGATGAGGCCGGAGATATTTTAACAGAACATTATCTATCAGAAAAAGGCCATCTCTCAGCGCCTCTGAACAAGGTCACCAATGCTGAGATAGCTGAAGAGATGGCATATTGCTACGCAAGAATGAAAAGTGATATACTGGAATGTTTTAAAAGGCAGGTGGGCAAAGTTAAGGATTAATTATCAGGAGTAATTATGCGGAACAGAATCATGCCTGGTGTTTACATAGTCATAATTCCTTACGTTATCGTAAGCATTTGCTATCTCCTTTTCCGCCACTACATTCCTGGTGTTTCTTTTTCAGCTCATAGAGATGGTCTTGGGGCGGCATTGTCATCATATGCAGGAACCATGATAGCAATCCTGATTGCTGCCATGACGTTTCTAATCGGAAGCAGAACGCGCCGACTGGCCAAGATTAGAGAGTATGGGTATATGACATCGGTAGTTATTGTCTATGCCCTTAGTTTTGTTGAGCTTGGAGCTTTGTTTTTCTGCGGGTTATTGCTTCTTTCCAGCATAAGCGGCTACATGATACCCACTATCGCCATCGGCATTGCCTCTGCATCGTTCATTCATATATGCATCCTTGTTTTCCAACTATATAATTTGACCAGGGGACAAGAATAACCCGACCACCGCGCCGGGTTTTTTATTGCCCTTTCCGCACTATCTCCGCTGCATCCCTGTTCACGCCCTTCCCTATCACGTTGCCGGTATCGCGTCGGTTCTGCTCCAGCTGCTCGACCAGGTTATCTCTGTTTATCACCTTCCCGTCACCTATAAGCTGAACGATAGCTGCACCAATGGCGCAGCCGATCATGCCTGCACGCTCTTCGTCCATCATAACTGACACCCTATTTGCTGTTTTTTGTTGCATATCACTGAGATTTACAAAAATAAATTCCCTTATATTTCATACCAATAGTATTAATTCTCAATTTATTAATACTCACGGTATTGCTATAAATTAATACCGCTAGTATTGTTACCCCATCGAAACGAAATCGACAGCTGAGCGAAGTTAGCCAGCGGCGAAGTTGAGATTCGGTCAGTCGAACGGCGCGACAGTAAACCATGCGTCGGGAGCGCGGCGGGTTCAGGATGAACGGCAATGCTGCTCACAAGCGATTTACCAGGTGGCATTTACGAGTGCCACCCGGCAAATCAACCAACAACCAACTAAGGAGAGCGTATGCGACGGCAGAGCTTAATCAACCAGAGTAAATAACTTTTGATCGGCGTGCTGCATCCATCGTGCAGCTGCGATGGTTCCCCCGGGTTTGCCGGGGGTTTCCACAGAATGGAATGTTTTGGGGTGATCGCAGAAGCTAACCTTCTCGGCGGAGGCGCTTGGCAATGAGTACGCGACCGGAGTTAGTCGCCCGGCTGCGCTCACCACCAAAGCATTTCGCGTTAATAACAACTTATTGAGGGCAATATGCTGAAAAAAACTAAGCGCCGACTTTACAGGGAGGGGCTTTACTCATGCCGTGTTCCTGATGCCGATTCATCTAAATGGACGGTTGACCAATGGTGTGAATGGATAGATGAAAATGGTTCCTGGTGGGGATAACAACTTATTGAGGTGAGGCAATGTTTCAAGATCGAACGACATTACGTTCGCCAGATTGGCCGACATTTGAATTTGATGACAGGGATGGTGACACCTGCTGCATGCAGTTTTACGAAAATGCAGATGGTGATGCAGGGTTGTTTGAACTGAGTATCTACAGCGCGAGCGGATGTATGGTTCTCACAAAGGAACAAGCCATATTGTTCGCCAACAAGATTCTGGAACATATCGAATAGGTCGCTTAGGCGGCCTTTTTTGCGGGTAACTACAGAGGGTAAGGGTATGGTGGTTTGGTTAACAAAATATGCACTTTCAGTCGGATTGTTTCAGATTGATGGAAACTACACGGATGACGGAAAGTATTTTTCAGGTAAGAGAAGCGGAGTTTCTGGGAGCTATTTCTGCAAAAGTAGCGAGGTCTTTTCAAGTAAAGATGACGCGGAAAGAGATTTTTATGCAAGAAGAGCGAAAAAAATAGCGTCTTTAGAAAAACAGATAACCAGATTGGAGACGTCCAAAGCCAAATTCATCGAATAGACCCGCTCCGGCGGGTTTTTTATCGCCCATACCTCACCGCATTTACGAGTGCGGTCAGTTATGACGCGGCTATCCACCGCATTATTGCGAGCATGAGCGCGATGTTCAGGTTTTATCAACGTTCGGCGGCGCGGCCTGAAGCGCAGGAGATGATTATGGAAAACAACCATACAAAACCGGCATTCCCTACGATTGAAGCCAATCACTTTAAAGACTACTCAGACCCCGGCATGACGCTTCGTGATTACTTCGCAGCTAAGGCTATGCAAGCAATTGTCGACGTAGGTCATAGTCCGGAATTGTTCGCTAACCACGCATATAAAATTGCTGACGCAATGCTCCGCGCCCGGGAGGCATCATGACAGTAACCCACAACGGCAAGCAGTACACAGTCACTCAGCTCGCCTCTGGCTATCAGTGGCAACTGGTAGAAGTCGCTGCGCCCCGCAGCAAGCTAACTCTGAATCGCCAGCAGATGATTTTGGCCGGCTTCGCTCACATCGTGGAGAAAGCAGCATGACAGCTCACCATTACGGTACGCAGGAGGTTAATCGCGGTGCGGTTCAGCCCGGAATGCTCGTCAAGCACAAAGATGCTACCTGGACAGCCTCAGCTAACGCTCGCGGCAAGCTGTTTCTGCATCGCGGCGTTGAACGCACATACACCAGAGAGCTGCTTGTTGTCGTCTATCTCGATGGGCGTGGGAACGGGTTAAGTCATTGAGGAGATGATGATGGAAGGACCAAAATTTAAGCCGGGACCATGGCACTGGGAAGATAAAGTCCTTTGCAATAACTCGGTCATTGTCGGTGGTGATGGATGGACATTTAACGATGCCGATAAAAGGCTCATCCAGGCCGCGCCAGATCTTTTTGAAGCGCTGCGTCAATTGCGTGACTACGTGGAAGATGTTTGCTGCGTCTCACCTGAAGATTGCGATAAAGAGCATCCGTTGATGCTTGCCACGTCAGCCATCTCCAAAGCCCTCGGCAAGTAAACCCCTACCCCACATTAACACCGGCAGCCATTACGCGGCGGCCTCTGCACATTCAAATTCAGGAGGATGCATGTCTGCATATCTCGTTCAGGAACGCATCGAAGCACAGCGCTGGAGCAATCACCAGGCGACTGTTGAGCGCGATGCGTGGATAGATAACCGGGCGCAAGAAATTATCGCGCTGTTCCCGGATGAGCCCACGCGTATGGGATGTTCCACATTACCTCGCGAGGCACTTTCAGCGATGCATGGTGACGAGGCCAAAGAGGCCTATAACGACTATGTGTCCGCCATCGCTTATATCCGCGCAGAGAAAGAATGGGATCGCCTGTATCCCGCCTGCCCTTTCTGATTCAACAAGGTTCATTTATGAGCGCCAACATTATCGAATTCGTGCGTCAGCAAGAGCCGCTATTTTGCGGCGCTCTTACTGACCAGAGTATTACCTGGGCTAAAGAAAGCCAGTTTGCCATTCAGCTCTTCCAGAAAAATGACTTCCTGGCGAAGACGGCAATCAACAATCCCATCAGTGCACAGAACGCAATCATCAACGTGGCCGCCATCGGTATCACGCTTAACCCGGCAAGCAAACTGGCCTATTTGGTTCCTCGTGATGGCATGGTGTGTCTCGATATCAGCTATATGGGCCTTCTTCATCTGGCTCAGGCTACCGGTTCAATCAAGTGGGGCCAGTGCAAGCTGGTCTACTCAAACGACACATACGAATCGAACGGACTCGATACTGCGCCCACTCACAAATATAACGCTTTCGGTGACCGCGGCGAGGTGGTTGGCGGCTACTGCACGGTGAAAACCCCGGATGGTGATTATCTGACGGAAGAGATGAGCCTGGCAGAGATTAAGGCTACCGAAGCAACCAGCAAAGCCAAGAATGGCCCCTGGAAGAACTTCTGGGAGGAGATGGCGCGGAAGACCATCGTTAAGCGCGCCAGTAAGTACTGGCCCCGCGCAGAACGCCTGGATAACGCAATCCACGTCATCAATGAAGATGAGGGAATTCATCAGGAGCCGGTTATGGCTCATACGCCAGAAAGCGAAGTAATCCTGTCGGAAGAACAGCGAAAGCAGGAGCTGCATGAAAGGGTATCGGCTCTGTGTGATGAGATGGAGCGCGCTGAAACCATGCACGATTTGAAGATTAACTTCCAGTCGGCCTACAAGATGACAGCAGGCATGAAGCTGCAGCAGAACGTTCAGGCCATTTATAGCGAATGCAAAATGAAGTTTGACGAGGTGACTCAATGACAGCCCTTTATCAAATCGCGAATGATTTCGCCAAGCTGACTGATTCTGGCATGGAGCCGGAAATTATCGCCGATACTCTCGATGGCATTGAATGGGAGCTGGAAGCAAAGGTTGAGCAGATTCTCGCTATTTGCAAAAACGAATCCGCGTATGCCGAGGCACTGAAGGAGGAGAGTAAGCGCCTTGCTGAACGAGCTAAAGCAGCAGAGAACCGCGTGGCGAGCATGAAGGAGTATGTTGCCACTTCCCTCGATACCGCAGGGAAAAAATCACTTAAGGCGGGTATCCATCAGGTAACGGTACGTGCACCTTCGAAGTCGGTAGACATTATCGACGCCTCTTCTCTCCCGCCCCGGTTCGTCGAATACGACACCGTCATCAAGCCTGACAAGCTGGCAATCAAGCACCAACTTGAAGCTGGCGTTGATGTGCCTGGCGCCGTAATTAAATTAGGCAAGCCTGCGCTGATAATTAAGTGAGTCATCATGAAAAAACTCCCCTTCTATCGCCGACCCGGCAGGGTCGGTAAGTTCACAGGCCTCAAAGAGCGCATGGTATGGCAGCTATCTAAAGGCCCGCTAACCGGAACGGAGCTGTGCGCAATTTTCGGCTACACCATCGCTGAATTTAACAAGGTTGTTGGTAAATACATCGGTGTTGGGAAAGTGGTGAGCATCTCTGCCACCGAGTGGTTTATCCGTGACGATGGCACACGCGACCGAATCTATCAGGTTGAGAAGAAGGCAAAGGTGGTGGTGCCTCGCGGCAGGTCTCAGGTGTTCACACGTCAGACGCTGCTCAACGTTGACCCGGACAAGCGACAGGCATGCATCGATAAGGCATCTAAGCGAGCTGGCTTCATCAAAGCCGGCCTCTACTTCGACGAGCTGGAGTCAGCGATATGAAACATGCTCAAGACGACATCAGGGTTGGCACAATGTGCCTTCCCTTCATTGGTAACGGCTGGTTAATGCCATGGGGTGAAGAGGTCAGCAATCCTTTAAAGGCGCAGCGGCTCGCTGAGGAATATCAGGAAAGGCAGGAGGCGGCATGAAGATTTATATCGCCGGGCCTATGAGCGGAATTCAGGATTTTAATCGCTTTGAATTCAATCTGGCTGCGGCAAGGCATCATCGAAATGGACATGTAGCTCTCAATCCGGCAATTCTTCCTGACGGCCTTTCACAGGCCGAATATATGGATATCTGCCTGGCGATGCTGCGCTGTGCTGATGTTATCTACCTGCTTAGCGGATGGGAGGAATCACCCGGAGCAAGGGCAGAGAAAGCCCTTGCGGAGAAACTTGAATTGAAGGTCATCTGTCAGGGAGAAGATTCACCATGACCCTACCCCAACGAATCACCAGGTCGCTAAATCGGCCTTTTTTATTGATGGCGTTCACCCTTAACCGAATTAACCGACAGTTCCGGGAGCATTGACTATGAGCAAATACACAGAACTAGACAGGCTCATCATGAACAAAATCGGCGGGCATCCTACGCCATTCCATAAGATTTACGTCAGAGATGTCGCTACTGAATCAGAGCGTCTTGCAGCTGCAGAAGGGAAATCATATCCCTTCCGCTTCGTCGATAATCGCTTACAGGCATTACGTAAAAGCGGGGCTATACGTAACCTGAAAGGTAAAGGCTGGGTGAGAATATGACCGCAGAAATTATCGACCAAGCCAGCGAGCTTGAAGAAATGCTCCGCGAACAGGCTATCGCCGCTCACCGCATCGACCGCAACGCCGTATCAGCTGAACATTGCGTCGAGTGTGGTGAGGATATACCTGAGTTGCGCCGGCTGAAGGTGCCGGGATGCCAGCGCTGCGCGAGTTGCCAGGCTGACGAAGAATTACGCATGAAGCAAGGGAGAGGATGATGGATTACAGCAAGTTGAGTGACCAAGAAGTAAATGGCTTGGTAATGGATTCTATTTCTGATGGCAATCAAGCCTACCGAGGCGGGGATGGATCCGCAATCGAGTTGCTACACCAGATCAACACCGTTGAGTTTGGGGAGCATGTCGAGCGGGAAGAGGTCTATGCGAAGTTTGACCCCTGTAACAATCCGGCAGACGCATGGCCCATTATCACCGAAAACAACATAAGCATTATTCTGGATAACCCGTCCATGCCATGTGCTACTTCTAACGCTAGGGACTTATTTGACTGCGACGATCGGATAGTAAGTGTCGCTTATGAAAAGCCACTACGCGCCGCAATGATCGTCTTCCTCATGATGCAGGAAGATAAGCTGAATGCTCATGAATAAATGGCGCAATGGCCTTCATCTCAACTGGGAGCGATTCAGGTACTGGAGAAGCGAGATAGGCTTTCAGCGAGCCTATTACAAGCTCAAAGCCGAAGCGCCTTCTTTAACTAAACATCGTGGCTCGCATTACTGCTTTGAGTGAGTCACTACAAACCAACACCTCGTAATTCCTTTGCCGGCCACTGTGCCGGCTTCTTTTTGCCCGGAGGAAATATGTCAGATCAGAGTAAATATTTCGATTACTACATGGTTGAAGGCGAAGATGTGAAAGCTCTCATTGCAGGTTACGACCCCATTAGAGAGCAGCGTAATGCCATTTTACCGGAGGCTGCCAAAAAGGTTGGAGCCATTGCCTGGACAACTTCCAGCGGCTGGGGCGGCGGCGGTGGGTTGCTCAACGGTTTTGTGTGGGAAAAGGGTTATGAATTCCCCTGCCCCATGACAATTAAGCGTGAGGAAGTGTTTGATGGTAAGCGTGTGGTTCTTGGCCGGGGTAAAGGAAATACAAAGGAAGGCCGCGCTTTCAACAAGGAACTCGACGCAGTAATGCAGGAAGCCAATAAGCAGCTGAAATCCCTTCCTGAATGGAAAGATTACATCATTAACCACTACGGCATTATGCGCACTGGCATCGGAGGACAGTCAGGTCGTGGTTTCGGTTTTGCCATGCTCTCAACTAATGGCGGAAAACATCCATCGCGCGATGACTGTCTGGTATTTGCCATTCCCAACAACAAAGAAGAGGGCCATGGAGAAGTGATAATTCCTGAAAACTTCCAAAAGCTAACTTACGGCCAGTTTTACGACATCGTGAACAGCGAATCTACCGAATCCGCCTGAGGGCGGTTTATTTTTATCCGGAGGAATTTTATGGCTGATTTGAATGTGCGCGATGAAATCGCCAACAAGCTACGACTCGAAGCAGAAGCCATGAATCATTTGAAGCAAACGCTGCCATTTGGATCTGCAGAAAGGACGAAGTTGATGCATGAAATTAACGGGATGATCAAAGCCATAAAATTGATACTGGAGTGACAGATGGAACAATACAGCCTCACACTCGATGAGGCCTGCGCCATGCTCGGCATATCTCGCCCCACCGCAACTAACTGGATACGGTCAGGAAGACTGCAGGCCACACGCAAAGACCCCGCAAAACCAAAATCACCCTATCTTACGACTCGCCAGGCATGCATTGCCGCGCTGCGGTCTCCGATGCATACTGTCGCGGTGAGCGCGGGTGATGGCATAACAGAGGATCGAAAATGTCACTCTTCCGCAGAGGTGAAATCTGGTACGCATCGTACTCGCTCCCGGGCGGGAAGCGAATTAAGGAATCTCTTGGCACAGCGGACAAACGGCAAGCGCAAGAGCTTCATGACCGCAGGAAATCAGAACTCTGGCGAGTAGATCGCCTTGGTGATTTCCCTGACGTGACGTTCGAAGAAGCTTGTCTTCGCTGGCTTGAGGAAAAGGCTGATAAGAAATCGCTCGATACTGATAAAGGCCGGATGGGATTCTGGCTTGAGCATTTTGAAGGGATGAAGTTGAAGGATATTACTGAGGCAAAGATTTACACAGCTGTCAGTAAGATGCAGAACAGGAAAGCAAAGGAAATCTGGACGCAGAAATGCGCTGCAGCAGAAAGGAAAGGAAAGGAAGTTCCGGCATTCGAATCCAGACCGGTAACGACTTCAACTAAAGCAAAGCATCTTGCTCTGATGAAGGCAATACTTCGCGCGGCAGAACGTGACTGGAAATGGCTCGAAAAGGCGCCTGTAATAAAAATACCGCAGGTGAGAAACAAACGCGTTCGCTGGCTCGAGCCTGAAGAAGCTGGAAGGTTGATTGATGAATGCCCGGAGCCGCTTAAATCGGTTGTCAGGTTTGCGCTGGCTACTGGATTAAGGCGGTCGAACATCATCAATCTAGAGTGGCAACAAATCGACATGCAGCGTCGCGTTGCCTGGGTTAATCCGGAAGACAGTAAATCAAACAGGGCTATTGGCGTAGCACTGAATGATACCGCTTGCCGGGTGCTTCGTGAACAGATCGGACGGCATCATAAATGGGTCTTTGTACACACCAAAGCAGGTAACCGACCGGATGGGTCAATTACCGAATCGGTAAGAAAGATGAGGGTTGACGATCAGAGAGCATGGAATTCAGCTTGCCGTAGAGCAGGCATAGAGGATTTCCGTTTCCATGACCTAAGGCACACATGGGCGAGCTGGCTTATTCAGGCCGGAGTGCCACTTTCTGTTCTGCAGGAAATGGGAGGCTGGGAGTCGATTGAAATGGTACGCAGGTATGCACACCTCGCACCTAACCACCTGACCGAACATGCACGGCAAATTGACTCTATTTTAGGTGTTTGTGTCCCAAACATGTCCCACATGGAAAATCAGGAGGATTTGAAAGAGGCGTAAGTGCTTGATTTTACATGGTGCGCCCTGCAGGATTCGAACCTGCGACCCACGGCTTAGAAGGCCGTTGCTCTATCCGACTGAGCTAAGGGCGCGTAACTGAAAGGATTTCGCCCGGCTCAGGGAGGGCGAAACGCGTGGAATTATACGGTCAGGGTCGGGTGAGTCAATGGCTTTTCCGCTGCCTGCGCGCTTATTGAGCATAAAACCGTTTCTGTGACTGACAGCACGGCGCGCTTCTGACAAAATATATGCATCCCCCTTCCCTATGACGACAGATGGAATCCTCTCTCTGATGGTAGCAAAGATAATTGACGGTAAAACGATTGCGCAGCAGGTCCGCTCTGAGGTTGCCGCAAAAGTTCAGGCCCGCGTCGCCGCCGGAAAACGTGCCCCTGGTCTGGCAGTTGTGCTGGTCGGTGATAACCCGGCTTCACAAATTTATGTCGGCAGCAAACGCAAAGCCTGTGAAGAGGTCGGGTTCCTGTCCCGCTCTTACGATCTGCCCGACACCACCAGCGAAGCCGAGCTGCTGGCGCTGATCGATACCCTGAATCGCGATCGCGAGATCGACGGCATTCTGGTGCAGCTGCCGCTGCCGGCGGGTATCGACAACGTCAAAGTCCTGGAGCGCATCGCGCCAGATAAAGACGTCGACGGCTTTCATCCCTACAATATCGGTCGCCTGTGCCAGCGCGCACCGTGCCTGCGCCCCTGTACGCCGCGCGGTATCGTCACGCTGCTGGAGCGCTATAACATTGATACCTACGGCCTGAACGCGGTGGTGATTGGTGCATCCAACATTGTTGGCCGCCCGATGAGCATGGAGCTGCTGCTGGCGGGTTGCACCACTACCGTTACCCATCGTTTTACCAAAAACCTGCGTCAGCACGTCGAGAACGCCGACCTGCTGGTGGTCGCGGTGGGTAAACCGGGCTTTATTCCGGGAGAATGGATCAAAGAAGGTGCCATCGTGATTGATGTTGGCATCAACCGGCTGGAAAGCGGCAAGGTGGTAGGCGATGTGGTATTTGACGACGCGGCAGCGCGCGCGGGCTATATCACTCCGGTGCCGGGCGGCGTAGGCCCGATGACCGTAGCAACCCTGATTCAGAACACGCTACAGGCGTGCGAAGAGTATCACGATCTGGAAGAGAACTAAGATGGCAACATTTTCCCTGGGTAAACACCCGCACGTAGAGCTGTGCGACCTGCTGAAGCTGGAAGGCTGGAGCGAAAGCGGCGCGCAGGCCAAAATTTTCATCGCCGACGGGCTGGTTACCGTGGACGGCAACGTCGAGACGCGTAAGCGCTGCAAGATAGTGGCCGGTCAGACGGTCAGCTTCCACGGCCAGAGCATTACCGTCGTTGCCTGACGCAAAAAACCCGCCGGTCGGCGGGTTTTTTATTGCCGCTTATGCCTGCGGCGGCTGACCGTTCGAGGCGGTGATACCCCCGTCGACAGCCAGGTTTACACCGGTGATATAGCGCGCATCGTCGCTTGCCATAAAGGCAATGGCATCGGCAATATCCTCGGCTTCACCGGCGCGGCCCAGCGGAATGCGCTCATAGAATTTCTCCAGCAGCGGCTGGTTGTCTTTCATCTCTTCCGTCAGGTCGGTAAAGGTAAAGCCCGGACAAACAGCGTTCACGCGCACCCCGTCGCGACCATAGTCCATCGCCAGCGCACGGGTAAAGTTAGTGATCGCGCCTTTCGCCGCGTTGTACACGCTCATCCCCCAGTCGCCGCCAAGGCCGGACACCGAGGAAATGTTAATCACGTTGCCTTTGGTTTTGAGCAGCGCTGGCATGAAGTAGTGCACGCCGTAAAACACGCCGTTAAGGTCGGTTTTCATCAGGCGGTCCCAGTCCTGCAGGTCGATCTCATGGATGCGGCCTTGGACGATCATCCCGGCATTGTTCACCAGCACGTCCGCGCGACCATACTCATCCTCAACCCGGCGGGCGAGCGCTGCTACCTCTTCCGCGACTGATACGTCACAAGGGGCCACCAGATGCTTGCCCTGCGGCAGCGTGGCGGCGACTTTTTCCAGTTTCTCCTGAGTGCGCCCTACCAGCACCACGCTCGCGCCCTCTTTCGCAAAACGTTGGGCAGCCGCAGCGCCAATACCTGAACCCGCACCGGTAATCACTACCACTTTGTTATGAAAGCGTTCCATTTAACCTCCTGTTTTCTCAGTGAGTCACTGTGTAATCGACCCTTTAAAGACTGGCACTCCTCACGCGTATCGCAAGCGCGTCACCGGAAAACTGCACATAAGTGACTGAGTTAGCGGCAAATAAAAAATCTTAAAAAATGTGATCGGACACACATATGCCTGCAACAGTTATACCCGTATGAAAACCAGGCCTGTTGGCGTTGCACTTCAAATAATCAGAAATTCGTCTGGCTGGCGATTAAGTATTTGTTGCGCGAATATCACCGTTCAAAGACGATGAGTAGAACGTTCTACTAAAACGTTCTACTTACAATAACAAGCAAGACGCGCACAGCGTTCTCTTCGGGGGAAATCAGCATGAGTCTGGTATCAGGGTTAGTAAAATCGTTGTCTAAACTGTCGATGATTGGCCGCGCGTTAATGCTGCCAATCTCATTGCTGCCGGCGGCAGGCCTGCTGCTGGCGTTCGGCGATAAGTTCCATCTGCCGCTGATGATGAACGCGGGCGGGGTTATCTTCGATAACCTGCCGCTGCTGTTCGCCATTGGCTCTGCGGTGGGGCTGGCGTCCGAGTCGGGTATTGCAGCGCTCTCCGCTGCGGTCTCGGTGTTCGTGACAAACGTCACCATCGGCACGGTGTTAAGCATTACACCGGAAATGGCCGCACAGGGTGGCAAATACGCGATGGTGGTCGGCATTCCCACGTTGCAGATGGGCGTGTTTGGCGGGCTTATCTGCGGCATTCTGGCGGCGTGGTGTTACAACCGTTTCCATACCCTGCAGCTACCTGAGTTCCTCGGTTTCTTCTCGGGAAAACGCTTTGTCGCTATCGCTACCGCGTTCCTGTCCTTTATTCTCGGGCTGCTGTTGCCGTACGTCTGGCAGCACATCCAGGCGGGCATTGATGCGCTCTCGCTGGTGGTCAACGGCGATAACCAGGCAGCTTCAACCTTTATCTTCGGGCTGGTGGAGCGCGCGCTTATCCCGCTCGGCCTGCATCATATCTGGTATCCGTCGTTCTGGTACTCGTTTGGCGACTACACCACTCAGGCAGGCCAGGTGATCCACGGCGATCAGACGATCTGGTTCAAAATGCTGGAAGAAGGCGTGAAGTCGTTCAGCAGCGATACCTACCACAACGCGGGTAAATTCATGCAGGGCGAATTCCCGCTGATGCTTTTCGCGCTGCCGGCGGCCTGCCTCGCGATGTATCACGAAGCCAATACCAAAAATAAAAAGATTGCCTCGGGCATTCTGTTCTCCGCCGCGCTGACCTGTTTCCTGACGGGGATTACCGAGCCGGTTGAGTTCACCTTTATCTTTGTGGCACCGGTGCTGTACGTGTTCAACGCCATCATGGCCGGGCTCTCCTACATGTGCATGTACCTGCTGGATGCGCACATTGCCAAGTCCTTCTCCGCCGGGCTTATCGACTATATCTCCTTCGGTATTCTGCCGTCGTTCAACGGCTTCGAAACGCACTACCTCAGCGCGATTATCGTTGGCGTGCCGATGGCCATCATCTACTACTTCACCTTCCGCTTCGTGATCCGCCGTTTCGACGTTAAAACGCCGGGGCGTACCGATGTGACCACCACCGCCACCAATAAAAGCGATGCCGAACTGGCCAGTGAGATTCTGGCGCTGCTGGGCGGTGCGCAGAACGTTGGGTCCGTGGGTTCGTGTATTACCCGTCTGCGCCTGGAAGTGGAAAACGGCAAAGCGGTAGATCGTGACGGGCTGAACAACGTGGGAGCACGCGGTGTGGTGTTCGTCGGTGATAACGGCATTCAGGTGATTTTCGGTGCCAGAGCGCAGTTTATCGCCCAGGAGATGTCCGGCATGCTGGGTAAATAAGCCGCACCACGCCGCCTGTATCATCCCGGGCGGCGTTGTGGTATCACGTTGTTTACTGGCGCGTTTTGTGAAGGCAGGGAATGAAAAAGGTCAGCATTATCGATGTGGCAAAAGCAGCGGGCGTCTCGGTCTCAACCGTGTCGCTGGTGCTGCGCCAGAAAGGGAAAATTTCGCAGGCCACCATTGAAAAAGTGCAGGCCGCTATCTCAACGCTGGGCTACGTGCATAACGTGGCTGCGGCTAACCTGCGCGCCAGCACCTCCAACCTGATTGGCCTGATCCTGCGCGACTTTGGCGATACCTTCAGCATGAAGGTAGCAGCCAGCCTGGTGCAGACGCTGGAGCAGCAGGGCTATATGGTGTTTCTCGCCCAGCCGCAGGACGATGAGCACCTTAAGCGCACGCTGCTCTCCTTCACCCGCCAGGGGGTCGCCGGCGTCATCTGGCTGTGCGGCGATCATCAGCGCGACAGCCTTCCCGCCCCGCTACTGCATTCGCCGCTGCCGCTGGTGGCGGTATCCCAGACGCCGCTGCAGGGCAGCGTGGATATTGTGATGCGCGACAATCGCCAGGCCGCGAGCCTCGCCACGCGCTATCTGATTGAACGCGGGCACCGCAACATCGCCTGGATTGGCGGCGAGGCTAACTGCCTGTTGCGGCAACAGCGCCTGCTCGGCTATCGCGCCGCGCTGGAGCAGTACGGTCTGCCGTTTCGCGCCGAGTTAGCGCCGGTGTGCGCGGAGGACACGCACGCCGCCAGCCTCGTCACCCGTCAACTGCTTGAGAAGCACAACACCATCACCGCCCTGCTCTGCCACTCTCCCCATGCCATTATCGGCAGTTTGGGCGGCATTCATCACGTCGGGCGCACGGTAGGGAAAGACGTGTTTCTTACCCAGCAGGTGTCGCTGATTGGCTTTGAAGATATGCTGCAGATTAACCTCACCTCGCCGTCGTTTACCTACGTCTCCTCGGCGAGCGAAGAGAGCGGGCGTCAGGCAGCGATGCTGATGATCCGCAAGCTGAAGGAGCCTGGGCTGCCTGCGCAGTACATCACGCTTTCCGGGCAGCTGGTGCAGCGCGACTCCGCCTGAAAGCGGCTATTTGATTACCAGCTTGCAGGTCTTGCCGATGAGACTCGCCATCGAAATCAGCGCATCAAGGGTAAACTTTTCCGTTTTCTGATTCACTACATCAGACACCCGCGGGCGCGTCACCTGCAGGATCTGCGCGGCGTTAACCTGCTTAAGGTTTTCCGCCTTGATCCAGCTGGCAATCTCCGCCATCACCTGCTTTTTCATACCGATGAGCAGGGCAATTTCACGGTCTGACTCCTGCTGTAACGCCGCCGCCTGCGCGTCGTCAAAACCGAGGTCGGTGAAAATGTTGTCCTCAGGACGTGTGATGTGGCGCACGCCGTTCTCGCTGTTATGGGTCATCTGCTACTCCTTCGCTGATTAACAATCTCGTGATACCGCTGACGGATGACCCAGGCATCACTCAGCCTCGTCTTCCGCTCTTTTTTACTGAAGCTGTGCAGGACGTACACCGCTTCCTCGAATTTTGCCACGCAGGCGACCCGCCAGGTATTTGCGTCTTCATCCAGTCGGATTTCGATAACGCCCGCGCCCCATGTGCTGACGCGTTTTACATCTGTCGGGTCAAGCCCGAACTGCACCTTGCGTAGCTCTTTTCCCGCTCTGGCTCTGACGCTCTCCGGAAAGGCGCGCAAATCATTAAGCGGCGACCCGCACCAGTAGATGGGTTTTGCTGCCTCGCGTGCTCCTTGTAAGTCCATATCAGCTCCGTGCTTGTGTATTAAATTTTATACATCACCGGGTAAATATTCAACACTATTTTTGCGCCGGAAGGTGAATTTTGGTTCTGAAATGGAAAGCGGCACGCATAAAAAAAGCCGCCCGAAGGCGGCTTTTTTGCGTTAGTGAATAATCACTTGCGGCGCCAGGTGGTGCCCTGTGGGCCGTCTTCAAGGATGATGCCCATCTCGTTCAGGCGATCGCGTGCCGCATCGGCCGCAGCCCAGTCTTTGGCTTTACGCGCATCCAGACGCTGCTGGATCAGCGCTTCGATTTCCGCCACTTCGCTATCGTTGCTCTGGGCACCAGACTGCAGGAACTGCTCCGGCGCCTGCTCCAGCAGACCCAGCACCGCCGCCAGCTTGCGCAGGTGCGCCGCCAGCTGGTTTGCCGCGTTCGCATCTTCCGCTTTCAGGCGGTTAACTTCACGCGCCATGTCGAACAGCGCCGAGTAGGCTTCCGGCGTGTTGAAATCGTCGTTCATCGCTTCAACAAAGCGCGCTTCAAACGCCTCGCCGCCTGCGGCCTGCGCAGCGGGATCGGTGCCGCGCAGCGCGGTGTACAGACGTTCCAGCGAGGCACGCGCCTGCTTGAGGTTGTCTTCGCTGTAGTTCAGCTGGCTGCGGTAGTGACCAGACATCAGGAAGTAGCGAATGGTTTCGGCATCGTAGTGTTTCAGCACGTCGCGCACGGTGAAGAAGTTACCCAGCGATTTGGACATCTTCTCGCGGTCTACCATCACCATCCCGGAGTGCATCCAGTAGTTCACGTACTCGCCGTCGTGGGCGCAGGTGGACTGGGCGATTTCGTTCTCGTGATGCGGGAACATCAGGTCAGAACCGCCGCCGTGGATGTCGAAATGGCTGCCCAGCTGCTTGCAGTTCATGGCGGAGCACTCAATGTGCCAGCCCGGACGCCCCTCGCCCCACGGCGAAGGCCAGCTCGGCTCGCCCGGTTTGGACATCTTCCACAGCACGAAGTCCATCGGGTTACGCTTCACGTCCGCCACTTCCACGCGCGCGCCCGCCTGAAGCTGGTCGAGATCCTGACGCGACAGCAGGCCATATTGCGGATCGGTTTCTACCGAGAACATGACGTCGCCGTTCTGCGCCACATAGGCGTGATCGCGGGCGATGAGCTGCTGGACGATCTCAATGATCTCCGGAATATGCTGGGTGGCGCGCGGTTCGCTTTCCGGACGCAGAATATTAAGCGCGTCAAAGTCCTTGTGCATCTCGGCGACCATGCGGTCCACCAGCTCGACAAAGCCTTCGCCATTTTCATTGGCGCGCTTGATGATCTTGTCGTCAATATCCGTGATGTTGCGTACGTACTTCAGCTTATAGCCAAGAAAACGCAGGTAGCGCGCCACCACGTCAAAGGCTACAAAGGTACGGCCATGGCCGATATGACACAGGTCGTACACGGTAATACCACACACGTACATGCCCACTTCCCCGGCATGGATAGGTTTAAATTCCTCTTTTTGGCGCGTCAGTGTATTAAAGATTTTTAACATCGATGATTCCATGTAGACGTGTGTGAAAGTGAGCGGTTCGGGACCAGCCGCTTAGTTTACCCGTAATTCAAACCCGAAGCAGCACACTTTGCAAGGTGATCGAACCGGACGACCTGTGCTATAACAGGCGCCTGAAATGACCTGATAAGACAGGTCGCAGCGCCACTTAACGGAACAGGATGCAAACATGGTTACTTTTCATACCAATCATGGCGATATCGTCATCAAAACTTTTGATAACGACGCGCCGGTTACAGTGAAGAACTTCCTGGACTACTGTCGTGAAGGTTTCTACAACAACACTATTTTCCATCGCGTCATCAACGGGTTCATGATTCAGGGCGGCGGCTTTGAGCCGGGCATGAAGCAGAAAAACACCAAAGACGCGATCCAGAACGAAGCGAACAACGGCCTGAAAAACACCCGTGGCACCCTTGCTATGGCGCGTACTCAGGCTCCGCACTCCGCGACCGCGCAGTTCTTCATCAACGTGGCTGACAACGACTTCCTGAACTTCAGCGGCGAAAGCCTGCAGGGTTGGGGCTACTGCGTATTCGCAGAAGTGGTTGAAGGTATGGACGTGGTTGACAAGATCAAAGGCGTTTCTACCGGCCGCAGCGGTATGCATCAGGACGTACCGAAAGAAGATGTGATCATCGAAAACGTTACCGTCAGCGAGTAATCGTGGCCACGCTTTTTATTGCAGATCTTCATCTCTGCCCAGAAGAACCGGCGATCACCGCCGGTTTTCTGCATTTTTTAGCCGGTCCGGCTCGCGATGCCGACGCGCTCTATATTTTAGGCGATCTGTTCGAGGCCTGGATTGGTGACGACGATCCGGTTCCGCTGCATGCGGAGATCGCCCGGGCGATCCGCTCGCTGGTGGATCATGGCGTCCCCTGCTACTTCATTCACGGCAACCGTGACTTCCTGCTCGGCAAGCGTTTCGCCCGGCAAAGCGGCATGACGCTGCTGCCCGAAGCTCAGGTGCTCTCGCTCTACGGGCGCGACGTGCTGATTATGCATGGCGATACGCTCTGCACGGATGATGCCGGTTACCAGGCGTTTCGCACGAAAGTGCACCAGCCCTGGTTGCAGGCGCTTTTTCTCGCCCTGCCGCTGTTCGTGCGCAAACGTATTGCCGCTAAGATGCGCGCCGGCAGTAAAGCGGCCAACAGCACCAAGACGCTGGAGATCATGGACGTCAATCCGCAGGCGGTCGTGGCGACAATGGAACAGCATCAGGTACAGTGGCTGATCCACGGTCACACCCATCGCCCGGCGGTGCATGAGCTTTCCGCCAACGGTCAGCCAGCGTTTCGCGCGGTGCTCGGCGCATGGCACAGCGAAGGCTCAATGGTCAGCGTCACGCCCGACGACGTAGCACTAATCCATTTCCCATTCTGACCCTGCTTTTTCTGGCGTTTTTCCTGTCGTCTCAATGTGTTAAAACGGAAGGCTTTACGCAAACGAGACAAGTTTCCCATGGAACTGGATATTACCGACGCCATTTCACCCGACGATCGCGCTGCGCTGTTTCACGGCCTGCACGGCTATAACCAGCAGTTTATCGCCAGCGACGCCTCGGGCAGCCTCGGCGTCTGGCGGCGCAACCTGACAGGCGGTCTTGATGGCGGGCTTATCGCCAGCATCAAAGGCAACTGGCTGTGCATTGATTTTCTCTGGGTGAATGAGGCACTGCGCGGCACCGGTCTGGGTCGTTTGCTGCTGGCCGCCGCCGAGCACACCGCACTCCAGCGCGGTTGTACCCTGGCGCTGGTCGATACCTTCAGCTTCCAGGCGCGCCCCTTTTACGAAAAAAATGGCTTCGTGCTGCAAATGACGCTGGAGGATTTTCCGCATCACGGGCAGCAACGTTTTTATCTGACCAAAGCGCTCTGACAGGCGGCTTTTGCCGGTGCCAGCAGACCGATTTTTTCCGCCTGCCGCGCCGACGCAACCGTTTTCCTTGCCATTTTTCCATGCTATTCTTTGTGCCCTTCTGAACGACAAGCACCTTGTCCACGCACACTCACAGGAGTTTTAAGACGCATGTCTTCAAGCCAACATCCGGCGCGTATCGCCATCGTTATGGGGTCTAAAAGCGACTGGGCGACCATGCAGTTTGCCGCTGACATTCTCGATGCCCTTGAAGTACCTCATCATGTCGAAGTGGTTTCCGCCCACCGCACGCCGGACAAGCTGTTCAGCTTTGCCGAAGGCGCGCAGCACAACGGCTATCAGGTGATTATCGCCGGTGCCGGTGGGGCCGCCCATCTGCCGGGCATGATTGCCGCCAAAACCCTGGTGCCGGTGCTCGGCGTACCGGTGCAGAGCGCCGCCCTGAGCGGTGTGGACAGCCTCTACTCTATTGTGCAGATGCCGCGCGGTATTCCGGTGGGGACGCTGGCGATCGGTAAAGCGGGAGCGGCGAACGCAGCCCTGCTGGCCGCGCAGATCCTCGCCCAGCATGATGAGGCACTGCTGGCGCGTCTCGGTGCCTGGCGCCAGGCGCAGACTGACGAGGTGCTGGATAATCCGGACCCGAGGGATCAGGCATGAAACAGGTATGCGTACTCGGGAACGGCCAGTTGGGGCGTATGCTGCGCCAGGCCGGTGAACCGCTGGGCATCGCGGTCTGGCCGGTAGGACTGGACGCGGAGCCGCAGGCGGTGCCGTTTCAGCAGAGCGTGATCACCGCTGAAATCGAGCGCTGGCCGGAAACCGCGCTGACCCGCGAACTGGCGCGTCACCCGGCATTTGTCAACCGGGACGTGTTTCCCGTTATCGCCGACCGCCTGACGCAGAAGCAGCTGTTTGACCGTCTCGGCCTCGCCACCGCGCCCTGGCAGCTGCTGGCGTCTGCCGGGCAGTGGCCGGCGGTCTTTGATGCCCTGGGCGAGCTGGCGATCGTTAAGCGCCGCACCGGCGGCTACGACGGTCGCGGTCAGTGGCGGCTGCGGGCGGGCGATACCGCGCAGCTGCCTGACGACTGCTACGGTGAATGTATTGTTGAGCAGGGAATTAACTTCTCCGGCGAGGTGTCGCTGGTAGGCGCACGCGGCCACGACGGCGCGACGGTGTTCTATCCCCTGACCCACAACCTGCATCAGGACGGGATCCTGCGCACCAGCGTGGCGTTTCCGCACGCCAATGCCGGCCAGCAGGCGCAGGCTGAAGCGATGTTGTCCGCAATTATGCAGGAGCTGAACTACGTCGGCGTCATGGCGATGGAATGCTTTATCACGCCGGGCGGGCTGCTGATCAACGAGCTGGCACCGCGCGTACATAACAGCGGTCACTGGACCCAGAACGGGGCATCCATCAGTCAGTTTGAGCTGCACCTGCGCGCCATTCTCTCCCTGCCGCTGCCGCAGCCGGTGGTAAACAGCCCGTCGGTGATGGTGAACCTGATTGGCACCGCGCTTAACGATGACTGGCTGAAGCTGCCGCTGGTGCATCTGCACTGGTACGACAAAGAGGTGCGTCCGGGGCGCAAGGTCGGGCATCTTAACCTGACCGACAGCGACACCGACCGCCTGAGCGCCACGCTCGAATCGCTGGTGGCGCTGCTGCCGCCTGAATATGCCAGCGGCATCGCCTGGGCGCGGGTCAAGCTGGATAAGTGAGATTGTGGTGGGTGCGCTGCGCTTACCCCCCTGGATGGTCATGAGGCAGCGTAGGGTGGGTAAACGAAGTGCACCCACCGTTTACCCCCCTTTTCACTATTAATGCCGATCGCGTTTATCCGCGCGCTTCGCCAGGTAATCGCCCAGCACCTGTACTACCTGCACCAGCACAATCAACGCGATCACCGTCACGACCATCACTTCGGTTTCGTAGCGGTAATAACCGTAGCGAATCGCCAGATCCCCTACCCCGCCACCGCCGACAATCCCGGCCATTGCCGAATAGCCAATCAGGCTCACCAGGGTAATGGTCAGGCCGCGCAGCAGCCCTGCGCTGGCTTCCGGCAGCAGCACGGTGCAGATGATACGCAGCGGGCTGGCGCCAAACGCCTCGGCGGCTTCGATAATGCCTCTGTCCACGTCGCGCAGCGCGCCGTCCACCAGACGGGCATAAAAAGCGATAGCCGCCACCGACAGCGGCACCGAGGCGGCAATCGGCCCGATGGTATTGCCGAGCAGAAACTGCGTCAGGGGCAGCAGCAGCACCAGCAAAATGACGAACGGCACCGAACGGATAATATTCACCAGCACCGAACTGATGAGGTACACCGCGCGGTTCTGCCAGAACAGATGGCGATCGGTCACGAAAATAAGAAAACCGAGCGGCACGCCGCCGAGGATCGCCAGCACCGTTGAGATGCTGAGCATCTGGAACGTTTCGCTGAACGCGAGCGTCAGATCCGGCAATAAATCATCCATGTAAAGCCTCCACCTGAGCGGTACGGGAACGGATATGCGCCACCGCGGCCTCTACCGCCGTCGGGCTGTCAGGCGCGGTAAGCTGCACCACCAGAACGCCCAGCGCGCGATCGCCGATGTACTCAATTTTGCCGTGCAGAATGTTCACCGCCACGCCGAACTTCACCGCTACCTCGGAGAGCACCGGCTGCTCCGCCGAGTCGCCGATAAACAGGATCTTCAGCAGCGTGCCCTGCAGGTGCGCCTTCAGCCGCTCGGGCAGCGTCAGGTTGAGGGTATGCGACACCAGCTGGCGGGTGAATGCATGCTGCGGGTGGGCGAAGATATCGAACACCTCACCCATTTCCACCACCTTGCCGCCGGACATCACCGCCACGCGATCGCAGATCGTTTTGATCACGTTCATCTCATGGGTGATCAGCACAATGGTGATCCCAAGCCGGGCATTAATCTCTTTAAGCAGCGCCAGAATGGTGGCGGAGGTTTCAAGATCCAGCGCCGAGGTCGGTTCGTCGCACAGCAGTACGTCCGGGTGGTTAGCGATGGCTCGCGCAATGCCGACCCGCTGCTTCTGGCCGCCGGAGAGCTGCACCGGATAGCGGTTCGCTTTATCGGTCAGCCCGACCAGATCGAGGATCTCCGCGACGCGCGGGGCGATTTTCGCCCGCTCCCATCCCGCCGCCTTCAGGCTGAACGCCACGTTCTGCGCCACGGTGCGGGTGTGCATCAGGTTGAAGTGCTGGAAAATCATGCCGATGCGCTGACGGGCGGTGCGCAAGGCCACGCCCTGCAGCTCGGAAATCCGCGTGCCGTTAACCGTCACGCTACCCGTACTCGGGCGTTGCAGGGCATTCAGCGTGCGCAGCAGCGTACTTTTTCCGGCACCGCTGGTGCCAACAATGCCAAAAATCTCGCCCGCCTTAATATGCAGACTGACGTCGTCCACCGCCCGGGTGGCGCTGGACCCCGCGCCGGGAAACTCGACGCAGACGTGTTGTAGCTCAATCATGAAAACCTCAACGGGGAGCCTGCGCTCCCCACGTTAATCTGCGGCTTACTGCGCAGCCGCCATCCACTCCGGCTTCTGGAAGGAGATAAAAACATTCTGCGGATCGTTGATCGCTGCCGCGTAGGCCGGGGATTTCACCACGCTGACGATGTCTTTCGCGAACGGCTTGTCAGCATCTTCACTGCGCACGGCGATGATGTTTTTCAGGTTCTCGTCCAGCTGCTCCTGCGCCAGCGCGGTGGAAAGATCTATCCCGGCGGCGATGGCAAAGTTACCGTTAACCAGCGAGGCGGTAACCCCGTCGAGGGTGCGCGGCAGCTGTGCGGCTTCCAGCGGTTTAAACACCAGACCTTTCGGGTTGCTGGCGATGTCGCGCTCGGAGGCTTTGGTCGGATCGATGTTCGGCTTGATGGTAATCAGTTTTAACGCCTGCAGGAAACGCAGCCCGCGCGCCAGGTTAGTGGGGTCATTAGAGAGGGTAACGATGTCGCCCTTCTTCAGCGCGTCGAGACTTTTGATTTTGTGCGAGTACAGGCCCATACCGGCCGTCGGCACCGCCAGCAGCTTCGTCAGTTTGAGACCTTTATCGGCGGTGAATTTATCGAAGTAGAGCGAGTGCTGGAACAGGTTGGCGTCGATGCTGCCGTTAGCCAGCGCCATATTTGGCTGCACGTAGTCGCTGAACTCGCGCACGATGACCTTATAGCCTTTCTCTTTAAGCGACGGCGCAATGGCCTGCTTGACCATATCGCCATACGGGCCGGGAGCGACGCCGAAGGTGATAGTCTGCGGATCGCTGTTTGCCTGGGCGAACTGCAGTCCGCACGCCAGAAGTAATACGCCGGACGCGACGCGCCAGCTGTGACGAATTCCCATGCGTTTTCTCCCCAAAGAAGGATGTATGTTGTGGTGCGCCTCTGTTTGCGGGTCGCTCAGTAAGTGCTTGTAACGCAAGTAGAGTTACAGCACGACAGCGTAAGATGGCACATTCTGCCGCAGCGGGTAATTGAAAATATTTCATATACCCAGGCAGAAAAGAGATAAGCGGAGGGAGAATTCCCCCGGCGTAGCGGTGCCGGGGGAGACGACGTCTTAGAAGTCGTAACGCAGACGAACCAGGTTCATGTCACCCAGGTTGTCGGTGCTGGAGGTGAATACGTGTTCGTAATCCACACGGAAGCCGTAATCGAGCTGGAAGGCGATACCCACGCCGTTGTCGATACGCTGATAGTTACGGCCACTGATGAACTCCAGGCGGTCGCCCATCACGTAAGGCTGCACGGATTTAAGCGCGTACTGGCCCACCGGGATTTTGTAGCCCGCGAAGTACTCAATGCCCCATGCATCACCGGCGAAGTAATCATTCGCTGATTTCTTTTTGGTGACCATGAAGTTTTCGTACCAGCCGCCGCCGAAGGAGAAGGTCCAGTTGTCCGGGGTCCAGCTCAGCGCGGTACCGAGGATGTTCTGATCCCAGGTCTTGCTGTTGCTGGTGTCGTTCTCGCGGATGTCGGCACGGGTGTAGTTCCACGCTGCACCCCAGGTCAGGTCGGAGGTCAGGTGGTAATCCAGTGCCAGCGAGCCGCCGCCTTTACGGTGATAACGGAAGCCGTTATTGGCGTTGTAGTCATCGCTGAACAGGTACGCGGCATAGATATCCGCATCGCCAGCGGTCTTCTTATACTTCAGCATTTTACGGGAACGGTAGGAGCCGTCGTAATCACCATTGATGCCGTTGCCTGACGCCTGGGCTTTCATGTCGTAATCCCAGATATCGGTTTTTGAACCGATCACGTCGTAATAAGCGCTGTTCTGCTGACCAAATGTCAGAATACCCCAGGTGTCGCTTTTCAGGCCGGTATACAGCATACGGCGGCTGGTGTCGTTCGCGCCCTCTTTATAGTGGTTGTCCCAGTCAAATACCGCCGGAATATTCACGCCCAGCTCGTAATAGTTTACCCAGCTGATATCGTCGAACAGATAATAATCGGCAGCGAAACGGAAACGGGTACCGCCGTCAAAACCGTTACGCTTATAAGAACCTTTATCGCTGTCGCCGGTCATCATTTCAAACTGCGGACGGATACTGCCGCCAACGGTGAAATTAAGACGGCTTAATGGATCGCCTGGCTGTGTGTCGGCTTTGATCAGTGTAATTTCTGCACTGGCGTTAAAAGAGGTCATTCCCACGAGCAGACCTGCCCCAACCAGTACTGGCAAAGCGCGCAATGTAAACTTCATTAATTATCCTTAGTTACTACGTTTTTATTAGCGAAAAAAATGGTACCGCTTATTAACGGCCGATTCTTCAGCAGGTTTAATGATTTGTGCTGTTAAAATGTAATTATTTTATTAATATGTATTACAAAAAGAAAAAGGCGCCTGAAAATTAATCAGACGCCTTTGTTTACTTAATAACCGTAATTAACCGGTGAACTGGCGGAACAGCGCTTTTCCTTTCAGCAATCGAACGCCCAGCCAGCCGCCGCACAGCGACAGCAGCACCGCGCCGCACAGCGGCAACGTCACCCACAGCCGCCACTCCGGCTCCCACGGGAAATCAAATACCCGGGTCTGCAACACGCCGAGCGCCGTTTCCGCGCCGATGGCCGCCACCAGCCCGGAGACCACGCCGAGCAGGGCAAATTCCCACCATAGCGTGGCGCGCAGCGTGCGCTTGCTGGCACCCAGCGTACGGTAGACCACCAGCTCCTGATGCCGTTGACGCATGCCCACCTGTACCTGGGCTAACAGCAGCAGTACGCCACAGGCGGTTACCAGCACCACCATCACCTCCAGTGCGCGGCTCACCTGCTCCAGCACCTGGCCAGCCTGGCGCAGAATGGCACCGATATCGAGCAGCCCTACCGTCGGGAATTCGCGATTAAGCTGGGTAAGCATGGTGTTGCCCTGCTCCCAGCGGAAGCTGGTCAGCCAGCTCTGCGGCTGTCCGTCGAGCGCGCCCTGCGGGAAGATAAAGTAGAAGTTGGGCCGCAGACTCTCCCAGTCCACCTTACGCAGGCTGGTGACCTTCGCAGTGAAATCCTGGGTATCGCCGGTAAAGGTCACGCTGTCGCCCAGCCCGATATTCAGCCGTTTCGCCAGCCCCTCTTCCATCGATACTTCTCCGGCTTTCGGCGGCCAGCTGCCGTCGGTGATCGGGTTATGGCTCGGCTTATTCTCCTGCCAGGTCAGGTTCAGCTCGCGGTTGAGCGCCTCGTCGCTGTTACCCGCGGTGCTTTTGCCGTCGATGGCGGTGAGACGCGCGCGCACGATAGGGTAGAACGCCTCCGGGATCACCTGGTGCTCAGCGAGGAAGGCTTTCATCGACCCGACCTCTTCCGGCGCGATGTTGATCAGGAAGTAGTTCGGGCTTTCCGGCGGGAGCTGCTGCTGCCAGCGCGAGAGCAGGTCGCCGCGCAGCACCAGCATCAGCGCCAGCAGCATAAAGGAGAGCGAAAACGCCGCCAGCTGGCTCATGGTCGCCCACGGCTGATGCAGCAGACGATTGACCGCCAGGCGCAGCGACAGCGAGCGGAAGGTCAGCCGCTTAAGCAGGCGCAGCAGCAGCCAGCCCACCAGGCCGCACAGCAGCGCCAGCACGACTGCACCGGCCAGCACCGCCCACAGCAGGGTTTGTCCGCCCATCAGCCACGCGAGCAGCGCGACCACCACCGCCACCATGACTGGCAGATACACTTTCAGCGGCCAGACGCTGGCGACCACATCGCGGCGCAGCACGCGCAGCGGCTGGGTCGCCAGCAGCAGACGATAGGGTCGCAGGCCCACCAGCAGGGAGATCACCACCACAGAGCCTACCGCCCACAGCCACGGCCAGCCGCTCGCTGCCGGCAGTTCTGCCGGCAGCACCGGTTTGAGCAGCAGCAGCAGCACGCGTTCAAACAGCAACCCCACCGCGCCGCCGGTCAATGTGGCCAGTCCCAGCACCATCAGCCACTGGCCGACGATCAGCTTGCGCAGCGCCTGCCGCCCGGCACCGAGGGTTTTCAGGATCGCCACCAGATCGTAGCGGCTGCGGCAGTAGTGGCTCATCGCCACCGCCACCGCGCTCACCGCCAGCAGCAGCGTCAGCAGGGCCGACAGCAGCAGGAACTGCTGGGAGCGCTGCAGCGATTTCCCCAGCGCGCCCTCTTCATCTTCCATGCCCAGCCAGCGGTGTTCCGGTTTGAGCTTCGGCAGCAGCCAGGACTCGTAATCGGCAATCTGCCCCGGTTCGCCGGCAAACTTGTAGCGCCAGCTGATACGACTGCCGGGCTGTACCGCAGCGGTCTGCGCGACATCCTCAACGTTCATCAGCAGACGCGGTGCCATCTGGAACGGGTTGAAGCCCGCGTCCGGCTCCTGAATCACCTCACCTGCGACTTTCAGCGTGGCATCACCCACATCAATGGTATCGCCGGGCTTCAGGTTCAGCATCGACATCAAACGCGGGGCCAGCAACACGCTGCCCGGCGTCGGGCTCAGGCCCGGCGGCTCCGTCTGCAGCGTGCCGTAGAGCGGATAGCCGCTGTCCACCGCCTTCACATACGCCAGCTGCGGCGTATCCCCGGCAAAGGTCATGGTCGGGAAGGAGAGCTGGCGGTTGACCTTCAGCCCGTCGGCAGCGGCTTTATCCAGCCAGGCCTGCGGAATTTCATGGCTGCTGCGCAGCACGCGGTCGCCCGCCATAAACTCCCGGCTCTGCTGGCTCAGCCCTTTTTCCATGCGATCGCTGATGCTGCCCAGCGCCAGCACACAGGCCACCGCCAGGCTCAGCGCCAGCCAGACAATTAACAGCGATGGCGAACGCCATTCGCGCCAGAACCAGCGTGCAATCATGCTTCCTCCACCAGTGTGCCATCCACCAGCCGCAGACGGCGATCGCAGCGCGCTGCAAGCTGCGGATCGTGGGTCACCAGAATCAGCGTGGTGGCATAGTCGCGGTTCATGGAGAACAGCAGATCGGCAATTTTGTCGCCGGTCTGACGGTCAAGGTTGCCGGTAGGCTCGTCGGCGAACAGCACCGCAGGCTGACCATTAAACGCGCGGGCCAGCGCCACGCGCTGCTGCTCGCCGCCGGAGAGCTGGGCCGGGAGATGGTCGAGACGCTTGCCAAGACCCAACTGCTCAAGCTTGGCTTTGGCCTTCGCCCGGCTGGCGCTGCTGCTTTCGCCGCGCAGTAGCGCCGGCAGCTCGACGTTTTCCAGCGCATTCAGGGTCGGGATCAGCATGAAGGACTGGAACACGAACCCGACCTGCTGGGCGCGCAGCAGTGCCCTCGCCTCTTCGTCCATCTGGTGCAGCGGCTTGCCAAGCAGGTTGACCTCGCCCTCACTGCCGTCGTCCAGCCCGGCGAGGATCGCCAGCAGGGTTGACTTCCCGGACCCCGACTCACCGATAAGGGCGATGGTCTGCGCCGGTTTGACAACCAGCTCAACTCCGGTAAGGATGGAAAGCTCATGTTCCCCCTGACCGACGGATTTCTTAAGATGATGAACTTCAACAATGTTTTCCGCTGGCATTTGCCCTTCCTGTTACTGGCTCTGTTAACCTGTCGCGCCGCCGCAGCGGACACGTTGTTAGTTCTGGGTGATAGCCTGAGCGCCGGCTACCGGATGTCGGCAACCCGCGCCTGGCCTGCGCTGCTGAATGATAAGTGGCAGTCGCGCGACACAACGGTGGTCAATGCCAGCATCAGCGGCGATACCTCGCAGCAGGGGCTGGCGCGTCTGCCGGCGCTGCTGAAACAGCATCAGCCGCGCTGGGTCCTGATCGAGCTGGGCGGCAACGACGGCCTGCGCGGCTTTCAGCCGGACGCGGTAGCCGCCACGCTGCGTAACATCATCACGACGGTGAAAGCCGCCGACGCCGAGCCGCTGCTGATGCAGATACGTCTGCCGGCCAACTATGGACGCCGGTATACTGAGGCCTTTAGCGCGATTTATCCGCAGCTTGCGAAGGAGTTCGATATTCCTCTGGTTCCGTTTTTCATGGAAGAGGTGTATCTGAAACCGGGCTGGATGCAGGATGACGGTATTCACCCCAGCCCTGACGCACAGCCCTTCATTGCGGACTGGATGGCGACACGGCTGGCTCCTTTAGTTAACCACGACTCATAAATGTTCGGGGATCCCGTCTGGTAAAGTTATGCAAAAATCTGTCTTAATTACAGGGTGTTCGAGCGGTATTGGCCTTGAAAGCGCGCGCGAACTGCAGCGCCAGGGCTTTCACGTGCTGGCCGCCTGCCGCAAGGAAGCCGACGTCGCCGCCATGAACGATCTTGGCTTTACCGGCATTCTGCTCGACCTCGACTCACCGGCAAGTGTAGAACAGGCCGCAGCAAAGGTGATTGAACACACCAGCAATCGCCTGTGGGGCATTTTTAACAATGCGGGGTTTGGCCTCTACGGGCCGCTTCACACCATCAACCGTGCCCAGCTGGAGCAGCAGTTTTCGGCCAATTTCTTCGGCGCGCACCAGCTCACCATGCTGCTGCTGCCCGCGATGCTGCCCCACGGCGAAGGACGCATCGTCATGACCAGCTCGGTGATGGGGCTTATCTCAACGCCGGGCCGTGGTGCCTATGCGGCCAGCAAGTACGCGCTGGAAGCCTGGTCGGACGCGCTGCGCATGGAGCTGCGCCACACCGGTATCAAGGTGAGCCTGATTGAACCCGGCCCGATCCGTACCCGCTTTACTGACAACGTTAACCAGACCCAGTCCGACAAGCCGGTAGAAAATCCCGGCATCGCAGCGCGCTTCACCCTCGGCCCGGAGGCGGTAGTGGCGAAAGTGCGCCATGCTTTTGAGAGCAACGCACCAAAAATTCGCTATCCGGTCACGCTGGTGACCTGGGCGGTCTGCGTTCTCAAACGCCTGCTGCCAACGCGCGCGATGGATAAAATCTTACGTGGCTAAGTTGAAGCGCCTGCCGCTGCCCCCATGTAAAAAGAAACCGACAACAGAGAGTGACGTATGTCTGTAGAAAATATTGTTAATATCAGCGAAGCGAACCTGCAACAGGTGCTGGAACAGTCCGTGACTACGCCGGTACTGTTCTACTTCTGGTCCGAGCGCAGCCAGCACTGCCTGCAGCTGACGCCGGTGCTGGAATCCCTCGCTGCCCAGTACAAAGGCCAGTTCGTGCTGGCAAAAGTGGACTGCGACGCCGAGCAGATGGTGGCTTCTCAGTTCGGCCTGCGCGCCATCCCGACCGTGTACCTGTTCCAGAACGGTCAGCCGGTGGACGGCTTCCAGGGGCCACAGCCGGAAGAGGCGATCCGCGCCCTGCTCGACAAAGTGCTGCCGCGTGAAGAGGAGCTGAAAGCCCTGGAGGCGATGGCGCTCATCGGCGAAGGCAAGCATCAGGAAGCGCTGCCGCTGCTGAAAGAAGCCTGGCAACTGTCGAATCAGCAGAGCGAAATCGGCCTGCTGCTGGCACAGACGCAGATCGCCCTCAACCGTTCTGAGGACGCGGAAGCGGTGCTGAAAACCATTCCTCTGCAGGACCAGGATACCCGCTATCAGGGCCTGGTGGCGCAGATCGAACTGCTGAAACAGGCCGCGGACACCCCGGAAATTCAGCAGCTTCAGCAGCAGGTGGATGCTAACCCGGCAGACGCCGCGCTGGCCACCCAACTGGCGCTCCAGCTGCACCAGGTCGGGCGTAACGAAGAGGCGCTGGAGCTGCTGTTTGGCCATCTGAAAGGCGATCTCAATGCCGCTGACGGCCAGGCGCGCAAAACGCTGCAGGAGATCCTCGCCGCACTCGGCACCGGCGATGCGCTGGCTTCCCGCTATCGCCGCCAGCTTTACGCCCTGCTGTACTGATCGCAAAACGCGTTAAAGATTTACCCCCCCAAAAGCCAGGCGCTGCGCCTGGCTTTATTACGCGGTACACTGGCATCAAACCAACAGAGGAGGTTGTTTGATGCTTATTCTTATTCCCGTACTGATTCTCGTGGCGCTGGTGGTGGTGTTTGCCGGTGTCAAAATCGTGCCGCAGGGCTACCAGTGGACGGTTGAGCGCTTTGGCCGCTATACCACGACCCTGCAACCGGGCCTGAACCTGGTGGTGCCCTTCATGGATCGCATTGGTCGCAAGATCAACATGATGGAGCAGGTGCTCGATATCCCTTCCCAGGAAGTTATCTCCAAAGACAACGCCAACGTCGCCATCGACGCGGTCTGTTTTATTCAGGTGATTGACGCGCCGAAAGCCGCCTATGAGGTGAGCAATCTGGAGCTTGCCATCATCAACCTGACCATGACCAACATCCGTACCGTGCTCGGCTCGATGGAGCTGGACGAAATGCTCTCCCAGCGCGACAACATCAATACCCGCCTGCTGCACATCGTAGATGAAGCCACGAATCCGTGGGGCATTAAAATCACCCGTATCGAGATCCGCGACGTGCGTCCGCCGGCGGAACTGATTGATGCGATGAATGCGCAGATGAAGGCCGAACGTACCAAACGCGCCTATATTCTGGAAGCCGAGGGGATTCGCCAGGCGGAAATCGTCAAAGCCGAGGGCGAGAAGCAGTCGAAGATCCTGAAAGCCGAAGGGGAACGCCAGTCGGCCTTCCTTGAAGCAGAAGCGCGCGAGCGTAGCGCCGAGGCCGAAGCCCGGGCAACGAAGATGGTATCCGAAGCCATTGCCGCTGGTGACATTCAGGCGGTGAATTACTTCGTGGCGCAGAAATATACTGAAGCGCTGCAACAGATTGGCTCCGCCAACAACAGCAAAGTGGTGCTGATGCCGCTGGACGCCAGCAGCCTGATGGGTTCCATCGCCGGTATTAGCGAACTGATTAAAGAGAGCGGCACCGCCCGACACAAATGATGATTGAGCTGATTAGCGAACATGCACATGTTTTCTGGCTGGCGCTCGGCGGCCTGCTGCTGGCGGCCGAGATGCTCGGTGCCGGCGGGTATCTGCTGTGGAGCGGCATCGCGGCCATCCTGACCGGGCTGCTGACGTGGATCGTCCCGGTCGGCTGGGAGTGGCAGGGGCTATGTTTCGCCCTGCTGACGGTGGTCGCCGCCGTGCTCTGGTCGCGCTGGCTGAAACGCAAAGCGCGTCCGGAGGGTAATAACGGTCTGAACCAGCGCGGGCAGCAGTTTATCGGCCAGCGTTTTCGCCTTGAGCAGCCGCTGGTCAACGGGCGTGGACACGTGCGCATCGGCGACAGCAGCTGGCCGGTGCAGGCCGATGAGGATCTGCCCGCCACGACGCTGGTGGAAGTCATCGCCGTAGACGGTATCACCCTGCGTATCAAAGCGCGCGCGTAACGCGCTCTGTCGATGCCGCTTTCACAGCGGCATTCTTTTTTGATTAACGGAACAGTACTCATGTTAAGGAAACCTCAGGCGCTCGCGCTGCTCCTGCTGTCGCTCACCGCCACTCAGGCCATCGCCTCTTCTGACGGCGGCTCATGCCCGTGGGGCGTGCCCTACTGCTATCTGGAAGGTGAGCCCTGGCTCGACCCGGCCAGCGACACGCGCGACAATCTCATCCGGCTGGTTACCCGCGATAAACCGCTGGCGCTGCCGGTACTACCCTTCCCGCAGGACATCACCCGCAGCCGCAGCTACTACTTTGGCACGCACCTGGATGAGTGGTACGACGCGCCGGAAACGCCTCAGGAAACCACCACCGCGCCGGACGCGCTGACCACCACCCTCACCGCTCAGCTTACCGCGCTGGGCCTTGAGGTAACGGCGCTGGATAGCGAAGCCGATGAAGATCGGGAAAACCGTTTTGTCTCTAATAACCTCGCCACGGTCTCGGCCTTTTTCACCGCGTTACAGGCAGAAAAAACCCTGACGCCCGACGAGCGACGAGCGCTGGCTCAGGCCCGGCTTGCGCTTCACGCGTCACCCACTCCAGCTAACGCGGCGCTGGATGCTCTCAGCGCGCTTGACGGCGACGCCGCAAAAGCGTTCCGGGATTACCTGATGGCCAGCGCCTGGTTTTATCAGGGCGACTATGCCCGGGCAGGCAGCGCGTTTAACGCGCTGAAAGCTGCGCCGCAACCCTGGGTGTCGGAAACCGCCAGCTACATGCTGATGCGCAACGCGCTCAACCAGAGCACCCACAACGCCACGGATGAGTATGGTTTCTTTAATAACCAGGCGATCGATAGCGCCGCGGTGCAGCAGGCGCGGGAGGATGCGAAAGCCTATCTTACCGCCTGGCCTGAAGGGCAATACGCTGACTCCGCAACCGGCATGCTGCGCCGCATCGCCTGGTATCAGCAGGACTGGACAACCCTGGCCGGCGATCTGGAGCAGCAGCTGACAGCCGCCGACACCACCGACGCGCTGATCGCCACCATCGGCGAAGCCGAAAGCAAGTTGCAGAACGGTATGGTGAGCTGGCAGAGCCAGGTGTTTACCCGCGCCGACCACGCGCCGCGCCTCGCCGCCAGCGAAATTCTGCGTGCGCTGCGCGAGGGCAGCAAGGCCACCATCAGCCAGCAGCAGCTCGACGCGCTCAAACCGGCCTATGAAAACGCCTCGCTGCTGCCGCTGTGGAATTACCTGCATCACGCCCGGCAGTTCTGGCAGCTGGCGGACTACGATGCCCTCCTCGCCACCCCGCCGGCGGCGCAGACCACACCGCAGCCCGACGTGATCCTGTTCAGCGAGCAGGTTCTGTATGGCGATGCGCTGATGGCGAAAAAGCAATGGGCCGAGGCGGATCGCTGGTGGCTGCGGCTCCTGAAAGATCGTCCGGCGGGCGAGCAGCAACAGCTGCTGGAAAAACGCCTGATGCAGACGCGTACTGAGAGCGGGAACCCGGAGGCAATTTTTGCTGCCGACAGCCCGATCACCAACCTGTACTGGCGCTCCCTGACGCTGAAGTCGGCCGCGCCGCTGCCGCTGCTGCGTCGTCAGGCCGAGCACGGCATGAACGATGAAGAGCGCACTATCGCCCTGCATACGCTGCTGACCCGCGATCTGATGGCTGGTGACTATCAGGGCTATCTGCAGGATAAAACGTTGCGCCAGCACATTACCGGCCCCATCGACACGCGCGCTTTTGATGATGTGGCGCTAACCACCTTTGACTGGACCGGAGCCGGGACCACGCCAGGCTACGCTTGCCCGGCGCTGGATAACACCGTGGCGGTACTGGCGAAAAACGGCGATGACAGCCATGCGCTGAACTGCCTCGGGGAGTTTATCTTCGCCAGTAATGTCACCATCAGCCCGGCCCCGGAACTGCTGGACTACATGATATGGGACGCACCCGAGACCCAATCAGCCTTCAGCAGCCCCGATCGTCAGGCGCTCTACCAGCGCGTTATCGCCAGTACCAAAGCGGAACCGGAAGATAAAAGCTATGCGCTCTATCGCGCCGTGATGTGCTACGCCCCGTCGGGTTACAACCACTGCGGCGGCAAAGAAGTGAGCAAGGCCACGCGCCAGGGCTGGTTCAATAAGCTGAAGAAAAACTATCCGGGCAGCGTATGGGCGCAAAAGCTCAAATACTACTGGTAACCGCCGCACTGCTGCTGCCCGCGCAGGCGTATCCCACAGGCCGGGTTGATGCGGCAGATTATCAGGCGTTCTGGCTCTGGTCGGGGGTCAAGGCGACCCCGGCGATGCGTGAGGCGCGCGTGATGTATCTGCATCAGGGCGAAGTGGTAACGCACCAGCAGCGGGCGGTGTTTCAGCGTCTCGGCGCGTCGGTGAGCAGACTTAGCCTGCCGTCGGTGTGGATCACGGTGCGGATCGCCACGCTGGATATGCCGGACGAGGTGCTGGAACACGTGCTGCGTCTGCCCGAGCGCTGGGAGAAGGCAGGCAATAAAGTGCAGGGTTTGCAGATCGATTTTGATGCAGCAACCTACAAGCTGGCGGACTATGCCACTTTCCTGCAGCGTCTGCGTCAGCGGCTACCGGCGCGGTTTGCCCTCGGCGTAACAGGGCTGCTCGACTGGGCGAAAACCGGCAACATCGCGGTGCTCAACACCCTGCCGGTGGACGAACTGGTGGTGCAGACCTACCAGGGGCGTCATACGGTACCGGGCTACGCGCGCTATCTTCCGGCGCTGCACGGGTTACGTATTCCGTTCAAAATTGGCGTGGTGGAATATGGCGCGTGGGACCGGCGCTATGAGCGCGACCTGGCCGCCTCGCCATACTACCGCGGTGCGGTGGTATTTGCCCTGAGCGCTGCCCCGCCGCACTGATTAGGTTCCGGCGTTGCGATGACAGCAGCCGGAGAGATTGTCGATGATCGGGCAGTCGGCGCTGTCGTCGCCCGGGCAGGCTTCCGCCAGCGTCAGCAACTGCTGGCGCATGGCATGCAGCTCCTCGATATGGCGCTCGATCTCCGCCACCTTTTGCAGCGTGCGGGCTTTTACGTCGGCGCTGTGCCGCCCCGGATCGTTAAACAGCTGTACCAGCTCTTTGCACTCTTCCAGATTAAACCCCACCTGCCGCGCCTGGCGCAGCAGCGTCAGCTCATTGAGGTGCTGCTGGCTGTAGCTGCGGTAGCCGTTATCCCCGCGCAGCGGCGGCGTCACCAGCCCCTTCTCTTCATAGAAGCGAATGGCTTTGCTGGTTAAGCCGGTCTTTTTTGCAACGTCGCTAATGTTCATATGGATGCCGTCATATCTGAAACGCTGAACGGATAGTGTAACGCGTTGCGCGTAAAGGTGCGTCAGGAAGGACAAAACGAACGCGGAGGCACCAGGCCTCCGCACGTTGATTATCGATACCGTTTTCAGGCAGCGGCTACGCTACGCGCCTTGTCAACCAGTGAGGCGAGCACCGCGTCGTCAAATAACCGGGCGCGATAGCACTCGCCGGGAAACAGCGGAAAGCCGTGCAGCGTGCAGATCACGTCATACACCGTCGCCACCACCGCACCGGACGCATCCATAATAAAAAACGACCGCGCGTGATTGGTATAAACGGTGTAGTAGTCGTGATGATCGAACACTGCCCCCATAAAATCGGTGATCTGCGGGACGCGATCGTTGGGCAGCGATAGCGGATTGCCAATCTGGGTAACGGTTTTTGCCACCAGATCCACCGCGTAAAACAGCACCTGCGCAGGCGCAGTGGTGAAGGTATCAGCAGGCGCATCTTCAGAAATGGGCCGGTACATTGCCTTGCCTGTGGCATCTTCGCAGGAGTGGTTGTTAAACAGCGACAGCACAAACTTGCCTGCAGCGGTGTCGATGTACTGAGCAAAGGCGCTGTTTTGCGTGACGAATACGGTATGCGCGCCGTTCTCAAACTGCGTGATGCCGGTGGTATCCAGTCGCGGCGCACCCGCGCCACTCAGGAAAGTCGGATTATAGCCGCCGGTATCAATTGACCAGAGTATCGCGCCATCATTAATGCCGATGCCAAAGGTCAGACTGGCAGAGCGCGAATGCACCACAATGGCTTCAGGCGTGCCGTTGCCAGCCGGGAGCCACGACAGCGAATTGAGATGCACGTCATTGGTGCCGCTGTTATTCAGGATCTGCGTATTATCAAATTCGCGGCTGTAATTTTTGGCCCAGATGAGTTTCCCGGTCAGGTCACTGAATTTTAATATCCAGGCATCCTGACGCAGGGTATTGGTGGCACGGTCCGGATTATCGCTCCCCACCATATAAAGATTACCGGCAGAGTCCCACTCCAGATCGTGTGTGTTGGTGAAGCGATTGTTATCGCTGTCGGCTAAATCAAACTCCAGCACCACGTTGCCGAGAATATCAATTTTATAGAAGCGGCGACCATACCAGCGCAGATCCTCATCGCTGCCGGTATAAAAATAGCCGTTATGGGTACGCAGCATCTGATTACGGTACGGCGCGGAGAAGTAGCAGCGCAAATCACCGTTGCGGTCGTAGCCGTCGCAGTACGAGGTCATCAGCCAGCTGTTGCCCCAGACGCTGGTAAAAAGTTCTGGATCGGTCTGCTCGATATTAAGATGAAAAATGGTGGCATCGCGATAACTCTGCTCGCGGGTGCTGATGGCCGTGATGGCGTTATAGACCTCTTCCCCGCCCTGATTATAAAAAATAAACTGCACGTTATTTTCATAATTTGCATACAGTCCGATGACCGGAATTTTTATTTCGCTGCGGGTATCCGTCATTAATTCTTCAGAAGTGTAAACAAAGTCAACGCTGGTGGGACTGGTAGCACGTCTTAAAACTTTATAATCATACCTTACCGCCGTATCAGACTGAAAGTATACATACGCAGCGAGCTGGTTATTTGCCGGAGCCAGTTCGGTTTTTACATAGTAAACGGTCATATTATCGTCCTGAAAATAAAAAAGGTTACAGCGTGGAAAAAGCAGGCGAGGTAATACTGCACGAATTATCACGCCTGCCGGAGAGATCAGTAATCAATTAAGGGTGCTTGCGACATCCAGTACGCGTTTGGTGTTATCCGGTTGCACCGGATCGTGGCGTTTGAAGTAGTCCACCAGCGCCTGGGCGGAGGTGGTTCCCGACATCGTTTTGACATTTTTACCGCGCAGGAACGCCTCATAGCCGTCGCCGCCAGTGGCGCAGAAGGAGTTGGTCATAATGCGATAGGTTTTTGTCGGCTCTACTGCTTTGCCGTCGATGGTGAAAGAAACAATGCGCTGATTCAGCGGCTTGCGGCTGTCATACACCACCTTAACGTTTTTCGACACCTGCAGTATGCCATTGGTAAGGTTGGTGGCATGCACCATCAGCGAGGTGATATCGCTGCCCGTGAGATCCATGGTGGTAATGTCGTTGTTGAACGGATAAGCGCTGATCACCGAGCCATAGGTGATATCCCCTTTCTCAAGGTCGGCGCGAATACCGCCGCTGTTCTGAAACGCGGCAACCGCGTCAGGCGCCTGCGCCATACCGGCATCCATGATCAGATTACCCAGCGGCGAGGATTCCCCGTAAGAGCGGGTCAGCGTCACCGGCGTATGACCTACGACCTGAGCGGTGATGGTTTTCAGTTTATCTTCCCAGCGATTAATTTCCTGCTGCACTTTCGCATCGGCTTTATAGCTATCAGCGAACATGGTTATCAGCTCGCCTTTATAGCCGTCTATCTTTTTGGTTTCCGGGTTAAAGTCGAGCACCAGTTTACCGAGGTTAGTGGCATAGGCATCGGTGGAAACGATAAGCGTATTACCGACTTTGATCGGTTCCGGCGTGCCGGCATGGGCATGGCCGGTAATCAAAACGTCAATCCCGCTCACCGCCTTAGCGGTATCAATATCAGCCTGCAACAGGCGCGCCACGTCTTTATTACCGAAGCTGGACTGGCGTCCCGGAACGCCCTCGTGGATCAGCAGCACGGTCAGGTCCACCTTGCCTTTTAACGCTGCCACCGCCTGTTTGATTTCCGGGATTTCATCCCGCGCTTCAACATCGGTAATCATGCTGGCGGCGATGGTGTCATAGAAAGCAAACTTCCCGTGAATACCAATAACGCCAATTTTCAGCCCGTCGCGCTCCACAATCGTCCAGGGCTTATCAATCACCCGCTCGCCGCTTTTCTTGTAATAGACGTTCCCCAGCAGCACCGGATACTTTATTTTTTTCAGCTGCGCGACCATATTCGGCACGCCGTGATCGAACTCATGATTACCTACGGAAATCGCATCGTAGGGCATGGTGTTCATGATATCGGCAATCGCCTCACCTTTGGTTAACAGGCTCAGGTAAGGCCCGGTGAAATAATCACCGGCATCAAAGAAGTAAACATTCTTTTCGGTTTGCTTCGCCTGATTAACCACGCCTGCGATAGTCGCAAATCCACCCACCGGACGCGCTTTATCCACCACCGGATTTATCCAGGGATCAACATGGGCGTGCAGATCGTTGGTATAAAATATGGTGACGTCTTTGGCAAACAGGGGTTGCGCCAGTAAAACGGAGATAAGCAGCGCCAGCTTTATTTTTTTATGCATTGCGTTTTCCTTAGTAAAGGTTCCTGGTAAAAAACGCCAAAGGCGAATATGGCCCGATCGCCCTGGCGCAATAATTCGTTTACAGGTAACTTCTCTTTGTTTGAATAAATTGCGCAAACATCCTGGCACGCTATTTCTGGCGCTAAAACCGTTAGCGATCACACTTTTTTAGTTATTCATTAGCGGGCATAAAATTAAGAATTGCCCCCATTAAATTATTTAACGCTATTTTTTACCCGCTGTTACTTATTCCAATAATAATGGCCAGAAGAAGCTGAAATATATATTCACCGGGCCGCAATGCTAATTTCCCGACAAAGCACCCAGCAACCTCATCACCACCGGCACAGCAAACTTTTCTTGACCTTCCCCTTAATGGAAGGTTTACCCTTATCCTGACGAATCAGATAAGGAGCGAATCATGTCTCACACCATTGAACTGGCGCTGGATGGCCTGACCTGCGGTCATTGCGTCAAACGCGTTAAAGAGAGCCTGGAGAAACGTCCCGACGTCGAGCAGGCAGAAGTTACCCTGACGTCAGCCCAGGTGACCGGCAGCGCTTCCCCGGACGCGCTAATCGCAACCGTTAAAGACGCGGGATACGACGCGACCCTCAGCCACCCAAAGGCTAAACCGCTGGCGGACTCAGAAACCCCGTCGGAAGCACTGACAGCGGTTCCCGATGCGCTTCCGGCAGACGAGCCGACCGATGACAGCCAGCAGCTGCTTATCGGCGGCATGAGCTGCGCCAGCTGTGTCACCCGCGTCCAGAAAGCGCTTTCCGGCGTGGACGGGGTGACGCAGGCACGGGTCAATCTTGCGGAGCGCACGGCGCTGGTGATGGGCCATGCCTCCGCAACCGATCTTGTGCGCGCAGTAGAGGACGCCGGCTACAGCGCGGAAGCCATTGAAGACGACAATATACGCCGCGAGCGCCAGCAGCAGACCGCGCTGGCGGCCATGAAGCGTTTTCGCTGGCAGGCTGCCGTAGCGCTGGCGCTGGGCATTCCGGTGATGATCTGGGGCATGCTCGGCGACAACATGATGGTCACCGACGCCAACCGCACCCTGTGGTTGGTTATCGGCCTGGTGACCCTCGCGGTGATGGTGTTCGCGGGCGGTCACTTCTATAGCAGCGCCTGGAAAAGCCTGAAGAATCGCGCTGCCACGATGGATACGCTGGTAGCTCTCGGCACCGGCGCGGCCTGGCTCTATTCGATGAGCGTTAACCTCTGGCCGCAGTGGTTCCCGATGGAAGCGCGCCATCTCTATTACGAAGCCAGCGCCATGATTATCGGCCTGATTAATCTCGGGCATATGCTGGAAGCCCGCGCACGTCAGCGTTCGTCAAAAGCGCTGGAGCGCCTGCTCGACCTCACCCCGCCCACCGCGCGGGTGGTAACCGACCGGGGCGAGAAAACGGTGCCGCTGGCCGAGGTGCAGGCGGGCATGATCCTGCGTCTGACCACCGGCGATCGCGTGCCGGTAGATGGCGCTATTACCCAGGGCGAAGCCTGGTTTGATGAGGCGATGCTCACCGGCGAACCGGTGCCGCAGCAAAAAAGCGACGGCGAGGGCATCCACGCCGGGACCGTGGTGCAGGACGGCAGCGTGCTGTTCCGCGCCAGCCGCACCGGTAACCAGACCACGCTGGCACGCATTATTCATCTGGTGCGCCAGGCCCAGAGCAGCAAGCCGGAGATCGGCAAGCTGGCTGACCGTATCTCGGCGGTGTTCGTTCCGGTGGTGGTTGCTATTGCGCTGTTCAGCGGCGCGATCTGGTATCTGTTCGGCCCGGCTCCGCAGATCGTCTACACCCTGGTCATTGTCACCACGGTGCTGATCATCGCCTGCCCGTGCGCCCTGGGTCTGGCAACGCCGATGTCGATTATTTCCGGAGTGGGACGGGCCGCTGAGTTTGGAGTGCTGGTGCGGGATGCCGATGCGCTGCAGCGCGCCAGCGAACTGGACACCCTGGTGTTTGACAAAACCGGCACCCTGACCGAGGGCAAACCGCAGGTCACAGCCGTCGAGACGGTAAATGGCGTCAGCGCAACTGATGCTCTGCGTCTGGCGGCCGCGCTGGAGCAGGGTTCCAGCCATCCGCTGGCGCGCGCTATTCTCGACAAAGCAGAGACGGCATCGCTGCCGGTGGTTAGCGCGTTCCGCACCCTGCGCGGTCTGGGCGTCGCCGGGGAAGCCGACGGCCACCGGTTGCTGCTCGGCAATGCCGCGCTGATGCAGGAGAACGGCATTGATACCGCGCCGCTGGCGCAGGCAATGGATGACCAGGCGCAGCGCGGCAGTACGCCGGTGCTGCTGGCAGTAGACGGGACGCTGGGGGCACTGCTCGCCATCCGCGATCCGCTGCGTGATGACAGCCGCGATGCTCTGGCCCGTCTGCACCGCGCCGGTTACCGGCTGGTGATGTTAACTGGCGATAACCCTACCACCGCCCGAGCTATCGCTCGCGAAGCCGGTATTGATGAAGTGATTGCCGGCGTGCTGCCGGACGGCAAAGCCGAGGCGATCAAACTACTGCAGGCCGCAGGCCGCAAAGTGGCGATGGTGGGCGACGGCATCAACGATGCCCCGGCGCTGGCCCAGGCCGATGTGGGTATCGCGATGGGCGGCGGTAGCGATGTGGCAATTGAAACCGCAGCCATCACCCTGATGCGCCGCAGCCTGACCGGCGTCGCCGATGCGCTGGCGATCTCCCGCGCCACGCTGCGTAACATGAAGCAGAACCTGCTGGGGGCATTTATCTACAACACGCTCGGCATCCCGATTGCCGCCGGGATCTTCTGGCCGCTTACCGGCACGCTGCTCAATCCGGTGGTCGCCGGGGCCGCGATGGCGCTCTCCTCCATTACGGTGGTGAGCAATGCCAACCGCCTGCTGCGCTTTACGCCGAAGCAGTAATCCTGCTGGCTCACCGGGCTACCGGTGAGCCGCAGTTTGCACCTTCCTGCCGGGCGCGCTAGCATGATCTTTTAGCCCCGGAGGAATGATGAGCCTGTTCAGTCGCTTACACGCATGGTGGTCCGCCCTTACCGCAGGCACCTCTCCCTGGCCCGCTATCGATATCACCTTACCCGGCAATCGCCACCTGCATCTGGTGGGCAGCATCCATATGGGAACCCGCGATATGGCCCCGCTGCCGGCAAAGCTGGTGGCGAAGATCGCCGCCGCCGACGCGCTGTTTGTTGAAGCCGATATCAGCGGCGGCAATGCCCCGTTTCATACCCCCGACTACGACCTGCCGCTGCGCGAACGTATTCCTTCCACGCTCTGGAACCAGCTGGAGCAGCGCGCCGCCGAGCTGGGTCTGGACATCGCGACGTTTGAACAGCAGCCGCCGTGGCAGGTGGCGCTGGTGATGCAGGCCCATCAGGCGCAGCGCCTGGGTTTGCGCCCCGATTTTGGCATTGATTATCAGATGATCAACGCGGCGAACGCGGCGGCAGTGCCGATTCAGGAGCTGGAGGGTACGCAAAGCCAGATGACGCTGCTGGAGACGCTGCCTGACGAAGGGCTGGGGCTGCTGGAGGATACGCTTACCCACTGGCATACCAATGCGCGGTTGCTACAGCTGATGGTGAGCTGGTGGCTGGACGCGCCGCCGCGCCAGAAAGTGGTTGAGCTGCCCGCCACTTTTGGGCATGAACTCTATGATGTGCTGATGCATCAGCGTAATCGACGCTGGCGCGAGCTGCTGCTTGCATTGCCGCCAGGGCGCTATGTGGTGGCCGTGGGGGCGCTCCACCTCTACGGGGAAGGTAACCTGCCGGCGCTGCTGCGCGCAGGATAAAAAAATGGCCAATATCGCTATTGGCCTGTCAAAGAGGAACGTCATTATTATTGTGATTATCCCGCCAGCCGTAGCCGACAGTGGTTAAAAATTGTCTCGCAAACGCGGAGCAACTACCAGAACAATTCAGCAAGCTGATACTATTTTTTGCCGATGACCGCAGCGTATGCTGGGCCTGGTTACTAAAAAAGGCAGAGTATAACAATGACACCCGCAGTGAAATTACTCGAAAAACAGGGCATCTCCTTTCAGCTTCACGTCTACGATCACGATCCGGCTGAAACCAATTTTGGCGATGAAGTGGTGCGTAAACTCGGGCTGGATCCGGCGCAGGTATATAAAACCCTGCTGGTGACGCTGAATGGCGATGCAAAACAGCTGGCGGTGGCCGTCACGCCGGTGGCGACTCAGCTCGATCTGAAGAAGGTCGCCAAAGCGCTCGGTGCGAAAAAGGTAGATATGGCCGATCCGATGGTAGCCCAGCGTACCACCGGCTATCTGGTGGGCGGCATCAGTCCGCTGGGCCAGAAAAAACGCCTGCCGACGCTGATTGACGCCCCGGCGCAGGATTTCCCGGCGATCTACATCTCCGGCGGCAAGCGCGGGCTGGATATCGAACTGGCGGCAAAGGATCTCGCCGCGCTGCTCAACGCGCAGTTTGCGGATATCGCGCGGCGAGAGTAATTCCGCCGCAACGCCATCATTCTTGTAGGGTGGGTAAACACCGCGCCTTCACCTTTTGCGAGTACGGCGGGTGCGTAAACTTACCCGCCCCACAACACCCATTTGCATTCCGTAGGGTGGGTAAGCGCAGCGCACCCACCTTTTGCTTCGCAATGCGCTACTGCCACACCACCTCGCCTTTCGGCTCCAGAGTGCCGACATCCAGCGGCGAGCTCTGCTGGATATACTGCTTGAGCACTTCGGCATCCACGAAACCGGTATTCACGTAGCCCGGTTTGCTGTCGATATGCGGATAGCCATCCCCGCCGGTGGCGTTAAAGCTCAGCGTCGCCATACGGTAGGTTTTCGCAGCGTCCACCGGCGCACCGTTGATTTTCAGGTCGCGCAGCGTACCGCCCTGTGCTGTAAAGCTGACGTTAGCGAACTGCGGATAGGCACCGGAGTCCGGCTTCATCTGCGCCACGGCGGTCAGATATTCCGTCACCTCTTTCCCGGTCATATCCACATACACCACGGTGTTGCCGAACGGCTGTACCTTGAGCACATCTTTATAGGTGATATCGCCCGGCTCGATAGAATCGCGGATACCGCCGCCGCTCATCACCGCGAAGTCCGCCTGGGTGCGCGCCATCTGAGCATTGAGGATCAGGCGCCCCATATTGGTCTGTACGAAACGCACCTTGCTGCGATCGCCCTCCAGCTTGCCGTTGACGTTACCGATCTTCACGCCAAGCTGCGCCTGCCCTTTATTCTGGAACGGCGTCAGCAGTGACAGCATCGGCTGATTCTCCGGGATCTGCGGGGTGTAAAGTACGCGCTCACTCTCGCCGTTGTCCCAGGTGATCTTTTTCTTCAGGTTGATGGGGATGAGCTGATAGCGCACCAGCTTCATTTCGCCGTTGCGGAAGGTAAAGTCGGCGCGGCCCACGTATTTGCCCCACTCGTGAGCCTGCACGATCCAGGTGCCGTTCTGCTGGTCAGGCGCACACGGCGTGCCGGGCACGTAGTCGGCCTGCTTTTTATTCTCCGACGCCATGCACACCGGATCTTGTGAGTGACCACCCACAATCATTGCCAGCGCTCCCGCCGGCAGGCTGCGCGCCAGCTCCACGTCGCCCGGCGCGTTGGAGCCGTGGTTGCCGTTGTCATAGTGGCCCATATGGGTGACGGCAATAATGACGTCCGGCTTCTCGTTCTGCTGCAGCTCCTGAATCACCAGCTTCGCTTCGTCAGCGGGTTTGCGGAACTCGATGTCAGTGAAGAACTCCGGGTTACCGATTTTTGCCGTGTCATCGGTGGTGAGGCCCATCACCGCAATTTTGATGTCCTGCGGCTTGAAGATGGCCCAGGGTTTGAACAGGCGTTGATTGGTGCTTTTTTGATAGATATTGGCCGAGAGGAACGGGAATTTGGCCCACTTCTCCTGCTGGCGCAGCACGGTGAGCGGATTATCAAATTCGTGATTACCGACCGCCATTGCATCGTAGCCAATCATGTTCATACCGCGGAAGTCCGGCTCGGCGTCCTGCAGATCTGACTCCGGCACGCCGGTGTTGATGTCGCCGCCGGAGAGCAGCAGCACACTGCCGCCGCTGGCCGTCACTTCCTTGCGCACTTTATCCACCAGCGTTTTTTGCGCGGCAAGGCCATATTCGCCATGCTCATTGCGCCAGAAATGGCCGTGGTGATCGTTGGTATGCAGGATGGTGATGTTATAGGTTTTATCCTGCTCCCAGGCGAAGGCCGGCAGGCTGGTCGCCGACAGCGCGGTGAACAACGCCAGCGCCAGGCTTTTCTGTGAAAACGTCATCTCTCTCTCCCTGAATTATCGGTAAAGGCAGAAATTACAGTGGGCTGACATGATCTACAAATAAGATTTCAGAATTGCGACTTTCCTCAAATCACGGGGAACGGTATGTTAGCGGAATAATAATCAGCAGGCTTACTCACCTGTACGCTTCCGCAATCATCGTAACGTTGGATCCTATGGCTATCAGTGAACAAACCGGGGCGTTGCCCGGTAAACCCGCGTCGTCGCCCCAGTCCCGGACCGCTTTCGGCATTCTGGGCGCTATCAGTCTTTCGCATTTATTAAACGATATGATCCAGTCGCTGATCCTGGCGCTGTACCCGCTGCTGCAGGCTGACTTTTCGCTGTCGTTTATGCAGATCGGGATGATCACCCTCACCTTCCAGCTCGCGTCCTCGCTGCTGCAGCCGTTCGTCGGCTACTACACCGATAAGTACCCGATGCCGTGGTCGCTGCCGATCGGCATGTGCTTCACCCTGTGCGGGCTGATCCTGCTGGCGGTGGCAGGCAGCTTCACCACCGTGCTGATCGCGGCGGCGCTGGTCGGCACCGGCTCGTCGGTGTTTCATCCGGAATCCTCCCGCGTGGCGCGCATGGCCTCCGGCGGGCGTCACGGCCTGGCGCAGTCGCTGTTTCAGGTCGGCGGTAACTTCGGCAGCTCGCTTGGCCCGCTGCTGGCCGCGCTGATTATCGCCCCCTACGGGAAAGGCAACGTCGGCTGGTTCGTACTGGCAGCACTGCTGGCGATCGTGGTGCTGGCGCAAATCAGCCGCTGGTACGCGGCGCAGCACCGCGTCAACAAGGGCAAGCCGGTGGAGAAAGCGGTTAACCCGCTGCCGCGTAACAAGGTGGTGCTGGCGATCGGCATTCTGCTGGCGCTGATTTTTTCCAAATACTTCTATATGGCGAGTATCAGCAGCTACTTCACCTTCTACCTGATGGATAAGTTCGGCATGGGGGTGCAGACCGCGCAGTTTTATCTGTTCGCGTTTCTGTTTGCCGTTGCCGCCGGAACGGTGATTGGCGGGCCGATTGGCGACAAGATTGGGCGCAAGTATGTGATCTGGGGGTCCATCCTCGGCGTTACGCCGTTTACCCTGCTGCTGCCCTGGGCCTCGCTGTGGTGGACCGGGGTGCTGATCGTGATTATTGGTTTCATTCTGGCGTCGGCGTTTTCCGCGATTCTGGTCTACGCCCAGGAGCTGCTGCCGGGGCGGATTGGCATGGTGTCAGGGCTGTTTTTCGGCTTCGCTTTTGGTATGGGCGGGCTGGGCGCTGCGGTACTTGGCGTGGTAGCTGACCACACAAGTATTGATCTGGTCTACAAGATCTGCGCTTTTCTGCCTCTGTTGGGCATTTTGGCAATCTTCCTGCCTGAAAACCGCGATAAACCGTGACTCCCGCTGGCCTGTAATATATTACAGGCCACTTTCTCACGCCTTATTTCTGTCGTTCCCCGCCAATTAACCTGCTAATAACCCTCTGATTCACATTTTTTGCCTTCAAAAGCCTTTTTTCATTAGCATTCAACAATTATTCACAAACGCCGATAAGTAATTTGTCATAAACTAAATACTGGAGTTATGGCTTCGCATCCCGGATCGGATGCTGGCCATCGTGGATCAACGACTTACGAAAGGAGACGGAATGCATCACGCCACCCCGCTAATTACCACCATTGTCGGCGCCCTGGTACTTGCCTTTATATTTGGCATGCTGGCGAACAAGCTTCGCATATCACCTCTGGTCGGATATTTATTAGCTGGCGTGCTGGCCGGGCCGTTTACGCCAGGCTTCGTTGCGGATACTAAACTTGCGCCCGAGCTGGCTGAGCTTGGCGTTATCCTGCTGATGTTTGGTGTCGGTCTCCACTTCTCCATTAAGGATTTGATGGCGGTAAAGTCCATCGCCATCCCCGGCGCGATAGCCCAGATTGCTGTGGCGACGCTGCTGGGTGTGGCGCTCTCCACCTTCCTTGACTGGTCGCTGATGACCGGCATCGTGTTCGGTCTGTGTCTCTCGACCGCCAGTACCGTGGTGCTGCTGCGGGCGCTTGAGGAGCGGCAATTAGTCGACAGCCAGCGCGGCCAGATTGCGATCGGCTGGCTGATTGTTGAAGATCTGGTGATGGTATTGACGCTGGTGCTGCTGCCCGCGATTGCCGGGATGCTGGAAAAAGGCAACCTCGGTTTTGCCACCCTCGCGCTGGATATGGGCATTACCATCGGCAAAGTGGTGGCCTTTATTGCCCTGATGATGTTGGTAGGCCGCCGCCTGGTGCCGTGGATCCTCGCGCGCAGTGCTGCCACCGGTTCACGCGAACTCTTTACCCTTTCGGTGCTGGCGCTGGCGCTGGGCATCGCCTTTGGCGCGGTGGAGCTGTTTGACGTCTCCTTTGCGCTGGGTGCGTTCTTCGCCGGGATGGTGCTGAACGAATCCGAACTAAGCCATCGTGCAGCCCACGATACCCTGCCGCTGCGTGACGCGTTTGCGGTGCTGTTCTTTGTCTCGGTGGGGATGCTGTTCGACCCGCTGGTGTTAATTCAGCAGCCGCTGGCGGTGCTGGGCACCGTGGCGATCATTATCTTCGGTAAATCGCTGGCGGCGTTCGGGCTGGTGAAAATGTTCGGGCACTCGCAGCGCACCGCCCTCACCATTGCCACCAGCCTGGCGCAGATTGGTGAATTCGCCTTTATTCTGGCCGGTCTTGGCATGGCGCTGGACCTGCTGCCGCAGGAGGGTCAGAACCTGGTGCTGGCAGGGGCAATCCTGTCGATTATGCTCAATCCGATCCTGTTCGCACTGCTGGAGAAGTATCTCGATAAGACCGAGACGCTGGAAGCCCAGACGCTGGAAGAAGCTATCGAAGAAGAGAAGCAGATCCCGGTGGATATCTGCAATCACGCGCTGCTGGTGGGCTTTGGCCGCGTCGGCAGCCTGCTTGGGGAGAAGCTGCTGGCCCAGGGCGTGCCGCTGGTAGTAATTGAAACCTCGCGCAGCCGGGTGGATGAGCTGCGCGAGCGCGGGATTCGTGCAGTGTTAGGCAATGCGGCGAATGAAGAGATCCTCAACCTCGCGCACCTCGACTGCGCGCGCTGGCTGCTGCTGACCATCCCCAACGGTTACGAAGCCGGAGAGATCGTGGCGTCGGCGCGTGAGAAGTGCCCGAACATCGAGATTATCGCGAGGGCGCATTATGACGATGAAGTGGATTACATTTCCGAGCGCGGTGCCAACGAAGTGGTGATGGGCGAGCGTGAAATCGCCAATACCATGCTGGCACTGCTGGATAAAAAGACCCCGGACGAGCTCGACATGGCACCGACGCCGCATCCGTCGCTGCAGCAGTAACGCCTTCCTGGGACCACGGCGGGTGCGCTACGCTTACCCGCCCTACAGGGCTGATGCCGACATGTAGGGTGGGTAAGCGCAAGCGCACCCACCATTAAGCCCGGACACCCAGCATTAAGCCCCACTCAACTCACCGATCCCAGTACGCCTCTTCGAGGCTGTCTTCGCGCTCCGGCAGACCGCGGGTCAGACGCGGAGAGTGCTGATTCAACACCTGATAGCTGACACGGTTAGCGTATTTACACACCTGCGCCAGCGAGGAGTAAGTCAGCCAGGTGAACTGGTGCTTGCTGGAATTCGGCACGTTATTGCGGTGGTAGTTATTTGCGGTGATGTCGTGCAGCAGCGCCGCCAGCGCGCCATCGCCGGCACCGTTGGTGTTCATGATCTTCTCCGGGCCGCCCATGTACGGGGCGATATGCGAGAAGATACGCAGCGGATTCTCGCAGTCCTGGAAACGCATTGCGCGGCTAAACTCATACTGGTTGAATTCGGCAATCGCCCCCGGCAGCAGCGGATGCTGGGTTTTACGCTTCGCTTCTTCCTCGGTAAAGCCCGCCATATAAAGCCCCACCGGCCCGGCGGTGCAAAGCACCAGATCCACCCAGTCGAGCGCTTTGTTGGCGGCCATCAGCGGGTCGTTTTCCCCGGTCAGCGCCTCGCCCTCTTCTTCGTTCATCGCCAGAATCGAGACGTGCTCCTTCAGGAAATCACGCCACCACTGCGGGTTATCGGCAATCACGTATTTGGTGCCCAGCGTCAGCACTACCGGCACGTTGTGCTTTTTGGCATAAGCGATGGCCTGCATGGTGGCATCCGGCATCGGTTCGCCCGGCTTGCAGCGCACCAGATAGGAGGTCAGCACCAGCGCCGATGCGCCGGCAATCACCGACTCGGGAATACTCTCGGGGCGCAGCTGGTTCATCTGGCCCGGGCTGATGGCGAAGGTACGCTCGCCGTTTTCGCTGATGAGCGTAAAGCAGCGGCCAATCGCCCCGTCCACGCCCTGTAAATAGTTGAGATCGGTACGGCTGGAGGTGTTGCACAGATAGCGATAGGCGTAGCTGCCGATCTGCACGTTGTTGCACATCACGCCGAGCAGCACCGAGCGGTCATCGGCCAGCGCCGAGTAGTTGTGCATGGTATTGCCGATGGTGCCGCCGGCAAACTGATGGGTAATCAGATTTTCGCGAACCAGCTCCTGGTAAAGCGCTTCCGCCACGTCATCTTCAATCACCAGCGAGTGCCCGAGGCTCAGGCCGTAGCGCGTGACAAACTCGTCATCGACTTTGGCTTCAATATCCACCAGCGTCTGGTCGATACCGACCACCCAGGAGGTGCCGGCTTCGCTCTCCGGCTGAATTTGCTTCAGCAACGGGTCGCGGTCACTCACGGGGAAATAGTGTTTGGATTTACGTTTACCGGGAAATTTCATGGTCTTGCTTTACGATGGGGAAAGAGGCGGAGAATGGTAGCACACTCCCCGCCCGGCGTGCGATTAGCGGTAAGGCTGGGTCAGGTTCACCATCATCTCGATGTGATCGTCATTGTCGTTAAGTGCCGGTATGTATTCATATTTCTCACCGCCCGCCTCCAGGAAAAATTCACGGTTCTGTACCGCAATCTCTTCCAGAGTTTCGAGGCAGTCGGCGGCAAAGCCCGGACTCATTACCTGAATGTGCTTCACGCCCTTCTCACCAAGCATTTTCAGGGTTTCATCGGTATAAGGCGTCAGCCACGGCTCGCGGCCAAAGCGCGACTGGAAAGTCATCATCACCTTGTCCGGATCCAGCCCCAGAGCATTGACCAGCTCACGGGTAGTGTCGCGGCAGCGCTGCGGGTAGTCGTCGCCTTCGTCGGCGTAACGCTGCGGAATACCGTGATAGGAGAGCAGCAGCAGATCCGGCTCGCCGTGCTCGGCAAACGAGCGGCGCACGGTATTCGCCAGCGCGGCGATGTAGTCGCTGTTGGTCGCGTAGTCGCGGATAAAACTCAGCGACGGCATATAGCGGGTTTTGGCGAAGATGCGCCCGAGTTCGTCCCACACCGCAGCCACGGTGGAGCAGGAGTACTGCGGATAGAGCGGCAGCACCACGATATGGGTGACGTCCTGCGCCATCAGCGCCTGCACCGCGCTCTCAAGCGACGGCGAGCCGTAGCTCATGCCGAGCGCCACCGGCACGTCAGCGCCCAGTCGCGCCGCCAGCGCTTTCTCCTGCCGACGGCTGTAAACCATCAGCGGCGAGCCCTCTTCCATCCAGACAGACTGATACAGTTTCGCAACCCTGGGTGAACGAATGGGCAGAATGACGCCACGCAGCAGCGGCCACCACAGCAGACGCGGCGTATCCACCACGCGTCTGTCGCTTAAGAACTGTCGCAGATAGCGTTTTACCGCCGCAGGGGTAGGCGCATCGGGTGTCCCGAGGTTCGCCAGCAGAATGCCTGTTTTAGCCTGACTCATTACCGTCCCTTCTCTCAAAATTAGGCGCTAATTGTAGCGTGAATGTGTGCAAACGAAACCAATTAGTGCGAAAGGAAACGCTGTCTGCCGTTGCGGTTAATGTTATAAAACTGTAACAAAGCCACCCTACACTGGCTGTCGTTTTCGTTCTCCTCTGGTAAGTAAACGACAGGAAGCCGCAATGAGCAGACCACTTAAGTCCGTATTCAAAAAAGAACATAGCGACGACATCAGTAACCGCAGCGATAACCCGGTATTTTCCAGCGTGGCCAACGCTTTTCTCTCCCGCCGCCGCTTTTTGCAGATGGGCGTGGTAGCCGGTACCGCCGTCTCCTTCCCGATGCTGCTGAAGCCGGAAGAGGCTTTTGCCGCGCTGACGCAGACGACGCCGTCTACGCTTGCCAAAGCGGTGTCGCTGGGCTTCAAAAGCATTCCGGTTTCCTCAGAGGACAGCGTGATCGTGCCGGAAGGCTATATCGCTCGCCCGTTCTACCGCTGGGGCGATGCCACCGGTATTCAGGGCAACCTGCCGGAATTTAAAAAAGATGGCAGCAACACCAAAGACGAGCAGGCCGCTCAGGCCGGGATGCACCACGACGGTATGGCCTGGTTCAGCCTGCCGCAGGGCGGTGCCAGCGCTGATCACGGTCTGCTGGCCCTTAACCACGAATACATTGATAACGGTATGCTGTTCAAAGACGGCACCGCCAACTGGAACCTTGAGAAAGCGCGCAAGGGCCAGAACGCGATGGGGATCTCCGTTATCGAAGTGAAGAAGCAGGGTAAAGAGTGGGAAGTGGTGCGTCCGTCCACCTTCGCCCGCCGCATTACCGTGAATACCCCGATGCAGCTCACCGGCCCGGCGCGCCACAATGCGCTGGTAAAAACCGCTGCCGATCCGCAGGGTGAAACCATCCTCGGTACCATGCAGAACTGTGCTAACGGCCACACGCCGTGGGGCACCTACCTGACCTGCGAAGAGAACTGGTCAGATATTTTCGTTAAGAAAGCCGATCTGAATCCGCTGGAAAAACGCTACGGCATCGCCGATGAAGATGAGTCCTACCGCTGGAATGAGGTGGACGAGCGCTTCAGCGTCGATAAAACCCCGAACGAGCCGAACCGCTTTGGCTGGGTGGTAGAGATCGACCCTTATAACCCGGACTCCACGCCGCGCAAACACTCGGCGCTGGGCCGCTTCAAGCATGAAGGCGCCGCCGTTACCCTCGCTGCGGATAACCGCGCGGTGGTCTACATGGGCGACGACCAGAAATTCGAGTACATCTATAAGTTCGTCTCCGACAAGAAATACGATGCCGCTAACCGCGATGCCAATATGGCGCTGCTGGAGTCCGGCACCCTTTACGTGGCGAAATTCAATGAGGATGGCAGCGGCGAATGGCTGCCGCTGGTGCACGGTCAGAACGGCCTCGACAGCAGCAAGGGCTTCGAAAACCAGGGCGACCTGCTGGTGAAAACGCGTCTGGCGGCGGATGCGGTTGGCGCAACGAAAATGGACCGGCCGGAGTGGATCGCCGTCGATCCGCACGCCGCGGGCAGCGTCTACTGCACCCTGACCAACAACAGCGATCGCGGTAAAGAGGGCAAAGCGCCGGTCGATGCCGCCAACCCGCGCGCCAACAACGTCTTCGGGCACATCATTCACTGGCTGGAAGCCGATAGCGATCCGGCGGCCACCGCGTTCAAATGGGACATTCTGGTGATGGCCGGTCGTACCGACGGTGCGGATGAGAAAGCCAAAGGCTCCATGCAGGGCGCGGCGTTCGGCAGTCCGGACGGCCTGTCGTTTGACCATCGCGGCGTGCTGTGGATCCAGACCGACGTCTCCTCCAGCACCATCAACCAGAAAGCCTATCAGGATATGGGTAACAACCAGATGGTGGCGACCATTCCGGGCACCAACGAATATCGCCGCTTCCTGACCGGGCCGCGCGGCTGCGAGATCACCGGCATCGCCTTTACGCCGGATAACCGCACGCTGTTCATCAACATCCAGCATCCGGGCGAAGGCGGCGACGATATCACCGATCCGGCTAACCCGACGGCGGTATCGACCTGGCCTGACGCCGATCCGGCAGGACGCCCGCGTTCGTCAACGGTGGTGATTGTTAAAGCCGACGGCGGCATTATCGGTACCTGATCCCGTACCTTTCGGGCATAAAAAAACCGGGCATTGCCCGGTTTTTTTGTCTCGCTCAGCTTAGCCGAGGATGTTTTCCAGCTCGGCGCGCACGTCGCTCACGGCTTTGGTGCCGTCAACTTTGGCATATCTGGTATTGCCTGCCTGCGCTTCCTGCTGGTAGTAGCCGATCAGCGGCGCGGTCATCTGATGGTACTCCACCAGGCGCTTACGCACGGTCTCTTCCTGATCGTCTTTACGGGTAGAGAGATCTTCACCGGTCACATCGTCTTTACCTTCCACCTTAGGCGGATTGAATTTGATGTGGTAGACGCGGCCAGAGGCGGCGTGTACGCGACGACCGATGATGCGGTCTACGATCAGCTCGTCCGGCACATCGAATTCCAGCACGTAATCAACGTTGATACCGGCTTCTTTCATCGCATCCGCCTGCGGGATGGTGCGCGGGAAACCGTCGAGCAGGAAGCCGTTACGGCAGTCTTCCTGAGCAATACGTTCTTTCACCAGTGCGATAACCAGCTCGTCAGTCACCAGTTTACCGGCGTCCATGATGTCTTTTGCTTGTTTGCCCAGCTCAGAGCCGGATTTCACTGCGGCACGCAGCATGTCCCCGGTGGAGATCTGCGGAATACCGTATTTCTCCATGATGAACTGTGCCTGAGTGCCTTTACCAGCGCCCGGAGCGCCAAGCAGAATGATACGCATTGCGTAATTCCTCATACCTGTGAATTTTTTAGTGCTTCGATTAGGGCGAAAACCATACCACTAAAGGCAGTATCACGACAAGGAAACGGCGGGGAACGGGCCGGTTTGGCGTGTTTCATGACGTTTAAAACAGCATTTCGGATTGCGCCTGGCATCTGTACGGCAGGACGTTCGCTTTTTGGCGGGTGCGCAGGCTTACCCGCCCTACGTCACCCGGGTCTCTGATACATCTGGTTTTCCAGGGTGGGTAAGCGCCTGCGCACCCACCATTTCCTGCATTATAAGAAACAAAAAAGGCAGAAGCGCGTTACGCCTCTGCCTTTTACTACACCGTCAGTTAACTTACGACACCAGCAGCTGGTTCATGCGGCGGATAAACTGGTTTGGATCTTCCAGCGTACCGCGCTCGGCAAACAGCGCCTGATCGAGCAGCAGCTCTACCCACTGGGTAAACTGCGCGTCGTCCTGGGTATCCGCGGTGCGTTTCACCAGCGGATGATCCGGGTTCAGCTCGAAGATGTATTTCACGTCCGGCACGGCCTGACCCGCCGCCGCGAACAGCTTCGCCATCTGGGTGCTCATCTCGTCGTTGTCGGTGGTGACAATCGCCGGGGTGTCGGTCAGACGATGCGTCAGACGCACTTCCTTCACGCGCTCGCCCAGCAGGGTTTTCACGCGCTCAACGAACGGCTCCAGCGCTTTCTCGGCTTCTTTGGTGGTTTCATCCACTTCATCCGCCAGCTTATCCAGCGACTCATCGGCTTTAGCCACGGACTGGAAAGATTTGCCGTCAAACGCGGTGAGATAGCTCATCATCCACTCGTCGATGCGGTCGGAGAGCAGCAGCACTTCGATGCCCTTCTTACGCAGCAGCTCAAGGTGCGGGCTGCTCTTCGCGGCGGCATAGCTGTCGGCGGTGATGTAGTAGATCTTCTCCTGGCCGTCTTTCATGCGCGACACGTACTCTTCCAGCGACACGGTCTGCTCGGAGGAGTCGGTGTGGGTCGTGGCGAAGCGCAGCAGTTTAGCGATAGCTTCCTGATTGGCCTGATCTTCCGCCGGCCCCTCTTTCAGCACCAGGCCAAACTGTTTCCAGAAGGTCTGGTATTTTTCGGCATCGTCTTTCGCCAGTTTCTCCAGCATCTGCAGCACGCGTTTGGTCAGCGCGTTACGCAGGTTGCGGGTCACGGTGCTGTCCTGCAGGATTTCACGGGAAACGTTGAGCGGCAGGTCGTTGGAATCTATCAGGCCACGAACGAAGCGCAGGTAGTTCGGCATGAACTGCTCGGCGTCGTCCATGATAAACACGCGCTGCACGTAGAGCTTCAGGCCATGCTTGTGATCGCGGTTCCACATGTCCCACGGTGCCTGGGCCGGGATGTAAAGCAGGCTGGTGTACTCCTGCTTGCCCTCAACACGGTTGTGGCTCCAGGTCAGCGGATCGGTGAAGTCGTGAGCGATGTGCTTGTAGAACTCCTTGTACTCGTCCTCTTTCACTTCCGCTTTATTACGCGTCCACAGCGCCTGAGCCTTGTTGATTTTCTCCCAGGAAACCACGGTTTCGCCGTCTTTCTCTTCTTTCTGTTCGATCTCAACCGGCAGCGCGATGTGGTCAGAGTACTTGCTGATCACCGAGCGCACGCGCCAGTCGTCGAGGAATTCGTCTTCGCCTTCGCGCAGATGCAGAGTGATTTCGGTGCCGCGATCGGCTTTGGTGATGTCGCCCACGGTGTATTCGCCTTCGCCGGCGGATTCCCAGAAAACCCCTTCTTCCGCACTGACGCCGGCGGCACGGGTGCGCACAGTCACTTTATCCGCCACGATGAACGCCGAGTAGAAGCCGACGCCAAACTGGCCGATAAGCTGGCTGTCTTTCGCCTGGTCAGAGCCCATGGATTCCAGGAAGGATTTGGTACCGGATTTAGCGATGGTGCCCAGGTGATCGATCACGTCGTCACGGGTCATACCGATACCGTTATCGGCAATCGTCAGGGTGCGCTGGTCTTTATCAAACGAGACGCGCACGCGCAGCTCGCCGTCGCCTTCGTACAGGTCCGGGTTAGACAGCGCGCGGAAACGCAGTTTGTCTGCCGCATCGGAGGCGTTGGAGATAAGCTCGCGCAGGAAGATCTCTTTGTTGGAATAGAGAGAATGGATCATCAGGTGCAGAAGCTGTTTTACTTCTGACTGGAAGCCACGTGTTTCTTGTCCTTTCATGTGGATAAACCTCAACAATGCCATTTACGGGGTAAAAAACAGGTTGAGTGAGAGATGGGGATAGCGGGCGGAAATTTCAAGCGACGATGCGCAGCGCGCACCGTCGTTTGATTAGAAACTAATCTTGTGGCGTCCGGCCAGAGAGTGCGACAGCGTGGTGCCATCGACCATTTCCAGCTCGCCGCCGACCGGCACGCCGTGGGCGATGCGGCTGGCTTCCACGCCGTACTGCGCGCAGAGTTCGGCGATATAGTTCGCGGTCGCCTCCCCTTCCACCGTCGGGTTGGTGGCGAGGATCACTTCTTTCAGCGGCTCAGCCGACAGACGCTGCTCCAGACGGTCCAGCCCGATGTCATCCGGCCCGATGCCGTCGAGCGGGGACAAATGCCCCATCAGCACAAAGTAGCGGCCGGAAAACTGCCCGGTCTGCTCAATGGCGTGGATATCCGCCGGGCTCTCCACCACGCAAATCTGGCCGTTCTCCTGGCGACGTGCGTTGGTGCAGATGTTGCACAGCTCCTGCTCGGTAAACGTGCGGCAGTCCGCACAGTGACCGATCTCGGACATGGCGCGGGTCAGCGCCTGAGCCAGGCGCATACCGCCGCTGCGATCGCGCTGCAGCAAGGTAAACGCCATGCGCTGCGCTGACTTCGGGCCAACGCCCGGCAGACAGCGCAGTGCTTCCATTAACTGCGTTAACAGTGGGCTGGTTTGCATCAGAACGGCATCTTGAAGCCTGGCGGCAGCTGCATGCCGGAGGAGACGGACGCCATCTTCTCTTTCTGGGTCTCTTCGATGCGGCGCGCAGCGTCGTTAAACGCAGCGGCGACCAGATCTTCGAGCATATCTTTATCGTCTTCCAGCAGGCTCGGATCGATCTCCACGCGACGGCAGTTGTGCGCACCGTTGATGGTGACTTTCACCAGACCCGCGCCGGATTCACCGGTAACTTCCAGCTGCGCGATCTCTTCCTGCACTTTTTGCATTTTGTCCTGCATCTGCTGGGCTTGCTTCATCAGGTTACCCAGACCGCCTTTACCAAACATACTCTTCTCTCTTCGCGTAAGGCCGTCTCACCGCAAGCGCGATAAGCGACACTGAGGTTAACAACAGACGACGCCGCCGTCTGTCAAAGGGGGCGGATACTCTCTTCATCCAGGTCTGCGTCAAAGAATCGGCGCAGCGTCTGGATATTGTTATCCGCAATAATTGATTCCCGCGCCTGGGCGAGCTTCTCTTCGTAAATAGCCTGCCGCCACTCCAGCGGCGTGCGCGTCGCCGGATTATCATCTTCAATGATAGTCAGTTCAACATCGATACCGTAAAGATTAGTCATCGCCTCGGTCAACACCTTCAGCGCGCCGGGCGAGTTGAGATGACGTTGTGTCGAGCGCAGATGCAGGCAGATGCGGTTGCCGTCCTGCTCTTTCCAGGCGTTAAGCGCCACCTGCTCCACCAGCTTCGGCACCTGCAGGCGACTGACGTCTGCCGCCCAGGCGTCGCGCTCGATGGCTTCCGCCGCAAGCTTCGCGGCCAGCTCCGGCGTCTTCTCATGTTCAAGGGCGGTGCGCAGCGCCTTCGGCGTCGCCACTTCCTCTTTTACTTCTTCGGTTTTCAGCTGCGAGGTCCAGCGATAGGCCTCTTTTTTAACCGGTGCCGCTTCCTGCGTTGACGCAGCCGGGCGGGACTGCACGCGTTCGGTTACCGAGGCGAGGCGTTCCAGCGCGCTGTTATTCACCGGCCGCGCTGTACCTCGCGCCGCCGGTTCACTCTTTTTTGCTTTGGCGGCTCCCTGTGCGCGCTGCAGCTGGCTGCGCGCCTGGAGCACCTGGCTGGTGGCGTCCGGCAGCGGGGTATCGCTGCGCGGCGGGGCCGCCGCCTGTGGGGTATGCACCGGCGGCGCATTAACCACCGGCATTGACTGCGCGGAGGCTGCGACCGGCGCGACAGCACGCGGTGCCGCTTCCGGCTCCGGCAGCGGGGCCTGCGGATGGAACGCCAGCGCGCGTAGCAGGGTCATCTCGACGCCCATGCGACGCTCGGGTGCCCAGGGCAGCTCTTTGCGGCCAATCAGCAGCGTCTGGTAATAGAGCTGAAGATCGGCAGGCGAAACGGTGCGCGCCAGTTCACGCAGGCGCTGTTCGATGGCGGCCATGTCGCTGCCGATGGCAGACGGCGTAAGCTGCACCATGGCAATGCGGTGCAGCAGGCCGAGCATCTCCACCAGCAGGGCTTCCCACTCGATACCGCGCCCGGCGGCCTCGTTGAGCAGCGTCATCACACGCTCGCCGTCGGCGTGTACCAGCGCTTCCACCAGCGACAGGGCCTGGTCATCATCCAGCGTGCCAAGCATCTCGCTCACGGCCTGGGTGCTGACCTGACCATCGCCGCTGGCGATAGCCTGATCGGTCAGGCTCAACGCATCGCGCAGGCTACCGTCTGCGGCGCGGGCCAGCAGCTGCAGTGCGCGCGTGTCGTAGCCAATGTTCTCCTGGCCCAGCACGTGCTCCAGCTGAGCGCGGATCTGATCCGGCTCCAGCGCTTTAAGATGGAACTGCAGGCAGCGCGACAGAATGGTCACCGGCAGCTTCTGCGGATCGGTGGTCGCCAGCAGGAATTTGACGTGTGCCGGCGGCTCTTCCAGCGTTTTCAACAGCGCGTTGAAGCTGTGACGCGAGAGCATGTGCACTTCGTCAATCAGATAAACTTTGAAGCGGCCACGCGCCGGTGCGTACTGAACGTTGTCCAGCAGGTCACGGGTATCTTCTACTTTGGTGCGCGAGGCGGCGTCGATTTCAATCAGGTCGACAAAGCGGCCCTGCTCGATTTCACGGCAGTTGTCGCACACGCCGCACGGTGTGGCGGTGATGCCGGTCTCACAGTTGAGACCTTTCGCCAGCAGGCGGGCGATAGAGGTTTTACCAACCCCGCGCGTGCCGGAAAACAGATACGCGTGATGAATACGACCCAGTGACAGGCCATTTGCCAGCGCGGTCAGTACATGTTCCTGGCCGACGACATCAGCGAAGGTTTGTGGACGCCATTTGCGGGCTAAGACCTGATAACTCATGGGCAGGCTCTGAAACGCTAAGGGGTGGATGCTAAGGGGGGTAATGCTAACACAGCCCCACCGGATCGGCGAGGCTGCGTGTCATCAATCTTCCGGTCTGGTTCGCAACGCCTGGCGGCGCGGTGACCGGGAGGATCAATGGCCCGGGAACGGCACGAGGCTGAAGCAGTTGATGCCCTGCTTCTCAAGACGCTGTTCGCCGCCGAGGTCAAACAGATTGATAATGAACGCGGCGTCGGTCACTTCGCCACCGAGGCGGCGGATCAGCTTAACGGTGGCTTCGATGGTGCCGCCGGTCGCCAGCAGATCGTCCACCACCAGTACTTTATCGCCTGGCTGGATGGCATCGATGTGGATCTCCAGCTGGTCGGTGCCGTACTCAAGCTCGTAGCTTTCGGCGATAGTTTCACGCGGCAGCTTACGCGGCTTACGCACCGGCACGAAGCCGACGCCGAGGGCAAGCGCAACCGGCGCGCCAAACAGGAAACCACGCGCTTCGGTCCCCACGACTTTGGTGATGCCCGCGTCTTTATAACGCTCAACCAGCAGTTCGATGCTGAGCGCGTAGGCTTTCGGGTCTTCCAGCATGCTGGTTACGTCGCGAAACAGAATACCCGGCTTCGGATAGTCGTGGATGCTTTTAATACTGTTCTTGAGATAGTCAAGCTGCTGCGCAGTTGCGGTCATGGATAGTTGCCTGATAAATACGGTATTACTCACAGCGCGCCCACCTGAAAACAGGCCGGGATGTATTGCTCATCCTTTGACCAGGCGCGGCTGTACTCGAAAACGCTCGAATTTACTGACTGTGGCGGACAATTGCAACAGCCAGCGGTGCGGCTTCACGGTTTTTGTTGTTTTTCGTCAATCACCGGCATTCGCCACATAAATATCAGCAGGCAGGTTAAGATAACCAGCAACAGAATGCGTACCCACATGATCTTTACCAGCCACAGTGAGATGGCGAAGGTCACCAGAATCACCGCGATGGCACGGGGTTTAGCGCCGGGCGGCATCGCGCGATACTGCTCCCAGTGCCGGATGTAGCTGCCAAACCACGAGCGGTACAGCAGCCAGTGGTGAAAGCGCGGCGAGGACTGGGCGAAACACCAGGCGGCAAGCAGTAAAAAAGGCGTGGTCGGCAGCAACGGCAGCACCACGCCCAGCGTCGCCAGCACTACCGCAAGCCAGCCTGTGATGAGTAAAATAGTCCGTTTCATAGCCCTGACCACAAAGAGATGACGCGCTATCCTAGCATAGCGCGCCTCGATTTCATGGAGAACCATGTGAAAACCGCCCAGCTCCTGGATCTGCTGGATACCCGCCTGAGCGATCTTGACCAGCGCATTGCGCCGCTTGCCGGGCACGACAGCATCACCCCGCGCTTCGATCGCCAGCGCTTTCGCACCACGGGCCGCCGGATGCAGGATTTCCTTGATGAAATCCATGCCAACGCCGCTCAGCTGCGCGCATGTGCGACCGCTAACGAAACCGAGCAGGTGGCGTGGCTTGCACAAACCGTGGCGCTGCAGATTGAAGCCCTGCAGCGCGAAGCAGCAAGCTGGCAGCTGCGCACACATGACAGCGCCCATACCGGGCTGGGCAAACTGCATAAAAAGCTGCTGGAGCACCAGGAGTTTGAACGCCGGCTGATTGAGATGAAGCGTGAGCGCGAACTGCGCGTCGCAGAGGTCGAAACCCTGGTGGAGCAGCAGCTGCTGCACCGGGAAATTGATGCTCTCGAAGGGCGTCTGGCGCGCTGTCGCGATGCCACCCAGAACCTTGAGCGCGCGTTGACGCGTCTGCGCCGCTAACCTTATACAGAGGAGTAATTATGTCGCTGGAACAGGCATCTGATGACGTAAAACTGGCAGTGGATCTGATCATGCTGCTTGAAGAGCATGCGCTAGATCCTGAAACCGTGCTGAAGGCGCTGGAAATCGTCCAGCGCGATTTTGAAAACAAGCTGGCGGCGCAACGCTCCGGTTAACGAAGGCTACGCCGCCGGACGTCAGGCGATCGCCGGGGCGTCACCCTCACCTTTATTGATATCGCGCTTCACCTCGGTGTGCTCCTCGCCTTTCTCATTGCGCAGGTGCACTTCCAGCTGGTTGAAAGCGATGTTGATCCCGTTCTCACGGCACAAACGATCGATGGCGCGGTTCAGCTCATCCACGGTGAAGCTGCGGTCGCGCAGCTCGCGCACATAGAGGCGCAGCTCGTGATCCAGCGTACTCGGCCCGAAGGTGGTGAAGAACACTGCCGGCTCAGGATCGTGCATCACTTTCGGGTGCTCCATCGCCGCCTGCAGCAGGATCGCCTTCACCTTATCCAGATCCGAACCGTAAGCCACACCAATCCGGATCACCACGCGGGTGATGGTATCCGACAGCGACCAGTTGATCAGGCGTTCGGTGACGAAGGCTTTGTTCGGGATAATCACCTCTTTGCGATCGAAGTCAGTAATGGTGGTGGCGCGAATGCGGATCTTGCTGACCGTGCCTGAGAAAGTGCCGATGGTCACGGTATCGCCGATACGCACCGGGCGCTCGAACAGAATGATCAGGCCGGAGACGAAGTTCCCGAAGATTTCCTGCAGGCCGAAGCCCAGACCGACCGACAGCGCGGCGGCCAGCCACTGCAGTTTGTCCCACGACACGCCGAGCGAGGCGAACACTGTCATCGCCCCGGCAGCAATAATCACGTAGTTAAGAATGGTGGTGATGGCGTAGGACGCCCCCTGACGCATCTTCAGGCGCGACAGCACCAGCACTTCCAGCAGGCCCGGCAGGTTACGGATCAGCGCCCAGGCGACGGTAAAGGCCACCAGCGCGAACAGCAGGCTGCCCATCGTCACGTTTTTCACCACCGCCGCACCGGCTTCGGTGCCGTTGTAGTGCCACAGCACCACGCTGTCGAGATAGGAGAAGACGGTGATTAAATCGGACCAGATCGCCCAGAACACTACGCCAAACAGCGCGAACATCAACAGGGTGGTCAGTCGCAGGGTCTGCTGGTTGATCTGATCCAGCGCCAGCGGCGGCTCCTGTACCGGCTCGGCCCCTTCCGCTCCCTCTTTTACCTGATTCTGACGTCGGGACACCGCACGGCGATAAGCGATGCGGCGCGCCGCCACGCTCAGCCCGCGCAGTACCGTCTGGTACAGCAGGTTCCAGACGATCACCAGATACACGGTGTCAATCCAGCGGCCCGACAGGCGCAGAGTGGTATAGAAGTAGCCGCTGGCGGTCAGCACCAGCAGCGCCACCGGCACAATCGAGAGAATGGTGATAGTGACAAGGCGCATGGTGTGCGACTCCTTGTCATGCCAGCTCTCCCGGCACATCGGCCAGACCAGCGCGGCGATCACCAGCAGGTTGATGAAGATCATCGACTGGCCGACCACGTCATCCATCAGGTGCAGCGGCGACAGCTCGGCCACCACCGACCAGAACAGCAGCGGGAGCAGCGCCAGGCTGATGCGCACAATCTGTCGCCGCCAGTGGCTGGTGATCTGAACAGGCATATTGAAGTGGTTCACCGCCACGCCGTCTTTTTCCAGCACGCGCCAGCACAGGCCGAATACCAGCCAGAACAGCGCCAGCTCTTTGCTGAACGCCCACAGCAGTTCGCTGACGCTCAGCTGCATCACGTGCAGGATCAGGCCGACCGCGAGAATAATCAGACACACCGGCAGCGCGAGGATCAGGTTTATCAGGATAGCTTTCGGCGTGTGAAGCTGGCTGTCGTTACGCAGCTGCCCGACCTCAGAGGCCAGGCGCGCCAGATACTGACGCATCCAGCCAAAGCGCCAGCGAATAAGTCCGGCCAGCAGCACCAGCGGCAAACCGGCCAGCAGCGCCAGCGCCACCGCCGGCCAGGCTTTATCCCAGTTCACCGTGAACTTCATCGCTTTGATCTGGTCATGCAGCGCACCGGGGAAGGCTTTGATCCACTCCCAGTCCATCGGCTTGTTGCTGTTTACCCAGAAGATCTGCTGGGTCAGGATCTCTTCAAGACTTTTACTGACGCTCATCAGCTGCTGCTGGTTAATCTGCAGGTTGATGGCCATCATCAGCTGGTTGCCCAGCTGTTTGTTGAGCTGATCGAGCAGCGCGCGACGCATGTCGATCACTTCCAGCAGCGCATCATGCACTTCGCTGTTGACCTCGCCCTGATGACCCTCTTCCAGCTTCGCCACCCAGGTATCGCCCTGGAACAGCTCATCACGCTGCTGGTTGATTTCAAACTGCTCCAGACGCAAATCGGCGATGCGATTGGTCATATCCTCCAGCTCGTCCGCCGACGGCAGCGTCTGCTGCTGCTGATAGAGAATACGCGACAGCAGCAGGCTGCCTTTCAGCACCGCAATCTGCTCTTTCAGGTTGCGCTCGGACTGCAGCGCCCGGTCGAGCCAGTTCTTCACTTTGATATTGCGCTCAACCAGCGCGTTACCGCTCTGCGTGGCGGCAATCAGGCGCTCACTGAGCTGGTGGTTGAGATCCAGCTCCTGGCGCACCAGCGGGTTGTTCTGGATGCGCGAGGCATCATCCGGGGAGAGCGCTTCCTGGGCTGTTTTCTCGGTCAGCGTCAGACGCTTGTTACTCACCGCGGTTTGCAGCAGCTGAATCTGATGCTCAAGCTGATTGATGTTCGCTACCACATAATCGCGCTGCTTCTGCAGGCTGTCCTGCAGCACGGTGTTGCCTTCAAGGCTCTTGCGCTGCTGATCCAGCTGGGCATTAAGCAGCACCTGCTGCACCATCAGTAGCGTCTGCTGGCTTGGACGCAGCGCCTGCTCGCCAGGCCCGGTGCCGTTGAGGCGATTACGAATGGTCTGCAGCTGCTGGGAGACGTTAAACATGGTGTTCTGCACGCGCTCCGGCTGGGTCTGGAGCGACACCAGCTGGCTGTTGAGCGTAGAAAGCTCGCTCTGGGCGGTTTGCAGTTTGTCCAGCACCGAAGCCACGCGCTGTTCGAGATCGTGCAGGCGCATGGCGTTATAACTCTGAACCGTAACGTCATCGCTGTCGCGGTTGCTGAGCTCGTTAAGATCTGCGGTGGCCTTCGCCATCTTCGCCGGCGCCTGGGCGACCCGCACCCGCAGCTGCTCGGTTTCCTGCTTTACGCGCTCGATTTTTTCCAGGGCTTCCAGGGTCTCGGTCAGATCCTGCTGGGTTAGCTTCTCTTCCCCGCTCAGGCTCTTTTGCTTATTCAGCGTATCGAGCTGGTTTTGCACCTCGCTGCGGGAAGGAAGATCGCTGTTTGCGGCTGCCACCGCGCTGGCAGGCGCGCCGAGCAGGGCGACAAAGAGGGCAAAGACAAACGCCAGAGCGGCGTGCCGGATAAGAGTCATATGCTGCATAGTTGTGTATGGATTGCCAGGCTACTGAGGACAGGGATCGTTAGAGTGGCGCAGAATAACATGGCGCTGGAAAGCAGAATAGCGGCTCACCCGGTATTGCGGAAAAATCCCTTATGGCTCCGGAGCAGCGTCGTGCTCATCAAAGGGGCGCTGCAGCGACGGACACAGCTGGTACATCTCAATCAGAATATCAACAAATTCACGCGCTTCGCGCTTCAGGTCATAGGTTTCCGGGGCAAACAGCCAGTTTTCCATAATGCCGGAGATATAGCTGCGCATCAGGATCGCCGCGCGACGCGTTTGCAGTTTCGCCGGCAGCATTCCGGCCTCAATACAGTCGTTCAGGGTCTGTTCAATGCGCTCGTTACTCGCCACGCACAGATTTCGCTGCGCCTGCTGGGCTACCGCCATTTCGCCAACAAACTCACACTTATGGAAAATGATTTCCATCATCAGACGACGGCGCTCCTCGGCTGCCGTTGCTTCCAGTACGTAAATTAGTAATTCACGTAACACTGACAGTGGATCGTCAGGAAATTTTGCCCGATACTCAATTTCTAAATCACTGATACTGGACTCTGAAAGCGCCCAGATTTCGCTGAACAAATCCGACTTATTCTTGAAATGCCAGTAGATAGCGCCGCGCGTCACCCCTGCCGCCTGCGCTATTTCCGCGAGCGATGTCGCGGATACGCCCTGCTGAGAAAACAAGCGCAGCGCAACATCAAGAATGTGCTGCCGCGTCTCAAGCGCCTGTTGTTTGGTTTTTCGTGCCATATGTGGGTGAAGTTACAGGGTTAGATTTACATACATTTGTGAATGTATGTACCATAGCATGACGATAATATAAACACAGCAATGGGTTTATGGACTTTTGATCCATTGATCAATTTTGGAATCGGACACTCGAGGTTTTGATATGAACAAAAACAGAGGATTTTCGCCTCTGGCGGTCGTTCTGATGCTCTCCGGCGGCTTAGCGCTTACAGGATGTGACGATCAACAGGCTCAGCAACAGGGTGCGCAAGTGCCGGAAGTTGGCATTGTGACGCTGAAAAGCGAGCCACTTCAAATCACAACTGAGCTTCCAGGCCGTACTAACGCGTTCCGCGTGGCAGAAGTACGCCCGCAGGTAAGCGGCATCATCCTGAAGCGTAACTTTACCGAAGGCAGTGATGTGGAAGCGGGTGTCTCGCTGTACCAGATTGATCCGGCAACCTATCAGGCATCTTACGAAAGCGCCAAAGGCGATCTGGCGCAGGCTCAGGCCCAGGCTAACATCGCTCAGGTCACGCTGAATCGTTACAAGAAACTGCTGGGTACTCAGTACATCAGCCAGCAGGATTACGATGACGCCCAGGCGCAGGCGCAGCAGACCAGCGCTGCGGTCGTCGCGGCTAAAGCGGCGGTCGAAACCGCGCGCATCAACCTGGCGTACACCAAAGTCACCTCCCCTATCAGCGGCCGCATCGGTAAATCTGCCGTGACCGAAGGGGCACTGGTGACCAGCGGACAGACCAACGCCCTCGCCACGGTGCAACAGCTCGACCCTATCTATGTTGACGTTACCCAGTCCAGCAACGATTTTCTGCGCCTGAAACAGGAGCTGGCTAACGGCTCGCTGAAGCAGGAAGGCGGCAAAGCGAAAGTGGAGCTGGTGACTAACGACGGCAATAAATATCCGCAGACCGGTACCCTTGAGTTCTCCGACGTCAGCGTTGACCAGACCACCGGGTCTATCACGCTGCGCGCTATCTTCCCGAACCCGGACATGACGCTGCTGCCTGGCATGTTTGTTCGCGCCAAACTGGAAGAAGGCACTCGTCCGAATGCGATTCTGGTTCCGCAGCAGGGCGTGACCCGCACACCGCGTGGTGATGCCAGTGCAATGGTAATTGGCGAAGGCGATAAGGTCGAAGTGCGCCAGATTACCGCTGAACAGGCGATCGGCGACAAGTGGCTGGTAACGGATGGCTTGAAAGAAGGCGATCGCGTGATCGTTTCCGGCTTGCAAAAAGTAAGACCGGGCGCCCAGGTTAAAGCGCAGGAAGTCACGGCTGACAAGAAAGAGCAGGCTGCGGCCAATGGTCAGTCAGAACAACCTCAGTCTTAACTCAAACAGGAGCCGTTAAGACATGCCTAATTTCTTTATCGATCGCCCCATCTTTGCCTGGGTGCTGGCGATCATCATCATGCTGGCTGGGGGACTGTCGATCCTCAACCTGCCGATAGCGCAATATCCTTCGATTGCGCCGCCGGCGGTGACGATTTCGGCAACCTATCCCGGGGCTGATGCGAAAACCGTGCAGGACACGGTGACGCAGGTTATCGAACAGAACATGAACGGTATCGATGGCCTGATGTACTTCTCCTCTAACAGTGACTCCACCGGTACGGTGCAGATCACCCTGACCTTCGAATCCGGTACCGACGCGGATATCGCGCAGGTACAGGTGCAGAACAAGCTACAGCTGGCGATGCCGCTGCTGCCGCAGGAAGTGCAGCAGCAGGGTGTGAGCGTACAGAAATCGGCGAGCAGCTTCCTGATGGTAGCCGGGGTGATCAACACCAACGGCTCCATGACCCAGGAAGATATCTCCGACTACGTCGCCGCAAACATTCAGGACCCGATCAGCCGTACGCCTGGCGTGGGTGATGTGCAGCTGTTTGGTTCCCAGTACGCGATGCGTATCTGGATGGACCCGAACAAACTGAACAACTTCCAGCTGACGCCGGTTGACGTGATCAACGCCATCAAAGCGCAGAACGCCCAGGTGGCAGCCGGTCAGTTAGGCGGTACGCCGCCGGTGAAAGGCCAGCAGCTTAACGCCTCTATCATCGCGCAGACCCGTCTGACCTCTACCGAAGAGTTCGGCAAAATCTTGCTCAAGGTGAACCAGGACGGCTCGCAGGTTCGCCTGCGTGATGTGGCGAACATTGAGCTGGGCGGTGAGAACTACGACATCATCGCGCGCTACAACAACCAGCCGGCTTCCGGTCTGGGTATCAAACTGGCAACCGGTGCGAACGCGCTGGATACCGCCAATGCGGTACGCGCCGAGCTGGATAAGCTGAAAGCCACCTTCCCGGCCGGTCTGGAAATTGTTTATCCGTATGACACCACCCCGTTCGTTAAGATTTCCATTAACGAAGTGGTGAAAACCCTGGTCGAAGCGATCGTGCTGGTGTTCATCGTGATGTATCTGTTCCTGCAGAACTTCCGCGCCACGCTGATCCCGACGATTGCGGTGCCGGTGGTACTGCTCGGTACCTTCGCCATCCTCGGGATGTTTGGCTTCTCGATTAACACCCTGACGATGTTCGGGATGGTGCTGGCGATAGGCCTGCTGGTGGATGACGCCATCGTGGTGGTGGAGAACGTCGAGCGCGTCATGGCGGAAGAAGGATTACCGCCCAAAGAGGCAACGCGTAAATCGATGGGCCAGATCCAGGGTGCGCTGGTGGGTATTGCGCTGGTGCTGTCCGCGGTATTTATTCCGATGGCCTTCTTCGGCGGCTCTACCGGGGCAATCTACCGTCAGTTCTCCATCACTATCGTTTCCGCGATGGTGCTTTCGGTACTGGTGGCGCTGATCCTTACTCCGGCGCTGTGCGCCACCATGCTGAAACCCATCGCGAAAGGCGATCACGGGGAAGGCAAGAAAGGCTTCTTCGGCTGGTTTAACCGCATGTTCGACAAGAGCACGCACCACTACACCGACAGCGTTGCCAGCATTCTGCGCAGCACCGGTCGTTACCTGCTGCTCTACATCATCATCGTGGTCGGTATGGCGTATCTGTTTGTGCGTCTGCCAAGCTCGTTCCTTCCGGAAGAGGATCAGGGCGTATTCCTGACCATGGTTCAGCTGCCGGCGGGCGCCTCTCAGGAGCGTACCCAGAAAGTGCTGGATGAAGTTACCCAGTACTACCTGGAAAAAGAGAAAGCGAACGTTAACTCGGTGTTTGCGGTTAACGGCTTCGGCTTCGCTGGTCGTGGTCAGAACACCGGTATCGCGTTCGTCTCTCTGAAAAACTGGGATGAGCGTGAGGGCGATGAGAACAAAGTGGGGGCGATTACCGGCCGTGCGATGGGCACCTTCTCGCAGATCCGCGATGCAATGGTGTTCGCGTTTAACCTGCCGGCGATCGTCGATCTCGGTACGGCAACCGGCTTTGACTTCCAGCTGATTGACCAGGGCGGCCTCGGCCATGAAAAACTGACTCAGGCGCGTAACCAGCTGCTGGGCGAGGTGGCGAAACACCCTGACCTGCTGGCGGGCGTGCGTCCGAACGGTCTGGAAGATACCCCGCAGTTCAAAATTGATATCGATCAGGAAAAAGCACAGGCGCTGGGGGTATCGATTACCGATATCAACACCACGCTGGGTGCGGCCTGGGGCGGAAGCTACGTCAACGACTTCATCGACCGCGGTCGCGTGAAGAAGGTGTACGTCATGTCCGAAGCGCAATACCGTATGCTGCCGGAAGATATTGGTAACTGGTACGTGCGCGGCTCCGATGGTCAGATGGTGCCGATTACTGCCTTCGCCAGCACGCGCTGGGAGTACGGTTCACCGCGTCTGGAGCGCTATAACGGCCTGCCGTCTATGGAGATCCTCGGTGAAGCGGTACCGGGCAGAAGTACCGGTGAAGCAATGGATATGATGGAACAGCTGGCGAGCAAGCTGCCGGCGGGTATCGGCTTTGACTGGACCGGTATGTCCTACCAGGAACGTCTCTCCGGTAACCAGGGCCCGGCGCTGTACGCTATCTCGCTTATCGTGGTCTTCCTCTGTCTGGCCGCGCTGTACGAGAGCTGGTCGATTCCGTTCTCGGTCATGCTGGTGGTTCCGCTCGGGGTACTGGGTGCGCTGATTGCAGCCTCGTTCCGCGGCCTGACCAACGATGTCTACTTCCAGGTGGGCCTGCTGACAACCATTGGGCTATCGGCGAAGAACGCGATACTTATCGTGGAATTCGCCAAGGACCTGATGGACAAAGAAGGCAAAGGGCTGATTGAAGCGACGCTGGAAGCGGTACGTATGCGTCTGCGTCCCATCCTGATGACCTCGCTGGCGTTTATCCTCGGGGTAATGCCGCTGGTTATCAGCACCGGCGCGGGTTCCGGCGCACAGAACGCCGTAGGTACTGGCGTAATGGGCGGGATGGTAACGGCTACCGTGCTGGCTATCTTCTTCGTACCGGTGTTCTTCGTGGTGGTTCGCCGCCGCTTCCACCGGAAAAATGAGGATATTGAGCACAGCCACAAGGTTGAGCATCATTAATTCCCATCTTTCCTCAAAAGGCCGCGTAACGCGGCCTTTTTTATTGGTTGCGCGCCATAATCTAAATGCGTCACGTCCGGACGGGAAAAATTAATTACTATTTATCGGGATCATTACCCGCAGAAAAATAGCGTGAAAGATATTAATACAATTGGTGAAATCTAATTCAGAGTAATCTTACAAATAACCCTGCACCGTAGCGGCTTATATTATTAGTGGAGGATTTAAGATAATACACTACTGAATGAACCACTTATCTTACTGTCAGCGCCCTTTTAACCGCAGCAGACAATGGCAAATCATCCGTAAGTCTTATTAAGGCAGCGTTCATCATCCTTACGAACGAAATGTAATTTTTCGTAATAGCAGAAGGAAAAATCCTTAAGCGTGATTTATAGTTAATGAGACACGGCAAGACGCCGGCGTGGCCATATAGAAACAGTTATTACCCCTGTTGCGCACCTGTGTAATCAAATTTTTTTACGAAAAAGGGGGAAGCGTATGGACGAATACTCACCAAAGAGGCATGATATAGCGCAGCTTAAATTTCTCTGCGAAACTTTGTATCATGACTGCCTTGCTAACCTTGATGAAAGCCACCATGGTTGGGTTAACGATCCTACATCAGCGATTAACCTCCAGCTGAATGAATTGATCGAACACATAGCTACCTTCGCACTTAATTACAAAATTAAGCATGATGAAGACAATATTCTGATTGAGCAAATAGATGAATACCTGGACGACACCTTCATGTTGTTCAGTAACTACGGCATAAATGCACAGGACTTGCAGAAGTGGCGTAAGTCGGGCAATCGTCTGTTTCGTTGTTTTCTCAATGTGAGTCGGGCAAACCCGGTTAGTCTGTCATTTTAAAACTACTACAATCACTTAAGGTGAAAAAATGTCCACAAAGCCATTAACTAAAATTGATTATCTGATGCGCTTACGTCGCTGTCAGTCTATTGACACCCTGGAACGTGTAATCGAAAAAAATAAATACGAATTACCCGATAACGAATTGACCGTCTTTTATTCCGCGGCCGATCATCGCCTCGCGGAACTGACCATGAATAAGCTGTATGATAAAATTCCGGCCTCCGTGTGGAAATTTGTTCGTTAATCCAGCGTATTTAAATGTGAATCCTGCCCGTCACCTGCTGTCCTGAAGCCATGTTAATGTTGAGCGTCCCCTCACCTCTGCCTGCGGCCTGACTCGTTCCATTAACATGGCGCGCCCTTTACGCTGCGTTTTATCTGCAATTTGCTGCGCGCCGCGCAAAGCCGCCAGACAGGCGTTTTCTTTTTGCTGATGCTGCATTACCTTGTTGCCAGTCGTTAATAAGGAGAGCAGGAATGAGCGAAGAAAAGCGTAAAATGATTGCTGGCGAGTTTTACGATCCGGGTGACCCGACGCTGCGCGAAGATCGTATTCGCGCCCGGCATCTGGTACATCGCTATAACCATACCGCGCCGGATGAAACCGCCACGCGTAAGGCGCTGCTACAGGATTTACTGGGCGGGTGCGATAAAGTTTATATCGAGCCAACCTTCCGCTGTGATTACGGCTATAACATTTTTCTCGGTCATAATTTTTACGCCAACTTCGACTGCGTGATCCTTGATGTCTGTCCGGTGCATATCGGCAAGAACTGCATGATGGCGCCTGGCGTGCATATCTATACCGCGACTCACCCGCTGGACGCCACCGAGCGCAACAGCGGTGTGGAATACGGCAAGCCGGTTACTATCGGCGATAACGCCTGGATCGGCGGGCGCGCTATCATCAATCCTGGCGTAACGATTGGTCATAACGTGGTCATCGCTTCCGGCGCGGTAGTCACCAAAGACGTACCGGATAACTGCGTGGTAGGCGGCAACCCGGCACGCATCATCAAAACCCTGTAAACTGTCATGCTCGCTGGCGCTGAACTGTTATCGTTTTTTCAGCGCCATCTGTTACTTTTTTCTTAAGCCCCTGCTTTTTACACTAGTAAAAAACCTTCCCGCGCCCGCTGCGCACCACTCTGAAGGCCTGGAATGACTGAAATACAACGCCTGCTTAACCAAACCATCGACGAACTCAACCGCGTGGAAAAACGCGATAACCGCCCGCGCTTCAGCATCAGCTTTATTCGCAAGCACCCTGGCTTATTTATCGGGATGTATATCGGCTGGCTCGCCACCATGGCGGTAATGCTGCAGTCCGCTACGCTGTCCGGGTCAGTATGGCTGCTGGTCGTGCTGTTTGTGCTGCTGAACGGCTTCTTTTTCTTTGATGTGAACCCGCGCTATCGCTACGAAGATATCGACGTGCTTGATTTTCGGGTTTGCTATAACGGGGAGTGGTACAACACGCGCGATGTTCCTGCAGAACTGGTTGAGGCAATTATGCGCTCGCCAAAAGTGAGTGAATCGCAAAAAGCGATGCTGACTAAAATGCTCAGCCGCAAACAGACCCTCTCCTTCTACGACATCTATTCGCTGGATAAGCCCGTCGCGACCGGCGTTCCTGTCCAGGCATAACAAAACGCCCCTTGCCATCAGGCCAGGGGCGCGTTTTTATCGTTTCTTCTTCTTACCCTGCACCGCTTTAAAGCGCGGGTTCGATTTGCAAATCACATACAGCCGTCCTTTGCGTCTGACCAGCTGACAGTCAGGATGGCGCTGCTTTGCGCTGCGCAATGAGTTGAGTACCTGCATTATTTCTCTCCTTTCGCCCCGCCCAGGAAGCGACCAAAGCGCTGCTGGAAGCGAGCCGTGCTGCCTTCGTTAGAGAAGGTTTTCTGTTTCCCGGTGTAGTACGGATGCGACGCCGAGGACACGTCGAGCGTCACGTAGGGCCAGGTCTGGCCGTCGAGTTCGATTTCGCGGTCGGTCTTAATGGTGGAACCAATTTTGAAATACTCGTTGGCGCTGGTGTCGTGGAAAACCACGGTGCGGTAAAGCGGATGGATGCCGTCTTTCATCGTAATGACCTTTCTATATGTTATAACATAACAATATCGTAAGCCTGTGATGATCAAATTGCAAGCGGAGAGAAAAGCGCACCGCGGCTGCGGTGCGCTGAGAGGGAAGAACGTTACAGTCTGAAGCCGGCAACCACCTGGTTAAGCTGCTGCGTCTGCTCGGACATAGAGTGTGAAGCAGCGGAGACTTCCTGCACCAGCGCGGCGTTCTGCTGGGTGGTGCTGTCGAGCTGGTTAATCGCCAGGTTGACCTGCTCAATACCCGCACTCTGTTCACGGCTCGACGACATGATCTCACTCATCAGGGTCGTCACGTTGCGCACGCTCTGCGTCAGCTCCTCCATGGTTTTACCGGCTTCGGTCACCAGGCTGGTACCGATGTCGATATTGCTCACCGAGGCTTCAATCAGCTGCTTGATCTCGCGCGCCGACTGGGCAGAACGCTGTGCAAGGTTACGCACTTCCTGCGCCACCACTGCAAAGCCCCTGCCCTGCTCGCCGGCACGGGCGGCTTCCACCGCCGCGTTAAGCGCCAGAATGTTGGTCTGGAAGGCGATGCTGTCGATAACGCTGATGATATCCACCACTTTACCGGACGAGGCCTGAATGGCGTTCATGGTGGTCACCACCTGTTTCACCACTTCCCCGCCGCGCTCGGCCACTGCCGAGGCATCGCGCGCCAGCTCGTTGGCATTGGCTGCGTTATCCGCATTCTGGCGCACCGTGCTGGTGAGCTGCTCCATCGACGCCGCCGTCTCTTCAATCGAGCTGGCCTGATCTTCGGTACGCGCTGAGAGATCCTGGTTGCCGGTGGCAATCTGCTGAGAGGCCGACGAGATGGCCCGCGCGCTGTCCCCCACCTGGCGCAGCATCTCCTGCAGCCAGCTAATCACGCCGTTGAAGCTGTCGATCACCGCGTTGAACTCCGGGCTGCTGCCCGGCTGCAGGCGCTGGGTCAGATCGGCCCCGCCTGACGACAAACGGCTGATGTTGTGGTTCAGAGCCGCAAGGCGACCGGTCATGGTGCGGATAAACACCACCAGCACGCCGAGCAGCAGCAGCGCCAGCGGGATCTGCACCAGGCCTAAACGCGTCATGATGGTGCTGGTCTGCTGGGTCAGCAGCGCGGTCGGCAGATCCACCGCGATAATCCACGGGCTGCCCTTAATTGCCTGCAAAATCAGGGTATGCGAGGTGCCGTCGTTGTCATACTCCTGCTCCAGCTGGCTTCCCGGATCGTAGCCTTTCAGCAACCCGCTGAGGGCAGCTGCCATCGGCGTGTTCATCTGCGCCACGTTATCGAGGCTCGCTGCTTTCCCCAGCTGATCGGCATTGCCGACGATTTTGCCGTCTGCTTCCACGATCAGCACGCGCCCCTGGATCGCCTCATCCATCTGCTTCGCCAGCTGGTTGAAGAAGCCCAGCGTGACGTCGATGGTGGCAACGCCCCACGGCTGACCGTCTTTGTTGATGGTCATGGCGCAGTTGGTGCGCGGCTGCGGGCTGGCGTCGTCCTGATAGGCGTTGGCCCAGGCGCACTGTCCAACCGGTGCGGCCAGACCGCCCTTGTACCACACCTGTTCGTAGTAATTCGGTGCCGCGTCGGAGTTCCAGTAGGTGTTGACCTGCAAATCGTTGTTCGCGTCGCGTGCGAAGAAGGTGCTGAATTTATTGCGTCCGGCCTCGCGTTTTTCCGGCAGCGGCCAGATGCCCCCGCCGAACACGTTCACATCCTTGTACTGATCCACCAGCGCTGGCAGTACCACATCAATCTGCTCGCTGGAGAGGGCGGCTACCGTTTGCGTCACGCTGCGCATCTGCGCCTGCACGCGGTTCATCTGCTCGACGATAGCGCCCGCCACGTTACCGACTTCATAGCGGATAAGCCGCGTTTCGGACTGTTTAATCTGCGGGCTGACAAACAGCGTGATCGCAAGCGACGTCACGCCAACTAACACAATAAAGAAAAGGCACAGCGTAAGGATGAAACGGGACTGCGTGGTTTTGAACATAGACAAATTCCCTGGAGATAAAGAGGCAATGCGCCTTCTTTGGTCAACGGCACGCCGCGGGCAAACTTGAACCGTTAACGCACAGGGAAAGGGGGGATGTTGCAAAAGTGTGTACTAACTCACTGATCTTATTACCGGGATGATGTCGTCATGAAACATCTGGAAACACTTTGCATTATCGTGTTTCATAGCAGCGATGCAGCGCCCGACGAGGCGCGCTGCATCACCTGTTTTATTCCGCCTCTTTCCCCACCAGCACGGTCGTCAGGACAAACGACAGCACCAGCGCGATAGCAACGCCCAGCAGGGCAAAGATCAGATACGGGCCGATGTAGGCCGGCAGGCTGAAGATGCTCGACAGAATGTAGCCATAGAGGCGCACGCCGAAGAAGGCAATGAAAGCCGACGCCAGCGAGCTGGCTACCGTGGCGGCAATAAACGCTTTCTTGTACCGGGTTAACACGCCGAACAGCGCCGGTTCGGTAATTCCCAGCAGCGCCGAGACGCCGGCGGACAGCGTGACCGTCTTATCCTGGCGCGATTTGCTCAGACGCCAGATAGCGAAGGTCGAGCCGGCAATCGCCATGTTGGCCATAAACATCATCGGCATCAGCATGTCATAGCCGCGATCGCTAAAGTTTTGCAGCGCGATCGGCGTCATGGCGTGGTGCATCCCGGTGAGGATCGCCACCGGACGGATCGCCCCGACCACCAGCCCGGCAAAGCTTGCCGAGATGCTGAACAGCCCTTCGATAAACAGCGCCAGCCCTTTACCGAGATAGATACCAATCGGGCCGATCACCACCAGCGCGGCCAGAGCCGCCAAAAACAGCGTCAGGGTCGGGGTAAAGACGGTTTTCAGCACCTCTGGCATAAAGCTGTCCACCCAGCGATGGATGTAGCTCAGCGCCAGAATGGAGAAGATCACCGGGATAACGCTGGAGGCGTAGTTAAATACCGACACCGGGATCGCATTCAGTAGCCAGAATGCGCTCACCGCATCCGGACTGCCCGCCGCGAGGTTTTTCGCCGCCTCAATCAGGGAGGGATACATCAGACAGGCCGCCACCGCCGCCGCCAGATATTCGTTGGTTTTGAAGATCTTCGCCGCCGATACCGCGAGGAAGAACGGCAGGAAATAGAACACGCCGCTGGCGATAAGATCGATCACCACCACGGTATCGCTTTTTGCCGACACCACGTTCAGCGCTACCAGCCCGGCCAGCAGCCCCTTGATCATCCCGGCCCCGGCAATCGCCGGTACGATAGGACCAAACACGCCGGAGACGGTATCCATAAACAGCGACACCAGACTTTTACGCCCTCTACCGCCAGCGGTGCTGTCGCCAGGCGTGGCAGACGGCGTGCCGAGCATGGCCTGCATCTGCTGATACCAGCTGTTTACCTGCGGCCCGATGATGACCTGGAACTGATCGCTTTGCAGCTGAGCGCCCAGTACGCCGGGGATCTTTTTAATTTCACCCTGGTCGACTTTATTATCGTCAACCAGGTCAAAGCGCAGCCGCGTCATGCAGTGCCAGACGTTATTAATATTATCCGCCCCGCCAACCAGACGAATAATGCGCATAATTGCTTCCTGTGTCCCCATAAAACGTCCGCCAGTTAGTTGTTGTTGTCATTGATGACAGTGATGGTAGGTAAATCGCTATAACAAAACAAACCAATAAAACATGACGACAATCACAATTCACCACCAGTAAAGCCACACAACGACGCTATCTGTCAAATTGGTACGGTATATATTCATTATTCAGGCAGCTTTCTGACCAATAAAAATTATTTAAAAAAAGCGGTTTACGCCGCCGGATTATTAAGGCGATAGTGGCGGCCATCACGTCAATAAATGTCGCAACCGGCCCGCTGTTTTGTGGCCCAGGGAGTATTACGGTGTTGCCTACGCTAATTGAAAATATTGAGTGCTTTATTACCCGCCCCGACCGGCACAACCTGATCGTGGTGCGCATCACCACTGATAAAGGCGTGGTCGGTCACGGCTGCGCCACCTTCCAGCAGCGCCCGCTGGCGGTGAAGACGATGGTCGATGAGTACCTGAAGCCGCTGCTGACCGGCCGGGATGCGAATAACATCGAAGATCTGTGGCAGATGATGAACGTTAACGCCTACTGGCGTAACGGCCCGGTAACCAACAACGCCATCGCTGGCGTGGACATGGCGCTGTGGGACATCAAAGCGCAGCTGGCCGGCATGCCGCTCTATCAGCTGTTCGGCGGGAAATCGAAAGACGCCATCGCCGCCTACACCCACGCCAGCAGCGACACCCTCGACGGGCTTTTCACCCGCGTGGACGCCCTGCTGGCCGGAGGCTATCGTCATATCCGCTGCCAGCTCGGTTTCTACGGTGGCACGCCGGAAGCGATGCACAGCACCCGCAGCCCGACCCAGGGTGCCTATTACGATCAGGATGAGTACATGGCTAACACCGTTGCCATGTTTAAGGCGCTGCGCGACAAGTACGGGTCGCGTTTTCATATTCTGCACGACGTGCACGAGCGCCTGTTCCCGCAGCAGGCGGTGCAGCTGGCGAAAGCGCTGGAGCCATATCAGCCCTTTTTCATCGAAGACATTCTGCCGCCTCAGCAGAGCGCCTGGCTGGCGCAGGTGCGTCAGCAGAGCTGCGTCCCGCTGGCGATGGGCGAACTGTTCAATAACCCGGCGGAGTGGCACGATCTGATCGTCAACCGGCAGATCGACTTCATTCGCTGCCACGTATCGCAGATTGGCGGTATTACCCCGGCGCTGAAGCTGGCGGTGCTGTGTCAGGCCTTTGGCGTGCGGCTGGCGTGGCACGGGCCGGGAGATATGACCCCCATCGGTGTGGCGGTGAATACCCACCTCAACATCCACCTGCACAACGCCGCGATTCAGGAGTTCATTCCGATTAGCGACGATACCGCCGCGGTATTCCCCGGCGCGGCCGCCCCGGAGCAGGGCTTTATCTACCCCATCGAGCAGCCGGGGATCGGCGTAGGGTTTGATGAAGCCGAGGCGCTGAAGTGGCCGGTGGTCTACCGTCCACACGAGTGGACCCAGAGCCGCCTGCCAAACGGGGCGATTCACACCCCCTGAGCGCCCTGGCGGAAGGCAAGATTGTCATGATTAAAGGGGATGACGTAGGTGCAGGTGTAGTTGATATCAATGATATCGCTGATCTCAAACACCCGTCCCCCTTCCAGAATGCCACGGTTAGCGATGTGCATTGCCGGGCTGCCCTTTTTGCAGCCGAGCAGCGCCGCCTGCTCGCGCGACACGCTCACCGCCTGGTAGCTGGTCAGCATATGGGATATGCGGTAACCGCTGTCCAGCACGTACCGCTGCAGTGACCGCTCGATAATCTGCTGGTTCAGGTCGGGAAACAGGCTTACCGGCATACTTGATATCTCAATCTGCACCGGTGCGCCGTCCACCAGCCGCAGGCGGCAAAACTGCCAGATAAACGTCCCGGCCTCGATGCCAAACACCTGCTGCTCCTCGATGCCGGGCAGCTTTTTGTGCAGCTTCACCATGCGAAACTGGATCTGATCGAAACGCTTCTCGGTGATAGAGTTGTAGACCAGCGGATTGCTGCGCACGTTATCGTTGATCCAGATCCCCGACCCCTGCACGATCTTCACCACGCCAATGCTGGCCAGCTTCTCCAGCGCCTGACGAATGGTAAAACGCGACACGCCATATTCCGCAGCCAGCACCCGCTCCGGCGGCAGCTTGCGCCGTTCCCCCGGCTCGCTCTGGTAGATCTTGCTCAGCAGATCCTGGGTGACAAACTCTTTTTTCTTCATGGCGTCCCGCTGTGCTAAATGTCAAAAACCGGTGCAGCTGCAAAAGATAGCATCCTCGTCCAGGCAAAAACCACCGTCCTGTGGTTAACTCATTAGATGCCCCACCATCGTTGCACGTTCAGGAAAATGAGATGACCAACAGGCGGCTCCGGAGCCTCGTCACAGCCATACTGATCCTTGCCGTTCTTCTTCCCATCGCGCTCAGCATCTGGTTTGCCAGAAGCCACGCCAATGAGCAGTTCAATGACGAGCTGGAAACCTATACCGCCAGCGCCAGAGCGCGCGTGGAGATGGTGATTGAGCAGGCGCGCGAAGCGCTGCTGGTGCTCAATACGCTGCAAACCACGCCCTGTAGTCCAGAACATCTGCTTGCTCTGCGCCGCCTCGCCTATACGCATCGCTACGTGCAGGAAGTGATCTGGATGGATGGCCTGAGCCCGCGCTGCTCCTCGCTGGAAAGCAGCAGCAGACAGCAGCCGTTTCCGCCGCCGGACGCCGTCACCGAAAAGGGCTTCCGCGCCTGGTACACCTCGCGCACCGATCTGGACATGAGTTATGAAATGGTGGCGATCGGCCTCGATCGCTACGCGGTGATTATCGATCCGCTGACCTTTATTGATGTGGTGCCGTTCAGCAGCAACCCCATTAACCTGGCGCTGATCGGCACCGCCAGCAATCACATTATCGCCAGCACCAGCACCCTGAGCCCCGACATCTGGCAGACAGTGCGCGAAGAGCACAGTATCAGCCTCACCCGGCACGGCAACCGCTATGAAATACTGCCGCTGCTCAATGCCAAGCTGATGATTGTCGCCTGGGCATCGCTGGCCCCGCTGGAAAAGGCCTGGCGCGATCAGCTGCTGCTGTGGATGCCGTTCGGCATTGTCATCAGCCTGCTGGCGGCGGCGTTTATCCTGCGCCTGCTGGGGCGGCTGCAGTCGCCGCGCTACCGGCTGATAGATGCCCTGCATAATCGCGATCTGACCATCAACTACCAGCCGGTGGTGGAGTTAAAAAGCGGCAGAGTCATCGGTGCCGAGGCGCTGGTGCGCTGGCCGCAGCCGGACGGCACCTGGCTCTCGCCTGACGTGTTCATCCCGATGGCGGAGCAGACCGGGACCATCAACCAGCTCAGCGCGTATGTAATTGAACGGGTATTTGAAGAGATGAGCGACTGGCTGCGCCAGCACCCCGATAAGCATATCGCCATCAACCTGGCAGCGCAGGATCTCTCCTCTACTGTGCTGCTGGAGCGGCTGACCCGGTTATGCGCCGGGGCAAGCATCGCAACACGTCAGATCGTCATCGAAATAACCGAACGCAGCGTCGTCGATCCGGATATCACCGGCCCGATCCTCACCCGCTATCGCCAGGCGGGCTTTCGGGTCAGCATTGACGATTTCGGTACCGGCTACTCCAGCCTGAGCTACCTGCAGGAACTGGAAGTCGACATCCTGAAGATCGACAAATCCTTCGTGATGGCGCTGGAGCGTAAGCAGGTGACATCGCACATCATTGAGATTGCGCGCACCCTGAAGCTGGAGATGGTGGCGGAAGGCGTGGAGAGCCCGCAGCAGGAAGCCTGGCTGTGCCGGCACGGCGTGCAGTACGGTCAGGGCTGGCACTACAGTAAAGCGTTGTCCGCCCAGGCGTTTATGCGCTGGGCGGAAGAGAATCTGGCGAGCCGCGAGGACGAGACGCTGCTCGCCCCCCCTCACGCATAGCGGCGCCTCCCTGCGCCGCGGTACGTTACGCCTGACGCCAGCGCAGCGCGTAGCGTACGTTCTCCTGCTGCAGCAGAAACTCCGGCGCTACGCTCGGACTCCAGGAGTCATCCCCGCCCACGCCCATGTGGAAGGCATCAACGTGCAGCCAGCAGCCCGGCTCTTTTTCCAGCAGATGGTGATGGGTTATGTGGTGCAGCTGCGCCTGGCTGTAACGGCTGAGGGCAAAGTGGAACTGCCCGTGCAGCTGATGCGCGCCAAAGCGCAGCTCGCGGGTATCGCAGCGCAGGCCGTTATCCCCCGGGAAAATGTACGGGGTGTGCAGCGCGTCCAGCGGCAGTGTCCAGCGCCCCTGCTGTGCCGCCAGCTTGCGGTCCGGGTAGTTCTCGTGCGGCCCCAGACCCAGCCAGCTCGCCTGCTCAGGCGTCTGCGCCAGCTGGCAGGTTAAGCCGATACGCGCCGGAGCCGGAATATCGCTCGCCACCTCTACCTCGACCTCAATCTGCAGCTCGCCGTGCGCGGTAATACGCCAGGTTTTACGGCTGATAAATAACACTTTTCCCTCATGTACCCAGCGGTGCAGCGTGGCGATCTCCACCGCTTCAGCGCGCTGTTCCGCCCGGCAGCTCACCAGCACCGACGACAAGGCGTACATGCCCGCCGCTTTCCAGCGCTCCACCCACGCATTCGGATCGATGCGCGTCACTTCGCTGACGCCAATGTCGTTGTCAAGCGGTGCGCGGCTGAACTGGTCGGTCACCGGCGTAAGCAGCGTCTCTTCGCCATCGCGCCACCACTGTGCCAGTACCCCGGCGGTGCGACAGAACGCCCAGCGCTGGTTGCCATGCGTGACGCTAAAGCTTGCCTCCTCTGACGTAAGCTGCGGGGCAACCCCGTCCGTATCCGGCGCAGCGGGCTGGGCCAGCGGCACCGGCAGACGCCACTGATCCCAGGCCACGCGATGCCCGGCCGCGGACCAGGCGGTGGCGTCAGGCTGTACCACCTCGACGTTTAGCCACCACTGACCGGGCCGCGTTCCGGCAGGCAGTGCGCCCAGTTCAAGGCGCTGCGTGCCCTGCGGCGCAATCTCCAGTCGCGTCTCTCCCTGGGCCAGCACCTCGCCGTCCACTTCCACGCGCCAGCGCAGCTGCTCGTTGTCGCTGGATCGAAACAGATAGTCGCTTTCTACATCCACCACCAGCGGGCTGTGGCTCACCAGATGGAACTGGAAGAATTGCTGAGCGCGCTGGGCTTCAGACAGCGCCGGATGCGGAGTACGATCCGGAAACACCAGGCCATTCAGGCAGAACTGGCGATCGTTGGGCGTGTCGCCGAAATCGCCGCCGTAGGCCCAGAAGGTGTTGCCCTGGGCATCGGTTTTGGTCAGCGCCTGGTCCACCCAGTCCCAGACAAAGCCGCCCTGCAGCCGCGGATACTGGCGAAACGCCTGCCAGTATTTGCTGAAACCACCAAAGCTGTTGCCCATCGCGTGGGCGTATTCGCACAGGATCAGCGGACGCGTCTCGTCCGGCATGCCGATCCACTTCTTAATCGACCACTTCGGCACCGCCGGGAATGGCTGATCCTGATCGACCCTCGCGTACATCGGGCAGACGATATCTGTCGCCGTAGTGTTGGCTCCGCCGCCTTCGTACTGCACCGGACGGCTCGGGTCGTGCTTTTTAATCCACTGATAGAGGGCGTCATGCGCTGCGCCGTGCCCGGATTCATTGCCCAGCGACCAGATAATGATCGAGGGGTGATTGCGATCGCGTTGCACCATGCGCGTCACGCGCTCGCTCATCGCCGGCAGCCAGCGCGGATCGTCCGACAGGCGGTTCATCGGCACCATACCGTGGGTTTCAATATTGGCTTCATCCACCACGTACAGGCCGTAGCGGTCGCACAACCGGTACCAAAGCGGATGATTCGGGTAGTGCGAGCAGCGCACCGCGTTGAAATTGTGCTGTTTCATCAGCTCAATGTCGCGGCGCATGGTAGCTTCGTCCATCACCTGCCCGTGCTCAGGATGATGTTCGTGACGGTTCACGCCGCGGATCAGCAGCGGTTTACCGTTGACCTTCAGCAGACCATTGCTGATTTCCACTTTGCGGAAGCCCACGTCGCAGGCTTCGGCTTCGATAAGCTCGCCCTGAGCATCAAGCAGCGAGACCACAGCGCGATAGAGGTGCGGCGTTTCCGCGCTCCACAGCGCCGGCTGCTCCACCGGCAGCGTCAGCGTCACCCGCTCGGCGTAATTGCCGCGCTCGTCCACCGGAGCGCTGCCCGGCGCGGCCTGCACCTCGCCGATCAGCGTATCGTCCCGCCACAGCGCCACGGCGACCTGGCTTGCTGCCACATCGCGGCCTTCAAGATGGACCTCAACCTCCAGCCGACCGGCGCTCAATTCGCTGTTAAGCGGAGTGCGTACAAGGTAATCGGCAATGCGCGTATCGGGCTTATGCAGCAGCACCACGTTGCGGAAAATACCGCTCATGCGCCACATATCCTGGTCTTCCAGCCAGCTGCCGTCGCTCCAGCGCAGCACCAGCACCGCCAGGCGGTTATCGCCGTCGATCAGGAAATCCGTCAGGTCGAACTCCGCCGGCAGGCGGCTGTCCTGGGAGTACCCCACCCAGCGCCCGTTGCAGAACAGATAGAACGCACTGTTCACCCCTTCGAAAATGATGCGCGTCTGCCCGCCTGCCAGCCAGCCCGCATCGGGGCGGAAGGTGAGCGAGTAACACCCGGTAGGGTTTTCGCGCGGCACAAAGGGCGGCGTGGTAGCGATGGGATAGGTGACGTTGGTGTAGATGGGCGCATCGTAGCCGTGCATCTGCCAGTTCGACGGCACCGGCAGCGGGCGAGCGTCGGCGCACTCCTGCTGCAGCCAGCTCTCCGGCACCGCTTCCGGGGCGTGAAAATAACTGAACAGCCAGTCGCCGTTCAGGATTTTCCGCTGTTCGCTGATGCGATCTTCACGCGCGGCCCCGGCGCTGCGCCAGCTATTGAACGGGGCGTGGGCCGGCAGACGCTGCCACTGGGTGACGCCGGGATTTTCCCAGTCGCGGCGGGAAAGCAGCGACTGCAGGGAGAGATAAGGGGAAGTCTGATGCATGGTTAACCTCAATTGCGAAGCGCTCACAAATAAAGGTAACTCTGCACAGGTTGTGGTCGGGAGTAAAGATCGCCCCGGCACTGATGCGAAGCGGATCACATAACGTCAGGAACGATCGAGATCCGCCAACTGCTGCGCCAGCTGCGTCAACCGGGCGGCAATCTGCCGGGGCGTTATCTCTGTACTACGCCGTGCGCCGCTGGTCTGGCGTTCGATGAGTGACACCGGCAGCGTAATCGCCGACTCCGCCGTCGGTGCGGCATGAAGGCGCGCCAACAGCCACTCCACGCTTCGCTCCCCCAGCAGGCGAAAATCCTGACGGATGGTGGTCAGCGCCGGGGTAAACCAGGCGCTGTCGGCGGTATCGTCATAGCCAATAACAGAAATGGCATCCGGTACCTGGAGCTGCTGCTCCGCGCAGGCGCGCAGCACCCCAAGCGCCATCTGATCGTTCGCCACCACCACGCCGTCCGGGCGCGCAGCCAGAATGGCATGGGCATGGTGATATCCTGATGCGGCGCTCCAGTCACCGTGCGCCTCCACGCAGGGCGTCAGCCCCGCCTGATGCAGCGCGGCGATCCAGCCCTGGTGACGCAGTCGGGCGGAGACCGAATCGAGCGGCCCGGCAAGACAGGCAATGCGCCGGTGGCCCAGCGCCAGCAGATGTTCAATTCCCAGCCGCGCCCCCTGCTGCGCATCAAACACCATCGACGGCACCGGGGCATTCTCATCGACATCAAGAAACAGTACCGGCAGCGGCTGGCTGCGGGCGGCGATATGCGCTGCGGCATCGTTTTCCAGCGGAACGTTAATCAGCAGGGCATCCACCCGCTGTGCCAGCAGACCCGCCACTGCTGCTTCACAGGCGGCAACGCTGTTATCTTCCGGCATCGACATCACCACGTTATACCCCGCCAGGCTGGCGCGTCGCTTTACCGCAGCGGCGATTTGCGACGGGGCATGCAGCGACAGGTCAGCTGTTACCAGGCCCAGCGTCAGCAGGGCTTTGCCCGCCAGCTGCTGCGCTACCCGGTTCGGGACGTAGTGCAGCGCGGTCATCGCCTGCTCCACCTTTTCCCGGGTGCGGGCAGAGACGTGTTCCGCCTGGTTAATCACCCGGGAGACGGTCTGATAGGAGACGCCCGCATGGCGTGCGACGTCGTAAAGCGTGATGGATTTCGGCTTCATAGCGGCTCAGAAGTGGTGGAGATCGCCGTTATTCTAGCGCAGTCGGGCAAAAATTGTGAGCGCTTCGCCTTCATGACACCGCTGCGGTTTCCGTTACCGGCGGCTGTGGCCGGCGGCGAAACCACGGCATAAAGAACTGGATCAGCGGCCCGATCGCCAGGGCATACAACACGGTGCCGACCCCCAGCGTGCCGCCCATCGCCCATCCGGCCAGCAGCACGGTGAGCTCAATTGCGGTACGCACGGTACGCACCGACCAGCCGGTGCGGGCGTTGATGCCGGTCATCAGCCCGTCACGCGGCCCGGAACCGAAGCCCGCGCCGATGTACATCCCGGTCGCCATCGCATTCAGCACCACCGCGCTTACCAGCAGCGTTACCTGCAGCGGCAGACCGCTGACCGGCGGCATCAGCGCCAGGGTGGCGTCCGCCGCCAGACCAATAACAATAACGTTGCTGATGGTGCCGAGACCCGGACGCTGACGCAGCGGGATCCAGAACAGCAGCACCAGCGCACCGACGAGGATCATCACCAGACCAATGTTGAGCGAAAACAGCCGTGCTACGCCGAGGTGAAACACGTTCCAGGGATCGGCCCCGAGATTAGCGGTGACGAACATAGCGGCAGAAACCCCGTATAACCCGAGGCCAAAGTAGAGCTGAAACAGACGACGTAACATAAAATCTTCCGGTGGCGACATGATGGTTTCACTCTATCGGAACTGGACTTATTATTAAGGTCCAGTTTAAACAAAGTGGACTGCCATGAATCAACGTCGATCCGGAAGCCTGTCGCTGCTGCGCCTGTTGGGCAACTGGCAGCAACCCGCCTCCCGCGCTCCGCTCTATCAGCAGTTAGCCCAGGCGCTGCGTCTGCTGATCCTTGATGGCCGACTACCGCTCGACAGCCGCCTGCCCGGCGAGCGCGAGCTGGCCAGTGCGCTCAACGTCAGCCGCACCACCGTTGCCAGCGCCCTCGCCCAGTTGCGGGATGAAAATTATCTGGTCAGCCGCCACGGCTCCGGCTCGGTGATCGTGCTGCCCGAACCGCGTCCGGCTGCGGGCCGCCACAGCGTGCCTCAGGCGCTGGATCTGGCGACCGCCGCCCTGCCCGCCGGGCCGGAAATTCACCATGCCTTCTCCCACGCCCTGAGCCAGCTGCCGGGCTTCCTCGACCACACCGGCTACGATCGCCAGGGGCTGCTGAGCGTGCGCCAGACCATCGCCGAACGCTATGCCGCGCGCGGCCTGCCCACCACGGCGGACCAGATTATGATGGTCAACGGGGCGCTGCAGGGATTTGCGCTGGTGTTGCGGCTGCTGACCGGGCCGGGAGATCGCGTGGCGGTGGATAACCCCACTTATCCGCTGGCCCATGCGGCGATTGAAGGAGCCTCATGCCGCGCGGTAGGAATTTCGCTGCCGGATCAGGGCTGGGACAGCGCGGCACTGGCGGCAACCATCGCCCAGACCGCGCCGCGTCTCGCCTATCTGCTGCCGGATTTTCACAACCCCACCGGTCGCTGTATGGATGCCGCGACCCGCCAGGACGTCGCCGCCATCGCCGCCCGCACCCGTACCACGGTAGTGGTGGACGAAACCATGATCGATCTCTGGTATGACGCCCCGCCTCCCCCGCCACTGGCCGCGTTCGGCGAAGATGAGGTGATCACCATTGGTTCGGCGGGAAAAAGCTTCTGGGGCGGATTGCGTCTGGGCTGGATCCGCGCCCCGGCGCGGACCATCGCCTCGCTAACCCAGGTGCGTGACAGTCTGGATTTAGGCTCGCCGCTGCTTGAACAGCTGGCGGTGCAGGCGCTGATTAACGAGGCGGATAACTTCCTGCCGGCACGGCGGGCGCTGCTGAAAACGCGCCGCGATGCCGCCGCCACTATGCTGAAGCGCTATTTTCCGGACTGGCGTTTTCAGCTTCCTGAAGGCGGGCTGTCATTCTGGGTGGAGCTGCCGCTGCCGCTGGCCTCGCAGTTCGCCGCCAGCGCGCTCAACATCGGGATTCATCTCGGGGCCGGGCCGCGCTTTGGCACCGACGGCGCCTTTGAGCGCTTCCTGCGCCTGCCGTTTGCGCTGGAGACCCCGCAGCTTGAAGACGCGCTGCAGCGGCTTCAACCGCTGTGGCAGTCGCTGGTCAGCGCCCCGGTGCGCTCCCGCGGCGTGGTGTGATTCAGCCCGGCGGGAGGGGGATCACCTTCAGCGTCGCTTCGGCAAAATCATTGTGATGCACCGAAAAGCTGTTGATGTTATAGGGCACCGGGCGGTCGCGGAACCAGCAGCCGGAAACGGTTAACAGGGTATCGTCCTGATTATCGCGCATCCGGTTCGCTACCCGCCCCAGCACCTGCTCTACCAGCGAGCGGGCGGTGGTTGCACCAGGATTCGTCGCCAGCAGCGAAGCCACGCCGATGTGTTGTGCAGCCTGGCTCACCCACGCCTGCAGATCCTGGCCCGCCTGACGGATCTCCGCATCGGATTCCATGATGGCGACCGAAAGCGTCACGAATGCTCCCGGATTCGCCGGGCCGTACAGCAGAATCCCCTCTCCGGCTGCCACCAGCGGCTGGTATGCCCTGACGTTGCTGAACGCGTTGAGCTGGCAGTGGAAGCGCGCAGCGTCAGCGCTGGTTTCATCCATGCCGACCACCATCACATACGGCTCGCTGTAGCTGTCCATAAAGTCAGCCGACTGGCGCAGCTTCAGCGCTGACAGAACAATAGCGATATCGTCGCACTGCGGATCAAATTTCACAGCCACCTCACCGTTCATCGGGCGTATCGAAACTTCACCCTGGCACAGGCATGGCGTGGAATTTTACAGGCGTGGGGAAAGATGAGAATTAATGAGCGGGAATGACAAAAACAGAGGAAAAGTGACGAACCCGCGGGTTCGCCGAAACGTCGTCCGTGACGCTTTATAATGGATGTTGAGGCGGTGTTATTAGTGTTATGTCAGTGCTGACGCGGGATTGCGAACCCTTTCAGCGAGACGACGAAGGCATCATCCTCTTTTACAATTCTGGCGCCAGCGTCGCACCAGTCCGAGGCGATACGGAAAAACTCATCGCTTTCGACGTTCCAGCCCAACCGAACGTGCTTCACATAGCCTGAGCGCAGCAGATGGCAGGCTTCAGCATAGTTGTGGGCCGTGGTATGTGGCTCGTGACGTTTCATTTTTTCTTCTTCAGAAGTTTACGCAGGGCTTTGATTTCTTTATCAGTGAGCTGCTCGGTACGGCTCTCTTCCGTGTGCTGGCTGTCGATGTCGTCTTCTGAAATGTCGTCATCGTTCATCGCGCTCAGCAGCAATCTTTCGGTAACCGCGCCGAGGGTCTCGTCATTTTCCTGAGCATATTCACGCAGACGCTCTTTTAACTCCGCATTGATTTTGACGTTCAGTACCGCGGTGGTCATAGCATTTCCTTAACGTTAAACAGGGGAAAATGAAGGCGTTACGCCATCGATGCGTTAATAACATGAATAATTTAAATGACAGCAGTATGACAAATTGATGACAGTTATCAGAAATGTGACAGCGAAAACGGATATGTTCAAAAAAAGGAAAGTGTTGCAAAACGATGAGAAGTAACGAAAAGGCGGGAGCCAGAATTGGGTGGGGGCCCTGCCAGCTACATCCCGGCACACACGTCATCTGCCCTGGCTGCTTCCTTCCGGACCTGACCTGGTGAACAGAGTAGCGTTGCGGGAGAACCAACAGGGCCCCCATTGAGAGCGTTGAGTATCAACGCGCAGGCGGCATTATCCTTATAACCCCCGGCAATTGCAACCCGACCACAACCGGGTGCTGGTTTCTTGTTCGATACTGCAAAAACGCTCAGCTAATCATCCCTTTTCACGTGCTCAGGCTACATCTATCCTTGCAAGCACGCTAAAAAGGAGACGCTTATGGACAATCAGGACACTTTCCCGCAGCGCATTTACCAGATTGTGGCCGCGATTCCGAAAGGATTCGTCACCACCTATGGCGAGGTGGCAAGGCTGGCGGGATCGCCGCGCGCGGCGCGTCAGGTGGGTGGCGTGCTGAAGCGTCTGCCGGAGGGGAGCCAGCTGCCGTGGCATCGGGTGGTGAATCGCCACGGTGCGATTTCCCTGACCGGGCCGGATCTGCAGCGTCAGCGCCAGGCGCTGTTATCTGAAGGTGTGGAAGTGAGCGGGAGTGGGCAAATCGATATGCAGCGCTATCGCTGGAACTACTGACCCCGGCGTGCCGGAGTCAGTATGCGGGTCATCAGAAGTTCGTCGGTGCCGGAACGGCAGACGACGGGTTAACCTGCGTCGGTGAAGTCGATGGTACGGTGGTCGCCGCGCCGCCGCTCTGGTTTACCGGAACTGCGGTCTGCTGCACCGGAACCAGCGTCAGGTCAGCTTTAGTGCCGCCCTGATTAATTACCGGTTTCACGGTATCGGTGATGAACACCAGTTTGTCATCAATGGTGATCGCCGCACTCAGCAGGATACGGGCGTTCGGCTGTACGTCAGACGGGTTAAACGGCAGTTCAAAGCTGAACGGTGCCTGTTTGCCCTCGGTACGCACTACCCGCTGCGCCAGCACTTTCGACGGCTGATCGGCTACGGAAGCATCCGACAGCGTCACGGTGAGCGCCGCATCCGGTGGCAGAGCCACTTTCTGACGGATCCATACGGTACCAGATACATTCGGCTGCTTGATGACAGGCTGGGTGTTAACCCCGGCGGTATTCGGGTTCAGCGCGGGAGTCTGGATATCTGCGCTTTTGTCTTGCGCGCAACCAGCGAGCGCTACGGCAACCGCTACACCACTTAATACGTGCACGAGTTTCATTGAGTTCTCCTTATCTTCAATGCACCAGCGGGAAGTACTCCCACCAGAGTGTGTGGTCACAACAACATAACGTGCTAAGTGTGGCATAGATCACCCGATTCTGCCTGGAAACGCCCCGCCATTCAGACAAATGCACCCATCGGACCACTTCATAAACCAGGTTATACTCAGCGGTAATTACCGGCACAGCGCTGCCCCGTTGTTATTGAGGAAATGTATGAGTCAGGCACTGAACAACCTTCTGGCGTTACTGAATCTGGAAAAAATTGAGGAAGGCCTGTTTCGAGGCCAGAGTGAAGATCTGGGGCTGCGCCAGGTATTTGGCGGTCAGGTCGTTGGCCAGGCGCTGTATGCGGCGAAAGAAACTGTCCCCGCCGAGCGTCTGGTGCACTCGTTCCACAGCTACTTCCTGCGCCCTGGCGACAGCCAGAAACCTATCGTTTACGACGTGGAAGTGCTGCGCGACGGCAACAGCTTCAGCGCCCGCCGTGTCGCCGCGGTACAGAATGGTAAGCCTATCTTCTACATGACGGCCTCGTTCCAGGCTCCCGAGCCGGGCTTTGAGCACCAGAAAACCATGCCGTCTGCGCCGTCGCCGGACGGGCTGCCGTCGGAGACTGACATCGCGCGTAAGCTGGCGCACCTCCTGCCGCCTCAGGCCGCCGAGAAGTTCCTGAGCGACAAGCCGCTGGAGATCCGCCCGGTGGAGTTTCACAACCCGCTCAAAGGCCATACCGCCGAGCCGGCGCGCCAGGTGTGGCTGCGGGCGAATGGCAGCGTGCCGGACGATCTGCGGGTGCATCAGTACCTGCTTGGTTACGCTTCAGACTTTAATTTCCTGCCGGTGGCGCTGCAGCCGCACGGCATCGGCTTCCTGGAGCCGGGCATGCAGGTAGCGACCATCGATCATTCGATGTGGTTCCACCGCCCGTTCAACATCAACGAGTGGCTGCTCTACAGCGTGGAGAGCACCTCGGCCTCCAGCGCGCGCGGTTTTGTGCGCGGCGAGTTCTATACCCAGGATGGCGTGCTGGTGGCCTCAACGGTGCAGGAAGGGGTAATGCGCAAGCGCAGCTAGCCCTGACCCTGTTCTCACGCACCCACCTTTTCTGTTTCACCGACAGTGGGTGCGCAGGCTTACCCGCCCTACATACCGTAAACACCGTTGCATACCTGCCAAAAAAAACCTCCCGCATGCGGGAGGTTTGAGGCTCAGGAGATACTCAAAAAATCAGGCGTTGTAGGCGTTCTCGCCGTGGCTGTTGACGTCCAGCCCTTCACGCTCCTGGTCTTCCGGAACGCGCAGACCAACGGTCATGTCTGCCAGTTTATAGCCGATGAAGGCCACCACGCCGGACCAGACGATAGTGAGGCCGATGCTTTCCAGCTGTACCAGCACCTGATGGCCCATGGTCACCCCTTCCGCATAGCCCACGCCGCCCAGGGAAGTGGACGCAAAGAAGCCGGTCAGCACGCAGCCCACGATGCCGCACACGCCGTGTACGCCGAACACATCGCATGGATCATCGACGCGCAGCCAGCGTTTCAGCATAGTCACGCCCCACAGCCCTGCCAGACCCGCCGCGATACCGACGATCAGCGCCCCGCCAACACCGATGTAGCCACAGGCCGGCGTCACGCCCACCAGACCGGCAATGGCACCGGAACAGGCACCCAGCAGCGACGGTTTGCCGCGCAGCGCCCACTCGCCGAAGACCCAGGCAAGGATCGCCGCAGCGGTTGCTACTACGGTATTCACAAACGCCAGGCCAGCGATTTCATTGGCAGCGCTGGCAGAACCGGCGTTGAAACCAAACCAGCCGACGTAGAGGATTGCCGTACCGATAAACACCATCGGCAGGTTGTGCGGTTTGAACGCTTCTTTGCCGAAGCCGACGCGTTTGCCAATCATGTAGGCACCCACCAGGCCCGCTACCGCGGCGTTAATGTGCACCACGGTGCCGCCAGCGAAGTCCAGCGCGCCGTGGGAAGCCAGCAGACCGCCGCCCCAGACCATGTGCGCAATCGGGATGTAGGAGAGCGTCAGCCACACCACCACGAAAATCAGCACCGCCGAGAAGCGAATACGTTCTGCCAGTGCACCGACGATCAGGCCCACGGTAATGCAGGCAAAAGAGCCCTGGAAAGCGACATGGATGTACTGATAGAAGCTGCCCATCAGCGCCGTGATTTCAATGCCTTTCAGCATCGTCCAGTCGAAGCTGCCGAAGAAGTTATTGCCGCTGCCGAAGGCCAGCGAGTAGCCGTAGACCACCCACAGTACGCATACCAGCGCGAAGGTGACGGTGACCTGAGTCAGCATCGAGAGTACGTTTTTACCGCGGATCAGACCGCCGTAAAACAGCGCAATGCCCGGGATCGTCATAAACAGTACCAGGGCGGTGCAAATCATCATAAAGGCGTTGTCGGCTTTATCCGCCACTGCTGGTGCAGCCAGCGCAATACCCGGCAGCAGTGCCAGCGCGCTAAGCCCTAATTTCATGGCTACTTTTTTCATTTTCATCATTCCTGTCACGAGAGGCTTAACGATTACAGGGCGGCTTCATCCGACTCGCCGGTGCGAATACGGATAACGCGTTGCAGTTCGGCAACAAAAATTTTGCCGTCGCCAATTTTGCCGGTGTAGGCTGCTTTACTAATAATATCAATCACTTCATCCAGCTGATCGTCTGCGATAGCCACATCAATCTTCACCTTAGGCAGGAAGTTGACGCTGTACTCCGCACCGCGGTACAGCTCGGCATGGCCCTTCTGGCGACCAAAGCCTTTTACTTCAGTCACGGTCAGTCCCTGAATACCAATCGACGAGAGCGCTTCACGCACGTCTTCCAGCTTGAACGGTTTGATTACCACGGTAACCAGCTTCATAGATCCCCTCCACTCAGAATTGGGCAATTGCCGCAGCGAACACGAGAGGGATAAAGCAAGCGCCGTGCCAGAAATCGAAACCGGAGGTGATTGTTAACGCTAAGGCGGAATGTAAGGGTGTGTCAGTGCGGGCCGGGCGGGAAAAAGGGAGCGGCACAGTGCGGGCATAAAAAAACGCACCATCAGAGTGCATGGTGCGTTGCAATTTTGCACCACGGCAACAACCTGCCGCCGCAGTGCGTTGTTTTAGTGCATCAGGCGGTAGCCGGCTCGTCGCGGCTGGCCGCTTGCAGCTCTTCGCCGGCCAGCTGCAGCTGATACATCTGCCAGTAGCGCCCCTGCTGCGCCAGCAGGTCGGCATGGGAGCCGCGCTCCACTGCCTGGCCGCGATGCAGCACGAGGATGGTATCGGCTTCGACGATAGTCGACAGACGATGGGCGATCACCACCAGCGTGGTGCGCTGGCGTACCGCCGCCAGTGCCAGGGAGATCGCTTGCTCGGTGCCGGAGTCGATGTTGGCGGTCGCCTCATCAAGGATCAGGATCTGCGGGGTCTCCACCAGCACGCGAGCCATCGCCAGCAGCTGTTTCTGGCCGACCGACAGGTTATTGCCCTGCTCACCCAGACGCGTATGGATGCCGTCGCTCATGCTGCGCGCCAGCCCGGCGAGCTGCACCGTCTCCAGCACTTCCCATACTTTCTCTTCGCTGATGTCGCGCCCGAGGGTCACATTGGCAAAGAAGGAGTCGGCCATCACCACCGGGTCTTGCTGCACCATCGCGACACCGTGACGCAGCGCGGCGTGGCTCAGCCCGGCCAGAGGCCGCCCGTCGAGACGGATCTCCCCTTCGGTTAGCGGGTAGTAACCCATCAACAGACTGGCGAGGGTACTTTTCCCGCTGCCGGTATGCCCGACCAACGCCACGAAGCTGCGCGACGGAATGTGCAGATCGATATCCTGCAGTACCAGACGATCTTCGCGATAGGCAAACGACACATGGTCAATAGCAATATCGCCGCTGGTCAGCGGACGATCATCGCTGCCGTACTCCTGACGCGGACGGTCCATCAGTTCGAACACGCGCTCCCCGGCGACGACCGCCTGTTGCAGCATCGACTGCTGGGTGGTGAGTTCGATCAGCGGTTCGTTCAGCCGCCCGAGGTAGCTGATAAACGCATACAGCACACCGACTTCAATGGTGCCTTCGGGGCTGAAGCCGAACAGCATCAGCAGGCCGCACAGCACCAGCGCCGAAAACAGGCTGAGCAGCGGGCGCAGCAGGAAACCGTCCAGCCGCAGGGTCTGCATACGGGCGGTGTAGTGCGAGCGGCTCGCCTGCCCCATGCGTTCCCCGAAGCGCGCCTGCTGGCGGAACTGCTGGATGACACCCATGCCGTTGATCACTTCGTTGAAACCGTCATTGATGTCCGCCAGGTAGGCACGCATCCGACGCACGATCGGCGTGCTGTAGCGCTGGTAGATCACCATCACGATCATCACCGCCGGGAAGATCGCAATCGCCACCAGCGCCATGCGCCAGTCGAGGCTGAACATCGCGACCAGCATCGCGCCCACCAGCGCGGCGCTGCGCAGCACCGTAGCCACCACCATCACATAGAGATCGCGGATCACCTCGGTATCGTTGGTCACCCGTGAGATCAGCTGCCCCACCGGCTGGGTATCGAAGGCGCTGAGCGGCTGGCGCAGCGCTGCGTCCATCGCGTCGGTGCGCAGCTGCTGCACCACGCCGACCGCCGCCTGGTTGAACAGCAGCGACTGCCAGTAGTGCAGCCCCGCCGCCAGCAGCTGCAGGCAGATGTAGGCGAATGCCATCCCGGCCAGCAGACCCAGCGGCATATACTCTTTCGCTACCATGTTATCGATGAAGTAGCTGATCAGCGCCGGGCCGCTCACTTCTGCCGCAGCGGCAATCCACAGCATCAGCACGGCGATGTAGATCTGCTTACGCCACGGCGAACCGTACGCCAGCAGGCGCTTGAGCGTCGGCCATACCTTGACCGGCTTCGGCGTCTCACGCATGGTGCGCCTCCTTGTCATCGTCGTCGTCCGTTTCCGGCTCGTCATCCAGCGCCGCTTCCAGCTGCTGGTAACGGTACATATCCCGATACCAGCCCGGCTGAGCGGCGAGGCTGTCGTGGTCACCGCGCTGGGCAATCTGCCCATGTTGCAGCACCAGAAGTTCACTGGCTTCGGTCAGGGCGGACAGCCGGTGGGCGCTGATAATGATGGTGCGCCCCTCGCCCCACTGGCGCAGGTTGTGCAGGATCTGATGTTCGGTGCGGCCATCCACCGCCGACAGCGCATCGTCGAGGATAAGGATTTCCGCCTCCAGCAGCAGCGCGCGCGCAATCGAGAGGCGCTGCTTCTGTCCGCCGGAAAGCATCACGCCGCGCTCGCCCACTTCGGTGTCATACCCCTGGGGCAGGCGCAGAATATCTTCATGCACGCTGGCGAGCTTCGCCACCTGCTCAATCTCCGCCTGGCTGGCCCCCGGCCTGCCGAGTGCGATGTTGTTCGCCACGGTATCGGAGAACAGGAACGGGGTCTGGTTCACTACCGCCAGGCGACCGCGCCAGGCGTTGAGCTGCAGACGCGGCAGCGGAATATCGCTAAAGCAGATTGCGCCGTCACCAACGTCAAAATGGCGCTGGATCAGTGACAGTACGGTAGTTTTCCCCGCACCGGTCGGGCCGCACAGGCCCAGCATCTGCCCCGGCTGAAGGGTAAAGTGCACCGCGCTCAGCGTCGGCTTCGCCGCCTGGGGATAAACAAAATTGTTGATGGCAACGCTAAGCGTGCCCCGCCCTTCCGGCACCGGCTCGCTGCCGTCGCTCACCACCGGCGCTTCGGCCAGCATGTCGCGAATGCGCGTATAGGCCGCGCTGCCGCGCTCGACGATGTTAAACATCCACGCCAGGGCCAGCATCGGCCAGATCATCAGCCCGAGGTACATGGTAAAACTGGTGAGCTCGCCGAGGGTCAGGGTATCGTTGACTACCATCCAGCTGCCGCCGCCGATGGCCAGCAGGTTCGCCATACCGATGGCGATGTAAATAGTGGGGTCGAAACGGGCATCGACGCGCGCCACGCGCATGTTTTTCGCGCCGGTATCCTGCGCATCGGCAGCAAACAGCGCCGACTGACGATCTTCCAGGCCAAACGCTTTGATCATGCGGATGCTGGTCAGGCTCTCCTGGGTGCGATCGTTGAGCGACGAAAACGCCGCCTGGGCCAGCTTGAAGCGGTTGTGCAGCTGGTCGCCGTAGCGCTTAATGATGATAGCCATAATCGGCATCGGCAGCAGTGCCAGCAGCGTCAGCTGCCAGCTAATCTGGGTAGACATCACCACCAGCACCACGCAGCCCATCACCAGGGAATCCACCAGGGTTAACACCCCTTCCCCGGCGGCGAACACCACGCGGTCAACGTCGTTGGTGGCGCGCGCCATCAGGTCGCCGGTGCGGTGACGCAGGTAAAATTCAGGATGTTGACGGCTGAGCTGGCGGTAAAAGTCTTCGCGCAGCTCGACCGCGAGCTGGTAGGAGGCACCAAACAGCAGCACGCGCCAGACGTAGCGCAACAGATAAACCACCACGGCAATCGCCACCAGCAGCCCCACCCACTTCATCAGCCAGGCCTTTGAGTAGTGCTGTTGGGTAATGCCGTCCACGACGATACCGACCACTTTTGGCGGCACCAGCTGGAGAATGGCAATGAGGATAAGCAGGAGGACAGCCCCAAGGTAGCGACGCCACTCCCGGGTGAAGTACCAGCTTAACTGAGCAAATAATCGCACGCGGTGATTTCCTGGTTGGGTAATTCAACAATCAATAACAGATGGGTGGTCCTGCGGGTGCTCAGGACGTTTGATTCTAGTCTGAGCACGAAGTATGTCAAAAATGAGAATAAAAACAGCCGTTACGCAGCGTCTATCGGCAGTGCCGTGGTGTACTTGATCTGCTCCATCGCAAAGCTTGAGGTCACATCAGACAGGCCCGGCACGCTGTTTACCAGTCGCTTATAGAAGTCGTCGTAGCGCTTCATATCGGCAACCTGCACCTGCATCAGGTAGTCGTACTCGCCCGCCATGCGCCAGAAGCCGAGCACCTCGGGCATCTGCGCGACCACACCGACAAACTGGCTGTACCAGGCGCTGCTGTGCTGCTGGGTTTTGATCAGCATAAACGCGGTTAACCCCAGCCCCAGTTTTTCGCCGCTGAGCAGCGCCACGCGCCCACGAATGATGCCTTCATCTTCGAGCCGCTTCAGCCGCTTCCAGCACGGGGTGGTCGTCAGATTAACGGCATCCGCCAGCGCCTGCAAAGAGAGCGTGCAGTCCTCCTGCAACAACGAAAGCAATTTACGGTCAATTTTATCTATCATAGCCGCCTCACGGAGAAAATCTTTCCCCATAGTGCGAAATTCACAGGCGAAATGGCAATTATTTTTTCCGTGCCTTCCTGTACGCTAGGCACAAAATGACAAACGGATCGCCACCATGAATCGCGCCTTCGTAAACCACGCTATCAACGAAATTAATGCCGACTTTCAGCGCTCGGCGGATACCCATCTGATTCGCCTGACGCTGCCGGCGTTTCCGGGGATCAACATCTACCTGAAGGATGAGAGCACCCATCCTACCGGCAGCCTGAAGCACCGTCTTGCCCGCTCGCTGTTCCTGTATGGCCTGAGCAACGGCTGGATCAATGAAGACACCACTATCGTTGAATCCTCATCCGGCTCGACGGCGGTATCGGAGGCCTATTTTGCCCGACTGCTCGGCCTGCCGTTTATCGCCGTGATGCCGTCCTGCACGGCAAAGCGCAAGATCGAGCAGATCGCCTTCTACGGAGGACGCTGCCATTTTGTCGACAGCGCGTGTGAGATTTATGACGCTTCTGAAATGCTGGCCCGCGAGCTGCGCGGCCACTATATGGATCAGTTTACCTACGCCGAGCGGGCCACCGACTGGCGCGGTAACAATAATATCGCCGAGAGCATTTTCCGCCAGATGTCGCACGAGCCGCATCCGGTACCGGATTACATCGTGATGAGCGCCGGAACCGGCGGCACCTCCGCGACCATTGGTCGCTACCTGCGCTATCAGGGACACGCCACGAAGCTGATGGTGGTGGATCCGGAAAACTCGGTATTTATGGATTACTGGCAGCATCGCGATCCGACGCTGAAAAGCCAGGTGGGTAGCCGGATTGAAGGCATTGGTCGCCCGCGCGTCGAACCGTCGTTTATCGCCGATGTGATTGATGAAATGCTGCGCGTGCCGGATGCGGCCTCCGTCGCCACGCTGGGCTGGCTGGAAGGGCTGCTGGGCCGCAAAGTGGGCGCGTCGACCGGGACGAACATGTGGGGCGTACTTCAGCTCGCGGCGCGGATGCGCGACGAGGGCAAACGCGGATCAATCGTCACGCTGCTGTGTGACAGCGGTGAGCGCTATCTTGATACCTTTTACAATCCAGAGTGGGTGGCGCGACAGTTTGGCGACATCAGCGGCTGGCGCGATGCCATTGCGCAGCTGAACCGATAAAAAAAGCCGGGGGTTACCCGGCTTGCTGGAAGGGCCTCCTCTATTCGGGGGAATAAGGAAGGTCAGAATGGTCCAGCCAATGCGATAAATAGTGTGAAACTGCCTGCGTCTGACAGTGACCAATCACCTGCAGATGCGGCAGTGCCGAAATCAGTTGCGGCATGGCGTTGCCCATAATCAGGCCATGCCCGACCAGCGACAGCATCTCGTGGTCATTCATGGCGTCGCCGAACGCCATACACTCGGCCAGGGTCAGCCCGAGATGACTGCTCAGTACCCTTAGCGCCGCCCCTTTGTTACAGCCCGGCGGCAGTACTTCCAGACACTCAAACGCTGAAAAGCACAGGTGCGCGCTGTCGCCCAGCGCCTCGCTAAGCTGCAGGCGCAGCCGCTCCAGGTCAGCATGCTCACCGACAAAACAGATTTTGGTTACTTCATCCGACGGCAGGCGTTGCAGATCGGCAATCTGATAGCTAAACCCGCTCATGCCGTGGGCCACCAGCAGCCAGGGTAACGGCTTGTCGGTGAACCAGCCGCGATCGTTGAAAACGTGCACGCTCGCGGTGGTCTCCCACTCACCATGCAGCACCGCTTCCGCGACCGCCGGCGCCAGGTCCTGCTCGTGCAGTACGTCGCCTTCCAGGGTATGAATGCGCGTGCCGTTGCCGGTGATAAGGTACGCATCGAGCGCCAGATTTCCCAGCAGTTGACGCATCTCCAGCGCATGACGCCCGGTGGCAAACGCCAGGGTAATGTCGCGCTCGCGCAGCCGTTTCAGGGTGGCGAGGGTTTGTTCGCCGAGACGGTGATCCGGCATTAACAGCGTGCCGTCCATATCAAATGCAGCCAGTCGGGCCATGCTTACTCCGGGGTTACGGCGGGTGAAAGACCTGCAAAAGTATTGCCTGGCATATACGGAACTAATAGGGAATACTTGAAAAAAATCGTTCCGGGTTTTGTATGCGCCTCGTTAACCGCCTCAATCAGTTTCAGCGTCTGTGGCAGCCCTCTGGTGGCGCACCGCAGCAGGTCACCATCGCCGAACTCGCGGCGCGCTGTTTTTGCAGCGAGCGCCATATGCGCACGCTGCTGCGTCAGGCGCAGCAGGCGGGCTGGCTGAGCTGGCAGGCGCAGTCCGGGCGCGGCAAGCGCGCCACCCTGACGTTTCACGTCTCCCCTGACGCCCTGCGCAGCAGCCTGCTCGAAGAGATGCTGAAAGGCGCGCAGCCGCAACATGCCCTGGAGCTGACGCAGCTGGCACCGGAGCAGCTGCGCCACCTGCTGCATCCATTTCTGGGTGGCCAGTGGCAGAATGATGCCCCGACGCTGCGTATTCCTTATTACCGCTCGCTGGAGCCCGTGACGCCAGGTTTTGTCGCCGGAAGGGCCGAACAACACCTTGCCGGACAGCTCTTTTCCGGGCTGACGCGCTTTGTCGCCGATAACCCGCAGCCGCAGGGCGATCTGGCGCACCACTGGCAGACCAGCGCCGACGGCGGCGTCTGGCATTTTTATATCCGCTCCACCCTGCACTGGCACAACGGTGAGCGCATCGAAACCCGGCAGCTTCAGCAGCGCTTACAGCTGCTGCTGAACGACCCGGCGCTGGCGCGGCTGTTCGCCAGCGTGAAACGGATTGAGGTCACCCACGCCCGCTGCCTGACGTTTTATCTTCATCACCCTGATTACTGGCTTCCCTGGCGGCTGGCCAGCTACTGTAGCCGCCTTGCGCACCCTGACGATGAGCTGCTGGGCAGCGGCCCCTTCCGGCTGACGGTCTTCAGGCCGGATCGCGTGCGGCTGGAGAGCCATGACGCCTGGCATCTGGAGCACCCGTTGCTGAAGGCCATTGAATACTGGATCACGCCTCAGCTGTTTGAGCGCGAGATGGGCACCAGCTGTCGTCACCCGGCGCAGATCGCGGTTGGCGATCCGGACGAACTGACCGCGCTGCGCCCTATCAGCACCAGTATCAGCCTCGGATTTTGCTATCTCGCCATTCGGCAGAATGCGCGCCTCAGCAGGCCACAGGCGCAACGCATTATGCAGACGGTGCATACCAGCGGCATGCTGCATACCCTGCCGCTGGAGGAAAACCTCATCACGCCAAGCCACGAGATGCTGCCGGGGCTTCCTCTTCCGCATTGGCCAGAGCGGAGCGAAGCGCTGCCGCCGCGCCTGACGCTGGTTTACCATCTTCCCGGCGAGCTGCACACCATGGCCACGCAGCTTAAAGCCAGCTTCGCCCGCCTCGGCTGCGAGCTGACGGTCATTTTTCACAATGCCAAAAACTGGGCAGGCTGCGAGCAGCTTGCCAGCGCCGATCTGGTGATGGGCGACAGGCTGATTGGCGAAGCGCCGGAATATACGCTTGAGCAGTGGTTGCGCAGCGACGTGCTGTGGCCCCGGTTGCTCAGCGAGGCAGACTATAACCAGCTGCAGACCACGCTGGATAAGGTGCAGCATCACCCGCAGCTGGAACAGCGCAACGCCGGACTCAAAGCGGTGCTGGCAACGCTGATGGAGGAGGCCCGTCTCACCCCACTGTTCAACTACCGCTACCAGATCAGCGCTCCGCCCGGCGTCAACGGCATTCATCTCAATGCCTGGGGGTGGTTTGATTTCACTCGCGCCTGGCTGCCGCCGCCGGAAATCGGTGAAGGAGCTGGAGGACGCGACGCAGGGGCGTTACCATAGCGGCCATTTCCGTCAACAACAGGAACGATTATGAAACGTGCCGTCGTGGTCTTTAGCGGAGGCCAGGATTCCACTACCTGCCTGATTCAGGCACTTCAGCAGTATGATGAAGTGCATTGCGTCACCTTTGACTATGGACAACGCCACCGTGCCGAAATCGATGTGGCGCGTGAACTGGCGACAGCGCTGGGTGCCCGCGCCCATAAAGTGCTGGATGTTACTCTGCTCAATGAGCTTGCAGTCAGCAGCCTGACGCGCGACAGCATTCCGGTGCCGGATTACGAGCCTGATGCCAGCGGTATCCCGAACACCTTTGTGCCGGGCCGCAACATTCTGTTCCTCACCCTGGTGGCGATTTACGCCTACCAGGTGCAGGCCGAAGCGGTGATCACCGGGGTATGTGAAACTGATTTCTCCGGCTACCCGGACTGCCGCGATGAGTTCGTCAAGGCGCTGAACCATGCGGTCAGCCTTGGCATGGCCCGGGATGTGCGCTTTGAGACGCCGCTGATGTGGCTCGACAAAGCGGAAACCTGGGCGCTGGCAGATTACTGGGGCAAACTTGATACCGTGCGCGCAGAGACGCTGACCTGCTACAACGGCATCAAAGGCGATGGCTGCGGACAGTGCGCCGCCTGCAACCTGCGCGCCAACGGCCTCAACCACTATCTGGCCGACAAGCCTGGCGTGATGGCGGCCCTGAAGCAAAAAACCGGCCTGAAATAGTCCTAACGATGCAGCAGGCGCTCATACTCTTTTGCATCATGACTGCAAAACAGCGTGAGCCCTGCTTGCTGCTGCTGCGCCAGCGCGCGTAGCCGCTGCTGATTTTCCAGCCTCGCCTGCCTGTCCTTTTCCATCATCCACTGATAAAAACGCAGCCCCGGCGTGCAGCGGTACTGCGGCTCCATTTCTCCGCGATAGAACCAGGCATCACCGCCGTGCAGTAGCCAGCCATCCGCATGCTGAACGGCAACCCCCGCATGGCCTGGCGTGTGGCCCGGCAGCGGGATCAGCAGAATTTCCGGCGGCAGCCCGTGCAGGTCGCGTACCGCGTCAAAACCAAACCACGACTCACCGCCAGGAGCGTAACCGTGCCAGCCATCTTGTGTTCGCCACTGGCTGTCAGCGTAGCGCCGACGATCGAGCCAGGTGCGCTGCGCCTTTGCCGTGGCGATTTCATCCTGCATGACGTGGAGCCGCGCCTGCGGGAAATCCGTGATACCACCGGCATGGTCGAAGTCGAGATGGGTCAGGATAATATGCCTGACGTCAGCAGCCTGAAAGCCAAGCTGCTGGATCTGATGCAGCGCAGTCAGCTCGCGACGGTACTGGATATTGTTCAGCAGACGAAAGAAACCGGGCAATCTACGCGTCGGCGACGTGATATCCTGCTCGCCGAAACCGGTATCCACCAGCACCAGCCCGTCACGATCGGTTTCAATCAGCAGACAGTGACAGATAAGGTGCGCATGCACTCCCTTGCTGAAACCGTCATACAGCGCGCCGCCCAGTGGACACATACAGCCGCAGTTCAGATGATGAATTCGCATACCGCTCCTCTGCCTGAAAAATCGCCTGAAAGAACAGTGAAGTATAGAAGCGCCAGGGCAATAACACAGGCGAGGCGGCGGTTCAGGCGACCATCAGCTCCAGTTTTTCACGCAGCTCGCCTTCCAGTGGCAACGCCTTCTGGGTCTTGAGATCGATACAGACAAAGGTGATCAGCGCATCGGCTACCACATCACTCTCTGATTCACGCGTGACGATCTGGCTCAGCACACCGCTCTTGCCGTTCAGCTGCTGTACCGAGCTGCGGATAGTCAGCAGATCGCCCAGCAGCGCCGGACGGCGGTAGTTGATATTGATATTCACCACCACGAAGGCAATATTGCGCGCCATCATCCAGTGGAAGCTTTCGCTGTTTTCCAGCCCCGCCCAGCGCGCCTCTTCGAGAAACTCAAGATACCGGGCATTGTTGACGTGCTGATAAACATCGAGATGGTAACCGCGAACTTTAATCTGCGTCTGCATAGCGCCAAACCTTCCTGTTGTTGTAATAGGGTCAGAGGTCATACAACTGGTATGACCTCTCTAGCCTGGCAAAGTATGGCAACTCTGCAAGGCGCGTCAGTCAGAGTTTGATCCAGGCCCGGTTACGCTCCACCAGTGCATCGCCCATCCCAGGCACCTGCTTGAGATCGTCTATCGATTTAAAGGGACCAAACTCTTCGCGATAGCTGATGATGGCCTGCGCTTTCTTACCGCCCACGCCGTTGAGAGCCTGTGCCAGTTCATCTGCGGTGGCGGTGTTGATATTTACCCCCTCTTCACTCGCTTTCAGGACGCTATCCTGCGCTGTCTGCGACTTACTCGCCTGCGCGCCGCCTGAAGATTCAGGGCGCGTTTGCGTCGCTTCGTTTTTTGCCGCAGACGGCGCTGCGTGAGCCGTATAGCCGACGGTGCCCATCATCATTGCCAGCGAGAGTAAAAATGCGTTGATTCCTCGTTTCATGCTGTATCTCCTTGTTTGTTGACAGCACGGTCACGATAGCGAAGGCAACGAGACGGGGCAAAAGGCAGATTTCAGAAATGGAAAAGGCCGCGAAAGCGGCCTTTGGGTGTTGCATCAGCTTGCACAAAACGTGCGAGGCGTCTCGTTATTGTTGCGGATCGGCCATGTCGCCATATTTGATTTTGGCTTCTTTACGCAGGTTCTGCATCAGAGCGTCGAAAGCAATAGAAGCATTGTTCTGGGCAAGGCCCTGAGTCATGGCTTTCTTCTGCTCTTCTGGCATGGTGCCGCTGCGTACTTCATCCAGCGCCAGCAGGACGACGTTGCCCTGCGCATCGTCCGCTACGCCGTAGCTCGCCTTGCCTTTAGCTGGCATCGGCAGGTTGAATGCCGCCTGGCTTACCGGGTCACCGGCATTACGACCGACGGTTTTCGCCTCGCCAAAGCTCAGGTTAGCGGCTTTCATTGCCTCATCACCTTTGCCGGTTTGCAGTGCGCTCAGCAGTTTCTGTGCATCCTGCTTCGCCTGCTGCTGCGCTTTGTTCAGCTTGACGGTTTCGGTTACCTGGTCGCGCACTTCGTCCAGCGGTTTCGCCGCTTCGGCTTTGTGATCGGTAATACGCAGCACGAACGCACGATCGCCTTCCACCGTGATGATGTCGGAGTTGTTACCCGGAGCGCCGTTGGAACCAAGCAGCGCGCCGCCGAACACCGCATCGGAAACCGGCTTGAAGTTCAGCTCTTCCGGCAGCTGATCGCGGCTGAACCAGCCGGTCTGCACCGCTTTCACGCCCGCAACCTGCTCGGCAGCCTGCAGAGAAGTGTTGTCATTGCTGGCGGCTTCACTCACCTTCTGCTGCAGCGCAAAGTAAGCGTCCAGGGCTTTATCCTGCTTCACTTTTGCCGTGACGGCATCGCGTACGTCGTTCAGCGGTTTAACCTGCGCCGGCTGGGTATCGTCAAGACGGGCTACCAGGAAGCCGACAGAGGAAGTAATCACGCCTGAGAGCTGGCCTTTGTCTTTCAGACCGGCGTTTTTGAGTTCGTCAGGGGTGGTAGATTCTTCCAGCCAGCCCATATCGCCGCCGTTGCGCGCGGAGATGATATCGGTAGATTTTTCTTTGGCCAGCGCGGCGAAATCACCGCCTTTTTTCAGAGCGTCCAGCACCTGCTGTGCCTGCTCTTCAGTTTTGGTCTGAATCACGCTGTAGCGATGACGAGCCGGGGTGGTGAACTCATCCTTATGCTCATCGTAATAAGCCTGAATGTCGGCGTCGGTAGCTGGCTGGGCCATCTCTGCGGCATCCAGCTTGATATAGCTGACGCGATACTGTTCCGGGGTCAGGTAATCATTTTTATGCTGGGTATAGTAAGCGTTAACTTCTTCTTCGCTCGCCTGCTGCTTCGCTGCCAGGGCTTTCACGTCAATAGTGGCCTGGCGCATGACGCGCTGCTGAGACACCAGGGCGGCAATCTCATCGGCTTCGCCTTTGAGGGTAAAGTCGGTGCCCAGTACCGCATTCACAACCTGTTGGTTCAGCAACTGGTTGCGCAGACCCTGCGCGTAGGTATCCGGTGTCATCTGGTTAGCTGCCAACAGCGAGGTGAAACGCTCATTGTCGAACTTACCGTTATTCTGGAACATCGGCGTACTGAAGATAGCCTTTTTGATCTGCTCATCGCTGATGCCGAGGCCCAGCTCTTTGGCGTACTGGTCCAGCAGGGTCTGGTCGATCAGCTGATTAAGCACCTGCTGGCGTCGGGATTTCATAAAGTTTTCATCCGCTGCCAGCACCGAGAACTGCTCGCCAAGCTGGTTTTGCAGACGGGTACGTTCGCGGGCGACTTCGCCTTCAAACCGGGCGCGGTCAATCTCCTGGCCGTTCACTTTTGCGGCATAGTTCGTGTTACCGCCAATCAGGTAGTTACCCACGCCAGTCAGAATGAATGACACGATAATCAAACCCAGAATGATTTTGAGCACGACGTGGTTAGCCGACGCGCGTAAATTGTCCATCATGGTGTAACAACACTCCGCTGTAGGTGACTGTAATCCCGCACAACAACCGTCCACCCTGCAAAGAGCAGGGCTGCCGCTGCGCGCAAAAAAGCTATTGTGACAAGAAACCGGGGCAAATGTCAGCCCACATCGTGCAGAAAGTCTTATTCAGGCAATAAAAAAGGCACATCAGATGATGCGCCCTCGTCAGTAACTTGCCTCGTGTGAGGAAAGTGGTTTAGTTCACCGCGTCTTTCAGCGCTTTACCAGCACGGAAACCCGGAACTTTTGCGGCTGCGATAGTGATCTCTTTACCAGTCTGTGGGTTGCGGCCAGTGCGGGCAGCACGTTCACGAACAGCAAAAGTACCAAAACCAACCAGGGCTACATCGTCTCCGGCTTTCAGAGATTCAGTAACAGAAGCAATCCACGCATCTAACGCACGTCCAGCCGCAGCCTTGGAAATATCAGCACCTGCGGCAATTTTGTCTATCAGTTGAGATTTATTCACTCTTCTCTTCCTCACTTTATTATATATATCGCGTCTGTACCCATCACAGCGCGACCGCGGAGCAGTTATAGCAGGCCTCTCATGCCCTTACAACACCAGGAAAAGATTAAACCCGGCCTGGCCGCCACATAAATTAGCGGCACAAAAAAATGCTGGCAAGTGAGATTTCACCTGCCAGCATCGTTTTTATTGATGCCTTTTGCGTCAGGTCACTATTTCGCGGTGACCACCTGCATACCCGACGGCTCGTTCTGCAGCGCCAGGGTCAGCACCTCTTCGATACGTTTCACCGGGTGAATTGCCAGGTCGGCAATTACGTTATCCGGAATCTCTTCCAGATCGCGCTTGTTTTCGTAAGGGATCAGCACGGTTTTGATGCCGCCGCGGTGCGCTGCCAGCAGCTTCTCTTTCAGGCCGCCAATTGGCAGAACCTGACCGCGCAGCGTGATCTCACCAGTCATGGCAACATCGGCACGAACCGGGTTACCGGTCAGGCAGGAGACCAGCGCGGTACACATAGCGATACCCGCACTCGGACCATCTTTCGGCGTAGCGCCTTCCGGAACGTGAACGTGAATGTCACGTTTTTCGTAGAAGTCGCCGTTGATGCCGAGTTTTTCAGCGCGCGCACGGACCACGGTCAGCGCCGCCTGAATAGACTCCTGCATGACTTCGCCCAGCGAGCCGGTATAAGTCAGCTTGCCTTTGCCCGGTACGCACGCGGTTTCGATGGTCAGCAGATCGCCACCCACTTCGGTCCACGCCAGGCCGGTCACCTGACCCACGCGATTTTCGCTGTCGGCACGACCGTAGTCGAAGCGCTGCACGCCGAGGTAGTCTTTCAGGTTGTCGCCGTTGATCTCAATGTGCTGACTGGATTTTTCCAGCAGCAACTGTTTAACCGCCTTACGGCACAGTTTGGAGATCTCACGCTCAAGGCTACGCACGCCCGCTTCACGGGTGTAGTAACGAATGATGCCGACGATGGCGCTGTCGTCTACCGTCAGTTCATTTGCTTTCAGCGCGTTACGCTCAATCTGCTTCGGCAGCAGGTGCTGTTTAGCGATGTTCAGCTTTTCGTCTTCGGTGTAGCCGGACAGGCGAATCACTTCCATACGATCCAGCAGCGGTGCCGGGATATTCATGGAGTTCGAGGTGGCGACAAACATCACGTCGCTCAGATCGTAGTCCACTTCCAGGTAGTGATCGTTAAACGCCACGTTCTGTTCCGGATCCAACACTTCCAGCAGTGCAGAAGCCGGGTCGCCGCGCATGTCCGAGGACATTTTGTCGATCTCATCCAGCAGGAACAGCGGGTTTTTCACCCCCACTTTCGCCATCTTCTGGATCAGTTTACCCGGCATAGAACCGATGTAAGTACGACGGTGACCGCGGATTTCCGCTTCATCGCGCACGCCGCCCAGCGCCATACGGATGTATTTACGCCCGGTGGCTTTGGCAATGGACTGACCCAGAGAGGTTTTACCCACCCCCGGCGGCCCTACCAGGCACAGGATCGGCCCTTTGATTTTGTTAACGCGGCTCTGGACTGCGAGGTATTCGAGGATGCGGTCTTTCACACGCTCCAGGCCGTAGTGGTCGGTATCAAGGATTTCCTGGGCCTGACGCAGGTCTTTTTTGACCTTGCTGCGCGCATTCCACGGAACCTGCACCATCCACTCAATGTAGCCGCGCACCACGGTTGCTTCCGCAGACATCGGCGACATCATTTTTAATTTTTGCAGCTCGGCTTCGGCCTTTTCTTTGGCCTCTTTCGGCATTTTGGCCGCGTCGATCTTACGCTTCAGCGCTTCGTTTTCGTCCGGCGCATCTTCCATCTCGCCCAGCTCTTTCTGAATGGCTTTCATTTGCTCATTCAGGTAGTACTCGCGCTGGCTCTTCTCCATCTGCTTTTTCACACGGTTGCGAATGCGTTTCTCAACCTGCAGCAGATCGATTTCTGACTCCATCATGGCCATCAGATATTCCAGACGCTCGTTGACGTCGGACATCTCCAGCACCGACTGTTTGTCGGCGAGTTTCAGCGGCATATGGGCAGCGATGGTATCAGCCAGACGGGCAGGATCGTCGATGCTGTTCAGCGACGTCAGCACTTCAGGCGGGATTTTTTTGTTGAGTTTGATGTAGCCTTCAAACTGGCTGATAGCGGTACGCACCAGCACTTCCTGCTCGCGCTCTTCAATTGCCGGCGATTCAAGGTATTCGGCTTTCGCACTGAAGTGCTCGCCGTCGTCTGAAAGTGTGGTAATGCGCGCGCGCTGTAAGCCTTCAACCAGCACTTTAACGGTGCCGTCCGGCAGTTTCAGCATCTGCAAAATAGACGCCACGGTCCCGACGGTGAAAAGATCATTCACGCCCGGCTCATCCGTTGACGCTTCTTTCTGGGCGACCAGCATGATTTTTTTATCATGATCCATAGCCGCTTCGAGGCAACGGATTGATTTTTCCCGTCCCACAAACAGGGGGATGACCATGTGCGGATAAACCACCACATCGCGCAGCGGCAATACGGGGATTTCAATGCGTTCAGAACGCTCAGGATTCATAGAGCTCTCTCTTAGTTTAGTGTCCGCCAGGTTATGGAGCGCACATGACATCTCATGCCGCCGCTAACAAGTAAATCAGTATATGGGGATGTATCGCGAGTATTCAACGGCAGGAATGAAGGAAAAATAAATGGGGAGCTAAACTCCCCATTTTTGTATTAACTGGCTGTATGAATTGGCGAATTATTCGCCGGATGCCTGCTGAGCTTCGGGTTTGCCGTAGATGAGCAACGGCTCGGACTGCCCGGCGATCACGGAGTCGTCAATCACCACTTTTTCCACTTCTTCCATCGACGGCAGATCGTACATCGTGTCGAGCAGTGCGCCCTCTACGATAGAACGCAGGCCGCGCGCGCCGGTTTTACGCGCCATTGCTTTTTTAGCGATAGCATTCAGCGCTTCGTCGCGGAACTCCAGCTCCACACCTTCCAGATTGAACAGCGCCTGATACTGCTTGGTAAGGGCGTTTTTCGGCTCTTTCAGGATCTGGATCAGCGCCTCTTCACTCAGCTCGTTCAGGGTGGCAACCACCGGCAGACGACCGATGAACTCCGGGATCAGACCAAACTTGATCAGATCTTCCGGTTCAACCTGCGCCAGCAGCTCGCCTTCATTCGCTTTCTGAGACTGCGCTTTTACTGTTGCGCCAAAGCCAATACCCGAACCGGTTTCAACGCGGTTAGCGATGACTTTATCCAGACCGGCAAACGCACCGCCACAGATAAACAGGATCTTAGAGGTATCAACCTGCAGGAACTCCTGCTGCGGATGCTTACGGCCCCCCTGCGGGGGTACGGCGGCAACGGTGCCTTCAATCAGCTTGAGCAGCGCCTGCTGAACGCCTTCACCGGATACGTCGCGCGTAATCGACGGGTTGTCGGACTTGCGGGAGATCTTATCAATCTCATCAATGTATACGATGCCGCGCTGGGCTTTCTGTACGTCGTAATCGCACTTCTGCAGCAGTTTCTGAATGATGTTTTCAACGTCTTCACCGACGTAACCGGCTTCGGTCAGCGTAGTGGCATCGGCCATGGTGAAGGGAACGTCCAGCAGACGCGCCAGGGTTTCAGCCAGCAGGGTTTTACCGCTACCGGTCGGACCGATCAGCAGAATGTTACTTTTACCCAGCTCAACACCGTTGGAGCTGTCGCCATTGCGCAGACGTTTGTAGTGGTTATATACCGCGACCGCGAGGACTTTTTTCGCCTGCTCCTGCCCGATGACGTAGTCATCCAGATGAGCACGGATTTCATGCGGTGTCGGTAGCGCGCTACGTTCACGATGCGGCGCTACTTCTTTAATCTCTTCGCGAATGATGTCGTTACACAGATCGACACACTCGTCGCAGATATACACGGATGGGCCGGCAATCAGTTTGCGTACTTCGTGCTGGCTTTTGCCGCAAAAAGAGCAGTACAACAGTTTGCCCGAACCATCTTTGCGTTTATCTGTCATGAGTCAAAACCTCTTTTCTGTTCTTTGTGCCGCACACAACGACGCAAATGCTATTCACAGGCGCAAGCTGTACTCAACCGCAGTGAGGCGCCAGCTTTACTATAGTATAGCGGCCTCACGCGGCCTGCCCATCAGCTGCGATGGGTCAAAATCGAATCCACCAGCCCGTACTCTACCGCTTCCGATGCCGACAGGAAACGATCGCGCTCGGTGTCACGTTCAATCTGCTCAAGAGATTGACCCGTGTGATGCGCCATAAGTTCATTCATACGCCCTTTCACCTTCAGGATTTCACGCGCATGGATTTCGATATCCGTTGCCTGACCCTGATAACCGCCCAGCGGCTGGTGAATCATGACGCGGGAGTTCGGCAGGCAGAAACGCTTGCCTTTAGCACCAGCGGTCAGCAGGAACGCGCCCATTGAGGCCGCCTGGCCCATACAAATGGTGCTGACGTCCGGCTTGATAAACTGCATCGTGTCGTAGATCGACATCCCGGCCGTGATCACGCCGCCAGGAGAGTTAATGTACAGGTAGATGTCTTTTTCCGGGTTTTCTGCTTCGAGAAACAGCATCTGCGCCACGATCAGGTTCGCCATATGGTCTTCCACCTGACCGGTCAGAAAAATGACGCGTTCCTTAAGCAGGCGGGAGTAAATATCGAAAGAGCGCTCACCGCGTGAGGTTTGCTCGATGACCATCGGCACCAGGGCCATGTGGGGTGCTACATTGTCTCGTTCGCCACTGTATGACATTTCCGTCTCCTGGATAAATATTCGTATGTCGCCTGCTGCACTGATTCTACTTGAGACGACCAGGCATGACTATGCTTGTGGTGCCTCACAATCATCACGGACGGATTATCAGTCAGAGTATTCGTTGGGTTACCAACGATTAATGGGGTTTAACCTGTCTTATTTCAAGCATAACAACCTTTTCCTGTTACGCTAACATCCCGGCACGGTTTTCGCATCAGCACAAACCGAAAAGTGACAAAAAAAGCCCGTCACCGACGGTGACGGGCTTTTTATCAGATCGTTCTGAGAAAAAGCGGCTTACGCCTGCTGGTTCATCAGATCGTTGAAGGAGGTCGGTTTGTCGGTGACTTTCGCTTTCGCCAGTACCGCTTCAACAGCCTGCTCTTCCAGAGCGACGTTACGCATGTTGTCCATCAGCTCTTTGTTTTTGCTGTAGAACTCAATAACTTCGCTTGGATCTTCGTAGGCTGACGCCATCTCTTCGATCAGGGTTTTAACGCGATCTTCATCAGCTTTCAGCTCGTGGGTACGAATCACTTCGCCCAGCAGCAGGCCAACAATCACGCGGCGTTTAGCCTGCTCTTCGAACAGCTCACGCGGCAGTTCCAGAGCCTGCTTCTCGCTGCCACCGAAACGCTGTGCAGCCTGGCGGCGCAGCACGTCGATTTCGCTGTCGATAAGCGCAGATGGGATTTCGATGTCGTTAGCCTGAACCAGACCTTCGATCGCCTGAGTTTTAACACGGTTACGCACCGCGCCTTTCAGTTCGCGATCCATGTTCTTACGCACTTCGGTACGCAGGCCCACAACAGAACCATCTTCCACACCGAAACGCTTGATGAAATCTGCGGTCAGTTCCGGCAGTTCGCGCTCTTCAACTTTCTTCAGAACGATGTCGAACTTCGCGGCTTTACCTTTCAGGTTTTCCGCGTGGTAGTCTTCCGGGAAGGTCACGTCGATGGTGAACTCTTCACCCGCTTTACGACCTTTGATGCCGTCTTCGAAGCCCGGGATCATGCGGCCCTGGCCCATCGCCAGCACGAAGTCAGAGGCTTTGCCGCCTTCGAACTCTTCGCCGTCTACAGAGCCGGAGAAGTCGATGGTTACGCGGTCTTCTGCATCAACAGCACCGTCTTTATCTTTCCAGGTTGCCTGCTGCTTGCGCAGGGTATCCAGCATCGCATCAACGTCTTCGTCGGTGACTTCTACAACCGGCTTCTCAACGGTAATGTTTTCCAGACCCTTCAGTTCAACTTCCGGATACACTTCGAACTCAACAGCGTAGGTGAAATCTTCACCCAGTTTGTATTCGCCCGGAACGTAGTTCGGGGAACCGGCCGGATTGATTTTTTCTTTGATGATCGCGTCGATAAAGTTGCGGCTCATCAGGTCGCCCAGCACGTCCTGGCGAACAGAAGCGCCATAACGCTGAGCAACGACATTCATCGGTACTTTGCCCTTACGAAAACCGTCGATACGGACTTTCTTCGCCACGTTGACCAGCTCGCTTTTCACAGCGTTTTCGATGCTGTCAGCAGGAATTGTAATCGTTACACGGCGCCCAAGGCCCTGAGTGGTTTCAACTGAAACTTGCATCTTGTTACCTCAAAAAATCACAGTGCTCGGTCAACTCTGGAAGCCCTAGCCGCTTCGCAGAACCGGGATGTCCTCTGAATCAGAATCACATTCCCTGTCGTCAGAATTATCCCGAAGACATTCCGAAAAATTAGACGCAGCATTATAGCGGCATCGCTCTGGTGAGTCGAGAAGCGCAAGCGCGCCAGTCTGCGGCATTTTTCACACTTCCCGTTGTTTTCTGCCTGAATCACATCAGACGGCATAAAAATTCAGACAAAACAAAACGGCCCGCAGGCCGTTCAGATTTCACTCTCTCTACCGCAACATACTGGAAAAGCTCCCGTCGTTGCAAATTCTGGCCTCAGGCGATAGTGCCTGCGCCACGGCACGGCGGCGAAGGGAAAACGGTGTTTTGCAGCCCTTCCCACTCTTTAATGGTATAGGTATGCAGCGCCAGCGCATGAACGGTTGACGCCAGCTCTTCCGCCAGCGCGCCGTAAATCAGGCGGTGACGATTAAGAAAACGCTCGCCAACAAACCGGTCGCTCACCAGCACCACTTTAAAGTGACTTTCAGAACCAGCCGGTACGTTGTGGCGATAACTTTCATCAACCACTTCGAGATGAACGGGTTCTAACGCTGCCCTTAACTTGTCTTCAATACGCTCACGAATCATCATGGCTGTTTACTCCTGTGACAAGGCAGAAATGCGGCCCTGGTAGTTAAAATGGTAGCCGCTTTTACCGGTTATTTAACCGTAAAACAACAAATTTTAAGGCTGAGTCCTGGTTCATCCGCGGCAATTTTAAGATTAAATCGGCATTTAATCGCAGCGGAATCATCATTCCTGATGATTCAACAAAAGTTGTCACGCCATGATTTCGCTTCGTTTACTACTTCCCCTCGCCGCACGCGATGTTTATGATGGCAGGAATTTTCTTTTTGATAGCACACGGAATTACGAGAACACGAACATGTTAAAAAAACTGCTTTTCCCGTTAGTTGCGCTGTTCATGCTGGCTGGCTGTGCCACGCCGCCGACCACGATTGATGTTTCGCCGAAAATCTCTCTGCCGCAGCAGGACCCGAGCCTGATGGGCGTCACCGTCAGCATTAACGGTGCCGATCAGCGTAAAGATCAGGCGCTGGCGAAAGTGACCCGTAATAATCAGCTGGTAACCCTGACCGCGTCACGCGATCTGCGTTTCCTGCTGCAGGAAGTGTTAGAGAAGCAGATGACGTCTCGCGGCTACATGATTGGGCCGAACGGCGCGGTTAACCTGCAGATTATCGTCAACCAGCTGTATGCCGATGTTTCTCAGGGCAACGTGCGTTACAACATTGCCACCAAAGCGGACATCGCCATCATCGCCACCGCTGCCAACGGCAATAAGCTGAACAAAAACTACCGCGCCAGCTACAGCGTGGAAGGTGCCCTGCAGGCCTCTAACAAAAATATCGCCGATGCCGTTAACAGCGTGCTGACCGATACCATTGCCGACATGGCTCAGGATACCGCTATCCATGAGTTCATTAAGCAAAACGCGCGTTAATCACTTCTCTACAGGCCCGGCATGACCGGGCCTGTGACGACACCTCTCTATGTCCAGTCTCTCATTACGCTTTTTTCAGCATCCTAAATCCGTCATTTTGCTCATCCTGGGCTTCGCCTCCGGGCTGCCGCTCGCGCTGACCTCCGGCACGCTTCAGGCGTGGATGACCGTGGAAAACGTCGACCTGAAAACCATCGGCTTCTTCTCGCTGGTAGGTCAGGCTTACGTGTTCAAATTCCTCTGGTCACCGATGATGGATCGCTACGTGCCGCCTTTCTTAGGCCGCCGTCGCGGCTGGCTGTTGATCACCCAACTTCTGCTGCTGGTGGCGATTGCGGGCATGGGCTTTCTTGAGCCGTCAACCGATCTGCGCTGGATGGCGGCGCTGGCGGTGGTTATCGCTTTCTGCTCGGCCTCACAGGATATCGTATTCGATGCCTGGAAAACCGATGTGCTGCCTGCGGAAGAGCGCGGTGCGGGCGCGGCGATAAGCGTGCTGGGTTACCGGCTGGCGATGCTGGCCTCGGGCGGACTGGCGCTGTGGCTGGCGGATAACTATCTCGGCTGGCAGGGCATGTACTGGCTGATGGCCGCGTTGCTCATTCCGTGCATTATCGCCACCCTGCTGGCCCCCGAGCCGGCGGTGGACGCTCCGGTGCCGCGAACGCTGGAGCAGGCGGTGATGGCCCCGCTGCGCGACTTCTTCGGGCGCAACAATGCCTGGCTGATCCTGATGCTGATCGTGCTGTATAAGCTGGGCGATGCCTTCGCCATGTCGCTTACCACCACCTTCCTGATTCGCGGTGTCGGTTTTGATGCCGGTGAAGTCGGCATGGTCAACAAGACGCTCGGGCTGTTTGCCACCATTATTGGGGCGCTCTACGGCGGGATCCTGATGCAGCGCCTGTCGCTGTTCCGCGCCCTGCTGCTGTTCGGTATCCTGCAGGGCGTCTCTAATGCGGGTTACTGGCTGCTCGCCATCAGCGCAAAAAGTATTTACACCATGGCCGGCGCGGTGTTTTTCGAAAACTTGTGCGGCGGGATGGGAACTGCGGCGTTCGTAGCCTTACTGATGACGCTGTGCAACCTGTCGTTTTCCGCTACGCAATTCGCACTGCTCTCTGCCCTGGCTGCCGTCGGGCGCGTCTATGTTGGCCCGGTAGCGGGTTGGTTTGTCGAAGCTCACGGCTGGCCGCTGTTTTATCTGTTCTCGGTCTTCGCCGCGATGCCGGGGCTGTTGCTTCTCATCGTGTGCCGCCAGACGCTGGAGTACACCCAGCGCACCGGTAGCTTCCTGCCGCGACGTCACTTCGCGCGAGGCTATAAAGCGGCGGTATCGCTGCTGGCCGTCGCGGCCCTGTTAGTCGCCGGCTGGCTGGTATTGCTGATCGCTAATGCCCTGAATATCACGGCAACGTCGCTGGACACGGTCTTGCTTGAGGCGGGTGCGATACTGGCAGGGCTCGCTTTCGTGACTGGCTGCATACTGGATGCCGTCGCACTGCGTCGGGAAAATAGTAGCGAACTAAATAATTAACTTTCGCTAATAGTTATTATTGCCACGCTGAATTAATCCGCGCAAAAGTTGACCAGTTAAATAAAATATCAGTTGTTCATTTGTGCGCTTAATTACGCGATTGAAATAATCAAAGTCGGTCAAGGATATTTTTTCCTTACACGATTCAGCTCACGCTCGATTAATATTTGGTTTAATGAATGTTTTTATTTGCTGCCGGGTTGTTAATTATTTGTGCATTATTTTTGACCTTTAGAGCAATCCAACCCATATCCTTGCATTTAATATCTGTTTTGTTATAAAGCCCATCTGGCGCGGCTTGCAGCTTACCTTTGGTTACAGGCGGTCATTGCTGTGACAAATCTGGCAGAACCCGGCAACACCTTACTGACACTGAGCCAATCATGTTTACAGTAATGTAACCTTCCCGTAAAATGCCCGCACACTTTAAACGCCACCAGATCCCTGTGGAATTGAGGTCGTTAAATGAGACTCAGGAAATACAATAAATGTTTGGGATGGATGTCCTTACTCGCGGGCACTGTTTTACTCAGTGGCTGCGATGCTGCACTTCTTAATCCCAAAGGACAGATTGGACTGGAACAACGTTCGTTGATACTGACGGCTCTTGGGCTGATGTTGATTGTCGTGATTCCCGCTATCGTGATGGCTATCGGCTTTGCCTGGAAATATCGGGCATCGAACAAGGATGCCAAATACAGCCCCAACTGGTCGCACTCGAACAAAGTTGAAGCTGTGGTTTGGACCATTCCGATCCTCATCATTATCTTCCTGGCGGTACTGACCTGGAAAACCACTCACGAACTTGAACCTGGCAAACCGCTGGTTCATGACGCGAAGCCGGTTACCATCGAAGTTATCGCTATGGACTGGAAATGGTTCTTTATCTATCCGGAGCAGGGCATCGCGACGGTAAACGAGATTGCGTTCCCGGCTAACACGCCAGTGGAATTCAAAATTACCTCAAACTCGGTAATGAACTCCTTCTTTATTCCGCGCCTGGGTAGCCAGATCTACGCAATGGCAGGTATGCAGACCAAACTGCACCTGATTGCGAATGAACCCGGCACCTTCGACGGTATTTCTGCGAACTACAGTGGTGCAGGCTTCTCCGGTATGAAATTCAAGGCAATTGCCACACCGGATAACGAAACCTTCAACCAGTGGGTAGCGAAAGCGAAACAGTCGCCTAATGTCATGAACGACATGACCGCGTATGAGAAGCTGGCAGCTCCGAGCGAATACAACAAAGTCGAATACTTCTCCAGTGTGAAACCTGATTTGTTCAAAGATGTTATTAACAAATTCATGGGCCACGGGAAGAGCATGGACGTGACCCAGCCTGAAGGGAAGCATGCTTCTCATGAAGGTATGGAAGGCATGGACATGAATCACGCGGAAACCTCTCACTAAGGGGCCGAGGAATAATACGATGTTCGGAAAACTTACACTGGATGCAGTTCCGTACCATGAGCCGATTATCATGGTTACGATTGCAGCGATTCTCGTCGGAGGCCTGGCGTTAGTCGCAGCGATCACTTACTTCGGTAAGTGGTCCTATCTATGGAATGAGTGGCTTACTTCGGTAGACCACAAACGTCTGGGGATTATGTATATCCTCGTCGCTATCGTGATGCTGGTCCGTGGTTTCGCGGATGCCATCATGATGCGTACCCAGCAGCTGCTCGCCTCGGCGGGTGAAGCGGGCTTCTTACCACCTCATCACTACGATCAGATCTTTACCGCCCACGGCGTTATCATGATCTTCTTCGTGGCGATGCCGTTCGTCATTGGTCTGATGAACATTGTGGTTCCGCTGCAGATTGGCGCGCGCGACGTAGCCTATCCGTTCCTGAACAACCTGAGCTTCTGGTTCACCGTGGTAGGTGTGGTTCTGGTCAACGTCTCTCTGGGCGTGGGCGAGTTCGCACAGACCGGTTGGGTGGCCTATCCGCCGCTTTCGGGGCTGGAGTACAGTCCGGGAGTTGGGGTTGACTACTGGATCTGGAGTCTACAGCTGTCAGGTATTGGTACGACGCTGACCGGTATTAACTTCTTCGTCACCATCCTGCGCATGCGTGCGCCGGGCATGACGATGTTTAAAATGCCGGTATTCACCTGGGCGTCACTCTGTACTAACGTCCTGATTATCGTCTCCTTCCCGATTCTGACCGTTACCATTGCGCTGCTGACGCTTGACCGTTATCTGGGTACCCATTTCTTTACCAACGATATGGGTGGCAACATGATGATGTATGTCAACCTGATCTGGGCCTGGGGTCATCCGGAAGTTTACATTCTGGTTCTGCCGGTATTCGGTGTGTTCTCTGAGATTGCCGCGACCTTCTCAAGAAAACGTCTGTTCGGTTACACCTCCCTGGTGTGGGCGACCATCGCGATTACCGTGCTGTCGTTCATCGTATGGCTGCACCACTTCTTCACCATGGGCAGCGGCGCGAACGTAAACGCCTTCTTCGGTATCACCACGATGATTATCGCTATCCCGACCGGGGTGAAGATCTTCAACTGGCTGTTTACCATGTACCAGGGCCGTATTCAGTTCCACTCAGCGATGCTGTGGACTATCGGCTTCATCGTCACCTTCTCTATCGGTGGTATGACCGGCGTACTGCTGGCGGTACCGGGCGCGGACTTCGTACTGCACAACAGTCTGTTCCTGATTGCGCACTTCCATAACGTGATTATCGGTGGTGTGGTATTTGGTTGCTTCGCTGGTATGACCTACTGGTGGCCGAAAGCGTTTGGTTACACCATGAACGAGAAATGGGGTAAACGCGCCTTCTGGTTCTGGATCATCGGCTTCTTCGTGACCTTTATGCCGCTGTACGCGCTGGGCTTCATGGGTATGACCCGTCGTATCAGCCAGAACATCGACCCGCAGTTCCACACGCTGATGATTGTGGCTGAGATCGGTGCCCTGCTGATTGCCTGCGGTATCCTGAGCATCATCATTCAGATCTACGTAAGTATCCGTGACCGCGATCAGAACCGTGACCTGACCGGAGACCCGTGGGGTGGCCGTACGCTGGAGTGGGCAACCTCTTCTCCGCCGGCGTTCTACAACTTCGCTGTGGTTCCTGAAATTCACGAGCGTGATGCCTTCTGGGAAATGAAAGAAAAAGGTGAAGCGTATAAGCAGCCTGCGCACTATGAAGAGATTCATATGCCGAAAAACAGCGCTGCGGGTATCTTCATTGGCGCATTCAGCACCATCTTTGGTTTCGCCATGATCTGGCATATCTGGTGGCTGGCGATTCTGGGCTTTGCCGGTATCGTTATCACCTGGATTGCGAAAAGCTTCGACGAGGACGTGGATTACTACGTACCAGTAGCCACTGTCGAAAAACTGGAAAACCAGCACTTCGAAGAAATTACCAAAGCAGGGCTGAAAAATGTCAACTGATAGCATTAACCACGCGCTGGCCCATGGCAGCCATGAACATGGGCACCACGATGCAGGGGCGAACAAAGTGTTCGGCTTCTGGATCTACCTGATGAGCGACTGCATTCTGTTTGCATGTCTGTTCGCAACCTATGCCGTTCTGGTGAACGGCACAGCAGGTGGCCCGAGCGGCAAGGATATCTTTGAACTGCCGTTCGTTGCGGTTGAAACTGCCCTGCTGCTGTTCAGCTCCATCACCTACGGCATGGCAATGATTGCCATGAACAAGAACAATACCGGCCAGGTTCAAGCCTGGCTGGCACTGACGTTCCTGTTCGGTGCGGGCTTCATCGCGATGGAAATCTATGAGTTCCATCATTTGATCTCTCTGGGTTACGGCCCGGATCGTAGCGGCTTCCTGTCAGCGTTCTTCGCGCTGGTTGGTACCCACGGTCTGCACGTGACTTCCGGTCTGATCTGGATGGCGCTGATGATGTTCCACGTGTCCCGTCGCGGTCTGACCAGCACTAACCGTGCGCGTCTGATGTGCCTGAGCATGTTCTGGCACTTCCTCGATGTGGTATGGATCTGCGTGTTCTCTGTAGTCTATCTGATGGGGGCGATGTAATGAGTCATTCAACCGATCACAACGGCGCTCATCACGGTGGCGTTAAGACCTATCTGGTCGGGTTTGTTCTGTCGGTCATCCTGACGGCGATCCCGTTCCTGATGGTGATGAACGGCTCCGCCTCTCACGGCACCCTTGTAGCTGTGGTAGTGATTACAGCCGTTGTTCAGATTCTGGTTCACCTGGTGTGCTTCCTGCACATGAACGCCTCCTCTGAGGAGCGCTGGAACCTGGTAGCCTTTGTCTTTACCTTGCTGATTATCGCTATCGTCGTAGCAGGCTCTATCTGGATTATGTGGAACCTGAATTACAACATGATGGTTCACTAAGAGCGGCGAGTATGATTAAGCAATACCTGCAAGTAACAAAACCAGGAATTATTTTCGGGAATTTAATTTCTGTCATCGGGGGATTTTTGCTGGCCTCTAAAGGCAGCATTGATTATCCCCTCTTCCTCAGCACGCTGGTTGGCGTGTCGCTGGTCGTCGCGTCCGGTTGTGTGTTTAACAACTACATCGACCGTGACATCGACTGCAAGATGGAGAGGACAAGGAATCGCGTCCTGGTTATGGGACTGATCTCTGCGAAAGTATCGCTGGTGTATGCAACCTTGTTGGGTATTGCTGGCTTTATGCTGCTGTGGTTCGGTGCTAATCCGCTGGCCTGCTGGCTGGGGGTGATGGGCTTCGTGGTTTATGTTGGGGTTTACAGCCTCTATATGAAGCGCAAGTCGGTCTACGGCACCCTGATTGGTAGCCTTTCCGGCGCTGCGCCGCCGGTTATTGGCTACTGCGCGGTAACCAATGAGTTTGATAGCGGCGCGCTGATCCTGCTGGCGATTTTCAGCCTCTGGCAGATGCCGCACTCCTACGCAATCGCGATTTTCCGCTTCAAGGATTATCAGGCTGCAAACATCCCGGTGCTGCCGGTGGTGAAGGGGATCTCAGTTGCCAAGAACCACATTACGCTCTACATCGTTGCGTTTGCTGTCGCAACCCTGATGCTGACGCTTGGGGGCTACGCCGGATATAAATATCTGATCGTGGCAGCGGCGGTCAGCGTGTGGTGGCTCGGTATGGCCCTGCGTGGCTATAAAACCGAAAACGACAAAGTGTGGGCGCGCAAGCTGTTCGTCTTCTCGATTGTCGCCATCACCTCGCTGAGCGTGATGATGTCCGTGGACTTTATGGTACCGGATTCGCAAAATCTGCTGACCTACGTCTGGTAATACAGACGACGTCAAAAGGGTGCTTCGGCACCCTTTTTTATTTTGTGCGCTTATTGCTCACTGGTAACATTTTAACACCAGGCAATGATTTACCCTCCCCTCCCCCCGCACTACACTATGTCCGGCTTTTTTTCTGAGGTGGTAATGAACGATAACAAAATGACGCCGCTGGAACTGCGCGCGACATGGGGCTTAGGGACCGTTTTCTCCCTGCGCATGCTGGGCATGTTTATGGTGCTGCCGGTGCTCACAACTTACGGCATGGCCCTGCAGGGTGCCAGTGAAGCGCTGATTGGCCTGGCGATTGGTATTTATGGTCTGGCGCAGGCGCTGTTCCAGATCCCCTTCGGCCTGATTTCCGATCGGGTCGGGCGTAAACCACTGATTGTCGGCGGGCTGGCCATCTTCGTTATCGGTAGCCTGGTGGCCGCCCTCAGCGACTCTATCTGGGGCATCGTGCTGGGCCGCGCGCTGCAAGGCTCCGGGGCGATCTCCGCCGCGGTGATGGCGCTGCTTTCTGACCTCACGCGCGAACAGAACCGCACTAAAGCGATGGCGTTTATCGGCGTCAGCTTCGGTATTACGTTCGCCATCGCTATGGTGCTGGGGCCAATTATTACCCACGCGCTGGGCCTGCACGCCCTGTTCTGGATGATGGCTGGCCTCGCCTGTACTGGCATCGTCCTGACGCTGTGGGTGGTACCGAGCAGCAAAACGCACGTCCTGAACCGTGAGTCCGGGATGGTAAAGGGCTGCTTTAGCCAGGTAATGGCGAACCCGAAACTGCTGAAGCTCAACTTCGGCATCTTCTGTCTGCATATTCTGCTGATGTCGACCTTCGTCGCCCTTCCCGGCCAGCTGGCCCAGGCGGGCTTCCCTACCGAACAGCACTGGAAGATCTACCTGTTCACCATGCTGATCTCGTTTGTGTCGGTGGTGCCGTTTATCATTTATGCCGAAGCCAGACGCCGCATGAAGCGCGTGTTCATCTTCTGCGTGGCGCTGCTGTTGATTGCCGAGATCGTGCTCTGGGGCGCGGGTCCGCACTTCTGGGAGCTGGTGATCGGCGTACAGCTGTTCTTTATCGCGTTTAACCTGATGGAAGCCCTGCTGCCGTCGCTTATCAGTAAAGAGTCGCCGGCAGGCTACAAAGGTACGGCAATGGGCATCTACTCCACCAGCCAGTTCCTGGGCGTGGCGGTGGGTGGTTCCCTGGCGGGCTGGATTGACGGCTTCTTCGACCCGCAAACCGTATTCCTGGTGGGTGCGCTGCTGGCTACGGTGTGGCTGCTGGTCAGCATGACGATGCAGGAGCCGCCCTATGTCAGCAGCCTGCGCGTCGCGTTACCGGAAGACGTTGCAGCGGACGCGGCGCTGGAAGCGCAGCTGATGAAGCAGGATGGCGTGCGCGAGGTGCTGGTCGCGCCGGATGAACACAGCGTGTACGTGAAGATCGATACCAAAGTCACGAACCGCTATAACGTGGAACAGGCGCTGCGCGCATAAAAAAACAGGGCCGCTTCGGCCCTGTTTCTTATTAATCGCGGAAGTTTTTGAACTGGAACGGCTGCCCCAGATTGCCGCCGCGCACCAGCGCCATTACCGACTGCAGGTCGTCGCGGGATTTTCCGGTTACGCGGATCTCTTCGCCCTGAATCTGGGTCTGCACTTTCAGCTTGCTGTCTTTGATCAGCTTGACGATTTTCTTCGCCACCGAGGCTTCAATCCCCTGCTTCAGTTTGGCTTCCACGCTCCAGTTTTTGCCGCTGTGCTCAAACTCTTCCGGCACATCAAGCGATGCCCCTTCAATGCCGCGTTTCAGCAGCTTGGCGCGCAGAATATCCAGCAGCTGGTTTACCTGGAAATCTGATTCACTCAGCACTTTGATGGTCTTGTTTTTATCGTTCAGTTCAAACGTCGCGGTTACGCCGCGAAAATCGAAACGGGTATCGAGTTCGCGCGTTGCGTTATCAACGGCGTTGCTCACTTCCTGCAGATCGATCTCAGATACGATGTCAAAAGATGGCATGTTTATTTCTCCCTCTCTGGTTGTGCGTTGCATAATACCCACAACACTACATAAAACAACTTGTTCCCGGCGACCTGGCCGAAATGGCTACTATTGACTGTAGAACATCTGCCAGGCACCGTTGCCGGCGGGAGGAAGCATGAACATTACCGTACTGGGCTGCGGTGCGCTGGGTCAGGTCTGGCTTGCCGCCCTGCTCAGGCAGGGCCATGAGGTGCAGGGCTGGCTGCGGGTGCCACAGTCACACTTTCATCTGCGGGTTACGGGTACAGACGGTGAGCTGACCGACCAGCCTGTTCCCGCCAACGATCCTGCTCACCTCCAGCGCAGCGAGCTGCTGCTGGTGACGCTGAAAGCCTGGCAGGTGTCGGATGCGGTGAAAAACCTTGCGCCGCATCTCCCGGCGGCTACCCCCATCCTGCTGATGCATAACGGCATGGGCACGATGGAGGAGCTGCGCGGCATCGCGCAGCCGCTGCTGCTGGGGGTGACCACCCACGCGGCACGACGCGACGGCAATACCGTAATGCATGTTGCTAACGGCACCACCCATATCGGCCCGGTTAGCGATGCGGCGCGGGATTATACGGCTCTGGCCGGGATCCTGCAGGATGCCCTGCCGGACGTCGCCTGGCACGATAACATTCGCGCCCCGGCGTGGCGCAAGCTGGCAGCCAACTGCGTTATCAACCCGCTCACCGCGCTGTATAACTGCCCGAATGGTGAGCTGCGCGCTTACCCGGATGAGGTGGCGCGGGTATGCCATGAGGTGGCAGAGGTGATGGCGCGAGAAAATCATCACACGACGCCGGAAGACCTGTTGGCCTGGGTGTGGCAGGTCATCGACAGCACCGGGGAAAACATCTCCTCTATGCTGCAGGATGTCCGGGCGCAGCGGCGCACCGAAATCGACTATATCACCGGGTATCTGGTGCGACGTGCCCGTGCCCACGGCGTCGCGACCCCGGAAAACGCCCGACTCTATGAGCTGATCAAACATAAGGAAAATGCCTATGAGCGCCTCGGCACTGGTCTGTCTGGCCCCTGGAACTGAAGAGACCGAAGCGGTCACTACCATCGATCTGCTGGTGCGTGGCGGTATCGCCGTTACCACCGCCAGCGTGGCCAGCGACGGTGAGCTGATCATTACCTGCTCGCGCGGGGTGAAGCTGGTAGCCGATGCGCCGCTGGTTGAGGTTGCTGACGGCGACTTCGATGTTATCGTGCTGCCGGGCGGCCTGAAGGGCGCTGAGTGCTTCCGCGACAGCCCGCTGCTGGTAGAGACCGTGCGGCAATTTCATCTGTCAGGACGCATCGTGGCGGCCATCTGCGCCGCGGCGGGTACCGTACTGGTGCCGCATAACCTGTTCCCCATCGCCAACATGACCGGCTTTCCCGGCCTGCGCGACACCATTCCCGATGCGCACTGGCAGGATAAGCGCGTCGTGTGGGACCCGCGCGTCAACCTGCTCACCAGCCAGGGGCCGGGCACGGCAATGGATTTTGCACTAAAGATCATTGATTTGCTGGTCAGCCGTGAGAAAGCGCACGAGGTCGCTTCGCAGCTGGTGATGGCGGCGGGAATTTACAGCTATCGGGATTATTGAGGCGGGTGGCCCTCTCGGCACGAGAGGGCAAATGACGAACTAGGGGCGGTAAACCTTGACGTTTTTGAAGCCCTGCTCATTAAGGTAAAGCGCCTGCAGGCGGCTCATCACCCCACGTTCGCACCACAGCAAATAGGTTTTGCTCTGGTCGAGATCGCCGAATTTGGTGCTCAGCTTGTAGAACGGCAGCGAGGCGATTTCCACGCCTTCAACCTGCAGCGGCTTATCATCCTGCTCGTCGATGGAGCGAATGTCGAGGATCACCTCATTCGGGCCAAAGCCGGTCACAGTCTCGACTTCCACCACTTCCTGCTGGGTCTGCTGCGCGATTTCGCGAATATCGACATTTGTTGCGCTCTGCACCACCTGATCAAGGATGGAGAAATCGAAGTTTTGCTCTTCGGCTTCGATCTTCGCCTTCACCGCTTTCACGGTCGGGCTTTTCGAAATCACGCCGCAGTATTCCGGCATGGTGCGAGCGAAATCTTCGGTGCCGATTTCACGCGCGATATTGATGATGTGCTCTTTGTCGTGCGAGATCAGCGGACGCAGGACCAGCGTATCGGACACGCCGTCGATCAGGCGCAGGTTGGTCAGCGTCTGGCTGGACACCTGGCCCAGCGCTTCACCGGTGACCAGCGCCTGCACGCCGTAGCGCTCGGCAACCTGAGACGCGGCACGCACCATCATACGTTTGAGCACCACGCCCATCTGGCCGTCGTCCACTTTCTCAAGAATTTCGCCCACCACCGGCTCGAAGTTGATGGCCACGAAACGCACGCGGTGCGAGCTGCCAAAGCGGTTCCACAGGTAGTGTGCCACCTGGCGTACCCCGATTTCATGGGCTGCGCCGCCGAGGTTAAAGAAGCAGTAGTGCACGCGGCAGCCGCGGCGCATCAGCATGTAGCTGGAGACGCCGGAGTCGAAGCCGCCGGAGATCAGCGACAGCACGTCTTCCTGGGTGCCGATCGGGAAACCGCCGATACCTTCGTAGCGCGCCTTGATAAGCAGCAGGCGATCGTCTTCGATCTCCAGATGCACGGTCACGTCAGGATCTTTCAGCTTCACGCGCGCCGAATCAATGTGCTGATTAAGTCCGCCGCCGACGTAGCGTTCTACTTCAATCGAGCTAAACTCATGCTTACCGCGTCGCTTCACGCGCACGCAGAAGGTTTTGTTTTCCAGCTGCTCGTGGTACATGGCATAGGCTTTTTCGTAGATGTCATGCAGCGAGCTGTACTCGACGTCGTCCACTTCCAGTACGTGATGGATGCCGGGAATGCGGGTCAGCGCATCGCGGATCGCCGGGCCGTCTGCCTCATTTTTGGCACGCACCACGATATGGTCCCAGTGGCGCACCACGGCGAGATTTTCTTCATAAGACTTCAGGACGTTACGAATATTCCCGGTCAGGATTTTAATGAAGCGCAATCGCACAGATTGACTCTTGATTGTGATTTCCGGGAACAATTTAATGATAAACTTCATGGCGGCAATGGTTCGTTGGCAGGCCCGAGGGCGCGTGAAAAGAGGTACCGCAGAGCAGAGTAGCCCTGCATCGTAAGCGCGCCAGTATATACCCAATTGCAGCAAAGTGGCAGAGAAGAGAGACAATCCCGCGCGTTTCGCAGCATGTTACGCATACTCGTGCCTTTTTCCCGCCGCCGCCGCCCGCCGTTGCTGTCATTTGCTAATCATCCTGACTTCGCTACCATGTTGAAGCGACGATGAAATTAACCACAGAGCCAGACGTTACTATGCCGAAAAAAAATGCCCTCCCTGCCAGTTTTGAATCCGCCCTTCAGGAGCTTGAGCAGATTGTCACCCGCCTCGAAAGCGGCGACCTGCCGCTTGAAGATGCGCTGAATGAATTTGAACGCGGTGTGCAGCTGGCTCGTCAGGGGCAGGTTAAGCTTCAGCAGGCCGAGCAGCGCGTGCAGATCCTGCTCTCTGAAAATGAAGACGCCCCGCTGACGCCCTTCACGCCGGATGCTGAATAAATGGATTTCTCCCAACTGTTGCAGGCCCGCGTGGAGCGGGCCAACGATGCGCTGCAGGGGTTTATCGCCCCGCTGCCGTTTCAGAACACTCCGCTGGTTGAGGCCATGCGCTATGGCGCACTATTGGGCGGTAAACGCCTGCGCCCCTTCCTGGTGTACGCCACCGGCGAAATGTTTGGTGTAAAGCAGGAGACGCTCGATGCGCCTGCGGCTGCCATTGAGTGTATTCACGCCTATTCACTGATCCACGACGACCTGCCAGCGATGGACGATGACGATCTGCGCCGCGGTCAGCCGACCTGCCACATTAAATTTGGCGAAGCGAGCGCAATTCTTGCAGGTGACGCGCTGCAAACGCTGGCGTTCTCTATACTCAGTGATGCACCGATGGAAGGCGTTGCCATGCAGGATCGTCTGGCGATGGTTTCCGAGCTGGCACAGGCCAGCGGCGTAGCGGGGATGTGCGGCGGTCAGGCGCTGGATCTCAGTGCCGAAGGCCAGCAGGTCGCGCTTGATGCGCTGGAGCGCATTCACCGTCATAAAACCGGGGCGCTGATCCGTGCGGCGGTGCGACTGGGCGCGTTAAGCGCCGGTATTCGCGGTCGCGAAGCCCTGCCGGCGCTGGATCGCTATGCTGAGAGCATCGGCCTGGCGTTCCAGGTTCAGGATGACATTCTGGATGTGGTGGGCGATACTGCCACCCTTGGTAAACGCCAGGGTGCTGACCAGGAGCTGGGCAAAAGCACCTATCCGGCGTTGCTGGGTCTTGAGCAAGCCCAGCTTAAGGCTCGCGATCTCTACGAAGACGCCCTGAGGGCGCTAGAAACGCTGGCTGCACAGTCGTTAGATACTACGGTTCTGGAAGCATTAGCGAATTACATTATCCAGCGAGATAAATAACGTTTGTATTTGCGATCCCCGGTTGCGCCTGCGCTACCGGGCGGCGCGGGTACAACACCACGATGAGTCTCTTGATGAGTTTTGATATAACCAAATACCCGACCCTGGCACTGGTTGACTCCGCACAGGAGCTCCGCGTGCTGCCGAAAGAGAGCCTGCCAAAGCTGTGCGACGAACTGCGTCGCTACCTGCTGGATAGCGTAAGCCGTTCCAGCGGTCACTTCGCCTCCGGGCTGGGTACGGTCGAGCTGACCGTAGCGCTGCACTACGTCTATAACACCCCGTTCGATCAGCTGATCTGGGACGTTGGTCACCAGGCCTATCCGCATAAAATTCTGACCGGACGCCGGGATCGCATCGGCACCATTCGTCAGAAAGATGGCCTGCACCCGTTCCCGTGGCGCGGTGAGAGCGAATATGACGTGCTGAGCGTGGGCCACTCATCAACTTCCATCAGCGCCGGCATCGGTATTGCGGTGGCGGCAGAGAAAGAGGGGAAAGATCGTCGCACCGTGTGCGTGATCGGCGACGGCGCTATCACCGCGGGCATGGCGTTTGAAGCCATGAACCACGCCGGGGATATAAAACCCGACATGCTGGTGGTACTCAACGACAACGAAATGTCGATCTCTGAAAACGTCGGCGCGCTGAACAATCACCTCGCCCAGCTGCTCTCCGGCAAGCTCTACTCCACCCTGCGCGAAGGCGGCAAAAAGGTCTTCTCCGGGGTGCCGCCGATCAAAGAGCTGCTGAAGCGTACCGAAGAACACATTAAAGGCATGGTGGTGCCGGGCACGCTGTTTGAAGAGCTGGGCTTTAACTATATCGGCCCGGTTGACGGTCACGACGTGCTGGGTCTGGTGCATACGCTCAAAAACATGCGCGGCCTGAAAGGCCCGCAGTTCCTGCACATCATGACCAAAAAAGGGCGCGGCTACGCCCCGGCAGAAAAAGATCCTATCACCTTCCACGCGGTGCCGAAATTTGACCCGCTGAGCGGTGAGCTGCCGAAAAGCAGCGGCGGTCAGCCGAGCTACTCAAAAATCTTCGGCGACTGGCTGTGCGAAACCGCCGCCGTTGACGATAAGCTGATGGCGGTGACCCCGGCGATGCGCGAAGGCTCCGGCATGGTAGAGTTTTCACGCAAATATCCGGCGCAGTATTTTGACGTCGCTATCGCCGAGCAGCACGCGGTGACTTTTGCAGCGGGTCTGGCCATCGGCGGCTATAAGCCGGTGGTCGCCATTTACTCGACGTTCCTGCAGCGCGCCTACGATCAGGTGATCCACGATGTGGCGATCCAGAACCTGCCGGTGCTGTTCGCCATTGACCGCGCCGGGATCGTCGGTGCCGACGGTCAGACGCATCAGGGCGCATTCGATCTCTCCTTCCTGCGCTGCATCCCGAACATGGTGGTGATGACGCCGAGCAACGAAGACGAGTGCCGCCTGATGCTCTACACCGGCTATCACTACAACGACGGCCCAAGCGCAGTGCGCTATCCGCGCGGTAACGCGCTGGGCGTACCGCTGTCGCCGATGCAGAAGCTGCCGCTGGGTAAGGGCGTGGTGAAGCGCGAAGGCGAAAAGATCGCGATCCTCAACTTCGGTACGCTGATGCCGGAAGCACAGCAGGTCGCGGAGTCGATGAACGCCACTCTGGTGGATATGCGCTTTGTAAAACCGCTGGATGAAGCGCTGATCCTGGAGATGGCCGCGCGTCACGAGGTGCTGGTCACCGTGGAAGAGAACGCCATTCAGGGCGGTGCTGGCAGCGGCGTGAACGAAGTGCTGATGGCGCATCGTCGCCCGGTGCCGGTACTCAACCTCGGCCTGCCGGACTTCTTCATTCCGCAGGGTACGCAGGATGAAGCCCGAACCGCAATCGGTCTCGATGCCGCCGGAATGGAAGCGAAAATCCTCGCCTGGCTGGCGTAAGCGCCAAAAAAAACGCCTCACGATGTGAGGCGCTTTTATTCAGATAAGGCCAATCGGCCAGTGATGCCCGATGAAGTAGAGTATCCCCGCCGAAATCACCCCAGCGACAATATCGTCCACCATGATCCCCATCCCGCCATGCACGTTGCGGTCGAACCAGCGAATCGGCCAGGGTTTCCACATATCAAGAATACGGAAAATCACGAATCCGGCGGCGACCCACTGCCAGTCGCTGGTCGGCACCGCCATCAGGGTGATCCACATACCGATAAACTCGTCCCAGACGATACTGCCATGATCGTGCACGCCCATATCACGGGCGGTCTGATGACAGAGGTAAACGCCAATGCTGATGCCGAGCATAATCGCCAGGGAATAGAGCTGCCACGGCAGCAGGGTCAGCAGATACCAGAACGGGATAGCGGCAAGCGACCCCATAGTGCCTGGCACCCAGGGGCTTAACCCGCTGCCGAAGCCAGTCGCCAGCAGGTGCCAGGGATTGCGTAGGTTCAGGCGGCCTTTCGCCACGTCTTTGTTACGCCGGGGCGTTGAAGTGGTCATAGCCTTTCCAGTCAAGTGTCACCTGTTCCCCATTACGGGTGTAACGCAGCCCTTCCGATGCCACCATCACCTGACCGATGCAGGTAAAGGGGACGCCGAGATAGCCCAGCGCCACGTCCAGCGCGCCGCGGTTGATCTCCGGCACGGTGAAGCAAAGTTCATAATCTTCCCCGCCGCTGAGCGCCCAGCGCAGCGCCTGCTCCGGCTCGACGTTAGCGCTGAACGCCCCGGAATACGGCAGCGCATCCAGGTCAATACGCGCCCCGCAACCGCTGGCCTTGAGGATATGGCCGAGATCGGAGATCAGACCGTCGGAAAGATCGATGGCGCTACTGGCGAGATCGCGCAGCGCCTGGCCCTGCAATACGCGCGGCGTCGGGCGCAGATGACGCTGCACCAGGTACGCCGACTGCTTGCTGTCGGCCACTGTCAACCGCTGCTGCAGGATCGCCAGCCCGGCGGCACTGTCCCCGGGCGTACCGGTGACGTAAATCCAGTCGCCCGGCTTCGCGCCAGAGCGCTTCAGCGCCCGTCCGGCCGGAACGAAGCCGTGAATACCCAGCGTCATCGACAGCGGACCACGGGTGGTGTCGCCGCCAATCAGCTGCATATCGTAATAGTTAAGTTGCTCAAACAGGCTGTCGCTGAACGCTTCCAGCCAGGCTTCATCCACCTCGGGCAGCGTTAATGCCAGCGTCAGCCACGCCGGATCGGCGCCCATCGCCGCCAGATCGCTGACGTTAACTGCGAGTGCTTTGTAGCCAAGATCGCGGGGAGAGATATCCGGTAAGAAATGGGTGCCGCTCACCAGGGTATCGGTGCTGATGGCGAGCACCTGCTTGTCCGGCACGGTCAGTAATGCACAGTCATCACCGATTCCGGTTTCCACATCGCGCCGCGAGGTTCTGACACGGTCAAAGTAACGGCCTATCAGAGAAAACTCACCGCATGCCATACGCGTAATGCCTCAGCAGGAGTAAAGAAGAAGGCCGGCGTAACCGGCCTGGAGATTATTTTTTGTGGGGGCGGATCTGCGGAGCGGCTTTGTCGAGCACGCCGTTGACGAACTTATGGCTGTCTTCTGCGCCGAACGTTTTCGCCAGCTCAATGCCTTCGTTGATGGCCACTTTGTACGGCACATCGTCACGGCGGGAGAGTTCGAACAGCGAAATGCGCAGCACCGCTCTCTCGACCTGGCCCAGCTCTTCCAGCTGGCGCGACAGGTACGGCGCCATCAGGCCGTCGAGATATGCGCTGTTAGTCGCCACTCCGGTCAGCAGTTCACGGAAGTAGTTAACGTCAACATCGCTGACGTCCTGTTCCGCCAGGAACTGATATTCAACATCAGCGATGTCGTTTTTGGATAACTGCCAGGAGTAGAGTGCCTGGACGGCACACTCGCGGGCACGGCGACGAGCAGCAGGTTTCACGGATTTCCCCTTACAAAAATCAGGCCTTGATGGCTTTCAATACATTGATCATTTCAAGCGCGGTCAGTGCAGCTTCTGCACCTTTGTTACCGGCTTTGGTGCCAGCGCGTTCGATGGCTTGTTCGATGCTTTCGGTGGTCAGGACGCCAAACGCAACCGGAATACCGGTTGTCTGGGCAACGCCTGCCAGACCATTGCTGGCCCCACCGGCGACATATTCAAAGTGCGCAGTACCGCCACGGATCACCGTGCCGAGCGCGATGACCGCGTCGTACTTGTCGGTTTTCGCCAGCGCTTCCGCAGCCAGCGGCAGCTCGTAAGCGCCTGGCACCCACACCACGGTGATATTTTCATCTTTAACCTGGCCGATACGCTTGAGCGCATCGATAGCACCTTCCAGCAGGCTGTCGTTGATGAAGTTGTTAAAACGCGCGATGGTGATGGCGACGCGAGCGTCCGGAGCGGCAACGTTGGCTTCAATAATGTTCATACTTTTCCTTAATGGGGTTCTGGCCCCCACATACAGGGGGGCGGATTTTACCACAAACTTAATGACGCTGCTTACGTTTTACTGCCTGGTATCAGGCGTGCGTCAAATGGAGACAGAGGTCAGGACCAACCTGGCGTATCTCGCTGAATTTCAATGCCGGCGCGTCCGCCAGGCGCTCAAGGCCCGGCAGGCGGAACAGGCCGCGGGCGTCATCGCCGAGCAGTTTCGGCGCGACGTAGACAATAAGCTCATCCACCAGCCCAGCCTGCAGCAGTGCACCCGCAAGCGTTGCACCCGCCTCAACCCACAGGCTGTTTATCTGACGTTTGCCAAGCTGCATCATCATCAGCACCAGATCCAGCTGGCCGTTATGCTCGGGCACGACAAACTGCTCTACCCCGTCCGGCCAGACCTGCTGGTCAGCGTGGGGGCGTGCAAGCCAGGTTTCACCCGGCTGGTTAACGATGCGGTGAGCCGGCGTAACGCGATGCTTGCTGTCAATAACGATGCGCAGCGGCTGGCGCAGTTCGCGCTCGGGATAACGCTGCTGCGTCTCTTCGCCCAGCTCGTTCCAGCGCACGGTAAGCGCCGGATCGTCTGCCAGTACGGTGGTACTGCTGGTAAGGATAGCGTGACTTTGCGCGCGTAGACGCTGAACATCACGACGTGACGCCGGAGAGGTGATCCACTGGCTCTCGCCGCTCGCCATCGCGGTGCGCCCGTCAAGCGAAGCCCCCATTTTCAACTGGATCCACGGAAAACCGGTGCGCATGCGCTTGAGGAAGCCGCGGTTCAGCGCTTCGGCGTCATTCATCATCACGCCGTGGCTGACCTCAATGCCCGCCTGCTGCAGACGGTAAAGCCCGCGCCCGGCGACCTGCGGATTTGGGTCCTGCATCGCAGCAACCACGCGCGCGACCCCCGCGTCAATCAACGCGTCGCAGCAGGGCGGCGTGCGGCCATGATGGCTGCAGGGTTCCAGCGTGACGTAAGCCGTGGCACCACGGGCTTTTTCGCCCGCCATGCGCAGGGCATGTACTTCGGCATGGGGTTCACCGGCGCGATAGTGGAAGCCCTCCCCGACTATCTCGCCGTCGCGCACAATGACGCAGCCAACGCGCGGATTAGGATGAGTGGTGAATATGCCCTGCCCGGCCAGGCGCAGCGCCCGCGCCATATAGACTTCGTCGTGCATCGCCATCAGTCCTGCAACCTCGCGATCTCCTCGCCAAATTCGCGAATATCTTCGAAGCTGCGATAAACGGAAGCGAAACGGATATAGGCGACCTTATCGAGCTTTTTAAGCTGCTCCATCACCAGGTTGCCAATCATTTTGCTGGGGATCTCCCGCTCGCCGGTGGCGCGCAGGTGGGATTTGATGTGGTTGAGCGCCATTTCGACATCGTCGGCGCTCACGGGGCGTTTCTCCAGCGCTTTCAGCATCCCGCTGCGCAGCTTGTCTTCATTAAACGGCTCGCGCACATCGTTGCTTTTTACGACGCGCGGCATTACCAGCTCCGCCACTTCGAATGTGGTAAAGCGCTCGTTGCAGACCAGGCACTGGCGACGGCGTCTGACCGACGAACCTTCACCAACCAGACGGGAATCAATCACTTTCGTGTCTACAGCGAAACAGAATGGGCAATGCATAGCGCGTCCTGAAGAAGAGATAAACTGATGTCTAGTGTAACCCGAAGTGGCGGGACGACAAAGACGAAGCGTTTTGAGACAAAGGATCTATCCACCTCGTTTAACCGCGGTCTACTCTGTTAATAGCCTGATAAATGAAGGAAACCGATAATGGCAAAACGTTACGTGAAACTCTTGATGGTCGGCAGCCTGCTGTCGCTCACCGCCTGCGCACAGCAAAGCGAAGTCCGCCAGATGCATAATGAGGTGAAAACCCTCAATCACGAGATGACGAAACTTACCGAGCAGACCGTGAAGCTGACGCAGCAGAACGCCCTGAACAAGCGCTCTACGTCTGGCGTTTACCTGCTGCCCGGCGCGAAAACTCCGGCGCGCCTCAACAGCCAGATCGGCATGCTGCGCATGTCGCTGCAGGATATCGCAGCCGACGGCAACGGTACCCGGGCTAATCTGAAGATCAGCGGTGAGTCTAACGAGCCGTTACCGGCGTTCACCGCCACGGTGGAGTGGGGCCAGATCCAGGGCACCACGGAAAATTTCCAGGAAGTGAACGTGCAGAACACCCTGGTCAGCGCCCCGGCCAGCACCCTGGCACCGAGCGACGTCCTGTTGCCACTCTCTATGCCAAATATCACGCCCGATCAGCTGGGCTTCGTGCGTATTCACGACATCCAGCCGCTGGCGCAGTAATAATACCGGGGGGCGTTCCCGCGCCGCCCGTCTGGACACGCTTTTTCATCTTTTCTGACCCTTCGACACATCCCTTTCCGAACGCGTCATAAGCGGACGATCTCGACTGAGACTTGCGTTACGCGTCAATCTCCGTACAATCCGTGCCGTTCAATGTACGCAAACGTGAACGCAATCGATTACGTGCGTAAGAAGAATGTGAAACAACACATATTTTTGTGAGCAAGGATTTCTATAATAGTCGCGCGTCAAACAACTGTAGCGGTTGTGGTTGCACTCAGGTTCCTTATTCCCTTTTGGGATTTCTAATCAGTGGCATAAATATGAAAAAAATCGTCTTAGCCGCCGGCGCAGCGCTGGCTCTCTCCGGATCGTTCTCTGCCAGCGCAGCGGATACTAAAAACAACGACTACGTTTCTGACTGGTGGCACCAGAGCGTCAACGTGGTGGCCAGTGCCGACACCCGTTTTGGACCGCAGCTGCGCAACGATACCTATCTGGAATATGAAGCGTTTGCCAAAAAGGACTGGTTCGATTTCTACGGCTACATTGATGCGCCGAAATTCTTCGGTGGCGACTCCACCTCACGTGGTATCTGGGATCATGGCTCCCCGCTGTTTATGGAGATCGAACCACGTTTCTCTATCGACAAGCTGACCGGCACCAGCCTGGCGTTTGGGCCGTTCAAAGAGTGGTACTTCGCCAACAACTACATCTACGACATGGGTCGCAACCAGGCTAACCGCCAGAGCACCTGGTATATGGGTCTGGGTACCGATATTGAAACCGGTCTGCCGATGAGCCTGTCGATGAACGTATACGCCAAATACCAGTGGCAGAACTACGGCGCGTCCAATGAGAACGAGTGGGACGGCTATCGCTTCAAGGTGAAATACTTTGTGCCGCTGACCCAGCTGTGGGGCGGCAACCTGAGCTATATCGGTTTCACCAACTTCGACTGGGGCTCCGATCTGGGTGATGACAACCATCTTGATGTTAATGGCCGTCACGCGCGCACCAGCAACTCCATCGCTTCCAGCCACATCCTGTCGCTGAACTACGACCACTGGCACTACTCTGCCGTGGCGCGTTACTTCCATAACGGCGGCCAGTGGAATGACGATGCCGAGCTGAACTTTGGTAACGGTAACTTCAACGTGAAATCTAACGGTTTCGGTTACTACCTGGTTGTGGGTTACAACTTCTGATAGCGTTGCCATACAGAGAAAAGCCGGTCGGTTGACCGGCTTTTTTATTGCCTGAAACTTGCCGCAGCACCCACCTTTGGATACTGAATAGTGCCGCAGGAGTCAGAGGCCAGGCGAAAAAAAAACCGCAGCCGGAGGGCTACGGTTTTTACTGGCTCAACAGCGATTAAGGCAGAATCGACGGCTGATCCGCCCCTTCCTTCTCAACCTTCTGCTGCAGCAGATGCTCACGCTTCATACCCAGCTTCAGCGCCAGTGCGGAAGCCACGTAGATAGACGACGCCGTACCGATGGAAACCCCGATCAGCATGGTCAGCGAGAAGCCCTGCAGCATCGCGCCACCGAAGAGGTAGAGCATCAGGATCACCACGAGGGTGGTACCGGATGTGATCAACGTCCTCTGCAGCGTCTGGGTCAGCGACACGTTAAAGATTTCGTAAGGCGTTCCGCGGCGGATCTTGCGGAAGTTTTCACGAATACGGTCGGATACCACGATGCTGTCGTTCAGCGAGTAACCGATGACCGACATCAGGGAGGCGACAATAGTAAGATCGACTTCGATCTGGAACAGCGACAGCACGCCCATGGTGATCACCACGTCGTGCGCCAGGGCGATAACCACCCCGGCCGCCAGACGCCACTCAAAGCGGAAACCGACGTATACCAGAATGGAGATCAGCGCCACCAGCAGTGCCATCGCACCGTTAGTAGCCAGATCGGCACCCACGCTCGGGCCGACAAACTCAATACGTTTCACCGCAGCATTTTGGTTGGTTGCTTCATTAATGACGCTAACCACCTTGCTGCCCAGCGCCTGACCGCCAGTGGCGCCCTCAGCAGGCGGCATGCGCACCATGATGTCGCGGCTGCTACCGAAGTTCTGCAGCAGCGGCTCTTCAAAGCCCGCTTTCTCCAGCGACTGACGCATCAGATCCATATCCGCTGGTTTCTCCAGCGAAATTTCAATGACTGTACCGCCGGTAAAGTCGAGGCCCCAGTTGAAGCCGCGCACGCCGATGATGACAATCGCCGCGATCAACAGCAGACCGGAGATGCCAAAGGCCCAGTAGTCCCAGCGCATAAAGTCATAGACTTTACGGCCGTGGTTCAATTGTTCAACAGTATATTCCTGTGCCACAACGCACTCCTCAGATAGACAGCTTTTTGACGCGTTTGCCGCCGTACAGCAGGTTTACGATGGCACGGGTACCGACGATTGCTGTGAACATTGACGTCGCGACGCCAATACCGGTGGTGATTGCAAACCCTTTAATCGCACCGGTACCAACGGCGTACAGGATGATGACTTTAATCAGGGTGGTGATGTTCGCATCGAAGATCGAGCTGAACGCGCCCTTATACCCTTCATCAATCGCCTGCTGTACTGAACGCCCGTTCTTAAGCTCTTCCTTAATACGTTCGTTGATCAGTACGTTCGCATCCACCGCAACCGCAAGGGTTAACACGATACCCGCAATACCCGGCATGGTGAGCGTGGCCCCCGGCAGCAGCGACATGATGCCGACAATCAGCACCAGGTTCGCGATAAGCGCGGTGGTCGCGATCATGCCGAACTTCTTGTAGAAGAAGAGCATGAAGATGATGGATACAGCCAGACCGGCGAGGCAGGCTTCCAGACCCTGCTGGATGTTCTGAGAACCCAGGGTTGGCCCGATAGTACGCTCTTCCACGATCTGAATCGGTGCAATCAGCGCACCCGCACGCAGCAGCAGCGACAGCTGACGCGCTTCGTTCGGGTTATCGATACCGGTGATACGGAAGCTGTTGCCAAGACGCGACTGAATGTTCGCGATGTTGATTACCTCTTCCTGCTTCACCAGCACGGAACGGCCATTGGCATCTTTCTTCCCGCTGTCCTTGTACTCCACAAAGAGCGTCGCCATCGGTTTATTGATGTTGTCTTTGGTGAAGTTAGACATGATGTTACCGCCCGCGCCGTCCAGTGAAATGTTCACCTGCGGCTGGTTGTACTCATCCATGCTGGACGTGGAATCCGTGATGTGGTCACCGGTGAGGATCACGCGCTTGTACAGCACAACCGGCTGGCCTTCGCGGGTTTTCTTCACTTCGGAGTCGCCCGGTACGCGGCCGGCAGAGGCAGCGCTGGCATCAACATTGGTGTTAACCAGACGGAACTCCAGCGTCGCGGTAGCGCCCAGAATCTCTTTGGCGCGCGCGGTGTCCTGAATACCCGGCAGTTCAACCACGATGCGGTCTGCACCCTGACGCTGGACCAGCGGCTCGGCAACGCCCAGCTGGTTTACACGGTTACGCAGAATAGTGATGTTCTGCTGTACCGCGTATTCACGCGCTTCGGACAGGCGGGCATCGGACATGACAACGCGAATACCGTTGCTGCCGTCGTTGCTGATGACCAGATCCTGATGGCGGCTGCGCAGCCAGGAGGCACCCGCGTCACGGGCATCGCCGTCGCGGAACACGATGTTCACACCGTAGTTGTCGATTTTACGAACCGTGGTGTAAGGAATGGACTTTTCGCGCAGGTCGCTGCGCAGGGTGTCGATGTTCTGTTCCTGAAGCTTGCCAAGCGCGGTATCCATATCCACTTCCATCAGGAAGTGAACGCCGCCGCGCAGGTCAAGACCCAGCTTCATCGGTTCGGCAGCGAGTGCGCTTAACCAGCGCGGCGTAGCCGGTGCAAGGTTAAGTGCCACCACGTAGTCTTCGCCAAGCGTGCTAAGCAGCGCTTCACGGGCGCGTAGCTGAGTGTCGGTCGAGTCGAAACGCGCAAGAATAGCGCCTTCTTCCAGCGCCAGAGACTTAGCGGTGATTTTTTGTTCTTTTAAGGTGTTCTGGACCTGATTCAGCGTTTGCTCACTGGCGGCGCCACCGCGCGCGCCAGTGATTTGAACAGCCGGATCCTCACCATACAGGTTGGGAAGCGCGTAAAGCAGGCCGACGATTAGCACGACGACCAGCATGATGTACTTCCACAAAGGATAACGGTTTAACACGGCAGTTGCCTTTGATAATGGGAATTACAGCGCCTTCATCGTACCTTTCGGCAGAACGGCAGCAACGAAATCACGTTTGATAACCACTTCAGTGGTGTCGTTCAGCGCGATAGCAATGTAGCCGTTGTCGGTTACTTTGGTCACGCGTCCAACCAGACCGCCGTTGGTCAGCACTTCATCGCCTTTCGCGATGGAGTCCATCAGCTTTTTATGCTCTTTGGTGCGTTTTTGCTGCGGGCGCAGGATCATGAAATAGAAAATCAGACCGAAAACAACCAGCATCAGGATCAGAGACATCGGGCTGCCCTGTGATGGCGCGCCAGCTGCTGCTACCGCATCAGAAATGAAAAAGCTCATTAAAATTCCCTCATTATTAAATTAATCAACGTTCAAAGGTGGAACCGGTCTACCCTGGCGTTGGTAAAACTCCGTGACGAAGTGCTCTAATTTACCTTCTTCAATAGCCTTGCGTAAACCAGCCATTAAGCGCTGATAGTGACGCAGGTTGTGAATGGTATTGAGCCGCGCGCCCAGTATTTCGTTGCAACGGTCAAGATGATGCAAGTAAGCGAGCGAATAATTGCGACACGTATAGCAATCACACTCGGGATCGAGCGGACCGGTATCGCTTTTGTATTTCGCATTGCGGATTTTTACGACGCCAGTGGTCACAAACAGGTGGCCGTTACGCGCGTTGCGGGTCGGCATGACGCAGTCGAACATATCGATACCGCGGCGCACCCCTTCCACCAGATCTTCCGGTTTCCCCACACCCATCAGGTATCGCGGTTTGTCAGCCGGGATTTGCGGGCAGACGTGCTCGAGAATGCGGTGCATGTCTTCTTTCGGTTCCCCAACCGCCAGACCGCCGACAGCGTAGCCATCAAAGCCTATCTCTACCAGACCTTTCACGGAGATATCGCGTAAATCTTCGTAAACACTGCCCTGGATAATACCGAACAGCGCATTTTTATTGCCAAGCGAATCAAAGCGATCGCGGCTGCGTTGCGCCCAGCGCAGCGACATTTCCATCGAGCGCTTCGCGTAATCCCAGTCTGCCGGGTACGGCGTGCACTCATCGAAGATCATCACGATGTCGGAGCCGAGATCGTACTGAATCTCCATGGATTTTTCCGGATCGAGGAAGATCGGATCGCCGTTAATCGGGTTGCGGAAGTGCACGCCCGCTTCGGTGATCTTGCGGATGTCGCCGAGGCTGAACACCTGGAAGCCGCCGGAGTCAGTGAGGATTGGCCCTTTCCACTGCATGAAATCGTGCAGGTCGCCGTGCAGCTTCATGATCTCCTGACCAGGACGCAGCCAGAGGTGGAAGGTGTTGCCGAGGATAATCTGCGCGCCGGTGGCTTCAACTTCTTCCGGCGTCATGCCTTTCACGGTGCCGTAAGTCCCTACAGGCATAAAGGCCGGGGTTTCAACCACGCCGCGCTCAAACACGAGGCGACCGCGGCGCGCGCGGCCGTCGGTAGTATCTAATTCAAATTTCACAATTTTCTCCACATCAGAGAAACAGTCTGATGATTAAGGCACAGGCGCCGTCGGAATGGCTCCGGCGGTGCAGAATGGATTAAGCGCCCGGGCGCTCGTTTATCGCTGCCGGATTGTACGTGATAAACATCGCATCACCGTAACTAAAAAAGCGATATTGGGCCTCGACGGCCTCGCGGTAGGCATTCATGGTGTGCTGATAGCCAGCAAAGGCAGACACCAGCATGATGAGCGTTGATTCCGGCAGATGGAAATTGGTGACCAGCGCATCGATCACGCGGTACTGATAACCCGGATAGATAAAGATTTTGGTATCGCCGAAGAACGGCGCGATCATCGCGTCCTGCGCCGCCTGGGCCGCGCTCTCCAGCGAACGCACTGAGGTGGTGCCTACGGCGATCACCCGGTTACCGCGCGCTTTGGCCCCCAGCACCGCATCCACAACCTCCTGCGGCACTTCGGCGTATTCGGCGTGCATGATGTGGTCTTCAATGCTGTCGACGCGCACCGGCTGGAAGGTGCCGGCCCCGACGTGCAGCGTGACGAACGCCATCTCAATGCCTTTTTCGCGCAGCTTTTCCAGCAGCGGCTCGTCAAAGTGCAGCCCGGCGGTAGGCGCAGCAACGGCCCCCGGTTTCTGGCTGTAGACGGTCTGGTACAGTTCGCGGTCGGCATCTTCATCCGGGCGCTCAATGTACGGCGGCAGCGGCATATGGCCGATGTCGTTAAGAATATCCAGCACCGGACGCGCATCGTTAAAGGCAATTTCGAACAGCGCATCGTGGCGCGCCACCATGGTGGCCTGGATGCTTTCGTCGTCGCCCAGCAGCAGTTCCGCACCCGGCTTCGGCGCTTTTGACGCGCGAACGTGTGCCAGAATACGCTTATCGTCCAGCATGCGCTCTACCAGCACTTCAATCTTGCCGCCGCTGACCTTGCGGCCAAACAGGCGCGCCGGGATCACGCGGGTATTATTGAACACCAGCAGATCGCCGGGGTTGAGTTTGTCGAGCAGATCCGTGAAAGTGCCATGTTCAAGCTGCCCTGTCGGCCCATCGAGCGACAATAATCGGCAGGCGCTACGCTGCGCTTGCGGGTAATGGGCGATAAGTGAATCGGGTAACTCAAAAGCAAAATCTGAAACGCGCATGGCTGGAACTCGTGAGGACAAAACAGGCGGCCTAGTCTAGTGCTGGTGCGCTTTTGCTGCAACCCTAAGGCTGTTTACGGATATGATTAACGCATGAACTTTCTCGCACACCTGCATCTGGCGCATCTGGCGCAAAGCTCGCTGCTCGGCAATTTGCTCGCCGACTTCGTGCGCGGCAATCCTGACACGCTGTTTACCGCGGATATCGTCGCGGGCATCCACATGCACCGCCGCATTGATGTCCTGACCGACAATCTGCCGCAGGTTAAGGAGGCACGCGAGTGGTTCCGCCCGGAAACCCGCCGCGTCGCCCCGATTACCCTTGACGTGATGTGGGACCATTTCCTGTCGCGCCACTGGGCGCAGCTGTCGCCGTCCCAGCCGCTGGCGGCGTTTATTGCCCACGCGCAGGGCAGCATTGTGCCGCATCTGCCGGACACGCCGCCGCGCTTCATCAATCTAAACGATCACCTCTGGTCAGAGCGCTGGATGGAGCGCTACGCCGACATGGCTTTTATTCAGAACGTGCTCAACGGCATGGCGAACCGGCGTCCACGTCTCGATGCCCTGCGCGACTCCTGGCACGATCTTGACCGCCACTACGACGCGCTGGAAAAACAGTTCTGGCAGTTCTACCCCACCATGATGGAGCAGGCCCGCCAGAAAGCGCTCTAGCGGCTGCGCCACACCGTGGCCGATATCGCGGGCAGCGCGAGGTTCGCTTCCTGCAGCTCGCCTTCACCCTCCAGCCGCTGCCATTCGCGTCCGTCCGTCAGCGGCGACGGCGGCAGCGTCACGTGCTGAGCCTCGCCCCGGTTGATAGCCACCAGCACCCGCTCACCCTCCAGCACGCGAACAAAGATAACCACATCGCCTTCAGCATACTGCACGCAACAGCCGCCGCGCCGCAGCGCCGGGCTGCGCTTGCGCAGGGCCGCCATGCGCTGATACAGCGCCAGCAGGGTCTGGTCCTGCTGCTCCGCCCGCCAGGGATAGGGTTTACGGCAGAACGGATCGTTATTGCCGTCCAGTCCCACCTCATCGCCATAGTAGATGCACGGCACGCCGGGCCAGCTGAACAGCCACACCACCGCCAGCGGCAGACGCGCCACGTCTTTGCCGAGCAGCGTTTTAAAGCGCGCGGTATCGTGACTGTCGAGCTGGTTGAACATGCGCAGCTGCTGCTGGTGCGACAGCCCGGCGCGGTACTGCTCCATCCAGGCGATACAGGTTTGGGCATCGAGCTGCTGCGGGTCGTAAGCGATGTCGGTATTCGCCAGGAATCCCCACAGCGGAAGGGTAAAGCCGCGGTAGTTCATCGCCGCGTCTTCGGCATCGGCCTGCAGCCAGGCGCGGGCATCACCGAAATGCTCCCCGAACACAAACGCCTGCGGGTTTTCCGCCTTCGCTGCCTGACGAATAGCGGCAACGTGTTCGCGATTGTTTTTCGCGCCGCCCTCTTCCCCCAGCATATGCACCACGTCCAGCCGCCAGCCATCCATTGACCAGGGCGCTTTCAGCCAGTGGCGCACGATGCTGTTCTCGCCGCCGTAGATTTCCGCTTTAAGCCCGGCGGAGCGAAAGTCGAGCTTCGGCAGGCTGGCATAGCCGAGCCAGTCCAGCGCCTTGCCCTCCTCCGAGAACTGATACCAGTCGCGCCACGGCGAGTCAGGGTGATGACAGGCGCCCTGCCCGGTCTGCTGATGACGGTCAAACCACGGGTGGGAATCCCCGGTGTGGTTGAACACGCCGTCGAGGATCAGCCGCATCCCGCGCTGACGGGTGTTTTCGCGCAGGCGCAGCAGCGCCGCATCGCCGCCAAGTTGCGGATCGACGTGGCGGTAATCGGCGGTGTCGTACTTATGCACGCTCGGGGCTACGAAAACCGGATTGAGATAGAGGGCGGTGACGCCAAGTTTTGCCAGCCAGGGGAGCTTTTCGCTGATGCCGTCCAGGTCGCCGCCGTAGAAGGTGGACCCGCCCGCCTCGGCGGTCAGAGGGTCGTCCCATTCACGGCGCACAATGTCGTTCCCGACGGAGTGGTGATAGTAGACCGCGTCCTGCTCGGGGCGGCGCTGGCTGCCGCGCGCGAAGCGGTCCGGGAAGATCTGGTAGAACACCTGATCTGCCACCCACTCCGGCCCGCTGTCCGGCAGGTCGATGGCAAACTGCTCAAGGCTGGCGGGCGGAAATTTTGCCAGCCCCTGTGGGGTAAACCACATCTGCCGGTCAGGCCACAGCAGCTTAAAGCTGTAGCGGCGGCGCGGCTGGCCGCTGCTGAGATCGACGTTTCCGCGCCAGGCCGTAATGCCCGGCGGCGTAGCACCGCGCACGCGGGTCATGCGCAGCGCGGTCTCTTCGTTATCAAGCTCGTAGCGCAGCATTACCCGCTCCGGCAGCGCGTCTCCCGCCAGCCAGAGGGTGATCAGTAAGCTCTCCTGCTGCTGCTTTACAAACGGCGCAACCGGCAGATGCCAGGCATTCAACATAGCGTTTCTCCCTCATATTTATCGCCGCCACCTTGCCATAACGCGCGTGTGTCGCCCTCCTCACTGCGTGCGGATTACGGGGAGGAGACGCGGGGCGGAGGTCGTCTGTGAGCGTAGAGGGAAAACAAAAACCCCGCCAGCGCGGCGGGGTTGAAGTGGTCAGCGGACGAGCGCTTTTTTCCTGTCGTGGCGGCGTTTGAACACCCAGCCCACCAGCAGCAGCGCAATCCAGGCAAAGCCCACGTACAGCGAGATGCGGGTTTCCGGGTGGTAGCCAATCAGACCAATAATAAACACCAGGAACAGCAGCCCGACTACGGTAGTGGCTACGCCGCCCGGCACTTTGAAGGTCAACGCTTTTACCTCTTCCGGCGGCAGGCGCTTACGGAAGGCAATCTGCGACAGCAGGATCATGATCCACACCCATACCGTGGCGAAGGTCGCCAACGAGGCGATCACCAGGAAGACGTTCTCCGGCATGATGTAGTTGAGCCAGGCTGCGAACAGCAGCGCCACGGTCATCACCAGCACCGTCACCCACGGAATGCCCTTACTGGAGGTTTTCGCAAACATCTTCGGCGCGCTGCCCTGCTCTGCCATACCGTGCAGCATACGTCCAACGCCGAACACGTCGCTGTTGATTGCCGACAGCGACGCGGTGAGCACCACAAAGTTGAGAATGCTGGCCGCAAAGGTAATGCCCAGATGCTGGAAGGTGAGCACGAACGGGCTGCCGTTGGTGCCAACCTGGTTCCACGGATAGATGGACATGATGACGAACAGCGTCCCGACATAGAACACCAGAATGCGCATCGGCACGGAGTTAATCGCGCGCGGAATCGATTTCTGCGGATCTTTCGCTTCCCCGGCGGTGATGCCGATAATTTCAATCCCGCCATAGGCGAACATCACCATCTGCAGCGACATCACCATGCCGAGCCAGCCGTTGCTGAAGAATCCGCCGTTGCTCCACAGATTACTGATGCCGGTGGGCTGACCGCCGTTACCGATGCCCCAGATAATGATGCCGATACCGGCGGCGATCATGATGATGATGGTGGCGACCTTGAAGAACGAGAACCAGAACTCCAGCTCGCCGAACACCTTCACGCTCATCAGGTTAACCGCGCAGATGATCATCACCACGCTCAGCACCCAGATCCAGTGCGGCACCGTCGGGAACCAGACGCTCATATAGATGCCAAACGCCGTGACGTCGGCAATGGCGACAATCAGTATTTCGAAGCAGTAGGTCCAGCCGGTGATGTACCCCGCCAGCGGCCCGAGGTTCTCCTGGGCATAGCGTGAAAACGAGCTGGCCGCCGGGTTATGGACCGACATCTCGCCCAGCGCGCGCATAATAATGTACGCCGCCACGCCGCCAATGATGTAGGCCAGCAGCACGCTCGGCCCGGCCATTTTGATGGCGTCCGCCGAACCATAAAAAAGCCCGGTGCCGATCGCCGAGCCTAACGCCATAAAGCGGATGTGCCTTGTGCTCAAACCGCGTTTAAGCGAGTTCACCTTTTCCATCTTTTCTTTACCACCCAACACAATAAAAAAACCACGGAGCGACGGCCCCGTGGTTAGACATAATACTGCAAAGACTTAGTGCGCGTTTGACGTCGCTTGCCGTCCCGCTGCGCGGTCCCAGATGATGGAGGCCACCAGCACCACCAGCGACGGGATGAGCCACGCCAGGTTTTGATCGGCCAGCGGCAGATGCTGCATCCAGCCCGGCAGGGTATCCGCCAGCGCCGAGGCTTTAACGCCGTCGATCAGACCCAGCACCAGGCTCACAAACATCGCCGGGGCAATCACGCGGGTCGCGTTGTTCCACCACGGGCGGGTGAAGCTTAACACAATCAGCACGATGCACGGCGGGTAAATGGCAGTCAGCACCGGCACGGAGATCTGGATCAGATGGCTCAGGCCGAGGTTAGAAACCAGCATGGAGAAGCCGCCAAGGATAAATACCAGCGTGCGATAGGAGAGCGGCAGGTACTGGGCGAAGAACTCGGCGCAGGCACAGGTCAGGCCAACCGCGGTCACCATGCAGGCGATGAAGATCAGCGCCGCCAGCAGGAAGCTGCCGCCGTTGCCGAAGGTGTGCTGGACGTAAGCATGCAGGATAGCCGCGCCGTTAGCCGACTGATCCACAAGGCTTGCGCTGTCGGAACCCAGACGGAACAGCGCCAGGTAAAGCAGCGTCAGGCCGACACCGGCAATCAGGCCAGCCCACACGGTGTAGCGGGTCAGCAGGCGGGCATCGCTCACACCACGGGAACGTGCGGCGTTGACGATAACGATGCCGAACACCAGCGCGCCGAGGGTGTCCATCGTCAGATAGCCGTTCACAAAGCCGTTAGAGAATGCCGCATTCTGATAGGCGTCGGTCGCCACGCTGATATCCCCCGCCGGCCAGACGATAGCGGCCACGCTCAGCACCACCAGCGCCAGAATTTTCAGCGGCGCAAGGAAATTGCCCACGGTATCCAGCAGTTTGCCCGGATAGAGCGACACACCAATCACCAGCAGGAAGTAGACGATGCTGTAGATCAGCAGCGGCGCAACGCCGGTGCCGGTCAGCGGCGCGATGCCCACTTCAAAGGAGACGGTGGCGGTACGCGGCGTGGCGAACAGCGGCCCGACAGCGAGATAGCACACCGTAGCCAGCAGCACGCCCGCTTTTTTGCCAATCGGCGTGCTCAGGTTATCAACACCGCCGCCCACGCGAGCCAGTGCAATCACTGTCAGTACCGGCAGACCAACCGCAGTAAGCAGAAAACCCAACGCGGCAGTCCAGACGTTTTCGCCTGCCTGTAAGCCAACCATTGGAGGGAAGATGATATTGCCTGCGCCAACGAACAGCGCGAAGGTCATAAAGCCCAGGGCAATAATGTCGCGTGATTTTAAGTGATGGGTCATAAAACTCTTACGGCTCGTGGATATGGTGTTGTCGTTAAAAAGGCTTTTCACCGTAACGTGGCGAAAAAGTGGTGATTACCTTGAAAAACAGCGGGATATGCTTCCCGGTTGCGCAGGCGAAGAATAGTTTTTCGAATTACCGCGCAATCACAGTCTGACAGGTAACAACAGGGGCGCAATTTAAACGCTTATAACGTTTAAAGGCAAGGCGGGATCGTAAAACCAGACCATTATTCCAGATATGCAAAACGGACCAGTTTAAAACACTGTTTATTCACTTTAGCCACCGCCATTCATGCGACCAAAAAAGCATCAACTGGCGGAAAGCAATCATAGGTTTTACTTATGCGAAAAGGAAAAAGGCCAGAAATCTGGCCTGATGGAAAGTAACGCTGACAGCTTAAGAGGTGACCGCTTCGCGCGACGGCTGCACGATCAGACGTTCAGGCAGGGTAAAGGAGAAGCAGGCTCCTTTTCCGGGCGCGCTTTCGATATCCAGTCGGGCGTCGTGATGGTTCACGGCGTGTTTAACAATCGCCAGCCCCAGCCCGCTGCCGCCGGTCTGACGTGAGCGCGCTTTATCGACCCGGTAGAAGCGCTCGGTAAGGCGCGGAATGTGCTCTGAGGCGATCCCCGGCCCGTTATCAGAAACGCTGAACCAGGCACCGTGCGGCACGCGCTTCCAGCATACGGTGATCTCGGTGCCCACCGGCGTATGGTTAACCGCGTTATACACCAGGTTCGACATCGCGCTGCGCAGCTGCTCCTCATTACCGAGCACCACCAGATCCGGCTCGATCTCAAAGTGCAGCACGTGATTGCCGTGACTGAGGGTTTGCGCTTCGCGCTCCACCACGCGCAGCATCATCGGCACATCTATCTTTTCATTCAGCACCAGCGTCGGCGACGCCTCAATTTTTGACAGCGTCAGTAGCTGTTTCACCAGCCCTTCCATGCGGGAGGTCTGCTCGCGCATGGTGTGCAGCGCCCGGGAGCGTAACGGCTCATCAAGCTTCTGCTCCTGCATCATCTCCAGATAGCCCTGCAGCACCGTCAGCGGCGTGCGCAGCTCATGGCTGACGTTGGCGAAGAAGTTGCGCCGCGCCCCTTCGAGCTGGTGCATCTGGGTGATGTCCCGCGCCGCCATCAGCAGCTGTTGCTCGCTGTAAGGCATAATGCGGAACTCCAGATGGCGGCCGTTGTTGAGCACCAGGTTGAGCGGACGGGAGAAGTCCTGCTTGTGAAGGTATTCGGTAAATTCCGGATAGCGCAGCAGGTTGAGAATGTTTTGCCCGTTATCATCCGGCCAGCGCAGCCCCAGCAGCTGTTGTGCCAGGCCGTTACACCAGAACATGGTGCCCTCTTCGGTGGTGAGGATCACCGCGTCCGGCAGCGACTCGGCCCCGCTGCGAAAGCGTTTGATCAGGCTACCCAGCTCGCGACGGCGCTTTTTATTGCGCATCTGCATCTGGTACAGCCCGTAGAGCAGCGGTTCCCAGCTGCCGCTACCCGGCGGCGGCGTCATGCTGCGGTCAACCCACAGCCACCAGGAGAGGCGAAGAAGATTCCAGAAATGCCAGATGAGCAGTCCGGTTACCGCCGCCAGCAAAAACCACGGCAGATAACCAAATATCGCGCCAAGGATGAATGCGGGAAGGCAACATAACACCAGCTCCAGCACCAGCCTTTTCCATGACAGCCGTTCCAGCACGGGTCACACTCCAGTCAGATTGTCAGAAACGCGCAGAGAAACGATATCCCGTCCCGCGTACCGTTTGCACCATACGATCGTGGCCGCTGTGTTCCAGCGCCTTGCGCAGACGACGAATATGCACATCCACCGTGCGATCCTCGACGTACACGTTGGTGCCCCAGACGTTGTTCAGCAGCTGTTCGCGGCTGTATACGCGCTCCGGGTGAGTCATGAAGAAGTGTAACAGCTTAAATTCAGTCGGTCCCATGTCCAGCGGATTGTCGCCGGTCATGACGCGGTGTGATGACGGGTCGAGACTTAAGCCCTGCATCTCGATCACCTCTTCCACCGCCATCGGCGAAATGCGGCGCATAACGGCTTTGATGCGCGCCACCAGCTCTTTCGGCGAGAAGGGTTTGGTGATGTAGTCGTCGGCACCGGTTTCCAGCCCGCGTACCCTGTCTTCCTCTTCACCGCGCGCGGTCAGCATCATCACCGGGATATCACGGGTGAGGGCTTCGCGTTTGAGATGCTTGATGAACTGCAGGCCGGAACCGCCAGGCAGCATCCAGTCGAGCAAAATAAGATCGGGCCAGGGTTCATTGAGATTGTTTACTGCGCTGTCATAATCCTCAGCTTCAACAGGCTGAAAGCCGTTTTGCTCGAGCACGAAGCACACCATTTCACGGATAGGAGCTTCATCTTCTACGACCAGAATGCGTCTCGCCATAATTTGCCCTGTTATATAAGTCATCAATATTAAACGCGGCGCCATTATGCTTCACATTTATGACAGATTTATGAAAAACATGACCGGTATATGACCGCAAAAAATGAGTATGTCACGGCGTCGCGACATCTCCCGTCCAGCTTGTTTATAATCGCCCCCACGCATTTTTTCCATGAAGGATCCCCGCATGCGCCTGATTCACACCTCTGACTGGCACCTTGGGCAGAATTTTTATACCAAAAGCCGCGCCGCCGAGCATCAGGCGTTCCTCGACTGGCTGGTAGCGACCGCGGCAGAGCAGCAGGTGGACGCCATCATCGTGGCGGGGGATATCTTTGATACCGGCACGCCGCCAAGTTACGCCCGCGAGCTGTACAACCGGTTTGTGGTGAATCTGCAGGCCACCGGCTGCCAGCTCATCGTGCTGGGCGGGAACCACGACTCGGTCGCCACGCTGAATGAATCCCGCGAGCTGCTGGCCTGCCTCAACACCTGGGTGTTCGCCAGCGCCGGGCTGGTGGCCGAGAACCAGGCCCGGGTACTGCAGCGCCGCGACGGCACGCCCGGGGCGATCCTCTGCCCGGTGCCGTTTCTGCGCCCGCGCGACATCGTAAAAAGCCAGGCGGGTCTGTCCGGCAGCGAAAAACAGACCCAACTGCTGCACGCCATTACCGATCACTACCAGCAGTGCTATGACGCGGCCTGCGCCCTGCGCGGGGATCGCGACCTGCCGATCATCGTCACCGGGCACCTTACTACCGTCGGGGCCAGCAAAAGCGATGCGGTGCGCGACATCTATATCGGCACCCTGGAGGCGTTCCCGGCGGAGCGCTTCCCCGCCGCGGATTACATCGCGCTGGGGCATATTCACCGCCCGCAGAAGGTGGTTTCCACCGGGCACATCCGCTACTGCGGGTCGCCCATCGCCCTGAGCTTCGATGAAACCGGCAGCGAGAAAAGCGTGCTGCTGGTGGAGTTCAGCCACGGCAAACTCCAGGACATTACACCGCTGCCGGTGCCGGTCACCCAGCCGCTGGCGGTGCTGAAAGGCGATTTAACCGCGATTGAAAGCCAGCTGGAACGCTGGCGCGATGCCCCCGCCAGCCCCAAAGTGTGGCTGGATATTGAAGTCAGCGGCGAGGCCTTTATGTATGACATGCAGCGCCAGGTGCTGGCGATGACGGAAGATCTGCCGGTAGAGGTAGTGCTGCTGCGCCGCAGCCGCGAACAGCGCGAGCAGATGGCTGCCGGAGAGCACTACGAAACCCTGAGCGAGCTACAGGTTGAAGAGGTGTTTGACCGTCGGCTGGCGCTGGAAGCGCTGAGCGAGGAAGAAAAACCGCCGCTGCGCACCCTGTTTGCCCGGACGCTGGAAGAGATGCAGCAGGAGGATGACGCATGAAAATCCTGAGCCTGCGGTTAAAAAACCTGAACTCCCTGAAAGGCGAGTGGAAAATCGACTTTACCGCCGAGCCGTTCGCCAGCAACGGTCTGTTTGCCATCACCGGCCCCACCGGGGCGGGGAAAACCACCCTGCTGGACGCCATCTGCCTGGCGCTTTATCACAAGACGCCGCGCCTGAGTAATATTTCCCAGGCGCAGAACGATCTCATGACCCGCGATACCGCCGAGTGCCTGGCGGAGGTGGAGTTTGAAGTAAAAGGCGTGGCGTATCGCGCGTTCTGGAGCCAGTACCGGGCGCGTAATCAGATCGAAGGCAACCTGCAGGCGCCGCGCGTCGAGCTGGCCCAGGTCAGCGACGGCAAAATCCTCGCCGATAAAATTAAAGACAAGCTGGATATGGTCGCCGCCCTCACCGGGCTGGACTACGACCGCTTCACCCGGTCGATGATGCTCTCCCAGGGGCAGTTTGCCGCCTTCCTCAATGCCGACGCCAAAGAGCGCGCCGAACTGCTGGAGGAGCTGACCGGCACCGAAATTTACGGCCTGATTTCGGCAAAAGTGTTTGAAAAGCATAAGGAAGCGCGCAGCGCGCTGGAGAAGCTCGAAGCCCAGGCGCAGGGCGTGATGTTGCTCGACGCCGAACAGCACCAGCAGCTGACGCAAAGTTTGCAGGCGCTTACTGACGAAGAAAAACAGCGTGTCGCCGAACAGCAGACGCTTCAGGCGCAGCAGCAGTGGCTGAACCAGCTGGCCGGGCTGACGGCGGAACAGCAGCGCACCCGCCAGGCGCATGCCGGGGCGGAACAGGCGCTGAAAGAGGCCGCACCGGCGCTGGAACAGCTCAGCCGCGCCCTGCCCGCCGAGAAGCTGCGGCCCTGGTGGCAGCAGCGCCAGGAGCGTCAGCAGGCGCAGCAGCAGATAGCCCGGCAGCGAGAGAATGTGAATACTCGCTTACAGCAGGCGAGAGTACGCCGCCAGCAGGTGCGCCAACTGGCTGACGGCCAGCTCAGGTCGCTGCACGCTGAAATCAGCCAGACCGAGAGCTGGTTGAGCCAGCACGACCGCTACCGCCTGTGGAGCGCAGAGCTGACCGGCTGGCGCATGGCCTTTGCTCAGCAGCAGCGCGATGAAAAACAGCGCCGGGAACGCGAGCAGGCTATCGCGGCCAGTCAGCAGAAGCTGGCGTTGCTGCCGGCAGCGCTCCCCATGAACCGGGAAGAAGTAAGTACTCATTTACATCAGCTGAACGCCACGCGTCGCGAGCGTCAGCAGCTTGCTGCCCTGCAACCGCAGTTCGCCGCGCTGCACAAACGCCGTACAGAGCTGGAGGGTGAACTCGCCGCGCTGGATAAGCAGATTGCCGGCGAGGAGGTGGAGCTGGCAGCACGCCGCCAGCGTTACAAAGAGAAGCGCCAGCACGAAAGCGATCTGGAAACCCTGGTGGAACAGGAACGCATCATTCAAAGCCTGGAAGCCGAGCGCGCCCGCCTCCAGCCGGATACCCCCTGCCCGCTGTGCGGCTCCACTATCCACCCCGCCGTTGCCCGCTATCAGGCGCTGCAGCCCGGCGAGAACCAGCAGCGGCTGAATGCCATCAAAAAAGAGGTTGCTGCCCTCGCTGAACAGGGCTTCGCGCTCAAAGGCCAGCTGGATACGCGCCGCCAGCAGCGTGAGAAGCTGGCGGTGTCGCTCCATACCCTGAATGAAGATGAGGCCGCGCTGAATGCCCGCTGGCAGCAGTGCTGCACCGCGCTGCGTATCGCCCTGACGCCACAGGACGATGTTACCGGCTGGCTGGATGAGCAGGAGCAGTATGAAGCCCGGCTGCGCCAGCTGGATGAGCGCCTGACGCTGGAAGCCCAGCTGCAGAAAGACCAGCAGCACCTCAACGACCAGACCGCGGAGATCGCCCGCCAGCGTGATGCGCTCTGCACGGCGCTGGAACAGGTCGGGCTCACCCATCCGGCAGCCGGAGAGGAGGACGTCTGGCTTGCGGCGCGTCAGCAGGAGTCACAGCAGTGGCTGCACCAGCAGGAAACCTTGCCGCATCGGCGTCAGCAGGCCGCGACGCTGGAGAATCTGCTCGCTACCCTGGAAGATGACGGCTCCACCCCGCCGCCGCTGGCTGAACATGAACGCGCGCACGCGCTGGAAGGCTGGCAGACGCTGCACAGCGAGTGCAGTACCCTCGGCGGCCAGCTTACCCTGCTGGAGGGACAGCTTAAGCAGGCGGAAGCTGAACAGCGTGAGGCTGAGCGGCGCTTCGCAGAAGAACTGGCTGCCAGTCCCTTTGCCGATGAGGCTCAATTCCGCAGCGCGTTGCTTGATGAGGCGCAGCGTGTGGCGCTGGAACAGCGTAAGCAGCAGCTGGAGCGCCAGGTACAACAATGCAGCGTGCTGTTGCAGCAGGCGGAAAACGCGCTGGCGCAGCATCAGGCGGCGCGCCCGACCGGGCTGGATGCCGATACCGATGTGTCCGTTGTATCGGCCCGGCTGGCAGCGCTGACTCAGCAGCTGCGCGACAACACCACGCGTCAGGGCGAGATCGCCCAGCAGCTGCGCCACGACGCCGAAAACCGCACCCGCCTCGCCGGAATGCAGCAGGAGATGGCCTATGCGCGTGAGGAACTGGAGCGCTGGGGCCAGCTCAACCATCTGATTGGCTCGCAGAAAGGGGATAAATTCCGCAAATTTGCCCAGGGGCTGACGCTGGATAATCTGGTGTGGCTGGCTAACAACCAGCTGACCCGCCTGCACGGGCGCTACCTGCTGAAACGTAAAGCGAGCGACGCGCTGGAGCTGGAAGTGGTGGACACCTGGCAGGGCGACGCGGAGCGCGATACCCGCACGCTGTCCGGCGGAGAGAGCTTCCTGGTGAGCCTGGCGCTGGCGCTGGCGCTCTCGGATCTGGTGAGCCATAAAACCCGCATCGACTCGCTGTTCCTTGATGAGGGATTCGGCACCCTGGATGCGGAAACGCTTGATATCGCCCTCGACGCGCTGGATGCCCTCAACGCCAGCGGCAAGACCATCGGCGTTATCAGTCACGTCGAGGCGATGAAAGAGCGCATCCCGGTGCAAATCAAGGTCCACAAAATGAACGGGCTGGGCGTCAGCCGTCTGGCGCGTGAGTTTGCGGTGAAATAAATGGCCTGACCGATCTCCCGGTCAGGCTCTGATGACGTCGATTCCCCGGGCGGTGAACGGCGTCAGCAGACTCTCTTCGGTCGCGCTTTCCACCACCAGCGTATTCACCATGCTGACGTCGCCAATCACCCAGCGCGACGCGGTATTGATTTTTTCCGCCGAAGCCAGCACCACGGTTTCCGCCGCGCGGGTCGAGAAAGCACGCTTGATGCTCGCCTCTTCATAGTCGCCGGTGCTCAGTCCGGCCTCGCAGTGGATGCCGGTGACGCCCATAAAAAACAGATCGGCGCGCACCTTTGCGATCCCCTCGATTGCGGCCGCACCGACCGCGACCAGCGAATGCCTGTACAGCCGCCCGCCAATGACGACGACCTCAATCCTGGGGTGATCCGCCAGCCCCAGCGCAATGCCCGGACTGTGTGTTACCACCGTCAGCTCCAGATCCCGCGGCAGAAAGGTGATCAGTTCTGCAGTGGTGGTACCGCCGTCGATGATCACCACCTGCCCCGGTTCGATCAGCGCCGCGCCGCGTCTGGCGATGGTGCGTTTTGAATCCAGCGCCAGGGTTTTACGCTCTGAAAACGTGGCGACAGCAGCGGATGCGGGCAGCGCACCGCCGTGCACGCGCTGCAGCAGCCCTTCCGCCGACAGCTCGCGCAGATCGCGCCGGATAGTATCTTCCGAGACGTCAAACGCCTCGCTCAGCGCTTTCGACTGCACCTGTCCGTCTGCGGCCAGTTTTTGCAGGATGAGCTGCTTACGTTGAGAGGTCAGCATAAAAAATCCTTGCACGATTATTCACGATGATGCACAAATATGCACGTTATTGTGATTATCGTACTGACGCAGGGGGTAACATGCAATCTGAACATGCAAAAATACGCACGCTGGATAGCCAGGTGCTGTCCGATGACTGGTATCTGCTGAAAAAATATACTTTTGAACAGCAGCGTCGGGATGGGGAGTGGCAACGCCAGAGCCGGGAGGTGTATGACCGGGGCAACGGGGCGACAATTTTACTCTATAACCCGACGCAGCAGAGCGTGGTGCTGACCCGGCAGTTTCGCTATCCGGTATTCGTCAACGGGCATGATGGCTGGCTGCTGGAGGCCGCAGCTGGCCTGCTGGATAATCTTGATGCCGAAGCGCGTATCAAGGCCGAAGCGGAAGAGGAGACCGGCTACCGCATCGAACGCGTTGAGCGCGTATTTGAGGCCTTTATGAGCCCCGGCTCGGTTACCGAAAAGCTGCACTTTTTCATCGCCCGCTATGACGCCAGCCAGCGCGTGAGCGACGGCGGCGGGATGAAAGAGGAAGGTGAAGACATTGATGTGGTGGAGATGCCCTTTGCGGATGCCCTTGCCACTATCGGCGATGGCCGCATCGTGGATGCCAAAACTATTATGCTGCTCCAGCACCTCGCACTTTCCGGGCGGCTGAACGCCTGATTGCTGGCGGGCCGGCCCTCACGCCGGCCCGTGACGTCAGACGTTAAGCGGCCACAGCCAGGCCGCACCGCGTACCCCGCTGGAGTCGCCGTGTACCGCTTTACGCACCGGCGTGCGGCACTCGCCGCCAAACACCCAGTGCGGCAGCAGCTGCGGCACCGTTTTATACAGCCGATCGACGTTGCTCATGCCGCCGCCCAGTACGATCACGTCCGGGTCGAGCACGTTGATGATGTGCGCCAGGGATTTGGCCAGCCGCAGCTCGTAGCGCGACAGCGCCAGCTCCGCGACCGCATCCTGCTCATCGGCAAGGCGCATAATATCGTTGCCTTTCAGCGCCTGACCGCTCAGCCGCTGGTAATCGGTGGCGAAACCGGTGCCGGAGATAAAGGTTTCGATGCAGCCCTGCTTGCCGCAGTAGCACGGCACTTCCTCGCGGTAGCGCAGTTCGTCTTCATCCATCCAGGGGAGCGGATTGTGGCCCCACTCCCCGGCGTTGCCGTTGCCGCCGGTATGCACCCGTCCGTTGATCGCCATCCCCGCGCCGCAGCCGGTGCCGATGATCACCCCAAACACCGTCTGCGCACCGCTGGCGGCACCGTCCGTCGCTTCCGAGACTGCAAAGCAGTTGGCATCGTTCGCCAGCCGAACTTCACGCTGTAAGCGCGCACTCAAATCCTTGTCCAGCGGGTTACCGTTGAGCCAGGTGGAGTTAGCGTTTTTCACCACGCCGCTGAAGGGAGAGAGTGACCCGGGGATGCCGACGCCGACGCTGCCCTGCTCGCCGGTTTCGCGTTCCGCCAGCTCGACCAGCCCGGCGATATCCTCGACGGTTTTCGCGTAGTCATCCCGGGCGGTGGGGATACGATGGCGAAAACGCTGCTGTCCGTCATCGCTCAGCGCGATGACCTCTGTTTTCGTACCGCCTAAATCAATGCCGATGCGCACAGAACTCTCCTCATAATCAAACCGTTAGCTCAGAGAGTAGAGCGAGGCTGCGTTAATCGCAATGAAACCCGTCCGACAATTCGCTATCATGCCCGCTGCGTTTAACTAGCAGGCTGGAAACGAACATGCTGTGGTTTAAAAATTTAATGGTTTACCGTCTGAGCCGCGACATCACGCTGCGCGCGGATGAGATGGAGAAACAACTGGCGGCGTTTACCTTCACGCCCTGCGGTAGTCAGGACATGGCGAAAACCGGCTGGGTGTCGCCAATGGGCTCGCACAGCGACGCGCTGACCCATGACGCCAACGGTCAGATCGTTATCTGCGCCCGCAAAGAAGAAAAAATGCTGCCGGCACCGGTTATCAAGCAGGCGCTGGAAGCGAAAATCGCGAAGCTTGAAGCCGAGCAGGCGCGCAAGCTGAAAAAAACCGAAAAAGATTCCCTGAAGGACGAAGTGCTGCACTCGCTGCTGCCACGCGCGTTCAGCCGCTTCAGCCAGACCATGATGTGGATCGATACCGTCAACGGGCTGATTATGGTGGACTGCGCCAGCGCCAAAAAGGCAGAAGATACCCTGGCGCTGCTGCGTAAGAGCCTTGGCTCGCTGCCGGTGGTGCCGCTGGCGCTGGAAACGCCCATCGAACTGACGCTCACCGAATGGGTGCGCTCCGGTAACGTGGCGCAGGGCTTCCAGCTGCTGGACGAAGCCGAGCTTAAGGCAATGCTTGAAGGCGGCGGTGTGGTGCGCTGCAAGCAGCAGGATCTGGTGAGCGACGAGATCGCGGTACATATCGAAGCCGGCAAAGTGGTGACCAAACTGGCGCTCGACTGGCAGCAGCGCATTCAGTTTATGATCTGCGAAGATGGCTCCATCAAGCGCCTGAAGTTCGCTGACGAGCTGCGCGACCAGAATGAAGATATTGAACGGGAAGATGTGGCAGGGCGCTTCGACGCTGACTTTATCCTGATGACCGGCGAACTTGCGGCGCTGATTCAGAATATCGTGGAAGGCCTGGGCGGCGAAGCGCAGCGCTAATCAGCGCTGGCAGACTGGCGGTGCCGCACCTTCGCGCACCGCCTGCAACGCATTAATCTTTAAGGTAACGACAAAGATAAGAAGTGGGTTCAGCCACCTGCAGGTGGAATTCGCTGTGCCCCGGCACGTTGAAGCGCTCGCCCGGTCCGTAAACTTTCCACTCCGTGTCGCCCGGCAACAGCACCTTCAGTGCGCCGCTGACCACCGTCATCTCTTCGGGCTGCGCCGTTGAGAAGTTGTACTCCCCTTCTTCCATCACGCCAACGCTCGCTTTCCCGGTGCTGCTGCTGGAAAAGCCGATAGATTTCACTTTGCCGGAAAAATAGTCATTACTCTGAAGCATGGACGGTCCCTTTTAAAAGTGGTCGAAAAACCACTATAGGGGGCAGCGTCCGCCGCTGTCACGTAAATTGTTTTTTTCTGTCACATCAGTAACTCAGAAGCCAGACGCGCTACCAGCACGTTGGTTAACAGCACCGGCACGTCGAGTGATTTTTGCAGCAGATCGCGATGGCGCTGGTGGAAGCCCAGACAGTCAAGCAGCAGCACTTGCGCTCCCTGCTCCACCAGCTTCTCAGCGGCGCGCAGCCACTCGGCTTCGGTATCGTAAAACGGATTCGCCAGCGCGTAGACCGGCGGCTGCTCCAGCACTGCCCATTTCTTCTCCTGCAGGCGCATCAGTTCCGGCATCGGCACGATGATCCCGACCTGGTGATCGTCAACGATGGTCGCAATCAGCGGAGGAATAATGCGCGCCGGCTCCAGCAGCATGGCGTTGCGGGCGTTAAGGTTGCTGAAGCGCAGCGTGCTCATCAGCAAAATGACGTCGAAGCCCTGATTATCCAGCACTTCGATCACCCCCTGCAGGGCGATTTCAACTTTTGGGAAAGAAATTTCGGCGCTTTTGCCGTCGCTGAGCAGAACGTAGAGCGGCTCTTCGCCTGGCTCCAGGCGGTATTCTGACAGCACCTCTTCACGCGAAAGCGAGGCCAGCAGGCTGAGATGGGTAATATGTTCTTCGGAAATATGCTCGGTTAATAACGGTAAAACTTCACTTACGGGCACGACGCCAATCGTAACCACCGCCAATGTTGCATTCATTTTTGCTTACCGCCCTTCATCGCTACACCCGCCCGGCTCTGGCATCAACACATAACAGCGCGTTCATTTTGGTTTACGTAATAGCCAAAAAGAATAGCATTATTACCAGAAAGCGCGTGAAAAAATGCATTACGGGTCAGATAAGCGATCGTGGCTAAAAAGTCAGGGTTAGCGGCGGCGTCAGGAGGCTAACGCCGCGCGGTAGAGTGACGACGATCAGGACTTTTCGGGATCTTCATAACGGCGTTTGGCGTCCAGCGCTTCCTGCTCGGTGTTATGCTCACTGATAAGCGAGTCCGGTTTCGGGTGATCGGCGCGCAGCTGATACCAGGTTACCGTCTGATCGGCACCGCCTTTTTCGACGGAGACAATACGCGCTTCACGTGGGTACGGGGGTCTTGTTGGCATAGCGCTTCCTTTGTTGTTGTTAAAGGTCGGGCTATAAGTATAGACAATTTTACCGCTTAGCTTGCCTGAGCGAGATGCAGCGCGGTTAACAGCTGGGCGACAATCTCATCCCGGCTGCCGGTAGCATCAACAACGTGATGCGCTGCCGCGCGATAGAGCGTTTCACGCGCGGCCAGCACGTCCTCGACTTCATCGACGATGGTTTTGCCGGTCAGCGTCGGGCGCTGGCCCTGCTCCGGTACCGCCGCCAGACGGGCAGCAAGCACCTGCGCCGGGGCGCAGAGATAGATCACCACGCCGCGTTCGTGCATAAACTGGCGATTGGCCTCGGACAGCACCATGCCGCCGCCGGTGGCGATCACCGTTCCCGGGGCCGTTACCGCCTGCAGCGCGTCACTCTCGCGCTGGCGAAAGCCCTCCCACCCCTCTTTTTCCACAATCTCCGCCACGGTCATGCCGCTGTGCTGGCGCAGCCAGCGATCGGTATCGACAAACTCAAAGCCGGTGGCCTGAGCCAGTCCTTCTCCGACCGTAGTTTTACCGCAGGCGCGCGGGCCGATCAGGAAAATGGGTTGCGTCATGAACGAGAAATCCTCTGCCACCCTCGCGGGGGAACTGTTTTTTCAGGGTGATAATGCCAGTCAATGATTACAGGGAGATGTGTAAAAAATAATTTACATTAATAGCCACGTTCGGTGTTAATGCCCTGTTAACAAGAATATTGCAGCGCTCAAGATGTAAAGGAAACCTGTCACCGCTGCAACGCAGCTCACCATACTGTAAAGCTCGGGTTAAACACAAGCCTCGTTGTGCAAACCGTAACATTATTTCCCCGCACCGTTACGGACGAAACGTTTACAACCCGCGAGAATGCACCACACTTATTATCATTACAGGTGATGAAAGAGGTGTGAATCATGCAATCGGAAGAGCAGCAGCTTATTGATGGACTCTTTAGCCGCCTGCAGGAGGCGGAAAAACAGAGCGCGCCGCGCGACGCAGCGGCAGAGCAGCACATCAGCCGCCACCTGCAAAGCCAGCCGGGCGCGCCCTACTACATGGCGCAAACCATCCTGATTCAGGAAGCGGCCATTAAGCAGCTCAATGCTCAGGTACAGGCGCTGCAGGGGGAGGTCGCCCAGCTACAACATGCCGGGCGTCAGCAGCAGAGCAGCGGCGGCTTCCTGTCCGGCCTGTTTGGCGGGGGCGCACGCCCGGCCAGCAACGCTATACCCGGTACTCAGCCGATGCAGGGTGCCGCGCCGGGCAGCTATAGCCCACCGCCGGCGGGCAATGCGATGGCAGGCTACGGACAGCGCAGCGGCGGTGGGTTTATGGCCGGGGCGCTACAAACCGCAGCTGGCGTGGCCGGGGGCGTGGTGCTGGGGAATATGCTGACCAGTATGTTCAGCCACACCCAACCCGAGGAGCTGGTGAACATCATCAACGAACCCGCCCAGCCGGTAGAAAACACGGCAGTGAATGCCGTGGAGGACTACAACCAGGCGGACGACAGTCAGTTCCTCAACCAGGATGCTGGCCTGCCCCAGGATAATGCCAACGACGTGGTGGATACCTCCTGGGATAACGTCAACGATGACGTCGGCAGCGACGACGACAGCTGGGTTTAAGGCGTCTGTCGCTTCACCGCCAGCAGCCACTTATCCAGCTCGGCGGCGAAAAGCTGGCGATCGCGCGGCCCGAGACTGTCCGGGCCGCCGGTCTGCACCCCGCTGGCACGCAGGGTTTCCATAAAGTCGCGCATCGTCAGCCGCTCCCGGATGGTAGCTTCGCTGTAGCGCTCGCCGCGTGGGTTGAGCGCGACCGCCCCTTTCTCCAGCACTTCCGCCGCCAGCGGAATATCGGCAGTCACCACCAGATCGCCCGGCTGGCACTTCTGCACAATTTCGTTATCGGCTACGTCAAACCCGGCGGGCACCCGTACCGCTCGCACGAAGCGCGACGGCGGAACGCGCAAATTCTGGTTCGCGACCAGCGTCACCATGATCTGCGCTCGTTCCGCGGCGCGGAATAAAATCTCTTTAATTACGTTCGGACACGCATCCGCATCCACCCAAATGGCCATTACGACTCCTGATTATCTCGCGGGATGACGGCAATTTTCCCGTTCTTCTCCAGAATGGCAAATTTAATCTGGTCTATGCGCTCAATTCCCTGCCCGGTTCGTGCCGACGAGAGAATATCGTCGCTGGAGATCCCCGCTTTGCGCATGCGCTTGTGCAGCGGCCGCCCGTGCTCGACCAGAATCAGCGGTGAACCGTCCAGCAGTAAATCAAGACGGGGGAAGCGGTTTTTCAGGAAGCTGAACAGGATGTCCATCACAATCAGGGTGATAATGGTCAGTGCCGCACCGGTAAACGAGAAATCATTCCCCAGCAACGCCTGCTGTGTCGCTTCACTGATGATCAGCAGCAGAATGAAATCAAAGGCGTTCATTTCCAGCAGGGTGCGTCGCCCGGCAATTTTCAGCACCACCAGCAACAGCAGATACATACCTGCCGCGCGCATTACGCTATCCATAAGATTCTCCTAAGGCCAGGACCACTGGCGCAGCGTCATGCCCGGCTGGCCATCCACAGTAATTATCGAGGTGAAATAGCCAGCTGACTCAGGCTGCGCCCCAATCCATACCGCGTGCCTGCCATCGGGGGTGGCCGCAAAGGTTAGCGTCATCTCGCGCGCGCTGGTATGGGTAATTAAGGGCTCAGGGAACAGCGTCTGTATCTGAAAGCGCTCCATAAAATCACCACCCAGCGTGATACGCACCGGCCGGTCTGGCTCGCCCTGCACGCGCAGTATGTAACGCTCATCGCTCTGGGCGCGGATCAGCCGCTGGTACTCCACCGTCAGCTTGCCGTTGGCACTGGTCTGCGCGGTTTCGCTGATGATGCCGTCGGAAAACAGCCCCAGTAGCGCCAGGATCACGATAGTAAACAGCACATAATTGCCCGCCGCCTGGAATCGCCACTCCTTACGCTGGGCGGTCATATTTTCCTGTACCGGATAGTCACGACTGGCAAACTCGTTTTGTTTTGGTTTATCCATCGCCGCCTCACTTTTTTTCATTAAGCGTAGCCGATGCCTTACCCCGATGCCGGAAACCGCGTTAAGCTAAGCGCCGATTCCGATGATGCACTGACGATGGAGTGACGCTGTGGATAAGAAAATTGGTTTTATTGGGTGCGGCAACATGGGCAAAGCGATTCTCGGCGGGCTGATTGCCAGCGGAGAGGTGAAACCGGGCAGCGTCTGGGTGTATACCCCTTCTGCCAGCAGCGTTGCCGCTCTGCACGATGAGTACGGCATCAATGCCGCGCAGAGCGCCCAGGAGGTCGCGCAGATCGCCGACATCGTCTTTAGCGCGGTCAAACCCAACATCACGCTGAAAGTGCTCAGCGACGTCGCTTCCAGCCTGAATAAAGAGACGCTGCTGGTGTCGATTGCCGCCGGGGTGACGCTCGATCAGCTCGCCACCGTGCTCGGGCACGACCGCAAAATCATCCGCACCATGCCGAATACCCCGGCGCTGGTGAATGCCGGCATGACCTCCATCACCCCGAACGCGCTGGTAACGCCGGAAGAGACGGCGGAGATCGTCAATATCTTCCGCTACTTTGGCGAAGCAGAAGTAATTGCCGAGCAGATGATCCACCCGGTGGTGGGCGTCAGCGGTTCCGCACCGGCCTACGTATTTATGTTTATCGAAGCGATGGCCGATGCCGCCGTGCTCGGCGGCATGCCGCGCGCGCAGGCCTATAAGTTTGCCGCCCAGGCGGTGATGGGCTCCGCCAAAATGGTGCTGGAAACCGGTAAGCATCCCGGCGAGCTGAAAGACATGGTCTGTTCCCCGGGCGGCACCACGATTGAAGCGGTAAAAGTGCTGGAAGAGCGTGGTTTCCGCGCGGCGGTGATCGAAGCGATGGAAAAATGCATGGCGAAATCCGAGCAGCTGAGCAAGTCATAACGGGTGTGTAAACTCCCGGCAGAGCGCGACGACACACGCTCGCCGGGGAAGTGCCTACGCGGATTTTTTCAGGCAGCCGCTCATGAATTTAGTACGGTCCTGCCCTTTGAGGGACTGCTGCGTGGCCTGGTTGCTGCATTCACGCATTTTTTGCTGCTGCGGCGTCAGCCCTTTTTCCTTATCGCGATCGTTCTTCAGGCAGCTACTCATAAATGCCTTTCGTTCATCCCCTTTTAATGCATCCGCGCTGGCGCGCTCGTTGCAGCTGGTCATTCGCTGCTGCTGCGGCGTGGGTTGTTTTTCTTCAGCCTGGGCGCCAAAAGCGAGCGTCATTCCAAGCAGCGCGGCGGGTAACAGCGTTATTTTCATAGCATCATCCTTTTTGTTGTCATCTGACACAGTAAGTCTGATGCGTAATGCCAAAAACACCACCGGGCCGCGCTCGCTTTGCCAGACCGCCAGCAATTTTGTTATTTTTTAGCAATGCTTAAATAATAAGTATTGCAAATGAACTATAGCGGCACGGCAACGACAAATAATGACGCTGACGGGCCGTACTCCCGTCGCCGGGCAAAGGGGGTGACATAACCTTAGTGATATATGCGTGCAGCAAGCCTTACCCCACCGTTAACTGCGTGGGTGCTTTAACAGCTTCTTTAAATATTGCTGCAGTAACTCGGCATCCCGCTCAGCAACAGTTTGCGTGGGCCGCGCCTGGGCCATTGCCTCTTCGATACCGTTGATAAGCGCGCTCTGCTCGCTCTGTTCCATACGACGCAGCAGCGCGGTCACGACGATTTCCAGCGCCTCAACCTGTGCCACCAGCTCTTTCGATTCGTCTTCTTTTTCAGCAAGCTTAACCAGCAGTTCAGCAATGAGATTCTTCATCTTAGGAAATTCCTTAATAGAGACGCAGCGACGTTAGCACTCATTTATAGAAAAGCAAATATATCGCAAAAAACATTTAACGAATTAATAACTGATTTGTGCGCGACCACCGAAATAAGCGCCAGCGAAACGTTTCTCTTATAACCTGAATAAAGTGACAGGCTGAATTCAGACCCAAGAATAACCCTGAAACATTCACCAGCCTTATGGATATATTCTCCCGACCGCTAACAGTTTACGCTATCCGCTTATTTTTGCCCGCTCCGCCTTCTTTAACGCGCGCCACAGTTGCCAGACATTGATCAGCACCACTATCGCAGTCGCGATAAATACCCAACGAAATCCTGCCATTGCCGACACCGCCGCGCCCATCAGCGGCCCGGCGACGTTTCCGAGATACATAAACGACTGGTTGTAACCGAAAATGCGCCCGGTAACCTGATCGCTGGAATATTTCAGCAGCAGGGTTTGTACCGCCGGCAGCATTGCGCCATCCGCAAAGCCGAGCAGGAAACGCAGCACCGCCAGCTGGGTGGGCGAGGTCACAAACGACATGGCAAAAAACAGCACCACGGCCACGCTCAGGGTGGCGAGCAGAATGCGCCCGGTGCCGATCCGGTCGCCGAGCTTACCCAGCCGCGGGGCCGCCAGCAGCGCGGAAACGCCCGGCACCGCCGCAATAAACCCGCTGAGAAACGCGATATTGGTACTGTGCGGGGCCAGCGACTGGATGAACAACGCAAGAATCGGGCTTATCGAGCCGTTGGAGAGCTGGATCACCAGCGTGGTGACAAACAGGCTGACCACCAGCCACGGCTGCGGCAGGGAAGCAAATACCGCCTCGCCACTCAGCCGCTGTGCTTTATTTACCGCCGGGCGCGGCCCCTCTTTAATGAGAAACAGCGTAACGGTAAAGCTCACCATCAGCAGCACGGCGGTAAAGATAAACACCGTGCGCAGCCCCAGATAGTCCGCCAGAAAGCCGCCCATCAGCGGCCCGACGATCACGCCGCTTATCTGGGCGGTGGAGAGCGTGCTGAGCGCCCAGCCGCTGCGTTCTCGCGGCACCTGCGAGGCCACCAGCGCCATCGCGTTAGGAATATAGCCGGACGTCAGCCCCATCACTGCCCGCAGGAAAAACAGCTGCCAGACGTTGGTGGCAAAGGCCTGCAGCAGAATAGCGATCGCCATCCCCAGCGAGGCGCGCAGCAGCATCAGCTTGCGTCCCTTGCGGTCAGCAAGGCTGCCCCACATCGGCGACACAATTGCCGAAATCAAAAAGGTGACGCTAAAGGTCAGCCCCGACCACATCGACAGCGCTTCATGCGAGCTGACACCGAGCTGCGCCACGTACAGGGGAAGGAACGGCAGGATCTGGCTGATAGCAAGCCCGGTAAAGAAGCAGCCGAACCAGACAGAGATGAGATTGACCTTCCAGGATTCCATAGGGCGTTATTTCAGACTGTGGGTCCGGCCCACGGGGCCAGACGGCTAAACGGTGATAGTGACGACTGTATCACACTCCAGCGCCCTACCGGCAGATCCCGAAGCCGCGCATCCCGAGATGGAAATGGTCGGCATGGGCAGCGTTATACTCCGGCCCCAGCGCGTTGCCGTAAAACGCGCAGCTGTCGCTGAACAGCTGGCGCAGCAGCGCGCCCTTCTGCGCCTGATTGTTCCAGTCGCGGACGACGCTCAGCCGCTCGCCGTTGGCAAGGCGAAAACCGCTGATGTCCAGCGCATCGGCAGTGGCGTGTTCGCTCAGGCGCGCGCCGGGACGGTTATAGATATTGCGGCAGGCGAAGCTGCCCAGGTGGTCGATACGCGTGAGCTTGCTGCCTGCCACCGTCTGCGCAGCCGGGACGGCGCGCTGCTGGACGAACATGGCGCTGCTCACCGCCAGCGGGCAGCTGGCGAGAAACGAGCTGCTGAGCGCTACATCGCCAAAGCGGGTGACGCGCACCGGGTTTTCCACGGTACAGTCGCCGCGCACGTCAGGTGCCGGGCGAAACGCGATCATCTTCAGCTGCTGCGCCTGATTCAGGACCGCCATACAGGCTTCCGGCTGTTTTGCCAGCTCGCGCAGCTTGTAGCGCGTGATCATCGTCGGCGGATCGGTGGGTGAAAGCGGCGCGAAGGGATTATAGTGCGACGGCAGATAGTCATAGAGCCAGTAGCCCATCACGGCGGCGATTACGATTCCGGTCACCAGACCTCCCCCTTTTTTCATCCCCCCTCCCTGATTTGTATGCAGAACACACAGTATAGACGGCTCAGCCCGCCCGATGCGTAGCCCGGGCAATGAAGCGCATGAAAGCGGAAAATCAGCGTGCTATGGTAGGGGCTTTCTTACTGTTGGGGACGTGTGGGTCATGGCAAAACTGCGGGTAGGCATTGTTTTTGGTGGGAAATCGGCGGAGCACGAAGTATCGCTGCAGTCAGCGAAAAATATCGTCGATGCCATCGATAAAACGAAGTTTGATGTGGTGCTGCTCGGCATTGATAAGCAGGGGGAGTGGCATATCAATGATGCCAGCAACTACCTGCTGAACGCCCAGGACCCGGCGCGTATTGCCCTGAACCGGTCGGAAAACACCGTCGCGCTGGTGCCGGGCGTGGCCCAGGCGCAGCTGATCGAATCCCGTCAGGGCGAGGCGCTCTCCCAGGTGGATGTGATTTTCCCCATCGTCCACGGCACGCTCGGCGAAGACGGCTCGCTGCAGGGGATGCTGCGCATGGCAAATCTGCCGTTTGTCGGCTCCGGCGTATTGGGTTCCGCAGTGAGCATGGATAAAGACATTGCCAAGCGTCTGCTGCGCGATGCGGGGCTGAACGTCGCCCCCTTTGTGACCCTGACGCGCACCAGTCGCGCGCGCTTTACCTTTGAGGCCGTCACCGCCCGTCTCGGCCTGCCGCTGTTCGTGAAGCCGGCCAACCAGGGGTCGTCGGTCGGGGTCAGCAAAGTGACCCGCGCAGAAGAGTTTGAGGCCGCCGTTGCGCTGGCGTTTGAATTCGATCATAAGGTGTTGATTGAACAGGGCATCACCGGACGAGAGATTGAGTGTGCGGTGCTGGGTAACGATCACCCGCAGGCCAGCACCTGTGGTGAAGTGGTGGTGAACGATGCCTTCTACTCGTACGACACCAAATACATCGATGACAAAGGCGCGCAGGTGGTGGTGCCGGCCGCCATCGATCCGCAGATTAACGACCGTATCCGTGAGATTGCTGTTGCCGCGTATCAGACGCTGGAGTGCGCCGGCATGGCGCGCGTGGACGTGTTCCTGACGCCGGAAAACGAGGTGATTATCAACGAGATCAACACCCTGCCTGGCTTTACCAATATCAGCATGTATCCCAAGCTGTGGCAGGCCAGCGGGCTGGACTACCAGACCCTGATCACCCGCCTGATTGAGCTGGCGCTGGAGCGCTACGCCGCAGACAGCGCGCTGAAAAGCGCCATCACCCGCTAAGGGTTACTTGTTCGCCTCGTCCGGTTCATCCTCCGGGCGACGGCGAATAATCAGGCTCGCCAGCCACATGCTGATCGCCCAGGCTACCAGCCCCACCGCATAGGTTTGCCAGCCTTTGGCTTCGAAACCCAGCAAACCGACAATACCGTACAGAATAAAGGTCAGGCCGATGGCAAAGGCATAGTAATGCCAGTCACGGCGCATTTTGGCAGACAGCTTCATGATCGCTCCAGAGTTGAAAACGCGCATCTTCGCACAGTTCCCCGTCGCCTGTCTGCGTGCCGGGTCGCGACGTCAGCGCTACGGAAAGTCTTAAATGTTATCGTTTGATTAATTAAGTAACAAAAATGTGAGTGATTACATAAAACTGACATCCAGGAGTAATCTGCAGCAGAAATTACCATCAATCTGATATTGACAATTCCTATGACCTGTCAGACTCAGTCATGTATTGCTGGCGCAGCGCCGGCAAAAGTGAGTTCCCCGGGAGGTCATAATGGCTGATTTTACAATGTCTAAACCCATCATCGCCGGGAAAAAGCGTGACAAATCAACTACCCTTGGCAACGTTGCCTATGCCGTGTTTGTACTGTTCTGCTTCTGGGTCGGTTCCCAGTTGCTGAACGTGCTGATGCATGCGCCGGGTGTGTTTGAGCATCTGATGCAGATGCAGGACAACAATCGTCCCCGCATTGAGATGGAACTCGCGGTCGGTACCGTTTTTGGACTGATTCCGTTTATTCTCGGCTGTGTGCTGTTTGCCGCCGTCGCTGTCTGGCTAAAGGTCCGCCAGCGTCACTACTAGTTCTGGCCAGTACATCTGGCCCGACGCTCATCCACCCGTTTAGCAAACCACGCAGTGGTAAGCTGACGGGTGATCTTCGGACTCTCCAGCGTGATCCCCGGCAACACTTCCTTCGGTAAGGTTCTTCCCGTCTTCTTCTCCGCCAGCGCAAAGGTGCGGGCGTAAAGCGTCGTGTCTTCGAAATCCAGGGTGTCGCCCTTGCGCAGCGCGCGATGAATATCGTCGTTATCCAGATCCAGCTGTGACGCCAGCTTACGCACCGCCAGTTCGGTTTTGCCCGGCTCGTCGCTGTCGTAACGAATCAAATCGCCATCCAGCGCCAGCTTCACGCCGCTGGCTTTACTGACGGCATTCTGAAACGCGGCATTGCGGCTGGCGTACCATCCGGCGTTGAAATCGGCGAAGCGGTACAGGGAGCGCGAATAGTTGGCCGGATAGTTCAACAGATGGTAGATGCCGAACCACATGCCACCGCGGCGGGTGAACACCTCTTCCCGCACGCTGCCTTCACGCTGCCACGGGTAGCCGTCGGTGTGTGCTTCGGCAAAGGCGATGGCTACCTGCATGGGCCCGCCGGTATGCACCGGGTTGAGCGAGCCGAACAGCCTCTGGCCGAGCGGTACGCGGTTCAGCACGTCGTCAAAAATCGCGCTGAGCTGCTTCTCGGTGGTCACCTTATCCAGCCGTTCGCTGTAGCTTTTGCCATTTGAAGAGGGGATTTTCAGCGCGGTACGCACCAGGAACGCCGGAATATGCAGTTTTTCCGCGCGCCGGTCGATCTCCTGCCAGGCAATCTTACTCAGCCCCGGCACCACCGGATCGGCAACGTAGCCCGACTCCTGCTCCGCCACCGCCAGTACCGAACAGACGTTATCAAGCGTAGCGGGTAGCTTCTGGCTCTCAAATGCCGTAGCGATATCCCGCGCCCAGCCGTCGCGATCGTTGATACGCGCCGGCATCTTCTGCTTTACCACCTTGCGCACATCGACGGTGGGCTGACCGGGGGCGGAGTGCTGCTTTTCACTGCTACACCCTGCCAGCACCAGCGAGGCCAGCAGACTCAGCGACAGGAAACCGCTGCGCGGTAAAGAGGAGATCGTCACGGCATTATCCTTATTTACAAAAAAGGCCTCAGGCGAGTGCCTCGGGCGTGTCCGTTACCGGCTCGTCATTCAGCGTCTGTTCGAAACTGCGCAGACGTTTATAGATCGACAGCAGTTCCACCAGCGTAGTCCAGGAACTGATCAGGTACTGGAAAGCCCCGCGTACCTCCCCGAACACGTTGTTGATCTGCTGCATCAGCCCCAGCGTCAGCGCCCCGGCGACAATAGAGGGCCCGAGTAAGAACAGTCCAATCACCGCATCCACCTGCAGATAAAGAATGCGCGCCACGTTGAAGTACATGTAGTGGAAGTAGAGGCGGAAGTAGTTTTTACGCACGTTGGCGAACAGCTCGCGCACGCTCACCGGGTCGGCGCGCTCAGGGTCATCCTCACCATAGACCAGTTCTTTACGGTATGCCGCTTCGACACGCTGATTATTGAACTCCAGCCCGGGGAGTCTGATCCCCACCACCGCCAGCAGCCCGGTGCCGACCACCGACCAGATAATCGCAGCCCACACCAGCCCGTACGGCACGCTGCCGACGACAGGAAGATCCTTTACGTGCGGCGAGAGCGCCATCAACACCGGCAGAAACGCCAGCAGCGTCAGTACCGCATTGAGCACGCCGACGCCCACGCTCTCAAGGGTGGATGAGAAGCGCATGGTATCTTCCTGCACGCGCTGCGCTGCGCCTTCAATGTGGCGCAGGCGCTGCCAGCGCGCCATATAGTACTCGTTCATCGCGGTACGCCAGCGGAACACGTAGTGGCTGATAAAGAAGTAGTTCAGCACGCCGATCACCACGGCGATCAGCGCGATACCGAGGAAGATCACCAGCTGATGGTAGAACTGCTCAATGCGCACCTTGTGCGGCGAGCCGAGCGCAGTCTGGATCAGATCGTAGAACGGGGCGTACCAGGCGTTGATGGCGACCCCCACTTCCACCTGGAACCAGGTACCAAAGATAATCAGCGCGCTGCCGAGTACCGACCAGTACTGCCAGCGATGCGGACGCCAGATAAACCAGCACAGCGCAAACGCGCCGATGCAGAAGGCATAGTAGGCGTAGAACACCAGGTAGGCCCGGGACCAGAAGCGCGCGGCGCTGATCGGGACATCGCCATTGCTGCCAGCCAGTCGGGTAAGCCAGTCGCCACCGCCGGCCTCCCAGAACAGCACGGCCAGGATCGCCCATACCAGCGCCGAAATGAAGAACGGTCTGGGGTTGGGGAAAAAGGATTTAAACATCACATCTCTCCGTTTTTTTTATTGTTGCACTGCTGTGCGTATAGCGGCTGCCAATAGTACGCGTATCGCATCAATGAGGGGATGCATAAAAAGGGCCATCCTGTATCAAAATATAAAACCGGACGCCTGTAAACGCGTGGCTACTGTGACAAGCGCAGCCGCAAGGAGTTTCATCCGCTGTGCGGGCGCATTCGGCTTCTCCATTCTGACCAGGCCCGCCTGGCGCATCACTATAGAAGAAAAAATGGGTGCAGTTATGGTCAGTTACGCTTTTTCGCCGCGTAAATCTTCGTTATCCCTCTTTGCACCGGGTGATGGAGTGGTATAAATACGCACTATTCCTCTTGTTTACTGTATGGATCCGCGCCTTGAAACGTTGTTTGCTCTCCCTATCCCTGCTGGTTACCTCCCTGTTGCCGGTAGCCGGATACAGCCAGACGTCCCCGGACCCGCTTTTCGCTTCTGATATTGTCGATCGCTACGCCAACCTTATCTATTACGGCAGCAACGCGACCGGCATGGCGATGGTGGCGATTGACGGCAATCAGCGTATCTTCCGCAGCTTCGGGGAGACGCGCCCCGGCAGCAATGTGCGTCCGCAGCTTGATTCCGTGGTGCGTATCGCCTCTATCAGCAAACTAATGACCAGCGAAATGCTGGTGAAGCTGCTGGATGAAGGCGTGGTGCAGCTTAACGATCCGCTGAGCAAATACGCGCCGCCCGGTGCGCGCGTGCCGACCTATAACGGTGAACCCATTACGCTGGTGAATCTCGCCACCCACACCAGCGCCCTGCCGCGCGAGCAGCCCGGCGGTGCGCCGCATCGTCCGGTGTTCATCTGGCCTACCCGCGAACAGCGCTGGAACTGGCTCTCCACCGCCACGCTGAAAAGCGCGCCCGGCTCGATTGCCTCCTACTCTAACCTGGCGTTCGATCTGCTGGCTGATGCCCTGGCGCGCGCGGCGGGCAAACCGTATCCGCAGCTGTTTGAAGAAAAAATCACCCGCCCGCTGGGGATGAAGGACACCACCTTTACCCCATCACCGGACCAGTGCAAGCGCCTGATGGTCGCCGAAAAGGGAGCCAGCCCGTGCAACAATACCCTCGCCGCCATCGGCAGCGGCGGCGTCTACTCCACCCCGGCGGACATGATGCGCTGGATGCAGCAGTTCCTCGCCTCCGACTTCCACGAGCGCAGCAGCCAGGCCGACCGCATGCAGACGCTGATCTACCAGCGCAGCCAGCTGACGCGGGTTATCGGCATGGACGTACCGGGTAAAGCCGACGCGCTCGGTCTCGGCTGGGTCTATATGCAGCCGAAGGATGGACGCCCCGGCATCATTCAGAAAACCGGCGGCGGCGGCGGCTTCATTACCTATATGGCGATGATCCCCCAGCACAACGTGGGCGTCTTTATCGTCGTCACGCGCAGCCCGCTGACGCGTTTTGTGAACATGAGCGACGGCGTCAACGACCTGGTCGCCGAGCTGTCCGGCAACAAACCGCGGATCGTGCCTGCCTCGTAACCCCTCACCGGCGGGCCGCTGCGCCCGTCGGCTTTTCTCTCACCTGCCGCAGGTCTTCTATACTGAGTAACACTATGCTCACTGTGGAGATCGTGAAGAATGGATAATGCCTTACAGCGTGCGGCAAAAAATCTTGCTGACGCGTTAACCGCGCGTGACCTTACCGTGACCACCGCCGAATCCTGCACCGGCGGCCTGGTAACCAAAACGCTCTGCGCAACCGGGAGCACCGCCGAGTATCACTCCTGTGGCTTCGTCACCTACAGCAACTACGCTAAAACCCAATTGCTGGGTGTCAGCCCCGAGACGCTGGCGCGCTTTACCGCAGTCAGCGCCGAAACCGTTGAAGAGATGGCGCGTGGCGCGCAGGAGCGAGCCGCCCAGGACGTCGGGTTGTCGATAAGCGGCTATGCCGGGCCGGACGGCGGTGAAGACGGCACGCCGGCGGGCACCGTATGGTTTGGCTGGGCGCTGCCGGATGGCGAAGTCGTCAGCCAGAAAAAACAGTTTTCCGGGGAAAATACCCAGGTGATTGAGCAGGCCGCTATCTGGGCGATGACCGAGCTGACTCGCCTGCTGGAGACGCACCGCTAGCGAGTCGCGGCGGGTAAGTGACCGATATTGATAAAACAACACCGGCAATTCGCGTTAACATAGTGCTTTCTCTGCGACAAAAAAGATAGCTACCATGACCGATTTGATTACCCGCCCACGCCGTCTGCGCCGCTCGCCCGCGCTGCGTGCGATGTTCGAAGAGACAACCCTGACCTTAAACGATCTGGTGTTGCCCATCTTTGTTGAAGAAGAGATCGACGATTACAAGCCCATCAACGCCATGCCGGGCGTGATGCGTATTCCCGAGAAGCACCTGGCGCGTGAGATCGAGCGTATCGCCAACGCCGGTATCCGCTCGGTGATGACCTTCGGTATCTCGCACCACACCGACGACACCGGCAGCGATGCCTGGAACCCGAACGGCCTGGTGGCACGCATGTCCCGCATCTGTAAAGAGACGGTGCCGGAGATGGTGGTGATGTCCGACACCTGCTTCTGCGAATACACCTCCCACGGCCACTGCGGCGTGCTGTGCGACCACGGCGTCGATAACGATGCGACCCTGGCTAACCTCGGCAAGCAGGCGGTGGTTGCCGCGCAGGCCGGTGCTGATTTTATCGCTCCGTCAGCGGCGATGGATGGTCAGGTGCAGGCGATCCGTAGCGCGCTGGACGCGGCGGGCTTCACCGACACCGCTATCATGTCCTACTCCACCAAGTTCGCGTCGTCTTTCTACGGCCCGTTCCGTGAAGCAGCGGGCACCGCGCTGAAAGGCGATCGCAAAACATACCAGATGAACCCGATGAACCGCCGGGAAGCGATCCGTGAATCGCTGCTCGACGCGGCGCAGGGTGCGGACTGCCTGATGGTAAAACCGGCCGGTGCCTATCTCGATATCCTGCGCGATATTCGCGAGCGCACCGAGCTGCCGCTGGGCGCGTATCAGGTGAGCGGCGAGTACGCGATGATCAAATTCGCCGCCCAGGCGGGTGCTATCGATGAGCACAACGTGACGCTGGAAAGCCTCGGCGCCATCAAGCGCGCCGGTGCGGATCTGATCTTCACCTACTTCGCCCTCGATCTGGCGGAGAAAAAAATCCTGTCATAACCGACGGCGATGCCCCCGGAGGCGGCGCTGCCCGCCTCCGTTTCACTTCTGTGTCAGCACCTTTTCCCGCGTATTTTCTCCCGGTCATAATGTGACCTGTTCGTCATTTCTCTGACATGTCACCGTCATCTTGCGGCGCTACTGTCTCGCTCAGGTAGCAGGAGGAATGACTGTGTTTAGCATCGATACCGTTCTGGATGACCTCTGGCCGCAGGCGCAACCCGCGCCCTGGCAAAAGGGTTTGCTTAAACGTCTGCTGTGCGAGGAAGAGTTTCAGCAGTTCGCCGCCCGTCACCGCCACCTGAAAGGACTCGATATGGTGGAACAGGTGCTTGACCATCTACAGCTGCGCTGCGATATCACGTCGCGCGATCTGGAGCAGATCCCGGAACAGGGGCCGCTGGTGATTGTTGCCAACCACCCGACCGGCACCGCCGACGGCCTGGCGTTGCTCTACGCCGTCTCGCGCGTCAGGCGTGACGTTAAAGTCGTCGCCAACCGCATGCTCACCCACCTTCAGCCCCTCTCCTCTCTGTTTATCCCCGTCGACAATCTCGGCAGTAAAACCCGCAAAACCTCACTGATGCAGATGGAAAATCAGCTTCAGCAGGGCGGCGTGCTGATTTTCTTCCCGGCGGGGGAAGTGTCGCGCATCACACGCAAGGGGCTGCGCGATAAGCCGTGGAACCACGGTTTTATCAAGCTGGCGAGTAAATATCAGGCCACTATCCTGCCGATGGCGATCCGCGGGCGCAACAGCCCGCTGTTTTACCTCAGCAGCATGGTGTCGCCGATGCTGGCGATGCTGCTGCTGATCAAGCAGATGTTCCGCCTGCGCGGCAGCGTGCTGCCGGTGAAAGTGGGTGAGCGCATCAGCTTTGCCCACTGGCACAGCCCAAATATCCCCTCCCGGGAGCTGGCGCAGACGTTTCGTAAACACGTGATCCGCATCGGCAAAGGGCTGCCCGGCTACTTCAAAACCGAGTGCGGCATTGCCAGGGCGGAAGATCGCGCCACCCTGAAACGCGAACTGGCGCAGGCGGAGTGCCTGGGCCGCGCACCGGACGGCAAGCTGATTTACCTGTGGCGGCGCGACGGCCAGGAAGAAGCCCCGCTGCTGCGCGAACTTGGACGGCTGCGCGAGATTGCGTTTCGCGCCGTCGGCGAAGGCAGCGGCAAGCGCCGGGATACCGACAGCTACGACGACGATTACTGGCATCTGATCCTGTGGGATGAAGAAGCGCTGGAGATCGTCGGTGCCTACCGCTTCATTCCCACCGCCGAGCAGCTGAAGCGGCGCGGGGTTGAGGGCTTATACAGCCACAGCCTGTTCCACTACGATGAGAAGATGGCGGATATTCTGGAGCAGGGCATCGAGCTGGGACGCAGCTTTATTCAGCCGCGCTACTGGGGACGTCGCGGGCTGGACTACCTCTGGAGCGGGATCGGCGCGTATCTGGCGCGCTATCCGCAGTATCGTTACCTGTTCGGACCGGTGTCGATTTCCGGCGGCCTGCCCGCACCGGCCCGGGATCTGCTGGTGGCGTTTTACCGTCTCTGGTTCCCCGCCGGGCATCCGCTGGCCGCTTCGCGCAGGCCGTACCCGGCAACGCTGCCGGACGTGCTGGCGCAGTTCAGCGGCACCGATTACACCGAGGATCTGACGCGCCTGAAATCGCTGCTCGGCAACCTGGGGTGCGGCATTCCGCCGCTCTATAAGCAGTATTCCGAGCTGTGCGAGCCGGGTGGCGTGCAGTTTATCGACTTCGGCAGCGATCCGAACTTCAACAACTGCGTGGATGGCCTGGTGCTGGTGGATCTCACCCGCATTAAACCCGCCCGCTACCAGCGCTATATCGGAGCGCATGCCCCGGAGGGCAACGTCTGAAGGGTGGGTGCGCTGCGCTTACCTACCCTACGCAGGAGCCTCGCCCCAGGGCGGGGACGCGTAGCGCACCCGCCGCCTGATGATCACCCGCGGTAAAAGGGCGTATCGCCGAGGATGGTGGCACGATGCATAATCCGCCGCTGCGGCAGATAGTCGGCGTTGGCATAGTGCTGCGTGACGCGATTATCCCAGATCGCCACGTCATTCTCCTGCCAGCGCCAGCGCACCTGAAACTCCGGTTTGGTAATGTGCGCGAACAGGAACCCCAACAGCGCATCGCTCTCCTTCTGCGTGACATCAACAATGCGCGTCGTGAAGCCCTCGTTCACGAACAGCGCCTGGCGTCCGCTGACCGGATGGGTACGCACCACCGGGTGCAGCAGCGGCGGGTTTTTCTCTACCGCCAGCAGCCAGCGCTGGTGCTCATCCTCACAGGCCTGGTGCTTCCACTCCGGGAAGGACTTCCGGAAGTCGTGCTCGGCCTGTAACCCGCTCAGTAGCCGCTGAAACGGCGCAGAGAGCGCCTCGAAGGCGGCAATGCCGCTGGTCCAGAGCGTATCGCCACCGGTCTCCGGGAGCTGCTTCGCCGCCAGAATCGCCCCGGCGGGCGGGGTCCTGATAAACGTCACGTCGGTGTGCCAGTTATCGTTATCCGGCGGATTATCATTGTGGGTATCCAGCACGATAATCTCCTCCACGCCCTCAGCATGCGGATACACCGGATGGATATGCAGATCGCCGAAGCGCAGCGCCAGCCCGCGCTGCTGCTGCGGGGTCAGCGCCTGCTCACGCAGAAACAGCACCTGATGGCGCAGCAGCGCGTGATAGAGCTGCTCAAACTGGTTATCGCTCAGCGGCTTCGTCAGATCGAGACCGGAGACCTGCGCGCCAATATACGGCCCCAGCGCGGTAATTGAGATACGTTCACTCATTGCACTTCTCCATGCCAGGGCGTCAGGCGACGCGTCAGCGCGCGCAGGCCCAGTTCTAAAATAAAGGCGATAACCGCGATGACGCCGATACCGGCCAGCACCACGTCCGTTGCCAGAAATTCACCGGCCGACTGCACCATAAACCCCAGCCCGCGCGTAGCGGCGATAAGTTCGGCGGCCACCAGCGTGGACCAGCCCACGCCCAGTCCGATACGCAGCCCGGTAAGGATCTCCGGCAGCGCGCCGGGCAAAATGACATACCACAGCAGCTGTCGCTTCGACGCCCCCAGCGCCTGGGCAGCGCGGATTCGCACCTGCTGCGCACTCCTTACGCCAGCCAGGGCGGACATCGCTACCGGCGCGAAAATCGCCAGCCAGATAAGCAGCACTTTGGAGGTTTCACCGATGCCAAACCAGATCACCATCAGCGGCAGATAAGCCAGCGGCGGCACCGGACGGTACAGCTCAATCAGCGGGTCGAGCATGCCGCGCACCGTCGGGCTAAGCCCCATGGCGATGCCAACCGGCACGCCAGTCAGCACCGCAGCAACCAGCGCCAGCCCAATACGGCCGAGGCTCGCCGCCAGATGCTGCCACAGCGTGGCATCCATAAAGCCTTCCGGACCGGCAATGGTTACCAGCTTCGCCAGCACCTGGCCCGGCGGCGGCAGAAACAGCGGGCTGACCCACTGTTGCGCTGCAACCATCCACCACACCAACAGCAGTACCAGCAGCGTGGCGATGCTTAGCGTCAGCTGGCGCGACAGCGGCCAGCGCAGCGCGGGGCGGCGCTGGGGTTTATCCGTTGTCAGTACGCTCATGAAAACGCCTCCCGCTCCTCGAATACCCGGCTCAGGACATACTCGCGCCGGGCAATAAACGCAGGATCGGATTTGATGCTGCGGCACGGCTCACCGCTGGCGAAACGCCGACCGAAATCCAGCCGCAGACGCTCGGTGATCCGTCCCGGCCCCGGCGAGAGCAGCACCAGCTCGGTGGCGAGAAATACCGCTTCTTCGATATCGTGGGTGATCAGCAGCACCTGTTTGCCGCTCGCCTTCCAGAGCGTCAGCAGCAGGGTTTGCATCTGCTCCCGGGTGAAGGCATCGAGCGCGCCGAAGGGCTCGTCCAGCAACAGCAGCTGCGGGTCCGCTGCCAGCGCGCGGGCTATGCCGACGCGCTGGCGCTGGCCGCCGGAGAGCTGCCAGATAAAGCGCTTTTCAGCGCCTTCCAGCCCGACGTTGCGCAGCATCTGCCGAGCGATCTCCCGGCGCGCGGGTTTATCCATGCCGGCAAGCTGTAGCCCCAGCGCCACGTTATCCTCCACGGTACGCCACGGCAGCAGGCCTTCATTCTGAAATACCACCCCGCGCTCAGCGCCAGGCCCGGTCACCGGCCTGCCGTTAAGCACGATCGATCCGCTGTGGGCAGGCAGAAATCCGGCCACCAGGTTCAGCAGCGTGGTTTTGCCGCAGCCCGACGGGCCAAGCACCACCAGTAGCTCGCCGCTGTCGAGGGTCAGATTGATGTCGGACAGGGCAGGCTTACCCGCGTAGTCCGCGCTGAGATGAGTGATAGTCAGCATCTGGCCTCCGGTTAGTGCGCGAGGGGTTTGATAAACCGGTCCGTCACGAAGGCGCGGTAATCGTCCTGAACCGCGGGCACCCTGCCCTGCTCCTTGAGGAATTTCGCGGTATCGACAATGGCGGTATTCACCGGGCCGGAAAGCTGCTCAACCTGCTGCCCTGGCGTGAGGTAGGTATTGCCTTTCACCAGCGCCGGAACATCGCTCTGCGGTACGCCGCTCAGCCGCGACAGTTTTTCCAGATTCTGCGGCTGCTTCAGCCACGTATCCGGGTCAGCAAGATAACCCTGCTGCGCCTGCAACGCACTGCGGGCAAAGGCGGTCACCACCTCAGGATGCTGCTCAGCGAAATCCTTGCGTACCACCCAGACGTCGAGCGTTGGCGAGCCCCACTCCCCCACTTGCGCCGAGTCCGTCAGCACCGTGCCGGTTTTCACCAGCGCGTTTACCGCCGGTGCCCAGACGTAGGCACCGTCGATATCGCCGCGCTGCCAGGCGGCAATGATGGCCGGAGGCTGAAGATTAAGGATCTGCACCTGGCCGGGCGTAATGCCCCAGTGCTTGAGCGCGGCCAGCAGGCTGTAATGGGTGGTGGAGGTAAAGGGCACGGCGATGCGCTTGCCGATCAGATCTTGCGGCTTCGTGATGGCTTTTTTCACCACCAGCGCTTCGGAGTTGCCGAGCTGAGAAGCCAGCAGAAAGACTTCAATCGGCACCTGCTGACTGGCAGCAACCGCCAGCGGGCTGGAGCCGATATTGCCGATCTGCACATCGCCGGACGCCAGGGCGCGCACCACGCTGGCCCCGCTGTCGAACTTACGCCAGGCGACCTTTGCCCCGCTCTCCTTTTCAAAGGTGCTGTCGGCCTGGGCTACTTTTGCCGGCTCGGCGGATGTCTGGTATGCCACGGTCACATCCACTGCCTGCGCCTGAAAAGCCAGCGCCGTCAGTATTGCCACTAAGCCTGACTGTATTGCCGTCATATTATTGTTCTCCGCAACAGGTGATGGCGGCAGTATTTCCGGCGCGCGGAATTTGATAAAGGAATTAAAAATTATTTTTAATGCAGATTAGTGCTTAGATAAAAAGCGCGAATAGATAGTTGCCGGGCAGGAAAGTTAACAGGTTATTCCCGCCTCGTTTTTATTATTAAGGCGGGTATAAGTTTGCTATGCGCTCAGGGGCAACAGGGGATCTGGCGTAAAGGCTGCGAGGTCGCGATCTGACAGCAGCGGGGTTTTCATCAGTAACGTCACGCTCAGTGCATCGGTGAATTCGGGCAAAATCGTCAGGTTATTCATCAGCGCCACACGACGGGAAATAATACCGATGCTGTTGCTGCTTTTAATCATGGCGACGCTGATATGTTCGCTGCCGGAATAGTGGACCGGGAGTTTAGCGTAACCATTTTTATAACGGCTGACGAAACGTTCGAAGCAGTCGGAATACGCACACTCCGGCATCGGTTTAATTAATACGGTGTCGTTAGTAACCGGCATACCCGCCGAGGCGGCGACCACCTCGATATTCAGTCCAGGCAGGTTGACCGCATATAACCCGGCGGGCAGACGATCGCCAATAATAACGCCGATATCCGCTTCGTCGCGTGCCAGTTTCGCCAGGTTCTCGGGTGATTCTGAGGTGCTGAATATCAAAGGCCAGGCGCTTAGCCTGTCGCGCAGAAAGGCCATCAGCGCCTGATTCACCGCGTCGGGAAAGGTATTATTCAGCGCAATATGCAGCGCGGGCGCGCCGCGCTGACGCAGATGCGCAGCCCGATGCTGTAATTCCGCCGACGACTTCACGACGTCGGTGACCCAGGGAAGAATATCCCGGCCCTCATCGGTAAGGGTGACGCCTTTATTGGTGCGATCGAACAGCCGAAAGCCCAGCAGCTGTTCCAGTTTATTAAGCTGGGCGGCCAGCGCCTGCACGGTAACACAGGCTTGCTGCGCTGCGGCGCTCAAAGAGCCAAGCTGCGCGGTTTTTAAAAAATTCTTCAGTATCTTACTGTCCATACCGATCTCCCCTTGCCGACCCACACTTATAGCAGCCGCTCTGATGCTTATCAATTCCGTTGCGCAGCCTGAAACAACGCTTCAGGCACCTCAAAAAAGAGTGCATTTCGCTTTTTTTCCGGCCTGTTAACGTGGTGCCTGTAGCACATCACCCTTCCCATTTACCAACCATGAGGTAGAGCATATGTCCCGAGGTGAACAACTGGCGTATTATCAGCAAAAACTGGCATTTGAGATGGACCCGGCGGATCTATGGCTGGCGCTGAAGGCGGAGGAAAACATCGTGGTGGTGGACGGGCGCAACCTTGCGGCGTTTGAGCGCGAGCATATTCCCGGCGCGCTCAGCCTGCCGCACCGGGCGCTGTGCATCGATACCACGCAGCAACTCGACCCGTCAAAGGTGTATATCTGCTATTGCGACGGCATCGGCTGTAACGCCTCCACCCAAACTGCGCTCAAGCTGCTGACGCTGGGTTTCCAGGTAAAAGAGCTTATCGGTGGGCTGGACTGGTGGAAACGCGACGGCTACGCCACCGAGGGCCATCAGGGCCGCGACGGCACGCCGGTGAGCTGCGGGTGCTGAAGAAAAAAGCGCACCTCCCTGTGCGCAAGGGCATGCCGTGGCTACACGGCCAGGGTTTTTAATAAGGTAAAGGCATCCTTCATGCGCGCTTCGCTGACCACGAAACCGCGCAGGGTGCCGCTTTCATCCACGCCTTTCGCCAGCATGCCGTCGGCATTAAGGGCGATCTCCCAGTTCAGATCGCTGCGCTGGGTTTCCCCCGCCAGATGCAGCGGCAAATCCGGGGTTTTCACCTTGATCAGCATCGCCGGCAGCCGCAGCGGAGTCTGGACGTGCAGCAGGTTCTTCGCCAGCACCATCGCGCTAAGCTGGATCGGCTGCAGGAACGGCAGTAGCCTCCCCTCGATCTCCGCACAGTCTCCAATGGCAAAAATATCCGGATGACTGGTTTGCAGGAAATTATCGACCTGCACGCCGCGATCGACACTGATTCCAGCACGACGCGCCAGCGCCGTCTCGGGCCGCAGCCCGGTGGCGGCAATAACGACATCAGCGGCGATCGTGCGGCCATCCGCCAGCGTCACCGTGATGCCATCGGCGTTCCGGGTCAGTCCGGCCAGCTGCGCCTTGAGCAGCAGATGCACCCCCATGTCGGTAAGCCGATGCTGTAAGCGGCTGCTGACTTCCGGCGGCATCAGCGCGGCCAGAATGCTGGCACGGTTATCCAGCAGCGTGACGGCTTTCCCGGCACGGCAAAAGTCCATCGCCAGTTCAGTACCAATCAACCCACCACCGACAATCAGCACGCGCTGTGCATCACGCAGCGTCGTCTGACTGGCGCGGTACTCCAGCTGGCTGTTGAGCGTCAGCATCAGCTCATGCCCCGCTACCGGCGGCACCAGCGCGCTGGCCCCGGTCGCCAGCACCAGTTTGTCGTAGCGCCACTCGCGATCGCGGCATTTCACGACGTGGGCCTCGGCGTCGATGTCCGTCACCCAGGTATGGGGAAACAGCTGCAGGTTGTACTGTTCGGCAAACTCCCCCGCCGTCTGGCGGGTAAGGTCGTCAGCGCTTTGCCCGAGGCTGATAACGTGGCTGAGATCCGGTTTGTTGTACTCGTCGATACTGTCGGCGGCGATAAGCGTCAGCGGAACGTGCGCGTCCTGTTTACGGATATTTTTCACCAGCTGGCGGGCAGCGAAGCCCGAGCCGATGATCACAATGCCGTGGTTCATTTTGCCTCCGTCGCCAGTTCGTCGAACACGTCTTTCCCGAGTGAACATTCGGGGCAGAGGAAATTATCCGGAACGTCGCTCCACGGCGTACCCGGTGCGACATCCTGCAGCGGCTCGCCTTTCGCCGGGTCGTAGATCCACTGGCAGACGCTGCACTGCATGCAGGGGCCGAGATCGGCGGCGTCCGGCTGGTCAGCGGGCGCGTCAGCCGGGGGAGCGACCGGGCTGATGTTGCTGACCGGCAGCGGAGCAAGCGCCCACTGACGAGCAATCTCGCGCCCGTGCTGGCGGCAGACTTCCAGCGCGTCGCTGTCCGGGCGCCATTTGGCTTTCAGGCTCAGGGACATTTCAAAACCGGCGTCCTGCAAACGGGTGGAGAGTCTGTCCACCGCCCCGCCGCTCCAGCCGTGGGAGCCGAAGGCGCTGGCGCGTTTATTACGAAAACGCAGACCCGTCATCTCCTCAACCAGGCCGGCAATTTTCGGCATCATAACGTTATTCATGGTGGAGGTGCCCACCAGCACGCCTTTGGAGCGGAAGACGTTAGTCAGGATCTCGTTCTTGTCGCTGCGTGCGACGTTGAAGATTTTCACCGCTACGTGCGGGTCCACTTCATTGATCCCCTGAGCGATGGCGTCGGCCATCATGCGCGTATTGTTGGACATGGTGTCGTAGAAGATAGTGATGCGATCTTCCTGATAGTCCGCCGCCCATTTCAGATACAGCTCGACGATCTGCGTCGGGTTGTCGCGCCATACCACGCCGTGCGAAGTGGCGATCATGTCCACCGGCAGATTGAAGCCGAGGATCTCGGTAATTTTCGGCGTTACGAGGCGGCTGAACGGCGTCAGGATATTGGCGTAGTAGCGCTGGCACTGCTCGAACAGTTCAGCCTGATCCACTTCATCATTAAACAGGCGTTCATCGCAGTAGTGCTGGCCAAAGGCATCGTTGCTGAACAGCACCGCATCGCCGGTGAGATAAGTCATCATGCTGTCCGGCCAGTGCAGCATCGGGGTTTCCACGAAGATCAGCTGCTTGCCGTTACCGATATCCAGCGTGTCACCGGTTTTCACCACATTGAAGTTCCACTCCGGATGGTGGTGGTGCCCGGTGATGGAGTCGATCGCGTTCGCGGTGCAGTAGATCGGCGTATCCGGGATGCAGGCCATCAGCTCGGTTAACGCCCCGGCGTGATCCTCTTCGGCGTGGTTGATCACGATGTAATCGATCGCCGCGAGGTCGATCTCGCCGCGCAGGTTCTGCACGAATTCGCGGCTGAACTTATGATCGACCGTGTCGATCAGTACGTTTTTCCCTTCGCGGATCAGATAGCTGTTGTAGCTGCTGCCCTTAAGGGTTTTGTATTCGGTGCCGTGAAAGTCACGTACTTCCCAGTCGCGCTGCCCGACCCAGTGAATGTTGTTTTTTACATGAATGGCCATGCTGTACCTCTGTAACGAAATTATTGTCGAAAGATACAGAGCTATTATCAGGATCCGTGCCAGTTTTTAATTAATTGATTTATTTATGAATTTATTGCAAATGCTTTTTCCACATTGTCTAAATGACTATGAATAACAGTGTCAATATGACATCATAAATTGTCAAATTGACTATGAGGTGACTATGCGTTTCTCAGTGAATGCCCTGGCTACGATCGCGCTCGAACTGCAAAGCGGTATTGGCCATCAGGATCGCTTCCAGCGGCTGATCGCCACGCTGCGCCAGGTGCTGGGTTGCGACGCCTCCGCCCTGCTGCGTTACGAGGCGCGGCAATTTATTCCGCTGGCGATCGATGGCCTGGCGCAGGACGTGCTGGGCCGCCGCTTTAAGCTGGAGGGCCATCCGCGGCTGGAGGCCATCGCCCGCGCCGGGGACGTGGTGCGCTTCCCGGCGGACAGCGATCTGCCCGATCCCTACGATGGGCTGATCCCCGGCCATGAAAGTCTTCACGTTCATGCCTGCGTCGGCCTGCCGCTGTTCGCCGGGCAAAACCTGATTGGTGCCCTGACGTTGGACGGCATGTCACCCGATCAGTTTGACGCCTTCAGCGACGAGGCGCTGCGGCTGATTGCCGCCCTGACTGCCGGCGCACTGAATAACGCGCTGCTGATCGAAAAGCTGGAGAGCCAGAATCTGCTGCCGCGTGCGCCCGGTGCATTTGAACCTCAGCCCGGTTCACAGATGATTGGCCTGTCGCCCGGCATGACGCAGCTGAAAAAGGAGATCGACATTGTTGCCGCCTCCGACCTCAACGTGCTGATCGACGGCGAAACCGGCACCGGTAAAGAGCTGGTGGCAAAAGCACTTCATGAAGGCTCCCCGCGCGCGGTGAATCCGCTGGTGTATCTCAACTGTGCGGCCCTGCCGGAGAGCGTGGCGGAGAGCGAACTGTTCGGCCACGTTAAGGGCGCCTTTACCGGTGCCATCAGCAACCGCAGCGGCAAATTCGAGATGGCCGACAACGGGACGCTGTTCCTCGATGAGATCGGCGAGCTGTCGCTGGCGTTGCAGGCCAAGCTGCTGCGCGTATTGCAGTACGGCGATATTCAGCGCGTTGGCGACGACCGCAGCATCCGCGTTGACGTGCGGGTGCTGGCCGCCACCAACCGCGACCTGCGAGAGGAGGTGCTCGCCGGGCGTTTTCGCGCCGATCTGTTCCACCGCCTCAGCGTTTTCCCGCTCTCGGTGCCGCCGCTGCGCGAACGCGGCGACGACGTGATCCTGCTGGCCGGCTACTTCTGTGAACAGAGCCGGCTGCGTCTCGGGCTGTCGCGCGTGGTGCTCAGCCCTCCCGCGCGAGCCGCGCTGCTTGCTTACCCGTGGCCGGGCAACGTGCGCGAGCTGGAACATGCCATCTACCGCGCCGTAGTACTGGCCCGCGCGGCCGTGGCCGGGGATGACGTGGTGCTCACACCGGAGCATTTCAGCTTTGCTGACCAGCCGCCAGCATCTGCCGCCGCCGTTACTGCACCGCCCGGCACGGCAGCGGTAAAACCGCTGCGCGAAGCCACGGAGGATTTCCAGCGCAGTCAGATTGCCGCTGCGCTGGCCGCGCATCAGCACAACTGGGCCGCAAGCGCCCGGGCGCTGGGCATGGACGTCGCCAATTTACACCGCCTCGCAAAACGGCTCGGGATGAAAGCGTAGCCCTCTACTGTGTGGGGCGGGCCCTGAACCATGCCTTACCTTAAAATGAACCAGCATTTCATTTTATGTGACCCTCTTAACGACACGCGCCAGCAGGTTGCCGTTACTCTTGCCTCAGGTTTGTTTCCGTTTGTTTACCATTTCCTGAGGAGCACATGATGAAACGCGTTGCAGTACTGCTGGCACCGGGCTTCGAAGAGGGTGAAGCCATCGTCACCATCGATATTTTGCGTCGGCTTAACATCAATGTTGAGACGCTCTCCTGCGTAGCGACCCGCGCGGTTGAGAGCTATCACGCCATTCCGCTGGTAGCCGATACCACGCTGAAGGAAGCGTTCGATAATACCTATGACGCCGTGGTGCTGCCCGGTGGCCCGGACGGCAGCGTGTACCTGGCGCAAAGCCCGGAGGTAATTGCTTTTGTGCGCCGCCACGACGAGCTGGGTAAGCTGATCTGCCCAATCTGCTCCGCCGCCGCACGGGTGCTGGGCGGCAACGGGCTGCTGAAAGGACGACGCTACGTCTGCTCAGGTGACCTGTGGCAGAACGTTACCGACGGGCAATACGTCGACCAGAGCGTGGTTGAGGACGGCAACCTGATCAGCGGCAAGGGTCTGGGACGGGTGTTTGACTTCGCCTTTACCGTCGCCAGTCGCCTGCTGGGTGACAGCTTCCCGGCAGAAGATCATGCCGACCATATCTATTACCCCTGGCTGGACCCGGCGAAAAACCGCTAATGTGCCTGATGACGTGCCGCAGCAGCGGTGCGTCCGCCTGGCTACCGTTCAGATCCCTGGTTCCACAATTCCGCCCCCGCGATCGCGATAGCCTTCTGCGGTGCGCGTGAAGGATGGCGTGCGCAACACCTCCCCCAGATGATGCAGCAGATCGAACGTCAGCCCCGTCAGCCCCTGCTGATCCACCGGCGGTAGTATGCCGGTTAACAGCACCCGTACCAGATGCTGGCAGTAATTGGTCAGCATCAGGGCATCGCTACCGATGCAGAAGGGTTCTTCCTTCGGCAGCGACGTGGTGCTCAGTTGCTCAAGACGATGCGCAGGAACCGGTGCCAGCAGCACGGCGTGCAGCCGCTCAAGGGTGGCGCTAAGTTTGCCGAGCAGCGCCAGACGCGCCACCGGGTTACTGCATTCGATAAGTTCGCACACCAGCATTTCAGACAGCGCAGCCAGTTCAATAAAGTCCATTTCTTTCGTCACGGCGATCCCCAGAATAGCCTGTTTTGAAAAACCAGAACCCGGGTCGTATTTTCCACCAACGGCGTTCAGATATTTCGAAGCGCTACGCAATTCCGGCGGGGCGCGGGTGATGGCCGGGTTTTGCCCTGTGTTAACATCTTCTATAGCCATAGCGTTGCTCCCACGTGATGGTCAGAGGCCCGGCCGTGTATCTGCATCGCCGGGTTTCGCTTATCCAGGGGATGTTTACTGGATAAAAACACAGTATAGAGAAACGGGGACAGAGACCAGCCAGCAAGGAAATAAATACGAAGCGACTCGGGAGAAAAGTGGCTGAAGAATGAACGTTGCAGAAAAACTGGAAAGCAGATCGAAAAAAACGCTGCGCGATCCCATCGTCACCCTTTTTATTGCCAGCCCGACGGCGCCCGGCTTTTCCTGCCGTTATGCCCCGTGTATATCAGAATTGTATGCAGTCATCGGTCCGCCATGCGGACACGCAAAGTCGTAACGCCAGGCTCGCGCCTTGCTGGCGCGATAAAAACGTCAGCGCCCGACGGCCAACTGGCACCGTCGGGCGCTGAGCGATAACACTTACTGCGCCGCGCTAATCCGCCAGATAGTATTCCCGGCATCATCAGCAATCAGTACCCCGCCCTGCTGGTCCATCGCCAGCCCTACCGGCAGACCGCGTACCTGCTTCTGATCGTCAGTCAAAAAGCCCGTCACTACCGGCTGCGGCAGTCCAACCGGCTGGCCGTTTTCAAACTTCACCCACATCACCTGGTAGCCATTGAGCGGCGAGCGGTTCCAGCTGCCGTGTTCGCTGACGAACGCCCCGCCCTGATACTGCGGCATGTTGGTCGCGGTATAGAACAGCAGCCCCAGCGGTGCAACGTGCGAGCTGATGGCGTAATCCGGTTTGATGGCCTTCTCGACCAGATCCGGGCGTGGCGGCTTCGCGCGCTCATCCACGTGCTGACCAAAATAGCTGTAGGGCCAGCCGTAAAAACCGTTCTCCTGCACCGAGGTCATGTAGTCCGGCACCAGGTCTGAACCAATCTCGTCGCGTTCGTTAACAATAGCCCAGAGTTTGCCACTCTGCGGTTCCCACTGCAGCCCGGTGGGGTTGCGCAGCCCGCTGGCAAAGATGCGGCTGGCACCGCTGGCAGCGTCCACTTCCAGCACGGCGGCGCGGCGGTACTCCGCACCGATGCCGTTTTCACCAACGTTACTGTTGGACCCCACGCCGACGTAGAGCTTGCTGCCGTCCGGACTGGCCAGCAGCGCTTTGGTCCAGTGGTGATTGATCGGCCCGCCCGGCAATTCAGTGACCACTTCCCCCGGCGCGCTGATTGTCGTTTGCCCCTCTTCATAAGGGAATTTCATCAGGCTGTCGGCATTCGCTACCCACAGCGTATTGCCGGTGAGCTGGATACCAAACGGAGCATTGAGATTTTCGATAAAGGTGTGCTTTTCCCACGTGCCGTTGACGTTGCGCAGCAGCGTGATGCGGTTACCGCCCGGCCCGCCTTTGCCAGAGGCCTTCTGCACCACGCCCATGATCAACTGTTTGGGTCGCGTAACCGGTTTCGGCCCGCCGTTAGACTCGGCCACCAGCACATCGTTATTAGGCAGGACGTACACCTGGCGCGGGTGCATCAGGCCATCGGCGATTTTCTCAATCTTCAGCCCCTCGGCCACCGTCGGCATCTCGCCCTCTTTCCAGGCGACGCCTTCAGGCACCTGCATCGGCGGCAGCAGGAAGTTTTGCGAGTCCGGCAGCTCCGGGTTCGGCCCCATCTGCTTTTGCGGATCGAGGGTCGCGCCATCGTCGCAGCCACTCAGCACGGCCGCCAGTGCGGCAGCAAGCAATGCACGTTGATAAGTTTTCATCGGGCTTCTCCTTAAGCGATGCGTTGACGTAACGCGAACTGGACATTGCCAAGCAGCAGCAGGATCACTACCAGCGTGGAGAGGATTGCCCCGGTCGGTACTACGGCCCAGGCGTCGCGGCTGTGAACAAAAGCATTAATGATGGCCAGCAGGATCGCCACAAGGTTGAGCCAGAAATGCACTTTAATCGCCGAGGTCTGCGGGTAGCGCTGCCCGACCCACACCTGCACCAGGTTAATGAGGCGCGGGATGATGGCGATAATCAGGCCGATGGCGATAAGCCAGCTCGCGGCGTGGGTCCACATCAGCTCGTAGGTTTTGATATAGAGAATGTCGAAGATCCAGGCGGCGACAAAGAAGCCGAGGGGAATTGGATTGAAGAGCTCATACAGCGTCACGGCAAGCGCCGAGCGTCCAGCGGGGTAGTGGATGTGCATTTCCGTCTCCTGAAGTCATCCAAAATTAGCGGCGACCAGCCAGGCGTGCGCCAGTCATGAGCATGCCTGTAAAAGATTAGTAAATATGAGAAATTGTGACGGAATAATATGAAAGGGATATGGATTTGGTGGCTGAAACGAACGGAACGCGATGACCGCGGCTCGCGTAACGCAAGCCGCGTAAAGGACGGGAGTTTACTCGTCGAAGAACCAGTATCCCTGATTCACCAGCCCGGTTAACTGGCTCATAAACGACGGGTTGTTGAGCGCGTCACCCAGCTCGTTTTTGCCGATAGCGGTATAACGGCTCAGCGCATCTGCGCCACTGCTGTCGGCAGCGTCAAAAGGTTCGCTGTTGATGAATACGCTGCCGTTAATGTTCAACACCCGCAGACCGTTCAGACGCATCAGCCGCTCGCCGTCCTGCAGCGCCTCCTGAATCTCCTGCGGCTGATACGGCGGCTCTGCCGGGGCGATATCCAGCTCGTGACGCGGCGTGGTAATGAAGCGACCAAACCACGCGCGGAAATCCTCCGGCTGCTTCAGCATCGTCGTCATCATCTCGCGCAGGCGATCCATTTCATACGCTTCGACCCGTCCCGGATGATCGCGCAGAGTGAGATCCGGATCGCTGTAGTGCTCGCCGCCCAGATCGTTTTCCAGCGCGTAGTCCGCGAAGCTGCTGATCAGATCGCGTCCGTTGGGGCCGCGGAACCCCACCGAGTAGTTGAGTGCGGTTTCGTGGGTAAAGCCGTCGTGCGGGAACCCTGGCGGTATATAAAGGATGTCGCCCGGTTCCAGATCTTCATCAATGATGGGCGTAAACGGATCGACGTGCAGCAGCGCCGGATGCGGGCAGAACTGACGCATCGGCAGCTTATCTCCGACACGCCAGCGGCGACTGCCCATGCCCTGAATAATGAACACGTCGTACTGGTCAATGTGCGGCCCCACGCCACCGCCCGGCACCGAGAAGGAGATCATCAGGTCGTCGAGCCGCCAGTCCGGCAAGGCGCGGAACGGACGCACCAGCTCCGCCGACGGCGCGTGCCAGTGGTTTACCGCCTGCGCCAGCAGCGACCAGCCGGTATCACCCAGGCCATCAAAATGTTCGAACGGGCCGTTGCTGGCCTGCCACTCGCCGTTGTGATGGCTGACGAGGCGGCTGTCCACTTCCGGCTCCATCGCCAGCCCGGCCAGCTCATCAGGGGTAATGGGGTCGACGAAATCAGGAAACGCGTTTTTCAGTACCACCGGCTGTTTTTGCCAGTATTTTTCCAGAAATTCAGGCCAGTCGAGCGTGAGTTGATATGCCATGGATTGCCACCAGTGAGAGGTAAGAGGCGCTGATTATAGGGAGGGGATGAGGGACGGGTTTTGTTGTGGGTCAATGGAGGAGGCTAGGATAGATTAATGGAATGGGTCTGGTACTCGGGAGGGGTAAAATTACCTATCACCGTAGTTTATCCTGATACCAACTTTAGTCTGTGACTGGATGGCTTTGAGAATGTCACTTATTCATCCACTCAACCGGGTGAGGTCAGTTATTCAATGCAGAAAATCAGACACATTTATAAGGAAGAAAGAGGCTATTTTCTGATACAGGTTCTAAACTCAATCATAAACGGAACGGGACATTCACGGGTAAAATTATGCTTGATGAATCGGTAGTACCAACAGAACCAAAATCATTGAAATATGCATCAAACATACATATCAGGAGGGGATTACTAACGGCCCCTCATATTTTACCATTAACTGCATATGCTGAACGTTTGCGGGACAGGCTTGGAGACAGCGTCTTTGTTCCTGATTTCGATCCTCTTGATGGAGGGATCAATGCTGAGTTCATTTTTCTTTTTGAGAAACCCGGTCCTAAAACTGATTCAAGAAATGGTGGTTCCGGATTTATCTCACGCGATAATAACGACGAAACAGCCAAGGCTACTTTCGAATTCATGGACAATATCGGTTTAACGCGATCTCGGTCACTAATCTGGAATACTATCCCTGCATGGAATGGTTCAAGAGTCTTTAAGGGCCTGGATGTAAAAGAAGGAATTCATTTGTTCGAGGAATTACTGCCTTTATTGCCAAAAGCAAAGACACTAATTCTGGTAGGAAACCAGGCACAAAAAGCTGAAAAATTTCTTAAATCAGCAAGTTTAAACATACATAAATCAGCACACCCATCCCCATTAGTGAAAGCGCGCAGTCGTGCATTGTGGGAGCAAATCCCAATAAAATGGGCTGAGGCCATTACGAGCAGGAATACTATGAATGCAGGAACTATTATCTAATGTGCCAATATTATGAGTCACTAAAGGATGATGAAGGAGAAAAGAAGTTAAAAATTCAAAAAAGCAGATGGGCAAGGAGCACTATGTATTTACAATGTTTTTAGCGATATTAAAAAGGAAATCTTCAGTCTTTCCCTGGATTCATTTATCAGTGGTGATGTCCTGGCCAATACTCAAAAAAGTATCAAAACCTTAACTGTGAGCAAGCTTGTTCACTTCAATCCTTTCAACTTCAGTTTATAAGGCTGTTTGAGAATGAAGACAACCTTTCCATGTGTACTGACGCTGCTGCCATTGACGGCTCATACAGGAAAAATCACAATGAGCCCCCGATAAACAAGAGTTAAAAGGCGTGAAGTAGCTGAAAACAGCATCTATCTTTTTACATTGGTGACACGCTCACAATCCTGCCCATTCTCTCGCACGTTTGACACCTCGTATAATGAAAAGTAAGCCAAAGACAAATTATTCCAACAACTGCCACTCATTGCTGATTTGCTCTTTGCTATAATGCACTCTCCCGGTAAAATCTTACTGTTGTTAACATTCCTGAGTATTCCTAATGAAAAAAACACTCATCATCGCGCTTTCGTTATTCTCCTTACCTGTAATCGCAGAAGAAGATCAGGGTCCTGGAAAATACATTTGTGACATTCGTATTTCTAGCATAGACACCGCTACCAAAATTCTATCGAAAGCCGCAACAGTTCTTGATAATGAAAGCAACTTCATCGTCCAAATGCCCAATGGTGATCAGTTGTATTCTCCAGATCTGGAAAGCATTGATGATGGATTGAAACAAAAAGCTGAAAAAGGTGACGTGACTTTCATTCGCCGTCCAACCTTCGGCGATAGATTCATTGTGGAAGATGCAAATACAGGGTTCTTCTATAAGATGCGCAACTGTGAGAAGAAATGAGGTATTAAATCTATTATTTATAAATTTTTATTGTGATGGTGCCGATAATAGGAACAAAACAAAACCACAATGTATTGAATTTACTAGGTTAACAAAAAAATAAAGGAAGGGGTGCCCCCAAAAATGCCCCCTCCATAACTGTATATGCAACTCTGTTCTTTTACGTGTTAGTCAATCAAAAAATCCCACAAATCTCTTAAGGTATGGAAGTTTTGATTTCCACCGTTCATATACTCATCACACATTTTTTCAAGATCTTCATCGTCTATTGACAGTATGAAACCTCTGCCATCATTTGCAGTATCAAGACAACGCTGTCTAAATAATTTTTTATCCTCAATCTTCCTACATACGAGAATACCTATATTTCCCCTATTCCTTGAGAATCGACCAGATAACTGATCTAACTCAGGATTAGCAATTTCTGAAGTATAATTTTTACACTCAACATAAATTCTAGGGCATGTGTAATGTTGCGAAAGCCAGTTAAAGAAACCATATTTCGCCTCATTATTATAAGTAATATCTATCCTCTTTCTTCCTTCATGAATTTTATGCTGCTTCGTCGGATAACATAATGAGGGATAGAATATTAGAGAAAATATCTCTTCAATAAGATCTTCGTACTCCCCAGCTTGTTTTGCACCTGTTTTTATTGATTTTAATTTTTTAAGAATCGGATAAATATCAACTTTGTCTTTGATTTCTTCTAACTCATTGAAAACTTCGTGCGATAATGGTGCGGATGGGTTTTTTTCTTTATGTTGTTTATAATCTTCAAATACATCAGGCCTTTGTAAAGTTTGATTAATTACAGAAGGCTTATCACGTCCATATTTATTTTTTAAACTTTTTTTAGTTACTCGCCTTGTGCCATTTTTTAAAACCTCTACCAAAGAAGAGTTATTTCTTAAATGTTCATCTTGCATTTCTGGCAATAAATAATGATTATAAAATTCGTCATATTGCAAACATAACCTATGTCTAACTAATAGCTTAGGAACTAATATTACTTTCCCATAAGTAGTCATTGGTAATGATACAAATTCACTGTACCACGCACCTTTATGTGGATCCCATATTGGCCCAGAGTCTATATTAGGAGTTAACTCTATACCATAATATTCACATATTTCTTGTGTGTATTTTATTAATGGCCCTCTTAAAATATTGCTTACTGCATCAGAAATCATGTCAGTACCGATTCCTGGTATTAATAGCGCTGTATCTTCAAGATCTTTTAGCAAACCAGTAGTGACAGCCTTACTTTGAGTTAGAGCATTCCAAACTGAATGAGCTGAACCAGCACCAAAACCATGTCCACGAGATTTTTCAGAGGAGTAACCTAAATGAAATTCATTTCTCTCATTCAACGAGGCTAACAAATTTTGCGCTTCTGCATTTTTGCCAACCTTGATTAGTTTTAAAACCCTCTCAAAGAAACTCTGCAAGTGAGATGTTAGTTCTTGTCCCCAATTCGAGTCTAGGGATTTAATAGCACCAGGATCTAGAAAAACTGGTATATCGGTATCCAGTGGTATATCGACGAAATCCAGATAAGCTTGAGAACGATTAAGTTTGAAATATTCCGAAAAGCGCATAAAGACTCCTAAAATTAAAATGGTTTTCCAAAAAAAATCATGGCGCTACATAGAATCCATAACAAATACATGAAATGGAGCACAGCAAAAGCAGAGAGGTTTATGTTGGATGATAGAACTTATCATCTCAAGTAAAGATAAATATGGCAAGCATGTGCGTGGCAAGACGGTTAAGCAACCATTACCTCACCTATCTAAAAGTTCTCTTACTATCCAGAAAGCTAAAAATACATCATCACTTAAAACATTAATGACGAAAATCGCACTACACCGCACCCGCCTGCCACTTTCATGGCAGTAAATTTTTTCAGTTTTGTTTTTCTACATACAAGGAAGCCAGCCCGCGGCAGTGCTGGCTCTCTGGCATCAAAACCGGACTGAAAAGATTGAAACGAATTTCACTTTTTTTCAGTTTCTGCACTTCCAGGAGTGGCGTAATTTTATTTAGATTATTGTTTCAGAAGGGATTTTTAATTTTATGTCCCTATTCGTTAAAGATAACGTTGAACACAAAAATAATAATGTGATTAAAATCAGTTAGTTATCAACATAGTACACTGAAAAAATTTCATCACATATCAGCAGTGCCGGGCATGCGTTTCGCCTCCCGGTCTGGTGCCGTTAAGCCCGTTTTTTTGCCTGAAGCAGAAGTTCCAGCGCCTTATCACGATCCTGTTCCGGCAGGGCATCAATCAGTTCTTTTACCCTTCCCTGCCCTTTTAGAGCACTGGGGCTGATGGTATGGGAAAAGGATACGCACATCACAAAGGTATGGCCGCATTCAACGTTGGTACAACTACAGTAAACATCCGCCAGCTGTGGATGTTTACGATTGGTCTTACGGATCGTCGCGTCGGCAAGACATTCAGGGCAGGTCATTTTCATTATGCGCATGCAGATTCCTTTATTAATTGCCTGCCAGAAAAGGGCTGACAGGATAAGTCTTTTTACCTGAGAGCGTGTAACAGCGGTAACACTGGAAACAACATTGATTTATAAGGATAAATGCCGTTACCTTTGCATTTTTTGTCGAGGTAACGTGTGGTAACACCCGGTTTTTGTTACCACTGTTACCACTCCTGTTTTTTAACTGGTAACAGCCACAGCCCCTGTGGTGCCTGACTGTTACCTCTGTTACCTGTGTTACCTTATAAAAATAAGACTCGTGCGAAGCTATTCTTCCGGGTCGCCCAGTACATTCGTATTAAACTGGTACACCCGTTTGAGGCCTATTTCTGGCAGGCGAAGGCTTGTCTGGGTTCGCCCATCCCTTCCCGGCTCAAGCCAGCCTGCACTGACGCAGAGTTTTGCCACCTTACTGGCATTGAAACCTTTACAGATTTCCTTCCAGCCTGACGGCAGGACATAAAATGTCGTGACCGTTTCCGTGGTCTGACTGCCCGTATCCACTTTGCGAAAGCCCATCATGGCCACTGGACGGTTCCTGTCGTCGTGCCAGTCAGCAAAACGGCTGTACTGGTTACGCGTGATAAAGTCGCGCACCTGTTCCAGCGCAGCGCGATCTTCCTGATTGGCTGAATGGCCACGATCCACCATCCACGATGCCAGACAACGCTCTGCCGCTGCATAAGCCTCACCTTCCGCCCAGCCGGTGATACCGGCGCGGGTGGCCAGCTCCCCGGCCATCGCCACCAGGGCAAAGCGGGTCACTGCCCGCCCGACCTGATTCCCCGCATCCTGTGGTGTCAGCCTGCGCGTGAACTCTTTCAACATCGCCTTAGCCTGGCTGGTGACCTCCGGAAGTGAGGCCGTGATATGGCGCAGCCAGTCACGAAACGGCGCACCGTGGTACTGTGCTACCCCCTGCTCCAGATGCTCTGACAGCGCCTTGCCACCGTTGAAACCATGAAGTTCTTCAAATACCCCGTATTTACCGGAATCGCTGGGGATCTGGATCATCCTCACCTCAACACCGGCATAAGTCCGTTCACCTGCGTTTGCCGCATGTTCCACCAGGGATAATTCGCCGGTGGAGAGAAACAGCAGGTTCCAGCGATTCGTTTCCCTCACGGAACCGTCCGTTCTGGCTCTGGCCTTGCCCTGGCCATTAGCGAGCATGTAAGCAATATTCCCCGCTTCGCGTCCGTCGACCTCACGGATTTCATCGAGCATCAGCGTGGCGTCATTGCGGCGACTTGCCGTGCCCTCAAGCGCGTTACCCGTCGCACGCCATGTATGCCAGAAATCTGTACCGCCACAGACAGAAGCCGCCACTTTCATGGTGGTGGTTTTGCCATCCGTCGATTCACCTTTCAGGTGATAACCGCCCCCACTCATTCCGACCAGTTGCAACAGTGGCGCGGCAAACGCTAGGCTGACGCTGAAAGCCAGCCTGGCGTTCCCAGTGCAGTAGCGCCCAATTTGCTCACGCCACTCTTCGGATGTGCCACTCACCCGGAAATCACGTCCTTGAACGCTGGAAGTCTGAAGGATGACCGAACGCGCGTCACGACCAATAACCTCATCCTGTAAAACGTACACGCTGCCATGCCAGCCGGTTTTGTTCACACAGGTAACTTTATTTTCCGGCTTACACAGTGAGATGTATTCCATCAGGTGCGCCCTTGCTGCACCGTTAACATTGATATAGGAAAGCCCGTTAACCAGCAGTATGCGGCGCAATTCTTCTCCGCTACCGCCGAGCATTTCCATCGGCATCGCCCATTTTCGTGGAATACCGTTGGTGTCCTCCCATTCCAGCAACCGCCCGTAATTGCTGCCATCGGCATCACTGGTGATTGCCGTGACACGAATAGGGCTGGAAATCTTGATATTGCGGATCTCAGTGTCGCCGTCTGACTTATTAACCAGCTTGTCATACCAAAGATATTCTTTGGTAAGGCGGAATCCCTCCGGCAGCCGTGTCTGCCCCCGGCCATGCAGGGTCATTTCATCCCGGAATGCCTCGCGGGCGCGCTCCAGACCATTTTCCTGACGGAAATCATCCCAGTCAGCTTTATGACGGGTCGGCGGCAGGGTTACCCAGCCGTTAACCGCTTTTGCGGCCTTTTCCGCCCACAGACGCCCAGTGTTTTCTTTCCCGTCCAGCAGATCGTTATCAGCGGCCAGCACAATGCGAGTATCCGGCCATTTCTTCCGTATTTTTTCAGCGGTTTTAACGAGATTTGTCGCCGCCACGGCGGCAATAATCCAGCCGGATGCAATCAGGGAAACCGTGAGCGCAGTGGCGAAACCCTCTGTGATGATGACCTGCTCAGGCGGTGTCGCGGGAATGTCAGCCAGCGCGATGAAACTGCCGCTCAGCTGGCTGCCCGGTAACAAACTTTTATCCCCTTCGGGGCTGATAAGCTGACCGCCGGTGATACCTCCGTCGCTGTCAGTCAGTGGCAGCAGCAGTGAACCGTCAGAAAAAACAGTCCCCGCAACAGTCGTGGGCTGCTCAAGCAGGCTGTAAGCGTGGCCATAAAGACCGTGATCGCTCAGGTAGCGGCTTTCCCCCTGCCTGCTTTTCTTCATCAGCTGATGAAAACGTGCCCTGCCATTTGCCTGCCGTGCAGCTTCATTCCTGGCTGGCTTAACGGGTTGCTGGCTCACTTCTGCCAGAGACAGTGTTCCGGCCACCATGCCCGATGCCTCTTTCACGCCTTTGCCGGTCACCAGTCTGACTAGATCCAGCCCATCGCCATTACCACACTGGTTACAAAACCATGTACCGCGCCCTTCTTTATCATCCAGGCGAAAACGATCCTTGCCGCCACATTTTGGACATGCGCCATGACGTTTACCTGCCGGTATGTCGATTCCAAGAGACGAAAGAATATGAGGCCAGTGACCACGTGCGGCGGAAGTTACCGATGTTACGGACGTTTGCTTCACTGGCTCACCTCCCGCTGATCACAGGGCATGAATTCATAGCCCGGGGGCAATTCCCCGTCAGGTGCGCCAAAAATAATGTCCCGATAAACTTTACGCATTTCCGTGACACCTTCAACGGACAGCCGGAGTCTTTCGCCTATAAAACCCGGCGAGAGCATTTTTTCCAGTATCTCTGTGGCCAGACAACTTCCCTCGTCGATACCAAACTCATCCATCCACGGCATTTCAATGTGATAAAAAATGTTCATGGCCACTTTGTCATGCGTAAGCGCCACTCGTTCGCCATCTTCGATATAAGCGGCTTCGCCATTAACGCGCTCCATCAGAGAAATGAAAGCCTCAGCGATATAGCGGCGCAGTAATGCAGTGCGAAAGCCTGGAGAAACAATGAGTTCGTTACTTATCATTGTGGATCTCCTTCATGGTGCTGGTTTCCTTTACAACGCCATCGAGCTGCTCAGCAAGACAGGCAAATATTGCCGCAGCGCCATCAGAAGAGACCGTACGCATGCAGGAGACATTGCTTAAGGAAAGCACATCGGCAAGGAATTCACTGGCAAGCGCAACGCGCAAAAGACGTTTTACCCCGATTTCAGTCAAGGTGCAGCCAGACTGCACAGCAGAGCTATCTTTCATGCCATTACCTCCCCGGTAGTCCTGAAAGGAATACGACCAGCAAAGCAGAGGACAAAATCGGTAATTAGTTGCAGTCGGGCATCACGTTCGGTGTGTGCAGTAATACGAACCGGCATAGGCAGGGCTTTACCATCGATACGACGCACGGCAAGAAACAGAAAGGTATATTCGGGGTGTAACAACGCGGGGACTGTAGCCATAATGGCAATCTCCTTCAGATAGCGGTTAACGCCACCACCGGAGTTTCCACGCTCACTGGTGGTAGCCCAGACGGGGGTGGAAATACCGGCTCTGAAGGATACCGGCCTGACCGAAGTCAGCCCCGCCTGAGCCACCATTACGTGATAGCTACAACGGCATAGAAACCGCTGCGCAAGTAACAGATGTGCAAAGACAAAGACACAAAAAAAGACGCATGGCGCGCCTGGTGTCGCCTTCAGATTACACGGGTTTCCACGCCCGGCTGCCGATTTTGCGGCAACAACGGAACTATAGCCCGCCAGATTAAGGCTACGCAAGAAATTTATAACCGAATTCATTGTATTGTTCATTTCTGAAAATCCTGACATTTTAAAAGCCCTTACAGGGTCTGCCACTCTGTAGGTTTCATTTTTTCCTGTGTAAGTTCTCAAAGCCCGCTAAATAATCAGCGGGCTTTTTATTTGCCGTAAAGTTAGTCAACGAGTGAAATTGCGCTCTCATCAACAGCGGCGTAGAGTTCCGGATTGCCCAGCGCATAACCTTCATTACGCAAATAGGAATGCACATATTCACAATTATCGTCGTCAAATTCGGCGCGAAAATATCGCGTGTTCTCCTGCGTATAAATATGCAAATTGCTCAGTGTAGTCACAGCAAGACGCTTACCCGGCATGAAAGGTGGAATGAAAGCGAAACGCCCGGCAACTGAACTGGCGGCCATTTGTGCGGCGCTGATATCTGCCGGGCGGTCAGCAGCATTAAACAGGCGAAGGCGCTGTTGTGCAGCCAATTCAGCCCCGACCATTATCACCAGCCGCGGATCTTCCCGGAACGGCTCCGCAATAACACTATTGATGAGATGATTAGCCAGCAAATCGATATTCTTCCATTTCCCCGTTTCACCTAAGGTAAGTGGTTCAGAAATAACCTGCCTTCCTTTCATGAAATCTTTTGCGAGCGCATGCCAGCCAATATTGACGTCTTCACCTTTCTTATTTAATTCCGGAATGGTCGTTTCAGAAATTGATGAACCATTAAAGCCAACACGTAGCATATCCAGTGAATATGCCTAACTAAAAAAGTTATCCAGCGCTTCGTCAAAACCACCTGCGTTACCAAGATTATAAATATCCGACAATTCGCCATAGCTGATAGTGGCACAGGTATCCGTTTCTGAAAGCCAAAACTCTGTTCCATTAATTGATACCTTTTTCCGAAAGCGCCCATCCGCAACCCGGCCCGTATGTAGCTCGCTGGCTCCAATATTGATTGCATTACCCGAAACAGCATTAACATCACGCAGCGTGATGTTTCCCATCATCCAGCCTGATTCCAGAATAGATGCACGGAGAATGTTTTCCTTATTACCGCCAAGTGAAAAACGACGTCCTTCATTAAAACCCGCATTGAGACTATCTGTTAATTTCTCATGATAAAGACGTGCCGCATCTGGCTTTTTATTTTTAAAAGCAAACATAAATACACCCTGAATATATTAGATGGAAAAAAGCTTTTCTTTTCGCTCTGTTAGTTTTTGGCCTTGGAGGCAATATTCAACATAATCCTCAGCGGTAACCACTGCACGTAACAGTGAATTATCCACCCTGTAATACTCTTTGTAAGCGGCTACCCTTTGTAAGCCACCATTATTTAAAGCGTACATGTCAGAAGGTGGAGTACAGTGTTTAATGATTTCACGTACAGCCTCCACCAATTCATTAAGGGCATCCCTTACGAACCGGGCAGCACTGGAAATTACCGGATTCTGGTCAGATGCCGTAATTTGTGCCGGGATGTACTGGGATACAGGAAAAGAATGCAACACCGATCTATCTACGCCCTTTCCGATTCGCTTTGCTTCCTCGACAAGTAAGCCAGGAAAAGACCGGAAAAGTTTTACCCGCTCTCGTTGTTCTTCAACCCTGCTTTGCGCGGCCTGATAAAGATATTCAGCATCAGCTCGACTCACGGGATGTGAACCCCGGTTCTTCATCTCGGCAACACTGCGAGCTGTATAAACCTGCTTTGTTGCCGCTTCTGCTTCAGCTGCTGCACGTTCTCTGTAGCCAAGCTCCTCTTCTTCATGGTGGCAAAGTTGAATGCAGCGCTTTAATAACATATTAATTTCAGAAGCTTCCGCGCCAGTATCAGGAACGACCAAACCAGTTAACGCAAAAAGTTTGTCTCCCTCATTCCGTAATTTGTTTAGCGAAAAGATTTCAATAATGCGGGCAATACATGCGGCGTCACTATTTAAATTTTTAAACGGAATTACTTTATAGTTTTGAACATAAGCAAGAGCACTACTTTTTGTAAACTTCAGGGCGAGTGAAGCCCCACCCTCTAAATGAAGGTCATTCATTATTCACCTCAAGATTTCTTGTTATTTAAGAAAAAAGAAACAATGTTTAATCATTGACAGTTGAATGACTATCACGCCATGCGTAGTAGTCACCCGCTCGCCAACGAGACATACGACCTAACTTAATCGGCTTAGGGAATTTACCAAGTGAAATTAGCTTATAAATCCACTTATCAGTGAGCAGACAATCAGAAGTGATATATTTCATATCAATTAGTGAGTCTGAATTAGGGCGAGTATCAGTTAGCGCCATGATTAGTTCCTCTCAGTTCATCGATTCGGGTTAACGGAGAGGATTAAAGCACCTGGCTTGGGTGTAAAAAAGTCGAGTAAGCAAAAAAAACTTACTCGACAAAAATGTTAACAGATTGTGAAAATTGGTTTTTTGAAAATTCCTGAAATCAACTTACTAATTACTGTGAAAGACAAGGGAGGTTCTTTCTTATCAGGCCAAAATTCTTCAGCTCGGGTGAAAATAAGCTCTGTAAGTGCTGTAGCGTTGTCCTTTTTGACATTAGAGTTTTCTTTATAGAGATAAATGGCCACGCTCAAAACTTGATTTCTTTTTGCTGCATGTCGCTCTTGTTGAGCAATTGAAAGCGATTTGTATACATCGGAAGAAGATGAATCATTGTTAATTATGTTATAAAGTTTTCGAACATCTTCGCTTTCTAGATATCCATCATGCTCTAAAAAGAAGCCATCCGAATTTTTCCAGTCCATCTGGAAGAATTTCACATCATTTGATAATATTTGTCCAGCCGGTATAAGGAGAGAGGGGTATACAGGAAATTGCCCACTATAAAAGATAAAGTCCTTCTGGATTTTTGGTGGGTATTTAAAATAACCTTTGATACGTACTATGACTAAATTCTTGTCATTTTTAATTTCATATATTTTTATAAGACTATATTGGCTAATATAACTATAACCTTCATCACCCTTATCTAAGGAACCAATGTGATTTAAAAATTCACTTACATTTCTAACTCGATGCTTTGAAAAGTTACCCTCCCTACCAACATAAGCTGAGAATAAAATATCATTCTCCCCAGACAGATGAAAAATATCTTCCTCTTCACAACTCAATATCTTAGCAACCTCTGCTACTTGATAATGTGTGCGAAATAGTTTCAAAGGAGAAGTTTTATTTGTCATTAAGATTCATTTCCCCAATAAAGTCCGCATACCACTGCATCATTTCCCTACGCCCTTCAATATATTGAGCATGGTTATAAATTCCTCGAATTGAATTTTTGTCCAAATGAGCAAGCTGGGTTTCAATCCAGGCGCTATTAAAACCTTTCTCGTGCAGAATCGTACTCATCGTATGCCTAAAACCATGCCCTGTTACACGGCCAGCATACCCAATACGTTTAAACACTTGGTTGATACTGGCTTCACTCATGAACTTACTGGGATCGTTGCGTCCAGGGAACATGAGCGGATAGTTGCCTGTCAGCTCTTTTAACCGTTGGAGATGAACTAATGCTTGTTTTGAAAGCGGTACAATATGAGTTCTACGCATTTTCATGCGTTCTTTAGGGATTTCCCACACTGCGTTATCAAAATCCACCTCTCGCCATTCTGCTGCTCGTAGTTCTCCAGTTCTGAGACCTGTCAGGATGAGTAATTTTGCCCCCAATAATACAATTGGGCTTCCTGAATAAGCGTTAAGGGTAGTAAAGAACTCGGGCAGCTCGTTGGCCTTGAGGAATGGATAGTGAACTGCTTCATGGCCTTGCATCGCACTAGCAAGATCTGGTGCCGGATTGTAGATCGCTCGACCCGTTACGATGGCATAGCGGAATACTTCACCGCATCGCTGACGAACTTTCTTCGCTTTTTCCATTGCTCCTCTAGCCTCTATTAGTCTAAGAACTTCAAGCAGCTCAAGAGGCTTGATATCGGCAATAGGACGATGGCCAATATGCGGGAAGATGTCTTTCTCAAATGCCTCGATGATGTCCGAAGCGTAGCCCTCAGACCATTTGGGAGACTTAATCTTATGCCACTCTAACGCCACATCTCTGAATGGATTGAGAATCTCGATCGCAGCGGTTAAGGCCTGCTTTTTTGCTTTCTTTACTTCACCCGGATCATCACCAGCCGCCAGTAATTTCTTCGCGTCTTCACGTTTTTGCCTGGCATCGGCGAGAGACACTGTTGGATAAACACCAAAGGACAAGCGCTTCTCTTTGCCAGCAAAACGGTACTTCATACGCCAGTAACGCGAGCCATTGGGTTCAACCTGAAGGTATAGGCCACCTCCATCAGACAGCTTATAGCTCTTCTCTTTTCCTTTCGCAGCTTCAACCTTGCGGGCATTCAGCATCATTGGGGGCATATTTCCTAGACCGAACAGAACATGCCCCTAATTGTGCCCCCGAGTGCATGTTGATTTCAAGAGATAAAGGTTGACCTCAAACGACCATTAAGGGCATGAAATCTATGTTTTTAAAGGGTTTTGTTGATGTGGGTTGACTTGAGAAAACTAAGGGATGGTGCCGATAATAGGAGTCGAACCTACGACCTTCGCATTACGAATGCGCTGCTCTACCAACTGAGCTATATCGGCGTTGTGACGGTGTTCACGAGCGTGAACAACGGTGTAAAAGGGTAGGAAAAAGTGGGTGATGCGTCAATGCCCTTTCGGTTTAAGCGGCCGTTTTTGCATCACCCACTGGTCAGTTACGCACGAATTGTATCGTCGCCGAAACCGATCCACTTGTAGGTCGTTAACGCTTCGAGGCCCATCGGGCCACGGGCGTGCAGCTTCTGAGTGCTCACCGCCACTTCCGCGCCAAGACCAAACTGGGCGCCGTCGGTAAAGCGAGTGGACGCGTTGACGTACACCGCTGACGAATCCACTTCATTGATAAAGCGATTCGCATTGCGCAGCGTGCGGGTCAGAATGGCGTCCGAATGCTGGGTGCCGTGGGCGCGAATGTGATCGATTGCCCCATCGAGATCGGCGACGATCTTCACGTTCAGATCCAGCGATAAAAACTCGTCGTCATACTCTTCCGGTTTCACCGCCACCACCGTCGCCGGGCCTGCCTGTAACAGCGCCAGCGCCTGATCATCGGCATGCAGCGTTACGCCCCGCTCGGCCATCCTGTTGCTCAGCGCTGGCAGGAAGCGTTCCGCCACCGCCTGATGCACCAGCAGCGTCTCCACCGTGTTGCAGGTGCTGGGGCGCTGGGTTTTCGCGTTGACGATGATATCGATAGCCGGCGCGAACTCGGCGCTGTCATCGACGAAAATATGGCAGACGCCGATCCCGCCGGTGATCACCGGAATGGTGGACTGCTCGCGGCACAGCTTGTGCAGCCCTGCCCCGCCGCGCGGGATCAGCATGTCGATGTATTTATCCATGCGCAGCATCTCATTCACCAGCGCGCGGTCCGGGCTTTCAATCGCCTGCACGGCGGCGGCGGGCAGCCCGCACTCCACCAACGCCTGCTGGATGACCTTCACCGTGGCGGCGTTAGTGCGCCAGGTCTCTTTCCCGCCGCGCAGAATGGCGGCGTTGCCGGTTTTCAGGCACAGAGAGGCGACGTCAACGGTGACGTTCGGGCGCGCTTCGTAAATCACGCCGATAACCCCGAGCGGTACGCGGCGGCGTTCGATGCGCAGGCCGCTGTCGAGCAGCCCACCGTCGATCACCTGCCCTACCGGGTCGGCGAGATTGCAGACCTGACGCACGTCGGCGGCGATGGCGCTCAGACGCGCCGGGGTGAGCAGCAGCCGGTCTAGCAAGGCGTCGCTCAGACCGTTATCGCGCGCTTCGCTGACGTCCTGCTGGTTAGCGCTCAGAATGCTTTGCGACTGCGCTTCCAGATAATCAGCGATCTTTTCCAGCACGCGGTTTTTCTCGCGGCTGGAGAGCAGCGCGAGCTGATACGAGGCGGCTTTTGCCGCGTTGCCCATTTGTTCAAGCATGGCCAGCTCCTTAGCGGGTAATCATGTCGTCGCGGTGAACGGCGACCGGACCATACTCATAGCCCAGCACGGTGCCGATATCCTGCGAGTGTTGGCCGGCGATACGGCGCAGGGCGTCGCTGTTGTAGCGGCTGACGCCGTGGGCGATGTCGCGCCCGTCGAGGCGGCGAATACGGATCACTTCCCCACGCGAGAAGTTACCGCTGACCTCTTTAATGCCTTTTGGCAGCAGCGAGCTGCCCTTCTCCAGAATCGCTGCGCTGGCACCTTCATCAACGGTAATTTCCCCTGCGGGCGGTGCGCCGAAGATCCAGCGTTTGCGGTTCTCCAGCGGCGTTTGCTGGGCGTGGAAGCGGGTGCCGACCGGCACACCGTTCATCACGTCGCCGATAACGCCGGGCTTGCTGCCGGCAGCGATGATGGTGTCGATCCCGGCGCGGCAGGCGACGTCGGCGGCCTGCAGTTTGGTGCCCATGCCGCCGGTGCCTAATCCGGACACGCTGTCGCCGGCGATGGCGCGCAGCGCGTCGTCGATGCCGCGCACGTCGGCGATCAGTTCCGCCTGGGGATTGGTGCGCGGGTCGGCGGTGAACAGCCCCTGCTGGTCGGTGAGCAGCAGCAGTTTGTCGGCTCCGGCAAGAATTGCGGCCAGCGCCGACAGGTTATCGTTGTCGCCGACTTTAATCTCGGCGGTTGCCACGGCGTCGTTTTCGTTGATGACCGGTACGATATGGTTATCGAGCAGCGCGCGCAGCGTATCGCGGGCGTTAAGGAAGCGCTCGCGATCTTCCATATCGGCGCGGGTCAACAGCATCTGCCCGACGTGAATGCCATAGATGGAGAACAGCTGCTCCCAGAGCTGGATCAGGCGGCTCTGCCCTACTGCGGCCAGCAGCTGCTTGGAGGCGATGGTTGCCGGCAGTTCCGGGTAGCCCAGGTGCTCACGCCCGGCGGCAATCGCCCCGGAGGTGACGATAACGATGCGGTGCCCGGCGGCGTGCAGCTGCGCGCACTGACGCACCAGCTCCACGATATGGGCGCGGTTAAGTTTGCGGGAACCCCCGGTTAACACGCTGGTACCCAGTTTTACGACCAGCGTCTGGCTGTCACTCATGATTTTTTGCCGTTCAACGAAAAGAAAAAGTTATACCAGTGAACGTTGTAACAGGAGTCGCGGCCCTTGCCAACAGGCGCTGTAAAAAGGGCAAATGAGGTTGTGCAGGATCAGCAAGCGTAGCGGTGTATGTTGACATTTAAATGACAGAATCAAATAAACACGATTATTTAAAATTTTTCTTATCGTGTAATAAAACCTTCATCCCGGAACGATAAAACCCTCCATGTTTTTTCACGGGACCAAACGTCCTGAGAATATTAAGCGCGATCTATCAACTGGGATTGAAAATGAAAAAGAGCACTCTGGCATTAGTGGTAATGAGCGTCGTCGCTTCCGCTTCGGTTCACGCAGCAGAAGTTTATAATAAAAACGGCAATAAGCTGGACGTTTACGGCAAAGTGAAAGCTCAGCATTATTTCAGCGACAATGACGGCTCCGATGGCGATAACACCTACGTCCGTTTCGGTTTCAAAGGCGAAACCCAGATTAACAGCGAACTGACCGGTTTCGGTCGCTGGGAAGCAGAGTTCTCTGGTAACCAGGCAGAAAGCGATTCCACGCAGAAAACCCGTCTGGCCTTTGCCGGTCTGAAATGGGCGCAGTTCGGTTCTATCGACTACGGTCGTAACCTCGGCGTGCTTTATGACACGGCTGCATGGACCGATATGTTCCCGGAATTCGGCGGTGACTCTCTGACCCGTACCGATAACTTTATGACCAAGCGCTCTACTGGCCTGGCGACTTACCGCAATACTGATTTCTTCGGCGCGGTTGACGGCCTGGATATGACCCTGCAATACCAGGGCAAGAACGACGATCGTTCAACCGTGAAACAGAACGGTGACGGCTTCGGTGCTTCACTCTCTTATGACTTTGGCGGCAGCGATTTCGCCATCAGCGGTGCTTACGCGAAATCCGATCGTACTGAAGAGCAAAACACGATGGCACTGGGCCGCGGCGACAACGCTGAAGCCTGGGTAACCGGCGTGAAATACGATGCGAATGACCTGTACATGGCTGCTATGTACGGCGTATCGAACAATATGACCCCAATTTCATCTTCTCTGGGCTTTGCTAATAAAGCAGAGAACTTCGAAGCTGTTATTCAGTACCAGTTCGACTTCGGTCTGCGCCCGTCCCTGGGTTACGTGCTGTCTAAAGGCAAAGATATCGAAGGCGGCGTGGGCAACGAAGATCTGGTTAACTACATCGATGTTGGCGTGACTTACTACTTCAACAAAAACATGTCTGCGATGGTGGATTACAAAATCAACCAGATCGACAGCGACAACCAGCTGGGCATCAACGACGACGACGTCGTGGCTGTGGGCGTGACCTATCAGTTCTAATCGGTACCCAACAAAAAAGCCCTGCAATGCAGGGCTTTTTTATCTCTGAACGCCACGCGGCGCGCTAAACACGCCGGGGGATAGCCTGTCAGGCGGAGAGTTTTACCGGCTTCTCGGCAAAATCATCGGCAGGCTCCAGGTCCAGCTCAAGGGTCGCCAGCAGGGCACGCAGCCGTTCGTGGAAACCGCGCAGCGTCTGCTCCAGCTTGTCGTTAACCTCTTTATCCTTGATCGCGGTGGGCTGCCAGATACCCTCTTTGTCGAACAGACCAAAATGATAGGTATAGGTAAAACGCTTCTCCTGCGCTTCCAGCTCCATCCACCAGCCCCAGAACTCACGCTTCTCCGGCGCTGGCTTTACGTTTACGCAAACCGCCAGGCAATCGAAAAAGAATCGGTTATCTTCACACTGCTCTTCCCGAATATACGGGCCAAGCGCAGTGAACTTCTTAATCAATCTGCTTTTTGGGTGTCCACTCGGTAACGTCATTGCGATCTCCTTTTATGAAGCCACTGTTTTACCAGACCAATGAAATTTAGCAATCCATTAACGCAATCTATGGCCGATCCAGTCGGTAATTTCCTGTAGCGCGCGGTCAAAATTGCGGTACACCGGATTAAACGGTATCTCCAGCAGTTTGCCGTCGGCAGATGACGAGGTGATTAAACGCGACTCCTCCGGCGGGCTGAAGGGATCGTTTTTCCAGTAGCCGGAAAGCATCGGCGTCGGGCAGCGGCGACCCAGCAGCCCCTGGGTTTTCAGCGAATAGCGGTTGAGTTCGACGCGCAGCGCATTATCCGAAGCGTCATACATCCCAAGACGACTGGCGAGCACGTCCATATACATCTCCGGCACCTTATCCTGCCGGGCAGTATCGCTCAGCAGATGATGCACGACCGGCCCAAGGCAGGCGACGGCTTTCAGGCGCGGGGATTCGAGGTAAGCCAGCCGTACCGCGACGTTGGCCCCGAAGCGAAAACCGAACGCCGCGACGCGGGTGTGATCCACCCAGGGAATGTTCGGCAAGGCCTGCAGCACGTGCTGGTGCAGCTGGCTGGAGTCCTGGGTCAGCTTCCATTTTGAAGAGAAACCCACCGAGGGCATGTCGATGGTAAGCATGGCGATGCCTGCCGGTGCGAGGTAGCGCTCAAACAGGGTATGGTAGTCGCTCTGCAGCGCGTCCAGGCCGCCGCACACCAGCACCGTGGGATGCGGGCCATCGCTGCCCTTCGGCAGATGCAGGAAGCCGGTGATGGGGCTGCCGCCGGGAACCGGGAACTCCAGCTCGCGCAGCTCACCCGCCAGGCGCGGGGCGGCTTCTTCATAGGCTTTATTGGCCAGCACCTGAGCCTGTTCGGCCAGGTCATCGCCTTTGAGATGCGGATAGGCGGCAATGCTGTAGAGGTTGGCAGCCATCAGCCAGTCACGCCCTTTTTGCAGCTCGTCCTGAGCACTGCTGGCGCGCTGCTGCCAGAGCATCGCCTGTTTCGACCACTCGTAGATCCAGTTGCCGCTGCGGTAGCCGATGACGGTATCAAACAGCTCATCGTCGGTGCGGTCCGTCTGGCTGGCGGCGATGCGCGCCTGCACTTCGAGGATTTCACGCGGATCGACGCCGCGCCATACCCACATCAGGCGGTTGATCATGCGATACCAGTGCGGCACGTTTTTGCCGTCGAGCGCCGACTGTACGGCCAGCCCCTGATGGTGCTGAACGCGGCGGACGAGGGTGGAAGTTTCAGGGTGTTTGAAACGCGGTTTAAACAGGGTCTCGCTGAGGTTAGCCTGGGTCATCGTGCTTTCACTCCATTACAAGCTCACGAATCGTTATTGTAACTTCACCCGCGCTAAATAAAACAAACGCCCGGACAAAGCCGGGCGTTATTTACAACTCTATACGATTAGCGGCCTGACAGCGGCGGCACGAAGACCACGCCCATGTCCCACGGCTGCTCAATCCAGGTGTCCTGCGGAATGTCGATCACGTAGTCGTCCACCAGCGGGCGGCCAGCTGGCTTGGCGAAGATAGTGACGAAGTGCGCTTTCGGGTACATTTCGCGGATAGCGACCGCGGTGCCGCCGGTATCGACCAGATCGTCAATCACGATAAAGCCTTCGCCGTCGCCTTCCGCACGCTTAAGCACGGTCAGCTCGCGCTGGTTATCGTGGTCGTAGCTGGAGATGCATACGGTATCGACATGGCGAATACCCAGTTCACGCGCCAGCAGCGCGCCCGGCACCAGTCCACCGCGGCTGACGGCGATAATGCCTTTCCACTGCTCGGAGGGCATCAGGCGGCTTGCCAGTTTGCGTGCATGGATCTGCAACATATCCCAGGTGACGACGTATTTTTCGCTCATGTGAAGTGTCCCGGCCTGTTAAAAAACGGCGTAAAAAGTGTTCAAGGGGGAATTGGTTGCGCGAGATTATAGAGATCTGACGCGCTAAAAACCAGTGTTGAGCGGCGGCGGCTATGGATTTTACGCCTGCGGGACTATCCCTCGCAGCGAAAAATGGTATTCTCGACTTCACCATCCTGGGCCGAATAACGCCCGTGTTTATCTGCTAAACCTGTGACCCGTCGCTAATTTGCCCGGTCTACCTCAAGGAGACTTAACGTGTCTGAACTGTCTCAGCTCTCGCCGCAGCCGCTGTGGGATATTTTTGCCAAAATCTGCTCCATTCCGCACCCGTCTTACCATGAAGAAGAACTCGCAAACCACATCATGGGCTGGGCGCAGGAAAAAGGGCTGCACGCCGAGCGCGACCAGGTTGGCAACATCCTGATCCGCAAACCTGCGACCGCAGGCATGGAAAACCGCAAAGCGGTCGTGCTGCAGGCGCACCTTGATATGGTGCCGCAGAAAAACAACGACACCGTGCACGACTTCACCAAAGATCCAATTCAGCCGTGGATTGACGGCGAGTGGGTGAAAGCGCGCGGCACCACGCTGGGTGCGGATAACGGCATTGGTATGGCGTCCGCGCTCGCGGTGCTGGCTGACGACAGCGTCGAGCACGGTCCGCTGGAAGTGCTGCTGACCATGACCGAAGAAGCTGGCATGGACGGCGCGTTTGGTCTGCAGGCTGGCTGGCTGCAGGCAGACATCCTGATCAACACCGACTCTGAAGAAGAGGGTGAGATCTACATGGGCTGCGCGGGCGGGATTGATTTCATCTCTACCCTGGCGCTGCAGCGCGAAGCGGTTCCGGCCGGTTTCCAGACTTTCAAACTGACCCTGAAAGGACTGAAAGGCGGCCACTCCGGCGGCGATATTCACCTCGGTCTGGGTAACGCCAACAAGCTGCTGGCGCGCTTCCTGGCAGGCCACGCCGCGGAGCTGGATCTGCGGCTGGTGGATTTCAACGGCGGCACCCTGCGCAATGCCATTCCGCGTGAAGCCTTTGCTACCGTGGCCGTGGCTGCTGATAAAGCCCAGAGCCTGAAAACCCTGGCAGAGGACTATCTGGCGATCCTGAAAAACGAACTGGCGGAAAAAGAGAAGAACCTGACCGTGGTGCTGGAAGCGGCGCAGAGCGATCGCGCTGCACTGACCGCCGCGTCACGCGATGCGTTTGTTCAGCTGCTGAACGCCACGCCGAACGGCGTGATCCGCAACTCAGACGTAGCGAAAGGCGTGGTGGAAACCTCCCTGAACGTCGGTGTGGTGACCATGGACGAGCAGAATGCGCAAATTATCTGCCTGATCCGCTCGCTGATCGACAGCGGTAAAGAGTACGTGGTGAGCATGCTGGAGTCCCTCGGCGCGCTGGCCGGTGCACAGACCGACGCCAAAGGCAGCTACCCTGGCTGGCAGCCGGACGCCAGTTCACCGGTGATGGCGCTGGTGCGCGAAACTTACCAGCGTCTGTTCGACAAAACGCCGAACATTCAGGTGATCCACGCGGGCCTGGAATGCGGGCTGTTCAAAAAGCCGTACCCGGAGATGGACATGGTTTCCATCGGGCCGACCATCACCGGTCCCCACTCCCCGGACGAGCAGGTGCACATCGAAAGCGTGGGCCACTACTGGACCCTGCTGACCGCGCTGCTGAAAGCTATTCCGGCGAAATAAGCGCGTTGGCTACGACGAAGGGCGGGGCGATCCCCGCCCTTGTTTATTTTTACTTCCGGGTGTGCGGGCGCTTACCTGCCTGGTAAGCACATTTTAAAGCCCCAGCAGCAGCTGACGTTCGATTTGCGGGTCGAGCAGCGTAACGTGTAACCCCACCAGCCGCACCCCGCGCCCGCCGCGCCGTTCGTCCCAGGTCTTACGCGCTGTCGCGATGAGATCGTCCTTATTCAGCTTCGGCCAGACGTGCTCCTGGGTGGTTTGCTGGAAATCATTGAACTTGAGCTTCACCCCCTGACGGGCAATCAGCAGGTCGGGCTTAACGTTGCGCAGACGACGCTCCAGCTCGGGGTAAAGCTGCTGCTCGATAATCGCTTCGCACTGCGCCCATTCATGAATATCTTCCGCCAGGGTACGTTCGACACCCACCGATTTACGCTGTCGGTCGCTGCTGATTTCGCGCTCGTCGATGCCCTGGCTGCGCTCCCACAGCACCCGGCCAAACTTACCAAAGCGCTTGAGCAGCTGGGCCAGGTCGCTGTTCTGAACGTCCTCGCAGGTGCGCAGCCCCATCGCCTCAAGCTTACCGGCGGAGACTTTACCGACGCCGGGGATTTTGCTCAGCGGCAGCGTTTTTAAAAAGTCGGGCACGGCATCGGGGGTAATCACGTACTGGCCGTTGGGCTTGTTGAGATCCGAGGCGATTTTGGCGAGAAACTTCACCGGCGCGATGCCCGCCGAGGCGGTCAGTCCGGTTTCATTATAGATAGTGGCGCGGATCTGCTGAGCCATAAGCGTTGCCGAGCCGTGGCAGTGCACGCTGTCGGTGACGTCAAGATAGGCTTCATCGAGCGAGAGCGGTTCAATCAGGGAGGTATAGCGGGAAAAGATATCGCGGATTTGCGCCGAGGCTTCTTTATAAGCATCGAAACGGCCCGGCAGCAGCGTCAGGTGCGGGCAGAGCTTTAGCGCGGTGGCAGTGGGCATGGCGCTGCGCACGCCGAATTTACGCGCCGGGTAATTGGCGGTGCTGATCACCCCGCGCCGCTCGCGGCTACCGCCAATAGCCAACGGAATATCGCGCAGGGCTGGATTATCGCGCATCTCTACCGCCGCGAAAAAGCAGTCCATATCAACGTGAATGATTTTACGCATACCCTACCCTCACCTTTACTGGATAAGTATACAGGCAAACGCGTTTAAATAAGAAGTGCCGGATTATGCCCGCCTCTGGGTTGCAAAGGTTGTCCAGAAATAGAATATGACCGCCGCGTCTTTTATTCCCCGGAAATAGCGCGCGTTAAGAACTAACTCATTCATTATTTGTTGCTTTTTTTATGACTCAAAACGCCAGCCCGACGCTGAAAATGTCATCTGCCCAGGGTATAACTATGCGCGGCAATGAAAACATCTGTTCCGGCTGTTGCGAAAATCTTTATTGCTGCTAATGTGAGCGCTCCATTACAGAATTGTCTGATTCTGGGTCTCTCTTGCCGTCCCGGCAGTGGTTTCAGCTTTATCAAGGAAATAAGCAGTATGCGTAAAATCGCATTATTCATTGCGATGCTTCTCATCCCGTGCGTATCATTTGCCGCGCTGACCGGAAGCAACAGTTCAGCTTCATCGCTTAGCAAAGAATATAAACAGCAGCTTATGGGCTCGCCGGTTTATGTTCAGATCTTTAAAGAAGAGCGCACCCTTGAGCTTTACGTGAAGATGGGCGAGCAGTATCAACTGCTGGACAGTTTCCGCATCTGCAATTATTCCGGTGGGCTTGGCCCGAAACAGCGCCAGGGCGATTTTAAAAGCCCGGAAGGGTTCTACAGCGTCCAGCGCAACCAGCTCAAGCCGGACAGCCGTTTCTATAAAGCGATTAATATCGGCTTCCCGAACGCCTATGACCGCGCCCACGGCTACCAGGGTAACTACCTGATGATCCACGGAGCCTGTGTGTCAGTAGGCTGCTACGCCATGACTGATTCCGGGATTGATGAGATTTTCCAGTATGTCACCGCCGCGCTGATCTTCGGTCAGCCGCAGGTTCAGGTGAGCATCTATCCATTCCGCATGACCGATGCCAATATGGCGCGTCACAAGTACTCCTACTACAGCGACTTCTGGAAACAGCTGAAGCCGGGCTACGACTACTTCGTGCAGACCCGCCAGCCGCCGGTGGTATCGGTGTCGCCGGAAGGCCGCTACGTGGTCAGCAAGCCGCTTGCCAGCACGCCGGTGCACCCGCAGCTGGTGTCAAACTACGCGCTCCCCAAGACAGAATAACGCCCACTCGCCAGGCATAATCTTTTGCCAGGTTTCGTTGCCCGTCAGGGGCTGAGTGGCAATCACAGTGACCACATCGTTCGGTGTGGTCTCCTGCACAAAATCAATCTCCACATCCTGATCCAGCAGCGTGGCTTTGCCAAACGGCGCGCGGCGGGTGATCCAGAACAGATTCGTTGAACAGAACGCCATCACGTAGCGCCCGTCGGACAGCAGCATGTTGAACACGCCTTTTTCGCGCAGCTGCGCGGCAAGCGTGGCGATAAAGCGAAACACACTGTCCATTTTGGCTGGAGTGCGCGGATAGCGCTGGGTCAGCTGATGCAGCAGCCAGCAGAATGCTTTTTCGCTGTCGGTCTCGCCCACCGGGCGGAACTGACCGGTTTGCAGGCTGCGGTAGCCGCTGAGCTGCCCGTTGTGGGCGTAGGTCCAGTTACGGCCCCACAGCTCGCGGGTGAAGGGGTGGGTATTCTCCAGTGCCACCATGCCGCGATTCGCCTGGCGAATGTGGGCAATCACCGAGCAGGATTTGATCGGGTACTCCTGCACCAGCCTGGCGATGGGGGAATTGAAACTCGGCTGCGGATCTTTGAAGGTGCGGCAGCCTTTGCCTTCATAGAAGGTGATGCCCCAGCCATCTTTGTGCGGCCCGGTGCCGCCGCCACGCTGAACGAGGCCGGTAAAGCTAAAGCAGATATCGGTTGGCACGTTGGCGCTCATCCCGAGCAATTCGCACATAGTTCACCTCATAAGGCATCCGCACAGGGCAGCGTCAATACACCGCCCGGCGTCAGCATGACCAACAGATGAGCCTTATCAGGCTTTGACCATCTCTTTTTCAATCAGCTGGATCAGGATGTGGATCACTTTGATGTGGATCTCCTGAATACGGTCTGCATAACCAAAGTGTGGCACACGAATTTCGATGTCGGCGCTGCCCGCCATTTTGCCACCGTCTTTCCCGGTCAGGGTGATGACCTTCATGCCTTTGGCACGCGCGGCTTCAATGGCTTTGATCACATTGCCGGAGTTGCCGGAGGTGGAGATACCCAGCAGCACGTCGCCTTCACGGCCCACCGCTTCCACATAGCGCGAGAACACGTAGTCGTAGCCAAAGTCATTGCTGACGCAGGAGATATGGCTGACGTCGGAGATCGCAATCGCCGGGTAGCCCGGACGGTTTTCGCGGTAGCGCCCGGTCAGTTCTTCCGCGAAGTGCATCGCATCGCAGTGTGAACCGCCGTTCCCGCAGGAGAGCACTTTCCCGCCCGCTTTGAAGCTGTCTGCCAGCAGTACGGCCGCACGCTGGATGGCGTGGATGTTGGCTTCATCTTTCAGGAAGTTAGCCAGCGTTTCTGCGGCTTCATTCAGCTCGTTACGAATAAGATCCTGGTACATGAGGATATCCTTCAGCATTAAAAATAGAGTCCGGGCAAGTGTACCGGATAGCGTCCTGAGCGAGAAGCGCTACGCCTGCCGCCGCACCGCAGTTTTGCCTTTCCGTGCGGCAACAATGTGAACCAGGTTGTAATTATTTTGTGAACACATTGCTAAAGAACATAACATCCACTACAACCATATCATCACAAGTGGTCAGACCTCCTACAAGCAAGGGAGCTTTTCGTTATGATGATGTTGAGTATCGTTGCCACCATCGCGCTGATCGGTGTGCTCTTTTACCATCGCGTCGGCCTGCTGCTCAGCAGCGCCATTCTGCTGACGTGGACCGCGGCGCTGGGCTTCGCCGGACTCTGGTCGCTGTGGGTATTGATCCCGGTGGCGATCCTGCTGGTGCCGTTCAACGTCGCCCCGCTGCGCAAATCACTGTTCTCTGCCCCGGCATTCCGCAGCTTCCGTAAAGTGATGCCGCCGATGTCGCGTACCGAGAAAGAGGCCATTGACGCCGGGACCACCTGGTGGGAAGGCGATCTGTTCCGCGGCAACCCTGACTGGCAGAAACTGCACAATTACCCGCAGCCAACGCTGACCGCGGAAGAGCAGGCCTTTATCGATGGCCCGGTAGAAGAAGCCTGCCGCATGGCGAATGATTTCCAGATCACCCATGAGATGGCGGACCTGCCGCCGGAGCTGTGGGCGTATCTGAAAGAGCACCGCTTCTTTGCGATGATTATCAAGAAAGAGTACGGCGGGCTGGAGTTTTCCGCTTACGCCCAGGCGCGCGTGCTGCAGAAGCTGGCCGGGGTATCGGGCATTCTGGCGATTACCGTCGGCGTACCGAACTCGTTAGGGCCGGGTGAACTGTTGCAACACTACGGCACCCAGGAGCAAAAGGATCATTACCTGCCGCGTCTGGCGCGTGGCCAGGAGATCCCCTGCTTCGCACTCACCAGCCCGGAAGCCGGCTCCGATGCGGGCGCGATTCCTGATACCGGTGTGGTGTGCATGGGCGAGTGGCAGGGCCAGCAGGTGCTGGGCATGCGCCTGACCTGGAACAAACGCTACATCACCCTGGCACCCATCGCCACCGTGCTGGGGCTGGCGTTCAAGCTCTCCGATCCTGACCATCTGTTAGGCGATGATGCCGAGCCGGGCATTACCTGCGCGCTGATCCCGACCAACACCCCGGGCGTGGAGATCGGTAAACGCCACTTCCCGCTTAACGTGCCGTTCCAGAACGGTCCAACCCGCGGCAATGACATCTTCGTCCCGATTGATTACATCATCGGCGGCCCGAAAATGGCCGGCCAGGGCTGGCGTATGCTGGTGGAATGCCTCTCTGTTGGCCGCGGTATCACCCTGCCGTCCAACTCTACCGGCAGCCTGAAATCCATTGCGCTGGCAACCGGGGCCTATGCCCATATCCGCCGCCAGTTTAAAGTTTCCATCGGTAAGATGGAGGGTATCGAAGAGCCGCTGGCACGCATTGCGGGCAACGCTTACGTGATGGACGCGGCGGCCTCGCTGATCACCTACGGCATTATGCTCGGCGAAAAACCGGCGGTGCTGTCGGCTATCGTGAAGTATCACTGTACCCACCGCGGCCAGCAGTCAATTATTGATGCAATGGATATCGCCGGCGGGAAAGGCATCATGCTCGGCGAGTCCAACTTCCTCGCGCGGGCCTATCAGGGCGCACCGATCGCCATTACCGTGGAAGGGGCGAATATCCTGACCCGCACCATGATGATCTTCGGTCAGGGCGCTATTCGCTGCCATCCCTATGTGCTGGAAGAGATGGCCGCGGCGCAAAGCAACGATCTCAATGCCTTCGACCAGTTGCTGTTCAGCCATATCGGCCACGTAGGCAGCAACATGATGCGCAGCTTCTGGCTCGGGTTGACCAACGGCCTGACCAGCCGCTCCCCGACCCGGGATGCGACGCGCCGCTACTACCAGCACATCAACCGCGTCAGCGCCAACCTTGCACTGATGTCGGACATTTCGATGGCGGTGCTCGGCGGCAGCCTGAAACGCCGCGAGCGCATCTCGGCGCGCCTCGGTGATGTGCTGAGCCAGCTCTATCTGGCGTCGGCCGCGCTGAAGCGTTACGAGGACGAAGGCCGTCACGAAGCGGATCTGCCGCTGGTGCACTGGGGCGTGCAGGATGCGCTGCATCAGGCCGAGCAGGCGCTGGACGACCTGCTGCGTAACTTCCCGAATGGAGGTGTGGCAGGGCTGATGCGTCTGGTGATCTTCCCGCTCGGTCGTCGCTTTACCGCGCCGTCGGATAAGCTCGACCACCAGCTGGCGAAAATTATTCAGACGCCGTGCGCTACCCGCTCACGCATTGGTCGCGGTCAGTATCTGACGCCGAGCGAACATAATGCGATGGGGCTGCTGGAAGCCGCGCTGGCAGATGTGATGGCCGCCGAACCCATCCACGTGCGTATCTGCAAAGAGCTGGGTAAAAATCTGCCGTTCACCCGCCTGGATGCGCTGGCGAACGACGCGATGGCGAAAGGGTTCATTACCCAGGAGGAGGCCAACGTGTTGATCAAAGCCGAGGAGAGCCGTCTGCGCAGCATTAACGTCGACGAGTTTGACTTTGATGCGCTGGCGACCCAGCCGGTAAAGCCGCAGGCTGAGGTTCGCGCTATCGAAGCCGCGTAATTCCTCACCCGACTAGCCTCAAACCCCGCCTGGTGCGGGGTTTTTTATTGGCACCTTCCGGCGCTTTTCTCATATAGTGGGGAATCACGGTTCACTACGGAGCTACTCACGTGTCAGGCTTATCACTCTCTGTGCTGCAACAACCGCTGGTCTGGATGGACGGTCCGGCCAACCTTCGCCACTTTGATACCCTGCTGGCAGACCTGCACGGGCGGGATCTGATCCTGCTACCGGAAATGTTTACTACTGGTTTTGCAATGGAGGCGGCGCAGCAGTCGATGCCGCAGCAGGAGGTGGTGGCCTGGATGCAGGAGAAAGCGCGCCACACCAATGCGATGATTGCCGGCAGCGCGGCGCTGCAGACCGAGCGCGGCCCGGTGAACCGTTTCCTGCTGGTGCAGCCGGACGGCACGCTGCATCACTATGATAAGCGCCATCTGTTCCGCATGGCCGATGAACATCATCATTATCAGGCCGGAGAGGCGCGCGTCATTATCGAATGGCGCGGGTTCCGCATACTGCCGCTGGTGTGCTACGACCTGCGCTTCCCGGTGTGGTCACGCAATCAGAACGATTACGATCTGGCGCTCTACGTAGCAAACTGGCCGGCTCCGCGTGCGCTGCACTGGCAGGCGCTGTTACTGGCGCGGGCCATCGAAAATCAGGCTTACGTGGCGGGCTGCAACCGCGTCGGCACCGACGGCAACGGGCATGGCTACAGCGGCGACAGCGCCATTATCAGCCCGCAGGGTGAGATGCTGGCGACAGCCACGCCGCATGAAGCGATGCGTATTGATGCCGAACTGTCGCTGGAGGCGCTGAACGCGTATCGTGAGAAATTCCCGGCCTGGCAGGACGCCGACCCGTTTACGCTGCGCTAGTCTCCCCTCGCCTCGTTGCAGAAAGAGGCGAGCGGCACGCAGAAATGACGAAGGCCTGAATCATTGCTGATTCAGGCCTTCTGAATAGTGGCGGAACGGACGGGGCTCGAACCCGCGACCCCCTGCGTGACAGGCAGGTATTCTAACCAACTGAACTACCGCTCCGCATTGTTCCATTGCTGGAACGAGGCGAATATTACGGTTTGCCCCGATCCGCGTCAACGCTTTTTCTCACGAATTTAATCGTTTGCTCTAAAAATCGCCCGCACGGTTATTTTCCGCGCGACCGGCGATTTTTTTATGCGCGCCAGAGGCAGCTACCGCCCTTCTTTTCCACCAGATCGAGACGCGATTCGTGAGCCATCAGCTCATCGTCGCTGGCGGCGATCACGCGCAGGCGGGAGGCCTGACGCACCACGCGCTGGATCCCGGCTTCACCCTGCTGCTGCGGCGACTCCCCTTCCATAGCAAACGACATGATCGTCTGCCCGCCGGTCATCGCCAGATAGACATCGGCCAGAATTTGGGAGTCGAGTAACGCCCCGTGCAGCGTACGCTTGGTGTTGTCTATTTCGTAGCGCGAGCAGAGCGCATCCAGGCTGTTGCGCTTGCCGGGGAACATTTTGCGCGCCATCGCCAGGCTGTCCGTGACCTTACAGAAGGTCTCGGTTTTCGGGATGCCGCGGTTGAGCTTGCTGAACTCGTAATCCATAAAGCCGATATCGAACGACGCGTTATGGATGACCAGCTCGGCCCCGCGGATGTAGTCGATAAAATCATCCACCACGTCGCCGAACAGCGGCTGGTGCATCAGAAATTCGTCGGCAATACCGTGCACGTTGAACGCTTCCGGGTCCACCAGCCGGTCGGGCTTCAGGTAGACGTGGAAGTTATTCCCGGTCAGGCGGCGGTTGATCACCTCTACCGCGCCAATTTCAATAATCCGGTGCCCTTCATAGTGGACACCGATCTGGTTCATACCGGTGGTTTCGGTATCGAGGACGATCTGTCGTGTAATTGCTGTGCTCATGGGCTTCGTTTATGTCAGACTTGGCGTTTTAATCACAGGAAGTCTACCAGAGATGCGCAAACAGGTAGAAATTTTCACCGATGGCTCCTGCCTCGGCAACCCAGGACCGGGCGGCTACGGTGCAATTCTTCGCTACAAACAACATGAAAAAGAGTTCAGCGCCGGTTACCGGTTGACCACCAACAACCGCATGGAGCTGATGGCGGCCATCGTGGCGCTGGAGGGGCTACGCGAGCACTGCGACGTGGTGCTGAGCACCGACAGCCAGTACGTGCGCCAGGGGATCACCCAGTGGATCCATAACTGGAAAAAACGCGGCTGGAAAACGGCCGATAAAAAGCCGGTAAAAAATGTCGATCTCTGGCAGCGTCTTGATGCCGCCCTGAGCCAGCATAAAATCCAGTGGGAGTGGGTAAAAGGCCATGCCGGTCACCCGGAGAACGAACGCTGCGATGTGCTGGCACGCAGCGCGGCGGAAAATCCCACGCAGGAAGACACAGGCTACCTCCCGCAGGAGAGTTAAGGTTTTCGATACTGCCGCGTCGCACCCACCGTCTGGCGCAGCGAGGCTTTGGCTTTGCGGGCTTTCATCGGGTTAAGCGTCAGCGGAATGGTGCGCTTGCGCGCCACAATAAGCTGCATACACCCCAGCGCGGGCAGATGCGTACTCAACAGACGCCCGCCCTGCCGGGTCCAGGGCAACACCTGGAAACGCCCGTGATATAACACTTCAAAGTTCAGCAGCGCCAGCCAGTCCAGCTGGCGCATCATGGTAAACATGCGGCTATTATAGGGTGGTCGCTTACGTTTGAACGGCACCAGCTTCGTCATCCCGACCAGGCTCAGTGGGTTAAAACCGCTCAGGACGATCCAGCCGTCATCAATCAACACCCGGTCAGCTTCACGCAACAGCGCGTGCGGGTCGTGGCACCACGGTAGCGTATGGGCCAGCAGGCAGGCATCCACCGACTTCGCGGCGAAAGGCAACTGGAGCGGATCGGCAATCACCTGATGCGGATCGCCGCCGAGGGACACATTCACCTGGTGCGAAATGGCGCAGGCCTCGGTATTGATTTCCGCGCTCATATTGCCGATTTTAAGCAGATGAAAACCATACATTTTCGCCAGCCAGGGCTGAAGCTGGTTTTCCAGCGCCAGGCGATAGTGCTCGCCAGCCGGCAGCTCATCCCAGCGGGATGGAGACGTCAGTTTTTGAGGTATCCTTGCCGTTTTCATTACTACCTTCCCTAACGCTTGAGAGGTGTTTTATGAATCTTACCAGCATTCCCGCTTTACAGGACAACTACATCTGGGTACTGAACGACGACGCTGGCCGCTGCCTGATCGTCGATCCCGGCGAAGCGGCACCGGTACTGGCTGCTATTGCGCAAAACGGCTGGCAGCCGGAAGCGATTCTGCTGACGCACCATCATAACGATCACACCGGCGGCGTACCGGAGCTGCTGGCTCGTTACCCAGGCCTGGCGGTGTATGGGCCGGAAGAGACCCGGGAGAAAGGGGCGAAGATAATCGTTGCGGAAGGAGATAACGTTTCAGTTTTAGATCACAACTTTCGCGTTATCGCCACCCCGGGCCACACTTTAGGACATATCTGTTTTTTTAGCGCGCCTTATCTTTTCTGTGGCGATACGATGTTTTCCGGTGGCTGTGGCCGACTGTTTGAAGGCACGCCAGAGCAGATGTACCAGTCATTCGAGAAATTAAATGCGTTACCGGAAGAGACGTTAGTCTGCTGCGCGCACGAATATACATTAAGTAATCTTAAGTTTGCGGCGCATATTCTTCCTGAGGATGAAGCAATTTCCCAATATTACCGAGAAGTGAAGGAGTTACGGGCAAAAAATCAAATTACGCTGCCCACTTTATTAAAAACCGAGCGCAAAATTAATCTGTTCCTCAGAACGCAAGATTATGTATTAATTAACAAAATTAACGCAGAAACATCTTTGCAACAACCTGAGCATGTTTTCGGCTGGTTACGGGCAAAGAAAGATAACTTCTGAATTCATACTTGTGTTCGCGAAACATCGCAGTTATCATCGCTCGTCTTTTAAGCAACTATTGACACACACATGAAGGCAAAAGCGATTTTACTCGCCTCTGTCTTGCTTGTTGGGTGCCAGGCGCAACAGCGCGATGGTAATGTCCAACAGCACGCACAGAGCCTTTCTGCGGCTGGTCAAGGGGAAGCAGGAAAGCTGGCAAGCCGAAACGGCTTCTGGATGGACAACGCGTCCACTCTGGCAGACGATCAAAACTTGTGGGCTTTCATTGGCGACGAGCTAAAGATGGGAATTCCGGAAAATGCCCGGATTCGCGAACAGAAGCAGAAGTATTTAAAAAATAAGAGCTATCTCCACGATGTAACATTACGGGCAGAGCCGTATATGTACTGGATAGCAGGGCAAGTTAAGAAACGTAACATGCCCATGGAACTGGTACTACTACCCATAGTGGAGAGCGCTTTTGACCCGCACGCGACGTCTGGCGCCAATGCCGCAGGCATCTGGCAGATCATACCGAGCACAGGGCGCAATTATGGTTTGAAGCAGACCCGCAGCTATGATGCGCGTCGTGACGTAGTGGCTTCCACCACCGCGGCACTGGATATGATGCAGCGTCTTAACCGCATGTTTGACGGCGACTGGTTACTCACCGTTGCCGCCTATAACAGTGGTGAAGGTCGGGTTATGAAGGCAATGAAAGCGAATAAAGCGCGTGGTAAACCCACAGACTTTTGGTCGCTCTCACTGCCGCTGGAAACCAAAATATACGTACCGAAAATGCTGGCATTAAGCGACATTCTCAAAAACAGCGAGCGTTACGGCGTAAGCTTGCCGACCACTGATGAGAGCCGTGCACTGGCGCGCGTTCCGGTCAGTAATCCGGTAGAGATGGAGCAGCTGGCAGAGATGGCCGGGATTTCAGTGAAAAAACTGAAAACCTTCAACGCAGGCGTTAAAGGCGCTACGTTGGGCGCAAGCGGTCCGCAGTACGTTATGGTTCCTCGTAAGCACGCCGCGCAGCTGCGAAGCTCGCTGGCCGCTAACGAAATTGAAGCTGTTCAACCGGCTATTCTCGCGAATAACGATGATACCGGCAGCCGTGCCTACACCGTTCGCTCCGGCGATACGCTTTCAGGCATTGCGTCACGTTTAAACGTGACCACGGCCGAACTGCGACGCTGGAATGGTTTGAAAGGCGCAAGCCTGAAAATCGGCCAGACGTTAAACGTTGGTAGCAATACCAGCAGCGCAGGGCGCCTGGCGAAGAACGACGACAGCATCACGTACCGCGTCCGTAAAGGCGATTCGCTTTCGAGCATCGCAAAACGACACGGCGTCAATATCAAAGACGTGATGCGCTGGAACACGGGAACAGACAAACTGCAACCGGGCGATCAGATCACGCTGTTTGTGAAAAACGACAGCCGACCTGATTCCTGACAGAACAAAAAAGGCACCGACTTCCCCCGGTGCCTTTTTCTTTTTATGCGTACTTTATGGCTTCAATCATAATGATATCGCTGCAAAACGAACCGTCATCTTCCAGCGCGAAATAGCGCTTCACCTCATCCGCCGCACTTTCCTGATAGGCCCTAATCGCCTCTGCCATCACAGCAGGCGTGCGCATACGTGCAATCCACGAGGCGAATTCCAGCCGCAGACGGTCGGTAGTAATGCCCTGTACCGCCAGTCCCGCGCTGGTAAACATCGACAGCCACTCACCGCTGGCATAATTCCGCACGTGCGAGGTATCCCGCAGCGCTTCCACGGTCTGCAGCCAGATATCCAGCACCGCCTGCCCCGGCGACAGGATATCCATAAATATCACATGACCGCCTGGCTTCAGGATGCGACGCACTTCCCGCAGCGCCATACCGGGATCCTGCCAGTGGTGCGCTGAATAGCGGCTTATTACCACGTCCATACTGTTATCGTCGAACGGCAACTGTTCGGCCACGCCCTGGCGGGTATCGAGATTAGCAATATTACGCTCGCGCGCTGTATTGCTAACCACATCAAGCATCCGCGCTGAAAGATCGTAAGCCGTGACGTGCGCCACCAGCCCGGCCGCGGCAAAACTGGCATGCCCTGCCCCACAGCCAATATCCAGCAGCTGTGCGGTTGGCCATGCCGCGAGTTTTTCCTTCAGACGCTCAAGATCGTTACCGTTGGCGTGGACCTGACTGGTGAGATAAGCCTGCGCCTGCTCTCCGAACTGGTTGTCGACGTGATGCTGATGGGAGTGCGTTGTCATGATGGTGTCCTTGCAGCTGAGAAAAATAGGGCAGCGTCAGATCTGCCCTACGGCAGACCTGACTTACCTTTATTTCTCAGGTTTGCCGGGACTGAATTCGACGAGTAGTGGATTGTGATCGGAGGCGCGGGTGACCAGCACCGAGGCTTCGCTGACGTTAAGACCGCGATAGAAGACAAAATCTAGCGGACGGCCAAAGGCCCGTCGGCGATTGTCATCGGTAAACCGCACCTGGCGCAGTGACATATCGCGCGTAAAGCGGAACAGCGCGTTCATGCGCGGTCGGCTCCAGGCATTAAAATCTCCCGCCATGATCACCGGACCATTGTGATGCGCAATCTGATCGCCAATCGGCAGTAGCTGCTTGCTGTAGACGTCCACGCCGAGGCTGAAATTGACGGCGTGAATATTCACAACCATCAGCATGCGGCCATCGGGCAGCGGATAAACCGTAACCAGTGCTGATTTGGACAGGCGAAGAATAGGTTCGCGCTCGCGCAGCGGGCAGCAGTACACCGGGTGCGCAGCAGCAAGGGTCATCACCCCGGAAGGGTGCTGCGGCAGAACAAACGCGGGAACCTGATCGGCGGCAAGGTAGTTTGAGGTAGCAAACTGCACCAGCTCGGGCGTGGTTTGCGCTTCCTGGAGCAGCACCAGATGCGCATCTTTGCCGAAGTTTTGCAGCACCGACAGCCATTCAGCTCGCTGCTGCTTAAAGATATTCCACACCAGTACCCGAAGCACATCAGGGCCCGGGAGTGGCGCACCGGCGGGTAACGCCTTGCCAATACTCGCGAATGAGCCCGGCGGCAGAATCCTCTCCGCTGGCAGTCCGGCAATGTAGCGCATGGCATAAGTCGTTTTTCGCACGTTTGGCTTCAAACCTCTGTAACATGAACCGCCCGGGAAATCAGGCGGTTCCTCAGTTATAGGGATTTTAGCTCACACTTTCAACGACGTTATGGTTTGTTTTAGCAAGCAGCCAGGCAGCTACGCCTGCTTCCACTGCGCTACAGACGCGTTTTTCTTATCGAGACGGCCGCTAATAATCGTCAGAATCAGTGCGACCGCGACGATAACTGCGCCGATCCAGGGCGTGCTGGCGAGGCCATAATGTTCGACCGTCTGACCGCCAACGATTGAGCCGAGCGCAATGCCGACGTTAAAGGCTGCGATATTCAGACCAGAGGCGACGTCAACCGCACCCGGCGCGTACTCTCCCGCCTTCTGCACCACATACACCTGAAGACCCGGCACATTGCCAAACGCGAAAATGCCCATTACCAGCACCGTGACCAGTGCGGCGTAGTGAATACTGACCGTGAACTGGAAGATCAGCAGCAATACGGCAAGTGCGGCGAAAATCAGCGTCAGGGCAGGAATCGCACCCTGTTTGTCTGCCAGCTTGCCGCCCCAGATATTGCCGATCGCGACGGCCACACCATAGCCAAGAAGAATAAAGCTTACGGCTGATGGCGAGAAGCCAGCCAGGCTTTGCATCATGGGTGCCAGGAAGGTAAAGGCGGTGAATACGCCGCCATAGCCCAGCGCGGTAATAGCATAGATCATCAGCAGGCGCGGATGCGTCAGTACGCTTAATTGCGCTTTCAGGCCCGCCACTGGCTGCATCGGAATCGCTTTCGGGATGAGAAGCATACTGGCGATAAGCGCAATGACGCCGAGTCCCGCGACCGCGAGGAAGGTTTCCCGCCAGCCAAAATGCTGGCCGATAAAGGTTCCCAGCGGCACGCCGGTGACCAGTGCGACAGTCAGCCCACCGAACATGATCGCGATGGCCGACGCGGCTTTCTCGCGGGCGACCAGACCGGTGGCAATCGTCGAACCAATCGAGAAGAATACGCCATGTGCCAGGCCGGTCAGCAGACGCGCCACCACCAGGGTGTTATAGCCCGGCGCCAGCCAGGCCAGCAGATTCCCGGCGGTGAACAGCGCCATCAGCAGGATCAGCAGTTGCTTACGGGGAAGCCTCGCAGTCAGCGCCGTCAGAACCGGTGCGCCAATGGCGACACCCAGCGCATAAATCGATACCAGTAAGCCGGCAGAGGGTAACGATATTCCCATCTGCTCTGCGATAGTCGGCACCAGCCCAACAATAACAAATTCGGTGGTGCCAATTGCGAAAGCGCTGATCGTCAGCGCCAGTAATGCCAGCGGCATAATGTACTCCATACAGGTTGCATTTGATGGCGCTCAGTATGCTACCGTGCTTAAATAACAAAAATATTCAAAGTCTCAATAGAATTTTGCCTGAGGAGCAACAATGAAAGCGAGTTCCGAAGAGCTGACCGTGTTTGTCGCTGTGGTAGAGAGCGGTAGTTTCAGCCGGGCCGCCGAACAACTCGGTCAGGCCAACTCGGCAGTGAGCAGGACGGTAAAAAAGCTGGAGATGAAGCTTGGCGTCAGCCTGCTAAACCGCACCACGCGGCAGCTCAGCCTTACCGAAGAAGGACATCGCTATTTCCGACGGGTACAGCACGTTCTGCAGGAGATGGCGGCCGCTGAGAATGAACTGATGGAGTCGCGTCAGACACCGCGAGGTTTGCTGCGCATTGATGCCGCAACGCCCGTGGTGCTGCATTTTCTCATGCCGCTTATCAGGCCGTTTCGCGAGCGCTACCCGGAGATGACGCTGTCGCTGGTGTCCTCCGAAACCTTTATTAATCTGATCGAGCGTAAAGTTGATGTCGCAATCCGGGCGGGAACGTTGACTGACTCCAGCCTGCGTGCGCGGCCGCTGTTCACCAGTTATCGAAAGATCATCGCCTCTCCGGATTATCTTGCGCGCCACGGAACGCCTGCCAGCGTGGAAGAGCTTAACGATCATCTGTGCCTCGGTTTTACCGAGCCGGTATCGCTTAACCGCTGGCCTGTCGCTCAGGCGGATGGGCAGTTGCTGGAAGTGGACGTCGGGTTATCGTCTAACAGCGGCGAAACGCTGAAACAACTCTGCATAACGGGAAATGGCATTGCCTGTTTGTCGGATTATATGATCGATCGGGAGATTGCCAGCGGCGCGCTGGTTGAACTTCTGGCCGAGCAACGTTTGCCGGTGGAGATGCCTTTCAGCGCGGTCTACTACAGCGATCGAGCAGTGAGTACGCGGATCCGGGCATTAATCGATTTTATGAGTGAACATGTGAAACAGCCCCGGACGGGGCTGTAACAGAGGATGGGCATAAAGAGGAGGGTTAATCCCAGGCGGGAGCCAGTCCCTCCGGGCTGACCAGGCGATCGTTACAATCCAGCACGTCAATCGATGCCATATCTCTAGCGTCCAGCTTGAGAGTCGTCGCGTTAAGATTGCTTGCCAGGTTCTCACGTTTGGTTGAGGAAGGAATGACGGCATACCCCATCGCCAGCGCCCATGCCAGGATAACCTGCGCGGGAGTAGCATTGTGTTTTTCCGCAATGCGGATAATCACGTCATCTTTAAGTGCCTTCCCATACGCCAGTGTCATATAGGATGTGATATGAATGCCGTGCGCCCTCGCCCACTCTGTAACTTTACGGTTTTGCAGGTAGGGAGATAACTCAATCTGGTTGGTTGCGATATTCTCTACGCCTACGGCATTGATTGCGTGCGTCATCAGATCGATCGTGAAATTAGAAATGCCAATTTCGCGAGTTAAGCCCTGCTGTTTTGCTTCCAGTAGCGCCTGCATATACTCTTCAACCGGTACGACATCGCCCGGCGATGGCCAGTGGATCAGCGTCAGATCGACATAATCGGTACGCAATTTTTCCAGGCTCTCTTTAAGGCTTGGAATTAATTTCTCTTTGCTGAGATTTTCGGTCCAGATTTTGGTGGTGATAAAGAGATCGTTACGCGCCACGCCACTCTCTTTGATGGCCTGCCCTATCTCTGCTTCATTGCCATAAATCTGTGCGGTGTCGATTGCGCGATAGCCCATTTCGAGTGCATTTTTTACAGATGCGATAACCACATCCTCTTGCAGGCGGAAGGTCCCAAGACCAAATTCAGGAACTGTCATTACTACCTCTTCTTTTCGTTTACGCTGTTCTTGAAACGATTGTCACCCGTCTGGTTATGGTGATAAAGAGGCATAATTTGAGAAGAGTTTTGCGCTAAGCGCAATAAAAGAAGGGAATATGAGGATATAAGGGGGTGAGTTGAAGCATAGAAAAAAGAAAAAGCCCTGAGCATACGCTCAGGGCTTATCAAAAAGTGGCGGAACGGACGGGGCTCGAACCCGCGACCCCCTGCGTGACAGGCAGGTATTCTAACCAACTGAACTACCGCTCCACCGAATTTCGTCACTGCACCGGATGTCACTCCGGTTTACTGCTAATTTGATGCCTGGCAGTTTATGAATCGCTGTGCGATTCACCCTTCGGGCCGTTGCTGCGCAACGTTCAAAAGCTTCGCTTTTGTCCTACTCTCTGTCGAGTAGTGAACTGCCCTGAAGTTCTGGTCAGGTATGTTAATTTAATGCCTGGCAGTTCCCTACTCTCGCATGGGGAGACCCCACACTACCATCGGCGCTACGGCGTTTCACTTCTGAGTTCGGCATGGGGTCAGGTGGGACCACCGCGCTACAGCCGCCAGGCAAATTCTGTTCGCTTACCGCCTCGCGGCCATAAGCTTTAATCCGTCTCAAGCTGAAAATCTCTCAAATCCAACACCAAAACACCTTC
>NZ_JMSQ01000025.1 GCF_000696575.1 Siccibacter colletis | reverse complement strand
TCACGACGGACGTTAGCACCCGCCGTGTGTCTCCCGTGATAACATTCTCCGGTATTCGTAGTTTGCATCGGGTTGGTAAGCCGGGATGGCCCCCTAGCCGAAACAGTGCTCTACCCCCGGAGATGAGTTCACGAGGCGCTACCTAAATAGCTTTCGGGGAGAACCAGCTATCTCCCGGTTTGATTGGCCTTTCACCCCCAGCCACAGGTCATCCGCTAATTTTTCAACATTAGTCGGTTCGGTCCTCCAGTTAGTGTTACCCAACCTTCAACCTGCCCATGGCTAGATCACCGGGTTTCGGGTCTATACCCTGCAACTTAACGCCCAATTAAGACTCGGTTTCCCTTCGGCTCCCCTATACGGTTAACCTTGCTACAGAATATAAGTCGCTGACCCATTATACAAAAGGTACG
>NZ_JMSQ01000024.1 GCF_000696575.1 Siccibacter colletis | reverse complement strand
AGAACTTTAGCAACAACGCCCGCGCCAACGGTACGGCCGCCTTCACGGATTGCGAAACGCAGACCGTCGTCCATCGCGATCGGGTGGATCAGGGTAACAACCATTTTGATGTTGTCGCCCGGCATTACCATCTCAACGCCTTCCGGCAGTTCGATGGTGCCAGTCACGTCAGTAGTACGGAAGTAGAACTGCGGACGGTAGCCTTTGAAGAACGGAGTGTGACGGCCGCCTTCATCTTTGGACAGGATGTACACTTCGGATTCGAACTTGGTGTGCGGCTTGATGGTGCCCGGCTTAGCCAGTACCTGGCCACGCTGGATCTCTTCACGCTTGATACCACGCAGCAGAACGCCGCAGTTCTCGCCCGCACGACCTTCGTCCAGCAGTTTGCGGAACATTTCAACGCCGGTACAGGTGGATTTCGCAGTATCTTTGATACCAACGATTTCAACTTCTTCACCAAC
>NZ_JMSQ01000023.1 GCF_000696575.1 Siccibacter colletis | reverse complement strand
CCCTACTCATCGAGCTCACAGCAAGTGTGTTTTTGTGTACGGGAGTATCACCCTGTACCCTGCGACTTTCCAGACGCTTCCACTAACACACAAACTGATTCAGGCTCTGGGCTGCTCCCCGTTCGCTCGCCGCTACTGGGGGAATCTCGGTTGATTTCTTTTCCTCGGGGTACTTAGATGTTTCAGTTCCCCCGGTTCGCCTCATGCCACTATGTATTCATGACATGATAGTGCAACGAATTGCACTGGGTTTCCCCATTCGGACATCGTCGGTTATAACGGTTCATATCACCTTACCGACGCTTTTCGCAGATTAGCACGTCCTTCATCGCCTCTGACTGCCAGGGCATCCACCGTGTACGCTTAGTCGCTTAACCTCACAACCCGAAGATGTTTCCTGCGATTCATCGTCGTGTCGTAAGCATTTGAGAGACTCGAACACACCTTTTTCTGTTCT
>NZ_JMSQ01000022.1 GCF_000696575.1 Siccibacter colletis | reverse complement strand
GGACCATCGTAACCCTTGATGCGGAACTCGCCCTCTTCGATCTCGTAGCCGTCACAGCCCGGGTTGTTACCGCAGACGTGCAGCTTACGCTTGGGATCGATAAGGTAGCTGTCCATCGCCGTGCCGCATTTCTGACAGCGGCGTTTGGCGCGCAGCGCGTTAGTTTCAGCATCGTCACCTTCCAGCACGTTCAGAACTTCGTTCTCAGGCACCAGATTGATGGTGGTTTTGCAGCGCTCTTTCGGCGACAGCGCATAGCCTGAGCAACCGAGGAACACGCCGGTACTGGCGGTACGGATACCCATCTTGCGACCGCAGGTCGGGCAATCGATGGTCGTCAGCACCATCTGATTCGGGCGCATACCGCCCTCTTCAGGATCTTTTTCAGCGGTATCGAGTTGCTTGGTAAAGTCGCTGAAGAAGTTGTCCAGTACCTTTTTCCACTCGGCCTGATGGTTCGCCACCTGGTCGAGGCTGCTCTCCATCTGCGCGGTAAAGTCGTAGTTCATCAGCTCGCGGAAGTTCTCTTCCAGGCGATCGGTGACGATTTCACCCATTTTTTCGGCGTAGAAACGGCGGTTTTCAACCCGCACATAGCCACGATCCTGAATGGTCGAAATGATGGATGCATAGGTAGACGGACGACCAATACCGCGTTTTTCCAGCTCTTTTACCAGCGACGCTTCGCTGAAGCGCGCAGGCGGTTTAGTGAAGTGCTGAGCAGGCATCAGTTCAATCAGCGACAGCGTGTCACCCTGATTTACCGCAGGCAGGGTGCGATCCTCATCGCCTTTACGCAGCGCCGGCATCACACGGGTCCAGCCATCGAAGCGCAGGATACGACCGCGCGCCTTCAGGCGGAACTCGCCCGCGCCAACGGTCAGCGTCGTGGAGTCATACTGGGCCGGTACCATCTGGCAGGCCACGAACTGGCGCCAGATCAGCTGGTACAGCTTCTGGGCGTCGGTTTCCATGTCCTTCAGCGACTCGGCAACCACGCTCACGTCGGAAGGACGAATGGCTTCATGCGCTTCCTGAGAGTTGTCTTTGCTGGCGTACTGGTTCGGCGACTCCGGCAGGTATTTTTTACCGAAGCTGCTGTCAATATAACCCCGCACCATGCTGATGGCATCCTGACTCAGGTTGGTGGAGTCGGTACGCATATAGGTGATGTAACCCGCTTCATACAGACGCTGAGCCATCATCATGGTTTTCTTCACGCCGAAGCCCAGACGGGTACTCGCCGCCTGTTGCAGGGTGGAGGTAATAAAGGGTGCGCCAGGCTTGCTGCTGGTCGGCTTATCTTCGCGCTCCAGCACGCTGTAACGTGCCTTTTCCAGCACGCTGACCGCGGCCATGGTCTGTTCGCGGTTGTCCGGGCGGAATGGCTTATCATTCTGGTGCGTCACCTGCACCGGCAGCGAATCGCCGCCCGGTGTTGCTAACGTAGCATCGACTTCCCAGTACTCTTCCGGGACGAATGCTTTAATTTCACGCTCGCGCTCCACCACCAGTCTCACCGCAACGGACTGAACGCGTCCGGCAGACAGGCCGCGGGCGATTTTCTTCCACAGCAGTGGCGATACCATATAGCCCACTACGCGATCCATAAAGCGGCGCGCCTGTTGGGCGTTGACACGGTCGAGGTTCAGCTCACCCGGTTTCTCAAACGCCTGGCGAATGGCGTTTTTAGTGATTTCATTAAACACTACGCGACTGTAGCGTTTGTCGTCGCCGCCGATGATTTCCCGCAGGTGCCATGCGATGGCTTCCCCTTCGCGGTCAAGGTCGGTTGCGAGATAGATGTGGTCAGCTTTTTCAGCCAGGGCTTTCAGCTCGGAAACCACCTTTTCTTTACCGGGCAGCACTTCATATTGTGCTTCCCACTCATGCCAGGGATCGACCCCCATGCGATTAACCAGCGCGCCGCGTTCATCCTTTTTGGCTTTTTTCGCCGTTTTGGTGGAGGCAGAGTTCGCGCTCTTTTTCGAAGCTGAGCCACTGGTCGGCAAATCCCGGACGTGACCAACGCTGGACTTAACCACGTAGTCATTTCCCAGATATTTATTGATCGTTTTGGCTTTTGCCGGGGACTCAACGATAACGAGAGCTTTACCCATATTCACCTTTACCTAATGTGTTTCGTCCAGGAAGTCGTCGCTTGCCGGATATCCTGCTGCTGACAACGTGCCGTTTAATATCGCGGCAGCGTCAGCAGATATCAACCCCGCATCCTGTTAACGCCTGTTGTTCACAAAGCACACGTTACTGAAATAACGTCTCTTTCTCTCTCAGCCGTTGCGGCGCGACGGAAGTTCGGTCGAATGTCAAGCAAATCTGATGCCTGATTTATGAAAGCGTCACACTCTACCTGATAAAATTCGTTACGCAACTTTATTAGCATGCAATCAGGGTTCATGCCAGAAAGCGCCCTCCTGCGATAACCCTGTTTGTAGCAGGGGAAATTTGCGCTGCGCCCGGGGACAGCAGTACACTTACGTCAGTTTGTAAGGAGCTAAAAATATGCAAGAAACTACCCAACCTATCGATAGTGAACGTCTGCTGGCCGAAGCTAACCGCCTCATCCGTGCACATGACGACTACATTGCCGGGATGGTGGCTACCAGCGTTACGCAGAAAAACGGCGTGCTGGTTTTCGGCGGCGAGTACTTTCTTGATGAGCAGGGCCTGCCAACCTCGAAAAGCACCGCGGCATTTAATATGTTCAAGTATCTGGCCCACACGCTTTCTGAGAAATATCATCTGCAGGAGTAAAAAAAAGCGAGGCTCATGCCTCGCTTCTTTATTACTGCTACAGCAGCGGTTTCTGACCACGCTGCCAGAGGCGCAGCAACACGCCTTCTGCGCTTTTCGCTGCGCTACCCGTGAAGCGATCCATCAGTTTTTTACGCTGGGCAAACCGGATAGAAACCACGTCGTGCTGCTTCATCAGCGTCAGCAGCAGGTCATCGCTGGTCGAAACCTCATCCACCAGCCCTTTTTCCTTCGCCTGAATACCGTACCAGTGCTCCCCGGTGGCGACTGCGTCAATATCTAAAGATGGACGCATTTCGTGAACAAATGCTTTAAAAAGCTGGTGCGTTTCATTCAGATCTTCACGAAACTTTTCACGCCCCTCGTCGGTGTTTTCGCCCAGCAGCGTCAGCGTACGTTTGTACTGACCGGCGGTATGCAGTTCGATGTCGATGTCGTTACGCTTAAGCAGGCGGTTAAAGTTAGGGATCTGCGCCACCACCCCAATGGAGCCGAGAATGGCAAAAGGTGCTGCGACAATTTTGTTTGCCACGCAGGCCATCATATACCCGCCGCTGGCGGCAACTTTATCTACCGCCACGGTAAGCGGAATATTACGCTCGCGCAGACGCTGAAGCTGTGAGGCGGCAAGCCCGTAGCCGTGAACCACGCCGCCGGGGCTTTCGAGACGCACCAGCACTTCATCCTGCGGTTTCGCTACTGCCAGCACGGCGGTGACTTCCTCGCGCAGCGATCCCACTTCGTGCGCATCCATGCTGCCCTTAAAATCGAGCACATAGACTTTCGATTTGCCCGGCGCGGCGCGTTCTCCACGTTTCGCCCGTGCTTTGGCCTCTTTGGCCTCCTGCTTACGCTTTTTCTTCTGCTCTTTGTGCCAGGCTTTTTGTTCATGCGGCTCGAGGAAAGCAACGGCCACCTCTTCCTGCATCTCTTTATACTCTTCACTCAGGTTGGTTACCCGCAGCTCTCCCTTATGCTGCTTTTTACGCTGCGCCACGTTCACAATCAGGGTAACGACAATGGCAATAGCGACCACCACCGTTGCGATTTTGGCTAAGAACAATCCATACTCAGCAAGTAATTCCACAGATTCCGCCTTAATATCAAGCATTCACAATTGTTACAGTCTACCCGACGCGGGTAGTTGCGTCTCGCCTCAACTATAAACATGCGAGGCAGCTTCCTAAATTTCTTCATTGCCGTGAAACCTTTGCAAAATGTTAACCACGCGGATTGTCTCCTCCGGGCTGATTGAATTCACTGTCATATTGAGGCATAAAGCGGGGACCAACGCGACATGAAACGGGCCGCTTAGCAACGACGCCGGCCACAGGAGCCTTCCGTGCACTACCAACCTCAATACGATCTGCTGCAAAACCGCATTATCCTCGTCACTGGCGCCACCGACGGTATCGGTAAAGAAGCTGCACTCACCTACGCCCGCTACGGCGCGCAGCTTGTTCTGCTCGGGCGCAACGAAGAAAAGCTGCAGCAGGTTGCGCAGGCAATCCACCAGCAGGGTTACGCGCTGCCGCAGTGGGCGGTGCTGGACATGGCGACCGCGACCCGCGCGAACTGTGATGCGGTGGCGCAGCAGGTTGAAGCGATGGCGCCGCGCCTCGACGGCGTGCTGCACAATGCCGGCGTGCTCGGGGATATCGTGCCAATGGATCAGCAGCAGGAATCGCGCTGGCTGGAGGTGATGCAGGTTAATGTTAACGCTACCTTTTTCCTGACCCAGGCGCTGCTGCCTCTGCTGTTGAAGTCCGATTCCGGTTCGCTGGTCTTTACTACGTCCAGCGTAGGCCGTCAGGGCCGCGCCGACTGGGGTGCCTATGCGGTATCAAAATTCGCCACTGAAGGGATGATGCAGGTGCTGGCCGAAGAGTATAAACAGCATAACCTGCGGGTTAACTGTATCAATCCGGGTGGAACGCGTACCAAAATGCGCGCCAGCGCCTTCCCGACCGAAGACGCCGGCAAATTAAAAACGCCGCGCGATATTATGCCGGTTTACCTCTGGTTGATGGGAGATGACAGCCGTCGTAAAACCGGCATGAGCGTGGACGCGCAGCCGGGCCGCAAAGCGGGTATTGCCGAATGAGTGACGATCGCCACCAGCAGCGCCAGCAAAAAGTAAAAGAAAAAGTGGATGCCCGTATCGCGGCCGCCCAGGAAGAGCGCGGCATCCTGATGGTATTTACCGGCAACGGGAAAGGTAAAACCACCGCCGCCTTCGGCACGGTCACGCGCGCCATCGGTCACGGTAAAAAAGCGGCTGTCATTCAGTTCATCAAAGGTGAATGGCCCAACGGCGAGCGCAACCTGCTGGAGCCACACGGCGTGGAGTTCCAGGTGATGGCAACGGGATTTACCTGGGATACACAGAATCGCGAAACCGACACCGCCGCCTGCCTCGCCGTCTGGCAGCACGCGGAACGGATGCTGGCTGATCCGGCGCTGGATCTGGTGGTGCTGGATGAGCTTACCTATATGGTGGCGTACGACTACCTGCCGTTGGAAACGGTGCTGACGGCGTTACAAAATCGCCCCGCGCAGCAGACGGTGATTATCACCGGGCGCGGCTGTCACCGCGACATCACGGCAGTAGCCGATACGGTGACCGAGATGCGCCCGGTCAAACATGCGTTTGATGCCGGTATTAAGGCGCAACTGGGGATCGACTACTGAGAGCGGCTCCCCGCGTCATGGGGGAGCCGAAAGGATTAGCTGTTTTTGTTGCGGGTACTGCCCTGACGCGTGCTGCCGGGACGGCTACTGCTGCTGCGACGGGTGTTGTTATTGTTGATTTCGCTGTGGCGTTTTACCGCCCGGCGGATCTGGTTCGCCTTCATGCGGCGACGATCTTTCTCAACTGCCACTTTGCTGGCGGTTTCCGGCGTTAATTCCACCAGTTCGCGCAGATAGTTGGTCTGTGCGAGATCCAGTTCGGTATAGCCGCCGCGCGGCAGGCCTTTTGGCAGCAGGATGTCGCCGTAGCGCACGCGAATAAGACGGCTCACCTGCACGCCTACCGCTTCCCACAGGCGACGCACTTCACGGTTACGCCCTTCGGTCAGGGTGACGTTATACCACTGGTTGATGCCTTCCCCGCCGGTAAAGCGAATGGTTTTAAACGCCGCCGGACCGTCTTCCAGCTGTACGCCGCGGCCCAGCTCACGGATTTTTGCGTCGTCCACTTCACCAAACACACGCACGGCGTATTCACGCTCAACTTCGCGGCTCGGGTGCATCAGACGGTTCGCCAGCTCGCCATCGGTGGTGAACAGCAGCAGACCGCAGGTATTGACGTCGAGACGGCCTACCGCGATCCAGCGCGCGCCGCGCAGTTTTGGCAGGCGATCGAATACCGTCGGGCGACCTTCCGGATCGTTGCGGGTGCACAGCTCGCCTTCCGGCTTGTAATACGCCAGCACGCGGCAGATCTGCTCTACCGATTCTTTGACCGCAACCAGGTGACCGTCAATGCGGATTTTAAGGGCTGGCGTCACTTCTACGCGGTCGCCGAGGGTGGCAATTTTGCCATCAACGCTCACGCGACCGGCTTCAATTTTGGCTTCGATTTCGCGGCGCGACCCGTGACCTGCGCGCGCCAGGACTTTCTGTAACTTTTCGCTCATGGAGCTTCCTTTGAGTGTCGCCTTCCCAGGCGTCGGAGTGGGTGTACTAAATAGGGTAGAAAATCAACGTATTACGTTTTTTCAGACCGGATATTATACCTGCTTTGTTGGCTGCTGTAACGGCATTTATTCAGTGCGCCCGGCGCTGATTACCCGGCTGAAAGGGAGGCAGAATAAGTTATCTATGTGTTTGATTTACGTTAGGTAATCGTAATTAACGATTAATTACCCGGGTAATAATGCCGATGAATTAGTAAGAACAGTAATAATTATAAGGAAATAATAATGAACAAAACTCTGTTACTGCTGTTGAGTTTCACCTGCGGCGCAGCGCTGGCAGCGGACACCGGTTCCGCAACCATCAAAGCACAGTCTCAGTCCCTGATTCGTCAGGCCGGACACCCCTGTAACCTGGTCAACGGCGTCTACCCTGCGGCCTTTGGCGGCTCGGTGACCGTGGTGTGCGATGATGATCTCCGCTACGTCATTAAAAACAAAGGCGGGAATTTTGTGGTGGAGGAAGCGGAATAGTCAGCGTGTTAACGCCGCCGCAGGGTGCGGCGGCATGACATTTACAGGAACGGTGTGAGGTCGCCCACCCCTTCACGCAGGATCACCGGGGCGTCATCGGTAAGATCGATAACCGTAGTAGGCTGCTGGCCCAGATAGCCGCCGTGAATAATCAAATCCACCTGCTTCTCCAGCCGATCCTTAATCTCATCCGGATCGGACTCGGTAAACTCGTTCCCGGGCAGCATCAGCGACGTCGAGAGCATCGGCTCGTTCAGCGCTTCCAGCAACGCTATCGCAATAGGATTCGACGGCACGCGCAGGCCGATGGTTTTACGCTTCTCCTGCAACAGGCGGCGCGGCACCTCTTTCGTCCCTTTCAGGATAAAGGTGTAGTTGCCGGGCGTATTGTTTTTTATCAGCCTGAACGCCACGTTATCGACATGCGAATAGGTAGATAACTCCGACAAATCGCGGCACATCAGGGTGAAGTTATGCCCGTCCGGCAGATGACGAATGCGGCAGATGCGCTCCATCGCGCCTTTATCTTCGAGCTTACAGCCCAGAGCGTAACCGGAGTCGGTCGGGTAGATAATCACGCCGCCCTTACGGACGATCTCAACGGCCTGGTTGATCAGCCGCTGCTGTGGGTTATCGGGATGAATATAGAAGAACTGGCTCATACTACCTCTCTTTGTATCGCTTCCGGTGGCGTCCAGCGTGCCCATACTGGCTCAAGGCCTGCCGGCATCCAGAGTTTACGGCCAAGCTCAATCCAGGCGCAGGGCTGATGAAAATCGGATCCCTGCGAGCCAAGCAGCCCATACTGCCCGGCCCAGGCGCTAAGCTGGCTGCGCTCATTAGGTGCCTGCTGGCACTGCGCGACCTCCATTGCATCGCCGCCCTTTTCCGCGAACCACGCCAGTAGCCGTTTCAACCACTTTGTGGAGAGACCGTAGCGACCGGGGTGCGCAACGACGGCAAGCCCACCGGAATGATGAATGACATCAATGGCTTGTTCTATTGTACACCACTGCGGCGGGACATAGCCGGTTTTCCCTTTCGCCAGATAATGTTTGAAAACATCGGCCATGTTGTTCGCACGCCCGTCTTCGATGAGAAACCGGGCGAAGTGGCCGCGGGTAACTGCCCCGCCATCGGCCAGACGCTGCGCCCCTTCCAGCGCACCGGGAATACGCGCTTTAGCGAGGCGCTCCGCCATCATCACCGCCCGCTGACGGCGCTTGTCTGCCTGTTCGGCCAGCAGCTGAACCAGCGCCGGATGGTCAATGTCCATGTTGAGCCCGACGATATGGATCTCGTGATTTTCCCACAGCGTGGAAATTTCAACGCCGTTGATCAACGTCAGCGGCAGGCCGGCGCGCGCAATTTCTGCCCGTGCCGGGGCGATACCCTGGGTGGTGTCATGGTCCGTGATCGCCAGCGTGCCAACGCGCATTTCAACGGCGCGATGCACCAGCTGCTCGGGGGTCAATACGCCGTCCGACGCGGTGGTGTGGCTGTGCAGGTCATAAATCAGGGGAATTTCGGGTGTGCTCAAAACGACTCCAGGCCAGTGAAACGGATAATTCAGCGGCCATGATAACGATTCCTGATAAATATCTGAAACCTGGGGTTGACTTTATTTCATTGAACTAGTTAACTAGTACGCAAGTTCACGCACAACAGGGTATCTGACATGAAAGCACGTATCGCACTTCGCATCTGGTGGCGCAGCTCCTGATATCGGGCGGTGTATTCACATGTGCGTTCCACGCAATCAGATACCAGGCCCGCTTAACGCGGGCTTTTTTTTGAGCAGCATTATAACGAGAGCAGATCATGCAAACACAAAAACCGGCACTCGAACTTCTTAGCGCTGACGGGCAGTACCGGGATAACCCGACGGCGCTGTTTAATCAGCTCTGCGCCAGCCGTCCGGCTACCCTGCTGCTGGAATCAGCGGACATCGACAGTAAAGATGACCTGAAAAGCCTGCTGCTGGTGGATAGCGCGCTGCGCATCACCGCTCTGGGTGACACCGTCACTATTACCGCACTGACCGAGAACGGCACCGGTCTGTTAACATTGCTTGATGAGGCTCTGCCTGCGGGCGTAGATAATCAACCCTGTGCTGATGGCCGTACCCTACGCTTTCCTGCCGTGAGTAATCTGCTCGATGAAGATGCCCGCCTGTGTTCCCTTTCGGTATTTGATGCTTTCCGCCTGCTGCAAAACCTGGTCACCGTTCCCGCCGACGAACGCGAAGCGATGTTTTTTGGCGGACTGTTCGCCTATGACCTGGTAGCCGGCTTTGAAGAACTGCCTGCCCTGCGCACGGAAAATAGCTGCCCGGACTACTGCTTCTATCTGGCCGAAACCTTACTGGTGATCGACCACCAGAAAAAAAGCACCCGCATTCAGGCCAGCCTGTTTACCCCGTCAGTAACAGAGCGTGAGCGCCTCACGGCCCGCATGGCAGAGATCAAACAGCAGTTTACTCTGCCTGCCGCCCCGCTGCCGGTCGAGGCCGTGCCGCAGATGCAGGCTGGCTGTAGCCAGACCGATGATGAATTCGGCAGCGTGGTGCGCGCCATGCAGAAAGCGATCCGCGCCGGGGAAATCTTCCAGGTAGTGCCGTCGCGTCGCTTTACGCTGCCCTGCCCGTCGCCGCTGGCGGCGTACGACACGCTGAAAAAGAGCAACCCCAGCCCGTACATGTTTTTTATGCAGGATCGCGACTTCACGCTGTTCGGTGCCTCGCCGGAAAGCTCCCTCAAGTATGACCAGACCTCGCGTCAGATTGAGATCTACCCGATTGCCGGAACCCGCCCGCGCGGACGTCGCGCTGACGGCTCGCTGGATCGCGACCTCGACAGCCGCATCGAACTTGAAATGCGTACTGACCATAAAGAGCTGTCTGAGCACCTGATGCTGGTGGACCTGGCGCGCAATGACCTGGCGCGCATCTGCACACCAGGAACGCGCTACGTCGCCGACCTGACCAAGGTTGATCGCTACTCCTTCGTCATGCACCTGGTATCGCGCGTAGTGGGCGAACTGCGTCACGATCTCGACGCACTGCATGCCTATCGCGCCTGCATGAATATGGGCACCCTCAGCGGCGCACCAAAGGTGCGCGCGATGCAGCTTATCGCCGACGCGGAAGGCACACGCCGCGGCAGCTACGGCGGCGCGGTGGGTTACTTCACTGCGCATGGCGATCTCGATACCTGCATCGTGATTCGTTCAGCCTGGGTGGAAAACGGCATTGCCACGGTGCAGGCCGGGGCCGGCGTGGTACTGGACTCGGTGCCGCAGTCTGAAGCCGACGAAACCCGCAATAAAGCCCGCGCGGTACTGCGCGCTATCGCTACCGCACACCATGCTCAGGAGATTTTCTGATGGCTGACATTCTGCTGCTCGATAACTTTGATTCCTTTACGTACAACCTGGCAGATCAGCTGCGCGCGAGCGGTCATAACGTGGTGATCTACCGCAACCACGTCCCGGCTCAGACATTGATTGACCGCCTGGCGACTATGGACAACCCGGTGCTGATGCTCTCCCCCGGCCCCGGCACGCCGTCCGAAGCAGGCTGTATGCCGGAGCTGCTGACCCGCGTCCGCGGCACGCTGCCGGTGATCGGCATCTGCCTCGGTCATCAGACGATTGTCGAAGCCTATGGCGGTTACGTGGGCCAGGCGGGCGAGATCCTGCACGGCAAAGCATCCAGCATTGAGCATGACGGTCAGGGAATGTTCAGCGGCCTCGCCAACCCGCTGCCGGTTGCGCGTTACCACTCGCTGGTCGGGAGCGACATCCCGGCCGGGCTCACCGTCAATGCGCACTTCAACGGCATGGTGATGGCGGTACGTCACGATACCGACCGGGTGTGCGGTTTCCAGTTCCATCCCGAATCCATTCTCACCACTCAGGGGGCACGCCTGCTGGAGCAGACCCTGGCCTGGGCGCTGACCCGGCAGCAGCCGCAGAATGCTATCCAGCCGATCCTTGAGAAACTCTATGGCGCGCAAACGCTGAGCCGCGAAGAGAGCCACCAGCTGTTCAGCGCTGTGGTACGCGGCGAGCTGAAGCCGGAGCAGCTGGCTGCCGCGCTGGTAAGCATGAAGGTGCGCGGCGAGCAGCCGGTTGAGATCGCCGGTGCCGCTTCCGCCCTGCTGGAAGATGCCGCCCCGTTCCCGCGCCCCGACTACCCGTTCGCTGACATCGTCGGCACCGGCGGCGACGGCAGCAACAGTATTAACATCTCTACCGCCAGCGCCTTTGTTGCTGCGGCGCTGGGGCTGAAAGTGGCGAAACACGGCAACCGCAGCGTGTCCAGCCGCTCTGGCTCTTCGGACCTGCTGGCCGCATTCGGCATCAATCTTGATATGAGCGCGGAAGCCTCCCGCGAGGCGCTGGACGATCTCGGGGTCTGTTTCCTGTTTGCTCCGAAGTACCACACCGGGTTCCGTCACGCCATGCCGGTGCGCCAGCAGTTGAAAACCCGCACGCTGTTCAACGTGCTCGGCCCGCTGATTAACCCGGCGCATCCGCCGCTGGCGTTGATCGGCGTTTACAGCCCGGAACTGGTATTGCCGATTGCTGAAACCCTGCGTGTGCTGGGCTATAAGCGGGCTGCAGTGGTGCACAGCGGCGGAATGGATGAGGTTTCGCTGCACGCCCCGACGTTTGTCGCGGAGCTGCACAATGATGAGATCACAAGCTACCAGCTTACTGCGGAGGACTTCGGTCTGGCGCCGTACCAGCAGGAGGAGCTGGCAGGCGGTACGCCGGAAGAAAACCGTGACATTCTTACCCGCCTGTTACAAGGTAAAGGCGAGCGCGCGCATGAAGCGGCGGTGGCGGCAAACGTTGCCATGCTGATGCGCCTGCACGGAAAAGAAGACTTAAAAGCCAACGCACAACAGGTGCTGACAGTGCTACATAACGGGGGCGCTTACGACCGCGTCACCGCGCTGGCAGCCAGAGGGTAAAACATGCAGACCGTTTTAGCGAACATCGTCGCGGACAAAGCGATTTGGGTGGAAGCCCGCAAAGCGCAGCAGCCGCTGGCCAGCTTTCAGAATGACGTCACACCCAGCACGCGCAACTTTTACCATGCCGTGCAGGGTGCGCGTACCGCTTTCATTCTGGAAGTGAAAAAGGCCTCACCGTCCAAAGGTGTGATCCGTGAAGATTTCGATCCGGCGCAGATCGCCGGGGTTTACAAGCACTACGCCTCCGCGGTCTCGGTGTTGACCGACGAGAAGTACTTCCACGGCAGCTTTGATTTTCTGCCGGTCGTCAGCGGGATCGTTGCCCAGCCGGTGCTGTGCAAAGACTTTATTATCGACCCCTACCAGATTTATCTGGCGCGCCACTACCTGGCGGATGCCTGCCTGCTGATGCTGTCGGTGCTGGACGATGAGCAGTATCGCCAGTTGGCGGCGGTGGCTCACAGCCTGAATATGGGCGTGCTGACCGAAGTCAGTAATGAAGAGGAGCTGGAGCGCGCTATCGCCCTGGAGGCGAAGGTGGTGGGGATTAACAACCGCGACCTGCGCGATCTCTCTATCGACCTTAACCGCACCCGAGAACTGGCGCCGCGCCTCGGCCCTGGCGTGACGGTGATCAGCGAGTCGGGAATTAATACCTACGGCCAGGTGCGCGAGCTCAGCCACTTCGCTAACGGCTTTTTGATTGGCTCGGCGCTGATGTCCGAGCCGGATCTGACCCAGGCGGTGCGTCGCGTGCTGCTTGGCGAAAACAAAGTGTGCGGGTTAACCCGCCCGGAAGACGCCGCCGCGGCGTATGAAGTGGGGGCCATTTACGGCGGGCTGATTTTTGCTGAGAGCTCACCGCGCGTGATTGGCATTGCCGAGGCGCACGCCGTGATGCAGGCCGCCCCGCTGCGCTATGTGGGCGTGTTCCGCAACCAGCCGGTCAAAGAAATTGCCCGCGTGGCCCAGACCCTCGGTCTTACTGCCGTGCAGCTCCACGGTGACGAGACCCAGAGCGACATCACCGCCCTGCGTGCCCTGCTGCCAGCACAGGTGCAGATCTGGAAAGCACTGAGCGTGCAGGAGAGCGTGCCGACGCGGGATTTCACCGATGTGGATCGTTACGTGTTTGATAACGGCCAGGGCGGGACCGGGCAGCGTTTCGACTGGTCGCTGTTACAGGGTGAGAACCTTGATAACGTGATGCTGGCCGGCGGCCTTGGGGCTGATAACTGCGTGGAAGCCGCAAAACTTGGCTGCGTCGGACTTGATTTCAACTCGGGCGTCGAGAGCGCACCGGGGATAAAAGATGCCACTAAACTGGCGGCGCTGTTTCAGACGCTGCGGGCTTATTAAGGAAAACGAATGACGACTTTACTCAATCCATGGTTTGGTGAATTTGGCGGCATGTACGTGCCGCAGATCCTGATGCCGGCGCTGCGTCAGCTGGAAGAAGCCTTTGTCAGCGCCCAGAGCGATGCCGAATTCCAGGCGCAGTTCACCGACCTGCTGAAAAACTACGCCGGCCGCCCCACTGCGCTGACGAAGTGTCAGAATCTGACCACCGGCACGCGCACCACGCTGTACCTCAAGCGTGAAGATCTGCTGCATGGCGGTGCGCACAAAACCAACCAGGTGCTGGGTCAGGCGCTGCTGGCAAAGCGCATGGGCAAAACCGAAATTATCGCCGAGACCGGCGCGGGACAACACGGCGTGGCGTCGGCGCTTGCCAGTGCCCTGCTGGGCCTGAAGTGCCGCATCTATATGGGTGCCAAAGACGTGGAGCGCCAGTCGCCGAACGTATTCCGTATGCGCCTGATGGGTGCCGAAGTGATCCCGGTCCACAGCGGCTCTGCCACGCTGAAAGACGCCTGTAACGAGGCGCTGCGCGACTGGTCCGGCAGCTACGACCGGGCGCACTATATGCTCGGCACCGCGGCGGGTCCGCACCCGTTCCCGACCATTGTGCGCGAATTCCAGCGCATGATTGGCGAAGAGACCAAAGCGCAAATCCTCAAAAAAGAGGGTCGTCTGCCGGATGCAGTGATTGCCTGCGTCGGCGGTGGCTCCAACGCCATCGGTATGTTTGCCGACTTCATCGATGAGACCAGCGTCGGGCTGATTGGCGTAGAGCCGGCCGGACATGGCATTGAAAGCGGCGAGCACGGGGCTCCGCTCAAACACGGGCGCGTAGGCATCTATTTCGGCATGAAGTCGCCGATGATGCAGACCGAAGACGGCCAGATTGAAGAGTCCTATTCCATTTCTGCCGGGCTGGACTTCCCGTCCGTCGGGCCGCAGCATGCCCATCTCAACAGTACCGGGCGCGCAGAGTACGTGTCGATTACCGATGACGAAGCGCTGGACGCGTTTAAAACCCTGTGCCGTCAGGAAGGGATCATTCCGGCGCTGGAGTCCTCCCATGCGCTGGCCCACGCGCTGAAAATGATGCGTGCAGATCCGGAAAAAGAGCAGCTGCTGGTGGTCAACCTCTCCGGTCGCGGCGATAAAGACATTTTCACCGTTCACGATATTTTCAAAGCCCGAGGGGAGATGTAATGGAACGTTATGATCAGCTGTTTTCCCGCCTCGCCGCACGCAACGAGGGCGCATTTGTTCCCTTCGTCACGCTGGGCGACCCCTCGGTCGAGCAGTCGCTGAAGATCGTTGATGCCCTTGTCGAGGGCGGTGCGGATGCGCTGGAGCTGGGTATTCCCTTCTCCGACCCTCTGGCGGATGGCCCGACCATACAGGATGCGACGCTGCGCGCCTTCGCGGCGGGCGTCACGCCCGGCCAGTGCTTTGAGATGCTGGCGACGATCCGTGAGAAATACCCGACGCTGCCCATCGGCCTGCTGATGTACGCAAACCTGGTGTTCAGCAACGGTGTGGATGCGTTTTACGCCCGCTGTGCGCAGGTGGGTGTCGATTCGGTACTGGTCGCCGATGTGCCGGTCGAGGAGTCGGCGGAGTTCCGTCAGGCGGCGATGCGCCATAATGTTGCGCCGATCTTTATCTGCCCGCCAAATGCTGATGACGATCTGCTGCGCCAGATTGCCTCCTACGGGCGCGGCTATACCTATCTGCTGTCCCGCGCCGGGGTGACCGGGGCTGAAAATCGCGCCAGTCTGCCGCTGGGGCACCTGGTCGATAAGCTGAAGGAGTATCACGCGGCACCGGCGCTACAGGGCTTTGGTATCTCTGAGCCATCCCAGGTCCGCGACGCGCTGGGTGCGGGCGCAGCGGGTGCGATTTCCGGTTCGGCGGTGGTGAAGATCATTGAGAAAAACCTTGGGGATCGGGAAGCGATGTTGTCGGAACTGAACGCCTTTGCCAGCGCGATGAAGGCAGCTACCCGCCAGGCGTAAAACCATTCCCGCCCGATGTGAAGTGCACATCGCGGCGGGAATTTTTTATCAGAAGCGGTAACCCGCTGAGAACATAAACACGAACGGGTCGATGCGGGTGCTGATATTCTGCTGCTCGCCGCTGGCTTTGAATTTCACCTCGGTGTCGATGTCCATGTACCAGAGAGACATGTTGATCAGCCAGTCCTGATTCACCCTGTAGTCCAGCCCCACCTGCCCTGCAGCCCCCCAGGAATCTTTGACGCTCAGATCGGTCAGGCCTGCGGCATCCCCGGTTTTGTTGAAGTCAGCATCAAAGAACGTGGTGTAGTTGATGCCCGCGCCGATATACGGACGCAGTTTGCTGGTCGACTCGCCAAAGTACCACTGAGCCATCAGCGTGGGCGGCAGCTGACGCACGGTAGCCAGATCGCCGGTTGGCCCCAGACCCACTTTATGACGGAACGGCGTTGCCGCCAGCAGCTCGATACCGACGTTATCCGTTGCCATATACGTGAACGTTAAACCGAGCTGGGTATCGTTATTGACTTTGAAGCCGCCCATGCCCAGCACGTTGTCAGAACCTTCGCTCGGGCGCACCGTCGCCGTGCCGGCACGCATGAAGAAATCCCCTGCTTCATGCGCAGATGCCACGCCCGAAACACAACCCGTTGCAAGTAACAGCGCCACTGTCAGCTTTTTCATTTCCGTTCCCTTTTTGTGGTTTTATTGGCGCGTTGAATATACTCACATCGAGGTAAAAATGGATCGCGCGCAGATCACATTTAACCCTCTGATTTAACATTCATTGATCCAGATTAATTTTTGCATTTACAGACGAAACAGCCTCTTTGCGCTTAAATCAAATTTGCTTCCGCTCTGTTACAAAAAATTGCCTGCGCCCCTACTTGAAAACCCGTCAGCCGCTGGATAATTTACCCGCTTCACCATTTCACATTGATGCGTTGTTAAGTTGCAGGTGGCGTGTATGAGCGTGTTGAATCCGTGTATGTCGTGCGGAGCCTGTTGTGCCTATTTTCGTGTCTCTTTTTACTGGGCTGAAGGCGATGATGCCGGCGGCCTTGTCCCGGCGGCGCTTACCGAGCCGCTTACCCCTTTTCTTCGCTGTATGAGCGGCACCAATCAGAAAGTGAGCCGCTGCGTGGCGCTTAGCGGTACGCCCGGCATCAGCGTCAGCTGTTCGATCTATGAAAACCGGCCGTCACCGTGCCGCGACTTCGCGATGTCGGGCGAAAATGGCATTGCCAATGACGCCTGTAACCGGGCGCGGGGGCATCATGGCTTGCCCCCGCTCGAACTGCCGTCACCGCTCCTGCGCAGCGCCTGAATACGACCAATAAAACAGCGCAAAGACAGGGATATACACCGCTTTACACCCGGATGCTGCCACTGTGCAGCCATCCAGGGTACAATCGGCGGCAAATTACTACCTGCATCATTCAAGGAGCGTGCATGACTATCACGGCAAAATCCGTTTACCGTGACACGGGGAATTTCTTTCGCAATCAGTTTATGACCATTGCGCTGATTGCTTTACTTTGTGCATTTATTACGGTGGTGATTGGGCATGTCTTTGCGCCAACCGATGAGCAGATGGCGGTGCTCTCGCAGGGCGATAATCTGACGGGCAGCGTTGGGCTGTTTGATCTGGTACAGAATATGACGCCGGAGCAGCAGCAGGTGTTGCTGCGCGCTTCAGCGGCAGCAACCTTTTCGGGCCTGTTCGGCAATGCGATTCTGGCAGGCGGCATTCTGATGCTGCTGCAGATGGTTTCTGCCGGGAAACGTATCAGCGCCCTGCATGCGATTGGCACCGCTGCGCCGAAACTGCCGTGGCTGTTTATTCAGTTCTTCCTCACCACTCTGCTGGTGCAGATGGGGATCATGCTGTTCCTGGTGCCCGGCGTGCTGCTGGCCATCGTACTGGCGTTCGCACCGGTATTGCTGGTAGTTGAAAATCAGGGCGTGTTCAGCGCGATGCGCAACAGTATGCGTCTTGCCTGGGCCAACATGCGCCTGGTCGCGCCGGCCATCGTGGCATGGCTGATTGCCAAAACGGTACTGCTGCTGCTGGCATCACGCTTTGCTGCGCTGACGCCGGAAGTGGGTGCGGTGGTGGCGAACACCCTCAACTACCTGTTCTCCGCGCTGCTGCTGGTGTATCTCTTCCGCCTGTATACGCTGATCCGCGCTTAACCTTATTCGGCCCGGCGCTTGCCCGGGCCTGCAACGGAACCGATTATGAAGCAGTTTCTCGATTTCTTACCGCTGATTGTCTTTTTTGCTTTTTATAAGCTCTACGATATTTATGCCGGTACCGCAGCCCTGATTGTCGCCACGGCACTGGTGCTGATTTACAGCTGGTTCAGATACCGCAAAGTCGAAAAAATGGCGCTGATCACCTTTATTCTGGTTGCGGTATTTGGTGGCCTGACGCTGTTCTTCCACAACGACGAATTTATTAAGTGGAAGGTTACGGTGATTTACGGCCTGTTTGCCGGCGCCCTGCTGATTAGCCAGTGGGTAATGGGCAAGCCGCTTATTCAGCAGATGTTGGGTAAAGAACTGCATCTGCCGGAGAAGGTATGGTCTCGCCTGAATATCGCCTGGGCGCTGTTCTTTATCGTATGCGGTCTGGCGAATATCTATATCGCGTTCTGGCTGCCGCAGAATATCTGGGTCAATTTTAAAGTATTTGGTCTGACCGGGCTGACGCTGGTCTTCACCCTGCTCAGTGGTGTCTATATCTACCGTCATCTTCCGCAGGAAGAGAAATAGTTTCCGCTGCGTCATTGCCTGTTAGCGCCTCACGCTGACACGGATCTAATAAGCACGCCTCGCCCATCGCGAGGCGTGCTTTTTTTTGGGCGAGACGCTGAGAAATCAGGATGATAAGATTCCCCGGATCAATTATGGCGGTATCTCAATGCTCAAATTATTTGCAAAATATTTTTCGGTTGGTGTGCTTAATACCGCGGTTCACTGGCTGGTTTTCACCGCCTGCCTGTATGGATTCCACATCCGCCAGGCCAGCGCCAACCTGATTGCCTTTTGTGTAGCCGTGAGCCTGTCCTACTACCTGAATGCCCGTTTCACTTTCAGGGCACCAGCTACTACAATGCGCTACGTACTATTTGTTGGGTTTATGGGATTGCTCAGCTTTACCATCGGCTGGATTGCGGACTTTACGGCACTTCCGCCGTTACTCACGCTGATAACGTTCTCCGCTGTGAGTCTGATATGCGGTTTTTTCTATTCAAAACTCGTCGTTTTCAGGGATAACAAATGAAAGTCTCTCTTGTGGTGCCAGTGCTGAATGAGGAAGAGGCGATACCGGTTTTTTATAAAACCGTCAGAGCGTTTACCGAACTTCAGCAATATGAGATCGAGATCGTATTTGTGAACGACGGCAGCACGGATGCCTCAGAATCCATTCTCGATGCCCTCGCCGTTTCCGACCCGTTGCTGGTGGTGCTCACCTTTACACGCAATTTTGGTAAAGAGGCAGCCCTGTTTGCCGGGCTGGAATACGCCACCGGTGATGTGGTCATTCCTATTGATGTGGATCTCCAGGATCCCATCGAGGTTATTCCCCATCTGATTCAAAAATGGCAGCAAGGTGCCGATATGGTGCTGGCTAAACGTTCCGATCGCTCAACGGACGGGCGCCTGAAGCGAAAAACTGCCGAATGGTTTTATAAGCTGCACAATAAAATTAGCTCGCCCAAAATTGAAGAAAATGTCGGTGACTTCCGGCTTATGAGTCGTGAGGTGGTGGAAAATATTAAGCTGATGCCGGAAAAAAACCTTTTTATGAAAGGTATTTTATCCTGGGTTGGCGGTAAAACCGACGTTGTCGAATATGTGCGCTCTGAGCGCGTGGCGGGAACATCAAAATTCAACGGCTGGAAATTGTGGAATCTGGCGCTGGAGGGAATCACGTCATTTTCTACTTTCCCGCTGCGGATCTGGACCTATCTTGGTGCTGTTGTCGCGCTGCTCTCTTTCTCATATGGGGCATGGATGATTATCGATAAGCTGGTATGGGGAAATCAGGTCAGAGGCTATCCGTCGTTAATGGTTTCGATCCTGTTTCTGGGAAGTATTCAACTTATCGGCATTGGGGTTCTTGGAGAATATATTGGTCGTATTTACACCGAAACCAAAATGCGCCCGCGCTATTTAATCAAAAAGCAGAATAAGCATTAATTCCCTCTATGGACAAACCATGATTATGTCTAAGAAGTTTATGCCTTTACTTTTATTGTTGGCTTTTTCACTGGTGTTTATCATTGAATGGTATACCCCAATCCACTCTGACGACTATCGCTACTCGCTATTAGGTCTGTCGTTCGAGAAGCATTTCCATCATTACATGACCTGGAGCGGTCGCGTGGTCGCTGACTATGTCAGTACGCTGATCCTGGCGTTGAATTCGCGCTTTTTTTATGCATTCATCACCGGGCTGGTAGTCATCGCATTCTGCTTTTTGGTTGTTAAAACCCCGTCGCGTTCGTTCAGGCTGCATAAAAACGACGTACTACTGTTTCCGCTGATCTTTCTGACCTACTGGATTTCAAACCCTAACATCGGACAGACCACCTTCTGGATTGTGGGCAGCGCAAACTATCTATGGACGAACCTGTTTGTCGCCGCGTGGATATGGGGTATGTATCGGATCTGCGTCGAAAATATCACTGCCACAAAGTGGTATATGGTGGCGCTGAGTCTGTTTTCCGGCTGCTCGACGGAAAGCATCGGCCCCTTTGTGGTCGCATTAGCCGCGCTGGCCGTGGTCTATAATGCCTGGTTCCATAAAACGGTTATTCTGAGCAAGCTGCTTTACCTTTGCGCCTCGATCGCGGGCGCCCTGGTATTAATTTTCTCGCCCGGTAACTTTATTCGCGCCAGCGGTGAAACCCATCAGGTGTGGTATCAGAAGCCGCTTACCGAGCGAATTGCCTATCACTTAACTGAACGCTTCTTCAGCCATCAGGCACTCATCTGGATTGGCTGGGTGGTGCTGGTGCTGCTTGGCATACTGGCGTTTGTTTGTATCAAACGCAACGTCACGCTGAGCAGAGTAAAAACCGTGATGATGTGGCTCATGGTGTGCGTGGGGATCGGTACGTCGCTCATTATGTTCGCTTCGCCGACCTATCCCGACCGGGTGATGAATGGCACCTTTATGTTTCTTCTGTTCGCCATTGCGTTTCTCGCCAGCAATTTACTCGATACCGGGCAGCGCGTAGCGAATCGCGGCGTCGCCGCTATTGTGCTGATTCTTGTTGGCGTATTTATCTGGTCATATACCCTGATGCTGACCGCGTATAAGCGGGTCTGGCAACAGGATCAGGTACGGCTGCAAATTATTGCGCATGAAATCGCCGGGCAGCAGCGCGTATTTACCATTCCGGACTTCCACTTCAGCAAATTACAAAACAGCGGCGGGCATTTCGGGTTCTTCCACGATCCGCTGGTGTATGGCGAATATTTTGGCGCGGAAAATATCGACAAGGTTAAGGTTGGCTTTGATTATTCAGTGTTGGCCACAGGAAATAAGCAGATCCTGAACGACGCTGTTACTGCATGGTTTAATGCTGATGGCGATATTATATTGGTCAGCGATGCGCCCGTTGAAAGTACGGTAGAGATTAGCAGCGACAGTAAGCGTTATACCCTGCCCGTCGCGCAGTTTAAACAGGCAACGATCAATCAGGCATACTGGTATTATCATTCCGTGCCGGATAAAACCATAAAAGCCATTGCGCTTGTACCCTGAATTTTAGTTATGTCCTGCCCGCATCAAGCCAGACTGCAAGGTCTGGCTTTTTTATTCGCTTCGCGCTGATATCGGTGTGTGAGAAACCCGATAATCATAGTAGCATCCTCCTGATGCCCCTTTTTGCATGAGACAGCAATGACAATAACAAACGAAACTCCGCAGGGAGAACTGGTTCTGCGCACGCTGGCGATGCCTGCTGATACCAATGCTAACGGCGATATCTTTGGCGGCTGGCTGATGTCGCAGATGGATATGGGCGGGGCCATTCTGGCAAAAGAGATTGCGCATGGTCGCGTGGTAACGGTACGCGTGGACGGAATGACGTTTCTGCGCCCGGTCGCGGTGGGTGACGTGGTGTGCTGCTATGCGCGCTGCGTTAAACGCGGAATTACCTCGGTGACCATCAATGTGGAAGTGTGGGTGAAGAAAGTGTCGTCCGAACCGCTCGGGCAGCGCTACCGTGCCACCGAAGCAATTTTTGTTTACGTCGCAGTCGATCCGGAAGGTAAACCGCGCCCCCTTCCGGTGGCTGAGTGATAAAAAAATCTCCCTGACGGGAGATTTTTTTTATTCCATTTTCGCGCCGCCGTTCATGCGGAACACAATATTCACCACCAGCCCTTTGCCGGGCTTACCGGGTTCATAGCGCCATTTGCGCATCGCCGATTTCACTTCGCGATCGAACATGTTGGCTGGTTTGGCGGAGAGCACTTCAATGTTCTCGACGCTGCCATCGGCGGTGACATCAAAACGCACGCGCACGTTCCCTTCCATGCGCAGCGCATAGGCGCGGCTCGGGTACTGTGGCTGGTTACGGCTCAGGGCACGCGGGCCAGACGGGGCGCTGACGGCCGGTGCGGCAGTTGCCGGACGCGGCGCCGGTCGCGCCGGAGCGTTGTTCTCAAACGGTGAGGCCGGACGCGGCTCAGGTCGGGTTTCGCGCTTCGGCTGCTCGACCTTTTTCTCCGGCTTTGGTTTCGGCTTTGGTTTTGGCTTCGGTTTGGGTTCCGGCTTATGGATCACCACCGGCGCCTCTTTTGGCGGCTCGGGAACCGGCTCGGGTTCCGGTTCTGGCTCAGGCTCGACCACCGGCTCCGGCTCAACCACCTGCGGCTGCGGCGGTTCGAGATCGGCCGGGGCGACCAGCGTGACGGAAACGGGCTCAGCAGGCGCTGGCAGTTCAACAACCTGATGTACCGACGTATAAAGCAGGCCCGCCACGACGGCACCGTGGATCCCCACTGAGAGCAGCGCAGGCCATGGAAAGCGGCGAGGTAAATCAAGGGTCATTGAAGTCATAATCGTTTCAGTGATCAAAAGAGACCTGAATTTTAAATGCAAATAGCAATCATATTCAACAACGGCATGCCCTTTCGCCCTGAAAAAGCGCGAATACTTACAGGGTTTCTCCGGTTTGTAACATTCAGATTATCTTTTCATTGCAGGCTGTTACGTATTCACTTACCGTATTTTCACCTTTGCTTACTCTCAGGAGCTATACCGTGCTTTATGTGATTTACGCTGAAGATGTTGCTGATTCGCTCGAAAAACGACAGTCCGTGCGTCCTGCGCACCTCGCTCGCCTGCAGCTGCTGCGCGACGAGGGCCGCCTGCTCACCGCCGGTCCGATGCCTGCTGTGGACAGTAACGATCCGGGGGCGGCGGGTTTCACCGGCTCTACCGTGATTGCAGAGTTTACATCGCTGGAAGAGGCGCAGGCCTGGGCTGAAGCCGATCCGTACATCGCGGCGGGCGTGTATAAAACGGTGCAGGTAAAGCCGTACAAGAAAGTATTTTGATGCGGGACAGGATGTCGGCAAGGCGTTAAAAAAATTATCGGGCACCGCGTTGGTGCCCGTTCTGCGCTCAATTGATCTGACTTGCGAACAACAGGGAGTGACGTTGACGATTCACGATACATTTTCTGATAGCGTGGATACGCATATTGCGTCGAGACTGTGCCTCAAGCCAGCGCGCTTTTCGTCGCTGAGACTGACGCAACATCCGCCAGCGCCCAACTTCCGTTCGACTACGCCTCATTTTTTACGACTCATAACTAAAACAGAAAGCAGATTATACCCCTTAACCACGATGCCGTAGTGCTTTTTCTGTCAGGATATGGTCGGCGGACCAAAATAACGCATACACTCATAACAACAGGCAATCAAAAGGATTTTTTTACGCTATGACGACCTTCTACACGCTGGTGAGTTGGCTGGTCATTCTGGGTTACTGGCTGATGATCGCCGGCGTCACGCTGCGCATATTGATGAAGCGCCGCGCGGTGCCTTCCGCCATGGCCTGGCTGCTGATTATTTATATTCTGCCGCTGGTGGGTGTGATTGCCTATCTGTCGCTCGGAGAGCTGCACCTTGGTAAACGCCGCGCCGAACGTGCGCGGGCGATGTGGCCCTCCACCGCCAAATGGCTTAACGATCTCAAAGCCTGCAAGCATATCTTCGCCGAAGAGAACAGCGCAGTCGCCAGCAGCCTGTTTCAGCTGTGCGAGCGTCGCCAGGGCATTGCCGGGGTGAAAGGCAACCAGCTTCAGCTGTTGACCAGCTCCGATGACGTGATGCAGGCGCTGATCCGCGATATACAGCTGGCGCGTCATAACATTGAGATGGTGTTTTACATCTGGCATCCCGGCGGCATGGCGGACCAGGTCGCCGAATCGCTGATGGCCGCCGCACGCCGCGGGGTGCACTGCCGTCTGATGCTTGACTCCGCCGGCAGCGTCGATTTCTTCCGCAGCCCGTGGGCGGCGATGATGCGCAACGCCGGCGTGGAAGTGGTTGAGGCGCTCAAGGTGAATCTGATGCGCGTATTCCTGCGCCGCATGGATCTGCGCCAGCACCGTAAAATGATAATGATTGATAACTACATCGCCTATACCGGCAGCATGAACATGGTCGATCCGCGCTACTTCAAGCAGGATGCCGGCGTCGGCCAATGGGTGGACCTGATGGCGCGTATGGAAGGTCCGGTCGCCACGGCAATGGGCATCGTCTACTCCTGCGACTGGGAAATCGAGACCGGTAAACGCCTGCTCCCCCCCGCGCCAGACGCCAACATTATGCCGTTCGAAGAAGCCAGCGGGCACACTATCCACACCATCGCCTCCGGGCCGGGTTTTCCTGAAGATCTGATCCATCAGGCGCTGCTGACCTCGGTGTACGCAGCGCGTAACTACCTGATCATGACCACGCCCTACTTTGTGCCGAGCGATGATCTGCTGCATGCCATCTGCACCGCCGCGCAGCGCGGGGTTGATGTCAGCATTATTCTGCCGCGCAAGAACGACTCGCTGCTGGTGGGCTGGGCGAGCCGGGCATTCTTCAGCGAATTGCTGGCGGCCGGGGTGAAAATTTACCAGTTTGAAGGCGGCCTGCTGCACACCAAAAGCGTGCTGGTGGATGGCGAACTGAGCCTGGTGGGCACGGTAAATCTCGACATGCGCAGCCTGTGGCTCAATTTCGAAATCACGCTGGTGATCGATGACGTCGGTTTCGGTGCCGATCTGGCCGCGGTGCAGGACGATTATATCTCCCGCTCGCGCTTGCTGGATGCGCGCCTGTGGGTAAAACGCCCCCTGTGGCAGCGCATCACCGAGCGACTGTTTTACTTCTTCAGCCCGTTGCTGTAAAACGTGCCCAACCTCTCTCTATTACGGGTAGTAACAATGGAAATGGATCTGAATAACCGCCTGACGGAAGATGAAACCCTCGAACAGGCCTACGATATTTTCCTTGAGCTGGCAGCGGATAATCTCGATCCGGCAGATATCATTCTGTTTAACCTGCAGTTTGAAGAGCGTGGCGGTGCCGAGCTGTTTGATCCGTCCGAAGAGTGGCTGGAGCATGTCGATTACGATCTGAATCCGGATTTCTTTGCTGAAGTGGTGATTGGGCTGGCGGACGAAGAAGGCGGTGAGCTGAACGACGTCTTCGCCCGGGTGCTGCTGTGCCGCGACAAAGATCACAAGCTGTGCCACATTCTGTGGCGTGAGTAAGACGGTGCGGCTGCGGCCGCCCTATCTTTTCAGCCGCGGCAACGCCGCACCGCAATGATGGCAATAGATCGCATCCAGTTTATGATCTGCCGTGCGGCAGTGTATACAACGACGCGCTTGTCGTCTTCGCTGGAGATTTTCCGTCATCTGTGAACTCAAAATCCCGGTCGGGATAGCAATCACCGAGTAGCCAATCAATATCAATAAAGATGCCACTACCCGCCCGGCAGCGGTATGGGGTGTCAAATCGCCATAACCCACCGTCGTTACGGTTACCACCGCCCAGTATACCGAGGCGCCCAGACTGTCGAAACCGTTCTCCCCGCCCTCAATGCCGTACATCAGCGCACCTGCAACCACCATCACAATCGCGATAAAAGCATAAAACAGAATCAGCTGATGTCGGGCGTTACTTACCGCCTCGCCCACCAGCCTGAGGGAAGGCATAAAACGCAGCAGCTTGAGGATGCGTAGCGCACGCACGGCACGCATTGCCCGCCAGATAAACAGATAGCTGACAGCAATTTCTGGCCACAGCCAGTAGACGTAGAGCGGAAGCAGTGTGGCAAGATCGAGTATCCCCCAGAAGCTGAACGCGTAACGTGCCGGCTCGGGAGAAAGCACCAGGCGCAGCAAATATTCGAGGGTGAAAAACAGCGTGAATGCTATCTCTATGCCCAGCCAGAGGCCCGGATGAGGCGGCGCAGGGGCGTGACGCGTCATCAAAGCGGATTCGAAAAACACCACGATAACGCTTAACAGCGCCATCAGGCCGCAGAAAGCCTCCACGCGCCGGGCGCTGCGGGTGCGCTGGTCAAACAGCAGATGAAACAGATGGCGACGGCGTAATGTAATCCCTGACACGGTAAACCTCGCAAAAAAAGGGGCTGGCATCATGCCAGCCCCTGCGATTATAGCGGGTCAACCTTAAGACACGAAACCGCGTGTCGGAAGCTGCCCTCCAGCACCGGCCGCGTTTTCGCGCATTCCGGGCCAGCAATCGGACAGCGGGTACGGAACACGCAGCCCGACGGCGGATTGATTGGCGAAGGCAGTTCCCCTTCCAGCAGCTGAATGGTTTTGTTCTTCTCCAGATCCGGGTCCGGGATCGGCACCGCCGACATCAGCGCGCGGGTATAAGGGTGCAGCGGGTTGTGATACACCTCATCATAGGTGCCCAGCTCCACCGCATGACCCAGATACATCACCAGCACGCGGTCGGAGATGTGTTTCACCACCGCCAGATCGTGGGCGATAAAGATCAGCGACAGCCCCATCTCGCGCTGCAGCTTCTGCAGCAGGTTCACCACCTGCGCCTGAATCGACACGTCCAGCGCCGACACCGGCTCATCACAGATGATCAGCTTCGGCTCAAGGATCAGTGCGCGCGCGATCCCGATACGCTGACACTGACCGCCGGAGAACTCGTGCGGATAGCGGTTGATCAGGTTAGGCAGCAGGCCCACCTTCATCATCATCGCTTTCACCCGGTCCTTCACTTCCTGACGCGGCATGTTGGGATGATAGGTGCGCAGCGGCTCGGCGATAATGTCGCCGATATTCATACGCGGGTTCAAAGACGCCAGCGGATCCTGGAAAATCATCTGGATATCGCTGCGCACGTTGCGCCACTCGTCCGGTTTCATGCCAAGCAGATCTTTGCCAAGCCAGGCGACTTTGCCGTCGGTGGCTTTCACCAGGCCGATAATGGCACGGGCAAAAGTCGATTTACCGCAGCCCGATTCGCCGACCACGCCGAGGGTTTCCCCTTCGTACAGGCGCAGCGTCACGCCGTCGACCGCTTTCAGGGTTTTAGGCGGCTGCCAGAACCACTGTTTGCCATCTTTGATGTCGAAATGCACTTTCAGATCGGCAATTTCGAGCAGTACTTTTCTCTCTTCCGCTACGGTCGTCATACTAATTCCTCCACCGGCTTGAAGCAGGCGCGCAGGCGGCCAGGAGCGAACTCCTCCAGCGGCGGCGTGCTGTTACAGATCTCCATCGCGTAAGGGCAACGCGGCTGGAACGGGCAGCCTTTTGGCAGGCGCAGTAGATTTGGCGGGTTGCCCGGGATGGTCAGCAGCGACTCCCCTTCAGCATCGAGACGCGGCACCGCATTCAGCAGGCCGATAGAGTACGGCTGTGCCGGATGGTAGAACACGTCGCGTGCCTGGCCGTACTCCATGGTACGTCCGGCATACATCACCAGCACCTTGTCGCAGATCCCGGCCACCACGCCGAGGTCGTGGGTGATCATGATGATGGCGGTATTGAATTCGCGCTTGAGCTCGTTGAGCAGGGTCATGATTTGCGCCTGAACGGTCACGTCCAGCGCGGTGGTTGGCTCATCGGCAATCAGCAGCTTCGGCCGGCACAGCAGCGCCATCGCAATCATCACGCGCTGGCGCATACCACCTGAGAACTCGTGCGGGTACATGCGCATACGCTTACGCGCTTCGGGCATTTTTACCGCATCCAGCATGCGTACCGACTCTTCAAAGGCGGCAGCTTTGCCAAGCCCTTTGTGCAGCATCAGCACTTCCATCAGCTGCTCGCCCACGCGCATATACGGGTTGAGCGAGGTCATCGGGTCCTGGAAAATCATCGAGATCTGCTCGGCGCGCAGCTTATTCAGCTCCGCCTCAGGCAGATTGAGAATTTCGCGCCCGTTGAAGGTGGCCGAACCGCCGATGCGACCGTTAGCCGCCAGCAGCCCCATCAGAGCAAACGCGGTCTGGGATTTACCCGAGCCGGACTCACCGACAATGCCCAGCGTCTCACCGGCGCGCAGGCTGAAGTTGAGGTCGTTTACCGCGGTCACATCCCCGTCCGGGGTGCCGAAGGTAACACGGAGGTCTTTTACTTCCAGCAGTGCCTCACGCTGTGCCGGCGCAACGGCGGCCGGGGCGATATCAATCGTACTCATTGCGGCACTCCTTAACGATCTTTCGGGTCGAGGGCATCACGCAGGCCATCGCCGATAAAGTTGAAACAGAACAGGGTAATCACCAGGAAACCTGCCGGGAACAGCAGCAGCCACGGCGAGACTTCCATTGAGTTAGCGCCGTCGCTGAGCAGTGCGCCCCAGCTGCTTAACGGCTCCTGGGTGCCCAGGCCGAGGAAGCTCAGGAAAGATTCGAACAGGATCATGCTCGGCACCAGCAGCGAGGCGTAAACCACTACCACACCCAGCACGTTCGGCACGATGTGACGCACCACGATACTGGCGGTAGAAACGCCGCCCACCTGGGCTGCTTCGATAAACTCTTTACGCTTCAGGCTGAGCGTCTGGCCGCGCACGATACGCGCCATGTCGAGCCATGACACCATGCCGATTGCCACGAAGATCAGCAGGATGTTCTGACCAAAGAAGGTCACCAGCAGGATCACGAAGAACATGAACGGGAAGGAGTTCAGGATCTCCAGCAAACGCATCATCACCGAGTCCACTTTGCCGCCCAGATAGCCGGAGAGCGATCCGTAGAGCGTGCCGAGAATCACTGCCACAAACGCCGCCGCAACGCCGACCATCAGCGAGATACGGCCGCCAATGGCCACGCGCACCAGCAGATCGCGCCCCGAGGAGTCGGTACCAAAGTAGTGCCCGGACTCCATATCCGGCGCGCTGGACATCATGCCCCAGTCGGTATCGTCATAGGTAAACTGCGCCAGCATCGGCGCGAAGGTAACGAACAGGGCAATAAGCGCCAGCACAATCAGGCTCGCAACCGCGGCACGGTTGTGCATAAAGCGGCGACGCGCGTCCTGCCACAGGCTGCGTCCCTCAACTTCCAGCTTCTCGCTGAAGCTCTCCAGCGCCTCGCTGTTTTTCTTACTCAACATCATGGGGACTCCAGCCTTAGTAGCGAATTTTCGGGTCGATTACGGCATACAGCACATCGACAATCGCGTTAAATACGATGGTCAGGGCACCTACCAGAATGGTGAGGCTCAGCACCAGGGAATAGTCACGGTTCAGCGCGCCGTTAACGAACAGCTGACCGATACCCGGCAGACCGTAGATGGTTTCGATGACCATCGAGCCGGTGATAATGCCGACAAACGCCGGCCCCATATAAGAGAGCACCGGTAACAGCGCCGGTTTCAGGGCGTGGCGCATGATGATGCGGCGCATCGGCAACCCTTTCGCGCGGGCGGTACGAATAAAGTTAGAGTGCAGCACTTCGATCATCGAGCCGCGGGTGATACGCGCGATGCTGGCGATATAGGCCAGTGAGAGCGCCACCATCGGCAGGATCATGTACTGGATCGCCCCGCCGTTCCAGCCGCCGCCCGGCAGCCACCTCAGCGTAATGGCGAAGATCATCACCAGCAACGGCGCGACCACGAAGCTGGGTATTACCACCCCGGTCATCGCAATCCCCATCACGGTGAAGTCCCATTTGCTGTTCTGGTTCAGCGCGGCGACAACGCCTGCGGTAACGCCAAGCACCACAGCGAGGAAGAACGCGGCGGCACCGAGCTTCGCGGAAACCGGGAAACTGGACGCGACCAGGTCGTTTACCGAATAATCTTTATATTTGAATGACGGTCCAAAATCACCGTGCGCCAGCTGTTTCAGGTAACTGAAGTACTGGGTCATGATCGGATCGTTTAAATGGTATTTGGCTTCGATATTCGCCATCACTTCCGGCGGCAACGCACGTTCACCGGTGAACGGACTCCCGGGGGCGAGGCGCATCATGAAGAAGGAGATTGTTATAAGAATAAACAGCGTCGGAATCGCTTCCAGACAGCGACGTAAAATAAATTTCAACATTGCCCGTACCTTCTGGCGTGTGTCATATACGCAATATAAAAAGAGCCTGTGCCGTATGGCGTGAGGCTCCGGGACACAGCGGGGTAAAAGTGCTTACCCCGCGTATTGCCATTAATGTTTGATAATATACAAGTTTTTAACCGAGATATTATCCATCGGGTCTTTACCGGTATAACCACCCACCCACGGTTTCACCAGACGGGCGTTGACGTAGTAGTAAACCGGTACGATCGCAGAGTCTTTGTCCAGTTGCTCTTCCGCTTTCTGATACAGCGCGGTGCGCTCCGCTTCATCGGTCACTTTCAGCGTGTCGGAAACCAGCTTGTCGTAGGTTTCGCTCTTATAGTGCGCGGTGTTATTGGAGCTGTCAGAGAGCAGCATATTCAGGAAGGAGGTCGGCTCGTTGTAGTCCGCACACCAGCCGGCACGCGCCACGTCGAAGTTCCCCTGATGACGGGTATCCAGGAAGGTTTTCCACTCCTGGTTTTCGAGCTTCACGTTCACGCCGAGGTTTTTCTTCCAGATAGAAGAGACGGCGATCGCCAGTTTCTTGTGCAGATCGGAAGTGTTATACAGCAGGTCGAAGGTCAGCGGCTTGTCAGCCGTGTAGCCCGCTTCCGCCAGCAGTTTTTTCGCTTCGGCGTTACGCTGTTCCTGGGTCATTTTGAACCAGGCCGGTTCGGTCAGTTTGGCACCGTCGGTGTACGGCGGGGTGAAGCTGTAAGCCGGCAGGTCGCCCTGGTTTTTCACCTTATTAACGATAATGTCACGGTCCAGACCCAGTTTCAGGGCAGCACGCACGCGCGGATCGTTAAATGGCGGCTTCTGGTTGTTAATTTCGTAATAGTAGGTGCACAGATACGGGTCTACGTGCACTTCCTGCGGGATCTCTTTTTTCAGCTTCTGGAACAGTTCAATCGGCATGTTGTTGTAGGTCATGTCGATTTCGCCGCTGCGGTAGCGGTTAACGTCAGTCACTTCAGAAGAGATCGGCAGATAGGTCACCTGGTTGATAACGGTTTTCGCGTTATCCCAGTAATTGGTGTTGCGCTCAAGCACGATACGCTCGTTCACCACCCAGCTTTTCAGCTTGTAGGCGCCGTTAGAAACGAGGTTTGCAGGCTGCGTCCACTTCTCACCGAATTTTTCCACCACGGCTTTAGGCACCGGGGACATGGAAGAGTGCACCAGCAGCTTGTAGAAATAAGGAACTGGCTCGCTCAGGGTGACTTCCAGCGTGTGGTCGTCAATGGCTTTTACGCCGAGTCCGGTGGCCGGTTTTTTACCGGCGATGATGTCATCGATATTCGCGATATGGCCGTACTGCAGATAGCTTTCGTACGGGGACGCGGTGTTTGGATCGGCCAGACGCTGCCAGCTGTAGACGAAGTCCTGGGCCGTTACCGGCTCGCCGTTAGACCATTTCGCATCTTTACGCAGCTGGAACGTCCAGACTTTAAAATCTTTGTTTTCCCATTTTTCAGCCACGCCCGCGCTCGGGTGACCGTCAACATCCGTGACCAGCAGGCCTTCAAACAGGTCGCGGTTGATGTTGGATTCCGGTACGCCTTCGATTTTATGCGGGTCGAGAGACTGAACTTCAGAGCCATTGTTACGGACCAGCGTTTGCTTTTCTGCCAGCTGAACGCCTGCCGGTACGTTAGCAGCCATTGCCACGTTACCCGCCATTAGCGCAGAAAAAACACCCGCTGCAACCAGACTTTTTTTTGTGATGATGGACATTGTGTTGATACTCCACTCATTATAATTACTGGCCTGAGCCAGCCTGTTTTTCCCGTGAGGGTCCTGTACAGCGCAGGAGCGATTCGCGTCTGCCAGGATTTATTTACTGCTGCTATCACCGACTTTATTTTTACTGGCCGCTCATCCGGCGACCTTGACGTCGATTCTTTGACGACCCTCCCCTGTTCTGAAGGTCGTTATCTGATGTATTAACCGCATGTGTTTAATGATTTCGCCGGGAAATCATTTTGCTTTTACGGGCGATTCATAGCGTTTTGTCTGGCCGGAAAGTATCAAAAGCATCTTTCCTGCGCCAATACATTTTGCAAATTTGTTAAGCGTTTCTCTTTTGGCGGGGCATGAGCCGCAACACTGGCGGGACAGACAAACATGAAGCGCTGGCAAATACATTACAAGTCAGAGGCTTGTGCGTTTTTAGTGCCAGGCAGGACGACATGATATGCGCTGAGCTTGCTATCCACAAAAATTTAACAACTGGTCGTTTTTTAGCACATTCCTCTGCGGGAAGGTTGAAAGTACTAATATCATCTCAGTAATGTTGCAGCAAGCCCCACAGTCAGATGTTAAGAAAATAACAGACCGATCGCGTTAATTATGAACAGAACCACCATACACTCATCGCTAACGTCATGAAATAAAATTAGATTATCAGAAATTCGGTTTTGTTATGCTTCAGACAATTTTCAGCAATGGTTATACGTTTTGCTGATAGTAATAAAAAAGGAGCCATCAGGCTCCCGCTTTCATATGAAATGGCTCTAACTCACCAGACCGGGAAATATCGATTTGATTCCGGTCACAATAAACTCTATGCCCAGCGCCATCAACAGCAGGCCCATGATACGCGTAATAACGTTGATACCCGTCTGGCCGAGCCAGCGCACCAGCCAGGGCGCCATGCGGAATACGCCCCAGCAGCAGAGCGCGAACAGGGCAATGGCAATGGAAAACCCGAGCAAATGCGCCCAGCTGTGGTAGCGCGTGCCCCAGACAATAGTGGAGCTGATGGCACCCGGGCCAGCCATTAAAGGAAGCGCCAGGGGAACCACCCCGATGCTTTCGCGAATTGCGGTTTCTGATTTTTCCTGCTTGTTTTGCTTATCTTCCCCGAGTTTTCCGCTAATCATTGACATGGCGATGGTCACAACCAGTATCCCACCAGCAATGCGAAACGAGTCGATGGAAATGCCAAAGATCTGCAGGATCGCATCGCCTAAAAACAGCGAGGTCCAGAGAATAATGGCCACCGAGACGTTGGCCGTCAGGTTAGTTTTATTTCTCGCAGGAGGCGTCTGATAACTGGTCATACTGATAAACACCGGAATAATGCCTACCGGGTTAACCAGTGCGAAAAGGCCAATAAAGAATTTAAAATACACTGCAAAATCGAACAGCGAATGTGTCACGGGATAGCTCCGCAAATAAATAATGCACAGGCCGGCGTAATGTAATGTAAAAACCCCACTGACGCCATGCCATTTACCAGCACGGACTTCTGACAAAATCTAATCGTGCGGAATATTCCCCGCGTGTTAGATAATTGTTGTGTTTATGATAGTTTTAATTTTGCGCATTGTGACCACCTCTTTAATCAATTGAAACAAATTAACAAACTTCGGTGCTGAATGGTGTCAGCATCGATCTAAATTGATTTAGATCACAAAATGACTACTCAGATATGAGTAGAGTTGTGTTGCCGCCAGGGAGTAACCGCAGGCTCGGGTTGATGTTCAGGCAAGGCTCTTTTAGTAAATCAGCGGAATACATGCGCAAATTGTCATTTTTAACGTGCAATGTCGCTCACACGCCGGCTGTTTCATGGTGACTATACTGTCCGACTGAACGGCTGATTTACTAAAAGAGTTTAACATTATCAGGAGAGCATTATGGCTGTTACTAATGTCGCTGAACTTAACGCACTTGTAGAGCGTGTAAAAAAAGCCCAGCGTGAATATGCCAACTTCACCCAAGAACAGGTTGATAAAATCTTCCGCGCCGCCGCTCTGGCTGCCGCAGATGCTCGTATCCCTCTCGCTAAAATGGCCGTTGCCGAATCTGGCATGGGTATCGTCGAAGACAAAGTGATTAAAAACCACTTCGCCTCTGAATATATCTACAACGCCTATAAAGATGAGAAAACCTGTGGTGTGTTATCTGAAGATGACACCTTCGGCACTATCACCATCGCTGAACCAATCGGTATTATCTGCGGTATCGTTCCGACCACTAACCCAACGTCCACCGCCATCTTCAAATCACTGATTAGCCTGAAAACCCGCAACGCTATTATTTTCTCGCCGCATCCGCGTGCAAAAGATGCTACCAACAAAGCCGCTGATATCGTGCTGCAGGCAGCTATCGCCGCTGGTGCGCCGAAAGATCTGATCGGCTGGATCGATCAGCCTTCGGTTGAACTGTCTAACGCTCTGATGCATCACCCGGACATCAACCTCATCCTTGCCACTGGTGGCCCGGGCATGGTGAAAGCGGCCTATAGCTCCGGTAAACCCGCCATCGGTGTGGGCGCAGGTAACACCCCGGTCGTTATCGATGAAACCGCTGATATTAAGCGTGCTGTGGCGTCTATCCTGATGTCCAAAACCTTTGATAACGGTGTGATCTGTGCTTCTGAACAGTCAGTTATCGTGGTTGACTCCGTCTACGACGCCGTTCGCGAGCGCTTCGCCAGCCACGGTGGCTATCTGCTGCAGGGCCAGGAGCTGAAAGCCGTTCAGGATATCATCCTGAAAAACGGTGCGCTCAATGCCGGTATCGTAGGGCAGCCTGCGGCGAAAATTGCTGAGCTGGCCGGTTTCACCGTGCCATCCACCACCAAAATTCTCATTGGTGAAGTTAAACTGGTGGATGAGAGCGAGCCGTTTGCACACGAAAAACTCTCCCCTACTCTCGCTATGTATCGCGCCAAAGACTTTGATAATGCGGTAGAAAAAGCGGAGAAACTGGTGGCAATGGGCGGTATCGGTCACACATCCTGTCTCTACACTGACCAGGACAACCAGCCGGAACGCGTCGCTTACTTTGGTCAGATGATGAAAACCGCGCGTAT
>NZ_JMSQ01000021.1 GCF_000696575.1 Siccibacter colletis | reverse complement strand
CCCTACTCATCGAGCTCACAGCAAGTGTGTTTTTGTGTACGGGAGTATCACCCTGTACCCTGCGACTTTCCAGACGCTTCCACTAACACACAAACTGATTCAGGCTCTGGGCTGCTCCCCGTTCGCTCGCCGCTACTGGGGGAATCTCGGTTGATTTCTTTTCCTCGGGGTACTTAGATGTTTCAGTTCCCCCGGTTCGCCTCATGTCACTATGTATTCATGACATGATAGTGCAACGAATTGCACTGGGTTTCCCCATTCGGACATCGTCGGTTATAACGGTTCATATCACCTTACCGACGCTTTTCGCAGATTAGCACGTCCTTCATCGCCTCTGACTGCCAGGGCATCCACCGTGTACGCTTAGTCGCTTAACCTCACAACCCGAAGATGTTTCCTGAGATTCATCGTCGTGCTGTAAGTATTTGAGAGACTCGAACACACCTTTTTCTGTTCTTGTTTACGGAGAACAGAAACAGTGTGTCGTTTCAATTTTCAGCTTGTTCCGGATTGTTAAAGAGCA
>NZ_JMSQ01000020.1 GCF_000696575.1 Siccibacter colletis | reverse complement strand
GAAACGCCGACCGAAACGCCGACCGAAACGCCGACGGAAACGCCGACCGAAACGCCGACCGAGACGCCGACCGAGACGCCGACCGAAACGCCGACGGATACGCCGGAGCCGTAAATACCGCGATCGAGCCATGGCGGGGTTACGTACCCGCCATGATAGTAAAATCATATTCAGGACAATCACACTATGCAAAACGCCGCACGTCTAAGCGATGCCATCAACCACGGGGGATCCGTTACCAGCGGTTCCGGTGATGTTTTTATCAACAATATTTCTGCTGCGCGGGTCGGAGACAGCGTAAATTGTTCCCAGCACGGAGGTAGCTCAATTGCCGCCGGATCCGGCAGCGTTACCATAAATGGCGCTCCGGCAGCGCGTCTTGGCGATCCTGCCGGTTGCGGAGCCACGATCTCAAGTGGTTCCGGGGACGTGTTGATTGGGTAATCGTTATGGAGTTGAGGCTTATCTGGCCTGATACTCAGGCCGCTTTTCAGATTACAGAAGGGTTTACATCGGAGCACCCGGCCTGGTTCTGTCCCGAACGGGGACTTTTTTCCACGTCATGTCCCGAGAGCGAGGCCGAACGCATCCTGTTTTACTGGCTTTTTTCGCTGCCGGTGATCGTTAATCGTTCGCGGGATTATCTGTGCCGCGTTGGCACACATATTCTGGACTATGGTCAGTCTCGCCCGCTGTTACCGGGGCTGGAAATCCAGATCGGGCAATATCGTATGCAGGTGCAGCAGTATGCCGCATCGTCGCCTGCGGGTGATGCGCTGGCGAAGCGCGTATTTAGTAGCGCCATGCAGGAGGCCGTGTCGGAGATGCCGGAGGATCTTCTTCCTCATATCGGGCACTACATGGCATGGCGGGCGCAGCACATTGAGGGCGATGAGGATAACAATCCGCTTAACGCCCTGGCGAATGAGTATAAAAGCGTGGTGCTGTGGGGCGAGCAGGGCAGCCGTACGGGCGTAACGATGGCGCGCGAGATCTCGCCCATGGCACCTGAAAGCGGGCAGTTTCTGGCATTGCGCGAGCAGATGGAAAAGAAAACCGTGACGGATTGTATTCTTGATACCGCCGGTCTGATGACGCGCGTGTGTGAGGAGCTGGATCTCAGCATGCAGGGAGAGATCGTCCAGCCGGAGGCGCCAAAGCATGACATCCTGCTGCTGCTTGCGCCGCCCCATTTGCAGCGCAATAAACCTGCCTCTCATTTATCATCGCTGATGCTTAATGAATTCTACAAAGCCGGGCTGGACACGCTGCTATAAGAGGCGATACCAGTCCCCCGTACGATCAAGGAGGAAGTATGGGGCAAAAAATTAAATATTTACCTACCCTGCTCGACAGGCTGCTGGATGATGAACCAAAAAAACAGCAAGAAGCCTGGGACGCGTTTCATTTTAACAGCCGGACGATGCGCGCCATTGTGCAACGCGATCTGCTGGCAATGCTGAACAATACCAATATTGAAGACCAGCTGGATGAACATCGTCATCACGCCGTCGCCGAGTCAGTTATGAATTACGGCGTGGCGGCGATGACCGGTGGCTGGAGCCATGCTCAGTCATGGACGCGCATTGAAGCGACCATCAGGCGCGCCATTCTCCGTTTCGAGCCGCGCATCATTGCGCAGTCGCTGCTGGTACGGCCCGTACTGGATAAAGACAATCCGTCGCGCTACGGTGTGATTCTTTTCGAAATCAGGGGATTAATCCACTGGGAACCGCGACCCTTCGATCTCTGCTTTCAGGCCGCCTGGGACACTGAAACGCACGGCGCACGTGCTGTCTGATGGGCATTCATCCATCCGCATCAACATAACGCAATGTGATGTGCTTGCTTTCACTCAATTTGGATATTCATGAAAAGGGAAATTAATAATCGGCTCCCGGGAGCCGATTCCGATCGCAGAGTGAAGAGATAAAAGATGTGATGACCGTCGGGGCGGCGCGTATGCCCATCGGCTGCTTTCAGAGCAGGTACTCATTGCCGAAGCCGGACGGCTAGTAACAGGGGCTTCCCCACTTCCGTATTCGCGTGCGCGTTAGTTCCCTGCGGTCCGTAATAGCGGTAACCCTATAGTACCGATCCTCATCGCCTCCCTGTCAAATTGTCGCCGCTCGCCTTGTGCTGCCGTCCAAATAAGAGCGCTATATGATTGTCACTCTTGTTATTATTGTTTTGGAAATAAATAGACATATCTATGACGGTCTGACTTTTTTAAATAAATGAGTAAATACAATCAGTTAAAATAAATTATTCAGGCGGGGTTCATTTTTGGTTTCAAAAATGAAAGTGTGATCGTTATTTGGTTTCAGGAGCCCGCAAGCCATTTTTATTGACGCCAGTCACGCTGCCGTATGCCATTTTTTTTGAAACAGACAACTACGATCTCGATCACCAAAAGCGCAATAATAAAAAAATAAAATCACATTCCATAAAAACGAAACATTATTTCAATAGGGGAAAGGTATGTTTAAGAAAACATTAGCGCTGGCGGTATTATGTGGGTCGAGTTTCGCTGCTCAGGCGGTCACCGTTGATTTACGTCACGAGTATATTGACAGCGGTTCGAATGCTGACCGCGTTGCCGTTTCACACCGTTTTGATAACGGCGTAGGTTTTTCCGTTGAGGCAAAATGGAAATCAGGCGGTGATAAACAGGACCAGCCTTTCTCAGATGTGGTAGGTAACGGTCATGAAGATCAAATTAGCTGGCGCTGGAAGGCCACCGACAATATCGCGATTACGCCAGCGTTCACCATTGAAAGTACTGACAGCCGCACTATCTATAAACCGAATATCCATGCGCAGTACAGCTTTGATAACGGCTTCTACGTGGCGGCACGCTATCGTTATGAATATACACGTAATCCGAGCACACCGGACCGTGAGGATGATAAGGTTAACCGCGGTGATGCATGGGTTGGTTTTGCGCTGGGTGACTGGCGCACCGAGCTGAATTATGTGTATGCAAAAAGCACCGAAGGCACCATTCGTAATAATAACAAAGACTATTCCAACGAATATAATGCCAAGCTGGCATATAAAATTGATAAAAACTGGTCTCCGTATGTTGAAGTGGGTAACGTCGGGGTAAAAGAAACCGATGAGCGTCAGACGCGTTTCCGTCTCGGCGTCGCTTACTCCTTCTGATAAATAACCCTCCTTTCGGCCCCGTTTATTTAAGGGGCCGTTTTTATTTCCCGCCAGGGAATATTTTTGTTTCTGTAAGACAGCATAAAAAAAGGCCCTCCGCGAAGGAGGGCAAGGCCAGTTACAGAAAAACACACTCAGTTAAACGGTAATCATCTCCCGCTGTTCCGGTAATTTCGCAATATACAGTGCCGGCTTACCGTCTTTATCAGAGCTGTACAGGATGGCGGAATCATCCGGCGTGAACGACGGGTGCGGATGGGTGACCTGGCGGCTGTTGGCGAAGGTGGCCCAGGAGGTGTCGTGACGTGCCACGCGGAAATACGCTTTTTGTTTTACATCGAACACGTAGAGGTAAGGATCGTTTTCAATGCGGTAACCGCTGGTGTCTTTTACGTCAACCGGGGTGCCGGAACCGTCGCCAACCAGCAGCGTGCCGTCGAAGTTGCTCATCAGGTGCGAACAGGCCGGTATCGGCATAATTTCTTCATTAATAGCGGTTTCAGGATCGAAGCGGTAAACCGTGCGCCCTTGTTTGCCTTTCAGGTAGGAGACGTACACCAGCGCCGATCCGTTGGGCACCCAGAATTCGTGCGTGCAGCTTTCGCCCTCGGCGTGATCTTTTACCTTGCGTACGTTGCTGCCATCTTCATTCACCAGCCACATACGGGCGTCCACCAGATCGTGCGGCCCCTCGTGACAGAACGCCACGGTATTATCGTCAAACGGACGATAAATAGGATGACCAAGCCAGATGCGCTCATCGTGGATCACGGCACTTTCACCCGTCTGCAGATCGACGCGCAGCAGGCGACAGTGCGGCCCTTTGTGGAAGAACTCCTGGAAAATCTGCCAGTCGTTGAGCGGCACCCAGTCGCTTTTAGCAATTTCGATGCCGACCAGTTTGGTGCAGTCGCTGTTAGCTACCCAGGTGCCGTAGCCAACCCATTCATCGGGAACGCGGTAGATCTCGCGTTCCTCGAGCGTGGCCAGATCGACCTGCAGCAGGGAACGCTCGTTTTTCACATAGTAGAGCGACTTATCGTCCGGGGCCAGGAAGCCGCCAAAGGTGTTATCACCCGCGCCCTCGGTGAGCTGTATCGCGCTGGCATCGACCAGATCGAGTAGATAGTAGTTCCAGTGACCATCGAACTCGCCGGCGAACAGCAGGCGGCTGCCATCCTGGGTGAAGCACTTCTGATAGAAGTAGTTGCGGTGACAGGTTACTTCCGGTGGGGTTAAGCGGGTGACTTCTGCGCCGGTATCCGGGTCCCGGCTTACCTCATAATTAAGCTTAACCTTCATGCCTTTAGCCATCATGCACTCCTTTATTGCCGTCCCCGGCGCGTCGAATATGATTGGTTTGAAAACTAGGTATTAATTTATCAAAACAACGTTTCAAGGTGTGTGATTGCTCACGCACTTTACCAGGCTCGCGCCGATTTTATTTGCCAGGCTTATGAATAACGCCGTGACGCGGGTGCGGCATCACGCCGCCGGGTTAATGAAAAAGGGGTAGCAATACGATCCAGATCAACTCAGGAGTGTTTATATTTAACCAATTGATTATTAATAATTTTTTTCGGCTAGGATTTTCGTGCGCCTGGGCCATTCGTGATCGCAATTCCAATTCTATTAATTCTTTCGCAAAAAAGTGAAACAACGTTTTAGTTATAATTGAAAACACGTTTTAACCGGGATAAGATGACCGTAGTTAAGAAACGGAACAGCGTTTTGCTGTTACATCCACGGGCAAATCGCACCCACCTAATTCCCCAGGAGGTTATTGTGGAAGTCAGACAAAGTATCCACAGCGCACATGCCAAAACCCTCGATACTCAGGGTCTGCGTGACGAATTTTTGGTAGAGAAAGTGTTCGTCGCTGACGAATACACCATGGTGTACAGCCACATCGACCGCATCATCGTTGGCGGCGTGATGCCGGTTGCGAAAACCGTATCCGTCGGCGGTGAAGTCGGTAAGCAACTGGGCGTGACCTATTTCCTTGAGCGCCGCGAACTGGGCGTTATCAACATCGGCGGTCCGGGCACCATCACCGTGGACGGTCAGTGCTACGAGATCGGCCATCGCGACGCGCTGTACGTCGGTAAAGGTGCGAAAGAAGTGGTATTCGCCAGTGTTGATGCCTCTCAGCCCGCGAAGTACTACTACAACTGCGCCCCGGCACACACCACGTATCCGACGAAGAAAGTGACGCCGTCTGAAGTGTCGCCGGTGACGCTGGGCGATCCGCTCACCAGCAACCGCCGCACCATCAATAAATACTTCGTGCCGGACGTGCTGGAAACCTGCCAGCTCAGCATGGGTCTCACCGAGCTGGAGCCGGGCAACCTGTGGAACACCATGCCGTGCCATACCCACGAGCGCCGCATGGAAGTCTACTTCTACTTCAACATGGACGAAGACGCGTGCGTGTTCCACATGATGGGGCAGCCGCAGGAGACGCGTCATATCGTTATGCACAACGAGCAGGCGGTGATTTCACCGAGCTGGTCGATTCACTCAGGCGTGGGTACCCGCGCTTACACCTTCATCTGGGGCATGGTTGGTGAAAACCAGGTCTTTGATGACATGGACCACGTCGCTGTTAAAGATCTGCGCTAGTCGCGGACAGCATGAACTTATGCCTGTCCGGGACAGGCCTGACATAAAGGAAATCACATGATTCTGGATTCATTCTCTCTTCAGGGTAAAGTTGCCATCGTTACCGGCTGTGACACTGGCTTAGGCCAGGGTATGGCAGTAGGTCTGGCTCAGGCGGGCTGCGACATCGTCGGTATCAACATCGTTGAGCCGACCGATACCATTGAACAGGTTACCGCGCTGGGTCGCCGTTTCCTGAGCCTGACCGCCGACCTGCGTCAGATTGATGCCATTCCTTCTCTGATCGAACGCGCCGTTGCCGAATTCGGTCACGTTGACGTGCTGGTGAATAACGCGGGTCTGATCCGTCGCGAAGACGCGATTAACTTTAGCGAAAAAGACTGGGATGACGTGATGAACCTGAACATCAAGAGCGTGTTCTTTATGTCCCAGGCCGTGGCGAAGCAGTTTATCGCCCAGGGTAACGGCGGCAAGATCGTCAACATCGCCTCCATGCTCTCCTTCCAGGGCGGCATTCGCGTACCGTCTTACACCGCGTCGAAAAGCGCAGTGATGGGCGTGACCCGTCTGCTGGCGAACGAGTGGGCGAAACACAACATCAACGTGAACGCCATCGCGCCGGGCTACATGGCGACCAACAACACCCAGCAGCTGCGCGCCGACGAGCAGCGCAGCGCGGAAATCCTCGACCGTATCCCGGCGGGTCGCTGGGGTCTGCCGAGCGATCTGATGGGCCCGGTGGTGTTCCTGGCTTCCAGTGCGTCCGACTACATCAACGGTTACACCGTTGCCGTGGACGGCGGCTGGCTGGCACGTTAATCAACGCCAGTTATGGAAGAACCCTGCTACGGCAGGGTTTTTTTTGACTAAAAACCAGTCAAGTCCATATCAATGCCAGCGAAATATCCATACTTAAATCGACCCGCACTTCGAGTTTCCGTTTTAAATCGATAGTTATTAGCCAGTTGTGATTTGAACTTGAGAATAATCTAAAATTATAAAGCGAAATGTCCATCACAGAACCATAACCCGTAGCAATTAAATCCATATCTTCGCGTAATACCGCCTGACACCTCTGTGCATTGTTCTCCTAACTTCAGATAACGACTTTCTCTGTTCAGGCAAGGAACATGACCACTATCAGCAATCACTCAACTACCATGCCGCGTGCGCTGCAGGATTCACGCCGCATGAATCTGTTTGTTTCCGTCTCCGCCGCCGTGGCGGGTCTGCTGTTCGGGCTTGATATCGGGGTGATCGCCGGGGCGCTGCCGTTTATCACCGATCACTTCGCATTAAGCAACCGCCTGCAGGAGTGGGTGGTGAGCAGCATGATGCTCGGCGCGGCCATCGGCGCGCTGTGCAACGGCTGGCTGTCGTTCCGCCTCGGGCGCAAATACAGCCTGATGGTGGGCGCGATTCTGTTTGTCGCCGGCTCCATCGGCTCGGCCTTTGCCACCAGCGTGGAGATCCTGCTGGTCTCGCGTATCGTGCTCGGCGTGGCAGTGGGTATCGCCTCCTACACCGCGCCGCTCTATCTGTCGGAAATGGCCAGTGAAAACGTGCGCGGCAAAATGATCAGCATGTATCAGCTGATGGTGACGCTCGGCATCGTGGTGGCGTTTCTTTCGGATACCGCATTCAGCTATTCGGGCAACTGGCGGGCAATGCTGGGCGTGCTGGCGCTGCCGGCGGTGATCCTTATCGTGCTGGTGATTTTCCTGCCCAACAGCCCGCGCTGGCTGGCAGAGAAAGGGCGTCATGTGGAAGCGGAAGAGGTGCTGCGCATGCTGCGCGATACCTCGGAAAAAGCGCGGGAAGAGCTGAATGAGATCCGCGAGAGCCTGAAACTGAAGCAGGGCGGCTGGAAATTATTCAAAGCCAACCGCAACGTGCGCCGGGCGGTGTTTCTCGGCATGCTGCTGCAGGCGATGCAGCAGTTCACCGGCATGAACATCATCATGTACTACGCGCCGCGCATCTTTAAGATGGCGGGTTTTACCACCACCGAACAGCAGATGATCGCCACGCTGGTAGTGGGCCTGACCTTCATGTTCGCCACCTTTATCGCCATCTTTATGGTGGATAAAGCCGGACGCAAACCGGCACTGAAAATTGGCTTCAGCGTGATGGCGCTGGGTACGCTGGTGCTCGGTTACTGCCTGATGCAGTTCGATAACGGCACCGCCTCAAGCGGGCTGTCCTGGCTGTCGGTCGGCATGACCATGATGTGCATCGCCGGATACGCCATGAGCGCTGCGCCGGTGGTGTGGATCCTCTGCTCGGAGATCCAGCCATTGAAGTGCCGCGACTTCGGTATTACCTGCTCGACCACCACCAACTGGGTATCGAACATGATTATCGGTGCCACCTTCCTGACGCTGCTGGATGCTATCGGCGCAGCGGGCACCTTCTGGCTCTATACCGCCCTGAACATCGCCTTCGTGGGCGTCACCTTCTGGCTGGTGCCGGAAACCAAAAACGTCACTCTGGAGCATATTGAGCGCAACCTGATGAAGGGCAAAAAGCTGCGCGATATCGGGGTGTAAGGCGGCCAGTTGCCGCTAAAAAAAAGCCCTGCCGTTATCCGGCAGGGCAGGGTAAGACCGCAGTAACGCTTAGCGCATCGCGCGTTTCAGAATGCGCTCCGCCTGACGCTGGAATTCGGCAGCCGTCTCTTCCACGGATTTCTGACCGTAGTCGATGTACTGAATCGCGGTGCCGAACTGAGACACGATCTGCGGATCGTCGAAGTACGGCGAAACCGACAGGGTCGTTGGCAGCGACTGGGCCAGTTTCAGCCCGGCAACCGCCGGATCTTCATCTTTGATCACGCCGTCCTGGGTCAGCTGCGCCACCGCCTGTTTGCTCAGCGGTACGCCGCGCTCCAGGCCCAGCGTCGCCACGCCCTCTTTGCTGTTCAGCAGGAAGTTGATCAGCTCCGCGGCCTGTTTCGGGTTTTTGGTGGACTTACCGATGGACAGCATCTGCGCCGGTTTGAAGAACAGGCCTGCGTCCTTCGCACCCGGCAGCATCGGATACGCGCCCAACTCCAGCTTCGCCGGCGGCTTCAGGTTGTCGGAGTATTTGGTAATGGTGGAGTTCCACATGTAGGTGCCGCCCCACTCCCCGGCAATCCACGGCTTCATCTCGTACATGTTGCTCTTACCAAACGAGGCATAGTATTTGGTGTCCGGCATCACGTGGCTGTCCACCAGCTTTTTGTACATGCCGAAGAACTCAACCCACTGCTCTTTGCTATAGGTGAATTTTTTGGTCTTCTCATCCACCGCCGGGATGTTGTATTTCTGCACCATGTACGAGTTCAGCAGCGCCAGCGTATCCTGGTGCTCCAGCACTACCGGGTAGTACTGTTTACCCAGCTTCGCTTCGAAGGCTTTCCCCGCCGCCATCAGCTCGTCCCAGGTTTTCGGGTACTCAACGCCCGCTTTGCTCCAGGTTTCGTTGTTGTAGTAGAACACGCGCGCCGTTACCGAGATCGGGATGCCGTTAAGCTTGCCGTCGATGGTGGTGGTCTGCAGCTCTTTCGGGTCGAACTGGCTGAGGTCAATGACGTCTTTCACCTGGTTCAGATCGTAGAAGCCATCGCCTTTTTTCGAGAAGATCGGCAGCCAGTTCCAGTTGGTCTGCATCACGTCCGGCTCGGTGCCGCCGGCAATCTGGGTGGTGAGGCGGGAGAGGTGCCCGTCCCAGCCGGTGTACTCCGCTTTCACGGTAATGTTCGGGTGCTGCTTGTGGAACTCCTCCAGCGCTTTCAGCGTCACCTGGTGACGGCCGTTGCCGCCCCACCAGGACATACGCAGCGTCACATCGTCAGCGGCATGGGAAGGAAAGGCACAGAGGGTAACGGCAGAGGCAATCGCTGTGCTAATCAGGACTTTTTTCATGGTACAGGACTCCTGTCAGAGGGAGATGTTCTGTTCTGTTTTTGCGTCAAAAAGATGACACTTATTCATATCGAACGTGAAATACACCTTACGATTCAGCCCCTTCTCAATCATCGGTTTGGCTTCATCGGAAGGAATGCGGCAGGTCAGCTCGAAGTCCGCCACCTTCAGGTAGACGAAGAACTCGTGACCCATATTCTCTACGCGCACCATCTCGCCGGTGACGTAGTCGCCCGCCAGCGGCTCATCAGACAGCACCACGAATTCCGGGCGCACGCCGAAGAAAATGTCCTGGCCCTGATAGCCGGCGGCTTTCTCCTGCAGGCGGTCGTTCAGCGCGAGGGTGTCATTTCCCACCGTAATGTGCAGACGGCCCGCTTTCTCAATCAGCTTGCTGGGTTTGATGTTCATTTCTGGCGCGCCGATAAAGCCCGCCACGAACATATTTTTCGGAAAGTGGTAGAGGTTGTCCGGGGTATCAACCTGCATGATGTGCCCGAGCTTCATTACGCAGATGCGGTCGCCCATGGTCATCGCTTCGGTTTGATCGTGGGTTACGTACACCGTGGTGGCTGGTTTGCCGGATCTTTTCAACTGCTTATGCAGATCGGAGATGCGGATACGCATAGAGGCGCGCAGCTTGGCATCAAGGTTAGAGAGCGGCTCATCGAACAGGAACACGTCCGGTTTCTTCACGATGGCGCGGCCCACGGCCACGCGCTGGGCCTGACCACCAGAGAGCTGGCGCGGAAGACGATCCATCAGCTCTTCCAGCTCCAGAATTTTCGCTGCCTCATCCACCTGTTGGTTGATCTGCTCCTTCGGCATTTTGCTGAGCTTCAGGCCGAACGCCAGATTCTCGCGCACCGTCATATGCGGATAGAGCGCGTAGTTCTGGAACACCATCGCGATACCGCGCGACTTGGGCGCCAGGTTGTTCACCAGCTTCTCGCCGATGCGCACTTCGCCGCCGCTGATGGTTTCCAGCCCGGCAAGCATACGCAGGGTGGTGGATTTGGCGCAGCCGGACGGGCCGACAATCACCATGAACTCACCGTCCGCAATGGTCAGGTCGATACCATGTACCGCTTTGAAGCCGTTGGAGTAGACTTTTTCCAGTTTGTTGAAAATCACTTCAGCCATGATATTCCCTCGTTAACCTTTGATTCCGCTGCTTGACACGCCCTGCACGAAGTAGCGCTGAGCCAGGAAGAACACAATGATGGATGGCAGGATGGAGATACTCGCCATCGCCAGAATTTCGTTCCACGGCGCCCCTTCGGTGACGTCGATGGACATTTTGAGCGCCAGCGCGATCGGGTATTTATCCACGCTGTAGACGTAGATCAGCGGTCCGATAAAGTCGTTCATCGACCACATGAACTGGAACAGCGCCACCGAGATAATCGCCGGCTTGAGGATTGGCACCACCACATACCACAGCACCTGGAACGAGTTGCAGCCGTCGATCTGCGCCGCTTCTTCCATGTCACGCGGCACGCCGCGCAGGAACTGGATCAGCATGAAAACAAAGAACCCTTGCGTGGCGAACGCCAGCGGCAGGTAGAGCGGCAGGTAGCTGTCCAGCATGCCCATTTCGCGGAACATCAGGTACTGCGGGATCAGCAGCACGGTGCTCGGCAGCAGCATGGTGGCGATAAGCGTGGTGAACCAGAACTTCTTCCACGGAATTTCGAAGCGGGCGAAGCCGTAGGCCACCACCGTGGAGGAGATGATGGTCAGCAGCACTTTCGGGATCACATACTTAAAGGTGTTCAGCATGTAGTGCCCGAAGTTGTACTCGGTCCCGGTCTTCCAGCCGTTGATAAACCCGTCCCAGGTGGCGTTTGACGGCCACAGCCCGAGGGTAGTGAAGATCTCATGGTTCGGTTTGAACGACGCCGAGAACATCCACGCCAGCGGGTAGAGCATCAGCAGGCCGACAAACAGCAGAATGATGTAGCGGAACCAGGCGCTGACTTTTTCGCGGCGCAGGGTGCGGGCCACTTCCACCTCGCCGGCCTGCATCCGTGCGGATAACTGACTCTGTTGAATATCAGCCATTTTTGCCTCCCTTATCGGCAGAGTAGAACACCCAGTACTTCGACGATTTGAAGGCAATCGAGGCGAAGAGCGCGACCACGAGGAACAGCACCCACGCCAGCGCTGCGCCGTAGCCCATATCAAAGTATTTAAACGCCGTGTCGTAGATGTAGAGCGAAAAAAGATAGGTGTAGTAGGTCGGGCCGCCGCCGGTGATCACGTACGGGCCGGTAAACTCCTGGAACGCCTGGGTGGTCTGCATAATGAAGTTGAAGAAGATAACCGGGGTGATCAGCGGCACGGTGACCTTCATGAACATCTGCCACTTCGACGCGCCGTCGATCATCGCGGCTTCATACTGCGACTGCGGCACGTTTTGCAGCGCGGCGAGGAAGATGACCATTGCCGAACCGAACTGCCAGACGCGCAGCAGGGTCACCGACATCAGCGCCAGCGACGGCTCACCCAGCCAGTTGATCGGGTCGAGGCCGAACACGCCAATAAAACTGTTCAGCAGGCCGTCGATGGCAAACAGCGCACGCCACAAAACGGCGATGGCCACGGAGCTACCGAGGATCGACGGAATGTAATAGGCGGTACGGAAAAAGCCGATGCCGCGCAGTTTGAAATTAAGAACAAACGCGATGCCCAGCGCAAATGCCAGCTTGAGCGGAATAGTAATAAACACGTAGGCGAATGTGACGCCCATCGATTTCCAGAACAGATCGTCCTCGGTCAGCATGTAACGGTAATTTTCAATACCGTTAAATACCGGTGGGTTCATCAGGTCATACTCGGTAAAGCTGAGGAAGAACGATGAGACAAAGGGGAAGGCGGTAAAGACTATCAGCCCAATTATATAGGGTGATATCCACGCCAGTCCCAGCAGCTTGTTTTCATTCATACATACCTACCTGGTATTCCAGAGTTAATAAAATCGTGGTCAAGAAAGTGAGTCGGTGCGTGCCACCTGAAACTGTCACATAACGCAACCAGTACCCGACGTAAGCTAAAGCGATACACAGGTATGCTGCTGTTATTAAATGTTTTTTAAACATGGTGATGCGGGCGCAGTCTGGTGGGAAGCATCGGTTTTAGAAATCTGATGAACCGCTGTTCCTGATTTGTAAAACGCCGTTTTAATTTATCTTATTGCGATTTGTTTCGGCGTCATTCTATTCATTTCAGAAATGTGATCAGGGTCGAAACGGCATTTCAATTAATTGAAGTGGACGTCAAAATCCGAATCTGAGGGTTGAGTTGGTGTAAAAGCCAATTTATTTGCGCACGCTCACAAAAAATAATTCAACGCTTAATCATTGCTGTTTTGCTGCGGCTTATGCGCAAGTAAATGTGACGGGATTAAAAAAACGAACGCAACGGTTCAGGTTCAATAATTACCGACGGCGCGACCGCCGTTATTTCACTGCCGGTTGAATAACCGGAGGGAGGGCTCTGGAACATAAACGCGGCACGTCAGCCAGTTTCAGAGGGCGGGTAAGCCTGCGCCCCGCCACGGCTGCGTTTCCAGAGGTGGGTGCTGATGCCGAAACAAAAAAGCCGCTTCAGGAAGCGGCTTTTTTACGACAGAACTACTGCAAAAAGTCTTCCCGCACCGGGGTGAAGGTATCAAGCAGCGTGCCGGGTTTGATGCAGACGCAGCCGTGCATGATGTGCGGCTCTTTATAGAGCGTATCCCCGGCTTTGACGCGGCGCGTCTCGTCGCCGATGGTGAAGTCAAACTCGCCGCTCATCACGTAGGTCAGCTGCTCGTGAGGATGGTTATGCATCGGGCCGACGGCACCCGCTTCGAAATTCACTTCCACCTGCATCATTTTGCCGTTGTGGGCAAGGATGCGGCGCGTGACGCCGTTACCTAAATCTTCCAGCCGGGTGTCCTGATGAAATACAAACATTCTGGCATCCTGTTAAGAGTGAAACATTGTTTCAAAGAATTTATCCTGGGCTGGCTAAAAAGAAAACGACAGCGGGCTGAACTGGAGCATGGATCACATTTGTTTCGGTTTCGCACGGTGGGGGTTTAACGGTATAACCAGAGGCTGACACCGCATGGAGACGAAAATGAACACTATCGCCTTACTGGGCGGCATGAGCTGGGAATCCACCATTCCCTATTACCGGCACATCAACGAAGGGGTGCGCGATCGTCTTGGCGGCCTGCACTCGGCCTCGCTGCTGCTGCACAGCGTCGATTTTCACGATATCGAACTGTCCCAGAGCCGCGGCGAGTGGGATAAAGCCGGCGAGATCCTCGCTCGCGCCGCCGTCGGGCTTGAGCAGGCCGGGGCGCAGGCCATCGTGCTCTGTACCAATACCATGCACAAGGTCGCCGGGCAGATCGAGGCCGCCTGTCGCGTGCCGCTGCTGCATATTGCCGACGCCACCGGGCGCGCCATTAATGACCGCAGCATGAAACGCGTGGCGCTGCTCGGGACGCGCTACACCATGGAGCAGGATTTCTACCGCGGCAGGCTGCTGGCACAGAGCGGGATTGAAACCCTGATCCCCGATGAGCCCAGCCGGGTGCGCATCAACCAGATTATTTTTGATGAGCTGTGCCTCGGGAAAATCACCGCCGAATCCCGGAACTATTACCTGTCCGTGATCCAGCAGCTGGCGGAGGAGGGGGCAGAAGGGGTGATCTTCGGCTGTACCGAGATTGGCCTGCTGATCCCGGAAGCGGCGTCACCGCTGCCGGTATTCGATACCGCCCTGCTGCACGCCCGCGAGGCGGTAGACTTTATGCTCAGCCCCGCGCCAGTAGCTGTTCCAGCGGCGCGGTAAATTGCGTCATCGCGTTCTGCATATGGTCACAGAACGCATCCACCAGCGCAGAAGCCGGGCGGTGGCGCGGGCGGATCAGGCTGACGGTAAAAGGCACCTCCACGCTGAAGCGGCGCACGACCACGCCGCTTTGTGCGTAATCCAGTGCGGTTAGCGGATTGACCACGGAGATGCCAACGCCCGCCCGAACCATGGCACAAATAGAGGCCGCGCTGTGGGTCTCCATCACCATCCGCCGTTTCACGTCGTGCTCGTGGAACAGGGCGTCCAGCAGTTGCCGGTAGCTGTCGGTGCGCGACAGGCTGATGTAATTTTCCCCGGCGAAATCCTGCGGCGTCAGCGCGCTTTTATGCGCCAGCGCGTGCCCTTCCGGTAACACGCACACTTCGTTCATCGTCAACAGCGTTTCGCGCGTGGTGCCTGCCGGCGTGGTGATGGTTTCGGTCAGGCCGAGATCGTGGCGCTGGGCCGACAGCCACTCTTCCAGCAACGGCGACTCCTGCGGCACGATATTGATGCTGAGTTCCGGGTAACGCGCCAGAAACGGCTGTATCAGCGACGGCAAAAATGACTGAGAAAAGACCGGCAGGCAGGCGATGGAGAGCTCTCCCTGGCGAAACTCGCGCAGGCTCTCCGCCGCACTGACGATACGGTCCAGCCCGTACCACGAGCGCTGCACCTCTTCAAACAGCCGCAGTCCCTGTACCGTCGGGTGCAGACGCCCGCGGCTGCGCTCGAACAGCGCCAGGCCCGTTACCTTTTCAAAGCGCGCCAGCTCGCGGCTCACCGTCGGCTGGGAGGTGTGCAGCAGCGCGGCGGCCTCGGTCAGGTTGCCGGTGGTCATCACCGCATAAAAGATTTCGATATGGCGCAGGTTAACGGCGGGCATGAGGGTCTCCGGGTCAGCTAAGCCATATCATTTTTGCATAGACATTAAAGAAAACGATATTTTTTATTGCGAAGCGGCTGTGGCGTAATGAGGAAAATAGTAAGGAGATGCCCCATGCCGCGCCCGCACAACGATACCGCTCTCAATCCTTCCCGCCTGGTAGCCCTGAGCCAGCAGCACGGCTGCCCGGTCTGGATCTACGATGCCGATACCCTTCGCCGCCAGATCGCCAGGCTGCGCCAGTTCGACGTGGTGCGCTTCGCCCAGAAGGCCTGCTCGAATATTCATATTCTGCGCCTGATGCGTGAGCAGGGCGTGAAGGTGGATTCGGTGTCGCTCGGGGAGATCGAGCGCGCGCTGGCCGCCGGGTACGATCCGCAGGCGAACCCGGACGACATCGTGTTTACCGCCGATCTGATTGATGCCCCGACGCTCGATCGCGTGCGCGAGCTGGCGATCCCGGTAAACGCCGGGTCGATCGACATGCTGGCCCAGCTTGGCGAAGTGTCGCCGGGCCACCGCGTCTGGCTGCGGGTTAATCCGGGCTTCGGGCATGGTCACAGCCAGAAAACCAATACCGGCGGTGAAAACAGCAAGCATGGCATCTGGTACGGCGATCTGCCGGATGCCTTCGCGACGCTGGCGCGCTACCAGCTGAAGCTTGCCGGTATTCACATGCATATCGGTTCCGGCGTCGATTACGGTCATCTGGAGCAGGTGTGTGGCGCAATGGTGCGCCAGGTGGTGGAGTCCGGGCAGGATCTGGAGGCTATCTCTGCCGGCGGCGGGCTGTCGATTCCGTATCGCGACGGTGAAGAGGCGATCGATACCGATCACTACTACGGTCTGTGGAATGCGGCGCGCGAGAAAATCGCGGCGCACCTCGGGCATCCGGTCACGCTGGAGATCGAGCCGGGGCGCTTCCTGGTAGCGGAGTCCGGGGTGTTGATCGCTCAGGTGCGCAGCACCAAAGCGATGGGCAGCCGTCACTTTGTGCTGGTGGATGCCGGGTTTAACGATCTGATGCGCCCGGCGATGTACGGCAGCTATCACCATATCACCGCCATTGGCGCGGATGGGCGTAGTCTGGCGCAGGCACCGCTTATCGATAGCGTGGTGGCCGGGCCGCTGTGCGAGTCGGGGGATGTGTTTACCCAGCAAGAGGGCGGCAAGGTGGAAACCCGCGCCCTGCCTGCGGTAGCCCCGGGCGACTATCTGGTATTCCACGACACCGGGGCCTACGGTGCGTCAATGTCCTCTAACTACAACAGCCGCCCGCTGCTGCCGGAAGTGCTGGTGGACGGCGATACCACGCGCCTGATCCGCCGCCGCCAGACCATTAGCGAACTGCTGGCGCTGGAGCTGCTGTGATCAGGCTGCCGGGTGGCGATAGTGTGGCCCGGCGGTCACCGACTCGCGCAGCACCAGCGTGCCGGTAAAGGGCGCGATCGGCGGCAGCGGCTGGTCGCTGGCCAGCATAATTGCCCGGTCGATAGCGGTAACGATCATGGTATCGATGGGCAGGTAGACCGTGGATAATCCCGGCTCCAGCCAGCGTGCGCTGGGCGCATCGTCAAAGCCAAACAGCGAAATATCCTGCGGAATGCGCCGTCCCGCCTGGTAAATAGCTTTCGAGGCGCCCAGCGCCATATCATCGTTGCAGGCAAACAGCGCGCTGAACGGCGTGCGGCTCGCCAGCAGCGCCTGGCACAGCTCATAGCCGCGGGTCATGGTAGAGTCGCCGTTTTTGACCCGGCTCTCATCCCAGGCGATGCCGTGTTTCTCCAGCGCATCGCGATAACCCTGCAGCCGCGCTTTCCCGGTCGGGGTGGCGAGCGGCACTGTGATGCAGGCGATCTCCCGATGGCCCTGCGCAATCAGATACTCCACCGCCTGAAACGCGGCGTTACGCTGCTCGAAGAACACGCAGCGCTCGCGCGCCTCCTTCACATCCCGGTTAATCACCACCAGCGGTACGTTGATGTTGTCGATCAGCGCCATAATGGCCTGCTCGCTCATGTGGCGGGTGTAGAGAATAATGGCGTCGCACTGGCGGTCGGCCAGCATCTGCACCGCTTCGCGCTCGCGCTCAGGGGTGTCGTGGCCGTCAGTGACGATAAGCTGTTTGCCGTGGGATTCGGTCTGGCGTGACGCCTGCTGCAGCAGCCGCCCGAAGTAGAAACCGTCGAAGGTAGACACCACCAGCCCGATGCTATTGCTGGTGCGGTGCGCCAGCGAACGGGCGAGAAAATTAGGGCGGTAGCCAAGCTCTTCCATCGCGCTGAAAACCTGCTGGCGGGTGGACTCCTTCACCTGCCCGGTGCCGTTCAGCACGCGCGACACCGTCGCTTTCGACACGCCCGCGCGCGCAGAGACATCCCGCATTGTTACCATCAACGATATTCCTGATTAGCCCCGTTTTTTATGCAGTTTACCACACTCGACCGGTACGTAAGATCTCCCGCCCCCTCTCCGGCAGACAAACACGATCCCGACGAAAGCCCGCCGCGATCCGCCGATGATCCTCATGAGCGCGCTACCTGACGCTATTTTATGTGGCATACCAATTAGGCACCTTGATGCAGCTTCTGGAATACCAAATACAGGTTGTGAGAACAAAGTCACAGAATAAAGCGGCGGGTGCCACTATGTTTTGGCATACCAAAACGGTACTCAGCTGTAACCCTACACAACAAAATAACGCCCCTTACTGAGGTATAACCCCATGGCACTACAGGAAAAGCTGATAGATTCTCTGGGCAGTTTTGCAACGAAGTTCAACAGTTACCGCTATATCATGGCCATCAAGGCCTCGTTCATCACGCTGATGCCGGTGATCATCGTCGGTGCGTTTTCAGTGCTGATCTCTAACATGGTGCTCGACCCGAAAAACGGTCTGGCCAGCTTTGAGTCGCTCTCGTTCCTGGCGTCGCTGAAGCCGATCACCAGCGCCATCAACTACGCCACGCTCAACTTCCTGAATATCGGCGCGGTATTCCTGATAGGCATTGAGCTTGGGCGCATCAACGGCATTAAGACGCTGTTCCCCGGCCTGCTGGCGGTGATCTGCTTTATCTGCGTGACGCCAACCACGGTTGAAATGCTGGTGGATGGCGAGATGCACGTGGTGAAAGACGTGCTGCTGCGCCAGTTCTCGGATACCCGCAGCCTGTTCCTCGGCATGTTTATCGCTATCCTGTCGGTCGAAGTCTATTGCTGGCTGGAGGGTCGTCCCGGCCTGAAAATTAAAATGCCGGACACCGTGCCGCCTAACGTCTCCGCCTCGTTCTCGGCGCTGATCCCGGCGATCATTACCACCACGGTCATCGCCACCTTCGGCTTCGTATTCCATCAGGTCACCGGCATGTATCTGTATGACGCGGTGTACCAGGTGGTGCAGCAGCCGCTGGAGCGCGTGATGCAGAGCCTGCCGGGAATTCTGCTGCTGATGTTCGTCGCGCAGCTGTTCTGGGTGATCGGCATTCACGGCAACCAGATGATCAAGCCGATCCGCGAGCCGCTGCTGCTGGGGGCGATCACCGTCAACATGAGCGCGTTCGAGCAGGGCAAAGAGGTGCCGAACATCATCACCATGCCGTTCTGGGACGTCTACATGAGCATCGGCGGTTCCGGCCTGACCATCGGCCTGCTGATCGCCGTGATGATCGCCAGCAAGCGCAAAGAGATGAAAGAGATCGCCAAGCTCTCCTTTGGCCCTGGGGTGTTTAACATCAACGAACCGGTGATCTTCGGCATGCCGATCATGCTCAACCCGATCCTGGCGATTCCGTTCATCATCACGCCGCTGATCACCGGCTCTATCGGCTATTTCGCTACCGTTATGGGCTTTGCCGGTAAGGCCGTGGTGATGGTGCCGTGGACCACGCCGCCGCTGATTAACGCCTGGCTCTCAACCGCTGGCTCGATGGGCGCGGTGGTGACGCAGCTTATCTGTATCCTGGTTTCCATTCTGATCTATCTGCCATTCGTGAAAATTGCCTCGCGTCGTGCGGAGCAGGCGCAGCTGCAGGCTGCAAAAACCGAAATGGCAAACAACGCGTGAGGACGATATGAGTAAACACACCGTGACGCTGCCGCAGGACTTTATTCTGGGTGCGGCCTCGTCCGCCTGGCAGACCGAGGGCTGGAGCGGCAAAAAGGACGGCCAGGATTCGTATATGGATCTCTGGTACAAAAACGACCGCCACGTCTGGCATGACGGCTATGGTCCGGCGGGGGCCACCGACCTGTTCAACCGCTACGAAGAGGACGTGGCGCTGATGAAGCAGGCGGGCCTCACGCACTACCGCACCTCCATCAACTGGTCGCGCTTCTTTACCGACTATGAAAACGGCGTTATCGATGAAGAGTACGCCACGTATTACGACCGCTTTATCGATGCCATCCGTGCGGCGGGCGTGGAGCCGATGATCTGTCTGGAGCATTACGAGCTGCCGGCATACCTGTTTGAAACCTACGGCGGCTGGTCATCGAAAAAAGTGGTTGAGCTGTTCGTGCTGTACGCGGAAAAGGTCTTCGCCCGCTACCACCACAAGGTGACGCGCTGGTTCACCTTTAACGAGCCGATTGTGGTGCAGACCCGTGTTTATCTGGATGCGCTGCGCTGGCCGTACGAGCAGAACACCCACACCTGGATGCAGTGGAACCACCACAAAAACCTCGCCACCGCGAAGGTGGTGCAGCTGTTCCGCGAGAAGGGGTATCAGGGCAGCGTAGGGGCGATCCTCAACCCGGAAGTGACCTACCCGCGCTCCAGCGCCGCTCACGATGTGCAGGCCGCCGAGCGCTATGACCTGTTCTACAACCGCGTCTTCCTCGACCCGATGGTGAAAGGGGAGTATCCGGCGGAGCTGATCCGCCTGCTGGATCACCACGGCGTGAAGTGGGAGTACACCGCCGACGAACTGGCGATTATCCGCGAAAACACCGTGGACGAGCTGGGGATCAACCTCTACTACCCGCATCGCGTGAAGGCGCCGTCCCGCGCCTGGAACCCGGAGACGCCGTTCCATCCGGCCTGGTATTACGAGCCCTTCGAACTGCCGGGCCGCCGCATGAATAAGTCCCGCGGCTGGGAGATCTATCCGCGCATCATCTATGACATGGCGATGCGCATTAAGGATGAGTACCGCAATATTCCGTGGTTTATCGCTGAAAGCGGCATGGGCATTGAGAACGAAGGCCAGTTCCGCAACAGCGATGGCGTGATTGAAGATGACTACCGCATCGCCTTTATCGGTGAGCATCTCTTTGAGGCGCTGCGCGCCCGGGAAGCGGGAGCCAACTGTCTGGGCTACATGCTGTGGGCCTTCACCGATAACGTCTCCCCGATGAACGCCTTTAAAAACCGTTACGGGCTGGTGGAAATTGACCTGCAACACCAGCGCGCGCGCCGCCTGAAAAAGTCGGCGACCTGGTATCGTGGCGTGAGCGAATCGCGCAGCCTGACCCTGAACCTTGATGATGACTGGAAATAAGGAGCGCAGATGAAACGCATTGTCCTGTGTTGTTCCGCTGGCATGTCCACCTCGCTGGTGGTGACCAAAATGGAAAAGACCGCTGCCGAGCGCGGTCTCGAACTGAAAATTTACGCCATTCCCGAGCAGAATCTGCGCGATGAGTTACAGAGCTACGCGGCGGATATCCAGGCGGTACTGCTGGGTCCGCAGGTGCGCTTCAAGCTGGCGGAGAACAAAAAGCTCACCGACGAGCACGGCATTCCCATCGCGGTGATCGATTCGGTGGCCTACGGCACGCTAAACGGCGCGAAAGTTCTCGATCAGGCACTGAGTTTGGTAAGCTAGCCGCCAACGATCGGCCGGGGTGATGCTCTGGCCGATCGTGGTTCACTACCCTTCGGAATAACGCCTGACGGGTAGACCTCTATTCAGAGCACAGGTGATATTGTGGATAAGGCAGTTGTCCCGCCCGAAAAAAAACAGTACCAGGAAATTGGCGACGATCTGAGAGCGCAAATCATTGCGGGCCACTACCCGCCAGGCTCGCGGCTGCCGCCGGAGCGCAACATCGCGGAGAAATACGGCGTCAGCCGCACCATTGTGCGCGAAGCGCTGCTGATGCTGGAACTGCAGGGGACGGTGGATATCCGCCAGGGATCGGGCGTCTACGTGATGCGCATTCCGCAGGAGCACGACGCCGAAGAGGATCGTTTTCTTAGCAGCGACGTCGGGCCGTTCGAAATGCTGCAGGCGCGCCAGTTGCTGGAGAGCAATATCGCGGCGTTCGCCGCCAAAATGGCCACTAAGGCTGATATCGACAATCTCAAGCGCATCCTTGAGCAGGAGCAGCGCGCCATCGCCATCAATGATTCCAGCCAGGATAACCAGAAAATGTTCCATCTGGTGCTGGCCGGCGCGTCGCAGAATCAGATGCTGTTAGCCACGGTGGAAAGCATCTGGCACCACATGGACAGCAGCCCGCTGTGGCAGCAGCTGAGCGTCCATATTCAGAGCCGTACTCACCGCCTGAAATGGTTAAGCGATCAGCAAACTATCCTCGCCGCGCTGCGCCGCCGCGACGTGATGGGCTCCTGGCAGGCAATGTGGCAGCATCTGGAAAACGTAAAAAACAGTCTGCTGGAGCTGTCTGATGCCGATGCGCCAGATTTTGACGGCTATCTGTTTGAGTCAGTGCCCATTTTTCAGGGCAAAATCGTATGATGATCCAGCCGCTGTATCAGGCTCCGCACCATGCAGAGCAGGTGACGGAGTGGCTGTGGCAGGCGTTCGGGCAGGGATTAAGCCGCGCATTTTTTGCCAGCGTGATCGAGCACAGTCAGCAGCCGGACGCGCTGCCACTGACGTTTATCGCTACGGAAGGGGAGACGCTGCTGGGTACCGTCGGGCTGTGGCGCTGCGATCTGATAAGCCGTCAGGATCTCTTTCCCTGGCTGGCTGCGCTCTACATTGACGGGCCGCAGCGCGGCAGAGGGCTGGGACAGGCGCTGCAACAGCATGTGATTCAGTACGCGCGCCAGCAGGGCTATGCCAGTCTGCATCTGTACGCGGCGTTTCGCGACTACTACGAACGTTTCGGCTGGCAGCATATTGGCGAGGGCATCGACTACCCCGACACCCGCGTCAACCTGTACCGCTATACGCTTTAACCGTCAGACGGGCTGACTACCGAGTGGCGACGTACCAGCGTCGGGCTGAACAGGTGAGTGGTTTCTGGTGCAGGACGGTTATCCGCCAGCGACATCGCTAACTCTGCCGCCTGGGTTGCCATCGTCACGATTGGATAGCGCACGGTGGTCAGGCGCGGACGGACGTAGCGGGAAATCAGCACATCATCAAAGCCGATAATGGAAATCTCATTCGGCACATCGACACCGTTATCATTCAGCACCCCCAGCGCGCCGGCGGCCATAGAATCGTTGTAGCAGGCTACGGCGGTAAAATTACGCCCGCGGCCCATCAGCTCGGTTATCGCATTCTCGCCGCCGCTTTCATCCGGCTCGCCAAAACTCACCAGCCGATCGTTGCAGGGCAGGCCGTGCTCTTTCAGCGCATCGTAATAGCCGCGCAGACGATCGTCGGCGTCGGAGATCGGGTGATTGGAGCAGAGATAGCCGATGCGGGTGTGGCCCTGCGCGATGAGATGGCGGGTCGCAAGCCAGGCGCCGTAGCGATCGTCCAGCGCCACGCAGCGCTTCTCAAAGCCGGGCAGAATGCGGTTAATCAGCACCATACCGGGGATCTGCTTCATCAGGCCGGTCAGCTCGCTGTCGGAGAGCATCTTGGCATGCACCACCAGCGCTGCGCAGCGGTGACGGATAAGCTGCTCTATGGCCTGACGCTCTTTCTGTTCGTTGTGGTAGCCGTTACCAATCAGTAAAAAATTGCCGGTCTGGTAGGCGACCTGTTCCACGGCTTTCACCATTGCCCCAAAGAACGGATCGGAGACATCCCCCACCACCAGCCCGACCGTCTCGGTATTCTGCTGGGCCAGCGCGCGCGCATTGGCGTTAGGGTGGTAGTTGAGCTGCTCCATCGCACTCTGTACCGCCTGGCGCGAGGCATCGCTGGCTTTGGGCGAATCATTGATAACGCGGGATACCGTGGCGACCGAAACGCCTGCGAGTCGGGCTACATCCTTTATTGTCGCCATAGTACGCTTCCTGTTGGGTAAACGGTTACACTGCAAATAGTGTTGCGGAAAAGCGTGGGTAGTTCAAGGGCGGTGCCGGAGCGAGTATCGCAAAGCGGGATGAGAATCACCGTGCCATGTAACAATTACAGCAATCTTTAAAACACGGTGATAGCGCATGCCGGGATATTAGTCGCGCTCATCAGCACGTTTTCCCCAATTTTTTCCGTTACTTGTAACAGTAAAACATGTTTTTCACACCTGGTTGCACTTAGGCGCATTCCTTTGCTTTTTTCCAGTGGCGAAGGTGAGGGTGCCAATCCACAATCAAAGTCCCAGAGGTATTGATTGGTGAGAATTCCTGTACTTCTCGTACAATGCTTTGCACCAACCTGCGCGGATGCGCAGGTTTTTTTTCGCCCATTTTTTGGGGTCGCCCCTCGCTTTTAACTCGTATACACTGCCTCGATTTCGTCCCCAACTGCAGGGGAGCTACACAGGGAGTTGTTATGCTGACAGGTTTTTTGCGTTCACTGTTGCGCGTGTTGTTTCGGGTCGAGGTGCTGGGCGATGCGCAGGCGCTGCGTGACCAGCGGGTGATCATCACGCCAAACCACGTCTCGTTCCTTGATGGCGTGCTGCTGGCGCTGTTCCTGCCGGTGCGCCCGGTATTTGCCGTCTACACTTCAATCAGCCAGCAGTGGTATATGCGCTGGGTCAGTTCAGTCATCGACTTTGTCCCCCTCGATCCCACCAAACCGATGTCGATCAAGCACCTGGTGCGCCTGGTTAACCAGGGCCGTCCGGTGGTGATCTTCCCGGAGGGGCGGATTTCAGTGAGCGGCTCGCTGATGAAAATCTACGAGGGTGCCGGCTTTGTGGCCGCGAAAGCGGACGCGACGGTGGTGCCGATTCGCATCGACGGTGCGGAGCTGACCTTCTTCAGTCGCCTGAAAGGGCTGGTTAAACGCCGCCTGTTTCCGAAAATCACGCTGCATATCTTACCGCCGACCTCCCTGCCGATGCCGGACGCACCGCGGGCGCGGGATCGCCGTAAAATCGCCGGCGAAATGCTGCATCAGATCATGATGGAAGCCCGTATGGCGGTACGCCCGCGTGAAACGCTGTTCGAGGCGCTGCTGGCCGCCCAGTATCGTTACGGCGAGCGTAAACCCTGTGTGCAGGACATTAATTTCAAACCCGACAGCTACCGTGGGCTGCTGCTGAAAACGCTGTTTGTAGGCCGCATCCTTGAGAAATACAGCAAGCAGGGTGAAACCATCGGGCTGATGCTGCCCAACGCCGCCATCACTCCGGCGGTGATTTTTGGGGCCGTCTCCCGCGCCCGTATTCCGGCGATGATGAACTACACCGCCGGCGTGAAAGGCATGACCAGCGCTATTACCGCCGCGCAAATCAAAACTATCTTCACCTCACGCCAGTTCCTCGACAAAGGCAAACTCTGGCCGCTGGTCGAGCAGATCGACCAGGTTCGCTGGGTGTTCCTCGAAGATCTGAAATCTGAGGTCACGCTGAAAGATAAAGCCTGGATCTTCAGCCACCTGCTAATGCCGCGCCTGGCGCAGGTGCCGCAGCAGCCCGAAGACGCGGCGGTGGTGCTGTTTACGTCCGGCTCGGAAGGCAATCCGAAGGGCGTGGTGCACAGCCATAAAAGCCTGCTGGCCAACGTCGAGCAGATCCGCACCATAGCGGACTTTACCGCCAATGACCGCTTTATGTCGGCCCTGCCGCTGTTCCACTCCTTCGGGCTGACCGTGGGGCTGTTCACGCCGCTGTTTACCGGGGCGGAAGTGTTCCTCTACCCGAGCCCGCTGCACTACCGCATCGTGCCGGAGTTGGTCTACGACCGGAACTGCACCGTGCTGTTCGGTACCTCTACCTTCCTCGGGCACTACGCGCGTTTTGCCCATCCGTATGACTTCTATCGCCTGCGCTACGTGGTTGCCGGTGCGGAGAAGCTGCAGGAGAGCACCCGCACGCTGTGGCAGGACAAATTCGGCCTGCGCATTCTGGAAGGCTATGGCGTTACCGAATGCGCGCCGGTGGTCTCGATTAACGTACCGATGGCCGCGAAACCGCACACCGTGGGGCGCATTCTGCCCGCGATGGATGCGCGTCTGCTGGCGGTGCCCGGCATTGAGCAGGGCGGTCGCCTGCAGCTTAAAGGCCCGAACATCATGAAGGGCTATCTGCGTGTCGAGAACCCTGGGGTGCTGGAAACACCGGCTGCTGAGAACGCGGCGGGCGAGATGGAAGCGGGCTGGTATGACACCGGCGATATCGTGACCTTTGATGAGCAGGGCTTTGTGGCGATCCAGGGTCGCGCGAAGCGCTTTGCCAAAATTGCAGGCGAAATGGTCTCGCTGGAGATGGTCGAGCAGCTGGCGCTGGCGGTATCGCCGGATAAGCTTCATGCCACGGTCATCAAAAGCGACGAGGCTAAAGGGGAGGCGCTGGTGCTGTTTACTACCGATCCTGAGCTGAAGCGCGATGTGCTTCAGCGACAGGCGCGCAGCAGCGGCGTACCTGAACTGGCGGTGCCGCGTGATATCCGCTATATCAAACAGCTGCCGCTGTTGGGTAGCGGCAAACCGGATTTCGTCACCCTGAAAACCATGCTTGAACAGGCAGAGACCCCACATGAATAATGCCGGACTCACTTCCCCCTCTATCTGGTCACGGGGCATGGTGGCGGTTATCGCCGCCCAGTTCCTCTCCGCTTTTGGCGATAATGCGCTGCTGTTCGTTACCCTGGCGGTGCTGAAAGCGCAGTTCTACCCGGACTGGAGCCAGCCGGTGCTGCAGATGGTGTTTGTGGGTGCTTACATTCTGTTTGCCCCGTTCGTCGGGCAGATTGCGGACAGCTTCTCGAAAGGGCGCGTGATGATGTTCGCCAACAGCCTGAAGCTGCTGGGTGCGGCCTCCATCTGCCTCGGCGTGAACCCGTTTATCGGCTATACCCTGGTGGGCGTTGGCGCTGCGGCGTACTCTCCCGCCAAGTACGGCATCCTCGGTGAGCTGACCTCCGGCGATAAGCTGGTGAAAGCCAACGGGCTGATGGAGTCGTCCACTATCGCTGCCATCCTGCTGGGGTCGGTCATGGGCGGGATCCTCGCCGATCTCAACCTGCTGCTGGCGCTGGGCCTGTGCGCTCTGGTGTATGCCGCGGCAGTGGTGGCTAACCTGTTTATTCCGAAGCTCGACGCCGCGCGCCCCGGCCAGTCCTGGCGTTTCGGGCCGATGACTCGCAGCTTCTTCTGCGCAAGCCGCACTCTGTGGCGCAGCGACGAAACCCGCTTCTCGCTGATGGGTACCAGCCTGTTCTGGGGGGCCGGGGTGACGCTGCGTTTCCTGCTGGTACTGTGGGTGCCACAGGCGCTGGGTATTACCGATAACGCCACGCCGACCTATCTGAATGCGATGGTCGCCATCGGCATCGTCGTTGGTGCCGGCGCGGCGGCTAAGCTGGTTACGCTGGATAAGGTTGCGCGCTGCATGCCTGCCGGGGTGCTGATTGGCGTAGCCGTGGCCATCTTCGCGGTGCAGCAGGCGCTGCTTCCGGCTTACGGGCTGCTGATCCTTATCGGCGTGCTGGGCGGTTTCTTTGTGGTGCCGCTCAATGCGCTGTTGCAGGAGCGCGGGAAACACACCGTCGGCGCGGGCAATGCGATTGCGGTGCAGAACCTGGGCGAGAACACCGCCATGCTGGTCATGCTGGGACTCTATTCGCTGGCGGTAAAAGCCGGGGCTCCGGTGGTCGGCATTGGCGTCGGGTTTGGCGTGCTGTTTGCCCTGTCCATCGGCGGACTGTGGCTCTGGCGCCGCAAGCAGTAATAAAAAAGACCCACTCAGGCGGGTCTTTTTTTGTCTCACTGGCGCGAAGACGTTCAGGGGGCCGGGTAGGTATAGACCTGATGCACCGCTTCCAGTTCGGCCAGCACTTCTTCGCTGAGCGTTACGTTCAGGCTTTCAACGTTCGTTTTCAGCTGCTCCAGCGTGGTGGCACCCAGTAACGTGCTGGCGACAAACGCCTGCTGACGGACAAAGGCCAGCGCCATCTGTGCCGGGTCCAGCCCGTGGCGTTTCGCGATCTCAACATACGCCGCCACCGCTTTCTGGGTCTGCTCGCCGCTGTAGCGCGTAAAGCGGCTGAACAGCGTGTTACGCGCTCCGGCAGGCTGTGCACCGTTCAGGTATTTACCGGTCAGCACGCCAAATGCCAGGCAGGAGTAAGCCAGCAGCTCAACGCCTTCATACTGGCTGACTTCGGCCAGGCCCACTTCAAAGCTGCGATTCACCAGGCTGTAAGGATTCTGAATGGTGACGATGCGCGGCAGGTCGTGCTTCTCCGCCAGATGCAGGTAGCGCATTACGCCGAACGCGGTTTCGTTGGACACGCCGATATAGCGGATCTTCCCGGCACGCTGGCACTCTGCCAGGGCTTCCAGGGTTTCGAGCAGCGTCACCGGCGGAGTGGTGTCGGTCCAGGTATAACCCAGCTTGCCAAAGCAGTTGGTCGGACGCTGCGGCCAGTGTACCTGATAGAGATCGAGATAATCGGTTTGCAGACGCTTCAGGCTGGTGTCCAGCGCTTCGCGGATGTTCTTGCGATCCAGCACCTGATTCGGGCGAATGGCGTTGTCGTTGTTGCGGCTCGGGCCGCTGACTTTAGAGGCGACGATCAGTTTTTCACGATTGCCGCGCTTCGCCAGCCAGTTACCGACGTAGGTTTCGGTCAGCCCCTGGGTTTCAGGGCGTGGCGGCACGGGATACATCTCTGCTACGTCAATCAGGTTGATTCCCTGGCTTACGGCGTAATCAAGCTGCGCGTGGGCATCGGCTTCGCTGTTCTGCTCACCAAACGTCATTGTGCCCAGCCCCAGCTGACTTATTTCAAGTGAACTATGGGGGATACGGTGATAATGCATAGCCGGCTTCCTGTTATCTGTCTGTCAGCGTCAGGTTATCCTGACGACAAGCGTCGTCCTCATTCACGCATCACATGAAGAGGGGGCTATAAACATGGCAGAGGGGAAGGCAAAGGGGAAGTGGGCAGGGCAATAAAAATCAAAAGGCCAGCAGATGGCTGACCTTACACTTTAGCGCTCGATAATCTGTGATACGTCGTCGCGGTTGATCTGCATTTCATTGCCCTGCGGATCGCGGTAGCTCACCAGACCGGTATCGTCATCAACCTGCGGCTTGCCTTCGGTCAGGATCATACGGCCATCTTTGGTTGCCATGACATAATCGCTGCTACAGCCGGAAACAGCAAACGCCAAACCCACAGCGGAAATTGCTACAGCCCATTTCTTCATCGTTATACGCCTCTTATGGTTCGGGTAAATAAATATAGAGTGTAGTAATAACTGCTAACTATGGGAGGGGTAAAGGAGGGAAATCTTAAAAAATGTGTCTTTTGGCGATGAAACCGGTAAAAACGAGACTTCTTCCTCCCCCGGTTAAGGGAGGAAGAAGCGTGCAACGGGCGTGTCAGAGCGGATTTTTCTTGCTGCGCAGCAGGTTAAGGCTCTCGACGGCAATGGAGAAGAACATCGCGAAGTAGATGTAACCTTTCGGCACATGCACATCGAAGCTCTCCAGCATCAGGGTGAAGCCCACGAGGATCAGAAACGACAGCGCCAGCATTTTTACCGAGGGGTGACGATCCACGAATTCGCCGATAGGACGCGCTGCAAACATCATCACGCCAACTGCGATAACCACCGCCGCCATCATGATAAACAGATGATCGGACAGGCCAACCGCGGTAATCACCGAGTCCAGGCTGAAGATGATATCCAGCAGCATGATCTGGAAAATCGCTCCGAAGAAGGAGTGGACGTTGGTTTTAAGTCCTTCCTCTTCACCCTCGATCGATTCGTGGATCTCCTTACAGGCTTTCCAGATAAGGAACAGCCCGCCGAGCAGCAGAATCAGGTCACGCGCGGAGATCTCCTGACCAAACACCGTAAATAACGGGTTTGTCAGGCGGATAACCCATGCGATGGACGCCAGCAGCGAAAGACGCATGATCATTGCACCCGCCAGACCCAGCTTACGCGCCTTCGCCTGTTGGTGTTTTGGTAGCTTCGCCACAACCAGAGAGAGAAAAATAATATTATCGATACCCAGCACAATCTCGAGCAGCGTCAGCGTGCCGAGCGCGAGCCATGCGTTGGGGTCCGTTATCCATGCAAACATCTAAAAAATCCTGCCATAAAATAAAACGTCAATTATATGCCGCCCCCGCAGGCGCATACAAAAATAATTGAGCACCCGCAGCGCGGTTTACATCATGAAATGGCGCGCCAGCAGCGCGGCGGTAAAATTCTTTTTCAGATAAAAGCCGCGCGGCAGGGTAAGAATGGGTTCGCCATGCGCGCCGAAGGCCTCGGTCAGGGCTTTGCTGTTTGCGGCTTTAGGGCGCAGCTGCAGCACTTCGCCGTGGCGGGCTGTGATACGTTCGACCTGGCCCAGCACTATCAGATCCATCAGCTCCTCCCAGTCGCGGCGCAGCTGCTCTTCTTCTTCCCGATCCGGGCTCCACAGTAGCGGGCTGCCGACGCGGCGCTCCGCTACCGGGATGGCGCGTTCGCCCTCTACCGGGATCCAGAGTACGCGCTTAAGTTTGTGGCGCACGTGGCTGGTTTCCCAGATCACACCGGTATTGCCAGTCAGCGGTGCCACGCAAACAAAGGTGGTTTCCAGCGGGCGCCCCAGGCTGTCTATCGGAATGGTTTTGAGTTCAATGCCAATGGCTGCGAAGTCTTGCTCGGGCTTACTTCCCGCGCTGGCACCAAGCCACAGCTCCAGCAATACCCCGATCCAGCCTTTATCGCGCTTCAGATCGGCCGGCGGGGTCAGCCCCACCCGCAGGGCCAGTTCCCCCAGCGTCAGGCCCGCGAGCCGCTGCGCTTGTGCCAGCAGTTCCGCTTCGTTTTCGGGGGGATGCGCTAATGGTTCGAGGGCATGCATAACAACTTTTACCTGTGGCGAAAAAATGAACAGCAGTTTTGCACCGTGTGGAAAACCTGAAACCGAACTTGTGCATCATAAGCAATATGATGATTTCACATGCTTTTTTTTCGTTAAATTTTTGGCTGCGCGATGACGGCTGCGGGTTTTCCAAAACTGGTCACTGACAATAAACAGGATCTTACACCATGTTATCCACAGAAAAATGGGATAACTGGGAAAACTTACCACTACTGGTTCGATCCACAGCCTTGACGGATGCGGATAATCGAAATTTTACCCAATAGCTGGCCAGGAAACTGGCATTATCTGTGGATAAATACGTCTCTGGTCGATCTTTCATCATCACCAGGATCGTTGATGTGACGATCATCACACAAAGCGGCGTGAGACGCTGGGTGGTACGAGTAACATGATGAATTTAAGCAAGAAAAATTAAGGCGTTTCTGCGCGTCCTCCAGGAACTTTCTCACTTGTCCTCCGGTAATCATTCACTTCTTCACAGTGATATCCACAGAAAAAGTGAATAAAACCGCCTGACACACACCATGCTTGTTTATAACTATCATCATTTTTGTGAGTTATTTAAATGTTATCCGGGTAACGGGGCCGCAAGAGAGTGGTTTACCGTCACAAAGGAGTATGAAACAATCGTTAATATTCAGGTTTATTTGAGGTAGTCCCGTGATCGACGATGATGGCTACCGCCCGAATGTTGGTATCGTAATCTGTAACCGTCAGGGCCAGGTGATGTGGGCCAGGCGCTTTGGTCAGCACTCCTGGCAGTTCCCGCAGGGTGGGATCAATCCAGGCGAGTCGGCAGAGCAGGCGATGTATCGGGAGCTTTTCGAAGAAGTAGGTCTCCAGAGAAAAGATGTCCGCATACTGGCCTCCACCCGCAACTGGTTACGTTACAAGTTACCAAAACGTTTGGTGCGTTGGGATACAAAGCCGGTGTGTATCGGCCAAAAGCAAAAATGGTTTCTTCTGCAGTTAATGAGCAACGATGCCGATATCAATATGCAAACCAGCAGCACGCCTGAGTTCGATGGCTGGCGCTGGGTAAGCTACTGGTATCCGGTGCGCCAGGTTGTTTCGTTTAAACGCGATGTTTACCGCCGGGTGATGAAAGAGTTCGCCAGCGTAGTGATGGCTTTGCAGGAGACAACTCCGCAGCGGAATTCGCCGCCTGCTTATCGACGTAAAAGAGGTTAAGCCACGTAATCATGCTCACCCGCCTGCGAGAAATAGTCGAAAAGGTTGCCAGCGCCCCGCGCCTCAACGAGGCGCTCAATATTCTGGTGACTGATATCTGCCTCGCAATGGACACCGAGGTCTGCTCGGTGTATCTCGCGGATCATGACAGACGTTGCTACTACCTGATGGCGACGCGCGGTCTTAAAAAACCGCGCGGTCGCACCGTCACTCTTGCCTTTGATGAAGGTATTGTCGGCCTGGTGGGCCGGCTTGCCGAACCCATCAACCTTGCGGATGCGCAAAAGCACCCCAGCTTCAAATACATTCCTGCGGTAAAAGAGGAGCGCTTCCGCGCTTTTCTCGGCGTACCTATTATTCAGCGTCGCCAGCTGCTTGGCGTGCTGGTCGTGCAGCAGCGCGAACTGCGCCAGTACGATGAAAGTGAAGAGTCATTCCTGGTCACTCTCGCCACCCAGATGGCGGCAATCCTCTCTCAGTCCCAGCTGGCGGCGCTGTTTGGCCAGTACCGCCATACGCGTATTCGTGCGCTGCCCGCTTCCTCTGGCGTGGCGGTAGCTCAGGGCTGGATGGATTCCACTCTGCCATTGATGGAGCAGGTTTCAGCCGCATCGACGCTGGATACCGCTCTTGAGCGCGAAAGACTTACTGCCGCGCTTGAAGAGGCCGCAGCGGAGTTTCGTCGTTACAGCAAGCGTTTTGCTGCCGGTGCGCAGAAAGAGACGGCGGCGATTTTCGATCTCTACTCGCATCTGCTCTCCGATGCGCGCCTGCGCCGCGAGCTGTTTGCTGAGGTGGATAAAGGCTCGGTTGCCGAGTGGGCGGTGAAGCAGGTTGTCGAAAAATTTGCCGAGCAGTTTGCGGCCCTGACCGATGGCTATCTTAAAGAGCGCGCTGGCGACCTGCGCACGCTTGGGCAGCGTCTGCTGTTCCATCTCGACGATACTATTCAGGGGCCAAATACCTGGCCGGAACGTTTTGTGCTGGTGGCAGATGAGCTTTCTGCCACCACGCTTGCTGAACTGCCACAGGATCGTCTGGTTGGGGTCGTGGTTCGTGACGGCGCAGCTAACTCTCATGCCGCCATCATGGTGCGTGCGCTGGGCATTCCTACCGTTATGGGTGCCGACATTCAGCCGTCTGTCCTCCATCAGCGCACCCTGGTAGTGGACGGCTACCGCGGCGAACTGCTGGTCGATCCTGAGCCGCTGCTGTTACAGGAATATCAGCGTCTCATCAGCCAGGAGAATGAGTTAAGCCGGCTGGCTGAAGATGATGTTGAACAGCCCGCAGAACTCAAAAGTGGTGAGCGCGTTCAGGTCATGCTTAACGCCGGGTTAAGCCCTGAACATGAGCAGAAGCTTGGCAGCCGCATCGACGGCATTGGTCTGTACCGCACCGAAATTCCCTTCATGCTGCAAAGCGGCTTCCCCTCTGAAGAGGAGCAGGTTGCGCAGTATCAGGGAATGCTGCAAATGTTCAACGATAAGCCGGTCACCCTACGCACCCTGGACGTGGGTGCTGATAAGCAGCTGCCGTACATGCCGATTAGCGAGGAAAATCCCTGCCTCGGCTGGCGCGGGATCCGCATCACCCTCGATCAGCCTGAGATCTTTTTGATCCAGGTGCGTGCGATGCTGCGTGCCAATGCCGCGACCGGTAACCTCAGCATCCTGCTGCCGATGATCTCCAGCATCGATGAAGTTGACGAAGCGCGTCGCCTGATTGACCGCGCCGGCCGCGAAGTCGAAGAGATGCTGGGTTACGCCATTCCGAAGCCTCCCGTTGGCGTCATGATTGAAGTTCCCTCAATGGTCTTCATGCTGCCGAACCTGGCCAGCCGCGTAGATTTTATCTCGGTTGGCACCAATGACCTGACCCAGTACCTGCTGGCAGTCGATCGCAACAACACGCGGGTCGCGAACCTGTACGATACGTTGCATCCGGCCATGCTGCGCGTGCTGGCGCATATCGCCCAGGAAGCACAGCGCGCTGAAATCGAGCTTTGCCTGTGTGGCGAAATGGCGGGTGACCCAATGTGCGTCGCGTTGCTGGTGGGCATGGGTTACCGTCATCTGTCTATGAATGGCCGCTCGGTCGCGCGCGTAAAATACTTACTGCGCCATATCGATCTTGAAGACGCGCAGACCCTGGCCCGACGGAGTCTCGAGGCACAGCTTGCCACCGAAGTCCGGCATCAGGTGGCGGCGTTTATGGAGCGCCGTGGCATGGGCGGGCTCATTCGCGGCGGGCGTTAAGTCCTGCGCTTTACTCTCTGCCGCTACGCTGCGCTGTCGTCGCATTCCGCTGAACTTGTCTGCGTTCACCTGCCTTTTCCACCGGTCCCGGTATTACATATCTTTTAAAACTTGCAGCCACCCGAGCCGGTTACGTTTATGTTATGATTCGCCACCTTATGGCGCCCGCCTGACGGGCATGCTTATCACCCGCTGTCCACTTCAGCGGTATAACAACGAATCGTGGTGACAGATGAATAGTGGCTATCTGCGTTTTCCAGAGTTTGATCCGGTAATTTTCTCAATCGGTCCGCTCTCTCTTCATTGGTACGGTCTGATGTACCTCGTCGGTTTCGTCTTTGCTCTGTGGCTTGCGGTGCGTCGCGCTAATCGCCCGGGCAGCGGCTGGACCAAAAACGAAGTCGAAAATCTGCTTTATGCCGGTTTCCTTGGCGTATTTTTAGGCGGCCGCATCGGGTATGTCTTCTTCTACAACCTGCCGCTGTTCCTTGAGAACCCACTCTATCTGTTCCGCGTCTGGGACGGTGGGATGTCGTTCCACGGCGGGCTTATCGGTGTGATTGTCGTCATGCTGATATTTGCTAAACGTACCAAACGCCACTTCTTCCAGGTTGGCGACTTTATCGCGCCGCTGATCCCGTTTGGCCTGGGGGCCGGACGTCTGGGCAACTTCATCAACGGCGAACTGTGGGGCCGCGTCGATCCGAACTTCTCACTGGCGATGCTGTTCCCCGGTTCGCGTGGCGAAGATGCCGCTCTGCTGGCTACTCACCCGGAATGGCAAACGCTGTTCAACACATACGGTGTACTGCCGCGTCATGCTTCTCAGCTGTACGAGATGGTGCTTGAAGGGATCGTGCTGTTTATCATCCTCAACCTGTACATTCGTAAGCCTCGTCCGATGGGCGCTGTCTCCGGTCTGTTCCTGATTGGCTATGGCGCGTTCCGTATCATCGTGGAATTCTTCCGCCAGCCCGATGCGCAGTTTACCGGCGCGTGGGTTCAGTACATCAGCATGGGGCAGATTCTCTCCATCCCGATGATTCTGGCAGGCATCGCCATGATGGTATGGGCATATCGTCGTCGCCCGCAGCCACAAATTTCGTGAGGACCCATGAAACAGTATCTTGACCTGATGCAGAAGGTGCTTGATGAAGGCACCCCAAAAAACGATCGTACCGGCACCGGCACACTGTCTATTTTTGGCCATCAGATGCGCTTCAACCTGCAGCAGGGGTTCCCGCTGGTAACAACGAAACGTTGCCATTTGCGCTCCATCATTCATGAACTGCTGTGGTTCCTTAATGGCGATACTAACGTCGCTTATCTGCACGAAAATAACGTCACCATCTGGGACGAATGGGCAGATGAAAACGGCGATCTCGGGCCGGTCTATGGCAAACAGTGGCGCTCATGGGCTACGCCAGACGGCCGTTATATTGACCAGCTTTCCACCGTGCTGGAGCAACTAAAAAACGACCCTGATTCACGTCGTATTATTGTCTCCGCCTGGAACGTGGGTGAGCTGGACAAGATGGCCCTGGCGCCGTGCCACGCGTTTTTCCAGTTCTATGTCGCCGATGGCAAGCTTTCCTGTCAGCTATATCAGCGTTCCTGCGACGTGTTCCTGGGCCTGCCGTTTAACATCGCCAGTTATGCCTTACTGGTGCATATGATGGCTCAACAGTGTGACCTGGAAGTGGGCGATTTTGTCTGGACCGGTGGGGATACTCACCTGTACAGCAATCACCTCGATCAAACCCGACTGCAGCTGACCCGTGAACCGCGTCCGTTGCCGAAGCTGATTATCAAACGCAAGCCGGCTTCGCTGTTTGATTACCGCTTCGACGATTTTGAAATCGAAGGCTACGATCCGCATCCTGCGATTAAAGCCCCCGTCGCTATCTGATGAAATTATCCTGACACAACCGGCGTCGCTTTCGCGCCGGTTTTTTTACGCCTGTTTTTAGCTTTACGACGCGAATTCCATTTTTTTTGCATCTTTCTGCAACCGCTAAAATTTCTTTCGAGACGCTTTCAGAGCTGAATAACTGACGCTGGTACTGCATCGCCTTTCTGCCAGACTGCCGCCATGAACAGAAAACAACAGGGCTTTAGCCTCGTGGAAATGATGGTAGCAATGATCGTTGTGCTCATTCTGAGTGCCGGTGGGGTTTCAGCGTGGCAGCAGTGGCAGGCACAGCAGAGACTCGATCAAACCGCCCGGCAAATCCGCACCTGGCTTACGCTATTACGAAATAATGCCAACTGGCATAACCATGACCACCAGGTGCGGCTGCAGCGCAACGGCGAAATGTGGTGCCTTGTCAGTAACGGGTCGACTGGCGAACCCTGTCTGAAGGGGACGACTTTTCAGTTTATGTCTGAATGGCCCGATATTCGCCTGGCGGAGCTCACTGAGGGGCTGGCATTTTATGGCTTACGTAACTCAGCATGGCCTGGGCATATACGTATCTGTAATCGCGCCGGGGAGCGACTCGTCGTTTCGTCGGTGTGGGGACGTATTCGTATTGTCGACACGCCAGGGGAGGCGGTATGCCAATAGCGCGTGGCTTCTCACTACTGGAAATACTGATTGCTATGGCAATCAGCAGTACGTTGATGCTCAGTTCGCTGAAGCTGCTGCCCTCACTGCAAATGGCGGTGTTGCGTCAGTCTCAGGACATTATCATTCAGGAGGATCTCTGGATGATGGCCAGGGTTATTGGAAAGCATCTTCAACGTGCAGGGTATTGCGCTGGCCCCTGTTCCGGAGAAGGACTGACGGTAAGTAATAATGGGCGATGCATTATTGTGCGCTGGGATGCGAATAATAATGGCGTGTGGGAAAAGGCCATTCCCGGCGAATCAGAGCTGACCGGGTTTCGGCTGCATGATAATGCGCTGGAAACCTTACGCGGTGCGAGAGCGTGCACAGATAGCGGCTGGGAGAAGATAAGCGAACCAGCGCTGTTTAGCATCACCGATTTTCAGGTCGTTACGCGTAATCTGCAGGGCTACCCTCCCCGAATGATTGTCACACTTGATGCCGTCGCAACACGAAATAGTGAGCAAACCTACAGAGTCAGCCATCAGGTAACCGGGTATAACCTGCCATGAACAAGATGAATGGTTTCTCTTCGATTGGCATGGTCATGCTGCTGTTGCTATGCGGTGGTCTGATGCTGGGCGGGTTACAGCTACAATTGAATCCGCAACGCGCTGCCGCGGTAAGCGAAAGTGCGGCGATTAAAGCCTTCGTACAGGCTGAGGCCGCGCTGAGCTGGGGGATCCATCAGCCGTGGCAGCCAACAGCAAGCTGGCAGTGCCGCCTAACCGACCTGGCTTTCTCCCGCGCGTGTGTATTGATGACGGCAAGAAACCGCGTGATGCTCGCGGGGGTAGGAGGGGAGGGGCAAAAGACAATAACACTCTGGCAGGCTGCTGCTTATGAGCAGGGCATCATTATGCCTTTGCCTCACCGCTGGTCCGATTTTTGCCCTTTCAAGGAGGCCTTGCGATGCAAACTTCCATGACGTCCTGCGAAGCAGGTTTCAGCCTGATTGAAGTAATGATGGCAATGGTACTGATGGTCCTCGTCAGTACTTCGTTGATGGGTTATCACCGCGTTGTGAAAGAGGGGTTCAATGCACAGTGGCAGTACCGGCAGCTGTGGCGTATTGCGCAGGAGCAGGCCGATATTCTGCCGCCCACGCTCCCAGTGCGCTGGAAGGTGAGCCGGATGCAGACATCAGGGGCGGGATGTGTCAGCATCACCGCTACGGTAACCAGCCCTTCGGGCCGGGAAGGGCAACTGACGCGACGTCACTGCCCGGTAAATGAAATTTCGCGTTAGGGTTGTCAGGAGCGAGCATGTTACGGGTTTATCACTCAAACCGCCTGGATGTTCTGGAAGAAATCATGGAGTTCATCGTTGAACGCCAGCGGCTTGACGATCCTTTTGAATCTGAAGTGGTACTGGTGCAAAGCACCGGTATGGCGCAATGGCTTCAGATGACCCTTGCTCGTCGTTTTGGTGTGGCGGCAAACATTGATTTTCCCCTCCCTGCACGTTTCATCTGGGAAATGTTCATTAATGTGCTCGACGGGATCCCAAAAGAGAGCGCATTCACCAAGCAGAGCATGAGCTGGAAATTGATGAGCATTTTGCCGGAGATGCTGTCCCGCCCGGAATTTGCCATGCTGGGGCATTATCTGCAGGAGGACGACGATGACCGTAAGCTCTTCCAGTTGGCATCGCGAATTGCCGATCTTTACGATCAGTATCTGGTTTACCGGCCGGAGTGGTTAAGTCGCTGGGAGGCCGGGGACCTTATCGACGGTCTGGACGATGCTCAGCGCTGGCAGGCTCCGCTCTGGAAAGCGCTGGTGGAGCATACCGACGCGCTGGGGCAACCCGGATGGCATCGTGCCAATCTGTATCAGCGTTTTATCACTACGCTTGAGCGTGCCGAGAGTTGCCCGCCAGGGTTGCCTTCCCGTGTGTTTATCTGTGGGATTTCCGCTTTACCACCGGTCTACCTGCAGGCGCTGGAAGCGTTAGGGAAACATATTGATGTCCACCTGCTGTTTACCAACCCCTGTCGTTACTACTGGGGCGACATCAAGGATCCGACTTTTCTTGCACGGCTTCAGAGCCGACGCCGTCAGCGTACGGCTCAGGCCGAAAGCCGTGCGTTGTTTAAAGATAACGATGCTGCGCCCTCGTTGTTTAACGATGATGGCGAGCAGGAGGTTGGTAATCCGCTTCTGGCTTCGTGGGGTAAGTTGGGGCGCGACTATACCTTTTTGCTTTCAGGCCTGGAGCGTTTTGAAGAGTTTGATGTCTTCGTTGACACCGAACCCGGCACGTTACTGCGCAATATTCACCACGATCTGCTGGAGCTGCACAACGCAGCGGTTGAAGGCAGCACGCTGGAAACGTATGAAACTAGCGTACAAAAACGTCAGCTTTCGCCTGACGATCGCAGCGTCACTTTCCATATCTGCCATAGCCCGCAGCGTGAGGTAGAGATCCTGCACGATCAGCTGCTGGCTATGCTAGAAAACGATCCCGAGCTGACCCCGCGCGATATTATCGTCATGGTTGCCGATATCGACAGCTACAGCCCGTATATCCAGGCCGTATTTGGCAGTGCCAGCAGCGATCGGTGGCTACCGTTTGCTATTTCCGACCGCCGCGCCCGTGAAGCACACCCGGCAGTTCAGGCCTTTTTAACACTGCTTTCGCTGCCAGATAGCCGTTTTGTGTCGGAAGACGTGCTGGCGCTGCTGGAAGTGCCATCGCTTGCCGCACGCTTTAACATTGACGAAGAAGGGCTGCGCTATCTGCGCCTGTGGGTGCATGAATCAGGCGTTCGCTGGGGAATGGATGATGACAACGTCCGCGATTTTTCACTCCCCGCCACCGGACAACACACCTGGCAGTTCGGCTTAACCCGTATGCTGCTCGGTTATGCGATGGAAAGCAGCGTCGGGGAGTGGCGCGACGTCCTGCCCTATGACGAATCAAGCGGGCTGATTGCAGCACTGGTTGGGCATCTTGCCGATCTGCTGATGCAGCTGAACCTCTGGCGCAGGGGCTTAACGCAGGCGCGGCCACTGGTTGAATGGCTACCGGTTTGTCGCGATATGCTGGAGAGTTTTTTTGCAGCGGATCCGGAAACCGAAGCGGCACTGGCGCTTATTGAGCAGCAGTGGCAGGCCATGATTGAGCAGGGCGTTGAATCCCGTTATCAGCGCGAAGTGCCGCTCACGCTGCTACGCGATGAGCTGGCGCAGCGTCTGGATCAGGAGCGTATCAGCCAGCGCTTTCTGGCCGGCCCGGTTAACTTCTGCACGTTAATGCCAATGCGATCTATCCCATTTAAGGCAGTGTGCCTGCTGGGCATGAATGATGGTGTTTACCCGCGAACCCTTGCGCCGCTCGGCTTCGATCTGATGAGTCAGAAACCGGTGCGCGGCGATCGCAGTCGTCGGGATGACGATCGTTATCTTTTCCTCGAAGCGCTGATTTCAGCGCAACAAAAACTGTATATCAGCTATATCGGTCGCGATATTCAGGACAACAGCGAACGTTTCCCTTCTGTGCTGGTTCAGGAGTTGCTGGATTATATCGGCCAGAGCCATTACCTGACGGGGGACGAGGCGCTCAACTGCGACGAAAGCGCGTCGCGCGTCAAAGCACATCTGGTACAGGTACATACCCGTACCCCCTTTGACGCGGCAAACTTTCTGCCGGGTCATGAGCGCCAGAGCTACGCACGCGAGTGGCTGCCCGCCGCATCGGAAGAGGGCGTGCCTCATGAAGCTTTCATCAAAACCTTACCGGCGCGCATTGAAGAGGAAATCAGCTTTGAGCAGCTTCAGCGCTTCTGGCGCCATCCGGTACGGGCATTTTTCCAGATGCGTCTTGGGGTCAATTTCCGCCTGGAAGAGCCAGGCCTGCCGGACGCTGAGCCGTTCACCCTGGATGGGCTCAGCCGGTATCAGCTTAATCAGCAGCTGCTGAACGCCCTGGTTGAGTCGCGAGATCCGGAGCCGCTATTCCGCCGCTACCGCGCCGCGGGCGAGCTGCCTTACGGCGCTTTTGGCGAAATATTCTGGGAATCGCAGCTGGCTGAGATGCAGTCTCTGGCAGACAAAGTACTGGCAGGGAGGGTGGAAAGCGAGAGTCTGGAAATCGATCTGACCCTCGATGGTGTACGTTTGACCGGCTGGTTAATGCAGGTACAGCCGGATGGCCTGCTGCGCTGGCGTCCGTCGATACCCGGTGTGCGTGAAGGATTGCAACTCTGGCTCGAACATCTTGTCTACTCTGCTTCAGGTTATAACGGTGAAAGCCGGTTGTATGGACGCAAAGATACCCAGTGGCGCTTCCCGGCAATGGATGCGTCACAGGCGAAAACCTATCTCGCGGCGCTGATTCAGGGTTATCAGCAGGGGCTGACTACACCGCTGATCCTGCTGCCAAAAAGCGGTGGTGCCTGGCTTGAAGCCTGTTATGACGCAACGACGGACGCTATTTTGTGGGATGAAGAGACCCAGCAAAAAGCGCTTAACAAGCTGCTTCAGGCCTTTGAGGGAAATCAGATGGTTGAAGGCGAAGGTAGTGATATTTGGTATCAGCGGTTGTGGCGCGGTATGGTGCCAGAGTACCAGGCCGCCATTATTGAACAGGCGCAGCGTTATCTGCTACCGCTGTTTCGGTTTAACCAGCCTGAATAAGTTATGAAGCGACCGGATCCGGTGCCTGGCATCATAACCAGATTATGCCCGGGCCGGAAAATGACTGCTGCCGAATACAGGCCGCGGCAAGCAATAAATGATGATTAGCCGAAGTAACGCGATTGTGAGGTTCGTTAATGCCCGTGTACCGCACCTGGATTAAAGCATGTCTGTTCTCTTTTGCCCTCTGGGCACCTTTAAGTCAGGCCGCGCAAACCTGGCAACCCATACAGGAAACCATCAGGAAAAGCGAAAAGGATAACCGCCAGTACCAGGCGATTCGCCTCGATAATGGAATGGTTGTGCTGCTGGTATCCGATGCGAAAGCGGTGAAATCCCTGTCGGCTCTGGTTGTACCGGTAGGTTCGCTTCAGGACCCGGACAGCCACGCCGGGCTGGCGCACTATCTGGAACATATGTCGCTGATGGGGTCGAAAAAGTATCCGCAGCCCGATGCGCTTTCTGAGTATCTCAAGATGCACGGCGGTAGCCATAATGCCAGTACTGCACCCTACCGTACTGCCTACTACCTGGAGGTGGAAAACGATGCGCTGGAAGGCGCGGTAGATCGTCTTGCTGATGCCATCGCTGAACCTTTACTGGCAAAAAAATATGCTGCACGTGAGCGTAACGCGGTAAATGCCGAGCTAACGCTGGCTCGGGCGAGAGATGGTATGCGCATGGCTCAGGTCAGCGCCGAAACGCTTAATCCGGCACATCCAGGCGCGCGCTTTTCAGGTGGTAATCTTGAGACGCTAAGCGACAAGCCCGGTAGCCCAGTACATGAGGCGCTACGGGCGTTTCACGATAAATACTACTCTGCCAACATCATGAAAGCCGTGGTTTATAGCAACAAGCCGTTACCCGAGCTGGCTCAGCTGGCGGCCAGTACATGGGGACGCATCCCCAATAAATCGATAACGAAGCCGGAAATTAGCGTGCCGGTGGTTACTGACGCTCAGAAAGGCATTATTTTGCACTACGTGCCTGCCCAGCCGAGAAAAATGGTCCGCGTTGAGTTTCGTATCGATAATAACAGCGACCAGTTTCGCAGCAAAACCGACGAGCTGGTGGGATATCTGATCGGCAATCGTAGTCAGGGCACGCTTTCCGACTGGCTGCAGTCGCAAGGGTTGGCTGAAAGCGTACGCGCTGATTCAGATCCCGTGGTAACCGGCAATAGCGGGGTGTTTGCCATCTCCATAGCCTTAACCGATAAAGGACTCGAACAGCGTGATAAGGTGGTGGCTGCCGTCTTTAGCTATCTGAACCTGCTGCGCGAGAAAGGTGTTGATAAGCGCTATTTCGATGAGCTGGCGCGGGTACTGGATCTCGATTTTCGCTATCCCTCGATTACCCGCGATATGGGATATGTAGAGTGGCTGGCTGACTCAATGATCAGGGTTCCGGTCGAACATACCTTAGACGTGGTTAACCTGGCTGACCGCTATGACCCGCAGGCAATTAAATCACGCCTGGACATGATGACGCCTGAAAATGCCCGCATCTGGTACATCAGCCCGGATGAGCCGCATAATAAAACGGCCTATTTTGTCCAGGCGCCTTATCAGGTTGAAAAAATCCCGGCAACGACCTTCCGTGGATGGCAGCAACAAGCGCAGCAGATCGCATTGACGTTACCGGCGCTTAATCCCTATATCCCGGATGATTTCACGTTGATCAAAGCCGACAAGGCTTATAAGCACCCAGAGCTGTTGGTGGATGAGCCTGGCCTGCGGGTGATTTATCAGCCCAGCCAGTACTTCGCCAGCGAACCCCGGGCAGATGTGTCCGTAGTGCTCCGCAACCCGAAAGCAATGGACAGCGCACGGCATCAGGTGCTTTTCGCGCTAAACGACTACCTCGCTGGCCTGGCGCTGGATGAGCTAAGCAATCAGGCGGCGGTCGGCGGGATTGGCTTTTCCACCAATGCAAACAACGGGCTGATGGTAAATGCCAATGGCTACACACAGCGGCTGCCGCATCTTTATCAGGCGTTGCTGGAGGGCTATTTCAGTTATACGGCAACCAATGAACAACTGGCGCAGGCGAAATCATGGTATGCCCGCATGATGGATTCCGCCGAGAAAGGAAAAGCCTACGATCAGGCCATCATGCCGGTGCAGATGTTATCTCAGGTGCCTTATTTCCAGCGCGAGGATCGTCGGGCGCTACTCCCCTCGATTACCCTGGACGAGGTATATGCCTATCGGTCAATGCTTAAAACTAACGCCAGCCCTGAATGTATGGTGATAGGAAACATGAGTGCGGCGCAGGCGATACAGTTTGGCCGGACGGTGAAAACCTCACTGGGAACAGAGGGGGCGGCATGGAGTCGGAACCGGGATGTTGAGGTAGAGAAGACGCAGCAGGTGTTATTCAACAAGCCTGGCATTACCACTGACTCCGCACTGGCTGCAGTATTTGTCCCAAAAGGCTATAGCGAAGCGAGCAGCGCAGCATCCAGCGCCATGCTGGGGCAAATCGTGCAGCCTTGGTTTTACAATCAGCTGCGCACCGAGGAGCAACTCGGGTATGCCGTGTTTGCATTCCCGATGAGCGTGGGCCGTCAGTGGGGGGTGGGCTTCCTGCTACAGAGCAGTGATAAACAGCCTGCTTATCTCTGGCAGCGCTACGAGGCGTTTTTCCCTGATGTAGAAAAACGGCTACGCGGGATGGATGAAACCACGTTTAATCAGATTAAACAGGGGGTTATCAGCCAGATGCTGCAGGCTCCCCAGACGCTTGGCGAAGAAGCATCGAAACTGAGTAAAGACTTCGATCGTGGTAATATGCGCTTCGATTCGCGCGACAAGGTTGTAGCCAGCATTGATGCGCTGACGCCGCATCAGCTTGCTGATTTCTTCCACAAGGCGGTGGTGGCACCCCAGGGCATGGCTATTCTGTCGCAAATTTCCGGCCAGCAGGCTGGCAAGCCAGGCTATGCCGCGCCGACAGGCTGGAAAGAGTGGGATAACGTCAGCAACCTGCAAAAAACATTACCGCTAGTGAGTGAGAAAGAATGATTTCCCCCGCAGAACCGCTTAATCCGTTACGTTTGCCGCTTACCGGTGAGCGGCTCATTGAAGCGTCTGCGGGGACGGGAAAAACCTTCACCATTGCAGCGCTCTATCTGCGCCTGCTGTTGGGGCTGGGTGAGGAGAAGGCGTTTCCACGACCGCTTTCGGTTGAAGAGCTGCTGGTGGTGACGTTCACCGAGGCTGCCACCGAGGAGCTCCGCGGGCGTATTCGCGCCAATATTCACGAATTGCGTATCGCCTGCGTGCGCGGTCAGAGTGATAACCCGCTCTACAGCAGTCTGCTGGATGAAATTGACGACAAGCCCCATGCGGCGAAAACGCTGCTACTGGCCGAACGGCAGATGGATGAGGCGGCTATTTTTACCATCCACGGTTTTTGCCAGCGCATGCTTAGCCTGAATGCTTTTGAGTCCGGCATGCCGTTTGAGCTGAAGCTGATTGAAGACGAGTCGCTGCTGCGATATCAGGCCTGCGCCGATTTCTGGCGACGTCACTGCTACCCGCTGCCGAAATCAGTGGCTCAGGTGATCAGCGAGACCTGGAGTGGCCCGGACGATCTGCTGCGGGACATCAACTTTTACCTCAGCGGCGAAGCGCCGCGCATCAAAACGCCCCCTGCGGATGATGAAACCATTGAGGCCCGGCATGAAAGACTGGTCGCGCTGATCGATGAAGTAAAAGCATTGTGGCGCGAGGCGCAGCCCGAGCTGGACGCAATTATCGAAAACTCCGGCATCAACCGGCAGCGCTTCAACCGTAAAAACCAGGCCGGCTATATGGACAAGGTGAATGCCTGGGCGCAGGAGAGCACCGTCAGCTATACGCCGCCTGAGGCGCTGGGGAAATTTGCCCAGAGTTTTCTTGATAGCCGCATTAAAGAAGGTGGAGAGCCGCCACGTCATCCGCTGTTCAGCGCTATTGATGCTTTACTGGCCCAGCCGCTGACGTTGCGCGACCTGGTTATCACCCGGGCAATGGCTGAGATCCGCGCCACGGTTGCCAAAGAGAAACGCCGCCGCGGTGAACTGGGCTTTGACGATATGCTCAGCCGCCTCGATAGCGCCCTGCAGCAGCCCGGTGGGGAGGCGCTGGCGCTGGCTATCCGCACCCGTTTTCCCGCGGCGATGATCGATGAGTTTCAGGACACCGATCCACAGCAGTACCGTATCTTTCATCGCATCTGGCATGGACAGGAAGGAACCGCCCTGCTGCTGATTGGCGATCCAAAGCAGGCCATCTACGCTTTTCGCGGCGCGGATATCTTTACCTATATGAAGGCACGCAACGAAGTTAGCGCTCACTACACTCTGGATACTAACTGGCGCTCATCGCCCGCGATGATTGAGTGCGTGAACCGTCTGTTTTCACAGGTAGATAATCCTTTCCTGTTCCGCGATATCCCGTTTCAGGCGGTAAAGTCGGCGCCGCGCAACAGCGGATTACGTTTTACCTGGCAAGGTGAAACCCAGCCTGCGATGGCGCTCTGCCTGATGGAGGGCGATGGCGTCGGAGTAAGTGATTACCAACATTTTATGGCACGCGTCTGCGCCCAGCAGATCCGCGACTGGCTGGCTGCGGGCCTGCGCGGTGACGCGCTACTATGGCGCGGCGAGACCGCGCGGCCAGTCGCGGCCTCCGATATTACCGTGCTGGTGCGCAGCCGTAACGAGGCCGCGCTCATCCGCGATGCGCTATATGCGCTGAATATACCTTCTGTCTATCTTTCGAATCGCGACAGCGTTTTCAGTACGCCGGAAGCGCTGGAGCTGCTCTGGCTATTGCAGGCAGTGCTGGCTCCGGAAGTTGAAAATGCGCTGCGCAGCGCTATGGCGACCAGCATGCTGGGGCTGACAGCGGTAGACATTGAGCTGCTGAATAATGACGAGCAGGCCTGGGATACGCTGGTGGACGAGTTTGACGGCTATCGCCAGGTGTGGCTGAAGCGCGGTGTGATGCCCATGCTGCGGGCGCTGATGACGCGGCGTCAGGTAGCGGAAAATCTACTGGCTACGCCGGGCGGTGAGCGACGCCTGACCGATATTCTGCATCTCAGTGAGCTGCTGCAGGAGGCCTCTGCCCAGACCGACAGCGAACACGCGCTGGTACGCTGGCTGGCGCAGCACATTGCCGAGCCAGATGCTAATGCATCAAGTCAGCAGCTACGGCTGGAGAGCGACCGGCATCTGGTGCAGATCGTCACGATTCATAAATCGAAGGGGCTGGAATATCCGTTGGTCTGGCTGCCGTTTATCGCCAATTTCCGCGAGCAGGATCAGGCCTTCTACCATGACCGTACCACCTTTGACGCGGTACTGGACCTCGACAAAGACCCGCAGAGCCTTGAGCTTGCCGAAGCCGAGCGCCTGGCGGAAGATTTGCGTCTGCTTTATGTGGCGCTGACCCGTTCAATCTGGCACTGCAGCCTGGGGATTGCGCCGCTGTTCCGCGGGCGCGGGGCGAAGAAGGGCGCTACCCATTTTCATCAGAGCGCTATCGGACGCCTGCTCCAAAAAGGCGATGCGCTGGAAGCATCGCAGCTTGTGGCCTGTCTTGAGGCGTTTTGTCACGGTCCGGTAGCACTGCTGCGCCCGGAAGCGGACGATGATTCCCCCTGGCTGCCGCCGGTGCGCGAAACCGCAGAGCTTGGCGCGCGAGCGCTGGCAAGGCGCGTGGTTGATGACTGGCGGGTCACCAGTTATTCAGGATTGCAGCAGCACGGAGCCAGCGTGGCGCAGGATCTGATGCCGGGACTCGACCTGGATGCCGCCGGAGAAGCGCATCCTGCAGAGCCTGCCGCCCCCTCGGCCCACAACTTTCCGCGCGGCGCTTCGCCAGGTACCTTTCTGCACGGCCTGTTTGAGAGCCTTGATTTTACCCAGCCGGTTGAGGCGCAGTGGGTAACCGAGCAGTTGCAGCTCGGTGGGTTTGATGAGAGCTGGCAACCGGTGTTGACCGACTGGCTGGAGGCCATTCTGCAGGCGCCGCTCAACGAAACGGGCGTGTCGCTACGGCAGCTGGGCGCAAAAGAGAAACAGGTGGAACTGGAGTTCTATATCCCGATTGACGCCCCTCTACAGCCCCAGGCGCTTGATGCCCTGATTCGTCATTACGACCCGCTGTCGGCGGATTGCCCACCGCTAAACTTCCGTCAGGTGCGCGGTATGCTGAAGGGCTTTATTGACCTGGTGTTCCGCTGGCAGGGGCGCTATTACCTGCTGGACTATAAATCCAACTGGTTGGGTGACAGCGGAGAAGCCTATACCCGTGAGGCAATGGCGCGTGCTATGCAATCGCACCGCTACGATCTTCAGTATCAGCTCTATACCCTGGCGTTGCATCGTTATCTGCGCCATCGTATGGCCGACTATGACTACGATCGCCACTTCGGCGGCGTCATTTATCTCTTTTTACGCGGCGTTGAGGGCGATGGCGCCAGTCAGGGCATTTTCACCACGCGCCCGGACGCGGTATTGATTGAAAAAATGGATAAATTGTTTGCCGGCGAAACTGCCGGGGAGAAGACGCAATGAAAATGCGTGAGCTACTGATCCAGGCCGTGGAGCGTAAATGTCTGCGGCCGCTGGATGCGCAATTTGCCATGATGATTGCTGGCGAAGACGAACCCGCCCTGATGCTGGCTGCGGCGCAACTGAGTTTTGACGCCGGTGAGGGACATGTGTGCCTGCCGCTGGCATCCCTGACGCCGCACGACAGCTTTGCCTGGCGTGATGCCACACTGGCGAAAGCGCTGTTCGATGAGGCGGGCGTGGAAGGTGACTGGCGCGCGGTGCTGCAGCACTCACCTGCGGTCGCCAAAGACGACGAGCCTGCGCCGCTCAAGCTTATCGATAATCGTCTCTACTTTAACCGCATGTGGCGCAACGAGCAGTGCGTGGCCGCGTTTTTCCGCGACGGCAACCGCGTTATTGAGCACGACGAAGCACGCATAGCGGCTACGCTCAATGCGCTGTTTCCCGGTGACGAAGCCCTTAACTGGCAGAAAGTTGCCGCAGCGGTAGCGCTGACGCGGCGTATCTCGGTGATCTCCGGCGGGCCGGGCACCGGTAAAACCACCACCGTGGCGAAGCTGCTGGCCGCACTACTGCAGATGGCGCAGGATAAACCGCCGCGCATTCAGCTGGCAGCGCCGACCGGTAAAGCCGCGGCGCGTCTGACCGAGTCGCTCGGCAAAGCGCTGCGCCAGCTCCCGATCAACGATGCGCAAAAGGCGCTGTTCCCGGCGGAGGCGCGCACGCTGCATCGTCTGTTAGGCGCGCAGCCGGGGAGCCAGCGCATGCGGCATCACCGCGATAACCCGTTGCATCTCGACGTGCTGGTGGTGGATGAAGCCTCGATGATCGACCTGCCGATGATGGCGCGGCTGATCGAGGCGCTGCCGCCCGCGGCGCGAGTGATCTTTTTAGGCGACCGCGATCAGCTGGCCTCGGTCGAGGCGGGGGCGGTGCTGGGCGATGTCTGCCACTTCGCCAGCTACGGCTATACCTCATCACGCGCCGGGGAGCTGCAGCGGCTAACCGGGTGCGAGCTGCCGTGCGGTGATGAGGCGCGAGCAGCGCCGCTGCGTGATGCGCTCTGCCTGCTGCAAAAAAGTTATCGCTTCGGCAGCGATTCCGGCATCGGTCAGCTGGCTTTCGCGGTTAACCGTAGCGATCTGGCGGCGGTCAAAAGCATACTTCAGCAGCCGTTTGCGGATATCGCGCTGCAGTCGCTGCACACCCGTGAAGAGTGCGTCGCGATGGTGGATGCCCTGGCGCAGGGTTATCGCGAATTTTTGCAGGCGATTACAGCACGAGCGGCACCCGAGGTGGTACTTGAGGCGTTCAGCCGCTTTCAGGTGTTGTGCGCGCTACGTGAAGGGCCCTTTGGCGTGGCCGGGCTGAATGAGCAGATTGAGCAGGTGCTGGCGCGCGGCAGGCATATTCGTCCCGATCCGCTCTCCCGCTGGTATGAAGGACGTCCGGTGATGATTGTGCGTAACGACAGCGCGCTGGGGTTGTTCAACGGCGATATCGGCATTGCGCTGGATCGAGGGCAGGGGCTGCGCGTCTGGTTCCCGATGCCTGATGGCACAATTAAGTCAGTCCAGCCGGGGCGTTTACCGGCTCACGAGACGGCATGGGTAATGACGGTGCACAAGTCGCAGGGCTCCGAGTTTGATCATGCTGCGCTGGTGCTGCCGACGCAGTTTACCCCGGTGGTGTCGCGCGAACTTGTCTATACCGCCATCACGCGAGCGCGCAGTAAGCTGTCGCTCTATGCCAGCGAACGCGTGCTGGAGCAGGCGATAGATACGCGTATTGAACGGCGCAGTGGCCTGACGGCGATCTTTGGCGCGCACCAGATCCAGGCTCCAGAGGGAGCCTGAATCTGTCAGGTGAGGTCGGCCATCAGCACTTTCGAGCGGCGCTGATAGTTGTACATCTCTTTTTTACTCTCAGGCAAAGAGTCAATGTCCACTGGCGTAAAGCCGCGCTCCTGGAACCAGTGAATGCTGCGCGTGGTGAGTACAAACAGTTTGCTCAGCCCCATCTGCTTTGCCTGGGTTTCAATACGCTGCAGCAGAACTTCGCCCCGCGCCGAGCTGCGGTAGTCCGGATGTACCGCCACGCAGGCCATCTCGCCGATTTTTTCCTCCGGGAAAGGATAGAGGGCGGCGCAGGCGATGGTCAGATTGTCGCGCTGAATAATGGTGAACTTATCAATCTCCATTTCCAGCTGCTCGCGGGAGCGGCGCACCAGAATTCCCTGCTGTTCCAGCGGGCGAATTAGCTCAAGGATGCCGCCGATGTCGTTGATATTAGCCCGGCGGATCTGCTCGGCACTCTCCATAACAATCTGCGTACCGATGCCGTCGCGGGAAAACAGCTCCTGCAGCAGCGCGCCATCCTCCTGATAGCTGATTAAGTGGCTGCGGCGCACGCCGCTTCGGCAGGCTTTCACTGCGCCGCGCAGGAAACGCACCGTCCCGGAGTGAAAGTCGCCTTTCTCTTCGAGGGCTTCAACCCGGGCCTGGGCTTCATTGGGGAACAGCTCGGAAATAATATTGCCGTCGTCATCGATGACGCCCTGAGACGAGCAGAAGCCAATCATTTTTTCCGCTTTCAGTTTGCTCGCCAGCTGGGTGGCAATCTCTTCTGAGGTGAGGTTAAAACTCTCACCGGTAACCGATACGGCAACCGGCCCCATCAGCACGATAGCGCCGCTGTCGAGCTGACGGTGGATCGCTTCTTCATCGATGCGGCGAATACGGCCGCTGTGGCAGTAGTCGATGCCGTCGTCCACGCCTAACGGCTGAGCAATAATAAAGTTGCCGCTCACCACGTTGATATGTGCGCCCTGCAGCGGCGTATTATTCAGGCTCATAGAAAGGCGAGCGGTGATATCAAGCTGCAGCAGTCCCGCTGCCTGCTTAACCAGTTCGAGGGTTTTGGCGTCGGTCACGCGCGTGTGCTTGTGGTACACCGGTTCATGATGATGCGCCGCCAGGTTTGCGTCGATCTGCGGACGCGCGCCATAAACCAGCACCAGGCGGATGCCCAGACTGTGCAGCAGACCAATATCGTTGACGATGCTGGAGAAGTTCTCATGCTCAATGGCTTCGCCGCCAAGCATAATGACGAATGTCTTACCCCGGTGGGCATTAATATAAGGAACAGAATGGCGGAATCCCTGCACCAGTTCGATTCTACGCTCCTTAACCACGGCAACCCCTCATTGAATTTTTATTCGTAATTTTTGTATTTTTATTCTTTTGTGGCGCAGTGTGCAAGCAGGAATTTCATCCGCTCATGAGGGTACGCGCCGAGGGTGAAGGAGATATGACGTAATGTTTACCCTTTTATAGATGACAGCGTTAGCGCCTTTCGCTAAAGTTTTGCTCCAATTTTAACAATCTACGCAGAATTTCAGGTTATTTACCCGGGAGTGGCATGTCAGGTTTTAATTCAGGCGTAAGCCGTCGTCATCTTTTGCAGGGGGCGGGGGCAATGTGGTTATTAAGCGTCAGTCAGGTTGGGCTGGCGGCTTCAGGCCAGGTCATCGCGGTGCGCGTCTGGCCTGCCTCCACCTATACGCGCGTGACCATTGAATCAAACCGCGTGCTGAAATATCGCCAGTTTGCGCTGAGTAACCCGGAACGCGTGGTGGTGGATATCGAAGGGATCAACCTGAACGCCGTGCTGAAAGGGTTGGGCAACCAGATCCGCAGTGACGATCCCTTTATTCAGTCGGCACGCGTCGGCCAGTTCGATCCCAATACCGTGCGTATGGTGTTTGAGCTGAAGCAGAACGTGTCGCCGCAGCTGTTTGCACTGGCCCCGGTGGCTGAGTTCAAAGAGCGCCTGGTGATGGATCTCTATCCGGCTAACGGCAATCACGCGGAAGATCCGCTGCTGGCGCTGCTTGAGGATTACAACAAGGGTGAACTGGAGCAGAAAACCCCCTCCGGTGGCCCGCAGCCGGGTAAAGCCGGGCGCGATCGCCCGATTGTCATCATGATCGATCCCGGTCACGGTGGGGAAGATCCCGGCGCTATCGGCAAGTACAAGACCCGAGAAAAAGACGTGGTGCTGCAGATCGCTCGCCGTCTGCGCGCTCTGATCGAGAAAAAGAACAACATGAAGGTCTTTATGACGCGCAACGAGGATGTGTTTATCCCACTCAAGGTGCGCGTTGCCAAAGCCCAGAAGCAGCGGGCGGATCTGTTCGTCTCGATTCACGCAGATGCCTTCACCAACCGCGCGGCGCGGGGGTCGTCGGTATTTGCGCTTTCCACCAAAGGGGCCACCAGCACGGCGGCAAAGTATCTGGCGCAGACGCAGAACGCCGCGGATTTGATCGGTGGGGTGAGCAAAAGCGGCGATCGCTATCTCGACCATACGATGTTCGACATGGTGCAGTCGCTCACCATTACCGACAGCCTGAAGTTCGGGAAAGAGGTGCTCAAGCGGCTGGGTGGCGTGAATAAGCTGCACAAAAACAGCGTCGATCAGGCCGGGTTTGCGGTGTTAAAAGCCCCTGAGATCCCGTCGATTCTGGTGGAAACGGCGTTTATCAGTAACGTGGAAGAAGAACGTAAATTGCGTACCGCGGCGTTTCAGCAGCAGGTGGCGGAGTCGATTCTGGCAGGGATTGAAGCCTATTTTGCCGATGATGCACGGATGGCGCGGCGCGGATAACGCGCCGTTTTTTGGCTGCGCTGAATTTCAGGCATAAAAAAACACCCTTAAGGGTGCTTATTTATAAGTTGGTTGCGGGGGCCGGATTTGAACCGACGACCTTCGGGTTATGAGCCCGACGAGCTACCAGGCTGCTCCACCCCGCGTCCGTCTTACTACTTCTTCTTTTTATTACGCGCTTTTGGCCGTTGCCAGCATCGTAATTGGTTGCGGGGG
>NZ_JMSQ01000019.1 GCF_000696575.1 Siccibacter colletis | reverse complement strand
TAGGCCTGCCGCCAGCGTTCAATCTGAGCCATGATCAAACTCTTCAATTTAAAGTTTGATGCTCAAAGAATTAAACTTCGTAATGAATTACGTGTTCACTCTTGAGACTTGATAATGCTTTTTCGTCTTGCGACGTGAAAGATATCAGTGCCCCGAGTGCCCACACAGATTGTCTGATAAATTGTTAAAGAGCAGTGCGACGCGGCTTACAGCCTGCTGTCGCGAGGTGGCGTATATTACGCTTTCCTCTTTCAGAGTCAACCTCAAATTCGAAGTTTTTTCTCTGTGTCGTTCCGGCTTACGTTGTGAAGTGATTCACATTGCCGGGTCAACGGAGGCGCATTATAGGGATCCCAATTTTTTGCACAACCCTTTTTTCGATCTTTTCTTTCAACCGCTGCTTTTTCATTCTTTTCGTTCTGATCCTGAACGATCTGCGCAAAATATGACGCATTTGGTACTTGCCTACGCCCCTAATCCCCTCCAAAGTCATTAATTCATTACTTATCTGGATCGAGGTAACTATGACAATTGCTTTACGCTCCTATAAAGATAATCACCCTGAGCTGGGCTTACGTGTAATGGTAGATAGTACAAGCGTTGTGATTGGCGATGTTCGCATATCCAATGATGTTGGGATCTGGCCGCTGGTCGCGATCCGCGGCGACGTTAACTTTGTCGCTATCGGAGCTCGCACAAATATACAGGATGGCAGCGTGTTGCACGTGACCCATAAATCCTCCTATAACCCGGAAGGCAACCCGCTGTTGATTGGTGAAGATGTGACGGTGGGACACAAAGCAATGCTGCACGGCTGCACGATTGGCAACCGGGTACTGGTTGGGATGGGATCAATAGTTCTTGATGGGGCTGTAATAGAAGATGAGGTTATGGTGGGTGCCGGGAGCCTCGTGCCACAAAACAAGCATCTTGAAAGCGGATACCTGTATCTGGGCAGTCCAGTAAAACAAATCCGCCCGTTAACACCCGCTGAACGAGAGGGTCTGCTCTATTCAGCAAATAACTATGTTAAGTGGAAAGATGAGTACCTGGCTCAGGATAACCAGAACCAGCCCTGATCGTCGTCCTGTTGATGTGCGATCATCTGCTCGGCCTCATCTTCCAGATCCCAGCGGTTGGCCTGAAATGCAGCCATCCACTCACTAGGGGTATCACCACCGAAACGACGGGCCAGGCTTGCCCCTGAAATAGCACAAGTAAGCTGTATACCGTGAGCCAACGCAGGAAAACAGATAGCTGCTTTTGCTTCTACCCACTCCTCGCGATCGGGAAACTGAATGGCCTGGTTCATGCAGTGAGTTCACGCTTGAGCCGGGAAATCACCGGCGCTACGTCAGGCAGCTCACCATGCCAGAGTAAAAACGCATGTGCAGCCTGGCCCACCAGCATTCCCAGACCATCGGCAAAATGCGTAGCGCCATGCGCCTGACACCACATCAGGAAGGGAGTCAGGCCACGCTGATAAAACATGTCATAGCAGCGGACCTGTTCATTAAGTAGCGAAGCGGGTAATGCCGGAATATCACCGGCAATACCACTTGATGTCGCATTGATGATTAGATCGAACTCACGTCCATCAAGCGCATCCAGGCTTACCGCTTCGACGCTCCCCGTATGACCGAACAGATGAGCCAGTTCTTGTGCGCGGCTGGCAGTACGATTGGTAATAGTAACTGCGCACTCCAGGGACAGCAGCGGAAGGATCACCCCGCGCGCAGCCCCACCAGCCCCCACCAGCAAAATACGATCGCGCGGCTTAATCAAACCAAGACGCTGAAGATCGCTTAGCAAACCGATGCCATCCGTATTATCGCCAAGTAAACGACCATCTTCGAGACGCTTCAGGGTATTAACCGCACCGGCTAATGCCGCGCGTTCGGTCAGCTCATCAGCGCGAGCAAATGCTTGCTCTTTGAAGGGCACGGTTACGTTAGCGCCTTTACCACCCGCGGCTATAAAGCTTTCCAGGGTTTCCAGAAAGCCTTCTACGGGTGCCAGCAGGCGTCCATAGGGATGAGTAATTCCCAACTGCGCTGCAAATTCAGCATGGATCTGGGGAGACTTACTGTGAGCAACAGGATTTCCAATAACAACGTACGCATCCATAAGCTACCCCTGGCGAAACAGTTTACCCGTCAGGGCATCACGTATCTCTGAAGGATTGAGGCGCCCGCCCGTATCACCTTTCAGGACGGGAAACTCAGGGCCAAACTGGGCAATCACTTCCGCAACATCACGGCAAGGCGGCTGACCGGTCAGATTCGCACTGGTTGATACCAGTGGTTTACCAAAAGCGTTACACAGTTCCACCACCAGCGGATGATTCGTCACACGCACTGCCAGCGAATCGAACTGCCCGGTCAGCCAGCGCGGGGTGGTGGTTTTGGCCGGGAATACGAAAGTTACCGGCCCCGGCCAGCTGTCAAAAACAGCCTCTTTTTGGCTGGCGGTAAGCGTCGTATCATCAATATAAGGTTTAAGCTGCTCGTAGCTGGCGGCTATGAGGATCAACCCCTTTTCCACCGGACGCTGTTTGAGCTCAAGAAGGCGCGTTACCGCGGTTTCGCTGTCAGGATCGCAGCCGACGCCAAACACGGCTTCGGTAGGATAGGCGATGACACGCTCTTGCTTAAGCACCGCAACAATATCGTTCAGCATGTCGGTATGTAGATTAGTATTCACAGGCTTATATTACCGTAACCGGTTTTCCACATTGTTTACTGGCGCAGAAATGCTTAATACCCTGCGCCGTCTTTTTCTCGATGAGCAATGGATAGTGACACTCAGGACACTCTCCTGCTACAGGTTTAAAATTGATAACGAACTGGCATTCGGGATAGCGCTCACAGGAGTGAAACGTTTTGCCGAAGCGAGAGCGGCGCTGGACAAGTTGTCCTTTCTGACACTGCGGACAGGTGACTGACGTATCGTCCGGCTTATCAATAGTTTCGGTATGCTCGCATTCCGGATAGTTACCGCATCCGATAAACATCCCGAAACGCCCCTGCCGTAATACCAGCGTTGCGTTGCATGCCGGGCAATGTTGCCCCTCCAGAATTTTAACAACATGCCCATCCGCCTGGCTTTTCAAAGGGCGAACGTAGTTGCATTCCGGATAAGTTGAGCAACCCTGAAACGGACCGTGCTTTCCGGTCCTGATGACAAGTTCAGCCCCGCATTGTGGGCAGGGCTCATTGTTACGCACCGTAAAAAGTGCTGATTTGACCATAGCTGTTCTGCTGCCTTAAAAGTTCAGTGCAGCATACCTTCATTTACTTCGAAGAGTAATTCTTCCATTTGCTGATAGGCATTTTCACACCCTGGCAAATTGAACAGAACCATCAGGATCACCCATTTGAGATCCTCAAGATCGAACTCCAGTGTATCCAGCGCCATCACACGTTCAATCACCATTTCACGTGTATCGAGGTTCAGCACCTGAATTTGTTCCAGGAATAACAGGAATCCGCGGCAGCTGGCGTCCAGACGCTGGCTCTCTTCGGTAGTGTATACACGGACTGAGAGCGGATCGGATGCGAGCTGCATTGGCTCGACAAGGCCATCCTGATAATCAGCCAGCTTTTCCAGCCATATCAACGCGTTGTAAATATCTTCACGATCAAACCCTGCTTCGGCCAGATCGGTAGTCAATTTATCCTGGTCCACACGCATTTCTGCTTCGTTATGAATGTAGGTTTCAAATAAATACATTAGTACGTCGAACATGGCTTGCCCTCCTTAATCGGACATAGCCGCCGGGTACAGCTGCGATCCAGCCTGCTAACTCCAGTTCAAGTAGCTGCGCTACCGCAACTGGCACAGGCTGGCCGGCACGTTCAGCGACGACGTCAACAGGTGTAACCTCATCTCCTACGTTAGCCAACAGCTCAGGAAATGGCAATGGAAGGGCTTCCTGATTTAACAATTTATTTCCATTTTTTTCTGCTGAATGCAGCCAGTGTAATTCACTGTGCAAATACTCCAGAATATCCTCTGGTTGTGACACTAAAACTGCGCCTTGTCTGATAAGCGCATGGGTTCCTTCACAGCCCGGATTACCCAGTGGTCCGGGCAGTGCAAAAACTTCGCGGCCCTGCTCTAATGCATAACGAGCCGTTATCAGTGAACCGCTCCGGTGTGAGGCTTCGACGACAAATGTGCCTACGCTTAATCCACTAATAATTCGATTGCGCCGAGGAAAATTTCCGGGCCAGGGGGTGGTAGTGAGCGGAAATTCAGAAACCAGCGCACCTCCATTTTCGACTATCTCCTGAGCCAGACGCGTATGCCTTTTGGGATAGAGATGGTGAAAACCGCTACCCGGTACCGCCACGGTTTTTCCATGCGCAGCAAGGGCGGCACGGTGAGCCACACCGTCGATACCTAAAGCCAGTCCACTGGTGATCACCAATCCACTGGATGCCAACGCTTCACAAAAGGTTCTTCCCCACTGCTCGCCATACCATGATTGATTACGGCTCCCTACCACAGCGAGCTGTGTCTGACTCAACAGCTTTGTGTCTCCTGCAACAAAAATCGCACCGGGAAACCAGTCAATTGCCCGCAGCTGCGGCGGATATGCAGGATCGTCAACGGTAAGCAGAGCATGGTTGGGCAGTTCAAGCCAGCTCTGCGCTGCGTCAATATCCTTCTCTGAAGGTTTGCAGAATTGCGCCGCCTGGGCTGCTGTCACCTGCGGACAAAACGCGATGTCCGTGGTTTTCATCGCCCCGCTCAGCATGAAATTAGCAGCGCACTGCATCTGCTCGCCATTCATTGACTGTACCGCCATCAGGCGTAACCAAATTTCAGTTGGCGATATTCCCTTTACCCCGCTCGCACACCCGCTATTGCCGGTTATGGATGCTGTCAATCAGGGGGGGATTTGTCTAGAATAGAGGTAAGAATCTTATCAACTCCTGAATACAGCTCTGGATAAATATGTCAGTTTTGCAGGTATTACATATTCCGGACGAGCGGCTTCGCATTGTCGCTGAACCGGTTAAAGTAGTGGATGCGCAAATTCAGCGTATCGTCGATGATATGTTCGAAACGATGTATGCCGAAGAAGGTATCGGTCTTGCAGCGACGCAGGTCGATATTCATCAGCGTATTATCGTTATCGACGTGTCCGACAGCCGTGATGAGCGTCTGGTGCTTATCAACCCTGAGCTACTGGAGCAATCCGGCGAGACGGGCATTGAAGAAGGGTGTCTTTCTATTCCGGAACAGCGGGCATTCGTGCCGCGTGCGGAAAAAGTGAAAATTCGCGCGCTCGATCGCGATGGCAACCCCTTTGAGCTGGAAGCGGACGGCCTGCTGGCTATCTGTATTCAGCATGAAATGGATCACCTGGTAGGCAAGCTTTTTATTGACTATCTGTCTCCTATGAAACGCCAGCGTATCCGACAGAAAGTTGAAAAGCTTGACCGTATGAATACCAAATCACGCGCGACGAGCTAACACCGAGACAAGGAATAACGTGTCCGATTCATTACGAATTATTTTTGCCGGTACCCCGGACTTCGCAGCGCATCATCTTGATGCGCTGCTCTCTTCTGCGCATCAGGTCGTCGGGGTATTTACCCAACCCGATCGCCCTGCCGGGCGCGGGAAGAAACTGATGCCGTCACCGGTAAAAGTGCTGGCACAGGAACATCAAATTCCGGTTTTTCAGCCTGCTTCATTGCGTCCGGTAGAAAATCAGCAACTTGTTGCCGATCTTAAGGCCGATGTCATGGTGGTGGTTGCCTACGGTTTGATCCTGCCGAAAGCAGTGCTGGATATGCCACGTCTGGGATGTATCAATGTACACGGTTCGCTGCTGCCACGCTGGCGCGGCGCGGCACCAATCCAGCGCTCGTTGTGGGCGGGTGATGCTGAAACCGGCGTAACTATTATGCAGATGGATGTCGGACTGGATACAGGGGACATGCTGTTTAAGCTTTCCTGCCCAATTAGCATTGAAGATACCAGCGCAACGCTTTACGACAAGCTGGCCAGCCTTGGTCCTCAGGGGCTACTTACCACACTGGATCAGCTGGCGACAGGGAATGCGCAACCGGAAGTTCAGGATGACACACTGGTTACCTACGCTGAGAAACTCAGTAAAGAAGAAGCGCGGCTCAACTGGAATTTGCCGGCTGAACAACTTGAACGTTGTATCCGGGCTTTCAATCCCTGGCCAATGAGCTACTTCGTGGTTGATGACCAGCCAGTTAAAGTCTGGAAAGCTACCGTAGTGAACGCTGCCAGCACCGCCGCGCCGGGCACTATTATTGATGCTAATAAACATGGCATACAAATCGCTACGGCTGACGGCGTGTTAAATATCGAAGAGCTTCAACCCGCAGGCAAAAAAGCGATGAAAGCACATGAGTTGCTGAATTCGCGCCGGGACTGGTTCATCCCCGGATCCGTTCTCGCCTGATACAGGCATTGTGACTGCCCGGCATTTCCGGGCATTTTTCTTTCTGACCCGCGCAGATCCAGATTGTAGCTATGAAAAAATCAATTAACCTTCGCAGCCTGGCGGCACAAGCCGTTGAGCAGGTAGTAGAGAAAGGGCAATCTCTCAGTAACATATTGCCTCCACTGCAGCAAAAAGTGTCCGATAAAGATCGGGCGCTTTTGCAGGAGCTATGTTTCGGAGTTTTGCGCACCCTCCCGCAACTGGAGTGGCTGGTTAACAAATTAATGTCTCGCCCGATGACCGGCAAGCAGCGTACCGTGCATTATCTCATCATGGTGGGTTTCTATCAGATGCTTTACACCCGTATTCCTCCACATGCCGCGCTGGCGGAAACAGTGGAGGGCGCGGTTGCGATTAAGCGTCAGCAGTTTAAAGGTGTGATTAACGGTGTGCTGCGTCAGTTTCAGCGCCAACAGGACACTCTTGCTAACGAAGCGATGAAGGGTGAAATTCGCTTTCTTCATCCTGCATGGTTGTTGAACCGCCTGCGTACCGCTTATCCACAGCAATGGGAATCTATCGTAGAGGCAAACAACCAGCGTCCGCCGATGTGGCTGCGCGTGAATCGTCAACATCACAGCCGGGATGCCTGGCTTATTATGCTCGAAGAAGCAGGGATCACCGGCTATACGCACCCTGATTATCCGGATGCCGTGCGTCTTGAAACGCCGTGTCCTGTTCAGGCATTGCCGGGCTTTGATGATGGCTGGGTGACAGTTCAGGATGCATCAGCTCAGGGTTGTGTTTCGCTGCTTGAACCACAAAATGGTGAGAGCATCCTCGATCTTTGCGCTGCACCAGGCGGTAAAACAACACACATTCTTGAAGCTGCGCCTCAAGCCAATGTCATGGCTGTTGATGTAGACGCAGGACGCCTTTCACGCGTTTACGATAATCTCAAACGTCTCGGTATGCGTGCGGAGGTTAAACAGGGCGACGGGCGCGAGCCTGGCAGCTGGTGTGGAGACAAACAATTTGACCGCATTCTGCTTGATGCCCCTTGCTCTGCAACTGGCGTAATTCGCCGACATCCTGATATCAAATGGCTGCGCCGCGATCGCGATATCGCAGAGTTGACGCAGCTGCAATCTGAGATTCTGGATGCTATCTGGCCACATCTCAAGCCAGGGGGTACCTTACTGTACGCCACATGTTCGGTATTGCCCGAAGAAAACAGTGAACAGATCGTACGTTTTCTGGCACGCACTGCAGATGCAAAACTGGGCGACACGGGCACACCAGCGAGGCCTGGCTTACAGAACCTGCCTGGCGAAACGGAAGGTGACGGTTTCTTTTACGCTAAGCTAATCAAACAGTGAGGGTGCATACCCTCATAACTGAGTGAGACGCTATATAGATGAAAATAATCATTCTCGGTGCAGGCCAGGTAGGCGGCACGCTGGCAGAAAATCTGGTGGGCGAGAATAACGACATCACCGTCGTTGATACTAACGGTGAGCGTTTACGCATTCTGCAGGATAAGTTCGATCTGCGCGTCGTTCAGGGTCATGGGTCTCATCCCCGCGTATTGCGAGAGGCTGGAGCCGATGATGCGGATATGCTTGTTGCTGTAACCAGTTCAGATGAAACGAATATGGTTGCTTGTCAGGTGGCCTATTCACTATTCAATACGCCGAACCGTATTGCGCGTATTCGTGCGCCGGATTATGTTCGCGACGCGGATAAGCTATTTAACTCCGAAGCCGTACCTATTGATCATCTGATCGCGCCCGAGCAGCTTGTTATCGATAACATTCATCGCTTAATTGAATATCCGGGTGCGCTGCAGGTGGTGAACTTTGCTGAAGGCAAGGTTAGCCTCGCAGTAGTGAAAGCCTATTATGGCGGCCCTCTCGTCGGCAATGCCTTATCAACCATGCGCGAGCATATGCCGCACATTGATACTCGCGTGGCAGCAATCTTCCGTCACGATCGTCCAATCCGTCCGCAAGGCTCGACTATTGTTGAAGCTGGCGATGAGGTGTTCTTTATCGCAGCCTCTCAACACATTCGAGCGGTGATGAGCGAGCTGCAGCGCCTGGAAAAACCCTACAAGCGCATTATGCTGGTTGGTGGCGGGAATATCGGTGCAGGCCTGGCGCAAAAGCTTGAAAAGCATTACAGCGTGAAGTTGATCGAGCGGGATCAGCAGCGCGCAGCGGAACTTGCCGAAAAGCTTCAGAACACGATCGTGTTTTTTGGCGATGCATCGGATCAAGAACTGCTTGCGGAAGAGCATATCGATCAGGTTGATCTTTTCATTGCCGTAACCAATGACGATGAAGCCAACATCATGTCGGCGATGCTGGCGAAGCGTATGGGTGCCAGGAAAGTCATGGTGCTTATTCAGCGTAAAGCATATGTCGATCTCGTTCAGGGCAGCGTTATTGACATAGCTATCTCGCCTCAGCAGGCAACTATTTCCGCCCTGCTTGGCCACGTACGCAAGGCTGATATCGTTGGCGTTTCATCCCTGCGTCGCGGCGTAGCGGAAGCGATCGAAGCAGTAGCGCATGGTGATGAAAGTACATCCCGCGTGGTTGGCCGTGTCATTGATGATATCAAGCTACCGCCGGGTACTATCATCGGTGCTGTAGTGCGTGGTAATGACGTTATGATTGCTAATGATAACTTGCGCATCGAACAAGGTGACCACGTCATCATGTTCCTGACCGATAAAAAATTCGTCACTGATGTAGAGCGTTTATTCCAGCCCAGCCCCTTCTTCCTTTAAGCTCAGAGCGGCAAATATGCCGCTCTGCTCCTATTTCCCCTTGAAATATCAGGTTTTATTTTTGTGAACCGTGTCGCTAATAAATTGAAAACCCCCGATCCTTTGTTAGACTTAAAGGCATCCGCTGGAATAAGGAGTCATAAAAATGAGTTTTTTTAAAGAGTTTCGCGAATTCGCGATGCGCGGGAATGTTGTCGATTTGGCAGTGGGTGTGATTATCGGGGCAGCTTTCGGTAAGATCGTTTCTTCTCTGGTTGCTGATATTATTATGCCACCGTTGGGCTTGTTGATTGGCGGGGTGGATTTTAAACAATTTGCCTGGACACTTCGTCCTGCCCTTGGCGATACGCCGGCAGTGGTAATGCACTATGGCGTGTTCATTCAGAACATTTTCGATTTTATTATCGTTGCGTTTGCAATCTTCCTTGCTATTAAGCTGATGAATAAACTGCATCGCAAGAAAGAAGAGCCGAAAGCGGCGCCAGCACCATCAAAAGAACAGGTATTGCTGAGCGAAATCCGCGATCTGCTTAAAGAGCAAAACAACCGCCCCTGATCCCGCGTTTAAAACCAGAAGTCCAGTGGAAAAATAACATTTATTATTTTACCACTGGCCTCCCAGTTACCCCGTTTTGCATGTTTCCCTTTCCGTTGGTAACTTCCTTTCCCTTTATGATTCTTCTCAATACGCTGTCGAAATAAAGGGTCATGCAGTAACGCCTCGATGGCATTGTCGTTAATCTTACCTTTGTTATGTTGATACCGGTTCATTATTAAATTCCTTATATTTTTGGTGCGGCGAAATTGTAGTCACGGGTAACCGTAAATTCAACGCCGTGGTTCAAAATCTTTTGCACCTTGCTCAATAGCTTCCAGGATTGAACACGAGACGCTGCTATGCGCGGTACCACAGCAGGCGTCATTAAGTCGCTGTAAAGAACGCTTCATCTTTTGCAACTCATCGATGCGCGTCTCAACCTCCTGTAGACGCATCTGCACAATACTTTTTGACTCCTGACAGGTGTGATGTTCTGGATCGATGCGAATCGATAACAATTCCCGGATAGCCTCGAGAGTAAATCCTGTTTCCCGTGCATAGCGGATAAACTTCAATCGCTGAAGGTCCTCTGCGTCATAAAGCCGAAACCCGCCTTCCGTTCTGATGTTATGCGCCATCATCTTTTGCTTTTCGTAGTAACGAATAGTATCGGGCGTAACGCCTGCTATCTTTGCTAACTCGCCGATGCGGTACATTAATTATCCTCTACTCGATCTATTACATGCTGACCATAGTCACTACGCAGGAAATCAGTGCTGACACCTGCCTGCTGAAGCTTGAGTTCCAGTAATGCGAGCTTTTTACTTAAGGCAATACGGTCCGGATGACAGGGTTCGATAGAATTCAGAAGCTCATTTAGTTGCACCGCTTCGCGTCGTTGTTCGAGTTCAGGTGGTAAATAGCCAGCATTTTTTAAAAGGCGATAGCCAGCCCTAAGTTCTGAAGGCACATGTGAATCATCATCCAGTACCAGTCTCTGCCCGTGCCCCTGTAACTTATCGAATTCACCATTACGCATGGCTTCAGCTATGTGACTTTCTGCCCATTGATCGAGTAAGTTCATTTCATGCTCCTGGTAGCCTTGCCACAGTCAGAGAAGAAAACATATTCTGAAAAAGAGATAAAAAAAAACCCGCCGAGGCGGGTTTTTCTGTTGCCACAGATTACTCTGCAGCTGCTTCTGTTTTCTCAGCGCGGTCAACCAGCTCGATGTAAGCCATCGGCGCGTTGTCGCCTGCACGGAAGCCACACTTCAGAATACGAGTGTAACCACCGGCACGGGCCGCAAAACGCGGACCCAGCTCGTTAAACAGTTTTGCCACGATCTCGTTATCACGAGTGCGGGCGAATGCCAGACGACGATTTGCAACGCTGTCAGTCTTGGCAAGAGTAATCAGCGGCTCAACTACGCGACGCAGCTCTTTCGCTTTAGGCAGGGTCGTCTTGATGATCTCATGACGAACCAGAGAACCTGCCATGTTGCGGAACATAGCCTGGCGATGGCTGCTGTTGCGGTTCAGTTGACGACCACTCTTACGATGGCGCATGACCTTATCCTTCTCAGTAAAACCTTAACCTGTGATCCGGTTACTCGTCAGCAATGCTTGCCGGCGGCCAGTTTTCCAGGCGCATACCCAGAGACAGACCACGTGAGGCGAGCACGTCTTTAATCTCAGTAAGAGATTTTTTACCAAGGTTCGGCGTTTTCAGCAACTCAACCTCGGTACGCTGTACCAGATCACCGATATAGTGGATAGCTTCTGCCTTGAGGCAGTTAGCAGAGCGGACAGTCAATTCCAGATCGTCAACAGGGCGCAGCAGGATCGGATCGAACTCTGGTTTCTCTTCTTTAACTTCTGGCTGACGTACATCACGTAAGTCAACGAAAGCTTCAAGTTGTTCTGCCAGAATGGTCGCCGCACGACGAATCGCCTCTTCAGGATCGATAGTGCCGTTGGTTTCCATTTCGATGACCAGCTTGTCCAGGTCGGTACGCTGTTCTACACGCGCTGCTTCAACATTGTAGGCAATACGCTCTACAGGGCTGTAGCAAGCGTCGACCAACAGACGGCCGATCGGGCGCTCATCTTCTTCCGAATGAATTCGGGCAGATGCCGGCACATAACCACGACCACGCTGAACTTTGATGCGCATGCTAATAGCTGCGTTCTCATCGGTCAGGTGACAGATCACGTGCTGTGGCTTGACGATTTCGACATCACCGTCGTGGGTGATGTCGGCTGCGGTTACAGGGCCAATGCCAGATTTATTCAGGGTAAGAATAACTTCATCTTTACCTTGAACTTTCACCGCCAGCCCTTTCAGGTTGAGCAGGATCTCCAGGATATCTTCCTGAACGCCTTCTTTGGTGCTGTACTCATGTAGTACACCATCAATCTCAACCTCGGTCACCGCGCAACCCGGCATCGACGAAAGCAGAATACGGCGCAGTGCGTTACCCAGAGTATGGCCAAAGCCACGCTCTAAAGGCTCAAGGGTCACCTTGGCGTGCGTCGAACTCACTTGCTCGATATCTACCAGGCGCGGTTTTAGAAACTCTGTCACAGAACCCTGCATTGTGTCCTCTCTTTGGTACTAAGCTTTACTTGGAGTAAAGCTCGACGATCAGGTGTTCGTTAATGTCCGCAGACAGATCAGAACGCTCCGGCTTACGCTTGAACGTACCTTCCATCTTGCCAGCATCAACTTCCAGCCAGGTTGGCTTTTCACGCTGTTCAGCCAGCTCCAGAGCGGCCTTCACGCGAGATTGCTTTTTGGCTTTCTCACGGATGCTGACTACGTCATTCGGAGTTACCTGATAAGAAGCGATGTTAACAACGCGGCCGTTAACCATAACTGCTTTATGGCTAACCAGCTGACGTGCTTCTGCGCGAGTAGCGCCAAAGCCCATACGATAAACTACGTTGTCCAGACGGCCTTCCAGCAGAGCAAGCAGGTTTTCACCGGTGTTGCCTTTCAGACGGGCTGCTTCTTTATAGTAGTTACGGAACTGACGCTCCAGCACACCGTAGATACGGCGAACTTTTTGCTTTTCACGCAACTGCACACCATAGTCAGACAGACGCGGTTTACGCGCACCGTGCTGGCCAGGAGCTTGTTCAATTTTACACTTGGTATCGATCGCGCGAACGCCAGACTTAAGGAACAGGTCTGTGCCCTCACGACGGCTCAGCTTGAGCTTAGGACCCAAATATCTTGCCATTTTCTTTCTCCAACATTCCTAAAAACGGGCGTTATACGCGACGTTTTTTCGGCGGACGACAACCGTTGTGAGGGATCGGAGTCACATCAGTAATATTAGTGATGCGGAAACCAGCGGCGTTCAGAGCACGAATAGTAGATTCGCGGCCCGGACCCGGTCCCTTAACCATAACTTCCAGGTTCTTGATACCGTATTCTTTCACGGCTTCAGCGCAACGCTCTGCTGCAACCTGAGCTGCGAACGGAGTGGATTTACGCGAACCACGGAAACCGGAACCACCGGCAGTTGCCCAACCCAAAGCGTTACCCTGACGATCAGTAATAGTAACGATGGTGTTGTTGAAAGAAGCATGGATATGAGCCACGCCGTCAGAGACTTGTTTTCTTACACGTTTACGTGCACGAATTGGTGCCTTTGCCATTATTCAATCACCCCGATTATTTCTTGATCGGTTTGCGCGGACCCTTACGGGTACGTGCGTTGGTCTTAGTACGCTGACCGCGCACTGGCAGACCACGACGATGACGCAAACCGCGATAGCAACCAAGGTCCATAAGGCGCTTGATGCTCATGCTAACTTCACGGCGCAGATCACCTTCAACGACAAATTTGGCAACTTCGTCACGCAGCGTGTCGATTTGTTCTTCAGACAGCTCACTGATCTTAACATCTTCAGCGATGCCCGCCGCAGCACAGATAGCTTTGGAACGGGTTTTGCCGACACCGTAGATCGAAGTTAATGCGATCACAGCGTGTTTTTGATCAGGAATGTTAATGCCTGCTATACGGGCCACTATGCACTCCTACTATTTGATAAGCACGCACCATGCTGAAAAGCCCGTTTTCAGGATACTCAAATGGATACGTACAGACATACAAAAGATTGGCTGGCTAATCTAGCCAGCTCAACCCGACTTTGCAAGAAAAATATGCGAGATAATCAGCCTTGACGCTGTTTATGCTTCGGCTCGGCACTGCAAATCACACGGATGACGCCATCACGTTTAACGATTTTGCAGTTACGGCATAATTTCTTGACGGAAGCACGAACTTTCATTTTTACTCTCCGTAACTTCTCAAGCGCCTTTTATCGGCCATAGCCTTTGAGGTTCGCTTTCTTCAATGCAGACTCATACTGACTGGACATCATTAGAGTTTGCACTTGAGCCATAAAGTCCATGATGACGACTACGACGATTAATAGTGAAGTCCCACCGAAGTAGAACGGCACTTTCATCGCATCACGCATGAACTCCGGGATCAGGCAAATAAAAGTAATATAGAGCGCACCGACCAGGGTCAGGCGGGTCATTACTTTATCAATATACTTCGCCGTTTGCTCTCCCGGACGAATTCCTGGTACAAATGCACCGGACTTCTTCAGGTTATCTGCTGTTTCACGCGGGTTGAAAACCAACGCCGTGTAGAAGAAACAGAAGAAGATGATTGCAGACGCATAGAGTAACACATAAAGCGGTTGCCCAGGCTGCAAATACAGCGAAATTGTTGTCAGCCAGTTCCAACCAGTACCGCCCCCGAACCATGACGCGATGGTTGCTGGGAACAGAATAATACTGGAAGCGAAGATTGCCGGGATTACACCCGCCATATTCACTTTCAGCGGTAAATGTGTGCTCTGTGCAGCATAGACACGACGACCCTGTTGACGTTTAGCGTAGTTGACCACAATACGGCGCTGACCACGCTCAACAAACACAACAAAGAACGTCACTGCGAATACTAATACTGCAACCAACAGCAACAGGAGGAAGTGCAGGTCGCCCTGCCGCGCTTGCTCGATGGTGTGGGCGATCGCTGGCGGAAGACCCGCAACGATACCGGCGAAGATAATGATTGAGATACCGTTACCGATACCACGTTCAGTAATCTGTTCGCCCAGCCACATCAGGAACATTGTTCCTGTCACCAGACTCACAACAGCGGTGAAATAGAATGCAAAGCCCGGGTTTAATACCAGACCTTGCATACCAGGCATATTCGGTAAACCGGTAGCAATACCGATTGACTGGAATATTGCCAGCACCAGAGTACCGTAGCGGGTGTACTGGCTGATCTTACGACGACCAGACTCCCCTTCTTTCTTAATTTCTGCCAGGGTTGGATGAACCACTGTCAGAAGCTGGATAATAATAGACGCCGAAATATACGGCATAATACCCAGGGCAAAGATAGAAGCACGGCTGAGAGCACCACCAGAGAACATGTTAAACATTTCAATGATGGTGCCTCGCTGTTGCTCAAGCAGTTTGGCAAGTACAGCGGCATCAATACCAGGGATCGGAATAAAAGAACCAATACGGAACACAATCAGCGCACCGATAACAAACAAAAGTCTGCGTTTCAGCTCACCGAGGCCGCCTTTAGCACTTTGAAAATCTAATCCCGGTTGTTTTGCCATCTGCTACTTATTCCTCGATTTTACCGCCAGCAGCTTCGATAGCAGCACGAGCGCCTTTAGTCACACGCAGGCCACGAACGGTTACCGGACGAGTTACTTCGCCAGACAGAATCACTTTCGCGAATTCGATCTGAATACCGATAATGTTTGCAGCTTTCAGTGTGTTCAGGTCAACCACATCACCATCAACTTTCGCCAGCTCGGACAGACGCACTTCTGCGGTCACCATAGCTTTACGAGAGGTGAAGCCGAACTTCGGCAGACGGCGATACAGTGGCATCTGGCCACCCTCGAAACCGCGACGTACGCCACCGCCAGAACGAGAGTTCTGACCTTTGTGACCACGACCACCGGTTTTACCGAGGCCAGAACCGATACCACGACCCAGACGCTTGGAAGCGTGCTTAGACCCTTCGGCCGGAGACAGAGTATTTAAACGCATCTCTTACTCCTCAACTTTAACCATGTAGGAAACCGCGTTGACCATACCACGTACAGCGGGAGTATCCTCACGCTCAACGGTATGACCAATACGACGCAGACCCAGGCCAAGCAGCGTTGCCTTGTGTTTCGGCAGACGACCGATTGCACTGCGGGTTTGAGTGATTTTAATAGTCTTTGCCATGGTCAATTACCCCAGAATTTCTTCAACGGATTTACCACGCTTGGCAGCGACCATTTCTGGGGACTTCATGCTTTCCAGGCCATCAATAGTTGCACGAACCACGTTAATCGGGTTGGTGGAACCATATGCTTTAGCCAGAACGTTATGAACCCCAGCGACTTCCAGAACGGCGCGCATTGCACCACCGGCGATAATACCGGTACCTTCGGAAGCCGGCTGCATGAATACACGAGAACCCGTGTGAACACCTTTAACCGGGTGCTGCAGGGTGCCGTGGTTCAGCGCGACGTTAATCATATTGCGACGGGCTTTTTCCATCGCTTTCTGGATCGCTGCCGGAACTTCGCGTGCTTTACCGTAACCAAAACCTACGCGACCGTTGCCATCACCCACTACAGTAAGAGCGGTGAAGCTAAAGATACGGCCACCTTTAACAGTTTTAGATACGCGGTTAACCGCGATCAGCTTTTCCTGCAGTTCGCCAGCTTGTTTCTCGATGTGTGCCATCTTACACCTCTACCTTAGAACTGAAGGCCAGCTTCACGGGCAGCATCTGCCAGTGCCTGGACACGACCATGATATTGGAACCCGGAACGGTCGAAAGAAACATCTTTGATGCCTTTTTCGATAGCGCGTTCTGCAACTGCTTTACCTACAGCAGCGGCAGCGTCTTTGTTCCCGGTATACTTCAGTTGCTCAGCGATAGCTTTTTCTACAGTAGAAGCAGCTACCAGAACTTCAGAACCATTCGGAGCGATCACCTGTGCGTAAATATGACGCGGGGTACGATGTACCACCAGGCGGGTCGCACCCAGCTCTTTGAGCTTGCGGCGTGCGCGGGTCGCACGACGGATACGAGCAGATTTCTTATCCATAGTGTTACCTTACTTCTTCTTAGCCTCTTTGGTACGCACGACTTCGTCGGCGTAACGAACACCCTTGCCTTTATAAGGCTCAGGACGACGGTAGGCGCGCAGGTCTGCAGCTACCTGACCGATCAACTGCTTATCAGCACCTTTCAGTACGATTTCAGTCTGAGTCGGACATTCAGCGGTAATACCTGCAGGCAGCTTGTGGTCAACCGGATGTGAGAAGCCCAGGGACAGGTTCACAACATCACCTTTGACCGCAGCACGGTAACCTACACCAACCAGTTGAAGCTTACGGATGAAGCCTTCGGTAACACCGACAACCATTGAGTTCAGCAGAGCACGTGCGGTACCAGACTGGGCCCAACCATCTACAAAACCTTCGCGCGGAGCGAAAGTCAGAGTGTTATCTGCTTGCTTCACTTCAACAGCATCGTTGAGAGTACGAGTCAGCTCGCCGTTTTTACCTTTGATCGTAATAACCTGACCGTTGAGTTTTACCTCTACGCCGGCAGGAAGAACGATCGGTGCTTTAGCAACACGAGACATTTTTTCCTCCGATTACGCTACGTAGCAGATAATTTCGCCGCCGAGACCAGCCTGGCGCGCTGCACGATCAGTCATAACACCTTTAGAGGTAGAAACAACTGCGATACCCAGACCGGCCATAACTTTCGGCAGCTCATCTTTTTTCTTATAGATGCGCAGACCTGGGCGGCTGATACGCTGAATGCTTTCTACCACAGCTTTGCCCTGGAAATACTTGAGAGTAAGTTCCAGTTCAGGCTTGGTGTCGCCTTCAATTTTAAAATCTTCGATATAACCTTCTTCCTTCAGCACGTTGGCAATTGCCACTTTCAGCTTGGAGGAAGGCATGGTGACCGCAGCTTTGTTCGCGGCCTGACCGTTACGGATACGGGTCAGCATATCCGCGATCGGATCTTGCATGCTCATCTGTCTTTACTCCCGTGATTCAATTGGTGACAATTACCAGCTAGCCTTTTTCAGACCCGGGATTTCACCGCGCATAGCGGCTTCACGGACCTTAATACGGCTCAACCCGAACTTCCGCAGGAAAGCGTGCGGACGACCAGTTTGACGGCAGCGGTTACGCTGACGAGACGGGCTGGAATCACGCGGCAGAGTCTGCAGCTTGAGAACGGCATTCCAACGATCTTCGTCGGAGGCGTTCACATCAGAAATGATCGCTTTCAGTTCAGCGCGTTTAGCGAAGTATTTTTCAGCCAAAGCTACGCGCTTTACTTCGCGTGCTTTCATTGATTGCTTAGCCATGAAGTAACCTTACTTGCGGAACGGGAAGTCAAAGGCAGCCAGCAGAGCACGGCCTTCTTCATCGGAATTCGCAGTAGTGGTGATGGTAATATCCAAACCACGTACGCGATCGACTTTATCGTAATCGATTTCCGGGAAGATGATCTGCTCACGGACACCCATGCTGTAGTTACCACGACCATCGAAAGACTTAGCGGACAGGCCACGGAAGTCACGAATACGCGGTACAGCAATAGTGATCAGACGCTCAAAGAACTCCCACATGCGTTCGCCACGCAGAGTTACTTTACAGCCGATCGGATAGCCCTGACGGATTTTGAAGCCTGCAACTGATTTGCGTGCCTTGGTGATCAACGGCTTTTGACCGGAGATTGCTGCCAGGTCAGCTGCTGCGTTATCCAGCAGTTTCTTGTCAGCGATCGCTTCACCAACACCCATGTTCAGGGTGATCTTCTCGACCCGAGGGACTTGCATGACAGAATTGTAGTTAAACTCGGTCATGAGTTTTTTAACTACTTCGTCTTTGTAGTAATCATGCAGTTTCGCCATCGTACTACTCCAAATTACTTGATAGTTTCGCTATTAGACTTGAAGAAACGGACTTTTTTGCCGTCTTCGAATCTAAAGCCTACACGGTCAGCCTTGCCGGTTGCCGCATTGAAGATTGCAACGTTAGAAACCTGAATAGCAGCTTCTTTTTCAACGATGCCACCCGCCTGGTTCAGAGCCGGGACCGGCTTCTGGTGTTTCTTAACCAGGTTGATACCTTCAACAATGACCTTGCCGGAAGACAGGACATTCTTAACTTTACCGCGCTTACCTTTATCTTTACCGGTTAACACGATAACTTCGTCATCACGACGGATTTTCGCTGCCATGATTCGCTCCTTAAAGTACTTCTGGTGCCAGAGAGATAATTTTCATGAACTTTTCAGTACGAAGTTCACGAGTTACCGGCCCAAAAATACGCGTACCGATGGGCTGCTCACTGTTATTGTTTAAAATAACGCATGCATTGCCATCGAAGCGAATGACAGAACCGTCCGGGCGACGAACACCCTTCTTGGTGCGCACCACTACCGCCTTCAGCACATCACCTTTTTTGACCTTACCACGCGGAATTGCTTCCTTGATGGTGATCTTGATGATATCGCCGACGCCTGCGTAGCGACGGTGCGAGCCACCCAGAACCTTGATACACATTACGCGACGAGCGCCGGAGTTGTCGGCGACGTTCAGCATAGTCTGTTCCTGGATCATTTAGTGCTCCGCTAATGTCAACTACTACTTCGGGACCCAAAAAATCAGGTCGTTAAATAACCCCATATCGAGGGCGCGGCATTATAACACCGGTTCCCAGATAAGGGTAGAAAAAATAAACGGCTCATCTCTGAGCCGTTTATCGTTTGAGAATGCGTACTCTATTACAGAACCGCTTTCTCTACAACGCGAACCAGAGTCCAGGACTTAGTCTTGGACAGCGGACGGCATTCACGGATTTCAACCTTGTCGCCGATACCACATTCGTTGTTCTCGTCATGTACGTGCAGTTTGGTCGTACGCTTAATGAATTTACCGTAGATCGGGTGTTTCACGAAACGTTCGATAGCAACAACAATGGATTTCTCCATTTTGTCGCTTACGACGCGACCTTGCAGAGTACGGATTTTATCGGTCATTACGCACCCGCCTTCTCAGTCAGTAAAGTCTTAACGCGTGCGACGTCACGACGCACTTGCTTCAACAGGTGAGTCTGTTGCAGCTGGCCACTTGCAGCCTGCATACGCAGGTTAAACTGCTCACGCAGCAGGTTAAGCAGCTCGGTGTTCAGCTCTTCAACACTCTTTTCACGCAGCTCTTTTGCTTTCATTACATCACCGTCTTAGTTACAAAGGTGGTTTTAATCGGCAGTTTCGCTGCTGCCAGCTTGAATGCTTCACGGGCAAGCTCTTCCGGTACGCCGTCCATTTCATACAGGACTTTACCCGGCTGAATCAAGGCAACCCAATACTCTACGTTACCTTTACCTTTACCCATACGAACTTCAAGCGGCTTCTCGGTGATCGGTTTGTCCGGGAATACACGGATCCAGATTTTACCCTGACGCTTAACTGCACGGGTCATAGCACGACGTGCTGCTTCGATCTGACGTGCAGTCAGACGACCACGGCCAACAGCTTTCAGACCGAAAGTGCCGAAGCTAACATCCGTACCCTGCGCCAGACCACGGTTGCGGCCTTTGTGCACTTTACGGAATTTTGTACGCTTTGGTTGTAACATCAGCGACGCTCCTTATTTACGGCCTTTACGCTGCTGCTTTTTAGGTTGAGCAGCCGGTTCCGGTTGTTCAACAGCAGCCATACCACCCAGGATCTCACCTTTGAAGATCCATACCTTAACGCCGATTACACCGTAAGTGGTGTGCGCTTCAGAGGTGTTGTAGTCAATGTCAGCACGCAGCGTATGCAGCGGAACGCGACCTTCACGGTACCATTCGGTACGTGCGATCTCAGCGCCGCCCAGACGGCCGCTAACTTCAACTTTGATACCTTTAGCGCCCAGACGCATGGCGTTCTGTACAGCACGCTTCATAGCACGACGGAACATAACACGACGTTCCAGCTGAGAAGTGATGCTGTCAGCAACCAGTTTTGCGTCCAGTTCAGGCTTACGAACTTCGGCGATATTGATCTGTGCAGGAACGCCAGCGATATCCGCTACGACCTTGCGCAGTTTCTCAACGTCTTCACCTTTCTTACCGATAACGATACCCGGACGAGCGGTGTGAATGGTCACACGGATGCTCTTAGCCGGACGCTCGATAACGATACGAGATACAGACGCTTTCGCCAGTTCCTTAGTCAGGTACTGACGTACTTTAAAGTCGCTGTCCAGGTTGTCAGCGAATTCTTTGGTGTTCGCAAACCAGGTAGAGTTCCATGGTTTTACAATACCCAGGCGAATACCATTAGGATGTACTTTCTGACCCATTGCTAGTCTCCAGAGTCTCAGCGATCGGACACAACCACAGTGATGTGGCTGGTGCGCTTCAGGATGCGATCTGCACGACCTTTTGCACGCGGCATAATGCGCTTCATGCTTGGGCCTTCATCTACGAAAATTTTCGTGACTTTCAGATCGTCGATGTCAGCGCCATCGTTGTGTTCAGCGTTAGCAATGGCAGATTCCAGGACCTTCTTAACCAGTACAGCCGCTTTCTTGTTGGTGTAGGTTAAAATATCCAGAGCCTGCGACACTTTCTTACCGCGAATCAGGTCAGCCACAAGGCGAACCTTTTGAGCAGAAGAACGAGCATGGCGATGTTTAGCGATAGTTTCCATCTCTTCCTCCTACCTTATTTCTTCTTCGCTTTTTTATCAGCAGCGTGGCCGCGATAAGTACGAGTCGGTGCGAATTCACCCAGTTTGTGACCGACCATTTCGTCGGAAACAAATACCGGAACGTGCTGACGACCATTATGGACAGCGATGGTCAAACCGATCATGTTAGGAAAGATCGTTGAACGACGGGACCAGGTGCGCAGGGGCTTCTTGTCACCGCTTTCCACCGCTTTCTCTACCTTCTTCAGCAAGTGCAGGTCAATAAAAGGACCTTTCTTGAGAGAACGTGGCATGGCTTATCCTCTAAAATTATTTGCTACGGCGACGTACGATAAATTTATCAGTACGCTTGTTGCTGCGGGTCTTCTTACCTTTGGTCTGAACGCCCCACGGAGTTACCGGGTGCTTACCAAAGTTACGACCTTCACCACCACCATGTGGGTGATCTACCGGGTTCATCGCAGTACCGCGAACGGTAGGACGAATACCACGCCAGCGTGCAGCACCTGCTTTACCCAGAACGCGCAGCATATGCTCAGCGTTACCAACTTCGCCCAGAGTAGCGCGGCAGTCAGCTTCCACTTTACGCATTTCGCCAGAACGCAGACGCAGGGTGACATAAGCACCGTCACGAGCAACGATCTGTACATAGGTACCAGCAGAACGCGCCAGCTGACCGCCTTTACCTGGTTTCATTTCTACGTTATGAACGGTAGAACCAACCGGGATATTGCGCATCGGCAGGGTGTTACCCGCTTTGATTGCAGCATCAACGCCAGACTGAATCTGGTCGCCAGCTTTCAGGCCTTTAGGGGCCAGGATGTAACGGCGCTCGCCATCTTTGTACAGAACCAGTGCGATGTTCGCAGAGCGGTTCGGATCGTACTCAAGACGTTCAACAACTGCCGGGATACCATCTTTGTTGCGTTTGAAGTCAACAATACGGTAAGCCTGCTTGTGGCCACCACCGATATGACGAGTGGTGATACGGCCATTGTTGTTACGGCCACCGGATTTGCTGTTTTTTTCCAGCAACGGAGCAAAAGGTTTGCCCTTGTGCAGCTCAGGGTTAACCACTTTAACTACGTGGCGACGACCCGGAGATGTCGGTTTACACTTAACAACTGCCATTGTATTACTCCTCCGACTTACTCAGCGCCGCCAGCGAAGTCCAGATTCTGGCCTTCTTTCAGGGTGACGTAAGCTTTTTTCCAGTCGCTACGACGACCGATACGCTGTCCATGACGCTTGGTTTTACCCTTAACTACCAGGGTATTCACGTCATTAACTTCGACTTCAAACAGTTTCTGCACAGCAGCTTTGATTTCTGCTTTGGTCGCGTCTTTAGCAACTTTGAGAACGATGGTGTTAGTTTTTTCCATCGCAGTAGACGCTTTTTCAGAAACGTGCGGTGCACGCAGCACTTTCAGCAGACGTTCTTCACGAATCATGCCAGCATCTCCTCAACTTGCTTAACAGCATCAGCAGTCATTACGACTTTGTCGAAGGCGATCAGGCTAACTGGATCGATACCTGCAGCATCACGTACGTCAACCTTGTGCAGGTTGCGCGCAGCCAGGAACAGATTCTCATCCAGTTCGCCGGTGATGATCAGCACATCTTCCAGAGCCATGTCTTTCAGTTTCTGAGCCAGCAGCTTAGTTTTCGGCGCTTCTACAGAGAACTTCTCGACAACGATCAGACGATCTTGACGTACCAGTTCGGACAGGATGCTTTTCAGCGCGCCGCGGTACATCTTTTTGTTAACTTTTTGACTGTGGTCTTGCGGGCGAGCAGCGAAGGTCACGCCACCGGAACGCCAGATCGGGCTCTTGATAGAACCTGAACGCGCACGGCCGGTACCTTTCTGGCGCCACGGCTTTTTACCGGAACCAGTTACTTCAGCACGAGTCTTTTGAGCACGAGTACCCTGACGAGCACCAGCTGCATAAGCTACAACAACCTGGTGTACCAGCGCTTCGTTGAAATCACGACCGAAGGTAGTTTCGGAAACAGTCAGCGCGCTTTGCGCGTCTTTCAATACTAATTCCATTGCTATCTCCTCACGCCTTCACAGCTGGTTTAACGATCAGGTCGCTACCGGTTGCACCCGGAACTGCACCCTTAACCAGCAGCAGGTTGCGCTCAGCGTCAACACGTACTACGTCCAGGCTCTGAACGGTTACGCGCTCATTACCCAGCTGACCTGCCATTTTCTTGCCTTTAAACACTTTGCCCGGAGTCTGGTTCTGACCGATAGAACCCGGAACGCGGTGAGACAAGGAGTTACCGTGGGTAGCGTCCTGGGTACGGAAATTCCAGCGCTTAACGGTACCTGCGAAACCTTTACCTTTAGAGGTGCCAGTTACGTCTACTTTTTTAACTTCAGCAAACAGCTCAACGCTAATGTCCTGACCTACGGTGAACTCTTCGCCATCAGCGAGGCGGAATTCCCACAGACCACGGCCAGCTTCAACGCCAGCTTTAGCGAAGTGACCAGCTTCCGGCTTAGTTACACGGTTAGCTTTTTTAGCACCAGTGGTAACCTGAACAGCACGGTAGCCATCGTTAGCCAGATCTTTAACCTGAGTAACGCGGTTTGCTTCAACTTCGATTACGGTTACTGGGATAGATACGCCATCTTCAGTGAAGATGCGGGTCATACCCACTTTTTTACCGACTAAACCAATCATTGTTTCAACCTCTCAATCGCTCGATGACCTGATTAACCCAGGCTGATCTGCACGTCTACACCGGCAGCCAGGTCCAGACGCATCAGAGCATCAACGGTTTTCTCGGTTGGCTCAACGATGTCAACCAGACGCTTGTGAGTGCGGATTTCGTACTGATCGCGCGCGTCTTTGTTGACGTGCGGGGAGATCAGAACGGTGAAGCGCTCTTTGCGGGTCGGCAGCGGGATCGGACCACGTACCTGCGCACCAGTGCGCTTGGCAGTCTCGACGATTTCCGCGGTTGATTGATCGATCAGACGATGATCAAACGCTTTAAGACGGATACGGATTCTTTGGTTCTGCATGAGACCAGAGCTCCAATTATTTATAGACGAAAAGAATTACTCCTCGCACCCATTACGATTGATGGGGGAGTGTAATCGTTCTTACGTAGCCCCCCAATCGGGAGCATTGTTTTGATGACTGACTGCTTCACCCAGACTCATATCGAGCCGGCCGTCAATATAGACAGGCCCGCGCATTATACGGAAATCTGACCTATTAGCAAGTGCTGATTATAAATTAAGCGTAGTCACGAAATTCCCCGAGCAGCCTCGCATTGCAGACTGCAAAAATGTACCCGGAGAAAACAGAGCTGAAGCCGGTTTCCGGCTTTACACAGTACCACTTTTGTTCTTATCCCCTCGCGCTAATCTCGGCACACAATTTTTCGCTGGGGATTAGTTATGCTCACTTACTTTTTCGCCTTTATCTATCTGTGCCTCATCCTGCGCCTGAGCTGGATTGACTGGCGGACAGGGTTACTGCCCAATAGCCTTACCTGCCCGTTTCTTTGGTGTGGAATGCTTTTTCAGCTTCTTTGTGCACCTGAATTTTTAAACTCTGCCGTATGGGGGGCTATCGGCGGGTATTTGTTTTTATATCTGGTGTACTGGTGCTACAGAGCATTATGTAAGCATGAAGGACTGGGCTACGGAGACGTCAAGCTATTTGCGGCATTGGGTGCATGGCACGGATGGCAAGCACTGACCGGTTTATTACTTATCGCTTCAGCGGGAGGCTTAGTGGCGTCGCTTCTTTATGGGCCCTTAACACGCCGGGGATTTACCATCAAAAACCCGCTGCCGTTTGGCCCATTTCTGGCAGCAGCGGGGCTGATTTCAGTCGGGGTAAGTTACTACCCACCCATCAGGACGCTCCTGATGCCTCTTCTTTAATCTGTGACTGAATATAGTTCTGCAGACCAATTTTGCTGATGAGGTCGAGCTCAGTTTCCAGCCAGTCGATATGGTGTTCTTCGTCCTCAAGGATTTTGATCATCATATCGCGGCTGACGTAATCATGAATGGTGTCGGCATAGGCAATAGCCTCCCGAAGATCCTGAGCCCCCTCCAGTTCCAGTTGAAGGTCAGAGCGCAGCATCTCTTCGACATCTTCACCGATGTGAAGTTTGCCTAAGTCCTGCAGGTTCGGAATACCTTCGAGAAATAAAATACGCTCGATATAAATATCGGCATGTTTCATTTCATCGATAGATTCATGGTATTCCACGTTGTTGAGGCGCATCAGGCCCCAGTTTTTGAACATTCTTGCATGGAGAAAATACTGATTGATTGCGACAAGCTCATTTCCCAATAATTTATTGAGATAGTTTATGATTTTAATATCACCTTTCATTTTATAGTCCCTCCGCTTCCACTCATTAGAGCGTAGATGCGGCATCAGGGATGTCAAAAAAAAGATGAAATCTTAAGCAATCTCTTTGTATTCGGGAAGCTGCATCAGTTCATCCTGCATAATCTCACGTGCAGCGCGCACGCATTTTCCACATTGATTCCCAATCAAAATGAATTTGCGTAGCTGCTGAAAAGATTGCGGATGATACTGGCGTACCGCCTGACGGATTTTTTTATCACTTACACCATTACACAAACAAACGTACATGATGACTCCCGTTCAATTTCTGCGCAAAGAGTAAATGAGAATGGTTATGATTACAATAGCACAGCGATTGTAACTCATCAGGCGATTCGCGGTGCTTTGAGAATAGTGTTTGCAGGCAGGGAGTTAACGCGATCAAAAAAGGGCGCCGAAGCGCCCTCTTTTTTATTCAGAAACTAATCAGAGTGATTAGCCCAGAACTTTAGCAACAACGCCCGCGCCAACGGTACGGCCGCCTTCACGGATTGCGAAACGCAGACCGTCGTCCATCGCGATCGGGTGGATCAGGGTAACAACCATTTTGATGTTGTCGCCCGGCATTACCATCTCAACGCCTTCCGGCAGTTCGATGGTGCCAGTCACGTCAGTAGTACGGAAGTAGAACTGCGGACGGTAGCCTTT
>NZ_JMSQ01000018.1:43804-54770 GCF_000696575.1 Siccibacter colletis | reverse complement strand
CCGCCGTCTCCAGCCGTTCCACCCGGGCGTTCAGCTCAAGCGTACCGCCGAGATCCTCAAACAGTCTGACCATCCCCTGCACCAGCGCCCCGGTGCCGCCGCGCGGGAACCACACCCCCCATTCGCGCTCAAGGGCGTGGATCAGGGTGTAGATCGAGGAGGTCGAAAACGGGTTGCCGCCCACCAGCAGGGAGTGGAAGGAAAAGGCCTGCCGCAGATGCTCGTCCTGCACAAACGCCGACACCTTATCGTAAACGCTGCGCCACGCCTGTAGCCGCGCCAGCTGTGGCCCGGCGCGCAGCATATCCTTAAACGAGAGAAACGGCACCGCACCGAGCTTCAGATAGCCCTCGGCGAACACCGCGCGGGAGTAGTCGAGAAAACGGTGATAGCCCGCCACGTCGTCAGGGTTGAGGCGCGCAATCTGCTGCTCCAGCGCTGCCTGATCGTTGGCGTAATCGAACACCTCGCCATCCTCCCAGCACAGCCGGTAAAACGGCGTTACCGGCATCAGCTCCACGTAATCATCCAGTCGTTTTCCGGCAAGGGTGAACAGCTCCTCAATTGCCGACGGATCGGTGATCACCGTCGGCCCGGCGTCAAAGGTAAATCCCTGGTCCTGATACACGTAGGCGCGGCCGCCCGGCTTATCGCGGCTCTCCAGCAGCGTTGTCTGGACGCCGGCCGCCTGCAAGCGAATAGCCAGCGCCAGGCCGCCAAATCCGGCACCGATGACAATTGTTGGTTTCATTTTTTGGCTCGCAAAGGGTGATGAGTGTGCAGCAGGGCTTTCAGCGCCCCGACCACCGGCACCGGCGGTTTTCCCATCAGGATCCGCAGTTTGTCGGTAGCCTGCAGCTGGCCGGCATAAAAGCGGGCAATCAGCTGCTCATCAAGTTGATAAAAACGTTGCATCACGCGCCAGCGCTGGTCCGGTGCGCCGGCGAGAAACAGCATGCGGTTGAGCAGACGGAAATAACCCTGCGTCTGCCAGTGGTGACCGGCGAAGCGCGCAATCAGATCGAACAGCGCCGCCTGATGCAGCGAGGGCGCATTAGCGATATGGTCCGCCAGCCTGACGGCCAGCGGCAGGGAGTAGCCGGTAGTGGCGTGAAACAGTCCGGCGCGCAGCCCGCTTACCGGCTGGCGGCGCAGCGCTTGCCAGAAGGCTGTGTTGTCGCCAGCGAGGGTAATTGGCAGTGAACCCTGTTCTTCACGCACAAGTTCGCTTAACTGCCAGCCCTGGTCGCGGGCATAGTCGGCGATGTGCTGCCGGGCGACGCTGGCGTCAAGCTGCGCGCCGTCAATATAATGGGTGTCTTCGATCAGCACCCGGTCAGCGCTCAGGGGCAGGGTATAAACGAAGCGATACCCGGCACCTTGAGCCACCCGGGCATCCATCAGGATCGGACGCTCCAGGCCATGCGGCCGGGCCAGACGCCACTCCTGACCGACAAACGACTGGTAACCAATAGCGAGATGCGGTGAAGGCCGGTAGCCACGCCCGTCGATCACTGCTCCGGCGGTAAAGCGGCGTCCATCGCTCAGCGCCACTTCGCGATCGGTTATGCGTGACACCGTCACATTGGCCAGAAGGTGATCCTGCAGCAGGGCGGAGATAGCCTGAGCAAAGCGTTCCGAGGTAACGGTGAAATAGTCATGCGGCAGGGTGCGCGTCAGGCCGGGGAAATGCACATCGTAGCCCTGCCAGCGGTGACTGACCAGCGGTGCCAGCCAGCTATGCTGTGCCGGGGTAAGATCGCCATGATGAAAGGACCAGGTATGATTCCCACCCGGCGCGTCGCCGCTCTCAAGCATCAGAATGGTCAGCGTCGGATGGCGCTGCTTCAGCCGCCAGGCAATCAGCCCGTTCGCCAGCCCGCCGCCCACCAGAATCAGATCCCATGTTTTCATCGCAAAATCCCGTCCCTGGTGAAGTGTTGCGTCACAACGCTGTGCCGCGGGTGACCGGGAGCAGCGGCGCGCGTTTCAGCGCCTGCAGGCTGTCGCAGCCGGTGCAGAAGCAGGCCACGCGCAGCTGCTCAATCAGGGTCTGGAAATGCGCGATCACCGCCTCGCCCGAGGCATTGGCGTGGGCCAGCACGGCAGCGGCCTGGCCGACCAGATCCGCCCCTAATGCAATAGCTTTCGCGGCATCGATGCCGTTGCTGACGCCGCCGGAGGCGATGAGCGGCATAGCGGGCAGCGCCTGGCGTACCCGGCGCAGCGCATCGGCGGTAGGGATGCCCCAGTCAGCGAAGGCCATAGCAACGTTGTGCTCGCGCAGCGTCGGCGCGCGTTCGGCTTCCACCGCCGCCCAGCTGGTGCCGCCTGCGCCGGCAACATCGATCATCCCCACGCCAACCTCTGCAAGCTGACAGGCGACGGCGGGGGCGATACCGGCACCCACTTCTTTCACCACTACCGGCACCGGCAGGGCGCGAACCACCGCCGCGATGGCATCAAGAATGCCGCGCCAGTCGCGATCTCCGCCGCGCTGCAGCGCCTCCTGGAGCGGATTGAGATGTACGATCAGCGCATCGGCTTCAATCATCTCCACCGCCCGCCGGGCATAGTCCAGCCCCTGAGCGCCGCGGATCTGTGCCGCCCCGAGGTTCGCCAGCAGCGGCACGTCAGGCGCAATACGCCGCAGTTCCGCTTCCAGGCCGTGTCGCGCACCGTGCTCCAGCGCCACGCGCTGTGAGCCAACGCCCATCGCCAGCCCCAGCGTCTGGGCCGCTTCGGCGAGATGGCGGTTAATGTCGGTGGCGCGGGCCGCACCGCCGGTCATGGAGCTGATCAGCACCGGTGCATTCAGGGTGCGCGAAAAGAAGGGCGTGGTGAGATCGACTGCATCGAGATCCAGTTCAGGCAGGGCGCAGTGTTCGAAGCGCCAGTCGTCAAAGCCGGTACGGATGGTGTTCACCGCCCGGCCAGGGTTAAGCACGATATCAAGGTGGTCATTTTTACGCTGAACCAGGTGCGCGTCCTTCATGCGGTCTCCGCTCATTTTCCGTGACTGTCAGGGTAGTGCTTAGCTGAACGCCGCCAGCTGCTGGGTAAACCAGGCGCGCATAAAGCGACGCGTAGCCTGGTTTTTGCCGCAGGCGCGTGAAAAATGCGCTTCGGCGCTGCACAGGTGGGTATCGAGGCGCTGGCGCACCGCGTCGGCACCCAGCATGGCGACCAGCGTGGATTTGCCGGCGTCCTTATTGATGTCTTTTCCGGTGCCGGCATGGCCGTCTGCCAGATCGTCCAGCAGCTGAAACGCCTGGCCCAGATCCCGGGCGATGCAGCGCATCTTGTCGCGCACCGGCGTGGCGGCACCCGCAGCCAGCGCGGCCAGCTGCAGCGTGGCGCTGAACAGCACGCTGGTTTTCAGTTCGTTGGTGGTGGCGATGGCTTCCGGGCTGCGCGCGCTGCTGCCTTCGCGCAGATCTTTATACTGGCCGAGCACCAGCCCTTGCGTGCCGACCGCTGTCGAGAGTTCAGCCACCGCCTGCGCGCGAGCCTCCGGCGCCAGGCCTTCCGCCGCTGCCACCACGCCAAACGCATGGCTGAGCAGGGCGACCGCCGCCAGGATCGCCACGTCTTCGCCAAACTGACGATGGATAGTGGGACGTCCACGGCGCATCGCCGCGTTATCCATGCAGGGAATATCGTCGAGTATCAGTGAGGAGGCGTGGATCATCTCCACCGCGCAGGCCATATCCAGCAGGCCGGGGTGGTTATGATCGCAGCCGAGATCGCGCGCTGCCAGGATCATCAGCAGGGGGCGGATGCGTTTGCCCGGCGCCAGCACGCCTTCACGCATGGCTGCGCTGACCCGGTCATTAGCATCGCCGGCGGGCAACAGCACATCAAGGCGTTGCTGAAGCGCAGCGTGCAGCTCGCGCAGGTCGCCGTCATGTCCGGAAGAAGGGTGATACAAAGTTGTCATGGCTTACCCGAAGTCTCGCAATCAATGGTGATAATAGTGCTGACCCACAACGGGAAAATCAGCCTGGGCTGTGCGACGCGCACCCTAAATTAGTACAAATACAATTTCCTTGTATAGGTTTAGATGAAAAACGGCACTGTGGCGATGCTATGTGCTTAAAGTCTGGCTGAAAATTGAAAATTTTCCGTTATTTTTTGTCAGGGGACGTCGGGCGGGAAAGGAAGCGGCGCGCAGCACGATTCCCTGCATTGAAAGGGATACCGGGTTCGCGATCCCGCACGAACCCGGCGTGTTTTCACTGTTGCGTCGGCGGCGCATCCTCGTTCAGCGCCTGGGCGGCGCAGATCAGCGCCAGATGGCTCAGCCCCTGGGGCAGATTGCCGCGCCACTCCCCGGTGCGCACGTCGAACATTTCGTTGAAGGTTTCCACGTTGCCGCGATCGCACAGCGCGTCGAGGATCTCCCTCATCGCCGCTTCGGCTTCATCGTTTTTACCCATCGACGCCAGCGCCTCAACCAGCCAGAACGAGCAGGCGACAAAGGTACTCTCCTCGTTTTCTACGTCGCTGTAGCGGTAGAGCATCGGCGTACCCTGGCCCAGCTCTTCACGGATAGCGCGATAGGTGGAGAGCATGCGCTGCGGATTAACCGTCTTACCGTACTGATGCACCAGCGCCAGGGCAGCATCCAGCCGCGAATCGTCCCCGACGTAGAACACGTAAGCCTGCTTGCTTTCAGACCAGCAGTGGGTTTCAACCCAGTCGCGAATGCGGTCGCGCTCGCGTCGCCAGCGGTCAATCCACGTCGGTTCGATGTGCTTCTCTTCCGCCATCGCCACCGCACAGTCGAGCGCCAGCCAGCAGGCCATCTTCGAGTGGGTATAGTGCTGAAAGTCGTGCAGCTCCCAGATGCCCGAATCCTTCTGACGCCAGTGATCGGCGCAGCAGTTCGCCAACTCGCCCAGCAGCCGCGAAGTAGTGAGGTCGAGAACGTGCCCAGCTTCGATAAACAGCTGGGCGGTGGCGAGCATATCGCCGTACATGCTGAGCTGAAGCTGATCCCGGGCGTTATTGCCGACGCGCACCGGGAGCGAACCTCTGTAACCACGCAGCGGCGGAAAACGCTCTTCCGGCACGATATCGCCCTCAAGGGTGTAGCAGGCGCGCATTTCCGGCCCGTGGCGAATAATGGTTTTTGACAGCCAGGAGAACGCGGCTTTGCAGTCCTCCAGCGAGCCTAAAAACACGAAGGCTTTGATGATCAGGCAGGCATCGCGCACCCAGGCGTAGCGGTAGTCGTAGTTCTTCTCACCGCCGATCCCTTCCGGCAGTGAGGTAGTGGCCGCTGCGGCCAGCGCCCCGGTCGGAGAGTACCAGAGAAACTTCAGTGCCAGCGCCGAGCGCTTCACATGATTTTCATGCCGCCCGCGGTAAGTCAGGTTTTTTGACCAGTCGCACCAGGCGGTATGGCTGGTTTCGATACGCTGGTCGATCGCCGCCAGATCCGGCACCGCCAGCGGCTCTTTCTCGGTCACCAGCAGGGCGACCAGCGAGCGCGAACCGGGGGAGGTCTGCAGCGTCGCGGTCACCTTCTCATCGTCGCAGTGGTCGATAATCACATCGTCGCTGGTGCGCAGCATCGCCATCAGATCGGCAATATGAAACACGTCCCCCTGGAAGGTGTTAGCCATCCACGGGGAACGGGTTTCGGCGCGGGTGCCGAAGCGCAGACTAAGGCGCAGGGTGACGCTGCCCTCCAGCCCTTCCACGCGCCGCGCCAGCTCGCTCCACGGCAGCCGTCCGGCAAGGGTGCTGTTAAGGGATTCGGTGAACAGCACCGCACCGGTGTCGGTATCGAAGCGGGTTTCCAGCACGTTGCTGTCGGCGCGGTACTGACGGCTGACGCGGTAGGGCTGTGTCGGCTCAAGCTGAAAATAGCCGCCGATACCGGGGTCGAGAATGCGATCGAACAGCGGAGGGGAATCGAGGTTAGGGGCGCACCACCAGTCGATGGAGCCATCCGGCGCAATCAGGGCCACCGAGCGTCCTTCGCCAATGGCGGCATAGTCGCCCAGCCCGGCAAATCCGTCCTGTCTCACAGGTGAGTGATAGTTTTTATTTTTCACGTGATGATTGTCTTTCTCAGGCACCAAAAAAACGTGGCTACAATGCGTAGCCACGTGGATTATTTTTTGTGAAGCGTTACAGCGTGCCGGTACCGCCGTCAGAGCACCATACCTGGCCGGAGCTGAAGCTGCTCTCCTGGGACGCCATCAGCACGTAGAGTGGGGCGATCTCCGCCGGCTGTCCCGGACGGCCCAGCGGGGCGCTGGCCCCGAACTGCATCACTTTTTCCTGCGGCTGGCCACCGCTGGACTGCAGCGGCGTCCAGTACGGCCCCGGTGCAATGGCGTTGACGCGAATACCTTCTTTGCCGAGCTGCTTCGCCAGCGATTTGGTGAAGGCGACGATAGAGGCTTTGGTTTGCGCGTAATCCAGCAGGATATCGCTCGGGTTGTAGGCCTGCACCGAAGAGGTGTTAATGATCGACGCGCCGCGTGGCAGGTGGTCTACCGCCGCTTTGGTGATCCAGAACATCGCATAGACGTTAGTTTTAAAGGTCGCGTCGAAATCTTCCGTCGACAAAGTGCGGATCGACTCGTTGAACTGCTGGCGACCGGCGTTGTTCACCAGAATGTCCAGCCCGCCCAGTTTCTCAACCGCCTCTTTGACCAGCGACTGACAAAATGCTTCGCTGCGGATATCGCCCGGAATGGCAATGGCTTTGCGGCCTTCGGCTTCAATGAGCTTGATCACTTCTGCGGCATCCGACTCTTCTTCCGGCAGATAGTTGATGGCGACGTCAGCGCCTTCGCGGGCATAGGCAATTGCCACCGCACGTCCAATACCCGAGTCACCACCGGTGATCAGCGCTTTACGACCGGGCAGACGCCCGCTGCCGCGATAGCTTTTTTCACCGTGGTCCGGCACCGGGATCATTTTGCTGGCCAGGCCCGGAACGGGCTGCGGCTGCTCAGCAAAAGGCGGGGTCGGATAATCGGCGGCAACGATGGATTTGTTCGTTTGCGTAGTCATACGTAGCTCCTTGAACGTCGTTTTCAGGTGACTTTAAGCCTGGCACAGATGTGATATTTGTCACATTTGATGCGCCATAACGGCGCGGCATTGCCGGGCGAAGCCGCAGCATACCGGGGCTGAGCGCAGGAAATTTTTTCGCGGGCGCGCGCAGAATCCTGCGCCATTCCAGCGCTCTGTTATGCTTAGCAGAAGCAGAATCACGGGAGAGATCGCTTTGCCACTTGGAAAACAGATATCGGGCGCGCTGGCGCTGGACTCGTCGCTGGGGCGCACCATCGCGCTGTTTATGACCCTGCTGCTGCTGGCGGGCATCCTGACCAGCGCCTGGACGCTGGATCGCTCATGGCAGCGTACCGTCGAAGACACCGAGCGCAATGCGGTTAACCTCTCTATCTCCCAGGCGCGCCAGGCGGAAGATACTTTTTTGCAAATTGAGCTGGCGCTGACCGACGTTCGTCGTAGCCTGGCAATGGAAAATATCTCCACCATTGATGCCGGGAAGTACCACGTTTTGCTGGAAGAGCTAACGCGAAAACTGCCGCAGCTGCACGGCATGTTTATCTATGATGCGCAGGGCAACTGGAAAGCCACCTCTTATAATCACGCCCCGGCCACCGCCAATAACGGCGATCGGGAATACTTTATCTATCACCGGGAAAACCCCCGCGGCGGCATTCATATCGGGCAAGTGATCAGGAGCCGCACCACCAACGATCTCATCATCCCGGTTTCAGTACGCATCAACGATCCGGCGGGCGGCTTCGCCGGGGTGATCCTCGCCACCGTTACCATCGATTACTTCCGCCATTTCTATAACTATTTCGAACTGGAGGGGCGCGATCTGCTGGCGATGATGAACGTTGACGGCACCGCAATCTACGTGCGTCCGTTCCCGGATTCGGTGATCAACCGCAACCTCTCCTCCAGCCCGCTGTTTACCCGCGAACTGACCCAGAAAGATCGCGGCAGCGCCACCTGGACCTCGGCCGTCGATAATATCGAGCGCATTTTTGGCTTCGCCCGGCTGGAGCGTTACCCGCTGGTGGTCGCCGCCGGGTATGACAAACCGGCGCTGTGGTCGCGCTGGCTGCGCGACAGCCTGCCGGAGATTATTCTCAGCGTGGTCTTTTCCCTGGGGGTGCTGCTCATTGGCAGCGTGGTATTCCGCCAGGTGCGGCTGAATGTGAAAAATCAGGTGGAGCTGGCAACCCTGCGGGATGAGCTGACCAGCATCAACCATACGTTACAGACCATGGCGCTGGCAGATGGCCTGACCGGGCTGGCCAACCGCCGCCAGTTTGAACTGACGCTGGCCGCGCAGCTTAAACACGCCGAACGCCGCGGTACGCCGCTGTCGCTGGTGATGATCGACGTGGACTACTTTAAAAACTACAACGATACCTACGGCCATGTGGCGGGAGATGAGTGCCTGCGCCGGGTCGGCGATGCGCTGAGCACGGTTCCGGCAGGGCCGAACGCCCTGATTGCGCGCTATGGCGGCGAAGAGTTTGCCATGATCCTGCCGGACACCGAACGTGAAGCCGCCCTGAAGCTGGCGCAACACGCGGTAGAGAACGTGCGCGCGCTGCGCATTCCCCACAGCGCCACTCAGGTGGCGGCGCAAATCGTGACCATCAGCGCCGGGAGTTACACCCTGCGCCAGGCGGGCAGCGATCTGGACGCGCTGACGATCAAAGAGAATGCGGATAAGGCACTGTATGAAGCCAAAACCACCGGCAAGGATCGGGCGCTGTCGGCGTAATGGTCAGAGGAGGCCGGTTATCCGGCGACCAGAGTTTCATGCAGGTGGCACCAGACCAGACCCTGCTCACTGCGGCTGAACACCGCGGTTGACCAGCGCGTGGTCGTGGAGTTATCCGCGAGCTGCTGGTGTTCCCGGTAGCGCACCACCGCGCCGGTATCCCACGCCTGCACCAGCGTCATGCTGTCGATCTCAATCTTCAGGCCCGGACGTCCGGCCTGGTGGGTAGTGAAAAGCGTACGCAGCCCGTCACAGTCCAGCACGGTCCCGGCCGGGGAAACCAGCGTAAACGCGGCGCTGAAACGCGCCATTAGCGCCTCCAGATCCCCCACACCACGCCCCAGCCAGGCTTCAATGGCAACGTGGGCATCCAGCACTTCGGTAAAATAAGGGTTCATCGGCTCTCCGGTAGCAGTCATCGGGCGGACGCATCCGCCACGAAAATTCAAGGCCTTACATACTAACCCGACCTGTGCGCCAGAGGTATTTGCGCTTAGTGCTGATGTGACGTTTGTTCAGCATCAGTGAAACCGGTTTTACCGTGCGCGTGTTCGCCGCCGCCCTTAACGCGCTGCAGCTGGATCACCTCTCCCTGTTGCCAGGCATTCGCCCCTTTGGCGACCGGGCGGGCGACGATATCGCTGCGCGAAGCGCGTATCGCTTTGGTGTCGATCCCCAGCTGGCGGTCGCGCTCGGCGAGCAGTTTCGGATCGAGCTGCCCGTCAGCGGTAAAGCCCATCATCAGGGCCGGAATGCCCAGCGGCAGGGTTTTATCGCGATCGGTATGCCAGGTGTGCCAGGTTTTACCGTAGGTATTCACCACTTTTTCCATCAGCTCGTGCTCGGCGGCCTGCGGCAGACCCGGCGCAACCAGCGTGCCGGACTTCACTTCATGCTGATGGCTGTGCCAGAGCTTTTTCTCTTCCGGCGGCAGGGTGTTGAACAGGCGCTCGCTGATGATGTACTCCACGCCCATCAGCTTGGCGTCTTTGGTGTTGCCGTCGTAGATCACCGCCTGCATCACGTCCTCGTTCAGGATCGTGACGTAGTGATGCGCCTCCATCTGGCCGTTTTGGTCGCCATTGTAGAAGTGGAACCCGTCAAGCCAGGCGCTGATGGCCTCTACCGGCGGGCGGGACTGGATCACCGAGGCGCCGGTTTCCAGCACTTTGGTTTTCGTCGAGGCGGGCGCACCGGGCGCGGTAACGTTAGAAGGAGAGCGTTCAGTGGTACATCCGGCAAGGGCAAGGGTTAACAGCACAACGTAAGGGTTAAGCTTCATGGCGGCTCCATGTCATATTCACTTAAAGAATAAACATAGTGCATTTTGTGGGCATTGCGGCGGGGGTAACAAAAAGCCCACCGAAGTGGGCTTATGGGATCAGGCTTTCTTTTTTCTGCCGGTGCTTTTCAGTGTGGGTTTAGCGCTGCCTTCACTGACGATGACTTTACGTTGGTTTGAATGCCAGTGATCGAGGTTCAGTATCTGACGGGCTTGTCGATTGGTTCGCATGCATCATCTCCTTACGGGTAACTGAAACAGAAATTTCAGTCTGGCCCAGATAATCTTCCGCTACAACCCGTGGGCGCATTTTTGCGCATATTCCTGGATTTCTGGCGCGGTTTTGCGATCGCCGTCGCGCTACAGGGCAGCCTCAAAAGCCGAAAACGATATTTCTGCGCATTCTGCGCAACTTCTTGCTTGGATTCCCGAATAAAAAACTTTTTGCGCAATGTCTGCAAACGAAGTGCGCAGTTTCGGCAAGATCTTGCTCAAATCCGGCTGGCGCAGCGGCGCTGTTTTTAAAGAATTCAATATAATCAATAGTTTAAAAACTGGCACGCAAATTGCTATGTATTTCGTGAAGTTCTTTCACTCATACACAAGCAAGGAGCATTACCATGCCAACCCCATGTTATATCAGCATCGAAGGCAAGACCCAGGGCAACATCACCGCGGGCGCGTTCACCTCTGATTCTGTCGGCAACATCTACGTGCAGGGCCACGAAGACGAGATGCTGGTTCAGGAGTTCAACCACGTGGTCACCGTCCCGACTGACCCGCAGTCCGGGCAGCCGTCCGGCCAGCGCGTGCACAAGCCGTTTAAGTTCACCGTCGCCCTGAACAAGGCCGTGCCGCTGATGTACAACGCCCTGGCCTCCGGC
>NZ_JMSQ01000018.1:0-43794 GCF_000696575.1 Siccibacter colletis | reverse complement strand
AAGCAGGAGCACTTCTTCTCCACCACCCTGACCGACGCCACCATCGTGGACATCGACTGCCAGATGCCGCACTGCCAGGACCCGGCGAAGTCGGACTTCACCCAGCTGATTGAAGTCTCACTGGCCTACCGCAAAATCGACTGGGAGCACACCGTCGCCGGCACCTCCGGCTCGGACGACTGGCGCGCGCCTGTCGAGGCGTAAGCTCCGTAACCCGGCTGCGGCCGGGTTTTTGCGTTTGTGCTGAGGTGTGGCGGAGCCAGACCTGAGCACAACTTCATTTTATGGCCCCCCGCACGGTGAAAACCGGGCGTGCGGTAGCTATGGGCGTTCACAGGAGAAGGGAAGATGGCAAACAGTACGGGACTCCAGTTCACGGTCAGCATCGGGTCGCTGCCGGAGAGCACGTTTGCGGTGGTGGATTTTGAGCTGGACGAGGCGCTTAACCGTCCGTTCGCGCTGAGCCTGAACCTGGCCAGCCACCTGCCGGGGATTGATTTCGGCGCGGTGCTCGACCAGCCGTGCGAGCTGAAGGTGTGGTACGAGGGGCAGCTGCAGCGCAGCGTCAGCGGGATTGTCAGCCGCTTCGCCCAGGGCGAGACCGGGTTTCGCCGCACCCGCTACCAGGCGCAGGTGCGTCCGGCGCTGTGGCGCACCGGGCTGCGCACCAACGCCCGCATCTTCCAGGCGAAAAAGCCGGACGCCATCATCACCACGCTGCTCACCGAGGCGGGCATCACCGACTTCGCCTTCGCCCTGCGCCACGACCACCCGGAGCGGGAGTACTGCGTCCAGTACCGCGAGAGCGATTTAGCCTTTATTACGCGTCTGGCGGCAGAGGAAGGGATGTTCTTCTTCCACGAGTTTGAGGCCGGCACCCACCGGGTGGTGTTCGCCGACGACGCAGGCGCAGTGGCGAAGGGCGAGCCGCTGTTCTTCAACCTGGCAAACCAGGGCCTGTCCCAGGGGGCCTACGTCCGGCGCTTTCACTACGCCGAGGCGGTGAGCACCGCCGGGGTGGAGCTGAAGGACTACAGCTTCAAAACCCCGGCCTACGGCCTGTCGCACAAAAAGATGAGCGGCGAGCTGGACCACCAGGGCGAGCAGTACGAGCACTACGACTACCCTGGCCGCTACAAGGCGGACCCGAACGGGAAAGCCTTCGCCGGGTTCCGGCTCGACGCCCTGCGCGCCGGGGCGGTGACCGGAAGCGGGGAGTCGAACTGCGCCGGGCTGCGTCCGGGGCAGAGTTTTGTGCTGAGCGAGCACCCGAACCCGCAGCTGAACATCGCCTGGCAGACGGTGGGGGTGACCCACACCGGCCGCCAGCCCCAGGCGCTGGAAGAGGAGGGCGGCGGGGAGCCGACCACCTTCAGCAACAGCTTTACGGTGGTGAAGGCATCAACCACGTGGCGCGCAGTGATGGCGCACAAGCCGATGGTGGACGGCCCGCAGATAGCCACCGTCACCGGCCCGGATGGCGAGGAGATTTACTGCGACAAATACGGCCGCATCAAGGTGCAGTTCCCGTGGGACCGGTACGGCACGCGCAACGACCAGAGCTCGTGCTGGGTGCGGGTGAGCCAGGGCTGGGCCGGGGGGCAGTACGGCATGGTGGCCATCCCGCGCATCGGGCATGAAGTGGTGGTGAGCTTCCTGGAAGGCGACCCGGACCAGCCGATCGTCACCGGACGCACGTATCATGCGACGAATCTCTCTCCCTATCCGCTGCCACAGCATAAAACCCGCATGGTGCTGCGCTCGGACACCCATAAAGGCGACGGCTACAACGAACTGTCGTTTGAAGATGAAGCCGGGAAAGAGGAAGTGTTCCTGCGCGCCCAGAAAAACATGGCCGTGCGGGTGCTCAATTCAAAAGACGAGCGCGTGGAGTACAACCGCACCACCAGTATTGGTCATGATGAGGAGCTTGTCGTCGCCAATGACCGCAAGATCACGGTTGAGGGCAACCAGGATCACAAAACCACCGGCAACGTGATCGCGCTGACCGAAGGCGACGTCGGCGTGCAGGTGAAAGGTGACCTGGCCCAGAAGATTGCCGGGGTGTTCAGCATCGACAGCGCCGGCGATCTCACCATCCAGAGCGGCAGCAAATTAACGCTACGGGTAGGCGGCAGCTTTGTAGTGGTGCATGCGGGCGGCGTGGATGTCAAAGGTCCGGCTATCAACCTCAATTCAGGTGGCAGCCCTGGCGACCTGCTGATCCCGGCAGACCCGGCGATCCTGAAAGCCGCCGCCGCGCAGGGAACGATGTTTGTTGCACACTGCCCGAAGGAAGATAAGGCATGAATCAACGGATGACCTGGGCAGTGATTGATGGCGTGAACGATAGTGTTTGCGCCAAATCATTAGGGGCTTGATTCCAGTTTAAGCGCCTGAATTGCATATGATTACTAAAAAGAAAAAAGGGAACGAAATGGGCACTTCGACGACCTGGGCAATAATTGATGCTGCTGCTGAGCAGGATCTATTCGAGGACCAAATATGACAAGCTTAACAGCAGGTTCGCCATCGTGTAACTGTAAAAACCCTGATACATGTATCCACTCATTTACATTATCCTTTAACAATAAAGAGTATAAATATAAACAAAGCGGCTTCATTGATTCACTCGATATTATTGATGCTGGAGATGGTGAAAATATATCGCTCATGCTAGTTGGAAAAAATTGCATATCTAATAATCCAATGTGTCCTCGTGGGGTTATCTATGATATAGACCATCTGGACTCAATTAGCACCTTTAATAAAGGATTGGTCAATTACAAACTATAATATAAAGAATCAAAAGCAACATTGCAGAGGGATAATGATGCGATAGATTTTTTTGTGGATTACATCATCAATGAAAACCCAATCTCTAAACTACCAAGATCCACTTATTTTTTAAGGGTTGGACAATGTTCTGGAGAACCATTTATAGACAAGGCGTTAAGTTTAAGTGAAGGTGTTTCACAAATTCTTCATCTGGCACCAAGAGATTCTTTATGGTCTATAATAAATATTTATCCCAATTTATCATGGGATATTAATGCGAAGATTTCTTTGGATAATACCATCAAAGAATATAGCGATAAGCATCTAAAGGAACAACAAAAAAAGGCTAATGAATCAAAAGGAAACTCAAGGCGTGGATATCGAGGATGGACTAAAAGGGATCGAGTAGACATGACCACTTCGCTAGCTATGACAGGAGAGTTCAAATCTAAAATAGGCGCTTTAGAGCGAAATTATTCGATAAGCATGGGTAAGGATTTTAAAAAAAGCTATAAAAAAATTGAACTGCTTAATAAACCAATACAAACCATAGAGATGTTAACTAGCGCGTTTTCAACTCAAGATGCAGGTAGCGATGGTATAAAACTACTTACGACAGAAGTAATTTTTCCTACTTTAGAATTTAAAGGCGCTGGTGAGTTAAAGTACGATGATAATAAAAACGAAATTTATATAGAGAAGAATGTTACTGTAGGGATGACGCCTTTAATAGGAGTGCGAATTACTCTGGATTTACTGCAGGCCTTTGCAGCTTGGTATCATGCGGATGTTGTATTGGCGGCTATTCGGGAAAAGTTGGTAGCAGGAGAAGAAGACTTCAAAAACGGTGAAGATGCTGCTTATCTCGGCACAAAATTACATTTGATAGTTGAAGGTAACGTTGATTTAAAAGTTTCATTAAAATCATCCTCACAAAAAGAATGGGAATGGGAAACAGACGACTCATTAGAAGCCAAGTTATCCATTTCAATTGATGCTAATATTAGGGCAGGTATACGTTTATATGCTGTAAATGGCGCAATTGAAATTGGAGGAAGTGCTACAGCCGAAGGTTGTTTGGGGCTTGAAAGCAACAAAGGTGAGAACGTTGATTTAGTCTTTTATCACAATGGTATTGTTGCAAAATTTCATGTGGATTATACTTACGGCACAGGTCAAGGTGTAAGTAACATGAATGATGACTCTGGCATACCTAATTTGACTAAAGATTTAGGCTCTTCACAACCAAAAGCAAAAGTAGATAAGGAATGGATAATTTATGATAAGCTGGAAAAAGAAAAATCTATCTACAGGTTTGCTATTTTTTAGTTGCTTATTACCAACATTACTAAGCGCGGAATGTTTAGCCGAGACTAAAAAAATGATCTCAGAAAAATACCTAGTATCATTCAAAACTAAAAAAAGCACTTGTATCCTCCGTGTTAACGATTTACATGGTGCTGATAGCACATTGGCAGATTTACGAACAATATCTATGGGTTACAACTCCACAGCCTTCCTGGAAAATGGCCAAAATAAAGTCGAAGTACTCATGGGGCCGATGGACCATACAGATCCAGAGACACTATTTAGAGATAGTGAATGTACGGTTTCGATTAGCAAAGATAATCCTGACCAAAGTATTGAAGTCGCTAATTTCATAATGAATGTAAATGACAACAATAAAATATCTGCAGCTGATTCTGTAAATCACACTTATTCGAATCAAGGAAAATCCTTCTATGAAGGGTATAGCAATAATCCAAATGATTTTGGTCTCTATAAATTGGAGAGTAATATTTTTATAAAAGGCCTTCCGAAATGGTCTTGGGTAGATGCAACTCCTGTAACGGAAAATGATTTATCTAAGATACGTGCTGCGTATGAAAAGATATGGAAATTAATGTATGATCGTGATATCGAGGGGCTAATAAACATTTCCAGGATTTCTATAGAAGAGTTGGCATATGCAGAGGGTGCATCTCAAAAGTTAATTTTTATGTCAACCGATCTACCTCAAAATGTGGCTAATAATAATCTTCGAGCTATGCCCATAGATTGGAAAAAATATAGACTAAAAACTTATAGAGGGGGGCGCCTTTTTCGAATGACTGTGGGTTTTTTTGAAAACTCTCCTCTAAAAATGATGAACGCTGACGGTAAAGCTGTTTACGCTTATGCCCCTTATTTTTCAATGATAGATGGCAAGGTTGTTTTAGTAAGGTGAATTTTTAGGCTGCTAACGCAGCCTGCTTTCACGTTATCGGGAAAAACTATGCATATAAATTCTGTATTATGAGATGATACCATCAGGGATTGATATGCATATAAAACAAAGCGCTACTCATTTCGTATTGATGTACTAATGACGACGATTTATGCAGACGACAATGGCGTGAATTTTCGTTCAGCTTTTAGTATCAATAAATCCTTTTGCGCGATAATAACCAATGGAGTTCTCGGGATCGATAATCGAAACTCTGCTTTGGTTGGGCGCGGATACGGAACTTTTTAGTTGTCATTTAAAAAGTATTTTTGATTTTATTCAGCGTCTGTGAACGATTACTGGCGCATTAATCTCTCGAAACTAATTTTATTAGCACATAAAACATCCTACAAGGCATCACTTTGCAAGGCTCATTTAAAAATCAAAAGGAACTTATGATTATCAAAATTGCCGTAGTTAAGTCTTTATTGCTGTCAGTTCTGCTCGTCTCCACTGCAACTTTTGCTGCTAATGACAAAATGAGAATTCGATCTGTATTCGATATCAATAAATCATTTTGTGCTATAAAAACTAACGGCGTCTTAGGAATGGATAATCGTGAATCAGCCCTTGAAGGCGAAGGCTTAGGTACTTCAAGTACCAATGCCTTACTTGTTCTTGAAAATGGAATAAATGATATTACTCTTGAGATTGGTGCGCTAGGATGGTTCTCCGGTGAAAAAAAGAAACAAGAAGAGCGTGAACGTTTCGATCCTGATTCTTACTGTAAATTAGCTCTGACACTATTCTCTGGGGAAAACAGGAAAACGATCACCCGGATGAAAGTAACTATCAACAATAAAGGTATACCCCAAGTGTCCGAAGAAGACACGGATGGCAATAAAGTTGATGTAAAAAAAATATTGGCATGGCAAGTAGAAAAAGGACATTTTGATAAAGATTACTTTAACGAAAATTATTATCCTGCCGGAATGACGGTTTACCAGTTCACACAAAAAGTCTACCTGAAAGGGCTTCCGGAATGGCGTTGGGTTAAGGCTACACCATTTACTGGTAAGCCTGAGCAGATTTAGGCACTGAAAAACGCTTATGCTGAGCTTTGGCGTTTATTTTCTGCAAAGGATAATGAAGCCATCAAAAATAATATGAAATATCTACTAAATGCCTGGGCTACTGCAACCGACTCCAATGTTGATGACATATATAACAGTCATCAGTTTGTTGAGGGCTTCAAAAACAAAGGATTTAGGATGATCCCAATCAACTGGAATGACTATCAGGTTGAGGTAATGAATAAAGGCAGGCTTGTACGATTTGTAAATAAATCCGACCCAACCGTGTACCCTTTATCTAATTATTTTACAGATGACGACGGCGACATTGGTATTGAATCTTTCACACCAATTTTTTCGCTCGTAGAAGGTAAGTTCATACCTGTGATTTAAAGAACAGAGTCAATATTACAAATTTTCTAAGTGGATAGCGATAGTGTAACTATCGCTAAATTCCCACTGCACTAATCACCAATCACCAATCACCAATCACCAATCATTGGATGAACCTGACAGGGAATGTAATACAGATGAAACAAAGATTTGTTAATGTATGGTTTATGTTTGGCATATTGTTGACGCCGGGCATTTATGCTAAAAGCAATATCGTCCAGTTTCGATCATTGTTTGACATTAATGAATCCTTCTGCGCCATCAAAACCAATGGCGTATTAGGAATGGATAATCGTGATTCAGCTCTTGAGGGTGTTGGGCTCGGTACTTCTAGCACTAATGCTATGCTTCTGCTGGAAAATGGAGTTAACGACATTACCCTTGAAATGGGCTCACTTGGTTGGTTTTCTAAGGAGAAAAAGACTCAGGAAGAGCGTGAGTTTTTCAATCCTGATTCATATTGTAAATTGTCGCTAACACTTTTCTCTGGGGCAGACAGGAAGACAATCACCCAGATGAAAGTGACTATTAATAGCAAGGGTGTCCCTCAGGTAAATGAAGAGGATTCAGATGGGAATAAAGTTGAGACTAAAAAAGTGTTAGCCTGGCAGACTGAACAAGGTCACCTTGACAAAGATTATGCTATTGAGAATTATTACCCTTCAGGAATGACGCTATACCAGTTTACCCAGAAAGTTAGTCTTAAGGGACTTCCAGAGTGGCATTGGGTCAATGCTACGCCATTCACTGGTAAGCCTGAGCAGGTTCAGGCACTGAAAAATGCTTATGCTGAGTTATGGCGTTTATTTGCTGCAAAAGATAATAAAGCCATTAAAAATAATATGAAGTATCTTTTAAACGCCTGGTCAATCGCTACTGGTTCAAGCGTTGATGAACTTTACAGTAGTCATGCATTTGTAGAGGGGTTTAAAAATAAAGGCTTCAGAATGATTCCAATCAACTGGAATGATTACCAGATAGAAGTAATGAATAAAGGCAGACTTGTACGATTTGTAAATAAGTCCGATCCTACAGTGTATCCTATCTCTTATTATATTAAAGGCGATAAGGGTGATAATGGAATGCAGTGGTTTACACCTATATTTGCATTAATTGATGGAAAGTTTATACCTGTCATTTAAGCCTGGCAATTCAATATCACACATCCTTCAAATCCCCCCGGCATTGAGGAAGAAAGTTAAAAATGCGTACTCCTGTAAACTGGGCAATCATTGATGCTGCCGCTGAGCCAGCGCTGTTCACTATGCTTGATGAACTCGACCCGCCGCATGCATGTCTTTATGCCGATCCGGTACCGGATGAGATCGGGCGTCTTGCGCCGTGGCTGGTACAGGTTACGTCTGACGTTCACACCTGGTTACTCAAGCGGGAGAAACCCTGGGGCATCATTGCTACCAGTTCTGTAGAAATGCCGGCGCTACGCCAGCACCTGCGTAAATACCTTCACGTCCAGATTCCGGATGAAGAGAAACCCGTTCTGTTTCGCTTCTACGATCCGCGAAATATCTGGGCGATGCTCGACATATTGCCTCCCTGGGATCAGCACTCTTTTTTGGGGCCTGTGGAAACCATTTCTACGCGCTATGCAGGAATTGAGCGTACTGAAAATTTTGCTGAATTACGTGAGCAATATCCGCGCGGCAGCGGTTCACGGCGCAAAATGATGCAGATCACCAGCTCCCAGATGGAACAGCTGAGTGAAATTTTTGAACAACGTTATGTTGATCAGCTGGTTGAGAAAATGGCGGAGTGGCAGGTCGAAAACATCACCATCGACCCGGGTGACGTCGCTAACACTTTCCGCTGGCTTAAAGCGCAAGGCATTACGGATGATCGGAGCATTCGCGGTCTGTTCCGTTTGTTCTGTCACAAGAACTGCATCGCTGTCGCGTCGCTACCTGCAAACTATAAATCCGTGCTCTGCGATGATGCCGAAGAGGGTGTATATAAAGCGGAATCGCTATTGATTCAGGAAATGGGTGATGTCCCTCTGTAGATCATCAATGTATTACTCTTCAATATACGCTATTTCTTAAATAGGCGTTAAACAAGGATTGGTAACCATGAAAATGCCATTTAGAAGAAGGAGAGAGTTTTCATGACGAGCCGCGAAAGGGTAAAAAGAATCTCACTGCTTTGCTTGAGTTTATTTAGTTCTGTCGGCTACGCTTCTGTTGCTACCTCAGAGAGTAAGCTAATTTATCATGTTCAGTTTAAGTCTAATAAAAGCACGTGCATACTAAGAATAAATGACATACCCGCTATAGATACCCATCTTGCGCGCATGGGCACTATGTCCGCCGGTTTCAATTTCAGCGCATTTTTGGAAAATGGTCATAATCGAATAGAAGTGCTTATGGGGCCGCAGGATCCTAATAAAAGTGAAACGCTTTCCAGAGATTCATCATGTCAGGTTGTGATTAGCAAAGATTCGATAGATAAATCCATCGAAATTGCAAATTTCGCTCTTTCAGTTGTGGAGGATGGTGATATTTCTGCGCGCTCTTCTACAAATCATAACGGCAACAATAATCACACCAAAATTTTAGAAGGCTGCACTAAAAATAAAAATGATTACGGGTTGTATAAGCTCGAATCTAGTCTAATTATCTCAAATTTACCAAAATGGTCATGGGTAGATGCCACGCCAGTATCGGAAAAAGATTATCCAGCAGTTAAATTAGCATATCAAGAAATCATATCTGCATTTGCTCGAAGGGATATTCAAAGCCTTAAAAGAGCTACTCAAGTATCTAATGAAGAAATGGCCGCAGCAGAAGGAACTTCACCCGAGCTGATCTTTGCTTCAACAGGATTAGCTGAGCACGTTCTCAACAAAAAACTAAATTTGGTACCTGTTGGCTGGAATAATTATAGAATTATACCATATCGCGGGGGCAGGCTTTTTCGGCTGGGTGTGGGTTACTACCAAAACTCACCTTTAAGGCTGAAGGATGAAGCCGGTGATATTATTTTTGTTTATAAGCCCTATTTTTCAATGATAAACGGAAAGGTAGTGCTTGTGCGATGAAATCATATTTACTTGAATGAGAGAGTAAATTATCTATTCATGTAAGTGACAAGATATTACCCGAGTTAAATGACGTCTATAAAAACATCTGGACCTTAATAAATAATAGAGACATTGCGACATTAAAAAGTATCACCAGTATATCAAGTTCTGAAATGGGTTTGGCGGAAGGATTGCCCCCAGAAGTGATATTTCAATCCTATGATTTACCCCAAAATGTAGGCAATGAGAATCTTGCACCCGTAAAGCTTGAGTTCGACAAATATTTTTTGAGAACTTAAAGCATTGAGCATAAAACTTTCATTTCTACCTGGTAGTGAGAAACCGTTAATACGCCTCTGCAAATTTAAGGATGATAAATGACAAGTCTGACGGCCGGTTCGCCATCGTGTAACTGTAAAAATCCCGATACCTGTATTCATGCTTTCACCTTAAAAGTGAAAGACAGAACCTTCGCCTATAAGCAAAACGGGTTTATCGACTCTGTGGATGCTATCGACGAGGGCGGCAAAGGCGTGCCGCTGTCGCTCACCTTAACCGGTAAAGCCTGCGTGTCGCATAACCCGAAATGCCCGCAGGGTGAGATCTACAGCATCGATCAGAGTAAAACGCTCAAGACCTTCAATAACGGCGTGACTAATTACCCCGCGCGTTTTGACAGCAGCAAAGTGCGGTTCTTCGACCGATACGACTCGATTGATTTTCTGGTCGATTACGTATTAGCGAAAGACGTGAAAACCGTCATGCCGAAAACGGCGTATATGCTGCATGTCGGGCAGTGTAAGGGCGAAGCCTTTGTGCAAAAACCACTGACGTTCGCGGATGGGGTGTCTCAAATTATTAATCTCGCGCCGAGCGGAACGGTATGGGCCAATATCAACGTCTATCCCGATTTTAAATGGGAAACCAGCGTGTCGATTGGTGTCGGGCAAACCGTGGATGAGTACAGCGACAGGCAGTTGAAGCAGCAGCAGCGCGCCCAGAACACCAGCGCAGGCATGCCGCAGCGTGGGCATCGCGGCTGGACCCGCCGACCTCGCTACGGTATTACCAGTTCGCTGGAAATAGAGGGCAAACTCACCGCGAAAATGGCTGGGATAAGTCAGGATTATTCTGGCTCGCTGAAAAAAGATTTTGAACGTAAAGCCCAGCGGATATCGCTTATTAATAAATCAATGCAGGCCATTGATACCGTCACGAAAGCACTTTCCAGCGGCGACGGCGGGAAAATTGAACTGCTCACCACCGAAATTATCTTTCCTAAGCTTGAGATTAAAGGCAGCGGCGAACTGAAAGAGGACGCCGACTCAAAGACGCTTTATATCGAAAGGCAAGGGTCAATCGGGCTTGCGCCGCTGGTCGGTATGAAAATAACCCTCGATCTGCTGCAGGCGTTCGCCGCCTGGTATCGCGCCGATGTGGTGCTTGCTGCCGTTCGTGAAAAGCTGGCCTCGGGTGAGCAAAGCTATCAGGAAGGCGGCAATGCGGCCTTTGCCGGCATGAAGTTTGAACTGGTCGCCGAAGGCGAAGTGGCTTTTACGCTGGCCTTTAAATCTGATGCGAAGAATAAATGGGAGTGGCAGAAAGTCGATAGCGCTGAGGCAAAGCTTAAGCTGACTATTGAGGCCAACGTGCGCGCGGGCATTCGCATTTATATTGCAAACGGGGCGTTAACGGTAGGTGGAAAAGCGGTGGCCGAAGGCTGCCTGGGCTTAGATAACTCTATAAAAGATAAGCTTGATTTGGTATTTTACCACAACGGTATCGTCGCCAAAGTCTACGTGAATTACACCGTTGGGCTGGCGTCTAAATCTGAACGGGTTTCGCAATCCCAGGGCCTTCCAGGCAGAAATACTTCGACCGGGAAATCAGGGAAGAGTGACAACATTGAAAAGGAGTGGATTATTCATGACAAGCTGGAAAAGAAAGATTCAACCGCGCGTTTTAATCTCGCTTAGCGTGTTGATGAGCGCTTTATTACCGCCAACTTTTTCTGCCAGGGCCGATGACATGATTAACGAAAAATACCTTTTCTCCTTCAAGACCAATAAAAGCACCTGCATCCTGCGGGTAAATGATTTTCCCGCCGCCGACAGCACCACCGCTGATTTTGGCACCCTGTCGGCGGGCTTTAATTTAACGGCGTTCCTTGAGAATGGCCCTAACCAGATTGAGCTGCTGATGGGGCCGCAGGATCACGCCGATCCGGATACCTTATTCCCCGACTCCTCGTGTCAGGTCACTATCAGTAAAGACACAAAAGACGAAAGCGTCACGCTTGCCGAATTTAGATTAACGGTCGATGCGCAGGGGAATATCACTGCGCAGGAGTCTGCCGATTATCAGGGCGGTGCGTATCACTCAAAAGTCCTCGAAGGCACCACCAAAAACCCGAAAGACTTCGGTCTCTATAAGCTCGAAAGCACCGTGACGGCGAAAGGGTTGCCGCGCTGGGCCTGGTCGGATGCGACGCCGGTAAGTGAAAAAGATCTGCCGCTGATTAAAAAAGCCTATGCCGATATCTGGAATATGATGAAAGCGCGGGATATTGAGGCGGTGAAAAAAGTCACCCGCATCTCCAGCGAAGAAATGGCCTGGGCCGAGGGCACCACGCCGGGTGTGGTATTACTCTCCACCGATTTCCCGGAGCATGTGGTCGATAAACAGTACGCGCCGGTGCCGATTGCCTGGGATAATTACGAACTGAAAACCTATCGTGGCGGACGACTGTTCCGTTTAGCGGCAGGCTTTTTCCAGAACTCGCCGCTGCAATTCCAGAATGCGGATGGCGACGTGGTGTTCGTGTATAACCCGTACTTCTCGCTCATTAACGGCAAGGTCGTTCTGGTTCGTTAATGCTGGCTGTCACCGCGGCTGTCTCTGGCCGCGGTTCAACGCCTTTCTTTAGTAAATTCCACTCAGCACAGGCGCATCGGTCGGGGTTGATTGCGAACTCTGGCCCACTATAAGGACATTTCATCATGGGAAACGCAGTAAAAGTCGGTGATACCGGCACCGCACATGGCAGTCATCCGGCGACACCGGTCACCGCCGGCTCGCCAACGGTAAAAGTAGACGGCGTGCCGCTGGCGAGGGTTGGCGATCCGCTGGCGGATCACGGGCATCCACGCGCTATCGCCGCCGGGTCTGGCACGGTGTTTGTCGACGGTAAACCCGCAGCGCGCACCGGGGATGCGGTAGGCTGCGGCGGGGTGGTGATTGGCGGCGGCACGGTGAATATCGGATGAACACGTTATTTGCGCTGGTCCTGCTGATTTTTGTGCTGCTGGGCGGCGTCGGGATGCTGATTTCCATCTACAACCGCATCGTGATGCTGCGCCATCACGTCGATAAAGCCTTTGCCAATATCGAGGTGTTGCTGAAGCAGCGGGTGGACGAGCTGCCGGAGCTGGTAAAGGTGGTCAAAGCCAGCGCCGGCTACGAGCAACAGACGTTACAGCAGCTCACTGAACTGCGCACCGCGTTTATGAATGCCGGCACCCAGGAGGAGAAAATCACCCTGGTGAACCGGATGGACGGCGCGCTGAAATCGCTGTTTGCGGTGGCGGAAAATTATCCCGATCTGAAAGCAAGCAGGGCGTACCAGCAGCTGCAGCGCCGCATCTCTCAGCTGGAAGACAATATTGCCGACCGCCGCGAGTTCTTTAACGAGAGCGTGACGCTGTACAACGTCGGGATTAATGAATTCCCCAATCTGATCCTTGCCAGGCTGCTGCGCTACCAGCCAAAGCCGCTGCTGCAGTTTGCTCCCGAAGAGACACGCTATACCGGCATCTCTCTCTGATACCGATGTGCCGGAGTCGGATGGCTCCGGCGTTACCCCCTTACCACAAGACGTAACGCGTAATGGACTTCCTCAACGTTCTTTTCAATCTGGTCTTTGGGCCATTCTCCTTCCTCATCCTGATGGTGCTGTTCCTTATCTGGCAGGCGTGGAAAATGCTGCCGTCTAAACGGCAGAAAAAAGCGAGCCGCGGGGGCGGGTTCAGCACCTTCTGGCGCGGGCTGCTGGTGGTGCTGCTGCTGTCGGTGTTAATGGCTTTGCCAGCCCTCGGCGGGCCGGGCTTCGCGCTGCTCGCCCTGATCATCCTGCTGATCTCGCTGATCCCTGGCGATGAACGCCGCTTCTTTAAATACCAGCAGAATTTACCCACCAGCAAGATCCGCTCGCTGGCGATGGGGATTGTTGAGCTGCAGGGGCGCGCCCGCGCCGTTAAGACTCTGACCGCGCCGCTCAGTGGCCGACGCTGCATCGGGTACCGTCACACCATCCACGAAGAGGAGCGCGATGATGATGGCGACACCCGTTCCCGGCTGATCCACAAAGAGGAGCGCTGTCTGCCCTTTGTGCTGGAGGACGACACCGGGGAAGTGCAGGTCGATGCGAAGGGGCTGGGGCTGTATGTGCTGCCGGTGTTCAGGGAGCAGCAGAGCGGTGACCGGGTCGCGCGGGAATACGTGCTGGAGCACGGCGCGGAATACCTGCTGGTAGGAAAAGCGGTACGTCGCGGCAGCGGCGTGGGCATCGTGCGCGACAACATCCGGCGCGTGTTTGGCATCGCCCCGGTCGGGCATCTGAAACGCCGGGTGAAACTCAACGCCCAGCTTGCAGTGTGGTATGGCTACACTGCGGCGATCGCGATTGCTGCTGCGCTGATCCTCGTGCTGCCGCTGGAGGTGGTGCACGGCCAGTTGTTAATTCATTACGCCGACTGGCCGCCGTACCGCTATTTGTTTGATGCCGCAGACGCAGGGCAGGGGAGCGTCGAGCTTCCGGCCAGCATCGCCACGCTGGTGACCACGCCGGGCTATATGCTGGTGCTGGGCATCTTCGGCGCTATACCGGCGCTGGTGCTGTTTGCCACCACCATGCGCTTTCCGCCCCTGGCCCGGCTGTCAAAAATATGCGCCGGCACCGTGGCCGTCAGCTTCCCGGCGTCCTTTGTTGGCATGATCGTCATGCAGCTCGCAGGGTTTGACGGCATCTATCTGTTTCTGTGCTGGGCTATTCTGCACATCGGCTACGCGGTGTTTGTGGTGCTGAACTATCGCCAGCTGGCCGCGGTAATGAATGACTACAACCGCGACGATCCGCCGTTACGTAAAAGGCCGCCGGTCAGACGGCGTAAAAGGTGAGTTGTCAGATGCCGGGAGCCGCGCCGCGAAAGGTTTTGCGCCACTCGCTCGGGCTGACGCCGAACTGCGTTTTGAAGCTCTGACGGAACGAGACCGGCGACTGAAAACCTGCCAGTTCAGCGACGGCCTCGACGCTGCGATCGGTGGTTTCCAGCAGCTCCTGGCTGCGCTGTAAACGCTCGGCGGTGAGCCAGTCGCCAACGCTCATCCCCGTCGCCTTTTGAAAATGGCGGGTAAAGGTGCGGCGGCTCATGCTCACGGTGCGCGCCAGCGTGTCGAGATCGTGCGTCAGGTGCAGGTTGCGCCGCAGGTAGTCCAGCAACTGATTGATGTGCGCATCGCGGGTGCTCTCGGGCACCGGGCGTTCGATAAACTGCGCCTGACCACCTTCGCGGTAGGGCGGCATCACCATTCTTCGCGCCACGCGGTTGGCGAGAGCGCTGCCGTAGTGTTTGCGCACCAGATACAGGCAGCAGTCAATGCCTGCCGCGGTACCGGCGGAGGTGATCAACCGATCGTCATCGATATACAGCGCGTTGGTATCAAGCTGAACCTCGGGAAAACGCAGGGAAAAGTCGCGCTCATACTCCCAGTGGGTCGCCGCACGATGGTGATTGAGCAGCCCGGCCCAGGCCAGTACGTACGTCCCGAGACACAGCCCGACCACTTCCGCGCCGCGCTCCCAGGCGGCGGCGATGGCGTCCAGCAGCGCCCGGGACGGCTTCTGTTCCGGATGATGCCAGAAGGGAACGATCACCACATCCGCCTGGGCGATCTGCTCCAGGCCATGCTCCACCTGCACCAGCATACCGTTGCCGGAATCCACCACGCCGGGCGTCTCGGCACACAGGCTGAGCCGGTAACGGTCCGGTTCCGGCATCATCAAACCAAACAGCGTACAGGGCACCGAGAAGTGAAACGGGCTAAAACCCGGCGTGGCGACCACGGCCACGGAAAGAGCAGGCATACAAGACTCCGGTTAATCAGGACGCGCCGCACCCGGCGCGTCATACACTCAGAACAGACAGGACTCGCCGTCGGCAGGGATCACCACGCTATCCTGGATCCCGTGCTGCGTCACGTAAGTGCGCAGTTCATCCCGGGTCAGCAGACAGTGGTTCACCGCCTCCATGTGCGAGGCCACGACGATGGCGTCCGGCAGCGCCCGGTGCGTGCGCAGCACATCCTCTTTGCCCATAATAATGGCACCAATATCATCCACCTGCGCGAAACCGGCGTTCAGCACCACCACGTCCGGATTCCAGCGCGCCAGGCTCTCCTCATAGGGTTTCACCCAGATGGTATCCCCGGCGATATACAGCGTTTTTTCGTCGGCATGGGTAAACACCAGTCCACAGGCATCCCCCAGGAAAGCGGCCACCTCCGGAATGGCATACGCGGCATCGCTGCCGTGCTGGCCATCGGTTTTATGAATGCCAATCCCCGCAAGCGTGTTGCTGTCAGCCAGCGGCTGAACGTTGCTGAAGCCCTGGCTGCGGATCAGCGCCGCGTCGCTGTCATTCTGGGTGTAGATCGGCATTGCTTTAGGGATGGCGGCGACCGCGGCTTCATCCCAGTGATCGCGATGGGTGTGGGTGACAAGAATGGCATCGACATCAAGCAGGGTTTCCAGCGGCAGGGGCAGCGCGACGCGGGGGTTGCGCAGGTGCGAGCGTGCCGTGCCGGGGAAGCCTTCCCAGGCCTCTTTTTCGGCCAGCATCGGATCAATCAGAAAACGGGTGCCGGCGTACTCCAGCAGCAGGGTGGCGTTGCGAATTTGGGTCAGTTTCATCATCTACTCCAGGGTTCGTGTGGTCAGTGAAGCCAGTGTAGAGCGTCTCAAAACGCCTGATGAGTAGCCTGATGGTCAACTAACGATGGAATCGGGCCAGAATAAAACGTGACATAATCGGGGTCAGAGCCTGGGCAGATGCCCAGGCCAGAAGCTTTACTGCGGGTCGTTTGCCGCCGGCGCGTTGCCATTGCGCAGCGTGCCGGCGCGGATCCATAGCGTTGACGTCTGCTATAAAAATGGGATCGCCATCCGGTTTCTGGAAAACGGCCTTAGTACAGAAGGTTCGATGGGGAAAATGGTCATTCAGATCCTGGCCGCTGTGGCAGAAGCTGAGCGTGAGCGCATTCTGGAGCGAACCAGTGATGGGATCGCTGCAATGGCGTCTGGTGTGAAGTTCGGCAGAACACCGCACAGTGCGACGGTATCAGCACTCGGACTCATCCGGTAGGGGCAGTCATTTAAGATAGTGGCAGAAACACGGGGATATCCCGCGCTACATATTTCCGTCTGAAGCGAAAATCAAAATCAATTCATTTTGCTGATTTTAATCAATAAAAACGCAAGTGGAGTTTTCTTCAGAAAGAAACAGAAGGTGATAATCACTGCTCTTTAATCACGAAAAAGGATTTCACAGAATGACTATACCGGTTTATTTATGGCTGAAGGACGATGGGGGAAATCCCATCAAAGGCTCTGTTGATGTACAGCAACGCGAGGGAAGCATAGAGATAACCGCGCTGGCTCACATCGTATCTCTCCCCACAGATGATCTGTCCGGCAAGATAACGGCCACTCGCGAACATGCTCCCTTTATCCTTACCAAAGCGCTGGACTCTTCCAGCCCGTATCTTCATCAGTTCGTCAGCTCCGGGAAGCTCTTAAAATCTGCCGAGCTCAAATTCTATCGCATTAATTACGCCGGACAGGAAGAAGAATATTTCAACGTACTCCTTGAAAATGCCCGCATTACCAGTCTCGTCGCCTTCATGGAAGATGTTAAAGATCCGGACTACGAACGTCACGATCACCTTGAAGTGCTCGAAGTGACGTATGAAAAAATCACCTGGAAATATCTGGACGGCAATATTATTCACTCTGATTGCTGGAAAGAGCGCAGCGCGGCATAGGAGAGCGACACATGGCATGGATATACCATCAGAGTACCGGCGAACTGTGGCACAACGGTAAGTTAATGGGGAAAGGCTATTCGGGGAGCCTGAACAATAAAAACAACCCGGATCGGCAACACGTTAAAGGTATGGGGCCCATTCCTCGCGGTACCTGGCATATTGGCGGACATACCAGTTCAAAGGGACCATTTACCATAATTTTGACACAGACCTCTGGCGAAAGTTATGGCCGCTCTTTATTTCGTATACACGGCGAAAGGAAGCCTCCGAAAGTACCTGGATTCGCTTCTGAGGGTTGCATAATACTGGGGCCGGTTATTCGCACAAAAATCATTCAGTCAACAGATAAAACGCTGGAGGTAGTGAGATGATTTTGCGAATCATTTTGCTGACCGCCTGCATTATCTCGTCCTCCTGCATAGCATCATCAAATGAATGGAAAGCTTATATCCAACTGATCGAGCAGGCTGACAACAAAACACTCCATGCGTTTCCGGGGAAAATTGACAGTATTGGTGATACCCTTGACGCTGCACATACAGAGGAATTGACTACAGCTCTTAGCATGGCGTTGATTAAAGATCCAATATCTGTAATTAACGCAACCAACTCGCTGGACAAAAGTACCGACTCCTTAAAGCAGCGCTTTGGCACATTAATGATATGCAGCATTCCACTGATGACGAATGCCACAATGACACAAGTTGAGGAGTATTTCGCGAAGACAGAACCCGTGCTGGAAAAGGCGGGAGCTGCTGCCTCAGAGTGTCTGAGCAATATGCGTGACACGATTGAAGAGCTCAGACAAGAAACTGCACAAAACCCAATAAAGTAATCCTCAGAACAAACCTGGCGCTTGCCGGGTTTTTTTGACGAACGCTAATTTGTTTTTATTCATGTAAAACAAAAAGTTAATCTCTTAGCGTGGTTTTTTACACGGTTGAACCTCAAATTCCTGAAAGGCGTTACCGGTGAGTGGCAACATCGCGGGGCGGGTTCCGGAAAGGGCGAAAAAACGGCGGGATGCGACCCGCCGCGCGGGGGTCAGCGCACCAGATTGTGGCTCAGGGAGTATTTCACGATGTCGGCATTATTGGTGAAGTTCATGCGCTTCATCATGCGTGACTTGTAGGTGCTGACGGTTTTATTGCTGATGGATAACGTATCGGCGATGGCGTTGATGGTCTCGCCATGCGCCAGCATGATCATGATCTGCCGTTCACGCATGGTCAGGCTCTCATGTGCTGCGCGGTTGTTGCCCTGATAGTCGGAAAACACAATCTCCTGGGCGAGGTCGTGGTCGATGTAGCGGGAGCCGCGCGCCACGGTACGAATCGCCTTCAACAGCGCCTCCGGCGGTTTGTCTTTGGTGATGTAGCCCAGCGCGCCGCTGCCTAACACCCGGCGGGCGATCTGCGGCTCGTTGTACATGCTAAGCACCAGAATGCGCAGCGCAGGATACTGCGGCCTGATGCGGTGGATCAGGTCTTCGCCGCTGATGCCCGGCATCGAGAGATCCAGCAGCAGCAGGTTTACCTGATGATGGCGCAGGCGCTCCAGCACCTGGCCGCCGTCCGGCGCTTCGCACACCACGTCAATTGCGTCATCAAGGGCGAATATCTGCTTCAGGCCTTCGCGCATGATGGCGTGATCTTCGGCAATCATCAGCCGTATCCGCTCTTCCATTGTTTATTCTCCTTTATGTTTATCGCCGCAGGTCTGGGAACGCGAGCCGGGCAGGGGAAAGCTCAGCCGCACCCGGGTGCCTTTGCCGCGCGCGCTGACGATCGTCGCTTCGCCATTGAGCATCCGCGCCCGCTCCTGAATGCCTGGCAGGCCAAAGGCGTTTTTACGCACCCGCGCAGCGTTGAAACCCTTGCCGTTATCGACAACCTCAATAGTGATGGTGTCAGGCTGCGGTTTAACGATGATATAGACCGTACTGGCGCTGGCGTGGCGCGCCACGTTGGTTAACGACTCCTGCACCACGCGGAACGCGGCGGTGAGCGTCGCTTCATCCAGATTGACGGCGCTTTCGTCCGGCGCCACCAGGATACAGCGGCAGCCGCCATCCTTGTTGAACCGATCGCGCAGCCACTCCAGCGCCGGGATCAGGCCCAGATTCAGCACGTTCGGCCGCAGGCGCGTCGAGACATCCCGCACCACCTGAATCGTGCTGTCCACCAGCCCCATCAGATTATCGAGCTGCTCGCGCTGTCCGGCGAGAGGCTGGCCGGCACGCATCGCCAGCAGCGACAAACCGGTACGCAGCGACGTAAGATGCTGGCCCAGCTCGTCGTGAATATCCCGCGCCAGCTGCTTGCGCTCCGCTTCGCGATCCTGCTCGAAATTCTGCGCCAGCATGCGCAGCTGCTGGTGGGCGGCCCGCAGCTCCTCTTCGGTCTGACGGATCGGGGTGATGTCACGCCCGACGGCCAGTACGCTCACCATCTTGCCCGCCAGGTCATATTCCGGCACGCAGCGCACGTGCAGGGTACGTTTCCTGCCATAGCGCTGCAGCGTCAGCTCATCCTCCGCGCCTTTCTCATCCACCAGCGTTTTCGATACCAGCTTAAAAAAGCTCAGCCCGACGTCGCCTTTCGGCACGCTTTCGGTGAGCGGTTTATGGTGGATTTCCTGCTCGCTGACGCCAAACCAGTTCTGCACCGCCGGGTTGGCATAGAGGCAGCGGGTATTGAGGTCAAAACGCAGGATCAGATCGGGGGAGTTCTCCACCACCATATTCATCTGCTTCTCGCGCAGCCGCTGCTGCTCTTTCTGCCGACGCAGTTCGCGCACGTCGTGCACGATGCAGAGAATGTGCTCCTCGCCGCGCTGGTCGTAGCCGACGCAGCTGATTTCAACCGGAATCAGCTCGCCGTTGTGACCGGCATGGTGCGAGGTGAAGGTAATACCTTCCGGGCGCACGCTGAGCTTCCACCACAGGGCGAAGACATCATCATCGCGCAGTTCCGGATCGATACTGGAGAAAGAGAGCCGGGAAAACGCTTCGCGCGAATATCCCAGCAGCTCACAGGCTTTATCATTGACATATTTGATACGCAGATCACAATCAATCAGATATATCGCGTCATGCACTCGATTAAGTGCAATGTCAGATAAATTTGCCGTCTCGCGATCGCTATATTCAGGACGGTTTGCAATAGCCTGCAGTAGCATAATTCCCTCTATGTTTTTGCTGACGTCGTCACCGGTGAACATCGGCAACCCATAATATTGGTGGCATTAACTTTCTCCTCTGAACTATTTCAGGTGTCGGGTTAATTGACGTTAACAACATAGTAGCAGCTTAATCATGTCAGACTATTGTCAATATTCGCCTCAGGCATAAATACGCGTTTTTAACGCTTCTCTGGCGCGCGACAGACGTGAACGCACGGTGCCGAGGGGAATATTCAGATGCTGGGCCACATCCTGATAACTGCCTTCTTCCTCCACCAGGATCGAGAGCATCGATTTAATATCCGGTGCCAGCGAATCAATCGAATCGAGGGTATTTTGCAGCAATTGACGGTGCTCCGTCAGGTCGCACGGGTCGTTCTCCAGCAGCAGGTCGGCGGTGATCTCATCGTCCAGACACTCCAGCAGCCCGACGCTGTGCTGGCTCTTGTAGTAATTGCGAATCAGATTAACCGCAATACCAAACACCCAGGTTTCCGGACGTGATGCGCCCATAAATTTATGGCGATTACGCAACACTTCGAGGCAGGTCATTTGCAGAATATCTTCCCCGTCCTCAGGATTGGCAATTCGCTTTCGAATGAAATTGAGCAGCTTTTTATTATGCGTGAGAAAAACCTCGTCCCAGTTCACATTTAACGCAACATCATTTGCAAATTGAGTTTCTGCGATATCAGGGGTCATGGTGCTGAACATTATTTTCTCTCCGGTGGATGTCATCGTGACCTCCATGACATAGCAAGGGCTGTGCCAGCAGCGGAGCAGCAGATAATTCGCTGTTTTGCGTACTTTTTAATTCCCCTCCAGGACTTATCTGAGACAATTTTTGTTTTCGCCGCAGGATCGCGAATGCAATTAATTGCATTTTGCCGCTGCGATATATTTTCCCTGCACCTCCTTCTTGCTGGGTGCGCAAAATGGCGCTGCCGTTCCTGAAATATTTCATCGGGATTTTTTTACTTTTTCTGGAACCGCGAGGCCGCCGCCGACACTGAATGGGGGTGATGACCAACGAGGAGTTCCGGCGATGATAAAAATGCAACACGCGCTACTGGTGCCGCTGGCGTTAAAAGCGCTGCACAAAAGTAGCGAACAGTCTGCTGCTAAAAATGCCGCTCACTCCCCGGATAACGTCCGTACCCGCGCCGAAACCCTGAACGATTCGCTGGAAGAGATTGGTGTGATGTTCAGCGAGAAGATGGAGCGCAAGAATAAAGCGCTCAACCGCCGTAGCCTGCAGAGCAACCTGCTGCGCAACAAGAACGCCATCGGCAAAATCGACGAGCTGACGCACCTGTTTGAACTGCTGGACAACAACGATCAGCGCCGCACCGAAGAGCAGCTCGGCCAGCTGCGCGACCTGCTGAGCCAGTCACCGCCGCCGGACAGCGAGGCGCTGCTTGAGAAAGCGGGCGGCGACCCGGCACGCTGCAACGTGCTGCTGCGTATTCTGGAGCAGCAGGCGCATGCGGCGGGGGATGATTCCCTGGTGCAGGCGCTCAGCGGGCGCCTGCACCAGCTGCAGCTCACTCACGGTAACATCATCCGCGCCGGCACCAACACCGCTGCCGCCATTGCTGAACACACCCGCGATCCGCAGCACAAGCAGTCGCTGCGTAATCTCTATTACGACACCATCGTTGATCAGCAATCCGCCGTGATGATGCTCGACATGCTGCTTGAGCAGGTGGAGTCGCGTCATCTGCTGCCAAAGCTGCGCACGCTGCAACGGGCGCTGGCAGACGACATCGCTGCGCTGGCCCCCTCCATCAGCATAGGTGCGCTGGTACGCATTCAGCGCGGGCTGCGCGATGCGGCACAGATCAGCCAGTCCCTTGCTGACAGTAGCGCCTTTATCAAGCGTATGAAAAGCAAACTGCCGGAAGTAGCGATGACCGGTCTGGATCTGACGCGCCGCGCCTTGCAGATCAGCTACAGCGGGGCATACCAGAGTGACTATCAGCACCTGGCGGAGGACATCGTCGGGGAACACACCCGGCATCTGCCGCTGTTTTACGCCGGGCTGTTTCCACTGATGCATGGATTACCGCCGTCGCTGTGGCAGGAGCCGGACAGCCGTAAAAACGCGCTGACGCTGCTGCGCAGCATTATCAGCGATGTATCAAAAGCCGAGACGCAGGCCAACATGCGTAAAGACGTTTAATTCCGCACCCGACGAGGCCCTGGCGATGAATGCCCTTTTTCAGATCCTGAACCGTATAGCCATCAGCGCAATGCAACGCTCCGAAGTGGTCGGGGCTGCGTTTGCTATGGCGCTGGTGTTTATGCTGATCATCCCGCTGCCGCTGGCGCTGATTGACGTGCTGATTGCGGTTAACATCTGCCTGTCATCGCTGCTGGTAGTGCTGGCGATGTACCTGCCGAAACCGCTGGCGTTCTCCACCTTCCCGGCAGTGCTGCTGCTGACCACCATGTTCCGCCTCGCGCTCTCTATCTCCACCACGCGCCAGATCCTCATCCAGCAGGATGCCGGGCACGTGGTGGCTGCATTCGGCAACTTCGTAGTGGGCGGCAACCTGGCGGTGGGGATGGTGATGTTCTTAATCCTCACGGTGGTGAACTTCCTTGTGATCACCAAAGGCTCGGAGAGGGTGGCCGAAGTGGCGGCGCGCTTCACGCTGGATGCCATGCCGGGTAAACAGATGTCCATCGACAGCGACCTGCGGGCCGGGATGATTGACGTCTGGCAGGCGAAGACCCGCCGCAGCGAGCTGGCGAAAGAGAGCCAGCTGTTCGGGGCGATGGACGGGGCGATGAAGTTTGTGAAGGGCGATGCCATCGCCGGGCTGGTGATCCTGTTTATCAACCTCATCGGCGGCTTCAGCATCGGCGTGTTGCAGCTCGGCATGCCCGCCGGGGACGCGATGCACGTCTACTCCATTCTCACCATCGGTGACGGACTGATTGCCCAGATCCCGGCGCTGCTGATCTCCCTGACTGCCGGGATGATCATCACCCGCGTCTCCTCGGATAACGAGCAGTCGGTGGATAACAACATTGGCCGTGAGATCGCCGAGCAGCTCACCAGCCAGCCCAAAGCCTGGCTGCTCTCCTCCTTCGGAATGGTGGGCTTTGCGTTGCTGCCAGGGATGCCGACCGGCGTGTTCCTGGTGCTGGCCGCGCTGACCATGATCAGCGGCGGTTTCCAGATCTGGCGCGCCCGTCAGGAGCTACAGCTGGCGCAGCCGCAGATGGAGAACGAAGTGGTGCCGCCGGAGCTGAACGGCAAAGAAGATCTGCGCCAGTTCAATCCGACGCGGCCATACCTGATTAACTTCCCCTCATCCTGTCGCGGCAAGCCGGAAACCCTGGAGCTGGTGCAGGAGATCCGCCGGCTGCGCAACCGCATCGTCTATCACTTCGGGTTTACGCTCCCGGCCTTTGATATTGAATTTGTCGATCACCAGCCGGAAAACGAGTTTCGCTTCTCGGTGTATGAGATCCCGAAAGTGGTGGGCACCTTTAACGTGCCGATGCTGGCCGTGAAGCGCAGCTGGCTGGAGAGCATTCCCGAGGCCCAGCGCGAAGGCATCGTGGAGGGTGAGGAACTGCGCCGCGAGGCGGACCTTATCTGGCTGCCGGCGGAGCATCCGCTGCTGGAGAACGACGACGTTGAACGCTGGAGCGCCCGTGAACTGCTGGTGAAGCGCATGGAAAACGCCATCCACGCCAGCAGCCCGCACTTTATCGGCCTGCAGGAGACGCGGGCGCTGGTCTCCTGGCTGGAAGCCGAACAGCCGGAGCTGTCTCAGGAGTTGCAGCGCGTGATGCCGGTGTCGCGCTTCTCGGCGGTGCTGCAAAAGCTGGTGGCGGAACGTATTCCGCTGCGCTCGGTGCGCGCCATCGCCGAAGCGCTGATCGAGCACGGTCAGCACGAACGCGACATTCATCTGCTCACCGACCTGGTGCGTATCTCAATGAAAAACCATCTCTGCTATCAGTATGCCCGGGTTGACGGCCTGCATGTCTGGCTCATCACCCCGGAGCTGGAAGAGCAGCTGCGCGACGCCCTGCGCCAGACCCAGAACGACATCTTCTTTGCCCTGGCGCAGGAGCAGGTTTCCGCCATTCTGCAGGAAGTGGGTCAGGCCTTCCCGGTGGACAACGATCAGCGCGCGGTGCTGCTGGTAGCCCAGGATCTGCGCAGCCCGCTGCGCGCGCTGATCCAGGAGGAGTTCCACTATGTTCCGGTGCTCTCCTTTGCGGAGCTGCAACCTAATCTCGCGGTTAACGTGCTGGGTCGCCTCGACCTTGACCCGGCCGTTTACTCACTTACCACCTGGGAGAGTTAATGATGTTCGAGCTGCGCGTGCTGTCCGGCCTTCATTTAGGCGCGGCGTTGCCACTCTTTGGCGACAGTTGGGTACTGGGCCAGTCCGGGGATGCGGACCTGCTGTTGAGTGACGAAGGCATAGGGGCTGCAATGTGGCGGTTACACCGTCACGAATCCGGATGGGCGCTTGAGCAGCCGGGCGGCGAGCAACACGCGCTTGCCAGCGGCACGCCGTTTGCCGTGGGCCCGGTATGGCTGGCAGTCGCCGATGCCGACACGCCCTGGACACCCTTTGTAGCGCCGGTGCAGCAGGCCGCCGCCAGCGTTGCGGCGCCCGCGCCCGCGCCAGCCCCGGCACCGCGCAAGAGCCTGTTTACCCGCACCATGCGGGTGGCGATGGTGAGCATGATGCTGCTGCTGACCTTTACCGTGGTGAGCTGGATTTTGCAGCCGACCGTGGCGCAAACCCAGGTGGTGTCCGGCCCCGGCAGAATGCTCAACGTCAGCGACGTCAAAGCCCCGCTGTTAAAGATGCTGCGCGAGCGCGATCTCGGCAGCGCCGTGGCGGTGATCGTTCACGAAAAATCCGTTGAGCTGAAAGGCAAGCTGAGCGACGCCCAGATGGAAATCTTCAATCGCATGATGGGCCGCTTCAATGACGAATTTAAAACAGCGGTGCCGGTGGTGAATAAAGTGGAGCCGCTGAAAGTGGAGCTGCCGTTCCGCATCGTGCAGATCACCACCGGATCGCGCGCCAACATCGTTACCGATGATGGTCAGCGGCTGTTTATTGGTGATGAGGTAGACGAGCTGCGCCTGGTATCCATTACCGGCAATCAGATTGAGTTCAGCGGCCGGGAAAATATCAAGGTGAGCTGGTGATGACTGACGCGCTCAACGGCTGGTTCGAACAGCAGCGTCAGCGGCTGGCGGCGGTGTCGCCGGTAAAAGCCTGGGGGCGCATCACCGGTATCAGCGGCATTTTGCTGGAGAGCAGTCTGCCCCAGGCGCGCATCGGCGATCTGTGCCAGGTGGTGCGCGACGACGGCAGCAGCGTGCTGGCCGAAGTGGTGGGATTTAACCCGCAGCATACGCTGCTGTCGGCGCTGGGGCAGCTGGACGGTATCGCCCAGGGCGCACGCGTGATCCCGCTGCGCCTGCCGCACAGCATTGTGGTGTCCGAGGCGCTGCTGGGTAGCGTGCTCGACGGCTTCGGGCGACCGCTGAGCGACGAAGGCGTGGGCGCGTTCGCCATGCCGGGGACCGTCAGCGATGCCGTGAGCGTGCTGGGCGACGCCCCGGCACCTACCGATCGCCCGCGCATCGACACGCCGCTGCCGACCGGGATTCGCGCCATTGACGGCCTGTTAACCATTGGCACCGGGCAGCGCGTCGGCGTCTTTGCCGGGGCAGGCTGCGGAAAGACCACGCTGCTGGCCGAGATGGCGCGCAACACGCCGTGCGACGTGATTGTGTTTGGCCTTATCGGCGAGCGCGGACGCGAACTGCGCGAGTTTCTCGATCATGAGCTGGATGAGGAGCTGCGCCGCCGCACGGTGCTGATCTGCGCCACCTCGGACCGCAGCAGCATGGAGCGCGCTCGCGCCGCTTTTACCGCCACCGCCATCGCCGAAGCCTGGCGCGACCAGGGGAAAAGCGTGCTGCTGATCCTCGATTCTCTGACCCGTTTTGCCCGCGCCCAGCGTGAAATCGGCCTCGCGCTCGGCGAGCCGCCGGGACGCGGCGGGCTGCCACCCTCGGTATATACGCTGCTGCCGACGCTGCTGGAGCGGGCCGGGCAGACCTCACGCGGGGCCATTACCGCACTCTATTCGGTGCTGATTGAGGCCGACTCGATGAATGACCCGGTAGCCGATGAAGTGCGCTCGCTGATCGACGGTCATATCGTGCTGACCCGCAAACTGGCGGAGCGCGGCCACTATCCGGCCATTGACGTGCTGGCGAGCCTCAGCCGCACCATGAGTAACGTCGCCACCCGGGAACACATCGGTAATGCGGTGCAGGTGCGTCGCATGATGGCGGCCTGGCAGCAGGTGGAGATGCTGATCCGCCTCGGCGAGTACCAGGCGGGTCATGATGCCATGACCGACGCGGCGGTCGACGCCCAGGATGCGATTAACGGCTATCTGCAACAGGCGATGCATGAACCCACACCCTATGACGACACGCTGCAACATCTTTCGGAGGTAAGCCGCTATGCGCCGACATCGTAATCCGGACGACGATCTGGTGGTGGAAGAGACCGGTATCGAGCTGCAGAAAGCCTTTGCGCTGTTACTCCCAATCCGCCGCCAGCGCCTGCGACGCAGCGAGCGCCAGCAGCGCCAGGCGGAGCAGGCATTGCGTGACACCGTCACGCAGGGCGAACGCATTGAACGCGCGCTGGGGGAGCAGCAGACGCACTATCTGGCGCTACGCGAGGCCTTTGTCGACCGCCATATGGAGGGGACGCAGAAACAGGAGCGCCTGATGCAGGGGCTGAACCAGGAGCGCAGCGCCTGTGAAGCGGTAGCCGGACACAAAAACGCGCTGACCCAGTGCCAGCATCAGCAGCGCCAGCGTGCGGAATACCTTGAGCAGGCGCAGCGCGAAACCCAGGCCCGGCAGCGCGATCTGGAGAAGCTGGAGTACATGATTCAGGAAAGCGAGGTGCTGCGATGAGCGCATTACCCCAGGCCCGCGATACGGGCAAACAGACAACCTCTCAGCCACAGCGGGCGCAGGCACCCGTGCGCGAACGCCAGACTAACAGCAGCGATGCCGCCGCGCCGGATCGTAAAGCGAAGGGCGCACCGGTACGTCAGGATGCTTCCCTGTTTGACGCGCTGCTCGGCCAGCCCGAGACCGGCCTGATGCCGACCGGCGTACCGCTGACTGCCAGTGCGTATCCGTGGCTGCAACCACCGGCCACCCAGGACACCGGGCAGGTGGCCTCGCCGGCGCGGGTCTGGCAGCAGATTGAGCCGCCGCTATGCGGCATGGTGGAGAAGCAACCTCCTGGCGCGGTGGCGATGACGCTGCTGCTGCCGAAGCTGGGGGAAGTGGATGCCCGGCTGAGCGCGACGGGAAACGGCAACGGCTGGGATATCAACCTGCGTTTTGCTCCGCAGGCGCTGTTAATGATGGCTCCGCATCAGGAGCGCTGCCGGGAATCGCTGCGCCGTCGTCTGGCCTGCCAGGTGCGGCTGCGCTTTGAACAACGCGGAGGCCAGGCATGAATACCCTGGCGCTGCGCAGGCTGTCGCGCAGCGAAGTGCGGCTGCGACAGAAGGTGGGCGCGGGCTGGTTTTACCCGCTCGCCGATGATGAAACCCTGGGTGGGCTGACGCTGCGCCTCGGGGAGCCCGACGCCGCGCCGGCGACAGCCCTGCGCACCGGAGCCGGTACGCTGTGGCTGAGCGAGGCGGAGACGGTGTGCGGTGTCCTGTCGCGCTGCCCGACCGTCATCACCCCCGGCACAGAGCAGGCATGGTACTGGCCACTGTGGAACCACTACCTGATCGCCGGGGCGCGGACGCTGTTTGGCACGCTGGAGCCGGATGTGCAGGCGCAACCGGACGCCGGGCTGGTGTGGCTCAGCCTTGAGATTGAACTGGGCGAGGCGCGAGCCGCAAGCCGGGTGGGCGTGGAGGCCGCCACGCTGGAGCGGCTGCTGGCCCAACCTGGCTGGGTGGCGCTGCGGGCGGAGGGCGTGGAGGAGATGGCGCTGCGCCTCCCGCTGAACCTCGGGTCGCTCACTTTACCGCTGGCGCAGCTGCGCGCGCTGCGTCCTGACGATGTGGTGCTTCCCACCCGCTGCGGGTTTTTACCCAGTGGCGAAGGGGAAGTGCAGCTGGGCGGCGTGCGCATTCAGGGTGCGCTGCAGGGAGACGCCGGACATAGCGGCCACTTTTATATTACCGATTTGGAGATAACCGACGTGAATGAAACCCCCGAAGATTATGCAATGGACGGCGTGCCGAACCCGGAAGAGGCTCACACGACAGAAACCAATACATCGGCCTTTGATCCGCTGCCGCTGGCCCTGACGCTGCGTTGCGGCCACCTCAGGCTGACGCTGGGTGAAATCAGCCGCCTGAGTGTGGGATCGACCCTGATGGTCGATCACGTAGTGCCGGGTGAGGCGCTGCTATGTCACGGCGAGTATCCGCTGGCGAAAGGCGAACTGGTGGACGTTGAGGGGCGGCTCGGACTGCAAATCACCCATATGCTGCCGGATGCTGCCAGCCCACTGGGACGCGACAGGTAAGCCGCTATGGAAATGGGACCGCTGAACCCGATTATGCTGGCGCTGTTTCTTGGCGCCCTGACGCTGCTGCCGATGCTGCTGATCATCTGTACCAGCTTTCTTAAGCTCTCCATGGTGTTGCAGCTGACCCGTAACGCCATGGGGGTGCAGCAGGTGCCGCCGACGATGGCGCTCAACGGCATCGCCCTGGCCGCCACGCTGTTCATCATGGCCCCAGTGTTCAGCGACATCACCGACCGGGTAAAGACGCTGCCCATTGATTTCAGCTCGATGGAGCGGCTGGAGTACACCCTGGGTAACGGCATTGAACCGCTGAAAAAATTCATGACCCGCAATACCGACCCGGACATTCTGGTGCATCTTCAGGAGAACACCCACCGCATGTGGCCGGAGGAGATGGCGCGCACGGTGCAGCCGGACAACATGCTGCTGGCGATCCCGGCGTTCGTGCTGTCCGAGCTGCAGAGCGGTTTCAAAATCGGCTTTCTTATCTTCATTCCGTTCATCGTGGTGGATCTGATTGTCTCCAACGTGCTGCTGGCGCTGGGGATGCAGATGGTATCGCCGATGACCGTCTCGCTGCCGCTGAAAATTCTGCTGTTCGTGCTGGTCAGCGGCTGGACGCGGCTGCTCGACGGCCTGTTTTACAGTTACCTGTGAGGACAAGATGGATATTCTGACGCTGTTTCGCCAGGGGATGCTGCTGGTGGTGATCCTCTCCGCGCCGCCGCTGATCGTCGCGGTGCTGGTAGGGATCGTGATTTCTCTGTTGCAGGCCGCGATGCAGCTTCAGGACCAGACGCTGCCGTTCTGCATCAAGCTGGTGGCCGTCGGGGTAACGCTGGCGCTCAGCGGGCGCTGGGTGGGGGTTGAGCTGATGCAGCTCGCCCAGACCGCCTTTGCCATGATGTCCACGGTTAACGCCTGATGCTGCTCGGCGCGCCGCTTACCGACCTGTTTCACAGCATCCTGGCGCTGGCGCTGGGGATGGCGCGCATCTTTCCCTGCCTGCTGCTGACCCCGGTATTTAACTTCAGCGTGGTTAAAGGGGTGATGCGCGCCGCTATCGTGGTCGCGCTGTCGCTGTTTATCGCCCCGACCATCAAAGTGGAGATCGATGCCCTCGAACCGGACATGCTGCTGCTCGCCGGGCTGGTGATGAAGGAGCTGGTGATCGGCTGCCTGATAGGCCTGCTGCTGGCGATGCCGTTCTGGCTGTTTGAATCGGTGGGCGGGCTGTTCGATAACCAGCGCGGGGCGCTGATGGGCGGGCAGATTAACCCTCAACTTGGCCCGGACGTCACGCCGCTCGGCAAACTGATGCAGCAGTCGATCATCCTGTTGCTGATCATCGGCCTCGGCTTATCCACCATCACCCAGATCATCTGGGACAGCTACCACCTCTGGCGCGCCACCGAGTGGATGCCGTTCCCCTCGGAAGCCGGTTTCCAGGTGTATCTCAGGCTGCTGGGCAAAACCTTTACCGACATGGTGCTCTACGCCGGGCCGCTGGTGGCGATTATGCTGCTGATGGATTTCGCTATCGGCATCATGAGTATCTACAGCCCGCAGCTGCAGGCCACCGCCCTGACCATACCGGTGAAGTGCCTGCTCGGAATGCTGTTCTTTATCCTCTATCTGCCGTTGCTTAACCACCTTGCCGGCGAACGGCTGTATGAGCTGAAGGATCTGATCCACATCCTGCCGCATCTGGTGGAAGCAAAGGGGGTGACGCCGTGAGCGAAAAAACCGAAGACGCCACGCCCCAGAAACTTCAGGAGTCGCGAAAGAAGGGGCAGGTCAGCCAGAGCCAGGATATTCCCAAGCTGTTGATCTGCATCGGCGTACTGGAGGCGATCTTCGCGCTGGTGGATACCGGGATGCAGCGGATGCAGGCGATGATGCTGCTGCCGCTGACCCGGCTGCGCGACCCCTTCGACCACGCGATGGAAGAGGTGATCGCCGACTCCTTTGTGGTGTTTCTGGTGCTGGTCGGGCTTGTGTGTGCCATTGGCCTGGTGCTGCGCATCATCGGCGGCTGGGTGCAGTTCGGGCCGCTGTTCGCGGTGGAGGCGCTGGTTCCCAATTTAGATGCCCTGAACCCGGTGAATCAGTTTAAGAACATGTTCTCCGCTCGCCAGTTTACCCAGCTGCTCACCAGCGTGTTCAAGGCCATCATCATCGGCATTATCGTCTGGCTGGCGATAGAGCCGGAGATCCCCGGTCTGGCCCAGCTGGCGCTCGGCACCCTCGACGGCTTCTGGCAGGGGGTGATGGCCCTGTTCGTCAAGGTGACGCGACGGGTGCTGATGGTGATGCTGGCCCTGAGCCTGCTCGATTTTGGCATCCAGAAGTACTTCTTCCTCAAGCAACAGCGAATGAGTCACGACGACATCAAGAACGAGTTCAAGCAGAGCGAAGGCGACCCGCACATGAAGGGCCACCGTCGCCAGGTGGCGCACGAGATCCTGAATGAAGAGCCGCAGCCTCAGCGCCAGATCGCGCTGGAGGAGGCCGACGTGCTGCTGGTTAACCCGACGCACTTCGCGGTCGGGCTGTATTACCGCCCGGGAGAGACGCCGCTGCCGCGTCTGATGTTTAAGGCCAGCGATGAAGAAGCGCGCACCCTGATCGAAGAGGCGCAGCGCAAGCGTATGCCGGTGATCCGCTACATCTGGCTGACCCGCACCCTGTATCGCACCACCCGAGAGGGGGCGTACATCCCGCGTGAAACCCTCACCGCCGTGGCGCAGGTCTATCGCCTGCTGCGCGAGCTGGAGGACCACTATCTCGATGAGGTGATCGAAATTCGTGACGAGTAGCCGGAAAGCTGGGGATAACAGGTGTTTACCGGCGCAGGTGACAGGCTATGAGCGAAATCAGGGAAAGAATCAATGATGAAATAAACACGTTAAGAAAATACAGATGGAGTCACATAATGTGTCTTTTTCCGACTGCAACGACGGTTTACAGCTAAAAATAAAGGGGTATTATCGGCGATGTAATATACAGGGAGAACAAAAATGGATGCTGTGCTACTTGATATAATGCGCTCAGACAGGAATAAGAATTGGGCGGAAACAATGGTTAATCTTGAGGCCAGAAAGCTTATTAACTAACGATGAAAATTGTTGGGTATGGCGTAAAAGCAAAGGTCATCTTCGACCTTTTGGCCACAGAGAATAACTGAACCTAACTCCGATTTATTCTTCTATAACGCCAGGATTTATAGGCTAGCACCGGTGGTTGTATAAATATTGCAACCGCAATACCGCAAAGTAGCCCGACAGAGCCAGCGAAAAGGCTTTCGGCTGAACCAAACAGAACCAGCAAAACGAAAACCACAAGGCAACCAGCTACGACAAAAATTGCTATGACAAAGCGATTAGCCAGGTCCTGGATGGTATCATCAACAGAACCACCGTAATTTTCGGTATTATTTTTAATTTTCTGAATATCGATGCTGCTGAAACCTGATGCCAACAGATTAGCGTCGTTCACTTTCATAGCATTCCACCTTTTATCCTTAAAATGTAGATACTCTCCGCAGCAAGTATACATAAAAATTCCGGGCAAAGCCGGAGGGCCACGATCTCGATGAGGTGATAGAAATTCGTGACGAGTAGCCGGAAATTTGCCGATAATGAAAGTTTACCGGCAACAGGCGACGAGCTATGAGCGAGATTACTATCTATCACAATCCAGAATGTGGCACCTCACGCAATACCCTGGCGTTAATTCGCAACAGCGGCGTGGAGCCGCGGGTGGTGCTGTATCTGGAAAATCCCCCGTCGCGCGTCGAGCTTTCCGGGCTGATCACCCGCATGGGGATTACCGTGCGGGAGCTGCTGCGCACTAACACCGAACCCTATGAGCATCTCGGGCTGGATAATCCGGCCATCAGCGATGACGAACTGCTGGATGCCATGCTGGCGTATCCCATTCTTATCAACCGGCCGATTGTAGTCACACCAAACGGAACCGCGCTGTGCCGGCCTTCGGAGCGGGTGCTGGATATTCTGCCGGATGCGCAGCGTGGGGAGTTCACCAAAGAGGACGGGGAGAAGGTGATCGACAGGGACGGCAACCGGGTTAGCTGATACCCGGTTACGCGTCGATCAGCGGCCTGACAGGGTATCGAGCAGCAGGTCGCGTGCCTCACGGGCCTGCTGGATAAACGCCTCAAGCAGCGGGGCGAACGTCACCTCGTTCAGGGCGCTGACCGGCTGCTGATGACACAGGCGGATCTGGTTATCTTCGTCCAGCGCCAGCCAGCAGCCGCGCATGGCGTTCATTTCAAAGTTAAGGGTCATCATTAGCCGCCACGCGGCAGGCTCTGACTCGTAGCGGTGCATATCCAGCAGCTGGCAGTGCAGCAGCAGGGCGTCGCCCTGGGGCGGCATCTCCAGCACCAGCGCTTCCTGGCCCTGTTCGTCGTACAGGGCGCAAACGCCGTTATCGAGCGTCAGCGTGGCCCCGGTGCGCGGGGCGAAGCCGGACAGCAGCTGTTGGATGCGGGTCTGATCGGGCGTCATCTCATTTTTCTCCTTCAAAATTCAGGGTGGCGCACCTTACAGCACGCCGCGTTTATCCTGTACTTCTGCGCTGGTCAGGGCATTCACCACTGCCTGGCTGGCGTCGGCAATCTCGCCCTCAAGGGTAAAGGCATTCGGCGTGCGCTGGTCTGCGCCATAGCTGAAGTTAATCTTACCGAGGTTACGCGCAATGCTGACGCTCGCCTGGCTGGACGCGCCGGCAACCAGCAGCGGCAGGTTAAAGCCTTCCTGTTTGGTATCGGTCTCGGTAAAGCTGATCGACTTGACGCGCATCTGGCTACGATCCTTCAGCAGCGCCTGAATATCTTCCGGACGCGTCTGGTGATCGAGCCACTGCTGCTGCATGCGGTAGCGGGTATCGTCCACAAACTCCAGTGTCACCGAGGCCTGCGTGTTACGGTTCTTCTGCAGCTCGCGCACCACCTCCTTCAGCATCGGTTTTTCCGCCATAAAGCGGGAGATGGCTGCGGCGTTGCTCTCCGGCAGTTCAGAGGCGAACAGGCTGTGGATCACGTGCATCAGGTTGTCGTGGTCGATCTTATGCAGGTTGTTGTAGGTAGACTGATATTCGGCACTGTTCAGGGCATGGCTGCGCAGCGCGGCCGCTTTCTGCTGCACCTCCAGCTGGCGCGCCGCGTTAAGCACCGCGTATTGCGCATTGTTGGTCGGGGTCATCGCCAGCAGGGTCGGCAGCAGCTTATCCAGCTTCATGTTCACCGCCTCTTTCTCGGGTTTGAGGAAGGTGGAAAACTTCTCGCTGTTTTTCTTTGGTGCTTCAGGGGTTTTATTGGCCGGGGTGTCCATGATCGCTTTCGGCCCGCCGCGCGCGGCGATCTCTGCAATCTCTTCCGCCTGTTCCGCGGCCGCGTTATCCTCCTTCAGCAATTTCTCGTACGCTTTACGTTCCGTCGCGCTGAGCGGACGCAGCGTGTGACTGGTGGCGCGATCGCGCAGGCTCTGCTCCTTCAGCGCTTTCAGTTCGGGCGTCAGAGAAGGCAGATCCTCTTTCGGCGGCTTGTCGGCGTCTTTCAGCTCCTGGAGCAGGGCGTTTATCTTCGGCTCATCAAACCCGGATTCCACCTGTTCGATCAGCTTGTCGAGCTGCTTCTTCGCCACCGGCTCGGCGCGGCCAATATCGAGGCTCATGCTCTGCTTAGTGCGGTTATCGATGCTGGCCTGAATGTTGGTGCTGTTGATGCCGAATACCGGAATTCGCGTGGTCTGCGGCCCGCCGGTCGTGACCCCCACGCCGCCCATGATCCCGGCCCCGACGCTGACGCTGTTCAGCATGCGCAGGCGGTTATCGCTCTGTGCGCTGGTGGAACCGATGCTGCTGCGGGTGACGTTGCGCTCGCGCTGGGCCGAGGCAAGATTCGCTGCCGCCTGGACGCTGACATTGGCGCGCACCAGCGCCCGGTTTTTGGTGGGATCGCTCTGGCTGGTCGGCAGGTTAAGCCCGCCGCCCGCCATCGCCATCGCGGTGGCATCGACGTTGAAGGTGAGGATGGTGCCGTTCTTCACCCGGTGGCTGACGCCGCTCTCCAGCAGGCTGGCGGGGTCCAGTTGGCCGCTGGTGAGCTTCTCAAGAAACTCCTGCAGGTTAGCTTCGCTCACCGTAAAGCTGACGCTGTTCTGCATCTGTCGCTGAAGCGCCAGGGCGATAATGCCGTTTAACCGCGCCGAGGGGGTAATGCTGCGGTTGTTACCCAGATCGGCTTTGATCTGGCCCGGGTTGGGTGCCTGGCTGAGCGGATTCCAGCCCACCGCGCCAAATGCCGTGCCGGTGCCGCCGCCGTTGCGGCTGAAGGTGACGGTGATACCGCTGTCGCTGCGGGCGAAGCTGGCATTATAGGCGCGATCGAGGTTACCGCGCACCCCCGGAACACCGATGATCTCCCCGCCGGGGATCACCGACAGGGTGAGCATTCCGCCATAGTTGCGGCCAAAGCCCATGTTCTCGCCGGACTCCAGCGAGGAGATGGTGCGAAACATACGCTCGGTCATCTGCTCCTGGGTGCTGGCTTTCATCACGGTACGGGTGGTGACATTCACCCCGTGATGCGGTTTGCTGAACGCGTTGGTCATGGTACGGATGGCGTCATAGCAGGCTTCCAGCTGCTTATTGTTGACGAAGCCCATGCTGGTGGCCTTCTGAATCGGATCGTCGCCGTAGTCCTCATCTCGCAGCACGCGAAACGCCTCTTTCGCCGTATTGATACGCGACAGGTTGACCGGGCTTTCAGCGGCGGCACTCTCCATCTCATCTACCAGCTCGTGCAGCGCTTTCATGGTCAGGCCGTCAAGGATCAGACGCGATTTCGTCAGGCCCATATCATCATGGGGATCGCGCTGGCGACCCATCGGTGCCTGGGCTTTCTGGTGATGCACCACCACGCCTTTTTGCTCCAGCGCGTGCATCAGCTGCGGACTGCCCTGGCCCGCAGAGAGCGGGTAGTGGGCATGGAAGCGCGCCAGATCCTGCACCAGGTTCTCTTTGTCGCTGTACGGGTTCATCGACTGCGTCAGCGCTTTACGCCGGGAAGGCTCAAACTGCGTCTTCACGCTACCGTCTCCCTCCAGCGCGCCTGAATGCTGGCCAAGCAGCGTTGCCTGATGACGGGCGCTGTCGGCAACGTTCTCACAGAAGGCGTTCACGTGCTCCATAAAGCCACGGTCAAACGGGCCATTTTCGAGCGCTTTCAGCCGATCCGCCAGCGGGGTGAGCGGCGCTGCGGGCGGAGCGGCAAGGGCGGTTTTCATCTGCTGATGCAGCGTGTTCTGGTACTGATACTGATCCTCCAGCTCGGCGCGGCCTTTCCAGCTGTGTACCGCGCTGCGCCAGACGGTTTTGGTCGGGCGCGGGGCGCGGGAGAAATCCACATCCAGCACGTGCGCGCGCAGGCGATCGCGCAGTCCGCTGTTAACGTGGTTACCGTCGCGCCCGGTCATACCCATCAGGTTCACTTCGCCCTTCAGGGTCATACCGTGAACGTTGACGCTTTTCGAGGCTTCATCGAGTCGCTCCAGCGCTTTCTCTACCCGGCGACGGTGGGATTTGGCTTCCAGCTTGGTGTCGGGATCGTACTCAGGCTGCACCAGCCAACGGTTGTGGCTGGCAATCTGCTGCGCATTCTGGTTGGTGACCGCCGCGCTGCCGCTCGCCTCAGCCGCATCGCTGCCGGTGGCGTTGTTGTCCACCACGGTGGCCCCGAGCCGCATCCCGGCCAGCTGCAGACTGGCGCTGCGTCCGGCCTTGTCAGAGACCATCAGACCGCCGCCCGCCATATTATGCAGGTGCTCAATCTCGCCCAGCTCCGGGGGCAGATCCACCGGCTGCCAGCTGGCGTTGGGGCGGGTGCCCGGCGCGGCCTGCCAGTCCTCCTTCGGCATGGTGTAGAGCTTGCCCTGTTTATCCAGCACGTAGAGGTTCTGTTTCTGGTCGCAGGTGATATCCACCAGTTCGTTACCTTCCCCGGTTGCCGCCAGGGTATTGGCCGTGCTGGCATCAACGTGCGGAAGATGATTGCCGATACCCGCTTTGGTCAGGGTCTGCATCATCTTCGCTGGCTGGCGGCTGTCGGCCTGATTCTGGTGGTACTGGATCTCATTCTTGTCGCTGATGGCCGCCAGCTTCTGGGCATCCACCGGGGCGATGGCGCGGGGTTTGTTGTCCTGGCTGAAGCCGGGCAGGGGCAGGTCGGCGGTGACGCTGCTTTTCATCTGGCGCATCACAAACTGGTTGTTAACCCCGCCAATCTTGTCGCTCTTCAGGCTGACTTTCACCCGCGCCGGTAGCCCGTCGTCGTTGATGATGTACGCCTGACCATCCTGACCACGTTTCAGGCTGGTGGCGCTCTCCGACGAGGCTTCCCAGCGCCCGGAGTTCTTGTTCATCACGTAAATCTTGCCCTCGTGCAGCATCATCTGCCCGAGACGCCCGAGGTCCACCACATCCTGCGGCAGCGGGCGCGGCTGTAACAGCCCTTCATGGTGATCCATTACCAGACTTTCGCTGAGGTTCCACTGCGGGCGGAACTGCCCCTGCTGGTCGAGGGCGCAGACGTGGCGCTGGTCGCTGGCGTCTTTCACCACCGCGAGCAGTCTGCCGCTGCCGTGATTGAGGAAGCTGTCGAGGGTGAAGCTCTCGCCGAGATAGCCCGTCAGTTCAGCGGTGCGTTCGCTGGCGGCGGTCAGTGACATCTGCTTGTCACCGGCCTGCGGCAGCGGGCCGGTAAACAGCTTGCCGTTGCTGTCGATGGCAAACACCTGGTCATCGTGAATGGTCATACCGCGGGAGTGAAAATCAACGCTGGCCCCGCTGGCATCGGTGGTTTTCAGCGCCAGCGGGAAGTGGCGAGACTTGTCATCCCCGAGACGCGTCAGGAACATCACCGACTGCTTATTGGTCTTTTCATTGGTCAACGTCACCAGGGTTTCACCGCGCTGGCTGGTGCAGTAGCCTGCGATTTTATCGTCGAACTTCTTCGATTTTTCGCCGGTGGAGAGGTTATGCAGGGTCTTTTTATCGTGAATGGCGTACAGGGTTTCGTCCGCCTGCTTTGTCAGCTTGCTGTAGCTCTTCTCTTCGTTCTCATCCACCTCATCCCAGTGCATGGCGCGTTCGTCGAGGCGATAGAGCCTGCCGCCGTGCTCGCGGATATGTTCGCTCACCGTTTCGGTGATGGCACCTTTCTCACCCTGTTCGCGATCGTGGGCGAAGATCCCGGTCAGGGCAGCATGGACCGCTGCGTCGGGCAGCAGCACGGTGCGCTGGACCGCCGGCCCTCCCGTCAGCCGCGCCGGGGCGCGTACCGTCGCGGTGCCGGCGTTGTGTAACTGGATCTTCACATCCGAGCGTGAGGTCAGGGTTTTCAGGCCGAGCTTGTCCTGGGCGCGATCGAGGCGCGACGGCTCCGCCTGCTTCCAGCTCTCCATCGGCACGCTCTGGGTCAGACCGACAAACGCGGTTTTCGACCCCTGCAGGCTGAACAGCCGTCCGTGGGTATCCATCAGCAGATGCTGGCTGTTGCTGCTGTTCGCCTGGTGTGCCTGCCAGGTATGCTGCGGGCGCGCCACGGTTTCGTTAAGGATATTGCGCAGGTTCTCCGATACCGCATCGGTGACGTTCAGCTTGCCGCGCGCATCCAGCGCCAGGCTGGCGATCTGCGGACGCAGCCGGGTATGGTGCTCAGCGGTGTCGCGTCTGGCCGCATCAAATGCCACCTGCTGGGTAGCATTCAGCTCGCTGCGCTTCAGTTCGGCGTACTGCTCTTCCTTGATGGTGGCCAGATTCGGCGGCTGCGCCAGCTTTTTACGCGCGGCGGCGCTGCCTTGCGGGCCTGGGGGGTCGCGTTCGGGTTCACTCTCGCGCATCGGCTGCTTACCGCGCGCTTTCTCGCTCATTGGCGGGGCGGCCGGTGGGGATTCAGGCTGTTCTGCAGGAGAGGAGGCGGTGGGCCTGTCGGGCGGGATGGTGCGTACGGTGTTCTGGTATGTCTGGAAAGCGAGATCGATGGCGTTGGCGGCGAGATCGGCGTGCGATCGGCGCTCCGGTGAGGCGGTGCGCGTATTCGGCGGCGTCGGCGGGGTGGACGGTCGCCTGCTGAGGGTAGCCGGATCGCGGTCCCTGGCGCTGGCGCGGGTAAAACCTGAGGTATCCGGGGCGGCGTCGCGCGGCGGCAGGTTGGTCGAGGGTACCCGGCTCGGCTCACCCGGCGTGCGGCCCTGGGCGCTGCTGCGGGTAAAGCGGCTGCTCTCTGCCTGGGGCGGCGTCTGCGGGCGCGGGGAGGGGGTGCGTTCCCGGTGCAGCTTATCGCGCAGGCGCGTCAGGCTCTGACGCAGGCTTTTCCCGCTGCGGGCGGTGGTGCTGGCCGCTCCCTGCTGGAGCGGTGTTGCAGCGGCGCTGGCAGCGCCCTGAGACGGTAGCGACCCGCCCGCCGCGTGACGGGCGCGAGCCGGAAGCTGGCGCAGCGGAATAGACTGCCCAGCCTGGGCTCCGGTCTGAATTTTACGGCTGGCGCTGAGACTGGCTAACAACGGTATCTTGATTACCATAACTGTTCCTCACTGCCATAGCGGGGTTAATGATCCACGGGAACCTGGGTGTAGTCCCAGGGGCCGTTGCGTAACTCCGGCTGCCACCAGATGGTCAGCCGGTGCAGATCAGAGGTCGGACGGCAGCTCATCTCAAGGCAGCCGGTGGTTTTGGGGGCGCAGGCGCTGAGTAACAGCGCCGCGAGAGGTAACACCAGAACGCGGCGAAACATACATTCTCCTTAACGACTCAGTAAGCGGCCTGACGAGGACGACGGGGTCACGGCACCGCCGGACGCCGACAGCAGCGAGACGCGGGACGGACGCGCCGGGCCGTTTGGCTCAAAGGCGACAAAGACTTCTGCCGATTCACCCGGATTAAGGGTCGGGCGCGGCCAGACGGCGACGGCCAGCGTGCGATCGCTGCGGCAGGCGGCTTCATCGAAGCGCTGCGCTTTGGTGCTGTTATTGGTGATCACCCCAACGGTCAGCTGTACCGAGGCGTTGCCGTACCACTGATGGCGGCGGTAGTCGTTGGTAAAGGTAGAGGGGATCAGACACAGCGAGCTCAGCGTCTGGCCGCTGCCGCCGGCGGTCATGCCAGTGGGAATTCGGTTGCGTGCCAGGTCGCGCATCGCGTCTTCCACCACCTGTTTCATATCGGTGAACTTATGCCGCTGGCTCACTTCGTTCATGGCGCTGTCGAGCTGCTCGCGCGACTCGGCGGCGATATAGCGCGACGGATCGACCTGGTCGCCTATCAGGTGCGGAGTGATGATAAACAGCCGCTCGCGCTGGGAGGTTTCATGCCGGGTGGAGGTAAAGAGTTTGCCGATCAGCGGAATGCTGCCGAGGATCGGCACGCGGCGCTCGCGATCGCCACTCTCTTTGGTGTGGAAGCCGCCCATCACCAGCGAACGGCGCGCCTGAACCATCGCCTGGGTGCTGATCACCCCGTTGGTGGTGCCATCCGCTTCGCCGTCATCGTTCTTGCTCAGCTTCCCGTCTTCAACATCGACAATCAGCTGGATGGCGGACTGCGGGGTATCGTTGATGGCGCGCGGGGTGACGCGCAGGCTGGTTCCCGCTGTGACCGACTGGATATCCGCCACGCGCTCGCCGATGGCGCGAATGAAGGCCGTATCGCTGAAGTCGATCACCGCTGGCTGGTTCTCCAGCGTCAGAATCGACGGGTTAGCGATGATCGATGCGGTGCCTTCGCCTTCCATCGCTTCAATATTGGCGAAGAAACGCTGGAAGTCGGTGACGAACAGCGTGCTGGCCCCGGCGAGCATGTTCGTGGCGCCGGTGACGTTGCCGAACTGGCCGCCGAGGGCGCTGGAGAGGCGCTGCATCTCACTGCGGTCGATGTCCACGATCACGGCATCAATTTCAATCAGCTTCTGCGGTACGTCGATGGCGCTGATCAGCGACTGGTAGGCGGCGCGGAATTTCGGGTTATCGCGCACCAGCAGCATGTTGTTACGCACGTCCGCCGACACCTTACCGGCCAGTGCACTGCCCACGCCGGAGGGCTGATGCTGCGACTTTGAGGTGCCGCGGCTGATCATCTGATTAAGGATGTTCTGCGACTGTTCGCGCATCGAGGAGTAGGTGTTCTCGCTCTCGCCCTGGGATGCCGACATGCCGCTGGCGGTATTGCTGTTCGCCTGGCCCAGCAGCTCGTTGAGCATGGTCGCCACGCCCGGCACCAGCAGGGTCTGATCGCGGTATTTAATGGTGCGATCCGCCACCGCCGCGTATTTGAGCGGGAAGGCCATCATCTCTTTATCATCCGACTTCGGTTTCTCTTCGGATTTGCGGGTGAAGTCGGCGATCAGGCGCACGTACTCCGGCGGGCCGGTGACCAGCACCACGCCCTCATCCGGCAGTTCACCCCAGCCGAAACGGGGTTCCAGCAGGCCGACGCCGCGCAGCGCTTCTTTGATGTCCGGCGCGGCGTCAGGGGAGATCTCCAGCCGCTGCGAGGTCTGTTCTGACTGCGGGCTGACGTAAAGGGTATTGTTGTAAACGAACCACTGGAAGCGGTACTCCAGCGCCAGGCGGTTGAGAAACGCCTCCGGGCTGTCGGCGCGCAGTTTACCGGTGACGTTGCTGTCGCCGAGGGTGCCGAGATTAATCTCGACCCCAAAACTGCTGGCAAAATCTTCAAGGATGATGCTAATCGGGGTGTTGTCCGCCGAATAGGCATAGGCCCCATTTTTCCACTCGTCCGGCACGCGGGCCGTTGCACTGCCGATGCTGAGCATCAGCACAATAACTGCCGCCCACAGGCGGCATATCACAGGAAACTTCAACACGCCTCACTCCTTGCTGCCAGAGATGGCTGAGACTCAGTTAATGGCATCAATGATGGCCTTGCGGATCCCGAACTTAAACTGGGTGTACTGCGAACTGGCCCAGCCGGCGTTGGACATATCCAGCAGCTGGTTCTGGAAGGCATACATATCCGCCACGCTGTAAGACTCGCCGGACATCTCTTTGGCGAACTGATACGCCTCGTGATGGGTGCGGGAATAGTGTGTTGATAGCTGACGCTGAAACAGATCGTTGGAACTCATGACAAAACCTCCTCGCGTTAAACACCTCCTTATGTGGAGCGCAACGCGGTCTGGTTCCCGTCAGGCGTGATTTTTTTACAGCGCCCCTTCAGACTCCCGCGTGAGCTGGGCGCAGAGGGCAGACCAGCTCACCACCAGCTCACCGCGTTCGGTGACCAGGCGCAGGGTATCCGGCTCCAGAAGATCGTCCCCGCACAGCGTCCAGCGCAGCTGCGGCTGCTGTGCCAGCCAGCCGCTGATGGCCTGTTCACGATCAAGGGCGCAATAGAGCGTGGCGCTTTGCTGGCGCGGATGGTGACGCAGCAGCTGGCGCAGCAGGGCGTGGAAGCGTTTCTCCTCCCCGGTGTCATCCAGCAGCTGTTGCAGCGCCTCGTTGAGCAGGCGATCGGCGAGCAGCAGAAGCTGACTTTCATCCTGCTGGCGCTGCTGATGCCAGTCTGAGAGCAGTTCATCCGCCTGCTGCCAGAACTGCGCTTCGGCGTGCAGGCGCTGTTGCGCCAGTTCGGCTTCGGCCTGTTCCCGTGCGGCGCTGATGATCGCTTCTGCCCGTTCATGCGCCCGGGCAAGGATCTCCTGCGCGTTCTGATGCTGCGCGAGGACGTCTCGCGCCAGCACCGGACCCTCCGGCATGCTGCCGTCCAGCAGGGTAATGGACTTAAGTTTCCACATCCGCAACCTCCTGAGGTGTCGGCTGGCGCTGCACCTGCCACAATGCGGCTTCCCACAGCGGGCGCAGATGACGCACCGGGATGATCGGGGCGTCAGCGCTGAGCGACGCGCTCAGTTCATGGGGAAACAGCACCCGCAACCGCGGCCAGAGATCGGGCCACAGCGCCTGCAGCAGCTGCAGGCTGCCGCAGCAGGCGCCTGAGTGAAACAGCCCGTCCGGCAACCAGCGCTCCGGCTGTAACCCCTTCGCCACCCGCCGCGCCCAGATCTTCAGCGCGGCGGGCAGCGCGGTTTGCGCACCGCCGATCTCCGCGACCAGCAGCAGCAGCGACATACGCTGCGCGACGGGCAGGGCGCTGAGGGTCAGGGCCAGCGGTTGCGGCTCGCCCAGCGGCGTGGGGGGAATAGCCAGAGCGCTGTGGATCAGCGACGGGCGCTGGGTCAGCAGATAACGCTGGGCGTCGGGGGGCAGGGCCAGAGGCAGCAGCGGATGCCAGCTCTCATCGGCCTGAAGCCAGTAGCCGTACTGCCACCAGGTGAGCCATTCGAGCCGCAGCGGGTTCTCAGCATCAATCTGTTCCATGCGTTATTTACCCTGTTGCACA
>NZ_JMSQ01000017.1 GCF_000696575.1 Siccibacter colletis | reverse complement strand
TCCCAAAGTCATGGTTAAGTGGGAAACGATGTGGGAAGGCACAGACAGCCAGGATGTTGGCTTAGAAGCAGCCATCATTTAAAGAAAGCGTAATAGCTCACTGGTCGAGTCGGCCTGCGCGGAAGATGTAACGGGGCTAAACCATGCACCGAAGCTGCGGCAGCGACACTATGTGTTGTTGGGTAGGGGAGCGTTCTGTAAGCCGTCGAAGGTGGACTGTGAGGTCTGCTGGAGGTATCAGAAGTGCGAATGCTGACATAAGTAACGATAAAGCGGGTGAAAAGCCCGCTCGCCGGAAGACCAAGGGTTCCTGTCCAACGTTAATCGGGGCAGGGTGAGTCGACCCCTAAGGCGAGGCCGAAAGGCGTAGTCGATGGGAAACAGGTTAATATTCCTGTACTCGGTGTTACTGC
>NZ_JMSQ01000016.1 GCF_000696575.1 Siccibacter colletis | reverse complement strand
AACGCCGTAGCGCCGATGGTAGTGTGGGGTCTCCCCATGCGAGAGTAGGGAACTGCCAGGCATCAAATTAACATACCTGACCAGAACTTCAGGGCAGTTCACTACTCGACAGAGAGTAGGACAAAAGCGAAGCTTTTGAACGTTGCGCAGCAACGGCCCGAAGGGTGAATCGCACAGCGATTCATAAACTGCCAGGCATCAAATTAGCAGTAAACCGGAGTGACATCCGGTGCAGTGACGAAATTCGGTGGAGCGGTAGTTCAGTTGGTTAGAATACCTGCCTGTCACGCAGGGGGTCGCGGGTTCGAGCCCCGTCCGTTCCGCCACCCTTATTTAGGGGCGTAGTTCAATTGGTAGAGCACCGGTCTCCAAAACCGGGTGTTGGGGGTTCGAGTCCCTCCGCCCCTGCCAGAAAATAATCCTTAGCTTAACGGCTAAGGATTTTTTTTGTCTGCGATTTACCTGCCTGACGGGGAGTTAACCCCCCGTCCTGTACGTTCAACTCATTGATCCAGAATCGATGTCTTCAGTAACTCTTTGATCTGCGTTTGCTTATCGCTGTTTTGTAACCAGATAGCGTACAACGGTCGAGAAAGCGTCGTGCTGTCCGTTACGCTACGTAATTCTGCTTTCTCGTTGGCCCAGGTGGTCGGTAACCACGTACATCCATTAAGTTCGCTGAGAAACTTAACAGCTATTTCTGCTGAACTGGTTGTTAATACGGGAATGTCATCGCCAGGGAGCAGCGAAGTTTCGTGCTGCTGAAAATCCGGCCCCCACTCTAAACGCAGGTAGTTCAGATCCGCTTTATTACGTGCCGGTGTCGCGCAGTAGAGTGCCAGCGAGAAATGCCCAAGCAGTTGGCTATTAAATTCATCCATCTTGGGTGCTTCTGAAGTGATGAGCAGATCCAGCTGACGTTCATGGAGCTGTTTCACCAGCGACTGACGCTGTGCGATCCGTGCCTCAAACTGCATGCCAGTGTGGGACGTATATAATCGCGTTAACCATTGGGACAACATACACTCCCAAAGGGATGCGCTCGCCCCTATCGACAGCTCATTATGGCGCGAGGTGTGGGCGACCTCTTTTCTTGCCGCCTGCCAGGTGCTCATTAAGGTTTCTGCATATGGCAACAGACGCTCCCCGGCAGTGGTTAGACGTATGTTATTGCGATGCCGGGTAAAGAGATTAACTCCCAGCTGATTCTCAAGTTGGCGAATGCGAAAGCTTACCGCGGATTGGGTCAGGTAGAGCGCTTCTGCTGCCCGCCCGAAATGGCGTGTTCTGCTTACTTCAAGAAACGTTTTCAGCAATTCCGTATCCACAACTCTCTCCGCAAAATTATTTGTCGTTATGATTTAAATGTTTTGTTTTACACTCTGTCAAGCGTAACTAATACTCCGCGCCATAAATAGCCCGGCCAAGAGAATTAGGAGCGTGTAGGATGGCGGAAAGCTTTACGACGACTAATCGATTTTTCGACAACAGATATTATCCACGCGGGTTCTCTCGACATGGTGATTTCACCATTAAAGAGGCGCAGCTGCTGGAACGTCATGGTTATGCTTTCAATGAGCTGGATCTGGGTAAGCGCGAACCCGTAACGGAAGAAGAAGTTCTGTTTGTTGCGGTGTGCCGTGGTCAGCGTGAGCCCGTGACCGAAGCAGAACGCGTGTGGAGTAAGTATATGACGCGTATCAAGCGTCCTAAGCGTTTCCATACCCTGTCTGGTGGCAAGCCACAGATGGAAGGTGTGGAAGACTACACTGAAAGCGATGATTAAAAGAAAGGGCCGAAAGGCCCTTTTTTACGTCATCATCTTTTGCAGGTGGAGCAGCATTCTGTCAATCGCGCGGTAACTCAGCGCTTCCTGCAGGTGAGGGCGACGTATATCACCTTCCAGATTAAGATCGGCAATAGTACGCGCTACCTTAAGTAATCGCTGCCAGGCTCTGACTGATAATCCAAGACGGATGAGCGTCTCTTCAAGCCACTCGGCGTCGGCAGCTTCAAGGCGACAGAATTGCTTGATTCCGGCATTGTCGAGCAAAGCATTAAGGCACTGCTGGCGTGCAAGTTGCTTTGAACGCACCTTTGTTACCCGCAACCTGATTTCAGCGCTACTTTCCCCCCCGTCGCCCGGCTTACTTAACATCCCAGGCGGTAGCAGAGGGATCTCAAGGGATAAATCGAACCGATCCAAAAAGGGTCCGGACAGACGCCCAAGGTAACGCAGAGTCTGTTCAGGGCTGCAACGATTATGATTTCCCTGATAGTGCCCTGTTGGACTGGGATTCATTGCGGCAATGAGTTGGAAGCGCGCGGGATAGCTGACTTTTGCGCGCGTGCGTGAAATATGAATTTTCCCTGACTCGACGGGCTCTCTTAATGCATCCAAAGCCCGGCGCTCAAACTCCGGTAACTCATCCAGAAACAGCACGCCATTGTGCGCCAGTGAAATCTCTCCGGGCATGGGAATAGCTCCACCGCCTACCAGAGCCGTCAACGATGCGCTGTGGTGAGGTGCTCTGAATGGCCGTTGACGCCATTGCCGCTGTAACGCGACCGGATTCACCAGACTCATGATGGCGGCGCTCTCAAGCGCCTCTTCATCGCTCAATGGTGGCAAGATCCCGTTAAGCCGACTCGCCAGCATTGTTTTACCGGTGCCGGGAGGACCAATAAAGAGCAGGTTATGACCGCCAGCGGCTGCAATCTCCAGGGCTCGCTTGCCTTGTTGTTGCCCATACACTTCATTGATATCTTCACAACACGCTTCAGTGCTCAGCGCTGGGGAAACCGGCCTCTCAAGTGAGCCTTTGCCTTCAAGAAACGCGCATACCTCCAGCAGATGTGCTGCAACCATACAGCCGGGTTTATCAATCAGGCCCAGTTCCGATGCGTTTTCCTGAGCGACAACGATCTGCCGCTGTTGCTGGAGTGCCTCCATGGCACATGAGATCGCACCGGGAACGCCGCGCAACGCGCCGGTAAGCGCCAGCTCACCGACAAACTCTGTCTGGCTTAACAGTGAGGTGCTGAGCTGCTCCGAGGCGGCCAGTAACGCGACAGCGATGGGCAAATCGTAACGCCCGCCCTCTTTAGGTAAATCGGCCGGCGCGAGGTTGATGGTGATTTTACGGGCCGGGAATTCATAACCACTGTTGATAATGGCGCTACGCACACGATCGCGCGCTTCCTTTACAGTCGTCTCAGGCAGGCCAACAATAGTCAGGCCCGGCAAACCTGCACTCATATGTACTTCAACGGTAACCAGTGGGGCCGTTACGCCCAACGCAGCTCTGGTAAACACAATGGCGAGAGACATATTCACCTCCTTGTAGCCAATAGCCTGCCTGCCTCTTTTCCTGAAAGATAACTGCATTTATGCGATTTTCTATGGGCATTCCAGTATTAAGAAGTCTATGTTTGCATTTTCAGTGCAATGTGGAATCAACCTCGTAAGAACATAAAAACCAGATTTAGCTCTGCCTACGTCAGGCGAGAAGCAGGCGCCTGGTGATACGTTTTTTTTATGTCTACATTAGACATTGAAAAATAATAGTTTTTCTGTGAATTATTCATGCGTATTGGTTTTTTTCTTGAAAATAATCCTTGTCACTCTGTCAGACACTGTGATAACTCTTTAGACATTACTTCGAACAAGATATGTGACGAACTGAAAATGACAGCCCTTCTACGAGTGATTAGCCTGGTCGTACTAAGCGTGGTGGTGATTATTATCCCACCGTGCGGGGCTGCACTTGGACGAAGAAAGGCTTAGAAATCAAGCCTGAATCAACGAGAACCCCCGCACCGAAAGGTCCGGGGGTTTTTTTATGACCTTAAAACGTAAGTGAGGAGCAGAATATGAGTAGTAGCATAAAACACTGTTTCTGCCGTTGTAGAGCGGGGAACTAACTATGAATGGGGCACAGTGGGTAGTACATGCGTTGCGAGCACAGGGTGTTAATACGGTATTCGGTTATCCTGGTGGCGCAATAATGCCGGTCTATGATGCGCTCTATGACGGCGGCGTGGAACACCTGTTGTGCCGGCACGAGCAGGGCGCAGCGATGGCGGCGATTGGCTACGCGCGGGCTACTGGTAAAACCGGCGTCTGTATCGCCACCTCTGGCCCAGGCGCTACCAATCTCATCACCGGCCTGGCCGATGCGCTGCTCGATTCTGTTCCCGTTGTTGCCATCACCGGGCAGGTGGCTTCGCCGTTTATCGGCACCGATGCCTTCCAGGAAGTTGACGTGCTGGGCATGTCGCTCTCGTGTACCAAACACAGTTTCCTCGTACAGTCGCTGGAAGAACTGCCGCAGGTAATTGCTGAAGCATTTACCATTGCTAACAGCGGTCGTCCGGGTCCGGTACTGGTTGATATTCCCAAAGATATTCAGATTGCCACAGGCGAACTGGAACCGTGGTTATCCACCGTTGAAGATACCTTCTCGCCGCCGCTGGAAGCGATTGAACAGGCCCGTCAGATGCTGGCCCAGTCAACCAAACCTATGCTCTATGTGGGCGGTGGTGTAGGGATGGCTCAGGCCGTTCCGGCGCTGCGTGAATTCATCGCGGAAACCGGCATCCCGGCAACCGCAACCCTGAAAGGCCTGGGCGCAGTCGAACCGAATTATCCGTTCTATCTCGGCATGCTGGGCATGCACGGTACCCGGGCGGCAAACCTTGCGGTTCAGGCATGCGACCTGTTGATCGCCGTCGGTGCCCGTTTTGATGACCGGGTGACCGGCAAACTTAATACTTTCGCACCGCATGCCAAAGTCATTCACATGGATATCGATCCGGCGGAGATGAATAAGCTGCGCCAGGCTCATGTGGCCTTACCGGGCGATCTCAACGTTATGCTGCCAGCACTGCAGCAGCCGCTGCCGGCTATCGCCGACTGGCGGAGCGAGGTGGCAACGCTGCGTGAAGAACATAGCTGGCGCTACGATCATCCGGGGGAGGCAATCTACGCCCCGCTACTGCTCAAGCAGCTGTCCGACCGCAAACCTGCCAGTGCGGTTGTGACCACCGACGTGGGTCAGCATCAGATGTGGGCCGCGCAGCATATGTCGTTCACCCGGCCAGAAAACTTTATTACGTCCAGCGGTCTCGGAACGATGGGGTTCGGCCTGCCAGCGGCGGTGGGTGCACAGGTTGCTCGCCCGGATGATACGGTGATCTGCATCTCCGGAGACGGCTCTTTCATGATGAACGTGCAGGAGCTGGGAACCGTAAAACGCAAGCAGCTGCCGCTGAAAATTGTTCTGCTGGATAACCAGCGCCTGGGTATGGTGCGCCAGTGGCAGCAGCTCTTTTTCCAGGAGCGTTACAGCGAAACCACCCTGACCGATAACCCGGATTTCCTCACTCTGGCCAGCGCATTCGGTATTCCTGGTCAGCACATTACCCATAAAGATCAGGTTGAGGCTGCCATCGACACGCTGCTCAACAGCGATGGCCCATACCTGCTTCACGTATCCATCGATGAACTCGAAAATGTCTGGCCGCTGGTTCCACCCGGTGCCAGTAACGCTCAAATGCTGGAGAAATTATCATGACGCAACATCAGATAGCTGTTCAGGCCCGCTTTCGCCCCGAGACCCTGGAGCGCGTACTGCGTGTGGTGCGTCACCGTGGATTCGAAATCTGCGCCATGAATATGGAATCCGCCTCGAGTTCCGGAAATATAAATATCGAATTGACCGTTGCCAGCCCTCGCCCAGTCGAATTACTGTTTAGTCAATTGCGAAAACTGGTCGACGTGGGTCACGTTGAGATCCAGCAACAAACATCATCATCACAACAAATAAGCGCCTGAGCGCAATAGGAATAAAAATGACGACGAAAAAAGCGGATTACATTTGGTTCAATGGCGAGATGACTCCCTGGGGCGAGGCGAAGGTGCACGTCATGTCGCACGCCCTGCACTACGGAACGTCCGTCTTTGAAGGTATCCGTTGCTATGAGTCTCACAAAGGGCCGGTGGTGTTCCGTCATCGTGAGCACATGCAGCGTCTGCGCGACTCCGCGAAAATCTATCGCTTCCCGGTTACTCAGAGCGTCGATGAGCTGATGGAAGCCTGCCGTCAGGTGATCCGTAAAAACAACCTGACCAGCGCTTATATCCGTCCGCTGGTGTTCGTCGGCGATGTGGGCATGGGCGTTAACCCGCCGGAGGGTTACTCCACCGACGTCATCATTGCAGCGTTCCCGTGGGGCGCCTATCTCGGTGCCGAAGCGCTGGAGCAGGGCATCGATGCGATGGTCTCCTCCTGGAACCGCGTTGCACCGAATACCATCCCTACCGCGGCAAAAGCAGGCGGTAACTACCTCTCCTCACTGCTGGTGGGCAGCGAAGCGCGTCGTCACGGCTATCAGGAAGGTATCGCGCTGGATGTAAACGGCTATATCTCGGAAGGCGCGGGCGAAAACCTGTTCGAAGTGAAAGACGGCATCCTGTTTACCCCGCCGTTCACGTCCTCTGCACTGCCGGGCATCACCCGCGATGCCATCATCAAGCTGGCGCAGGATCTGGGTATCGAAGTGCGTGAGCAGGTGCTGTCCCGCGAATCGCTCTACCTGGCGGATGAAGTGTTTATGTCGGGTACCGCGGCGGAAATCACCCCGGTACGCAGCGTGGATGGAATTCAGGTTGGCGAAGGCCGCTGCGGCCCGGTGACCAAACGCATTCAGCAAGCATTCTTCGGCCTGTTTACCGGTGAAACCGAAGATAAATGGGGCTGGCTGGATCAGGTAAACCCATAACCACACTTTCCCGACGTCATCCCTACGGGGATGACGTGATAAGGGATACGGGGCGGCAATGTACCGCCCGGCACAACGACAGACTGGAGTAAAGACATGCCTAAATACCGTTCCGCCACCACCACGCATGGCCGCAACATGGCGGGAGCCCGTGCGCTGTGGCGCGCCACTGGAATGACCGACGCCGACTTTGGTAAGCCCATTATCGCTGTCGTTAACTCCTTTACCCAGTTCGTGCCGGGCCACGTCCATCTGCGCGATCTGGGTAAGCTGGTGGCTGAGCAGATCGAAGCCGCAGGCGGCGTGGCTAAGGAGTTCAATACCATTGCGGTGGATGATGGTATCGCCATGGGCCACGGCGGCATGCTTTACTCGCTGCCATCGCGTGAGCTGATTGCCGATTCCGTAGAGTACATGGTCAATGCTCACTGCGCTGACGCCATGGTCTGTATCTCCAACTGCGACAAAATCACTCCCGGCATGCTGATGGCCTCGTTGCGCCTTAACATTCCGGTCATTTTCGTTTCCGGCGGCCCGATGGAAGCCGGGAAAACCAAACTGTCCGATCAGATCATCAAGCTGGATCTGGTGGATGCGATGATTCAGGGCGCGAACCCGAACGTCAGCGACGAGCAGAGCGATCAGATTGAACGCTCCGCCTGCCCGACCTGTGGTTCCTGTTCCGGTATGTTCACCGCCAACTCCATGAACTGCCTGACCGAAGCGCTCGGCCTGTCACAGCCGGGCAACGGCTCACTGCTGGCGACCCATGCTGACCGCAAATCGCTGTTCCTGAGCGCGGGCGAACGCATCGTTGCCCTGACCAAACGCTATTACGAGCAGGACGATGACTCGGCGTTGCCGCGTAACATCGCCAACAAAGCCGCCTTCGAAAACGCCATGACGCTGGATATCGCCATGGGCGGCTCGACCAATACCGTGCTGCATTTGCTGGCTGCCGCACAGGAAGCCGAAATCGACTTCACCATGAGCGATATCGACAGGCTCTCCCGTAAAGTGCCGCAGTTGTGCAAGGTGGCGCCAAGCACCCAGAAATATCATATGGAAGACGTGCATCGCGCCGGTGGCGTTATCGGTATCCTTGGCGAGCTGGATCGCGCCGGCTTGCTGAACCGGGACGTGAAAACCGTACTGGGCCTGACGCTGCCGGAAACTCTGGAGCGCTACGACGTTATGCTCACCCAGGACGAGTCGGTAAAAAGCATGTTCTCCGCCGGCCCGGCGGGCATCCGCACTACCCAGGCATTCTCCCAGGATTGCCGCTGGGATTCGCTGGATACCGACCGCGCCGAAGGCTGCATTCGCTCGCTGGAGCATGCGTACAGTAAAGATGGCGGTCTGGCCGTGCTGTACGGCAACTTTGCCGAAAACGGCTGCATCGTAAAAACCGCTGGCGTGGATGACAGCATTCTTAAGTTCACCGGCCCGGCCAAAGTGTATGAGAGCCAGGACGATGCGGTCGAGGCAATCCTTGGCGGCAAAGTGGTGGCGGGCGATGTAGTAGTGATCCGCTACGAAGGACCAAAAGGCGGCCCGGGCATGCAGGAAATGCTCTATCCGACCACCTTCCTGAAATCGATGGGGCTGGGCAAAAGCTGCGCGCTGATCACCGATGGTCGCTTCTCCGGCGGCACATCCGGTCTTTCGATTGGTCACGTTTCGCCGGAAGCGGCAAGCGGCGGTAACATTGCGCTGATTGAAGATGGCGACATGATTGCCATTGATATTCCGAACCGTGGCATTCAGCTGCAGGTGAGCGACCAGGAGCTGGCGGCCCGCCGTGAAGCTCAGGACGCGCGCGGAGCCGATGCCTGGACGCCAAAAGCGCGTGAGCGTCAGGTTTCCTTTGCGCTGCGCGCCTATGCCAGCCTCGCCACCAGCGCAGATAAAGGCGCAGTACGCGATAAATCGAAGCTGGGAGGCTAAGCATGGCCGAGCCGCAACCCCTTCCCGACGCGCCCGGTGGCGCAGAATACCTGCGCGCCGTGCTGCGCGCGCCGGTATACGAGGTGGTGCAGGTCACCCCTCTGCAAAAAATGGAAAAACTCTCGTCCCGCCTGGAGAACGTCATTCTGGTGAAGCGAGAGGATCGCCAACCGGTGCACAGCTTCAAGCTGCGCGGTGCCTACGCCATGATTGCCGGCCTGACCGAAGAGCAGAAAGCGCGCGGCGTGATCACTGCCTCGGCGGGAAACCATGCGCAGGGCGTAGCGTTCTCTTCTGCGCGACTTGGTATCAAAGCGCTGATCGTGATGCCGGTTGCAACCGCTGACATCAAAGTCGATGCGGTGCGCAGCTTCGGAGGGGAAGTATTGCTCCACGGGGCAAACTTTGACGAGGCGAAAGCGAAAGCGGTTGAGCTGGCGCAGCAACAGGGCTTTACCTGGGTGCCTCCATTTGATCACCCGGCGGTGATCGCCGGACAGGGCACGCTGGCGCTGGAACTGTTGCAGCAGGACGCGCACCTCGATCGCGTCTTTGTGCCCGTGGGCGGCGGTGGACTGGCCGCAGGCGTGGCGGTGCTGATCAAGCAGCTGATGCCGCAGATCAAAGTCATTGCCGTCGAAGCCGAAGAGTCTGCGTGCCTGAAAGTAGCGCTGGATGCCGGGCATCCGGTGGAGCTGCCGCGTGTTGGGCTGTTCGCCGAAGGGGTGGCGGTGAAGCGTATCGGGGAAGAAACCTTCCGTGTTTGCCGGGAGTACATTGATGACATCATCACCGTAGACAGCGATGCTATCTGTGCCGCGATGAAAGATCTGTTTGAGGATGTGCGTGCGGTAGCAGAGCCGTCTGGCGCACTGGCGCTGGCGGGGATGAAGAAATACATCGCCCGGCACAACATCCGCGGTGAGCGGCTGGCGCACGTGCTCTCTGGCGCTAACGTTAATTTCCACGGCTTGCGCTACGTCTCAGAGCGCTGTGAGCTGGGCGAACAGCGCGAAGCCTTGCTGGCCGTCACCATCCCGGAAGAGCAGGGCAGCTTCCTGAAGTTTTGCCAGTTGCTGGGCGGTCGCTCGGTGACCGAGTTCAACTACCGTTTCGCCGATGCGAAAGATGCCTGTATTTTCGTCGGTGTGCGCCTGAGCCGCGGCCTTGAGGAGCGCCGGGAGATCCTGGCATTGCTCAACGACGGCGGCTACAGCGTCGTGGATCTCTCGGATGATGAAATGGCGAAGCTGCACGTGCGTTATATGGTGGGCGGCAGGCCGTCGCGCCCGCTCCGCGAGCGGCTTTACAGCTTCGAGTTTCCGGAGTCGCCGGGTGCGCTGCTGAAGTTCCTGCACACCCTGGGCACCCACTGGAACATCTCGCTGTTCCACTATCGCAGCCACGGCACCGACTATGGCCGCGTGCTGGCCGCGTTTGAACTGGGCGAGCACGAGCCGGACTTCGAAACCCGGCTCAACGAACTGGGGTATGACTGCCACGACGAAACCAACAATCCGGCATTTCGTTTCTTCCTGGCATAGCTGGCAAAGACAAAAAGGGCGCAAGCCCTTTTTGTTATGCGCTCTCTTTCCGTTCCTGCACTATCTTCCAGAACGCGCTGACGATCGGCTCATGCAGCTGCTTTTTCTGCACGCATACCCCCAGTTCAAACGGCGTTTTTTCATCGCTGCGCTCCAGAATCATCACGCGATTGCGCACCGGCTCCGGGCTGTTCTCCAGCACCACTTCAGGGATAAGCGCCACGCCACAGCCCAGCGCCACCATTGAAACCATCGCTTCGTGGCCGCCCACCGTGGCATAGATCGACGGATTGCTGAGCTTCTGGCGGCGGAACCACAGTTCGATACGTCGCCGCACCGGCCCCTGATCCGGCAGGATAAATGGCACCTTTGCCCAGTCGGGCGACGGTTCGGTCACCTGATGGCGCACCGGGCAGGGCAGCGCTGGCGCAATCAATACCACGGCGAGATTCTCCAGCATGGCGAAACCGATGCCCGGCGGCAGGCTCTCCGGTTTACCGGCAATCGCCAGATCGGCTTCGCCGGAATCCACTTTCTCCACCGCATCGGCGGCATCACCGGTAATCAGCTTAATTTCTACCGAGGGATGTTCGGCGCGAAAACGGTCCAGGATCGGTGGCAGGTGGCTGTAGGCAGCTGTCACCGAACAAAACAGGCGCAGCTCCCCGGTCAGCGAGGGGCCTTGTTGCCCCAGGGTGTGACGCATCTGCTGATACTGCAGCAGCGTGTGCTGGGCAAACTGGCGCAGCTGCTCTCCGGCCTCCGTCAGCGTTACGGTGCGGTTATCGCGCACGAACAGCGTCTGGCCGAGATCTTCTTCCAGCCGCTGGATCTGGCGTGACAGCGTGGACGGGCTGACGTGCATGGCCCGTGCGCTTCGCCCGAAGTGGCGGCTCTCTGCCAGATGTAAGAAGGTTTTCAGATCGCGTAAATCCACGGCGCAGTTCTCCGGTTTTATGTTGCGTTTTTTGCAATGCTGCGTTGTTAATATATCAATTTCAGCAACGAGTTTCCTGTCTTATGATGGGGTCATTCTCGTGAGCACAGACAGGGCTTACGAACCGAACAACAAAGACAACACAACACCCGGAGTACGCGATGGCTAACTACTTTAATACGTTGAACCTGCGCCAGCAGCTGGCACAACTGGGCAAATGCCGCTTTATGGGCCGCGACGAATTCGCCGATGGCGCAAGCTATCTCAAAGGCAAAAAAGTGGTCATCGTCGGCTGCGGCGCCCAGGGCCTGAACCAGGGTCTCAACATGCGCGACTCCGGCCTCGACGTTTCCTACGCCCTGCGCGCAGAGGCCATCGCCGAGAAACGCGCCTCCTGGCGTAAAGCGACCGACAACGGCTTCAAAGTTGGCACCTATGAAGAGCTGATCCCCCAGGCGGACCTGGTAGTTAACCTGACGCCGGACAAACAGCACTCTGACGTTGTTCGTGCCGTTCAGCCGATGATGAAAGACGGTGCCGCGCTGGGGTATTCCCACGGCTTTAACATCGTTGAAGTTGGCGAGCAGATCCGTAAAGACATCACCGTTGTGATGGTGGCACCGAAGTGTCCGGGCACCGAAGTGCGCGAAGAGTACAAGCGCGGCTTTGGCGTACCGACCCTGATCGCCGTACACCCGGAGAACGATCCGAAAGGCGAAGGCATGGCGATTGCCAAAGCCTGGGCTGCCGCAACCGGTGGTCATCGTGCCGGCGTGCTGGAGTCCTCTTTCGTGGCGGAAGTAAAATCTGACCTGATGGGCGAGCAGACCATTCTGTGCGGCATGTTGCAGGCGGGTTCCCTGCTCTGCTTCGACAAGCTGGTGGAAGAGGGTACCGACCCGGCTTACGCTGAGAAACTGATCCAGTTCGGCTGGGAAACCATTACCGAAGCGCTGAAACAGGGCGGTATCACCCTGATGATGGACCGCCTCTCTAACCCGGCGAAACTGCGCGCTTATGCACTTTCCGAACAGCTGAAAACCATCATGGCACCGCTGTTCCAGAAGCACATGGACGACATCATCTCCGGCGAGTTCTCCTCCGGTATGATGGCGGACTGGGCGAATGACGATAAGAAACTGCTGACCTGGCGTGAAGAGACCGGCCAGACGGCGTTTGAGAATGCGGCGCAGTATGACGGCAAAATCACCGAGCAGGAATACTTCGATAAAGGCGTACTGATGATCGCGATGGTGAAAGCGGGCGTTGAGCTGGCGTTCGAAACCATGGTGGATGCCGGTATTATTGAAGAGTCCGCTTACTACGAATCGCTGCACGAGCTGCCGCTGATCGCTAACACCATTGCCCGTAAGCGTCTGTACGAGATGAACGTGGTCATTTCCGATACCGCCGAATACGGTAATTACCTGTTTGCTAACGCGGCAGTACCGCTGCTGAAAGAGTTCATGACTACGCTGCAGCCAGGCGATCTGGGCAAAGCCATTGAGAGCGGCGCGGTGGATAACGCCCAGTTGCGCGACGTGAACGATGCGATTCGCCGCCATGAGATCGAGAAAGTGGGGCAGAAGCTGCGCGGGTATATGACCGATATGAAGCGTATTGCCATTACGGAATAATTCCCCGTCGTCTTTTGACCCGCAGCGGTGTTTATAAATCCCACCCAGGCCGGGTAAGCGAAGCGCCACCCGCCAGAATCAAAAAGGCCTTCTCTCAGAGAAGGCCTTTTTATTAGTTACGGTACAGCACCTTGATGATGTGATAACCGAACTGGGTATGCAGCGGACCGGTCGGCTCCAGCACCGGACAGGAGAACACCACTTTATCAAACGCCGGCACCATCGCACCCTGCTTGAATTCGCCCAGATGACCGCCTTTTTTGCCTGACGGGCAGATTGAGTGCTTTTTAGCCAGCTTCTCGAAGTCGCCGCCGTTTCTGATTTGCTCCAGAAGGTCGTGTGCCAATTTCTCTTCTTTAACAAGGATATGCAGTGCTGCCGCTGTTTTTGCCATGATCGTGCCTTGAGTGGTGTGGATTACGCTGGCTATACTACCACGCTCTTTTTCCCCGTCGTACTTCTGTACCGCCTGAGGGGGACACGCCATTTTCTGACCTTCATCGAGCGACCTTATGCGTTTAAATCCTGGCCAACAACAAGCCGTCGAATTTGTCACCGGACCCTGCCTGGTCCTGGCGGGTGCTGGCTCGGGTAAAACCCGTGTGATCACCAATAAAATCGCCCACCTGATCCGCGGCTGCGGTTATCAGGCGCGTCATATCGCGGCGGTCACCTTTACCAATAAGGCGGCGCGCGAGATGAAAGAGCGTGTCGGGCAGACCCTGGGGCGCAAAGAGGCGCGTGGGCTGATGATCTCTACTTTCCATACCCTGGGACTGGAGATCATTAAGCGTGAGTTCGTTGCGCTGGGGATGAAATCCAACTTCTCGCTGTTTGACGACACTGACCAGTTGGGGCTGATCAAAGAGCTGACCGAAGGCATTATTGAAAACGATAAGGTGCTGTACCAGCAGCTGCTTTCGACCATTTCCAACTGGAAAAATGATCTGCTGACGCCGGCACAGGCCGCCGCGCAGGCGAAAGGCGAGCGCGACCGCATTTTTGCCCACTGCTATAGCCTGTACGATGCGCACCTGAAAGCCTGTAACGTGCTCGATTTTGATGATCTGATTGCGCTGCCCACGCTGCTGCTTCAGCGCAATGAAGAGGTGCGCGAGCGCTGGCAGAACCGCATTCGCTATCTGCTGGTGGACGAATATCAGGATACCAACACCAGCCAGTATGAGATGGTAAAGCTGCTGGTGGGTAACCGGGCGCGCTTTACCGTGGTAGGCGATGATGACCAGTCGATTTATTCCTGGCGCGGCGCTCGTCCGCAGAACCTGGTGCTGCTCAACCAGGATTTCCCGGCGCTGCAGGTCATCAAGCTGGAGCAAAACTACCGCTCCTCTGGCCGCATTCTGAAAGCGGCAAATATCCTGATCGCCAACAACCCCCACGTGTTCGAAAAACGGCTGTTCTCCGAGCTGGGTTACGGGTCAGTGCTGAAGGTGCTTACTGCTAATCACGAAGAGCACGAGGCGGAGCGCGTGACCGGCGAGCTGATCGCCCACCATTTCATCAATAAAACCCAGTACAAGGATTACGCCATCCTGTACCGCGGCAACCACCAGTCGCGGGTATTTGAAAAATTCCTGATGCAGAACCGCATCCCGTATCGTATCTCGGGTGGCACCTCATTCTTCTCGCGTCCGGAGATTAAGGATCTGCTCGCCTATCTGCGCGTGCTGACCAACCCGGATGACGACAGCGCCTTTTTGCGCATCGTTAATACGCCGAAACGTGAGATTGGCCCGGCGACGCTACAGAAGCTGGGCGAATGGGCGATGCAGCGTAACAAAGGTCTGTTTGCCGCCAGCTTCGATATGGGGCTGAGCCAGACGCTAACCGGACGGGGTTATGAGTCCCTGACGCGCTTCACCCACTGGCTGGGTGAAATCGCCCGCCTGGCGGAGCGTGAGCCGGTAGCGGCGGTGCGGGATCTGATCCGCGGCATCGACTACGAATCCTGGCTCTACGAAACGTCGCCCAGCCCGAAAGCGGCCGAAATGCGTATGAAGAACGTCAATCAGCTGTTCAGCTGGATGACGGAAATGCTGGAAGGCAGCGATCTCGACGAACCGATGACGCTTACCCAGGTGGTCACGCGCTTCACGCTGCGCGATATGATGGAGCGCGGTGAAAACGAGGAAGAGCTGGATCAGGTGCAACTGATGACGCTTCACGCGTCAAAAGGCCTGGAGTTTCCGTATGTTTTCCTCGTCGGCATGGAAGAGGGGCTGTTGCCGCACCAGAGCAGCATCGACGAAGACAACATTGAGGAAGAGCGTCGTCTGGCCTACGTAGGCATCACCCGTGCGCAGAAGGAGCTGTTCTTCACGCTGTGCAAAGAGCGACGCCAGTACGGCGAGCTGGTACGTCCGGAGCCAAGCCGTTTCCTGCTGGAACTGCCGCAGGACGATCTGGAGTGGGAAACCGAACGCAAAGTGGTGTCGGCCGAGGAGCGAATGCATAAAGGGCAGGCTAACGTTGCCAATATCCGGGCGATGCTGGCGAAGGCGCGCGATAAAAGCGCCTGATCGAAGTCACGAATGAAACAGTGATAAGCGGCATGCCAGAACGGCGTGCCGTTTTTTATTCGACGTCCAGCTGCCAGTGAACGTAGCTCTGCCACAGAGTTTCCTGCAGCAGCAGCTCTTTACCCAGCGGGTGCGCAGCCATCCAGCCTGCGGGCAGCGTCAGGTGCAGCGTGTCGCCGTCGGCGTTCAGATCCACTAGCGGCAGCGTATCGTCGCGACGGCGGTTGGAAAAGAGGATCGCCAGACGCAGCAGGCGGCAGAGTCGTTCGGCAATGCGCGGCGGCACCGCATTCTGCTGATGCAGGGATGAAATATCGATGGTGTTGGTCTGGTTAAGCAGCAGCGTTGCCAGCAGCTTTTTCTGCGCGGGCGTAAAACCCGGCAAATCAAGGTTACGCACCAGCCAGGCGGCATGAACGGGAGCCTGCTTAAAATCAACGCTCAGGCCCATTTCATGCAGTTCGCAGGCGTTTTGCAGCATTTCGCAGCTAAATTCGTCCAGTTCCCAGGGCTGCTCAACGCTATCAGCAAATTGTGAAGCAAGTCGGGCAACGCGATTTGCCTGTTGCGTGTCGACCATAAAGCGATGCTGAACATTACGCAGGGTGCGGGTACGAATGTCCTGATCTACCGCCAGGTGCAGCATGCCATAGACCAGCCCTTCACGTAATGCACCGCCAGCCAGGGTCATACAGGAGATTTCCAGCTCGGTAAAAATGGCGATGAGAATAGCCAGGCCGCTGGGGAAAACCAGCGCGCGCTCAAGGGTCAAGCCCTCGATCTCCAGCTCTTCCAGACGCCCACACTGAATAGCGCGCTGTTTAAGCTGTTGTAGCTTGGCAAGCGTAATACGCTCATCCATGCCCTGCGCCATCATGATTTCCTGCAGCGCCTGTACGGTTCCTGACGCACCCACGCACGCTTCCCAGCCGTGGCGACGCAGCTCGTCAGCAACCGGACGAATAACATCACGCGCTGCTTGCTCAGCAGCGGCAAAGTTTTCCTGAGCAAGATGTCGATCGGTAAAGAAGCGCTCCAGCCAGGTGACGCAGCCCATCGAAAGGCTAAACAGGGCCGTGGTCTGCGCGCCGTTACCGGTTACCAGCTCGGTACTGGCTCCGCCGATGTCGACTACCAGCCGCTTGTCGGAACCACCGGTGGTATGGGCGACGCCCTGATAAATCAGGCGCGCCTCTTCTTCACCGCTGATGACCTGAACCGGACAGCCAAGGATGGTTTGCGCCTGTTCCAGAAAAACATCGGCATTTACGGCGAGACGCAGCGTAGCCGTGGCGACGACACGAATGTGGGCGGGGGGAATATCCTGAAGACGTTCAGCAAAGAGACGCAGACACTGCCAGCCACGCTCCATCGCTTCCTGAGAAAGATGGTTTTCACAGTCAAGCCCGGCGGCCAGACGCACTTTGCGTTTAATGCGAGTCAGTGTCTGGATGCTGCCAGCCACCTCGCGTACCACCAGCATATGAAAACTATTCGAACCAAGATCAATAGCGGCGTACAACGAGGCGGAACTGTGCATAGCGTTTTTTAACCTGTGCGGCGACGGTTACGTGGCGGTCCTGAACGGCGCGGGCCATTACCAGAGCGCGGCGGACGCGACAGGCGTTTCGGCGGCGGTAGCTCGCTCATCAGCGCATCCGGATTGTATTTGCTCACCGGAATTGAGTGACCAATGTAAGTCTCAATCGCTGGCAGGTTAAGCGCATACTCTTCGCAGGCGAGGCTGATTGAGTGACCGCTTGCCCCGGCACGGCCAGTACGGCCAATGCGGTGCACGTAGTCTTCGCAGTCGTCCGGCAAATCGTAGTTGAACACGTGCGTTACTGCCGGGATATGCAGGCCGCGTGCGGCTACGTCGGTTGCTACCAGAATATCGAGATCGCCGCGGGTGAATTCTTCCAGGATACGCAGGCGTTTTTTCTGCGCCACGTCGCCGGTCAGCAGACCTACGCGATGGCCGTCAGCTGCCAGGTGGCCCCAGATATCTTCACAGCGATGCTTAGTGTTCGCGAAGACGATCGCGCGGTCCGGCCACTCTTCTTCAATCAGCGTCTGCAGCAGGCGCATTTTTTCTTCATTAGAAGGGTAGAACAGCTCTTCTTTAATACGGTGCCCGGTTTTTTGCTCCGGTTCGACTTCCACGTATTCGGCGTTGTTCATCTGTTCAAACGCCAGTTCACGCACGCGGTAAGAGAGCGTCGCGGAGAACAGCATGTTCAGACGTTGGGTAACCGGCGGCATACGACGGAACAGCCAGCGAATGTCTTTAATAAAGCCGAGATCGTACATGCGGTCGGCTTCATCCAGCACCACAACCTGGATTGCGCCAAGGTTGATGTGGTTCTGCTTGGTATAATCAATGAGACGGCCAGTGGTGCCGATAAGAATATCGACGCCGCTTTCCAGCACTTTCAACTGCTTATCGTAGCCGTCGCCGCCATAAGCCAGACCGATTTTCAGGCCGGTTGCCTCGGCCAGCGGTTCGGCATCAGCGTGGATCTGAACGGCCAGCTCGCGGGTTGGCGCCATGATCAGGGCGCGCGGTTGGTTCACCTTGCGGTCTTCGGCCGCCGGGTGAGAGAGTAAGTAATGAAACGTTGACGTTAAAAACGCCATCGTTTTGCCGGTGCCGGTTTGCGCCTGCCCCGCAACGTCACGTCCTGCCAGGGTCAGCGGAAGCGCCAGTGCTTGAATGGGCGTGCAGTTATGGAAGCCTTTCTTTTCAAGGGCTTCGATAACTTTTGCGTGCAGGGCGAAGTCGGCAAACTTCTGTTCAGTCAAGTGTGTTTTGCTCATAGTGCGGTAGAATATCAGCTAACTATTGCTTTACGAAAGCTTATCCGTTGAAATAAAGTCAACCTTTTGTTGGTTTGACTGTGCCATATTATGCGGTTTCGTGTTGCTGTTTTAACCAGAACGGCAGGCGTAACGAGATGGTGCACGGGTTACCAGCCTCTATCTTTACCAACAAGCCAGGCTTATTCCTGTGGAGTTAAATATGAGCGATAAAATTATTCACCTGACTGACGACAGTTTCGACACGGACGTACTTAAAGCTGATGGGTTGATTCTCGTTGATTTCTGGGCAGAGTGGTGCGGTCCGTGCAAAATGATCGCCCCGATTCTGGATGAAATCGCTGATGAATATCAGGGCAAACTGACTGTTGCCAAGCTGAACATTGACCAGAACCCAGGCACCGCGCCGAAATACGGCATTCGCGGTATCCCGACTCTGCTGCTGTTCAAAAACGGTGAAGTGGCCGCCACCAAAGTCGGTGCGCTGTCTAAAGGCCAGCTGAAAGAGTTCCTGGACGCTAACCTGGCGTAAGTAATTCTCTCGTCGGTGCGTGCAGCGTTCCTAAATTATGGGGACCGCTGGACGCCCGGCGTCAGTCGTGCTAACTTAACTTTGACTTCGTTGTAAACATATCTTGTAGTTTGAATCTTGTTTTAGCCGAGACTTCTACCGTCATACCATCAGCGCCTCTGCTGATAAGGCAGAAGTAAGATTCCTGGCTCATCACTCAATCCGTTTTGTCGTTTCAGTTCTGCGTTTTTCCAATGACCAGGCAGCGCAAGGCATGAGCAGATGACCGTTAAACAGGCATGGATGACCCTGCCATACCATTCACATGAATTAGTTCGAGATTTACCCCGAGTTAAAGAACCCACCATTATGAATCTTACCGAATTGAAGAATACGCCGGTTTCTGAGCTGATCACTCTCGGCGAAAATATGGGGCTGGAAAACCTGGCCCGTATGCGCAAACAGGACATCATTTTTGCCATCCTGAAGCAGCACGCGAAGAGTGGCGAAGATATCTTTGGCGACGGTGTGCTGGAGATACTGCAGGATGGATTTGGTTTCCTCCGCTCCGCAGACAGCTCCTACCTCGCCGGTCCCGACGACATCTACGTTTCTCCCAGCCAAATCCGCCGCTTCAACCTCCGCACAGGGGACACTATCTCCGGTAAGATTCGCCCGCCTAAAGAAGGCGAACGTTATTTTGCGCTGCTGAAAGTTAATGAAGTTAACTACGACAAACCTGAGAACGCGCGTAACAAGATTCTGTTCGAAAACCTAACCCCGCTGCACGCAAACTCACGTCTGCGTATGGAACGTGGTAACGGTTCAACAGAAGACCTGACGGCTCGCGTTCTGGATCTGGCATCGCCGATCGGTCGTGGTCAGCGTGGTCTCATCGTCGCGCCGCCAAAAGCGGGTAAAACGATGCTGCTGCAGAACATCGCGCAGAGCATCGCTTACAACCATCCGGACTGCGTGCTGATGGTGTTGCTGATCGACGAACGTCCGGAAGAAGTTACCGAGATGCAGCGTCTGGTGAAGGGCGAAGTGGTCGCGTCTACCTTTGACGAGCCGGCTTCCCGCCACGTTCAGGTTGCTGAGATGGTGATCGAGAAGGCCAAGCGCCTGGTTGAGCACAAAAAAGACGTTATCATTCTGCTCGACTCCATCACGCGTCTGGCGCGTGCTTACAACACCGTGGTACCGGCCTCCGGTAAAGTCCTGACCGGTGGTGTGGACGCCAACGCCCTGCATCGTCCGAAACGCTTCTTCGGTGCGGCACGTAACGTTGAAGAGGGCGGTAGCCTGACCATCATCGCGACAGCGCTGATTGATACCGGTTCTAAGATGGACGAAGTGATCTACGAAGAGTTCAAAGGCACCGGTAACATGGAGCTGCACCTCTCGCGTAAAATTGCAGAAAAACGCGTCTTCCCGGCTATCGACTACAATCGTTCCGGTACCCGTAAAGAAGAGCTGCTCACCACTCAGGAAGAGCTGCAGAAAATGTGGATCCTGCGCAAAATCATTCATCCAATGGGTGAAATCGACGCGATGGAGTTCCTTATTAATAAGTTGGCCATGACCAAGACCAACGACGAGTTTTTTGACATGATGAAACGCTCGTAATATAAAGAAACTCGGGGAACGCCACGCTTTGACGTGGCGTTTTTCGTTTTAGAATATACGCTATAGATCTGAGGCAGTACGGTTTCGGCATTATGGCGATGGACTGCCAGGTAACAGAATTTTTGTTACTTCTAATTGATTGAATGATAAACAAACTGTTCATGGATGAGAGATGATGACCCTTCTGGAAGAAGGGCTTCATAGTTATACTTCACCGGGACATACCTTTTCCAGAGAGCGCGCATTGTGAATTTACTCACTGCTGGTACTGAGTTAATTGGTATCTTTCTGTTCACAACCCTGTTTCTTTTTTTCGCCCGTAAAGTGGCAAAAAGAATTGGTTTAGTCGATAAACCAAATTTCAGAAAACGTCATCAGGGCCTTATTCCGCTGGTCGGTGGGATCTCCGTTTTTGCCGGTATTTGCTTCACCTTTGCTATTGCCGACTACTATATTCCCCACGCCACACTTTATCTGATGTGTGCCGGTGTGCTGGTGCTTGTCGGCGCGCTGGACGATCGCTACGACATCAGCGTGAAAATTCGCGCAACGGTACAGGCCGGGATCGGCGTCGTCATGATGGCGGTGGGTGGGCTATACCTGAAAAGCCTCGGCTATATTCTTGGCCCATGGGAGATGGTATTAGGCCCGTTCGGTTACTTCCTGACACTGTTTGCCGTGTGGGCCGCTATCAACGCTTTCAACATGGTGGATGGTATTGATGGCCTGTTAGGGGGGCTTTCCTGCGTTACCTTCGGCGCGATGGGCATGATCCTCTGGTTTGACGGGCAGCAAAGCCTGTCAATGTGGAGCTTTGCCATGATTGCCGCCATTCTTCCTTATATCCTCCTGAATCTCGGCGCGCTCGGGCGGCGCTATAAAGTCTTTATGGGTGATGCCGGCAGTACGCTCATCGGCTTTACCGTCATCTGGATCCTGCTCGAAACTACCCAGGGTAAAACGCATCCCATCAGCCCGGTCACGGCGCTATGGCTTATCGCCATTCCGCTGATGGACATGATCGCCATCATGTATCGTCGTCTGCGTAAAGGAATGAGCCCCTTCTCCCCTGACCGTCAGCATATCCATCACTTGATTATGCGAGCCGGATTCACGTCTCGACAGGCTTTTGTGTTAATTACGCTCGCTGCCGCTATTCTTGCAGGAATTGGCGTGGCGGCAGAATATTCAGGAGTTGTGCCGGAATGGGTAATGTTGGCACTGTTCTTGCTAGCTTTTCTGCTGTATGGCTGGTGCATCAAGCGTGCGTGGAAAGTGGCTCGTTTCATCAAACGCGTAAAACGCCGCATGCGCCGTAACAGCACTAAAAAACCAACCTTAACCAAATAACACCTGGGGAAGTGATGAAACAACAATTGCCAGGCGCACAACCGGCTGCAGTAGATAACGAACTGGATATTCGAGGCTTGTTTCGCACGTTGTGGGCAGGAAAGTTCTGGATAGCAGGTGTTGCCGTGCTGTTTGCATTAATTGCGCTCGTTTACACCTTCCTCGCGAAGCAGGAGTGGAGTTCAACTGCAATTACCGATCGCCCAACGGTGAACATGCTGGGCGGTTACTATTCGCAGCAGCAGTTCCTGCGCAATCTTGACGTTAAAGCAGAGCTGGCGCCCATCGATCAGCCTTCGGTCATGGATGAAGCGTATAAAGAATTCATCATGCAGCTCTCAGCGTGGGACACTCGCCGCGATTTCTGGTCGCAAACTGATTACTACAAACAACGCAAAGTCGGGAACAATAAGGCGGATGCCGCGCTGCTTGATGAGCTGATTGATAATATTCAGTTCACTCCAGGTGACGTAACGCGCAGCATGAATGACAACGTCAGGCTGATTGCAGAAACTGCCGCTGACGCTAATAACCTGCTACGACAATACGTCGCATTCGCCAGCGAACGTGCCGCTAACCATCTTAATGATGAGCTGAAAGGTGCCTGGGCTGCCCGTACTATCCAGATGAAAGCGCAGGTTAAACGCCAGGAGGCGGTGGCAAAGGCGATCTACGATCGTAAAGTGCACAGCATCCAGCAGGGGCTAAAAATCGCCGAGCAGCAAAATATTTCCCGTAGCGCGACTGACACCCCTGCGGAAGAACTGCCGGATTCGGAACTCTTTATGCTGGGCCGTCCGCTGCTGCAGGCACGTCTGGAAAATCTTCAGGCTGTCGGCCCATCTTTCGATATCGATTACGATCAAAATCGCGCGATGCTTTCGACGCTCAACGTCGGACCTACGCTCGATCCCCGTTTTCAGACCTACCGTTATCTGCGTACACCGGAAGAACCGGTTAAACGCGACAGTCCCCGCCGGGCTTTCCTGATGATTATGTGGGGAACAGTCGGGGCGCTGATTGGTGCTGGTGTAGCGCTGACTCGCCGGCGACCTGCGTAACAACGCTGTCTTAAGATGAAGGCGGGAGCGCCTGCCTTCATCATCTAACTAAAGAGAAACGTTGTGAAAGTACTTACCGTTTTTGGCACGCGCCCTGAAGCCATCAAAATGGCTCCGCTGGTACATGCTCTGGCTGAAGATGCGTTCTTCGACGCCCGGGTTTGTGTCACTGCTCAGCATCGCGAGATGCTGGATCAGGTACTGCATCTTTTTTCTATCGTGCCTGACTACGACCTCAATATCATGAAACCTGGGCAGGGGCTGACAGAAATTACCTGTCGCATCCTGGAAGGATTGAAACCAATCCTGGAAGAGTTTAAGCCGGACGTGGTACTGGTCCATGGCGATACCACGACCACCATCGCTACCAGCCTGGCCGCGTTCTATCAACGCATTCCGGTGGGCCACGTCGAAGCCGGGCTGCGTACGGGCGATCTCTATTCGCCGTGGCCTGAAGAGGCGAACCGCACGCTGACCGGGCATCTGGCAATGTACCATTTTGCCCCCACGGAAAATTCGCGGCAGAACCTGCTCAAAGAGAACGTCGCCGATAAACACATTTTCGTTACTGGCAATACCGTTATTGATGCCCTGATTGCGGTGCGCAACCGGGTTCTGGCCGACGACTCGCTGAAAACGCAGCTTGCCGAGCGCTACCCCTTCCTGTCCAGCGACAAGAAACTGATTCTTGTGACCGGACATCGACGCGAAAGCTTTGGCCGCGGCTTCGAGCAGATTTGTCATGCTCTGGCGGAAGTGGCCGCGAATAACAGCGACGTGCAGATTGTTTATCCGGTACACCTCAATCCCAACGTCAGTGAGCCGGTAAACCGCATTCTTGGACACGTCGATAACGTCACCCTGATCGAGCCTCAGGATTACCTGCCGTTTGTCTGGTTGATGAATCATGCCTGGCTGATCCTCACTGACTCCGGCGGGATTCAGGAGGAAGCGCCATCGCTCGGTAAACCGGTACTGGTAATGCGCGATACCACTGAACGTCCGGAAGCGGTAAAAGCGGGTACGGTACGCCTGGTAGGCACCGACAGCGCACGCATTGTCGCTGAGGTAAACCGACTGCTCAGCGATCCACAGGAATATCAGGCAATGAGCCACGCCCATAATCCGTATGGCGACGGGCAGGCTTGTGAACGCATTTTGCACGCACTTAAAAATAATCGGGTAACGCTATGAGTTTTTCGACCATCTCTGTGATTGGCCTGGGGTACATCGGGCTGCCAACCGCGGCAGCATTCGCGTCGCGTCAGAAGAAAGTGGTGGGCATTGATATCAACCAGCATGCGGTTGACACCATCAACCGTGGTGAAATTCATATTGTCGAACCGGACCTGGATAAGGTTGTTAAAACTGCGGTTGAAGGTGGCTTCCTGACCGCCAGTACCCAGCCCGTAGAAGCTGATGCTTACCTGATTGCCGTTCCGACGCCGTTTAAGGGCGATCATGAACCAGACATGGCGTTTGTTAAATCTGCCGCGGAATCTATCGCGCCGGTGCTGAAGAAGGGCGCGCTGGTTATTCTGGAGTCCACCTCGCCAGTCGGTGCCACGGAACAGATGGCAGAGTGGCTTGCCGCGCTGCGTACCGATCTGAGCTTCCCGCAGCAGGCTGGTGAAGCGGCTGATATCAACGTGGCCTACTGCCCGGAGCGCGTGCTGCCGGGCCAGGTCATGGTTGAGCTGATCAAAAACGACCGCGTGATCGGTGGCATGACCCCGGTCTGCTCCGCGCGCGCCAGTGAGTTGTACAACATTTTCCTTGAAGGCGAGTGCGTAGTAACCAACTCACGTACCGCCGAAATGTGCAAACTGACTGAGAACAGCTTCCGCGATGTGAACATCGCTTTCGCCAATGAGCTGTCGCTCATCTGCGCCGATCAGGGGATTAACGTCTGGGAGCTGATTCGCCTGGCGAACCGTCATCCGCGCGTTAATATTCTCCAGCCCGGCCCGGGTGTGGGTGGTCACTGTATCGCGGTCGATCCGTGGTTCATAGTGGCGCAGAACCCGGACCAGGCGCGCCTTATCCGTACCGCGCGTGAAGTTAACGACCATAAACCGCACTGGGTGCTTAACCAGGTGAAAGCGATGGTTGCTGATTGCCTGACGGCCAGCGGCAAACGCGCCAGCGAAGTGAAAATCGCCTGTTTCGGCCTGGCATTTAAACCCAATATTGATGACCTACGTGAAAGCCCGGCGATGGAAATCGCAAAGCGCATTGCGAGCTGGCACAGCGGTGAAACCCTGGTGGTCGAGCCGAATATTCATCAGCTTCCGGCTAAACTCGCCGACACCAGCAAACTGGTGGAGCTGACTGAAGCCCTTGAACAAGCAGATGTACTGGTAATGCTGGTGGATCACAGCCAGTTTAAAGCGATCGGCGGTGAACGTATCGAACAGCAATGGATTGTAGACACAAAAGGAGTATGGCGTTGAGAACGATACTCGTCACTGGCGGCGCAGGCTTTATTGGCTCAGCGGTCGTCAGACATATCATCAGTAATACCCAGGATCGCGCGGTGGTGGTGGATAAACTCACCTATGCCGGAAACCTTAATTCATTGACCCCGGTATCCGACAGCGAGCGTTTCACCTTTGAGCAGGTAGATATCTGTGACCGGGCGGCGCTGGATAGCGTCTTTACCCGGTATCAGCCAGACGTGGTAATGCATCTGGCGGCGGAAAGCCATGTGGATCGCTCTATTGACGGTCCGGCAGCGTTCATCGAAACCAACATTGTCGGTACTTATACCCTGCTGGAAGCGGCACGGCAGTACTGGAACGCGCTTGAAGCAGAGAAAAAATCCGCTTTCCGCTTCCACCACATCTCTACCGACGAGGTATTTGGCGATCTGCACGGCACGGATGACTTCTTTACCGAAACCACGCCGTATGCGCCAAGCAGTCCTTACTCGGCTTCGAAAGCCGGGAGTGACCATCTGGTGCGCGCCTGGCTGCGTACCTACGGTCTGCCGACGCTGGTTACCAACTGCTCCAATAACTATGGGCCATATCATTTCCCGGAAAAACTTATTCCGCTGATGATTCTCAATGCGCTTTCCGGGAAGCCGCTGCCGGTCTATGGCAACGGCCAGCAAATCCGTGACTGGCTCTACGTAGAGGATCATGCCCGTGCGCTGTATCTGGTGGCCACCGAAGGGAAGTGCGGTGAAACCTACAACATCGGCGGCCATAACGAGCAGAAAAATCTCGATGTGGTGATGACGCTCTGCGATCTGCTCGAAGAGCTGGTGCCGCAGAAGCCGGCTGGCGTGGCGCACTATCGCGATCTGGTGACCTTCGTTACCGACCGTCCGGGCCACGATCTGCGCTACGCCATTGATGCCTCCAAAATCGAACGCGAACTGGGCTGGCGCCCGGCGGAAACCTTCGAGAGCGGATTGCGTAAAACCGTGCAGTGGTACCTCAATAATGAAGCCTGGTGGAAACAGGTGCTGGATGGCAGCTATCAGGGCGAGCGCCTTGGTCTGAAGGGCTGATACCCGAAGGAGACGCGTATGAAAGGTATTATCCTGGCGGGCGGATCCGGTACCCGCTTACATCCCATTACCCGTGGGGTGTCTAAGCAGCTGCTGCCCATCTACGACAAGCCGATGATCTACTATCCGCTGTCGGTACTGATGCTGGCAGGCATTCGTGAAATCCTGATTATCACTACGCCGGAAGACAAAAGTTCCTACCAGCGTCTGCTCGGCGACGGCTCGGCATTTGGCATTGAGTTGCACTACGCCGAGCAGCCCAGTCCGGATGGGCTGGCGCAGGCCTTTATTATTGGCGAAGCGTTTCTGGCGGGCGAACCGTCCTGCCTGGTGCTGGGCGATAACATCTTTTTTGGTCAATCTTTCAGTCCGAAACTGCGCCATGTCGCATCTCGTCTGGAAGGGGCAACGGTGTTTGGTTACCAGGTGATGGATCCGGAGCGCTTCGGTGTGGTGGAGTTCAACGACAACTTCCAGGCCATCTCGCTGGAAGAGAAGCCAACGCAGCCAAAGTCTAACTGGGCGGTGACTGGCCTCTATTTCTATGACGGTAATGTGGTGGAGTACGCGAAGCGCGTGAAGCCTTCAGCCCGTGGCGAGCTGGAAATTACCGCCATTAATCAGATGTACCTCGACGATGGCAAGCTGACCGTTGAGCTGCTCGGCCGTGGGTTTGCCTGGCTTGATACTGGCACCCACGACAGCCTGATCGAAGCCAGCCAGTTTGTGCAGACCGTTGAAAAACGCCAGGGCTTTAAAATTGCCTGTCTCGAAGAGATTGCCTGGCGTAACGGCTGGCTGAGCGACGAGCAGGTGATGCAGGCCAGCGACGCGCTCAGCAAAACCAGCTATGGCGCCTATCTCAAGGAGCTGCTGCGTGCCCGTCCTCGCCAGTATTGAATCCCTGGAGTGGGAAAACCGCTTTTTTAATATTCACAGCGGTATTGTCCGTTTCTCTGATTCCGCAACGCCGTTAAGCGTGGCGGAATTAGCGCAGTTTCAGCGCGTGCAGGCTAAAGTGCCCGCCTCGCGTACTGACTGGCTGGATGGCCTGCAGCAGCTTGGTTTTCAGCTGGTGGAAGGGGATGTCGATCTCGTGCTGCCGGTTGGCGTGGCTACGCCCGATCCGGGGCTTGATATCGCACTGGAGGCTGATATCCCGGCGCTGCGCCAGCAGGCGGCTACGGTGTTTGCTCAAAGCCGGTTCCGCGCGCCCTGGTATGCGCCAGACGCCAGCGGGCGTTTTTACGCGCAGTGGATTGAGAATGCGGTGCGCGGGCAGTTTGACAATCAATGCCTGGTGGCGCGTGCCAACGATGGCAGCATCCGCGGTTTTGTGTCGATGCGTCAGTTGAATGAGCAGGAAGCGCGTATCGGGCTGCTGGCAGGGCGCGGCGCAGGAGAGACGCTGATGCTGGCGGCGCGCCACTGGTGTGAACAGCGCGCTATCAGCACGCTGCGGGTAGCGACCCAGGCGGGAAATACCGCCGCGTTGCGACGTTATATTCAAAGCGGTGCCACGATTGAGAGCACCGCTTACTGGTTATACAGGTGAAAACATGATCCCTTTTAACGCGCCACCGGTTGTCGGTACCGAAGTTGACTATATGCACTCCGCCATGGGCAGCGGCAAGCTGTGCGGTGATGGTGGCTTTACCCGCCGCTGCCAGCAGTGGATGGAGCAGCGTTTCGGCAGCGCCAAAGTATTACTGACGCCGTCCTGCACCGCCTCGCTGGAGATGGCGGCAATCCTGCTGGATATCCAGCCGGGTGACGAAGTGATCATGCCGAGCTACACCTTTGTATCGACTGCCAACGCCTTTGTGCTGCGCGGCGCGAAGATTGTTTTCGTTGATGTACGCCCGGACACCATGAACATCGATGAAACCCGGATTGAAGCGGCCATCACCGAGAAAACCCGCGCTATTGTCCCGGTCCACTACGCGGGCGTCGCCTGTGAAATGGACACCATTATGGCGATTGCAAAACAGCATAATCTGTTCGTGGTGGAAGATGCGGCGCAGGGCGTGATGTCTACTTATAAAGGCCGTGCGCTGGGTACTATCGGGCACATCGGCTGCTTCAGCTTCCATGAAACCAAGAACTACACCGCGGGCGGGGAAGGGGGAGCCACCCTTATCAACGATCGATCGCTGGTGGAGCGTGCGGAGATCGTGCGTGAGAAGGGGACAAACCGCAGCCAGTTCTTCCGCGGCCAGGTAGACAAATATACCTGGCGCGATATCGGTTCCAGCTATTTGATGTCCGATCTGCAGGCTGCCTATCTCTGGGCGCAGCTGGAAGCCGCTGACCGTATCAACGCGCAGCGTCTGTCGCTATGGCACACCTACTACGACGCGCTGACGCCCCTTGCGAAAGCAGGGCGTATCGAGCTGCCGTCGATTCCCGTTGACTGCCAGCAAAATGCGCACATGTTTTACATCAAGCTGCGCGACGTGGAAGATCGCTCCAACTTTATCGCCTGGCTGAAAGAAGCCGAGATCATGGCGGTATTCCATTACATTCCGCTGCACAGCTGCCCGGCCGGTGAGAAGTTTGGCGAGTTCCACGGCGAAGATCGCTTTACCACCCGCGAAAGCGAGCGTCTGGTACGTCTGCCGCTGTTCTACAATCTGGCAACGGTGGATCAGCGTACCGTGATCAATACCATCCTGAACTACTTCGCCTGATATGTCGCTGGCGAAGGCATCGGTGTGGACCGCCGCGTCCACGCTGGTAAAAATTGCGGCCGGTTTACTGGTAGTTAAGCTGCTGGCGGTATCATTTGGGCCATCGGGTGTCGGCCAGGCGGGCAACTTTCGCCAGCTGGTGACGGTGCTCGGCGTACTGGCCGGGGCAGGTATTTTCAACGGCGTGACCAGGCTAGTGGCGGAGCATCATGATACTCCTGACGCGCTGCGTCGGGCGCTCGGTACCTCCAGTGCGATGGTGCTGGGCTTCTCCACGCTGCTGGCCGCTATTTTTCTGCTGGCTGCGCAACCCATCAGCGTGGCGCTGTTCGGTCACGATGATTATCAGGGGCTGGTGCGTCTGGTGGCGCTGGTGCAGATGGGCATTGCCTGGGCGAACCTGGTGCTGGCGATTATCAAGGGATTTCGTGATGCGTCCGGTAACGCGTTTGCGCTTATCTCTGGCAGCATTATCGGGGTAATCGCTTACTACATTTGCTACCGACTGGGCGGTTATCAGGGCGCGCTACTTGGCCTGGCGCTGGTACCGGCGCTGGTGGTTCTGCCGGCGATGGCGGTGTTAATAAAGCGTGGGCGCGTGCCGCTGAGTTTTCTCATACCTTCCTGGAACAGCGAACTGGCGGCGCACCTCGGTAAATTCACGCTGATGGCGCTGATTACGGCGATCACCATGCCGGTGGCCTACATCATGATGCGTAATCAGCTGGCGGCGCATTACAGCTGGGATGACGTCGGGATCTGGCAGGGAGTCAGCAGCATTTCTGATGCTTACCTGCAGTTTATTACCGCGTCGTTCACCGTGTATCTGCTGCCAACCCTGTCGCGTTTGCAGGACAAGACAGATATCAGCCGCGAGCTGGTAAAATCATTAAAATTCGTTCTGCCTGCGGTTGCGGCGGCAAGCTTCGCCGTCTGGCTGCTGCGTGATGTCGCCATCTGGCTGCTGTTCTCCGAAAAGTTTACCGCCATGCGCGACCTTTTCGCCTGGCAGCTGGTGGGAGATGTGCTTAAAGTGGGCGCTTACGTCTTCGGGTATCTGGTGATTGCGAAGGCATCGTTGCGTTTCTATGTGCTGGCCGAAATTACCCAGTTCGCGCTGCTTTCCGGATTTGCGTATTACCTGATCCCGATGCACGGCGCGCAGGGCGCAGCACAGGCCTATATGGCAACTTACATTATCTATTTCGCCCTTTGCTGTGGCGTGTTTTTACTCTGGCGTAGACGGGCATGACTGCACTGATTCACATTCTGGGATCGGATATCCCACACCACAACCAGACCGTGCTCCGGTTCTTCAATGATGAACTGGCGGCCAGCGGCGCGCACGCGCGTGAATTTATGGTTGTTTCTACCGATCCCGGCTTCGACAACGCTTTCCCGGCGCTCAACGTGCAGCGCTATGCGAACAAAAAAGCGCTGGCCCAGGCGGTTATCGCCCTGGCGCGTGCCGATCGCGCGCAGCGCTTTTTCTTCCACGGTCAGTTCAATACCACGCTGTGGATCGCCTTGCTTACCGGCGGGCTGAAGCCTGCGCAGGTAAGCTGGCATATCTGGGGAGCCGATCTGTATGAAGTTTCCCGCAGCCTGAAGTTTCGTCTGTTCTACCATCTGCGTCGCCTCGCTCAGGGGCGAATCGGCCATGTCTTTGCCACCCGCGGCGACCTGGCGTGGTTTGCGCAGCGCCACCCGCAGGTGCCGGGGTCGCTGCTCTATTTCCCGACGCGCATGGACCCAACGTTAAACGGGGTCGCTCAACCACGCCCGGAGAACGGCCCGCTGACCGTGCTGGTCGGCAACTCCGGGGATCGCAGCAATGAGCACATTGCCGCTCTGCGTGCAGTGCATCAGCAGTTTGGCGACAGCGTCAACGTGGTGGTGCCGATGGGCTATCCCACCGGGAACGAGGCTTATATTAACGAGGTCGAGCAGGCCGGGCGGGCGCTGTTCAGCGGTGAGCGTTTACAGATCCTTCGCGATAAGCTGGAATTTAACGACTATCTGACACTGCTGCGCCGTTGCGATCTCGGGTATTTCATTTTTGCCCGTCAGCAAGGGATCGGCACCCTGTGTCTGCTGATTCAGGCAGGCGTGCCCTGCGTGCTGAGCCGTAAGAACCCGTTCTGGCAGGATATGGTCGAGCAGCATATTCCGGTGCTGTTTACCGGTGATGCGCTGTCAGAGGCAGTAGTGAAAGAAGCCCAGCGCCAGCTGCGCGAGGTGGACGTCAGCCAGATTGCCTTCTTCAAACCCAACTATCTGACCGGCTGGGACGCGGCACTGCGTATCGCGGCAGGAGAGCAAGCATGAGTCTGTTGCAATTTAGTGGGCTGTTCCTGATCTGGCTGCTGGCCTCGCTGTTTATCGGCGCGCAGACGTGGTTTGAGTTCCGCCGCGTGCGCTTTAACTTCAACGTCTTTTTCTCGCTGCTGTTTTTGCTGACCTTCTTCTTTGGGTTCCCGCTAACCAGCATTCTGGTGTTCCGCTTTGACGTCGCGGTGATACCCGCCGAGGTGCTGATGCAGGCGCTGCTGGCTGCCACCTGCTTCTATGCTATCTATTACGTCACCTACAAAACCCGGTTGCGGGCAGCCTCGTCTGGCGGCGTGCGCAAACCCCTGTTCACCATGAACCGGGTCGAAACCCATCTCACTTGGGTGATGTTGGCCACGGTGGCGCTGGTCAGCGTCGGCATTTTCTTTATGCACAACGGCTTTCTGCTGTTCCGCCTGCACTCGTACAGCCAGATATTTTCCAGCGACGTCTCCGGCGTAGCCCTTAAGCGCTTCTTCTACTTCTTTATTCCGGCGATGCTGGTGGTTTATTTCCTGAAGCAGGACTCGCGCAGCTGGATTTTCTTCCTGGTCAGTACCGTGGCGTTTGGCCTGTTGACCTACATGATTGTCGGCGGGACGCGCGCCAACATCATTATTGCCTTCGCCATCTTCCTGTTTATCGGCATTATTCGCGGCTGGATCTCGCTGTGGATGCTGGTAGCGGCGGGCGTGTTCGGCATTGTCGGGATGTTCTGGCTGGCGCTGAAACGCTATGGCCTTGACGTGCGCGGCGACGAAGCGTTTTACACCTTCCTGTATTTGACGCGTGACACCTTCTCGCCGTGGGAAAACCTGGCGCTGCTGCTCAATAACTACGACAAAATCGACTTCCAGGGGCTGGCGCCCATCGCCCGTGATTTTTACGTGTTTATCCCGAGCTGGGTCTGGCCGGACCGGCCTAACCTGGTGCTCAACACCGCCAACTACTTTACCTGGGAAGTGCTGAACAACCACTCTGGCCTTGCGATCTCACCAACGCTTATCGGGTCGCTGGTGGTGATGGGCGGCGTCTGGTTTATTCCGCTGGGTGCGGTGGCGGTGGGGCTGATTATTAAATGGTTCGACTGGCTTTACGTCAGGGGCATTGCAGAGCCAAATCGCTACAAGGCGGCGATCCTGCACAGTTTCTGCTTTGGTGCCATCTTCAACATGATTGTGCTGGCGCGTGAAGGACTCGACTCGTTCGTCTCCAGAGTGGTGTTCTTTATGCTGGTATTCGGTGCCTGCCTGATGCTGGCCAAGCTGCTGTACTGGCTGCTCGACACCGCCGGGCTGGTCCATTCGCGGCGCGCAAAAGCGGCCGGGCAACTTTCACAAACGCAAAACGCCTGAAGGGATATACATGACACAACAGGTTACCGCGCCGGTTTATGCGCTGCGCGGCCTTAATTTGCTGGGCTGGCGCAACATGCAGCATGCGCTCGATTACCTCTATTCAGGCGGTTCGCTCAGAAGCGGTACGCTTATCGCGATTAATGCGGAAAAGATGCTGGCGGTGGAACATGACGCGCAGGTAAGGGCGCTGATTGAGGCGGCGGAGTTTAAGTATGCCGATGGCATCAGCGTCGTGCGCTCTATTCGCAAGAAAAACCCCGAGGCGCAGGTGTCACGCGTGGCGGGAGCCGATCTGTGGGAAGCCCTGATGGAACGCGCCGGCAAAGAGGGAACGCCGGTGTTTCTGGTGGGCGGCAAGCCGGAAGTGTTGGCAGAAACCGTCGATAAGCTGCGCCGCCAGTGGAACGTTAATATCGTTGATACCCAGGACGGCTATTTCGCTGCCGACGAGCGCGACGCGCTGTTTGCACGTATCCGCGACAGCGGGGCGCAGATCGTGACGGTAGCAATGGGGTCGCCGCGCCAGGAGTTGCTGATGCGCGACTGCCGTCTGGTACATCCCAACGCGCTTTATATGGGCGTGGGCGGTACCTACGATGTATTTACCGGGCACGTTAAGCGCGCGCCGAAAGTGTGGCAGAACCTCGGCCTGGAGTGGCTTTACCGGCTGCTGTCTCAGCCGAGCCGTATCAAGCGCCAGATCAAGCTGCTGCGCTATCTCGCCTGGCACTACACCGGGCGCCTGTAATCAGCGAAAAACCCTGGGCAGCGCGCGCCAACCGCGCTGCTTATCCTGCCTCCCGCTGCTTTTTTGTACCGCCAGCGCCTTTTTATAACGCTTTATTTGCCATTTCCTCCGTTTTGCGAAACCATTCGGCACACTCAACGCACTGCCGTGGTGATTTTGTGCGCCCGTAAACTATTGCGGCGCAGCATGGCCTGTTATTGAGCTATGGCAACGACCATCAAAATAACCGGTAAAGCCGGAGCAAGCAGCAAACACAACAGAGGATTTATGGCGGAACAAAAAGCGGAGCTACAGCGTGGGCTGGAAGCTCGACATATCGAACTGATCGCGCTGGGCGGCACCATCGGGGTCGGGTTATTTATGGGCGCGGCAAGCACCCTGAAATGGGCGGGGCCATCGGTGCTGCTGGCCTATATCATCGCCGGCCTGTTTGTCTTCTTTATTATGCGTTCTATGGGCGAGATGCTGTTCCTTGAGCCGGTCACCGGTTCATTCGCCGTGTATGCGCATCGCTATATGAGCCCGTTCTTCGGCTATCTCACCGCCTGGTCCTACTGGTTTATGTGGATGGCGGTCGGCATCTCGGAGATTACCGCCATCGGGCTATATGCCCAGTACTGGTTCCCGGAACTACCGCAGTGGATACCGGCGATTATCGCGGTAGGGCTGGTGGCGCTGGCAAACCTGGCGGCGGTGCGTCTTTACGGCGAAATCGAATTCTGGTTTGCGATGATCAAAGTCACCACCATTATCGTGATGATCGTTATCGGCCTCGGCGTTATCTTTTTTGGCTTCGGTATCGGCGGTCAACCGACCGGCTTAGGTAACCTGACAGAGCACGGTGGGTTCTTTGCGGGTGGCTGGAAAGGCTTCCTGACGGCGCTCTGTATTGTCGTCGCCTCGTATCAGGGCGTGGAGCTTATCGGCATCACCGCTGGCGAAGCGAAGAATCCGCAGGTTACCCTGCGCAGCGCGGTCAGCAAGGTACTATGGCGTATTCTGATCTTCTACGTCGGTGCGATTTTCGTCATCGTGACGCTGTTCCCGTGGAATGAGATTGGCACCACCGGCAGCCCGTTCGTGCTGACGTTCTCCCGAATCGGTATTGTTGCTGCGGCGGGCATCATCAACTTTGTGGTACTGACTGCCGCGCTGTCCGGATGCAACAGCGGAATGTACAGCTGCGGCCGCATGCTCTACGCGCTGGCGAAAAACCGCCAGCTGCCAGCGGCGATGGGGAAAGTGTCGCGCAACGGTATCCCGGTTGCCGGGGTCGCGCTGTCGATCGCGATCCTGCTGATTGGCTCCTGCCTGAACTACATTATTCCGAACCCGCAGCGCGTATTTGTTTACGTCTACAGCGCCAGCGTGCTGCCGGGTATGGTGCCGTGGTTTGTGATCCTGATTAGCCAGCTGCGTTTCCGCAAAACGCACCGCGAGGCGATTGCATCACATCCGTTCCGCTCTATTTTGTTCCCGTGGGCAAACTGGCTGACGATGGCGTTCCTGATCTGCGTTTTGGTCGGTATGGGGTTGAACGAAGATACGCGTATGTCACTGATTGTCGGGGCCATCTTTATGGCGGCGGTCAGCATGGCGTATAAGTTATTTGGTTTACATCGCCATGTAATTACGACGAAAGCGGACGGATAAGAAGCAAAATGCGCAAAGCATAACCAAACGCGCATTTTCTTCAAAAAAGCACTAGACAGCTGGGCACGAAGTCCGTAGTATCCCCCTCCGCAACGGCGCTACGCGCCCGTAGCTCAGCTGGATAGAGCGCTGCCCTCCGGAGGCAGAGGTCTCAGGTTCGAATCCTGTCGGGCGCGCCATTTAGACAGGCGCTTGAGCTGCGGTGGTACGATGTTAGTGGTACCGCGTAAAAGAATACAGTGGTGGCTATAGCTCAGTTGGTAGAGCCCTGGATTGTGATTCCAGTTGTCGTGGGTTCGAGTCCCATTAGCCACCCCATTATTAAAAGAGTTCTGTGGAATGCGAAGGTGGCGGAATTGGTAGACGCGCTAGCTTCAGGTGTTAGTGTCCTTACGGACGTGGGGGTTCAAGTCCCCCCCCTCGCACCACAACTTAGATTGAACTAAAAATTCAAAAAGCAGTACATCGGCGAGTAGCGCAGCTTGGTAGCGCAACTGGTTTGGGACCAGTGGGTCGGAGGTTCGAATCCTCTCTCGCCGACCAATTTTGAACCCCGCTTCGGCGGGGTTTTTTGTTTTCCGCAATCTTCCTCAGCGTTCATAAGCCCTTCACTTTGTTCTCCTTTCTACTTTTCCTTTCCTTGCTTGTGCAGCACGGCTCGAGTCCACTGTCCTCTTTTAACGACAGCGCAGTACGCCATTGTCTCAATCAGGAGACATATAAGTTAATGATATTAATGATATTACCAGGATAAGAGGATAACTGTCGTCTGCTGGAGACAGCTCAGACCGCTGTCAGTGGATAAAAAGGCGGTTTTCCAGCCCAGTGCGGGCGCCAGCTAACGTCTTGTAAATCCTTGCCAAAAACCTGCTGATTTTGAGGATCTACAAACCTGGCACGATCTGTGCAATAATTATTGCGTAGATGCTCATTCCACTTCTTATGTTCGCCTCAGGCCTCATAAACCCAGGAATGACGCAGAGCCGTTTACGGTGCTTATCGTCCACAGACAGATGTCGCTGCTCCGCAGTCTCATCAGACACCATGGACATAACGTTGAGTGAAGCACCACAATAAGTTGTCTTAGACCTGTTTAGACCTGCCCTCGGGCAGGTCTTTTTTCTGCACGTCATCTTTCACGCACTGGCTGTGTTGGCTGCGTGCGCTCACCCCGGTCACTTACTGATGTAAGCTCCCGGGGATTCGTTTACTTGCCGCCTTGCCAGAACGCGAAATCTAACGCGCAGACGTGTAGCTGATCTTTCACGTTCTGACGGCGTTGGCTGCGTGCAGATATAAAAAACCCCTCCGGAGAGGGGTTGGCGTGTTATTGCGGGGCGTTGTTTTGCAGGGTGAGCAGTAGCCCATCGCGTCGCATGGTGGCGGCCTCTTCCGGCTGGTGCAGTCGGTCAAGGGTGTCGGCAAGCCAGGCGTAGTCGAAGGCATCCGGTCGCTGCTTCAGCGCTGCGCGGAAGGCGAGCGCTGCCTCCTGCCATTCGCCACGCTTCATGCGCAGCTGGCCGAGCGTACTCCACAGCAGCGGGCGATCGCCCAGCGTGCGGATCTGATGACGCAGCGCTTTTTCCAGCTGCTCTGGTTCGCTCGATTTCAGACGCGGCATCAGCAATACCAGACGCTCGTCATACTGGCGCTTCAGCCCGTCGAGAATAATCTCCTGCGCGGTATCGTGATCGTCACACTCAATCAGATGCTCCGCCATTGCCACCTGCAGGGCTGGCTCATGGCGCGTTTTGCGGCTCTGGTTTTTCCACCACAGCTTCAGCCCTTCGCTACCCTGATCGGCGCGCGCCTGATCCATCATGCCAATCCACGCCTGGCGCTGCAGAGCGATACGATGCTCTTCGTCACCGACCTGCGCTTTTTCCATAGAAGGAATGATGTCCAGCAGTGATGCCCAGGCACCGGTATGAATGTACGCCTGTTCGGCCAGGCGCAGCACTTCCGGATGGCGCGGCGAAATCTCCAGCAGCTTATCGATGCCGTGGCGTGCCGCGTGAAACTCGTTGCGGGCCAGCTGCAGGCGAACGCGGGTGATCTCTACCGGGATCGGGTCGTTATCCGACAGCTCGGCGGCGCGCTCTAGATGCTGATTGGCACGGATCTCATCCCCACGTTGCTGCGCGGCTTCTGCGGCGAGCAGGTAGTTCACCACCGGCTGTTCAGCGTGATCGGCATTGCGTGACATCAGTTTCTCAACCTGCTGATAGTCCCCTTCGGCCAGCTTGAGCAGCGCCTGATTAGTCTGCTTGTGTGCGCGACGGCGCTTGCGGCCCATGAACCAGCCGCGGGTATAGGCTCCGGTACGGAACAGGCGGCGCAGCAGCCACTCAACGGCAAACAGCACCACCAGCGACAGCAGCAGAATGATCACCAGCGCGGTGACGCTGGTTTCGATGTTGTAGTTGTCGGTCTGAATCAGCACGTAGCCCTGATGACCAGCCATCATCGGGCCAAGCACGATACCGGCGATTAGCAGCAGAAAGAGCAATAAAACTTTAAGCATGGTTACTCTCCCTGTGCCGGCGCGGCAGGTGCGGGTGCGGCGTCAGTGGCCGGTGCGCTCTGCGCGGTCGGCTGCGCCATCAGATTACGCACGCGGTTTTGCATCATTTTTTCCAGAATCGGCTGGCTTTGCAGCGCTTCCGGAATATCCATGCGGATGTTCTGCTGGCTCAGGTTATCCAGCTCCTCCAGGAATGCTTTGGTGGAGGCGTCGTCGGTATCGTAGTAAGCACGAACCCACGTCGAGACGTTATCCAGCGCCTGCTTGTAGGTTTCATCCTGATGGCGCGGCACGGCCTGGGCTGCGACCAGCAGACGTGAACGGATGTTTTCGCGCAGGTAGACGTCCTGATTTGGTGCCAGCAGCGGCACATCGGTATCATCGCGGCGACGAATGGTAATGAAGCTGTCCATAAAGTTGTGCCAGCTTTTTACCAGGTTAACGCGCCATTCGCTGAGCGAGCTGGAAAGCTCGCTGCTGTCAGCATCCATCGGCGCGCTGTCGCTGTTGTTGTCGGCCAGACGCAGGTTATCGATCTGGTTGGAGAGCTGGTTCACTTTAAGGATGATGCCGTCGTAGTCCACCTGCGTTACCGCAGAGAGGCTGGCGATATCTTCCGTAATGGCACGACGCGCGGTAATCAGGCTCGGATCGTTCATGTCCGCCAGGCTGGCATCGGCGCTTTTCAGCAGCGCGGCGGCGGTGGTGACATCCTGATCGCTCCACAGCTTACGGCCGGCGAGCTTCACGAGGAAATCTGACTGCGCCAGCAGCCAGGTTTTGGCATCGCTGCCGGAAATAGTGGCAACTTTCTGCTGCACTTCGTCAAGCTGACGCGTCAGCGTCGCCTGCTGGCGATTTGCCTCTTCCAACTGGCTGGCCTGCTGCTGAATGAGCTTTTCGAAATCCGCTTTCTGCGACGCCTGCTCTTTTTGCAGCGCGGTTAACTGATTCACCAGCGTATCGTTGGTCGTGCGCTGGGCGGAGGCCTGCTGTTTACCCCAGCTGTAGAGGCCTGCGCCCGCTGCCAGCGCAATAGCGATGGCAATCACGCTCAGCACCAGACCGGTACGGCCCGGCTTTGCCGGTTCCGGTGAACGCGGCGTTTCTGTCGCATCCCTGGTTTCTGCATCCACGGCGGAGATATTCTGTTGTTCCGTCATTATGGCTTCCCGTTATGAGATTTAGAGTAGCGCGCGCAGCAGCGCGTCATTGTCGGCGTTATCGGCAACCTTAATATCCTGCCAGCCCAGTTCCCGGGCGAGGGTTGCCAGCCGCTCGCTGACTACCACTGCCTTACAGCGCAGTAGCCAGCGGGTGCGATACCACTCAGGCACCAGTCTGAAAAGCTGATGCAGCATCTCACCGCTGGTGATCACCAGAGTATTCACTCCGCGCATCTGCCAGCGATGGGCTTCCTGAGCGCCATCGTAAACCTTTTCACAGCGTTGATAACATTCGCAAAACGTCACGTCGGCACCGCGTGCGGTCAGGGTTTCCCCGAGCAGTTCGCGTCCGCCGTTGCCGCGCAGAATCAACGCTTTTCTTCCGATAATATTTTGTAATTCAGGTAATTGTAGCAAGACTTCGCTGATTTCCCGATCGCGGGGATAATTGACCGGTTGCCCGCTCACCTGATGGAGCGCCAGCGCCGTAGAACGGCCTATCGCAAAATAGCGCAGCGAAGCCGGCCATGTGCGGCCCGCACGCGTAAGCGCCGCGTGGGCATGTTCTACCGCATGACGCGATACCATAAACACTAAATCGTCAGGCTGCAGGGCATCAAACAGGGCAGGAAGCTGCGTCAGCTCTGCGCCAGGGGCAAATTCAATCAGCGGAAAACTCCAGGCCACCAGACCCTGCATGCGCAGACGACTGACTAACGCTTCACCGTCAGGAGAGGGGCGGGTGACCAGGATACTCATGCCGGACCTTCACCGTCATAGACATCAGCCAGAATTTCGCGCGCGCCGTTGTTCAGCAGCTCTTCTGCCAGGGAAACGCCCAGCGCTTCTGCGGATTCAGGTTTGCCGCGACGTTCGCCGCGCACGATTTCAGACCCGTCCGGTGCGCCAACCAGCGCCCGCAACCAGAGTTCACCGTTCACCAGTTCGGCATAGCTGCCGATTGGCACCTGGCAGCCGCCTTCCAGCCGCGTGTTCATGGCGCGCTCAGCGCGCACGCGGATAGCGGTTTCCAGATCGTTGAGCGGGGCGAGCAGGGCGCGGGTCTGTTCATCGTCCAGACGGCACTCAATGCCGACGGCGCCCTGGCCCACGGCGGGAAGTGAAATTTCCGGCGGCAGCGCGGTGCGGATGCGCGCTTCCAGGCCAAGGCGTTTCAGCCCGGCCACGGCCAGTATAATGGCGTCGTAATCACCGCTATCGAGTTTGCTCAGGCGGGTGCCCACGTTACCGCGCAGCGAGCGGATCACCAGATCCGGGCGGCGGGCGGCAATCTGGCACTGGCGGCGCAGGCTGGAGGTACCCACTACGCTCCCCTGCGGCAGTTCATCAAGGCTGGCGAAGCGGTTTGAGACAAAAGCATCGCGCGGATCTTCGCGCTCGCAAATGGTCACCAGACCAAGCCCATCGGGGAATTCGACCGGCACGTCTTTCATTGAGTGCACAGCGATGTCGGCGCGGTTCTCAAGCAGGGCCATTTCCAGCTCTTTGACAAACAACCCCTTGCCCCCTACCTTAGCAAGCGGCGTGTCGAGAATTACATCGCCTTTTGTCACCATCGGCACCAGCTCCACATTGAGGCCGGGATGGCTGTCCATCAGGCGCTGCTTAACGTAGTGCGCCTGCCAGAGTGCGAGAGGGCTTTGTCGGGTGGCAATTCGAATTACTTTGTCTAACATGCTTGTTACCGTCTTTATCGTCCGCTGACCATCCTAACATTGTTAGCGAAACCCTGTCAGTTTTCACGCCGGGCGGCGTAAATAGCGAAGGAAGACCACCGCTGCCTTTACGGGTACGCTGTTTAAATCGTGAGCTAGCGCATCTTTCTTTACGGTCAACCAGCAAGGTGTTAAATTGATCACGTTTTGAACCGAAAATCAGCCTGCCATACTATAATTATCAAAGCGTCGAGCTGAGAGTCGGTCTTTTACCGTAATAGTTAAACGCCAGTGCGTCTCGGGTTGCAGTCTGTCCCGTAGCGCCCGGGGCATAACCATCAGGCGATACGTCTTGTACCTCTATATTGAGACACTGAAACAGAGACTGGATGCCATTAATCAACTGCGTGTGGATCGCGCGCTTGCTGCCATGGGGCCTGCGTTCCAACAGGTCTACAGTCTGCTGCCTACACTATTGCATTATCACCACCCTCTGATGCCGGGTTACCTTGAAGGTAACGTCCCCTCCGGTATCTGTCTCTACACGCCTGATGAAACCCAACAGCACTATCTGAACGAACTTGAGATCCGCGACGGCGTGCCGGTGCAGGAAACGCCGAAAGGTGAACTGCCAATCACCGGTGTTTACACCATGGGCAGTACCTCATCCGTCGGGCAGAGCAGCTCTTCAGATCTTGATATCTGGGTCTGCCATCAGTCCTGGCTGGATAACGACGAACGTCTGCTGCTGCAGCGTAAGTGCGGCCTGCTGGAAAACTGGGCGGCATCGCTTGGCGTGGAGGTCAGCTTCTTCCTGATCGATGAAAACCGCTTCCGCCATAATGAGAGCGGCAGCCTCGGCGGCGAAGACTGTGGCTCCACCCAGCACATCCTGTTATTAGACGAATTCTACCGCACTGCGGTGCGTCTGGCCGGGAAGCGTATTCTGTGGAATATGGTGCCGGACGACGAAGAAGAGCACTACGACGACTACGTCATGTCGCTCTACGCTCAGGGCGTGCTGACGCCGAACGAGTGGCTGGATTTAGGCGGCTTAAGTTCGCTTTCCGCTGAAGAGTATTTCGGTGCCAGCCTGTGGCAGCTCTATAAAAGCATCGACTCGCCGTACAAGGCGGTGCTGAAAACGCTGCTGCTGGAAGCCTACTCCTGGGAGTATCCCAACACGCGCCTGCTGGCAAAAGACATCAAACAGCGCCTGCACAATGGCGAGATCGTCTCGTTCGGCCTCGACTCCTACTGCATGATGCTGGAGCGCGTTACCCACTATCTGACCCAGATCGACGACATGACGCGTCTCGATCTGGTGCGTCGATGTTTCTACTTAAAAGTGTGCGAAAAACTGAGCCGCGAACGCGCCTGTGTCGGCTGGCGTCGCGAAGTGTTAAGTAGCCTGGTAAAAGAGTGGAACTGGGACGATGCTCGTCTGGAGATGCTCGACAACCGGGCCAACTGGAAAATCGACCGGGTGCGTGAGGCGCACAACGAACTGCTTGATGCGATGATGCAGAGCTACCGTAACCTCATCCGCTTTGCGCGCCGCAACAACCTGAGCGTCTCTGCCAGCCCGCAGGACATCGGCGTGCTGACCCGTAAACTGTATGCCGCTTTCGAAGCGCTGCCGGGGAAAGTGACGCTGGTTAACCCACAAATTTCGCCGGATCTCTCCGAGCCGAACCTGACGTTTATCCATGTACCGCCGGGCCGCGCCAACCGTAGCGGCTGGTATGTCTATAATCGCGCCCCGAGTATGGACTCCATCATCAGCCATCAGCCGCTGGAGTATAACCGCTACCTGAATAAGCTGGTGGCCTGGGCGTGGTTTAACGGCCTGCTGACGTCGCGCACGCGCCTGTTTATCAAGGGCAACGGCATTGTCGATCTGCCGAAGCTGCAGGAGATGGTGGCGGATGTGTCGCACCACTTCCCGCTGCGTCTGCCGGCCCCGACGCCGAAAGCGCTCTACAGCCCGTGTGAAATTCGCCATCTGGCGATTATCGTCAACCTGGAATATGACCCGACGGCGGCATTCCGCAATCAGGTGGTGCACTTCGATTTCCGTAAGCTCGACGTGTTCAGCTTCGGTGAAGAACACAACTGCCTGGTCGGCAGCATCGATCTGCTCTATCGCAACTCGTGGAACGAAGTGCGTACCCTGCACTTCAACGGCGAGCAGGCGATGATCGAAGCGCTAAAAACCATTCTCGGTAAGATGCATCAGGACGCCGCGCCGCCGGACAGCGTGGAAGTGTTCTGCTACAGCCAGCACCTGCGCGGCCTGATCCGTACCCGCGTACAGCAGCTGGTGTCGGAGTGCATTGAGCTGCGCCTCTCCAGCACGCGTCTGGAGCCGGGCCGCTTCAAAGCGCTGCGCGTGGCCGGGCAGACCTGGGGACTGTTCTTCGAGCGCCTGAACGTGTCGGTGCAGAAGCTGGAAAACGCGATCGAATTCTACGGCGCGATTTCCCACAACAAGCTGCACGGTCTGTCGGTGCAGGTTGAGACTAACCACGTACAGCTGCCGTCCGTGGTGGATGGCTTCGCCAGCGAAGGGATTATTCAATTCTTCTTTGAACCGACGAAAGACGAGAAGGGCTTTAATATCTATATTCTGGATGAAAGCAACCGCGCGGAAGCCTATCACCACTGCGAAGGCAGTAAAGAGGAGCTGGTGCGCGACGTGAGCCGCTTCTACTCCTCGTCGCATGACCGCTTCACCTACGGCTCCAGCTTTATCAACTTCAACCTGCCGCAGTTCTACCAGATTGTGAACGCCGACGGGCGCCAGCAGGTGATCCCGTTCCGCAACCAGAGCCTGAATATCGCAGCGCCTGTCGGTCAGGACGATGACGCTGCGTTGTTGCAGCAGTATCAGTCGTAATTAACGAAAGCTGACCGCTTCGCCAGCCTGCTGGCTGGCCGCGTTTTCCAGTACATCCCAGAAGTTCTCACCGCTGCGATCGCAGACCCAGTCGTTACCCTTCAGGGAAAAATGGTAGCCGCCGTGCTTGGCCGCCAGCCATACCTGGTGCAGCGGCTCCTGGCGATTGATAATGATTTTAGTGCCGTTTTCGAAGCTCAGCGTCAGCACGCCGCCGTTGATTTCGCAGTCGATATCGCTGTCGCCATTCCAGTCATCCAGGCGTTCTTCAATGGTCAGCCACAGGCTGTCGGCGAGGCGGTGAAATTCACTGTCGTTCATGTCTGCTTCCTGTTATAGGTGATGGCGGCAAGTATAAAAGGTCTAAAAACGAATAGAAACCACACGCCGCGGCAACGAACCGGTTGTTAAGCAGCAACGCGAAAGGCAAACTCTTGCTTTTCAGGGTTCACCTGCGATGATAGACAGCAGAAAGCATGGACTACAGGCATCCCATAATGAAACAACTTTTCCGTCCGCTGGCGGTTGTGCTGGCGTTATTCACCCTTGCGGGCTGTGGCCTGAAAGGGCCGCTCTATTTCCCGCCGGCTGATAAAAATGCCGCACCGCCAGCGCGTCCGGCTGCAGATGAAACCCAGAGCACGACCCCTGTGCGTAACGATCGCGGTCAGGGCGATAAGCCCACGCAGGTGATTTACTGAGATTAACGTTGTTGATGCCGCGGTACGGAGCACATGATGCAATTCGCTAAAATGCATGGTCTGGGTAACGACTTTATGGTCGTGGACGCGGTAACGCAGAATATCTTCTTTTCACCTGAGCTGATCCGCCGCCTGGCGGATCGTCATCTTGGGGTCGGGTTTGACCAGCTGTTAGTGGTGGAACCGCCCTACGATCCCGACCTTGATTTTCACTACCGCATCTTTAACGCCGACGGCAGCGAAGTGGCCCAGTGCGGCAACGGTGCGCGCTGCTTCGCCCGCTTTGTACGCCTGAAAGGGCTGACCAACAAGCGCGATATCCGCGTCAGCACCGCCAACGGCCGAATGGTCCTGAGCGTCAGCGAAGACGATCTGGTGCGCGTGAACATGGGCGAGCCGGTATTCGATCCGGCGCAGGTGCCGTTTCGCGCTAACAAAGCGGAAAAAACCTACATCATGCGCGCCGCCGAGCAAACGATACTGTGCGGCGTAGTGTCGATGGGGAACCCGCACTGCGTCCTGCAGGTCGACAGCGTCGATACCGCGCCGGTGGAAACTCTCGGCCCGGTGCTGGAAAACCACGAGCGTTTTCCCGAACGCGCCAATATCGGCTTTATGCAGGTAGTGAACAACGAACATATCCGGCTGCGCGTGTTTGAGCGCGGGGCCGGTGAAACCCAGGCCTGCGGCAGCGGCGCGTGCGCGGCGGTGGCCGTCGGGATCCAGCAGGGGTTACTGGCAGAACAGGTGCGGGTCGATCTGCCTGGCGGACGTCTCGATATTGCCTGGAAAGGGCCGGGACAACCGCTGTTTATGACCGGGCCTGCAACACACGTTTATGACGGATTTATACATCTATGAGTAACACCGGGGAACAGCAGCAGAACGTTACGGAACTCGACGATCGGGACGTGGTGGAGTATCTGATGCGGCACCCGGATTTCTTTATTCGCAACGCCGCTCAGGTCGAGCAAATGCGCGTACCGCATCCGGTGCGCGGCAGCGTTTCGCTGGTGGAGTGGCATATGGCGCGCTCGCGCCAGCACATTGACCAGCTGCGCGAAAACATGTCGCTGTTAATGGAGCAGGCCCAGACCAACGAAAGCCTGTTTTCACTCGTGTTGACGCTGCAGGGCCAGCTTGCCGCTGCGTCCAGCCTGCAGGATATGCTCAACCGCCTGCACCGTTGGGCGCGTGATATGGGCCTTGCGGGTGCCAGCGTGCGGCTGTTCAGCGACAAATGGCGCATCGGCGCACCTTCCGGCTTTACCGAACTGGCGCTCAACCGCACCGCTTTCGAACCGCTGCGCATCCAGCGCATGGGCGACGCACAGCACTACCTCGGCTCGCTGAACGGCCCCGAGCTACTGCTGGTACTGCCTCAGGCAAAAGCTATCGGCTCGGTGGCGATGTCGATGCTGGGCGGCGACGCGTCGCTCGGGTTGATTATTTTCTCCAGTCGCGATCCGCACCACTACCAGCCGGAGCAGGGGACACAGCTGCTGCAGGAAGTGGCGATGCTGCTGCCGGGTCTGCTGGAGCGCTGGGTTGAACGTGCATGACCGCGCCATTACTTCAGGAGAGCGTTGAGCGCTTCCTGCGCTATCTTAAAGTTGAGCGTCAGCTCAGCCCGCTGACGTTGCTGAACTACCGCCGTCAGCTGGATACCATCATCGCGATCCTCACCGACATGAAGCTGACGCGCTGGGAACAGTGCGATGCTGCTGCCGTGCGCAGCCTGGCGGTACGCAGCCGCCGCGCCGGGCTGGGGGCCGCCAGTCTGGCCCTGCGGCTGTCGGCGCTGCGTAGCTTCTTCGACTGGCTGGTCAGCCAGGGCGAGCTGAAAGCCAATCCGGCGAAGGGCATTTCTACGCCAAAAGCGGGCCGGCATCTGCCGAAGAATATCGACGTCGATGACATGAACCGCCTGCTGGAGATCGACCTGAACGACCCGCTGGCGGTGCGCGACCGGGCGATGATGGAAGTGATGTACGGGGCCGGGCTGCGTCTCTCAGAACTGGTCAATATGGATTGCGGCCACCTCGATCTCACCACCGGCGAAGTATGGGTTATCGGCAAAGGCAGCAAAGAGCGCCGTCTGCCGGTCGGCCGCAGCGCGGTGGAGTGGGTGGAGCACTGGCTCGACCTGCGCGAGCTGTTTGGCCCGGAAGATGACGCGCTGTTTCTCTCAAACCAGGGGAAACGTATCTCCACCCGCAACGTGCAGAAGCGATTTGCCGAGTGGGGCATCAGGCAGGGGCTGAACAGCCACGTGCATCCTCATAAGCTTCGCCACTCGTTTGCGACCCACATGCTGGAGTCGAGCGGCGATCTGCGCGCCGTGCAGGAGCTGCTGGGCCACGCCAATCTGTCAACGACGCAAATCTACACCCATCTTGATTTCCAGCACCTTGCAACGGTGTATGACGCAGCGCATCCGCGCGCTAAACGGGGGAAAAAATAATGCGCTTTTACCGCCCGCTGGGGCCAGTTACCGCCCTGACGTTCGATCTCGACGATACGCTCTATGACAATCGCCCGGTCATTTTACGCACCGAGCAGGAGTCGCTGGCGTTCATGCGCAGCTACCATCCCGATCTGAGCCAGTTTGAAGCGGCGGAATATCATCGCCTGCGCCAGGCGCTGCGCGAGGCGGAGCCGGATATCTGTCACGACGTTACCGAGTGGCGACGCCGCGCCGTTGAGCGCGCGATGCTGGACGTCGGGTTAAGCCCGGATGCCGCTGCCGCCGGGGCGCAGGCGGCGATGGAAAACTTCGCCAGATGGCGCAGTCTGATTGACGTCCCGCAGGAAACCCACGACACCCTCGCCGCGCTGGCGGAAAAGTGGCCGCTGGTGGCGATCACCAACGGCAACGCTGACCCGCACGCGTTCGGGCTGGGCGACTATTTCAAATTCGTGCTGCGCGCCGGTCCTCACGGGCGCTCAAAACCCTTTGGCGACATGTATGAGCTGGCCGCGCAAAAGCTGGGTGTGGCACCGGGCGAGATCCTGCACGTTGGCGACGACCTCACGACTGACGTCGCGGGGGCGGTGCGCCACGGCCTTCAGGCCTGCTGGATTAACCTGCGCGGCGGCGATCTGATGCAGATTCACGACAGCCGTCTGTTACCGCACCTCGAAATTACACGGTTGGCATCCCTCACCACGCTGATATAATCGCCAGCAGTTCTGTATAAAATACCAGTATTCATCACCGGCGGTGCCAATGGACGTTTCTTACCTGCTCGACAGCCTTAACGATAAACAGCGTGACGCCGTGGCGGCAGCGCGCACCAATATGCTGGTGCTGGCTGGGGCGGGCAGCGGCAAGACGCGCGTGCTGGTGCACCGTATCGCCTGGCTGATGAGCGTTGAGAACTGCTCTCCATACTCCATCATGGCGGTGACTTTCACCAATAAAGCCGCAGCGGAGATGCGTCACCGTATAGGCCAGCTGATGGGAACTACCCAGGGCGGTATGTGGGTCGGCACCTTCCACGGTCTGGCGCACCGTCTGCTGCGTGCGCACCACATGGACGCCGGGCTGCCGCAGGATTTCCAGATCCTCGACAGCGAAGACCAGTTGCGCCTGCTTAAGCGCCTGATCAAAGCGCTGAATCTGGATGAGAAGCAGTGGCCGCCGCGCCAGGCGATGTGGTTTATCAACGGTAAAAAAGATGAAGGGCTGCGCCCGCACCATATCCAGAGCTACGGCAACCCGGTAGAGCAAACCTGGCAGAAGGTGTATCAGGCATACCAGGAAGCGTGCGATCGCGCCGGGCTGGTGGACTTCGCCGAGCTGCTGCTGCGCGCCCACGAGCTGTGGCTCAATAAACCGCACATCCTTAATCACTACCGCGAGCGCTTCACCAATATTCTGGTGGACGAATTCCAGGACACCAACAGCATCCAGTACGCGTGGATCCGTCTGCTGGCGGGGGACACCGGCAAGGTAATGATCGTCGGCGACGATGACCAGTCGATCTACGGCTGGCGCGGTGCTCAGGTTGAGAACATTCAGCGTTTCCTGAACGATTTCCCCGGCGCAGAAACCATCCGTCTGGAACAGAATTACCGCTCAACCAACAATATCCTGAACGCGGCCAACGCCCTGATCGCTAACAACACCGGGCGTCTGGGGAAAGAGCTGTGGACTGACGGCAGCGACGGCGAACCCATTTCACTCTACTGCGCCTTCAACGAGCTGGACGAAGCGCGCTTCGTGGTCAACCGCATCAAAACCTGGCATGAGAACGGTGGCCAGCTGGCCCAGTGCGCCATTCTTTATCGCAGCAACGCCCAGTCGCGCGTGCTGGAAGAGGCGCTGCTGCAAGCGAGTATGCCGTACCGCATTTACGGCGGGATGCGCTTCTTCGAACGCCAGGAGATCAAAGATGCGCTCTCCTACCTGCGCCTCATCGCCAACCGTAACGACGACGCGGCGTTTGAGCGTGTAGTGAATACCCCGACGCGCGGCATCGGCGATCGCACGCTGAACGTGGTGCGTCAGACCGCCCGGGAACGACAGCTGACGCTGTGGAGCGCCTGCCGCGAGCTGCTGCAGGAAAAAGCGCTGGCCGGTCGCGCAGCCAGTGCCCTGCAGCGTTTCCTGGAGCTGATCGACGCCCTGGCCCACGAGACGGTTGATATGCCGCTGCACGTCCAGACCGATCGGGTGATTAAAGACTCCGGCCTGCGCCAGATGTATGAGCAGGAGAAAGGTGAAAAGGGCCAGACCCGTATCGAAAACTTAGAGGAACTGGTGACGGCAACGCGCCAGTTCAGCTACAACGACGAAGATGAAGACCTGATGCCGCTGCAGGCGTTTCTCTCCCACGCTGCGCTGGAAGCGGGGGAAGGGCAGGCGGATACCTGGCAGGACGCGGTGCAACTGATGACCATGCACTCCGCGAAAGGGCTGGAATTCCCGCAGGTATTCATCGTCGGAATGGAAGAAGGGATGTTCCCGAGTCAGATGGCGCTGGATGAAGGCGGTCGTCTGGAGGAAGAACGCCGTCTGGCCTACGTGGGCGTGACTCGCGCCATGCAGAAGCTGACCCTGACCTACGCGGAAACCCGCCGGCTTTATGGCAAAGAGGCCTATCACCGTCCGTCGCGCTTCATCGGCGAGCTACCGGAAAACTGCGTGGAAGAGGTGCGTTTGCGCGCCAGCATCAGCCGCCCGGTAAGCCATAAACAGATGGGCACGCCGATGGCGCAAAACGATTCCGGCTATAAGCTCGGCCAGCGCGTGCGTCACCCGAAATTCGGTGAAGGCACCATCGTTAACCTTGAAGGCAACGGCGAGCACAGCCGCCTGCAGGTGGCGTTCCAGGGGCAGGGGATCAAGTGGCTGGTTGCCGCTTATGCGAAGCTCGAAACCGTGTAAGTCATCGTAAATTCACATAATTCTCCGCCCGTCTGCTACCCTTTATGTATTACGGGCATTTATTATTCTTTGGCGCCCCCGTTGCGTGTTGACGCTGGTTTTTCGCTGGCGTAACATGCGCGCACGATTACGCTAAGAGGACATTCGCCTTGGACACACCCAGTAGATACTGGCTCAACCTGTCATCCAGGAACAACTCCTAAGGCTATCTCCTCGCGCTGATGGCCTTAGTGGTTGTCAGCGACCTGTTATCCCCTTCTCGTCGCGCTGAGTCAGACTGTCAATGGTCTGAAACCTTACGTTTCTGTGTGCCCACCGAACTGTCCGATAATTTTATGCATTGGGAGTCCCGGTCATGCTGAGCGCATATCAACTGGAAAAAAACCGTCTTTCACGCCTCGAATCCGATGAGAAGCAGCTTCTCGCTGCCTCCGTATGGGTCGATCTGGTCGAGCCGGACGACAGCGAGCGTCAGTACGTTCAAACCGAGCTGGGTCAGAACCTCGCCACTCGCCCGGAACTGGAAGACATCGAGGCGTCGGCGCGTTTCTTCGAAGACGAAGACGGTTTGCACATTCACTCTTTCTTCTTCTTCGAAGATGCGGAAGGGCACTCCGGTAACTCAACCGTGGCCTTTACCATTCGCGAAGGGCGTCTCTATACCCTGCGCGAGCGCGAACTGCCGGCGTTTCGCCTGTACCGCATGCGCGCCCGCAGCCAGGAGATGATGGACGGCAACGCCTACGAGCTGCTGCTCGACCTGTTTGAAACCAAAATCGAACAGCTGGCGGACGAAATTGAAAACATCTATAGCGATCTGGAAAAGCTAAGCCGCGTCATCATGGAAGGTCATCAGGGCGATGAATATGACGAAGCGCTCTCGACGCTGGCCGAGCTGGAAGACGTGGGCTGGAAGGTGCGTCTGTGCCTGATGGATACCCAGCGCGCCCTGAACTTCCTGGTGCGTAAAGCGCGTATTCCTGGCGGACAGCTTGAGCAGGCGCGTGAGATCCTGCGCGATATCGAATCCCTGCTGCCGCACAACGAATCCCTGTTCCAGAAGGTGAACTTCCTGATGCAGGCGGCGATGGGTTTTATCAACATCGAGCAGAACCGCATCATCAAGATCTTCTCGGTGGTCTCGGTGGTGTTCCTGCCGCCGACGCTGGTGGCCTCCAGCTACGGGATGAACTTCGAGTTTATGCCAGAGCTGAAGTGGAGCTTCGGCTACCCCGGTGCAATCATCCTGATGCTGCTCGCCGGACTGGCGCCGTATCTCTACTTCAAGCGCCGTAACTGGCTGTAAAAACAGGGAGCGAAAGCTCCTTTTGATGTTTTCTGTGCGGCGCTTTTTATCTGATACGCGATCTACGCTGGGTGTATATCGCATCCATCACGAAGACCGCCAGCGCGATCCAGATAAAGGCGAAGGTCACCATCTTATCGGCACCCGGCACTTCGTCGTAGAACAGCACCGCCAGCAGGAACATCAGCGTCGGACCAATGTACTGGAAGAAGCCGAGCGTGGAGAGACGCAGGCGCGTTGCGGCACCGGTGAAGCACAGCAGAGGAATGGTGGTCACCACACCGGCAGCGATCAGCAGCAGGTTGAGCGACATCGGGTTGTTGCCCATGTGGCTGGTCGGGCTGTCGGCGTAGAAGAACAGGTAAAACGCCGCGACCGGCAGCAGCCACAGGGTTTCAAACAGCATACCGACCTGCGCCTCGACGGCGATCTTCTTGCGCACCAGACCATAGAACGCAAAGCTGAAGGCGAGGCCCAGGGCGATGATCGGCAGCGAGCCGAAGGTCCAGAGCTGTACCAGTACGCCGCCCACGGCCAGCAATACCGCGACCCACTGCATACGGCGGAAGCGTTCGCCGAGGAACACCATCCCGAGCAAAATATTCACCAGCGGGTTGATAAAGTAGCCGAGGCTGGCCTCCAGCATATGATGGTTATTCACGGACCAGATAAACAGCAGCCAGTTACCGCCAACCAGTACCGCACTCAGCGCGAGGGCAAACACTTTTTTCGGGGTCTGGAACAGGCGCTTGATCTGCCCCCACTGGCGCGTAATGGCGATCAGCGCCACCATAAAGAAGAACGACCAGATAACGCGGTGGGTCAGGATCTCATCCGCCGGAACGTAGTGAATGAGCTTGAAATAGGCCGGGGCGATACCCCAAATAAAATAAGCGGCCAGCGCGAGTAACACGCCCTGCCGCGTCTGCTTAGCATCCATGAAAACAACTCGTCGTAAAATCGTGGAGGCATCTTATCATTCAGCGCAGATTTACCCTACCTACCCCACCATGTAGGTTGCGGTGGCGCTGGCGATATGGCGCAGCTCTTCATTATGCAGTTCGACGCGGGCCACCGAGACTTTATTCCCGGCGCGCAGCAGCGTGCTGGTTGCGGTGAAGCGCGTACCGCGGCCGGGGCGCAGGTAGTCCACGCGCAGATCGATAGTGCCCATCTTTGACAGGCGCTGACGCAGTTCCTCTTCGGTGATACTCTCGTGGCGCGTCAGCGTACTGCCGACGCACACCAGCCCGGCGGCCACGTCCAGCGCCGAGGCGATCACGCCGCCGTGCAGAATGCTTTGCGCCCAGTTACCCACCATCATCGGCTGGTTACTGAAGGCGAGCTGCGCGAACGCCGGCTCGTAGCGCTCCAGTTCGAGGCCCAGAGCGCGGTTAAACGGCATATGATAGACGAAGATTTCACCGACAAGTTGTAACGCCTGGTCGGCGCTCAGGGTGGTAGACATGGTGCATCCTTAGACCAGCAAACAGCATTGGTTAATAGAATGTTGATTTTATGATTATGATTTGTTGGTTTCCACTTTAAGAAACGATAACCGCGCAGATATGCCGGAAATATGTAGAATAGCTCGCAGTAAATAATAACTACGCAATAATCAGGTTCGGGAGAACATTCAGATGCGTTCGTTTCTGGGTTTTGTAATGGCAGCAATTCTGCTGCCCTGCGCCGCTCTGGCACAGGAAGCCACGATTAAAGAAGTCCATGATGCGCCTGCGGTACGCGGCAGTATCATCGCTAACCTGCTGCAGGAGCACGACAATCCGTTCACGCTCTATCCGTATGAAAGCAACTATCTGCTCTATACCGTCACCAGCGATCTGAATAAAGAAGCTATCGGCTCCTATGACTGGTCAGATAACGCCCGTAAGGACGAAGTTAAATTCCAGTTAAGCCTGGCGTTCCCGTTCTGGCGCGGCATCATGGGGCCGAACTCGGTGCTGGGCGCATCCTATACCCAGAAATCCTGGTGGCAGCTCTCCAACAGCGGCGAATCGTCCCCGTTCCGCGAAACCAACTATGAACCGCAGCTGTTCCTCGGGTTCGCAACGGACTACCGCCTGGCGGGCTGGACGCTGCGCGACGTGGAGTTTGGCTACAACCACGACTCTAACGGTCGCTCAGATCCGACCTCACGCAGCTGGAACCGTCTCTATACCCGCCTGATGGCGCAAAACGGTAACTGGCTGGTGGAAGTGAAGCCGTGGTACGTGATGGGCAGCACCGATGACAACCCGGATATCACGAAGTATATGGGCTACTACCAGCTGAAGCTGGGCTACCAGATTGGCGAAGCGATCCTCAGCGCGAAAGGCCAGTACAACTGGAACACCGGCTACGGCGGTGCGGAGCTGGGCCTGAGCTATCCGGTCACAAAACACGTGCGTCTCTATACCCAGGTGTGGAGCGGCTACGGAGAATCGTTAATCGATTACAACTTTAACCAGACACGCGTCGGTGTCGGGGTTATGCTTAACGATCTGTTCTAAAGCATTGCAGTTTCTGACGCAGGCGCTGAAAATAGCGCCTGTTTTATTTTTAAGGTAGTGGGGTAAGCGTGGCGCAGGCGGAAGTTATGAATCAGGAATCGCTGGCTCGACAGGTTTTGCAGGAAACCTTCGGCTACCAGCAGTTTCGCCCGGGCCAGGAAACCATCATCAATACCGTGCTCGGCGGGCGCGATTGTCTGGTGGTGATGCCTACCGGCGGCGGTAAGTCACTGTGCTATCAAATCCCGGCGCTGGTCAACGACGGCCTGACGGTGGTGGTATCGCCGCTCATCTCGCTGATGAAAGACCAGGTCGATCAACTGCTCGCCAACGGCGTGGCGGCGGCCTGCCTCAATTCCACCCAGAGCCGCGACCAGCAGCTTGAGGTGCTTGCCGGCTGCCGTACCGGCCAGGTCCGCTTACTCTATATCGCGCCCGAGCGGTTGATGATGGATAACTTCATTGAACAGCTCAGCCGTTGGCCGCTGGCGATGGTCGCGGTGGATGAGGCGCACTGTATTTCCCAGTGGGGCCACGATTTCCGCCCGGAATATGCCGCGCTGGGCCAGCTGCGCGAGCGCCTGCCGAACGTCCCCTTTATCGCACTGACCGCCACTGCGGACGATACCACGCGTCTCGACATCGTCCGGCTGCTCGGTTTGCACGATCCGCTGATTCAGATCAGCAGCTTCGACCGCCCGAATATCCGCTACATGCTGATGGAGAAGTTTAAGCCGCTCGATCAGCTGATGCGTTACGTTCAGGAGCAGCGCGGTAAATCCGGCATTATCTACTGCAACAGCCGGGCGAAAGTGGAAGACACCGCCGCGCGTCTGCAAAGCAAAGGCATCAGCGCCGGTGCCTATCACGCCGGGCTGGAGCCGCAGGTGCGCGCCGATGTGCAGGAAAAATTCCAGCGCGACGATCTGCAAATCGTGGTGGCAACCGTGGCGTTCGGTATGGGGATCAACAAGCCCAACGTGCGCTTCGTGGTGCACTTCGATATTCCCCGCAACATCGAATCCTACTACCAGGAAACCGGACGCGCCGGGCGCGACGGCCTGCCTGCGGAAGCGATGCTGTTTTACGATCCGGCGGATATGGCCTGGCTGCGCAAATGTCTCGAAGAGAAACAGCCTGGTCCGCTGCAGGATATTGAACGCCACAAGCTCAACGCGATGGGCGCGTTTGCCGAAGCGCAAACCTGCCGCCGTCTGGTGCTGCTTAACTATTTCGGCGAAGGTCGTCAGCAGGCCTGTGGCAACTGCGATGTTTGCCTCGATCCGCCGCGCCGCTACGACGGGCTGGTGGACGCCCAGAAAGCGCTCTCCTGCATCTACCGTGTCGGCCAGCGCTTTGGCATGGGCTATGTCGTGGAAGTGCTGCGCGGCGCGAATAACCAGCGCATCCGCGAGCTGGGCCACGACAAGCTGAAGATTTACGGCGAAGGCCGCGATCACACCACCGAGCACTGGGTGAGCGTCATCCGCCAGCTCATTCACCTCGGCGTAGTGACGCAGAACATCGCTGCGCATTCGGCGCTGCAGCTCACTGAAGCGGCGCGCCCGTTCCTGCGCGGTGAAGCGCCGCTGATGCTCGCCGTGCCGCGCGTCGTGGCGCTGAAACCGCGCGTGGCGCAGAAGTCCTACGGCGGTAATTACGATCGGAAGCTGTTCGCCCGGCTGCGCAAACTGCGCAAGGCCATCGCGGATGAAGAGAATATCCCCCCTTACGTGGTGTTCAACGATGCCACGCTCATTGAGATGGCGGAGCAGATGCCGGTGTCACCGGGTGAAATGCTGGGTATCAACGGCGTCGGCACCCGCAAGCTGGAGCGCTTTGGCCGCGAGTTTATGGCCTGCATCCGCAGCCACGTCGACGGGGACGATGAAGAGTAGCCACGTTGGCCCGAACGTGGCAGGATAATCCCCCTTCACTTTTTTTCCGCGAGTCATGTTTATGTTGATGCTGTTCCTGACGGTGGCGATGGTGCATCTCGTTGCCCTGCTGAGCCCCGGCCCCGATTTCTTTTTCGTCTCTCAGACGGCGGTCAGCCGTTCCCGTAAAGAAGCCATGATGGGCGTGCTGGGTATTACCGCAGGCGTCATGATTTGGGCGGGCGTGGCGCTGCTCGGCCTGCACTTAATCCTCGAAAAAATGGCGTGGCTGCACAACATTATTATGGTCGGCGGTGGGCTTTATCTGTGCTGGATGGGCTATCAGATGCTGCGCGGTGCGCTGAAGAAGGGCGAGCCGGCGACCGATGCTCCGGCGGTTGAACTGGCGCACGGCGGACGCAGCTTTATTAAGGGGCTGCTGACCAATCTGGCGAACCCGAAAGCCATCATCTATTTTGGCAGCGTCTTCTCGCTGTTTGTCGGCGACAGCGTGGGCAGCGCCGAGCGCTGGGGCATCTTTGTGCTGATTGCTGTGGAAACCCTGGCCTGGTTTAGCCTGGTGGCCAGCCTGTTTGCGCTGCCAAAAATGCGTCGCGGCTATCAGCGGCTGGCGAAATGGATCGACGGCGTCGCCGGCGTACTGTTTGCCGGGTTCGGTATCCACCTGATTATCTCGCGCTGAACCGCGCACGTTAGCGCTGAATCACAACGCCCGCCAGCTGCGGGCGTTGTCGTTTTCATCAGCCGCGATCGTCTTTCGGGCCGAGGAAGTAAAAGCCAAACGGCAGCGAGCCGAGAATGGTAAAGACGATGGTATAGATAAAGGTCCAGACGCCCTGCATGATGAACAGCGACACCGGCCAGTTTTCCATCGGCAGGTTGTACTGGTCCTCGACGCCTTCAAACGTCACCGTCGAAATGACGGACCCGGCGATCAAAAAGACAATAACCAGGCAGAGAAGGAATTTCTTTCCTTCCGGGGTGCGTAATTTTTCCCGCATGGGTTCTCCGATAGCTGCACGTCGTTGCGAAGCCGACACTGTATAGCCTGTTGCTCAGAAAATCGACCCGCAATCAGTGAGAACGTGCGGTCGCCAGCAGCGCGCCTATCGCCATAAACAGCGAACCGAACACCCGGTTCAGCGCCTTCATCTGGCGCGGGCCTTTGATCCAGGCCGCAATGCGGGTGGCGAGTGTGGCGTATCCGATCATCACAATGATATCCACCACCACGGTAGTGACGCCCAGCACCACATACTGCATCACCTGCGGCTGCTGCGGGACGATGAACTGCGGGAACAGCGCGGCAAGAAACACGATGCTTTTCGGGTTGGTCAGGTTCACAAACACCGCGCGCTTAAACAGCCGCCCGCGCGACTGGGTATGGGCCAGGGTATTGAGATCGAGCGCGCCCGCTGCGCGCCACTGCTGGATGCCGAGCCAGATGAGGTACGCCGCGCCAGCCCACTTCAATATTTCAAACGCCAGCAGCGAGCGTGAGAACAGCGTGCCCAGCCCGACGCCCACCAGGACGATATGGATCGCCAGCCCGGTCTGCAACCCGGCGATGGACGCCGCCGCGCCACGATAGCCGTGACTGATGGCGGTGGTCATGGTGTTAATCGCCCCGGAGCCGGGAGATACGCTTAAAATCACCGAGGTAAGAAGATAGGCAAACCACCAGTCGAGGGTCATGTCTGATTCCTGGATGTACACTTTTATGCCACAATACGCTATTGCTTGTAGTTGTGCTACGAATCACAGAAAAGCGTTTAACTCACGATAATACGGCGCAAATCACCCTATGTTTCAGCACAAATCCGAATGGAAATCGCGGGAGGACGCGTTCGCTGCGTTCACCATGGGGCCGCTGACCGCGTTCTGGCAGCAGCGTGAAGAGGGCGAACTGACGGGCGTAGACGGGATACCGGTGCGCTTCGTGCGTTTCCGTGGCGTCAACAACGATCGGGTGGTGGTGATCTGCCCGGGCCGCATCGAAAGCTACGTGAAGTATGCCGAGCTGGCGTACGATCTGTTCCACTGCGGGTTCGATATTCTGATTATCGATCACCGCGGCCAGGGCCGCTCCGGGCGGATGCTCGATGATACCCACCGCGGGCATGTGGTGAACTTCAGCGACTACGTCGATGACTTTGCCGCCTTCTGGCAGCAGGAAGTGGCTGCCGGGCCGTGGCGTCAGCGTTTTATTCTGGGTCATTCCATGGGCGGTGCTATCGCCACGCTGTTTTTGCAGCGTCAGCCGGATGCCTGCGACGCCATTGCGCTCTGCGCGCCGATGTTTGGCATCGTGATGCGTCTGCCGGAGTGGATGGTGCGTCAGATCCTCGACTGGGCGGAGGGCCATCCCCGGGTACGCGACGGCTATGCCATCGGCACCGGTCGCTGGCGGGCACTGCCGTTCAGCGTCAATGTTCTGACCCACAGCCGCCAGCGCTACCGGCGCAATCTGCGCTTCTATGCCGATGAGCCACGGCTGCGCGTGGGCGGGCCGACGTATCACTGGGTGCGCGAAGGCGTACTGGCCGGGGAGCAGGTGATGGCAGGTGCCACTGCCGTTACCACCCCGATGCTGCTGATTCAGGCCGAAGAGGAGCAGGTGGTGGATAACCGCATGCACGACCGCTTCTGCGAGCTTCGCGCCGCGGCAGGCTACCCGTGTGAGGGGGGTAAACCTTACGTCATAAAAGGCGCATACCATGAGATCCTGTTTGAGAAGGACGCGATGCGTGCAGTTGCACTCCATGCCATTGTCGGGTTTTTTGACCGGCACCGTTAATCTACTGCGGCCCGCCCGCATCGCATTTACTATCAGAGGTTGAATTATTCTTATGTATCAGGTTGTTGCGTCCGATTTAGATGGCACATTGTTATCCCCCGAACATCGCCTTACGCCCTATGCGAAAGAGACGCTGCGCCTGCTGACGTCACGCGGTATCCACTTTGTTTTCGCCACCGGTCGTCACCATGTTGACGTCGGCCAGATCCGCGACAACCTCGAAATTGAAGCCTACATGATCACCTCGAATGGCGCGCGCGTGCACGACACCGCCGGTAATCTGGTGTTCACGCATAACCTCGATCGCGACATCGCCACTGACCTGTTCGGCATGATGCATAACCACCCGGACATCATTACGAATATCTACCGCGACGACGAGTGGTTCATCAGCCGCCACCGTCCCGATGAGATGCGCTTCTTCCAGGAAGCGGTATTCCAGTACTCGCTCTACGAGCCGGGCCTGCTGGAGCCGGAAGGGATCAGCAAAGTGTTCTTTACCTGCGACACCCACGAAACGCTGCTGCCGCTCGAGCAGGCGATCAATGCCCGTTGGGGTGACCGCGTTAACGTCAGCTTCTCAACCCTGACCTGCCTGGAAGTGATGGCGGGCGGCGTCTCGAAAGGCCACGCGCTGGAAGCAGTATCCAAAGCAATGGGCTATAACCTCGCGTCCTGCATCGCCTTTGGCGATGGCATGAATGACAAAGAGATGCTGTCGATGGCGGGGAAAGGCTGCATCATGGATAACGCCCATCAGCGCCTGAAGGATCTGCTGCCCGAGCTGGAAGTGATCGGCAGCAACGCCGACGACGCGGTGCCGCGCTACCTGCGTAAGCTGTTCCTCGACTAAATGTGCCCATGACGAGTGGTTAATATTAAGCCACTCGTCAACCAAATAGTCGCACGCGTTTATTTTTGCTTCGCTACAATGCCCTCTCATCAACATGAGAGATTCTTGCCGTGGCGCTACTGATCATTACCACCATCCTCTGGGCCTTTTCGTTCAGCCTGATCGGCGAATATCTGGCGGGGCAGGTGGACAGCTATTTTTCCGTTCTGATGCGCGTCGGTCTGGCCGCACTGGTGTTTCTGCCGTTTTTACGCGTCAAAGGCCACAGCCTGAAAACCCTGAGCCTGTATATGCTGGTGGGCGCGATGCAGCTCGGCATCATGTATCTGCTGAGCTTCCAGGCCTATCTCTATCTTACGGTCTCTGAATTCCTGCTGTTTACCGTCCTGACGCCGCTCTACATCACGCTGATTTACGATCTGCTGAGCAAGCGCCGTCTGCGCTGGGGCTATCTGCTGAGCGCCGGGCTGGCGGTGATTGGTGCGGCGATTATTCGCTACGACCAAGTCAGCGACCACTTCTGGATTGGCCTGATTCTGGTACAGCTGGCAAACATCAGCTTTGCAATCGGCATGGTGGGCTACAAACGCCTGATGGAAACGCACCCGATGCCGCAGCACAGCGCGTTTTCCTGGTTCTACCTCGGGGCGTTTATCATCGCGGCGCTGGCGTGGGTGGTGATGGGCAATCCGCAGAAGCTCCCGACCACCGGCCTGCAGTGGGGCATTCTCATCTGGCTGGGTGTGGCGGCTTCGGGTATCGGCTACTTCATGTGGAACTACGGAGCGACGCAGGTTGATGCCGGCACGCTCGGCATCATGAACAATATGCATGTGCCTGCCGGGCTGCTGGTCAACCTTGCCATCTGGCACCAGCAGCCGCACTGGCCGAGCTTTATCCTTGGAGGGGCAGTGATAGTGGCGTCACTGTGGGTCCATCGCCGGTGGGTCGCTCCGCGCTCTTCACAAACGGCAGATGTTCGCAGGCGTGATTCCGCGCAAAGCGAATAAACGCCTCTGCAGCCGGTTGACGCTGTTCGCCATCGCGCACCGCCGCGTACAGCCGGCTCCATAAGCCTTCGCCCAGGGTTCGGGTGACCACCAGGCCCTGGCGCTCAAAACTCTCCACCACCCAGTGCGGCAGCGCCGCAATGCCCATGTTCGCCGCCACCATCTGGATCAGCAGCAGGGTGTTATCCACGCTTTTCAGCGACGGGCTGACTCCAGCCGGCTGAAGGAAGTGCCGCCAGATATCGAGCCGGCCACGCTGCACCGGGTAGATCAGCAGCGTCTCGCTGGCCAGATCGTCCGGCGTGATGTGCGGGTTCGCCGCCAGCGGATGATCCGGCGCCAGCACCAGCCGCACTTCAAAATCAAACATCGGCGAGTAGTGCAGACCGCTGCGCGGCAGGATGTCTGACGTCAGAACAATATCCAGCTCGCCCTGTTGCAGCGCTGGCTGTGGGTCGAAGGTCACGCCCGATTTAAAGTCCATCTCCACCTGCGGCCACTGGCGGCGGAAATTCTCCAGCGCGGGCGTCAGCCACTGAATACAGCTGTGGCACTCAATGGCGATGCGCAGCCGCGTCTGCTGCGGCTCATGACAGGACTGCAACGCGCGGCTTATCTGCGGCAGAACCTGTTCGGCCAGCTGCAGCAAAATTTCGCCCTGCGGCGTGAAGCGCAAAGGCTGACTCTTGCGCACGAAGAGGCGGAATCCGAGCCGCTGTTCCAGATCGCTGAACTGGTGCGACAGGGCCGACTGGGTCTGATGCAACGTGGCCGCCGCTGCCGCCAGAGAGCCGCAGCTTCGCAGTGCCTGAAGCGTTCGCAGGTGTTTAATCTCGATCATGAAAGTCCTTCACTTCGCCATGAACAATTTGCGCTTGAGGAATATACAGTAACCGCGAATTATAGCGGTGTAAACATCTGGACGTCTAAACCACCGGATTAAACTGAATCCTAAGAGGCAAAACAATGAGTATCTATAATCACACCCTCGGTTTCCCCCGCGTCGGCCTGCGTCGCGAACTGAAAAAAGCACAGGAAAGCTACTGGGCGGGTAACAGCACCCGTGAAGAATTACTGGCGGTGGGCCGCGAGCTGCGTGCCCGCCACTGGGAACAGCAAAAACAGGCCGGTATCGACCTGCTGCCGGTGGGCGATTTCGCCTGGTACGATCACGTTCTCACCACCAGCCTGCTGCTGGGCAACATTCCCGCGCGTCACCAGAATAAAGACGGCTCCGTCGATATCGACACCCTGTTCCGCATTGGCCGCGGCCGCGCACCGACCGGCGAACCGGCGGCGGCGGGTGAAATGACCAAATGGTTCAACACCAACTACCACTACATCGTGCCGGAGTTCACCAAAGGCCAGCAGTTCAGCCTGAGCTGGACCCAGCTGCTGGACGAGGTGGACGAAGCGCTGGCGCTCGGCCATCAGGTGAAGCCGGTACTGCTGGGCCCGGTAACGTACCTGTGGCTGGGTAAAGTGAAGGGCGAGCAGTTTGACCGTCTGTCACTGCTGAATGACATTCTGCCGGTGTATCAGCAGGTGATCGCCGAGCTGGCGAAGCGCGGCGTGCAGTGGGTGCAGATTGATGAACCGGCGCTGGTACTGGAGCTGCCGCAGGCATGGCTTGATGCCTTTAAACCGGCGTATGACGCGCTGACAGGCCAGGTAAAACTGCTGCTGACCACCTACTTTGAAGGCGTAACGCCGAATCTTGATACCATCGCTGCACTGCCGGTACAGGGCCTGCACGTGGATCTGGTGCATGGTAAAGACGACGTGGCGCAGCTTCATCAGCGCCTGCCGGCTGACTGGCTGCTTTCGGCTGGCGTGGTTAACGGGCGTAACGTCTGGCGCGCCAATCTGACGGAAAAATATGCTCAGCTCCAGGCGATCGTCGGCAAACGTGAATTGTGGATCGGGTCATCCTGCTCGCTGCTGCACAGCCCGATTGACCTGAGCGTTGAGACGCGTCTGGATGCTGAAGTAAAAAGCTGGTTCGCCTTTGCGCTGCAAAAATGTGAGGAGCTGGCGCTGCTGCGTGATGCCCTGAACAGCGGCGATACCGCCAAAATCACTGCGTGGAGCGCCCCGATTCAGGCGCGTCGCCACTCCAGCCGCGTCCACAACCCGGCGGTGGAGCAACGCCTGGCGGCCATCACGGCTAAAGACAGCCAGCGCCAGAGCGACTACCAGCAGCGTGCCGCCGCCCAGCGCGAGCGTTTCAACCTGCCGGCATGGCCGACCACCACTATCGGTTCCTTCCCGCAGACCACTGAGATCCGCGGCCTGCGTCTGGACTTCAAAAAAGGTAACCTCGACGCCAGCAACTACCGCACCGGCATCGCGGAGCACATCAAGCAGGCCATCGTTGAGCAGGAGCGCCTGGGGCTGGACGTGCTGGTTCACGGTGAAGCCGAGCGTAACGACATGGTGGAGTACTTCGGCGAGCACCTCGACGGCTTCGTGTTCACCCAGAACGGCTGGGTGCAGAGCTACGGTTCCCGCTGCGTGAAGCCGCCAGTGGTGATCGGCGACATCAGCCGCCCGGAAGCGATCACCGTTGAATGGGCGAAGTATGCCCAGTCCCTGACCGACAAACCGGTTAAAGGCATGCTGACCGGGCCGGTCACCATTCTCTGCTGGTCGTTTCCGCGCGAAGACGTTTCCCGCGAAACCATCGCCCGACAGATTGCCCTGGCGCTGCGCGACGAAGTACAGGATCTGGAAGCGGCAGGTATCGGCATCATCCAGATTGATGAGCCAGCGCTGCGCGAAGGACTGCCGCTGCGTCGCAGCGACTGGGATGACTATCTGAAGTGGGGCGTGGAAGCATTCCGTATCAATGCTGCCGTGGTGCGCGACGATACCCAGATCCACACCCACATGTGTTACTGCGAGTTCAACGACATCATGGATTCCATTGCTGCGCTGGATGCGGACGTAATCACCATTGAAACCTCACGTTCCGACATGGAGCTGCTGGAATCGTTTGAGGAGTTCGAATACCCGAACGAAATCGGGCCGGGGGTGTATGACATTCACTCGCCGAACGTACCGAGCGTGGAGTGGATTGAAGCCCTGCTGCAAAAAGCGGCGCAGCGTATCCCGGCGGAGCGTCTGTGGGTGAACCCGGACTGCGGCCTGAAAACCCGCGGCTGGCCGGAAACCCGCGCCGCGCTGGCGAACATGGTGAAAGCCGCGCAGAACCTGCGCACGGCGTAATAACCTGAGCGCGCCAGGGATGGCGCGGCAGTTAACCCGGCAACGGGCAGGGTGGGTGCGCGATGTCCCTGCCCTGGGATCGTACCGGGCTGGCTGTACCCACCGTTCCCCATCTAACCCGGCAGCGGTTACTCCCGCCCGAACCACTGATTTTTTTTCTGCTTCATCACGGCGAACTGCCTGGGTGTTGGCGGCCGGTCGCTTATCACGAAATCAAAATCCCCCACGCTGCCGTTCTGGCAGATAGCGCTGCGGCCAAACTTGGTGCTGTCCACCACCAGCACGCTCACTGCCGCACTGGCGACCAGCGCCTGACGCGCCGCGACCTCATCATCGTTATAGTCATACAGTTCACCCGCCTCGCCGATCCCCCCTACCGACACCACTCCGGCGTCCACCCGGTAACGGCTAAAAAAGGACTGGGCATCGCTGCCGATCACGTCCAGATCGCGTTTGCGCACGCGTCCGCCCGCCACCGTCAGCTCGCAGGCGGCGAGACGACTCAGCGCGTCGGCGGCATGCAGGTTATTGGTAAACACGGCCAGCCGGGTTTCCGACGGTAGCGCCCGGGCCACCATCTCCACCGTAGTGCCAGTGCCAAGAAAGCAGCTCATGTAGTTTCCCAGCAGCACCGCCGTGCGCTCGCCGATCCAGCGCTTGCCCTGAATGTTGACGATCTCCCGCTGCTGATAGCCAATATTTTCGCGGGCGAAAGGGGCCACCATGCCATGACGCCGCAGCAGCAGGCCGCCAGCGGTCAGCATCCGCAGATCGCTGCGCACGGTTTGCAGCGAGACACCAAAGTGCTGCGCCAGTTGCTCAATACTGCTCTCGCCATGCGCCGTCACCAGTTCGACGATCGCCGTGCGGCGGGATTCAGGGGTCATTGTTCGCTCCTCGTGGCACCCTTTTTTCGTCATCCTGACACGCGAATGTGAAAATATTACTACGAAAAAAACTGGTCATATTTTTGTCAGATTCCCCTGTTTTAATCATCACAACGAAAACAGAGGGGATACACCATGAGTAAGCACCTTGCGCTGGCCGCCGTTATCATGACTGCATTAAGCGCACCGGCTTTCGCCGCATCCACACTGACGCTCTACACCAGCCAGCCGAACGAAGATGCGCAGATGACCGTCAGCGCATTTGAAAAAGCGCATCCGGACATCGAAGTGAAGTGGATCCGCGACGGCACCACCAAACTCACCGCGCGCCTGCAGGCTGAACTCGCCGCAGGCGGTGCCGCCCCGGACGTGCTGCTGATCGCCGACAGCGTCACGATGGAGTCCCTCAAAAAGCAGGATTTACTGGCGGCGTATCGCTCTCCCGAGGCCAGCCGCTACGATGCCCAGCTGTACGACCCGCAGGGCTACTACTACGGCACCAAGCTCATCACCACCGGCATCGCGTATCACACCCGAGCGCCGGTGAAGCCCACCTCCTGGCAGGATCTGCTGAAGCCTGAACTGAAAAACATGACCACGCTGCCCAGCCCGCTCTACTCCGGCGCAGCGCAGATCCACATGGCAACGCTGATGAACGATCCGCAGCTCGGTTTTGCCTGGTATCAGAAGCTGAAAGCCAACGGCGCGATGCCGCAGAGCGGTAACGGCGGCGTGATGAGCGCGATTACCTCCGGCAGCAAAGCCTATGGCGTGCTCGTGGATTACATGGCGATCCGCGAGAAAGCGAAGGGCGCACCGATTGATTTTGTGTTCCCGAAAGAGGGCGTCAGCATTGTTACCGAACCGGTAGCGATGATGAAAAACGCGAAGAATCCGGACGGTGCGAAAGCGTTTATCGACTTCGTGCTGTCGGATGAAGGCCAGCGGCTGGTGCTGAAGCAGGGTTATCTGCCTGCCGATCCGAAGTTGCCTGCCCCGCAGGGCTTCCCGGCACGCGACAGCATCAAACTGATGCCGTTTGACCCGGCGAAAGCGCTGGCGGATACCGACGCCAACAAAAAACGCTTCGCCGATCTGTTTGGAAATCGCTAGTTGATGACCAGCATGACCCTCCGTCAACCCGCCAGCAGCGGCCCGCCGAAAGGGCTGCTCTGGCTGTTACTCGTCCTGGTCGCGCTGCTGAGTCTGCTGCCGAGCCTGCGACTGCTGATCTCGGCTCTGCTTGACTGGCAGCAGGGCAGTAACAGCAGTCTCGGGCGCGTCCTGAGCAACCCGGCGACCTGGACGGCGCTTTACAACAGCCTCTACACCAGCGGGCTGGGAACGCTACTCTCCCTGCTGCTGGGCGGCCTGTTTGCCTTCTGCCTCGCGCTCACCAACATCCGGCTCAAGCAGACGTGGGTATTTCTGTTTATGCTGCCGATGATGATCCCGCCGCAGGTGACCGCCCTGAGCTGGCTGCAACTCTTCGGCCCGAGCAGTATTGTGCTGACCAGCCTCGGCATCGCACCGTCGTTCGGCAGTACTAATCCCCTTTATTCTGCCGAAGGCATCGCCCTGCTGCTGGGCATTCAGCACGCGCCGCTGGTGTTCCTGGCGCTGCGCACCCAGCTCCAGTGCCTGCCGAAAGAGCAGATCGAAGCCGCACGGCTCAACGGTGCCTCGCTGTGGCGCGTGTTTATCGACATCGTGCTGCCGCTGTGTCGCACGGCGCTCTGGGCCGGCGCGGCTATCGCGTTTGTCTCCGCGCTGGGCAACTTTGGTATTCCGGCGATGCTCGGCATTCCCATCTCTTATTTTGTCTTGCCGATTCAGATCTACCAGTCGCTGTCGAGCTTTGGACCGTCCATGCTGAGTGACGTTGCGGCGCTGTCGGTGCTGATGGGCGTGCTGGCAATCGGCATCGTGTCGCTGCAGGGCTACTTACAGCGTCGCCACGCGCTGCCGCTGATTGGCATGGCTGGTCGGGCGCTCGATTTTCAGCTGGGAAAATGGCGGCTGGTGACTGAGCTGCTGCTCGGCACGGTGCTGTTCGCCATCCTGGTGGCGCCGCTGCTGGCGCTGATCACCACCTCGCTGGTACCGACGCTGGGCGTGCCGCTGAATGCGCAGACCCTAACGTTTAACGCGTACCACGCGATGCTGGAGAGCGGGAGTGCTACCTGGCGGGCGCTGAGCAACAGCCTGCTGCTCTCGGTATCGGCGGCGCTGGTTCTGATGCTGCTGAGCCTGCCGCTGGCATGGCTGCTGGTGCGGTTTCCGACGCGCCCGCTGCGCTGGCTGCACAGCGCCATCGATATTCCCTACACCCTGCCGGGCGTGGTGCTGGCGATTGCCTGCATTCTGCTGTTTGCCCGCCCGCTGCCGCTGATCGGCATCAGCCTGAGCGGCACGCTGCTGATTATCTTCTTCGCCTATCTGGCGCGCTTTCTCACCGTCTGCCTGAAGCCGCTGCACAACAGCATGTTACAGCTCGATCCGGCGATGGAAGAGGCTGCCAGTCTGGCGGGCGCTAACTTCTCCCAGCGCCTGCGCCACATTGTGCTGCCGCTGCTGGCTCCCGCCGCGTTCGCCGGCGCGCTGCTGGTGTTCCTCACCGCCGTCAATGAGCTGACCGTGTCGGCGCTGCTGTGGAGCGCGGGCAAAGAGACGCTTGGCGTGGTGATTTTCAACCTCGATGAGAGCGGCGATAAGGTGCTGGCCTCCGCCATTTCGGTACTGGTGGTGGCCCTCGTGGCGCTGGTGATGTTGATGTTAAGCGGTCTTGGCCGCTATCTACCCAAAGGAGTTATTCCGTGGCAGAACTGAAACTGGAGCGCCTGAGCAAAACCTTCGGCGACCAGACCGTGGTGCGCGATCTCAGCCTGACCATTCCTGAAGGCGCGTTTACCGCGCTGCTCGGGCCGAGCGGCTGCGGCAAGACCACCACGCTGCGTATTCTGGCCGGGCTGGAGCGCCTGTCGCAGGGACGCCTGATGCTGGGCGATCGGCTGCTGGCCGACGCTACCACCCACCTGCCGCCGGAAGCGCGCAACATGGGCATGGTGTTCCAGTCCTACGCGTTGTGGCCGCACATGACGGTGGCAGAGAACGTGGGCTACCCGCTGAAGTTAAAAAAGGTAAACGGTGCGGCGCGACGTAAGCAGGTGATTGACGCCCTGGAGGTGGTTGAGCTGGCGGCGTATGCCGATCGCTCACCGCAGGCGTTGAGCGGCGGTCAGCGTCAGCGCGTGGCGCTGGCCCGCTGCCTGGTCTCTGAGCCTCAGGTTGTGCTGCTGGATGAGCCGCTGGCGAATCTCGATCGGCACCTGCGCGCCACCATGGAGCAGACGTTTCGCGAATTTCACCGCCGTACCGGAGCGACATTCGTCTACGTCACTCACGACCAGGCCGAAGCGATGGCGCTGGCCAGCCACATTGCAGTGATGCACCGTGGCGAGCTGATGCAGTGGGGCACCCCACAGACGCTGTACCAGCATCCGCATAACGCCTGGGTCGCGGGCTTCATCGGTAAAGGCAGCGTGCTGTCGCTGGCGACCGGCTCGCCGGATCGTCACCTTGACGGCGGGCAGCTGCATCGCGGGCTGAGCAGCAGCGAAACGGCGCGTCAGCCGGTACTGGTGCGCCCGGAGCATGTCGGCATTGCTGACGACGGCATTACCGCCACCGTTGAGAGCTGCATCTATCAGGGGGAACGCTACCTGCTGGCGCTGCGCCTGGCGGACGGGCAACGCCTGACGGCGTTCCATCACCTGCCGCTGCGCGAACAGCAGACCATCGCGGTACGCCTGCATCAGGGCTGGCGACTGGAGGCGGCGTGACCACTCAGATTGAGATTATCAGCGGGCAGCAGCACAAAGCGCCCGCCGCCATTCTGGTGACCACACCCACCCAGCGTATTTTGCTGGATGCCGGCGGTTCGCTGGAGCCGGACGCGGAGGCGTGGCCGGTCCCGGATCGTCTGGATGCGGTATTGCTCAGCCACGATCATGTTGATCATATTGCCGGACTAGCGCATGTTCCTGCGTCAGTGCCGATCTACTGCAGCGCGGTGACGGCCCGGGCGCTGCCGCCGGGGCGGAACGTGCATCCCGTGGCGGTGCGCGGCACCTTTTCCCTGGGCGACCTGACGGTCACTACCGGGAGCAGCGGTCACGCCTGGGGCGGCATCTGGTTTCACCTGAATGTGCCCGGAGGCGTGTTTTACAGCGGTGACATCAGCCTGGAGTCGGCGCTGTTTCATTTCGATGCCCCGCCGCCGGCCGCGCTGGCGCTGGTGGATGCCTCTTACGGCCTGTACGACACGCCGCAGCCTCAACAGCTTGATGCCCTGTGGCCGCACCTGGAGCAGCCGGTGCTCTGCCCGGTTCCGCCCTCCGGGCGGGCAATAGAGATGGCGCTGCTGCTGGCGCGCCGTGGTGTGCGTAATGTGGTGATGGACGATGCCTGCCGGACCATGCTGGCGCTGATGGCAGAGCATAACGACGGCAGTCTGAACCCCGGCGTGGAGCATGAGCTGCGCCTGCTGCTGGCTGCGCTGCCACCGTTTTATACCGATGCGCCGGTCATTCTGGCCGCCGATCCGGACGGACAGCAGGGTGTGGCCGGGGAACTGCGCCGCCGCGCTGATTTCCGCCATCGCATCCTGTTTACCGGACATATGAATCATTACGCCCGCGAGCAGCACCGGATGGGCGAGGTCGATTTTTGCCGCTGGAACGTCCACCCCACCCGACGCTGCCTGCAAAGGCTGGCGGCGATGCTGGAATGCCACCAGCTGGTGCCGCTGTTTACACCGATTGATGACGCTGCACGCTGGCAGCATACGCTGGGCTGCGACATCGTCACCCGGCCCGGTTTCAGGATGGAAACATGACGCTACTGCCAAAACCCTTTGTTTTTGTTCGTCACGGCGAAACGCCGCTCAACCGCGATCGCCTGATTGGCGGGCGCACCGACGTGCCGCTCTCGGCGCGGGGCGAAGATCAGGCCCAACACGCGTCGGCGCTGCTGGCGCAGCGTCGCTGGAGCCTGGTTGCCGTCAGTCCGCAGCAGCGCGCGCGTCGTACCGCCGAACTGGCGTTGCCCGGCGCGGCGATGACCATTGTGCCTGACCTGCGCGAGCGCGACTGGGGCGATCTGGAGTGCCGCCCGCTCAGCGAACAAACCCCGTATGAAGTGACGCCGCCGAACGGCGAAGCCTGGCTGCCTTTCTGCGCCCGTGTGACGGACGCGCTGAATGCGCTGCTGGCTGACTACGATACGCCGTTAGTGATCGCCCACTCTGGCGTGTTTCGTGTGATCCGCCTGCTGGCAACCGGCACGCCCCACGGCGAACGGGTCGGCAACGTCGCCCCGCTGTGGATCCTGCCCAGCGCCTCCCCTGACGACTGGAAAATTATTCCCCTGGAGAAGATGAATGCATTCTGAACACTGTGTGATTGTGGATATCGACGGCACGCTGGCCGAATTTGATGCTGAAGCGGTGCGCGAGTGGGTGTTAGGCCCGGAGAAGCAGTGGCAGCCGTTCTTTGAGCACATGGCGGAGGCGCAGCCCTGCGAGGCTATCAGCCGGCTCGTAGGCATTCTGAGCGCTCAGCAGCAGAAGATCGTGCTGTGCAGCGGACGCCCCGCCGCTTTTCGTCGCCATACCGAGACGTGGCTTGAGCGTCATGGTATTCCGTTCGATGCGCTCTATCTGCGCCCGGATGGGGAAGATACGCTGCCGGATGAAGTGGTGAAACAGGCGCTGCTGCGCCAGATAAAAGCGGACGGCTATACGCCGTGGCTGGTGATTGACGATCGCCAGGCGGTAGTGGATTTCTGGCGCGCGGAAGGGCTGACCTGTCTGCAGTGCGCACCGGGCGATTTTTAAGCCGCCCGGCGGCGGGAGTTTAGCCTTTCTTATTACCGTACTGCGCGAACCAGGCCAGCATACGCTGCCAGCCATCTTTCGCAGAGGCTTCGTGATAGCTCGGACGGTAATCCGCATTGAACGCATGACCGGCGTCCGGGTAGACGACAATCTCGGTTTTATCGGCATTGGCAGCGCGTAGCGCCTGGCGCATGGTTTCCACGCTCTCCAGCGGTATACCGGTATCCTGCGCGCCGTACAAACCGAGCACCGGGGCCGTGAGTTCGGTCGCAATATCCACCGGATGGGTTGGCGAGTTCAGGGTCTTGTCTCCCACCAGCTTGCCGTACCAGGCCACCGCGGCCTTCAGTTGCGGGTTATGCGCCGCGTACAGCCAGGCGATGCGTCCGCCCCAGCAGAATCCGGTCACCATTAAGCGATGGGCATCGCCGCCGTTGCGACCCGCCCAGTTAGCGACATGATCGAGATCCGCCAGCACCTGCGCGTCCGGCACTTTTGACACCAGATTACTCAGCAGCGACTGCATATCGGTGTACTCACTGGCATCGCCCTGGCGGAAATAAAGCTCCGGCGCCACAGCGAGATAACCTTCCAGCGCCAGACGGCGGCAGATATCGCGGATGTGCTCGTGAACGCCAAAAATTTCCTGAATAACAATCACAACCGGCAGCGGCCCGCTTACTTCTTTTGGACGCGCATGCCAGGCGGGCATGTTATCGCCCTGGGTCGGAATAGTGGTTTCGCCCGCGTGAATCGCGTTGTCGGGGGTCTGAATGGTCGTTTCCGCGACCGGTGTCACCGCACTGGCGAATCCCGGCTTATTATTGGTTGTGCTGTCAGTCGTCATGGCAGTCTCCGTACCCGTTAGTAGCGCATTCAAATAACTATAGACTGCACGTTACCAAATCACAGCGCCGGGAAAAGGGCATACGGATGAAAACGACGCGCGGCAGAGCTAAATTATGTGATTGTTATCACTAAATTATGGAAAATGAGTGCAACAACTTTCCACCAAAGTGAATGCGGTCACGAAATTTCCGGAAGTGCTTCGGTAAAGTACCGTTTTGCTGCTTCTGACAAACCGAACTACAGAGGAGTCACTTATGTCCAGGTCTGATGTTTTTCATCTCGGTCTCACCAAAAACGATTTACAGGGCGCAACGCTGGCCATTGTGCCCGGCGACCCGGAGCGAGTGGAAAAGATCGCCGCGCTGATGGATAACCCGGTGAAACTGGCGTCGCACCGCGAGTTCACCTCCTGGCGTGCCGAACTGGATGGCAAACCGGTGATTATCTGCTCTACCGGCATCGGCGGTCCGTCTACCTCTATTGCTGTGGAAGAACTGGCGCAGCTCGGCATTCGCACTTTCCTGCGCGTGGGAACCACCGGCGCTATTCAGCCGCACATTAACGTCGGCGACGTGCTGGTGACCACCGCCTCGGTACGCCTTGACGGTGCCAGCCTGCATTTCGCGCCGATGGAATACCCGGCGGTGGCGGATTTCGCCTGTACTACCGCACTGGTGGAAGCGGCAAACGCCGTGGGCGCGACCACGCATATCGGTGTAACGGCATCGTCCGACACCTTCTATCCGGGCCAGGAGCGCTATGACACCTTCTCCGGCCGCGTTGTCAGCCGCTACAAAGGCTCGATGGAAGAGTGGCAGTCTATGGGCGTGATGAACTACGAAATGGAATCGGCCACGCTGCTGACCATGTGTTCCAGCCAGGGCCTGCGTGCCGGGATGGTGGCCGGGGTGATCGTCAACCGCACCCAGCAAGAGATTCCGAACGCGGAAACCATGAAAAAAACCGAAAGCCACGCGGTGAAAATCGTGGTCGAGGCGGCGCGCCGCCTGCTGTAGTCTTCCCTCAGGCCAGCGCTCGCTGGCCTTTATTTTGCGTAACGCCTCGCACGAAACCACTTCTCGCCCTAAAAACGCTTCCAAACTGGACATCTGTACAGCACAATTCGATTTTGCATCAAGTACGTGGTTCATGCAGGAGGCGTAATGGAAATTTCACTGTTGCTGATGGTCGCCGTGGCGCTGGTTGGCGTGCTAACCGGCTGGCTCGGCGCAAGCCTGCGCAACGCGCAACGTCAGGCGGCACTGCTGGCCGAGCAGCGCGATCTCTACGGTGAGCTGAGCGCCGCCCGCCAGCAACTGGCCCAGAGCGAACACTGGCGCGACGAGTGCGGCCTGCTGGATAACGAACTGCGTAGCCTGCGCGAAATCAACAGCTCGCTGGAAGCGGACCTGCGTGAAGTATCGACCCGGCTGGAAACCACCCGGATGAACGCGGACGATAAGCTGCGACAGATGATCAACAGCGAGCAGCGCCTGAGCGAGCAGTTTGAAATCCTCGCTAACCGCATCTTTGAACAGAGCCATCGCCGGGTGGAAGAGCAGAACCGCCAGAGCCTGAACGGGCTGCTTACTCCGCTGCGCGAGCAGCTCGACGGCTTTCGTCGTCAGGTGCAGGACAGCTTCGGGCAGGAAGCGCGCGAGCGCCATACGCTGGCCCATGAAATCCGCAATCTGCAGCAGTTGAACGCCCAGATGGCACAGGAGGCGGTCAACCTGACGCGCGCGCTGAAAGGCGACAATAAAACCCAGGGCAACTGGGGCGAAGTGGTACTGGCGCGGGTGCTTGAGGCATCCGGCCTGCGCGAAGGCCACGAGTACCAGACCCAGGTCAGCATCAATACCGAAGCGCAAAGTCGTATGCAGCCTGACGTTATAGTGCGTCTGCCGCAGAATAAAGATGTGGTGATCGACTCGAAAATGACGCTGGTGGCGTGGGAACGTTACTTCAACGCGGAAGATGACTACACCCGCGATCTGGCGCTTACTGAACACATCGCCTCGGTGCGCAACCATATCCGCTTGCTGGGGCGCAAAGATTACCATCAGCTTCCCGGCCTGCGCTCGCTGGACTACGTGCTGATGTTTATTCCGGTCGAACCCGCTTTCCTGATGGCGATCAACCAGCAGCCGGAGCTTATCAACGAAGCCCTGAAAAATAACATCATGCTGGTCAGCCCTACCACGCTGCTGGTGGCGCTGCGCACTATCTCTAACCTCTGGCGCTACGAGCACCAGAGCCGTAACGCCCAGCAAATCGCTGACCGGGCGAGCCGCCTGTACGACAAAATGCGCCTGTTTGTGGACGACATGTCCGCCATCGGGCAGAGCCTCGATAAAGCGCAGGACAATTACCGCGAAGCGATGAAAAAGCTCACCACCGGACGTGGAAACGTGCTGGCGCAGGCCGATGCGTTTCGCGAGCTGGGGGTAGAAATCAAGCGCGAGATTAATCCGGAACTGGTGGATCAGGCGACGGCCCAGGACGTTGAGTTTCGTCTGCGCGCCGGGCGGGATGACGTATAACCCGCTAAGCTGAACAAGCACTTAGCGGCGGCATCGTTGCCGTAACATGCGGGTACAGCGGGTGGCGAAGGCGGTTGAATCATAGGGCAATTGCGCCCAATCTGTTACACTTCATGGACATTTCATTAATAAGCAGGCATCGAGATGGCTGAAAATTCTCAAGAGACGACGCACTTTGGTTTCCAGACCGTAGCAAAAACGGAAAAAGCCGAGAAAGTGGCGCAGGTTTTTCACTCCGTTGCGGCCAAATACGACGTAATGAACGACCTGATGTCGTTTGGCATCCACCGTTTGTGGAAGCGTTTCACAATTGACTGCAGCGGCGTGCGTCGCGGTCAGAAGGTGCTCGACCTGGCAGGCGGGACCGGCGATCTGACCGCAAAATTCTCCCGCCTGGTTGGCGAGTCCGGCAAGGTTGTGCTGGCAGATATTAACGACTCGATGCTGAAAATGGGGCGTGAAAAGCTGCGTAATGTTGGCGTTGTCGGCAACGTTGAGTACGTGCAGGCGAACGCGGAAGCGCTGCCGTTCCCGGACAACACCTTTGACTGCATTACCATCTCTTTTGGCCTGCGTAACGTCACCGATAAAGAAAAAGCGCTGCGCTCCATGTTCCGCGTGCTGAAGCCAGGTGGTCGTCTGCTGGTACTGGAATTCTCTAAGCCGACCATTGAGCCGCTGAGCAAAGCTTATGACGCCTACTCGTTCCACGTGCTGCCGCGCGTCGGCGAGCTGGTAGCCAGCGATGCAGAAAGCTATCGCTATCTTGCCGAGTCCATCCGCATGCATCCGGACCAGGAAACCCTGAAAGCCATGATGGGCGACGCAGGCTTTGAAAACGTTAACTATTTCAATTTGACCGGCGGGATTGTCGCGCTACATCGCGGCTACAAGTTCTGACAGGAGAGGGCGGATGCCATTCACACCACTCATTACGGCAGGTATTGAAGGCGTACTGAATAACGTGCTTTACCAGCCGCGTGCGCTGAAATCACCGCGTCAGCGCCTGCAGGGGAAAGTGCTGCGGGTGGTACTGCAGGAGTTCTCTTCACCGCTGGTGATGGTTTTCAGCGAGCAGCAGGTCGACGTGCTGGCGCAGTGGGAGGGTGAGGCAGATTGCTCGGTGATCACGCGCCTGTCGGTGTTACCGAAGTTGCGCGACAAACAGCAACTCACGGCGCTTATCCGTAGCGGCGAACTGGAAGTGCAGGGTGATATTCAGGTGGTACAGAATTTCTCCTCGCTGCTGGATTTAGCGGAGTTTTCCCCGGAAGAGCTGCTGGCACCCTATATCGGCGACATCGCCGCGCACGGCCTCGGCAAAGCGGTGGCGGGTGGCTTTAAAGCCATTACGACGCGGGCGCAGCGTAATCAACGCTATGTTGCTGAAGCGCTGACCGAAGAGTGGCGCATGGCGCCGGGTCCGCTGGAAGTGGCATGGTTTTCAGAAGAGACAGCGGCGCTCGCACGCGCCGTAGATACCCTGACGAGTCGGCTGGAAAAACTGGAGGGCAAATGACGCCAGGTGAAATTCGGCGCCTTTATTTCATCATCAAAACCTTTCTGAGTTACGGGCTTGATGAACTGATTCCTCGCATGCGTATTACGATCCCGCTTCGCCTGTGGCGTCGGACGCTATTCTGGATGCCTAACCGTCATAAAGACAAATTGCTGGGGGAGCGGCTGCGGCTGGCGCTGCAGGAGCTGGGTCCGGTATGGATTAAGTTCGGCCAGATGCTCTCTACCCGCCGCGATCTTTTCCCTCCAGCCATTGCCGATCAGCTGGCTCTGCTGCAGGACCGTGTGGCACCGTTTGACGGGCGCCTGGCAAAACAGCAGATTGAAAAATCGATGGGCGACCAGCCCGTTGAAGCCTGGTTCGACAATTTCAATATCGAACCGCTGGCATCGGCGTCGATTGCGCAGGTTCACACCGCGACGCTGAAATCGAACGGTAAAGAGGTGGTGATTAAGGTCATTCGCCCGGATATTCTGCCGATTATCCGTGCCGATATGCGCCTTATCTATCGTCTTGCGCGTTGGGTTCCACGCCTGCTGCCGGATGGACGCCGCCTGCGCCCGCTGGAAGTGGTGCGCGAGTATGAAAAAACGCTGATTGATGAACTGGATCTGCTGCGTGAATCTGCCAACGCCATTCAGCTACGCCGCAATTTTGAAAACAGCCCGATGCTCTACGTGCCGGAAGTCTATTCCGACTACTGTAGCCCGACCATGATGGTGATGGAGCGCATCTACGGTATTCCGGTTAACGACGTCGCCGCGCTGGAAGCTAACGGTACTGACATGAAGCTGCTCGCTGAACGTGGCGTGCAGGTGTTCTTTACCCAGGTATTCCGCGACAGCTTCTTCCACGGTGATATGCATCCTGGCAATATTTTCGTCAGCTATGAGCACCCGGAAAATCCGCAGTATATCGGCATCGACTGTGGCATCGTTGGCTCGCTGAACAAAGAAGACAAACGTTACCTGGCAGAGAACTTCATCGCCTTCTTCAATCGCGATTATCGTAAGGTGGCGGAGCTGCACGTGGATTCAGGCTGGGTGCCACCGGATACTAACGTCGAAGAGTTTGAATTTGCCATCCGTACCGTCTGTGAGCCGATCTTTGAAAAACCGCTGGCGGAGATCTCTTTCGGGCACGTACTGCTGAACCTCTTCAACACTGCGCGGCGCTTCAATATGGAAGTGCAGCCTCAGCTGGTGCTGCTGCAGAAAACGCTGCTTTATATTGAAGGCGTCGGCCGCCAGCTTTATCCCCAGCTCGATCTGTGGAAAACAGCGAAGCCGTTCCTGGAAAGCTGGATTAAGGACCAGGTCGGTTTGCCGGCGCTGATCCGCTCCATTAAAGAGAAAGCGCCGTTCTGGGTCGAGAGAATGCCGGACCTGCCGGAACTTTTTTACGACAGTTTACGTCAGAACAAACAACTGCAACAAAGCGTTGATAAGATTGCCCACGAGCAACAGCGTCAGCATAAACGTCAGGGGCAGTCGCGCTATCTCTTTGGTATGGGAGCAATCCTGTTGCTGAGCGCTACGCTACTCCTGATCAACCGCCCGGACTGGGGGATGAGTCCACTCTGGTTGATGGGTGCTGGGGCCGTTATCTGGCTGGTCGGCTGGCGCCGGACAAGCTGAATTTAACATCGTCATGACTAGTCGGGTGCCGTATAATGCGCCACCTGTAATCTTTATTGCTGTCTCGGAGTGAGTATGGGTATTAGCTGGCCACAACTTTTAATCATTGCCGTTATCGTCATTCTGCTCTTCGGTACCAAAAGGCTGAGTTCGCTCGGTTCTGACCTGGGCGCGACTATCAAAGGCTTTAAGAAAGCCATCAAAGATGATGACGCAGATAAAACTGACAAGTCTGCGACAGACGCCGATTTCACTGCGAAATCCATCGAAGACAAGCCTGAGAGCGTCAATAAAGACGACGTAAAACGTACCGACAAAGAGCAGGTGTAAGTCGTGTTTGATATTGGTTTTGGCGAACTGCTGCTGGTCTTTGTCATCGGCCTCATCGTTCTTGGTCCCCAACGCTTACCGGTAGCAGTGAAAACCGTTGCCGGCTGGGTGCGCGCCCTGCGCTCGCTGGCGACCACCGTGCAGAATGAACTGAGCCAGGAGCTGAAACTGCAGGAGTTTCAGGAGAGCCTGAAAAAGGTAGAAAAAGCGAGCATGGACAGCCTGACGCCAGAACTGAAAGCGTCGATGGACGAACTTCGCGAAGCCGCCGACTCCATGAAACGCTCATACAGCGCCAACGATCCGGAGAAGGCGAGCGACGAAGCGCACACCATTCACAATCCGGTGGTTAAAGGCAATGAAGCTGAGCACGAAGGCGTTACGCCGGGTACTGCCGATCGCGTAGCGGTCGCCACCGAGCAGGCACCTGCTGTCACGCCTGACGACGTGCCTGACGAAAAAGCTCAGCCCGTCTCGCAGCCCGCGCCGGCAGCGCCAAAACCAGTTTCTCCCACCCCCTCAACCAGTGATAAAGCATAAAACATGGCTGTTGAAGATACCCAACCGCTGATCAGCCATCTTATTGAGCTGCGTAAGCGTTTACTGAACTGCATCGTTGCGGTGCTGGTGATCTTTCTGGGGCTGGTCTATTTCGCCAACGATATTTACCAGTTCGTTTCCGATCCGCTGATCAGCAAGATGCCGCAAGGCTCGACGATGATCGCCACCGACGTGGCCTCGCCGTTCTTTACGCCGATTAAGCTGACCATAATGGTGTCGGTGATCCTCTCCGCGCCGGTCATTCTTTATCAGGTCTGGGCCTTTATCGCCCCGGCACTCTACCGGCATGAACGTAAGCTGGTCATTCCCTTACTGGTATCCAGTACGCTGCTGTTTTACCTCGGTATGGCCTTCGCCTATTTCGTGGTGTTCCCGCTGGCGTTTGGTTTCCTCACCCATACCGCGCCGATAGGCGTTGTGGTATCGACCGATATCTCAAGCTATCTCGACTTCGTGATGGCGCTGTTTATGGCGTTCGGCGTGTCGTTTGAGGTGCCGGTAGCGATTGTGCTGCTGTGCTGGGTTGGCGTAACTACACCAGAGGATCTGAAAGCCAAGCGGCCTTACGTGCTGGTGGGTGCATTCGTGGTGGGCATGCTGCTCACGCCGCCGGATGTGTTCTCCCAGACGCTGCTGGCGATCCCGATGTACTGTCTGTTTGAAGTGGGCATGTTCTTTGCGCGCTTCTACGTCGGCAAAGGGCGTCGGGATATGCCGGACGAGCCTGAAGAAGCTCAGGCCGAAAAACCGCAGGAATAATCACAGCCGCCCTCAGGGGCGGTTTTTTACAGGTAACGACTTATGTTTGATATCGGCGTGAACCTCACCAGTTCGCAGTTCGACCCGGACCGGGATGAGGTAGTGGCGCGTGCCGCAGCGGCGGGCGTAACCGGTATGCTGCTTACCGGCACTAACCTGCATGAAAGCCAGCAGGCGGCTGCCCTGGCAGCGCGCTACCCGAACTGCTGGTCTACTGCCGGCGTGCATCCTCACGACAGCAGCAGCTGGCAGGCAGAGAGTGCCGATGCGCTGCGCGTGCTTGCCAGCCAGCCGCAGGTGGTGGCTATCGGCGAGTGCGGGCTGGATTTTAACCGTAATTTTTCGACACCTGATGAGCAGGCGCGCGCGTTTACCGCCCAGCTGGCGCTGGCGGCAGAGCTGTCGCTGCCGGTGTTTATGCACTGCCGCGATGCGCATGAACGCTTTCTTGAGCTGCTCGACCCGTGGCTGGATAAGCTACCGGGCGGGGTGCTGCACTGCTTTACCGGTACCGCGCAGGAAGCGCAGGCCTGTCTGGATCGCGGTCTCTTTCTGGGTATCACCGGCTGGGTATGCGACGAACGTCGTGGCCTTGAACTACGCGAGCTGCTCCCGCTTATTCCGGCTGACCGGCTGATGCTGGAAACCGACGCGCCTTATCTGCTACCGCGCGATCTGCGGCCGAAACCTGCATCGCGCCGCAATGAACCCTGCTATTTACCCCATATTCTGCATCAGGTAGCCCACTGGCGTGGTGAAGATCCCCATACGCTGGCGGAAATCACGACCGCTAACGTTGAGCGGCTTTTTTCCCTGGCCGACGCCCGCCGTCACACCGGCACCTAAAAACCCTTTTTTCCGCAGTGCTATCCTCGCGCGGCAGGAATATCCCTGCCAGGTTTAGCAATTCGTCATAAAAGGGAATGCGATGAAACGTAAGGCGACGGGAATAATTATTCTGTCTGCGCTGCTGTGTGGTCCGGCGTTGGCGATCGACAAAACGGCAACCGGCGCGCTGCTGGGGGCGACGGCGGGCGCGGTCGCGGGCAAAAGCGTGAAAAGCGCGGTCGGCGGTGCAGTTGTCGGAGCTGGCACCGGCGCGATGCTGAAGCACGGTGACAAAGGTAAAGCCGCCCGTAAAGGGGGAGCGGTCGGCGCCGTTGTTGGCGCAGGCGCAGCGGCGATGACCGGGAATAGCGTGCTGAAAGGTGCGGCGGTCGGTGCAGGAGCCGGTGGCGTTATTGGTGAAGCCACCCATTAAACGTTAAGGCCCGGATAAACCGGGCCTTTTTCAAATCTTTTTGAATTCGGTATTTCTGACGCTCTGCAACACCTGCTTGTTGAGGAAGTTCAGCAGCAGCATGGAGCGCGCCTCGCCGTCCGGCTCGGTGAAAATGGCTTCCAGCCCCTTAAACGCGCCCTTGGTGATCACCACGGTATCGCCCGGCCACGGCGTATGTTCATCTACCACGTTTTCCGGCTGATACTCCATCAGCTGCTGGATCACGGTAAGCGGAACGATGGCCGGCTGGGTGCCAAAACGCACAAAGTGGCTGACGCCGCGCGTGGCGCTGATGGTCGTGGTGTGAATGACTTCCGGATCGAAATGCACAAACAGGTAGTTAGGAAACAGCGGCTCACTGACTGCAGTTCGCTTTCCGCGCACAATTTTTTCCAGCGCGATCATCGGCGTCAGACAGGCAACCTGTTGACGTTCCAGATGCTCTTTCGCCCGCTGGAGTTGCCCGCGTTTGCAATACAGGAGATACCAGGATTCCATAATGTCTCTTTTCCGGATGTCAGGCGCGAAAGGATAACAAAACCCGCCGCACTGAGGTAGTGAGAACAGTATATACCCGTCATACTTCGCGTTGCAGCCAGGCGTCCGGCGGCGCATTGTCACGTCTGATTAACAAAATTACAGCATGGCTGCGGCTAACACCGTATAATGGCAAGCCAGCAAAGAGGCCACGAAAAACTGCATGAAATACCACGATCTACGCGATTTTCTTGCGCTGCTTGAGCAGCAGGGCGAACTCAAACGTATTGCCATCCCGGTCGATCCGCATCTTGAGATGACGGAAATTGCCGATCGCACCCTGCGTGCTGGCGGTCCTGCGCTGCTGTTCGAAAACCCGAAGGGGTACGACATGCCGGTGCTCTGTAACCTGTTCGGCACGCCGAAGCGCGTAGCGATGGGGATGGGCCAGGATGACGTAACCGCGCTGCGCGAAGTGGGCAAGCTGCTGGCCTTTCTCAAAGAGCCGGAGCCGCCGCGCGGTTTCCGCGACCTCTTCGACAAGCTGCCGCAGTTTAAGCAGGTGCTGAATATGCCGACGAAACGTCTGCGTAGCGCCCCGTGCCAGGAAGTGGTGCAGGAGGGCGACGCGGTCGATCTGACGCGTATTCCGGTCATGCAGTGCTGGCCGGGCGACGTAGCGCCACTGATTACCTGGGGGCTGACCGTCAGTCGCGGTCCGCACAAAGAGCGTCAGAATCTGGGAATTTATCGCCAGCAGGTGATCGGCAAGAACAAACTCATCATGCGCTGGCTCTCCCATCGCGGCGGCGCGCTCGACTTTCAGGAGTGGTGCGCTGCGCATCCGGGTGAGCGTTTCCCGGTTTCCGTGGCGCTGGGTGCCGATCCGGCAACCATTCTCGGTGCGGTAACGCCGGTACCGGATACGCTCTCTGAATACGCTTTCGCCGGGCTGTTGCGCGGCACCAAAACCGAAGTGGTGAAGTGTGTGTCGAACGATCTCGAAGTGCCAGCCAGCGCGGAAATCGTGCTGGAAGGGTATATCGAGCCGGGCGAGATGGCACCTGAAGGTCCGTACGGCGACCACACCGGTTATTACAATGAAGTGGATAACTTCCCGGTGTTTACCGTTACGCACATCACCCGGCGTAAAGATGCAATTTACCACTCCACCTATACCGGCCGTCCGCCGGATGAACCGGCGGTGCTGGGCGTGGCGCTCAACGAAGTGCTGGTTCCCATTCTGCAAAAGCAGTTCCCGGAAATTATTGATTTCTATCTGCCGCCGGAGGGGTGTTCCTATCGCCTCGCTGTGGTCACCATCAAAAAACAGTATGCCGGTCATGCCAAGCGCGTGATGTTTGGTGTCTGGTCGTTCCTGCGCCAGTTTATGTACACCAAATTTGTCATCGTGTGCGATGACGACGTTAATGCCCGCGACTGGAACGACGTAATCTGGGCCATCACTACACGCATGGACCCGGCGCGTGATACGGTGATGGTAGAAAACACGCCGATCGACTACCTCGATTTCGCCTCGCCGGTCTCCGGCCTCGGGTCGAAAATGGGGATGGACGCCACCAACAAGTGGCCTGGCGAAACGCAGCGTGAATGGGGTACTCCCATTGAAAAAGACCCGGAAGTGGTGGCAAGAATTGACGCTATCTGGGATGAACTGGCTATATTTGACTTGCGGTAAGCGCCGTGGCGCTATCGTTGTGCTTACGTTTTTTTGACCCGACAGAGGGAACGCATGACAACCTTAAGCTGTAAAGTGACCTCGGTAGATGCCATCACGGATACGGTGTATCGCGTCCGTTTAGTACCCGAGGCCGCGTTTTCATTTCGCGCCGGGCAGTATCTGATGGTGGTAATGGACGAGCGTGACAAGCGCCCGTTCTCGATGGCGTCCACCCCGAGTGAACAGGAGTTTATCGAGCTGCATATCGGGGCTTCGGAACTGAACCTCTACGCGATGGCGGTGATGGACCGCATCCTGCAGGATCGTGAAATCCTGGTGGATATTCCGCATGGCGATGCCTGGCTGCGTGAAGAAGATGACCGTCCGCTGATCCTGATTGCCGGTGGTACCGGGTTCTCTTATGTGCGTTCTATTCTGTTAACCGCCCTGGCGCGCAACCCGGATCGTGACATCACGATTTACTGGGGCGGCCGCGAAGACAAGCACCTCTACGATCTTCCGGAACTGGAAGCGCTGGCGCTGAAGCATCCGAAGCTGCGCGTTGAGCCGGTGGTTGAGCAGCCGCACGATGAGTGGCGTGGCCGCTCCGGTACCGTGCTGACTGCGGTAATGCAGGATTTCGAGACCCTCTCCGGGCACGATATCTATATTGCTGGGCGGTTTGAGATGGCGAAAATCGCCCGCGACCTGTTCTGCAACGAGCGTGATGCGCGCGAAGATCGCCTGTTCGGTGATGCCTTCTCGTTTCTTTGATCCCTCGTCCTTCCGTTCAGGCTCCGGTATCCGCCGGGCCTGACGCCTTACTTCCGCGTGTTGAAATAGACATAGAGCGGCCGATCGTTATTCAGCAGGCATAGCATAGTGGCGGCATCGCCCTGACGGCTGCGAAGCCCGGCGCTGAGCTCGGTGGCAATATGCTGGCTGCCCACGTTTGCGTCGTAGCGGTTCTCGACCACGCTATCTGGCTCAATATGCATCGCACTCAACAGGTTACGCATTTCGGCGTTCTCTGCCATCTGCTGCTTACCGTACTCCAGACATACCTGCGCGCTATCGGCCCATGCGCTTACCGGAAGGCACAGCGCCAGAAGTGTTGTTATCAGTTTCATGGTGACGTCCTTTTTAATATTAATCAGCGCGACGCTACCACAGACCCTCCCGCAATCCTGCTACGCGATTTTCTGAAATAAAAAAACCCGCCCCTGACAGGCGGGAAACACGGCAACTCAACTTTTTTGGAATATCTCTGCGGGCTAAGGGCGCTCAAACACCGTGGCGATGCCCTGGCCCAGACCGATACACATGGTCGCAAGGCCAAACCGGGCGTCTTTACGCTCCATCAGGTTAATCAGCGTGGTGCTGATACGTGCACCGGAACAGCCAAGTGGGTGGCCTAAGGCGATGGCGCCGCCGTTCAGGTTGATCTTCTCGTCGATCTGCTCCATCAGGCCTAGATCCTTAATGCACGGCAGGATCTGCGCGGCGAAGGCTTCGTTCATCTCGAACAGGTCGATATCGCTGGCGCTCAGCCCGGCCTTTTTCAGGGCCAGCTTCGAGGCCGGAACCGGACCATAACCCATGATGGACGGGTCGCAGCCCACCACCGCCATCGAGCGGATAATGGCGCGCGGCGTCAGGCCCAGTTCCCGGGCGCGGCTTTCGCTCATCACCAGCATGGCTGCTGCGCCGTCGGAAAGCGCCGATGAGGTGCCCGCCGTGACGGTGCCATTAGCCGGGTCGAAAGCCGGTCGCAGGGTGGCTAAGCTCTCCACGCTGGTTTCCGGGCGGATCACTTCGTCGTAGTCGTAACGCTTGAGTACGCCGTCGGCATCGTGACCGCTGGTGGGCACGATCTCCTGTCTGAACGCTCCCGACTGGGTTGCAGCCCAGGCGCGCTGATGCGAGCGGGCCGCGAAGGCGTCCTGCATCTCGCGGCTAATGCCATGCATGCGCGACAGCATCTCTGCCGTCAGGCCCATCATGCCTGCGGCTTTTGCCACGTTGCGGCTCAGCCCGGGGTGAAAATCAACGCCGTGATTCATCGGCACATGACCCATATGCTCCACGCCGCCAACTATGCACACCTGCGCATCGCCGGTCATGATCATCCGCGCTGCGTCGTGCAGTGCCTGCATGGAGGAGCCGCACAGGCGGTTCACCGTCACCGCTGGCACCGAGTGCGGGATCTCAGCCAGCAGCGCGGCGTTACGCGCAATGTTGAAGCCCTGCTCCAGAGTCTGCTGCACGCAGCCCCAGTAAATGTCGTCAATGGCGCTGGCTTCAAGCTGCGGATTGCGCGACAGCAGGCTGCGCATCAGGTGCGCGGAGAGATCTTCCGCCCGCACGTTGCGGAATGCGCCGGCTTTTGAACGGCCCATCGGGGTACGAATCGCATCAACAATGACTACCTTTTCCATACGTCGCTCCTTAAGCCGTTTTCAGGTTGCCAACGGGACGCGCGGCGTCCACCGATGGATACCAGGTATCGTCACTGCGGGCCTTATCGCGCAAGCTCGCGGGCACGTCGTACAGCGCACCGAGCTGCTGATACTGCTGGGCCATATCGAGGTAGCGGGCGTTGCCCTGGGTGTCGAGCCAGCGGAAGGCGCCGCCGTGGAACGGCGGGAAGCCGAGGCCGTATACCAGCGCCATATCGGCTTCCGCCGGGCTGGCGATGATGCCTTCTTCGAGGCAGCGCACCACTTCGTTGACCATCGGGATCATCATGCGGGCGATAATCTCTTCATCGCTGAAGTCGCGTCGCGGCTGGCTGACGTCGGCCAGCAGACCGTCCACCGCGCTGTCTTCCTCTTTCTTCGGCTTACCTTTGCTGTCTTCTTTATAGCGCCAGAAGCCAAGACCGTTTTTCTGCCCGAAGCGGCTGGCATCAAACAGTGCATCGATGGCGTCGCGGTAATCTTTCTGCATACGCTGCGGGAAGCCCGCCGCCATGACGGCCTGGGCGTGATGCGCAGTATCAATCCCGACCACATCCAGCAGATACGCCGGACCCATCGGCCAGCCAAACTGCTTTTCCATCACCTTATCGATTTTGCGGAAGTCTGCACCGTCGCGCAGCAGCTGGCTGAAGCCGGCGAAGTAGGGGAACAGCACGCGGTTGACGAAGAAGCCGGGGCAGTCGTTGACCACGATAGGCGTTTTGCCCATTTTGCTGGCCCAGGCCACCACTTTCGCAATGGTGGCATCCGAAGTTTTTTCACCGCGGATCACTTCGACCAGCGGCATGCGGTGCACCGGGTTGAAGAAGTGCATACCGCAGAAGTTTTCCGGGCGCTTCAACACGCTTGCCAGCTCATTAATGGGAATGGTCGAGGTATTTGAGGCGATGACGGCATCTGGGCGCACCTTCTCTTCGGTTTCCGCCAGCACCGCTTTTTTCACCTTCGGGTTTTCCACTACCGCTTCGACCACCAAGTCCACGCGTTCAAAACTGGCGTAGTCGAGCGTCGGATGGATAGTGCCGATAACGCCTGCCAGCTTCAGGCCGTCAATCTTACCGCGCTCCAGCTGTTTGTTGAGCAGCTTGCCGGCTTCGTTCATGCCGAGATGCAGCGACTTCTCATTGATATCCTTCATGATCACCGGCACGCCTTTCCAGGCAGACTGATACGCGATGCCGCCGCCCATGATGCCCGCGCCCAGAACTGCGGCCTGCTTCGGCATCTCTGTCTCTTTCGTGAGCTTTTTCGCTTTGCCTTTGATGAACTGATCATTGAGGAAAATGCCGACCAGCGCGCGCGCTTCGTTCGAGCGCGCCAGCGGTACAAAGCTCTCATTTTCCAGCTTCAGCGCCTCGTCGCGCCCCAGCCCGGCGGCGGCTTCAATGGTTTTCACGGCAGTGATCGGGGCCGGATAATGCTTACCTGCGGTCTGCATCACCATGCCTTTAGCGATGGTGAAACTCATGGCCGCCTCGATTTTGCTGAGCTTCAGCGGTTCGAGCTTCGGCTGACGCCGCGCTTTCCAGTCCAGCTCGCCGTTAATGGCCTGACGCAGCACGGCCAGCGCACCGTCGCGCAGCTTCTCCTGTTTCACGACGCCATCAACCAGACCAATTTTCAGCGCCTGGTCAGCAGAGACGTCTTTCCCGGCGGCGATGATCTCCAGCGCGCTGTCGGCACCCAGCAGGCGCGGCAGACGCACAGAGCCGCCGAAGCCCGGCATAATGCCCAGTTTGGTTTCCGGCAGGCCGATACGCGCATCCGGCGTCGCAAGACGGAAATCCGTCGCCAGCACGCATTCGCAGCCGCCGCCTAACGCATAGCCGTTAATGGCGGTAATAGTCGGGACCGGCAGGTCTTCCAGGCGATTGAACACGCGATTGGCGAAATGCAGCCAGTCGCTGAGCTGGGCGGCAGGCACCTGAAACAGGCTGAGGAATTCGGTAATGTCGGCACCTACGATGAAGGCCGCTTTTTCGGAGCGCAGCAGCAGGCCTTTCAGGTCGCGTTCATTTTCAAGCACCTCCAGCGCATGACCAAGACTGGCCACGGTAGCGGTGTCGAGTTTGTTAACGGAGCCGGGGGCGTCGAACACCAGTTCAGCAATGCCATCTTCCAGCCAGTCAAGGTACAGGGTGTCGCCTTTGTAAAGCATGTCAGTCTCCTGAATCCGCAAGGGGATCTGGTCATACCAGATGAAGCGGAGTGTGGATTTGATGTTAATGAAATGCAAATTACTGTTTAAATTTTTGCTGCGTCGATCACGAACAGCTGAAACGCGCGGGTGCGCCGGACGGTGTGCTAAGATGCGGGAATTCAGGGTTACTACAGAGAAGGGTAAAACATGGAATCACTGGCCGCTCTATATAAGAATCATATTGTTACCTTGCAGGAACGCACGCGTGATGTACTGAGTCGCAGCAAGCTGGATGCGCTGCTGATCCACTCAGGCGAACTGATGACCGTCTTTCTCGACGACCACGCTTATCCCTTTAAAGTGAACCCGCAGTTTAAAGCCTGGGTGCCGGTTACGCAGGTGCCGAACTGCTGGCTGCTGGTGGACGGGGTCAACAAACCTAAGCTGTGGTTCTATCTGCCGGTCGATTACTGGCACAGCGTTGAACCGCTGCCGACGTCATTCTGGACCGATGAAATCGAGATTATCGCCCTGCCGAAAGCCGACGGTATCGGCAGCCAGCTTCCAGCGGCGCGCGGCAATATTGGCTATATCGGGCCGGTACCGGAACGCGCCCTGCAGGTTGATATCAGCGCGGCAAACGTCAACCCGAAAGCAGTGATTGATTACCTGCATTACCACCGTTCTTACAAAACCGATTATGAACTGGCCTGTATGCGTGAAGCGCAGAAGACGGCGGTGATCGGTCACCAGGCGGCGCACGAAGCGTTCCTGTCCGGCATGAGCGAGTTCGATATCAACCAGGCTTACCTCACTGCCACCGGGCATCGCGATACCGATGTGCCTTACGGCAACATCGTGGCGCTTAACGAGCATGCGGCCGTGCTGCACTACACCACGCTTGAGCATCGCGCGCCGTCGGAAATGCGCAGCTTCTTACTGGATGCCGGTGCTGAGTACAATGGCTACGCAGCCGATCTGACCCGCACCTGGGCGGCCAACGGCGACAGCGAGTTTGCGGAGCTGGTGAAAGAGGTAAACGAGGAGCAGCTGGCGCTTATCGCCACCCTGAAAGCCGGGGTGCGCTACACCGACTACCACGTTCAGTTCCATCAGCGCATCGCGAAGCTGCTGCGTCGTCACCAGATCGTGACTGACATCAGCGAAGAGGCGATGGTAGAGAACGATCTGACCGGGCCGTTTATGCCGCACGGGCTGGGCCATCCGTTGGGTCTGCAGGTGCATGACGTTGCCGGGTTTATGCAGGATGAGAACGGCACCCACCTTGCTGCGCCGTCGAAGTATCCGTACCTGCGCTGCACCCGCGTGCTGGCGCCGCGTATGGTGCTGACCATTGAGCCAGGTCTCTACTTCATTGAGTCGCTGCTGAAAACCTGGCGCGAAGGCCCGTACAGCAAACACTTTAACTGGCAGAAGATCGAGGCGCTGAAACCTTACGGTGGTATTCGTATCGAAGATAACGTCGTGATCTATGAGAACAGCATCGAAAACATGACGCGGGATCTGAAGCTCGCATAATGGAAGGCTGGCTAATTCCGGCGCAGCCGGTGGCGTTCACCGAAGAGATCAAGAAAAGCCGCTTTATCACGCTGCTGGGCCATACCGATGGCGTGGAGGCGGCAAAGGCTTTTGTGGAAGCGACACGCGCTGAGCACCCGGACGCACGCCATCACTGCGTGGCGTGGGTTGCCGGGCCGCCCGGCGATTCGCAGCAGCTTGGGTTTTCGGATGACGGTGAACCCGCGGGTACAGCTGGAAAACCGATGCTGGCTCAGCTGATGGGCAGCGGCGTCGGTGAGATTACCGCCGTGGTGGTGCGCTATTACGGCGGTATTCTGCTTGGCACCGGTGGGCTGGTAAAAGCTTACGGCGGTGGCGTGCAGCAGGCGCTGAACCTGCTGTCGACCCAGCGCAAAGTGCCGCTGACCGAATATACTTTGCGATGTGATTACGCGCAGCTTGCCGGCGTCGAGGCGTTGCTCAAACAGCATGAGGGGCTGATTGTGCACAGCGATTTTCTGGCGGACGTAACCTTACGCGTGGCGCTGCCCGCCTCCGTTCTGCCCGCGTTTACGGCAAAGCTGGCGGATTTTAGCCGCGGTGCATTGCATTTGCTCCCCATTGAACAATAATCCCCCCTCCCCAATGTTTGACTTCAAAGGAAGCGTCTGAGATGCATTTTCGCGCCATAACCCGAATCGTTGGATTACTGGTTATCCTTTTTTCCGGAACGATGATCCTCCCCGGGCTGGTGGCCTTGCTCTACCGCGACGGGGCCGGGCGGGCGTTTACCCAGACGTTTTTCGTTGCGCTGGTTATCGGCTCCCTGCTGTGGTGGCCGAACCGTCGTGAAAAAGGCGAACTGAAATCGCGCGAAGGCTTTCTGATCGTGGTGCTGTTCTGGACCGTGCTGGGAAGCGTGGGGGCGCTGCCTTTTATCTTTGCCGAGCGGCCAAACCTCACCGTTACCGATGCCTTCTTTGAATCGTTCTCCGGGCTGACCACGACGGGTGCGACGACGCTGGTCGGGCTGGATTCTCTGCCGCACGCAATCCTGTTTTATCGCCAGATGCTGCAGTGGTTCGGCGGGATGGGGATCATTGTGCTGGCGGTAGCGATACTGCCGATTCTGGGCGTCGGGGGCATGCAGCTTTACCGGGCCGAGATGCCGGGGCCGCTGAAGGATAACAAAATGCGCCCGCGCATCGCCGAGACGGCAAAAACGCTGTGGCTGATTTATGTCCTGCTGACTGTAGCCTGTGCCCTGGCGCTGTGGTTTGCCGGCATGCCGGCGTTTGATGCCATCGGGCATAGCTTCGCGACGATTGCTATCGGCGGCTTTTCAACCCATGACGCCAGCATCGGTTATTTCGACAGCCCAACCATCAACACCATTATCGCCATCTTCCTGCTGATCTCCGGCTGTAACTACGGCCTGCACTTCTCTTTATTAAGCGGTCGTAACCTTAAGGTGTACTGGCGCGACCCGGAATTCCGCATGTTTATCGGCGTGCAGCTGACGCTGGTGGCCATCTGTACGCTGGTGCTCTATTTCCATAACGTTTATGAGAGTGCGGTCACCACGCTGAATCAGGCCTTCTTCCAGGTGGTATCGATGGCAACCACCGCCGGCTTCACCACCGACAGTATCGCTAAATGGCCGCTGTTCCTGCCGGTGCTGTTGCTTTGCTCGGCATTTATCGGCGGCTGCGCCGGGTCAACCGGTGGCGGGTTGAAAGTTATTCGTATCCTTCTTCTGTTTAAGCAGGGCAACCGCGAGCTTAAACGTCTGGTTCACCCAAATGCCGTTTACAGTATTAAGCTCGGCAACCGTGCGCTGCCGGAACGCATTCTTGAAGCAGTATGGGGTTTCTTCTCGGCTTACGCGCTGGTGTTTATTGTCAGCATGCTGGCGATCATCGCGACCGGCGTGGATGACTTCTCAGCGTTCGCCTCCGTAGTGGCGACGCTTAACAACCTTGGCCCAGGGCTTGGCGTGGTGGCAGATAACTTTGCCAGCATGAACCCGACGGCAAAATGGATCCTGATTGCCAATATGTTATTCGGCCGTCTGGAGGTGTTTACCCTGCTGGTGCTGTTCACCCCCACCTTCTGGCGCGAATAACCGGAGAGTATTGTGACGACCCTGATTTTGTTTTCGACCCGCGACGGTCAGACCCGCGATATCGCAGCGGCCATTATTAATGAACTTAGCGCCCAGGGCGTGACCAGTGAAATGATGGACCTGCATAACGCAGAGCATATCGACTGGGCCCGCTATGACAGCGTGGCGATTGGCGCGTCAATTCGCTACGGCCATTTCCATCCTTCATTAATGCGTTTTGTCACTCAGCATGCGGCGGCGCTTAATACGTTGCCGGGCGCGTTCTTCTCGGTAAACCTGGTGGCGCGTAAAGCGGATAAGCGCACGCCGGAGACCAACAGCTATACGCGTAAGTTTCTTGAGGCCGCGCCGTGGAAACCGCAGCTGGCTGCTGTGTTCGCCGGTGCGCTGCGTTACTCGCGTTATAAATGGTACGACCGCATGATGATCCGCCTGATTATGAAGATGACCGGCGGTGAAACGGATACTTCAAAGGAAGTGGTGTATACCGACTGGGAACAGGTGAAGGATTTTGCCCGTAATATTGCGCGTTTAGCGAACAATTCGTCGGTAATCTAAACGGATTGCGTGAAAAGAAGGCGAACGGAAAAAAATTTAGGATTTCCTCTTGTCAGTTTCTGAGAACTCCCTATAATGCGCCTCCACTGACACGGAACAACGGCGAACAGGCCGGCCTGTCAGGTGAAGGCGAGCGAAATAAATGCTTGACTCCACAGCGGGATGGCGTAGTATACGCAGCCCGCGCCGCTGACAAATAAGCGAGGCGGCACTGCTCTTTAACAATTTATCAGACAATCTGTGTGGGCACTCGGGGCACTGATATCTTTCACGTCGCAAGACGAAAAAGCATTATCAAGTCTCAAGAGTGAACACGTAATTCATTACGAAGTTTAATTCTTTGAGCATCAAACTTTAAATTGAAGAGTTTGATCATGGCTCAGATTGAACGCTGGCGGCAGGCCTAACACA
>NZ_JMSQ01000015.1 GCF_000696575.1 Siccibacter colletis | reverse complement strand
TGGATGAGAGCGAGCCGTTTGCACACGAAAAACTCTCCCCTACTCTCGCTATGTATCGCGCCAAAGACTTTGATAATGCGGTAGAAAAAGCGGAGAAACTGGTGGCAATGGGCGGTATCGGTCACACATCCTGTCTCTACACTGACCAGGACAACCAGCCGGAACGCGTCGCTTACTTTGGTCAGATGATGAAAACCGCGCGTATTCTCATCAATACTCCGGCGTCTCAGGGCGGTATCGGTGACCTGTATAACTTCAAACTTGCGCCTTCTCTGACTCTGGGTTGTGGTTCATGGGGTGGTAACTCCATCTCTGAAAACGTTGGTCCGAAACACCTGATCAACAAGAAAACCGTTGCTAAGCGAGCTGAGAACATGTTGTGGCATAAACTTCCGAAATCAATCTACTTCCGCCGCGGCTCGCTGCCGATTGCGCTGGATGAAGTGATTACTGATGGTCACAAACGCGCCATCGTCGTCACTGACCGCTTCCTGTTTAACAACGGCTATGCAGACCAGATTACCTCTGTGCTGAAAGCCGCTGGCGTCGAAACAGAAGTGTTCTTCGAAGTCGAAGCTGACCCAACCCTGAGCGTGGTGCGCAAAGGTGCCGAGCTGATGAACGCCTTTAAACCGGACGTGATCATCGCGCTGGGCGGTGGCTCCCCGATGGACGCCGCGAAAATCATGTGGGTCATGTACGAGCATCCGGAAACCCATTTCGAAGAGCTGGCGCTGCGCTTTATGGATATCCGTAAACGTATCTACAAGTTCCCGAAAATGGGCGTGAAAGCGAAAATGATCGCCGTGACCACCACCTCCGGTACCGGTTCAGAAGTCACCCCGTTTGCCGTGGTGACCGACGATGCAACCGGGCAAAAATATCCGCTGGCAGACTATGCGCTGACTCCGGATATGGCGGTGGTTGACGCGAATCTGGTGATGGACATGCCGAAATCGCTGTGCGCCTTCGGTGGTCTGGATGCGGTTACTCACGCTCTGGAAGCTTACGTATCGGTACTGGCCTCTGAATTCTCTGACGGTCAGGCTCTGCAGGCACTGAAACTGCTGAAAGAGAATCTGCCGGCGTCTTACCATGAAGGGTCTAAAAACCCGGTGGCGCGTGAGCGTGTTCACAGTGCAGCGACTATCGCCGGTATCGCGTTTGCTAACGCCTTCCTCGGTGTATGCCACTCAATGGCGCATAAACTTGGCTCCCAGTTCCATATTCCTCACGGTCTGGCGAACGCCCTGCTTATCTCCAACGTGATTCGCTACAACGCTAACGATAACCCGACCAAACAGACGGCATTCAGCCAGTACGACCGTCCGCAGGCACGCCGTCGCTACGCTGAAATCGCAGACCACCTGGGTCTGAGCGCACCCGGCGATCGCACCGCAGCGAAAATCGAGAAGCTGCTGGCATGGCTGGAGAGCATCAAAGCTGAACTGGGTATTCCGAAGTCAATCCGTGAAGCGGGCGTGCAGGAAGCAGACTTCCTGGCCCACGTGGATAAACTTTCTGAAGATGCTTTTGATGACCAGTGCACCGGCGCTAACCCGCGTTATCCGCTGATTGCCGAGCTGAAACAGATCCTGCTCGACAGCTTCTATGGCCGTGAATTCACCGAAGGTGATACCCCGGCTAAACAGGAAGCGCTGCCAGTGGTAAAAGCAGACAAGAAAGCGAAAAAAATGGCATAACCGTAATGCCCGTAAAAAACCCGCCGGAAGGCGGGTTTTTTTATGGCTGGAACATGCCTGTACGTTACGCGTTAATCGCCTGTAGCGAGCCTCTGGCGAGCGCTTCTTTATAGTGTTTACGACACACCGAGACATAGCGTTCATTCCCCCCTATAACTACCTGCTCGCCCTCAGCATAGGGTTTACCCGTCTGGTCAAGCCGCAGCACCATGCTTGCTTTACGGCCGCAGAAACACACGGTTTTTAATTCAACCAGCTTATCCGACCATGCCAGCAAATACTGGCTGCCACTAAACAGTTCCCCACGGAAGTCGGTACGCAGCCCATAGCACAACACCGGGATATCCAGCACATCCACCACTTCTGACAGTTCATGGACCTGCTGACGCGTCAGAAACTGACTCTCATCCACCAGCACGCAATTAATGGGATTACGCTCGTGCTCACAACGAATATCCTCAAACAGCGCGGTATCCGTGTTAAAAAGGCTGGCGGGCGATGACAGCCCGATACGAGAACTTACTTTCCCCGCCCCAAACCTGTCGTCAATTTCCGCGGTGTAGACCAGGGTGCGCATACCCCGCTCCTGATAATTGTACGAAGACTGCAGCAACGCCGTGGATTTACCGGCATTCATTGCGGAGTAATAGAAATATAGTTGCGCCATTTACAGCGTCGCTCCTCGGATATTACGATGCGCGCGATTGTAGCATATACATTGTCATAAACAGCCGCTAATCCCGCGGCGCTGTCAGGGTTTTACGTTAAGCGAGGCCATAAAATATATAGCGCTGGCGCATTACCGGGCGTGCCGCCACGCGGGTTCCCCCGCCACCATTACCGGCGGCAGGCAAAGGGTCTGGTGCCAGTTTTATATAAAATGAAAGCACAGAATGCGTAAAATAATAATCACGCTCACACTTACTCAGGCGGATACAACGCGCTAATACTTAAGGTTGATATTTATCCATACTCACAATATTAGCGGGTCAGTGAGCGCCAGTCGCCAGCTGTTTCAGGATATGAATTTGCCTTGCGGAACGCCTTTTCGGTGTGACAGAGCGCGCTGAAATTAAGAAACGGCTATTTAAAAACGGGTCATTAATTCAGGTATTTTGAATTCCTTACATTCTCAGCTATTGCAGAACGTAAATTAAGACTCTATTATTAGCAGAACAAACCACCCCCAATATAAAGTTTGAGATTACTACAATGAGCGAAGCACTTAAAATTCTGAACAACATCCGTACTCTTCGTGCCCAGGCCAGAGAATGCACTCTCGAAACGCTTGAAGAAATGCTGGAAAAATTAGAAGTTGTTGTTAATGAGCGTCGCGAAGAAGAAAGCGCTGCTGCTGCGGAAATCGAAGAGCGTACTCGCAAACTTCAGCAATACCGTGAAATGCTGATTGCTGACGGCATCGATCCTAACGAACTGCTGAACAGCATGGGTGCAGCTAAAACCGGCGCTAAATCCAAACGCGCTGCTCGCCCGGCTAAATACAGCTACGTTGACGAGAATGGCGAAACTAAAACCTGGACCGGCCAGGGCCGTACTCCGGCTGTCATCAAGAAAGCCATGGATGAGCAGGGTAAACAGCTTGATGATTTCCTGATCAACGAGTAATGCTCTGGCGTTAATTCGTTAACCAAAATCCCGCTCCGGCGGGATTTTTTGTTTCTGTGGTACACCATGTTATAGCCCCTGCTCAGTTCCCCCCGCGTTAAGGTTAATTTTTGCACACCATTGTGTGGGCGCATCAGATGATTTCGCTGCGTTACGATAAATAAACTATATAAAATTAATGTTGGACACCGCACATTTTCGTTATAGCTCTCAGCTGTTGTTATCTCGTATGAAATTTTAGCTGGTGATAATTCTGCCAGCCGTAGCAGGTTTATTTTGTACAGATGTGGATACAGCTTTGTGAGAACTGACTGGCAGCAGGCGGCCATCGTAAGAAATGGAACATCAGCGACAGAGTACTGGCAAAGAAAAAGGGGCAGAAAGCCAGAACGCTTTCTGCCCCTTATTTAAGGGATCAATCAGGCAATATTGAGGGATGCCCCACGGCCAATACCGTAATAGGTGAAGCCGCGTTTACGCAATCTTTCCGGATCGAACAGGTTACGTCCGTCGAAAATTACCGGCTCTCTGAGAACGTTTTTGATGATATCGAAATCAGGCGCTTTAAAGCTCTGCCACTCGGTGCAAATAACCAGCGCATCTGCGCCCTGCATGGCGGCTTCTTTGGTACCCATCAGACGTAAATCAGTGCGGTGACCATAAATACGCTGCGCCTCATCCATCGCTTCCGGATCGTAGGCCTGCACGGAGGCGCCGCGTTTCCACAGCTCTTCCATCAGCACGCGACTGGAAGCTTCACGCATATCATCGGTATTGGGTTTAAATGACAGCCCCCAAAGTGCGAAGGTTTTGCCGTTTAAATCCTCACCGAAATGACGGCGAATGAAATCAGGCAGCTTCATTTTCTGATCGTCGTTGACGTCTTCCACCGCTTTGAGCAGACGCGGCACATAGCCGATATGCTCTGCGGTACGGATCAACGCCTGCACGTCTTTCGGGAAGCACGAGCCGCCATAGCCGCAACCGGGATAGATGAAGCTGTAGCCGATGCGGGAGTCGGAGCCGATGCCCTGACGCACCTTCTCAACATCCGCGCCCAGACGCTCTGCAAGGTTAGCGATTTCATTCATAAAGCTGATTTTGGTCGCCAGCATGCAGTTGGCCGCATATTTGGTCAGCTCTGCGCTGCGGATATCCATCAGGATCATACGGTCGTGATTGCGGTTAAACGGCTCATACAGCTCGCGCAGCAGATCGACCACATCCTCGTTATCAGTACCGACGACAATGCGCTCAGGGCGCATACAGTCGGCCACCGCCGCACCTTCTTTAAGGAATTCCGGGTTGGAAACCACATCGAAGTTCAGCTCCACGCCGCGTTGCTTAAGCGCTTCCAGCATCACGCCGCGCACTTTATCTGCGGTGCCTACTGGTACCGTCGATTTGTCGATAACGACTTTATGCGAAGTCATGTATTTCGCAATGGTCTGCGCCACGGCGACAACATATTTAAGATCGGCGGAACCATCTTCATCCGGCGGCGTGCCAACGGCGATAAACTGCATCACGCCGTGATTAACCCCTTCTTCCGGATTGGTACTGAAATGCAATCGACCCTCTTCATAGTTTTTCTTCACTAAGGGAGTCAGACCAGGTTCATAGATAGGGATGATCCCCTGCTTCAGGTTCTCTACTTTAGCCTCGTCCACGTCGATGCACATTACGTCATGCCCGACTTCCGCAAGCACGGCTGCCTGCACCAGACCTACGTAGCCAATACCAAACACGGTTACTTTCATTGCTTTATCCTGCGATAAATGAGATTACTTTTTGTCGCCTACAGTCTCGTTGAGCCAGGCAGTGAATTCTGCGCCCAGAGTTTTGTGACGAACGCCGTATTCAACAAATGCCTGCATGTAGCCCAGCTTGTTACCGCAGTCGTGGCTCTTGCCTTTCATGTGGTAAGCCTCAACAGTCTCTTTATCCATCAGCATTGCGATGGAGTCAGTCAGCTGGATCTCGTCACCGGCTCCCGGAGGGGTTTTGGCCAGCAGAGGCCAGATATCAGCGCCGAGAACGTAACGGCCTACGACAGCCAGATTGGACGGCGCTACATCAGCTTTAGGTTTCTCAACGATACCGACCATCGGCACACTGTCTCCTGCTTTCAGCTCCACGCCTTTGCAGTCAACCACGCCGTATGCGGTCACGTCTTCTACAGGCTCAACCATGATCTGGCTGTTGCCAGTCTCATCGAAGCGCTTGATCATCTCGGCAAGGTTGTCCTGAGAGAGGTCAGATTCAAACTCATCAAGGATAACGTCAGGCAGGATCACCGCGACCGGCTCGTCACCCACAACCGGGTGGGCACACATCACCGCGTGACCGAGGCCTTTCGCCAGCCCCTGACGCACCTGCATGATGGTCACGTGCGGCGGGCAAATAGACTGAACTTCTTCGAGCAGCTGACGCTTCACGCGTTTTTCCAGCATGGCTTCCAGTTCGAAGCTGGTATCGAAGTGGTTTTCAATGGAGTTTTTTGAAGAGTGGGTAACCAGAACAATTTCGGTAATGCCGGCAGCGATACACTCGTTAACAACATATTGAATTAACGGTTTATCAACCAGTGGCAGCATTTCTTTCGGGATCGCCTTAGTAGCAGGCAACATCCGGGTTCCTAATCCCGCGACAGGGATTACTGCTTTTTTCACTTTCGAATTAATGGCAGCCATGTAAATTCTCCTGGACCTTTCAAGTTTTACACTTGTACGTCAATTAAAAACGCGTTCGAGTATATCAGGTTAGAAATTAAATCCGCGCCCGAATACCCGCCGCAGCGGCAATTTAGGACTAATACGAATAAAGCTGACGAGATATTACCACCGGCTCAGACAGCCCGGAAAAGCTATCTGAGATCCCCGGTTCAAATGCTCATTCCGCAGACAGCATCAGGCGCAGACGCCCGCCAGCGCCCCAGATCTGGCACTGCCAGGAGTCGCTGCGCTGGCTGATTTGGTTTAAGTAAGTATTTCCTAATGTTCCAAGCGGAACACCGTTACTTAACTGAATTTGATGCTCACCAGTATTGAGGGTGGCGTTAAGGCCTGCGGAAACTAATATCAGATTTTTTAACCCGCTATGGTAATAACCAACCAGCAGCGGAAATTGCCCCGGTAAATTTGCCTGGCGCAACAGTTGGTTAACCTGCTTAAGTAAATTACCCAACTCCGGTAAGCGCTGACGCTGGCGTGAAAGCTGCTCCTGTAATAACCCGTTAAATAAAGCGCGCAATAATAAAGCAGCCAGTACGCCATTATCTCCGGCGCGGGTTACATCAAGACAATAAAAGGCTAAATCCTGGTCAGAGAGCGGTGCGATATCCAGCACCAGGCCAGGCTCATCGGCAGCCACCAGCTGGCGATAGTTAATACGACAGCTGGACATCACCTGCTGAACCGGCGGCTGCAGCTCCTGCAACAGCTTTGCCGCGGCGCTCGGGTTGGCGACCAGCGCATCCCAGTCCTGAAACAGCTGGTCCTCTTCTTCAACCCGGGAATTAAACATTGTTGGATAGAGGCAGGCGAACACGGTTTCCCGCAGGCGGGTAAAATCTTTCACGGGTTTAAGCAGCACATCCTGCACCCCGAGACGCAGTGCTTTAGCGATATCCGACATATTATCGGTGCCGGAAATCACCAGAATCGGCGTCTGGTTACCCTCATTCCGAACCTGTTCAACCAGCTTCAGGCCGTTCATACGCGGCATCTCAAGATCGCAGATCATCAGATCCGGTATCCACTCCGCCAGTCTTTCAAGCGCTTCTACGCCATCGAATGCAAGCTGGGTAGTCGCACCCAATGACGTTAACCATGAATCCAGCAGTGAGCGGAAAACGGGCTCGTCCTCAACGATCAATATCTGTTTTCCGGTCAATGGTTGCGTCATTTTCTCTCCCCTGACGTGCGTTATCTCAATAGTGGCATGCTATAGCCGGTAACGCCTGTCAGAATTGGCTGATGTATGGCAAAAAACGGGTGCAAAACCGAGCGATCGCACCAAAAGCTTACTGTTATCGTCGATAGTAACAAAGAAATCTCATTTTTTCAGGGTGTTAACATGATGTTTTACAATAAGCGAAGCGGTAAAACAAAATGATGCGCCCTGACGCGAATAATGCGCCTCACTGCTTTCCTTGTTCATACCCGGAGCCGACCGGTTGGGCGGCGATGTGGCATGGCATCAGTGATGGCGCTCGGTTAACATAAGCGTCTCACATGCATTTGCGCATTCAAAAACATCCTGAGGAGACCGTCGTGTCGCAACCTTGTCCCTGTGGCAGCGCACTGGAGTATAGCTTATGTTGCGGGCCTTACCTGGCCTTTGACCGCATCCCGGCCACCCCTGCGCTGCTGATGCGCTCCCGTTACTGCGCTTTTGCGATGAAAAACGCCGACTATCTGGTGGCTACCTGGCACCCATCCTGCCACGCTGAAACGTTCAAATCTGACATCGCGGCGGGTTTCGCCACCACCCACTGGCTGGGCCTGACAATTTACGAGGAAGCCGACGGCAGCACGCCTGATGAAGGATTCGTCAGCTTTGTTGCACGTTTTCAGGAAAACGACAAAAGTGGTGCTATTATCGAGCGCTCGCGTTTTCTGCGTGACGGCGCCCGTTGGTACTATATCGACGGAACGCGCCCGCAGCCTGGACGTAACGATCCCTGCCCCTGCGGCTCAGGGAAAAAATTTAAAAAGTGTTGCGGCCAGTAACCGGCTTCAGCAACACGCTTATTGCAAACACTGTTCAACAGGATCTGCCCCGAGATGCAATCTCTTCAACGTAAAGTTCTGCGTACCATCTGCCCTGACCAGAAAGGGCTTATTGCACGCATCACCAATATCTGTTACAAGCACGAGCTCAACATCGTGCAGAACAATGAATTCGTCGATCACCGCACCGGCCGCTTTTTCATGCGTACCGAGCTGGAAGGCATTTTTAACGACGCCACGCTGCTTGCCGATCTCGACAGCGCGCTGCCGGAAGGTTCGGTACGCGAGCTCAACCCGGCCGGACGTCGTCGCGTGGTTATTCTGGTGACCAAAGAGGCGCACTGCCTTGGCGATCTGCTGATGAAAGCGAACTACGGCGGGCTGGATGTGGAGATCGCGGCCGTGATCGGCAACCACGACACGCTGCGCACGCTGGTTGAGCGCTTCGACATTCCGTTCCAGCTGGTAAGCCATGAAGGGCATACCCGCGAAGAGCATGACGCGTTAATGGCGCAGGCGATTGAAAGCTACGATCCGGATTACGTGGTGCTGGCCAAATACATGCGCGTACTCACGCCGTCGTTTGTGGCACGTTTCCCGAATAAGATCATCAATATTCACCACTCGTTCCTGCCGGCCTTTATCGGCGCGCGTCCTTATCATCAGGCCTATGAGCGCGGCGTGAAAATCATCGGCGCTACGGCACACTACGTGAATGATAATCTGGATGAAGGCCCGATCATCATGCAGGACGTGATTCACGTTGATCATACTTATACCGCGGAAGACATGATGCGTGCCGGACGTGACGTTGAGAAAAACGTTTTAAGCCGTGCGCTGTATCAGGTGCTGGCGCAACGCGTCTTCGTCTACGGTAACAGAACGATTGTTCTTTAAACTTTTTGGGAATCTGTTGCTTAGCTTTCCGGCGTTACGGGTAAAAAGTACGCAAACAACATAGATTCCCTTAAGGAATGCTTTACAGCGGCGCTTCATTTGATATGATGCGCCCCGCTTCCCACAAGGAAGCAGGCCAATAGCAACATGCATTGCCCCGTGGTGGGGTTCCCGAGCGGCCAAAGGGAGCAGACTGTAAATCTGCCGTCATCGACTTCGAAGGTTCGAATCCTTCCCCCACCACCATTATTAACCACAGCGATGTGGTAACCCTGATAGTCAGACGTGAGGTTTGCACTGTCGGGAAGGGTGAGAACCTTCGTTAAGGTTCGACTTGAGCGAAAGCGAAAGTATATTGCCGAAGGCAATGGCCCGAAGGGTGAGGAGCGAAGCGACGAATAATCCTTCCCCCACCACCATCTTCACGCCTCCGCAGTGAATCGGCGTAAGCCACTACAATATGAATACCCCTGGTGGGGTTCCCGAGCGGCCAAAGGGAGCAGACTGTAAATCTGCCGTCATCGACTTCGAAGGTTCGAATCCTTCCCCCACCACCATCTTCTGCATAATCCGCTAAACTAAAAAGCCATTAACTGTTGCGCCATGATTCTCTGCACAGGGGAAGGATGAGAAGCTTCGATTAAGGTTCGATTCGAGCGTAGCGAGAACGCGTTGCCGCAGGCAACGACCCGAAGGGCGAGTCGCACCACGGCGAGTTATCCTTCCCCCACCACCATCTTCTGAATGACCCACTCACACAAAATCACCAACCGATGCGCCATGATTCAACGTAGGGCGGGTAAGCCTGCGCACCCGCCGCGTTCAAAGCACCGCGTATTACCTACACGCTTACACCCATAAAAAAACCCGGCCAGAGCCGGGTTTTGTCGCCGTACCCGCGCCGTTAACGGCGGGCGCGTACTACCTGATATTTACGGGTGAAATACTCCACCGGCGCGCTCCAGACGTGCACCAGACGGGTGAACGGGAACACCAGGAACAGCGTCATGCCCAGCACGAGGTGCATGCGGAAGATAAACGCCACGCCGTCCAGATGCTCAGCAGCACCGCCGCGGAAGGTCACAACCGACTGCGCCCAGCCCACCAGCTTCATCATCTCTGAACCGTCCATATGCTGCGCCGAGAACGGAATGGTGATCAGCCCCAGGGTGCACTGCGTCATCAGCAGCACCAGGATAAGAATATCCGCCCCGGTAGAGGTAGCGCGTATACGCGGATTAAGCAGGCGACGTTTGAGCAGCAGCAGCCCACCCACCAGCGTCATGGCACCAAACACCCCACCGGCAATCATTGCCAGCTTTTGTTTCATCGCAATCGGCAAAAACGCTTCGTACATCCAGTGCGGGGTTAACATCCCGAACAGGTGGCCGAAGAAAATCCCGAGGATCCCGAAGTGAAACAGGTTGGAAGCCATGTTCATGCCCTTGCGGTCAAGCATCTGGCTTGAGCCCGCGCGCCAGGTGTACTGACCATAGTCATAACGCAGCCAGCTGCCGACCAGGAACACGGTGCCGGCGATGTAGGGATAGATCCCGAAGAAAAACGTATTCAGAAAGTCCATCACTGCTGCCCTCCCGTTGGAATAGTAAGATATTGCGGCGCGACAGCACCGGCAAAACGACGCTGATGGTTACCGATGGCGTTATCACCACACCCCTGCTCGGAGTAGAACTTCACCTGCTCCTCTTCCCACACCGCATCCAGCGCCTGCGGCGTATCGTCACGGGCTTCGTTCGCGATCTTCTCCGCGACCTGTTGGCTGTCCACGGCGGTTTCGCACAGCCCCAGCAGTAGCTCAAACAGTACTGCATACGCGCTTTCACGCTGGTTGAGGCGTGCCGCGAGCAGCGCCAGGATCGGCGCGACGTCCTGCAGACCGGCAATCGCCTCCTGATGCGGCAGCTGGGCCAGGTACTCCAGATAGAGTGGCAGGTGATCCGGCAGTTCGCGGCTGTCGAGCATCAGCCCGGCGCGCTCATACTGCGAGAGCAGATCGACCATCGCCTGACCGCGATCGCGGGATTCGCCGTGCACGTGCTCGAATAACAGCATGGAGGTGGCGCGGCCACGGTCGAACAGTTCACCGTAGCTGGCCTGGGCGTCCAGCAGATCCTGCTGCGTCAGATCGCGAATAAATACGCCAAGCTGATGTGCCTGCTTCAGCGACAGATGCTCTGCCTGCGCGAGGGCTTCAAACAGCTCGCCCTGATGCTGCCACAGGGCAGCATCCGGATACTCCAGCAGGCGGGAGATAATCAACAGTTCAGTCATGGGCGGGGCTCCGTTTTCACCGTCACGTCAATAGCATCGATGCGGCGGCTGTTGAACAGGTTGAACTTGCCGTCTGAACCATGGCAGCCGTCACCGAAGCTGAAACCGCAGCCGTTGCGTTCCGGGAACGCATCCGCAGCCAGTTCGCGATGGCTGGACGGCACCACGAAACGATCTTCGTAGTTGGCGATAGCCAGGTAACGGTACATCTCCTGCGCCTGTGCTTCGCTCAGGCCGACTTCTTCCAGCGCGCGCAGATCGTTGACGCCGTCCACGGTTTCCGCACGTTTGTAGTGGCGCATTGCCAGCATACGTTTCAGCGCCAGCAGCACCGGGGCAGTGTCACCCGCGGTCAGCAGGTTAGCCAGATACTGCACCGGAATACGCAGGCTTTCGACGTCCGGCAGGATCCCGTTGCGACCCAGCTCGCCTGCATCGGCAGCCGACTGGATCGGTGACAGCGGCGGCACGTACCAGACCATCGGCAGGGTGCGGTATTCAGGATGCAGCGGCAGAGCAAGCTTCCAGTCCATCGCCAGTTTCCACACCGGCGACTGCTGTGCGGCGTCGATCACGCTCTGCGGTACGCCATCTTTCAGCGCCTGTTCGATCACTGCCGGATCGTTCGGGTCGAGGAACACGTCCAGCTGGCGCTGATAGAGATCTTTCTCGCTCTCGGTGCTGGCAGCGTTCTCAATCGCGTCCGCGTCATACAGCAACACGCCGAGGTAGCGAATACGTCCAACGCAGGTCTCAGAACACACGGTTGGCATCCCGGCTTCGATACGCGGGTAGCAGAAAATGCACTTCTCAGATTTACCGCTCTTCCAGTTGAAGTAGATTTTTTTGTACGGGCAACCGGTAATGCACATGCGCCAGCCGCGGCATTTGTCCTGATCGATCAGTACGATGCCATCTTCTTCACGCTTGTAGATGGCACCGCTCGGGCAGGTAGCCACGCATGCCGGGTTGAGACAGTGCTCACACAGGCGCGGCAGGTACATCATGAAGGTGTTTTCAAACTGGCCGTACATCGCCTTCTGCATATTGTCGAAGTTTTTATCGTGACCGCGTTTTTCAAACTCGCCGCCGAGGATCTCTTCCCAGTTCGGGCCGGTCTCGATTTTCTTCATGCGCTGACCGGTGATCAGCGAGCGCGGACGCGCAATCGGCTGATGTTTGCCTTCCGGCGCGTTGTGCAGATGCTGATAGTCGTAGTCAAACGGCTCGTAGTAGTCATCGATGCCCGGCAGATGCGGGTTAGCGAAGATTTTACCGAGCAGCATCGCCCGGCCACCCATGCGCGGCTGCAGTTTGCCATTGATTTTACGGATCCAGCCGCCCTTCCATTTCTCCTGGTTCTCCCAGTCGTTGGGGAAGCCGACGCCGGGTTTACTTTCCACGTTATTGAACCACGCGTACTCCATCCCTTCCCGGCTGGTCCACACGTTTTTACAGGTGACTGAGCAGGTGTGGCAGCCGATGCACTTGTCCAGATTCAGCACCATGCCGACTTGTGAACGAATTTTCATTTTGCGCTCTCCTGTACCTGGTCATTGCCTTCGCCATCTAACCAGTCGATATTTTTCATCTTACGTACCACGACGAATTCATCGCGGTTGGACCCGACGGTGCCGTAGTAGTTGAAGCCGTAGGCCTGATGGGCGTAGCCACCGATCATATGGGTCGGTTTCGGGCTGATGCGGGTCACCGAGTTGTGGATCCCGCCGCGCTGGCCGGTGATTTCCGAACCCGGAATATTCACGATGCGTTCCTGAGCGTGATACATCATGGTCATCCCCGCCGGCACGCGCTGGCTGACCACCGCACGGGCTGTGAGCGCGCCATTGGCGTTGAACGCTTCGATCCAGTCGTTATCCTCAATCCCCAGCTCTTTGGCATCCACTTCACTCATCCAGACAATCGGACCGCCGCGCGACAGGGTCAGCATCAGCAGGTTATCGCTGTAGGTGGAGTGAATGCCCCATTTCTGGTGCGGCGTCAGGAAGTTCAGCGCCTTCTCCGGATTGCCGTTCGATTTCTGGCCCATCACCGCTTTAACGGAACGGGTATCAATCGGCGGACGGTACACCAGCAGACTTTCGCCGAAGTCACGCATCCACGGGTGATCCTGATAAATCTGCTGACGGCCGGTCAGGGTGCGCCACGGGATCAGCTCGTGGACGTTGGTGTAACCCGCGTTATAGGAAACGTGCTCATCCTCGAGGCCAGACCAGGTCGGGCTGGAGATGATTTTGCGCGGCTGTGCCTGAATATCGCGGAAGCGGATTTTCTCTTCCTCTTTATTCGTCGCCAGATGGGTATGGTCGCGCCCGGTAAATTCGCTCAGCGCCGCCCATGCTTTCACCGCCACATGCCCGTTGGTTTCCGGCGCGAGGGTGAGGATCATTTCCGCCGCATCGATAGCTGTATTGAGCATCGGCTGGCCTTTGGCCGGACCTTCTGCCTTGGTGTAATTGAGCTTGCGCAGCAGATCCATCTCGGTCTGGGTATTCCAGGCGATGCCCTTGCCCCCGTTGCCGATCTTATCCAGCAGCGGACCGATAGAGGTGAAGCGCTCGTAAGTCGCCGGGTAATCACGTTCCACCACCATAATGTGCGGCGCGGTTTTGCCCGGGATCAGGTCGCATTCGCCTTTTTTCCAGTCTTTCACATCCAGCGGCTGAGCCAGTTCGGCCGCCGAGTCGTGCTGAATCGGCAGGGTCACCACGTCAGTTTCTGTCCCCAGGTGCCCGACGCACACCTCGGAGAATTTCTTCGCGATGCCCTTGTAGATTTCCCAGTCGCTTTTTGATTCCCAAGCCGGGTCTACCGCGGCGGAAAGCGGATGAATAAACGGATGCATATCCGAGGTATTCATGTCGTCTTTCTCATACCAGGTGGCGGTCGGCAGCACGATATCGGAATAGAGACAGGTGCTGGAGAGACGGAAGTCGAGGGTCACGACCAGGTCGAGCTTCCCGTCGAGGCCGTTATCCTGCCATTCAATCTCTTCGGGCTTCACGCCGCCCTGCTGACCCAGATCCTTGCCCTGAATACCATTCTCGGTGCCGAGCAGGTATTTGAGCATGTACTCATGCCCTTTCCCGGAGGAACCAAGCAGGTTGGAGCGCCAGACAAACAGATTACGCGGATGGTTCTTACCGTTTTCCGGCTCTTCTGCCGCGAAACGGATCTCTCCGGACTTCAGCGCCTTGACGGTGTAATCCACCGGATTCATCCCGGCGGCATCGGCCGCAGCCTTGATGCGCAGCGGGTTGGTGCCCAACTGCGGCGCCGACGGCAGCCAGCCCATACGTTCAGCGCGCACGTTGAAGTCAATGAGGTGACCGGTATAGCGCGATTTATCCGCCAGCGGGGAGAGCAGTTCTTGTGCAGTCAGGGATTCATAGCGCCACTGGCTGGAGTGGTTGTAGAAGAAAGAAGTGCTGTTCATGTGGCGCGGCGGACGGCTCCAGTCGAGGCCGAACGCCAGCGGCTGCCAGCCGGTCTGCGGACGCAGTTTTTCCTGGCCCACATAGTGTGCCCAGCCGCCGCCGCTCTGGCCGACGCAACCGCAGAACACCAGCATGTTGATAAGCCCACGGTAGTTCATGTCCATGTGGAACCAGTGGTTCATACCGGCACCGACGATGATCATCGAACGGCCATGGGTTTTATCGGCGTTATCCGCAAATTCACGCGCGGTACGAATAATCTGCGTGCGCGGCACACCGGTGATCTGCTCGGCCCAGGCCGGAGTATAGGCTTTCACTTCGTCATAGCTGGATGCCGCGTTGGCATCCCCCAGCCCGCGCTCAAGACCGTAGTTCGCCAGCGTCAGATCGTAGACCGTGGTCACCAGCGCGGTTTCGCCATTTGCCAGCTGCAGGCGCTTCGCCGGCAGCTTATGCACCAGCACGTTGTCGAGCGCCACGTTGGTGAAGTGCTCGGTGCCGTCGCCGCCGAAGTACGGGAAGCCGACATCGGCGATTTCATCATGGCTGCCGAGCAGGCTCAGGCGCAGTTCGGCTTCTTCACCGCTGGTGCCGTTACGCTGCTCCAGGTTCCACTTGCCCTTCTCGCCCCAGCGGAAGCCAATTGAACCGTTCGGAGCAACCAGCTCGCCGCTGCGGTTATCGCAAGCGATGGTTTTCCACTCGGGATTGTTCTCCTGGCCCAGCGCATCCACCAGATCCGAGGCGCGCAGCATGCGGCCTGCCGCGTACATGCCGTCGCGCTCTTCGAGCATCACCAGCATCGGCATGTCGGTGTAGCGGCGAACGTAATCAGTGAAGTACTGGCTCGGGTTGTCGAGGTGGAATTCGCGCAGCATGACGTGGCCCATCGCCAGCGCCATCGCGCTGTCGGTACCCTGCTTCGGTGCCAGCCAGAGGTCGCACAGCTTGGCGATTTCCGCGTAGTCCGGGGTAACCGCCACGGTTTTGGTGCCTTTGTAGCGTACTTCGGTAAAGAAGTGCGCATCCGGGGTACGGGTCTGCGGAACGTTTGAGCCCCAGGCAATGATGTAACTGGAGTTGTACCAGTCCGCGGATTCCGGGACGTCGGTCTGCTCGCCCCAGGTCATCGGTGAGGCCGGCGGCAGGTCGCAGTACCAGTCGTAGAAGCTCAGGCAGGTGCCGCCGATGAGCGACAGATAACGCGCCCCGGAAGCATAGGACACCATCGACATCGCCGGGATCGGCGAGAAGCCAGCGATACGGTCCGGGCCGTAGGTTTTCGCGGTATAGACGTTAGACGCCGCGATCAGCTCGTTCACTTCCTGCCACGAAGAACGGACAAAGCCGCCGCGACCGCGGGCCTGCTTGAAGCTTTTCGCTTTATCGCTGTCTTCGATAATGGAAGCCCAGGCATCAACCGGATCGCTGTGGCGGGTTTTCGCTTCGCGCCAGAGTTTAATCAGGCGTTTACGCATCAGCGGATATTTCAGGCGGTTAGCGCTGTAGAGATACCAGGAGTAGCTGGCACCGCGTGGGCAGCCGCGTGGCTCATGGTTAGGCATATCCGGCCGGGTGCGCGGATAGTCAGTCTGTTGGGTTTCCCAGGTAACCAGACCGTTTTTGACGTAAATCTTCCAGCTACAGGAGCCGGTGCAGTTTACGCCGTGGGTGGAGCGCACGATTTTGTCGTGCTGCCAGCGCTGGCGGTAACCCTCCTCCCAGTCGCGGTTGGTGTTTAATAACTGGCCGTGCCCCTCGGCAAAGGTTTCGCCCTTCTGCTTGAAGTAGCGGAACCGGTCCAGAAATTTGCTCATCAGCGTTTCTCCTGTATGGAGCCTTCAGGCTCTTCTGGTAAATCGACATTGCTGGAATTGACGGCAAAGTAGCCCTTACGGCAGGAGGGGGAATTGATAACGATCAAGCGGGTAAGCCTTTGAAAAAAGGCTCTTTAGCAGAGGTACCACCAAAGGATAAGATCGCAAATTTGGCTATCACATTGATTTATATGCTTTATTTTTCAAAAAGCCGATAAACGAGCGGTGAAATTTATAGCCCCGACGCATTAGGGGTAGGTAGCCTGCTGATGAGCGCGCTCTCACATTCTGACGCGCTACTTTCTGGAACGGAAATGTACATTTATTAGTATGTTGTAATTAACTCCGGACTAAAAAAAAGCGCGGGCAACCCCGCGCATCAAATAGTGCCGACTTACTTTATCGTTATCATTATTTCGCTTTGCGACCGTACACCAGCCAGGTGACGACCACGCAAATTACATAAAACACTAAAAAGACTTTCATTGCCCCGGCAGGTGAACCGGTTAACGCCAGCGAGGTACCAAAGGCTTTCGGGATGAAGAACCCACCGATAGCGCCGATCGCGGAGATAAAGCCAAGCGCCGCCGCCGTGTCGGTCGCCGCTTCACGCATGGCCTGGGCTTCGCTGCCGCCCTGGGCCTTCACACGATCCATGGTCAGTTTACGGAAGATAACGGAAATCATCTGGAACGATGAACCGCTACCCAGCCCGGCCGTCAGGAACAACATCAGGAATACGCCAAAGAACGCGATGAGATTACCATCGCTGCTTGCTGACGGCAGCGTGGTGAACAGCAGCGCGCTGAAGATCGCCATCATGATGAAGTTCACCAGCGTTACGCGGGTGCCGCCCCAACGGTCAGAGATCGCCCCGCCCGCAGTACGCGCCAGCGCGCCAAACAGCGGCCCGAAGAACGCGTAATGCATGATGTCCACATCCGGGAACTGGGTTTTCGCCAGCATCGCGAAGCCGGCAGAAAAGCCGATGAAGGAACCGAAGGTCGCCAGATAGAGGAAGCTCATGATCCACAGGTGACCCCGCAGCAGCACCGGAAGCTGATCGCGAATGGACGCTTTGCTGGTCGCCAGGTCATTCATGCCAAACCAGGCCGCGAGGGTAAACACCGCCAGCAGCGGCACCCAGATCCAGGCTGCGTTTTCCAGATACAGGCGCGAGCCGTTCTCCTGCACCACGCCGTCACCGCCAAACGCCGCGAAAATCGACATCGAGATAGCCAGCGGCGCCAGCAGCTGCATCACGCTGACACCCAGGTTGCCCATGCCGCCGTTAATGCCCAGCGCGCCGCCCTGCTTCTCTTTCGGGAAAAAGAAGCTGATGTTCGCCATGCTGGAGGCAAAGTTCGCCCCGGCAAAGCCGCACAGCAGTGAAATGATGATGAAGGTGCTGAACGGCGTAGTACTGTCCTGCACGGCAAAGCCCAGCCACAGGCAGGGAATAATCAGGATGCCGGTGCTGAATGCGGTCCAGCGACGTCCACCAAACAGCGGTACCATAAAGGAATACGGGACGCGCAGCAGCGCACCGGAAACCGACGGCAGCGCAGTCAGCATAAACAGCTGATCGGTGGTGAAGTTAAACCCGACCTTATTCAGGTTTACCGCTACGGCACTGAATAACATCCAGACGCAGAAAGCCAGTAGCAGGCTGGGAACGGAGATCCACAGGTTACGGCTGGCGATACGATGCCCTTTCTGCTGCCAGAACGCCGGATCGTCCGGACGCCAGTCAGTAAGAAGCGCGCCTTCAGCGCGCTGCGGGGCGGAAGAGTGACTCATAGACACCTCAGACAGATGAAATAACTGCACTCACCATAGGGTTTAAGGCGTCGGGTAAGTTGATGTAAATCAAAGGATATTGCGACACGAAACTGTGCAAAAAATCATCCTCATCCCAAATGAGTAGCGCACCGGCAGACAAAAGGTGTGGTTTTTCACGGTGCTGAGGGCCATTTACCTCTTATGACCGCGCTTAACCGCTCCGGTGGCAATTGAGGGTTAATCCTTTCGGGGTATGTGTATACTCCTGGTGATACCTGACAATAGCGCAATGTCATTTTCTGGTGCCACCACGCGCGGAGCTTTCCCGTCCATGTTTAAACGCCTGTTTTCACCCCTGACGCTTATCAACCAGCTCACGCTCATCGTGCTGCTGTCGGCGGCTATTGGTATTACAGGCATGGCGGTGGCAGGCTGGCTGGGCCAGGGTATTCAGGGCAGCGCCCACGCGATAAACAAAGCCGGATCGATGCGCATGCAGAGCTATCGTTTGCTGTCGGCGGTGCCGCTGCAGGCCAGCGATACGCGCCTGATTGCTGATATGGAGCGCACCACGTTCAGTCAGGAGCTGGCGCAGGCGGCTCAGCGCGACGGCGAAACGGCACGGCTTGAAGCGCTGCAGCGCTACTGGCGTGAAACGCTCGAACCGGCGCTGCGTCAGGCCCGGCACCCGGATGCAGTGCGGATGAACGTCGAGAATTTTGTTCATCAAATCGATGTGCTGGTCACCGCGTTCGACCACACCACCGAGCTGCGTATCGAACGCATTGTGATGCTGCAGCACGCTCTCGCCGGGCTGATGGGTCTGCTGCTGGTGTTCACCGTTATCTGGCTGCGTCAGCGCCTGCTGAGTCCGTGGCGTCAGCTGATGGCGATGGCAACCGCCGTTGGCCATCGCGATTTTTCCCAGCGCGTCACCATCAGCGGGCGCGATGAAATGGCCACCCTCGGACAGTCGCTCAACAGCATGTCGTCTGAACTGGCTGCCAGCTACAGCGTGCTCGAAGAGCGCGTCGCCGAGAAAACAGCGGTGCTGGCGCATAAAAATGAAATGCTGGCGTTTCTCTGGCAGGCCAGCCGGCGGCTACACTCCTCTGCCCCGCTGTGCGAGCGGCTGGCACCGGTGCTCAATGAACTGCAGCAGTTAACCCTGCTGCGCGAGATCGAACTGCGGGTCTATGAGTTCGACGACGAAGAGAACACGCAGGAGTTTACCTGGCAGGCCAATGCCGCATGCGATGAAAAGGGCTGCCACCTCTGCCCGCGTCAGCCCACGCCGCCCGATGCCAGCTCCACCACCCTGAAATGGCGTCTCACCGATACCCATAACCAGTACGGCCTCATGCTCGCCAAACTGCCGAAGGGCTGCCATCTCAGCCAGGACCAGCAGCAGATGGTGGATACCCTGGTGGAGCAGATCACCGCCTCGCTGGCGATTGACCGTCAGCAGGATCACCAGCAGCAGCTGGTGGTGATGGAGGAGCGTGCCGCCATTGCCCGCGAGTTGCATGATTCTATCGCCCAGTCGCTCTCCTGCCTGAAAATGCAGGTCAGTTGCCTGCAGATGCAGGGCGACACCCTGCCGGAGAGCGTGCGCACGCTGCTTTCCCAGATGCGGAACGAACTCAATTCGTCGTGGGTACAACTGCGCGAGCTGCTCACCACCTTCCGCCTGCAGCTGACCGAGCCGGGCCTGCGTCCGGCGCTGGAAGCCAGCTGCCAGGAATTCAGCGCGCGGCTGGGCTTTCCGGTCGAGCTGAACTACCAGCTGCCGCCGCGGCTGATCCCCCCTCATCAGGCGATTCACGTCCTGCATATCGCCCGCGAAGCGTTAAATAACGCCCAGAAGCACGCCGGGGCCAGCGCCATTCGCGTGAGCGTCACCTGGCACAACCGTCAGGTCACGCTGTCGGTGCAGGATAACGGCCGGGGCGTGGCGGAAAATGCCGAGCGCAGCAATCATTACGGTTTGATTATCATGCGGGATCGCACCCAGAGCCTGCGCGGTGACTGCCAGGTTCGCCGCCGCGAGGCCGGCGGCACCGAGGTTATTGTCACCTTTATTCCCGATACCCCTTCACCTTCACTCCAGGGAGACACCTATGAGTAATCCGGATGCAGCAACTATCTTGCTGATTGATGACCACCCGATGCTGCGCACCGGGGTAAAACAGCTTATCAGTATGGCCCCGGACCTCGCCGTGACGGGCGAAGCGGGCAACGGCGAACAGGGCATTGAGCTGGCCGAAGCGCTGGACCCGGATCTGATCCTGCTCGACCTCAACATGCCGGGGCTTAACGGGCTGGAAACCCTGGACCGTCTGCGTGAGAAATCCCTCTCCGGGCGCATTGTGGTATTCAGCGTCTCGAACCATGAAGAGGATGTGGTAACGGCGTTAAAGCGTGGCGCAGATGGCTATCTGCTTAAAGATATGGAGCCGGAAGATCTGCTGAAGGCGCTGCATCAGGCCGCGGCGGGTGAAATGGTGTTAAGCGAAGCGTTGACCCCGGTGCTGGCGGCGAGCCTGCGCGCCAACCGTGCGCCCTCTGATCGCGACATCACCCAGCTCACCCCGCGCGAGCGCGACATTCTCAAGCTTATCGCCCAGGGCCTGCCGAACAAGATGATTGCCCGCCGCCTCGACATCACCGAGTCCACCGTCAAAGTGCACGTTAAGCACCTGCTCAAAAAGATGAAGCTCAAGTCCCGCGTCGAAGCGGCGGTCTGGGTGCATCAGGAACGCGTGTTTTAACTTACTCCTCCGGCAGCAGCTGGAAGCGCGTATCCCCTTCCGGCATCGCTGCCAGCGGCGCGGTGGCTTCCAGCGTAATTACGTTCGACGTCACACGCTGGCCGCGATTGTCCTCCACCGTGACCGACAGCCGCCAGCTGTTGCTGGCATCGGGGCTGCTGTCCCACGCCGGAACGATCACCGTCCAGCCCTCGGTCGAGTCATTATTCACCGGCGGCGTCAGGCTCAGGGCATGGGTATCTCCCTGCCAGGTCAGGCTGCGGATACCGTTGACGCTGCGCACCTGCAGTTTCAACATCACCGCTTCGCCAGGCTGAAGATCCCAGGGTGGCGTGGCGAGAAACACCGACAGGGTTTTACGCTGGCGGAAGTTCACCTCCGGCACCGCGTTACGCTCAACCCGATCGTAGCGGCTGCCGCGCAGCGAGCTGGTATTTGCCACTTCGGCAGCAGAGAGCTGTTTTGCCAGCGGCACGCCGAAGCGGTAGTTGAGCGTTAAACCGAGGTTGTTCTGGCTCTCCCCGGCCTCCCCTTGCTTGTGCTGCGCGGTCAGGGTGACCAGCGGCACCGGGGTATAATTCAGCCCGAGCTTCACCGCCATCGGGTCGTGATACCCGGTTCCGCTGTCAAACAGATCCACGCTGTCACCAAAATACTGCTCAACGCTCAGGCTGGTGTTGATATGGCGATAAAACGGCAGCCACGCCTGGGCCGTAACGTCATAGCCGCGCGCCAGCCGCTGCTCAACGGTTGCGGACGTACGCTGCCAGTCGCCGAACGGAGAATAGTAGTTGGCTGAAAAACGCAGGTATTCGCCCCAGGCCTCGGCACCAAAGCCGGCGCGCTGCAGATGGTCATCGAAGCGGGTATCGTAGAAGCTGTTGTAGCCGAGCAGCCAGTCACCGGCCACCCAGCGTTGCCCGACTCCGGCATTGCCGACCAGGCCATCATCCTGCTGGCTGACGCCAAACTGCGTCCAGGTCAGGTAGCGATTGTTATCCTGCCACGGGGTAAACAGCGAGCCGCTGCTGCCGGTGAAGTTGCCTTCGTCATCCACCAGCAGATTCATATTCGCCGTACCCAGCGGCGAGAGCAGCGACTGTACCTCATCGCTGACGCGCCCGGTCACCGCATCACGCAGATGGCTGAGGGCAAACACGCGCGCCTGCTCGCCGGCATCCAGATCGTTATCCACCATGCTCTCTTCACCAAAGGCTTTTGCCATCGTGGCGAGATGCTTTTCATAATCATCGTTTTCCGGCGCGATGCCGAGATCCGGCAGGGCGTCACCGTCATTATCAAAGGGATTGGCGGCTTTTTGGGACCAGCTTTGCTGCGCGTTCGCGCCAGCGGCAGACAGCATTAGCGTCAGCAGCAGCAACCGGGATCGGGGGAAAAGAGAACTCAACATCAGTGGGTTAGCGTTATCTCACAGTCAGATAAACCGGCCATGCCGGACGAAAGCAAAAGTATAACATACTCAGTTTTGATTGTTTTTTAACCACATCTGCCGTTTTCAGGAATATCCTCACGCGCGCATGGCCCGGCTACGCTACGCTTTAAACATCCCGTCCCTGTGAGATCACACGATGAATAAAACCCTGTTAGCGGCGCTGTGCGGCCTGTCGGTGCTGGTGACCGGTCAGGTCGCCGCCCAGGAAATCTTTATGCTGCAGTCGCCGGATTTTGCCGACAACGCGATGCTGGAGAAGCGCTTCGCCGGCAATGCGGAAAATAATCCGAATTGTACCGGGGAGAATAACTCTCCTACGCTGGTCTGGAGTCATGCCCCGCAGGGCACCAAAAGCTATGCGCTGGTGATGCACGATCCCGAAGGTGCCAAAGGCCTCGGGGTTACCCATCTGGTGGCCTATAACATTCCGCCCACCCGTACCGGTTTTGCTGCCAACGATCTGCGCGATGGTAAAGGCTACACCGGGGGTAAAAATACCCCCGGCAACATGCGCTATCACGGCCCCTGCCCACCTCCGGGAAGCGGCGCGCACCACTACGTCTACACCCTCATCGCCACCGATTTAACCCCGGATCTGCCGGAAGGCTTAACCCGCGAGGCGCTGATGGAGAAACTGAAGGGCCACGCCCTCGCCGCTACCGGGCTGATAGGCCGCTTCGGGCAGTAGCTACGAGACGCGCTGCGGCAGCAACGCCCGCAGCTCCGGAAGACAGGAGCCGCAGTTGGTACCGCAGCGCAGCGCTTCCCCCAGCGCGGCGGTCGAGTCGCAACCCGCCGTAACCGCCGCGCGGATAGCCGTTTCGCCCACGTTAAAGCAGCTGCAGATAATTTTCCCCTGCACGGGCCCGGTTGACGCCGCCCGGCCTGCCAGCAGCGCATGGCGCGTCGCCGCACATGCCGGAGGATGCGCAAACGCCGCCAGCACGGTCTCCACGTTTACCTCAGGGCAGCGCCTGCCCGCATAAAACGCCAGCTGAAGTGTGCCATCGTGCCAGGCCAGTAAATGGGTAATGCCCGCCCCCTCAGCAAGCTGCAGCTGCCAGCCCTGCGCCGCCGCCCAGGCCTGTATGCCGCTGCTGTCCGGCGTGTCGCTTGCCAGCCGCAGCTGATGAACGCCCGCCTGCGCCACATCCCAGCGCACGACCGCTTCTGGCAGCACGGGCGCGCCCCGGCTGAACAGCCAGCCCTGCCACACCGGCTGCCAGACCGCCAGGCTCACCGCCGTCTGCTTGCTCTCCGGCTGCCCGGAAAGGGGATCGCAGTGCGCTGCCACCAGGCTGTTGACCCCCGAGCGGCTGGCAAACTGGCGGTTCCAGTGCATCGGTGCAAACAGCGTACCGGGTGCCTGATCGCGGGTCAGTCGCGCAAAACCGGTCATCTCTCCGCGCGGTGTGGCCAGCCGGACCAGCGCGCTATCCTCGACGCCATACCGGCGGGCGTCTTCGGGATGCATCTCCACCCGCGGCAACGGGTTGTGCTGCATCAGGCGCGGCACCGTTCCGGTGCGCGTCATGGTGTGCCACTGATCGCGGTAGCGTCCGGTATTGAGCACCAGTCCCGGCTGGTCGGCACTGTGCGGCAGCCGCGGCGTCACCGGCACCATCCTGAGCCGCGCGTCGCGCCCCCAGCCGCGTCCGTCGCTAAGCAGCCGCTCGCAACCCTGGGGATGCGCGGCGTTCACCGGCCACTGGATCGGTGCCAGGCTGTCATACGCCTCCCGGCTGAGCGTCGCAAGGCCGCTGATATCAAACGCGCGCTGGCCGTCATTTTCATAGCCCGACAGCGCGGCGTGCTCGCAGAACACCTCGTGCGGATGCTGCCAGGCAAACGCGTCGCCGTAGCCGAGCGCCCCGGCGACGCGGGCCACAATCCACCAGTCCGGCCGCGCCTCGCCGGGAACGGGCATAAACGGACGCTGACGCGAGATGCGCCGTTCAGAGTTAGTGACGGTGCCGTTCTTCTCCCCCCATGCCTGGGCGGGGAAGCGCACATGGGCATGGCGGCTGGTGTCGGTTCCGGCGCTCACCTCTGAGACAATCACCAGCGGGCACGCGGCCAGCGCCCGGTTCACCCGCTCGCTGTCCGGCAGCGAGACCGCCGGATTGGTGCCCATGATCCAGACCGCTTTTATCTCGCCACGGCCGATAGCGTCGAACAGCTCCACCGCCATCAGACCCGGCGTGGCGGCGATGCGATCGCTGCCCCAGAAACGACCGAGACGGGCGATATCCTCCGGCACAAAGTTCATATGGCAGGCGAGCTGGTTTGCCAGGCCGCCCACTTCACGCCCGCCCATCGCATTCGGCTGACCGGTCAGGGAAAACGGGTCGCAGCCGACGCGCCCCGTCTTGCCGCTCGCCAGATGGACATTGATGATGGCATTGCACTTGTCGCTCCCGGACGTGGACTGGTTGATGCCCATGGTATACAGCGTCATGGCACGCGGGGCGGTGCAGAACAGGTGATAAAATTCCGTGACAACGTCACGACTTAGATCGCAGAACTGCGCCACCTTTTCCGGTGTCCACGCTTCTGCCTGCGCCAGCGCATCCGCCTGACCGCTAAAAGACGCAGCGGCGATCGGCTGATACTCGGCGATAGCGCGCAGCAAGCCGTTATACAGGCCCGCATCGCTTCCCGGCCTGAGGCGCAGATGCAGATCGGCAATATCACAGGTCGCGGTGCGGCGCGGGTCGATGACCACCACCTTCAGCGCCGGGTTGTCCTGTTTCGCCTGCACGATACGCTGATAGAGCACCGGATGGGTCCAGGCGGCGTTGGAGCCGACCAGCACAATCAGATCGGTCTGCTCCAGATCGCGATAGCTGCACGGCACCGCATCGGCACCGAAGGCGCGCTTGTAGCCCACCACCGCCGAAGACATGCAGAGCCGGGAGTTGGTATCGATATTTGCCGCGCCGATAAACCCCTTCATCAGCTTGTTGGCGGCGTAGTAATCCTCGGTCAGCAGCTGGCCCGAAGCATAAAACGCCACAGCCTGCGGGCCGTATTCGTGAATAATCGCCCTGAGGCGTTGCCCGGCGTAGTCTAGCGCCCGGTCCCAGCTGACGCGCTCCCCGTGCAGCTGCGGATGGAGCTGCCGCCACTCAAGCCCCAGCGTCTCGCCGAGCGCTGCGCCCTTAACGCAAATTCGCCCCAGATTCGCGGGATGATGCGGGTCAGCCGCCACGGTGCCCGTGCCGTCCGGCTGTGCAGTGGCGATCAGCCCGCAGCCGACGCCGCAGTAGGGACAGGTGGTCCTGACTGCGTTCATGATGCCACCGCCCGCAGCAGCAGCGCCTGGCTACCCACCAGCACCTGGCCGGCTTCCACCTTCACCGGCCAGGCACGGACCGCCATCTCGCCGCTCTCCGGGTAGCAGCCGTCGCGCAGGCGGATACGCTGTTTGTAGAGCGGGGAGATCACCACCGGTTCGCCCGCCGCATCGCCGAGCAGACCGCGCGACAACACATTGGCCTCGCTGCCGGGTTCGCGGTTATCCAGGGCATAGACCTGTTCGCCAAAGCGGAACAGCGCGATCTGCCGCTCGCCGAGGCGCGCCCCGATCCCGGCATCTCTGGGAATGTCGTTGAGCTGGCACACCGCTTCCCACGGGCGCGGGCTGGCGACCGGCTCGCTCATTGCCCGCGCGGCTACCGGCTGCGGCTGCCCGCGCAGCATCTGACGCTGAACGGCCTCATCCGGCGCCTCGCTGTTAACGTAAGAGCGGAACAGCGCCAGCCGGTCCGGGCTGGCCAGCGTGGTCTGCCACTCGCACTGATACGTCTCCACCACCTGAGCCATCTCCTGCTCCAGCTCGGCATTGATCCCCAGACTGTCGTCGATCACCACCTCGCGCAGGTAATCCAGCCCGCCCTCCAGGTTGTCCATCCAGGTGCTGGTGCGCTGTAAGCGATCGGCGGTGCGGATGTAGAACATCAGGAAGCGGTCGATGTAGCGAATCAGCGTGTCGCTGTCGAGATCGCTGGCAAACAGATCGGCGTGACGCGGTTTCATGCCACCGTTGCCGCACAGGTAAAGGTTCCAGCCGCGATCGGTGGCGATGACGCCGACATCTTTGCCCTGGGCTTCGGCACATTCGCGGGTGCAGCCCGACACCGCCATCTTGATTTTGTGCGGGGCGCGCAGCCCCTTGTAGCGGTTCTCCAGCGTCACCGCCAGCCCGGTGGAGTCCTGCACGCCGTAGCGGCACCAGGTGGAGCCGACGCAGGATTTCACGGTACGCAGCGATTTACCGTAGGCGTGCCCGGTCTCAAACCCGGCAGCCACCAGTTCGGCCCAGATGGCAGGCAACTGCTCCAGCCGCGCGCCAAACAGATCGATGCGCTGCCCGCCGGTGACTTTGCTGTAGAGCTGATAGCGTTTGGCGATCTGGCCGATGGCGATCAGGCCATCCGGCGTGACTTCGCCGGCGGCCATGCGCGGCACGATGGAGTAGGTGCCGTCCTTCTGGATATTGGCGAAATAGCGGTCGTTGGTATCCTGCAGCGGCAGGTGCGCCGGTTTGAGCAGGTATTCGTTCCAGCACGAGGCGAGAATCGATCCCACCAGCGGCTTACAGATTTCACACCCGTGCCCCTGGCCGTAGCGGCTGATGAGCTGGTCAAAGCTGCGGATATGGTTGACGCGCACCAGATGATAGAGCTGCTGGCGCGAGTACGCGAAGTGGTCGCAGACGTCGCGTTTCACCTCCACCCCCTGGGCCGCCAGCTGGTGCTCCATAACCTGTTTTACCAGTGCGCTGCACCCGCCGCAGCCGGTGGCGGCTTTGGTGCACTGCTTGATCGCTGCCATATCCCCCGCCCCGCTGCTGACCGCGCTGCAGATGTCGGCTTTGCTGACGTTGTGGCAGGAGCAGATCTGCGCGCTGTCCGGCAGCGCCGCGACGCCGAGGCCTTTTGGCGCGGCACCGCTGAGTGACGGCAGGATCAGGGTCTCCGGCTGGGCCGGGAGCGGTATGCCGTTGAGCATCATCTGTACCAGGGTGCTGTAGTCGCTGCTGTCGCCGATCAGTACGCCGCCCAGCAGCGTTTTGCCGTCGGCTGCCACCACGATCTTTTTGTAGATCTGCTGCGGGCCGTGGGTCCACTGGTAGCTCTGGCAGCCCGGCGTCGCCCCGTGCGCATCGCCAAACGAGGCCACTTCAACGCCGAGCAGCTTCAGCTTCGTGCTCATGTCCGCGCCGGTGAAACGCAAATCCCCCTGGCTGAGCTGCGCTGCCGCCACGCGCGCCATCTGGTAGCCGGGTGCCACCAGACCGTAAATTTTGCCCTGCCACAGGGCGCATTCGCCAATGGCAAAAATGTGCGGATCGCTGGTCTGACAGCAATCATCAATGACGATCCCGCCGCGCTCTCCCACCGCCAGCCGCGCCTCGCGCGCCAGTGCATCCTGCGGACGGATGCCAGCTGAGAACACCACCAGGTCCGTATCGAGCGTGCCGCCGTCGGCGAAGCGCAGCTGCAATCCTTCTCCTTCGGCGGCTATTTCGCGGGTGGCTTTCGAGGTGTGCACCCCGACGCCAAGATCGGTGATCTTTTCACGCAGCATCGCCGCGCCGGCGGCATCCAGCTGCACCGCCATCAGCGAGGGGGCAAACTCCACCACGTGGGTTTCCAGCCCCAGCTGTTTCAGGGCGTTCGCCGCTTCAAGTCCCAGCAGCCCGCCGCCAATCACTACCCCGCGGGTAGCCCGTTGCGCGCGAGCGCGAATGGCATCCAGATCGTCCAGCGTGCGGTATACAAAGCAGCCCGGCTGGTTATGACCCGGCACCGGCGGTACAAAGGGATACGATCCGGTAGCCAGCACCAGCGAATCCCAGGCGGTCTCCTGGCCGTGGCTGTCGCGCACCACCCGGCGGTCGCGATCGATGGCCTCAATGCGGCTGTCGGTGCGCAGTTCAATCCCGTGTTGGCTGAAGAAATCCCCCGCCACCATCGAGAGCGATTCCGCGCTGCGCCCGGCGAAATACTCCGAGAGATGCACCCGGTCATACGCCGGGTAGCGCTCTTCACCAAAGACAATAATCTGATAGCGCTGATGCAGATCCTGCGCCACGCACTGTTCAAGGAAATGGTGGCCCACCATGCCGTGGCCGACCAGAATAAGTACGGGTTTGGTCATTGTGTTTTCTCCGGAGTCGTCGGACAGCGGCGCATCAAACAGCAGCGCCGGCGCGTTTATCTTGTGGTGCAGGGCATCGAGCCAGGCGCTGGCCGGGGTGACATCACCAAACAGCAGCGCTCCGACCAGTTCGCCGTCGCGCAGCAGCAGGCGGCGGTAGTGGCGGGAAAGTGGATCGAAGGTGGTAAGTGATTCACAGCCGGGATCGCTCTGCACCTGCCCGGCGCTGAACAGGTCGATGCCGGTGACCTTCAGCCGGGTGCCGCGATCGGTATAGTGAAACGGCGGCACGTTTTCCCCGGACAGCCGGGCGGCCAGCACCCCGGCCTGCTGCAGACAGGGAGCAACCAGTCCCCAGGTCTGGCCGTCAATTTCACAGCACTCGCCGAGCGCGCTGACGCCGGGTTCAGCGGTACGCAGCCAGCCATCCACCACCACGCCGCGCTGGCACAGCAGCCCGCTCTGCGCAGCGAGAGCCGCGTTCGGACGCACGCCGGTGGCGATCACCACGCGCCCGGCGGGCAGCTGACGCCCGTCCACCAGCGTGACGTGCTGCGCCTCAATGCCCGTCAGGCCGCTCGCCAGCTCACAGCGAATGCCGCGCGCGCGCAGCGAGTCCGCCAGCAGGCCGCCTGCCTGTTCATCGAGCTGCTGATCCATCAGCCACGGGTGGCGATGCACCAGCGTCACCTCCACACCGCGTAGCCGCAGCGCTGCCGCGGCTTCCACCCCCAGCAGCCCGCCGCCAAGCACCACCGCCGGGCCGTCCAGTGCCAGCATGGTTTCCACGTCACGTAGCGTGCGAAAGCCGATAACGTGCGGCCGATCGCTGCCCGGCAGCGGCGGGAATGCGGGCAGCGAGCCAGTAGCAAACACCAGCTCATCCCAGACCAGCTTACGCTGCGTGGTGCTCAGGGTGCGCCCGGTGAGGTTTACATGCTCCACCCGTTCGCCGGTAAGCAGCGTGACGCCCTGCTGCTGATACCAGTCGGCAGCGTGCAGCTGAATGGCGTGCGCCGGTTTTTCGCCGCTCAGCACCGGGGAGAGCTGAATGCGGTTGTAGGCCGCCTGCGGCTCGTCGCCGATAAGCGTGATGGCGTAGCGCCCGGCGTCACGCGCCAGCAGCTCCTCCACCAGCCGCACCGCGGCGATGCCGTTGCCGATGATCACCAGTCGTTGCGCCATGCTCGCTCCTTACGCCGCCTTCGGCTGTTTTTCGTAGAGGAACCGCAGGATCTGCTGGCGCATCGCGTGGTAGCGGCTGTCGTCCGCCAGCTGTACGCGGCTGCGCGGACGCGGCAGATCGACGGTCAGCACCTCGCCCACCGTTGCCGCCGGGCCGTTGGTCATCATCAGCACCCGGTCGCTGAGCAGTACCGCTTCGTCCACGTCGTGGGTGATGAGCACGATGGTGGTATTCAGCTCCTGCTGGATATGCATTACCGCATCCTGCAGATGGGCGCGGGTCAGCGCGTCCAGCGCGCCAAACGGCTCATCCATCAGCAGCACCCGCGGCTCCATCGCCAGCGCCCGGGCAATGCCGACGCGCTGCTTCATGCCACCGGAGATCTCCGACGGGCGCTTGTCCAGCGCGTGCCCCATCTGCACGCGTTCGAGGTTATGCACGATCCACGCCCGGCGCTCGGCCTTCGACATGCGACGCTTAAACACCTGATCCACCGCCAGCGCCACGTTCTCAAAACAGGTGAGCCACGGCAGCAGGGAGTGGTTCTGGAATACCACTGCCCGCTCCGGCCCTGGGCCGGCAATCTCACGGTTATCGCACAGCAGCCCGCCCTCGCTCGGGGCGGTGATGCCGGCGATCAGGTTGAGCAGCGTCGATTTGCCGCAGCCGGAGTGGCCAATCAGGCTGACGGTCTCCCCGGCGGCGATGTCGAACGAGACGTTGCTGAGGGCGAGAAACTCACCGCCTGCGGTGGTGAAACGCTGACTGACGTTCTGGACCTGAATAATCGGTTTCATGCTGCGCTCCTTAGTTGTCCTGCCAGCTCACACGACGCGCCAGTAACATCAGCGCCTGCTCCAGCAGCAGTCCCACCACGCCAATGATCAGAATGGCGATGATGATGTTTTCCACGTTGAGGTTGTTCCACTCGTTCCAGATCCAGAAGCCGATCCCCAGCCCGCCGGTGAGCATCTCGGCGGCGACGATCACCAGCCAGGCGATCCCCACCGACAGCCGCACCCCGGTAAGCACTGCCGGCAGCACCGCCGGGAACAGAATGCGGCGCATTACCGTCCATTCGGAGAGGCGCAGCACCCGCGCCACGTTGAGATAGTCCTGGGGTACGCGCTTCACGCCGTCGGCGGTGTTGATCACCATCGGCCAGATCGAGCAGATAAAAATGGTCCAGCTGGAGGCCGGTTCCGCCTTCTGAAACAGCAGCAGGCCTATCGGCAGCCAGGCCAGCGGGCTGACCGGGCGCAGCAGCGCGATCAGCGGGTTGAACATGCGGGCGACAAACAGAAAGCGGCCGATCAGAAAGCCCAGTGGAATACCCACCAGCGCCGCCAGACCAAAGCCGATGCCGACACGGGTGAGCGAGGCCAGCACGTTCCAGCCGATGCCCTGGTCGTTCGGCCCTTCGTTGTAGAACGGGTCTGCAAACAGCGTCAGCGCCGACTCCAGAGTGCTGAGCGGCGTCGGGAAGCCTTTGCTGTACATGGCAGCGAACTGCCAGGCAACGCCGAGCAGCAGCAGGCCAAGCAGCGCCGGGATGACGCGCTGGAGTACGCCGTTGAGGCGCGTCTGCCAGCGCGGCGCGCGGCGTCTGACCTTCACGGCGGGGATGGCGATCACCTCTGCGCGGGCAGCGGGCGTGTCGGTGTCAGTCATGATATGCGGGGCCGGGTTCATGCGGTGTCTCCTCGACGGCTAAGGGCGAAGCGGGCGGCGTATTCGGCGGGACGGGTTCCGTCCCAGCGGCTGCCGTCCATCAGAGTGCTGGTGCGCAGCAGGCCGGACGGCGTGGCGATGCCGCCCACGGCGCTCGCCGCCTGCTGCCAGATGTCGTTGCGGTTAATGCGCGCGGCGATGGCCTGATAGTCCGGGTCGGACCTGAGCAATCCCCAGCGGCGAAACTGCGTCAGGAACCACATCCCGTCCGAGTGCCACGGGAAGCTCACCTCGCCGTCGTTGAAGAAACGCATCGGGTGTTGATCCTGCCAGCGCGCGCCGGCCCCGTTGTCGTACTCCCCGAGCATGCGTCCGGTGAGATACTGCTCTTTGGTATTGAGCCAGGCGCGCTTCGCCAGCACGCGGGCGGTTTCCCGGCGGTTCTCCGGGCTGGCATCGATCCAGCGCGCGGCTTCCATCACGGCTGCCACCAGCGCCCTGGCGGTGTGCGGATGCTGCTCCACCCAGGCTGCACGGGTGCCGAGAATTTTTTCCGGATGATCCGGGAACACCGCCTGGGAGGTGGCGGCGGTAAAACCGATGCGGTCGTTGATAGCGCGGGCATTCCACGGCTCGCCGACGCAGAACCCCACCATGTTGCCAATACGCATGTTCATCACCATCTGCGGCGGCGGAACCACCACGGTGCGCACGTCGTTGAACGGATGGATACCCGCTGCCGCCAGCCAGTAGTAGAGCCACATAGCGTGAGTGCCGGTCGGAAAGGTGTGGGCGAAGGTGTGGGTGCCCGGCGCGCTGGACGCGACGTAGCGCGCCAGTCCTTCGGCATCCTTCACCCCCTTGTCCAGCAGATCGGTGGAGAGCGTGATCGCCTGCCCGTTCTGATTGAGGGTCATCAGGTTAGCCATCGGGTGCGTTTTCCCGGCGATACCCAGCTCAAGACCATACAGCATGCCGTACAGCATGTGCGCCGCGTCCAGCTCGCCGGAGACCAGCTTATCGCGCACCGCGGCCCAGCTCGCTTCTTTGCTCGGCACAATGCTGATCCCGTACTTCTTATCGAAGCCTTTGAGCGCCGCCATGATCACCGGTGCACAGTCGGTGAGCGGAATAAAGCCGACCCGCACCGTGGTCAGTTCCGGGGCATCCGATCCGGCAGCCCAGGCGTGGGTGATGGCACCGGGCAGCAGCATCGCGCCGCCCAGCGCCGCGCCAGCCTGTAACAGCCGGCGGCGGGTGAATCCTCGTGGCGAATGGTCCATACAGCCCCCTGAAAACAAAAAAGCGCCCGGCGGTGAAGTTCACCGCAGGACGCCGTTATCCGTTTCTGCGCCCGACCGCCGTTGGCCAGGCGCAGAAATTATGTTGTACAGAGGTAATGCAATGGCTGTGCCAGAATGCGGGCCGCCGTTTATGGCGGGGTGACGGCGGGCTAAGGCCTTCAGTGCACTATCAGCGTTCACGAAATGCCCACTGATTGTGCAACTACTCCTTACGGGGTACGTCGAGCAGCGACCCGACGCTGAGCATCGCGGTGGCGATCTCCACCATGCGCCGGTTCTGGTCCATCGCCAGCTTGCGCAGCTGCTGCCAGGCCTGCTCCTCGCTGACGCCCCGGTGCTGCATCAGCAGGCTTTTGGCTTTGTCGATGGTTTTACGCTCGCTCAGGGTGGCCTCCAGCGAGGCGAGCTGGTGCGACAGCGCCGCAATCTGCCGCGCCTGGTCCCGGACCAGGGCAATCAGGTCGCCGCCCGGCGGGGTCTGCACCTCATCATCGGCGTGCTGCTCCAGCCAGTGCGCGAAGCTCTCCTCCTGCGATTCATCGCGCAGCAGGGCTTCCGTTTCCCGCACCAGTCCGGCAATCAGGGCTTCTTCCCGCTGGCGCAGGCTGTCCAGCCGCTCGGTTTGCAACGCGAACCAGCGCAGCGCCAGATCCGCCGGGTTGTTCCCGCCGGGTAAACGGGTACAGGCAAGACGCCGCAGCCGTTCGGTTTCCCGGGACGCAGTACAGTACGCCTGAAAGGCGCTGGCCTGGCCCGGCGTGGTCAGAGTCAGGAAGGTATCGAAGCAGCGCTGCTGACCGTCAATGCGATCCACCAGCTGCTGGCGCAGGGCATCGTCAAACTCGCCCCGGGTAAAACCAATGGCCCCCAGCGCCCGCTCCTGCCCGGCCAGCTCCTTGCCCTGCATCAGGCTGTAGAGCGCCGTGAGCTGCCGGGCGATCGGCGGGTTATCGACGGTATCGTTGGCCTGTACGATGAAATTGAGCAGGTGGCGGATCACACGGCTGAAGCCAGCCATCGCCGCGGCCGGGGCAATGTCCTGAGTCAGAATACGTTCACGCAGCGCGGGCAGCGTGTCGAGATACCAGAGGGCGCAGGCCAGCGAGGTGCAAAGCACGCTGCTGAACGGCGGCGTATCGTCATTCAGCAGCATGAGAAATGCCTGACGCCGGGTTTCGGTCAGCTCGGCACAAAGGCGGCGCTCCTGCTGGTAGAGCGTTCCGCCGGAGCAGAGCCAGACGTTGGACGCTCCGCGCTCGCGCTGCAGCATGTGCACCAGGTGGCTTATCTGTCCGGACCACTCTGCGACAAGGCGCAGCTGATGCAGCGTGGCGCGTTGCCGCTGGCGGGCAGCATGAAACCAGGCCAGCGCGTCGGTCATCGGGGGTGCCGTATTGGTCATCGTCGGGTCGCTCAGTAGGGATCAGAGCTACAGACAAGCAAAAGGCGTGCCGGGCAGGCTAATTATGAGTGATACGCTGCGGGAAGATCGTGTTTTGGGCAGGGCATTTCGGGTGCAGTGCCGGACGCCCTCTCCGTGACAGAGAGGGCTGGCAGGCGAGATTACGCCTGGTGCAATGCCCGCACGTGGCCGATGAGATCGTCCAGCGAGGCATCCTGCATGCCAAGCTGCCTGAGCGCGGTGTCGAGCGAAAACAGATACTGGGCGTTGGTGCCGAGCGGCCCGCTCGCCGCGGCGATCAGCGGAGCGATAACCTGGGCGCGGGTATCGGCTTCATACTGCGGATGACGCGGGTCCATGATGAACACCAGGGCGTTCACCGTGCGGCCATCGTCGAGTTCCAGCCTGCACCAGGTAGGAAGATAGCAGCCGGTGATCATCTCCCGCTTCCACAGCAGCGTCAGTTCATCCTCCAGCGCGCTTTCCGGGATGCGGTAGGCGATGCCGGTGGTGCGCCCGCCCTCTTTCAGCGCCAGCATGCGCCCGGGCTTGCAGGCAGTACCGCGTCCGGCGGTGAGACGTAAACAGAACGCGCGGTGCCAGCCCACCAGCGTGGCGGTGCAGGAATCGTCGAACTCCAGCGCCGGGTTCCACATCAGCGAGCCGTAACCGAATATCCAGACCGGAGAGCTGTCAGGGCGACAGGCCAGGGTGGCGCTCATTGACGCTGCGCGCTGCTCGGATGACCAGAGCAGGGACTCTTCGATGGCACCAAATGCCGTTTTACAGTCGGCCTTCATTAAAAAATCACGCGTTAACATTTTACACCTCCGCCACTGCGGCTTCCCTGCAATTACCGTAATGCGCCTTCCAGGCTGAGATACCGCACACTGCGCGGTATCTGATGACCTTATGCAATTAACGGGGCGCTGGCAATAAGACCGCCCCCCTCCGTTAGCACTTTTTATCATCACATTTTGCAATGGCTGCATAACGGACGATTACCGCCCGTTTCACTGTCTATTTCTTTTTATGCCACTTGTCGTCGTCGCCTTTTTCATAGTCATGCTTTACCGCCGCCCAGGCGACGCGATGGGCGGTCTCTTCCCGGCTCGCGTCACCACGGCGGTCCTCTTCGTCTTTATACTGGTCCCAGGCGCTGTTAAACGCTTCTTTATAAATTTCCTGGGCATGGGCAGGCAGAACGTGAGTGACATTGTCCGGCAGGTCGCTTTTCGATTTATAGGGCATGACAGCCTCCTTTTGTGGGGTAAAGGTTAAGTGTGGTACAGGAAGCAACGCCCCGCCAACGCAAGTGATTTATGACTGGAATATTATTTTAATATGATGATTTATAATATTAATTTCACTAATACTGACCATTATGCGCCCTTTAAACGAAAACCAAACGTAACCCGTAAAAATCTGTAAATATTAACGGGTAAAATGTGTCAGTTTGCTATTGTAAAGGGGTTTACAGGACTGACTATACTGATTGAAACCTGCGCATATGGAGAAACAGGATGCCAACAACACACGAGGCGGTGAAAACCCGCCATAAGGAGACCACTCTCCTCTTCCCGGTTCTGGCACTGGTGGTGCTGGCGCTGTGGGGTTCCAGCCAGTCACTGCCAGTGGTGATCGGGATTAATATTCTGGCGCTGGTGGCGATTTTGAGCAGCGCCTTCAGCGTGGTGCGCCATGCCGACGTGCTGGCGCATCGTCTGGGTGAGCCTTACGGCTCCCTGATCTTAAGCCTTTCCGTGGTTATTCTTGAGGTCAGCCTCATTTCCGCACTGATGGCGACCGGCGACGCCGCGCCGACGCTGATGCGCGACACCCTCTACTCCATCATCATGATCGTCACCGGCGGTCTGGTAGGCTTCGCCCTGCTGCTCGGCGGGCGTAAGTTTGCGACCCAGTACATGAACCTGTTCGGCATCAAGCAGTACCTGATTGCCCTGTTCCCGCTGGCGATTATTGTGCTGGTGTTCCCGATGGCGCTGCCGGGCGGCAATTTCTCTATGGGCCAGGCGCTGCTGGTAGCGCTCATTTCCGCGGTGATGTACGGCGTGTTCCTGCTGATCCAGACCCGCACCCATCAGAGCCTGTTTGTGTATGAGCATGAGGACGAGGGCGACGACCCGCATCACGGCAAGCCGTCGGCGCACAGCAACCTCTGGCACTCGGCGTGGCTGGTGGTGCATCTGATTGCGGTGATCACCGTGACTAAGATGAATGCGAATCCGCTGGAGTCGCTGCTGGGCTGGGCGAATGCGCCGGTCTCCTTCACCGGTTTCCTGGTGGCGCTGTTAATTCTTTCCCCGGAAGGGCTTGGCGCGCTACGGGCGGTACTGAACAACCAGGTGCAGCGCGCAATGAACCTGTTTTTCGGTTCGGTGCTGGCGACGATCTCCCTCACCGTTCCGGCGGTTACGCTGATTGCGATGATCACCGGCAACGAGCTTATCTTTGCGCTCGGCGCGCCGGAGATGATTGTGATGCTGGCCTCGCTGCTGCTGTGCCACATCTCGTTCTCCACCGGACGCACTAACGTGCTGAACGGGGCGGCACATCTGGCACTGTTTATTGCTTATCTGATGACAATTTTCGCCTGACGGCCATTTCCTGATGCCATAAAAAAACCCCGCCGCAGCGGGGTTTTTTATTACTTCGAGGTATCTAACTCGTCGAAGTTTTTCACCAGATCGTCAATGGCTTTGATCTGCTTCAGGAACGGTTCAAGCTTCGCCAGCGGCAGTGCGGACGGGCCATCGCACATGGCGTTTTCCGGGTCCGGATGCGCTTCGATAAACAGACCGGCCAGGCCGGTTGCCATGCCGGCACGCGCCAGTTCAGTGACCTGCGCACGACGACCGCTGGAAGCAGCGCCAAACGGGTCGCGGCACTGCAGGGCGTGAGTCACGTCGAAAATCACCGGAGAATTGCCAGAGACTTTCTTCATCACGCTGAAGCCCAGCATATCGACGACGAGGTTGTCGTAACCGAAGTTGCTACCGCGATCGCACAGGATCACTTTCTCGTTACCGCCTTCTTTAAACTTATCGACGATATTACCCATCTGGCCAGGGCTCACGAACTGCGGTTTCTTAACGTTGATCACCGCGCCGGTTTTCGCCATCGCTTCCACCAGATCGGTCTGACGCGCAAGGAAGGCCGGGAGCTGGATCACGTCCACCACATCGGCAACCGGCTGCGCCTGCTCGGCAGTGTGCACGTCGGTGATGATTTTCACGCCGAAGGTCTGCTTCAGCTCCTGGAAAATCTTCATCCCCTCTTCGAGGCCCGGGCCACGATAGGAGTGAATGGAGGAGCGGTTGGCTTTATCAAAGGACGCTTTGAATACGTAAGGAATGCCCAGCTTCTGGGTGACGGTAACGTAATGTTCGCAGATGCGCATCGCCAGGTCGCGAGACTCCAGCACGTTCATGCCGCCAAACAGGACGAACGGCAGGTCGTTTGCGACCTTGATGTCGCCAATGCTAACCACTTTCTGTGTCATAAAAATCGCCTTATCAGATGTAACCGGTAATTAATGGAGCGTGACGGACTTATTCGCAATGGTGGTGATCTGCGCCCGAATCATCTCGCTGATCGGGTCTTCCGGGCACTGCTCAATAAAATAGTTCAGATCGTTAATCGCCACATGCTCGCATTCGAGCTGGGCATAAATCAGCCCGCGGTCGCGGATTTCATACGGGTCTTCCGGGTTAAACTGCAGCAGCGCTTCGCTGGCGCGCAGGGCCAGCTCCATCTGCCGCTCTTCCATCAGCGCGGATTTAAGCGTGTCGAGCATTTTGCGGATCACTTCCGCGTTTTCTGCTTCGTCGAGATCTTCATCGTACAGCTGGGCGACCGGGTTGATGTTACCGCGCAGCCACACTTCCAGCGTGTGCTCGTCCAGCGTATCGCCGTTGAACGGGTTGATCAGCCACATCTCACCGTCCATCCAGTCGGCGCGCAGGATCATCTGGGTGGGGAAAATCACCGGCATCAGCGGGATCTCCAGCCGCCCGGCAATCCACAATAAAATAGCGCCCAGCGACACCGCGCTGCCCTGACGGTTTTTCAGCACCTGATCGAGCCACAGCGCGTCGGAGAGGCGGTACACGCCCCGGGCATCCTTGAAGCCCCAGGCGCCGTAAAACAGCGACAGCAGTTTTTCGAGCTGCAGGTCCTGATGCTGCCCTTCGCAGATCTCTTCCCGCGCGAGCTTCACCAGCTTCTCCAGCTCGTCAAAGACCTCATGGGACGGAAAATCCTCCCTGACAAGCTGTGAAATCAGGATCATGCCCTCGCAGAGCGGTGCTTGATTGAATTCGAAATCAGCTAACGACTTCATTACTTACCCCAGTAACGGTATTTGCGTGATGGCGAGTTTAAGGATGATATAGAGCACCACCAGCGCCAGCAGGAAGGCAAACCAGCGCGTCTGCTGGCGGCGTTTGCCTTTGCCAAGTGCAATAAAACCTAAAACGATGTAGATGATAACGCCAAATAGCTTCTCCGTCAGCCATGCGCCGTGCGCAGTGAGCGGGTAGTAGCGGGTCCAGATGACCAGCACCACGCCGGTGAGAAGCAGGATGGTGTCATTGAGGTGCGGCGCGATGCGCACCCAGCGCTGTAAGCGCAGCGGCGAGTCGCGGTACTGCCACCAGTAACGCAACACGAACAGGCTGATGGAGATCGCCACCGTGGCGATATGCAGATATTTTACGGCCAAAAACGTCGACATCACTCAGACTCCCTGTTGATCGGCCCGGCGCCCCGCGCTCAGACGCTCATTCCCGCCGTAATCCCGGCAGGTGACTACTTCATGGTATCCGGCATCGTTAAGCAGCTGCCGCACCGCCGCGCCCTGCTGCCAGCCGTGCTCCAGCAGCAGCCAGCCGCCGGAGGTGAGCATGGCGCGCGCTTCGTCTACCAGCCGCGCCAGATCCGCCAGCCCGTCGTCCTCCGCCACCAGCGCGCTGAGCGGCTCAAAGCGCACGTCGCCCTGTTGCAGATGGGGATCCTGCGCGTCGATATAGGGCGGATTGCTGACGATCATATCAAATCGCTGTGAAAAAAGTGCGCTAAACCAGTCACTTTGCAAAAAGGTGGCATTGGCAATGTGCAGGTTTTCCGCGTTGCGCTGCGCGAGCGCCACCGCCTCCGGAATGCGATCCACGCCGGTAATGGCGCAGTCAGGGCGTTCCGAGGCCAGCGCCAGCGCAATCGCTCCGGTGCCGGTGCCAGCATCAAGAATACGGCAAGGCGTAGCGGGCAGACGCGCCAGCGCCTGCTCAACCAGACATTCGGTATCGGGACGGGGGATCAAGGTTACGGGCGAGACGAACAGCGGCAGTGACCAGAACTCGCGCATGCCGGTCAGGTGCGCCACCGGTTCACCGGTAACGCGCCGCACCAGCAGCGCATTGAGCTGCGTCAGCTGGTCGGCGTCGAGTTCGGTTTCCCCGAAAGCGAGAATAAAGGTGCGCGCCCTGCCGGTAACGAATCCCAGCAAAATTTCGGCATCGCGCTTCGGGCTTTCACCGCCCGCCAGCGCCGCGACCGCGGACTGTAGCCAGCGTTGGTAGTCCATTATTCCTGGTCAGACAGCGCTGCCAGCAGGTCTGCCTGATGCTCCTGCACAATCGGCTCAATCAGCGCATCCAGCTTGCCTTCCATCACTTCATCCAGACGGTAGAGCGTCAGGTTGATGCGGTGGTCGGTAACGCGCCCCTGCGGGAAGTTGTAGGTGCGGTTGCGATCGCTGCGATCGCCGCTGCCCAGCAGATTACGACGGGTAGACGCCTCTTCCTGCTGACGCTTTGCCACTTCAGCGGCGCGAATGCGCGCCCCGAGTACCGCCAGCGCTTTGGCTTTGTTTTTGTGCTGGGAGCGCTCATCCTGACACTCCACCACGATGCCGGTCGGCAGGTGGGTAATACGGATCGCGGAGTCGGTGGTGTTAACGTGCTGCCCACCCGCGCCCGAGGAGCGGAAGGTGTCAATACGCAGGTCCGCCGGGTTAATATCCGGCAGCTCGGCTTCCGGCAGCTCCGGCATCAGCGCCACGGTGCAGGCGGAGGTGTGGATGCGGCCTTGAGATTCGGTCGCCGGCACGCGCTGCACGCGGTGGCCGCCGGATTCAAACTTCAGTCGGCCATAAACGCCTTCGCCGCTGATTTTGGCAATAACTTCTTTATAGCCGCCGTGCTCGCCTTCGTTGGCGCTCATAATCTCGACGCGCCAGCGGCGGGATTCCGCGTAACGGCTGTACATGCGGAACAGATCGCCAGCAAACAGCGCCGCCTCGTCGCCGCCGGTCCCGGCGCGCACTTCGATAAAGGCATTACGCTCGTCGTCGGGATCTTTCGGCAGCAGCAGTACCTGAAGCTGCTGCTCCAGCGCTTCACTTTTTGCTTTCGCATCGCGCAGCTCTTCCTGCGCCATGTCGCGCATTTCCGGATCGTCCAGCAGCATCTGCGCAGTGTCGATGTCTTCCTGGCTCTGACGCCACTGCAGGAAGCAGGCCGATACGTCGCTCAGCTGCGCGTACTCGCGAGAGAGCGAGCGGAAACGATCCTGATCGGCAATCGTGGCGGCATCGCCCAGCAACGCCTGAACTTCTTCATGGCGTTCCTGCAAGGCTTCCAGTTTGGCAACGATAGAAGGCTTCATAGGCGGTAAATCACCCTTGTTATTAGTATGAAAGTGGGAAAGTGCTAATCCAGCCCGAGGCTGTTACGCAGAATGTGCAGGCGTTCGTCGTCGCCGTCGCGGGCGGCTTGCTGCAGCGCTTTGGTTGGGGCATGGATCAGGCGATTGGTCAGTTTACGCGCCAGATCCTGCATAATGGCTTGCGCGTCGCCGCCCTGTTGCAGAGCGGCCAGCGCTTTGGCTGTTAATTCTTCCTGCACCAGGTTCGCGTGGCTGCGATACTCGCGAATGGTGTCGGTGGCGCTCTGGGCGCGAACCCAGGCCATAAACTCGCTCGCTTCCTGCGCAACAATGGTTTCCGCCTGAATCGCGGCGGCTTTGCGCTGGGCAAGGTTATGGGAAATGATCGCCTGCAGGTCATCGACGCTGTAGAGATAGGCGCTGGTCAGCTTGCCGACTTCCGGCTCAACGTCGCGCGGCACGGCGATATCCACCATCAGCATGGGCTGGTTGCGGCGCGCTTTCAGGGCGCGTTCCACCATGCCTTTACCGATGATCGGCAGCGGGCTGGCGGTGGAACTGATAATAATGTCGGCGTCTTTCAGATGCTCGTCGATCTCGCCCAGGCCAATCACGTCGGCCCCCACTTCATCCGCCAGACGCTGAGCGCGCTCGCGGGTGCGGTTGGCGATGATCATACGCTTGACGTTGTGCTCGCGCAGGTGGCGGGCAGCCAACTCAATGGTTTCACCGGCCCCGACCAGCAGCACCGTGACGGTAGAGAGCGATTCGAAAATCTGGCGCGCCAGGGTGCAGGCGGCAAAGGCCACCGAAACCGCGCTGGCCCCGATGTCGGTTTCGGTGCGCACGCGCTTGGCGACGGAGAATGACTTCTGGAACATGCGCTCCAGCTCGCTGGCACCGCTGTGGCCGCGCTGGGAGTCGGCGTAGGCTTTTTTAACCTGGCCCAAAATCTGCGGCTCACCGAGCACCAGGGAATCCAGACCGCTGGCAACGCGCATCAGGTGGCTGACGGCGTCGTTATCGTGATGCCAGTACAGGCTGTTGCGCACATCTTCTTCATCAAGATTGTGATAATCGCACAGCCAGCGCACCAGCTGGTCATGGAGATTATCCTGCTCTTCAACGCTCAGATACAGCTCGGTGCGGTTACAGGTCGACAGCACGACCCCACCCTGCACCATCGGCAGCGCCTGCAGGCTTTCCAGCGCCTGGTCGAGCGTGTCCGGCGAAAACGTCACGCGTTCTCGCAGTGCGACAGGAGCCGTTTTGTGGTTGATACCGAGTGCTAAAAGAGTCATGTGAGCGGGAATAGTACCAGCGTTGATAAGGTTAGACCGGGGCATCATACAGGATGCGTTGCGTCAATAAAAGGTAATCACCCCTTTTGGAGTAATCGTTAATTTAATGATTTAGGACAATGAGAACATAGACGCCCGCCCGGCCGGACGCTAGCATGAAAGGTTACAACCGCAACGTATTTCAAGGATTTGCTGTCATTATGACCATTGCTGATACCCGACTGCTCCGCCTGTTGCCGCTGGCAGCACTTGTGCTTACCGCCTGTACCACCACTGCGCCGAAAGGGCCAGGTCAGAGTCCGGACAGCCCGCAGTGGCGTCAGCACCAGGCTGAGGTGGCGCGCATTTCCCAGTACGATACCCGCGGCGCTTTCGCTTATCTTTCTGACAAGCAAAAGGTGTATGCCCGCTTCAACTGGCAGCAAACCTCGCCGGAGCGCTACCGTCTGCTGCTGACCAACCCGTTGGGCAGCACCGAACTGCAGCTAGATGCCGCGCCGGGCCACGTACAGCTGGTGGACAACAAAGGCCAGCGCTATACCGCTACCGACGCCGAAGAGATGATCGGCAAGCTGACCGGTATGCCGATCCCGATCAACAGCCTGCGCCAGTGGATGCTGGGTCTGCCGGGCGATGCCACGGATTACAAGCTCGATAGTAACTATCGCCTGAGCGAAGTGAACTACACCCAGGGCGGTAAAGACTGGAAGGTGACCTACAGCGACTACAACACCCAGGTTAAGCCGGCCCTGCCATCCAACATGGAACTGCGCCAGGGCGACCAGCGCATCAAGCTGAAGATGGATAACTGGAACGTTAAATGATGACGCGCTGGCCCTCTCCGGCAAAACTGAACCTGTTTCTCTATATCACTGGCCGTCGTGAAGACGGCTATCACAACCTCCAGACGCTGTTTCAGTTTCTCGAATACGGGGACGATATTGATATTGAGCCGCGCGCTGATGGCGTGCTGCAGCTGCTGAATCCGGTGGCCGGAGTAGCAGATGAAGACAATCTCATTGTTCGCGCGGCGCGGCTGTTAATCAGCAAAGGGCGTGAGCGCGGGATAGATACCGGGGCCTGGGGCGCAGACATTGGCATTGAGAAACGCTTGCCGATGGGTGGCGGGCTGGGCGGTGGTTCGTCTAACGCGGCCACGGTGCTGGTAGCGCTCAACCACCTCTGGAAATGCGGTTTTAGCGTCGATGAACTGGCAGCGTTCGGCTTGCGCCTCGGTGCCGACGTACCGGTATTTGTGCGCGGCCATGCCGCCTTTGCGGAAGGGGTAGGTGAAGTGCTAAGCCCGGTTGCGCCGCCGGAAAAATGGTATCTGGTCGCACACCCCGGCGTCAGCATCGCCACACCGCTTATCTTCAACGATCCCGACCTGCCGCGTGACACGCCAATGAGGTCAATCGAAACGTTACTAAATTGTGAATTTGCCAACGATTGCGAGGTTATCGCAAGAAAACGTTTTCGTGAGGTTGATGCCGCGCTTTCCTGGCTGTTAGAATACGCGCCGTCGCGCCTGACCGGCACCGGAGCCTGTGTGTTTGCTGAATTTGACACCGAGTCCGCTGCCCGACAGGTGCTTGAGCAAGTCCCGGAGTGGCTGCAGGGTTTTGTAGCGCGTGGCGTCAACATCTCCCCGCTGCAACAGGCCATTACCGGGTACGCTGAGCTCCGGTGACAACGTCACCCTCGTTTCAGACGTTGCATCGCGCTCTTTAATACATCGCCTGGATGAAGCATTACCCTTGCCCCCGCAAGATGCGGTATCTTCATCCACTACTGGACGCATGCCTGAGGTTCTTCTCGTGCCTGATATGAAGCTTTTTGCTGGTAACGCCACCCCGGAACTAGCACAACGTATTGCCAACCGCCTGTACACTTCACTTGGCGACGCTGCTGTCGGCCGTTTTAGCGACGGTGAAGTCAGCGTACAAATCAATGAAAATGTACGCGGTGGTGATATTTTCATCATCCAGTCAACCTGTGCCCCTACTAACGACAACTTAATGGAACTGGTTGTTATGGTTGATGCGCTGCGTCGTGCTTCCGCAGGCCGTATCACCGCTGTTATCCCCTACTTCGGCTATGCCCGTCAGGACCGCCGCGTGCGCTCCGCGCGTGTGCCAATCACCGCTAAAGTGGTGGCCGACTTCCTGTCCAGCGTTGGCGTTGACCGCGTGTTAACCGTCGATCTGCACGCTGAGCAGATTCAGGGCTTCTTCGACGTCCCGGTGGATAACGTATTCGGCAGCCCGATCCTGCTGGAAGATATGCTTCAACAGAACCTGGACAACCCGATTGTGGTTTCCCCGGATATCGGCGGCGTGGTTCGCGCCCGTGCGATTGCCAAACTGCTGAACGATACCGACATGGCCATCATCGACAAACGTCGTCCGCGTGCGAACGTGTCTCAGGTGATGCACATCATCGGTGACGTCGCGGGCCGCGACTGCGTGCTGGTTGACGACATGATCGATACCGGCGGCACCCTGTGTAAAGCGGCTGAAGCGCTGAAAGAACGCGGCGCGAAGCGTGTGTTTGCCTACGCTACCCACCCGATCTTCTCCGGTAACGCTATCAGCAACCTGCGTAACTCGGTGATTGATGAAGTGGTGGTCTGCGACACCATTCCGCTGGCTGCAGAAATCAAAGCGCTGCCGAACGTGCGTACCCTGACGCTCTCTGGCATGCTGGCCGAAGCGATTCGTCGTATCAGCAACGAAGAATCTATCTCAGCCATGTTCGAACATTAATCGGACTTCGCTTAAAGACCCGCTCCGGCGGGTTTTTTTATGATCCAGCCCCTTTTGTATGACATATATCGCTGTCATCTGTCGCCGTTATCACACAGATGCTGCGAGCTTCGGATGAAACATTGTGAAACGCGCTACTTTTTCCCAGGTTTTGCCTTTTCGCGCCCTCGTTGACGCCTGCTGGCGTGAAAAATATACCCTCTCACGCTTAAGCCGTGATGCCGTTGCCGGGATCACCGTCGGGATTATCGCCATTCCGCTGGCGATGGCACTGGCCATTGCCAGCGGAGTTCCGCCCCAGTACGGTCTCTATACCGCCGCCGTGGCCGGGATCGCGATCGCCCTGAGCGGCGGCTCGCGTTACAGCGTCTCCGGTCCCACCGCCGCGTTTGTGGTGATCCTCTATCCGGTTTCCCAGCAGTTCGGCCTGGCGGGCTTGCTGGTGGCAACGCTGATGTCCGGGGTATTTCTGGTACTGTTCGGCCTCGCCCGCTTCGGACGCCTTATTGAGTACATTCCGCTGCCGGTGACGCTGGGCTTCACTTCCGGTATCGGCATTACCATCGCCACCATGCAGATCAAAGATTTCTTCGGGCTGGAGCTGGCGCAAGTACCGGAGCACTACCTGCCGAAAGTCGCCGCGCTTATCGGCGCGCTGCCTTCTGCACACATCGGCGATGCGCTGATCGGCATTACCACGCTGGCGGTGCTGGTGCTGTGGCCACGGCTCGGCATTCGGCTTCCGGGTCACCTTCCGGCGCTGCTGCTCGGCTGTGGCGTAATGGGACTGGTGATGCTGTGCGACGGCGAGGTCGCGACCATCGGCTCGCGCTTTCACTATCTGCTGGCGGATGGCAGCCAGGGGAACGGTATTCCTCAGCTGCTGCCGCAGTTTGCTCTGCCGTGGGATCTGCCCGGCGCGGCATTCGCCCTGAGCTGGGACAGCCTGAGCGCTCTGCTGCCGGCGGCGTTTTCCATGGCGATGCTCGGGGCCATCGAGTCGCTGCTCTGTGCCGTGGTGCTGGACGGTATGACCGGGACGCGCCATAACGCCAACAGCGAGCTGCTGGGCCAGGGGCTGGGTAACCTCATCGCTCCGTTCTTTGGCGGCATTACGGCCACCGCGGCGATCGCCCGTTCCGCCGCCAACGTGCGTGCCGGAGCCACATCGCCGGTTTCTGCAGTGATCCACGCCCTGCTGGTGCTGCTGGCCCTGCTGGCTCTCGCTCCGCTGCTGTCCTGGCTGCCGCTCTCGGCGATGGCGGCCCTGCTGCTGGTGGTGGCATGGAATATGAGCGAAGCGCACAAAGTGGTCGACCTGCTGCGCCGCGCGCCAAAAGACGACATCATCGTAATGCTGATCTGCATGTCGCTAACGGTGCTGTTCGACATGGTGATTGCCATCAGCGTCGGGATTGTGCTGGCCTCGCTGCTGTTTATGCGCCGTATCGCCCGTATGACCACGCTGGTTGCCCTGCCGGTGGCCCATAACGACGATGTGGCGGTGATGCGCGTCACCGGGCCGCTGTTCTTTGCCGCCGCCGAGCGTATTTTTAGCGAGGTGCTGGCGATGGCGCAGACCACGCGCACCATCGTGCTGGTGTGGGATACGGTTCCGGTGCTGGATGCGGGCGGGCTGGACGCCTTCACCCGCACGATCGATAAACTGCCCGCAGGATGCGAGCTGCGCATCTGCGCCGTGCCGTTCCAGCCGCTGCGCACGCTCGCACGCGCCGGTATCAAGCCCCTGCCAGGGCGTCTCACCTTCTGTCCTGATATCGACAGCGCCCTCAAAGGCTAATAGTTGCGAGATGCAGGCCCTTGCGCCTGCATCTTGTCCCACCCTTACTGACTGCGTGAAGCCTGACGTAACGTCAGGGTCAAGTACAGGATAAAAAAACGGCCCCGTTCGGGAGCCGTCATTTGCGTTTTTGCCGTTAGCTATGATGCTGATTGCGACGGCAGCGTTTATCATAGTGGCGTACCCACCAGTAGCGGTCGCATACCTGCTCATGTCCCCCCACGCGCGCACCGGCCAGCCATAACACGGCCCCGACGAAGATGCTTAATACCGCACCGTGGGCGAAATACTGCGGAAGATCGAGCTGCGGCAGCTGGTTCAGGATGGAATACCCGACCCCCACCACCATTACAAACAGCCCTAACCCCATGAGAAAGTTACCGAGCAACGAAGCGTTTTTGCGTTTCATCTGTTACCTCCGGATCTTTCATACGATGGAGAACGTCCCCATTTCCTGAGGTTAAGTATAGTCCTGGCTTATGGATACCCGGTGCGGGGTCGATCACATTTCCACATCCCGCATCGACAAAAATTTACAAATAAGCTGATGATAAAGCTTAAATTTCGAATGATTGAGGTTCTGAACTATTCACTTTCCGGCCAAAATTCGCAGTGAGCTTTGTCATCTGCCGGGGGGCAACGTACACTACGCGGCAAAATGAGTGATTCAGGAAGTCGTGATGACAATTAAACTGATTGTGGGCCTCGCCAATCCGGGGGCTGAATATGCTGCCACCCGCCACAATGCGGGTGCATGGTATGTGGATCTGCTGGCTGACCGCCAGCGCGCGCCGCTCAAAGAGGAAGCAAAATTTTTTGGCTATACCTCGCGCCTTACGCTGGCAGGCAACGACGTGCGGTTGCTGGTTCCCACCACCTTTATGAACCTGAGCGGTAAAGCCGTGGCGGCGATGGCGACCTTCTACCGCATCGCGCCCGATGAGATCCTGGTGGCGCACGATGAGCTGGATCTCCCGCCAGGGGTAGCAAAATTCAAACTTGGCGGCGGCCACGGCGGCCATAATGGTCTGAAGGACATTATCAGCAAGCTGGGCAATAACCCCAATTTTCACCGTCTGCGGCTCGGGATCGGTCATCCGGGCGATAAAAACAAAGTTGTCGGTTTTGTACTGGGCAAACCGCCCACGTCTGAGCAGAAGCTGATTGACGATGCGGTAGACGAAGCGGTGCGCTGCACCGAACTGTGGCTGAGCGACGGGCTCACCAAAGCCACTAACCGTCTGCACGCATTCAAAGCGCAGTAAGCGACTTTTTCGCTGCGCAGCCGGGATTTACGCCCGCCGCGAACCACTTGCGTGTATAATAGCGGGCAAAATCGTATTAACGTCGATGAGTTAATACTAACTCTTTGATTAACAAGTTATTAAGGTGATGTAAACCATGGGATTTAAATGCGGTATCGTTGGCTTACCTAACGTGGGTAAATCCACGCTGTTCAATGCGCTGACCAAAGCGGGTATTGAAGCGGCGAACTTCCCGTTCTGTACCATTGAACCGAACACCGGCGTGGTGCCGATGCCGGACCCGCGTCTGGATAAGCTGGCGGAAATCGTTAAACCGCAGCGTATTCTGCCGACCACCATGGAGTTCGTGGACATCGCAGGCCTGGTTAAGGGCGCGTCCAAAGGTGAAGGCCTGGGTAACCAGTTCCTGACCAACATCCGCGAAACCGAAGCTATCGGCCACGTGGTGCGCTGCTTTGAGAACGACAACATCATCCACGTGAATAACAAAGTCGATCCGGCTGAAGATATTGACGTCATCAATACCGAGCTGGCGCTTTCCGACCTTGATACCTGCGAGCGCGCTATTCACCGCGTGCAGAAGAAAGCCAAAGGCGGCGACAAAGACGCGAAAGCTGAACTGGCCGCGCTGGAAAAATGCCTGCCGCACCTGGAAAACGCCGGTATGCTGCGCTCTCTGCCGCTGACGGACGAAGACAAAGCGGCGATCCGCTACCTGAGCTTCCTGACCCTGAAGCCGACCATGTACATCGCTAACGTCAACGAAGACGGTTTCGAAAACAACCCGTATCTGGATCAGGTGCGTGAGATCGCGGCTAAAGAAGGTTCCGTGGTGGTTGCCGTCTGCGCCGCCGTGGAGTCTGACATCGCCGAACTGGACGATGCCGATCGCGACGAATTTATGGCCGAGCTGGGTCTGGAAGAGCCGGGTCTGAACCGCGTCATCCGCGCCGGTTACGAGCTGCTGAACCTGCAGACCTACTTCACCGCTGGCGTGAAAGAAGTCCGTGCCTGGACCATCCCGGTTGGCGCGACTGCCCCGCAGGCCGCCGGTAAGATCCACACCGATTTCGAGAAAGGCTTTATCCGCGCCCAGACCATCGCCTATGAAGACTTCATCACCTACAAAGGCGAGCAAGGCGCGAAAGAAGCCGGCAAGATGCGCGCTGAAGGTAAAGACTACATCGTAAAAGATGGCGACGTGATGAACTTCCTGTTTAACGTCTGATTACTTACCAACGATGACGACAATCCACGCTCCGGCGTGGATTTTTTTTGCTGCTTTACCGGTGATATCGGGTAAACCCTGCCTGTAACCACCCTCCAGTTAAATTCACTCCACCCACACCAGCAGCTTCCCCTGCACCAGTAACACTACCGTGCGCACCAGCAGCAGCGCGATGATCAGGTTGGTGAAGATAAACAGCGGAATGGCCAGAGCATGGAAGAACCCCGCCAGGCTGTGGTGCCCGAGGTGCAGCCCGGTGCTGGCGAGGGCCGAGACGCCGAACGAGAAGCTCCAGAACGAGGCGTTGAACGGCTGCGAGAGCATCCAGGGCATCAGGCGCAGCATAAACAGCAGCTGTAACAGGCCGTAGCCGAACAGCATTTTAGCGAATACGTCCGCCTCACCGCCGTTGACCGCCAGCCAGGCATTGCAGGCCACCAGCGCCGGGGCGAGCTGGATACCAAGCGAGGTGCGCAGCGGAACAGGAAGTTCCCCGGCGCTGCGCAGGCGCTGCAGGATCGCTGGCTCCAGGCTCAGCCAGGAGAACACCCCGGCCCCCAGGAACACATAACCGGCGTCGTGAAACCCGAGCGCGCCGCAGGCCATGGCGCTGATGAAGTTGTTCGCCACGGTCGGCAGATAAAGCCCTGGCGTGGTGGCCTCAGCCGGATGGCTGCCGCGCCACAGCCCGGCCGACTGCCAGGCGGCGTAACCGAGCTGAAGCGTCACCCCGAGGCCAAACAGCACCAGCGCCAGCGGCCGACACCAGGGGACCAACCCCATCGCCACCAGCAGAGTGGTGGCCGGAAACAGACTGATAAAACTGCTCTGTACCGGGTGGCGTAGTTCGCTCAGCACGCTACGAGGCCACCGCACGGCGCGGGTGATAAACGCCGCCGTCAGCAGGCTCCAGATCAGCATCGCCAGCAGCACAAAGCCGTCGCCGATATGCGGACTGACCGGCCATATTGTGCTGGCATAGCGCCAGGCGAAGCCCATGCCGATGATGCCCAACACCATGCCAAAATAGCCCGCCGGTAAATTCAGGTGCTTACTTGGGGTCGCCGACTCACTCATCACGTCTGTTTATCCTCTGTGCTGACTGCCTGATAGCCGCAGTATCATGCCATCAGACGGCGTGGCCGACTATGATCCTGACCCGCTGCGCTTGCACTCCTTTACAAATCGCGGCTTGCCCGATACCGGCGCGCTCACTATCCTCATGCCGATGACTATCCGGACCGGCACCACCCACCAGAAAAACCGACAGCTAAAAGCGCTGATGCTTTTGGTCGTCGCCTGCTGCGTGATGCTCATCTGCCTGACCCAACGCGCGTCCGTATTGCAGCAGATGCAGGTGAAAGCCGCAGCCATCGTGCAGGTTGCCAGCGGCGGGCAGGAGATCGCCCCCGACGCGCTGTCGCCATGCCAGCTCAGCGCCCACTCCCTGCTCTGCGCCCAGCCGCTCCATTTTGATACCGTGCTGCTGTTGCCGGGCCTGCTGATGCTGCTGCTCACAGCGCTGGTTATTGTCCCGGTGCGTATCAGGCCCGACGCGGTTCCCCGCCCTCCCTTACTGCGAATACACCTCAAAAACTGCGTGTTCCGTGAATGACTGACCAGGCCGTACCTGTTTAGTTAATCATTCACGGAGAAAATTTATGAAAATGCTGTTCAGAAGCCTGTGGCTTCTGCTGTTATGCCTGTCTGCCGGTGCGGCAGCGGCCCCCGGCTGGCTGCCGTCCCCCAATAATGCCCATGCGCAGGTCGCGGTGCGCGCGGACGCGCCGTCCAACGGTAAGGTGCGCCTGCTGCTTGACGTCACGCTGGATCAGGGCTGGAAAACCTACTGGCGTACACCCGGTGACGGCGGCGTTAAGCCTGCCATCGCCTGGGCTGACGGGTCGCAAACTCACTGGCACTGGCCGCGCCCGGTGCGCTTCGACGCCGCCAGCTTCAGTTCGGTGGGCTATCAGGATCGCGTCACTTTCCCGCTGGAAGTGGCCACCTCAGCCTCCGGTACCCTGCGCGGCACCCTGACGCTCGCCACCTGCAGTAATCTGTGTGTGGTCAGCGACCTGCCGCTGGCGGTGGCGCTCCCGACTGCGTCATCCGCCGACTTTGCTGACGACTGGCAGGCGGCAATGGCAACGGTGCCCGCTGAGCGCGGAGCCATTACGCTGCGCGACGTCACTACCGCCAGCGCAACGATAACTCTGAGCGCCACCTCGCCTGACGGCTGGCCGCAGCCGGATCTGTTCCCCGATAATCCGCCGGGCGTGACGCTGTCGGTGCCTGAACTGCATACCGATGGCAACAGGCTCACCGCGCGCTTTCGGGCAGCAGATGAACAGGGCGAACCGCTGCGCGCTGCCGCGCTGCCGCCCCTGTCGCTGGTGTTGAGCACTGGCAGCGGCAGCCAGCAGATGCAGGTGGATGTCAGTTCACCCCTCGCCTTCTGGCAGACGGTGGCGGTGGCCCTGCTCGGCGGGCTGATCCTGAACCTGATGCCGTGCGTGCTGCCGGTGATGGGGATGAAACTGGCGTCGGTGATGACGCTGGCCGGTACGCCGCGCCGCCTGGTCCGGCTGCGTTTTCTCGCCACCAGCGGCGGAATGCTGTTCTCCTTCCTGGTGCTCGCCGCGCTGATGACCGGGCTGCGCCTCTCCGGTGCGTGGGTGGGCTGGGGCTTCCAGTTTCAGCATCCGGCCTTTATCGCCACCATGGCGCTGGTCACCTGGCTGTTCTGCTTCAGCCTGGCGGGCATGTTTGAGCTGCGTCTGCCGTCAGGCCTGAGCACCCGGCTGGCAACCGCCGGCGGAACCGGCATCGGTGGCAGTTTCCTTGAAGGCGCGTTTGCGACTCTGCTGGCGACGCCCTGCACCGCGCCGTTCCTCGGGACTGCGGTGGCCTTCGCACTGGCCGCGCCGCTGCCGCAGCTGTGGGGTATCTTCATTACGCTCGGCGTCGGGATGAGCCTGCCGTGGCTGCTGGTCACCCTGTTCCCCGGCGTGGCGCGCTGGCTGCCGAAGCCGGGTCCGTGGATGAGTAAGCTGCGCGCGGCGCTGGTAGTGCTGATGCTGGGCTCCAGCCTGTGGCTGATGTCGTTGCTGATTGCGCCGTGGGGCGCACGTCCCGTGCTGCTCATCGGCGGCGCGATGGTGGCATTTTTCCTCTACCGCTGTGCCGCCCGGCTGCCGCGCCACCGGGAGTCACTGCGCAGTCTCGGATTCGGGGTAGCCTTCGCGGCGGCGGTGTATGCTTTTCTCGCGCCACCTCCGGCCGGTAAAGATGACGGCCCACTCGCCTGGCAGCCGCTCAGCCAGACGGCGCTGGATGACGCCGTGGCCGATGGCAAACGCGTGCTGGTGGATGTCACCGCCGACTGGTGCCTGAACTGCCGGGTTAACGAGCTGCTGGTGCTGCATCGCCCCGATGTGGTGGCGGCGCTGAATGCGCCGGACGTGGTGCTGCTTCAGGGTAACTGGAGCCAGCCGTCGCCGGAGATCGAGCGCTTCCTGCGCCGTCACGGTGCCAGCGGTATTCCCTTCAACGCCGTGTTTGGCCCTGATACGCCTGAGGGCAGCGTGATGTCGCCGCTGCTGAATAAAGATGATTTACTGAACGCCCTGGCCCGCGCCGGTGCGGCTTCACCTGGAGAAATAAAATAATGAAAAAGACACTTATGCTCGCCGCCCTGACGGCAACCCTCAGCGCCCAGGCGCAAACCACGCCGCTGCCGGAACCGATCAAACAAATCGAAAAACAGGGGATTGAGATTATCAAACCCTTTACCGCGCCGGACGGCACTCAGGGCTGGCTGGGGACATTCCAGGGCACCGGGGTGACCATGTACCTGACGCCGGATAAAAAACATGTTATCTCCGGCTACATGTACGACGCGGCGGGCAACAACCTCAGCGAGAAGATCATCAACGAAGAGATCTACCTGCCGGCCGGCCGCGAAATGTGGAAGCAGCTCAGCGCCGCACCGGGCATTAAGGAGGGCAGCGACAAGGCCAGCTGCCAGGTGGTGGTGTTTTCTGACCCGTTCTGCCCCTACTGCAATAAGTTCTGGCATCAGGCGCAGCCGTACATCAAGGATGGCAGCATCAGCACCACTACGCTGCTGGTGGGGGTGATCCGCCCGGACAGCGGGCAGTACGCCGCGGCAGTGCTTGCGTCCAGCGACCCGCAAAAGACCTGGCACGCGCTGGAATCCTCCAACGGCAAGGTAAAACCGGCGCTCAACAGCAACACCCCGCCGGCGATATTCCGGCAGATCCAGCATAACCAGCAGCTGATGGAAGCGCTGGGGGCCAACGGCACCCCGGCGATCTACTACCTCAACAAAGAGCGGGCGCTGCAGCAGATTGTCGGTCTGCCCAACGCCCAACAGATGCAGGATCTGGTGGCCTGTAAGTAATTCGCAGCCCCCACGTTGCGGCGTGGGGGTTCGGTTATACGCCGTCTGCCCGGTACGCGTCCTGCTCCAGCGGCTCCATTTCATTCAGGCGCTGACGCAGCGCGTCACGGATGTGAGTGAACGCCGTACTGCCCAGCGGCAGACGCAGCGGCGGATGGGGGCTATCGCTATGGGCAATGATAAGCGCCACCGTGCGCGCGGCATCCCCCTTGATGGCAAACTCCCCGGAAGCCAGCGCGCGCCGCATCTCGCCGGAAGCCGTCTGCTGATAGCACGCCAGCGGCTCAGCGTAATCCAGCCCGCTGGCAAACCCGGTGCTCGTCGGGCCAGGTTCAGCAAGGATAAAATCGATGCCGAAAGCCGCCACCTCCTGCGCCACCGCCTCAACAAAGCCCTCGATCCCCCACTTCGTGGCGTGATAGAGGCTGAAATTCGGATAAGCGATCTGCCCGCCCTCAGAAGAAATTTGCACAATCCGCCCGCCGCCCTGCTGACGCAGCCGGGGAATGACGGCGCGGATAAGCTGAATCGAGCCGGTGAGATTGGTGGCAAGCTGCCGCGCGATCTGCGCATCGCTCAGCTCTTCCGCCGCCCCGAACAGGCCGTATCCGGCATTGCTGATCACCACATCAATGCGCGCGCCACCCGCGAAAGCCTGCTCAACCCCGGTGCGAATCGCCGCGCTGTCGGTCACATCCATCAGGATCACCTGTAAGCGCGCGCCGTACCGGGCGCTGAGCGCGTCCAGCGCTCCCGGTTTACGCACCGTTGCGACCACGCTGTCGCCCCGCTGCAGCAGTTGCTGACAACACTCATAACCCAGACCGGAGGATGCCCCGGTAATCAGCCATCTTTTCATTGCTCGCTCCCGTTGATTAACTCTGTTTCAGCGTACAGCGCAATCGCTGATATGATAATGCCCACTAAATGGCCTGTATTAGTGGTGATATTTCATCAATGAAACGACCTTCGTGGAACGAAACGGTGATGTTTATTACCGTTGCCGAGCAGACGAATTTCCGCCGCGCCGCAGAACTTCTGGGGATGAAACCCTCTACGCTCAGCCACGCCATCAAGGGGCTGGAGGCGCTGCTGCAGGTGCGCCTGTTCCATCGCACCACCCGCAGCGTGTCGCTTACCGAGGCGGGCCAGCATCTTTATCAGCGTCTGGTTCCCCTGTTGCGCGATATGGACGACACATTGAGCAGCGTGACCTCAATGGGTAACCGCCCGGGCGGCACGCTGCGTATCAACGGCAGCGAGGCCGCGCTGCGCCTGCTGCTGGCGGACGTGGTGCCTGAATTTAGCCAGCGCTATCCCGGTATTGAGCTGGATCTGGTTGCCGATAATCAGCTGAGCGATGTGATAAAGGAGGGCTTTGACGCGGGCATCCGGCTCTATGAAGACATTCCTCAGGACATGGTGGCGGTGCGGCTGAGCGACAGCATTCGCTTTCTGGCCCTCGCCTCACCGGGCTACCTGCGGCAGGCCCCACCGCTTACCGTGCCGCAGGATCTGCTGCACCACGTCTGCATCCGCCAGCGTCTGCCGGGCGGTCGGCGTTACGCCTGGGAATTTATCAACGGCGATGCGGCCTTTTCTCTCGATGTGCCGGGATCCATCACCCTTAATAACAGTCAGCTGATGATTGAAGCCGCCTGCGCCGGGCTGGGCGTGATTTACGTGCCGGATCTCAGCGCCGGCCCCTGGCTTACGGAGGGTCGGCTGGTCAGCGTGCTGGATGACTGGAGCCTGACATCACGCGGGCTGTATCTCTATTTTCCTCACAACCGCCACCAGACGCAGAGCATGACGCTATTTCTCGATGCGCTGCGTGCCGGGCTTGCCCATAAACCGTAACCCTTTTTTGCTCCCCTTCCGCATCATCCCTCAGCCCGAATGCTGAGGGATCACTTCTGTGAGTCAGCCCACACTCCGCCATGAAACCGGTTGCACAGAATATATCCGTTGTTAGCATGAAACCGGTTTCACACACAACGTCACGCAACCGATAACTAAAACCAGAGGTGAATAACATGGCTGTTATCAGGGATTACAATAAGTTAGCCGGTGATATCCTGCGCGAGGCAGGAGGCGAGGAAAATATCGTCAGCTTTACCCGCTGTGCCACCCGTCTGCGCCTGGTATTGAATGAAACGCCTGCCACTGCCAAAAGCGCGGTACAGAATTTACCTGGAGTGATCGCCGTGGTGGAGAGCGGCGGACAGTTCCAGGTGGTCATCGGCACCCACGTCGCCGATGTGTTCAGCGCAATGTCTGGCCTGCTGGGAGAAAACCACAGCGGCGGCGAGAGCAAGCAGAAAACGCGCTGGCTGGATGCGGTGATCGCGACCATGTCGGCGGTGTTTGCTCCCATCGTCTATATCCTTGCCGCTGCCGGGATTTTGCAGGGGATACTGATCGTTGTCGGCCTGATTGACGAAGGCATCAAAACCTCCGGGGCGTACAGCATCCTTAACTTTATGTCCTGGACCCCGTTCGCGTTTCTGCCGGCGTTTATCGCCATCACCGCCGCGCGGCACTTCAAGTGCAACCCGTTTATCGCCCTGCTGTGCTGCTGCGCCCTGATCAACCCGGAGTGGACCGCGATGGCGGGCCGCATCGCCAATGGCGAAAGCATCAGCTTTCTGTTCTTCCCACTCTCCGAAACGGTTTATACCTCATCGGTGCTGCCGCCGCTGTTCCTGGTATGGGCGCTGTCGTGGCTGGAGAAGCGCGTGGAGCGCCTGCTGCCGGAGGTGATAAGCCCGCTGTTTACCCCGCTGGTGTGCTTTGTCATTATCGTGCCGCTGACGCTGATTGTGATTGGCCCGGTCACCAACTGGGTGGCGATGACCATTGCCGGTGGCTACAACGCGCTGTTTGACACTGCTCCGGCACTGGCGGCGGCGCTGATCGGCGGCGTATGGCAGATCATCGTCATCTTTGGCGTGCACTGGGGGATTACCCCGGTGATCATGGCCAACTTCGACACCCAGGGCTATGACTCCTTCCAGGCGTACCAGACCATCGCCGTGATCGGCCAGATGGCAGCGGTGTTCGGCGTGTTCCTGAAAACCCGCAACCGCGCCCTGAAAGCCACCTCGCTCTCCGCGGGCGTGACCGCAATCTTCGGTATCACCGAGCCTGCCATCTACGGCGTGACCCTGCGCTTCAAGAAGCCGTTTATCTGCGGCTGCATCGGCGGCGCAGTGGGTGCGGTGGTCGCCAGCCTGTTTGGTTCGCTCTACTACGCGTATGCGGCGCTGCCGGGGCTGTTCACGCTGGTGAATGCCATCAGCCCGGAGGCGCCGATGTCGTTTATCGGCGAGCTGGTGGGCAGCGCCACGGCCATTATTCTCACAATTGTTATGGTGCAGTTCGTGGGCTTTGACGATCCGGTAGAGGAAGAAACCCTGACGCCAGCGGAGCCGCAGCAACCGGCCGCCGCACCGATCGCTGCGCCTGCGGCGGCGACCTCCGGCCTGAGCCTGTTCAGCCCGCTCAACGGCGAGGTGATCGCGCTGGAAACGGTGAACGATGAGGCGTTCTCCGGGAAAGCGCTCGGCGATGGCCTCGCCATCCGCCCCAGCACGGGCCAGGTTGTGGCACCCTGCGATGTCAGGGTTGAGACCCTGATCGCCTCGCACCACGCCATTGGCCTGTCGTGCGACAATGGCGCGGAGCTGCTGATCCACGTCGGGCTGAACACCGTCGAGCTGCAGGGTCAGCATTTCCGGCCGCTGGTAAAAGAAGGCGATGTGGTGAAGGCCGGGACGCCGCTGCTGGAGTTTGACAGAGAGGCGATTGTGCAGGCCGGTTACGACCTCACCACCCCGGTGCTGGTGGTCAACAGCGACGATTTCCGGCTGACGAAGCTGCACGAGGCGGGCGATATTCGTCAGCAGATGCCGCTGATGCAGCTGGCATAGCCTCGACCGGTGACCCAGGGCGGGCGCAGCGCACAGCGTAGCGCGCCCGCCATTGGCGCACCGCACCGCCTGCACTATGATGTCCCCGCCGCGTCAGGCGCACTGCCCGGCGCGATGCGTCACTGTTACTGAGGATGTTATGGTCACAATACTGGACGTCGCCAGAAAAGCTGGCGTCTCAAAAGCCACGGTTTCCCGGGCGCTGAACGGCAAAGTGTTCGTCAGCGACGAGGTGAGAGCGCGCATCGACAAGGCGATTGCCGAAACGGGCTACCGCCCTAACCTGCTGGCGCGCAAGCTGGCGACCCGCGAATCTAACTCGGTGGGGCTGGTGATCACCAACCGCCTGTATAACGGCCCGTTCTTCTCCGGCATGATCTATCAGGCCGCCACCCTCAGCGAACGCAACCAGCGCCAGTTGATCCTCGCCGACGGCAAAAACAGCAGCCAGGATGAGCGCGACGCCATCGCCTTTCTCCAGCAGCTGCGCTGCGACGCCATCATGATCTACCCTAAGTTTCTCAGCGTTGAGGAGCTGGACACGCTGATCGATACCGCCAGCGTGCCGGTGGTGGTGATCAACCGCGAGCTTAATCGCCACCGCGCCAGTTCGGTATTCGTCGATCACCGGGAAGGCAGCCAGCGCATGACGCGCTACCTGATTAGCCAGGGCCATCAGCGCATCGCGTTTATCGCTGGCGCGCCCGATTCCCCCACCGGTGACAGCCGCCTTGCCGGTTATCAGGACGCGCTGCGCGAAGCCGGTATTGCCTGTGATGAGGCGCTGATCCTGCCGGGCAGCTGGACCACTGAAAGCGGCTACGAAGCCGGACGCATGCTGCTGGCAAGCGGTATTGCGGTGACCTGCGTGCTGGCCGCCAATGACGATATGGCCATCGGCGCGGCGAAAGCCATCAGCGAGTCCGGGCGCCGTATACCGCAGGATATCTCCCTTGCCGGATTCGATGATTCGATTATTGGCCGCTATTACACACCCGCGTTAACCACACTACACATTCCTATGGATGAGATGATCAGCGACGCGGTGCGCATTCTGTTGGCCACCGACGAACCCAGCAGCGCACGGCGTCATGAAGGCACGCTGATCCTGCGTGAATCGGTGGCGGTGATAAGCAAGACGGCACGCGAATAATTCACCGGAATTATTAATAAAGTCTGGCTTATCATTACCAGCCTGGACGTAAATTGACTGCCGCCATCGCCATTATTTTGCCGCCGCAATCCACAGGTCGCATTTAATGCTGTGCCGGGGCAATAACGGCATTGAATTGTCAATCAGGCTATGTAAAATCACGGCTATCATTTATTACCCGGGCGATAACGTGCTGGTTCAGCGGGAAACAATTCCTGATGAACGGCGGCGACAGCATCGACCGGGCTGATTCCCCGTCGTGGCATTTCTTGCGCCTCACTCCCGCACGCCACGGCAGTCGGGTTTACACCATCTATCCAGGGAAAGTCACGATGAAATTGCGTAATGTATTAGCACTTCTTATTGTTGCCAGCGTAGTCGGCTGTAAAGCGCCCGCGCCCAAAATGACCGACGATACCATTGTGACCAGTGAAATTAACGGCGTGACCCTCACGCACCGTTACGCCGTCAGCCCCCCGACGGAGTTCACCCCGGTTAATGCCAGCTACCGCGCGCTCTATCCCGGCTATGTGATGAGCAAGCCCGATTTCGGCGGCAAGGTGATCTCCCAGCTGGAAAACGGCCAGACCTACACCGTACTGGGTCAGGTGGAGCATAACTGGCTGGCAGTGGCCGAGCAGGATCAGGAGCAGCTTATTGGCTACGTGCCGCTGCGCGCGCTGGTGAAAAGCGAGTTGTATGCGCAGACCATCAAAAGCGACCGTCCGAAACCGCGTCGTGCCGCGAAGAAATCAACCTGCGTGGCGATCGACGGTGCCAGCAAAGCCTGTCAGAACGCCAACAGCGGTACCTGGATTATCGATTAAACACCACGCGCAATATCTGCATGGTACCGGGCGTTACCCGCTTCGCCTGGTGCCATGTTTCCGGGCCTCCCCGACCCCGGCGCATGAAATTTGCAGTATGTCTATCAGAAATAGCCCTGGAAAATTAGCGTGAAAATCGGTAAAACAAGCAGTTACCGGACGCTTATCCGCTTGTGCCCGGTAAATTCGACGCAACGGCACCGCTTTTCGGCATCACTCATTCAGGTTAAGAAGGATTTTTATGAAAGTCTGGCTTTCAGGTCTGGCGCTGCTCCTGGCATCTTCCAGCGTCTGGGCAGGGAATTACCGTATCGTGCAGTCACCTTCCCAGAAGCTGGACGTCTGGATCGACAACATCAGCGATAACACGCCGCAAAGCTGGTGCGCCGCCGAACTGCCGCTGCGAATCGTCGCCAACGGCGAACAGGACGCCACCATCTTAAACGCCTTTATGCCGCGTCTCGGGGCGCTGCTGGAAAGCCAGTGCGCCAGGCTGCAGCTGGTGAACTGGCAGCTGACCACCCCGCAGGACAAACCCATCGCCCAAGGAACCGCCACCAAAGCCAGCGAGTGGGAGATCACCATCGCCCCTGGCCCGGCACTGGAAACCAATAGCGGTGAGCGCGCCGAAGATCTCTCTCCCCTTGCCGATCGTACTCCGTGGCTGGAGTTCACCCTTAAAGACGGCTGCCATCTGCGCACCTTCTGGCAGGGCGATGCCAACACCTCAGCGCTGTTTATTCCTGACGGTAAGTGTGAAAAAGGCGGCTGGCTAAACGGGCGTAGTGAAGTGGTTCAGCGCGGCCAGCACGGTGAAAAGCGGCTGGAAATGACCTTCGTGCACGGCTTCCCGGTGGTGGGCCTGCGTCGCGATGCCAATGCCGATACCCTTCTTATCACCACCCTGAATAATGAACGCATGGTGGTGAGCAACGAGCACGCCCCGCAAAGCTGGATGATTCTGCCCTATAACCCTCAACTCAACGGCTGGCAATCCACCGGCACCGTGGCGGTAGAGGTCTCGCGCGACATGGCTCTCGACGAGCCGCGTTTGCAGGCGCGCCTGAACGAGGTACGCAAGTTCTGGTCAGCCTGGCTTGAGCCGGATATCACCATCACGCTGCTGCTGATTGATTCTCTGCACCCGCAGCTGCGCGATCCGGCGGTTGGCGCCTGGCGCGCGCAGAAATAAACCTGAACTTTCGTTATTATCGAGCAGAGATCTTTCACCATGACAAACAACGATATCACCCCGCGCATTCCCGATGCTCTGCCGCCCGGTTATCAGTTTGATGAGTTTGAAATCCAGGAAGTGGTTGATTCCACCAACGAAGGCATCGTCTACCGCGCCTGGGACCGGCATCTGGAGCGCCAGGTGGCGCTGCGGGAATTTATGCCCCGCGCGCTGACGGTGCGTAACGACGATATGAACCTGGTGCTGCGCAGCAAACAGGATACCGCCGCGTTCACCAGTGGACTGAACAACTTCGTGCAGGAAGCGCGCCAGCTGGCGCAGTTCAACCACCCTAACCTGATTCAGGTACTGCGCTTCTGGCTGATTAACGAAACCGCTTACGCCGCCACCCCTTTTTACAGCGGCATTACCCTGGCGGAGCTACACCAGCAGCAGCCTGAAACCATCGACGAAGCCTGGATCCGCCGCATGTTGCCGATGGTGTGCGGGGCGCTGGATACCCTGCACCAGGGCGATTACATTCACCGCGACATCACCCTGAAAAGCATTCAGATCCAGGACAGCGGCATTCCGCTGCTACTCAACTCCGGGGCCTCGCGCCGCAACCTGACCGGCATTGCCGATAACAGCAAAAGCCTGCTGCACCCCGGCTTCGCGCCGCTTGAGCAGTACACCGATGACCTGGAAAGCCAGATTGGTCCCTGGACCGATATCTATGCCCTGGGGGCGGTGCTCTATACCCTGATTACCGGCACCTGCCCGCCGGCCAGCGTCACGCGCAGCATTCAGGACACCTGCAAACCGCTGACCGAGCTGCAGCCGCAGGGTTACTCCACCGCGCTGTTAACCGCGGTGGATCGCGCCCTGGCGCTGAAGCCCGAAGATCGCCCGCAGTCAATCGCCGCCTTCGCCGAGCTGGCGGATATTACGCCGTCCGCCGCCAGCAGCGCGCCGGGCATTACCCGCCCGGGCACTATGCTGGTGCCGGTAGAGGAAGAAAAAACCGAGGTCGCGCAGCCTGCCTGGAAACGTTACCTGACGCCGCTGCAGATCGCTGCCGGCGTGCTGGTGGGTGTGATTGCCGGTGCGCTGATTTTTGGCGGTGGCAGCGCGCCTGAGCAGGCGGCCCCCCCGGCACCGGCACACCCCGCGTCTGCCCCGGCAGCGCCTGCTGCAGACAGCGCTGCCCCAGCCGATGAAGATCGCACGGCCCGGGTCTACGTGCGCATGTACGAGGGCGAACAGCTGATCGTCAATGATAAAGTTCAGAAGGTGGTGCCTGCCGCTAACGGCTACGGTTTTGTGCAGCTCGCTCCCGGCAACTACCAGATTGAACTGCGCAGCCGCAGCCAGTCGCGCAGCGTCAGGCTGACCATCGGCACACCGGGTACCTGGTTGCTCAATCCACAATCCTGACACGCTGATGTACGCTTACCATCCACGCTACGGCGTGGATTTTTTTCACAGGTTACGTGCAACCAGCACGCAAGTTGCAGAATAAGATACCTACTAACGCTACCGAACCTTTCGATATAACAGGGAGCGTCGTAGTTGTAAAAACTAAAAACGAAACGCAAGCCGGGAAAATTACAACGATACCAATTGTAGGCACAAACTTTTTTGTGTCGGGGGATATAATTTTTCCGGACCGCCATTGTGGAATGGCACCAGTAATGTCGTTACCAGTTCCGTTGGCTGTCAGCTAAGTAAGCGCAATATTCAGGTTCCGTTTGGTAATATCGACAGCACCAGTTTTCAGAATACTGGTTACACCACCAGCGCACACACGTTTTCTGTCGATCTCACCTGGCAGTAACGCCGCACCCAGTTGCAAATAATTCGCATTTACATTAGCGTAACGGCTTTCATCGGATGAAGGTGATGCGCATGAACTGGATCACGCTGGGATTACTGACCGGAACGCTGATGGCTTCGGGCGAAGCACTGGCCTGCGAGCCTTTGCCCATTACCGGCAAAAAACAGGGGCACTTTGATGCCAGCGGTAAACTTTGCTTTACCCTGCCGGTAGTCGCTGAGAACTACGTTACCGCTGAATTAAGCGGGGCCATCGACGCCGGGCTGCGGCGTGGGGAGCAGCCATATCGCGAGCTGCTGCGCCACGGGCCGTCAGAAGGTAATCATCAGTTGCTGTTCGCGCTACCGCAACAGCAGACCACAACCCTGCGCCTCTCCGGTAAGCCAAACCAGCCGTGGAGTCTGAGCTGGCATATCAGGGCCGCCACGCCCCTTGAGCGTCGCCAGACTCCGGCTCCGGTCAGCCCCACGTTGCAACGTCTCAGCGCCCGCCTCGCCGCCGGGGAAAGCAGCGAGGCGTTCTGGCGCAGCATAGCGACCCGGGGCACGCCGCTGATAGAGCCTTACGATGCGCGCCACAAGCGGGTGACCTTCCTGTGGCGCGGCGACCAGCGCAATGTCTACCTGTTTGGCTCCCCGGCGGGGGATCAGGTGCCGCTGTTTCGCCTTGCCGACAGCGACGTCTGGTTTCGCAGCTTCGTTGTCCCCGCCGATACGCTGATGCAGTACCGTTTTTCCCCCGACGTACCGGCAATACCCGACTCGCCCCTCGCGCAGCATCGCGCGATTCTGGTCAATGCCCAGGCCGATCCGCTCAACCCGCGCAGCGGCAAACCGGGTTCCCACGACCGCTGGAACCACGCGTCCTTACTCGATCTCACCCGGCAGCGCGACTGCACTGCCGCAGCGATGGCACATCCGCTGACCGCAGGCGCACTGACCCGCAGCCGCTTCTACAGCGACCGACTGGACAACGAGCGTGATATTCAGATCTATCGTCCGCATCGGGCCGCGGCATGGACGCTGATGCTGTTCGACGGCAACGTCTACCAGCAGGAGCAGCGCATCGTTAACGTGCTGGATGCGCTTATTGCCCGCGGCGAACTCCCTCCGGTCAATCTGGTGCTGATCGACAGCCTCGATCTGGCGCGCCGCGCTCAGGAGCTGACCCCGAACCCGGTATTTGCCGATGTGATGGCGCAGGAGCTGCGTCCCTGGCTGAGCGCCCGTGGGCTGCCCCTGCATGCCTCGCACACGATCCTTTCCGGTTCCAGCTACGGTGGCCTCGCCGCGGCATGGGTGGCCCTGCGCTATCCGCAACTGTTCGGCAACGTCCTGAGCCTCTCCGGATCTTACTGGTGGGCGCCGAAAGGTGAACCCGCCAGCTGGCTCACCCGGGAATACCAGCGTGCGCCACGCAAGCCGATACGCTTCTGGCTGCAGGCTGGCACGTTCGAGATCGACGGTCCAGACAACGGCATCTACCTGAACAATCTTGAATTTGAGCAGGTGCTGCGCAGCAAAGGCTACCCGGTCAGTTTTCATCCCACCGCCAGCGGACATGATTACAGCGGCTGGTGCGAGGCGCTGGTGACGGGCCTGCAGCATTTTAGCGCACCGCGCTGACAAAAATGGCGCAGCGCGCCCCCGCGTCGGCAAAATTCGTCTAAGGTTTTCATTGGGTTGATCGCAATCGCAGTGGGTTCGGCAACCCACCCGAAAAGGAGATTTATCGATGACTACACCCGTTTTGCGTCGTTCCACCTCGCTGCTGTTTGCCGTACAACTGGCTCTGGGTGGCGCGTTCTTTATGCTTTCCACGCCGACTGCGCTGGCACAGGAAGCCCAGGCACAGAGTCAACCGCAGCCGCCTGACGTGCTGCTCGGCCCACTCTTTACTGCGGTACAAAGTGCGAAGCTGTTCCCGGATCAGAAAACCTTTGCCGACGCGGTGCCAAAAAGCGATCCGCTGATGATTCTGGCCGACTATCGCATGCAGCGTAACCAGTCCGGCTTCGATCTGCGCCACTTCGTCAACGTCAACTTCACGCTCCCTGCCGAGGGCGAAAAGTATGTGCCGCCGGAAGGCCAGAACCTGCGCGAGCATATTGACGGCCTGTGGCCGGTGCTGACGCGCACCACCGATACCGCCGGCAAGTGGGATTCCCTGCTGCCGCTGCCGGAGTCCTACGTGGTGCCGGGTGGACGTTTCCGCGAGATCTATTACTGGGACAGCTACTTCACCATGCTGGGCCTTGCCGAAAGTGGGCGCTGGGACAATATCGAAGACATGGTGGCGAACTTCGCCCATGAGATCGATGCCTGGGGACACATCCCTAACGGCAACCGCAGCTACTACCTGAGCCGCTCCCAGCCGCCATTCTTCTCCTTTATGGTCGAACTGCTGGCGACCCACGATAAGGACGCGCTGAAAACATACCTGCCGCAGCTCAAAAAAGAGTATGCGTACTGGATGGAAGGCAGCGATGCGCTGGCTCCGGGCGAAGCGCACAAACGGGTGGTGAAGCTGAAGGATGGCTCGCTGCTGAACCGCTACTGGGACGATCGCGACACACCGCGCACCGAATCCTGGCTCGATGATGTCACCACCGCGAAAAACAACCCGGATCGCCCGGCCACCGAAATCTATCGCGATTTGCGTGCCGGAGCGGCCTCGGGCTGGGACTTCAGCTCGCGCTGGATGGATAATCCGCAGCAGCTGGGGTCGATACACACCACGCACATCGTGCCGGTGGATCTCAACGCCCTGCTCTATCAGCTGGAGAAAACCCTTGCCAGCGCCAGTACTGCGGCAGGCGACAGCGCGGGTGCTGCACGCTATAACGCGCTGGCGAATGACCGCCAGCGGGCAATTGAAGCCAACCTGTGGAACGACAAACAGGGGTGGTATGCGGATTACGATCTGCGCAAGCAGGCGGTACGCGATCAGCTGACGGCAGCCGCCCTGTATCCGCTCTACGTGAAAGCCGCTGCCCGGGATCGCGCCGACAAAGTAGCCGCCGCCACGCGGGCGCAGTTGCTGAAAGCCGGCGGGCTGGCAACCACCACCGTGAACAGCGGTCAGCAGTGGGATGCCCCGAACGGCTGGGCGCCGCTGCAGTGGGTGGCGACCGAAGGGCTCATCAACTACGGGCAGAAGGACCTGGCGATGGACGTCACCTGGCGCTTCCTGACCAACGTCCAGCACACCTACAACCGCGAGCACAAGCTGGTGGAGAAATATGATATCAGCTCTACCGGCACCGGTGGCGGCGGCGGTGAATACCCGCTGCAGGACGGCTTTGGCTGGACCAACGGCGTGACGCTGAAAATGCTCGATCTGCTGTGTGGCAAAGAGACGCCGTGCGACGAGGTGCCGGAAACCCGTCCGGGCAGCACGCCGAGCACGACACCAGCACAGGCGGCGCAGCCCGCTGCACAACCGCAAACTGCCGCCCCGGCTTCCGCGCAGTAACCCCTCCCCCTGCTACCATTTCTGGTAGCAGGGTTTTTACCCCTTTTTACGCTCTCGCCTGACGTGCTGCGGGATTGCAGTTAAATCCGCAGTAAATCAACGGCTTTACGCTTCGCGTTTCAAACATTCACCGCTTGAAACCAACAAACAATAACGATAATAATTCGCATTCTGTTTTCACTTCTGCGTCTGCGGCCCGGTTTCACCGTGCGGCGGGCCTGTTTTGCCACCTTGATTCCAGGGATATGAACATGACGAAGGCTTTTCAACTTAAGCGCCCGGTGCTGCTGTGTGCGCTGGCGCTGTCCACCAGCCAGGTTTTTGCGGCGGAAGATACCGTGGTGGTCACCGCCGCACCGGCGCAGACCGCTACCTCTCCCACTGAGGGATATACGGTAAAGAGCAGCACCGGTGCTACCAAAACTGACCAGCCGCTGATCACCACTGCCCAGTCGGTGTCGGTGGTGACGCGTCAGCAGATGGAAGATCAGGGTGCCAGCAACTTTAACGAAGCGCTAAGCTACACCCCCGGCGTGTTCAGCAACATCGGCGGCGGCGCGTCACGTTTCGACGCCATCGGCCTGCGCGGTTTCCACGGCGGCGACGTCGATAACCTGTTCCTCGACGGTATGCGCCTGATGAGCGATGGCGGCAGCCATAATATTTTGCAGATCGATCCGTGGTTTATTGAGCGCGTGGACGTAATCAAGGGTCCGTCCTCGTCGCTGTACGGTCAGACTATCCCCGGCGGGCTGGTCAACCTGACCTCAAAGCGCCCGCAGTTCCGCTCTGAAGGCCACTTCCGCCTCTCCGCCGGGACGCAGAACACGAAATCCGGTGCCTTCGACTATACCGATGCCATCAACGACCAGTGGGCCTTCCGCATCACCGGCATCACGCGCAATACCGATACCCAGTACGACAACACCCGGGAAGAGCGCTACGCCATCTCCCCGTCGCTGCTGTGGCAGCCGAGCGAAGACACCAGCCTGCTGCTGCGCGCCTACCTGCAGAAAGATCCCTCCGGCGGCTATCACGGTTCGGCGCCGATCGAAGGGGCGCTGTATGCCCGTAACGGCCACAAGCTGCCCAACAGCTACAACGAAGGCGACCGCCTCGATGGCTACCAGCGCCGCGAACAGCTTTACAGCGTCGAGTTCAATCACCGCTTCGACGACGTCTGGTCGTTACACTCCAGCGGGAGCTACACCCACAGCAACGCGAATCTCGCCCAGGTGTACCGGAAAGGCTGGGACGGCGACAGTAATCTGCTGAACCGCGGCTACGTTGGCTCGCAGGACTCGCTCGATGCATGGTCCACCGATAACCGTCTGCAGGCCGATTTCGCTACCGGCGAGGTGAAGCACACCGTGACGCTGGGTGCGGAATATCACCGCTTCCGTAATGATATTCTTAGCACCGTAGGCAGCGCCGCGCTTCTGAACCCGTTCACCGGCGAAGCCACGCAAACGGGTCACGTCATCAACGATGCCTATACCAACGACAACAACCGCCGCTACTACCAGGCCGGGGTTTATCTGCAGGACGATCTGGAGTGGAACCGCTGGCACGTCGCGCTCTCCGGGCGCTACGATCGGGTGGTGTCGAAGCAGGTAAGCAATACCTTTAACACCGCATATCGCCGTTCAGACGATAAGGTCAGCGGCCGTGCATCGGTGCTCTACGCCTTTGAGAACGGCCTGTCGCCGTACCTGAGCTACAGCCAGGCGCTGACGCCGTCGATCCTGCAAAGCGCCACCGGCGAACTGCTGCAGCCGAGCACCGCCGAGCAGTACGAAGCCGGCCTGAAGTATCAGCCGCCAGGCACCAGTGATATGTACAGCATCGCCATCTTCGATCTCACCCAGGAAGATGTCTCCCAGCGTGATGAGAACGTAGAGCCAGCCACTTACTACGCGGCCGGGGACGTGCACTCCCAGGGCGTGGAGCTGGAAGCGCGCAACCAGATCACCCCGCGTCTGAGCACCATTGCGGGCTACACCTGGAACCGCGTCAAGTTTGAAAATTCGCTCGGCGGCAAAGACGGCAATACGCCGCTGATGACGCCGGATCAGATGGCCTCGTTCTGGGCGCACTATCAGTTCGACTACGGCATCAGCGCCGGCGCCGGGGTGCGTTACATCGGTAAACAGTGGGCGGAGGATCAGAACAGCAACCGTATCGGGTCAGTGACGCTGATGGATGCGATGGTGAAAGCGGATCTTGGCGCGTGGAACAGCGCCCTGAAAGGGGCGTTCGTGCAGGTTAATGCCAATAACCTCACCGACCGCGAGTACGTGTCGGGCTGCTACACCACTAACTGCTACTGGGGTGCCGAACGCACGGTAGTGGCAACCGTCGGCTACGACTTCTGATCAAAACGGCGTATTCGTGTTTCAGGGCGGGTAAGCCTGCGCCCCAGCTCCCCATACGAAAGTGGGCGCGCTGCGCTTACCCACCCTACGCATTAATGACCGAAGGCACGGTAGTGGCAACCGTCAGGGATGACGGGTGATAAAAAAAAACGGCCCAGCAGGGCCGTTTTCTTGTAAATGACGACTTAGTTGCGGCGCAGCAGTCGGAACACTGCCAGTACCACAATGGCACCAACAACCGCCACCATAAAGCTGCCTAAGTTGAAGCCGGTGACATCGCCGCCAATGCCGAAGAACGTGGCGAGCCAGCCGCCGACAACCGCACCCACGATACCGAGAATGATGGTCAGAATGAAACCGCCACCGTCACGGCCAGGCATGATGAATTTAGCGATAATACCTGCGATCAGGCCGAATACAATCCACGCCAGGATACCCATGTTTAACGTCCTCTTTTGTTGTGATTCCGGATGGCGTCTCAGACCAGACGCTGAGGCCGCCGTGAAGTAAGTATAGGCAAGGAATTGAAAAAGGTGAGGAATATCACGAATTGATATTAAGTGGGGCTACAAAAAAGTTAAGTAGTTTGTATTAAGTTTTCTGCTTCAGTGCCGATAACTGGCGCTGAGATTCTTTTTAAATTCTGGCGAGGCTTCTGGTGTGAGCAATTACAATGAGCAGTTTTTAAAACAACATCCCCTTGCCATATCAGGCGTGCTGCGGGATCTGCAAAAGCAGCAGGTTCCGGTGCGGCTGTCCTGGAGCGGCGGTCAGCTGATCAGCCGTATCCTTGATGCCAGCAGCGAACGGCTGGTGCTCGATTTTGGCAGCCAGACCTGGGAAAATCAGAGCATTCTACGTGCGGAACACATTGATGTTGGGGCTGAAACCGACGGCGCGAAGGTCGAATTTGCCCTTTCCGCTGTGGAGGCCGGGGAGTATCAGGGGCTACCGGCGTTTATTACCCCGTTGCCCGCCTCGCTGTGGTTCGTTCAGCGCCGCGAATTTTTCCGTATCAGCGCCCCGGTGCAACCCGCCTGCCACTGTACCGCCGTGATGCCGGACGGCAGCCGCCTGCGCTTTCGCGTGTCTGATATCTCGGTTGGCGGTATGGGGGCGCTGGTAGAAGGGGAAATGCCGGAGAATCTGACCGAAGGCATGATGTTTCCGCACTGTGAGGTCGATCTGCTGGATCGCGGGAAATACCATTTCGATATGCAACTGCTCACGCTCTCCAGCCGCACCTTTGTGGACAGCAAGAACCACACCGTCAGCACGCCCCGTCTGAGCTTCCGTTTCCTGAACGTGAACCCGGCGACGGAGCGTGAACTGCAGCGCATTATCTTCTCGCTGGAACGCGCGGCCCATGAGAAGGCCAGCCGCGTTCGCTGATCACATCGCTGCCATCGCCTGCTGGACCTTCCACAGATAACGTGGTGCCTGCGGCGATGGATGATTGTCTACCACGTGCTGGTAAAACTCCTGCGGACTGAGGTCGTTGATCTTCTCAATGGCCGCTTTGCGATCGGACGAGAAGGTGCGCAGCAGCGCGCCCGCGCCGTTTACATAGGACACCACCAGCGCATACTGCATGGTCTGCGGATCTTCAATCCCCGCCAGGATGCCATGCTCCAGCACGCTCAGATACGCGGTGCCAATAGCGATATTGCGCTGCGGATCTTTCAGCTCGCGGGTCGAAGGCTGTCCGGCCCATCCCATATGGCGATAGACCTCTTTTCCGGCGGTTGAGGCTTTAATCTGCATCAGACCGACCGCATTCGATGCGCTTACCAGCTCGGGTTTGCCCCCCGATTCGACGGCGATAATCGCCGTGATCAGGCGCGGGCTGACGCCGTACTCCTCGCCTGCCTGCTCGCTGAACGGCATCCACTGCAGTGCCCGGCTGGTCGGCGCCTGGGCCTGCCACGGCACACTTTTATAGTCCGGCTTGCTGCTACAGCCCGCCAGCAGCAACATCAGAACAATGATTCCACTAAACTTCACGCTTACTCCCTCATCACATCAGATAAACAGGCCCGCACAACATACTGCCTGGTGCCGCTGCGCCGCAAGGGCACGCGCTCCCAAAATGCCCAGACAGCGAAGCGGCTGGGCAGAAGTATAACCGGCGGATGACAAGCCGGACGCGACGCGGCATCATATTTCCCTCTTACCACTACGCAGGGAGTTGCCATGTCCGTATTTCATTTGATTGCCCCGTCAGGCTACTGCCTGCAACAGCTGGCTGCCCAGCGCGGCGTGGCGCGTCTGGAGGCGGAAGGCCATCGGGTGGAGCATCAGACAGCGATCGCGCGTCGCCACCAGCGTTTTGCCGGAACCGATGCCGAACGGCTGGCGGATCTCAATGCACTCGCTACACTTCCCTGCGCGGTGGATATTGTTATGCCGGTGCGCGGTGGCTATGGCATGAGCCGGCTGCTGGATGGCGTGGACTATGATGCTCTGCTGGCGCGTCAGGCGGCCGATCCGCTGCTTATCTGCGGTCACAGCGACTTTACCGCCTTCCAGCTGGCGCTGCTGGCTAAAGGGAATGCCATTACCTTCAGCGGGCCGATGCTGGCGGGAAATTTCGGCGCGGAGACTCTCGATGCCTTCACCCGGCACCACTTCTGGCTGGCGCTGCGCGAGCCGACCTTTACCCTTGCGTGGCAGGGCAGCGGCCCGGCCTGTACGGTCAGCGGCCAGGTGTGGGGCGGCAATCTGGCGATGATCGCCTCGCTGATGGGCACGCCGTGGATGCCGGCGATCGAGGGCGGCATTCTGGTGGTGGAAGATATCAACGAGCACCCGTTCCGCGTGGAACGCATGCTGCTCCAGCTGCTCTACGCCGGGGTGCTGGACAAGCAGCGCGCGCTGGTGCTGGGCAGCTTCAGCGGTTCGTCACCGAACGACTACGACGCGGGTTATGATTTCAATGAGATGTGTGCCGGGCTGCGGGCGCGGCTGCCAATCCCGGTGATTAGCGGTCTGGCGTTTGGACACGAGCCGCAGACGGTGACGCTGCCGCTCGGGGCGCAGGGCCATTTAGCCCATGACGGGGAGCAGACCACCCTTACCCTGACCGGCCATCCGGTGCTGCGCTGAGTGAAAAATCATATTCACCACGCTTATTGAACAATCACCTCGTTGATAATTGTGGTATACCCATAATGGTGCAGACCACGCGCGCCGCGCTGCCGCGGGTCTGATCACACCGGGTATCAGGTTTTACATTTGCTTTGAGGAGATGATGCACTTTGGACGCAGGGGCGGTCGTTAGTTTATTTATCATGGGTTCGGTACTGGTAACCTTCAGTATTCTTTTGAGTTCGTTTTCATCCCGTCTCGGTATCCCTATTCTGGTCATCTTTCTCGCCATCGGCATGCTGGCGGGTGAAGACGGTATCGGCGGTATTCCGTTCGATAACTACCCTTTCGCCTACCTGGTGAGTAACCTCGCGCTTGCGGTGATCCTGCTGGATGGCGGGATGCGCACCCAGGCCAGCTCCTTCCGGGTCGCCCTCGGTCCGGCGCTGTCGCTGGCCACCGTCGGCGTGCTTATTACCTCCGGTCTGACCGGGTTGGCCGCGGCGTGGCTGTTCAATCTGCCGATTATCGAAGGGCTGCTGATCGGCGCTATCGTCGGCTCGACCGATGCGGCAGCGGTCTTCTCGCTGCTGGGCGGCAAAGGCCTCAACGAGCGCGTCGGCGCGACGCTTGAGATCGAATCCGGCAGCAACGACCCGATGGCGGTCTTTCTCACCATCACGCTTATCGAAATGATCAAGCTGCATCACGTTCAGCTCGACTGGATGTTCGTGGTGCACATCATTCAGCAGTTTGGCCTGGGGATCGCGCTGGGGCTTGGCGGCGGCTATCTGATGCTGCAGACCATCAACCGCATCGACCTGCCGCAGGGGCTATACCCCCTGCTGGCGCTGAGCGGCGGTATTCTGGTATTTGCCGTTACCACCGCGCTGGAAGGCAGCGGCATTCTCGCGGTTTACCTGTGTGGTTTTATGCTGGGGAATCGCCCGATCCGCAACCGCTTCGGCATTCTGCAGACCTTCGACGGTATGGCCTGGCTGGCGCAGATTGGCATGTTCCTGGTGCTGGGCCTGCTGGTCACGCCCTCGGATCTGCTGCCGATTGCTCTCCCGGCCATTCTGCTTTCGGCCTGCATGATTTTCATCGCCCGTCCGCTGTCGGTGTTTGCGTCCCTGCTGCCGTTCCGCGGCTTCAACCTGCGCGAGCGCATCTTCATCAGCTGGGTGGGTCTGCGCGGTGCAGTGCCGATCATTCTTGCCGTCTTCCCGATGATGGCCGGTCTGGAGAATTCGCGCCTGTTCTTCAACGTCGCCTTCTTTGTGGTGCTGGTCTCGCTGCTGTTGCAGGGGACGTCCCTCGGCTGGGCGGCGAAGCGTGCAAAAGTGGTGGTGCCGCCGGTGGGCCGCCCGGTTTCGCGCGTCGGGCTGGATATTCACCCGGAAAACCCGTGGGAGCAGTTTGTTTATCAGCTCAGCGCCGACAAGTGGTGCGTGGGCGCCGCTCTGCGCGACCTGCATATGCCCGCAGATACGCGTATTGCCGCGCTGTTCCGGGATAATACCCTGCTGCACCCCACCGGCAGCACCCGGCTGCAGGAAGGGGATGTGCTGTGCGTGATTGGCCGCGAGCGTGACCTGCCAGCGCTCGGCAAGCTGTTCAGCCAGTCGCCGCCGGTAGCGCTGGATCAGCGCTTCTTCGGCGACTTTATTCTTGAAGCCAGCGCACGGTTTGCGGATATCGCGGTGATCTACGGTCTCGATCTGGATGAGGGCTTTGATACCCAGCAGACACTGGGCGAAATGGTGCAGCGCAAACTCGGGGCCGCACCGGTGGTGGGCGACCAGATTGAGTTTGCCGGGATGATCTGGACCGTAGCAGAGAAGGAAAATAACGACGTGCGCAAGGTCGGCGTGCGCACCCCGGAAGACGAGGCGGAGTGATCCGCCCCGGCCAAAAGTTACAACGTCACGACGGGCACGCGTGGGGCCAGGGCGCACATCAGCTCATACCCCACGGTGCCGCTGGCGACCGCCACGTCGTCAATTCTAATCTCCTCGCCCCAGAGTTCTACCGGACTGCCAATTCCCGCCTGCGGGCACGGCGTCAGATCCACGGCCAGCATATCCATCGACACCGTCCCGACAATCCCGGTTTTCACTCCCTCCACCAGCACCGGGGTGCCGTCCGGGGCATGACGCGGATAGCCGTCAGCATAGCCCCCCGCCACGATACCGATGCGCTGCTCGCCCTGTGCCCGGAAACGGCTACCGTAGCCGACGCAGGCCCCGGCCTGCAGGGTCTGAATACCGATAATTTCGCTCTTCAGGGTCATGACCGGTTTCAGGCCGCTGGCGGCAATATCCTGCCACTGCCCGCTCGGCGAGGCGCCATAGAGAATAATGCCCGGACGCACCCAGTCAAAATGGGTCTCAGGATGCCAGAGCGTGGCGGCAGAGTTCGCCAGCGAACGGCGGCACGCCAGCCCCTCGGCGGCCTGCTCAATGCGCTTCATCGGTTCGATAATGCCGTCCGGCTTTTCAGCATCGGCAAAATGCGCCATTAACGTCAGCTCGCCGACGTTGGGAATCGCCCGCAGCTGCTGCCAGATGCTGTGTACCCGCTCCGGGGCGAAACCGAGTCGGTTCATGCCGCTGTTCATCTTCAGGTAGACGTCGATGGGATCGTGCAGCTTCGCACTGGCCAGGGCTTTCACCTGCCAGTTGCTGTGCAGGCTGGTGGTGAGCCGGTATTTGTCGAACAGTTCCAGCTCATCGGCATGGAAAAAGCCTTCCAGCATCAGGATCGGCCCTTTCCAGCCGCGCTCGCGCAGCAGAATAGCCTCTTCAAGATTAAGCAGCGCGAAACCGTCGGTGGCGCCGAGAGCGCTCCAGACGCGATCCAGCCCGTGACCGTAAGCGTTGGCTTTCACCACCGACCAGACCCGCGCCCCGGACGCGGCGCGGCGGATAAGCTGTAAATTCTGGCGCAGCGCCTCGAGGTTCAGGCTCGCCGTAATAGGACGTGACATGACAGCTCCTTGTTACTGATGCGCGCCGTGCCACTCCCGGGCGGTCTGCGGCGTAAAGCGGGCGTCGTAACGCGCCACCGAGAGATCCTCAAACGGAATAGCCGGGGTGCGCCCGGAAATAACGTCGCTGAGCATCTGACCTGAACCGCAGGCCATGGTCCAGCCGAGAGTGCCGTGGCCGGTGTTAAGCCAGAGATTTTTAAACGGCGTGCGGCCAACGATGGGCGTGCCGTCCGGCGTCATGGGGCGCAGGCCGGTCCAGAAGCTAGCCTGCTCGATATGCCCGCCGCGCGGATAGAGATCGCGCACCACCATCTCCAGGGTTTCGCGGCGCGGTTTCAGCAGATCGGTGTTGAAGCCGACGATCTCCGCCATGCCGCCGACGCGAATACGGTTATCGAAGCGGGTAATGGCGATTTTGTAGGTTTCATCCAGTACCGTCGAGACCGGCGCACCGCTCTCGTCGGCGATGGGAATCGTGAGCGAGTAACCTTTCAGCGGATAGACCGGAATATCCACCAGCCCCCTGAGCATGGCGGTTGAATAGGAGCCGAACGCCATCACGTAGCCATCGGCCTTAATCACCTCATCGCCGCACTTCACACCGTAGATGTTATGTCCTTCGTACAGCAGGCGATCCACCGGCGTGTTGTAGCGAAATACCACGCCGGCGTCCTGCGCCATACGCGCCAGGCGCTGGGTAAACAGCTGGCAGTCGCCGGTTTCATCGTTGGGCAGACGCAGGCCGCCGGTCAGCTTGTTCGCCACAGCCCCCAGCGCCGGTTCGGCTTCGGCCAGGCGATGCGACTCCAGCAGCTGCCACGGCACCCCGGCCTCCTCCAGCACGGCGATATCCTTTGCCGCGTTTTCAAACTGTTGCGCGGTGCGGAACAGCTGTAACGTGCCGCCCTGCCGCCCTTCGTATTCGATGCCGGTCTCGCTGCGCAGCGTTTTCAGGCAGTCGCGGCTGTATTCCGCGAGGCGCACCATGCGCCCTTTATTCTCCTGATAGTGGCGCATGTCGCAGTTGCGCAGCATCTGCCACATCCATTTCAGCTGGAAGGCGCTGCCGTCGAGGCCGATAGCCAGCGGGGCATGGCGCTGGAACATCCATTTGATCGCCTTCAGCGGTACGCCTGGCGCTGCCCACGGGGCCGCATAGCCCGGTGAGATCTGCCCGGCGTTGGCCGCGCTGGTCTCCAGCGCCGATCCTTCCGCGCGGTCAATCACCGTAACCTCATGACCTGCCTGATTCAAATACCAGGCGGTGGTCACGCCGACCACCCCACTTCCCAGCACCACTACACGCATATCGACTCCGCTTCGAGGTAAAGAATAATCTTCTGATTACAAATTGATAACTCAGTTGAAAATGTTATTCAACATACGGCTTTTTTATGGTGACTTGCCTCACACATCGCTGCACCGGTGCGGGATGGCTGGTTTCAGGATCTCCTTCTGCACTTCAATTTTCCGTAGCGTAAAACTCTGCCGGAAGCGGCAGAAGCGGCGCATTTCAAATGCGAAATCGCAAACAAAAAATTTTTGCTGCACGCGCTAACTGGACGCCGTGTTCTATGCTTGTGAATGAGGCTCTTACCTGAAAAAGAGCCCGTGACAATGAGGGCGCGCTAATGGCTACAGTAACTGATTACAGTATGAAGGATGCCACCCGACTGAGCGACGGACCCGACTGGACGTTCGAGCTGCTTGATGACTATCTGGCGGAGATTGACCGCGTGGCGAAACTCTACCGTCTCGACACCTATCCGCATCAGATTGAAGTCATCACTTCCGAGCAGATGATGGACGCCTACTCCAGCGTAGGGATGCCAATCAACTATACCCACTGGTCATTCGGTAAAAAGTTCATTGAGACCGAGCGGCTGTACAAGCACGGCCAGCAGGGGCTGGCGTACGAAATCGTTATTAACTCTAACCCCTGTATCGCTTACCTGATGGAGGAGAACACCATTACCATGCAGGCGCTGGTAATGGCGCATGCCTGCTACGGGCACAACTCCTTCTTTAAGAATAACTACCTGTTCCGCAGCTGGACCGACGCCAGCTCCATCGTCGATTATCTGATTTTTGCCCGCAACTACATCACCGAGTGCGAGGAGCGCTACGGGGTTGAGGAAGTGGAGAAGCTGCTCGATTCCTGCCACGCCCTGATGAACTACGGAGTCGATCGCTACAAGCGGCCGCAGAAAATATCCCTGCAGGAGGAAAAAGCGCGCCAGAAAAGCCGCGAGGAGTATCTCCAGAGCCAGGTGAACATGCTGTGGCGCACCCTGCCGAAACGCGATGAGGAGAAGACCGTTGCCGAAGCGCGGCGTTATCCCGCCGAGCCCCAGGAGAATCTGCTTTACTTTATGGAGAAAAACGCCCCGCTGCTCGAATCCTGGCAGCGTGAGATCCTGCGCATCGTGCGCAAGGTAAGTCAGTATTTCTATCCGCAGAAGCAGACCCAGGTGATGAACGAGGGCTGGGCCACCTTCTGGCACTACACCATTCTCAATCACCTGTATGACGAGGGGAAGGTCACCGACCGCTTTATGCTGGAGTTTCTCCACAGCCACACTAACGTGGTATTTCAGCCGCCCTATAACAGCCCGTGGTACAGCGGTATTAACCCTTACGCCCTCGGCTTTGCCATGTTCCAGGACATCAAGCGTATCTGTCAGTCACCGACCGACGAGGACCGGTACTGGTTCCCGGAAATCGCCGGCAGCGACTGGCTGGAGACGCTGCATTTTGCGATGCGGGATTTCAAAGACGAAAGCTTTATCAGCCAGTTCCTGTCGCCGAAAATCATGCGCGATTTCCGCTTCTTTACCGTGATGGATGACGATCGCCAGAACTACCTGGAGATCTCGGCGATTCATAACGAAGACGGTTACCGCGAGATCCGCAACAAGCTGTCGTCGCAGTACAACCTCAGCAACCTGGAACCCAATATTCAGGTGTGGAATGTGGACCTGCGCGGCGACCGCTCACTCACTCTGCGCTACATTCCGCAGAACCGTGCGCCACTGGACAAGGGCCGTCGCGAGGTGCTGAAGCATGTGCATCGCCTGTGGGGATTTGACGTGATTCTGGAGCAGCAGAACGACGATGGCAGCGTGGAACTGCTGGAGCGCTGCCCGCCGCGGCTGAATACGTTGTAGCCCGGCGCGATGCAGTACAAAGGCCATCGAACAGTTCAGCTCGTAGGGTGGGTAAGCGTAGCGCACCCACCTTTGAAAACGGCGTTGCGGCGGGTGCGCAGGCTTACCCGCCCTACAAAGCTGTAGCCCGGCATGTTGCAGTAACAAGGCCATCGAACAGTTCAGCTCGTAGGGTGGGTAAGCGTAGCGCACCCACCTTTGAAAATGCAGCTGCGGCGGGTGCGCAGGCTTACCCGCCCTACAAGGCTGTAGCCCGGCACGATGCAGTAAAAAGGCCACCCTGGGGTGGCCTTTTATTTAGCGGCTGTGCATCGCCAGATCGCCGGGTAGCGACTTCTGCATGCGGTGCCAGATCTCGCCACTCTCGTGGCCGTAGCGGCGCACGGTTTCATACACCTGGTCGTGCAGGCCGTCGCGGCACAGCGTGCCAAGCTTGTGGTAAAAGCCGAGCGCCAGGCTGCGGGCTTCCGGGTTCGCGAAGTAGTGGCGACCAATGCGGGTATACAGCCCTTTCATGCCGTTTAAAATCAGCCCGTAAATCGGATTGCCGGAGGCGAACGCCAGGCCGCGGAAGATGTTGTAGTCGAGCAGCGCGAAGGCATCGGCGTGATCTTCCACTTCATCGGCGGTGGCCAGCACCTTCTGCGCCTCTTCCGGATGCTGACGGAAGGCGGTGCGAATAAAGATGGTGGAGATGTTCGTCCGCACCGACAGCAGGTTATCGATAAGCTGCGGCACGCTTTCGTGGTCGAGACGCGCCAGGGTTTCCAGGATGTTGAGGCCGGAAGTTTCCCAGAAGTTATTCACCTTTGTCGGCTTGCCGTGCTGGATGGTCAACCAGCCATCACGGGCGAGGCGCTGCAATACTTCACGGAGCGTCGTGCGGGTAACACCAATCAGTTCAGAGAGTTCACGTTCAGCAGGCAGGATCGATCCCGGGGGGAAGCGGCTGTTCCAGATGCTTTCGATAATATACTCTTCCGCGAAACCCGCAGGGCTTTGCGCCTTAATCACCATAGAGAGATTTCCATTACATTGCTTTAGCAAATTCACTCATCATACCAGAGCCCCGGACCCGCAGATAGCCGCTGCGGGGGCCAAAAAGGGGATCGTTCTTCGATTTTTGTCAATGAATGTCAGCGTAATGCAGATTTGCGTCTTGCCTGACAGGCGCACGTCCTCTAGGCTCAGCCGTTACGTACTTCTTTTCATGGAACCCGCAAGGGAAACGCGTGTGGATATCTCATTTGGTCGTGCTCTGTATCGCAACTTCCTCGGCCAGTCGCCCGACTGGTACAAACTGACGCTGCTGGCTTTTCTGGTTATTAACCCACTGGTATTCCTCGTCAGCCCCTTTATCGCCGGCTGGCTGCTGGTGGTGGGGTTTATTTTCACCCTCGGGATGGCGCTCAAATGCTATCCGCTGCTGCCCGGCGGGCTGCTGGCGATTGAAGCGGTCGCCATCGGTATGACCAGCGCCGACCATGTGCGCGAGGAGATCGCGAATAACCTCGAAGTGGTGCTGCTGCTGATCTTTATGGTGGCGGGCATCTGGTTTATGAAACAGCTGCTGCTGTTGATTTTCACCCGACTGCTGCTGACCATTCGCTCGAAAACCCTGCTGTCGCTGGCGTTCTGCGGTGCGGCGGCGTTTCTCTCTGCCTTCCTGGATGCCCTCACCGTGGTGGCGGTGGTCATTAGCGTCGCGCTGGGTTTCTATGGCATTTACCATCGCGTCGCTTCGCGCGGCGACGAACCGGGTGAACTGCATGACGATTCCGGCCTCGCCCATGACAGCCGCGAGACGCTTGATAAATTTCGCGCCTTTTTACGCAGCCTGATGATGCATGCCGGCGTGGGTACCGCGCTTGGCGGCGTAGTCACCATGGTCGGCGAGCCGCAGAACCTGCTGATCGCCCGCACCGTTGACTGGTCGTTTGGCGAGTTTATGCTGCGCGTCGCTCCGGTGAGCATGCCGGTGCTGGTCCTGGGCCTGTTGACCTGCGTACTGCTGGAGAAGAGTCATCGCTTCGGTTACGGCGAGCCGCTGCCGGAGAAGGTGCGCCATATTCTGCGCGATTACGAACAGGATGCCAGCGCCAGACGCACCCGCCAGGAGCGCCTCAACCTGGTGGTTCAGGGGCTTATCGGCGTCTGGGTGATTATCGCCCTCGCCCTGCACCTGGCCGAAGTCGGGCTGATTGGCCTGTCGGTAATTATTCTCGCCACCTCGCTGTGCGGCGTTACCGATGAACACACCATTGGCAAAGCCTTTACCGAGTCGCTGCCCTTTACTGCCCTGCTCACCGTGTTCTTTGCTGTCGTGGCGGTGATCATCGATCAGCAGCTGTTCGCGCCGATTATCGGCTACGTGCTGCAGGCGGAGCCGCAGTCTCAGCTGTCGCTGTTCTACCTGTTCAACGGCCTGCTGTCGTCGGTTTCCGATAACGTGTTTGTCGGCACGGTCTATATCAACGAGGCGAAACATGCGTTTGAACAGGGCATCATTTCGCTGGAGCAGTACCACCTGCTGGCGGTCGCGATTAACACCGGCACTAACCTGCCTTCGGTAGCGACGCCCAACGGCCAGGCGGCGTTCCTGTTCCTGCTGACCTCCTCGCTGGCACCGCTGATCCGGCTCTCCTACGGGCGAATGGTGTGGATGGCGCTGCCCTACACCATAGTGCTCACCCTCACCGGCTGGCTGTGCGTGGAGTACACGCTGGTGCCGTTTACCGACTGGCTGCTCGCCAGCGGTCTTATCGCGAAATAACGCCTGCTCCTGGCATATCGGGTGAATACCGCCCGATATGCCGCTTCACGTCAATAAACTCCCGTTTCGTCAGATATTTTTTGGCTGCCAGGTGGCGGCAGAGCGGTTTTCGTTTACACTGCCGCTTTACCGCATAATGCAGGGAAATCAGATTATGTTGCGATATTTGAATCAGTGCTCGCGCGGACGTGGCGCCTGGCTTTTAATGGCCCTGACGGCGTTTGCCCTGGAGATGGTGGCGTTGTGGTTCCAGCACGTCATGCTGCTGAAGCCGTGCGTGCTGTGTATCTATGAGCGCTGCGCGCTGTTCGGCGTGATGGGTGCGGGCCTGCTGGGTGCCATCGCCCCGAAATCACCGCTGCGCTATGGGGCTATCGCCCTGTGGATTTACAGCGCCTGGGAAGGCTTACGGCTCTCGTATGAGCACACCATGCTGCAGCTGCACCCGTCGCCGTTTGCCGTCTGCCCGTTCGCGGCAAAATTCCCCACCTGGCTGCCGCTCGACAAATGGCTGCCGCAGGTGTTTGTCGCTTCCGGCGACTGCTCGGTGCGCCAGTGGGAGTTTCTCTCTCTGGAAATGCCGCAGTGGTTGATCGGTATTTTCGCCGCTTACATGCTGGTCGCGCTGCTGGTGTTGATAGCCCAGCCGTTCAAACCGAAACGTCGCGATCTGTTTGGTCGCTAAGCAGAACGCGCCTCAGGGCGCGTTTTTTGTCTCTGCCGCCTGGCTTGTCTGGCGCAGGCTTTTCTATACTTAGCCTGTGTCCGGCAACTGAGGAGGAATGAATGCACTATTTTCTGATGCAGGTAGAGAAAGACAATCCGAACGATGCGCCGGAATCCGGCGATAAACAACCGCTTCCGACGAAAAAGTAGTAAAAAAAGGTCGCTTCGGCGACCTTTTTTATCTCCTGTGGCCAGGATACGCTTCAGCAGTTAACTTACCGGGGCGTCCAGCACGCGGTGGATCACCGCAGAAAGCTCGTTGATTTCAAACTTGGCGACGTAAGCATCCGCGCCCACTTTACGCACGTGCTCTTCGTTAGCACTTCCCGACAACGAGGAGTGGATCACCACCGGAATGCGCTTCAGTTTGTCGTCCAGCTTGATGTTGCGCGTCAGGGTAAAACCATCCATTTCCGGCATTTCCAGATCGGTCAGCACCATAGCGATTTTATCGCCAATCGGTTTACCCTCCGCCTGCGCTTCCTTCGCCATCAGCTTGATCTTCTCCCACGCCTCCAGCCCGGTGTTGTGCATCAGCGCCGGAATGCCCATGCTCTTCAGCCCCTGCTCCAGCATGGTACGGGCGACTTTCGAATCCTCTGCCACGATGGCCACCGCGCCCGGTTTGATGTTGAAGGTGCGATCCTTCACCTCTTTCATCGGCACGTCGCGGGCCGACGGAATGATGTCATACAGGATCTGTTCCACGTCCAGCACCATCGCCAGTTCGTTGGCCTGCTGGTCATCATCGAGACAGGCGATGCTGGTGATATTGCGGGTGCTCATCGCCGACTCGGCCGGATGCACCTGGTTCCAGTTGAGGCGCACGATATTGTCCACCGCTTCCACGGCGAACGCCTGAGTGCTGCGCGCATATTCGGTGACCAGCAGCAGGTTCAGGCCGGTGGTGGGCGTGCAGCCCGCAACCGCAGGCAGATCGATAACCGGGATAATCTGATCGCGGATGCTCACCACGCCCAGCAACGGGGATTTCATGCCCGCCGCGCGGGTGATGGTTGGCATCGGGACAATTTCGCGCAGCTTAAAGACGTTGATGCCAAACAGCTCTGACTTGTCAGAGTGCAGCGCGGTGCCCAGGCGAAACAGCAGCAGCTCAAACTTATTTGACAGGGCGAGGTTCGCCCTCTCATCAATCTCTTTCTGAAAGTTATCCACTTTTCCCTCCACGGTATGCGGGTCGTTGTTAGCTCATGAGGCGTCAGGAATGATGGTTAACGGAATATCCACATCGCTGTCAGACACGTGCGCTACAAAAAATTGTTCTGAAGAAGTTATCGACAGCGGAAGGAAAAAATACAGGTCAGGGTGAAAGAGTTTTTTGGTTACGAAGCATTTAACGCGGAAATAACCGGAATGAAAAAATAAGCCGCACGTTTATTAAGGAATTCTCGCGTGCGGCTGTTACTGCCTGCAAGCCAGCCAGGCTGACTTAAGGCGGCGATTAATAAGAGGCGGCTTCGCCCAGCGGACGGGTTTTAAACCGGCGATGCACCCAGAGATACTGTTCCGGGGCGCGCAGAATTTCATCTTCAATTTTTTTATTGATGTACCCTGCTGCCGCCTGCTCGTTACCCGACGGGTAATCGGTAAGCATATCGCCGATATAGAGACGATAGCCGGCGTTATCTTTACGCCGAATCATGGTGATGGTCAGCATCGCCGCGCCGGAGAGGCGTGAGATAACGAAGGTGCCGTTCGTGGTGGCGGTATTCTGCATTGCGAAGAACGGCGCAAACACGCTGCCCTTGCGGCCATAATCCTGATCCGGCGCGAACCATACCGCCTCGCCCTTCTTCAGCGCGCTGACCAGGCCTTTCAGATTACGGCGGTCGATCATGGCTTTATTAGAACGCAGGCGACCCCGGGTCTGCACAAACTCCAGCACCGGGTTGTTGTGCGGGCGATAGGTCGCCATCATCGGACGACATAAGCCCATCACTCGGCCGCCCAGCTCCAGCGACATAAAGTGCACGCCGACCACCATCACGCCTTTGCCCTGATCGAGGGCGCGCTGCAGGTTGGCAAAGCCTTCTACGTCAAAGTGCTTGTGCAGCCGGGCATCGCTCCAGAACCAGGCCATGCCGGTTTCGATCAGCGCCATGCCAAGCGAGGTAAAGTTATCGGTCAGCAGCGTGCTGCGCGAGAAGTTATCCATCGCCGGAAAGCACAATTCCAGGTTGCGGTTGGCAACGTACTCACGTTTTTTCAGGAACGGGCGCGCCAGGCGGCCCAGAGTGCGGCCAAGTTTTACCAGCAGCGGATAAGGCAGCTGCACCAGCAACCAGAGAATGGTTACGCCAGTCCAGGTCATCCAGTGGCGCGGATGTAAAAATTCAGTTTTAAAATTTTGAGGCATTCAGTGTCATCTACCAGCAATAAAAAAGTGGTAGCGGCTGTGGTCACAAATAATGAGCCACACGGCGCTACGTTATTACGAGTTATTAACAGCCATCAGGTATAGAAAGGGTGTTATTACCGCGGAAGAGAATGTTTCTGACAAAGAGGAAAGGCAGAAGCGACTGCAGCGACGGTTTCGCAACGAGTGCTTACGATGCACTGAAGCGCATTAAATAGATACTCTTTTTTCGTAAACCAATCAAAAGAGTATGTCCGGGTGTGAACCAGTGATTCACACCAGCGGATTACTCCTGTTTTAGTGGTGTGCGGCGCGCCACTCGTCAACCATCTCCTGACTGACATCATCTTTATAACAGAGCGGTGCTTCGCCTCCGGCGCGGCTCCACGCGCTGCGCTTGCCGCAGGAACTGCCGTTGCGCGCCCGGTTATACGGGCACGGACAGTTGCCATCGTACCCGGCAATCGAGTCCGCAATAATTTCTTCTTTTATCTGGTTATCCGACGGGCGGCTACCCTTTGCTAACGCCGCATCGCTGAACATTAATCCAATTACCACAAACACAACAACGCCTGACGCCCTGATGTTCATCATGGTTATCCTGTAGAGAGGGGAACCGCCACGGTAGCACGCCATCATGCGGTGAATATTGATTCACGGCAATAATGAAATAGCGTGTCGTGGCTGCGGGCAATACATATATATTGCGAATATTAATTAGCGATCGTTAGCGGGTAAAAAATAATATTTATCAGGCTAATTAATTTGCGGGTAATAACCAGAACCGGGGCGACGCTTATCGGGCCCCCTCAAGGGTTTACTGTGCCCAGTCTGGCTTATTCAAAATATGGTCCTGCCAGTCGCGGACTTCCGATTCACGCACTGCAATATGGCGCACCGAGATACGCTCGCCGTGCATCGCGGCTTTGGAGCCGGCAATCAGCGGGTGCCAGGCTGGCAGCGGTTTGCCTTCTGCCAGCAGACGATAGGCGCAGGTATGCGGTAACCACTCGAAGGTCGGCAGGTTTTCGCGCGTCAGTTTGATGCAGTCCGGCTCGTAGTCGAAGCGGCGCTCATAGTTGCGGCACTGGCAGGTTTTGATATTGAGCTGGCTGCAGGCAACGTTGGTGAAATAGATCTCATCGCTGTCTTCATCCATCAGCTTATGCAGGCAGCACTGGCCGCAGCCGTCGCACAGGGATTCCCACTCTGCGTCACTCATATCATCCAGGGTTTTGCTCTGCCAGAACGGGATGTCAGCCATATCGTTTACCACATCTTATTGCACGGACGTCCGCGCTGCAGGCGGACAAAAAGGAGGCGAATTCTATCAGCTGCACGGCCCGCACGCAAAGCGGGCCGGGAGGGAGGTGCGTTTACAGCACCCGGGTGGTGACGGATTCGCCGTTAAGGCTGACCACCAGCTCATCGCCGCTTGCCAGCGGGCCGACGCCTTCCGGCGTACCGGTCAGGATCACATCCCCGGCGCGCAGGGTGAAAAAGCGGCTCATATAGGCAATAAGCGGCACGATCTTATGGATCATCTCCGCGGTGCTGCCCTGCTGACGGGTTTCGCCATTCACGCTCAGCGCCAGCGTCGCGTTCTGCGGGTCGCCGTCAAAGGCCGCGGCGGGAATAAAGCCGGAGATCGGGCAGGAGTTATCGAAACCTTTGGCCTTTTCCCAGGGCCGACCCGCCTTTTTCAGCGCGCCCTGCAGATCGCGCAGGGTCAGATCCAGCGCCACGCCGTAACCGGCAATCGCCTGGCTGACGTGTTCTTCCGTTGCCTGACGCAGCGTAGCGCCAATCAGCACCGCCAGCTCCACTTCGTGATGAACGGAGCCCAGCCCCTGGGGCAGCGAGAGCGGCTGATGAAGATCGCAGAGCGCCGTTTCCGGTTTGATAAACAGCACCGGCTCCTCCGGCGTCGCGCTGCCCATCTCCTGAATGTGCTTGGCATAGTTGCTGCCAACGCACACCACCTTGCTGACCGGAAAATCAAGCAGAGCGCCCTGCCAGTTATGATGCTGATACATATCCTTCCCCTGTCGTCATTTAGAAAAAACACTATCCGCGTCCGGCCGGGCTGCTGTCAATCGCTGAGAATGGCGTCGGCCATCGTACCGATGCTGATAGCGAAGTACCACGAGCGGTTCCAGTGCATCAGCGTGCGGAAGTTGGGATACACCATAAAAGCACGCTGCTGACCATCTTCCGGCAGAATAATCCAGGCCTGCCGGTCAATCGCGGGTAACGGGCTCCCGTCGGCCTGGGTTACGCCGGCGGTGCGCCAGGCGCTAACGGTTTTCCCCTGGCCGTTGTCGGTGCCAGCCTCGGTTTTATCGAAGCCCTGTGGAAGCCGCACTTCGCGTCCCCACCCTTCCCCCGTCTGCCAGCCCTCTTCCGCCAGATAGTTGGCCGTCGAGGCGAACACATCGTCGAGATTGTTCCAGATATCGATCCGGCCATCGCCATCCCCGTCCGCGCCGTAGCGCAGATAGGAGCTGGGCATAAACTGGTTCTGCCCCATTGCGCCAGCCCACGAGCCTTTCATCTGGTCAGCAGTGATTTCACCTTTATCCACCATTTTCAGGGCAGCGATCAGCTCCCCGGAAAAGAATGCCTCGCGCCGCCCTTCGAAGGCCATGGTGGCCAGCGCCGAGAAGACATCCTCTTTACCCTGAATTTTACCGAAGCGGCTCTCCATCGCCCACAGCGCCACGATGTAGTTAGCCTGTACGCCGTACTCCCGGCTGATGCGCTGCAGAGCGTGGCGATGCTCGTGCGCCATACGCCGGGCGTCACGCACTTTCTCAGGGGTAATGACCCGGGTGAGATAATCATCAAGCAGAATTTTATTTTCGAGCTGACCGCGGTCGGATTTGATTACCCGGTCAACAAAATGAATATTGTCGAAGGCGGCAGTGAGGGTCGCGTCGCTGATGCCTGCGGCGCGCGCTTTACTTTTCAGGGTCTCGACGTAGGCCGGAAACTCAGCGGGGTTACGGCCCGTCTCTGCCAGACGCTGGGTGGTGGCGGGCTCAGGAGCCGGGGCGGTAGCAGCGGGCTGCGCCGCACAGAGGCCAGAGAAAAAAACAGTACCGGCAACGAGGCCTGGGGCGAGGTATTTCATGCGCTTTCCTGAACGTTTGCACCATAGCATCTGGTTAATTTAGCCAGGAAAGCGCCGGGATGTGCAGCAAATACTATTTATTGTTTTGTAACTTTAAATGTTCTTTCAGCAAATTTTCCGGCGGCGGCGGTATTTGCAAATAATATCCCTGGGCGTTGAGCATTTCTTTCACTTTACTCAAATCGGCGTGGGCTAATTTTTTCTTACCGTCCAGCGGCAATAACATCGTCAGAATCGGCTGACCAAAACTTTCCATCAGTTCCGCCGGCACACGAGAGAAATCGTCTCTTTTTTCAACATACAGATAGGTCTGATCGCGTTTGTTACTTCGGTAGATCGCACAAAACATATTTTTACTCGAATTTGTCCGGATGGTGACTTGCCTCAATATAATAGTGACTATAACATGCCTGATAGTCTTCGGAATATCATCCAGTGATGGGTGATTCAAACTGAATTGAGTAAGGCCAGGATGTCAAACACGCCGATTGAGCTTAAAGGAAGTAGTTTCACCTTATCTGTGGTTCATTTGCATGATGCAAAACCCGAGGTAATCCGTCAGGCTCTGGAAGACAAAATTGCCCAAGCGCCCGCTTTTTTGAAAAATGCGCCGGTGGTACTGAATGTTTCACAGCTCAATGGCGAAGCAGACTGGACGCAGCTGCAGCACATCATCGCGCAAAGCGGTCTGCGCGTGGTGGGCATCAGCGGCTGTAAAGACGAACGCCTCAAATCAGCGATCGCCCGGGCGGGCCTGCCGTTGCTGACAGAAGGCAAAGAGAAAGCCCCCCGTGCTGCGAAGGCCCCCGAGACCGACGCCCCCTCTCCCGCTGCGCCTGTTGTTACTCCGGTCACAAAATCACGCTTAATTGACGCTCCGGTACGTTCCGGTCAGCGCATTTATGCCCCACACTGTGATTTGATTGTGACCAGTCACGTCAGCGCCGGTGCCGAACTGATTGCCGATGGCAATATCCATATTTACGGTCACATGCGCGGGCGCGCCCTTGCTGGCGCAAGCGGAGACAGGGACGCACAAATATTTTGTACCCACCTGGCGGCGGAGCTGGTCTCTATTGCGGGTGAATACTGGCTGAGCGATCAAATCCCGGCCGAATTTTATGACAAAGCAGCGCGGTTGAAACTGACTGACGGCGTGCTTACTGTCGACACATTGAGTTAAGCCCTTTTTAACAAGGAACACCTTTATGGCACGCATTATTGTTGTTACATCGGGTAAAGGAGGCGTTGGCAAGACCACCTCCAGCGCGGCCATCGCTACGGGTCTGGCCCAGAAGGGTAAGAAAACCGTGGTTATCGATTTCGATATCGGTTTGCGTAACCTTGACCTGATCATGGGCTGTGAACGCCGCGTGGTTTACGACTTCGTTAACGTGATTCAGGGCGACGCCACCTTAAACCAGGCGCTGATCAAAGATAAGCGTACCGACAACCTGTTTATTCTCCCGGCTTCGCAAACGCGCGACAAAGACGCCCTGACCCGCGACGGTGTGGAAAAGGTGCTGGATGAACTGCAGACCATGGATTTTGATTTCATCGTCTGTGACTCCCCGGCGGGCATCGAAACCGGCGCGCTGATGGCGCTCTACTTCGCTGACGAGGCCATCATCACTACCAACCCGGAAGTGTCATCGGTGCGTGACTCCGACCGCATTCTCGGCATTCTGGCTTCAAAATCGCGCCGCGCCGAACGTGGCCAGGACGCGATTAAAGAGCACCTGCTGCTGACGCGTTACAACCCGGGCCGCGTGAGCAAAGGCGATATGCTGAGCATGGAAGACGTGCTGGAAATCCTGCGTATTCCGCTGGTTGGCGTCATTCCTGAAGATCAGTCCGTGCTGCGCGCCTCCAACCAGGGCGAGCCGGTTATTCTGGATTCCGATGCTGATGCCGGCAAAGCCTATGCCGACACCGTTGACCGTCTTCTGGGAGAAGAACGCCCTTTCCGCTTCATTGAAGAAGAAAAGAAAGGATTCCTCAAACGCCTGTTCGGAGGATAAGTTATGGCATTACTCGACTTTTTTCTCTCCAGAAAAAAGACCACCGCAAATATCGCGAAAGAGCGATTGCAGATTATTGTTGCCGAGCGTCGTCGTAGCGATGCCGAACCGCATTATTTGCCGCAGCTGAAGCGGGATATTCTGGAAGTGATCTGTAAATATGTACAGATAGATCCGGAAATGGTCACCGTCCAGCTCGAACAAAAAGGCGACGATATCTCGATTCTGGAACTCAACGTTACGTTGCCGGAAGCCGAAGAGACAAAATAATCGCAATCAATCACCACCTCCCAAGGAGGTGGTTTAAGGGTGACAATAAAAAACCCAGGGCATGCCCTGGGTTATTTTTTTAGCCATTTTGCCGTCAGCGCAAATTATTTAGCGCATACACAGCCAGACCCCTGTAATTATATCCAGCCCATTCAGGCGTCATTCAGCACGGTTTTTAACGGCTCAGCTAATAATTCTCCGCGCCAGCCGCTAATCAGTTCCGGCATATTATTTTGCGCTTTCAGCTTCCAGTGCCAGTTCAGCAGCTGGTTAATCTGACGACGCGATGCAAGTAATTCCGCGCTAACGCCCTTCTCTTCCCCTACCTGTTGTACCAGCGCTTTAATCGCTTTGAAGATTTTGCGATAGCCGGGCATATCCACCAGATTTGCCAGCGGCTCGGGCAGCGCCTCTTCCGGCAAGGCCTGCGCCTGAGCGACCATATCCACCAGCGCCTTACCGTGGAAGCGGATTTCGCTGCCGGAGAGGCCGAGGCTGCTCAGCTCACCGAGGCTCGACGGCAGATATCGCGCCACCTGCCAGAGATTCTCTTCGCGCACCACGAAGTTCACCGCCATATCGCGCTCGCGGGCATGGCGCAGCCGCCAGGCGGCCAGCAGCCTCAGGCAGGCGAGCTGACGGGGGCGCAGCTGCCAGGCGTTACCAATCTCACGCCACGCGTCGTCTGGCGTCAGCACTTCACTGCGGCGTTTGATCATCAGACGGCACTCATCAAGCGCCGCGGGCAGCCAGCCTGCTGCTTCGGTTTTTGCCACCAACTTGTTGGCGATGGGCAGCAGATACCAGACGTCTGCGGCAGCGTAGTCGCACTGACGCTGGGTCAGCGGGCGCGCCAGCCAGTCGGTGCGGGACTCGCTCTTATCGAGTTTTACGCCGGTCCAGGTTTCAACCATCGTGGCGAAACCGCAGGAGAGCGCTTCACCAGTAAACGACGCCAGGATCTGGGTATCGATCATCGGCTCCGGCATCACGCCAAAGCGCGAGGAGAACACTTCAAGATCCTCACTGCCCGCGTGCAGGAATTTGGTCACGGCGCTATCGGTCAGCAGCGCTTTGAACGGCGCCCAGTCGGTGATGGGCAGCGGGTCGATCAGCGCCAGCTGCTCGCCGTCAAACACCTGAATCAGGCCCAGCTGCGGATAGTAGGTGCGGGTGCGAACGAATTCGGTATCCAGGGCGATGGCGGGTGACTGACGCACGGCATCACACAGAGTGCGCAGCGCGTCGTCGGTGGTGATCATCTGATAATTCAAATTACATTCTCTTTGGTTTGCGCCCATAAAAAACGCCGGCTTAGCCGGCGTCAGGCGACGTAATCAACGCTCAGGGGGTATTGTTGCCTGGCTTTGTCGCTTCGTCACGTAATTCTCGCCGCAAAATTTTGCCGACGTTGGATTTCGGCAGCTCATCGCGGAACTCTACCAGCTTCGGCACTTTGTAGCCGGTAAGGTGGCGGCGACAGAACGCGATCAGCGCCTCGGCGGTGAGAGCCTCGTCTTTTTTGACCACGAAAATCTTCACCGTCTCGCCGCTGACGCCGGACGGCACGCCGACCGCCGCGACTTCACGCACGCCGCTGTGCTGCATCACCACGTCTTCAATCTCATTCGGGTAGACGTTGAAGCCGGAAACCAGAATCATATCTTTTTTGCGATCGACGATGCGCAGGAAGCCCTCGTCGTCCATCACCGCGATATCACCGGTGCGCAGCCAGCCGTCCTGAATGATCTCGTCGGTGGCATCCGGACGCTGCCAGTAACCGAGCATCACCTGCGGGCCGCGCACGCACAGCTCACCCGGCTCGCCGTGCGGCACTTCGTTGCCCGCATCATCAATCAGCTTCGCCTCGGTGGACGGCACCGGCAGACCAATGCTGCCGCTGTGGTAGTCGATGTCGTGCGGGTTAACGCTCACCAGCGGCGAACATTCGGTCAGGCCGTAGCCTTCCAGCAGGAACTGGCCGGTAAGCTTCACCCAACGATCGGCGACCGCCTGATGCACCGGCATACCGCCGCCGGCGGAGAGGTTCAGCGTAGAGAAGTCCAGCGCCTGGAACTCTTTATTATTCAGCAGCGCATTGAACAGGGTATTCACGCCGGTCATGGCGGTGAACGGATATTTCGCCAGCTCTTTGACCAGGCCGGGAATGTCGCGCGGATTGGTGATCAGCAGGTTGTTACCGCCCAGCTCGATAAACAGCAGGCAGTTCATGGTCAGGGCAAAGATGTGATAGAGCGGCAGCGCGGTGACTACCAGCTCTTTACCGCGATGCAGCAGCGGGCCGTAGGTGGCATTCACCTGCTCCAGGTTGGCAAGCATGTTGCGGTGGGTGAGCATCGCCCCTTTCGCCACCCCGGTGGTGCCACCGGTATACTGCAGAAACGCGAGGTCGTCACCGAGCAGTTCCGGCTTCACGTACTGCATGCGGTAACCCGCCTGCAGCGCGCTGCGAAACGAAATCGCGTCCGGCAGATGGTACTTCGGCACCAGCCGCTTGATGTATTTGACGACGAAGTTCACCAGCGTGCCTTTAGCACTGGAGAGCTGATCCCCCATGCGGGTCAGGATCACGTGTCGAACCTGGGTCTTAGCGACCACCTTCTCCAGGGTATGCGCGAAGTTGGACACGATGACGATCGCGCTGGCCCCGCTGTCGTTGAGCTGGTGCTCCAGCTCGCGCGGGGTATAGAGCGGGTTAACGTTCACCACCGTCATACCGGCGCGCAGAATACCGAACAGCGCCACCGGGTACTGCAGCAGGTTGGGCATCATCAGCGCTACGCGATCGCCCTTCTGCAGACCCAGACCGTGCTGAAGATAAGCGGCAAAGGCACGGCTGCGCTCTTCAAGCTTGCGGAAGGTCATCACCTCACCCATGTTCATAAACGCGGGCTGATCGGCATAGCGCGCGGTAGCGTGCTCAAACATTTCAACAAGCGACTGATAGCGGTCGGGGTTGATTTCGGCCGGTACGTCGGATGGATAGCGGTTAAGCCATACCTTATTCACTACTTCACCTCTGAAATTGCTGTTTGTCGTCATCACAACCCCAACCAAATAAACAAGCCGTTAACATTATATTAACTCAGCGTACCAGTTTATTAATTAACCCGATGTCAGGTTGCGAAGCGCGTCACTAATTATTTTTATGATGTTGTACAAACAAAGAGACAGCGGACCGGCCGCTGTCTCTTTACTTGCTAAATCAAGATGTTATTCAACAACGTTCTGGATCACCGCCGGGCCGGGGTTGTACCAGCCCCACCCGCCATAACCATAGCCGCCGCGCCAGGGATGCGGCCCCCACAACCAGGGATCCATCGGCTGCGGCGGCATCATCACCTGCTGGGTGACGCGCCAGCGTTTGTAACCCTGGGCTTGCATCACCAGGAATTTATACGGCGTGTTGCCGATTTTTCCTTCTGCGGTGCCGGTGATCGGCCCCACGACGGTGACCAGCTGATTGCGGAAATCCACCGGGTCGAGGAAGCCGGTAACCTCGGCATAGATACGCCCGCGGGACGGCTCGTTAAGGGTCGGGCGCGCACCTTCGTCCAGGCGCACGGTGGCGATCTCCAGCCGGGTTTTCCCCTGCTGATTTTCCACCGCCATCACCTTGCCGCCGAAGCGCGCTTCCTGGCCGACAAACAGCTCAGGCGCGTTCATCACTCGCGCTAAATCCTGCTGCGGGGTCGGGCTGGTGCCTTTGATGGCATCAGGCACGGTAACGCAGCCGGAAAGCAGCGTCGCCGCTGCGAGAAGACAACCTGCCAGTAGCTTATGGCTTGCCATGTGCAACTCCTTAATTCCGCCCGGGGGCGATGAGCAATTACTCTCTGCCTTGAAGTTTCTTCCACGCCACTTCATTACGCAGGTAGACCGGCTCGGTCTGATCCACCGCGGTGGTCAGCCCCTGGGCCAGTTTAGATGCCGCCAGCGGCAGCATATCTTGCGCCTGCGGGAGCAGCATGTCGCCGTCGCGCAGCGTGATGCCGCACCCGTCGGCCATGTCAGGCCACGCCTGCCATCCTGTGCCAACTATAGCCCATTCACCGTCAAGTAACGTCAGGCGCGCGGTCACCGCTTCCGGCTTGAGCACCGCTTCGGTTTCTTCCCCGTGCCAGTGGCCGTTTTCATCGCGCTGGTACTCTGCCCAATAGACTTCACCCATGCGGGCATCAATGGCAGCCAGCACGCGAGTGGCCCCGGTCTTGCGCCACGCACCTTCGGCCATGGTCGCAAGCGTAGAGACACCGATCATCGGCAGCGACGCGCCGAATGCCAGCCCCTGGGCGATCCCGATCCCGATACGCACGCCGGTGAAACTTCCCGGTCCGCGCCCGAAGGCCAGGGCATCAATATCAGACAGTGAAACACCCGCCTGGTTCAGCACATCGCGCACCATTGGCAGAATGCGCTGCGTGTGTTCCCGGGGGCAGAGTTCGAAGTGGGCGTGGGTGGTGCCGTTGTCCAGCAGCGCAACGGAACAGGCTTCCGTCGCAGTATCAATTGCCAGAATTCGCATGAGATAAGCGCTCTCGCAGTCAGCTAAAGAAAAAGTGGCGCGGATAGTACCACATTCCGCGCCACATTACCTGGCTTCGCGCTTGCCGAGAAACGCAACTGCCTGATTAATATCCCGGGTGCGCGGCGCGGGCGGCAGGCTGGCGAGAAATACCGCGCCATAGGGGCGCATCACCAGACGGTTATCGCAGATCACCAGCACGCCGCGATCGTCGGTATCGCGAATGAGACGGCCAACGCCCTGTTTCAGGGTGATCACCGCATCCGGCAGCTGCACATCGGCAAAAGGATCGCCGCCGCGCAATCGGCAATCTTCCATGCGCGCTTTCAGCAGCGGATCGTCCGGCGAGGTAAAGGGCAGCTTGTCGATAATCACCAGCGACAGCGCATCGCCGCGCACGTCCACCCCTTCCCAGAAGCTGCTGGTTGCTACCAGCAGCGCGTTACCGGCGCTGACGAACTGGTCCAGCAGCTGGCTTTTGCTGGTCTCCCCCTGCATCAGCACCGGTAGCGTCATGGTAGCGCGGAACTGTTCGGCAAGATCGCGCATCATGGCGTGGGAGGTACAGAGCATAAAGCAGCGCCCGTTGTTGGCCTCAATCAGCGGCCTGAGCATCTGTGCCAGCTGACGCCCTGCTCCAGGCCGGTTGGTTTCCGGCAGGTTGCGCGGGACGCAGAGCAGCGCCTGGCTGGCATAGTCGAACGGGCTGGGCAGTAGCAGGGTCTGCGCCTCGTCCACCCCGATACGGCTGGTGAAGTGGTGCAGCTCATCGTTCACCGACAGCGTCGCCGAGGTAAAAATCCAGCTGCCGGGCTGGCGGGCCATGACGTCCTTGAACTTCTCCGCCACGGTGAGCGGCGTCAGCGCCAGGGTAAAGTGACGGGCGTTGCACTCGTACCAGTAGCTGTACCCCGGCTGGTTGATCTCTTTCAGCCGTTTCAGGCGGCCACGGTAGATCGTCGCGCGCTCAAAGGCGCTGTCGAGCATCGCCGAGCGACCCAGCGAGAGCTTCGCCACGTCGTAGCACAGCTCCAGAGCGTCATCGAGCAGCAGCAGCGCCCGGCTGATATTCGGGTCGGCCAGCAGCTCGCGCAGGTTGCCGCGAAAACCGGGGTCGCCAAGCTGGAGCCGGAAATCCTGGGCGCTCTGCGCCAGGCGGTCGGCACACTTCTGAAGCTGCTGGGTGTCTTTCAGTTCAGTGCGGTATGCGATGGTAATGTCTTTGGCGAGATCGAGCAGCTGGCGGCTGGAGATGGACTGGCCGAAGTACTGGCTGGCGATGTCCGGTACCTGGTGGGCTTCGTCGAAGATCATGACCTCGGCTTCGGGGATCAGCTCAGCGAAGCCGGTCTCCTTCACCACCATATCGGCGAGAAACAGGTGATGGTTGACCACCACCACGTCGGCATCCATCGCTTTTTTACGCGCTTTGACCACGAAACAGTCTTTATACAGCGGGCAGTCGCTGCCGAGGCAGTTGTCGTTGGTGCTGGTGACCAGCGGCCAGGCCTGGGAGTCTTCGGCAACGCTGGCGCAGGTGCTGATGTCGCCGTCCACCGTCTGGTTGGCCCAGCTGCGCAGGATCACCACATCGCTCAGGGTCTGTACCGGCAGGTCGCCGCCGGCGATGGTTTGCTGCTCCAGGCGCTCCAGGCACAGGTAGTTGGAGCGGCCTTTCAGCAGCGCCAGCTTGCCTTTAAATTCAAGGGCGCGGGCGACGGTAGGCAGATCGCGGCTGTAGAGCTGATCCTGCAGGGCTTTGGAGCCGGTAGAGATGATGACTTTTTTGCCCGCGCGCAGCGCCGGAGCGAGATAGGCGTAGGTTTTCCCGGTGCCGGTACCAGCCTCGACCACCAGCGGCTCGCCGCGTGCAATGGCCCCGGATACCGCTTCTGCCATCTGACGCTGTGGCTCACGCGGTTTAAAACCGGGAATCGCTTTTGCGAGTTGCCCGTCGACTGCGAAATCGTCCGTCACACTACCCCCTGTGGAAATTGCCAGTGATTATGTCAGGGCAGCCCGATTTTAGCCAGCCGAAGAGATGACGCGCGCTGCACAATATGGCAGGCTTGCAGACCATTGATGACAACAGAAAAAGGAAACAGCGATGACAATCGTGCGTATCGATCCCGCAGATCGTTGGTCTGACGCGGTGATCCACAATCAGACTCTCTACTACACCGGCGTGCCGGAAAATCTGGATGCTGATGCTTATGAACAAACCCGGAATACCCTGGCGCAGATCGACACGCTGTTAACCGCGCAGGGCAGCGACAAATCACGCATTCTCGATGCCACCATTTTCCTTGCCGACGGGGACGACTTCGTGCTGATGAACAAAGCCTGGGATGAGTGGGTGGTGGCAGGCTCCGCGCCGGTGCGCTGCACCGTGCAGGCCCGCCTGATGAACCCGCGCTATAAGGTGGAAATCAAAATAATCGCCGCCGTGTAATGGCCTGCCGCTACCGGGTGACGGTGGCGGCCCGGGCGTTACTCCTCGTCCTCATCCTCAAAACGCGCGACCACGCGCTCGCCGGTATGATTCTCACGCAGCTCCTGCGCGACCAGGGCAATGGCTTCACCGCTACTCATGCCCTGGGTCATCAGATCATGAATTCGCTCTACAGCCTGCTGCTGCTGTTCATGGGTAAGTGAAGGTAAACCTGCAAACATGATTGACTCCTGATACATTGGCGGGCTGTTATTATTTCATGTCCCCTGCGGGGTTACCAGCCGTGACCGCCACCGCAGGCTTTCAGGTTAGCGTGAATGACTACCGTATCGAACCACACTCTCTCGCGTCTCTCCCTGCCCTGGGAACCTGACGCCGCTGCGCGCTATTTTGCGCCGCTGGCCCATCAGCCCTGGGCGATGCTGCTCCACTCGGGTTATGCCGATCATCCCCACAATCGTTTCGACATACTGGTGGCCCAGCCGCGCGTCACGCTGCAGACCCGTGGTGGGGTGACGACTATAGCCAGTGCCACCGGCGTGCGCGAAGAGCAAGCCGATCCGCTGGCACTGTTACGGCAGGCGCTGGACGCCATGAACTGGCCCGGCGAGGCCGACCCGGCGTTGCCGTTTACCGGGGGTGCGATGGGGCTGTTTGGCTACGACTTAGGCCGCCGCTTCGAATCGCTGCCTGAGCAGGCCGAGGCCGACGTGCAGACGCCGGATATGGCGGTGGGCATTTATGACTGGGCGCTGATTGTCGACCACCATTTGCAGAAAGTGACGCTGGTCAGTCGCAGCGACGTGCACGCCCGGCTGGCATGGCTTGAAGCGCAAACCGCGCCGGCGGCTGCCCCGCTGCGTCTGACCACCCCGTGGCAGGCGAACATGACCCGCGCCGAATATGGCGATAAATTTCGCCAGGTGCAGGCGTTTCTCGCCAGCGGCGACTGTTATCAGGTGAACCTTGCCCAACGTTTCAGCGCCGGGTACACCGGGGACGAGTGGCAGGTGTTTGTTCAGCTCAACGCCGCGAACCGCGCGCCGTTCAGCGCCTTTCTGCGTCTGCCGGAGCAGACGATACTCAGCCTGTCGCCGGAGCGCTTTATTCACCTCGCCGAGCGCCGCATCGAAACCCGCCCAATCAAAGGCACGCTGCCGCGGCTGGCTGATGCAGAAGCCGATGCGGCGCAGGCGCAACGTCTGGCGGCATCACCGAAAGATCGCGCTGAAAACCTGATGATTGTCGACCTGATGCGCAACGACATCGGGCGCGTCGCCACACCTGGCAGCGTGCGGGTGCCGGAGCTGTTTGTGGTGGAACCTTTCCCGGCGGTGCATCATCTGGTGAGTACCATCACCGGCGAACTGCCCGCCGATCGCCATGCCACCGACCTGCTGCGCGCCTGTTTCCCCGGCGGCTCCATTACCGGCGCGCCAAAAGTGCGGGCGATGGAGATCATCGAAGCGCTGGAGCCGCAGCGGCGCAACGCCTGGTGCGGCAGCATCGGCTACATCAGCGCCTGCGGCACCATGGATACCAGCATCACCATCCGCACCCTTACCGCCGCGGCGGGCACGCTCTACTGCTCAGCCGGAGGCGGGATCGTGGCCGACAGCGAGGAAGCAGCGGAATATCAGGAAACCTTTGATAAAGTTAACCGTATCTTACGCAATCTGGAGTTGTGCGATGGATCTGACGCTTGATACTTTTTTATCCCGTTTTCAGCTACTGCGTCCGGCCCCCGGGCGCGGCGCGCTAAACCAGCGCCAGGCCGCGGTACTGGTGCCGGTAGTGCGTCGCCCCGAGCCCGGGCTGCTGCTGACCCAGCGCTCGGCACGGCTGCGTAAACACGCCGGTCAGGTGGCGTTTCCCGGCGGCGCGGTGGATGCCAGCGACGCTTCGCTGATTGCCGCCGCGCTGCGTGAGGCCGAAGAAGAAGTGGCGATCCCACCGGAGTGCGTCGAGGTGATTGGCATTCTGCCGCCGGTGGACAGCGTCACCGGTTTTCAGGTCACGCCGGTAGTGGGCATTATTCCGCCCGATCTGCACTATCACGCCAGCGAAGATGAAGTGGCGGCGGTGTTTGAAATGCCGCTGGCCGAGGCGCTCAACCTCGGGCGCTACCATCCGCTGGATATTCATCGGCGCGGCAATGCACATCGGGTCTGGCTGTCGTGGTATCAGCATTACTTTGTCTGGGGTATGACGGCGGGGATCATTCGCGAGCTGGCGCTTCAGCTCGGGCTGCGCCCGGAAGGCGAGGTCTGAGCGCGGGCCAGGCGTGAAATCTGTGCGCTGCCCCCAGTTGTTTACATCATAGCCAGGCTATACTTCAGAGATAAATGCTGCAAAACAGCGCCTTAAGTAAAATAGTATATTAGCGTTTTTTGCTTTATCGATTAGTTTAATTCATGTGAATAGTTGCCTTCCGGAACCAATAACCTCTTACACTAGCCGCTGATCTAACATCGTCATCGCGACAACCCGATGACCCTGGCAGGAGTTTAAACGTGATTAGTATATTCGACATGTTCAAGGTGGGCATTGGCCCCTCCTCTTCCCACACCGTCGGGCCGATGAAGGCCGGGAAGCAGTTCGTCGATGATCTGGTCGAAAAAGGCATTCTGCATGACGTGACCCGCCTCGCGGTTGACGTCTACGGTTCCCTCTCGCTCACCGGTAAAGGCCACCACACCGATATCGCTATTATTATGGGTCTGGCCGGCAACGAGCCTGCGACCGTCGATATCGACGCCATTCCGGCTTTCATTCGCGATGTGGAAACGCGCGAGCGCCTGCTGCTGGCCCAGGGTCAGCACGAGGTCGATTTCCCGAAAGACAACGGCATGCGTTTCAGCAGCGATAACCTGTCGCTGCACGAAAACGGTATGCAGATCCACGCCTTCAGCGGCGACGAGCTGCTCTACAGCAAAACCTACTACTCCATCGGCGGCGGATTTATCGTTGATGAAGAGCACTTCGGCAAAGACGTGGTGGGTGAAGTGCAGGTGCCTTACGCGTTCAGCTCCGCCAAAGAGATGCTCGGCTTCTGCAAAGAGACCGGGCTGTCGCTCTCCGGCATGGTGATGCAGAACGAACTGGCGCTGCACAGCAAAAGCGAGATCGAGGCTTACTTCGCTGACGTATGGCAGACCATGCGCGCCTGTATCGACCGCGGTATGAATACCGAAGGCGTGCTGCCAGGCCCACTGCGCGTGCCGCGTCGCGCCTCGGCGCTGCGCCGTCTGCTGGTGTCGAGCGATAAGCTCTCCAACGATCCGATGATCGTAGTGGACTGGGTGAACATGTTTGCGCTGGCGGTGAATGAAGAGAACGCCGCAGGTGGTCGCGTGGTAACCGCCCCGACCAACGGTGCCTGCGGGATCGTGCCGGCAGTGCTGGCCTACTACGATCACTTTATCGAGCCGGTCAGCCCGGACATCTACATCCGCTACTTCCTCGCGGCGGGCGCTATCGGCGCGCTGTACAAAATGAACGCGTCCATCTCCGGTGCTGAAGTGGGTTGCCAGGGCGAAGTGGGCGTGGCCTGTTCAATGGCCGCAGCCGGGCTTGCCGAGCTGCTGGGTGCCAGCCCGGAGCAGGTGTGCGTCGCCGCAGAAATCGGCATGGAGCACAACCTCGGTCTGACCTGCGATCCGGTCGCCGGCCAGGTGCAGGTGCCGTGCATCGAGCGTAACGCTATCGCCTCGGTAAAAGCGATCAACGCTGCGCGCATGGCGATGCGCCGCACCAGCGAGCCGCGCGTATCGCTGGATAAGGTTATCGAAACCATGTACGAGACCGGCAAAGACATGAATGCCAAATACCGCGAAACCTCGCGCGGTGGCCTCGCCATCAAGGTCCAGTGTGACTGATTAAAAAAAGCGCCGCTAAGCGGCGCTTTTTTATTTCTCCGGCATCATTTTCCGCCGTGCTGGCAGGCAGAACGCATCCACCTGCCGGACACAGCGGTCATGCTATGCCGCTACGATTACTCTTCTTCATCTTCGTGCAGCGGTTTATCGCGGGTAATGCGCACCAGATCGACGCGGTAGTCGTTCGCTTCGACGATGGTGATATGCAGCGGCGCGACGTGGATTACGTCCCCGGCGTGCGGGATTCGTCCGTTAGCCGCGATCACCAGCCCGGCGACCGTCGCAATATCTTCATCTTCATCCACCAGATGATCGACATCCAGCTGCTGCTGAATGGCATGCAGGTCGGTGGACCCTTTTACCAGCCAGCCGTCGCCATCATGTATGATTTCCGGGGTTTCATCCGCATCCGGGAACTCACCGGCAATCGCTTCCAGCACGTCCAGCGGCGTCACCAGGCCCTGCACCACACCAAACTCGTTATTAACGATAACGAAGCTGCCGCGCGCGCGACGCAGCACGCCAAGCAGGTTGATCGGGTCGAGAGTCTCCGGGACCACGATGGCCGGCGAGGCGGAGGCAATAGCCGCCACATCGACGTTATCATCCAGGGCCACCAGCAGCTCTTTCGCACGCACGATACCGATCACTTCATCCAGTTCGCCGCGACACACCGGAAACAGGCTGTGCGGTGACGAGAGCAGCTGCTGACGAATTTCGTCCACGCTCAGGCTGGCGTCTACCCAACTGATTTCGCCGCGCGGGGTCATGATGCTGCGCAGTGAACGCTGAGCCAGCGTAAGCACGCCGTTGATCATGTAGCGCTCTTCTTCGGCGAAGGCCTCAGCCGGAACCGGCACCATCGCGTTGCTGTTGCTGTCCGGCTCGCTCTGCTGGGCAGACTTACGACGATTGCCCATCAGACGCAGGATCGCATCCGCAGTACGGGCGCGCAGCGGCTGGGAGGACTGATGGCGCAGGAAGTTGCGACGCGCAATCTGGTTAAACACTTCAATGATGATGGAGAAGCCAATCGCCGCGTAGAGGTAGCCTTTCGGAATATGGAAACCGAAGCCTTCCGCCACCAGACTCAGACCAATCATCAGCAGGAAGCTCAGACAGAGCACCACCACCGTCGGATGCTGGTTCACGAAGCGAGTCAGCGGTTTGGAGGCCAGCAGCATAACGGCCATCGCGATAACTACCGCCGCCATCATGACCGGCAGATGGTTCACCATGCCCACCGCGGTAATGACCGCATCGAGGGAGAACACTGCATCCAGGATCACGATCTGCACAACCACCACCCAGAAGCTGGCGTAGCCCTTGCCGTGCGATTCGTCGTGCTGGCGGTTCTCAAGCCGTTCGTGAAGCTCGGTGGTGGCCTTGAACAGCAGGAAGATACCCCCGACCAGCATGATCAGGTCACGCCCTGAGAAGGTGAAGTCCCAGACGGTGAATAACGGACGCGTTAGCGTCACCATCCACGAAATCAGCGATAACAGGCCGAGACGCATAATCAGCGCCAGCGACAGACCGATGAGACGCGCTTTGTCGCGCTGCTTCGGCGGCAGCTTATCGGCCAGAATGGCGATAAATACCAGGTTATCGATACCGAGAACAATTTCCAGAACGACAAGCGTTAACAGCCCCGCCCAGATTTGGGGGTCCATCAAGAATTCCATGACAAGCTCCTGCTTAAGGAATGACTAAACGGCACCACGGCATCTGCGGGCGCTGAACTGAAAAGGATAGATGAGACTGGGCGATGTTCGCCGCAAAACGTGGCCGGAAACGGCATTGAAATGAAAAGACGTCGGTGACGGTCCATACGGTGGGCTGCTGCCCGCTACTCCTGTTAATTAATCAGACGCGTACCTTAGCAAAGGGACTTATCTTTTTGCAAAGCTTTACCAGACTTTGCAATTTTTATGCAACGCTCACCCCGTAATTTTCAGGGGGTATTTGCAGCGTAGTTCGATGACTAAATTACGGAACTGCATCACATTCTTTATTTTTTCACGCTCTAAAATTATTCGCGGTAACAGGTTCTTATACATACTCAACGTTATCTGAATCGTTTCACTCCGGTGTGCGGTTCACAATACGCGTCAGCAGGCGCGTATTCACGATAAGAAAGGAGGTAGCAAGTGACCATTGCTATTGTGATAGGCACACATGGCTGGGCGGCTGAGCAGTTGCTTAAGACCGCGGAAATGCTATTAGGCGAACAGGAAAATGTAGGCTGGATCGATTTCGTGCCGGGTGAAAACGCCGAGACGCTGATCGAAAAATACCACGCGCAGCTTGAGAAACTCGATACCCAACAGGGCGTTCTGTTTCTGGTCGATACCTGGGGAGGCAGTCCGTTTAATGCCGCCAGCAGGATCGTGGTTGATAAAGAACAGTATGAAGTCATTGCCGGGGTGAATATCCCTATGCTGGTTGAAACCCTGATGGCGCGCGATGACAACCCGTCGTTAGCGGAGCTGGTGGCGGTAGCGGTAGAAACCGGACGCGAAGGCGTCAGAGCGCTGAAGGCTAAAGCGCCGGAAAAAGCCGCTGCGCCTGCTGCTGTCGCAAGTACTACGCCCCACCCTGCCGCGCCCGCGAAACCGATGGGGCCGGAAGACTACATGGTTATCGGCCTGGCGCGAATCGATGACCGTCTGATCCACGGCCAGGTCGCTACGCGCTGGACCAAGGAAACCAACGTAACCCGCATCATCGTGGTCAGTGATGAAGTGGCAGCGGACACGGTACGTAAAACCCTGCTTACTCAGGTTGCCCCTCCCGGCGTCACCGCCCACGTGGTGGACGTTGCCAAAATGATCCGCGTTTACAATAACCCGAAATACGCCCGCGAGCGCGTGATGCTGCTGTTTACCAACCCGACTGACGTTGAACGCGTGGTCGAGGGCGGTGTGAACATCAAATCCGTGAATATCGGCGGCATGGCGTTTCGCCAGGGGAAAACCCAGGTTAACAACGCGATTTCCGTCGACAGCGCCGATATCGAGGCCTTCCGCAAGCTCAATGCGCGCGGTATCGAGCTGGAAGCTCGCAAAGTCTCTAACGATCCGAAACTGAAAATGATGGATTTGATCGCCAAAGTCGCGCCGTAACGCGCCGCTGAAATCCTCACTGACATCTGATTTTTTCACAGGAGAAGTACAATGGAGATAACCATTCTTCAGATTGTGCTGGTGTTTATCGTGGCCTGTATTGCCGGTATGGAATCGGTGCTCGATGAATTCCAGTTTCACCGCCCACTGGTGGCCTGTACCCTGGTCGGCGCCGTGCTCGGTGATATGAAAACCGGCATCATTATCGGCGGTACGCTGGAGATGATTGCGCTGGGCTGGATGAACATCGGTGCGGCGGTTGCCCCCGATGCCGCGCTGGCGTCGATTATTTCCACCATTCTGGTCATCGCCGGTAATCAGGGCATCGGCTCCGGCATCGCGCTGGCGATCCCGCTGGCTGCCGCAGGCCAGGTACTGACCATCATCGTGCGTACCATCACTGTAGGCTTCCAGCATGCGGCAGATAAGGCGGCCGACAGCGGCAACCTGACGGCGCTGTCGTGGATCCACGTCTCCTCCCTGTTCCTGCAGGCGATGCGTATTGCTATTCCGGCGGTGATTGTGGCGATTTCGGTGGGCACCAGCGAAGTGCAGAGCATGCTGAACGCCATCCCTGAAGTGGTAACCAGCGGTCTGAACATTGCCGGGGGCATGATTGTGGTGGTCGGTTACGCGATGGTCATCAATATGATGCGCGCCGGCTATCTGATGCCGTTCTTCTATCTTGGCTTCGTTACCGCGGCGTTTACCGACTTCAACCTGGTGGCGCTGGGCGTGATTGGCGCAGTGATGGCGGTGCTTTATATCCAGCTTAGCCCGAAATACAACCGTACCGCTGGCGGTCCTGCACAGGCTGCGGGTTCCAACGATCTTGATAACGAACTGGATTAACAGGTGAGCGACATGGTTGATATCACAAAAACAACGACTGAGAAAAAACTGACCCAGGGCGATATTCGCAGCGTGTTCCTGCGCTCCAACCTGTTCCAGGGCTCATGGAACTTCGAAAGGATGCAGGCGCTGGGCTTCTGTTTCTCGATGGTGCCGGTTATTAAACGCCTGTATCCGGAAAACAACGAGGCGCGCCGTCAGGCAATCAAACGCCACCTGGAGTTTTTCAACACGCATCCTTACGTTGCCGCGCCGGTGCTCGGCGTGACGCTGGCGATGGAAGAGCAGCGCGCGAACGGCGCCCAGATAGACGACGGGGCCATCAACGGCATCAAAGTCGGTTTGATGGGGCCGCTGGCCGGCGTGGGCGACCCGATTTTCTGGGGCACCGTGCGTCCGGTGTTTGCCGCGCTGGGTGCGGGGATCGCCATGAGCGGCAGCCTGCTGGGTCCGCTGCTGTTCTTCATCCTGTTTAACGCGGTACGTCTGGCAACGCGCTATTACGGCGTGGCCTACGGGTATCGCAAAGGCGTGGACATCGTGAAGGACATGGGCGGCGGCTTCCTGCAAAAACTGACCGAGGGGGCGTCAATTCTCGGCCTGTTTGTCATGGGGGCGCTGGTCAACAAGTGGACACACGTTAACATTCCGCTGGTGGTATCACGGATCACCGACCAGACCGGCGCGGAAAAAGTGACTACCGTGCAGACCATTCTCGACCAGCTGATGCCGGGCCTGGTGCCGCTGCTACTGACCTTCGCCTGTATGTGGCTGCTGCGCCGTAAGGTTAACCCGCTGTGGATCATCGTCGGCTTCTTTGTTATTGGTATTGCCGGTTACGCGGTTGGCCTGCTGGGCCTGTAAGACTGTGAGTGATAACCGGGGGCCTGCCCCCGGTTTTTTTATGCGAGAGAGAGTATGACGCTGACGGATATGGTTCTGGTGGGATGCATTGTGGCCCTGCTCGGCTGGGCAATTTACGATGAGGCAGTCCTCGAGCGACGCCGCGGAAAAACGCTGCTTGCCGTTGCACTGTTGCGCCGCGGGCGCGCGGACAGCCTGATTTTTACTGGTCTGATTGCCATTCTTATCTACAACAATATCGCCGCTCAGGGCGCGGTTCACACCACCTGGCTGCTCGGCGCGCTGGCGCTGATCGCTATTTATCTTTTCTGGCTACGCACCCCTAAAATACGCTTTAAAGCGCAGGGCTTTTTCTTTGCCGGAAACTGGACGGAATATAACCACATTAAGGCTATGAATTTGTCTGAGGATGGCGTACTGGTAATGGAATTAGCGCGCCGACGCCTGCTTATTCGGGTAAGAAATATTGACGACCTGGAAAATATATATAATTTTATGATTAAAAATCAATAGATTAAAGATATAGCAATGTCTATATTTGCCGCATTTTCCGCCAGCGGGATTTATAGCCAGAGCTATATTTCCGGCGATTGTTACGGCTATTTTAAAATCAATAACGGGTCAGTGGCGATAAATGTAACGCATTCCCATTGTGCTAAAAATAATACAGTTTGTGTGTTGTTAAGACTTTCCTAAATATGGTACTGTTCTGCCCGTCGTTGGGGAGTAGCCGATCTCCTTCCCCGGAGATGTACGTGTCAACATACTCGTTGCAAAACGTGGCGCGTACGGACTGAACACCGGTTCAGTCAGGCGAGACCATAGGCACAATTACTGCTGATTACTGGGGGCAGTGGTTGTGTATATGGAAATTCCCGGTCAGGACGTTTCAATGAATCTTTCCGCTACCCTGCTGCTCGCTTTTGGCATGTCAATGGACGCTTTCGCCGCGTCGATTGGTAAGGGTGCCACGCAACGCCAGCCTAAGTTCTCTGATGCCCTGCGTACCGGTCTGATTTTTGGCGCTATCGAAGCACTGACGCCGCTGGTGGGATGGGGGCTGGGCACCCTGGCGAACAAAGTGATCCTCGACTGGAACCACTGGATCGCCTTTATCCTGCTGGTATTTCTTGGCGCGCGCATGGTGCTGGAAGGGCTGCGCGGTAACACCGATGAGGAACCCTGCCGCCGTCACAGCTTCTGGCTGCTGGTTACCACCGCCTTCGCGACCAGCCTTGATGCAATGGCCGTCGGGGTCGGGCTGGCGTTTCTGCAGGTCAATATTCTCTGGACGGCGCTGGCTATTGGCGGGGCGACGCTCATCATGTCTACTCTCGGGATCATGATTGGTCGCTTTATCGGGCCGCTGCTCGGGAAACGCGCCGAGATCCTCGGCGGCGTGGTGCTGATCGGCATCGGCTGCCAGATCCTGTGGAGCGCAATTGGCGGCTAGTCGCGTCGCCAGAGGCTGATGCAAAAATCGGTTTCACAGCTGAAAGCCTCCGCGGCCGCCAGCTGCTCCCACACTTCCGGACGCGCTCGCCAGGCGAAAGGCGTCATCTGTAACAGCGCCACCGCCTCACTCCCCGCAAGCTGCATCTCATACCCCAGCGATATCGGCTCCACCAGCGTGAAGCCGTCCAGCTGCTCCTTGCCTGGCTCGTGAAGTTTTACCTCGTCGTAGATCAATCCCTTGAGCTGGACCAGATGGCGTGGGCCAGGCGTGGCGGTGATCGTCCAGCCGCCGGATTTCACCACCCGCGCCAGCTCCTGCGCTTTACAGGGCGCATAGATACGCACCACCGCATCAAACAGGGCATCGGCAAACGGCAGACGATGGCTGGACGCGACACAAAACGTGGCATTGCGATAGCGTTTCGCGGCATAGCGAATGGCAACTTTTGCGACATCAAGGCCAAATGCTTCGCCGCCCCGGCTGCGGATAACCTCTGCAAAAGCGTGGGTGTAGTACCCTTCCCCACAGCCAATATCCAGCAGTGCCTGCGCTGGCTGCGGCAAATGCGCTTCCAGCAGAGCGGTAATCCGATCGCGCAGCGGCTGATAATGACCGGCATCCAGAAACGCGCGACGCGCCTGCATCATTTCGCTGCTGTCCCCCGGATCGCGGGAGCGTTTATGCTGAACGGGCAGCAAATTCACGTAGCCCTCTTTCGCCTGGTCAAACTGATGCCCCTGCGGACAGCGATAGTGTTTATCCTGCGCCTGTAAGGGGGCATGGCAGAGTGGACAGAGGAAAGACATAGAAGCTCCGGTGGGTGCAAAAGCCGGAAGTGTACCGTTAATACGGCGCGGAGGGAAAGCCTGGCGCGGCGGTCAGAAATGAAAAAGCCCCGCGCGATGGCAGGGCTTTACCTGAACAGCGAACGCCGAAGCGTTACGCTGCGTCAGTGAAATCAGATAGCGGTAACGTTAACAGCCGCCGGGCCTTTCTGGCCGTCCTGAATTTCGAACTCTACGTTCTGGCCTTCAGCCAGGGTTTTGAAGCCGTTACCCTGGATTGCAGAGAAGTGTACGAATACGTCTTTGCTGCCATCAGCCGGAGTGATGAAGCCAAAACCTTTGGATTCGTTGAACCACTTAACTTGACCTTTAATCTTTGCCATTTTGCAATTTCCTTAGATTGTTTTCTTTGCCCGCAGGCATAACTGAGATGAAACAGAGACATTACTGCTTGAGGCACTAATATAAGGTTCGGCAGAGAAGCGGTATTCAACGACGTGTTTACTCAGGACTTCTTTACTGAAAATGCCACACATAAACAGAACTGTACCTCGTTTGACCCAAAAACGTTATCACATACATCTTAAATAATGGCAAGCCATTTTTAAGCGCGTATCGATCTGCCGCACAGATTCATAACCGGGGAGTTAATGCATGAAATTTTATGCGATTAATCCTAAGCATGAACTGGACAAAACGAGCATTACGCTTCGCTTGATGCGTCGCATTTTCGGGTACTTTTTTACCATAGCTCAAAGACTTCACTTCGTCCAGGCACAAGTGCAATTTGTCAGACGTATCTTATCTAAAGTTAGCATTTTTTGAGCATAGTTATGCGCAAACGCGCCGGGCGTGGCATTCAGCAGAGTTATCTTTGTTAAGTGGTATTTAAATTAAATGTACAAGTGAATAGAAGCTGTACAAATTAACGTTCGGCTGCACCATAATAATGACGAGAAAATGACACTGCATCATAACGAGGCAATTTTCTTTTTGCGTGCCGAATACGAATGAAATAATAAGACGTTTTTTTAATCTTCGAATGAAACAGTCATAATTAAAAACTATTTTTAAAAGGCTAAAAACTCGCCAATACGCAGCGGAATAAAATTGCTGATCTTTTCCCCTCTGGCCTGTAACTCATCCAGCAACTCCTGCGGCGGCATATCAAGCGACTCGTCAGCCAGCTCGAATACGCCCCAGTGAATGGGCACCGCCTTCGGACGTCCTAACTGCTGCCAGAGCTGCACTGCCTGCTGGGGGTCCATATGGTGATTGCTCATAAACCAGCGAGGCGCATAGGCACCGGCGGGCAGCGCCGCCACGTTGATAGCACCCAGCCGCGCCGGGATCTCCAGCAGCGTCTCGGTATAGCCGGTGTCGCCGCTGAACCAGAAGCGCACGTCGCCATGCTCAATCACCCAGCCGCACCACAGCGAGCGGTTGCGATCCCACAGCGTGCGCATGCTCCAGTGCTGCGCCGGTACAGCGTGCAGCCGGATATCGCCGAGCGCCCCCTGCTGCCACCAGTCAAGCTCGGTAACGTGACGAAAACCACGGCGGCTGAACCAGGCCTTAAGCCCAAGCGGCACCAGCACCTCTACCTCCGGAAAGCGACGGCGCAGCTGACGCAGGGTGCGGCTGTCGAGGTGATCGTAGTGGTTATGGGAAATCAGGATAGCATCGAGGCGGGGAAGATCAGCGAGATTTAGCGGGACCGGCGTTTTGCGCTGCGGCCCGGCAAAGGAAACCGGCGAGGCGCGCTTCGAAAACACCGGGTCGATAAGCAGATAGCGCCCGGCCAGACGCAACAGCAACGAAGCGTGACCCAGCCACCACAGGCCGTCCCCCTCCTGCTGCAGATCGACCGGCTGCCACCAGCGCCGGATGAACGCCGCATAGCCCGCCGCAGGTGCCAGCGGCAGGCCTTTAGCTTTGCGCTCGTTCTGCCAGCGCTTCAGATCGCCCGGCTGGTGTTCAGACCCACTGGTATTGCGAAATCCTTCTGGAGCGTGATGCGGGAGGGAGGCGTCGTACCAGGGGTTTTTCCAGACCATATAGGACTCGTGACCAGAGAGAATTAACGTTCGGCGACCAGGCGGATAAAATCGTCGTCGTCCTGCACGACGGCAGGCGCGGGCGCTGCAACGGGTTCAACGTCAGGCTCGTTAGCTTCGCACAGACGGCGCAACAGCGCATTCTGCCGTTTTTGCTGTTCGAGCAACGCTTCCAGCAATTCAATTTGTTCGTTGGTTCGGGAGCTGGCGCGATTAACGAAGAACCACACCACCAGACCTGTCAGCAGCACTACCAGGGAAACGAGAAGCGAGGATAAGCTCAGCATCCCGGAATTGATCATCTCATTCATCTTACCACCTCACTAAAGCGCGCTATCTTACCACTTGCGGCCGGCAAGGGAGCAACGTGTTACCAGGGAATAAATTTGTTGATCGCACAAATACCCGTGAAAAATTGTACATCCTGATCGCATATCACGTTGAGCATCTGCGTCCATAACAGCAGCGCTACCACCACGATGGCCAGGAGAACAATCCATCTGATCTTTTTCACTACCTACTCCGTCCGGGAACCATATCGTGCATCCTGGCATACTAACCTTAAACCAAAGGTCACTATAACCTTATGTCCGCAATTAAGACTAATCACGTGGCATCATGCCGGAGAAGATGAGTATAAAGGCCAAAAATGATTTTAAAAGAGGCATTTATGCGATTGATAATTCGAACCGGGATACTGCTGGCGCTGATCTGGCTGGCGATGCTGTTCAGCGGTTACGGCGTGCTGATCGGCAGCCAGGAGAACGTTGCCGGGCTGGGCTTACAGTGTAAATATCTCACCGCGCGGCAGGTGGTGACAGCGCAATACATTCACAGCGACAGCGGCGTGATTGGTCTGAGTGATTGCCCGGTGCTGCGTCAGAGTGGAAAAGCGATCGATCGCGGATAGTAAAAAACCGCAGCCTGAGCGCTGCGGTATGATTATCAGAACGGGTACTCGTTGTAGCCCATCTGCTCAGAGATTTTACGCGCTGCCTGGTGCAGCATCTCTACATATTCGTGCAGACGTTCTTCAGAGAAACGCAGCGTCGGGAAGGAGATGCTCAGCCCGGCAATCACCACGCCGAAACGGTCAAACACCGGTACGCCGATACAGCGCAGCCCCTCTTCCTGCTCTTCGTTATCTTCCCCATAACCCTGCTTACGCACGTCGCCCAGCACCGGCAGCAGCTCTTCCATACTGGCCAGGGTGCGCGGGGTGCTGCGCTTGTACTCGATGCTGGTGAGGATTTCTTTCACCTCTTCCGGGTCGCGCCACGCCAGCAGCACTTTACCGATGGCGGTGCTGTAGAGCGGGTTGCGGCGACCGATGCGCGAATACATGCGCAGGTTGTACATGGAATCGATTTTATGGATGTAGACGATGCTGTCTTCATCCAGCGCACCCAGATGGATAGTCTCTTTCGTCAGACGAGAAAGCTCACGCATCTGGATGTCAGCGCTGCGGATCAGATCGACGTTCTGCAGTGCGCGGGCGCCCAGCTCGAACAGTTTAAGGGTCAGCGAATACTTTTCAGATTCACCTTCCTGCGCTACATAGCCCAGGGATTTCATGGTCTGCAAAAAGCGGTATACCGTGCTTTTTGACATCATGACACGCTGCGAAAGCTCGGTGATGCCAATTTCACGCTCTTCCCCGAGCGCCTGCAAAATGCCGAAAACTTTCAGCACCGAAGAGACAGAATCAGGCTGTTTATCCAGATCTGCGATTGCCATTGATCACCTCGATCGCATTTGTTTTATAAAAATCAGAACTGGTTTTTATTATAAATTCACAATGACCCGTGCCGCAATGAATCTCTCCTTAATCGTTACGAATCTGCGACATATCCCTGAATTATTGATGCTAATATAGTTTCACCCTGAATCACCTTTCCGGCGTTTCCCTGTATGACGACAAAAGTTGTTGACGGCCTGCCCGTCCCGCAGCGCTATGGCGCGATCCTGACGATTATTATTGGCCTGATGATGGCCGTGATTGATGGCTCGATCGCTAACGTGGCGCTGCCGACCATTGCCAGCGATCTCAATGCAACGCCGGCGCGCTCCATCTGGATTGTCAACGCCTACCAGATTGCTATCGTGATTTCGCTGCTGCCGCTCTCCTTTTTGGGTGAGATGGTGGGCTATCGCCGGGTCTACAAATGGGGGCTGGGAATTTTTAGCCTCACCTCGCTGCTGTGCGCCGTCTCTCCTTCGCTGGAAGTGCTGACGTTTGCCCGCGTGGCGCAGGGATTTGGCGGCGCGGCGCTGATGAGTGTGAACGTCGCGCTAATCCGGCTTATCTACCCCCAGCGCCAGCTCGGGCGTGGCATGGCGATCAACTCCTTTATCGTCGCCGTCTCCTCTGCCGCCGGGCCGACCCTCGCGGCAGCGATCCTTGCCGTGGCCTCCTGGCAGTGGCTGTTTCTGATTAATATTCCGATGGGGATTGTGGCCCTGCTGCTGGCGCTGCGCTTCCTGCCCGCCAATCAGCATACCTCCCAGGCCCGGCGTTTCGATGTGCGCAGCGCGGTGATGAACGCCCTCACCTTCGGCCTGCTGATCACGGCGCTGAGCAGCTTCTCGCAGGGTGACTCGCTGCTGCTGGTGGGTGCCGAACTGCTCGGCGTGCTGATGATCGGCTTCTTCTTTGTGCGTCGCCAGCTGGAGCTGCCGGTGCCGATGCTGCCGTTAGATCTGCTGCGCATCCCGCTGTTTTCCCTGTCGGTCGGCACCTCTGTTTGCTCGTTTTGCGCGCAGATGCTGGCGCTGGTGTCGCTGCCGTTTTTCCTGCAGAGCGTGCTTGGGCGTAGCGAAGTGGAGACCGGGCTGCTGTTGACGCCCTGGCCGCTCGCTACCATGGCGCTGTCGCCGCTCGCCGGTGCGCTGATCGGCCGCGTCCACGCCGGGCTGCTTGGTTCTGCCGGGATGATCCTGATGGCGGCTGGGCTGTTCGCCCTCGCGATGCTCCCGGCTCAGCCATCGGACATCGACATCATCTGGCGCATGGCGCTGTGCGGAGCTGGCTTCGGCCTGTTCCAGTCGCCAAATAATCACACCATGATTGCCTCCGCCCCGCCGCAGCGCAGCGGTGGGGCCAGCGGGATGCTCGGCACCGCCCGTCTGCTGGGCCAGAGTAGCGGTGCGGCGCTGGTGGCCCTGATGTTCACCCGCTTCGGCGACGGCGGTACCCACGCCTCGCTGATCTGCGCCGGCACTCTCGCCGTTCTCGCCGCGCTGGTGAGTGGCTTGCGGGTGCAGAGCAAGCCGGTTTCGCAGGCATAAAAAAAGCGCGCCCTGCGGCGCGCTTTTTCACTTCTGGCTGGCGGTTACTTGATATACTCCCCGCTGCGCAGCGCTTCGATACGCTTATCCAGCGGTGGGTGCGTCATGAACATTTCGCTCAGCGACTTCGACTTACCGTTGATGCAGAACGCCATCATGCTGCTGGCTTCCTGCGGCTCGTAGCTGGTTTTCAGACGCTGCAGCGCGGCAATCATCTTCTCGCGGCCGACCAGTTTCGCGGAACCGGCATCAGCGTGGAACTCACGGTGACGGGAGAACCACATGGTGATGATGCTCGCCAGAATACCAAACACCAGTTCCAGCACCGTGGCGACAGCAAAGTAGATCCACGGGTTACCGTTGCTCTCTTCGCCTTCTTCGCGGTTGCCGCCGAGGAACCCGGCCGCCACCTGCGCGATGATACGCGAGATGAAGATCACGAAGGTGTTCACCACGCCCTGAATCAGGGTCATGGTCACCATGTCGCCGTTGGCGATGTGGCTGATCTCGTGGGCGATAACCGCTTCCGCTTCGTCACGGCTCATGTTCTGTAGCAGCCCGGTGCTGACGGCCACCAGCGAAGCGTCGCGGCGGGCGCCGGTCGCGAAGGCGTTAATGTCCGGCGCATGATAGATAGCCACCTGCGGCATCGCGATCCCGGCCTGGCGCGACTGCTGAGCGACGGTATCCATCAGCCAGCGTTCGGTTTCGTTGCGCGGCTGCTCAATCACTTCCCCGCCCACGGAGCGCAGCGCCATGGATTTGGACATCCAGAGTGAAATGAAGGAGCCACCAAAACCAAACAGCGCGGCCATGATCAACAGACCCGGTACACTGCTCGATTGAATTCCTGTCAGGCTGAGCACCAGCCCGAACACGACCATCACCGCAATGTTGGTCAGCAGGAAAAGCCCGATTCGCATCATAATATTCTTTTACCTCGGTTTAACAAAACGCATTACGCGATACCCACATCGTATGGGCCTGGCGGCTATTTTCAAGTATCGGAACGCGGTAAGTCACCAGAAAGACAGAACTTTACACTTGGAGGGCTTTCACTGACGCGGTAAAAGAGATGTAAAAAAACAGGCACAATTTCTTGTGCCTGTTGGGGAGTTACTTCGCGACGGGTTGCGCAGCGGGCTGTGACTTGTCGAGGTGCGCCAGATCGAGCGCAATGCGTACCGTCTCGTCAAGATACGGGTCCGGCTCCTGATAATCCTTCGGCAGATCGTCGAGTTTTTTCAGCAGCGGTTTGCCTTCGCGCTTGAAGCGATCGTTGATCCGCGCCAGACGAATCGCATCATCTTCGTTGTTCTCTTTCTCACGCTGAGCGAGATTGAGGGAGATGATATTGCGCTTCTCTTTCATGGCGTTGAAACGCGCGATGTCCTTGATGATGTACTGGAACTCGGCATCCTTCGCGATACGTTCTTCATGCTGCTTCAGCAGCTGAGGCCCGAACGGCTTGAGATCGCCGGCTTTGACAAAGGTCGCGGCGTTAATGCTGTCCCAGGGGAGCGCATTGTCTTCGAACTTCTCACCGGTTTCCGTCTCTTCGTTGCCGGTCGGCATCAGCATATCCGGCGTCACGCCTTTACGCTGGGTACTGCCGCCGTTAACGCGATAGAACTTCTGGATGGTGTACTGTACAGAACCCAGCGCCGGCCACTCAGGACGCAGCATCTGATCGTAGATGCGGTTGAGCGAGCGGTACTGCTGCACGGTGCCTTTCCCGAAGGTCGGTTCGCCGACAATCAGCGCGCGGCCGTAGTCCTGCATCGCGGCGGCGAAAATTTCCGATGCCGAGGCGCTGAAGCGGTCAACCATCACCACCAGCGGGCCTTTATAATAAACAATGCCATCGTTGTCGCTGTCTTCGCGCACTTTGCCATTATTATCACGCACCTGAACAATCGGGCCGCCCGGAATAAACAGGCCGGAGAGCGAAACCGCTTCGGTCAGCGCCCCGCCACCGTTGGTGCGCAGGTCGATGATCACGCTGCTGACGTTCTGTTTTTCCAGCTTCTGCAGCTGCACCTTCACGTCATCGGTCAGGCCAACGTAGAAGCCAGGGATATCCAGCACGCCGACTTTCTCTTTGCCGACGGTTTTCACCGACATCTTCACGGCGCGGTCCTCAAGGCGGATGCGCTCGCGAGTCAGGGTGACCACGCGGGTTTTGGTGCCTTTACCGGCCGGTAACACTTCCAGCCTGACCTTGCTGCCTTTCGGCCCTTTGATCAGCGCCACGACGTCATCGAGACGCCAGCCGATCACGTCCACGGTCGGCTGCCCGGTCTGGCCGACGCCAACGATGCGATCGCCTACGGCAATGGCTTTGCTTTTCGCCGCCGGACCGCCTGCCACCATCGAATTAATCACGGTGTAGTCGTCGTCCATCTGCAGCACCGCGCCGATACCTTCGAGCGACAGGCTCATTTCGGTATTGAACTGCTCGGTGTTGCGCGGGGAAAGGTAGTTGGTGTGCGGGTCGATCTCATGGGCAAACGCGGTCATCGCCAGCGAGAACACGTCTTCGCTGTTGCTCTGCGCCAGGCGGCGAATCGCAAACTTATAGCGACGGGTGAGGGTATCGCGAATTTCCTGATCGGTTTTCCCGGTGAGTTTGAGGCTCAGCTGGTCAAACTTCACCTTCTCGTCCCAGAGTTTATTCAGCTCGGCCTGGTCTTTCGGCCAGGGCGCTTTACTGCGGTCGGCGTTGAAGGTGTCATTACCGGTGAAATCCATCGGGCGCGCCAGCACGTTTAATGCGTACTGGAAACGCTCGAAGCGGCGCTGCTGCGCCAGGTTATAGAGATCGTAGAAAACGGTGAGTTTTCCGGTGCGCAGTTCGTCGCCCAGCTCGCCCTTCTTCGCGGCAAACTTCTGCACGTCGCCCGCCAGCAGCACGTTATGGCTGTAATCCAGCAGGTTCAGATAGCGATCGAAAATCTTTGCCGAGAACGCCGCGTCCAGATCGAACTGGCGATAGTGCGAGCGGGTAAAACGCGAGGTCACGCGCTCGCTCACTGTTGCATGCTGCGGCTCTTCGCTCAGGACCGGGATCTGAGATGCCTTTGTGATCTCTTCTACGGCGAGCGCATGGCCTGCAAACGCAAGCAGGCCAGCAACGGCAGTGAGCTTAAAAAAGGTGTTCATGCCCAGGTTGACCTCCGTTTCAGAACAACAGGTGTTCTGCTCGTACAATCATCGACATACCAGAAGTCAGCTGTACCCGGACGCCATCTTTGGTGATTTCCAGCACAGTGGCGTCCATCGCATTATTGCCTGCTTTAACTTTGATGGGCTGGCCCACGTTAAGTGCAGTAATGTCAGAAACGGGAGTATGACGCTCTTCACGCGGTGCGCGCGGCGCTTTGGCTGCAGGCTTGTCGGCGCGGGGCTGACGTTCTGCGCCCTCTTTACGACGCGGCGCAGAGGCCGGGCGCGGTTTGCGCTCGCGGCGCGGCGCGCTGTCGGCCTCGCCTTCGCCTGCCGCCGCGGCAGCTTCACGTTTTTTCGCCTGCTGCTGCGCGCGCTGAGCGGCAACACGGGCTTTGGCTTCCTCAAGCTGCTGGCGGGCGTGCTCTACGTGCTGCTCTTCCAGCTCACCACACGGGTTGCCGTCGAGATCGACACGGGTCGCGCCGGCTTTGATACCGTACAGGTAGCGCCAGCTTGAGGTATAAAGACGGAGTGCGGAGCGAAGCTGAGTTTTGCTGAGATTCATTTCTCCCTCAACACGCGTCACTAAGTCCTGAAAGATTCCAACTTTCAGCGGGCGTGCTTCGCCTTCTGCGCTAAAACAGCGTGGAAAACGCTCGGCCAGAAAGGCGATAACTTCTTTACTGCTATTCAACTTAGGTTGATTTTCCATGAAATTTCCTGATTACAACGGATATAGCCAACAAGCCGCAGGCATGAACAGGCGTCATTATAATGACGCCATCGGTAAATGCCACGTTATCCGTTGTTTATCATGCGCTATGCGCAAAGAATTTTTTATAATCGGTGGCGCTGAGGAGGGTTTCCAGATGCCCCACCAGCTCACGTAACCCCTGTTCGTCCGCCTCGTCAAAGCGGCCAAACACGGTGCTGTCGATGTCCAGTACGCCGATAACCTGGCCATTCACCTTCACCGGCAGCACGATTTCGGCATTGCTGGCGGCGTCACAGGCGATGTGACCGTCAAAGGCATGGACGTCTGCGATGCGTTGTACCTGGTCCTGCGCCACGGCAGTACCGCATACGCCTTTCCCCACCGGAATGCGCACGCAGGCGATACGGCCCTGGAACGGACCGAGCACCAGGGTATCGCCTTCCAGCAGATAGAAACCCGCCCAGTTCACGCCGTCGAGACGTTCAAACAGCAGCGCGCTGGTATTGGCAAGCGTTGCCAGGAAACTGGTTTCCCCTGCCATCAACGCAGAAAAGTCACGGTTTAAATCCCTGTAGAATTCTGTTTTGTTCATTATGTAATCGCTTCGTTGTCTTACTTACTGTCATCCGCCGTTAAAATAAGCATTAAATGCGTTTATCCTCAAGGCGAATCATTTCATGAGTTAATATACTTTCATTCTATTATCTTTTTTTAACATCTATGGCACTGAAATCGCGAACTATAAAACTGGATAAAAAACTCACCGTTCGCGCTATCGGCGACGCCCTGCCGGGGGCACATTATCAGCGTTGTCCGCAATGCGATATGCTTTTCACGTTGCCGGTGCTCAAACCCCACCAGAATGCCTGGTGTCCGCGCTGCGATGCGAAGATCCGCGACGGGCGCGACTGGTCGCTGACGCGGCTGGCGGCAATGGCGTTTGCCATGCTGCTGCTGATGCCCTTCGCGTACAGCGAACCGCTGCTGCGCCTGTACCTGCTCGGCACGCGCATCGATGCCAACGTGCTGCAGGGCATCTGGCAGATGACGCGTCAGGGCGACACCCTCACCGCGGCAATGGTACTGTTCTGCGCTGTCGGCGCGCCGGTCACCCTGGTGGGCTCGATTGCTTATCTGTGGTTCGGCAATATTCTCGGCATGAACCTGAGGCCGGTGCTGCTGATGCTGGAGCGGCTCAGAGAGTGGGTGATGCTTGATATTTACCTCGTGGGCATTGGCGTGGCCTCCATCAAGGTGAAAGAGTACGCCTTCATGCAGCCAGGCCCTGGCCTGTTCGCGTTTGTCATTCTGGTGATCCTCAGTGTGCTGACGCTGATCCACCTTAACGTTGAACAATTGTGGGAGCGTTACTACCCGCAGCGCCCGGCCCGGCGCGCGCAGGAGGGGCTGGAGGTGTGCCTCGGCTGCCACTATACCGGCCTGGCGGACAGCCGCGGACGCTGCCGCCGCTGCCATATTCCGCTGCGCCACCGCCGTCGCCACAGTCTGCAAAAGAGCTGGGCGGCGCTGATTGCCTCGCTGATTTTCCTGATCCCGGCTAACCTGCTGCCCATCTCGGTGATTTACATCAACGGCGCACGTCAGGAAGACACCATTATGTCGGGGATCATGTCGCTGGCGAGCAGCAATATCGCCGTCGCCGCGGTGGTGTTTATCGCCAGTATTCTGGTGCCGTTCACCAAAGTGCTGGTGCTGCTGACGTTACTTATCAGCATTCATTTCAAATGCCAGCAGGGCTTGCGCACCCGCATTCTGCTGCTGCGGTTTGTGACCTGGATTGGACGCTGGTCGATGCTCGACCTGTTTGTGATCGCACTCACCATGTCGCTGGTCAATCGCGATCAGCTGCTGGCTTTTACTATGGGGCCCGCTGCGTTTTATTTCGGCGCAGCGGTAATATTGACTATTCTTGCAGTGGAATGGCTGGACAGCCGCTTACTTTGGGACGCACATGAGTCAGGAAACGCCCGCTTCGACGACTGAAGCGAAAGTAAAAACAAAACGCCGCATCTCCCCCTTCTGGCTGCTGCCGGTTATCGCGTTGCTGATTGCCGGCTGGCTGATCTGGACCAGCTATGAAGATCGCGGTGCCACCATCACCATCGACTTCGTCAGCGCTGACGGCATTGTCCCGGGGCGCACCCCTATACGCTATCAGGGCGTGGAGGTGGGGATGGTGCAGGAAATTCGCCTGAGTGACGACCTGAATAAAATTAAGGTCACCGCCAGCATTAAAGCCACCATGAAAGAGGCGCTGCGCAGCGAAACCCAGTTCTGGCTGGTGACGCCGAAAGCGTCGCTGGCGGGGGTATCCGGACTGGACGCGCTGGTGGGCGGGAACTATATCGGCATGATGCCCGGTAAAGGCGAAGCCCAGGATCACTTCACCGCGCTGGATACCCAGCCGAAATATCGTCTGAGCAACGGTGACCTGATGATCCATCTTCATGCGCCTGACCTTGGGTCGCTGAACAGCGGCTCGCTGGTTTACTTCCGCAAAATTCCGGTCGGTCGCGTCTACGATTACGCCATCAACAAAAGCAAACAGGGCGTCACCATCGACGTGCTGATCGAGCGCCGCTTCACGAACCTGGTAAAAAAAGGCAGCCGCTTCTGGAACGTCTCCGGGGTGAAAGCCAACGTTGGCCTGAGCGGTGCGCAGGTGGAGCTGGAGAGCCTGGCGGCGCTGGTGAACGGCGCTATCGCCTTCGACTCCCCCGATGCCTCCGAACCGGCGGATCAGGAAGATGAGTTTGGCCTGTATGAAGATCTGGCGCACAGTCAGCGCGGCGTGATCGTCAAGCTCGATCTGCCCGGCGGCGAAGGGCTGAAAGAAGGCTCTACGGTGCTGATGTATCAGGGCCTCGAAGTGGGCCAGCTCAGCAAGCTGACGCTTAATCCGGGCGGTGCGGTCACTGGCGAGATGACGGTCGATCCTGGCGTAGTGAACCTGCTGCGCGACAAAACCCGCATTGAGCTGCGCAGCCCGAAACTGACGCTGGATAACCCGAATGTCAGCTCGCTGCTCACCGGCAGCACTTTCGAGCTGGTGCCGGGCGAAGGCGATCCGCGCAACCACTTTGTGGTGCTGCCAGCGGACAAAACGCCGCTCCAGCAGCCAGGCGTGCAAACCGTGACGCTGACCGCGCCGGAGAGCTACGGAATCGATAAAGGGCAGCCGGTGATCCTCCACGGCATCAAGGTGGGTCAGGTGATTGAGCGTAATCTCTCTGCCAAAGGCGTGAGCTTCGCCGTGGCCATCGATCCGAAATACCGCGAGCTGGTGACCGGAGACAGTAAATTCGTGGTCAACAGCCGTATCGACGTCAAAGTCGGTCTCGACGGCGTAGAGTTCCTCGGGGCCAGCGCCAGCGAGTGGGTCAGCGGCGGCGTGCGCATTTTGCCAGGTAGCAAAGGCGCGCTGAAAGCCTCCTACCCGCTGTTCGCCAATATGGAAAAAGCGCTGGAGAACAGCCTGAGCGACCTGCCGACCACCACCCTCACCCTGACGGCAGACAGCCTGCCGGATGTGCAGGCCGGGTCGGTGGTGCTGTACCGCAAATTCCAGGTGGGCGAGATTATCACTGTGCGTCCTCGCGCTAACGCCTTTGATATTGACGTGCATATCAAACCGGAGTACCGCAACCTGCTGACACCGGGCAGCGTCTTCTGGTCCGAAGGCGGCGCGAAGGTGCAGCTCAACGGCGGCGGTCTTACCGTGCAGGCGTCCCCGCTGTCACGCGCGCTGCGCGGGGCGATCAGCTTCGACACCCTGCCCGGTGCCGGGGCGAACCAGACTAAAAACGGCAAGCGCATTCTCTACGCCTCTGAAACCTCAGCCCGCGCCGTGGGCAGCCAGATCACCCTGCGTTCGTTCGATGCCGGCAAGCTCTCCTCGGGAATGCCGATCCGCTATCTGGGTATCGATATCGGCCAGGTGGATACCCTGAAGCTCATCACCGAGCGTAACGAAGTGCAGGCCACGGCGGTGCTCTATCCGGAATACGTGCGCACCTTCGCCCGCGCCGGAACACGTTTCTCGGTGGTGACGCCGAAGATCTCCGCCGCCGGGGTCGATCACCTTGACACCATTCTGCAGCCCTACATCAACGTGGAGCCGGGCCGCGGTGAAGCGCGCCGCAGCTTTGAGCTGCAGGAAGCGACCATCACCGACTCGCGCTATCTCGACGGCCTGAGCCTGGTGGTGGAAGTCCCGGAAGCCGGTTCGCTGGCGATTGGCACCCCGGTGCTGTTCCGCGGTATTGAAGTTGGCACCGTCACCGGCATGACGCTGGGTAACCTGTCGGATCGCGTAATGGTGGCGCTGCGCATCAGCAAGCGCTATCAGCATCTGGTGCGCAACAACTCGGTGTTCTGGCTGGCGTCCGGCTACAGCCTTGACTTCGGCCTGACCGGAGGCGTGGTGAAAACCGGCACCTTTAACCAGTTTATTCGCGGCGGCATCGCCTTTGCCACGCCGCCAAGCACGCCGCTGGCACCGAAAGCGCAGGAGGGGAAACACTTCCTGCTGCAGGAGGGCGAGCCAAAAGAGTGGCGTGAATGGGGCACCGCCCTGCCGCGCTAAGCGACATCAGACAAGGGCGTACCTGCGGGTACGCCCTTTTTTTATCCCCGACGCCGGCGCGCCACGTCCGGCAAGCTGTGGTACACTGCGCGCCCATTTTTCCTGTTGCCGGGGCCAGCCGTGGAATCCTCCCGTACCGCTTATCTACCAGACGCCTTCCTTGACCTGATGCGCGAGGCGATGCCGTCCGCCTTATCAATGGATGACTTTATCGCCGCCTGCCAGCGCCCGCTGCGCCGCAGCCTGCGCGTCAACACGCTGAAAATCAGCGTCACGGATTTCCTCGCGCTGGTCGCGCCTTACGGCTGGCAGTTAACGCCGATCCCCTGGTGTGCGGAAGGCTTCTGGATTGAACGCGACGATGAAGCCCTGCCGCTCGGCAGCACCGCCGAGCATTTGAGCGGCCTGTTCTACATTCAGGAAGCCAGCTCAATGTTACCGGTCGCCGCCCTGTTCGATGGCTGCCCGCAGCCGGAGCGCGTGATGGACGTCGCCGCTGCCCCCGGTTCAAAAACCACCCAGATGGCGGCGCGCATGAATAATCGCGGTGCCATCCTGGCGAACGAGTACTCCGCCAGCCGCGTGAAGGTGCTGCACGCCAATATCAGCCGCTGCGGCATCAGCAACGTGGCGCTCACCCATTTTGACGGCCGGGTGTTCGGCACCGCGCTGCCGGAGACCTTCGACGCCATTCTGCTGGATGCGCCCTGCTCCGGCGAAGGCGTGGTGCGTAAAGATCCCGACGCGCTTCGCAACTGGTCGGTGGTCAGCAATCTGGAGATCGCCGCCACCCAGCACGACCTGATGGAGAGCGCCTTCCACGCCCTGAAGCCCGGTGGCACGCTGGTTTACTCCACCTGCACCCTCAACCGCGATGAAAACGAAGCCGTCTGCCGCTGGCTGCTGGAGCGCTTCCCCGGCGCGGTGGAGATTGAGCCGCTGGGCGATCTGTTCCCCAATGCGCGCGCTGCCCTGACGGACGAAGGGTTCCTGCACATCTTCCCGCAGATTTATGACTGTGAGGGCTTTTTCGTTGCGCGCCTGCGCAAAACCGCTGCGGTAGAGCCGCCTGCGCCGCCGACGTGGAAGGTGGGGAATTTCCCGTTCAAGCCGCTGCATGGCCGCGCCGCAGACGACATCATCCGTGCCGCCGCCGCTTCCGGCCTGACGTGGGACAGCGCACTGACGCTGTGGCAGCGCGACAAAGAGATCTGGCTGTTCCCGGAGGCCATCGTGCCGCTGATCGGCAAAGTGCGCTTCTCGCGCCTCGGCATGCGCCTGGCGCAGGCGCACAACAAAGGGTATCGCTTTGAGCATGAAGCGGTGATCGCCCTCGCGGGTATTGCCAACCCGCTGGCGTTCGAGCTGTCGCTGCATGATGCCGAAGAGTGGTATCGTGGTCGCGATGTCTACCCGGAGCGGCTTCCCGCTCACGACGAGGTGATTGTCACCTTCCAGGGGCAGCCGCTGGGGCTGGCGCGCAAAATTGGTTCGCGGCTGAAAAACAGCTACCCGCGCGAGCTGGTACGCGACGGCAAGCTGTTCGCCAGCGGAAACGCCGGGCAATAATTTATCGCTCTCCATTTGACACATCGCGCAGCCTTTACCAGGCTAAAAGATGGGCGGCCTGACTGGTCATACCACAAGCGAACCGACAAATGGAGAGCGTTATGACAAAAACCAGCGTAAAAATTGGCACCTTTGAAATTGATGATGCCGAACTGCAGGGCAACGACCCTGGTGAACGAACGTTAATCATTCCCTGCAAATCCGACCCGGATCTGTGCATGCAGCTCGACGCCTGGGACGCGGAAACCAGCATTCCCGCCGTGCTCAACGGTGAACACTCCGTCCTCTACCGTAAACACTACGATCATTCTGCCGATGCCTGGGTCATGCGTCTTGCCTGATCCCGAAAACCCGTCGCCTGAGACGGGTTATTTAGTCTGAACTTTCCCCATACCGCTGCCCTTCCCCTACACTTACTGACAAACAGGTTGATGTTGAGGGTGGGATGTTCGCACTGGTTCTTTTTGTTTGTTATCTGGATGGCGGGTGCGATGACATCGTTGTCGATGTTTTCAACACCGAGCAGCAGTGCGTGAAGGCAATGGATGTCCAGCGCATGCGTCACGGCGGCTGCTATCCGGTAGAAGATTTTATTGATGGTTTCTGGCGTCCGGCCCAGGAGTACAGCGATTTTTAATCTCTTACCCGCATAAGGCGGTTACATCACCGCCCTGTCTTCGGGTATTCCATACTGTGCATTTACTGATACGTAAAACTGACGTTCACCGCGGCGGCAAACTGGCCGGAGGTGGGATTGCCTTTTGGCGAGAACATACGCGCAGACAACGGGAACGTCGCGCTGTGGGTCGCCGTATCGATGGTTTGCGTCATGGTGCTGTCATTCTGATACGTAGTAGCACGATCGCGGCTGGCGAGTCGCAGCGCAATGCCGGTTGCATCTGCCGTATTTTTAAACGCGGTGCCATCCTCGGCATCAGGCGTGCCACTGAAGGTGGCCGTTGCCCCTACGGTTGCCGCAGGACAGTTTGTCAGCAGCAACTCGAAGTCAGCCCACTCCCCACCCGCACCAGCGGTTTTCATCTCGCTGGCGCGTCCCTGGCCCAGTTCAACAGTTTTATTAACGGTATCGGTGTCTACGGTGCAGGGGCGAGCGAGAAGGCGTCCGGAGATATTCATTTCTTCTGCGTTAACATATTGAGCGCCAGCCAGATTTAACAACCCCATGCCAATGAGAATGATTTTCATAATAACGAGATATCCTGAATTATTGGTAAGTGAAGCTAACAGTGACGCTAGCATGCACAGTTCCGGGAGTAGCGTTGCCGGTATAGGTACCGATCTGCACTTCCATCGGCCATGACACTGTGTGATCGGCCTTCACCAGCTGTGTTAATTTATCCCCATTCTTTAGTGCGCCACCTACCCAAGGCGCCTGGCTTCCTTTAAGCGCGATACCGACATTTTGTGCTGTGCCTGTATTTTTGAACATAGGTATCCAGTCATTAGATGCATCATTAACCCCATTGAATGTAGCAACAACAGAAGTCGTACCTTGAGGACAATCTTTTAACGCTAATGGGAATGTAGTATATGCAATCGTTTTTCGCGGCTCGTATAATTCGTCTGCATAATAATCGCCTAAATCCACTGTTAATTTTGAAACGTCAGAATCAAACGTACAGGGCGATGCCAATACGGTTGCCGTCAAAGACATACTACTGTCAGAGGCGTAACCCGGCAGGGATATAAGCGACCCGAACGCTATCGCAGTTATTAGTGTACTAATCATTTTTAACTTTAATTTAGCTGTTATCATAAAAGCATGCCGAAATAGCGTTCTGGTCACTTTTTCACTCCAGTGGTAAACATTACTGATAAGTCAAGTTCGCGGTAACTACTGTCTGAACCGTTCCTGGCGTCACGCCACCATTGGTAGTAATCGTACGCGCAGATAAAGGAATCTCAGTCGCCCCAGTCGTAATATCCACAATATAGCTTTTACCATTGGATAAAATCAGCGCTCCACCTTTGCTGTCGAGTTGCACTGCGATATTTTTTGCGGTACCGCTATTTTTATAATAGGCCGGATCGTCACTATCTTCAGTGCCGTTAAAGGTCGCGGTTACCCTACTGGTACCAGCCGGGCAATCTGTAAGAGAGATGTTAAAATCCACCCATTTTGACGTCGCCCCGGCAGATTGAAGATCTTTCGTCTGTAAACCATTACCATCATCTAGCGCAATAGTTTTAGTAATGCTTTCGCTACTTACAGTACAGGGCGATGCCACTACGGATGCCGTAAAAGTCATCGTGCTGTCAACTGCGTTGCTGATTGAGGAATAAAACAAGCAAGAACTCATTAGTGATAATATAATTTTATTAAGTTCCATGACTGAACCTCTTGGCGTAATAAATCACTCTTTAAATACAAGCCAATTTGATTAAAAAAATGGCAGTTTACCTTTTACTGATAAGTAAAATTAGCCGTTACCACAAACTGGATGCTGCCTGGCGTCACGCCACCTTTTGTCGTAACAGTGCGAGCGGCCAGCTTAAATTCAGCGGCACCATCAATCACATCCGTGCTGAAACTTTTGCCGTTAGATAAAATTATCCCGCCTCCCGTTTTATCCAACTCAAGCGCAATGTTTTCAGCAGAGCCAGCATTTTTATAATAAGCGGAATTATCCGCATCTTCTGTGCCACTTGCTGTAATTGTCGCGCTGCGAGTCCCGGCCGGGCAACTCGTGAGATTTATAGTAAAGTCAACCCATGGTGTCGTTGAGCCAGCAGTCTGTAAATTTTTTGACTGAAAACCATTGCCGTCATCAAGAGCAATGGTTTTCGTGATACTGTCGCTGGAAACTTCACAGGGTGCAGCAATAATATTTCCTGTGACATTAACCGAAACCGGATCTGCTACCGCAGGTAATGTGATTGATAAAATAACCAATCCCATACATAAGGATTTCATTAGCTGGTTGAGTTGTTTTATTTTCATCATAACGTTTCGTTTGCAATTAACACCATTACTGATAAGTAATATTTAACGTGGCCGAAGCATTGGCTTTACCAGGCATAACCGTCGTTTTCGTCTGATAATAACGCGCAGTAAGAGGAAACGTTTCCTGACCACCAGCTGATTTTTTTAGAACAATATTTTTATTTAACTCAAGCGGCACATCATTATAAATTAACTGAATTCCAATTCCATCCGCCACGCCAGCGTCACCATAACCTGTAGGTGCCAGCACACTTGAAACATTGACATCTGGGTTTTGGGTGCCGCTAAGGGAGACATTTATATTAGCATCAGCATCACAATTCAGTCCGAGATTTTGTGTATTTTCAGTAGATACAGGCGTAGCACCAATAGTTGAACCAAAGGTATTAGCAGGTATATCTCCAATGTTAAAATTTAATGCTGAAGTTGTAAGTGAACAAGCCAACACAGTGAATTTTCCAGATAAATTAATAGGGATATCCGCTCCCCATGAGTCGACAGCATTGGTGGTCATATTGATTAAGGCAGCAGCAGCATAAGCGACCTGGCCTGAAACATTTCCTGACGCTATTTCACCAATTTTAATGAACTTCACATAGGGCTTCAGATGCAAATCAAACTGACCAACAGGATACCATCCATTAAACATAATCCACCCTGGACCACTAACAGCAATAGGACTGTACAATAACCAACTTTCATAGCCTTCCCCATTCCCCCCTACCAATATTCCAAGCCCAGGTAGATTCGTTTTATATACAATCCCACCTTCAGAAGTTAGTTCGGAATGAGTTAAATATTCCCTCATGCCGATAAGAGCTTTTTGATTGTCAGCATGGCACGTATACGCAGTTTTTTCCTCACCATAAATTTTAGTTGATAATGCAGATCCAATAGCCACATCTCTTTGGATAATCACCTCACCAAAATCTATATTCCACGGACCCGCCTTTGCCTCGCACGTTCCTGCATGTGCATTTAAAGATAAGAAGATAGCCGAGACAAAAAAAATTGACTGCAACAAACATGCGCGGCGAATACTAGACATAATCTCTCTCAAAATTTATTAAAACTAAAACGAAACAAAATACTATCGGCAAGTTTCTGACATCGGAATTACACTCTCTTTCTGAGCGTGGCTGGAGCTTTTTAACGTCGCCTGGCAGTGAGTTGATGATTTATCTCCCCAGAAAACATTAAGATCTTGATCTCCGTTAATGCCCGTCAAATAAACCTGCCCCGCATCTCCGACAATAAAGCCCTGCCCCTGCTGCCCGTCGATATTCACAATCGCGCCGAACGGCACCGGCTGGCCATTCGCCTGGGTCAGCGTCATCAGCACGCGCATACCAACACTGGCAACATACTCAGCGCGTACTACCGCCCCGCGAGTAGGAACCACAGTGCGGCTGGTTAGTTCGAGTTCAACATCATCCGGCAGAGATGACGGGTCAAGCGTGACGTCATTTTTACGGTACGGCGAGACATTACTCACCACAGTAAAACCGCGGAAGTCGGTTTTCGCACCGGTTTGATTCTGAATGCTTACCCCCTTCGCCCCTGGCGCTTTGATCAGCACGTTGGTTTCCGACAGCGGCTGCGACAGCGTAACGCCGTCGGCATGGGCGAGAATACCGCCCTGGAGACCATAATTCAGGCGCTTGCTGGATTTGTCATAGCCATAGCCTGCGGTAACTTCCCCGTAAGTCCCTTTGTAATCGCCGTTAAGGCTACCGGTATTGCCGGTGCCATTGCTGCCGTAGCCTTCCTGCACGTTCCAGCTCAGAGCGTTGTTCTCCAGCGCCATACCGCTGATGCCAACGGAGTGGGTGGTGCCACTGTTCTTGCTGTTGTTCATGCTATAGCTGGCCCAGGTATTCGGCAGGAATCTCTCCAGCGGGATACTGAGGTTGAGCGCCACCATCTGATCTTTGTCGTAGCTGGTGCTGTTGCCGTAGTTACCTGCGCTGCCGTTTTTACTCAGGGTATAGCTCAGGCCATAGCTGATTCCTTTCCAGGAGTTGTTATAACTCGCGGACCAGGACTCCATGCTCTTGTCTGAGTTCCAGTAATCTTCGCGTACCGCGCTCAGAGACAACGCCCCAAAGCTGCCGCCCAGCGACTGGCTTACCGTCAACTCAGCACGGTTGCGGCGGCGGTTCGCCATAATGTTGTTATCGCCATATCCGTCGAGTACTTCCTGCATGCTGTAGTAGCCGCGCGTTGAGTAGCGGTAGCCAGCAATGGAAAAGTTGGTCCCGGTGTCGGCAAAGTTTTTGCTGTAGCGCATGCGCCAGGACTGGCCGGTACTTTTTTCTTCGTTAGCGAGCTCTGCATTTGCCTGAGTAACATCCACAGAAAATGCCCCAACCTGCCCCATATTTTTACCAAAACCCAGCGCCAGCGAATGATAGCGGCTTGAAGCCTGTACGCCTCCGTAAAGCGTGATGCCGTGCGAGATCCCGTAGATGCCGGTCGCCTGGGCGAACTGCGTTTTCTCAACGGTGCTGTCATAGGAGCGATACTGCCCCCCGGTTACCGAGTACTTCAGGTGCCCTTCACGCTGCAGCACCGGAAGAGAGGCAAACGCCACGGTAAACTTTTGCTCGCTGCCGTCGGCTTCTTTAACGGTGACGTTCAGGTCACCCGCGCCACCGGTCGGATACATATCGGTGATTTCAAATGCCCCTGGCGCGACATAGCTCTGGTAGATCACGTAGCCGTTCTGGCGGATCACCACCTGGGCGTTAGTGCGGGCGATGCCGCGTACCACCGGGGCGTAGCCCTTCAGCGAATCCGGCAGCATGTCGTCGTCCGACGCCAGCTGGCCGCCACGGAACGGGACGCTGTCGAATACGTCCGACGGCGATGAGCTGTCTCCCAGCGTCAGTTGGGATTTCAGCGGCACAATATTACGCTGGGCGTAGGTGTAGACCGTATCCCACTTATCCTCGCCGTTGCTGTCGCGATTCCAGGTAGTGTAATTGCGCAGCCGCCACGGACCGACGTTAATCCCCGGACGCAGGTTGGCATACTGGCTGTTGGTGTTTTGCCCGCCATTACGCGGACGGTTGCTGGAGCCACTGATGCTGTAGTTCATCATCAGGGCATTAATGCCATTATCCCACAACGCCGGGTCCACATAGCCGCGCGCCTGTGGCGACATTGCCGCCTGGGGAATGCTCAGCACCAGTTTCAGGGCGTTGAAGTGAAAATCGTAGCTGGCGTTCGGGATGGCGCTCAGGTTTGCACAAGCCTCCGCCTCACCCAGCTCGGGAAACAGATCGGTTTTCACACCGTAGCTTTGCAACAGAGCCACCGTCAGGCAGGGCTCCAGCACGTCTTCTCCGGCCGCGTTTTTAACGCTTTTAAACTCGACGTTGCGGCTGTCTACCTGTTGATCGTTGATCAAAACGTCAACCTGATAGGTGCCTGGTGCCTGAGATCCCTCTTCAAATGCCGACAGATCGGTACCGCCCGATGTCTGCGCACCCGCTTCCAGTAATTCCGGGTTAAAGTAATCACGTGCAAGGGCGTGTCCACTTCCGGATAACGCCAGCGCAATAAAGCACGCAACACGCGATGGGCGCACTGCGAATTGCTGTTTTACTTTTTTCATTCTGGAAACACTCCTGAGTCAGAGGGCTCGCTCATTCCCTGAGCGGCAATTAGCATTAAAACGAAGCGTTATGCGCGGCACCCGGTGCGCCGTAATCATTAATAATTTTGAAGGTCAGTGAACCGCCATTGGTGCCTGCTGGCAGGTTGAAGCGCGCGGTTGCGCCCGGCGCGACATAAGTCACGTCGTCCAGAGTTTTACCGTTCATACTGATGCTATTGAAATTGATGTAATAGGCTGACGGGTTAGTTACCTGCACGCTGTTACCGGCACGGCTCCAGCGCAGGGTGTTCGCCTCTTCTTCTGGTGAACTGTTTTTCAGCGCTGCCGGGCGATAAATAAGTTTGATACGGGTTTTAACGGCTACCTGCAGGGTATTCGCATTTTCATTACGCGCCGCTGACGGAATAGCTTTAATATTCAGCCAGAACATCGACTCTTTATTTTCCGGCAAATTACCTGCCCGAACAATACGCATAATATTCTGCTGATTATTATCCAGACGATAGAGCGGCGGAGTAATAATAAAAGGAGCTTTCTCAGCGCCACCGGTTTGTGTCTCTACCCAGGACTGAATAAGATAAGGCACGTTGTCCGGATTATTGACACTCAGAGAAGCTTCTTTCTTATTTCCGTCATAAATAACGCGCGTACCGCCAATTACCACGCCAGCCTGAGCGGCAGACAAACCTGATGCAAGCACCAGCCCTGCAATTAACGTTTTGCTAAAGAATTTCATGTCATACCTCGATAAATACGGAGCCGTATTACGGCCCCGGTAATTTTCCGGAGTGGAAAATCAGTTGTAATTGATAGAGAAAGTTGCCACCGCGTTGGCTTTACCCGCTACCACAGTGTCAGAGGTTGAACGATAGGCGGCATAGAAATCCAGTTTGTTTTCCGTGTCGGCGGCCAGCGTATAGCTGTAATCGTTCACTGCATTCAGACCCAGATCGGCTTTATCGGCAGTCATCAGGGCAATAGCAACGCCAGTCGCCACGCCGGTTTCATCCGTGAGCGCCAGCAGGGAAGAATCGGTGGCATCGTGGGTGCCATCAAACTTCACCTGCGCGGCGGTAACTGCAGCCGGGCAATCTTTCAGAGTCATGGTAAATTTCGTTGTTGAAGCATCGTCGCCAGTTGCAGAGAAGGAAGACTTAGCAACTTTACCCAGGCTGACGCTCAGTGAATCGCTGGAGCCAATATCAACTGTGCATGCTTCGTCAATAATTTCACCGGTAAAATTCACAGTACCTTCAGCGGCAAATACGGAAGATGCAGACATCGCAGCCAGCGTTGCGAATGCAACAGCAATAACATTTTTTTTCATCAAAATATCCTTAAAAGAAAATAATTCCGGTAAAAACTGAACATATTGATTTTTACCTTTGAGTCATGCTCCTTATGAAGCACACCGGGCTGCCTGATATCGCAGGGCAAAATTCGCTAATTTTTGCTTTCAACTATATGACCTAAGGATTATCAAAAGTTGAAATTCAATTACTAGCCAGATTCGACTCATTGATATTGGGTAGCGCCGTTGCTGGAGCGAATTTTGATATAACATCTGGCTTGAGACAACTGCTTTTTAGTCCACAAATAGACCAGAAGATTCTTTATCGGTGGCTTTCCTGACATCATAATCCGGCCAAATATTCACCACGGTAATAAAAGGTTATTTATGGAGTTGTTCCAACGATGAGCACGCTAAAAACACGACGTCCTGAACGCGGTCTGGATAAAGAATCCAATAAACCTGTCAAAGATATTAATTTATTAATGCAGCACCTTTCTCCGGAATGCAATAAATCATTAACACAAAAACGGAAGTCGCTTAACTTTATTAAAGGTCAGGAAAATCAATGTTTTTTATTACTTAAAGGCAGCGTGGCACTTTATCGCAGCAGCGATAGCATCATTCTTAACTCAGAAAATGCCCCCTTTATATTTGGCTTTGGCAATCAGGTGGGTGTCTCACAACACCTGTATTTACGTACCCAGGAAGATTCGCTCATCGGCATGCTCCCTTTTACCGATGCCCGGCGAATTATCCGCGCACATAATCTCTGGGAAAGTTACGTTAATTTGTTGATCTATAATGCAAGTAAGATTTATGCCCACTGCCTGTCGATCTCGCAGCTCTCCTCCTACGAGATAATCAAAAATCAGCTGGTACAACTGGACGGAGAGCCTCCGTCCATCAAACAAAATATCACCGCAGCGAATTATATTCTGTCCCGCACCTTTCTCTCGCGCAGTGGAGTGATGCGTATCCTCTCCCGCCTTAAGGCCGATGGTCACATCACAGCGGAACGTGGAATTTTGCTTGCTATCAACCATTTACCTGATAAATATTAACCTCTCAGCTACCCGGCGCGCTGCCGGGTGCTTACGCTGTAAGCAAATATATAACTGTGCTATATATTGTTTACTTCCCCTTTCGGCGATGATGCTATGACCACGCAAACCCAGTCGTTGATGGCGATGAAAAAGTCGCAGAATACTTACGCAAGCGATCTTATTGAAAAGCTTAGCGAGTTTCTGACTTTCAGGACTTATCCAGCGCGTAGCCGCTTCACCTTTTCCGGGCATAATAAGCAGCGCTGCTATCTTTTTCGCAGCGGTCAGATCTCTGGTTTTTACAAGGAAACCCGTACACAGATTGACCGAATCAATACTCCGTGGATTGCCGGGGTGGCGTTTCCCGACCAGGAGCTGCTGGAATTAATCTTTGTTGCGGAAACGGAGTGTGAAGTCGCTACCCTCACCCAGGACGAGGTGATGGCGCTTATTCACAAAACAGACAGCTGGCAGCTGTATGCCGGGTTTTTGCAGGTGCTCTCGACCAAACTTCTCATCCATATGAGTCAGGTTGCCGCTCCTGATACCTTTTCGATGGTATGCAATCAGCTGTTGGAATTAATCAATGAGCCTGAGACGATCCGCACCAGCGTAAAAGTGGAAGAGTACATACGCAGCCGTACGCAGCTGTCGCGCAGCGGGGTATTTAAAGTGCTGTCGCGCCTGAAGGAGGTCAACGCTATCGTGATTGAGAAAGGCATGTTGATTGCCGTTAACGAACTGCCTGACAAAATGCCCTGAGGCAAGTCTCATCAGATGATGAAGATGACGTACGGTGATTCTTAGGTGTCGCTAATTTCCGGCGGTAAAAGATATCGCCGGTGCGCCTGGTAATGCTAACAGGCGCATCCCTGTTAATTAATCAATACCACCGCCGGCAGCGTGCCGTGCAGGTGCTTACGCAGTTCGGCATTCTCTTCCAGCAGATACTCCAGGCTCTGCGCCATCGCTTCGATCAGCTCCTGAGCGATCTTACTTTCGAACTTCGCCACCGTTGGGGCGGTATTAATAAGCTGACCGATTGTTAATTGATTCATGTGTAACCTCCATATCCGCTTTATGGGTTCACCGCGTCTGATAAACAATGTACCGCGTTCATTAACGGTTTTATCCGCACAGAAAACGGCAAAAAAGCACTCTATTCAAATTTATCCTTTAGGACAATTCCCCATTGCGGGCTGATAGCTAATATTCCTTTTTCTTAGTAAATAATATATATCGATTTGTAATCAATGAGTTACGAATAGTTTATTTTGCCGTAAATATATCGTTCCCGTTAAGGTTGTTAATCATGACAGGCGCACCTTTATGGGGCGAAGAATATATTTCCTCCAGGATTAATCCTAACTGGTGTATTATACCCGCTCCCCGCGTCAGGTAATGGCGCAGTAGATCCTTCTGAGTTCAGAGGCTATCCGCATGTCATGGCACTATTTTAAACACACGTATTTGATCAAATTCTGGGCTCCCATGCCCGCTGTTATCGCCGCTGGCGTTCTCTCTACTTACTATTTTGGTCTGACCGGTACCTTCTGGGCCGTCACCGGCGAGTTTACCCGCTGGGGTGGACAGCTGCTGCAGCTGGCCGGCGTGCATACGGGGGAGTGGGGCTATTTCAAACTCATTCATCTCGAAGGCAGCCCGCTGACCCGCATCGACGGCATGATGATCATCGGCATGTTCGGCGGCTGTTTTGCTGCGGCGCTGTGGGCCAACAACGTTAAGCTGCGCCTGCCCCGCAGCCGGATCCGCATCGCCCAGGCGGTAGTCGGTGGCATTATTGCCGGCTTCGGCGCCCGTCTGGCAATGGGCTGCAACCTCGCCGCGTTCTTCACCGGCATTCCGCAGTTCTCGCTGCACGCGTGGTTTTTTGCCGTCGCGACCGCGGTCGGTACCTGGTTTGGCGCACGCTTTACCCTGCTGCCGATGTTTCGCCTGCCGGTGAAGCTGGAAAAAGTCTCCGCTGCCTCGTCGCCAACGCAGCAGGTCGATCGCGCTCGCCGCCGCTTCCGGCTGGGCATCGCGGTGTTCGTCGCCATCGTTGGCTGGGCGCTGCTCACCGCGTTCCAGCAACCGAAGCTCGGGCTGGCGATGCTGTGCGGCGTCGGTTTCGGGCTGCTTATTGAGCGCGCTCAGATCTGCTTCACCTCGGCCTTCCGCGACATGTGGATCACCGGGCGCACCCATATGGCAAAGGCGATCGTGTTCGGTATGGCGGTCAGCGCCATTGGCATCTACAGCTATGTGCAGCTCGGCGTGGAAGCAAAAATTATGTGGGCTGGCCCTAACGCCGTCATCGGCGGCCTGCTGTTTGGCTTTGGTATTGTACTGGCCGGCGGATGTGAAACCGGCTGGATGTACCGCGCAGTAGAGGGCCAGGTACACTTCTGGTGGGTTGGTCTGGGGAACGTGATTGGCTCTACGCTGCTGGCGTACTACTGGGACGACCTCGCACCCTCGCTTGCCACCGGCTGGGATAAAGTCAATCTGCTGAACACCTTTGGCCCGCTGGGCGGGCTGTTGATGACCTATGGGCTGTTGCTTACCGCCCTGCTGCTGATTGCGGGCTGGGAGAAATACTTCTTCCGCCGCCGTAACTCTCTTCAGACTCTCAAGGAGCCAGTATGACCACACACGTACCCGATTACCGTCTGGATATGCAGGGGGAATCCTGCCCCTACCCCGCTGTTGCCATGCTGGAGCAGATGCCGCAGCTGGCGCGCGGCGAAATCCTCGAAGTGATCAGCGACTGCGCCCAGTCGATCAATAACATTCCTCAGGATGCCCGCAATCACGGCTATACCGTGCTGGACATTCAGCAGGACGGGCCGGTGCTGCGTTTTCTGATCCAGAAGTAAATACCGCACCGGTCAGGCCGCTCACTGGAGCGGCTTTTTTTTGGCTATTTTTTGCCAAAGTAAAACGATCGGTTTACTTTTAATGAATGGACAAACGACAAGACATTCTCAACGCCGCTGAGCGGCTGTTCTACGCCAACGGCTTTCACGCCACCAGCACCGACGTACTCTGCCGCGAGGCCGGGGTATCGACGCGCACCTTTTACCGCTACTTCCCGTCCCGCGACCATCTCACCGAAGCCGTGATGGATGCCCGCCAGCAGCGTTTTTTCGCCGATCTGCTGCCGCCTGATAATCCGCACGCCATCCCGCATCTGTTTGCCGTGCTGGCGCACTGGATGCAGGTGCAGGGTGCCGAAGGCTGCTTTTTTCTCAAGGTCTGGGGGGAATATGCCCAGCAGGATGCGCGTCTCTCTGCTCACGCCCTCGATTTTCGCTATGGGCTGCGCCGCTACCTTAGCGCCTGTATCCCGGTAGCCGCCGCCAGGGACGCAGTCTGGATGCTGTTTGAGGGCGCTATCACCGCCGGGCTGATCGTTGGCCCGCATGCCGCGCACCAGGCGGCTGCCACCGCTGCGCTGGTGCTGCGCCATAGCGGAGAAGACCATGAGAAATGATCTCGCCCTGAGCCTCACCGGCTTCTTGCTGATTGCCGTCACCTATGGCCTGGCACGTTTCTCCTGGGGGCTGATGCTGCCGGACATCGCGCAGGACGTCCCTTTCTCCCCGCGTATTGCCGGGATTATCGCCGCGTGCAGCTTTGTGGCTTTCTGTCTCGCCTCGCTGAGCGCTTCCCGGGTAACGGCTCGTTTTGGCCCGCGCCTGACCGGCATCACGGCAACGCTGTTCGCCGCCGCCGGACTGCTGCTGCTTGCCAGCGCCGCCTCACCAGGAATGCTGGCCGCCGGGCTGTTTATCGCCGGACTCAGCTCCGGCCTCGCCTCCCCCTCGCTTGCTGCGGCGGTTAGCCGCTGCATCAGTGCTGCCCGTCAGCCGCAGGTCAATACGGTGATCAATGCCGGCACCGGCGGCGGAATTATCCTCTCCGTGCCGGTGCTGATGCTGCTCCCCGGCGGCTGGCGCAGCGCGTGCGTGGTGTTCGCCGTTATCGCCCTGCTCTGCCTGATCCCACTCCTGCGCTGGCTACCCGGACGCAGCGATACGCCCGCCTCGCCTGACGCCGGGATTATTTCCCGGTTGCGTCAGCCGGTGATGCGCCGTCTGGCGACGATTGCCCTGGTCAGCGGTATCGCCAGCGCCGCCTGGTGGAGCTTCGGCCCCGAGGTACTGCGTCAACATGTGCGGGTAGATGACCAGGCGGCCAGCTTGCTGTGGCTGGTGAGCGGCGGGGCCGGCGTGCTTGGCGTTTTCACCGGCCCGGCAGCGGCGCGCTTCGGCCTGACGGGCATCTATCGCGTTGCCCAACTGGCAATGGCGCTCCCGCTGCTGGCGCTGGCCTTTACTCAGGGCTTTAACGGCTGGCTGATCCCGGCGGTGGCCCTGTGCGGGGCGGGTTACATTACGCTTTCCGGGGTGCTGCTGGTGCACGGGGCCAACGCCGCGCCTGATGCGCCTGCGTCCGGCGTGGGGCTGGCGTTCTTTATGCTGGCGGTGGGTCAGGTCATCGGATCGATGCTGTTCGGGCTACTGTATAACGATGCGGGCGCAGCGACGGCGCTAATAGCGTTCTGTGTGCTGGGGCTGGGTCTTGCGGGAATAACGCCTGAGCGAAGCGCGGCGCGGTTATCCGGGAAATCGCCGGAGAAAGAAATTTAACATTCAGCTGAAAAATCCCTGGACGCATACACCGCGGTATATGGTATGGTTTATCGCAGCCGGTGGCCGTTCGGAATGGGTTTACGGGAAGCGCCCTCCGTACTGGAAAGGCCTCAGGCAACAGATAAAAAAAGACCGAAAACGATTCCTGTTTACGTCCCACCCCGATTTATCCTTTTCAAATCATCAAGTTAACTCCAAATTCACCCATTAATTAACATCCCAACACTTACCGTTACGCTCTTTCAAGATCAAACTCTTGCCACTCTATTCGAGTATCCGACGAGTGGAGTTCGGGATGTTAAGGTAAGCTACAATTCTTATCGCTGCGTCGAAGGCAAAGCCTATTTCACTTATTCTGCCCATATTAGCCTCCTAAATTATTACTGTATTCATATACAGTGGCTTTACTAATGAAGGGAATCGATACGAAGCGGCCTAACATTTCAGTGCGCGCCGGTGGGCTTGGCGTGGATGTCTATCGCCGAAAATAACGCCCGACAGCTTTGTGCGAGGAGCGGACGTCGCAAAGTTTGTTTCGTGAATATGGCAAATTCTTCTTGAGCAGAGGTGGCAGCCCTACGGAGTGACATTTGTCATTACTCTCCGAAAGGTAGTTATTTACCTTCGTTTTTACGATAAATGTCTGGTCGATTGATTTGCCAGACAAAGTCTGGTCGGTTCGACGGGTGATACCCAAGTTTCTGATACAGCCAGGGCGCGCTGTCGGTGACCAGCATTATCCGTCGCAGGCGTGACATTAACGGATGGGCGTGACAGCATTCAATCAGCCAACGACCGAGGCCACTTTTCTGATAATCGTTCAGCACGTAGACGTCGCACAAATAACCAAACGTGGCATAGTCTGTGACCAGACGGGCGAAGCCGATTTGTTTTGTTCCATCAAGAAGCGCAAAGCAAAGGCTGTTCTGGACGGATATTCTAACCGTTTCAGCATCAATATCAGGAGCCCAGGACGATTGCGAGAGGTAACTGTGAATGGCTTCCAGCTGAAAAAAGCCAGGATCGGTTGTGACAGTAAACTTATCCTTTGTAAAACTCAGATGCTGATTATTCACTGAAGGTATCCTTTTGCACTCAGTTGTGATGAGACAAGCCATAATGCTGAGGGCTGGTTTCTATATTGCGCCACACTCAGGATGCTTTTTCATGTACTGTCATGATGAAAACCAATGGGCTTTCTCCACAGTTCTCATAGAAATGAGGAACGTCCGTTCTGGCCGTTGCCGAACACCCCATCTTTACAAGATACAGATGGTCCTGTACACCCAGAGTAAGCGTGCCCTCTTTAACATAAAATAGCTCCAGCGTTCCTTCCGTGTGGCCAGGGGAAGCAAACTTCTCCCCCGGCAGCATTTCCCACATCCAGAGCTCGGTCATATCAGGGCCACCCGACCCTGCCAGCAACCTTGCGCGCCCACCCTTCTCACCTTTCCACAACTCCGGGATCTCATCTTCAGCAATGAGATGCACGGTCGGTTTGGCGCTGACATCCACAAAATCAGCCACCGAAACGCCCATCGCGGCAGCCAGGCGGCATAACAGGGCTATGCTGGGATTTGCACGGCATCCCTCAATCTCAACTAGCGCTCCTTTGCTTACGCCCGTCCGACGGGAAAGTTCATCGAGTGATATTTTCTTTTGCTTACGATACAGCTTAATCCGCTGAGATACGGCTTCATTCACGGTGCTGACGATAGAACTCACATCGGTCATTAAATTGACTTTTTTGGTCACTGGTCATTATCATATAATAAATTGGTCATTACAGGATTATCTCGTGTTAACAGTCTCTCCGTCAATTACCCCTGAAATTTACCGCATTGCTCCCGGTTTTCGGGCACTCAGTATCTTCGTAAAAGCTGCGCCAGTGCTTAACCCAGATACTGGAGAAACGGCGCTGCGGGAAGCCTGTGAAGCGGTTCTGGCTGGTGAACCTCAATGGGCTGAAACTCATCTGACCGCATGGGCCGACGTTTTTCAGAAATTTGGTGCTAAACCTAAACGCACCCCTTGCTCAGCGGATGCTTTACGTAAGCGCGTATTACGTGACGGAACGATGCCGTCACTCGATCCCATCGTTGATCTTTATAATGCCGTTAGCCTCCGCTACGCCGTTCCGGTTGGCGGGGAGAATATCTCTGCCTATCAGGGGCCTCCGCGTCTGACTGTAGCAAAAGGCACCGAGCCTTTTGATACTGTTAAAGAGGGGGAGAGCGCCGTTGAATATCCTTCACAAGGCGAGGTTATCTGGTGTGATGATACCGGCGTGACCTGCCGTCGCTGGAACTGGCGACAGGGGATCAGAACCCGCTTAGGCGTGGAAGCTCAGCAAATGTGGTTTATTCTTGAGAGTCTGCCGCAGATGCCGCTGGAGGCGCTTCACGATGCCGGGAAGATGCTGACCGAAGGCCTTGAAAAAATGATGCCTGGTCTGTGGTTTGGAGTTGCTCTCATCGAAGAACAACAGCAGTAATATCATTCATGAGAAACGCTTATGGGTCCGCTTTTCGCTCAAAGCGGACATTAACACATCATAATTCAGCACCTGGGCACTCGCCTGATGACGCACCGCTAAAAAAAGTGTTGAACATCTGCTCTGTGCCAATAGCGGACGTTGTTAGGCTCATGCAGTATGGATTCACGAAGAACAGACGTTATATTTTGTCCTGATTGACACGGGATGAAAGCTCCTGATGGCTCTCTTTTCGCTCGCTGTAACGATCCGCAAGATAACCGGTTTGTCCCTTAAGCAGCAGTGTGATTTTAAACAGCTCCTCGGCTACATCGACGATGCGGTCATACCATGACGAAGGTTTCATTCGGCCGTTTTCGTCGAACTCTTGCCATGCCTTGGCTACGGAAGACTGGTTGGGGATCGTAAACATCCGCATCCAGCGGCCCAGAATACGCATCTGGTTCACTGCATTGAAGGACTGGGAACCACCGCAGACCTGCATTACCGCAAGTGTTTTGCCCTGCGAAGGACGAACCGCGCCTTCACTTAAGGGTATCCAGTCAATCTGCGCCTTCATAACTGCGCTCATAGCCCCGTGCCGTTCCGGAGAACTCCACACCATCCCGTCACACCATCTGACCAGGCCGCGTAGCTCGGTGACTTTAGGGTGCGTGTCCGGCGCATCATCCGGCAGGGGTAAACCGGAGGGGTTAAAGAGTTTTACCTCCGCGCCCATCGCCGTCAGCAGGCGACCAGCTTCTTCCGCGGCAAAACGGCTGTAGGAGCGCTCTCTTACTGAGCCATACAGGATCAGAATCCGTGGCGGCTCCTGCAGGTGCAGGCGTTCCGTGATGTGTTGATCAAAGCATTCGGTGTTCAGGGCAGGAAATTGTTCCATTTTTCTCCTCCGGAGAGAACAGGTGATTTTAAAATTGATACATATGATTTAACATATATGTATTCTAAAGGGAACGGAGTGATAAATGCTACAACCTGTTCAGCTTTTCAAAATCCTCTCGGATGAAACACGGCTTGCCATCGTCATGCTTCTCCGGGAGTCCGGTGAACTGTGCGTCTGCGATATCTGCGCGGCCACCTCCGAATCGCAGCCAAAAATCTCGCGACATATGGCTATCCTTCGCGATGCTGGGCTGGTTCTTGACCGTCGTGAAGGCAAATGGATCCACTATCGTCTGTCACCCCACATACCGGCGTGGGCAGCTGAGACAATCACAACGTCCTGGCAGTGTATGCGGGAGGATGTGCGTGAATGGCTGGATAAATCAGCCTGCACCTCCTGCTGAGGTAGGAAAACATATTTACATAATCATATATGATGGAGTCTGAGATGCTTTTGGCAGGGAGTATATTTTTTCTGACGCTGGTACTGGTGATCTGGCAACCCGGAGGCCTGAGTATTGGCTGGAGCGCGAGTATCGGCGCTGTGCTGGCGCTGGGAGCCGGTGTCATCCATGTCGCTGATATTCCCGTTGTCTGGAATATCGTCTGGAACGCGACAGCGGCATTTATTGCGGTCATCATCATCAGCCTGCTGCTCGATGAGTCCGGCTTCTTTGAATGGGCCGCACTGCACGTCTCCCGCTGGGGTAACGGACGTGGCCGCCTGCTGTTCACCTGGATAGTCTTGCTCGGTGCCGCTGTTGCTGCGTTGTTTGCCAATGACGGCGCCGCGCTGATCCTGACGCCGATTGTGATTGCGATGCTGCTCGCACTGGGGTTCAGCCAGGGCACGACACTGGCCTTTGTCATGGCTGCAGGATTTATTGCAGATACGGCCAGCCTGCCGCTCATTGTTTCTAACCTGGTTAATATCGTCTCGGCGGACTTCTTCGGTCTGGGCTTTACGCAGTACGCTTCCGTTATGATCCCCGTGGATGCGGCAGCGATTGCGGCCACGCTGATCATGCTGCATTTCTTCTTCCGCAGGGATATTCCGGCAACGTATGACGTTTCGCTGCTGAAGAAGCCTTCCAGTGCAATCAAGGATCCGGCAACCTTCAGGGCGGGCTGGATTGTCCTGTTATTGCTGCTTGTCGGTTTCTTTGTTCTGGAGCCGCTGGGGATCCCGGTCAGTGCAATAGCGGCGGCTGGCGCAGCAGTGCTGTTTGTGGTGGCGAAACGAGGCCATGCCATCAACACCGGGAAAGTCCTGCGCGGTGCGCCATGGCAGATCGTTATTTTCTCGCTGGGCATGTACCTCGTGGTCTATGGCCTGCGCAATGCAGGGCTCACGGAGTACCTGTCTGGTGTGCTGAATCTGCTGGCAGACAAGGGGTTATGGGCAGCGACGTTCGGCACCGGCTTCCTGACGGCATTTCTCTCATCAGTGATGAACAATATGCCGACGGTGCTGATTGGCGCGCTGTCGATTGACGGTAGTACGGCGACTGGCGTCGTCAAAGAGGCAATGATTTATGCCAATGTGATTGGCTGTGATTTAGGCCCGAAAATCACCCCGATAGGCAGTCTGGCAACCCTGCTGTGGCTGCATGTGCTTGCCCGGAAAAATATGACGATCACCTGGGGATATTACTTCCGTACCGGCATTGTCATGACTGTGCCCGTGCTTTTTGTCACCCTGGCCGCTCTGGCGTGGCGGCTCTCTGTCACTTTGTAATGAGATACTGATATGAGCAATATTACCATCTATCACAACCCGGCCTGTGGCACCTCACGCAACACGCTGGAGATGATCCGTAACAGCGGCAACGAACCGATGATAATTCATTATCTCGATACGCCACCGACCCGTGATGAGCTGATTAATCTTATTTCAGATATGGGAATTACGGTGCGTGCATTACTGCGTAAGAATGTTGAGCCTTATGAACACCTGGGTCTTAATGAAGAGAAATTTAGTGATGAGCAGTTGATTGATTTCATGCTTCAACATCCGATCCTGATTAATCGGCCGATTGTCGTTACGCCGCTTGGCACTCGTCTTTGCCGCCCTTCAGAAATAGTGCTGGATATTCTACCGGAAGGCCAGAAAGGAGCGTTTACCAAAGAGGATGGCGAGAAGGTCATTGACGAAACGGGGAAGCGGGTTAATTAATCTACCCACTTCAAAATATCGGACGCCTGTTTACGCTATGCGGGCGTCCGCTTTTCGCTCAAAGCGGACATTAATCAGCTTTTACAGGGCTGGGAGTATCATTCACTTCTCAGCGCTGGTCGGTGCGCTGGGCCAGACTGGATCAAGCGGAAACGTATGTTGCTGTGGAACATCGCGAAGCGCCTGGCGGTAAGCCGCCCACGCCTCTTTATCCGTGGGCGCGTCCGGCATCATTGCCCAGTCACACTCGGCGATCCGGCGGTCACGCTCGGCGCGAATTTCCTCCGCCTTAATTTCTGCCAGCTTGTCCTGATTGATTTTAATCATTGCCCGCTACCTCACGATACGTTCCGCCAATGCCGCTCGGCTCACCCAGTGCAGCCTCGTCCAACTCCCAGGCTTCCTGGGGAATATCCAGCGGCAGAACGGCTTCATTAACTAACCAGAATGGCAGACCTGCCGGCACGTCTTTCTGACCGATTTCCAGGACAGTAAGTCCGCAATCTGCGGGTGATAAAACGGCTACGCCATACTCTGACTGATAAATAATCTTCATTAAATTGCTCCCTTACCAAAGATGGCTACCGTTGTGGCTACTGAGTTAGACCAGTCGCGACCGTCTCCGGCTACGCGGGTTTTAACCCTGACGCCATTCACCGATCGAACATTTATTTCTTCAATGACAGCACCTGCAGAGTCGCTGGCACCATGAGCTATCATGCCCGCAACGCCATAATTAGTGTCCGCCATAGGCCTGCCGAAGTTGATCTGGTAGATACCTCCGCCCAGGTACGCGACCGATGAAATATTGTGGCTCCCCATAATGGGAAGTGCATTATTAGCGCCTGATGAACGGCCATCAAACCACACCCAGGCGCTGACATATCCCTGTGAAAGGTTTGTCACAAAAGTAGCCCCATTAAGGTTTGGTATATCAATGGTTTTTACAGTCTGCTGCGAGCCGCTGGCGTCCGTTATTTCAATAGCTGCCCATGCTTCGCCACCGACACGCTGCTTCGCCACCAGCGCCGCTTTAGCGCTCACTGCGCCTTCAACGCGAATTTCAGACTGCACGCGCCCACCTTCCAGCAAAGAGTTTGCTGGCTGGCCGGCTGCGTAGCTGTTCATGACACCGAATGATGTATTCGCGGCGACGAACGCGCCGGAAGCACGGATTACCCAGACGCCGACAAAAGCGCGAGTACGAATTTCAAACGGGCTACGCCCATAAATCGGATTGGAATCGTTAAGGCTAAATGAAACTATACCGAATCTTGGTTTAGCGGTGCCCTCAAGGATTGACGATGTATTTGAAACTGAGCTTTGCCTGAACACCCCTGCCCCGTTCATTGTGTTAGAACTAAGCGGAGGGGATGCAGAAACGGTACCAGTTGCGTTAGGTGCGCCGTCCATGTGAATGCTTCCGGCACCGCCAGCGCCTCCATCGCCGCGACCATACAGACTTTTAATGGAGTCATCGCCAGCAAAGCCGTTAACCCCATCCTTCTGGACGCCGTTAAAGTCCGGTACGCGGAAGGTAACTGCACCATCACCATCGGAATACTTCGCGCGCTGCCCTACGTCGCCGCGCCACACCGAATCCGTGATGACACCAATCATCTGCGCGTAAGCCCAAAGATCAGGCCAGTCCTCGCGGTTGAGCAACTGACCATCTGCCGCCACTTCATACTGCGGAATGTAGTTACGGCTGTCATGCAGGCGCTTTGCGCCAATACAGAAATTCATTACGCCGGTTTGCGTCGGACCTGTTGCCCCGCCCATGTTCTGCGCCTGCTGCAACGTCACGGCGTCGTTAGGGTTTACCGCCGGGGCACTTAGTGGCAGCGGCTTTTCATCCAGCAAGTTTTGCAGTGCCTGCGCCTTATTTTCAACATCAGCTAGGTTCTCGGCTTTAAGCAGCGCGTTTGCCGGGTTCGACGCGGCGGCACGGTCTGCTTCCTCTTTAGCACGGTCAGCCTGCGCGGTGGCGAGGCCAACTTGCTCTGCGCCGCGTATTTCTGCATCGTCGGCCGCCCGCTCTGCCCGTTCTGCCTCGGCGGTGGCATCAGTGGCTTTCTGGCTCGCCGTGCCGGCGCTGTCCGATGCGGCTTGTTCATGCTGAGCGGCTGCCTGCGCTGATGCGGCTGCTTCTGCGGTCTTACTCTCAACAACGCCCCGGTCCGCTGCCACGGTGGCTTTGTCAGCGGCCACGGCATTTTGTGACTGCCGGATCTGGTCTGCAATTTTCTGCGCCTGTGCCAGGTCCACTGTCTTAAGCAAATCAACAATCTTCAGCCAGCTGGGGCCGGTGAACTGAGAGCCATCCTTCAGCGTTACCGTGATGTCATCGCTCACGCTGAAAACCTGCTGCCAGTTATCTTTGTCCAGGTTCTGCCCGCGCAGCGCTTCGACTGTTTGCGTTGCCAGCGCCGCCGTAATGAGGCTTTGCGCTTCGCGCGGCACTTCACTCCAGGCCAGTCCGCTTTGCGTTGGCCCGGTGAACTTACTGATGAGCGTCAGCTGCGTATCGCTGGTGATAGATTTGACCGTCAGCGTGTAGGGTGTGCCGCCGATACTCATCACAATAAAGTCACCGGCCTTCATTGCAGTGAAGGTGGTGCCAGTCCCTTTTACGGCGTCAGATTTGTTCGTAAGCGCGAGAGTTCCTGCCGACATGGCAATCTCCTGATAATAAATAGCCCGCCTGAGCGGTGTGTTTTGTGGAATTGATAATCAAATATCAGAGTGAGGTTTATGAATTGATATAATTCTGTGAATCCTAAATAAGCGAGTAAATTACCGTGCGCAGAATATTACTAATTGCAATAATCCCCGTGGCATTAATTTCAGGTTGTTCATCCACTGAACGCCCTTATAATTTCGTGATGGATTATCCTGTGGAAGCATCAAGACTATCCCTTTCAGGAAAACTGGTTGCAGAGCTGAACTGTGATAAACATTCCCTGAAATTAATCAGCGACACAAGCAATGGCATATTTTCCCGGCATGTTAAAAACCGCGTTAATAGTTTGTGTTATGGAAAGAAGGGTACGAGAAACATCACCTATCTTTTCAACGCACCCCGCACGCCAGCATATAACATGATTGCCACACAGCCGCAGCGCACGCCAGAGTTTCAGATGCCGACAAACTGAGCCAGGGGGATTCGGAGCCCCCTGCTCTGGAATGTCTCCGCCCATGTTTTCTGCTTCAGAGTGATGTAGCGCCCCTGCAATTGCGAGCCTGTCCAGCGAAAGACAATCCCGGAGTAACCAAGAATAAGGTTTTCATCACCGCCGTAGCTGAGGTTGCCGGGGCAGTTATTGACCAGTATCCACGGGTTAAAATCCAGCGGCATGGAGATGATGTTATTCTGGAAGTCGAACCCGGCAGGCACGTCAAAGAATTTCACAATGCGCGGCATACGTGAGGCAGAAAGCGCACTCCAGACAAGATTCCCGTTTCTGTCGAAAACATCCATGTATCCGCTGTCAACAGGGATATTACGCGCCGTCCGGATCATCCTGCCGCAGTTTTGCTCAACAATATCCGCGCCGGGAAACCCATATCGACCGGCATTAAACTGAAGCCATCGCAAGCGGCCATCATTCCAGAATGCCTGGGGAGAATACCCCAGCGTGCTCCCATCACCGAATGGACTGTTAATCCGATAAAACCCCCGGTCAGTTATATTCGTCATGGCTCGCGAATCGTAAAACATCGTTGACCGGTTTTCGGAGTCAATGAGTAACTTGCCATCTTCGTTATAAACTTCAAACCCGCTCATTCGAAATTATATACCTCAATGGTTAATGTATTTGAAAGCCCCCCGGTTGAACCATGCATTAAAAAAGCATTAAAGCCCCCATTGTATGCGCGGCAAAAATACTCATTCGGGTTCCTGAGAGAGGCTGACGTAATGACCACCACCGTGCCACTTTGAGTGGCACCACTGAAGGCAACATTTTTGGAGGTCTCTGTCGGGCCTAACGTCACCGTTATGCTCCCCATAAAACGCAGGTTGTAGTCAGTCAGATCCACTGCCACTCGTCCCTGCGCGTCCCAGCATTGCAGCCCTTGTGCCATTACCACAGCCCCATTCTGAGTCGTAACACGTTATTGCTGTCGAAGATGCGCACGAGCGTGCTGGTGATAATCATCCTGCCGCCGCCGGCCACACCGTTAATTTCCAGCGTGCCGTTTTTATCAAGCCGCCAGCCCTGTGAGCCGGAAACGAAATTATTCGACTGGATGAAGTTCCCAATTTTGGCGTTGGTTATTGTGCCGTCCTGAATGAAGGCCGAACTGATAAACACCTGGCCGTTGACCACGGCGAACGGTGAATACTGCGTGGTGCCGCTCCCGCTCATCAGCACGAACTGATTAGCGTTGAACGCAACCCGCGTGGCCACAGGCTTCCCGGCCTCTGCGATGGCCGCAACAGACATGCCCGCCAGATATTCGATATTGTTAATCTTCACGCCAACTTTCAGCGTGTGGATTGCCGATGAGCCGTTGGAATCCACCAGGGCGGTAAGTTTCTCCTGCACCTGAGCGGAAACATCGCCTATCTGTGCCCGGACATCCGTTTCCAGATCCGCAAGCCCCTTATCGACTTCTGCGATTGTGGTTTTAACCGTCAGTATTTCTGCCCGCACCTCGCCCAGCTGCCGCCACTGGTGATCCACTGTGGCATTATTGGCAAGCGCGTTCTGCAGCGCCGCCTCAATGCTGTTATCAAGGCTGCTGGTCAGGCGCTCCCCGTCCTGCGATGTCAGGAAATCGCCGGCGATGTCGCCCAGGTAATCATCGGCGTTATCGTTGGCCATCCCTCTGACCCAAGCAGTCCAATCGGACTGGTTACCGATTCGGTCCACCAGCCGCGCCCGGTACCAGAACTCCTGCCCGGCTCTCAGGCCAAGCTGGACATAGCTATGCTGCGGATATGGAACCCCGGCCAATAACATAGCGTCATCACCGTTACCGTTAAGGGAATATTGGAGTTCTGTTTGGAGGGTATCTCCAGTATCTGCTGGAAAAGCCCAGTCGATCTGGATCCCCCAATTTATTGGGCTGGTTCGAAGTCCCACTGGCACAGGCACTTCTCCCTGACGGCCCTTCAGGTGCGTTAAAGTGGACGTTGCCCAGAGGCTGGATGCGCCGCCGGTATTGATGGCGCGGACACGCACCAGGTAATCGCCCTCGAAAATACCAGACACTTCGACATTACGAAGGCCCGTCTCCGGCAGATTTATCCATTCGTTATCGCCTCGCTTCCATTGCGCCTGATAAGCAATCACATCCGCCTGTGGCTTGCCATTAATGTCCAGAGGCGCATTCCAGGAGGCAGTGAGAGTAGCCACGCGCTGGCCTTGGCGAACCGCATCATAGCTAGACACGATAATATTGGTGGGCTGATTTACGATCCCTGTCGGAATCAGGCTGATCGGCGGCGTGTCCAGTCGGGCGTTGTTATCAACTGCATCATATTTCGAAGCGTTGTATTCGGCACCGGTAATGGTGAACGTGTTTTCTTCATCGTTGAAAGTCAGATTTGTAACCCGGAAGTACTGCAGGCGCAACTGGCCAGCATCAATCACGAATATGGCATTCGGGAGAGGTGAGGAAGTGAACGGAGAAGACACGATCAGCTGCGTGCCGTTTACGGCCTGAATCACCCGACTTTCAACGGTGCCGCCCTTCGTGCGGATCATCAGCGTATCGCCCGCAACCGCGCTGGTGCCGCGATCGGTACTCACAGCTTTAAGCCCTGCGTTGTACCCGGTAATGCGCCCGCCGTATACGCGTCCCGACAGGCGCTCATCGGCGAAAGCAAACACCGTTCCCGGCACGTAGACAAAGCCATCAAGTCCAGTCTGTAGAGTGATGATACGGTCGAGGGAGTTGGAATAAACCGCCCATCCGCCGCGCCGCTGCGCCTCGCTCTCGCGCGTACAGCCGATCGCAGTAATTTGCGTCTGCTTGAACTTAAACTGCTTTACCAGATCCGGGAACATCACTGCCGTGGTGCGGTCTTGATAATGGTTGTCCGGGTCGCTGAAGTTGATCAGTGCACTGGAGAAGCGGGTCTTTTCACTGCCGCTCGAGTAGACCGGTTTCCCAACCACCGAGGCGCGGGTAAGGATCTGCAGTTTCGACGTGTCCGCCGGCATGTCAGAGACAACGTTAAACATGTTGTTGCCCCAGAATGTCATGCCGTTGAAGCCAGCAGCGATGTCCTTGATTACCTGCCAGGCGTCAGCCTGCGACTGAATGTATACGTCAAACATGAAGCGCGGCTCTGTACCGCTGCCGCCTTTACCATCGGGCACCTTCTGGTCACAACGCTGAGCAATACGGTAGAGCTCCCACTTATCCAGCATATCCGCAGTGACCCGGCGACCAAGTCCAAAACGCGGCTCGGTCAGAACGTCGAACCAGATCCAGGCCGGGTTGTTCGACCATCCCCACTTGAACGTGCCGTTCCAGGTCCCGCTATAGGTACGAGCTATTGGATCGTAATTTGAAGGGATGTGGATGATGCGCCCCTTCGGCTTGCAGGAAATCTTCGGGATATTGTTGAACGACTTGGCATTGAACGACACATACAGGAGTGCCGTATGCGGATAGCGCAAGCGTGCATCTATCACTTCAGTAATAGCCTGTACCTGAGTTTTATTCTGCAGCAGCTGGCTGGCGCTGTCAGCGGTATCACGTACCACCCGTATCTGCCAGCCGGTGCTGGCTTTAGGAAGATTGATACGGTGGGTCAGTTCATAAAGCGAACTGAGCTTCTGCGTCACAGTTTTAGTCATGACTGTTGAGTAAGCGCCCCCATCAACGGCCAGATCAATATGATATTTGACTGAGGAGCCAACAATATCGGCGTCCTTTTCTTGCTGCTGCAGGCCAGGGATGCCAATGCGCACGAGCACCGCATCGATCTGGGTATTGCTTAGCGCGCGGGTCCATGGAGTAGCTTTTGTCAGCGATACACCAATCGTGGTTTCATTTTCTACGGCGGGGAAGCCGGGGATCGGCGTCTGGGTCTGTGTACCCGGACGAAAGTCCCAAGAGACGCTCTCAAAGTTCATTGAACCGTCGGCATTGCCCAGCGGTGTGCCGTCGAGAAAAATGCGGGTCGCATCCAGACCACCAGCAAATTCACCTTCCCCGAGCGCCAGCAGCATGCGGCAGCGAGCCATTGATTGGGCACTATCCGGCTGTTCTACGGGCGTGTGCTGCTTCTGGCTGCCGCCCTTTGCACCAGTAATCGTTGCCATATTGCTTCCATAAAAAAAGCACCCGATTGGGTGCTAATTGAAAAGTGAAAAGGCTTCAGATGTCCTCGGCCACGATCCCCGCGCTGATGATGGCGCCACCGATTTCGCGCTCGCCATAGAGCAGCGCTACCGGATTGCCCATTGCCAGGGTATTGACTGTGCCACCGAAAGCATAGCTCGGCTTGTTGTCAGGGTCTTCTCGCCCCTGTAGCCCTTTAGGTTGGGGTGAAAGCATCTGATAGATACCACCAGCCATCATTGACGCACCCGACATGATAAGTCCCGCACCAAACGTCAGGCCGACACCGGTCCAGCCGGTTGCTACCCCTACAATTACGCCGGCAACCACCATTACCGCACCCAAAATGGTCTGAAACATGCCCGCCTTCTTAGCCCCTTCCATAACAGGCGCAATTCGAATGTCGCTATCGCCTGCCAAATCCTTAAAATCCTGGACATCGATGTTGCGTTTCCCACGAAACACCGCGAATGTCATGCCGTTTTTCTTGGCGTTCATCAGGTAATCTTCCAGCCCGTCAAAATTGATGCACAAGGCTTTTACCGCTTCGGCAGACGTTTGAACAGCCAACTTGTGAACGCGCCCAAACCGGGCGCCCAGCGCGCCGTAAAGACGTATTGTGGTTAAACGCGCCATAGCTTTAACTCCCGTGGCAGGTCTTTGTGGCGAACGCAAATCATCGTTCGGTCTTTGAAATAGCCGCGTGTATACGGCGTGATGCAGGATGGCTGCCCGTACAGGTGGTGCAGAAGATCACCTTCTTCGGTAATTATTCCCGCGTGATTCCATTTGGCAGATTCAACCTGCATGATGACCATGCAACCGGGCGCGGGATCGCACTCGATAAAGCCTTCTTTTTCCCAATTTTCGAAATAGAGATCATCCAGGTATTGGCTTTCCCACCACGGGTAATCCACTCGGAAATCGTTCAGCATGACGCCCTGAATGGCGTGCCAGTCCATGATGAGTCCCCAGCAGTCGTGGGAACCGAGGATAAACGGGCGGCCAATAAGCGGCACCGCGTCGGGCATGATTTCGGCGTATTCATCGCAATCTGGGGCATAAATGCCCCAAATTACACCTGAGTTGTTGCACTGCTGGCGATCCAGATCGGATGGAATAGGCCGGGCACCGTCGCCTGGATGGGAATGAATGACACGGATAATAGTGCCGGTATCTTCGGCGTTCGCCCAGTATTGACCATCAATGCGAAAATGTTCGGAGGGGTTTTCATGTGTGTTGGGTATGGGGATATAGAGCTGCCGACGGCCTGACTGAATGACGAAGCCGCAGCTCTCGTGTGGAGACTCCTCCAGCGCATGCGCGCGGATAGCCGTCATAATAATTTTGTTCATTGATGCGTCCGTTTATCGGGTAAAAAGAACCGTTGCTGGGAAGCCACCAAAATCGAGGATTGCTGCGTTAGGTTCAGCCAACCCGGCGCTAAAGCGCTTTCGGCAATCGCTAAGACAGCCACCGCAGACATCGAGGGCTGGATCGCTAACAGAATTGCCCTTGGCGTCAAAGTACGCCTTGCCGTTATAGGTGCACCCGTCTCCACTTCGGTATTGCCCGCGCAGTGCCCATTCACACAATGAGGTAATTTGCCTTGTAGGGATCACCTGGTTCTGCAGATCTGCCGGACTGCTGAGGGACCAAGAAACGACCTCGTCGTCCTCAGATGTTTTCGTATCGAGCCAGAAAGTCTGACGCGTGAACATCGTTGGATCGGCAGTGGAATTGACTCCTTCAGGGAAGTTCACCGCATCCAGATAAACCGCGTAGGTGTCGATGATGCTCACCTTGGCGTTCACCATATCTTTGAACTGCAGGCAAAGTGCTGTGATATGCCCATCAAGGTTTGAGACGCTTAGCGATGGTTCTGCCGCCTGATCAGTTGAGAGCGAAAGGCCAGTTATCTGAAACGGCCAGTAGTCATAAACCTCACCACCGAATACGATCGATTTCGGCCCCAGTTTGTTTTCGTCGCCCTGCGCCGCATCTATTTCAGCCGGCGAGTGCGGGAAAGGTGAATAGTGAAAACGGTGGATCCCGCCGCTGAATTCTGAGGCATCCACTTCAACCAGACGAATAGTGCCACCCGGTGACAGCATGGCGGCAGTATCAATTAAAGCTGTCATTAGTGACCTCAGGCATAGGCGCCGTAAGCACGCTTAATAGTGAAAGTTAGCTCGGCGAACTTGCTGCTAATCTGGTTCTTGCGCACCGAGTCGGCTACCACGCGATAAAGCCCCTTAACTTCGCCGGGCGGCGTGATAATGAACGCTTTTACTGTATGCGCCAGGAGGAAATTACGGATTCTATCCACCTCGGTCTCGGTGCCGGTATGCTTCATCGGAACCTGGATAGCAGTGGAGTTGATACCGTTATCGGACACTTGCTCGTAACCATCCCCGAACTGTGCCGTCCGTACCGATTGGCTGTATTCAATGGGCCCAGCGCCAAGTTGGGAGGACCAGTTGTAAGTTTCAACCATCATATTTGCTCCATAAAAAAACCCAGCCGGAGCTGGGTTACATTAATAAAAAAATTAGTTACGCGAATGGTTCGACCGAAGAAATACGGTAAGAATATGGGCCGTGCTGAGCACCGTCTTCATCAGTTTCGTTATAGGTAATGATGCCACCTACGCTCAGAGGTCTATCAAGCACATCAAGCGTGGCTGTATTTTTCTCGATGGTTGACCCCCAATCCAGCAGCGCAAGCCCATCGCCAAAATCTTCCATGACGAAAGGATATCGCTTGATACCTGATTGTTCGTGATTTTCGACACAGCCATAGCCAAAAGCATCGCTGTCATAATTAAGCTTCTTATCATCAAGAACAGGAGAGACAAAGGAAATACTGGATTTCCCATCCTCAACCCACAACGCAGTAACTTTAATAGACGCCATTCCACCCTCAATAATCAGTTAATTCAAATAGATAGAGTATCATTATCCGTATAAAAAGTTATGCGATGCAAGTCTATTATTAGATAATCTAGACTGCTGAGGCCCCTAATTGCTTGAATGATTATTCCCCATAAATAGCGAGGCTATATATAGGTAAACATAGCTATCAGGCAAGGTGATTCGCCAGTAGATATGTGAATTAGTCAAGCAGCATTAGGAACATGCCCTTGCTTTTGGCAAAATCAAGGAAGCTTTTAATACTCATTACTTTCGGTCCGCCCACTAAACTGGTAAGGGAAAAAATGAATTACATTCTTGCGGCAACAATTTTCATTTCGCTATCTGCCCCAGCCCTCGCTCTTGATGCCGATGATTTTAGTGAGCTTGAAGGTTATACCGTTACCGCAATCACCCGTGTCGATGGGGATTTTGAGGGGTGTGAATATGATAAAAAGATCAAGCTACAAAATGGCTGGGTGCTCTCATGCCAGACATATAACTATCACTACGCTTATGCACCAACAGTGGCCGTTTTAACTAACGATGCAGGAAGGGGTTATCTCATCAAGGCAATTATTGATGATGATATTTATGATATGCAGCCTATCGCAAAATGAAGAAGCCTACTTCTGAAGTGGACACATTCCGGTTTGGAACAACCAATTCTTGAGCTAGCATCATCAGTGGTTCATCAGACGAATAGTCCATCATTCAGGTTCGCACCTGTAGATGCTAGCCTTAGGTGTTTCATCACCACCAGCCTTGCCAATCACATCATCATCCCGTTGATTCACTTGCTTTGGCATATGATAACCAAGGGATGAGGCAAACTCTATCGGCCTTTAGTGAAGTTGTAGATCATGCCGCCAGGCTTAAGGTGCCGTTGTACCACTTGCAATGCGGCATTCTGCATCTCATCAGCTAGCGCGCGCCCCATTGCATCGCCAGAACTGGACGTGTGGGCCGTTGCCGAACCACCAGCGTCAACGTTAACAGTAGTGTTAATGACGGGAGCTACTCCCCCTCCACCCTGAGCTCTCACTCCGAGACGGCCTGCAGAGTCACGCGTCAGAGGCATTATTGCTTCTGCACCGGCTTCAGCAAACACGCCCCCTTTCGCAAACTTCGATGCGCCCTGGAAGGTAAAATACTGAGGTGAGTCGTAGACACCATTCACATACTTACTAAGCCCGGGCGAATCATATACCCCGCCTTTAGCATTGAAAGTAACCCCTGCAGCTGCATTCGTATAAGCTCCGCCTGGTGTACTCCCCCCGCTACTGCCGCTGCCGCCGCTAATCCACCCCATAGCCGCCTGCACCGCATGAGCAACCAGGAGCCGGTTTACGACCTCCGCGATCATCTTTAGCATCGACATGCCGAATGATTTGATTGAGGCTTTACCCGTAATCATCAGATCTGTCAGCATGCCAGATAAACCATTTAGTGCTGAACTGGCAACATTATTCACCGCGCTGTAGGTATTGGTGGCGACTTCCAGGTATTCATTCCAACCGTTTTTTGCTCCGGCCTTCCAGTCGCTTCGCAGTCGGTCCTCTTCAGAGTAATAATTTTTTAATGCCTTGAGCTCCTTTTCATAGCCAGCGTCATCGAGCTTTCCTCCGCTATTTATCCACCCTTGCCGGAGCTGTGCCTCTTCGCGCATACGCTGAGCCTGACGACCACTGAGGCCCGCGCTACCACGCAATGCATCTGCCTTTTCCGACATCTGCGTCACGTATTTATTAGCCTGCTGCGCCAGGCCATTAATCTTCTGCTGAGCCTCAATTTCTTTATTCTTATGGTCCACCACTTTTGCGGCATTCAGAATAGCTTCACGGCTGGCAAGCAGAGCGTTTTCCTGAGTCGTTAAGGCTCGAGTTTTTGCAGCCTGGTCGAGCTCGGCAAAGCGTGATTGCTGCTTGCTGAGTTCTGTATTTTTGGCCTGAGTCTCCCCGGTCTTGCGTAGGGTCTCGAGAGTTTCAGTTAACGTCCTGGCCTGAGCCTGGTAGGTTTCAACTGTGCGTTCACCATCATCAACCTTAACCGATGGCGTTTTAGGTGTTTTGGGGTCCTTGTAGCGCTCGTTAAATTGCGCGAGATGCCTGTCAGCCTCCATCTGAGTTATATAACCCGCCTTCACAGCTTTGGCGTATTTCTCGGCTTCTTCAGTTCTCTTTTGAGCGTTAGTTGCCAACGATTTTTCGCTGGCATTCATCTGCAGACGAAATTTAAGTTGCTCATCATTGAACTGCTTGGCTTTGGCTGAGTTTTCTTGTTGAAGGCTGATTAACTGCTGTAGGCCAGCCTTCGTAACCTCAACAGTAGGAATCTGGGGCTTTGCTGCTTCACGGGTCACATAATCCCATCCGGGCAGCTCACTCCCACCTGTGCGGATTCCCTGTTCCTTAAGCCCGACAGTTGGGGTGGCTTTCAGATCATCCAGCGAAAGCTTGTATTTACCGACCTTGTCGATTAGGTCATCCCACCAGCCCCCGGTGAGTCGAAGTGAAGAAACGGAAGCATCACCAAAACTCTTTTGAGAGTTTGCGAGCTGGTCGATGATAGCCTTAGTCGCACCAGCAGTATCGCCTGCATCTGTCAGAGCTTTCACTTGCTCATACAAAGCTAAGGTAGCGAAGTGATATTGCTCGTTCAGGCCAATAAGCGCCTGAACTGGATCCTTACCAATACGTTCAAACTGTTTCAGTAGTTCATCGACACTTTGCCCGGTTGTTTTGGACATCAGCAGGGCTGTATTAGAAAACTGAGCTATCTGGTCTGCTGATGCCCCCATAGCCGTAGCTTTAGTAACAACATCAACGGCTGCGGACTTACTGACATCCCTGGCAGAGGCTAACTGACGGGAAAGTGATTGCAAGCCTTCTGCACTTTTTCCTGAGATGTTGCCAGTCTTGGCCAAAGCCTGGTTTAACGCAGAGACCTGCTTATTGTTTTCGTATGCCTGATATGCCACGTACGCGAAACCGCCGGCAACGGCAGCCAGACCAATAGTCACCGGATTCAAAAGCCCTAACAGTCCGGTAATGTAGGACGTTACCCCAGAGATTGCCCCTTTTACACCGCCGAACTGGTCTTTGATCTGGCCGCCCTGCTGCAGCAGAATCAGGAAGGGAGACTGACCGCCCGCCAGCTGCGTAGCAATATCCGTAAACTGGGCCGGGAGCGTGCGCATGGCGGCGCTGTACTGGCCCACGGAGATACCGGCGCGTCGGGCCGCTGCCTCCTGGCGTGATAACGCTTCAGGCAGTACGTCAGCGACGCTTGAGAGACGCTCACGCGTCTGGTTCAGGATTGCGTTGTAGTGCTCGAACTGAGCTCCGTTGATGCGTCCAGCCTCGAGATGAGCCACCAGCTGTGCATGCTGTTCATCAAGAGAGTTGAATGCGCGGATCGTCGGGTCGATGGAGCCCAGCAGGTTCTTCAGCGCGGCAGACTGTTTTTCAGCGGCCTGGGTTGCTGCCAGTTCGGCCTGGGCGCGCGCTGCGGCCTCGCCGGTATCGGTCAGCTTTAGTCGGGTCTCGTCGAGAATTTTGTTGTAGTGCTGAAAATCATCGGTATCCAGGAAGCCTTTGGTCTGGAAGTTTCTCAGCGCGGCCTGCTGTTCATCCAGCCGGTTCAGCGCCTTGTTTACCGGGTCAATATTCTCTAACAGCCCCTTGAGGGCGGTCTGCTGCTCCTTGAGCCCTTCACTGCCCTGCTTCGCAGATTCAGCACCAGCGCGGAACACACTGTTAAGATCATCTGCTTTTTCAACTGCCCCAGCCGCGGCCTGGCCGAGTTTATCCAGTTCATTGCTGGCTGTCTTTAGGTCGGAAACATCGGCCCGCAAAGTAATCGAGGCGATCTGGTCAGTCATTATTTCGTCTCCTTATGCATTACCTTGAGAGCCTCGCTTTCCATAATCTGAAGGTCAGCCATGCAGGCCGCCGCATCCTCAACCCCGTGCAAATCGAACATCCAGGGGAGAACGTTGTAATCAAGGCCGGTCGCCCCGCTCGCGCCGACACGCCACTGGGTCGCCAGTGAGGAAAAGATGGTGAAGGACTTCCATACCGACGGCAGGATCCACACTTCCTCCTCCACGTCCTCAGGCGTTAAACCAAAAGCGGCTAACTCCGCGAGAGTCGGCCCTGGCGTATACAACGCTGCGGCGACCTGCCTCAGTTTTTTTCGCGCATCCCCATCAGCTCTTTGGTGTAGGCCAGGCCGATGCTATCGAACGCGCGCGGGTAGTTCTTGAGAAGTACGATCACGTTTTCACGATTAAAATCGTCCGGCAGTGCCCAGCCCTCAACGATTTCCAGGAAGTAGTCAGCCTGAGGCTCGATAGCGAGCTTTTTACTTTCTGCGGCCTTTTGCAGCTTATCGTCCATGGCGCGCAGCTCATCCAGCGTCTTATGGCGGAAAGTGAGGGTTAGCTTGCCGTCCTCTGCGCCGGCGCGCGGGATGCTTGCGGTCACTGAAAAGGTTGGGTTCGGGATAAGGGAAAACTTGGTCATTTCGGTTCCTTGGTAAAGAAAAACCCGCCGGAGCGGGTTCATTTATGTAGTGGAAAGAGCCCGGCTGGTTAGCTGACCGTGACGGTGCACGCAGCCGAGGTGATGATCTTGCCTGTGGCATCGGTGACTTCGCAGGTGTAAACGCCAGCATCGCCGGACGTAACAGCCGGGATGTTCAGCGTCGAGGAGGTTTTGCCCGCGATGGCCGCGCCGTCCTTCTTCCACACGTAGGTGTAAGGCGCCGAGCCGCCCTGCATTACGACCGCTAAATCCAGGGCGTCACCTGCATCGACGGATTGAGTCGCCGGGAGATCAGACAGGAACGCCAGTGGCAGCACGGAAGAATCGACGATCGGGTAAATCTGCATGTCCGATTCGAAGCTCATGCGTGCCTCGTTGCTCTCTACGGCGTTAATTTCAGTGCGTGGCACGCGCTGGAACGACACTTTGGCAGAGTAATAACGATCCGCTTTACCGCGGGGATTATGGAACCAGACCGCTGTGGTGTCGCTGGAATCGTCCAGAACGATAAGACGCTTATAGATGGCCAGTTGCGGGTCATGGGCGAAGGTGTAGACCTGAACGACAGCGTTTTTAAACGTCGGGATAGTACGGGCCTTATCATCCTCCAGGAACTGTACACTGATGGTCTGCTGGTCGCCGCCCTCAGTGGACAGAGTCATTACCTGCGGCATGGTGATCCACGAGTCAATTTTTCGCAGCGTGCCCGCACCGGTACCGGCCGGGAATTTAGTAGCGTCGCTGGTATCGAACTCCTCCAGCACGATCTTAGTGCCGGTTACGGATTTAACTCGCAGCACCATATTGTCGAGTTTAAGCCACCCGGAACTCACCTGGACAACATCCCCTGCCTGGATGCCGACTGCCGATGCAACGGTCAGTTCGCATTCCGTCGCGTTGGAGGCTGCGGTAAAGGTAATAGGAGCCTGATAGGTTCTGGCCACGTTCACACGCGAGCCGTTAGGGATTGCGAATGCCATAGCACTCTCCTGAATTTGGATAAGAAAAAACCCGCCGGGCGGCGGGTCAGTAATCAGCGCGGTACTGCATGCTGACGGGGATGGTGTAGGTTATGGATCCGCTGGAACCGTTAGGCGCAGAGGTTGGTCGGTCCTGTACAGGCTGGCGCACCTGCGGCGGCCCGTTGATATATACCGTCAGGTCAGCTTCCACCAGCGGTAATCCCTCCGGAAAGGCATCGGCGATGGACTGGGCCAGCCCTCTCGCCTGGGTAACACCTGACCCAGCAGGAACGATGATGTTTGCCTGTAGGATCCCCTGGTAGGTGCGCATCTGACCGGCAAGGTCCTGGCCTATTGTCTGCGCCGGCAAAACATAAATCCGGGCGTATGTGGCATCAGGCGGGTCAAACGTGATGTTAGGCCAGGCGACAGGCAAGCCGAGCGACGCAGCGATAACTGCTACCCGGCTCTCCAGCAGTTCAACAATTCGCATAGACTGGTCACCGACCATTGCGCACCTCGCTCATCGCTTCGCGAAAATACTGGGCCGCATCAATAGCTGTCAGCCCTACCATTCCTCCCGGAGCCTGATTTGAGTGCCCGTTCTCCAGCGCCTGGGCATATGGTAGGTTATTGGTGAAGTAAATAGTGTCCACCTGCCCGACTCTGAATACCTCGAGTACCGCCAGTCCGCGGGAATTAGAGCCCTGACCGGAGGCATCCGGCGTATCGTTCGTCTCTGTCGGCTGGCTATCGAACCCCACATACCAGTTATTCTTGAACCGACCGCCGACATAACCCCCTGGCTTTTTGATGTCCATTGAGTCGTTGACGCGCAGACCGCGCCTAAGCCGCCCGGCTCTGGTGAGATTGGCCGGATCCTCACGTAACGCCGCGTTGTGCTCCCGCACCGCGGTGTTGTAAGCCGACGCCGTCTGGTTCATCTGCCATATTTCCGGCTGCCCGACGGGCGACATATCCACCAGCCGACCGAGAATCTTGATACCTGTCCGGCGCACAACCTGGTCCATCTCCTGCTTTGAACCCTCCACAACCAGTTGAATGGCAGCCAGAAACGGCTGGTTTGCAGAACTGGTCATACTCAGGTCCTCAGCTGAATGTTGTAGGAGATAAGCACATCTGCCGGCTTTATGGGATTAGGCTGCACCACCCGCCACGTCTTACCGTCAATTTCGATGTGATCGCCGATTCGCACTTCCGTTTCAAACGTGGCCGCCAGTTTCTTATCGCCCGTAGCAACCAGTGAACCGTCGATTTCACGCGTGGAGTATTCGGTGATAACGCCGGTAACGGACGCTGTAATAGGCTCGGTGATAACCTCTTTCCCGTACTGATCGCGGGTGGTAGTACCTCCGCGAGTCAGTTGGTAGGCTTTGCCGTTCTCCGTCAGCAGCCGCGTTGCCGTAGCGCGCATGCGGCGATAGTCGATTGCCATGCTACCCCCTTTCGATCCGGACCTGGTTGCCGCCCACCACAAGCCCACGCAGCGAGGAATAGAACCAGGGGAATGTTGGAGTGGCCTTATTCGTTCCCGGCTCGTACTGTACAGAGACGGCCCCCTGTACGCTCTCAGCTATGACCGCGCCGCCACCGGAGACCGACGGCGTGAGGTCAATCTCCTGCGACTCGATAGCCAGGCGGCATTGCGCATCAACCAGGCGCTGCGGGATGGTGTCAGCCGGTAGATCAACGCCATCGAAACGTACGCCCGAGCGCGGCCACGACAGGGGCTGCAATGTACTGGCTCGCTGCCCGCGCCAGCTCTTTCCTTCCAGATAGTCCATTGCCTGCATCAACATCTGGCCGCACTCGCCGTCATCGGCAGGTACGGTATACCCGCGCCCGGTCGCGAACGCGCGCAGGTCAACTACGCTGACGTAGCTGTTGAAATCAGGCGAATGAGGATCGGCAACCAGCATGGTTACTCCTCCAGACGCCAGTCCAGCGCCAGCCAATTATCCACTTCATCAGGATGAACATCTGCACGTAGCGGGCCGCCATGGAATTCTGGAGTGTCACGGACCATGACCACCAGCTCAACACCCTGCTGTTCCTGCTGCTGTTCCTGCTGCTGTTCCTGCTGCTGTTCCTGCTGCTGTTCCTGCTGCTGTTCCTGCTGCTGTTCCTGCTGCTGTTCCTGCTGGGCAGGGTTTTTATCAGCGGCCTGCTGAGCTGCAAGCTTTTCCGCTTCACGCTGAGCGCGCTGCTCTCTGGTTAATCCGGCCATTGGGCCTCCTGAAAAACAAAGGGGCC
>NZ_JMSQ01000014.1 GCF_000696575.1 Siccibacter colletis | reverse complement strand
CTTCGGCGTTGTAAGGTTAAGCCTCACGGTTCATTAGTACCGGTTAGCTCAACGCATCGCTGCGCTTACACACCCGGCCTATCAACGTCGTCGTCTTCAACGTTCCTTCAGGACCCTTAAAGGGTCAGGGAGAACTCATCTCGGGGCAAGTTTCGTGCTTAGATGCTTTCAGCACTTATCTCTTCCGCATTTAGCTACCGGGCAGTGCCATTGGCATGACAACCCGAACACCAGTGATGCGTTCACTCCGGTCCTCTCGTACTAGGAGCAACCCCCCTCAATTCTCCAGCGCCCACGGCAGATAGGGACCGAACTGTCTCACGACGTTCTAAACCCAGCTCGCGTACCACTTTAAATGGCGAACAGCCATACCCTTGGGACCTACTTCAGCCCCAGGATGTGATGAGCCGACATCGAGGTGCCAAACACCGCCGTCGATATGAACTCTTGGGCGGTATCAGCCTGTTATCCCCGGAGTACCTTTTATCCGTTGAGCGATGGCCCTTCCATTCAGAACCACCGGATCACTAAGACCTGCTTTCGCACCTGCTCGAGCCGTCACTCTCGCAGTCAAGCTAGCTTATGCCTTTGCACTAACCTCCTGATGTCCGACCAGGATTAGCTAACCTTCGTGCTCCTCCGTTACGCTTTAGGAGGAGACCGCCCCAGTCAAACTACCCACCAGACACTGTCCCCACGCCAGATTATGGCGCCAGGTTAGAACATCAAACATTAAAGGGTGGTATTTCAAGGTTGGCTCCACGCAGACTGGCGTCCACGCTTCAAAGCCTCCCACCTATCCTACACATCAAGGCTCAATGTTCAGTGTCAAGCTATAGTAAAGGTTCACGGGGTCTTTCCGTCTTGCCGCGGGTACACTGCATCTTCACAGCGATTTCAATTTCACTGAGTCTCGGGTGGAGACAGCCTGGCCATCATTACGCCATTCGTGCAGGTCGGAACTTACCCGACAAGGAATTTCGCTACCTTAGGACCGTTATAGTTACGGCCGCCGTTTACCGGGGCTTCGATCAAGAGCTTCTCCTTACGGATAACCCCATCAATTAACCTTCCGGCACCGGGCAGGCGTCACACCGTATACGTCCACTTTCGTGTTTGCACAGTGCTGTGTTTTTAATAAACAGTTGCAGCCAGCTGGTATCTTCGACTGGTTTCAGCTCCGCGAGCAAGTCGCTTCACCTACGCACCAGCGTGCCTTCTCCCGAAGTTACGGCACCATTTTGCCTAGTTCCTTCACCCGAGTTCTCTCAAGCGCCTTGGTATTCTCTACCTGACCACCTGTGTCGGTTTGGGGTACGATTTGATGTTACCTGATGCTTAGAGGCTTTTCCTGGAAGCAGGGCATTTGTTGCTTCAGCACCGTAGTGCCTCGTCATCACGCCTCAGTGTTAAAGTGCACCGGATTTGCCTGGAGCACACACCTACACGCTTAAACCGGGACAACCGTCGCCCGGCCAACATAGCCTTCTCCGTCCCCCCTTCGCAGTAACACCGAGTACAGGAATATTAACCTGTTTCCCATCGACTACGCCTTTCGGCCTCGCCTTAGGGGTCGACTCACCCTGCCCCGATTAACGTTGGACAGGAACCCTTGGTCTTCCGGCGAGCGGGCTTTTCACCCGCTTTATCGTTACTTATGTCAGCATTCGCACTTCTGATACCTCCAGCAGACCTCACAGTCCACCTTC
>NZ_JMSQ01000013.1 GCF_000696575.1 Siccibacter colletis | reverse complement strand
CCCCCTCTTTGGTCTTGCGACGTTATGCGGTATTAGCTACCGTTTCCAGTAGTTATCCCCCTCCATCAGGCAGATCCCCAGACATTACTCACCCGTCCGCCACTCGTCAGCAAAGCAGCAAGCTGCTTCCTGTTACCGTTCGACTTGCATGTGTTAGGCCTGCCGCCAGCGTTCAATCTGAGCCATGATCAAACTCTTCAATTTAAGTTTGATGCTCAAAGAATTAAACTTCGTAATGAATTACGTGTTCACTCTTGAGACTTGATAATGCTTTTTCGTCTTGCGACGTGAAAGATATCAGTGCCCCGAGTGCCCACACAGATTGTCTGATAAATTGTTAAAGAGCAGTGCCGCTTCGCTTATTTCTCAGCGGCGCGGGCTGCGTATACTACGCTATCCCGCTGTGGAGTCAAGCATTTATTTCGCTTGCCTTCACCTGACAGGCCGGCCTGTTCGCCGTTGTTCCGTGTCAGTGGAGGCGCATTATAGGGAGTTCTTTTTCCCTGACAACCCCTAATTTGAAAAAAGTTTTCAACCGTCTTTTTTTTACACAAAACCGCGTCAAACTGGCAGTTTTTCGAGCTTTTTAAAGCCGTAGCGCTCCAGAACGGGCATTAATTGCGCAGTTTCCGGGGTAAACGCCATGCAGTACGCAATGTTGCTGTCTGCCGATTCCGCTTTCGGCGCTTCATGTTCCAGCAGCCAGGCAGTGCGACGCGCGATAGCCGCCCCGGAATCAATCAGACGCGTACCTTCCGGCAGGACTGCCAGCAGTTCTTCCTGTAACAGCGGGAAGTGAGTGCAACCTAATACCACGGTATCCGGCGGCTCCGGCATCCGCAGCCACGGGCGCAGGATACGGCGCAGCTCCTCCAGCGACACCGGCTCGCCATGCAGCTTCGCTTCCGCCATTTCCACCAGCTCAGCCGATCCCAGCATTTCAATCTGGCACTCGGTTGCAAAACGGGCGATAAGTTCATGCGTATAAGGACGACGTACCGTGGCGCGGGTTGCCAGCAGGCCGACAACGCCATTCGCAGTAAGACGCGCCGCAGGTTTAATAGCGGGCACTACGCCTACCACCGGGAAGGGGAATTTGTCGCGCAGGGCCGGCAGCGACACGGTACTTGCCGTGTTGCAGGCGATGACCGCCAGCGCCAGCGGGTAACGCGCCTGAACAGCTGTCACGATCTCAACAACGCGTTCAACGATAAACGCTTCACTCTTCTCACCATAGGGAAAGGCAACGTTATCGAACGCGTAGATATAGTGCAGATCCGGCAAGAGCTGCCGGATCTCATCATAGACAGAGAGCCCACCCACACCGGAGTCAAACACCAGTACGGTTGGACGTGCCTCAGAAGGTGTAGCTGCCAGACAAAGTGTATTCTCGTCCTGCAGTAGCGTAGCCATATACCGTCTCGTACTCTTTATCGAACAGGTTGGCGATTTTACCACGAACTGTCAGAGCAGAGGTGACTGGATATGACACGGCGAGATCCCAGAGGCTGACGCCGCCCATCTCTACGGTGCGATAAGGTGACGCAGTGGTATCAACATCGTAACGTTTACCGATGTACTGATACGTTACATCCCACCCGAGGTGGTAGACATTACCGCTGAGGTTATATTTGACTTGTTGCTTAGCCCGACGATTAAGCACCTGGTCCGTTTCGTCATCGCGCGGATCGATATACTGAAGCGTCAGGCTATGCGCTACTGGCCCGGTTGAGATATTGCCCGTCCACTCAAGGCCTTTGATTGTGGCCGATTTGACGTTGTAGTAAGCGTCATTATCGTAAGACATAAGGTTCTGAATTTTGTATCGGTAAGCGGACAAGCGCCAGTCCAGAGGGCCGGTGAGGCCTTCGATTCCGGCTTCCCACTGCTTCGACTCCTCAGGTTGCAGGTCTGGATTAGCAGCTATGCCAAAACGCTCAGCGCCATACTGCTGACCCAGTGAAGGGGCGACGAAACCAGTACCGTATGAGAGCGTTACGCGATAATCGTCAACAAACTCCCAACCCGCAGCGGTCTGCCAGGTGCCGTGCCAGCCGAATTCATCATCATGATCTTCACGCCCGGACGCTTCCAGCGTCACGCGGTCAATCTGCTGCTGGCCGGTAAGGTACAGGCCGGTGTTATCTCTTTTATAGCTGTCTTTCGCGGGCGCACCGGTGAAGTCGGCACCATAAGATGTCAGGCGCTCCTGCTTCCAGTCGGCGCCTGCGCTTACAGAACCCTGGCCGATGACGACATTATTACCCCACTGGATATAACGCTGTTCCATATCATCCAGCGTCGTGCCGGTGTTATATCGCCCGGCGTAACTGCTGTAGTTGTAATCTTTGATACGCTGGTAGCTGGCAAGAAGTTGTGAAGAGTAAAGGCCGGAGTGGAAACGTAATCCCGTATCCCATGATTGTGAATAGTGCTGGTTTTCATCCCCACCGCCGTCATAACCCCAGCCGCCCTGATCGTAATCAGCATTATTCTTATAACCGTAGCTGCGGAAGAAACCATTGAAGTTATCGTTGAACGTATGCTCTACGCCACCCCAGAACAGTTTACTCCGATAACCGTCGCGATCCCGGTCCCCCGCATAGGTCGAATCGGGCTGCACGTTAAAACCATTAGTGGTTTGATACGCTCCCGCAGCGGTCACGATGGTATCGCCGAAGCGCTGACGTAGCGTACCATTGTACTCCTGATAGCCTTTCGAGCCGACGCCCGCGCCAACCTGAGAACGATCCTCGTCGCTTTGCGTAATAATATTGACTACGCCGCCAATCGCCCCCGAACCGTACACGGCGGAACGTGGCCCACGGATATATTCAACGCGCTGCACCAGCGAAACCGGAATTTGATAGAGATCAGAGTCGTTAGAAATACCCGGACGAGCGACGGGCACACCATCAACTAAAACCAGCACATGCCGCGACTCGGTACCACGTACGAATACTGAGGCCAGCTGCCCCATTCCCCCACTCTGAGCGACATCTACGCCGGGAAGGCGACGCATAACGTCCAGTACCGTTTTAGCCTGCCATTTATCAATCTGCTCGCGTGTCACAACGTCAGTCGGAGCCAGCACCGTATTAACCGGCTGCTGGAAACGGTTGGCGGTAACGACCAGGGTATCCGGGCTGCTGTCCTGCGCCCAGCCAGAAAATGCCGTGACGGACAGCGCCGACCACAGCGAAAGTTTTTTGATCATCATTAACTAAGCATCCGCTTATTATTATGGATGCCGCAGGCGCGATCGATAGCACGCGATAATCGAGCCTATTGCGACGTATTCCGGCAGGTCTTCGGACTTGGTGGCGTTGTTCGGATGAAGACTTCCCACTTTATTAGTAAGCAGTGTCTGCACCAGGCATTCATCCCGCCGCTCCTTACCGCTGCGCGTCAGCTCCAGATTTACACTGGATTCCCTTTTCACTCTCAGGAGACCGGAGCGAGCATGCTACCCGTAGCGGCATATAGATGTCCAGACTGCTATTGGCGGAGATGAAAAATCGAACAAAGCTGGACATCAGGCCCGCATTCCCTACAATCGCCCGCGTAATTTTTTATCACCAGGATGCCATGATGACCCCTGAACACCTCCCGATTGACCAATATGATGCGCAGCTCGATGAGAAAGTCCGCCGTCTGGAAAGTATGATGGCGCCCTTCGCGGCACCTGCGCCGGAGGTGTTCCGTTCGCCGGTGAGCCACTACCGGATGCGCGCTGAGTTCCGTATCTGGCACGACGGGGACGATCTTTACCACATCATCTTCGACAGCCAGACGCGCCAGCGTATCCGCGTGGAGCGTTTCCCGGCCGCCAGCGAAATGATCAACCAGCTGATGCCGGCCATGATTGAGAGCGTGCGCGACAACCGCATCCTGCGCCACAAGCTGTTCCAGATCGACTATCTCACTTCCATGAGCAATCAGGCGGTGATCTCGCTGCTCTACCATAAAAAGCTGGATGACGAGTGGCGCGAACAGGCCGCAGCGCTGCGCGACAGCCTGCGCGCACGCGGTTTCGACGTGCAGCTGATTGGCCGCGCCACCAAAACCAAAATCGAGCTGGATCGGGATTACATCGACGAGCGTCTGCCGGTAGCCGGTAAAGAGATGATTTATCGCCAGGTGGAAAACAGCTTTACCCAGCCTAACGCGGCGATGAATATTCAGATGCTGGAGTGGGCGCTGGACGCGACCACCGGTTCACGCGGCGACCTGCTGGAGCTGTATTGCGGCAACGGCAACTTCTCGCTGGCGCTGGCGCGCAACTTCGACCGCGTGCTGGCAACGGAAATCGCCAAACCATCGGTGGCCTCCGCGCAGTACAACATCGCCGCCAACCAGATCGACAACGTGCAGATTATCCGCATGGCGGCGGAAGAGTTTACCCAGGCGATGAACGGCGAGCGGGAATTCAACCGCCTGCAGGGGATCGACCTGAAAAGCTACCAGTGCGAGACGATCTTTGTCGATCCGCCGCGCAGCGGGCTGGATGATGACACGGTAAAGATGGTGCAGGCCTATCCGTCCATCCTTTATATCTCCTGCAACCCTGAAACGCTGTGCCGCAATCTGGAGACGCTGAGCCAGACGCACAACGTGTCGCGCCTGGCGCTGTTTGACCAGTTCCCGTATACCCATCATATGGAATGCGGCGTACTGCTGACCCGCAAATAAGAACACGGCCCTGCTGCAACGCGAGGGCCGTTTTTTTATTCTGACAGGCTGTTCCGGCGATTACGCAGCCGGAAGATAATCCAGAACAGCAGGATCACCGTCAGAATGGACGGCAGGAAGTTGGAGCCGATGGCCGGATATTCGGCGCGCACCACGGTGCTGTAAAGCAGCACGCCCAGCAGGAAGCAGGCGGCGGCGATGCCCGGTAGCCCCGGCGGCATAGTGCGGTTCTGGTAACGCTGATGCAGGCACCAGACCGAGAGCACCAGCGAGATAATCGGGAAGATAGAGAAAGGTACGATGGAGCTGAACAGCGCCGTAAACGTACCGTTAATGGAGAGGCCCGCCACCAGCGCCAGCAGCAGCGTGCCTTTTTCCTGAACAGAATTTCTCATCGCTCATCCTTTAATTTTCAACGTTTTGGGCAATTTTCTCTTGCTCTCGACGGTACCAGTAGTACGCCCCTTTCGCGATCATACGCAGCTGCAGCACCAGCCGCTCTTCCAGCTGGCGACGCTGTTCGATGCTGACGTCCAGCGCCTCCGCACCTGCGCTAAACACGATGGTGACCATGGCTTCCGCCTGCGCTTCAGTAAAGGCGCGCGGCATGTGATTTTCGAGTTCCAGATAGTCGGCGAGTTCCGCAATGAAGTGCTGGATTTCCCGGGCTACCGCAGCACGAAACGCCGCTGAGGTGCCGGAACGTTCGCGCAGCAGCAGGCGGAAGGCGTTCGGGTTGTTGCCGATAAATTCCATAAAGGTCGACACCGAGGTGCGAATCACGCTGCCGCCTTTGGCGATGCGCTGACGCGCCTGGCGCATCAGCTGGCGCAGCATGAGGCCGCTCTCATCAACCATTGTCAGCCCAAGCTCATCCACATCACGGAAGTGACGATAAAACGACGTCGGCGCGATCCCCGCCTCCCTTGCTACTTCACGCAGGCTAAGGCTGGCGAAACTCCGCTCCGCACTAAGCTGACTGAACGCGGCATCGACTAGCGTACGCCGGGTCCGTTCCTTTTGTTGCGCTCTTACACCCATCACGTTGCCTGCATCCTTATTTGTACTGCTGGTACTCTTGAGCGGTTCAAATTACCGGGTTTGGGGCGGATTGTGAATGGAAGATTTATGCCAGCGCACGCAGCGCACGCAAGGCCCGTCACGCCTGACGCAAAAGCCTGCCGTTTCGGTATATTTACCTTATGCCCATCCTTAATGAAGGGTATTCATTGGGTTATCCCCGGAGAGGTGTTACAATCTTGTTGCTTTTATGTATAAGAACAGGTACGCCTTACCATGCCACACACCTACGATTATGATGCAATAGTAATTGGTTCCGGCCCCGGCGGCGAAGGCGCTGCTATGGGGCTGGTTAAGCAGGGAGCCAGGGTCGCCGTGATTGAACGCTACCAGAGCGTCGGCGGCGGATGTACCCACTGGGGCACCATCCCGTCAAAAGCGCTCCGGCACGCTGTCAGCCGTATTATCGAATTCAAACAAAACCCGCTGTACAGTGAACACGCCCACCTTCTCCGCTCCTCTTTCGCCGACATTCTCAACCACGCCGACAACGTTATTAATCAGCAAACCCGCATGCGACAAGGGTTCTATGAGCGTAACTACTGCGAAATTCTGCAGGGCAGCGCCCATTTTGTTGATGAGCATACCCTGGCGCTGGAGTGCCCGGACGGCTCGGTGGAGACCCTGACAGCAGAGAAGTTCGTTATCGCCTGCGGCTCACGGCCTTACCACCCTGCCGACGTCGATTTTCACCATCCGCGCATCTACGACAGCGACTCAATTCTCAGCCTTCATCACGAGCCGAAACACGTCATTATCTATGGCGCAGGGGTGATTGGCTGCGAGTACGCGTCCATCTTCCGCGGCATGAACGTGAAAGTGGATCTGATTAACACCCGCGACCGTCTGCTGGCGTTCCTCGATCAGGAGATGTCCGACTCGCTCTCCTATCACTTCTGGAACAGCGGCGTGGTGATCCGCCACAACGAAGAGTACGAGAAGATAGAAGGGGTGGATGACGGCGTCATCGTGCACCTGAAATCGGGCAAAAAGGTGAAAGCCGACTGCCTGCTCTACGCCAACGGCCGTACCGGTAACGTCGACTCCCTGTCGCTGGAAAATATTGGCCTGGAGGCCGACGGGCGCGGGTTGCTGAAAGTGAACAGCATGTACCAGACCGCGCTGCCGCACGTTTACGCGGTGGGCGACGTCATTGGCTATCCGAGCCTGGCGTCTGCGGCCTACGACCAGGGTCGTATCGCGGCGCACGCCATGATCAAAGGCGAAGCGACGGCGCACCTGGTGGAAGATATTCCGACCGGTATCTATACCATTCCGGAGATCAGTTCGGTGGGCAAAACCGAGCAGCAGCTGACGTCGATGAAAGTGCCTTATGAAGTGGGTCGCGCCCAGTTTAAGCACCTGGCGCGGGCGCAGATTGTCGGCATGAACGTCGGAACGCTGAAGATCCTGTTCCATCGCGAAACGAAAGAGATTCTGGGGATCCACTGCTTTGGCGAGCGCGCGGCCGAGATTATTCATATCGGCCAGGCGATTATGGAGCAGAAAGGTGGCGGTAACACGATTGAGTACTTCGTTAACACCACCTTCAACTACCCGACGATGGCGGAAGCCTATCGGGTAGCGGCGCTGAACGGCTTAAACCGCCTGTTTTAATCCGCTGTCGAAATGGCCATCCATTGATTTACGGATGGCCTCTGCCAGCTGCTCATAGCGGCTGCGCAGCGGCGACCCCGGACGATAGACCAGCCCGATAGTACGACGCGGCTCCGGCTTATAGCACGGCAGATACACCACGCCATCTCGGCGGCGCTCCTGCGGTACGGCCAGCGACGGTAACAGCGTGATGCCGCTACCGGCGGCCACCATGTTACGCAGCGTCTCCAGGCTGGTGGCGCGGAAGTGGGTGTCTTCATCGGCTCCCGCTTCAAAACAGAAGCCCATCGCCTGATCGCGCAGGCAGTGCCCGTCTTCCAGCATCAGCAGTTTTTCACCGGCAAGATCCGACATCGGCACGCGGTCGCGGTTGGCCCACGGATGATCCTCATACACCGCCAGCATCATCGGCTCATCAAACAGCGGCACTTCGATAAAGGCTTCGCTCTCTTTCACCAGCGCCAGAATCGCACAGTCGAGCTTGCCGCTGTCGAGCTGTGCCAGCAGCTGATGGGTCTGCGCTTCATGCAGATACATCTCCAGCTTCGGGAAGGTCTGATGCAGCATCGGGATCACCAGCGGCAACAGATAGGGGCTGATGGTCGGGATCAGGCCGATATGCAGCGGGCCGGACATCGCCTCGCCCTGCTGGCTCGCCATCTCTTTCAGCACTTTCACTTCGCGCAGCACGGTCCGCGCCTGGTCCACCAGCAGCAGCCCGGCCTGGGTAAACAGCACTTTGCGGCTGGTGCGCTCAAGCAGCATCACGCCCAGCTCATCTTCAAGCTTACGAATTTGACCACTTAAGGTAGGCTGGCTGACGTGGCAGGCATCGGCTGCACGACGAAAATGACGATGCTCAGCAAGCGCCACCAGGTATTCAAGATCACGAATATTCATTACTTATCCTCCGCCGCCACGATAGTTCATGGCGATAGATATCATAGCAATCAACGATTATCCCTATCAAGCGTTATGGCTAATAATGCACCTACACAACGAGGCGGGCAGCACCATCCCTCATGCTGCTCTCCTGTGACAGAGTTCTCTCTGACCTGAATAACTAAAGCCAACGTGAACGTTTTAGCGGACAGTATGTCCGCTTTTTTTTTGCAAAAAAAAGCCCGGCGCAGGGCCAGGCTCTTCATTATTACCCTCAACACACCTTACACCAGACGCGCTTTCGCCTCGGCAATTGCCAGCGCGACCTGCGTCGGAGACACGCCGCCTTTCGCGGCGCGCTTATCGAGACAGGATTGCAGCGACAGGATGGGATAGACATCCTCCCCGATGCTGCTGAATTTCTGCAGATCCGCCAGCGCCAGCCCTTCCAGCGGTTTACCCTGGGCGATGGCTTCAACCACCGCTTCACCCACAATATGGTGTGCTTCGCGGAACGGTACGCCTTTGGCGACCAGATAATCCGCCAGTTCCGTGGCGTTCGCATAGCCCTGCTGCGCGGCGTCCTGGCAGCGCGGGCGCTTCACCTGAATACCGTCCAGTACCAGCGTTGCCATATGCAGACAGTCCAGCCAGGTGTCGAGCGCATCGAACAGCCCCTCTTTGTCTTCCTGCATGTCCTTGTTATAGGCCAGCGGCAGACCTTTCAGGGTCATCATCATGCCGGTCAGAGCGCCCTGCACCCGTCCGCATTTACCGCGGATAAGCTCCAGCGCATCCGGGTTTTTCTTCTGCGGCATCAGGGACGAGCCAGAGGTTACGCGGTCGGACAACTCAACGAACCCGGCCTCGCCGGAGTTGAAGAAAATCAGGTCTTCAGCGAAGCGCGACAGGTGAACCATGCCGATGGAGGCATCGGACAACAACTCCAGTACGTGGTCACGATCGGAAACGCTGTCGAGGCTGTTGCGGGTTGCCGAGGCAAATCCGAGCCAGCCGGCGAGCTGTTCACGATCGATCTCATACGCCGTGCCTGCCAGCGCACCACTCCCCAGAGGGCTGACATCCAGACGTTTGAGCGTATCCTGCAGACGGCTCTCATCGCGCGCCAGCATTTCCACGTAAGCCAGGCACCAGTGCGCAAAGGTCACCGGCTGGGCACGCTGAAGATGGGTGTAACCCGGCATCACCGCGTCCTGATTATTCGCTGCGGTCTCCACCAGCGCGCTTTGTAACTGACGGCTCGCCGCCAGCAGTTCGCTGACCTGCATCTTGCACCACAGCTTCAGATCGGTTGCCACCTGGTCGTTACGGCTGCGGCCGGTGTGCAGCTTTTTACCGAGCGGGCCGACTTTGTCGATAAGCTTGCCTTCCACCCAGCTGTGAATATCTTCGGCATCGCTTTGCAGGATCTGCGCCGGATCCGCCTGAACTTCTTCAAGCAGCACGCGCAGCGCCTCTTCCAGCTGCGCCTGCTCGGCGGCAGTGAGTACGCCAACGGTCACCAGCGCTTTGGACCAGGCGACAGAGCCAACGATATCCTGCTCTGCCAGGCGGTAATCAAAGCGCAACGAGTCGTTGAACTGTTTGAACCGCTGATCCGCTGCCTGTGTAAAACGTCCACCCCAAAGTGCCATAACCTGCTCCGTAACTTTTTATCCTGACATAAACGGCGGGTGCGCTCATGCTTCCCCGCCCTACAACGATGCCTGCTTTTATCCGGCGGGTTAGCGCAGCGCTACCCGCCATTGCGGCTAATGCCTGATTACTTCTTCTGCTCGTTCAGCGCACGGATGCGGGAAGAGAGCGAGAACAGACGGATAAAGCCGCCCGCGTGGCTGTGGTCGTAAACTTCATCTTCTCCGAAGGTCGCGAACTCTTCGCTATACAGGCTGTTCGGCGATTTCTTCTGAATCGCGGTCACCTGGCCTTTATAGAGCTGCAGCACCACTTCGCCATTCACCTGCTCCGCCAGGGATTCTGCCGCCGCCTGCAGGGACTGACGCAGCGGCGCGAACCAGCGACCGTCATACACGACGTAGGACATCTCAAGGCCAACCTGCTCGCGCCATTTGAAGCTGTCGCGATCCAGCACCAGCTGCTCCACGCCGCGCAGGGCTGCCATCATGATGGTGCCGCCCGGGGTTTCATAGCAGCCGCGGGACTTGATACCCACCAGACGGTTTTCCACGATATCGATACGGCCTACCCCGTGCTTCGCACCGATTTTGTTCAGCACTTCGAGGCACTGGAACGGGCTGTGGCGTTCGCCGTTAACGGCAACCACGTTGCCTTTCTCAACGGTAACGGTGACCTGCTCCGGCTGATCCGGGGCTTCCAGCGGATCGACGGTCCATACCCAGCAGTCTTTGTTCGGGGCATTCCACGGACTTTCCAGCACGCCGCCTTCGGTCGAGATGTGCCAGGCGTTCTCATCGCGGCTGTAGATTTTTTCCAGCGACGCGGTGGTCGGAATGTCACGCTCTTTCAGGTAATCGAGCAGCGCTTCACGGGAACGCAGGTTCCACTCACGCCACGGGGCGATCACTTTCAGATGAGGTGCCAGCGCCGCCCAGGCGGATTCAAAACGCACCTGGTCGTTACCTTTCCCGGTTGCGCCGTGGCACAGCGCGTCGGCACCCACTTTGGTTGCCACATCCACCAGCGCTTTGGCGATCAGTGGACGTGCCATTGAGGTACCCAGCAGATAGCTGCCTTCATACAGCGCACCGGTCTGCAGCACCGGGTAGACGTAATCCTTGATGAACTCTTCGCGGGCATCCACCACGTAGCATTCGGTCGCACCTGAGCGCAGCGCTTTCTGCTCAACACCTTTCAGGTCATCACGATCCTGGCCGATATCCACCACGCAGGCCACCACTTCACAACCTGCATAGTTTTCCTGCAGCCAGGGAATGATGGCCGAGGTGTCGAGGCCGCCGGAGTATGCCAGTACAACTTTTTTTATGCCGTGGTTTTGCATTGTTTGTTTCCTTAAAAAATCTGTCATCACGCTAAAATGCGGGTGCCAATCGACACCCCATTAAATAAAGAGGGCAGCTGCTCGGCGTGACGCCATGAGGCGATATCCACCGGGCGGCCCAGAGTACGGGCGGCGTCCAGCGCCGCGTTCACTTTGACAATCATGCCGTCGGTGATAATGCCCTGCTCGATAAGCTGCTGCGCTTTGGCGGTGGTCACTTCCGCGATGCGCTGGCCTTTGCCGTCCAGAATGCCGCTGACGTCGGAAAGCAGGATCAGATCCGCCCCCAGGGTGGCGGCCAGTGCGGTGGCAGCCTGGTCGGCGTTGACGTTCATCAGCTCACCGTCTGCGGTGACGCCAATAGAGCTGATAACCGGCAGGTAACCCGCCTCAAGCAGCGTGTTGATAAGTTTTGGCGAACCCGGTTCCGCCTGGCCAACGTGGCCGAGGCTTTCGTCAAGCTGGGTTACCTTCACGCTGTCGCCGTCGCCCAGAAACAGGCCGACTGAGGCGATGTCATGCTTCTTCGCCCAGGCCAGCAGGGTTTTGTTGGCGGACCCGGCCAGCGCGCCGGTGATGATGTCAATCTGGTCCGCAGGCGTGACGCGCAAACCGTTTTTCTTGGTAACCGGCAGGTTAAGCTGCTTCATCAGATCGTCCACCACGCAGCCGCCGCCGTGCACGATAACCAGCGGGCGCTGATGCGCCTGACGATAGTTGACCAGCGCGGTAAACAGGCGCTCCAGCGCCTCTTCGCTGTCCAGTAATACGCCGCCTAACTTGATAATTAACGGGTTCATCATCTCACCTGACTGTTAAATAAGTGACTGCGTTTCGGCAAAGCCAAAACGGATATTCGCGCACTGCATCGCCTGGGCCGCCGCACCTTTCAGCAGGTTGTCTTCCGCCGCTACCACGATGATGTGCTCATCTTTTACCGCAAAGCCGATGTCGCAGAACGGCAGGCCGACCACGTTTTTCAGCGCCGGAACGCCTTTGTCATAGAGGCGCACCAGCGGTTTATCGCCGTAGGCATGCAGGAACACCGCCGCGACCTGGTCATGGGTCACACCCGGCTTCAGGCGGCAGGTGATGGTTTCGAGGATCCCGCGCGGGAAGTTGCCAAGGTGCGGCGTAAAGATCACCGGTGCGCCGAGGTGCACCGCGATCTCCGGGTGATGACGATGGTGAAACACGCCGTAGGGTTGCAGGCTCACTTCACAGAAGCTGTTGGAGAGCGCCGCTTTACGCCCGGCACCGCTGACGCCGCTGGTGGCGTTGATCACCGGCCACTGGTTGAGATCCAGTAAATCCGCGTCGATCAGCGGCCTGAGCGACAGCTGCGCTGCGGTTGGGTAACAGCCCGGCACCGCCACCAGCGTCGCTTCTTTAATCTGGTCATGATTCCACTCCGCCAGCCCGTACACCGCCTGCGCCAGCAGATCGGGATGCTGATGGGTGAAACCGTAATAGGTGTCATAGAACGCCGGATCGTTGACGCGGAACGCGCCGGAGAGATCGAACACCACACAGCCTGCCTTGAGGAACTGCGGAGCGAGGTCGTGACTCACTTCATGAGCGGTGGCGAGAAACACCACATCGGCCTGGCTGAATTCGCTGATGTCGTCCATCGGCTGCAGCGGGAGATCGACAATCCCCTTCAGCTGCGGATGCAGATCGGAGATTAACTTTCCCGCATCATTGCTTTGCGCTGAGACCGTCAAAGCGGTTATGGTCATATGTGGATGGCGATTCACATAAGCCACAAGCTCTGCGCCAGCATACCCACTGGCACCAACAATCAGGGTTTTCAACATCGGGGCTAAACCTTCTTACGTCATTTGCTTCAGGCGCTGGCTGGCGGGCCCAGGCCACGTCAGTGAGCGAGGTTTGAATCACCGAAGCGAAACGAATTCCTTTACGCTCAACGTTATTGTATTTTTATTCATAAATTCTGCATGAATATTGATACTATCCGACCTGAGGTATGTCAACAGTGAAAATGAAATTACCACCATTTATCGAGATTTACCGTGCGTTGATCGCCACACCATCCATCAGCGCAACCGAGGAGTCTCTCGATCAGAGTAATGCGTCTTTAATCAATCTGCTGGCCGGGTGGTTCAAAGAACTGGGATTCAACGTTGAAGTGCAGCCGGTGCCGGGTACGCGCAATAAATTCAACATGCTGGCGAGTACTGGCCAGGGCGCGGGCGGTCTGCTGCTGGCAGGGCATACCGATACCGTACCCTTTGATGACGGGCGCTGGACCCGCGATCCGTTCACCCTGACCGAGCACGACAACAAGCTCTACGGGCTGGGCACCGCCGACATGAAGGGCTTTTTCGCCTTTATTCTTGATGCGCTGCGTGACGTGGATGTGACGCAGCTGAAAAAGCCGCTCTACATTCTGGCAACTGCGGATGAAGAGACCACCATGGCGGGGGCGCGCTACTTTGCCGAAACCACGGCGCTGCGTCCGGACTGCGCGATTATCGGCGAGCCGACGTCCCTTCAGCCGGTACGGGCGCACAAGGGGCATATCTCCAACGCCATTCGCGTGCTGGGCCAGTCGGGCCACTCCAGCGATCCGGCGCGCGGCGTGAATGCCATTGAGCTGATGCACGAGGCCATCACCCACATCATGGCGCTGCGCGACAGTCTGAAAGAGCGCTACCACTATGATGCGTTCACCGTGCCGTATCCGACGTTGAACCTCGGTCACATTCACGGCGGCGACGCAGCGAACCGCATCTGCGCCTGCTGCGAGCTGCACATGGATATCCGTCCGCTGCCGGGTATGACGCTCAACGATCTTAACGGCCTGCTGAGTGAAGCGCTGGAGCCGGTAAGCAGCCGCTGGCCGGGGCGTATTAATCTCGCCGAACTGCACCCGCCCATTCCGGGCTATGAGTGTCCGCCGGATCACCAGCTGGTGCAGGTAGTGGAAAAGCTGCTCGGCGCCCAGACGGACGTGGTGAACTACTGTACCGAAGCACCCTTTATTCAGACGCTATGCCCGACGCTGGTGCTCGGCCCGGGCTCAATCAACCAGGCCCACCAGCCGGATGAGTACATCGAAACGCGCTTCATCAAGCCGACGCGCGAGCTGATTGGTCAGGTAGTGCATCACTTCTGCTGGCATTAGTGATAACAGCGGGTGCCTGGTGCACCCGCCACGCTCTGCCGTCCCCGCGTTATCGCATTAACCCCTGCACGTACGCCAAAACCCAGGCCGATTCACTGCCTGTCACGCCGCTCGCAGACGCTGCCACTACACATCCGCACGCGTGCTTTTACACAATTTTCATAAGTGTTACTTATCTGCAACCCGATGAATTAACTTTCATAAATTGACGCACTTTATTCAGCTGCTGAACCGTTTTCGCAGCAATTGACGAGGGGGTTTTTACGTGGCTTTATAAAAGACGGTGTCTGATATTCGCCATTTTTTGCGCAGCGCGTTGCTGGCAACCGGAACGCGGCGGATATAACAAAATAAAATGTAACGGGGTGTCTGGGGTCATATGAACGAACAATATTCGGCTTTGCGAAGTAATGTCAGTATGCTCGGAAAACTACTCGGGGATACTATCAAGGATGCGCTGGGAGAACACATTCTTGACCGCGTTGAGACCATTCGTAAGTTGTCCAAGTCTTCCCGCGCTGGCAACGACGCAGACCGTCAGGAGTTGCTGACAACACTGCAGAACCTGTCTAACGATGAGCTGCTGCCGGTCGCTCGCGCTTTCAGCCAGTTTCTTAATCTCGCTAATACCGCCGAGCAGTTCCATAGCATTTCGTCGAAAGGCGAAGGCGCGAGCAACCCGGAAATCATCGCCCGCACCCTGCGCAAGCTGAAAGACCAGCCGGAGCTTAACGATGCCGCCATCAAGGCCGCCGTCGAGTCGCTGTCGCTGGAGCTGGTGCTGACCGCGCACCCCACCGAAATTACCCGTCGTACCCTGATCCACAAAATGGTGGAAGTGAATAACTGCTTAAAGCAGCTCGACCATAAGGATCTGTCGGATTACGACCGCAACCAGATTATGCGTCGCCTGCGTCAGCTGCTGGCCCAGTCGTGGCACACCGATGAAATCCGCAAATATCGTCCCAGCCCTATCGATGAGGCCAAGTGGGGCTTTGCGGTGGTGGAAAACAGCCTGTGGGAAGGTATTCCCAACTACCTGCGCGAGCTGAACGACCAGCTGACCGAGCATCTGGATTACCGGCTGCCGGTGGATTTTGTGCCGGTGCGTTTTACCTCCTGGATGGGCGGCGACCGCGACGGTAACCCGAACGTCACCGCCGACATCACCCGTCATGCTCTGCTGCTCAGCCGCTGGAAAGCCACCGACCTGTTCCTGAAAGATATTCAGGTGCTGATCTCCGAGCTGTCGATGGTGGAGTGTTCCGACGGCCTGCGTGAATACGTGGGTGCCGAAGGGGCGCAGGAGCCGTACCGCTATCTGCTTAAAGGGCTGCGCGGTCAGCTGCTGGAAACCCAGGCCTGGCTGGAAGCGCGCCTGAAAGGCCAGAAGCTGCCGAAACCAAAAGGCCTGCTGACCCAGAACGAACAGCTGTGGGAGCCGCTTTACGCCTGCTACCAGTCGCTGCTGGCCTGCGGCATGAGCATTATCGCCAACGGCGAGCTGCTTGATACCCTGCGCCGCGTGAAAGCCTTCGGCGTGCCGCTGGTGCGCATTGATATCCGTCAGGAGAGCACCCGTCATACCCAGGCGCTGGGCGAGCTGACCCGCTATCTCGGCATCGGCGATTACGAAAACTGGTCTGAGGCCGACAAACAGGCGTTCCTGATCCGTGAACTGAACTCCAAACGCCCGCTGCTGCCGCGTAACTGGGAGCCAGGCGAAGAGACGCGCGAAGTGCTCGATACCTGCAAGGTAATCGCCGAAGCGCCACAGGGGTCGATCGCGGCGTACGTAATTTCCATGGCGAAAACCCCGTCCGACGTGCTGGCCGTGCACCTGCTGCTGAAAGAGGCAGGGATCAGTTTCGCGCTGCCGGTCGCGCCGCTGTTTGAAACCCTCGACGACCTGAACAACGCCAACGATGTCATGACCCAGCTGCTGAACATCGACTGGTATCGCGGCTTTATTCAGGGCAAACAGATGGTGATGATTGGCTACTCCGACTCCGCAAAAGATGCGGGCGTGATGGCCGCCTCCTGGGCGCAATATCAGGCGCAGGACGCCCTGATCAAAACCTGTGAAAAAGCGGGCATTGCTCTGACCCTGTTCCACGGTCGCGGCGGCTCCATTGGCCGCGGCGGCGCTCCGGCGCATGCGGCACTGCTCTCTCAGCCGCCGGGCAGCCTGAAAGGCGGTCTGCGCGTGACCGAGCAGGGCGAGATGATCCGTTTCAAATACGGCCTGCCGGAAGTGACCATCAGCAGCCTGTCGCTCTACACCAGCGCGATTCTGGAAGCCAACCTGTTGCCGCCGCCGGAGCCGAAAGCGAGCTGGCGTCAAATTATGGATGAGCTCTCCACCATCTCCTGCGAGATGTATCGTGGCTACGTGCGTGAGAATGACAAATTCGTGCCCTATTTCCGTTCCGCCACGCCGGAACTGGAGTTGGGCAAACTGCCGCTCGGTTCGCGTCCCGCCAAGCGCCGTCCAAACGGCGGCGTCGAGTCTCTGCGCGCCATCCCGTGGATTTTCGCCTGGACCCAGAACCGCCTGATGCTGCCTGCCTGGCTTGGTGCCGGTGCGGCGCTGCAAAAAGTGGTGGACGACGGCAAGCTGGGCGAGCTGGAAACCATGTGCAGCGACTGGCCGTTCTTCTCGACGCGCCTCGGCATGCTGGAGATGGTGTTCGCCAAAGCCGACCTGTGGCTGGCAGAGTACTACGATCAGCGCCTGGTAAAACCAGAGCTCTGGTCACTCGGCCAGGAGCTGCGCGCGCAGCTGGAAGCCGACATCAGCGTGGTGCTGGATATCGCCAACGATTCCCACCTGATGGCGGACCTGCCGTGGATCGCTGAATCCATCATGCTGCGTAATATCTATACCGATCCGCTGAACGTATTGCAGGCCGAATTGCTGCACCGTTCGCGTCAGGCGGAAGAAGCCGGTGAGGAACCAGATGCCCGCGTTGAGCAGGCGCTGATGGTGACCATTGCTGGCGTCGCGGCGGGGATGCGTAACACCGGCTAACCGTAAGTTATCTATGCGTTAACCCGGCCCTGCGCCGGGTTAATTCCGCGCTAAATTTCCCTGTCATTTTTCCGTCACATTGCATATATTCCGCTCGCTTTGATGCATGGAATGTCCCGCGTCCTGCGGGCCATACAACAATAATCCTTACCTGAACTCCGCCGCTTAAGGCGTGGTTAAGGTTTTGCTGCAATCGTAGCGGCACACGTTTTTGACAGGCGATATAACGAATGACCACCACCGCACAGGCTAAATCCCCGTTTAGCTGGCCTGCCCTTGCATGGGTTCTGATCTATTTCTGGTATTTCTCAAGCGTTTTACAAATCATCATTCTGGCGTCCGGCTACAGCGGCACCAACGGCCTGCGCGATTCGCTGCTCTACAGCTCGCTATGGCTGATCCCGGTGCTGCTGTTCGCCGGTAAAACCCGGTTGATCGCGGGCATCATCGGGGTGGTGCTATGGGCAGTCTCGATCTGCGCCCTCGCCTACTACGTCATTTACGGGCAGGAGTTCTCGCAGAGCGTGCTGTTCGTGATGTTTGAATCCAACGCCGGCGAGGCGGGAGAGTATTTCAGCCAGTACTTCAGCATGAAGCTGCTGTTAATCCTGCTGGCCTATACCGCTGGCGCGATATTGCTGTGGACGCGCCTGCGCCCGGTAACGCTCTCAGCGCCGTGGCGCTACGGCATTTCTGCGCTGGTGCTGGTGGGTTTGATCGTTTATCCCCTCGCCTGCGACCTGCTGATTAAACACCGTACCCCCGCGAAGGCGGTGAGCAGCCTGACATCGCGCATGGAGCCGGCGGCTCCCTGGCAGATGATCATCGGCTATACCCAGTACCGCACCCAGCTGAACAGCCTGCAGGGCATTCTCGACAAAAACCGCGAACTGCCGCCGCTGGCGAACCTGAAAGACAGCAGCGGCGATGCGCCACGCACGCTGGTGCTGGTGATTGGCGAATCGACCCAGCGCGGGCGCATGAGTCTCTATGGCTATTCACGCGATACCACCCCGGAACTGAAAGCGCTGCGCGACAGCGATCCAAACCTGACGGTGTTCAACAACGTGGTGACATCACGTCCGTACACCATTGAGATCCTCCAGCAGGCACTGACCTTCGCCAACGAGCAGCACCCGGACCTCTACCTGACGAAGCCGTCGCTGATGAACATGATGAAACAGGCGGGATACAAAACTTTCTGGATCACCAATCAGCAGACCATGACCGGGCGTAATACCATGCTGACGGTGTTCTCGAAGCAGACAGATGTTCAGCACTATATGAACCAGCAGCGCACCCAGAGCGCACGTGAATACGATACCAACGTGCTGGCACCGTTTAAGGCGGTGCTCGCCGATCCGGCGCCGAAGAAATTTATCATCGTGCATCTGCTGGGAACGCATCTGAAGTATAAGTTCCGCTACCCGGAGAACTGGGGCAAGTTTGACGGCCAGAAAGACGGCGTGCCGCCGGGCCTGAGCGAGGAACAGCGGGAGGCGTATAACGACTACGACAACGCCAACCTGTTTAACGACCACGTGGTAGCGACGCTGTTCAGGGACTTCAAAGCCACCGACCCCAACGGGTTTATGCTCTATTTCTCGGATCATGGCGAAGAGGTGTATGACACGCCGCCGCATAACATTCAGGGGCGTAACGAGGCCCAGCCGACGCGCCATATGTACACCATTCCGTTTATCGTCTGGACATCGCCGGCCTGGCAGGCAGCCCATCCCCGCGATTTACGCCCTGACGTGGATCGGAAGTACAGCAGCGCTGAGCTGATCCACACCTGGTCGGATCTGGCCGGGCTGCGCTACGACGATTTTGATCCGACGCGATCCCTCGTCAACCCGGCGTTTAAGGAAACCACGCGCTGGATTGGGAACCCGTACAAGAAGAACGCGCTGCATGATTACGACGCGCTGCCGCACGGCGAGCAGCCAGGAAATCAGTAGTAAAAAAAGGCCACCGCAACGGGTGGCCTTTTTGTGTGCTGGCTGGCTACGCGGCCAGCACCGGGCGCACGCCGAGGGTGTGACAGATGGCGTAGCTCATCTCGGCGCGGTTCAGGGTATAGAAGTGAAAGTCCTTCACCCCTTCGCGGCTTAAAATCTTCACCATGTCCATGGCGATGTTGGCACCTACCAGCTTGCGGGTTTCCGGATCGTCGTCCAGCCCGACATACATCTGCGACATCCAGGACGGAATGCGCACGTTGGTCATGTCAGCAAACTTCTTCGCCTGCTTGAAGTTGGAAACCGGGAGGATGCCAGGGATGATCTCGACGTCGATGCCGGTGGCGGCGCAGCGGTCGCGAAAACGCAGGTAGCTCTCGACGTCAAAGAAGAACTGGGTAATGGCGCGGTTGGCACCGGCGTCGATTTTACGCTTCAGGTTAAGCAGGTCAGCCTGGGCACTTTTCGCTTCCGGGTGCACTTCCGGGTAGGCAGCGACGGAGATATCAAAATCTGCGACCTCTTTCAGCAGCGCGACCAGATCGGTGGCGTACAGCTCCGGCTTACCGCTGCCCGGCGGCAGGTCGCCGCGCAGGGCAACGATGTGGCGAATGCCGTTATTCCAGTAGTCGCGCGCGATGCTGCGCAGCTCATCCGGCGAGGCATCAACGCAGGTCAGGTGCGGCGCGGCTTCAAGCCCGGTGCGATCCTTAATGCCTTTGATGATGCTGTGGGTACGGTCGCGCTCGCCGGAGTTAGCCCCGTAGGTCACGGAGACAAACTTCGGCTTCAGGCTGCTTAAGCGATCGATGGAGTTCCACAGGGTCTGCTCCATTTCACTGGTGCGCGGCGGGAAAAATTCGAATGAAACGTTAATCTGGCCCTGCACTTCTGCCAGGCTCTGATTCAGGGCTTCCCGCTGGTTGGCGTGAAAAAAGCTCATACCTTACCTCATCAATCGCTGCGTAATCGTGGTGTGTTTCGAACTTCTATACGTTTAGACGTCCAGATGTAAAAATGACGGAAAAGGGATGCCGCGTCAACCGGTAAATTATTCCGTGACGTGAGTAATTTTCAGCGATGGTGAAAAAGGTTCAGGATGGGGGTGGCAGGATAAAAAAGCGGGCGGGTAAGCTTGATTACCCGCCCGTCATGTGCGATGCCCTACAGCAGCTGCGCCAGACGGTTGATGTCTGACTGGATGGCACCGGCGGTAACGTCGCGGCCCGCACCCGGCCCGCGGATCACCAGCGGATTGTCGCGGTACCAGCGGCTCTCAATGGCGAACACGTTGTCGCACGGCAGCAGCGCTGCCAGCGGATGTTCAGGACGCACCGCCTCGACGCCGACGCGCGCCTTACCGTTGGCGTCAAAGCGTGCCACGTAGCGCAGCACCAGCCCCAGCTCGCGAGCCGCTTCCAGACGCTGCACCATCTGGGCATTCAGCTCATCGCCATTTTCAAAGAAGTGATCCACCGATCCCTCTTCGCACCCGACCGGCACCAGTGACTCAACGCGCACCTGATCCGGCTCGATATCGTAGCCCGCTTCACGCGCCAGGATCACCAGCTTGCGCATCACGTCTTTTCCGGACAGATCAACGCGCGGGTCCGGTTCGGTCAGCCCCTGCTGCCACGCCTGATCCACCAGCTCAGTGAACGGTACCGAGCCGTCGAACTGCAGAAACAGCCATGAGAGCGTACCGGAGAAAATACCGCTGATGGCAAGGATGGCATCGCCGCTGTCGCGCAGATCGCGCACCGTGTGGTTCACCGGCAGGCCCGCGCCAACGGTGGCGTTATACAGCCAGTGGCGACCGGTTTTGGCAAACGCGTCGCGGATCTGGCGATACTTGTTGCTGTTGCTCGCCCCGGCCAGCTTATTGGCGCTGATGACATGGAAGCCGTGGCTGGCGAAATCAAGATACTGATCGGCCAGCTGTTCGCTGGCGGTGACGTCCAGCACCACTAAGTCGTCGTACGGGTGCGCACGCATCCACAGGAACAGCGACTCTTCATCCTGCTCCACCGCTTCATCATTAAAGAAGGCCAGCGCCCGGCTGGCATCCAGCCCCTCGTAGTTGAGCAGGCTGCGGCGGCTGTCCACCACGCCGGCGAGCACAAACTCAAAGCCGGTACGTGCAGACAGAGTATCGCGCTCGCGGGCAAACAGCTCCAGCCAGCGTGAACCGATATTGCCTTTGCCGAACAGCACCAGGCCGATACGCTTTTCGGCGCGGAACAGCGACTGGTGCAGCCCCTGAATCAGGCTCTCTGTCGGCCCGGCACGCAGGACGGCCACCAGACTGATGCCCTCCTCCGACTGCCAGATGTACTCCACCGGCTGATCTTTAAGCTGCTGCCAGAAGCGGTGGCTGTGCAGCGGATTGCGGCACACGCCCGCCCCCACCAGCGCCACCAGTGCCAGCCCTTCGCGCAGCCGCAGCTCACCCGGCAGGTTTGCCGCCTGCAGAATAGCCAGCGCGCTGCCCACCACTTCAGAGGTGTAGCAGAGCTGAAGCAGGTTGCGGTCAGGATGCACGCCGACCGACAACGGACGCACCTGGGCGCGCTGCAGCACCAGGCTCAGCTCTTTTCGCGCCAGTTGGAAATCCTGCTGCGCAGAGACCTGGAATTCAATCAGGCAGACATCGTCATGGCTGGTAACGATACGCGCGCCGGTGCCGGAGGCGAGCACGCGCTCGATGCGGGTGGAACCCTGCTCGGGGGTATAGCTGCAGCGCAGCTGGAGATCGATATCGCTGCCGGAAACCGGCTGCAGGGTGCGGGCGTGCAGCACCGGGGCAGCCAGGCGCGCCAGCTCGCTGGCTTCATCCAGGCGCAGCAGCGGCAGCAGGCAGGCATCTTTCACTTTGCGCGGGTCGGCGCTGTAAACCCCGGCCACGTCGCTCCAGATGGTAACGCGCGACACACCGGCCAGCGCCCCGATCTGGGTTGCCGAGTAGTCTGAACCGTTACGGCCCAGCAGCACGGTTTCGCCGGCGTCGTTGCGGCTGATAAAGCCGGTTACCACGATACGTTTATCGGGGTGCTGTACCAGCAGCTGCTGGAGCAGCGGCCAGGAGAGGCCTTCATTTACCTGGGGCTGGGCGGCGCGCTCGGCGCGCAGAAACTCGCGGGCGTCGAGCCAGGCGGCTTCAATGCCCTGGTGGTTAAGCACGGCGGCCATCAGGCGCGCTGACCAGATCTCACCGTGCCCGACCACTTCGGCATACACAGCATCGGTTACCGCGCCATCCAGCAGGCCCGCGAGGCGTTCGAGATCGCGGATAAATTCGCTGACCAGACCGTCAGAAATGTCGGGAGGTAACAGGCCGCAGATTAATTCACTCTGATAGCGGCGCAGCGCCTGCTGCACCTGATGCGCAGAGAGGCGATCGCTCTGGCTGAGTTTGAGCCAGCTGATCAACTGGTTGGTGGTGCTGCCGGCGGCCGAGACCACCATCATATCCCCCGGCAGGGAATATTCAGTCATGATGCCCGCTACGCGCAGGTAACATTTCACATCGGCAAGACTGCTACCACCAAATTTATGCAGTTGACGACCCTTCGCCCCTGCCTGCGCTGTCACACTCATTTTTACCCCTCGGATGCGACCCGGAAGCCATTTTCCAGGTCAGCGATTAAATCTTCACTGTCTTCAATACCGGTCGAGATACGCAGCAGCGTCTCGGAAATGCCTGCCGCCGCGCGTGCTTCTGGCGCCATACCCGCGTGTGTCATGGTAGCGGCGTGGGAGATCAAACTTTCGACCCCGCCTAACGATTCCGCCAGTGTAAACAGTGACAACCCGCTGAGGAAGCAGCGCAGCGTCTGCTCGTCGCCATCCAGCTCAAAGCTGAGCATGGCCCCGAAACCTTTCTGCTGGCGTGCGGCAATGTCGTGCCCCTGATTTTCCGGCAGCGACGGGTGATAAAGTTTCTTCACCAGCGGCTGGGTTTTCAGGAAATCCACAATCGCCTGGGCGTTACGCTGGGCAACGTCCATGCGCGGCCCCAGCGTGCGCAGCCCGCGCAGCAGCAGGTAGCTGTCAAACGCGCTACCGGTAACGCCTATATTATTCGCCCACCATGCCAGATGAGTGACCGTTTCCGCCTCTTTCGCGATCACCACCCCGGCCACCACATCAGAGTGGCCATTCAGATACTTGGTGCAGGAGTGCAGCACCAGATCCGCGCCCAGCGCGAGCGGATTTTGCAGCGCCGGGCTCAGGAAGGTGTTGTCCACCACGCTGACCGCGCCCGCTTCCCGCGCCAAACGGCAGATTTTCGCAATATCCACCACGCGCAACAATGGGTTGCTCGGACTTTCCACCAGCACCAGCTTCGGTTTTTCTGCCAGTGCCTGCGCTAACGCCGTCTCGTCATTCTGATCGACGAACAGCACGCGATAGCAGCCGCGCTTTGCCAGGCTGTCGAACAGGCGATAGCTACCGCCGTAGCAGTCGTGCGGGGCCACCAGCAGATCGCCGGGGCTCAGGTAAACGGTGGTCACCAGGTGAATGGCCGACATGCCGGTATTGGTCAGCACCGCACCGGCTCCGCCTTCCAGCTCCGCCAGCGCACGCTGCACCACATCACGGGTCGGATTGCCCCGGCGCGAGTAATCGTGCTCGCGCGGTTCATTGAAGCCGGTGAAGTTGTAGGTGCTGGAAAGATGGATGGGCGGGACAACACAGCCATACTGCTCGTCGTCATTCAATCCGCTACGCACTGCGATGGTGGCCTGTTTACGCGTCATGGTGAAGGGCTTCCTGGCAAAATTCCGGATGAAAGAGGGTCACAGAGTAAACACTGCGATAATAGACGTCAATACATCTGGACATCTAAATGTCTTTGCGTATAGATTGAGCAAAAGCACAATTCCCGTTAAAATTATGCGTTTTAGAGCAGTGAAACAGCCAGAAGGCCGCCATCGCGGTGTATTCTACGCTGTACACAACGTGAATTGATGGCTAAGACCGTGAAGATTGTCCGGTTTCAGCCCTACCCTAATGACTAGAGGATTAAAGGTATCTCATGGCTGAATGGAGCGGCGAATATATCAGCCCGTACGCTGAGCACGGCAAGAAGAGTGAACAAGTAAAGAAAATTACGGTTTCCATTCCTCTGAAGGTGTTAAAGATCCTCACCGATGAACGTACGCGTCGTCAGGTGAATAACCTGCGTCATGCGACCAACAGCGAACTGCTGTGCGAAGCATTTCTGCATGCGTTTACCGGCCAACCGTTACCGAACGATGCTGACCTGCGTAAAGAGCGCAGCGATGAAATTCCGGAAGAGGCAAAAGTGATCATGCGTGAGCTGGGTATCGACCCGGACACGTGGGAATACTGAGAAGCGGGAAGTGAGAGCGCGGCGGCGGGCTGTAGTCTGTCGCCCGGTTTCTGTCTCCGGGAACGGAGTACAGATGTGAAAAAGGCGCCTTGCGGCGCCTTTTTTCCAGGCTTATTTCGCGCCCGGGATGCTGAAGCGCTTGTTGAAGCGGTCAACACGGCCACCGGTAGCAACGTCACGCTGCTTACCAGTATAGAACGGGTGGCACTGGCCACAAACGTCCAGGTTCAGATCGTGACCCGCAGTAGAGCGAGTTTTGATAACATTACCGCAAGAGCAGTTTGCAGTAATTTCTACGTAATTCGGGTGAATACCTTTTTTCATGGGAAACCTCTGTTAAGGCCGCGTCGCTCTTCCAGCCCTGACGCCAGACACCACGCGATGTTAATGTATTTTGGTGAGCTTCAACGCGAATAAATCGCATCAAAGGCGGCGAATCATACAGAAAATAGCCACCGGATGCAAACTGATCCGCAATCAGCCCGCGTCAGAGTGTATACTATCCCGCCACTTTTATCAGCCTGGATGACTTCATGCCCGTAGCCCACGTTGCTCTGCCCGTTCCGCTGGCCCGCACTTTCGACTACCTGCTTCCTGATGAGATGCGGGCGGTGGCTGGCTGCCGGGTGCAGGTGCCGTTCGGTAAGCAGCAGCGCGTGGGCGTGGTGGTGTCGGTAAGCGAAACCAGCGAGCTGCCGCGCGAGGAGCTGAAGCAGGTTTCCGAGGTGCTGGATAGCGAATCGCTGTTCAGCCCGTCGGTATGGCGCATGCTTATCTGGGCAGCGGACTATTATCACCACCCTATTGGCGACGTGCTGTTTCACGCCCTGCCGGTGCTGCTGCGCCAGGGGAAACCCGCCAGCGCTGCACCGCTGTGGTACTGGTTCGCTACCGAGCAGGGGCAGAGCGTGGATATCAACAGCCTGAAACGCTCCCCGAAGCAGCAGCAGGCACTGGGGGCACTGCGCCAGGGGCGCATCTGGCGTCACCAGGTGGCAGAGATGGCGTTTAACGATGCCGCGCTGCAGGCGCTGCGCAGCAAAGGCCTGTGCGACCTCAACAGCGAAGCCCCTGCCGTCGCTGACTGGCGGCAACATTTTAGCGTGGCGGGCGACAGGCTACGGCTGAATACCGAACAGGCCACCGCGGTGGGCGCACTGCACAGCGCAGCAGACAGCTTTTCCGCATGGCTGCTGGCCGGTGTCACCGGCTCCGGCAAGACCGAGGTCTATCTGAGCGTTCTGGAAAACGTGCTGGCGCAGGGTCGTCAGGCGCTGGTGCTGGTGCCGGAAATTGGGCTGACGCCGCAAACCATCGCCCGCTTCCGCGAACGTTTTCAGGCACCGGTAGAGGTTATGCATTCGGGTCTGAATGACAGCGAACGCCTGAGCGCCTGGCTGAAAGCCAAAAGCGGCGAGGCGGCGATCGTCATCGGGACTCGCTCGTCGCTGTTTACCCCGTTTAAAGATCTCGGGGTGATCGTAATAGATGAAGAGCACGACAGCTCCTACAAACAGCAGGAGGGCTGGCGCTATCACGCGCGCGATCTGGCGGTATGGCGCGCTCACGCTGACCGCATTCCGATTATCCTCGGCTCCGCGACCCCGGCGCTGGAAACGCTGCACAACGTGCGGCAGCGCAAATATAACCTGCTGAAGCTCACCCGCCGCGCCGGGAATGCGCGTCCCGCCATGCAGCACGTACTGGATCTCAAAGGCCAGCAGCTACAGGCGGGCCTCTCTCCGGCACTGATCAACCGTATGCGCCAGCACCTGCAGGCGGATAACCAGGTGATCCTGTTCCTTAACCGCCGCGGCTATGCGCCCGCGCTGCTGTGTCACGACTGCGGCTGGATTGCCGAGTGCGTGCGCTGCGATCACTACTACACGCTGCATCAGGCGCAGCATCATCTGCGCTGTCACCACTGCGACAGCCAGCGTGCGGTGCCGCGTCAGTGTCCGTCGTGCGGCTCCACGCACATGGTGCCGGTTGGCCTCGGGACCGAGCAGCTGGAGCACAGCCTCGCCCCGCTGTTCCCCGGCGTACCGATCTCTCGTATCGACCGCGATACCACCAGCCGCAAAGGAGCGCTGGAGCAGCATCTTGCCGAGGTGCATCGCGGCGGCGCGCGCATTCTGATCGGTACCCAGATGCTGGCGAAAGGGCACCATTTCCCGGACGTCACCCTGGTATCGCTGCTCGACGTGGATGGCGCACTGTTCTCGGCAGATTTCCGCGCCGCCGAACGTTTCGCCCAGCTTTATACCCAGGTGGCGGGCCGCGCCGGGCGTGCGGGCAAGCAGGGGGAAGTTATCCTGCAGACGCACCATCCTGAGCATCCGCTGCTGCAAACGCTGCTGACTGAGGGCTACGACGCCTTCGCCGATCGCGCCCTGCTGGAGCGCAGCAGCGTTCTGCTGCCGCCCTGGAGCAGCCACGTACTGATTCGCGCTGAGGATCACAACAACCAGCAGGCACCGCTATTTTTACAGCAGCTGCGTAACCTGCTGCAGGCCAGTCCGCTGGCGGATAACCAGCTGTGGATTGTGGGGCCGGTTCCCGCCCTGCAACCGAAGCGCGGGGGCCGCTATCGCTGGCAGCTTCTGCTGCAACACACCTCGCGTCCGCGCCTGCAGCATCTCATCAGTTCCACGCTGGCGTTAATCAACACGTTGCCGGAAGCCCGTAAGGTGAAATGGGTGCTGGATGTCGATCCAATTGAAGGCTGATTCCGGAAGCGGGATCGAAATATCTAATACCCATCACACTTTTAGTGAAAATTCTGTAACAGGCTAATACGAAATCTGCTAAAAATGTGAGCGATATCAGACATTGGGATGGGTCTGCGCCGGCGAGACGCGTGCGAGGAGAGTAAGTTGAAGCCTAAGAAGCAGGTTGCGTCTGCAACCATGAAAGACGTGGCGGTTAAAGCCAACGTATCTACCGCCACCGTATCACGGGCGCTGATGAACCCGGAGAAAGTTTCTCAGGCCACGCGCAACCGCGTTGAGCAGGCCGCCATTGACGTGGGCTATCTGCCACATGCGCTGGGGCGTAGCGTAAAGCGTAACGAGTCGCGTACGATTCTGGTGATTGTGCCGGATATCTGCGACCCCTTCTTCAGCGAAATCATTCGCGGTATTGAAGTCATCGCTGCCGCGCAGGGGTATCTGGTGCTGATCGGCGACTGCGCACACCAGAATCAGCAGGAAAAAACCTTTATCGACCTCATCATTACCAAGCAGATTGACGGCATGCTGCTGCTTGGCTCGCGCCTGCCGTTTGATGCCAGCAAAGAGGAGCAGCGCAACCTGCCGCCGATGGTGATGGCTAACGAGTTTGCGCCCGAGCTGGAGCTGCCGACGGTGCATATCGATAACCTCACCGCCGCCTTCAATGCGGTTCATCATCTGCATGAGCTGGGGCATCGCCACATTGCCTGCATCGCCGGGCCGGAAGAGATGCCGCTGTGCCACTACCGGCTGCAGGGTTACGTGCAGGCACTGCGCCGCAGCGGGATTATCGTTGACCCGCATTACATCGCGCGCGGCGATTTCACCTATGAAGCCGGAGCGAACGCGCTGGAGCAGTTGCTCTCGTTGCCGGTGCCGCCAACCGCGGTTTTCTGCCACAGCGACGTGATGGCGCTCGGCGCGCTCTCGCAGGCGAAACGTATGGGGCTACAGGTTCCGCGCGATCTGTCGATAATGGGGTTCGATAATATTTCACTCTCCGAATTCTGCGACCCGCCGCTGACTACCGTGGCTCAGCCGCGCTTCGACATTGGCCGGGAAGCGATGCTGTTACTGCTTGACCAGCTTCAGGGCCACACGGTGAACAGCGGTTCGCGGCTGCTGGATTGTGAATTGATCGTGCGCGGCTCCACCGCAGCAATTTCCGCTAAGGATTAGTCCTCTTTACGCGGCCCGATATAGTCAAAGCCCCGTCGCTTAAGTAACATGGCGGGCTTATAAATGAAAAATACAGCGAAACGATAGTGGCACAACGAGATTATGTACGCCGCGGGCAGTCGACTCCAGCGCGGCGCAAAAAGAGCACGCCCCGTAAGAAGCAACGAAATACGTCTTCTGTTAATCCGACTATGGTCGCCATCGCGGCAGCTGTGCTGGTGGCCTTTATTGGCGGCCTCTGGTTCATTACCCATCATAAAAAAGAAGAATCTCAGACGCTGCCGAATAAGGTGACGGGCAACGGCCTGCCGCCGAAACCGGAAGAGCGCTGGCGCTATATCAAAGAGCTGGAAGATCGTCAGCCGGGCGTGCGCCAGCCCACCGAGCCGACTGCCGGCGGCGAAATCAAGAATCAGGATCAGCTGACGGCTGAGCAGCGCCAGCTGCTGGAACAGATGCAGGCTGATATGCGTCAGCAGCCGACGCAGCTGACCGAAGTGCCGTGGAATGAACAGACCCCGGCGCAGCGCCAGCAAACGCTGCAGCGTCAGGAGCAACAACGCCAGATCCAGCAGCAGCGCCAGCCTCAGACGGTGACCACGCAGCCGCGTACCGTGCAGCCTTACCAGCAACAGCAGCAGACGCGCCCGGTGAGCGCGCCGCAGACCTCGCGCCCGCAGCCGGTTGAACAGCCGCGCACCGTGCAGCAGCCGAAAGCCGCGCAGACCCAGCAGCCGTATGACGACCTGCTGAAAACTCCGCCGCACAACAACACCGCGCAGCAGAAGCCCGCGCCGGCACCTACCTCAACCGTCACGCCAGAGAAAGAAACGGCGAAGCGTACCGAGGAGAAGAAAGATACCCGTCGCTGGATGATCCAGTGCGGCTCGTTCAAGGGTGTGGATCAGGCGGAAAGCGTGCGCGCCCAGCTGGCGTTTGAAGGTTTTGACTCCCGCGTCACCAGCAATAACGGCTGGAATCGCGTAGTGATCGGCCCGGTTAAAGGTAAAGAGAACGCCGACGACGCCATCAGCCGCCTCAAGATTGCCGGTCACGGCAACTGCATTCGTCTCGCCTCCGGGGGTTGAAACCCCCAAATCCTCCCCCATTTATAATTGAATTCTGCTCCTGAACGCGCATCCGGTCGTTACGCTGCTGACGAACGACCCATAACCCGGTGCCGGGAGCATCTGTTCAGTTAACAAAGGGGTCTGTCAGTGACAACGATAGTAAGTGTACGCCGCAACGGCCAGGTAGTAATCGGTGGCGATGGTCAGGCCACGCTGGGCAACACCGTCATGAAAGGCAACGTGAAAAAAGTTCGCCGTCTCTACAACGACAAAGTGATCGCCGGATTCGCCGGTGGTACTGCCGATGCCTTCACCCTGTTCGAACTCTTTGAACGCAAACTTGAAATGCATCAGGGTCACCTGGTGAAAGCCGCCGTTGAGCTGGCGAAAGACTGGCGTACCGACCGCATGCTGCGCCGTCTTGAAGCGCTGCTGGCCGTGGCCGACGAAAATGCCTCGCTCATCATCACCGGTAACGGTGACGTGGTGCAGCCGGAAAATGACCTGATTGCGATTGGCTCTGGTGGCCCTTACGCACAGGCTGCCGCCCGCGCGCTGCTGGAAAACACCGAGCTAAGCGCCCGTGAAATTGCCGAGAAGGCGTTGGGGATTGCAGGCGATATCTGCATCTATACCAACAACTTCCTGACCATCGAAGAATTACCGTCTAAGGCGTAAGGAATCCCCATGTCTGAAATGACTCCACGCGAAATTGTCAGCGAACTCGACAAACACATTATCGGTCAGGACGCGGCGAAGCGTTCTGTCGCCATTGCGCTGCGTAACCGCTGGCGCCGTATGCAGCTTAACGAAGAGCTGCGTCACGAAGTCACGCCGAAAAACATCCTGATGATCGGCCCGACCGGCGTCGGTAAAACTGAAATTGCCCGTCGTCTGGCGAAGCTGGCTAACGCACCATTTATCAAAGTTGAAGCGACCAAGTTCACCGAAGTGGGCTACGTCGGTAAAGAAGTGGATTCCATCATCCGCGACCTGACCGACTCCGCCATCAAAATGGTGCGCATGCAGTCAATTGAGAAAAACCGCTACCGCGCCGAAGAGATGGCGGAAGAGCGTATTCTCGACGTGCTGATCCCGCCGGCGAAAAACAACTGGGGTCAGTCCGAACAGCCGCAGGAGCCGTCCGCCGCGCGCCAGTCGTTCCGCAAAAAACTGCGTGAAGGCGAGCTGGACGATAAAGAGATTGAAATCAACGTCGCCGCTGCGCCAATGGGTGTTGAAATCATGGCGCCTCCGGGCATGGAAGAGATGACCAGCCAGCTGCAGTCGATGTTCCAGAATCTCGGCGGGCAGAAGCAGAAAGCGCGCAAGATGAAGATCAAAGAAGCCATGAAGCTGCTGATCGAAGAAGAAGCCGCAAAGCTGGTTAATCCGGAAGAGCTGAAAGAGCAGGCTGTCGAAGCGGTTGAACAGCACGGCATCGTGTTTATCGATGAGATCGACAAAATCTGTAAGCGCGGCGAATCTTCGGGCCCGGACGTGTCTCGTGAAGGCGTGCAGCGCGATCTGCTGCCGCTGGTGGAAGGCTGCACCGTCTCTACCAAGCACGGGATGGTGAAAACCGACCACATTCTGTTTATCGCCTCCGGCGCGTTCCAGGTCGCGAAGCCGTCTGATCTGATCCCGGAACTCCAGGGTCGTCTGCCGATCCGCGTTGAGCTGCAGGCGCTGACTACCGACGACTTCGAGCGCATCCTGACCGAGCCGAACGCTTCGGTGACCGTGCAGTACAAAGCGCTGATGGCGACCGAAGGCGTGAACATTGAGTTCACCGAAGATGGCATCAAGCGTATCGCGCAGGCGGCATGGCAGGTAAACGAAACCACCGAAAACATCGGTGCGCGCCGTCTGCATACCGTGCTGGAGCGTCTGATGGAAGAGATCTCCTATGACGCCAGCGATCTCAATGGCACCACTGTGATCATTGACGCAGACTACGTCAGCAAGCATCTCGATGCGCTTGTTGCAGATGAAGATCTGAGCCGTTTTATCCTATAATCGCGGCCTGAGCATATTCATCACTTTTGATGGGGGCTTTCGATACTGCCAGCAGCGTCGGCCCCCATTTTATTTGGCAACTTTATGACAGATACACATGCTGTAAGTCGTCGTCAGGCCTGGCTGGAAAGCCTGCGCCCCCGTACTTTACCCCTTGCCTTCGCCTCCGTCGTGGTGGGTTCCGCACTGGCCTTCTGGCAGGGTGTGTTCGATCCGCTCATTGCGCTGCTGGCCCTGCTGACCGCCGGTCTGCTGCAAATTCTCTCTAACCTTGCCAATGACTATGGCGATGCCGTGAAGGGCAGCGATAAACCCGATCGCATCGGCCCGCTGCGCGGTATGCAGAAAGGCGTTATCAGCCAGACCCAGATGAAACGTGCCCTGGTGGCGACTATCGTCCTCACCTGCGCATTTGGGCTGGCGCTGGTGGCGGTTGCCTGCCGCACGCTGGCAGACGTTGCAGGCTTTCTGCTGCTGGGCGTACTGGCGATCGTTGCAGCCATCACCTATACCGTGGGCACGCGCCCTTACGGCTACATGGGACTGGGCGATATTTCCGTGCTGGTTTTCTTCGGCTGGTTAAGCGTGGCGGGAACCTGGTATCTGCAGGCGCATACGCTGATTGCCGCAGTATTTTTGCCTGCGACCGGATGCGGGCTGCTCGCTGCGGCGGTACTGAATATCAATAACCTGCGCGATATCGAAAGCGATCGCGCCAACGGGAAAAACACCCTGGCCGTGCGCCTCGGCCCGACGGCGGCGCGGCGCTATCACGCCGGGCTGCTGGCTGGCACGCTGATCTGTTTTGCCCTGTTTACCCTCTTCTGGCTGCAAAGCCCGTGGGGATGGCTGTTCCTGCTGAGTGCGCCGATGCTGCTGCGTCAGGCGCGGTATGTGTTGCGCGAAACCACCCCGCTGGCGATGCGCCCCATGCTGGAGCGCACGGTAAAAGCGGCACTGCTGGCTAATCTGCTGTTTTCTTTTGGGATTGTGCTCAGCCAGCTGCGTTTTTAGCTGATTCATATCAATTAACAATTGATGATTTTGCCAACAGTCCGGATTAGGCGATATACTGACAGTCCATGCAGCAACTGAACCTTAAGCCTATGAAATACGATACTTCCGAGCTCTGTGACATCTACCATGAAGATGTTAACGTCGTGGAACCCCTGTTCTCCAACTTTGGCGGACGGTCGTCGTTTGGCGGACAAATCACCACGGTGAAATGTTTTGAGGATAACGGGTTGCTGTACGAACTCCTCGAAGAGAATGGCCGCGGGCGCGTTCTGCTCGTGGACGGCGGCGGCTCGGTGCGACGCGCGCTGATTGACGCTGACCTGGCCCGTCTGGCGGTACAAAACGAATGGGAAGGTCTGGTGGTTTACGGCGCGGTGCGTCAGGTGGACGACCTCGAAGACCTGGACCTGGGTATTCAGGCCATTGCCGCCATTCCGGCAGGCGCGGCGGGTGAAGGTATCGGCGAAAGCGACGTGCGCGTTAATTTCGGCGGCGTCACCTTCTTCTCTGGTGACCACCTCTATGCCGACAACACCGGCATCATCCTTTCCGAAGATCCGCTGGATATCGAGTAATAAAAAAGCCGGGTGGCGATGCTGCCTTACCCGGCCCGATCGTTCTGGCTCTGTTTCCCTAAAGCTTTCGTGTTGTAGCAAGGCGGCAAGCGAATGAATCCCCAGGAACATAGACAACTATGTGACTGGGGTGAATGCGCGCAGCCAACGCCGCTACGGCGCGAAAGATGACGGGAAATTAAACCTCTTCCATTCTGCCCAGCAGTGCCTGCAGGCGCTCCTGCCACACGTGCTGCTGTTCGCGCAGCTGGTGGTTTTCCTGCTCCAGCGCTTCGCGGCTGCCTTGCGCGTTCTGGACATCCTGCGCCAGGCTGTTGTTTTTCTCTTTCAGCTCTTCAATTTCCATCTGCAGCAGCGTGATGGTATCGACCGCCTGCTGTACTTTCGCTTCCAGTTTCTCAAACACTTCAAATGACATCGTCGTACCTCTCCTGAATTGCAAAGCGCCACACGTCCTGAATGCCCGGCAACGCCTTAATGAATGGATGCTCTGCGCAATAGTCCCGATTGTAGGGAGCGCAGCTGTCACTGTCCAGCGGCAAGCCGCGCTGTTAGCGGTTTGCAACATTTTTCAGTCAATGCTGAATGCGCCGCGCCGATTTCCCGTTAGATTGTTATTGTTTTCGTTAACATTTTGTACGCTTTCGATCCGTTTCGTTGCGCATTTGTCCAGTCCGGGAGCGCGAAAACGCTCATTTTCTTGACGCAACACACACATTTAACGTTCGATATTTCTCGTTTTTGTTCGTTAACGATAAATTAACACGATGTCTACACGACATCATGAGCGTCGTTGACGCCTTGCTAACAATAATCCTTCATTTTGCCTTCAGGACCCGAATATGAGTCAAACTCCAACCTTAAAAGGTCAGTGCATCGCCGAATTTCTCGGTACCGGGTTGTTGATTTTCTTCGGCGTGGGATGTGTCGCTGCATTGAAAGTCGCCGGTGCTGCTTTCGGTCAGTGGGAAATCAGTATCATCTGGGGATTAGGGGTGGCGATGGCCATTTACCTGACTGCGGGTGTGTCTGGTGCGCATCTTAACCCGGCGGTCACTATCGCCTTATGGCTGTTTGTCGGCTTCGACAAACGCAAAGTTGTTCCTTTTATCATTGCACAATTTGCCGGCGCCTTTTGCGCAGCGGCGTTAGTTTACGGGCTTTATTACAATCTTTTTTACGACTACGAACTGACTCACCAGATGGTGCGCGGCAGCGTAGAGAGTCTCGAACTGGCAGGTATTTTCTCCACCTACCCGAATCCGCTGCTCAACTTTGGCCAGGCGTTCGCCGTTGAAATGGTGATCACCGCTGTGCTGATGGGCGTGATTCTGGCACTGAACGATAACGGTAACGGTCTGCCGCGTGGCCCGATGGCTCCGCTGCTGGTGGGACTGTTGATTGCCATTATCGGTGGCGCGATGGGTCCGCTGACCGGCTTCGCCATGAACCCGGCGCGCGATCTCGGCCCGAAAACCTTCGCCTGGCTGGCAGGCTGGGGCAACGTTGCCTTTACCGGCGGGCGCGATATCCCTTACTTCCTGGTGCCGCTGTTTGGTCCGGTGGTGGGTGCAGCGCTCGGTGCGTTCGGCTATCGTAAGCTGATTGGGCGTCACTTGCCGTCTGCCGAGCAGGTCGTTGAGAAAAAAGCGGCCCGCGCTGAACATCGCAATGCTTCGCTGTAATGAAACTGACAGGACATAACCATGACTACTGAGAAGAAATACATCGTCGCCCTTGATCAGGGCACCACCAGCTCCCGAGCCGTCGTCCTGGATCATGACGCCAACATCGTCAGTGTTTCACAACGCGAATTCACGCAGATTTACCCGAAAGCGGGCTGGGTTGAGCACGACCCGATGGAGATCTGGGCATCGCAGAGCTCCACGCTGGTAGAAGTGCTGGCGAAAGCCGACATCAGCTCCGATCAGATTGCCGCGATTGGCATCACCAACCAACGCGAAACCGCGGTGGTATGGGAGCGTGAGACCGGTAAACCGATCCACAACGCCATCGTCTGGCAGTGCCGCCGTACTTCAGAGATCTGCGAGAAGCTGAAGCGCGAAGGCATGGAAGATTACGTGCGCAAGACCACCGGTCTGGTTATCGACCCCTATTTCTCCGGCACGAAAGTGAAGTGGATCCTCGACCATGTGGAAGGCTCGCGCGAGCGTGCGAAGCGTGGCGAGCTGCTGTTCGGCACCATCGATACCTGGCTCATCTGGAAAATGACCCAGGGACGCGTACACGTCACCGATTACACCAACGCCTCGCGTACCATGCTGTTTAACATCCACGAGCTGGACTGGGATGACAAAATGCTCGACGCGCTGGACATCCCGCGCGCCATGCTGCCGCAGGTACGTAAATCATCCGAAGTGTATGGCCAGACCAACATCGGCGGTAAGGGCGGCACGCGTATTCCGATTGCCGGCATCGCCGGTGACCAGCAGGCGGCGCTGTTCGGCCAGTTGTGCGTGAAAGAAGGGATGGCGAAAAACACCTACGGCACCGGCTGCTTTATGCTGATGAACACCGGTGAGAAAGCGGTCGCGTCAACGCACGGCCTGCTGACCACCATCGGCTGCGGCCCGCGCGGGGAAGTGAACTATGCGCTGGAAGGCGCGGTGTTCATGGCAGGGGCGTCGATTCAGTGGCTGCGCGACGAAATGAAACTCATCAGCGACTCGTTCGACTCTGAATACTTCGCAACTAAGGTGAAAGACACCAACGGCGTGTACGTGGTGCCGGCCTTTACCGGTCTCGGCGCGCCTTACTGGGACCCGTATGCCCGCGGTGCGATTTTCGGTCTGACGCGTGGTGTGAACTCTAACCACATCATTCGCGCCACGCTGGAATCCATTGCCTTCCAGACCCGCGATGTGCTGGAAGCGATGCAGGCGGACTCCGGCATTCGTCTGCACGCCCTGCGCGTGGACGGCGGCGCGGTTGCCAACAACTTCCTGATGCAGTTCCAGTCCGACATTCTGGGCACCCGCGTGGAGCGTCCGGAAGTGCGCGAAGTGACTGCGCTCGGCGCGGCCTATCTCGCCGGCCTGGCGGTTGGCTACTGGCAGAACCTGGATGAGCTGAGCGAAAAAGCGGTTATCGAACGCGAATTCCGTCCGGGCATTGAAACCACCGAACGTAACTTCCGTTACGAAGGCTGGAAGAAAGCGGTGAAACGCGCCATGGCGTGGGAAGAGCACGACGAGAGCTGATTCCCTCACCCTGCCCCTCTCCCCTCGGGAGAGGGGATTTTTCCCTTTCCCGCCTCCTTCCGTTTTTCCTTCGTATCCCCGCCTGGGCCGCAGCAAACTGCCTCCGCCACTCTGTGGTAAACTTCGCACAACTCCTTTTGACTGTACGAGCCTGTTATGAAACGAGAACTTGCCATCGAATTTTCCCGGGTAACCGAAGCCGCTGCCCTTGCCGGCTACAAATGGCTGGGCCGCGGTGATAAAAACACCGCCGACGGCGCAGCGGTACACGCCATGCGTATCGTGCTGAATCAGATCGATATCGACGGACGTATCGTCATTGGTGAAGGCGAGATCGATGAAGCGCCGATGCTCTATATCGGCGAGCAGGTCGGTACCGGGAAAGGTGATGCGGTGGATATCGCCGTTGATCCGATCGAAGGCACGCGCATGACGGCAATGGGCCAGGCGAACGCGCTGGCGGTGCTGGCGGTGGGCGATAAAGGCACCTTCCTCAACGCGCCGGACATGTACATGGAAAAGCTGATTGTCGGACCGGGCGCGAAAGGCGTCATCGACCTCAGTCTGCCGCTCGCCGATAACCTGCGTAACATTGCCCGTGCGCTCGATAAGTCGCTGAGCGAGCTGACGGTGACCATTCTCGCAAAACCGCGTCACGATGCGGTGATCAGCGAGATGCAGCAGCTCGGGGTGCGCGTGTTTGCTATCCCCGATGGCGATGTGGCGGCTTCCATCCTCACCTGCATGCCGGACAGCGAAGTGGACGTGCTCTACGGCATCGGCGGCGCGCCGGAAGGCGTGGTGTCGGCCGCGGTGATCCGTGCGCTGGATGGCGATATGCAGGGCCGACTGCTGGCGCGTCATCAGGTGAAGGGCGACAGCGAGGAGAACCGTCGTATCGGTGAAACCGAGCTGGAACGCTGCAAAGCGATGGGTATCGAAGCCGATAAGGTGCTGCGCCTCGAAGAGATGGCGCGTAACGATAACGTGATCTTCTCCGCCACCGGGATCACCAAAGGCGATCTGCTGGACGGCATCACGCGCAAAGGCAACATCGCCACCACCGAGACGCTGCTGATTCGCGGTAAATCACGCACCATTCGCCGCATCCAGTCGATTCACTATCTCGACCGCAAAGACGTCAACGTGCAGGCTCACATCCTCTGAAAAATTTGTCTGATTGAGCTTTCCGGCCCGCCCGGGCTGGAAATGCCGTACCGACCTGGCGAAGATAATGCAAAGCAAAGACAGGAGTGGAACATGGCAGACTGGGTAACAGGTAAAGTCACACAGATTCAGCACTGGACCGATTCGCTTTTCAGCCTCACGGTTCACGCCCCGATCAAACCCTTCACCGCCGGGCAGTTTACCAAGCTGGGCCTTGAGATCGACGGGGAGCGCGTGCAGCGTGCTTACTCTTATGTGAACGCGCCTGGTAATGAAAACCTGGAGTTCTACCTGGTGAACGTCCCGGAGGGCAAGCTGAGTCCACGTCTGCATGCCATGCAGCCGGGCGACGAGTTGATGGTGGTCAGCGACGCGGCCGGGTTCTTCGTGCTGGATGAAGTGCCGGACTGCGATACCCTGTGGATGCTGGCTACCGGCACCGCTATCGGGCCTTACCTGTCGATTTTGCAAGAGGGCGTTGGCCTGGAGCGTTTCAACCATCTGGTGCTGGTGCACGCGGTGCGCTATGCGGCAGATCTGAGCTATCTGCCGTTAATGCTGGAGCTCCAGGAGCGTTATGCCGGGAAACTGCGCATCCAGACCGTGGTGAGCCGCGAAACGGTGTCAGGTTCGCTGACCGGGCGCGTGCCGGCGCTGATTGACAGCGGCGAGCTGGAACAGGCGGTGGGCCTGACGATGACTACAGAGAACAGCCACGTCATGCTGTGTGGCAATCCGCAGATGGTGCGCGACACCCAGCAGCTGCTGAAAGAGAATCGTCAGATGACAAAGCACCTGCGCCGCCGTCCGGGCCATATGACGGCGGAGCACTACTGGTAACTCAGCGGTATTTCACCTCAAGGGTCGCGTTGCCGTACTTGTTCTCACCTGGGGTGCCGGGAAACGCGCCCAGGTCGAGAATAATCAGCACCATGATGATGGTCGGCACCAGCGTCCCGACGCCCCAGCGCCAGAGGCCTTCCAGCATTACCCAGTTGCCGGCGAACAGCATCCAGGCGAGGATCATCAGCAGCGCCCAGAGCCCTGAGCGCCCGCGATCGTGCAGCCGCTTCACCACCACCGCCGCGGTGGGCCACAGCAGGCACACCAGCATAAATGCCGCGCTCTGGCTGGTGACCCATTCCCGGTCCGCCAGCACGAACAGCAGCAGCATCGCTACCACCCACAGCGCCATCCAGATCCAGAAATCACGGCGTCCGATACGCCCTTTTATTGAAAATAACCACTGCTGGAGAGTCATGTGTCCACCCTGATTACCACGATGCCGCGTAGTGTACACCGTGAACGCCAGGTTTTGACAAGCCAGCCTGATACCGTTTTAATCGATACCCTGAGTTACCGGGAGCGGCTGTTAATGAACCACGTATTACTCACGCTATTGCTGTTTTTACTACCTGTTACGCTGTGTCAGACGGCCCTGGCGGAGGAGCCGGTGGTAGCGCCCACGGCGCCCTACCTGCTGCCCGGTTCACCCACCTTCGATCTGACTATCACCCAGTTTCGCGAGAAGTTTAATGCCGATAACCCCGGCATGACGCTGAACGAATTTCGCGCCATTGTCTCCAGCCGCGACAAAATTACCCTCACCCGGGCGGCGACCAAGATTAATGAAAATCTCTACGCCTCTACGGCGCTGGAGCGCGGCACGCTGAAAATCAAAAGTATGCAGATCACCTGGCTGCCGATTCAGGGGCCGGAGCAGAAAGCGGCGAAAGCCAAAGCGATGGCGTGGATGGCAGCATTGCTGAGGGCCTTCACGCCCGGCATCACGGAAAAACAGAGCATGGAACGCCTTACTACCCTGCTCAGTGAAAGTAAGTCGAAGCGCTATTACCAGAAGTCAGAAGGCGCGATCCGCTATGTGGTGGCAGATAACGGCGAAAAGGGGCTAACTCTCGCCGTTGAACCGATTAAGCTGGCGTTATCTGACGCGAGCGACGCTAACAATAAATGACAAAAAGCAAAGCCTTCGACGGCGCAAATCTCTATACTGAATGACAGTCCATGCTGCCAGACAGGCAGCGATATTCCTTAATCCGCTTCACCGCGTGGAGAATTAAAATGCGACATCCTCTTGTGATGGGTAACTGGAAACTCAACGGCAGCCGCCACATGGTCAACGAACTGATCGCTGGCCTGCGTAACGAGCTGTCTGGCGTGACGGGCTGCGGCGTCTCTATTGCACCGCCGGCGCTGTACCTGGATCAGGCGAAACACGCCGTTGCAGGCAGCCACATCGTGCTGGGCGCGCAGAACGTTGACGTAAACCTGTCCGGTGCGTTTACCGGCGAAACCTCTGCTGAGATGCTGAAAGATATCGGTGCTAAATACATCATTATCGGTCACTCAGAGCGTCGTACTTACCACGCGGAATCCGATGAGTTCATCGCGAAGAAATTTGCCGTGCTGAAAGAACAGGGTCTGATCCCGGTTCTGTGCATCGGTGAAACCGAAGCGGAAAACGAAGCGGGTAAAACCGAAGAAGTGTGCGCACGTCAGATTGATGCCGTGCTGAAAACGCAGGGCGCAGCAGCGTTCGAAGGCGCGGTTATCGCCTACGAGCCAGTATGGGCCATCGGTACCGGCAAATCCGCTACCCCGGCGCAGGCTCAGGCGGTACACAAATTCATTCGCGATCACATCGCTAAAGCCGATGCGAAAATCGCTGAACAGGTCATCATTCAGTACGGCGGCTCCGTAAACGCGGCAAACGCTGCTGAGCTGTTCACCCAGCCGGACATCGACGGCGCGCTGGTTGGCGGCGCCTCCCTGAAGGCCGACGCCTTCGCGGTAATTGTTAAAGCGGCAGCCGAAGCGAAAAACGCCTAATCGTATGTTGCAGAGGGCAGCGCATCGCTGCCCTGTATCAGGCCCGGTACGCCTTTGCGCGACCGGGCTTTTTTTATAGTCGTCCCAGCAGCCTGAACCAGCCGTAATCCAGCGGCAGCAACACGACAAAGGTCACCAGCGCTAACGCCAGACACAGCTTCATCCCTGCTCTGGCCGGTACGCCGCCCAGCGCCATCGCCACCACAATCGGCGACGCCTGGTACGGCAGCAGCGGCGTGGAGTACCCCAGCACCTGAATCATGATGGTCGACAGCAGCGGGAAGCCGGTCGCCTGCGAGAAGCTCTCCGCCAGCGTGGTATAGAGCGCTGGCACGCCGTTGGCGGTCATGATGAAATTCAGCGCCGACGTGATGCCGGTCAGGGCCACGAAGCTGGTGAAGGGCTTCTCTGCATCCAGCGGCATTACCGCCAGCAGCGCTTCACCCACCGCCCGACCAATGCCGGTATGGGTCACCGTGGTCGCCAGGCCAAGAATACCGGCGACGTAGATGCAGGTGCGGATATTGACGCCGGTGGCGAACTCGTCGCCGGTAATAAACCCGACCCGTGGCAGGAGCGTTACTACCGCGGCCGCCAGCCCGACCCACGCCGGGCCGATGCCGTGCAGGCTCTCGGTCACCCACAGACCCAGCACCACCACCAGCATCGCGCTAAGGCGCAGCTCGGCTCCGCTCATCGGCTCTGCGACCGGCAGCTCGCGCGGCGGCGTCGGCTTACCGGGGAACAACCAGCAGATCAGGCCAATCAGGATCGCGCCCTTAAGCAGCCCCAGCACCGGGGTGTGCAGCAGCAGATAGGGCAGATAGTTGAGGTGAATGCCAAACGACCCTTCCGCCGCGCCGCTCATCACCAGATTCGGGACGTTGGCGGGCAGAATCGTTGCCGACAGCTGGAACGTGCCGAACCCCACTGCCAGTGCCAGGCCGAACCACGCGCGTGTACCCTCTGCGATGCCGGCGCGATGCGCCATCGCGGCTACCACCGGCATCAGTAAGGCGATACGCCCCATATTGGAAGGCATGACAAACGCCAGGGCATAGCTCAGCAGCACCACGCTTGCCACCATCAGCAGCCAGGAATCCGTAAGACGGGCTGACATCGCCCGTGCCGCGCGATCGGCTAATCCGGTCTTACGGATCGCGACGCCCAGCACGAAGCCGCTGAACACCAGCCAGAACGCCGAGGAGGCAAAACCACCGAAGATGATTTCCGGCGGAGCGATTTTCGCCATCATCGCCACGGTGAAAAACAGCAGCGCGGTGACAAACTCAGGCAGTAATGACGTAGCCCAGAGAACGATGGTGATAAGAACGATCAGGCCTGGCAGCCATAGCGGGTGAGATAACCAGAGCGACATACCTGTCTCCTGTAGAAAATTTCATCGAGTCTACGGCGCGCCCTGTTATCTGTAAACGTTACGGTTGGTGGGGATGTTGCAGAATGGCGCAGTCGTGATCCTGAATCTCTTCCGCCGACGCGAGGTTAAACGACACGAGGCTACGCTCGGTTGCCAGCAGCACAAAGCTGCCGTCATTCTGACGCACTACCGCGAGGCCATAACGCCCCATATGCTCGCGCGCATTTTCAACTTCTTCTGCCAGCATGATAAACGGGCTACGCTGGGCCAGCTCGCTTTCGGTCACGCGCCGCGCCAGATATTCATGCCCGTTAATGCCGCCCGGCAGGGGTAACCACTGGGTGCTGATGGTGCCAGCGCTGTTGTCGAGCTGCTCGCGCACGTCCGGGCGCAGGCAGGAGATATGGATATGCAGGTGGTTCTGGCTACGTCCGAGACGGGAGTTAATGGTCAGTGAAATCGCGCTCTCCGGCAGTGGCGCACCGTTTTTCTCGCTCAGGTAGCGTCGCGCCTGCCAGGCCTGCCAGAAGAAATTGGCGGTGTGGGGGCTGAGCACGTCCGGGCTTTCGATGCCGTTGATTTTCCAGGACGGCATTAACAGGTACTGCAGCGGGCCGTTGCGATCTTTAAATACCACATAGCCGCCGTGCAGCTTCACCTCCGCGCAGGGCGCGGGCTGTTGGCGATCGCGCTGCCCTGGCACGCACTGCTCCAGTGTAATCTGACGCAGCGCATCCGAATTGCTGGCGACATGCCACAGCCATCCCGCCACTGCGGCAACCACGACCAACAACAACCCCACTACTGTATAAAGAACACGTTTCATCATCCATTCCCTGAAACAAACCGAACCGGAAGCGTAACGTATTTTACTACACAAATAAAAAACGGCCCCGCAGGGCCGCTTTACCACGCACGCTCAGCACGTAGGGTGGGTAAGCGTAGCGCACCCACCTTTGGATGCGTAGCAACGGCGGGTGCGCAGGCTTACCCGCCCTACAACATCCCCCCTACATGCGGACAAGTATCAACCCGCAGGGCCGCTTCACCACGCACGCTCAGCACGTAGGGTGGGTAAGCGTAGCGCACCCACCTTTGGATGCGTAGCAGCGGCGGGTGCACAGGCTTACCCGCCCTACAACATCCCCCCTACATGCTGACAAGTATCAGCCAACAGGGCTGCTTACGCTTAGCGCTTGCTGATCTGGTCGAAGGTACCGCCGCTGGAGAAGTGCTCTTTCTGAGCTTTGGTCCAGCCGCCGAAGACGTCATCGATGGTGAACAGCTTCAGTTGAGGGAAGGTCTTTTCATACTTCGCTGCGACCTGCGCATCACGCGGACGGTAGAAATTCTTCGCGGCGATCTCCTGGCCTTCAGGCGTGTAGAGATACTTCAGGTAGGCCTCCGCAACCTGCTGCGTGCCCTTCTTCTCTACAACCTTATCCACGACCGAGACGGTCGGCTCGGCGAGGATCGACTCGCTCGGGGTGACGATTTCAAACTTGTCCTTACCCAGCTCGTTGGCCGCCAGCAGCGCTTCGTTTTCCCAGGCGATCAGCACGTCGCCGATCCCGCGCTCAACGAAGGTGTTGGTAGAGCCACGCGCGCCAGAATCCAGCACTTCCACGTTCTTATACAGTGCCTTCACGAAATCCTGCGCTTTTGCCTGATCGCCGTTGTTCTGGTGCAGGGCATAACCCCACGCAGCCAGGTAGTTCCAGCGCGCACCGCCGGAGCTTTTCGGGTTCGGCGTAATCACCGACACGCCAGGTTTAACCAGATCGTTCCAGTCGTGGATCTGTTTCGGGTTGCCTTTGCGCACCAGGAATACGATGGTGGAGGTGTATGGCGCGGAGTTATCCGGCAGGCGTTTGATCCAGTTTTTATCGATGCGGCCACGTTCGGCAATCGCGTCAACGTCATAGGCCAGCGCCAGCGTCACCACATCGGCTTCGATGCCGTTGATAACTGACGTCGCCTGCTTGCCGGAGCCGCCATGCGACTGGCGGATCACCACGTTATCCCCGGTCTCTTTTTTCCAGTGGGCGCTAAACGCCTTGTTGTACTGGTCGTACAGTTCGCGCGTTGGATCGTATGACACGTTCAGCAGCTGAATATCTTTTGCCAGCACGCTTGTCGATGCCAACAGTAACGTTAAGCCCACTCCCAGTTTGTTCATCCGCATGCTCTCTTAATATTGTGTTGTAATGCGAGCAGCCTGCCAGAAAGCGTGATGATGATTAAAGAATAAAAAAAGATTGGCTATAACTTTAGAGAATATAACGGATGTAAAAAAGCCGGGTTTCCCCGGCTGATAATTGACTGACTTAGTAGAGTTTTTTCGCGCAATCGAGCCAGTCACCTTTGAACGGACGCTTCATGTTTTCAATAGCGTCGATGATGTCGTGATGCACCATTTTTTCATTCTGGATACCAACGCAGCGCCCGCCGTAGCCCTGCAGCAGCAGCTCGATGGAGTAGGCGCCCATGCGGGACGCGAGGATACGGTCGTACGGCACCGGTGAGCCGCCGCGCTGGATGTGGCCCAGCACCGTGGCGCGGGTTTCGCGTTTGGTTTCGTCTTCGATGTACTTCGCCAGCTCGTCGATGTCACAGATGTGCTCGGTGATGGCGACGATGGCATGCTTCTTACCTTTCGCGATACCCGCTTTGATCTCGGCAACCAGATCTTCGCGGTTAAACTCCACTTCCGGCAGCACGATGAACTCACAGCCACCGGCAATCGCCGCCGCCAGGGTCAGGTCGCCGCAGTAACGGCCCATCACTTCAACGATAGAGATACGCTGGTGTGATGACGAGGTGTCGCGCAGGCGGTCAATCGCTTCTACCACGGTGTGCAGCGCGGTGAAATAACCGATGGTGTAGTCGGTACCCGCCACGTCGTTATCGATGGTGCCCGGCAGACCGATGCACGGGAAGCCCATCTCGGTCAGACGCTTTGCCCCCATGTAGGAGCCATCGCCGCCGATGACGACCAGCGCATCAATTCCGCGCTTCTTCATGTTCTCGATGGCGACCGCACGCACGCGGTCTTCGCGGAATTCCGGGAAGCGCGCAGAGCCGAGGAAGGTGCCGCCGCGGTTAATCATGTCCGACACGCTGTAGCGGTCGAGCTGGATCATGCGATCTTCATACAGACCGAGATAGCCATCATAGATACCAAAAACTTCAAGGCCTTCGGTTAACGCAGCACGCACCACACCGCGAATCGCGGCATTCATGCCAGGCGCATCACCGCCACTTGTCAACACACCGATTTTCTTAATCATGGACTACCTCTGAACGTAGGAATGCAAAAATAAATTCTGTCACGGGAGCGCTCACCCTTATGCCGGGCGGTCTGAACAATTGCTGCAAATAGTATATCAACCGTTTTCAGCTGAATTGATTCAGGTCAGGCGAATATTGGGTAAATTATGCAATAAAATGTTGCCTGCCTCACTGTTTACCGTGCCCAACTAAAGCTCAATTTGCGCTGCTTTTTCATACGGAACCACCGAACAGGGGTCCTGATGAATGATGACATCCGATCCTGGAAAACGCTGCAGGATCGCCTGCTCCACCTGTTCAGCCACCAGATGCGCCTGAACCAGCGGTAACGTATCGTCCATTTCCAGATGGAGTTGAATAAAGCGTGTCGGCCCTGACTGGCGAGTACGGAAATCATGTGCCCCTCTGACGCCCGGCCACGAGGTAACAATATCGACAATCGCCTGCCGCTCGGCATCCGGTAATGCCCTGTCCAGCAGCGACTGCACGGCCTCGTATCCCATACGAAGCGCGCTGAAGAGAATATAAATGCCGATGCCGAATGCGAACAGTGCATCCGCCCGGTGCCATCCATACCACGAGAGCGCCAGCGCGATCAGAATTGCGCCGTTCATCATAACATCAGACTGATAATGAAGCATATCCGCCCTTACCGCCTGGCTTTGCGTCCGCCGCACCACCCAGCGCTGGAACGCCACTAACGCCAATGTACAGACCAGCGCAATCAGCGTTACCACCATGCCGATGCCCGGCTCGTTCATCGGCGAGGGGCGAACAATATGCTGAATGCTGGTGAGAAACAGGAACAGCGCCGACCCGGAGATAAACATGCTCTGCGCCAGCGCAGCAAGGGATTCCGCTTTACCGTGCCCGAAAGTGTGCTCGTCATCGGCGGGCTGCAGCGAGTAGCGCACCACCAGCAGGTTGGTCAGCGAGGCGGCGATGTCTACCAGGGAATCCACCAGCGCCGCCAGGATGCTGACGGAACCGGTATACCACCAGGCAAAGATTTTAACGATCAGCAGCATCGTGGCCATTGCCGTGGCCGCTATAGCCGCGCGCGTGACCAGTCGCCCATAGTTCTGATTCATAAAGGCTCCTGCAAAGGCATAGCCAGATTATAACGGATTGCGCCCCGACAATTGCAGGAAATACAGCCGCTTCTACGGGTAATTACCGACGATTCAGGCGTGAATATGAAACGAAGAGGATTAATCGAAACACGATGGGGAGGAAATCAGAAGGAAAATTAAAGGGGACAGCATGCCCCCTTTACTGGTTTTACAGCGCTATGCCATTACGCAAAGGCTTTTGGGTTCGGGCCAAAAGCGTTGGTCTGTTTTTCGCTGTCCTGGCAGAAAAAGATCAGCAGCGCGATGGCACCGATAATCGGAATAAACATCAGCAGGATCCACCAGCCGGAGCGGCCTGTATCGTGCAGACGGCGCGCCATCACACCCAGGCAAGGCAGCAGCACCGCCAGCGAGTAAATGTAGCCGATCGCCGGGAAATTAAGCATAGCGCCAATGATGCTCAGCGCGATGGAGACGATGAAAGAGATCAGAGTAAACATCCAGTACTCTTTACGACGTGCGCGGCCGCTGAACGTGGCGTATTTTTTTAAGACGTCGAGATACCAATTCATGGAAATAACCTTCCTTGTGCAAAAGCCAGACAACGTGACGAAAATCACAATAAGCGTGTGTATAAATTTGTCGATGCCTGTACTAAACGTGATAACAGATCAACGTTGAAGATGTGAGACGCGGTAGCCAGGCCGTTGCAGGGTACAGCGATATCTTGCTGTTTCAATTAGACATATATGGTAGTTGACGCCGTTCCGCTGCCATTCATGAAGGATAAATGAGCGCTTTATATTAATTTTCTCACTGGCACGCCGTCCCGATGCTGAAATTTCCATTAAGAAAGAAGATACGTCGCGCCTGATACGGCTTATTTTTTCCCGTCACGCCGTGGCCGCTTTTTTGAACAGGCAAGCACAGCGGAATAACGAGCGTTATTCGCCGCGTTTGATAAATGGCTTCGGGGTTATGAGCTGGGGCATGCACCGTTATTCTGGCAAGCAGAAATATTCAGGCAAAAAAAAGCCCCCTCATCATGAGGGGGAAGACAGGGATGGTGTCTATGGCAAGGAAAACAGGGTTGTTACTGGGAACGCTGGTTACTGCTGTAAATCTGCATCGATGACGAGCGCTGCATTTGCGCTACCTCGCGAAGCTCTTTCATGCGCTGGTCATGTTTATCATTTAACACGGCCTGCTGCTCGGGCGTTAACAGGCGGAACATCTGGTTACGGACCTTCGCCATCTCAACCTGACGAGTCACCTGTTCCTGAGCCATTTTTTCGGCCTGAGCACGCACAGCGTGTTCATCAAAATTTTCTGCGGTGACAAGGCGATGCATTGTCTCCATTTCGCTAACATTAACAGGCGGGCTTTCGTGCCGGGCCTGCTGCATCAGATCGCGCAGCTGTTGACGCTGCTGCTCGGTTAACTGAATGCCGTCGAACATATGGCTCTGGATGCTGTTGCGCGGCGCCGCCCCGTCTACCGGGTGCCAGTTATCGCCGAGAAGGGCATCAGCTGCGTGGCTAAGCGTACTCAATGCCAGCGTTGAAGCCATGACGGCAGCGGTAACTTTGCGCATCACTTGCTCCCAAATCATCTGTGCTGCGAATCAACGAGAGACAGTCTACGATTCAGGCTGCAAACATGCGTCAGGGGGTGTAAAACAACGTAAAGTCATGGATTAGCGAGCCTTGATGACGTAATTTCTGCCTCGGAGGTATTAACAATGAATAAAATCCTGTTAGTTGATGATGACCGAGAGCTGACTTCCCTGTTAAAGGAACTGCTCGACATGGAAGGTTTTAACGTCCTGGTTGCCCATGATGGCGAGCAGGCGCTCGGCCTCCTGGATGACAGCATCGACCTGCTTTTGCTCGACGTGATGATGCCGAAGAAAAACGGCATTGATACCCTTAAAGAGCTTCGCCAGACACACCAGACCCCCGTCATCATGCTAACTGCCCGCGGAAGCGAGCTGGATCGCGTGCTGGGCCTCGAACTCGGCGCGGATGACTATCTGCCTAAACCCTTTAACGATCGCGAGCTGGTAGCGCGTATCCGCGCGATTCTGCGCCGCTCCAACTGGAGTGAGCAGCAGCAGAACAGCGACAACGGCTCACCGACGCTCGAAGTTGACGCGTTAAGCCTCAATCCGGGCCGTCAGGAGGCCAGTTTTGAAGGCAAAACCCTTGAACTGACCGGCACTGAGTTCACCCTGCTGTATCTGCTGGCGCAGCATCTCGGCCAGGTGGTATCGCGTGAACATCTGAGCCAGGAAGTGCTGGGCAAACGCCTGACGCCGTTCGATCGCGCTATCGACATGCATATCTCCAATCTGCGCCGCAAACTGCCGGAGCGTAAAGATGGGCACCCGTGGTTTAAAACCCTGCGTGGCCGTGGCTATCTGATGGTCTCCGCTTCATGACAGGCAGCCTGACCGCACGAATATTTGCGATCTTCTGGCTGACGCTGGCGCTGGTGTTGATGCTGGTTCTGATGTTACCCAAGCTCGACTCCCGCCAGATGACTGAGCTGCTCGAAAGCGAGCAGCGTCAGGGCATTATGATTGAGCAACACGTTCAGGCGGAGCTGGCAAGCGATCCGCCGAATGATCTGATGTGGTGGCGCAGGCTGTTCCGCGCCATTGACAAGTGGGCGCCGCCGGGCCAGCGTCTGCTGCTGGTCACCAGCGAAGGCCGCGTGATTGGTGCCGAACGCAACGAGATGCAGATCATCCGCAACTTTATCGGCCAGTCTGACAACTCCGATCATCCCCAGAAGAAAAAGTATGGCCGCGTTGAGCTGGTCGGCCCGTTCACCGTGCGCGACGGGGAAGATTACTATCAGCTTTACCTGATTCGCCCTGCCAGCAGTTCCCAGTCTGATTTCATCAACCTGCTGTTTGACCGCCCGCTGCTGCTGCTGATCGTCACTATGCTGGTCAGTTCACCGCTGCTGCTGTGGCTGGCATGGAGCCTCGCACGCCCGGCGCGCAAGCTAAAAAATGCGGCGGATGAAGTGGCCCAGGGTAACCTGCGCCAGCATCCGGAGCTGGAATCTGGCGCGCAGGAATTTAAGGCTGCCGGCGCGAGCTTTAACCAGATGGTGACTGCCCTGGAACGCATGATGACCACTCAACAGCGGCTGCTGTCTGACATCTCGCATGAGCTGCGTACGCCGCTCACCCGCCTGCAACTGGGAACCGCGCTGCTGCGCCGCCGCAGCGGTGAGAGCAAAGAGCTGGAGCGTATCGAAACTGAAGCGCAGCGTCTCGACAGCATGATCAACGATCTGCTGGTGATGTCGCGCAACCAGCAAAAAAACGCGCTGGTGAGCGAAACGATGAAAGCGAATCAGCTCTGGAGCGAGGTGCTGGATAACGCCGCCTTCGAAGCCGAGCAGATGGGCAAATCGTTTGAAGTCGCCTATCCGCCCGGACCCTGGCTGCTGTACGGCAACCCGAATGCGCTGGAAAGCGCGCTGGAAAACATCGTACGTAACGCTCTGCGCTACTCGCACACCAAAATCTCGGTGAGCTTCTCGGTGGATAAAGATGGCGTCACCATCAACGTTGATGACGACGGCCCAGGCGTCAGCCAGACCGATCGCGAACAGATCTTCCGTCCGTTCTACCGCACCGACGAAGCGCGCGATCGCGAGTCAGGTGGTACGGGGCTTGGCCTGGCGATTGTCGAAACCGCTGTTCAGCAACATCGGGGCTGGGTAAAAGCAGATGACAGCCCGCTCGGCGGCCTGCGTCTGACCATCTGGCTACCGCTCTACCGCCGCTCCTGACCCGCAGCGCCTCTGTTACAGAGGCGCTGCGTCTGGTTTGTCCTGCTCGCTAATTCTGCTATTCTGCGCCCCTCAAAATGGGGGTCGTATGCTGAATATCGTCTTGTTTGAACCTGAAATCCCGCCGAATACCGGCAACATTATCCGCCTGTGCGCCAATACCGGGTTTCGCCTGCACCTGATTGAGCCGCTGGGATTTACCTGGGACGATAAGCGTCTGCGCCGCGCCGGGCTGGATTATCATGAATTTACCGCCGTGACCCGCCATAAAAACTATCAGGCGTTTCTTGAGGCAGAAGATCCGCAGCGCCTCTTTGCCCTGACAACCAAAGGCACGCCGGCGCACAGCGCGGTGTCGTATCAGGCAGGTGATTATTTACTGTTTGGCCCGGAGACGCGTGGACTGCCCGCATCGATTCTGGATGTGCTGCCCGCGCAACAGAAGATCCGTATTCCGATGATGCCGGACAGCCGCAGCATGAACCTGTCAAATGCGGTATCGGTGGTGGTATATGAGGCGTGGCGCCAGCTCGGATATGCCGGCGCGGTGTTGAGAGACAGCCTGTAGGCCAGCGCAGCGATAAGCAACATGGTGCGCGAAAAAGCTTAAATCCCGTCGCCGTACTCGAAGCCGTGGTTGATACCGTTGAAGTGCTGATCCATATCCATCGAGGGTTTATCGCTTTCCGGTTTACCAACGATGCGCGCCGGAACGCCAGCTGCCGTGGTATGCGGCGGTACCGGTTGCAGCACCACGGAACCCGCGCCAATCTTCGCCCCGCGCCCAACTTCGATGTTGCCGAGAATTTTCGCACCGGCACCAATCAACACCCCTTCGCGAATTTTAGGATGGCGATCGCCGCTGGTTTTACCGGTTCCGCCCAGGGTTACCGACTGCAGTATAGAGACATCGTCTTCCACCACCGCCGTTTCGCCGATCACAATGCCGGTGGCATGATCGAGCAGGATCCCACGGCCAATAGTCGCCGCCGGATGAATATCGACCTGGAACGACACCGACACCTGGTTTTGCAGGAAAATTGCCAGCGCCTGACGTCCTTCTGCCCACAGCCAGTGACCAATGCGATGCGCCTGCAACGCGTGGAACCCTTTCAGATAAAGCAACGGCGTGGAGTATTTATCCACCGCCGGGTCGCGGGTGCGCACCGCCTGAATATCGCAGGCCGCCGAGGCAATCATCTCCGGATCGGCAGCATAGGCTTCTTCAACTACTTCGCGAATGGCGATGGCTGGCATGATGGGTGAAGCGAGTTTATTTGCCAGCATGTAGCTCAGTGCACTGCCGAGGTTTTCATGTTTGAGCAACGTCGCATGGTAAAAACTGGCCAGCATGGGCTCACAATCCGCCAGCGCACGCGCTTCGGCTTTGATATTGTTCCAGACCAGATCCAGTTCTTCACACGGCATTGCTTTCTCCAGAAAAAATCAGAGCGCCCGGTAATCTCAGGTTACCGGTACGCGAGCACTACGGGTTATGACGACGACGTGCGCCGCCTGGTTTAGCGCGGCGACAAGCAGAAGCGCGCGTTACTGTGCGCTGCGCTCATCCTTACGTGTTCGGCCAAGCAGCGTTAATGCTGCCTCGCGCGCGTTTTTTCCGCAATACAATACCTGATAAATTTCCTCGGTTATTGGCATTTCGACACCGTAACGCGCCGCCAGCTCCCGAACCTCTTTGGTATTGCGATAGCCTTCAACCACCTGGCCGATTTCCTGCTGAGCAGTGTCCACGTCCATCCCCTGCCCCAGCCTCATGCCAAAGCGGCGGTTGCGGGACTGGTTGTCGGTACAGGTAAGTACCAGATCGCCAAGACCCGCCATCCCCATGAAGGTAGTGGGATCGGCACCCAGAGCGCTGCCCAGACGCGACATCTCGGCAAGACCGCGGGTAATCAACGCGGTACGCGCGTTCGCGCCAAAACCGATGCCATCAGACATACCGGCACCGATAGCGATAACGTTTTTCACCGCGCCGCCCAGCTGAACGCCGATAAAATCGGGGTTGCTGTACACGCGGAAGCTTTTACCGCAGTGCAGCAGCTGCTGCAGATCCTCGGCAAAGGTGTTGTCGGTCGCGGCCAGTGCAATGGCGGTTGGCAGCCCGGCGGCAAGTTCTTTAGCAAACGTCGGTCCGGAAATGACCGCCAGCGGAATAGCGTCGCCCAGAACTTCACGCGCGACGTCCTGCAGCAGACGGCCGGTCTCAGCCTCAAGCCCTTTGGTCGCCCAGACGATGCGGGCATCGGGGCGCATCAGTGGTTTAATCTGCTGCAGCACCTTACCGAACACATGACTCGGCACCACCACCAGAATATCGCGGCTGGCAGCCAGCGCGGTAGCAAGCGAGCTTTCCAGATGGAGAGAGTCAGGAAACGGAACGTCAGGGAGAAACGCGGCGTTACAGCGATCGGCCTGCAGCGTAGCGATATGTTCAGGAGAGTGGCCCCAGAGTACGACCTGGTGACCATTTCTTGCCAGGGTAATGGCAAGAGCGGTGCCGTACGAGCCGGCACCGATGACTGTCATTGAAGCGTTAATGGCGTTCATCAGGCATCCTGATGTTCTTGCACACCTTCGCCTGATTGCTGTTGCAGATAGTTCATGAACAGCGCATCAAAGTTAACCGGCGCAAGGTTCAGCTGCGGGAAGGTGCCGCGTGATACCAGGTTAGTGATGCATTCACGGGCATACGGGAACAGAATGTTCGGGCAGTACGCACCCAGGCAGTGCGCCAGCTGGGTACCTTCGATACCGCCAACGGTAAAGATGCCAGCCTGCTGCACTTCGCACAGGAATGCGGTATCACCTTCAACGGTCGCCGTCACGGTCACGCGCAGCATGACTTCGTAAACGTCTTCTCCAAGCTGGTTGGACGCGGTATCCAGGTCCAGTTTTACTTCCGGCTGCCAGTCCTTCTGGAACACCTGCGGAGCGTTCGGTGCTTCGAAAGAGATATCCTTGGTATAGACACGCTGAATCTGGAACGCCATCTCTGTGCTGTTTTGTTCTGACATAGGTAAACCCTTTATTTATATCCTTAAAAGTGCCTGACGGCCGGTTTTATCGCAGCAGTGGATCGAGCCCGCCACGCGCATCCAGCGCATGTAAGTCATCGCAACCGCCAATGTGCTGCGCATCAATGAAAATCTGCGGCACCGTCGTACGGCCACTACGTTTAATCATCTCTTCCCGTTTTGAAGCGTCACCGTCAATGCGGAACTCTTCGTACGTCACGCCTTTGCTGTCCAGCAGCGCTTTCGCACGGTGGCAGTAAGGGCAGGTGACTTTGGTATAGATTTCAATATTGGCCATGACTGTACCTCTGTTGTTTTATTACTTGCCGCGAACCAGCGGCAGGTTTTCACTACTCCAGCCGGCAACGCCTTCTTTCAGCACGGATACGCGCTCGAAACCGGCTTTATGCAGCGCCGTTGCCGCGTCGTTCGCGGACATACCGCTGGCATCAACAACAATAATGGGGTTGGCTTTGTGCTTCTCAAGCTCGCCCAGGCTACCGTTTTTAATATCGTTCGGCAGCAGGTTGATGGCGCTGGCGATATGGCCCTTGCGGAAGTCGTCACGCTGGCGAATATCAACCACAACGGCGTCTTCTTTGTTAATCAGGTGCGTTGCTTCACCACGGGTGATGGTCTTCACCTTAGAGGTGAGGCCTTTGAATGTGGTGTAAATCACCGCCGCCAGTAACGCAATCCACGCGATACTAAGTATGGGATGACGGCCAACGAATTGCATAATTTCTTGCATGGGGGGTAATGACTCCCGACTAAGTGAAAAAACCAGGTGAGGAGTATACCTGCGCGTTGTGTTAATTACAGCCAAAGAGCGACAGGATATGCATTTTCTGCGGCGCGTTACGAAAAATTACGCTGTCCTTTGTTGGGCACCTTGCCCTGCGGCGCGTTTCTTTGATCTCCTGCGGCTATGCGCCAAAAAGCGCTGTAGTAAAGTTACGCCAATTTTTTCCCTTTTGAGCGCAGAGGTAGTGCAATGTCGGCTTCAAAAAAACCTATGGTGCTGGTGATCCTCGATGGCTACGGCTATCGGGAAGAGCAGCAGGATAACGCAATTTCCCAGGCGAAAACGCCGGTGATGGACCAGCTGTGGGCCGCGCGTATGCATACGCTGATTGATGCCTCCGGGCTGGAAGTCGGTCTGCCGGACCGTCAGATGGGCAACTCCGAGGTCGGCCACGTTAACCTCGGCGCAGGCCGCATCGTGTATCAGGATTTAACCCGCCTCGATGTTGAAATCAAAGAGGGTACTTTCTTCCGTAATCCGGCGCTGACGGGCGCGGTAGATAGCGCCGTGGCGACGGGTAAAGCCGTTCACATCATGGGCCTGCTCTCTGCTGGAGGCGTTCACAGCCACGAAGACCACATCATGGCGATGGTTGAACTGGCTGCGGAGCGCGGCGCGGAGAAAATCTATCTGCACGCGTTCCTCGACGGGCGTGATACGCCGCCGCGCAGCGCCGCATCGTCGCTTCAGCGCTTTACGGATAAATTCGCACAGCTCGGTAAAGGGCGTATCGCTTCCCTGATCGGCCGCTACTACGCCATGGACCGCGATAACCGCTGGGATCGCGTTGAGCTGGCTTACGATCTGCTGACCCAGGCGAAAGGCGCATTCACCGCAGATAGCGCGATCGAGGCGCTGAATGCTGCCTACGCGCGCGATGAAAACGATGAGTTCGTCAAACCGACGGTGCTGCGCGCTGCAGGCGAATCCGACGCTGCCATGCAGGATGGCGACGTGCTGATTTTCATGAACTTCCGCGCCGACCGCGCACGCCAAATTACCCGCGCGTTTGTGAACGCTGACTTCGATGGCTTTGCGCGTAAAAAAGTGGTGAAGCTGGCGGACTTCGTGATGCTTTCTGAATACGCCGCAGACATAGCCGCTTCCTGCGCCTATCCGCCCACCGCGCTGGTCAATACCTTTGGCGAGTGGATGGCGAAACGTAACAAAACCCAGCTGCGTATTTCTGAAACCGAGAAATATGCCCACGTCACCTTCTTCTTTAACGGCGGCGTTGAAGCCTCGTTCCCGGGCGAAGACCGCATCCTGATCCAGTCTCCTGACGTTGCGACCTACGACCTGCAGCCGGAAATGAGTTCGGCCGAACTGACGGAAAAACTGGTTGCCGCTATCAAGGGTGGGAGCTACGACGCCATCATCTGTAACTATCCGAATGGCGATATGGTAGGTCACACCGGCGTGCTGGAGGCAGCGGTAAAAGCAGTAGAGGCGCTGGATGCCTGCATCGCGCAGGTGGTTGATGCTGTCCAGTCGGTTGGTGGGCAGTTACTCATTACCGCCGATCATGGCAACGCCGAGCAGATGCGCGATCCGGCTACCGGCCAGGCGCATACTGCGCACACCAACCTGCCGGTTCCGCTGATCTATGTTGGCGAGAAAGGCGTTCGGGCGGTGGAAGGCGGCAAGCTGTCCGATATCGCACCCACCATGCTGGCCCTGATGGGTGAGGAAATCCCGCAAGAGATGACTGGTAAGGCGCTGTTCATCGTGGAATAATCCCTCGTATGAGGGGAAAGGCGATTTTATCAATAACATGGGCCACGAAAGCGAACCGGTTTTCCGTCAGGCCTCTGATCTACGCCAGCGCACTCAGCGCTGGCGTATTGCTGTGCGCCATTCCCGCCCACGCTGACGATCGCGATCAGCTCAAATCTATTCAGCAGGACATCGCGGAAAAAGAGCGTGCCGTCCGCCAGCAGCAGCAGCAGCGCGGAAAGCTACAGGAACAGCTCAAATCCCAGGACCAGGCTATCGCAGCGGCCAGCCGTCAGCTGCGGGAAACCGAAGCAACGTTGAAACAGCTTAATGCCCAGGTGGCAGAGCTGAATGCCTCGGTCGCGAAGCTTGAGAAGCAAAAAGCCGTGCAGGAGAGTAATCTCGCCGCCCAACTTGATGCCGCGTTTCGTCAGGGCCAGCACACCGGCCTGCAGCTCATCCTCAGCGGTGAAGAGAGCCAGCGCGGCCAACGGTTACAGGCCTATTTCGGTTACCTCAACGAAGCGCGCCAGGAAACCATCGCCCAACTGAAGCAGACGCGTGAAGAAGTGGACGCGCAAAAGCGCGAGCTGGAGGGGAAGCAAACCCAACAGCAAACGCTGCTTTACGAACAAAAAGCGCAGCAGGCAAAGCTTGAGCAGGCGCGGGCCGAGCGCAGAAAAACCCTTTCCAGCCTTGAATCCTCTATTCAGCAGGGCCAGCAACAGCTGAGTGAGCTGCGCGCCAACGAATCGCGTCTGCGGGATCGTATTGCCCGCGCCGAAGCCGCGGCAAAAGCCCGGGCGCAACGCGAAGCGCAGGAAGCGGAGAAAGTACGTAATCGTCAGAAAGAGGCGACGCGTAAAGGCACTACCTATAAGCCAACTGAAAGCGAGCGCTCACTTATGTCGCGCACCGGCGGTCTCGGATCGCCGCGCGGTCAGGCGTACTGGCCCGTCCGGGGGTCATTGCTGCATCGTTATGGCGAACAGCTCCAGGGTGAGCTACGTTGGAAAGGGATTGTAATCGGTGCGTCAGAGGGCACGGAAGTGAAAGCCATTGCTGACGGACGCGTGATCCTCGCCGACTGGCTGCAGGGGTATGGGCTGGTAGTGGTCGTGGAACACGGTAAAGGCGATATGAGCCTCTACGGTTACAACCAGAGTGCGCTGGTCAACGTTGGAACTCAGGTTCGCGCAGGCCAGCCAATCGCGCTTGTCGGTAGCAGCGGTGGACAGGGTAGACCATCACTCTATTTCGAAATCCGTCGTCAGGGACAGGCAGTTAATCCGCAACCATGGCTGGGAAGATAAGTTTTGCCTCATTTTCGTCACCTTTTTGTCGCCGTCGTCAGTTCAGTGCTGCTGATCCCTCCGGTTTTTGCAGGCAAGCTCGCTATTGTTATCGATGATTTCGGCTATCGCCCGCAGAACGAAAATCATATTCTCGCCCTTCCCGCCGCCGTTTCCGTTGCCGTGCTTCCCAATGCGCCCCACGCCCATGAAATGGCGACCAAAGCACACCAGGGCGGACATGAAGTACTCATTCATTTGCCAATGGCACCGCTCAGTAAGCAGCCGCTGGAAAAAGATACCCTGCGCCCGGACATGAGCAGCAACGAAATCGATCGCATCATCAGCGACGCGGTGGCGAAAGTGCCGCATGCCGTGGGGTTGAACAACCATATGGGCAGCGCCATGACGTCCAGCCTGTTTGGGATGCAGAAGGTGATGCAGGGTCTGAGCCGCTATAACCTCTACTTTCTCGACAGCATGACCATCGGCAACAGCCAGTCGATGCGTGCGGCGGCAGGCACCGGCGTAAAGGTCATCAAGCGCAAAGTGTTCCTCGACGATACCCAGAACGAGGCGGATATTCGCGCGCAGTTCAATCGTGCTGTCGCCCTGGCGCGGCGTAACGGTTCGGCCATTGCGATCGGCCACCCTCACCCTTCCACGGTGCGCGTGTTGCAGCAGATGATTTATAACCTGCCGGCTGACATCACGCTGGTCGCGCCGAGCAGCCTGCTGAACGAGCCGCAGGTCGATACCTCAACGCCAAACCGGCAACCGCCGGCGCAGACGCCGCAGCCCACACCGCGTAATCCGTTCAAAGGGGTACAGCTTTGCAAGCCGAAGCAGCCGCTGGAGCCGGTCTATGCCGGACGTTTCTTTGCGGTGCTAAGTGAAAGCATTGGACAGAGTGCGCTGGTGAAATACCTGGAGCACCAGTGGAAAGGCTGGGGTAACAAACAGAGCTAATGCACGTAGCAAAAAAAAACGGCCCGGCGGGGCCGTTTGTCGTTTTAGCGTACGCGGATCGGGCGTCGCGCGGTGCGCCGGGCAGCGATACGCTTATCGCGCCAGCTATTGAGACGATATGACCAGAGTACGGCCTGATAACCCAGTTTCAGGCTGCGTACGTTTTTCATCATGCGCTTATACATTCCCGACGAGAAAATATCGGCAATAATAACCTGTTTGATGTCTGGATCCTTTTCTTTGCGCACCGCGTGGCAAACGCGCAGTGCCTCGCGAGTAACCTGCTCGCGGAACTCTGGATAAATGGGGATCTTAGCGGCGTAATCATTATTCAGCTTATCTAACAGGCGGGTGATTTTAATATAGTGACGCTGATAATGTGCGTTCTTCGCGCCCTGACGCTTTAAACGACTAACGGACTGATTGTGGAGGAAATATTTATAATACGCCTCCTGGGTATAACGCGCGCGACGGGCGTTAAACATAAATTCTGTCGTCCAGACAATATCCTGATGGTGCAGGCCGGGAACGAATTTCAGGTTCAGCTCACGAATAAGGCTCAGGCGATAAACCCCCATCCATACTACGTGCGTCCAGCGGCGCGTCGCCAGCGCTTTACGTAGCCACTCCGGCCCGGTCAGTACGCCAGTGGACGTAAGACGGTCTGTAGGGATTGAGAGCCAGGTATGACCGGAAGTGCGATCGCTCCAGTCGGCATTGCACTGTGCTACATCGAGATCGTCTTGCAGCGCCATGCCCATCAGAGTTTCATACATGCGCGGATAGAGCAGATCGTCGGCGTCGACAAAGGCCACGTATTCTCCGGTCGCTACGTCCAGCCCGCGGTTGCGGGCGACCGATGCACCGGCATTCGCCTGGTGGAGCACGCGGATATTCGGATGAGCGTCGGCGTAAGCCTGTGCTATTTCGGCTGAATTATCGGTCGATCCGTCGTTTACGATGATGATTTCAAGCGCCGTCCAGGTTTGCGCAAGCAAAGAATCCATGCAGGCCGGGAAGTGTTCCGCAGCGTTGTACAGTGGAATAATGACACTGAGTTTCGGGCTATCATTCATAAATATTTATTATCCGGTTTTACCAGTTTGATGACGTTATGTTTTATCTGCTTAACCTTAGAGAATTATTAAGTGAGAAAGTTTTGTCGTCTGAGGATTTATTTCTCACGCAACGCTCCGCATTAATTAAATAACGCCCACTAATAATTAAAACCTGCTGATGACATCACGCGTTATGACTCATCATAAAGCCTGCCAGAAGGCCTCTCCATCAGAGTAAAGCGCAATTAAGTAATATTTATGACATTGACAATAATTTACGAATTACCCCTCGAAATTAAGATTACTCTTTTTTATTTAATTATCAGAAAAGCCCTGGAATAATTGCATAAACTATTCGAGATAAATTCGAGATAAAACGCTGTGCTAACTCGTTACTATAAATAGCAAAAGGGCCGGAAGCCGGCCCTTTTTGTTAATTCCAGTTAAGAATAACTTTCCCAGACTGGCCCGAGCGCATGGCATCGAACCCCTTCTGGAAGTCATCAATCGGGAAGTGGTGCGTGATTAGCGGCGTCAGATCCAATCCGGACTGAATAAGCGCAGCCATTTTGTACCAGGTTTCAAACATCTCGCGGCCATAAATCCCTTTGATAAACAGCCCCTTGAAGATGACTTTATTCCAGTCAATGGCCATATCCGACGGCGGAATACCCAACAGCGCGATACGCCCGCCGTGGTTCATGGTATCCAGCATGGTGCGGAACGCTGGCGGCGCGCCGGACATCTCCAGCCCAACGTCAAAGCCTTCGGTCATGCCCAGCTCGTTCATCACATCATGCAGATTTTCATGCGCCACGTTAACCGCACGGGTGACGCCCATTTTACGCGCCAGTTCAAGGCGGTATTCGTTGACGTCAGTGATCACCACATTACGCGCGCCGACGTGTTTTGCCACCGCCGCCGCCATAATGCCAATTGGGCCTGCACCCGCCACCAGCACGTCTTCCCCGACCAGGTCGAAGGAGAGCGCGGTATGTACCGCATTGCCGAACGGGTCAAAAATCGCAGCCAGATCGTCGGAAATATTGTCAGGAATTTTGAAGGCGTTGAACGCCGGGATCACCAGATATTCGGCAAAGCTGCCCGGACGGTTAACACCCACGCCCACGGTGTTGCGGCACAGGTGAGTACGTCCGCCGCGGCAGTTGCGACAGTGGCCGCAGGTGATATGGCCTTCACCGGAAACGCGATCGCCAATGGCAAAGCCTTTCACTTCCTGACCAATGCCGACCACTTCGCCCACGTATTCGTGTCCGACCACCATCGGCACCGGAATGGTTTTCTGAGACCATTCATCCCAGTTATAGATATGCACATCCGTGCCGCAGATGGCGGACTTGCGGATTTTAATCAGCAGATCGTTATGCCCGACTTCCGGTTTCGGCGCATCGGTCATCCAGATGCCTTCTTCCGCTTTCAGTTTCGCTAATGCTTTCATTCCACGCCCTCAGGCAATCACATTTAACTGTTTACCGATGCGGATAAACGCATCGACTGCACGTTCAATCTGTTCAGGCGTATGCGCTGCCGACATCTGGGTGCGAATACGCGCCTGGCCTTTCGGCACCACCGGGTAGAAGAACCCGGTAACGTAAATTCCCTCTTTCTGCAACTCGCGCGCAAACTGCTGCGCGACGGCAGCATCGCCCAGCATTACCGGAATAATGGCGTGATCGGCACCGGCGAGCGTAAAACCTGCGGCTGACATTTTTTCACGGAACAGGCGCGCGTTATCCCACAGGCGGGTGCGCAGTTCCGCGCCGGACGCCAGCATCTCCAGCACCTTGATAGACGCGGCGACGATAGCCGGTGCCAGCGAGTTAGAGAAGAGATACGGACGCGAGCGCTGACGCAGCCACTCCACCACTTCTTTACGCCCGGCGGTATAGCCGCCAGACGCCCCGCCCAGCGCTTTACCGAGCGTACCGGTGATAATATCGACCCGGCCCATCACCTCGCAGTATTCATGGGTGCCGCGACCGTTTTCACCAACGAAGCCCACGGCGTGGGAGTCATCGACCATCACCAGCGCATCGTACTGGTCCGCCAGATCGCAGACGCCTTTCAGGTTGGCGATCACGCCATCCATCGAGAACACGCCGTCGGTAGCGATCATCACGTGACGCGCACCGGCTTCACGAGCTTCTTTCAGACGCGCTTCCAGCTCCTGCATATCGTTGTTGGCATAGCGATAACGCTTCGCCTTACACAGGCGCACGCCGTCAATGATCGAGGCATGGTTCAGGGCATCGGAGATAATTGCATCTTCCGGGCCGAGCAGAGTCTCAAACAGCCCGCCGTTCGCATCGAAGCACGAGGAGTAGAGAATCGCGTCTTCCATGCCGAGAAACTCAGCCAGCTTCTGTTCCAGCTGCTTGTGGCTGTCCTGGGTGCCGCAGATAAAGCGTACAGAGGCCATGCCAAAACCGTGACTGCCCATTCCTGCTTTCGCCGCGGCGATCAGCTCCGGATGGTTCGCCAGACCGAGATAGTTATTGGCGCAGAAATTGATAACGTGGCTGCCATCCGCCACCGTGATATCGGCCTGCTGCGCCGATGTGATAATGCGCTCTTCTTTAAACAACCCTTCCGCTCTTGCAGTATCAAGGTCGGCAGACAACTGTTGGTAAAAATCCCCTCGCATTGCGATTCTCCAGACTGGCAAATTTCGGCACGTATTATTACCTGAAGGTAGAACCTGATACGAGATGACGATTCACAGATTCTCGTTTTTGCAGCATAAATCACGAGGCAAAGGAACCTGCCTGACATTGTGAGGGTCAATAAAACAGGGAAATGGTATGATAAGAAACAGTAGTGCCTGAGATCGTCTCAGGTCGTCATGTATTGAAGGTTACGCTTATGATCATTGTTACCGGCGGTGCCGGCTTCATCGGCAGCAACATTGTTAAGTCTCTGAATGATATGGGTATCACCGACATTCTGGTGGTAGATAACCTCAAAGACGGCACCAAATTCGTCAACCTGGTGGATTTGAATATTGCTGATTACATGGATAAAGAAGATTTCTTAATTCAGGTAATGGCGGGTGAAGAGTTCGGCGACATCGAAGCGATCTTCCATGAAGGTGCCTGCTCCTCCACCACCGAGTGGGACGGCAAGTACATGATGGATAACAACTATCAGTACTCCAAAGAGGTGCTGCACTACTGCCTGGAGCGTGAAATTCCGTTCCTTTACGCCTCTTCAGCGGCAACCTACGGCGGCCGCACCAGCGACTTTATCGAATCCCGCGAATATGAGCAGCCGCTCAATGTTTACGGCTACTCCAAGTTCCTGTTTGACGAGTACGTGCGCCAGATCCTGCCGGAAGCCAATTCCCAGATCGTCGGCTTCCGCTACTTTAACGTCTACGGGCCGCGCGAAGGCCACAAAGGCAGCATGGCGAGCGTCGCGTTCCACCTCAACACCCAGCTGAATAATGGCGAAAGCCCGAAACTGTTTGAAGGCAGCGACGGCTTTAAGCGCGACTTCATCTATGTCGGCGATGTGGCGGCGGTAAACCTGTGGTTCTGGCAGAACGGCGTATCCGGCATCTTCAACTGCGGTACCGGTCGCGCCGAGTCCTTCCAGGCGGTCGCAGACGCCGCGCTGGCCTTCCACCAGAAAGGCACCCTCGAATACATTCCGTTCCCGGAAAAACTGAAAGGCCGCTATCAGGCGTTCACCCAGGCAGATACCACGAAACTGCGCGCGGCGGGTTACGATAAGCCGTTTAAAACCGTCGCCGAAGGCGTGGCGGAGTACATGGCCTGGCTGAACCGTGACGCGTAAGCACAGCGCATGAAGATTCTGGTGATTGGCCCGTCATGGGTGGGCGACATGATGATGTCGCAAAGTCTCTATCGCACGCTCCGGGCGCGCTTTCCTCAGGCCGTGATTGACGTAATGGCACCCGCGTGGTGCCGTCCGCTGCTGGCGCGTATGCCGGAAGTGAACGAGGCGATCCCAATGCCGCTGGGCCACGGAGCGCTGGCGCTCGGCGAGCGTCGCCGTCTCGGCCGCAGCCTGCGCGATCGCCACTATGACCGCGCGTATGTGCTACCCGGCTCGTTCAAATCCGCGTTAATTCCCTTCTTCGCCGGGATCCCGGTGCGCACCGGCTGGCGCGGCGAGATGCGTTATGGCTTGCTCAACGATGCGCGCCCGCTCGACAAACAGGCCTGGCCGCTGATGGTTGAGCGCTATGTGGCGCTGGCGTATGACAAAGGGGTAATGCAGAGCGCGAAAGATCTGCCGCAGCCGCTGCTTTGGCCGAAACTGCAGGTCAGCGCGGATGAGTGCGTCCAGATGCGTAAAACCTTTGGACTTTCCGACGAACGTCGCCTGATCGGCTTCTGCCCTGGCGCAGAGTTCGGTCCGGCAAAACGCTGGCCACACTATCATTACGCCGCCCTGGCCGCTGAACTTATTGATGAAGGCTATCAGGTTGTGCTGTTCGGCTCGGCGAAAGATCACGATGCCGGCAACGAAATCCTCGCCGCGCTGACCACAGAGCAGCAGGCGTGGTGCCGCAATCTGGCAGGGGAAACCGCGCTGGAGCAGGCTGTCGTGCTGATCGCCGCCTGCGACGCAATGGTCACCAACGATTCCGGCCTGATGCACGTTGCCGCTGCGCTGGAGCGCCCGCTGGTCGCCCTTTACGGGCCAAGCAGCCCGGACTTTACACCGCCGCTGTCGCATAAAGCGCGGGTAATCCGCCTGATTACCGGCTATCACAAGGTGCGTAAAGGCGATGCCGCCGAAGGCTATCACCAGAGTCTTATCGACATTACCCCGCAGCGCGTTCTGGAAGAACTGAATCCGCTGTTGCTTGAGCAGGAAGCGTAGACGATGCGGGTATTGATTGTTAAAACGTCGTCGATGGGCGACGTGCTCCATACGCTGCCTGCCCTGACCGATGCCATGCAGGCGATCCCGGGGATTCGTTTTGACTGGGTGGTTGAAGAGGGGTTTGCGCAGATCCCATCGTGGCATCCGGCGGTCGAACGCGTGCTGCCGGTGGCGGTCCGCCGCTGGCGTAAAGCGTGGTTCTCCGCGCCGGTAAAGGCAGAGCGTCAGGCGTTTCGCGCGGCGTTGCGCGCGGTGAAGTATGATGCGGTGATTGATGCCCAGGGGCTGGTGAAGAGCGCTGCGCTGGTGACGCGACTGGCAGAGGGTGTAAAGCACGGTATGGACTGGCACAGCGCGCGCGAGCCGCTGGCCAGCCTGTTTTATAATCGCCGCCACGCCATTCCCAAAGCGCAGCACGCCGTGGAACGCACCCGTGAGCTGTTTGCCAAAAGCCTCGGCTATCTGCGCCCTGACGCGCAGGGTGATTACGCTATCGCTCAGCATTTCCTGAACGCTGCCGATGATAACGGCGTGCCCTATGCCGTATTCCTGCATGCCACCACCCGGGATGACAAGCACTGGCCGGAAGCGCACTGGCGTGAGCTTATTGCGCTGCTTGCTGACAGCGGTTTGCGCATCAAGTTGCCCTGGGGCGCACCCCATGAAGAAGCGCGCGCCCGGCGGCTGGCTGAAGGGTTTAAATATGTGGACGTTCTGCCGCGCATGAGCCTTGAACAGGTAGCACGCGTGCTGGCAGGTGCAAAATTCGTGGTCTCGGTTGATACCGGCTTAAGCCATCTGACGGCTGCGCTGGATCGCCCGAATATCACACTCTATGGCCCGACGGATCCGGGTTTGATTGGCGGTTACGGGAAGAACCAGGTTGCGTGTTGTTCACCGTCAAAACAACTGGCAGATCTTCACGCCAGTACTGTTTTAGAAGCTCTGAATAGCAATACATTAAGATGATGCACTTGAAGTCGTTTGGAGAAAGAATGGTTTTAGATCAATTGAGCCAGCAGCGGGAGCAGAACTGGCAGTCATTGTGGAACCGGGGATTAGTTAGCCTTTATATTATTTTGTATTTTTTAGACGGCGTGACGCGTTATAAGCATATTGTATCGGCATTGCTGTTTATAACTGCGATTGTCTATCTGTATAAATATAAAGCTGAGTTTTTTGTAACGTTAAAAAATAATATCACATTAGCTACTCTCATCTTTGTTGCATCTGTAGTGTATGGAATAGTCATTTCTTTCGATGTTCACTACTCTATAGGCAAAGCTGGTAACGCGGTTTTTGAAAAGGTTATTGCGATTGCGCTTTCCATAGCCGTTGTATTGCATAAAGAGTCGGCAAAAGATATAGCGCGCACCTTCATTTATGCACTAATCGTTGCAATATTACCTCTTGCGGTTGCAGATGCATGGCAATATCTGGAGGAGTATAAAAATGGTCATCTGCCTTTAACAACATTCAATCATAAATATAAGTCTGATGCCGTTATATTCATGATGCCCGCGCTGCTTTTTTTATGGAAAAGTAAACACAAACTGGTCTTTACTGCACTCGCGTTAATACTTGGTTTGATAATCATTGGGACCATGCAAAGAGGAACATGGCTGGCTATTGCGTTAACCTCTTGTTTATGGGCAATAATTAACCGCGAGTGGAAACTCCCACTTTTAGCTGTGGTTATTTTCTCTCTGTTTGTTGCTGTAGGTCATCAAAAATCCCCGGAGCATTTCACTAAGTTCTTCTCGAAACTACAGCAGACTGACAGTAGCAATCGGTATGGCAATGGAACGCAGGGGTCTGCTTTAGATTTAATTAAAGAAAATCCGATTAAAGGATATGGCTACGGCGATGAAATTTTCTATCGCGTTTATAACGACAGAGTTGATGATTACCCTCAGTGGATTGCAAGGGTTTCAATTGGTCCGCATAATCTCACGCTTGCAGCATGGTTCGCCGGTGGGATTTTCGGCCTGGCTGCACTTTGGTATTTATTGATTTCTGTGGGGAAAGCGTGCGTCAGCGGATATAAACGTACTGATGACGTAATAAAAGCGGCCTGGCTGACGCTTGGATTGATACTTGCAGGGGACTTCTTTGTCAGGGGCGCTTTTGAAACAGTAAATATATCCAACCTTGGTGTATTACTGGGTTTTGCGCTGGCGCTGCGAGCGAAGCAAAAACAGCTTTGATAAGCGTGCGGTTGCATTAACGCAACCGCAGCTTTCTTCAGGCAGGAATATAACCTGATAACACATCCGGTGTTATGTGCGGAATGATACGGTAATCCACTGCCGTATCATCCGACAAGTTATATACGTTTAAATCTCCCACCACTTCCTGCGCAAACGCGAAAAACGGCAGAATCTTCCTTAAATCTTTACTCAGCTCCGAAGGCATCGGGTTATTACTTTCATCATAAAAGCGCGTGCAGGCCCCGGTAAGATCGAGCCCGGAGAAAACTATACGCTCATAATGCAGTGAATAGGCAATTTGCAGCGCGGTAAACGCAATAGTATGGCAGGAGCAGTACCCATCGCTAATACGAGTACTAAAGCCCACCAGCCGCTTGCGTTTAGAAAGCGGTACGCGTACATGAATATGTGGATTACGTGACGCCTGCCAGTGCAGACTCAGCTTTTTAAATACGCCGCCCTTTTCACGCTTGTATAACGACCGAATAATAAAGCAGTGCTGCTCCAGATAGCGTTTATCTTCTTCAGAAGCATCTTCGTAGACATCGCGGTTGACGATAGTAAAGCGACTGCTTTTTGAAAATTCGTAAAAGTCATCGCGACGCTGGATCAGGAAGCGTGAGTCGGTAAGCACGTAAATAAAGGGGGCAACCCCGTTATCCAGCAAGTAGCGGGCAGAGCCATTTACAGTGATGACATCATTCGCTTTGAGCACCGACAGCGGCGTTTTTAATGATGTTGGTCCGGAAAGAAAAATGATGGCATCGGGGGACGTTTTTTGCCCGATGAGCGTCCCGATCTCCGCCTCAGTAATATAAATAGTGTTCTCTGCCATACTCATTCATTACCCTGGTTACGATTATTTGCTGAGCTTCAGGCGCTGCTTGATGCGCTTGATCTTCAGGCGCATGCGCTTTTTATACACCACGGAATAGTAACCGAGGTCTTTGAGTTCATTCTCAATGCCCAGATGACGCTCCATATCGATGCGGTCTTTTGCCTTACGATTGGCGTTCGGGGTTTTACCGGAAAGATCGATAATGCGGATCCCGTCGGCAGACAGAATAAAATTGCCCTTGTGGGGGTCGCCGGAAATCATATTATGCTGATGCAACTGCTGCATTTTATCCGCAATTTCAGCACGCACGTCGTCATTAAGCTCATCCAGATCGCCTAACTCAACCCCTTCGACGTACTCGATAATCATCACGAACAAACTGGCATAGTTAAAAATTTTACGCTCGGCCAGTAGATAGAAATCGTTCGGGAAACGCAGCCCTTCACTAATCACGCGGTCGGTTTGTTTTAACAGCGTGTAGTAGTAATCACCCTTAACGAACGACTTGGCCACGCGCTCAAATTTTTTATCTTTTGGCGCGAATACCTTCAGAACGTACTTACCGCGTGGGGTATCTATCAGCACGACTTTAGTGTCTTCGATGCTTCTGAACACCTTGAGGATATTGAGGCGATAGTGCAAAAAGTCATTAAAGATGCCTTTGAAAAAGGCATCGTTATCTTTGACGTAGACGACAAAATCTTTGGTTTTAGTTTTATAAATCATGAATTGCCCTGCGGCTGATGCCCCCGGCCTATTTCACTTTATGCATGAAATAGTTGAGATAGCCGGACACACCAGCGAGATATTTTTTCTGTTTAAAGTAATGTTTAGCAGCATAGCGCCACTGATTAGCATTTGCCGGGCTGAGCAGTGCATCGCGCTGCCACGGCGAGTGCTGCTTCGCGTTTAAAAACGCGTGGGAAACCGGATAAGTTGCCCAGACGTGCCAGGGTTTAGTTGGCCCGATGTAATGTATGAATACCGTGGAATCATCAACCGGATTAACCACCTGCTCTTTCAGTTCATAGTTGATGCTGAACTGCGTATTGAATTTTTTATCCAGGTAGCGGGCTTTCCCTACCAGTAGCATATTCAGCACGTCCTGATCGAGGTGGGTAATTTTACTCACCACGGCCGGGTCACGTAACATGTTGATAGCCTTAACGGAAATACCTTCTTCGGCCCATTTCTCGATATTCATCAGCAAAAAACCGGCATTGAAATAGCCGTTTTTCAGTCCAGGCGTATCAAGGCTGACGGCGCGTTTTTGCCACCAGTTGGTATTCCCTTCTACGACCACCGCGGCAATTTCCTCGTCGGTAAAACGCAGATCAACCAACTCCTGAATGCTGCCCTGGCAGGCAATGTCCGCGTCAAGATAAAGCACTTTTTGGGTTTTACCCGCAAAGTGGTCAGCAATAATGAAACGGAAATAGGTCGCGTAGGTCCAGTTTCGGGTGCTTGGCAGCGATTTAAGCTTCTCGCAGTCAATCATGCTGACCACAATGCGCGTGCCGTACTGTTTTGCTAACGCCTCGAAGCGGCTGCGATCTTCATCGCTGAAAAAATCAGTGAAAACGTGAAACTCAAGCGGCACGCCGGGGTTTGTCAGCAGGATAGAGGCAATGGATATCCCGCAACCATAGAGAAAGTTTTTATCGATGCCGTAAGCAATGATAAAAGGTTCAGCCGTGCAATCGCCGGTATAGTTAAAATCCATTACCGACTTAATCACATCGCTGTCATTGAAATATTGCTGGCTCATTGAACACTCTTCTCGGTGGCGTGATGCAGGATAGCTTTTACCTTGTCAAAGTAGACGTCAGTATAAAAGCGATGAATGGATTGCTGGATCGCGACCGGATTTACCTCAGGCGGGGCGCTAATAAACTGCTGCAGCACAGCGGTCAATGCCGTGACATCGCCTGGCGGATAGAGACGGCCGTTTTGGCTGTCACTAATCATATCTGCCGGGCCAGACATACAATCCGAGCTGATACAGTAAATGCCCCAGGACATCGCCTCCAGCAGCGTCATTGGAAACCCTTCGAATGATGACGTTAGCAGCAGCGCCGATACCGTTTTGATCTCATTGCGCACCAGTGCCCACGGATCTGCCTGCCAGCCATGCCAGGTTATGCGCTCATCGATTCCTTTCTCGCGGCCGTAGCGCTGGCACTGTGCAAAATCGGAGCCGTCACCAATGACGTGTAATTTCCACGGCCCTTCCAGCGCGGCCAGACCATCAAGCAGATCTTTAATCCGCTTCTGCCCTTCAAACTTCATGCGCCCCACATACAGGAACGTCGGCACGTCACCCGGGGCCGGCATTGGGATGATGGTGTCTTTGGGGGCGACCGGATTAAAAATGACGTTGATACGGGATTCCGGTACGCCGCGGGCCATCATCTGCTGCTTGATGCCGCTGCTGATCGCCAGGTGATAATCGGCCCAGGTGACATATTCAGCATGCTTCTTATGATCAAGCGAGAAGTGCGGCCAGGCAAAAATGGGGAACGTCAGCCCGCTTTTAATGCGCGCGCGGTTCGCCAGCAGGCAAGAGATGAGATCAATACAGATAACCACATCCGGCTGTTCCTGCTGCAGCCAGCGAGCGAAAGCGCGGATATGTTTAGCCCGACGCAAAAAGCCGAGCTTATTACTGGAAAAGGAGTAGGCCGCATCGATGCCGTTCAGCCAGCCTTTATCCATCTGGTCTTTGCGGCAGAAAAAGAACATCTTGCTCATTACCGACGGCGTATCTGCCCGAAACGCCTGAATGACGTTTCCGATTACCGTCTCCATGCCGCCAAAACCAGACACCGCCTCGCCGACAAACGCTATTTTCTTCATCCTCGACTCTCGCTTCACAACTTACGACGCACGGTGCGCTCGCGAATACGTTCCGCTTTGGCTTCCGCTTTAGCAAAGAACGTCCCTTCCTGCGCCAGAATGGTGCGCAGCGGCTGCTGAAAATAGATCCGCAGGAAGCGGTAGATATCGCGCTGCGTCAGGCCGATATTCAGTGAGGAGAAGTACAGCCCAATCAAGTCTTTATCGCGCCAGCGCTGCGGTACATGCTGACGGATCTGTGCACGGTGCAGGTCAATCACAGAAATTTTCAGCATTGACTCGTCACTCTCGAACGGCAGGTGCAGCAGGAAGTGGCAGAGGTAGCAGTCGCGATGATTTACGCCGCCGCGGTGCATCTCACGCACCATGGTCGCCACGCGGCGAATGATCATGCGTTTAAGCGCCGGTTCCGGAGGCGTTATTGCCCAGTCGGCGCAGTAATCTTCCAGGCTGATGGTCGGGGCCAAATCTTCGGTGATGATAAATGACGTACGGCGAATCGGGTTCCAGCCTTTCTCACCGAAGCCGATACCGGTCATGGTATCCACGCCCAGCGCTTTCAGTCGGTGAATGGCATTCCACTCGCGATCGGCACCCAGCACCGGCATACGCAGCGACAGCAGGTTTTTCACCACTTCTTTCAGCGTGGTGCCGTAGTGCAGCTTCAGGAAATAGCCTTTGCCATCCACTTCAAAACGCAGCGTGCGGCGGGTCTCCAGCGCGCGAAACACGTCGCCGTGCAGTTTTTCCACTTCCGCAAACGCGTCTTTTCCACGCCAGCGCGTGGCGAGTGGCTCTTTCAGTTCAACCATGGGTGCCACCTAAAATAATATCGGCTGCCTTTTCCGGCAGGCTGTAGAGATCTTCGCGGTCAGCATAGTGACGTGCCAGCGTGCCCCATTCCTTGAGCTGCGCTGAGTGGCAGCCAGCCAGCGTCGCGTTGAGCGTTCGCTGATTGTACGGCTCAGGAATGACCACGCCTGCGCCTGACCGGGCAATGTGCGGCGCGTAACCGCAGACGTCCGTAGTAATCACCGGCAAACCAGCGGTTAATGCCTCCAGCAGCACAATGCCGGCGGCTTCCTGATATGCCGGATGCATCAGCACGTCTGCCGCAGCCATTAACTCGGCGACGTCGTTGCGACCTTTAAAAAACTGCACCTGTTTACCGATGCCGCGCTTTTCCGCCAGCGCGGCGAAGCGGCCCGGTTTGTCCTGCCCAACAACCAGCAGCACGCTACGGTTCCGCTGCTCAACCGGCAGCGCTGCCATCGCTTCAATCGTGCGGTCAACGCCTTTACGGCTGAAGTCCGAGCCGACCTGCAGAATAAAAAAGGCGTCCTGGGCAATGCCATTTTTCTCGCGATAGATGCGGCGGCTGTCGGGGATCTGCTGATCGTATTTGCGGTCCGGGTAAATGCCCGGCGGCAAAATATGAAAGCGCTCCGGCTCGGTATGATAATGCTTCTGGAAATCAGCAATCTGCCGGTCGGTCAGCATCAGAAGTTGCGTTTTCGCCTCTTTCTCGAAGGTGGCGCGTTCAAAGGCAGCAAAATGTTTGTAGCGTGATGTCAGGCGATAAAAGAAGCCCTTCTCTTTCGCCACTTTTTCGGCATAGCAGACGTCGGCAGCATAGTAGACGTCGAGGCCGGGCATTTTGTTGAAGCCCACCACGCGCGCGACCGGATGCGATTTCAGGTGCGCCTGCACCTGTGCGTAATACTCGGCGTTGCGTCCGTGGTTGGTGCGGGACTTCACCGGCAGCAGGATCAGCTCAAACTCGGCCGGGCATTCGCCCTCCCAGGACTGGGCATAGACCCGCACCTGGTGCCCGCGTGCCGCGATGGTGCGCGCCACGCGCATAAAGTCGCGCTGCAAGCCGCCGAAGGGGAAGTATTTAAACAGGCAAAAGGCAATAATCATGATGCGTTGCTCTGTGCAGAACCGATCGGCGCAAACGTATCGGGTAACAGCGTTTCGGTTGCCTGGATCACGTCGGCGGCCGGAATGACGGACAGATACTTTTTATTACGGTCGAGCTCAGCGCGTTTCGGCATCGCCTGATAATTCCCGGCCCAGAACTGGATGGCATTATCGCTCCAGGGCCGCCAGAACACATGGTCAGTGGCGCCGAACAGACAAATAATCGGCGTTTTCACCGCGGCGGCAATGTGCATTGGCGCTGAATCGACACCGATAAACAGCGCGGCACGATCGATAAGCGCAGCGAGCTGCGGGAAGCTGGTTTTCCCTGCAAGTTCCGTCACGGGCGCGGTCTGACACTGACGAGCAATGTTATTCACGCAGGCTAAGTCGTCTGCGCCGGGACCGGAAGTCAGCACCACTTCATAACCCCGCGCGTGCAGGGCATCAATCACCTGAGCAAATTTGTCATCGTCCCAGCACTTAAACAGCTGGCGAGCCGTCGGCTGGATCACTACGTAGTGTTCACCCACCTCTAGCGCATCCAGCCGGGCACGCATGGTTTCCCAATGCTCGGGGCGATAGCTCATGGTGGTGTCAGTGTAAAAGTCGTTAATGCCCAGCGGACGCAGCACTGACAGGTTACGCTCGACCACATGATCGCCCGTATAGGGTGCCAGATGGGTGAAGCTGTTTTTCCAGAAGCGCGACTGACGTTGGGCAAAATCCTGCGTGATTTTAGTTTCAGCCTGCAGGCCTCGCACCAGCAGCGCGACAATCCACTGGTCAGTCAGGTTAACGACCAGATCGTAATGGCTGGCCCGTAACGTCTTCAGCAGATGCACAAAATTGGCGATTTTCGCCCGCGTTCCGGTGCCGCGATTCTTGATCCCGTGGAGCGCATTGATCTCCGGGTTTTCAGAAAGAATGGGCATCGTATCCTGATACAACAACACATCTACCTTCGCATCGGGGTAGCGCTGTTTAAGCGTGCTGATCACCGGCGTGGTCAGCAACATATCCCCATGAAAGCGCATTTTGATGACGAGAATTCGTTTAAATTGCTTATTCACAATCAGCTCTTGGTTGTTCATATCCGGTGCACGGAAACAGGCGTGGCGGTGGCAGCAGGCGCGCTGGCACCTTAATAAATATTGTCTACGATTGTACCATCAGTTGCCCGACAATCCGAATTGAATGCTTTTCGGCGCTTATGCAAAAATGCCGATCTATCATGCGTTTAGCTACGGTTTATTTTTACTGTTCTTAAGCTCTGTCTGCAGACAAAATCTACTGTGGGTTGAATTTCTAAAAATTACCTATAAAAATCAATAGATAACGTTTAAATACAACAGGTTACATCATATACCTGACCCTGCGCCCTTCAAGTCAGGTAAAAGTAATGGTAAAGCCCCTGCTAAATACATAGAATCCTTTCACATTCATAACCAGTCTCTATGCCCATGCTGCAATCGCTTTACACCGCACTGCTCTATCTCATTCAGCCTGTTATCTGGATACGGCTCTGGGTGCGTGGTCGTAAAGCACCGGCATACCGCAAACGCTGGGGCGAACGTTACGGATACTATCCGGCATCGCTGAAACTTAAAGCGGGCGGGATAATGCTGCACTCTGTGTCGGTGGGCGAGACGCTCGCTGCCATCCCGCTGGTACGCGCCCTGCGTCATCGCTACCCTTCATTGCCGATTACCGTGACCACCATGACGCCAACCGGGTCAGAACGCGTGATGTCAGCTTTCGGCAGCGATGTTCAGCACGTTTATCTGCCCTACGATCTGCCTGATGCGCTGGCTCGTTTCCTCGATAAAATCGATCCGAAACTGGTGTTGATTATGGAAACCGAGCTGTGGCCCAACCTTGTTGCCGCCCTGCATCAGCGTCGTATCCCCCTGGTTATTGCCAATGCACGTCTTTCCGCGCGTTCCGCCGCAGGTTACGCCAAATTAGGCAAATTTGTGCGTACGCTGCTGCGCCGTATCACGCTGATTGCCGCGCAGAATGAAGAGGACGGGGAGCGTTTCATCGTTCTCGGCGCACAACGCGCACAGCTTACGGTCACCGGCAGTCTGAAGTTTGATATTTCCGTGACGCCGCAGCTGGCATCCAAAGCGTTAACGCTGCGTCGCCAGTGGGCACCGCACCGCCCGGTGTGGATTGCAACCAGCACCCACGAAGGTGAAGAGAGTATTGTGGTGGCTGCGCATCAGGCGCTGCTGAAAGAATTTCCTGAACTGCTGCTGATTCTGGTGCCGCGTCATCCGGAACGTTTCCCGGATGCCATTAATCTGGTGCGCGATGCCGGGCTCAGCTATACCACCCGCTCATCCGGTGAAGTGCCGTCTGGCAGTACGCAGGTGGTGGTTGGCGATACGATGGGCGAACTGATGCTGCTGTACGGCATTGCCGATCTGGCGTTTGTCGGCGGCTCGCTGGTCGAACGCGGCGGTCATAATCCGCTTGAACCGGCTGCACACGCTATTCCCGTGCTGATGGGTCCGCACACGTTTAACTTCAAAGATATTTGTGCGCGCCTCGATGAAGCTAACGGGCTGATTACGGTAACGGACGAAGCCTCGCTGGTGAAAGCGGTGGCATCGCTGCTCAACGACGAAGATTATCGCAACTATCATGGTCGCCACGCCGTCGAGGTGCTATATCAGAATCAGGGCGCGCTGCAGCGTCTGCTCCAGTTGCTTGAGCCTTATCTTCCACCGAAGACGCACTGAGGTACGCCATGCACAGACGCGCCATCTACCCGGGAACCTTTGATCCCATCACCAACGGACATCTGGATATCATCACCCGCGCAGCGGAAATGTTTGATACGGTGATCATGGCGATTGCCGCCAGCCCGAGTAAAAAGCCGATGTTCAGCCTGGAAGAACGCGTTGCGCTGTCGCAGGCCGCCACTGCGCATCTGCCTCAGGTCGAGGTGGTCGGCTTCAGCGATCTGATGGCAAACTTTGCCCGTACTCAAAACGCCAGCATTCTTATCCGCGGTCTGCGGGCGGTAGCGGATTTCGAATATGAAATGCAGCTCGCGCACATGAACCGCCATTTAATGCCGGAGCTGGAAAGCGTATTCCTGATGCCGTCGAAAGAGTGGTCGTTTATTTCATCGAGCCTGGTAAAAGAAGTCGCGCGTCATCAGGGCGATGTCGCGCATTTTCTTCCGGCACAGGTTCACCAGGCGCTGCTGGAAAAGCTCCAGTAATCAGCGCTGGCAGCGGCGGCAATAGTAGGTGCTGCGCTGCCCGTGTTTACTTGCCACTACCGGCGTCGCACACACCCGGCACGGCTCCCCTTCCCGTCCATACACCTGCAGCTGCTGGGCGAAATAACCCGGCTTCCCATCGCTCTGGAGAAAATCGCGCAGCGTAGTGCCGCCCTGCTCGATGGAGCGGATCAGTACCGCTTTGATCGCCTGTACCAGCAGTTCACACTCCGCCGCAGACAGCGATGAGGCCAGCCGGTCAGGATGGATACCGGCCGCAAACAGCGATTCGCTGGCATAGATATTCCCCACCCCAACCACCAGCTTGTTATCCATCAGCCAGGGTTTAATCGCCGTTTTCTTTTTCGCATTTTTCTGGTGCAGGTAGTCGCCGGTAAACGCTTCGCTCAGCGGCTCCGGCCCCAGGTGCGCCAGGACATTATGACCTTCCAGCTCACGGGTCCAGAGCCAGGCGCCAAAGCGGCGTGGATCGGTATAGCGCAGCACTTTGCCGTTACTCATCACCAAATCCACATGGTCGTGCTTCTGCGCCGGCATCTCTTCCGGCAGCACGCGCAGGCTGCCCGACATGCCAAGGTGGATAATAATCCAGCCGTCCGGCAGCTCCAGCAGAAGATATTTGGCGCGCCGTTGCACGCTGAGTACCGGCTTATCGCTCAGGGCATGAATTTCATCAGATACCGGCCAGCGCAGGCGGCCGTTGCGTACCACAGCGTGAAGAATGGTTTCGCCAACCAGGTGCGGCTCAATACCGCGACGACTGGTCTCCACCTCAGGTAATTCAGGCATAGATGTTCTCGCGTTGGACTATTTCAGACTGAGAATGATATGGGGGCTGGCAGAAAACAAAAAACCCCGCGAGTGCGGGGTTTTTGTACAAGGAATCTAAAATTATTTAATTTTAGCTTCTTTGTAAATAACGTGCTGACGAACAACTGGATCGAACTTTTTCAGTTCCAGTTTTTCCGGCTTAGTACGTTTGTTCTTCGTAGTGGTATAGAAGTGACCAGTACCAGCAGAAGAAACCAGCTTGATTTTCTCGCGAATACCTTTAGCCATGATTTAGCTCCTTAGTACTTCTCGCCACGGGCACGCAGTTCAGAAAGAACAACATCAATGCCTTTTTTATCAATAATACGCATACCTTTAGCAGATACACGAAGAGTAACAAAACGCTTTTCGCTCTCAACCCAGAAACGGTGAGAGTGCAGGTTCGGCAGGAAACGGCGTTTAGTCGCGTTCAGTGCGTGGGAACGGTTATTACCGGTCACCGGACGCTTGCCAGTAACTTGGCAGACTCGGGACATGTCTATTCTCCAAAAATCAAATTAGCTCGAGCTTCGTATAGGGTATTGGCGCCTCGTCAGGCTACAAGCCTGGTCCCTGGCGGGTTCTCAATGTGAATCCGCTTTGCCAGGCCCAAATGCCAAACCCGAGATTCTCAAAGGTGGCGTAGTATACGCTGCCGGGGCCCGACGCTCAAGTCCCGAACAGATAAAGATCCCACAGGATCGCGCGTTCTGTGCTAAATCCACCCACGCTCGGCAAACGAAACGCATTCGCCGCGGCCAACAACTATATGGTCATGCACGCGAATGTCCATGATATTACACGTTTTTACTACGCGTTCGGTAATCATTTTGTCTGCAGCGCTCGGTTCAGCCCGCCCTGAAGGATGGTTATGAGAAAGGATAACTGCCGCTGCGTTTATTTTAATCGCCTCACGGACGATCTCGCGTGGATGCACTTCCACATGGCGTAGCGTGCCGGAAAACATTCTTTGCGCCTTAATCATATGGTTCTGATTATCGAGAAAAATGACCATAAATACCTCCCTTTCCTCGCAACCCAGCTGGCTTTGTAGAAATGCTTTTGTGGCACTGGTATCGAGCAGCGACGCATCCTCAAGCGCCATGCCGGCGTGGCTGTAGCGGCGGGCCAGCTCGGCAATCGCTTTGAACTGGGCATATGTCGCGACGCCAATACCGCTGACAGACGCAAACTGCCGGTAATCCGCCGACAGCAACCAGTAAAGCGAGCCAAAATGGTTAAGTAAATCGCATGCCAGCCGCATTACCGGAATGCCTGGCCTGCCGATACGGAGAAAAAGCGCCAGAAGTTCTTCATCGGTTAATTCGCTTACGCCATGCTTCAGTAACTTCTCTCGCGGCCCGCCTCTCGGAAATGTTTTTCTGTTCATTTTGCCTCCCTGGACTGACCCGATGCGATAATGCCATACCCGCTGACGAACCACGCTAATGACATGCGGTTCCTGCGTAGCGCCTCGCAAAGTGGTTACGCCCGCCACGTCGCGCCTTCTCCTGAATGTGGTAAAGTTCCCCCTGCGGTAAATCCAACGGGAAGCAATCATGATGGGGTTAATGGGTAAAAAAATCGTTCTCGGTGTCAGCGGCGGTATTGCAGCGTATAAAGCGCCGGAGCTGGTGCGCCGCCTGCGCGAGCGGGGCGCAGAGGTGCGCGTTGCGATGACCGATGCAGCCAAAGCCTTCATTACGCCGCTGAGCCTTCAGGCCGTCTCGGGTTACCCGGTTTCAGACAGCCTGCTCGACCCTGCGGCGGAAGCGGCAATGGGGCATATCGAACTCGGAAAATGGGCTGACCTGGTGATCATCGCTCCCGCCACGGCTGACCTGATAGCCCGGGTTGCGGCCGGTATGGCAAACGATCTTGTCACCACGATCTGCCTGGCGACACCCGCGCCTATTGCCGTAGCCCCGGCGATGAATCAGCAGATGTATCGCGCTGCGGCGACACAACACAACCTTGAGGTGCTGGCATCTCGCGGCGTGCTGCTTTGGGGGCCAGACAGCGGTAGCCAGGCCTGCGGGGATGTCGGCCCTGGCCGCATGCTGGATCCTCTGGCCATCGTTGATCTGGCCGCGAAGCACTTTGCCGCTGTAAACGATCTGCAACATCTGAACATCATGATTACCGCCGGCCCGACCCGCGAACGACTCGACCCGGTGCGCTATATCACCAATGACAGTTCCGGCAAGATGGGCTTCGCTATCGCAGCCGCAGCTGCAGCGCGCGGCGCGACGGTGACGCTGGTATCCGGGCCGGTGAGCCTGGCAACGCCCGCCGGGGTTCAGCGCGTGGATGTGACCACAGCCCTGGAGATGGAAGCCGCGGTACAGGCTCGCGTAGCGCAGCAGCATATTTTTATCGGCTGTGCGGCTGTGGCCGATTACCGCGCCGCGACTGTCGCTAACGAAAAAATTAAAAAGCAGGGCGATGAGATCACCCTGACGATGGTCAAAAATCCCGATATCGTCGCCGGTGTTGGCTCGCTTACTGAGCACCGCCCTTATGTCGTGGGGTTTGCCGCCGAAACAAATAATGTGGAAGAATACGCCCGGCAAAAACGCGTGCGTAAAAACCTCGATCTGATCTGCGCGAACGATGTCTCGCAGGCAGGGTTGGGTTTTAACAGCGACAGCAATGCGTTGCACCTTTTCTGGCAGGATGGAGATAAAGTCTTACCGCGCGAGCAGAAAGCACTCCTTGGCCATTTATTACTGGATGAGATCGTTACCCGTTATGATGAAAAAAATCGACGTTAAGATTCTGGACCCGCGCGTAGGCCAGCAATTCCCGTTGCCGACCTACGCCACCTCTGGTTCTGCTGGTCTTGACCTGCGTGCCTGCCTTGATGCGGCAGTGGAGCTCGCGCCGGGCGCAACCACCCTGCTGCCGACGGGTCTGGCAATCCACATCGCCGATCCTTCACTGGCGGCGGTTATTCTGCCGCGCTCTGGCCTGGGTCATAAGCACGGCATCGTACTGGGTAACCTGGTGGGCCTGATCGACTCTGACTATCAGGGGCAACTGATGGTCTCTGTCTGGAACCGCGGGCAGGAAAGCTTCACGATTGAGCCGGGCGAGCGCATCGCACAGATGGTGTTTGTTCCGGTCGTGCAGGCTGAGTTTAATCTGGTAGAAGACTTCGACGCCACCGATCGCGGCGAAGGCGGATTTGGGCATTCCGGGCGTAAATAACGCCTTTTTTATCGCATCACCTGAATAATTTACGCGATAACATAGCCGCAAACTTAGGTTTGCGGCCGTGACGTGGTGCGAGCCTGACAGGTATTTATTTTCAGGGGTATTTTACAACATGGCAGAAAAACAAACCGCGAAACGGAATCGTCGCGAGGAAATACTTCAGTCTCTGGCACAGATGCTTGAATCCAGTGATGGCAGCCAGCGCATTACCACCGCAAAGCTGGCGGCATCCGTTGGCGTTTCTGAGGCGGCGCTGTACCGTCATTTTCCCAGCAAAACCAGGATGTTCGATAGCCTTATCGAATTTATCGAAGACAGCCTCATTACACGTATCAACCTGATCCTGAAAGATGAAAAAGATACGACCGCGCGCGTGCGCCTGATTGTGCAGCTGATCCTCGGTTTTGGTGAACGCAACCCGGGCCTGACACGCATTCTTACCGGTCATGCTCTGATGTTCGAACAGGAGAGACTGCAGGGCCGTATCAACCAGCTTTTCGAGCGCATCGAAGTGCAGCTGCGTCAGGTGCTGCGCGAACGCAAAATGCGTGAAGGCGAAGGCTATACCAGCGACGAAACGCTGCTGGCCAGCCAGCTGATGGCCTATTGCGAAGGTATGCTGTCGCGTTTTGTGCGCAGTGAATTCCGCTACAGCCCGACCGATGAGTTTGATACGCGCTGGCCGCTGCTCGCCGCCCAGCTGCAGTAATTCTTCTGAGGCAGCCAGACCGGCTGCTCACTTCTCTTATCTTCAATTTGTGAAAAAGCCCAACGGAATTCGTTGAGTTGCCAGATGTTCCTGCCCGGTACATTTCCTACTCTCCTTCAGGCACGCTCGTTTTACTAAAAAAATAATTTGCCGAATACCCTACACAATAAGGAGAGACCTGATGGCAACATCACGTCGAGAACTATTAAAGCTGAGCGGTATTGCCGCCGCTTCACTGTTGGTCAGTACCAGAAGTTATGCGGCCTGGACGCCGTCTCCCCGTTATCCCGATCCGCGCATCGTTGCGCTGGATGACAGCTTCCGCGGCTATATTCTCTCCAGCGCGAAAGTCGAACAGATTGCCACCGGTTTTCGTTGGGCAGAAGGCCCGGTATGGTTTGGCGATAGCCGAATGTTGCTGTGGAGCGATATCCCCAATAACGCCATCATGCGCTGGGATGAAATTACCGGCGAAACCCGGGTGTTTCGCCAGCCATCCAGCTTTGCCAACGGGCACGCTCGCGATCGTCAGGGCCGACTGATTAGCTGCGAGCATGATACCCGCCGTATTACCCGCACGGAGTATGACGGTAGCATCACCATCCTGGCTGATAAATTCGATGGAAAACCCTTCAACTCGCCGAACGATATTGCGGTGAAATCTGACGGCTCTATCTGGTTTACCGATCCGCCTTTTGGCATTGCTGGTTTTTATGAAGGGCATAAAGCAGCTCCGGAGCTGCCGCAAAACGTCTATCGCCTTGATCCTGAAAGCCGCGAGCTGAGCGTAGTATCGGGTGATGTCAGAGGGCCTAACGGCATCTGTTTTTCACCTGACGAAAAGACGCTTTATGTCGTTGAAAGCCGGGCGACGCCGAACCGCTTAATTCTCGCCTGGGACGTAGAGGGCAACACGCTGAAGAATAAACGCGTGCACATCGACTGCGGAAACGGCACTGCCGACGGTATTGCCTGCGATGTTGACGGTAACTTATGGTGCGGATGGGGAATGGGTAGCGAAGAGCTGGATGGCGTGCGCGTCTTTACGACTCAGGGCAAAGCCATGGGAATGATTCATCTGCCCGAGCGCTGCGCTAACCTGTGCTTCGGCGGAGCGTCTCGCAACCGCCTGTTTATGGCGTCCAGCACATCTATATATTCGCTGTATGTAAATACGCAGGGTGCTGCGTTGCTGTAAAGATTACCCGGCAGCGAGACTGCCGGGCCAGCATCTATACGCCAAACTGCTCGCGATAGTCACGCACCGCCGCCAGGCTGTCGGCCATTTCCGGCTTCTCTTCGAGGTAAGCGATCAGATCCTTCAGCGTGATAATGGAAATAACCTGACAGCCATAATCACGCTTCACTTCCTGAATGGCAGAGATATCTGCCCGACCGCGTTCCTGGCGGTCAAGGGAGATCAACACCCCGGCAAGGGTTGCACCATTGGCCTGAATAATCTCCATAGATTCACGGATTGCGGTGCCAGCAGTGATCACATCATCCACCAGCATAATACGCCCCTGTAACGGACTCCCCACCACACTGCCGCCTTCGCCGTGATCTTTCGCTTCCTTGCGGTTGAAGCAGTACGGCACATCGCGCTCATGATGTTCGGCCAGCGCTACCGCCGTCGTGGTCGCAATAGGGATGCCTTTATAAGCCGGGCCAAACAGCAGGTCGAAGTCGATCCCGGAGTCCACCAGCGCTTCCGCATAAAACCGGCCTAACAGCGCCAGATCCCGTCCGGTGTTGAACAGCCCGGCATTAAAAAAGTACGGACTCTTGCGCCCGGATTTCAGCGTGAATTCGCCAAACTTAAGCACCTGCTTATTCAGTGCAAATTCAATAAACTGGCGCTGATACGGTTTCATGGCTTCGCTCCTCATCTCTTTTTTAAGCAAAAAAAAGCGACCATTACGGTCGCCTTTAAATCAATTTTCTAACGCCGCTTTCTGCGACGCGACAATGGAATCAATTCCCTCTCGCGCCAGCGCCAGCAGGGAAAGCAACTCTTCGTGACTGAAGGGCTCGCCTTCGGCGGTGCCCTGCACCTCGATCATCCGACCATCTTCGGTCATCACCACGTTCATGTCGGTTTCTGCGGCGGAATCTTCCACATATTCCAGATCGCAAACGGCTTCGCCCTTAACGATGCCGACGGAAACTGCAGCCACCATGCCCTTCATCGGGTTCGCTTTCAGCTTGCCGGCCGCAACCAGACCATTCAACGCATCAGCCAGCGCCACGCAGGCACCGGTGATAGAGGCGGTGCGAGTACCGCCGTCAGCCTGTAAGACATCGCAATCGAGCGTAATAGTGAACTCACCCAGCGCTTTCAGATCGACGGCTGCGCGCAGTGAACGGGCAATAAGGCGCTGGATTTCCAGGGTACGGCCGCCCTGTTTACCTTTGGCCGCTTCACGCGCGTTACGGGTGTGGGTAGAGCGCGGCAGCATGCCGTATTCTGCGGTGATCCAGCCCTGGCCCTGCCCTTTCAGAAAGCGCGGCACGCTCTCTTCTACGGTAGCGGTGCACAGCACTTTAGTTTCACCAAATTCAACAAGCACGGAACCTTCAGCGTGTTTTGTGTAATGACGGGTCAGGGTGACGGGGCGCACCTGATTAGCGCTACGGCCTGATGGACGCATGAGTTATTCTCCGGCTTGTGGCAAATGTGGCTGCGCATTATACGGGCTTCGCGAGCTTATTCCTATCATGGTGAGGCCACGGGGGCTATAATCCACGCAAATTCATCTACACAACGGGTATGACTATGATCCGCAGTATGACCGCCTATGCACGCCGGGAAATCAAAGGTGAGTGGGGCAGCGCCGCCTGGGAGTTGCGCTCCGTAAACCAACGCTATCTGGAAACCTATTTCCGTCTGCCGGAACAGTTCCGTAGCCTTGAACCGGTGGTGCGCGAACGTATTCGTACTCGTCTGACGCGCGGTAAAGTGGAGTGCAGCCTGCGTTTTGAACCGGACGCCAGCGCAAAGGGTGAGCTTATCCTTAATGAAAAACTGGCGAAGCAGCTGGTAGGCGCCGCTAACTGGGTAAAAATGCAGAGCGATGAGGGTGAAATTAACCCGGTCGATATTCTGCGCTGGCCAGGCGTAATGGCTGCCCAGGAGCAGGATCTGGACGCGATTGCCGCAGACATTCTCACTGCATTCGATGGTGCGATGGATGATTTCATTATCGCCCGTGAAACCGAAGGTCAGGCTCTGAAGTCCCTGATTGAGCAACGCCTGGAAGGCGTCAGCACTGAAGTCACCAAAGTGCGCGCCTGGATGCCGGAAATTATGCAGTGGCAGCGCGAGCGTCTCGTCAGCAAGCTTGATGATGCGCAGGTCCAGCTTGAAAATAACCGTCTTGAGCAAGAGCTTGTGCTGATGGCACAGCGTATTGACGTAGCCGAAGAGCTGGATCGCCTGGAAGCGCACGTTAAAGAAACCTATAACATCCTGAGGAAGAAAGAAGCCGTTGGCCGCCGTCTCGACTTCATGATGCAGGAATTCAATCGTGAGTCGAACACCCTGGCCTCTAAATCTATCAATGCCGACGTCACCAATTCGGCTATCGAGCTAAAAGTGCTTATTGAGCAGATGCGCGAGCAGATCCAGAATATTGAGTAAATCCCGGCAGAAATTAGTTTCAAGCCCGCCTCCCGGCGGGCTTTACTTATCTGGTGCCTCAGAGACGCTAATCCTCTCTTTTTAGCCCTTATAAAATTTATTCTTTTTATCTAACCACTTTCACTTTGTTACTTAATAATCAGGTTAATACATTGTTCACCCATAAGTAAAACTAATCCAAATTATTGCGATTTAGAAAAACTCAGTCGTGATAACCACCGTGAATCGCTACCCTGCTCCTTTTTTAGGGGGATCCATGCTGCTACATATTCTTTATCTGATTGGCATCACCGCCGAGGCAATGACGGGTGCGCTGGCTGCCGGTCGCCGCAGGATGGACACCTTCGGCGTTATTATCATTGCCACAGCAACGGCGCTTGGCGGCGGCTCGGTAAGGGATATTTTGCTCGGCCACTATCCGCTCGGCTGGGTAGCGCATCCTGAGTACGTCATCATCGTGGCTACCGCTGCGGTACTAACCACCATTTTTGCGCCGGTGATGCCCCACCTGCGCCGCTTCTTTTTAATATTAGATGCCCTCGGCCTGGTCGTGTTTTCCATCATTGGCGCACAGGTTGCTCTTGATATGGGCGAAGGCCCGGTAATTGCGGTTATCGCAGCGGTGATCACCGGCGTCTTCGGTGGCGTACTGCGCGACATGTTCTGTAAGCGCATCCCGCTGGTATTCCAGAAAGAGCTGTACGCCGGTATCGCCTTTGCTTCTGCGGTTCTCTATGTCGCCCTCCAGTATTATGTCTCCAGCCATGATGTTGTGGTTATCGCCACGCTGCTCTTCGGTTTCACCGCCCGACTGCTGGCGCTACGCTTTCGCCTCGGACTCCCTGTTTTCCACTATCGTCACAGCACTCACTGAGGTTCAGCGAAACCATCGATACCCTGCGCGGCCAGCCAGTCTGTAAGCCGCGTAATATCCGGGTGACGGGCAAAAGCTACCAGCTTTTTAGCCCGCGCTTTGCCCACACCCGGCAAACGTTGCCAGCTCAGCTCATTACGATTGCGGACATGCCACCAGTGTTGATCTGGCATTGCTTCAAGAGTCATATCAGGTAAAGGAAAGCTCATCGCTTTTAGCCATTGCCGGAAGGGCTTGCGTCGCGTCAGAGAAAAACGATGCCAAACCATACGGGCGCGGGTTTCAGAAAATCCTGGGGTAGTAGCAAGCATTTCTGGCGTCAGTGCCATCCAGGAAAACAGGTGTTCAAATCGATGGGCCTGATGTAATTGCAGCCAGGTCGCTTCGCTCACACCATGAATATCCAGTACCGTTCCGTGACTAAGCCAGCGCAAACGTGCAAGGAACTGTTCGCGACATGTGCTTATTACAAAAAAGCAGCTCAATGGATGAAACTGATCCGCTGCGGGTAGCACAGGTCTGTTGCGCTGCGCCATACGCCAGACGACCCGCTCTATATGGGGAATACCCAAACCGGCCATGCGTATCACCACTCTGTCTCCCGCTAACAGATCCAGTCTGCGCCAGCGATCTACCGACCCGATACTCACACGAGACACGTTCTTGTCATCGATTTTTACAGGCTCCAGCTCCGCAACGGCGGCAATTTTCCCGGTCCGCCCCACGGTAAAATGGATCTGCTTCACGTCGGTAATATGCTCGGCTGGCGGATACTTCCACGCGACGACCCAATTACCTTCGCCAGGAACCCAGCTGGCTGGAGGGGGTTCACGCCCGCTGCGTACGATCACACCATCGGTGACGAAAGGCAACGGCTCGGCCAGCCAGCGATCTCGCAGAATAGCGACTTCATCGGCGTGTTGAACCGCGGTCGTCCACTGTCGCGTAAGCGAGAATCCATTTTTATCCAGCGCTTCGAGACGAGCCTGCATATCGACAGGTCCACCCGGCCATGCCCAGATGAAGACGTTAAACTCTCGAAGCAATGCGGTATTAGCTTTACGCATCAGCGCCCCCGCGACTTTTGCCCGCGCGCCTGCGCCGCCGTCCCGTTTCTGCACATGCTGCTGGCGTTGCCAGAATATTTCTCCCTGCAATACGCTGTTAGCCAGCGCACCGCTTACGTGCTGCGGGATAGCAGAAATAGCGCGCACCCGTTCAGTCCAGTCCTCACCGCTACGCCCGTTGCCGCGGCTAATGGCCTGGCTCAGTTTCCCGTGCCGGTACACCAGTGTTACTGCAACACCATCTACTTTAGGCTGGACCCAAAGATCGCGATGCGTATGCATCCATCTTGTCAGCGCCTCTTTATTCTCCAGTTTTTTAACGCCAGTATGAAAAACTGGATGCGCAGTCTTACCCTGCGAAGGTATTTCCGGCTGCAAGTTTGCCCGCTGCGATGAAAAGCACCCAGACCACTGACGTAATCGTGCGCGCATGTCGTCGTATACGGCATCGCTTACCAGGCTCTGCCCGCGCAGCCAGTAAGCTTCATCCCATTTATTTAGCTGCGCTGAGAGACGGTTTATCTCCTGTCTGGCCTGCGAGCTTTTCCAGGCCGGACAAGTAGCGCCAGTCCCTGCAGTTAACAGCATGAGTATTAATGCAATAACAGTCCTTATCATTCGAGCCTCCCTGTTAATGCGCACAGATATAACGCGTTGTTTATTCGGGATCGATTGGGAAAGGTGTGAACTGCGAGGCGCTTTCAGAAGGATTGTTTAATTTGCTGCAACGCTATCCCGCAGCGGGAAAGCGCTTCGCAATTGCGTTAAAAGTCATGACAAAAGCTACGTCACGAAGCGGCGGTGTGTATAATAAGTCGTGATCTCCACCATACTTTGCAGTGCGGGTAGAACGGTTTTATCCATAAATGATTGCGCGTTGAGCGCGTCATTTGGATAACCGCAACAGATACGCGCATCTCTTTTCGGCATTTCAACTGACGTAAAACACAGATGGCTCAAGGTACGCTTTATATTATTTCCGCGCCCAGCGGAGCGGGTAAGTCCAGCCTTATTCAGGCGTTTTTGAAGACGCAACCGCTGTATGACTCACAGGTTTCGGTGTCTCATACCACGCGCGGTCCGCGTCCCGGTGAAAATCATGGCGAGCACTACTTCTTTGTAAACCATGATGAATTCCGCACTATGATCGCGGAAGACGCGTTTCTGGAGCACGCCGAGGTGTTCGGTAACTATTACGGAACCTCGCGTCAAACCATCGAAACCGTGCTGGCAACCGGGGTGGATGTCTTCCTGGATATCGACTGGCAGGGCGCGAAGCAAATTCGTCAGAAAATGCCTCAGGCACGGAGCATCTTTATCCTGCCGCCATCGAAAGAGGAACTGGATCGCCGCCTGCGTGGTCGTGGCCAGGACAGCGAAGAGGTTATTGCAAAACGTATGGCGCAGGCGGTAGCGGAGATGAGCCATTACGCCGAGTACGATTACCTTATCGTGAATGATGACTTTGATACGGCGCTGGCCGATCTGAAGATCATCCTTCGCGCTGAGCGCCTGCGCATGGGTCGTCAGAAGCAACGCCATGACGCTTTAATCACCAAACTATTGGCAGACTGAACCCAGTTTCAGTATCATGCCCAGTCATTTCTTCACCTGTGGAGCATTTTAATTATGGCACGCGTAACTGTTCAGGACGCTGTTGAGAAAATTGGTAACCGTTTTGACCTGGTGCTGGTCGCCGCGCGTCGCGCTCGTCAGATGCAGGTTGGCGGTAAAGATCCGCTGGTAGCGGAAGAAAACGATAAAACTACGGTGATCGCGCTGCGTGAAATCGAAGAAGGTCTGATCAACAACCAGATCCTTGACGTGCGTGAGCGCCAGGAACAGCAGGAGCAGGAAGCCGCAGAACTGCAGGCTGTCACCGCGATTGCTGAAGGCCGTCGTTAATAACCAGCGGGTAGCCCTTGTATCTGTTTGAAAGCCTGAATCAGCTGATTCAACAATACTTGCCGGAAGACCAGATTAAGCGTCTCCAGCAAGCGTATCTCGTTGCACGTGACGCTCACGAGGGCCAGACACGTTCAAGTGGCGAACCTTATATCACGCACCCGGTAGCGGTGGCCTGCATTCTGGCCGAGATGAAACTCGACTACGAAACGCTGATGGCCGCGCTACTGCATGACGTGATTGAAGACACCCCGGCGACATATCAGGATATGGAGCAACTGTTCGGTAAAAGCGTTGCCGAACTGGTAGAAGGGGTGTCCAAGCTCGACAAGCTTAAGTTCCAGGATAAGAAAGAGGCGCAGGCAGAAAACTTTCGCAAGATGATCATGGCGATGGTGCAGGACATCCGCGTCATTCTGATCAAGCTCGCCGACCGTACCCACAATATGCGCACGTTGGGCGCGTTACGTCCGGATAAACGTCGTCGTATTGCACGCGAGACCCTGGAAATTTACAGCCCGCTCGCTCACCGCCTGGGTATCCATCACCTGAAAACCGAACTCGAAGAGTTGGGCTTTGAGGCGTTGCACCCTAACCGCTACCGCGTCATTAAAGAAGTGGTAAAAGCGGCGCGCGGCAACCGTAAAGAGATGATTCAGAAGATCCTTTCAGAAATCGAAGGGCGTCTTCAGGAAGCGGGAATTCCCTGCCGCGTCAGCGGTCGTGAAAAACATCTCTACTCTATCTACTGCAAAATGGTGCTTAAAGAGCAACGTTTTCACTCGATCATGGATATCTACGCCTTCCGCGTGATCGTGAAGGATGTGGATACCTGCTATCGCGTACTTGGCCAGATGCACAGCCTCTACAAACCACGTCCGGGCCGGATGAAAGATTACATCGCCATCCCGAAGGCGAACGGCTATCAGTCGCTTCATACTTCCATGATTGGCCCGCATGGCGTACCGGTCGAGGTGCAGATCCGCACTGAAGATATGGACCAGATGGCTGAAATGGGTGTGGCAGCACACTGGGCTTATAAAGAGCACGGCGAGAGCAGCACTACGGCGCAAATCCGCGCGCAGCGCTGGATGCAAAGCCTGCTTGAACTGCAGCAAAGCGCGGGCAGCTCGTTTGAATTTATCGAGAGCGTTAAATCTGATCTCTTCCCGGATGAGATTTATGTTTTCACCCCGGAAGGTCGTATTGTCGAACTTCCTGCGGGCGCGACGCCGGTCGACTTCGCTTACGCGGTGCATACCGATATCGGGCACGCCTGCGTCGGCGCGCGCGTCGATCGTCAGCCCTATCCTCTGTCGCAGTCGCTCACCAGCGGCCAGACGGTAGAAATCATCACCGCGCCGGGTGCGCGTCCAAACGCCGCATGGCTGAACTTTGTCGTCAGCTCCAAAGCGCGCGCCAAAATCCGCCAGATGCTGAAAAACCTTAAGCGTGATGACTCCGTCAGCCTTGGGCGGCGTCTGCTCAACCATGCTCTGGGCGGCAGCCGTAAACTGGCTGAGATCCCTCCAGAGCACGTGCAGCGTGAGCTGGACCGTATGAAGCTGGCGACGCTTGACGATCTGCTGGCGGAAATTGGCCTGGGTAACGCAATGAGCGTGGTGGTGGCGAAAAACCTGACGCAGGGCGATGCCAGCGTTACCGGCCAGCAAATCCCTGCGACCACATCAGGCACCAACCATCTGCCAATCAAAGGCGCGGATGGCGTGCTGATTACGTTTGCCAAGTGCTGCCGTCCTATCCCCGGCGACCCGATTGTCGCTCACGTCAGCCCAGGCAAAGGGCTGGTTATCCACCATGAATCGTGCCGCAACATTCGCGGCTACCAGAAAGAACCTGAGAAATTCATGGCGGTAGAGTGGGATAAAGAGACCGAGCAGGAGTTCATCACCGAGATCAAGGTGGATATGTTCAACCACCAGGGTGCGCTGGCGAACCTGACGGCGGCAATTAACACTGCAGGTTCTAATATCCACAGCCTCAATACCGAAGAGAAAGATGGCCGCGTATACAGCGCCTTCATCCGTCTCTCGGCGCGCGAGCGCGTTCATCTGGCAAACATTATGCGCAAAATCCGCGTAATGCCGGATGTCATTAAAGTCACCCGAAACCGAAACTGACGGCATGAATGCTCAGCGTTACGCACGGATCCGCGAGATGCTCGCCAGGCGGCAACCCGACCTGACCGTCTGCATGGAGCAGGTTCATAAGCCTCATAACGTCTCCGCGATTGTTCGTACCGCCGATGCCGTCGGCGTGCACGAAGTGCATGCCGTCTGGCCGGGACATCGGATGCGGACCATGGCCTCTTCCGCCGCCGGCAGTAACAGTTGGGTGGAGGTGAAAACCCACCGGACTATTGGGGATGCGGTTACTCATCTTAAGGGTCGCGGCATGCAGATCCTCGCCACACACCTTTCTGACCGCGCCGTAGATTTCCGCGATATCGATTACACCCGCCCCACCTGCATTTTGATGGGGCAGGAGAAAACCGGGATCACACGCGAAGCGCTGGATCTGGCGGATCGGGATATCATCATCCCGATGACCGGCATGGTGCAGTCGCTCAATGTTTCGGTGGCCTCGGCGCTTATTCTCTATGAAGCGCAGCGCCAGCGTCAGAACGCCGGTATGTACCAGCGCGAAAACAGTACCCTTCCCGTCGCCGAGCAGCAGCGCCTGCTGTTTGAAGGCGGTTATCCGGTGCTGGCCCGTGTGGCAAAGCGCAAAGGCCTGCCCTACCCTCTCGTGGATGATAACGGCGACATTGTCGCCGATGCCGCGTGGTGGTCAACGATGCAGTCTGCGGGTTAAGCCATGCGCGGCCGCCTGTTGGATGCCGTCCCGCTAAGCTCGCTGACCGGCGTCGGTGCCAGTCAGAGCAGCAAGCTGGCGAAAATCGGCCTGCATACCGTGCAGGATCTTCTGCTTCATCTCCCGTTGCGCTATGAAGATCGCACTCAGCTCTATGCGATTGGCGATCTGCTGCCGGGCATTTACGCCACGGTCGAGGGTGAAGTGCTGAACAGTAGCGTCACCTTTGCCGGACGCCGCATGATGACCTGCCAGATCAGCGACGGTAGCGGCATCCTGACCATGCGCTTCTTCAACTTCAACGCCGCGATGAAAAATGGCCTCGCCACGGGTCGTCGCGTACTGGCCTATGGCGAAGCCCGGCGCGGGAAGTATGGCGCAGAGATGATCCATCCCGAGTACCGTATTCAGGGCGACAGCTCAACGCCGGAGATGCAGGAAACGCTGACACCGGTTTACCCGACCACAGAAGGCGTGCGGCAGGCTACGTTACGCAAGCTGACTGACCAGGCGCTGGATCTGCTGGATACCTGCGCTATCACCGAACTGCTACCGCCGGAGCTGGCACAGGGCATGATGAGCCTGCCGGAGGCGCTGCGTACCCTGCACCGCCCGCCGCCGACCCTGACGCTGACGGAGCTGGAAACCGGAAAACATCCGGCTCAGCATCGCCTGATTCTCGAAGAACTGCTGGCACACAACCTGAGCATGCTGGCGCTGCGCGCCGGCGCGCAACGGTTCCACGCGCTGCCGCTTGGCCTTCATGACGACCTGAAAAATCAGCTGCTGGCTTCCCTGCCGTTCAGGCCCACCGGGGCGCAACAGCGCGTGGTGGCAGAAGTTGAACAGGATATGGCGCGCGACATTCCGATGATGCGTCTGGTACAGGGCGATGTCGGCTCAGGTAAAACCCTGGTGGCGGCGCTGGCCGCGCTGCGTGCTATCGCCCACGGCAAGCAGGTGGCGCTGATGGCTCCGACTGAACTGCTGGCGGAGCAACACGCCAGTAACTTCCGCAGCTGGTTTGCCCCGCTGGGCGTGGAAGTCGGCTGGCTGGCCGGTAAGCAGAAAGGAAAAGCGCGTATTGCTCAGCAGGAAGCGATTGCCAGCGGCCAGGTGCAGATGGTGGTCGGCACCCACGCGATTTTCCAGGAGCAGGTGCAGTTTAATGGCCTGGCGCTGGTGATTATTGATGAGCAGCACCGCTTTGGCGTGCATCAGCGCCTGGCGCTGCGCGAAAAGGGTCAGCAGCAGGGATTCCATCCTCACCAGCTGATCATGACTGCGACGCCCATTCCGCGCACCCTGGCGATGACGGCCTACGCCGATCTTGATACCTCCGTGATCGACGAACTGCCCCCGGGCCGTACCCCGGTGACCACCGTTGCCATTCCCGATACCCGTCGCAGCGACATCATCGAGCGCGTGCGCCACGCCTGCAGCGAAGAGGGACGTCAGGCGTACTGGGTCTGCACGCTGATTGAAGAATCCGAACTGTTAGAGGCGCAGGCCGCCGAAGCAACCTGGGAAGAGCTGAAAACCGCCCTGCCACAGCTGAATGTCGGGCTGGTGCATGGCCGGATGAAACCCACGGAGAAACAGGCGGTGATGCAGGCATTTAAGCAGGGCGAGATTCACCTGCTTATCGCCACCACGGTGATTGAAGTGGGTGTAGACGTACCTAACGCCAGTCTGATGATCATCGAAAACCCGGAGCGCCTGGGGCTGGCACAGCTCCATCAGTTACGGGGGCGCGTTGGCCGCGGCGCGGTGGCGTCCCACTGTGTGCTGCTCTATAAAGCGCCGCTGTCAAAAACTGCCCAGATGCGTCTGCAGGTTTTGCGCGACAGTAACGATGGATTCGTTATCGCTCAGAAGGATTTGGAGATCCGCGGGCCCGGCGAGCTGCTCGGCACTCGTCAAACCGGTAACGCCGAATTCAAAGTCGCCGATCTGCTGCGTGACCAGGCATTAATTCCTGAGGTACAGCGTATCGCTCGTCATATTCATGAACGTTATCCCGAGCAGGCGGCGGCGCTGGTAGAGCGCTGGATGCCGGAAACGGAAAAATATTCAAACGCCTGATTCGCGCTTCCGTTTATCCACACATCCTCCTTATATAATCTAAAAAATAACCAGCCCTGTATGCGTAAAACCTTATTACGTAAGATCTTAATGACCGACATGACAAAATGCAATCAGCGACCCAGAAACATCCAGGAATTTATTTAAAGACACTAAACCTTGCCCCTTTATTTTTTATAATATATAAATAACCGATAAATGTTTAATTAATATTATCTGGTAAACGTATATAACAGACTCAACTCATAATAAATAATTATTTAAAAAATAATATCATTTCCCCACCGCACAATTAATCAAAAAAAGAGTTATTCGATCCACAATACTTCACCGATATTAATTTAGCGAAACCTCCTTTG
>NZ_JMSQ01000012.1 GCF_000696575.1 Siccibacter colletis | reverse complement strand
TTATAATATATAAATAACCGATAAATGTTTAATTAATATTATCTGGTAAACGTATATAACAGACTCAACTCATAATAAATAATTATTTAAAAAATAATATCATTTCCCCACCGCACAATTAATCAAAAAAAGAGTTATTCGATCCACAATACTTCACCGATATTAATTTAGCGAAACCTCCTTTGCAGCCTGACAAATAAAATACGACTTAGATTTACATTTATTGAAGTGATTAAAGGATGCCCATCGGCTCCAGATGCGGAGCGGATGATTATGAAAAAGAAAGGAGACGTTAGATGAAAAGAAAGGTCGCTTCCGTTTTTGTACCCTGCTTTTTATTGATAGCCAGCAGCTTAAGCCAGGCAACGGATGATGTTCCAGCAATCTTATCAATTAGTGGTAAGGTCGAGAATAGTAATGAAGTATGCACTATTGCATTGAGCAATTCATTTCTGAAGCTTGCACAAAAAGATATAGCAGCATTGCCTGCACAGACAATGTCGTCTGATAATGCGAAGGCGCTGGATAGCGTACGCGTAATGATCAACCGTGAAACTTGCTCATCAGATGGCATGGCGCTCAGCTTTTTAGGCACTGCTGATGACAGCGATCGGAATGTTTTTGCTAATACGCAAACGGGCAGCGCAGCAGCGCAAGGCGTCGGTATTGCGCTTTATGATTTTGGTGGTGAAGCCATTACCCCTAATGTCAGCCAGCGACGAACTCTGACAGACGATTACGCCATTCATGTCGGCATGGTCAAAGTTAACAATAAAACGCCGATGCCAGGTTTAGTGCAAACTACATTAACAATACAACTTGATAAAATATAAACAGCCTTAATCGTTACTTACGCCTGTGAATTTATTAATTATAGATATAAATAATTTTTAGTTTGCAGGCTTTTCTTTATGATTTTGTGGATTTAAAAATGAAAAAATTACTCCTGACGACTCTGCTTGCTTCGACTTTCTGGTCAGGAATGTCTCAGGCGGCGTTAACATTAAATGCTGACCGCCTTATTTATAATGAAAAAGATGGCGATGCCTCCGTTACGATACACAGTAATGAAGATCGCGCGTATCTTATTCAGTCCTGGCTTGATGCTGGTGATAGTACGGTAAAAAAATCATTACCATTTGTCGTCACGCCACCATTATTCCGCCTTTCGCCTAAAAGCGATAATGTCATTCGCATCGTTTATATGGGACAGGGCCTGCCGACCGATCGCGAAAGCCTGTTCTGGTTGGATGTGAAAGGCGTACCCGGTCTGAATGATGAAGAGTCCAAAATTGAAAACCGCATGGTGCTGGCTATCAACAACCGCATCAAATTTTTCTTCCGTCCATCTGGCCTGAAAGGCGATCCGGGTGAAGCGGTGAAAAACCTGAAGTGGACCCACTCCGGCAGCACGGTAACGGTCAATAATAATTCACCGTTTAATCTGGTACTGAGCAAAATCGACATTGATAAGGAGGCGGTGCCCGTTTCCGTGGTAGACAACAATACCGTCATTCCCGCGTTTGGGAATAAGTCTTATCACCTCAAACACGCGCCGGCGAACGGCTCCACGGTTGAGTGGGAGGCGATTAATGATTTTGGTGTTACGTCCAAAACTATTTCACAACGTCTTGATTGATTAACAGGGCGTTATGCGCGGCACAAGGATTAAGTGGCTCGCTTCATTTGTGGCATCGGTAATATTTTCCCGCGCTGTGCTGGCCGGAGAATATTTCGATCCCGGATTATTGCAGGCGGTGGACGGTAATGCAGCGATCGCTGATACCAGTCTGCTGAGCCAGGGATATCAACCACCGGGCACCTACCGGGTACATATCAACGTTAACGAGAAGCCAGTTATGTTTAGTAACGTTCGGTTTGAAGCGAATAAAGAGAAGCAGCTGGTTGCCTGCCTCTCTTTTAAAGCCTATGAAAAACTGGGCGTGGATATGACCAGGGTTGACTCAAAAGCGGAAGATAATGAACTCAAAAACACCTGCTTTCCTATTGAAGAGCAAGTACCGGGGATCAAGGCGAATTTTGATTTCTCTAAGCTGACGCTGGATATCGCCATTCCACAGACCATTCTGCGGGATGAAACTATCACAGGCATTCCGGAAGAGGAGTGGGATGAGGGCATTCCTGCGTTAATGAGTATGTACCAGCTCTCCGGCCAGCAAAACATTACGCGCAGTGAAGGCAGTTCGGATTCCGTTTTCGCCAACCTGACCAACGGCATTAATATTGGGCGCTGGCGCTACCGCAATAACGCTACCCTGAGTCAGGAAGACGGTTTTAAGAGTCTGACTAACTATGTCGAAACCGCCGTGCATTCTCTGAAAGGCGAATTCACTCTGGGCGATGCCAGTACACCGGGGGATATTTTTGATGGCCTGATGGTGCGTGGCGCGCAGTTAACATCAGACGACGATATGATACCGGATCAGCTCACCGGCTTTGCCCCGATTATTCGTGGCATCGCTAAAAGCAGCGCGCGGGTTACGATCAAAGAGAACGGCAATACGATTTACCAGACGTCTGTGCCGCCGGGCCCGTTTGTTATTCGCGATCTGTCGTCCGTGTCGAATGGTGGAAAGCTGGACGTAATTGTAACTGAAGCGGATGGCTCAGAGTCGCGCAGTACCGTGGCTTATGCCAGCGTACCGCAGCTGCTGCGTACCGGACAAATAAAGTACAACCTGACGGTAGGACGCTATCTCTCAAGCGCTAACGCCATTGAACGCAGGCCGCAGCTTATTCAGGCCACGCTATCACGGGGGTTGCCGCTTAATACCACGCTGTACGGCGGAAGCCAGTACCATCAGCAGTACAAGGCGCTTAGTCTCGGACTCGGCATTGATTTTCATCGTCTGGGCGGTATCGCCTTTGATATGACACGCAGCCGCAGCCGTCGTAACAACTCGCCAGAGTATACCGGGGAAATGGCGCGTCTGACGTATCGCAACAGTATTCCGGAAAGCGACACGCAGATTCAGCTGGATAGTCGCTATTATCTGCATGAATACCTGTCATTCAGCGACTGGGCAGATGCGGAACACCTGTTCGATGATTCACGCAAACGTCGCGAATATAGTCTGACGGTTAACCAGACGTTGACAGATGAACACAGTTTCTACGCAACGCTGAGCCGTACTGAGAATGTCGACAATACGATCTCGCGCACGTGGCAGCTGGGATGGAATGGATCATTCAGCACCATGAGCTTTTCGCTCTCCTACAGCATGGCGCGTAATCAGGGCGATGCGGAGTGGGATAAACAGTTGGCGATGACGCTTTCGATTCCGTTTAACGACCTTCTGCCAACCGCGCAACCAATGGTGAACTATACCGCGACCTCCAGCCTGAAGGGCGATCTGTCGAATCAGGTTGGCGTGACGGGCAAGTTTGGCGACCGGCAGGATCTGAGCTGGAATAGCCAGGTTTCCTACGCCTCGGATCCGGAGCAGGGCGAGACCAGGAGCGGTTCGCTGGGCGTCGATTATCAGGGCACGTATGGCGATCTGAACCTGACCTATAACGCCGATCAGAATCAGTATGTCTCCTGGAACGCGTCGGGTGGATTACTCGTACACCGCCACGGTATAACCGCCGGGCGTTACTCCAGCAGCAGCATGGCACTGGTCTCTATGCCCGGCGCAGCGCATGTTCCACTGGACGGCGGACAGAACGTGATCACTGATGCGCGCGGGTATGCGCTTGCCACGGATCTACATGCTTACCACCGCAATACGCTAAATGTAGATACCCGCGCCAACAAAACGTTCGATTTCAAAAGCACATCGGTGCAGGTTGTACCGACAAAAGATGCGATCGTGCTGGCCGAATTTAAACCTATTATCGGCCGTAAGGTGGTCATTACTGCGAAGCACAACGGCGTCCTGTTGCCGTTTGGTGCCCGGGCGCGCATTGAAGGTGAGGATGCTATTTATTACGTGGGGGATAACGGTCAGGTATATATCAACGCCGCACCAGAAACCGGAACGGTGAAATTTGACTGGGGCGATACCGATCAGTGCTCCGCGCCGTTCAGCGTAAACGCGACAGAAAACGACAAAATATCGATTAAATTAATCAACGTAGAGTGCCACTAACCATGAGCAAACAACGTATCGTTTATCTGACAAAAATTGCGCTGTTTCTCATTGTGACGCAGGGAGCGTTTGCGACCGCGACGGCGGCAGCGTGTTTGCCGTCGCCGCATAGGGAGCCGCTTAACCTGACGGTGCCCTTAACCGTCCAGATGCCATCGAATGCGATTTCCGCCCCGGTTGGCAGTGTACTGTATAAAAAAGAGGCGTCTCTGGCGCAGTTGACAGGAACGCATCGTGATATTACCGACGCCTGCGTTGAACAGCTCAGAAAAAACCTCAAGGGGCGCATCACGGCCAGGCAAAGCGGGTTCAATACTTTTGCCACGTCGTTACCGGGTTTAGGGCTGCGCGTGACCATTATTTATGAAAAAGCGGGTCGGCCGCGCAAAGAGTGGGTTATGCCGTTCATCGCCCCGGTTGTGGATCTCACTCGGGCCGCGCTCACGACGGATGATATCCGGCTGCGGCTGGAGATGGTGAAAACGGGAGCGCTTGAGAGCGGTATGTTGAATTTACGGCTGCCGTCGCTGCTGTCGCTTAATGATAATTCGCTGGTGGTTAGTCTGGCGTTAACGGTACTGGCTGACAAAGCTCACTGTACGATTCTGGTGCCGAATCCACAGATTACTCTGCCGCCCATTGATGCTGCGGCGTTGGCGAGCAATACATCTAAAAAACTTTATCCGGTGGGTGTAAATCTGCTTTGTCTGAATACGAATAAAGCCAGCCTTAGTATTGAAGGATTAAATGATTCACAATCGCCTTCAATATTTAAAAACGTATCACCGGAAGATCCGGCGGGTGGCGTCGGTATTGAGATGCTATATAACGGTAGCGTTATGCAGCCCGGCAGGGCAATGGATATAACGCTGCCCCAACAGCAAAGCGGCTTTGCCGTACCGCTTGCGGTGCGCTATGCCAAAACAAAGGAAAAGGTTACGAAGGGAAACGTAAAAGCGCAAATAACATTACGCATTAATTACCTTTAACTATTTATAAATAAAAAAGAAATACGGAAGTGTAATTACTCTTTAATCTTTAAGAGGGAGTGCGCTTCGCCTATTTCACATTCAAAGAAATTATAAGGATATTTATTATGAAAAAGACCGTATTAGGTATGGCTGTCTCCGCACTGTTCATGGTTGGCGCTGCTCAGGCAGAAGTAAATCCGAATGACATCTCTGCAACACTGTCTGTTACCGGTACTGTTACCGCAAACGAGTCTGTCTGCATGGTTGATTTATCAGATACTACTGTAGCTCTGAGCGAAGATATTTCCACTATGGTTCAAGCTGGCCAGACACCGACTAACTTCAAAGAAGTACGGATCAGCACCAAAGGTGATACCAACTGCCAGGCTATGCTGAATCAGGGCAAGCTGGCTTATAAATTCCTGGGTACCGCTGATAGCGTAGACGGCAGCACACTTGCTAACAGTGCCAACATTGAGAACGCGGCGAAAGGCGTAGGTATTGGCCTGTACAACATTGACGGTACGTCTTTAAAAATCAATGAAGACACCGTACCTGCGACTACCACTGGTTATAACCTCCGTCTGAGCCTGGTGAAACTGACAAACCAGGAAGTGAGCGCAGGTGATGTTCAGGGCTCTCTGACTGTTCAGATCGAACGTCTGTAAGCATAACCAAAAGCCTTCGTAATATTACGAAGGCTTTTTTTGCTTTGTATAAGGATAGTGACAATGAAAAAAGCATTTATAGCCATAATGCTCTCGTCTTTATTCGCCGCTAACGCTGCATATGCAGATGACATCCCAGCGTCAATTCAGATCAGCGGTACCGTGCAAGATACCAACAATGATTGTTATATCTATGTGGATTCTTCCGCCTCTCTGACTGGTCAGACCGATCAGCTGATTGCACAGGGAGCAGATGCCACTACGCCGATCAGACTGCCTATTTCAGTTGGTAACGTAGGTGGATTTTGCCCGGCTCCACAAAAACTCTCTATTCAGGTCCATGGCGTGGCTGATGATGCTGACGGCACCGTTATTGCAAACAGCATTACAGATGCAACCGGCGCCAAAGGTGTAGGCATTGGTGTGTATGATGACAATAATGCACCACTAAATATTAACGGTGGAATAATTCCATTAGATACGGCGATTACCGCTATTAATTTACAGCTTGTTAAATTAAATGGGCAAACGCCAACGCGAGGCGCTGTACACGGTGTTCTGACCCTGGACCTGGTGCGTCTGTAAGCTGAAGCTTTACATTACTCACCGTTATCCAGCTTATTTCTATAAGGACATGAAAAATGAGAAAAGCAATAATTGGGGTTTTGCTGGCATCCTGTTTCGCCACAGGGATGGCGCAGGCCGAAGATCGTTCGGCTACGGTAAATATTGACGGTATTGTAAATGGCCCTGATGAAGGTGACTGTATCGTATTACCCTCCAGCCATGCGATTGAGCTCTCAGGCACAATAGATCATCTACCAGTACAAGATGGCTCAGCATCACACGTCAACAGCATCTTTACCATTGCGGTTGTCGGTGATGAGCTCTGTATGGAAAAAGTTAATGCCAGTCAGATTGGCCTTAAATTTTCGGGCACATTAGACGATGCTAACGGTACGGTCTTAGCTAACACCGATACCAGCGCAGGCGCTGCGAAAGGCGTCGGCATTGGCCTTTATGAACCTGACGGTTCCCCTCGTAATATAAATACCTATCACGTAGTGGTGACGAACGAGAGGTTAGTCAACCTGGGACTGAAAATGGTTCAACTTAATGGCCGCACGCCAGAAGCGGGCACTGTGCATGGTGCGCTGACTATCGAAATCGAACGCCTTTAATTTCGATATAAATCAGCTTAATAACGCCATTTACCTGATGTATAAATGAGAATTTCCCTATGAAAAAAATGGCATTAATGATGGCATTAGGTGCTGCACTTATCGCCGGATCGTTACCAACACACGCGAAGGATCTCGGGCATGGCATGCTGATATTGGGCAGGCTGGAAGCCGCGCCTTCAGGTTGTACCGTGTTGATGAGCAAATATATGCTTACGCTGCAGCACGGTGAAGAAGCGCTCCCTCAACAGGGAAGCATGATTAATACCTTCGGTGCGGACGATCACGTCTATATACAGCTGGGTGGTAAAAATTGTGATGCTGAAGAGGGCTATAAAAATATCGGCCTGAAATTCCTCGGCACTGCTGACAGCGTGGAAGGAAATACCCTGGCGAATGTCGATACCGGCAGTGCGGCAGCGCAGGGCGTCTCTGTTCAGCTCTCTGATATGTACAGCAACATCATCATACCTAATACGACTATCGCGACCTTCCCTTCCGCCAACAAAAGCGGAGATCCAAGCAACTTAACCGCTTCTTTCCCGCTTTATTTCTCGCTGGTCAACCTTAAAGGGCAGGAAGCAACACCAGGCAATATTCAGACCAACCTGACGGTACAGATTGAGCGTCTGTAAACAGGTGGCATTTGGTTTGGTCAGGATAAAGCCAGACTGGCTGTAATAAGTTAATAAGGAAGCAATGTAATGAAAAAAACATTATCGGGATTGATAAGCGCAACACTGCTACTGGCCTGTGCGGCGCAAGCGGAAGATACTTCCGCTACTATTGATATTAGTGGGGTACTGAAGGAAGCTGATTTTTCCTGTAGCGTAGGTCTGAGTGAAGGTTCTGTTTCTATTCTGGACAGAGCTGACACCATGATTAAGCAGGGCGAAAATGCCACGTTTCCAGTTATTATTCATGCTACCGTTGATGGTGGTGAGAAATGCGAAGAGCTGGTTGCGCAGGGTAAAATCGCTTACTGGTTTGAGGGGACTGCTGATAATGCCGATGGCACTGTTTTGGCAAATTACCTGACGGATGAAACCGCAGCGAAAGGCGTCGGCATCGGTATTTTTGACAGTGAGAATAAGCCTGTAGCCGTAAATTCTGGCCGAATCGCTGCTCAAACGGATACTACCTTTGGTTTGCAAATGGTACAACTTACTAACCAGCAACCCGTTGCGGGAAATATTAACAGCACGGTTACGGTACAAATCGAACGTCTATAAACATTAATGCCTGTCGCCGACAGGCATTTTTATTTCGTTATAAACCGCAGCAGAGTACAGACGTTGGCCAACACACTTATTAATAATTTACCAGACCACACCGTCTCTCTTGCGTATTCACCCAATCAAAGCCGACCAATGTTCATATGCGTTATTAATATAAGACCACCGCATAGCAATTTATATCGTTCGGTTCAGTTAATAGTACTTTCTCTATAGCGCTAAATTGTCGCAGGGACATAAACACTCGTAATACACAAGGAGGCAGAAATTATATAAGCACGTTACCCAGGTTATTATATCTTCTGTTAATTATAAGGATGAACCAAATGAAAACAAAAGTTGCAGGGCTTGCTGTAGCATCATTTCTGGTTTTAGGTACTGCGCATGCTGAAGATGTTAATGCTGTACTGTCTATTACAGGCACCGTTACTGCCGCTTCAAACGCGTGCCAGATAGCACTTGATAAAAGTAGCATTAACCTTACCGCTGACGTTAACAATATAATTAAGCAAGGCGATAACGCCACAGCTTACGCACCACTGAGAATGCAAGTATGGGCAGTAGATAATAACGATGCCTGTGCTAAAGAACTGTGGCAGGGAAAAATTGCGGTCAGGTTCGTTGGCGTACACGATAACGCCGATGGCACGGCATTTGCCAACACCGCCACCGGAGAAGATGCAGCCAAAGGCGTAGGCATTGGCTTTTTTGAATCTGACAACAAACCCATTGATATCAACCAACCTTATCTGCTGGGTGACAAATCCACTGCCGCTACTAAATACCTTGGTCTTCAGCTTGTTGAGTTGAATGGCCAGACAGCGACAAAAGGTAAAATCACGGGTGATGTGACTTTCCAGATTGAACGCCTGTAGTACTCCTGCGCCCATCGAAAGATGGGCGTTTATGTTCAACCCCCTTCATTACCTGTCGCATGCCGGTGCCTGTATTAATTTGCGCCTGTGCAACCGTTTGCTTTTACCTTTGAGTCCGATAGAATGCCCGCTTTTCCGTCAGGGGATCTCCACCGATGTCCGTTAATGCCGTTGAGTCTGAAAATGCGCAACCGATTGCTAAGCCGCATAACAGTGAACTGATCTACCGCCTCGAAGACCGTCCGCCGCTGCCACAAACCCTGTTCGCCGCCTGCCAGCACCTGCTGGCGATGTTCGTCGCGGTGATCACCCCTGCCCTGCTTATTTGCCAGGCGCTGGGCCTGCCGGCGCAGGACACGCAGCACATCATCAGCATGTCGCTGTTCGCCTCCGGCGTGGCATCGATTATCCAGATTAAGGCGTGGGGGCCGGTCGGCTCAGGACTGCTGTCGATTCAGGGCACCAGCTTTAACTTCGTGGCACCGCTGATTATGGGCGGTACCGCGCTAAAAACCGGCGGTGCAGACGTACCCACCATGATGGCCGCGCTGTTCGGCACCCTGATGCTGGCGAGCTGCACTGAGATGGTGATCTCCCGGGTGCTCCATCTGGCGCGCCGCATCATTACGCCGCTGGTTTCCGGTGTGGTGGTGATGATTATCGGCCTGTCGCTGATTCAGGTGGGCCTCACCTCCATCGGCGGCGGCTATGGCGCAATGGCAAATAACACCTTCGGCGCACCAAAAAACCTGCTGCTGGCCGGTGCGGTACTGGCGGTGATTATTCTGCTCAACCGTCAGCGTAATCCTTATCTGCGCGTGGCTTCACTGGTGATCGCGATGGCGGTGGGTTATCTGCTGGCCTGGGCACTGGATATGCTGCCCCAGAGCTTTGCCGCCACCGACAGCCCGCTGATTATGATCCCTACTCCGCTGCACTACGGTCTGGGCATCGACTGGAACCTGCTGGTGCCGCTGATGCTGGTATTTATGATCACCTCTCTGGAAACCATCGGCGACATCACCGCAACCTCCGACGTTTCAGAGCAGCCGGTTTCCGGCCCGCTATATATGAAGCGTCTGAAGGGTGGCGTGCTGGCGAACGGCCTGAACTCGTTTGTCTCGGCGGTGTTCAATACTTTCCCGAACTCCTGCTTCGGGCAGAACAACGGCGTAATCCAGCTGACCGGCGTTGCCAGCCGCTACGTGGGCTTTGTGGTGGCGTTGATGCTGATCGTGCTGGGCCTGTTCCCGGCGGTAAGCGGCTTTGTGCAGCACATTCCGGAGCCGGTACTGGGCGGCGCGACCATCGTGATGTTCGGCACCATCGCGGCCTCAGGCGTGCGCATTGTCTCTCGTGAGCCGCTGAACCGCCGCGCGATCATGATTATCGCTCTGTCGCTGGCGGTAGGTCTTGGCGTATCGCAGCAGCCGCTGATCCTGCAGTTTGCCCCGGACTGGGTGAAAAACCTGCTCTCTTCCGGCATCGCTGCGGGCGGCATTACCGCTATCGTGCTGAACCTTGTTTTCCCGCCGGAAAAAAATTAAGACATAACCAGGGCGGTAAGCGCTGTTACCGCCCGCTGTTACTTGCCAGAATAATTCCCTCCTTGAGCTGTGCCGCTAAATGCGGCATAACTGGCCTATTCAGACGTTTACAGGATGGAAGACGATGAAACTGATTGGAAAACTGCTTACCTGGCTCATTGTTGCCATTCTGGTCATTATTATTGCGCTCTATCTCCTGCTGCAGACGCGCTGGGGTGCAGGCTGGATCACCGGCTGGATCAACAGCCACAGCGAGTACCACATCGCTTTCGACAAGATGGATCATCGCTTCTCTTCCCCTTCGCACCTTGAATTGTTGAACGTGACCTTTGGCCGCAACGGCAAGCCCGCGACGGTGGTAGCGAAACGCGTCAATATCGGGCTGAGCAGCCGCCAGCTCACCGACCCTTTACACGCCGATACCATCCTGCTGCAGGATGGCACCCTGAATCTCTCGCCTGACACTGCCTCTTTACCGCTCCAGGCCGACAGCCTGCGCCTGGAGAATATGGCCTTTAACAGCCCGCGTACCGGCTGGGATCTCAGCGCCCAGCGGGTCAACGGCGGCGTAGCGCCCTGGCTGCCGAAAGCGGGTAAAGTGCTGGGGGATAAAGCCAATTTCCAGATCAGCGCCGGTTCCCTGACGCTCAACGACATTCCCGCCAGCAACGTGCTGGTGCAGGGGAATATCGATGGCGAGCAGGTCACACTTTCCACCTTCGGCGCTGACGTAGCGCAAGGGTCGATGACCGGTAATGCCCGACGCAGCGCGGACGGCGGCTGGCATGTGGATCGGCTGCGCCTGAACGACATTCGCCTGCAAAGCGACAAAACGCTGTCGGCATTCCTCTACCCGCTCACTACCCTCGCCTCGCTGACCCTGGAACAGGTGGATATCACCGATGCGCGCCTGCAGGGGCCTGACTGGGCGGTAACCGATCTCGACTTAAGCCTGCGTGACCTGACGCTGCGCGGCGACAGCTGGCAGAGTGAGGACGGCAGACTGTCGATGAACGCCAGCGAATTTATTGTCGGCTCGGTTCACCTGTTCGACCCCATCGTTAACGCCGACCTGACGCCGCAGGGCGTGACGCTGCGCCAGTTCACTTCACGCTGGGAGCGCGGCATGGTGCGCACCTCCGGCAGCTGGCTGCGGGACGAAAATCGTCTGGTGCTCGACGAGGTGGCGCTGGCGGGGCTGGAGTACACGCTGCCGGATAACTGGAAGGCGCTGTGGATGCAGCCGCTCCCGGCCTGGCTCGAAAGCCTGACTATCGGGCGTCTCAGCCTCAGCCGCAATCTGGTTATCGATATCGACCCGACTTTCCCGTGGCAGATCACCTCTCTGGACGGCGTCGGCAATCAGCTTCAGCTGGTGAAAAACCGCCAGTGGGGAGCCTGGAGCGGGAATGCGACCTTCAACGGCGCAGCGGCGACGTTCAACCGGGTGGACGTGCGTAACCCTTCCATCGCCTTCAACGCTAACGCCTCGGCGATCACGATCAGCGAGCTGAGCGCTTTCGCCGGAAAAGGCCTGCTGGAAGCCACGGCGGTAATCTCACAGCTGCCGGGCCGCCAGGCGAAAGTGAGCCTGAATGGCCGCGCGGTGCCGGTCAACGTCCTGCAACAGTGGGGCTGGCCGGAAATTCCGCTGGCGGGTGACAGCAATTTGCACCTGACGGCCAGCGGGGCCATCAGCGCGACGGAGCTGCTGAAACCGAGCGTTAATGCCCGGCTTCAGGTGACCGACAGCAAAGGGCAAAAGCTGGAGCAGATAATGCGCAACGGCGAGGTAAGCTCCGCGCCCGCCCCGGCCAGTCCCGCACCAGCAGCGAACACGGCACCTGCCCCCTGAGCCGTACTACTCCTCTTCGTTGCCGCCCTCTTCCAGCGGCCCGAAGGGTTTAGCGGGCAGAACGATATAGATCCCTTCAAAGACGGCACCGAGGGTGTCGTCCCCAAACAGCTCCACCTGTAATTGCACCCGGGCTTTACGCCCGCGCGCGAGGCGGTCGAGATCGCCGCTCAGCGAGCCGAGATCGGCTATCGCCCCCGGTTTGCCACTGATCGGACTGTGATAGCGAATATGCGCATCCGCCAGGATGATGGTGCCGCCCAGGTGACGTTCGCGCAGCATCAGCCAGATAAGCCCCCAGCCGGTAAGCGTTGCCAGTGAGAACAGACTGCCGGCAAACAGCGTATGGTGCGGGTTCTGATTCCCGGCTTCCGGCATAGTGGTGATAAATTTCTGCCCGGTATACTGCAGAATGCGCACGCCCATCTTTTCACTCAGCGGAATGTGCTGATACCAGGCCTGCTGCAGCTGCCCACACCAGTCGGCGCGGTGCAAAATGTCGTCGAGGCTGGCGACCGGTTTGATCATCAGAAAGTGGCGCAGCGGCGTGGTTTGCGGGGTGGTGATCTCCCCTTCGTTCATAAAGCCGAGGCGGGCAAAAAATTCCACCGCATCTTCGCGGGCGCTACAGGTAATGCGCTTCACTCCCTCCTGACGCGCCACCGACTCCAGCGTCATCACCACCAGGGTGCCCAGACCTTTGTCCTGCACCGTGGGATGCACCGCGATAAAACGGATCGACGCCTCATTGTCGGCGTTGATGTAGAGACGCCCTGCGGCAACGGTGTTGCCCTCTTCGTCCACCACCATCTGGTGATGAGCCAGCGCGTCCCAGCCGTCGCGCTCTGAGCCTTTCGGCTGATGCAGCGGCTTGCGCAGCATCTCCCAGCGAAACTGGTAGTAGCTCTCAAGTTCTTCTTCTGTTTGCGGTACGCGAAGGTGATACATACTTGTACTCTCTCTTGTGACCCGCAGCCCGGTAGCGGCCAGGCTCATACCTGCAGCCAGAACGTCACCGGGCCGTCATTGACCAGGGAAACTTGCATATCAGCGGCGAAGCGGCCGCTTTCGGCGGTAACGCCCTGCGCACGGCAGCGCGTAACGAAATAGTCGTACAGCGCTTCGGCGCGATCCGGTGCCGCACCGCGTGAAAAGCTGGGGCGCATGCCGCGACCGGTGTCGGCGGCAAGGGTAAACTGCGACACCACCAGTACGCTGCCGCCGGCCTGCTGCACGTTGAGGTTCATCTTGCCCGCCTCATCGCTGAAGATGCGATAGCCCAGCACGCGCTCGCACAGGCGATCCGCTTTCGTTTCGTCATCCTCTTTTTCGACACCCAATAACACCAAAAGTCCCGGCCCAATTTCACCCGTGACTTCATTTCCCACGGCGACGCTCGCCCGGGAGACGCGTTGAATCAATGCAATCATGGCTGGTCTTCTTTCTCTGCTGCGGCCTGTTTTAGTTTTCGATACTCGCCGAGAGTGACAGTTATCTCTGCCCCAAGCAAGACGATGCACCAGGTCCAGTAGACCCAGAGAAACAGGATGGGGATCACGGCCAGCACGCCGTAAATCAGCTGGTAGGAGGGGAACATGGTGATGTAGAGCGCAAAGCCTTTCTTGCCGAGTTCAAACAGCAGCGCCGCCACCAGCGCCCCGATCACCGCATCGCGATTGGGCACCCGCACCGTAGGCACCACGCTGTAGAGCAGCCAGAAGGAGATCCACGACAATAGCAGCGGAAAAAGGCGCAGCACGTCGTCAATCATGCTGTTGAAGCCGGTCGCCCAGCGCAGGGAGAGCAGATAAGAGCTGATAGCCAGACTTGCCCCGGCCAGCAGCGGGCCGAGGGTGAGGATCATCCAGTACACCGCAAAGGAGTAAACTTTCGGACGCGTGCGCTGGCTGCGCCAGATGGTATTTAGCGCGCTGTCGATGGCGTACATCAGCAACAATGCGGTGACAATCAGCCCGCAGGCGCCCACCGCGGTCATCTTGCTGGAGTTGGCGACGAACTGCTCGATGTAGCGCTGAATGATATCGCCGGTGGCCGGAATAAAGTTAGCAAAGACAAAGTGGCGCAGCTGCATGCTGACGTCCGAAAACATCGGGAAGGCAGCAAAGAGGGCAAATATCACCGCCACGAACGGCACCAGTGACAGCAGCGAGACGTAGGCCAGATTCCCGGCCAGCGTCGTCATGTTGTCTTCGTCGATGCGCTTCCACAGCAGTTTCAGCCAGGCCACCAGCGGCCTGGTGTGGTGCGTCGCTTTTTGCTGAAGCTTATTGATCATGCGTTGGCCGCGAAGTAGTCAGGTACCGTCGTTTTGTCTTTCACCAGGATTGCTTCAATACCCACCTGGCGCGCGCCTTCCACATTGGCGGCGTTATCGTCGAAGAACACCGCCTCGGCGGCGGAGACGTTCTCTGCTTCCAGTACCCGCTGATAGATTGCAGCATCCGGTTTGCGCAGGCCCATCTCCTGCGAGAGATAAATCGCATCCGCCGCGGCGCGCACTTGCGGATACTGTTCCGGCCACAACGTGGTGTGTAGCCGGTTGGTGTTGGAGAGCACCACGACGCGATGTCCTGCCGCGCGCAGTTTCTGCATGATATCGATAACCTCGTGGCGAATACCGACAAAAACCGCCTGCCAGCCAGCGCTGAACTGCTCGAAGCTCAGCGGCAGCGACATCTGCGCGCACAGCTGCTGGGCGAACACCTCATCGCTGATCTCACCGCGTTCGTGCTGGTGGAAGGGTTCGTCCATCGTGAAATTTTGCTGCAGGGTAGCGAGCGGCACGCGGCTGTAATCGCTCCATACGCCAAGCACGCGGTTAAAGTCGATATCGACAATGACATTACCTAAATCAAAGATATAGAGCATGACTCTCTCCTTTTGGGCCATGGAGAGTTAACTGTAGCGGTAAAGCGAAACTTTGACTATGAGGCGAACGGCGAGGCTATAAAAATGCATAAAAAAAGCCCCGGCTTTTCAGCCGGGGCTTCGATACGGTGATTACCGTTAATTAGCCTTCACGCGGGCCACGGCTGGCACGCTTACGGTCGTTTTCCGTCAGGTGACGTTTACGGATACGTACGGAAACCGGGGTAACTTCTACCAGTTCGTCGTCATCGATAAACTCCAGCGCCTGCTCCAGCGTCATTTTGATCGGCGGAACCAGGGTGGTGGCTTCGTCAGTACCGGAAGCACGCATGTTGGTCAGCTTCTTACCGGTCAGGCAGTTTACGGTCAGGTCGTTAGAACGGCTGTGAATACCGATGATCTGGCCTTCGTAAACTTCAGCACCGTGACCGAGGAACAGCTTACCGCGGTCCTGCAGGCCGAACAGCGCAAACGCAACCGCTTTACCCTGACCGTTGGAGATCAGCACGCCGTTCTGACGCTGACCCACTTCGCCCGGACGCACGTCGTCGTAGTGGCTGAAGGTGGAGTACAGCAGACCGGTACCGGAGGTCATGGTCATGAATTCGTTACGGAAGCCGATCAGGCCACGGCTTGGGATCACGTAGTCGAGACGTACGCGGCCTTTGCCATCCGGATCCATGTTTTTCATGTCGCCTTTACGCTCACCCATCGCCTGCATCACAGAGCCCTGATGCTGCTCTTCGATATCCAGGGTCACGTTCTCGAACGGCTCCTGCTTGCGGCCTTCGAATTCACGGAAGATAACTTTCGGACGGGAAACCGCCAGCTCGAAACCTTCACGACGCATGTTTTCGATCAGTACGGAGAGGTGAAGCTCACCACGACCGGATACGCGGAACGCGTCAGCGTCTTCGGTTTCTTCAACGCGCAGCGCAACGTTGTGCACCAGCTCTTTGTTCAGGCGGTCGAGGATCTGACGTGAAGTCACGTACTTACCTTCTTTACCACAGAACGGAGAGGTGTTGACGTTGAAGAACATGGTTACGGTCGGTTCATCAACGGACAGCGCCGGCAGCGCTTCGACGTTCTGCGGATCGCAGATGGTGTCGGAGATGTTCAGCTCGCCCAGACCGGTGATCGCGATGATGTCGCCCGCTTCCGCGAGTTCGCTGTCGATACGCTCCAGACCGAGGTGGCCCAGTACTTTACCGACTTTACCGTTACGGGTTTTGCCTTCGCTGTCGATGACAGTAACCTGCTGGTTCGGCTTAACTTTACCGCGCTTGATGCGGCCGATGCCGATCACGCCCAGGTAGTTGTTGTAGTCCAGCTGAGAGATCTGCATCTGCAGCGGGCCGTCCAGGTCAACGTTCGGCGACGGTACGTGGTCGACGATAGCCTGATACAGCGGGGTCATGTCGTCCGCCATGTCAGTGTGGTCCAGACCCGCGATGCCGTTCAGCGCAGAAGCGTAAACGATCGGGAAGTCCAGCTGCTCGTCGGTCGCGTCGAGGTTAACGAACAGGTCGAAGACCTGGTCAACAACCCAGTCAGGACGCGCGCCAGGACGGTCAACTTTGTTGATAACAACAATTGGCTTCAGACCGTGGGCAAACGCCTTTTTGGTCACGAAGCGCGTCTGCGGCATAGGGCCATCCATTGCGTCAACGACCAGCAGTACTGAGTCAACCATGGACATTACACGTTCAACTTCGCCACCGAAGTCGGCGTGGCCGGGGGTATCAACGATGTTGATACGGAAATCATTCCATTTGATAGCGGTGTTCTTAGCGAGGATGGTAATCCCACGCTCTTTCTCCAAATCGTTGGAGTCCATCACACGCTCGGTGGTTTCCGCACGTTCGCTGAACGTACCAGACTGTTGGAGCAGCTTATCAACCAGGGTCGTTTTCCCATGGTCGACGTGCGCGATGATGGCGATGTTACGCAGATTTTCGATCACAACTTTGCCTCAGGCATTAGAAATAGCGCGTTATTGTACACGGATTAATCGCAGGACTGAACAAGATCACAAAGATCCTTCGCAAACAAGTATTGCAGGAGGGCTTTGTGATCCTTTTCACGCAGCAAACGTGCGCCCACTAACGCAAATTGCACCAATGCAGTGCCCATTTTTTACACAAAGGCACTATATTGGTGCAATCTGTCCACGGTGGTGCAGCTCGTTTGCACTATGGTGCGCATGATAGCGCCTTTTTAAGGTAATTTGAAAGTTGGCACACTTTTCGCTTTATCTACATCAGAGCGAGAACGCCACTTTGATACAGTGTTTGAAAACCTCGTTACCACGACGACAATGACAAAATCCGGGAGAGTGCAAGTATGTCCGCTGAACACGTTTTGACGATGCTGAATGAACATGAAGTGAAGTTTGTCGATTTACGCTTCACCGATACTAAAGGTAAAGAGCAGCACGTCACGATCCCTTCCCATCAGGTTAATGCTGACTTCTTCGAAGAAGGCAAAATGTTTGATGGCTCCTCGATTGGTGGCTGGAAAGGTATCAACGAATCCGACATGGTGCTGATGCCTGACGCTTCTACCGCTGTCATTGACCCGTTCTACGAAGAACCTACACTTATCATCCGCTGCGACATCCTTGAGCCGGGCACCATGCAGGGCTACGACCGCGATCCGCGCTCCATCGCGAAACGCGCTGAAGAGTACCTGCGCTCTACCGGTATCGCTGATACCGTGCTGTTCGGGCCAGAGCCGGAATTCTTCCTGTTCGACGACATCCGTTTCGGCAGCTCCATTTCCGGTTCTCACGTGGCTATCGACGATATCGAAGGCGCATGGAACTCCGGGACCAAATACGAAGGCGGCAACAAAGGCCACCGTCCGGGCGTGAAAGGCGGTTACTTCCCGGTTCCGCCGGTTGATTCCTCTCAGGACATCCGCTCCACCATGTGTATGGTGATGGAAGAGATGGGCCTGGTGGTTGAAGCGCACCACCACGAAGTAGCTACCGCCGGTCAGAACGAAGTGGCGACCCGCTTCAACACCATGACCAAGAAAGCGGACGAAATTCAGATCTACAAATATGTGGTTCACAACGTCGCGCACCGCTTCGGTAAAACCGCGACCTTCATGCCGAAACCGATGTTTGGCGATAACGGCTCCGGTATGCACTGCCACATGTCCCTGTCAAAGAACGGTACTAACCTGTTCTCTGGTGACAAATATGCCGGTCTGTCCGAGCAGGCGCTGTTCTACATCGGCGGCGTGATCAAACACGCGAAAGCCATCAACGCCCTGGCGAACCCGACCACCAACTCCTACAAGCGTCTGGTTCCGGGTTACGAAGCACCGGTTATGCTGGCGTACTCAGCCCGTAACCGTTCCGCTTCTATCCGTATTCCGGTCGTTGCCTCTCCGAAAGCACGTCGTATCGAAGTGCGCTTCCCGGACCCGGCGGCTAACCCGTACCTGTGCTTCGCGGCACTGCTGATGGCCGGCCTTGACGGTATCAAGAACAAAATCCATCCGGGCGAAGCGATGGACAAAAACCTGTATGACCTGCCGCCGGAAGAAGCGAAAGAGATCCCACAGGTTGCTGGCTCGCTGGAAGAAGCCCTCAACGCCCTGGATCAGGACCGCGAGTTCCTGACCGCCGGTGGCGTGTTCACCGACGACGCTATCGATGCTTATATCGCGCTGCGTATCGAAGAGAACGACCGCGTGCGCATGACGCCGCACCCGGTTGAGTTTGAACTGTACTACAGCGTGTAAGTTGCCCGCAGCGCGCGTTCATCGCCGCTGCGAATAACAACGCGAAAGATTTTTTGTTGCCGTGGAAACTTTTGGCCCATCTTCGGATGGGCTTTTTTCTCCGCAACGAACGGATACCAAAGGATGATTCAGTAAGGCGTTATTGTTTGTCATCGCACGCGCTGGGGACAAATAACATAGCCTTACTGAACCGATTGCCTATAATGCACTAAATTGGTGCAAACCCTGGGAGACTGCTGGATGGCAACAGGCGCGCTACCCGATGCCGGGCAGATCCTCAATGCGTTAATTAACAGCATCCTGCTGGTCGATGATGACCTGGCGGTGCATTACGCCAACCCGGCAGCGCAACAGCTGCTGGCGCAGAGTTCACGCAAACTTTTCGGCACGCCGCTGCCGGAGCTTCTGAGCTACTTCTCGCTCAATATTCATCTGATGCAGGAGAGCCTCAACGCCGGCCAGGGCTTTACGGATAATGAGGTCACGCTGGTCATCGACGGGCGTTCCCATATTCTCTCCCTGACCGCGCAGCGCCTGCCGGACGGCTTCATCCTGCTGGAGATGGCGCCGATGGATAATCAGCGTCGCCTCAGCCAGGAGCAGCTTCAGCATGCGCAGCAGGTGGCGGCGCGCGATCTGGTGCGCGGCCTCGCCCACGAGATTAAAAACCCGCTCGGCGGATTGCGCGGTGCCGCGCAGCTGCTGACCCGCGCCCTGCCCGATCCGTCGCTGACGGAGTACACCAACGTAATTATTGAGCAGGCCGACCGCCTGCGTAATCTGGTGGACAGGCTGCTGGGGCCGCAACAGCCGGGCATGCACGTCACCGAGAGCATTCACAAAGTCGCAGAGCGGGTCGTGAAGCTGGTGTCGATGGAGCTGCCGGAGAACATCACCCTGGTGCGCGACTACGACCCGAGCCTGCCGGAGTTCGCGCACGATCCCGATCAGATTGAGCAGGTGCTGCTCAACATCGTGCGCAATGCCTTACAGGCGCTGGGCCCGGCGGGGGGTGAAATCGTGCTGCGCACCCGCACTGCGTTTCAGCTCACGCTGCACGGCACCCGCTACCGGCTCGCCGCGCGAATTGATGTGGAAGATAACGGGCCGGGCATTCCCGCGCATCTGCAGGACACGCTCTTTTATCCGATGGTCAGCGGCCGCGAAGGCGGCACCGGGCTGGGGCTGTCCATTGCCCGCAGCCTGATTGACCAGCATTCCGGAAAAATCGAATTTAACAGCTGGCCGGGTCATACCGAGTTTTCGCTCTACCTGCCCATTCGTAAATAGAGGTCTTTATGCAACGAGGGATAGTCTGGATCGTCGATGACGATAGCTCCATTCGCTGGGTGCTGGAACGCGCACTGACCGGCGCCGGTTTAAGTTGCACCACCTTTGAAAGCGGTAATGAGGTGCTGAACGCGCTGACCACCAAAACCCCGGACGTGCTGCTGTCGGATATTCGTATGCCGGGCATGGACGGTTTAGCGCTGTTAAAACAGATTAAGCAGCGCCACCCGATGCTGCCGGTGATCATCATGACGGCGCACTCTGACCTCGACGCCGCGGTGAGCGCTTATCAGCAGGGCGCGTTCGACTATCTGCCAAAACCTTTCGATATCGACGAAGCGGTGGCGCTGGTGGAGCGGGCGATCAGCCACTATCAGGAGCAGCAGCAGCCGCGCAACGTGCAGGTGTTCGGCCCGACCACCGATATCATCGGCGAAGCGCCGGCGATGCAGGATGTGTTTCGTATTATCGGCCGTCTGTCGCGCTCGTCCATCAGCGTGCTGATTAACGGCGAGTCCGGTACCGGTAAAGAGCTGGTGGCCCATGCGCTGCATCGCCACAGCCCGCGGGTGAAAGCCCCGTTCATCGCGCTGAACATGGCGGCGATCCCCAAAGATTTGATTGAGTCCGAGCTGTTCGGCCACGAGAAAGGCGCGTTTACCGGCGCGAACCAGATCCGCCAGGGTCGCTTCGAGCAGGCCGACGGCGGGACGCTGTTTCTGGATGAGATCGGCGATATGCCGCTGGATGTGCAGACGCGTCTGCTGCGCGTGCTGGCCGACGGGCAGTTCTACCGCGTCGGCGGCTATGCGCCGGTGAAAGTCGATGTGCGCATCATCGCCGCGACGCACCAGAACCTTGAACTGCGCGTGCAGGAGGGGAAATTCCGTGAGGATCTGTTCCACCGCCTGAACGTGATACGTGTTCACCTGCCGCCACTGCGCGAGCGTCGGGAAGACATTCCGCGCCTCGCCCGTCACTTCCTGCAGATCGCGGCAAAAGAGCTGGGCGTAGAGGCGAAGCTGCTGCATCCCGAAACCGAAGCGGCGCTGACGCGTCTCGCCTGGCCGGGCAACGTGCGCCAGCTGGAAAACACCTGCCGCTGGCTGACAGTGATGGCGGCGGGTCAGGAAGTGCTGATTCAGGATCTGCCGCCGGAACTGTTTGAAACCTCGGTGCCGGATAACCCGTCGCAGACGCTGCCGGACAGCTGGGCGACGCTGCTTGCCCAGTGGGCGGATCGCGCGTTGCGCTCCGGCCATCAGAATCTGCTCTCCGAGGCGCAGCCCGAAATGGAGCGCACCCTGCTGACCACGGCGCTGCGTCATACCCAGGGCCATAAACAGGAAGCGGCACGGCTGTTGGGATGGGGTCGCAACACCTTAACCCGTAAGCTCAAAGAGTTAGGCATGGAGTGATCCAGCGTCGGGAATTAACGCCAAAAACTGCTGCTATTTTGTACTTTACTGCGGCAGCAAGTTGCGTATGATCGGGCGCGTTCACGGGAAGGGTTTTTGAGGGTTGTATGCTGGAATCACTATTACATATGGCATCCAGCAGCGCTGAAGTTGGCGCTGCCGCAAGCCACACGCCGCAGACGGCAATCGCCGCGATTCTGTGCGCGGCGCTGGTTAACTTTTTGAGTTAACCGCAGCAGGAGAGGGCTTCCCTCTCCTGCTTTCCCGCTTAGATCACCCGCGAGAACTGCTGCAAGCGCGCTTTCTGACGCAGATAAACGTCAAAGCACATGCAGATATTGCGGATCAGCAAGCGCCCTTTTGGCGTTACCACTATCTCCGCCTCGTTCACGTCCACCAGCCCGTCTTTTGCCAGCGGGGCCAGCAGCTGTAAATCTTCCGCAAAATAGTCCGCCACGCGGATATCCCATTCGCGTTCAATCTCCGCATAAGTCAGGCGGAAGTTACAGATCAGCGATTTAATCACGTCCCGACGGATACAGTCGTCGCGGGTCAGGGCCAGCCCGCGCCACAGAGCGTTACCCTGTTCGTCGACCTGCTGATAGTAGCGCTTGAGCTCTTTCTGGTTCTGGGCGTAGCAGTCACCCAGCATGCTGATGGCCGAGACGCCCATTCCCAGCAGATCGGTGTCGCCCTGGGTGGTGTAACCCTGGAAATTACGGTGCAGCACCCCTTCGCGCTGGGCAATCGCCAGTTCGTTATCAGGACGGGCGAAATGGTCCATACCGATAAACTGATAGCCGGAGGCGGTAAGCGAGGTGATGGTCTGCTGAAGAATATCGAGCTTCTGCTGCGCGGACGGCAGATCGGCGTCTTTGATTTTACGTTGGGCGGCAAACAGCGTCGGCAGGTGCGCGTAGTTAAACACGCTCAGGCGATCCGGATTAAGCTCCGCCACGCGCTGCAGCGTAAAGGCAAAGCTTTCCGGCGTCTGTTTCGGCAGACCGTAGATTAAATCGATATTGGTCGAGGTAAAGCCGATATCGCGCGCGCGACGCAGCAGCGCGAAGATGAAGTCTTCATCCTGCTCGCGGTTGACGAGGCGCTGCACCTCTTTGTTGAAGTCCTGCACCCCCATACTCAGGCGGTTGAAACCTTCGCTGCGCAGATGGTCCAGCACGTCCAGCTCGATTTCGCGCGGGTCAACTTCGATAGAGATTTCAGCATCGGCGTTAAAGTTGAAATTACCGCGCAGCAGCGCCATCAGGCGGCTGATTTGCGCCTTGTTCAGGTAAGTCGGGGTGCCGCCGCCCCAGTGCAACTGGCTGACGTGACGCCCGGTAAACAGCGGCGCGCGATGAAGAATCTCCTGCTCCAGCGCATCAAGGTACTGGTCGGCCTTGTGCTGCTGGCGGGTGACAATCTTGTTGCAGCCGCAGAAGTAGCAGAGCTTGTGGCAGAACGGAATATGAACGTACAGCGAAAGCGGGCGTTCAGGATAACGGGCCACCGCCTGGCGGAAATCGGCTTCGCCAAACTGTTCAGAAAACTCAAGTGCGGTGGGGTACGAGGTATAACGCGGCCCGGAATAGTTATACTTCTGGATCAGGGCCAGATCCCAGTCGATCAACTGCTCAGACATGCTTACTCCTTCCGATGATGCCGCGGACGGGTACGGCGTGCCGGTCTTGCCGCACCACGCGTAAGGAGCCGGCTGCGCAACCAATGCTTTTGCCGCGACAGCCGCTGTAGTTTACCGAATAACCACACCAGGTAACATACTATTGGTAAAACAATGAGCAGAACGGTCAGGCCCATAGGGGAAACCGTTAGTTTCCGCCTTTCAGCAGGCGCATCAGATCGTCTTCGCGCTCTTCTGGCTCTTCTTCGTCATCGTCATACGACAGACCCAGCTGCTGCATCAGGGCATCGATACGGTCCAGCTTCTCATCAACCCAGGTTTGCTCTTCCGCGCTCAGGGTTTCACCCTCTTCCAGGCGCTCAAGCAGCCCATCCAGACGGTCGTCATTTTCCAGCATTTCCAGTTCAGCCTGCGGTGATAACATTTTTTTCTCACTCTTCGGTTGCTGCTGCTTTTTGACAGGCGCCTCGGTCACGCCCAGTTGAATGGGTTTCTTGCTGCCGATACGGGGATCCTGACCCTGCGCGCCGCGACCGCCTTTCTTCTGCTGCTCGGTACCGCCTGCAGCACGACTACCGGCGGCATGGCCACGATGCTTCTTCTCACGCTTACGGTCACGCGCTTCCTGATTGATTTCTTCGCGTGTTTTACGACGCGCTTTCGCCGGGGCTTTGCCACGCGCTGGGGATGGTTGTTTCATAGAAGGTCGTCTTCGGCTGTTTTATAAAGTATAGAATTGCGGCGGAATCTAGCAGAAAGCAAGAAAAGAAAAAAGGCGACAGAATAAACTGTCGCCTTTTTTACTGACCTTGCACCCGCGAAGGGCGCGTTCATCCTTGTGTGCTGTCGACAAACCTTGTCTTTCCGTATGCTGCCAACGTTCCCTGTCAGGTTCCTTTTCCGTTTGCTGACGTCTCCGACGTTTGCCATCCTGGCTTTTCCGCGCTTCGTCTCCGTGACGTTTCCTGCCTGCTCGTCCTGAACCTGTCCTTTATGAGCATCCCCGCTCTGTGAGAACAACTTTACCGTTACTGACGAAACTAACAACCCTGCCGCTGGGTTTTTACGGCAAATTAGGACAGTTCTTTATCGCTAAACGGATGTTATTTAGATAAAAAATTCATAACCAGACATGAGATTTGTCTCAAATATCGCCGCTAACAACGGGGCAATGTCTCACAGCAAAGCGGGGGAATGACGGAACCGCGCCTGCAATCAGCCACGGTCTTTTCTGTGGCTTCAGGTATAATCGCCGGAATGCTTATCCCCAGACGGAGAGAACCGTTTTGACTACCTGGAATTACCAACAGACGCACTTTGTCACCAGTGCGCCGGACATTCGCCACCTTCCCTCCGATACCGGTATTGAAGTGGCCTTCGCCGGGCGCTCCAACGCCGGCAAATCAAGCGCCCTGAATACCCTGACCAATCAAAAAGGCCTGGCGCGTACCAGTAAAACGCCGGGACGCACCCAGCTTATCAACCTGTTTGAAGTGGCTGACGGTAAGCGTCTGGTCGATCTTCCGGGCTACGGCTTCGCCCAGGTGCCGGAAGAGATGAAAATCAAATGGCAGCGCGCGCTGGGTGAATACCTGGAAAAACGGCAATGTCTGCAAGGCCTGGTGGTATTGATGGATATTCGTCATCCGCTGAAAGATCTCGATCAGCAGATGATTGAGTGGGCGGTAGCCAGTGAAATTGCGGTGCTGGTTCTGCTGACCAAAGCCGATAAGCTTGCCAGCGGGGCGCGCAAAGCGCAGCTGAACATGGTGCGCGAAGCGGTACTTGCCTTCCAGGGAGACGTGCAGGTTGAAGCATTTTCGTCACTGAAAAAACAGGGCGTGGATAAGCTGCGGGCTAAACTGGATAGCTGGTTTAACGATCTGCCGCCGGTGACTGAAGACACTGATTCCGGCGAATAAGCGAAGACGCGTGGACAGGCTCCTCGCGTCATTTTACCGGGCTACGCCCAATAAAAAACGCCCCAGTCAGTACTGACTGGGGCGGCTAAAATATTCAGCCAAATCCGATTACGTGAAGTAAAAGGTCTGAAAGATAGAACATCTTACCTCTGTACCCTACGCGAATAACTCTACCGCTTTTTCTGGGTCACACAAAGCACTTTTTGTAGTTTTTTTTCACTCTTTACATAGCAATTTCTAATGATTATCACAAAAAGCTATTAGTTATGTTGCTAAGTTACAGAATAGCGACAGGGTAAGACGCACCCTTAGTGCGCCCGATCCCAGTTTTCACCGCTGCCTACTTCCACCAGCAACGGCACGTCCAGCTTCATGGTGTTTTCCATCAGTTCATGAATCTTTCTGGATACTGTTTCTACGTCGTCTTTATGCACTTCGAACACCAGTTCATCGTGTACTTGCATAATAAGCTGCACGCGCGGCTTTTCGCTCTCCAGCCACTTATCAACGTCGATCATAGCGCGCTTGATAATATCCGCCGCCGTCCCCTGCATCGGGGCGTTGATTGCCGCACGTTCCGCACCGGCGCGGCGCGCCGCGTTGCTGGAGTTAATATCCGGCAGGTAGAGACGACGCCCGTCCAGCGTTTCAACATAACCCTGCTCTTTCGCCTGTTTACGGGTGCGCTCCATGTACTCCAGCACGCCCGGGTAGCGCTCAAAGTAGAGATCCATATACTTCTGCGACTCTTTACGGGAGATATTCAACTGGCGCGACAACCCAAAAGCGCTCATGCCGTAGATCAGACCGAAGTTAATGGCTTTGGCGCTGCGACGCTGTTCGCCGGTGACCTGTTCAAGCGACATGCCGAACACTTCCGCTGCGGTGGCGCGGTGAATATCCAGCCCCTGCGAGAAGGCATCCAGCAGGCCTTTATCGCGCGACAGATGCGCCATAATGCGCAGCTCAATTTGCGAGTAGTCCGCTGAAACGATGACGTAATCCTGCGGCGCAATAAACGCCTGACGAATGCGTCGTCCTTCGTCGTTACGCACCGGAATGTTCTGCAGGTTCGGATCGGTGGACGACAGACGCCCGGTCGCCGTGACCGCCTGGTGATAAGAGGTGTGTACCCGGCCGGTTTTCGGGTTAATCATCAGCGGAAGCTTATCGGTATAGGTCGATTTCAGCTTCGCCAGCCCGCGATATTGCAGGATGACTTTCGGCAGCGGATAGTCCAGCGCCAGCTCCTCAAGCACCTCTTCAGAAGTGGACGGCGCGCCACCCGGCGTTTTCTTCAGCGGCTTGATGCCCTGCTTTTCAAACAGAATGGTTTGCAGCTGCTTGGTCGAGGAGAGGTTGAACGGTTCGCCGGCAATCTCATGCGCCTTCTGCTCAAGCTCGGCCAGACGCAGCGTGATCTCTTCAGAGTGCTTATGCAGCACCGCCGGGTCGATTTTAACGCCGTTGCGCTCGATGCGTGACAGCACCGGCACCAGCGGCATTTCGATTTTTTCAAATACCGCGCGTGGACCCGCCTCTTTTTGCAGCTTCGGCCACATTTTAAGGTGCAGCTGCAGCGTGACGTCCGCGTCTTCGGCGGCATAAGGCCCGGCCTGCTCAAGGGCAATCTGGTTAAACGTCAGCTGGTTTTTGCCCTTGCCGGCAATCTCTTCAAAGGTGATGGTTTTGTGCTTCAGCAGGCGCTCCGCCATGGAGTCCATATCGTGGCGCCCGGAGACGCTGTTAAGAATGTACGACTCCAGCATGGTGTCGAAGGCGATACCGCGCAGTTCGATACCGTAGTTCTGCAACACGCCGCGGTCGTATTTCAGATTCTGGCCGACCTTAAGTGCATTTTCATCTTCAAGCAGCGGCTTCAACAGCTCAAGGGCGCGCTCGCGGGAAACATGATCCGGCGCGTCCAGGTAGTCATGAGCGACCGGCAGGTACGCCGCATCACCCGGTTCGATAGCAAAGGAAACGCCCACCAGATTAGCGGAGTGATTATCCAGACTGTCGGTTTCCGTATCGAAAGCGAACAGCGGCGCTTTTTTCAGGCGCGCAATCCAGGCCTGCAGCGTCTCTTCATCCAGAATGGTGACATAGTTTTCCTGGGAGAGCGCCACGGCCGGTTCGTCCGGCTCTTCATCAATCACGATGGTCTCTTGTGGCTTCGCGGCGGGTTTAGCGCCTTTTGCCTGCAGCCACTTGCCCGCTTCAACGTCAGCAGTCCAGCGTTTGAACTCGTAGCGCCTGAACATCTCCATCAGCGCCCCGGCCGCCGGCTGCTGCACTTCCAGCTGCTCGGCGCTCAGCTCCAGTTCAACATCGGTTTTGATGGTCGCGAGCTGATACGAGAGATACGCCACGTCTTTATTGTCGGCCAGTTTGGTCGCCATCGTTTTGGCACCGCGGAAGCTGAGGGTCGCGATCTTCTCGGGTTCGCCGTAGAGGGTATCCAGGCCGCCAAGACCCTGCAGCAGCGCCTGGGCCGTTTTCTCGCCCACGCCCGGCACGCCAGGGATGTTATCTGAGGAGTCACCCATCAGGGCAAGGAAGTCGATGATCAGCTCAGGCGGTACGCCATATTTCGCTACCACCTCTTCCGGGCCGAGAATGGTATTAGTCATGGTATTAATGAGGGTGATACCTGGCGTAACCAGCTGCGCCATATCTTTATCGCCGGTACTGATGAGCACCGGACGCCCTGCTTTTTCCGCTTCACGCGCCAGCGTACCGATGACGTCATCGGCCTCGACGCCGGATACCGCCAGCAGCGGCAGGCCCATGGCTTTGACCATCTCATGCAGCGGTTCGATCTGCGCGCGCAGGTCGTCCGGCATCGGGGGACGGTGAGATTTGTAGTGTTCAAACAGCTCGTCGCGGAAGGTTTTACCCTTGGCATCAAACACGACCGCCGCATGAGTCGGCTGGTACTGCATGATCAGGCTGCGCAGCATGTTCAGCACACCGTACATTGCCCCTGTCGGCTCGCCGGTGCTGTTAGTCAGCGGCGGAAAGGCGTGGTAGGCCCGGTAAAGATAAGAGGAACCATCAACGAGGATAAGGGGGTTTTGTGGGATCTGAACCATAGTGTCCATGCCTGTTTATCAATATATGGCCTAAAGGATGCCATAGACCGTAGTCAAACATGAACTTTTACGCCCAAAGAATTGCCGTTCAGGGTGCCGCCTCGCAGAACAACCCTGTGGATAACTTTGTGCACAAAATCATAAGCCTTTAATAATACAGCGTTATTATCGGAAGAAATAATAAAATTCCATTTTTAAATCAGTAGCTTATGCGATAAATGACTTTGCTAATGGTTTCATATCGCGCCATTATTTTTGTGGATATAAATTATATTCAGAATAAAGCTTACTTTTTTGGCGAACGTTAATCACAGCGTAAAGGTTATCTTCGGCTACCACGTTGTTTTTCATCTTCTGTTAAAATCCGCGCTCCCAATTTTTAGTGAACGCCATGTTCCTTTCATCCGATCATTTGAATATGTTACGACTTCGCGCTGCGATTACCCTGCTAGTAAGTATTATGCTGGCCATTCTTGTCACGGTGCTCTGCGCCCTGCCCATTATTCTGGCCGGTATCGTTAAATTACTGCTTCCGTTGAAACCAGTCTCAGAACGCATTTCCCGCTTCTGCGATGCCATGATGTATTGCTGGTGTGAAGGGCTGGCGGTATTACTTCATCTTAATCCACGTCTGAAATGGGATGTTCAGGGACTGGATGAGCTAAACAGAAATAACTGGTATTTGCTGACCGCTAACCACCACAGCTGGGCGGATATCGTTGTGCTTTGCGTGTTGTTCCGCAATCATTTACCGATGAATAAATATTTCCTGAAGCAGCAGCTGGCCTGGGTCCCTTTTATTGGGCTAGCCTGTTGGGCGCTGGATATGCCTTTTATGCGCACATATTCAAGAAGTTACCTTTCAACGCATCCTGAACGTCGCGCGCAGGATATTGAAACCGCCCGTCGATCATGTGAGAAATTCCGTAGTCGTCCCACCACGATTGTTAATTTCGTGGAGGGTACACGCTTCACCCCGGAAAAGCATGTACGGCTGCGCTCCCCCTGGCGTCATCTGCTTCCACCTAAAGCGGCAGGAATTGCCATGGCATTAAGCGTGCTGGGGTTACAATTTGATAAACTGGTAAACGTAACGCTCTGCTATCCGCAAAACGATGCCACACCCTTTCTCGATATGTTGTGCGGCAGGCTTACGCGGGTGGTGGTCCGCATACAGTTAATTCCGGTGGATGAAACATTGCGGGGCGATTATCAAAACGATGCGTCTTTTAAGCATAACTTTCAGTGCTGGCTGAACAGGTTATGGCATGAAAAAGACATGCAGCTGGAAAAGATAAAAACGGAATACAAAAAAGCCGGTCATTGACCGGCTTTTATTATTATTTTTTCTCAACCAGCTGTTTAACGGTATCAGCGTACTGCATGATAAACGCGTCCATATTACTGGTGTCCATGCCCTGCGGGTTAATCTGGTATTTCCCGTTGACGTACATCGCCGGTACACCCTGAAGCTGCAGGTCGGCAGCGGCTTTTTCCTGCTGTGCGACCAGAGATTTCACCACAAAGCTGTTCCACGCGGCGTCATACTCTTCCGGCTTCACGCCAGCATCGATGAACACTTTGCGGATATCCGCCACGGTCTGCACGGTCTGGGTTTTCTGGATGCCATTGAACATTGGCGTGGTGATTTTATCTTCCACACCCAACGCCATCGCGACTGCCCATGCCTGCGTCAGCTCTTTACCCAGCGGGCCCAGGAACTCAACGTGGTATTTCGTCATTTTGGTGCCTTCTGGCAGCTTTTTCTTCACGCTGTCAGATACGTGCAGCACCTGCTCGAACTCGTAGCAGTGCGGGCAGTAGAAAGAGAAGAACTCCAGCACCTGCGGCTCGCCATTAACCGGCTTATCCAGCGTAATGTACTGTTTACCGTCCGTGATCTGCGCCGCGGAAGCGCTGAATGCCAGAATCATACCTGCCAGCGCCAGCCAAATCTTTTTCATAAATAACTCTCTCCTGAAGATGGGTGATTAATACATTGGCGTTAGTTGTAAAGGTGGTTCGCGGAGCACGTTGATTTGCTCAGCAAAAGTTGCCGTCTGCCGGCGCCAGTAATCTTCTCCGGTAAGCCAGGGGAAGTTTCTGGGGAAAGCAGGATCGTCCCAGCGCCGAATAATCCACGCCAGATAATAGACTAACCGCATCGCGCGTAAAGGCTCAATCAGAGCAAGCTCCTCAGGATTGAATGGGCAAAACTCTTCATAGGCTTCGATAATAGTTTCAAGCTGCATCCGCTGTTCGGCTTTATCGCCGTTAAGCAGCATCCACAGGTCCTGTACTGCCGGGCCGTTGCGCGCATCGTCCAGATCGACAAACAGCGGGCCGTCGCGCCAGAGAATATTACCGGGATGACAGTCGCCGTGCAGGCGCAGCATGGTAAAGCGGCTATGCCACTGGCCCATAACTTCATCGATAAGCGCGTCGGTTGTTTTCAGGAAATCATCTTTCAGGGCAGCGGGAACGAGAGCGCTCTGTTCAAACAGCTGGCGCGGCTCCAGAAGGTACTCTTTGATACCAATATCGGGACGATGTTGAAAGCGCGACCGGCGACCGGTCTGATGAATCCGGCCCAGATAACGTCCGACCCACTCCATCTGATCGAGGTTATCGGCTTCATACTGGCGCCCACCGAGGCTTGGGAATACGGCAAAATAATAGCCCTGATGGGTAAGTACGCTCCGGTTTGCGAAGCGCAGCGGCGCAGCAAGCGGAATTTCATCGATCTCTAGTTCATGAGCAAACTGATGTTCTTCGGCGAGCTGTTCGGCATTCCAGCGCTGAGGACGATAAAACTTCACCACGTAGCGGCGTCTGTCTTCATCCTGAAACTGATAAACGCGGTTCTCGAAACTGTTAAGCGGCGTAAGCCCGGAGTCCACTCTGATCCCCTGCTCAAATAGCGCGTCGAGAATGGTATCCGGGTTTAAGGTCTGGAAAGTAAAAGCAGTGTCAGTCATCCCGTGTTCCGGAAATTACAGCGAATGTCTGAGAATATCATTTCCGGAAAGCAGCGGGCGTTTCTCTTACAAGGTTTTACTCTTTAATTACCCCACGCGCGCGCAGCAATGCCGTTTTGAAATCCTCTTCATAATCCTTTTGAATGCCCGGTATGACAGCATCTTTGGCGCTGTCGCGCATTTTCAGCTGATAAATAAGGATGTCGTCGGTGAGATCGGCAAGCTCGCCGGTATAACCTGACTCTGTCGCAAGTTTCTGTAAGAATTGCATCAGGTTCAGATCGGGCTCTTTTTGCCAGGCGGGCTGAAGCAGTTCGATAACCTCGTTCAGGCGTTTGCATTTCATAGTGGTGCTCCTTTGACGTGATAAAGACACGTTATCAGGCTCATACCCACAATAAAAGAGGAGATATTTCGTTGGCAAAAACCTATCTCACTGGCGTGGTGCTGGCTGGCGGGCAATCGAGCCGCATGGGAGGAGAAGATAAAGGGCTGATTATGTTACGTGGCAAACCGCTGTGGCAGCATGTAGCCGGGCGGCTTGTGATGCAAACCGATGCGATTCTTGTCAGTGCTAATCGCCATCTTGAGCAGTACCGTGCCGCTGGTTATCCGGTGATTACCGATGCGCTGACAGTTTTTCAGGGGCCGCTGGCTGGAATGCTGGCAGTAATGCAGACGTCTGACAGTGAGTGGTATCTTTTTTGCCCCTGTGATACGCCATTTATTCCCGACGACCTGGCGGTACGGCTTGAAGCTGATCGTAACGCAGCGCCTGCGGTGTGGGTTAACGATGGTGAACGTGACCACCCGGCAATCGCTTTAGTGCATCATTCTCTGGCGGCGGAGCTATCAGTATATTTAGAACAGGGTGAGCGACGCGTAATGGCATTTTTACGCCAGAATGGCGGACATAGCGTCCTTTTCCCTGCAAATGCCGCTGCATTCGCCAACGTTAACACGCCTGACGATCTCAATCGCTGGGAGGGAAAATGATCCCCCTTCTGGCATTTTCCGCCTGGAGCGGCACCGGAAAAACGACGCTCCTGCAGCAGGTCATATCGCTTTTATGTGAGCGTGGAGTACGCCCGGGGTTGATTAAACACACGCATCATGACATGGACATTGATACGCCGGGCAAAGACAGTTATCTGCTGCGTAAAGCCGGAGCGGCGCAAACGCTTGTCGCCAGCCAAAAACGATGGGCATTGATGACTGAAACTCCTGATGAGCAGGTGCTGGATCTGCGTTTTCTGGTAAACCGAATGGACGCATCAACGCTGGATGTTGTTCTGGTTGAAGGTTTCAAGCATGAGCCCATTCCCAAAATCCTGCTTTTTCGCCAGGCAGCTGGTTATAGCGAATCAGCGTTAGAAATAGATGAATTTGTACTGGCGGTTGCCAGCGATGTACCGCTTGAAGTTAACGTGCCGGTGATCGATCTCAACCAGCCTGAAGAGGTAGTACGTTTCGTGATGGCATGGTTCGAGAAGCAAAAGGTCTGATCGTTTAATTGCCGGTTACGGCGGTGCCTGGGTGACAGGCCTGAAAAGTACTTGCAGACGACCTGCCGGGACGTTTTCAGAAATACAAAAGCAAAAAACCCTCAGCTTTCGCTGAGGGTTCTTTAATTTGATGCCTGGCAGTTCCCTACTCTCGCATGGGGAGACCCCACACTACCATCGGCGCTACGGCGTTTCACTTCTGAGTTCGGCATGGGGTCAGGTGGGACCACCGCGCTACAGCCGCCAGGCAAATTCTGTTCGCTTACCGCCTCGCGGCCATAAGCTTT
>NZ_JMSQ01000011.1 GCF_000696575.1 Siccibacter colletis | reverse complement strand
TGTGTTAGGCCTGCCGCCAGCGTTCAATCTGAGCCATGATCAAACTCTTCAATTTAAAGTTTGATGCTCAAAGAATTAAACTTCGTAATGAATTACGTGTTCACTCTTGAGACTTGATAATGCTTTTTCGTCTTGCGACGTGAAAGATATCAGTGCCCCGAGTGCCCACACAGATTGTCTGATAAATTGTTAAAGAGCAGTGCCGCTTCGCTTATTTCTCAAGCGGCGCGGGCTGCGTATACTACGCTATCCCGCTGTGGAGTCAAGCATTTATTTCGCTTGCCTTCACCTGACAGGCCGGCCTGTTCGCCGTTGTTCCGTGTCAGTGGAGGCGCATTATAGGGAGTTCTCAGAAACTGACAAGAGCAATTCTTAAAATAAATTCCGTTCGCTCACTTTCCAGGCAATGCGTATAAATTAACGCCTGCAGCGACTGGAAAACAAACAAAAACGAGCCCCGCGAGGCTCGTTTTACGTTTCTGCCCCTTACTGCACCGCAACAATACGGTCGTCTTTTACCGTTAACTGTACCGTTTTACCCGGAATCAACTCACCGGAGAGAATCTGTTGCGCCAGCGGGTTCTCAATCTGTTGCTGGATAGCGCGTTTCAGGGGACGCGCACCGTATACCGGGTCGTAGCCATTCTCACCCAGTAACTGCAGCGCTTCATCAGACATCGTGACGCTGTAGCCACGCTCTTCGAGACGTTTATACAGCCGCTGCAGTTGGATCTGCGCGATGGATGCAATATGGCGCTGGCCGAGCGGATGGAATACCACCACTTCATCTATACGGTTGATGAACTCAGGGCGGAAGTTCTGGCTTACCACACCCAGCACCAGATCCTTCATATGCCCGTAATCCAGATCGCCGAAGCGCTCCTGAATCAGATCGGAACCGAGGTTAGAGGTCATGATGACCACGGTATTGCGGAAATCTACCGTTCTTCCCTGCCCATCGGTCAGGCGCCCGTCATCCAGAACCTGCAACAGAATGTTGAAGACATCCGGATGCGCTTTCTCGACTTCGTCCAGCAGAATGACTGAATAAGGACGACGGCGTACTGCTTCCGTCAGATAACCGCCCTCTTCATAACCGACATAGCCCGGAGGCGCGCCCACCAGCCGCGATACGGAGTGTTTCTCCATAAACTCGGACATATCGATGCGCACCATGGCGTCATCGCTATCAAACATAAAGTTTGCCAGCGCCTTACAAAGTTCGGTTTTCCCTACCCCGGTCGGGCCAAGGAACAGGAAGGAGCCTATCGGACGATTTGGATCGGACAGGCCCGCGCGGCTACGACGAATGGCATTCGATACCGCTTCTACGGCTTCATCCTGACCAATCACGCGGCTATGTAACTCCTGCTCCATGCGCAGCAGCTTTTCTCGCTCGCCTTCCAGCATGCGCGACACCGGGATACCGGTCCAGCGTGCCAGCACTTCGGCGATCTCTGCATCAGTAACACGGTTACGCAGCAGCCGCATGGTTTTCCCCTCAGACTGCGAGGCAGCTTCCAGCTGTTTCTCCAGTTCAGGAATTTTGCCGTACTGCAGTTCAGACATGCGCGCCAGATCGCCGACGCGACGCGCCTGTTCAATAGCAATCTTTGCCTGCTCCAGTTCTGATTTCAGCGTCTGAGTACCGGAAAGCGATGCTTTCTCAGCTTTCCACTCTTCTTCTAATTCAGAATACTGCCGCTCTTTATCAGCAAGCTCGTCGTTGAGCATCTCGAGCCGTTTCTTACTGGCGTCATCAGACTCTTTCATCAGCGCCTGCTGCTCCAGCTTGAGCTGAATAATGCGGCGTTCGAGGCGATCCAGCTCTTCTGGTTTGGAGTCTATCTGCATACGAATGCTGGATGCCGCTTCGTCAATCAGGTCGATGGCTTTATCCGGCAACTGACGATCGGCAATGTAGCGATGCGACAGCGTGGCCGCTGCAACAATTGCCGGGTCGGTGATCTGAACATGGTGATGCAGTTCATAACGCTCTTTCAGCCCGCGCAGAATGGCGATGGTGTCTTCCACCGACGGCTCTGCGACAAACACTTTCTGGAAACGACGTTCCAGCGCCGCATCTTTTTCGATGTACTGGCGATATTCATCCAGCGTGGTGGCACCAACGCAATGAAGCTCGCCGCGAGCCAGCGCGGGTTTCAGCATGTTACCGGCGTCCATCGCGCCATCGGCTTTACCTGCGCCGACCATCGTATGCAGCTCATCGATAAACAGGATGACATTGCCTTCCTGTTTAGAGAGATCGTTGAGGACGCCTTTCAGGCGTTCTTCGAATTCCCCGCGATACTTCGCACCGGCCACCAGCGCGCCCATATCCAGCGCCAGTACGCGGCGGCCTTTCAGCCCTTCCGGCACTTCGCCATTGATAATGCGCTGCGCAAGCCCCTCGACGATGGCGGTTTTACCCACGCCGGGTTCCCCAATCAGTACCGGGTTGTTTTTAGTACGGCGCTGAAGTACCTGAATGGTGCGGCGAATTTCCTCATCGCGCCCGATAACCGGATCGAGTTTGCCCTGTTCGGCACGCTCGGTCAGATCGATGGTGTATTTTTTCAACGCCTGACGTTGGTCTTCAGCCCCCTGATCGTTCACGCTGTCGCCTCCGCGCATCTGTTCAATTGCCTGGGTAATGTTTGCTGTTGTAGCACCGGCCGACTTCAGTAAATCAGCCAGCGTGCCACGCGATTCAAGCGCCGCCAGAACGAACAGCTCGGACGAAATAAAGTTGTCGCCGCGTTTTTGCGCCAGCTTGTCGCACAGATTCAGGACGCGCACCAGATCCTGAGATGGCTGTACATCCCCACCGGTACCTTCCACCTGCGGCAGACGGCTCAGTGCCTGCTCAATGGCGGTACGCAACTGACCGGCATTAATACCGGCTGAGGTTAATAACGGACGAACGGAACCGCCTTCCTGATTAAGCAGGGCGCTCATAAGATGAAGGGGTTCGATAAACTGGTTGTCTTGCCCCAGCGCCAGGGACTGGGCGTCGGCAAGAGCAAGCTGGAATTTATTGGTAAGACGATCCAGACGCATAACTCCTCCCATAACAGGTCAAATTTGCTACTGGAGATTAAATGAGGTCATCCCTCAATTATTCAAGGTTAGAGACGCTAATTATGTAAGCGGGGAGTTATCCGCACTGGATCGTCTTGATTCAATAGGTTATATCAGCCAGATGAAACTTGCCAGGCGGCCTGTGGTTCTGTCGCGACGCCAGGAGAAAAAGGCGTCGGCTTCGCTGAAAGTACAGCGGTCGCCGCCATAGACGGCGGTCACCCCTGCCGTAGCCAGACGCTGGCGCGCCAGCTGATAAATATTAGCCATGTATTTTTCGCCTTTCGGCACGAACGCCGCGTCAGCCTGGGCGTCATGTGCCATAAACGCTTCCCGGACCTCCCCTCCCACTTCGAAAGCATCAGGGCCGATGGCGGGCCCCATCCAGGCGATGAGGTTTTCCGGTGCGTCGGTAAAACAGGCGACGGTTTCTTCCAGAACGCCCTCGCAGAGGCCGCGCCAGCCAGCGTGGGCGGCGGCAACTTCAGTGCCGGCTTTGTTACAGAACAGCACCGGCAGGCAATCTGCGGTCATTACAGCGCAGACCGTGCCGCGCTGGTTAGTCCACGACGCATCAGCACGCTTAACAACTGGCAGTGCGCCGGTCAGCTTCAGCACGTCGCGGCCATGCACCTGCTCCAGCCATACCGGTTTTTGTGGAAAACCCGCGGCGCGATGAAGCCGTTCACGGTTCTCGTCGACATGCTGCTGATTATCCCCGCAGTGCGCGCCCAGATTGAGCGAGTCGTAAGGCGGCAGGCTCACCCCGCCGATACGCGTTGAGCTGCACGCCTGCACGCCCTGCGGCAGCGGCCAGTCGGGAATAATCAGTGTTGTCATAGCCAGTCCACGCTGTCTTTGTGTTCTTCGTAATCGTTACGCAGCGCCTCGATGAGGTCGACCATATCCTGCGGGATTGGCGCGTTCCACTCCATCAGAATGCCGCTGATCGGATGATAAAGACGCAGCATGGTCGCGTGCAACGCCTGACGGTCGAACTTGCGCAGCGTCTGAATGAAAGCTTCTGACGCCCCTTTCGGCGGACGCGGACGGCCACCATAGAGCTGATCGCCCACCAGCGGATGGGTAATATGCGCCATGTGAACACGGATCTGGTGAGTACGCCCCGTTTCCAGGCGCAGACGCAGACGGGTGTGGATACGGAAGTGCTCCATAATCCGATAATGCGTTACCGCCGGTTTACCCATCGGGTGTACCGACATATGGGTGCGCTTGGTTGGGTGGCGGCTGATCGGCTGCTCCACCGTACCGCCGGCGGTCATATGGCCGATGGCTACCGCTTCGTATTCACGGGTAATTTCACGCAGTTGGAGCGCTTCTACCAGACGGGTCTGCGCCGGGACATTTTTTGCTACCACCATCAGGCCGGTGGTGTCTTTATCCAGACGGTGAACGATACCGGCGCGCGGTACGTCAACGATAGGCGGATAGTAATGCAGCAAGGCATTCAGCACCGTGCCGTCCGGATTACCGGCGCCCGGATGCACCACCAGGTCGCGCGGCTTGTTGATGACGATAATGTCTTCGTCTTCGTAAACGATATTCAGCGGAATATCCTGAGGTTCGAAACGCGCCTCTTCTTCTATCTCAGCATTGATAGCAACGCGTTCGCCGCCCAATACTTTCTCTTTCGGCTTGTCGCTGACGACGTCATTCACCAGTACGCGCTGGTCGAGGATCCATTCTTTTATGCGCGAACGTGAATAATCAGGGAACAATTCGGCCAAAGCCTGATCTAAGCGTTGACCGAGTTGATTCTCGGACACCGTTGCGGTGAGTTGTACTCGTTGTGCCATATACAGCTTCTTCGTTAACGTTGGGTTTTACGGCTTAGCCGTATAATATGTGCCTTGAAGTATGACGGGCATAGTGTGCTATTGTAGCTGGTCTTAATCGGGAGCAGGAACAGGTAAGTCTCCCGGAAACATTCTGAGGAAAGTCAAAACGTCATGACGCGCATGAAATATTTGTTGGCAGCTGCCACGTTGAGCCTTGCTCTGGCGGGCTGCTCCGGTTCTAAGGACGAGGTTCCTGATAATCCGCCCTCTGAAATCTACGCGACTGCTCAGCAAAAACTCCAGGACGGTAACTGGAAAGCAGCAATAACGCAACTGGAAGCGTTGGATAACCGCTATCCGTTTGGGCCGTACTCACAGCAGGTGCAGCTGGATTTGATCTACGCATATTATAAAAATGCCGATCTGCCGCTGGCTCAGGCTGCCATCGACCGCTTTATGCGTCTGAATCCGACTCACCCGAATATCGATTATGTAATCTATATGCGTGGCCTGACCAACATGGCACTGGATGACAGCGCACTGCAGGGCTTCTTCGGCGTGGACCGTAGCGACCGCGATCCTCAGCGCGCGCGCGAGGCGTTCAACGACTTCTCTAAACTGGTGCGTGGCTATCCGAACAGCCAGTACGTGACCGACGCGTCTAAGCGCCTGGTCTATCTGAAAGATCGTCTGGCTAAGTATGAGCTTTCGGTCGCACAATACTATACCGATCGTGGCGCATGGGTAGCTGTGACCAATCGCGTTGAAGGCATGCTGCGTAATTATCCTGATACGCAGGCGACTCGCGATGGTCTGAAGCTGATGGAAAACGCCTATCGTGAACTGCAGCTGAATGCGCAGGCAGACAAAGTGGCGAAAATCATCGCCGCCAATCCGAGCTGATAACGTCAGAACGCAAAAACGGCAGCCAGTGGCTGCCGTTTTTTTATGCGATTCGTTGACCGCGTCATTCAGGTCATCCCATCAACTATGGCCTGTTTTGATGGGCTTCTCAAGTCCTCTCTATCCTCTCCCTGTCGGTAATCACAAAAAACATTCATTGACAAAAAGTGACGAAAAAAAGTGACTCGAATCACACATTTTGACCGTTGAGGCGTTATGCTGAAGTTACCAAGACGGAAAGACGAGAGGTAACATTTATGACAATGAACATTACCAGCAAGCAAATGGACATCACCCCGGCAATTCGCCAGCATGTCGCAGACCGTCTCGCCAAGCTCGAAAAATGGCAAACTCAGTTAATCAATCCGCATATCATTCTCTCTAAAGAGCCGCAGGGCTTTGTGGCCGATGCCACCATCAACACGCCAAACGGGCAACTGGTTGCCAGTGCGAAGCACGATGATATGTACGCCGCCATTAACGAGCTGATCACCAAGCTGGAGCGCCAGCTCAATAAGGTTCAGCATAAGGGCGAAGCTCGCCGTACTACCGGCTCCGTTAAAGATATGAGCCTCGTCGAGGAAGTCGAAGAAAAAGAAGAGTAACTCATCGCCTTTTCTTCATACGCGCCTGCGGGCGCGTTTTTTATTGACACAAGGAAAACCCAGCGGGTACTTTACTGAGAGCAGCCAACAGAGATCCCCAATGAAATTACTTCCGTTTTTCTTCGCATTCTTTTTTACCTTCCCCTGAACGGGAGGCGTGTCGTCATGTGATAAAGAATGCGAAGACGAACAATAAAGCCTCCCACACCGGGAGGCTTTTTTATTGATAACAAGAAAAAAGGTGGCGTTATGACAGCGGAAAACCCGTTACTGGCCCTGCGTGAGAAGATCAGCGCGCTGGATGAAAAATTACTGATGCTGCTGGCGGAGCGTCGCCTGCTGGCGGTTGAGGTGGGCAAAGCCAAGCTGACCACTCATCGCCCGGTGCGGGATATCGATCGCGAGCGCGACCTGCTGGACCGCCTGATTCAGCTTGGGCAAAAGCAGCAGCTGGATGCGCACTACATCACCCGTCTGTTTCAGTTGATTATCGAAGATTCGGTGCTGACGCAGCAGGCGTTACTCCAGCAGCATCTCAATAAAACCAATCCACGTTCGGCCAGAGTTGCGTTTCTTGGCCCGAAAGGCTCTTACTCTCACCTTGCGGCGCGCCAGTATGCCGCTCGCCACTTTGATACGTTTATTGAGAGCGGCTGCGCAAAATTCCAGGACATCTTTCAGCAGGTTGAAACCGGCCAAGCCGATTACGCGGTGGTGCCGATTGAGAACACCAGCTCCGGCGCGATTAACGATGTCTACGATCTGCTTCAGCACACCAGCCTGTCGATTGTCAGCGAGCTGACCATTCCCATCGATCACTGTGTGCTGGTATCTGGCACCACGACGCTTGAGCAAATCGACACGGTTTACAGCCATCCCCAGCCGTTCCAGCAGTGCAGCCAGTTTATTAACCGCTACCCGCACTGGAAAATTGAGTATTGCGAAAGCACCTCCGCGGCGATGGAGAAGGTCGCGCAAGCTAATTCGCCGCGCGTCGCTGCGCTCGGGAATGAAGCTGGGGGCGGCCTGTACGGGCTTCAGGTGCTGGAGCGTAATCTCGCCAACCAGACCCAGAACATCACCCGCTTCATCGTGCTGGCGCGTAAAGCCATCGACGTCTCGGATCAGGTTCCGGCGAAAACTACCCTGCTGATGGCGACCGGCCAACAGGCAGGGGCGCTGGTTGAAGCGCTACTGGTGCTGCGCAATCACAACCTGATCATGACCAAACTGGAGTCGCGCCCGATCAACGGCAACCCATGGGAAGAGATGTTCTATCTCGATATCCAGGCTAACCTCGAATCAACCAGCATGCAGGCGGCCCTGCGGGAACTGACCGCCATTACCCGTTCGCTGAAGGTACTCGGCTGCTACCCGAGCGAGAACGTCGTCCCGGTCGACCCGGCTTAAGCTTCGCGGAACGGTCCTTTCTTCATCCCTGCCACCGCCACCGGCAGGGTGAAGATCGCCCCGGAGAGCGGGCGCGCTTGCAGCTCCTGCTCATCCATATTCTCCCGCGTGGTGGTGATATACAGGGTCTTCATCTGCTCGCCACCGAAGCACACCATCGTCGGACAGCGCACCGGCAGACGGTAGCTCTCCAGCTCCTCCCCCTGCGGTGAAAAACGCGCAATGCGATAGCCGTCGAACAGCGCACTCCAGTAGCAGCCCTCCACGTCCATAGCCGCACCATCAGGAATGCCCTCGCCTTGCGCAAAGGTTTTAAACGTCGCACGGTCGCCCGGTTCGCCGTTGTCATCAAGCGGCGTGCGCCAGATAATGCCGTTGGGCGTATCGGAGGTGTACATCCAGCGGCCGTCCGGGCTGAACGCCAGACCGTTGGCACCGTGAATGTCACACTGGATAACATGCGGGGTCAGATCGTTATCCACCCTGACCAGCAGCGCGCCGTTATAGTCTCCCGGACCCCAGAAGGTGCCAGCGTAGAAACGCCCGTGATGATCGGTGCCGCCGTCGTTAAACCGCGCCAGCGCCGGGTTACTGGGGTTATCGCACACTTTAGTAACCAGCGTGCCGTTCTCGTCCGCCAGCCAGATGGCGCTGCGCATCGCGACGATAAACCCACCCTGCTCACGCAGCGCAAAGCATCCTACCTCTTCCGGAAAGCGCAGCACCCGGTGCTCCCCACTTGCCGGGTGATAGCGATGGATCTCCCCTTCAAGGATATCGGCCCACCACAGCGCCTGTGCTTCTTCCTGCCAGACCGGGCATTCCGGCAGATGCCCGATGTAATCGAATAGCGGTTGAGGTTCAGTCATGCTCACACTCCCGTTGCGAAAAAAAAGCCAGCGGGTTTCCCCACTGGCTTTTCAGTATATCCTGCTCTGGCGTTACTGCCGGATATCGTTGGCCTGACGCAGCAGCGAGCGGCTTTCGCTCTGGAAGCGCGTGGCGTAGTCGCCAAACCAGTGTTCCACCTTGCGGAAGCTGTCGATAAACGCCTGCTTGTCGCCCTGCTCCAGCAGCGCAATGGCCTCCCCGAAGCGCTTGTAGTAGCGCTTGATCAGCGCGAGGTTATCCCCGGACGACATAATGATGTCGGCGTACAGCTGCGGATCCTGGGCAAACAGACGCCCGACCATCGCCAGCTCCAGGCGGTAAATGGGCGATGACAGCGCCAGCAGCTGCTCCAGCTGAACGTTTTCTTCCGCCAGATGCAGACCGTAGGCGAACGTCGCGAAGTGGCGCAGCGCCTGAATAAACGCCATGTTTTGATCGTGCTCCACCGCGCTGATGCGGTGCAGACGCGCACCCCAGACCTGAATCTGCTCCAGCAGCCACTGGTAGGCCTGCGGCTCGCGCCCGTCGCAGTACACCACCACCTGCTTGGCAAGGCTGCCGCTGTCTGGGCCAAACATCGGGTGCAGCCCCAGCACCGGGCCAGCGTGGGCTTTCAGCATCGCCTGCAGCGGACCGTTCTTCACCGACGCCAGGTCGACCAGGATACAGTCATCCGGCAGCGGCGGCAGCGCGGCAATTACCTCTTCGGTGACGTGGATTGGCACGCTGACGATCACCATACCCGCATCGTCTAACAGTGCCGGCGCGTTGTCCCAGTCGGCCTTTTCGAGAATGCGTACCTGGTAACCCGACAGCGTGAGCATTTTTTCGAACAGTTGCCCCATCTGCCCGCCACCGCCGACAATCACCACCGGCCGCAGCGCGGGGTGCAGCGTTTTGAAGCCTTTATCGTTCTCGCTGGAGTAGGACTCGCGCATCACGCGGCGCAGCACGTCTTCAATCAGATCCGGTGGCACGCCAAGCTTTTCCGCTTCGGCACGGCGCGACGCCAGCATTGAGGCTTCACGCTCCGGCACGTAAATCGGTAAACCATACTGGCTTTTTACTTCGCCCACCTCGGCCACCAGCTCCAGTCGCTTTGCCAGCAGGGCCAGCAACGCTTTATCTACTTCATCAATTTGATCGCGTAACGCGGTCAGTTCTGCAGCCATGTGTGCCTCTTATCCGCGCCGCGCCGACAGGGCGTTATTGAGATCCTGATGAAGCTCTCTCAGCAGCGCTTCGGTGGTTTCCCAGCTGATGCAGGCATCGGTCACCGACACGCCGTACTTCATGGCGCTGCGTGGCTGCTCGGAGGACTGATTGCCCTCGTGCAGATGGCTCTCAATCATCAACCCGATAATCGAACGGTTGCCGTCTTTGATCTGTGCGACCACGGATTCCGCCACCGCGGGCTGACGACGGTAGTCTTTATTAGAGTTGCCGTGGCTGCAGTCCACCATCAGCGCCGGACGCAGACCCGCTTTTTCCATCTCCTGCTCGCACTGCGCAACATCCGCCGGGCTGTAGTTAGGCGCTTTGCCGCCGCGCAGGATCACATGCCCGTCCGGGTTGCCCTGGGTTTGCAGCAGGCAGACCTGACCGGCCTGGTTGATACCGACAAAGCGGTGCGGCATCGCTGCAGCACGCATGGCGTTAATCGCCGTAGCAAGGCTGCCGTCGGTGCCGTTTTTGAAACCTACCGGCATCGACAGGCCAGACGCCATTTCGCGGTGCGTCTGGGATTCGGTGGTACGCGCCCCGATGGCTGACCAGCTAAAGAGATCGCCGAGGTACTGCGGGCTGTTCGGATCCAGCGCTTCGGTCGCCAGCGGCAGGCCGAGGTTAACCAGCTCCACCAGCAGACGACGCGCAATTTTCAGCCCGCCTTCCACGTCAAACGAGCCGTCCATATGCGGGTCGTTGATCAGCCCTTTCCAGCCCACGGTGGTACGTGGCTTTTCAAAATAGACGCGCATAACGAGGTAGAGACTATCGCTGACCTGTTCAGACAGGGTTTTAAAACGACGAGCATATTCAATCGCGGCTTCAGGATCGTGGATCGAGCAAGGTCCACACACCACCAGCAGACGCGGATCGCGACCGGCAATAATATTCGAAATGGTCTGACGCGATTCGGCGATTTGCGCTTCCTGCGCCAGGCTGAGCGGGAATTCGGCTTTCAGCTGTTCCGGGGTGATGAGAATATGTTCGTCGGCGATATGTACGTTGTTCAGCGCGTCTTTTTGCATGATGGCGATCCTCGGTGTGCTCGTTTGCGATAGTCGTTCCTCGTAGAGGAGCCATCACAATATCATAAGCGGTAAACATTTCAATCCAAAATACGTACACTTATGTTTACATTACGCATTTTATAGCTGCCTTTAATCACGAAAACACCCTAATAATGTAAACATATAGTTACACCACTTCACAGGCGTCACTTTTTATTGCCGCTGACGGCTAAATACGTGGTGGCTCGCTATGCTTTAAGAAGGTATTCAGTAAGGAAACGCGCCCATGTTACGTTCGATATTGCTCACCATCGCTTTTATCCTGACCGGCTGTCAGCTGACGCCCGATCTCCCCGCTTCTGATACCGGGAAAACCAACTGGTATCAGGCAGGGTATGACGATGCGATCGCCGGGGCGGTTGTTAAAGATGACGCCACCCTGGCGGCAAACTATAACAATCTGAAACCGGACCGCAGCCGCTATCTGAAAGGTTATGCCAGCGGACAGAAAAAAATCTGTCAGCCTGAAGCGCTTTACGCCTGGGGCGTGAACGGCAAACTCTATCCCGCCAGCTGTGACGGGCTGAACAATGCCGGAAAGCTGCGCGAGGCATGGCAGCGTGGCATGGATCAGGGCGCCCGTGACGCCCTGGAGAAAAAATAAAGCGCCGTGGCGACACGGCGCCCTGCGGTTACGTGGAAGAAGAGTGGAGCGGCGCGGGTCTGGCACTGCGCCAGCGCAGAATATCAACGATAAAGAACAGCAGCATGCTGACCCCCATTACCGGTAGCGCAATGCCCAGTCCCAGGGTTATCAGCAGCGTCAGGCATTTTCCCCCGGTTCCCAGCGCCTGCCATGCCTGAGTGACGGTTTGTGCCGGGCTGGCCGCCGCACCGGCAGGACGCTTAATCCACCACATCCGGTAGCCCACCACAATCATCACGCATAGCCCGATACCGAACGCGATCAGCAATAGCTGGTTCGGTAATCCGAACAGCACACCCATATGCAGATCGACGCCCCAGCGCGTCAGCTTCGCCATTAACGGGAAGTCGGCAAAGTTAACCTTATCAACCACCGCCAGCGAAGCGCCATCTACCGCCACAGCGTCCACCTGCGTCGGCCAGCGGCGGTCAATCTCGGTCACGGTCCAGGCTTTACCGGCTTCGCGCGGCGGGCGTATCTCCAGCATACCGGCATCAATACCCGCCCGGCGCGCTGCGGCCAGCACGCCGTCGAACTGCTGCGAGGCGATATGCAGCGTCGGCATGTCCGCCATATCGTGATGCATATGGTGTTCAGCATGAGGATCGTGCACCTCCGGTGTGGTGCCGTGCAGTGCAGTATTCACCTGCGGTGTCAGCCAGCCAAACGCGGTGCGGAGCTTATCGACATTCCCCCCCGCCCACTGCGACCAGGTCAGACCGGTCGCCGAGAACAGCAGCATGCCCGCCAGCAGCACCCAACCCAGCGTGACGTGCAGCCGCCGCGTGTTCTGAAAGCGGTTATTCAGCACTTTACGCGGGCGAGTCATCCACCACAGCACAATGCCCCCCAGCGCGGCCACCCACATCCAGGAGGCCGCCAGCTCGCTGTAGAGACGCCCGGCATCGCCAAGCAGCAGCGAGCGGTGCAGATAGTCAATCCACTGGCGCAACGGCAGGATGCCGCTGGTGCCGTATACCGTCATATCCCCACGCACTTCCAGCGTGACAGGGTCGATAAAAACAGCCCGGTTTTCCGAAACGCCCAGCGCCGGGTCAGCATACATGACGCGCGTGGTTTCACCGGTTTCAGCCGCGGGACGCACAGCGTGCAGGCGCAGATGACCGCCGGTCACCTGCTGCGCAACGTCGATCTGCTCAGCCAGTGGATGCGCCGGTCCGCGCGCGTCGCTGAACAGTGCCCGGCTGTAGAATGCGTTTTCCAGCTGCGGCGTTGCCACATACAAGGTGCCGGAGAGCGCGGCGATGAAAATAAACGGACCGACGAACAGCCCGATGTAGAAATGAATACGTCGCAACAGGGTTAACCACGCCTGTCGCGGAGTGCAGGTAGCCATACTTTTTCCTTAACGGATGAAAGCCAACGCGTTACGCCGGAGCGCAACGTTTGTAAGTTATCAACGGGAGAAAGCAGGCAGGCGCGGCGGGGCGCGGGTATGGGGGTAGAGCCAGGGAATAAACAGCCAGATCGAGAGGGTCGGTGGCGCAGGCGCGATGCGCTGGAGCCGCAGCGAGCCGCCCAGCATCACTACCGCCAGCATCAGCAGGCCTGGCATATGGGTGAGCAACACGCAGTAACCACATGCCCCGGCGTGCTCCATCAGCATTAAGGCATCCTGATGCTGCTGGCTGAGCGTCGGCTCAGGCGCGTCGTGATGCGCCATGCCTTCATGATGAGCGTGATGTTCCGGCATCATCATGCCCGGCATATCGTGATGCATCATCTGCACCGGCGAATGGGACGCCAGCTGCAGCGTAATCGACACCAGCGGCGCAAACACGATAAGCAGCATGGCGAACAGAGCCAGCCTTGCTGCTTGCAGTGTGGTTTTACGCGGCGTCATTACGTGTGTCGATCCGGAAAATGAAAAGTGCCGACATTGTAGCGGATTTGCTGGCGCAGTGTTACGGCTGAGGCGCGCTGGCGGGCGTTTTTACAAACGCGCATAAAAAAAGCCTGGCAGATGCCAGGCTTTTTCATTGGGATGTCGCGAAAGCGAATCTTAGTTAAGACGCTCTTTGATACGAGCAGACTTACCAGTGCGCTCACGCAGGTAGTACAGTTTAGCTTTACGTACAGCACCACGACGTTTAACAGCAATGCTGTCAACTACCGGAGAGTGAGTCTGGAAGACACGCTCAACGCCTTCGCCGTTGGAAATTTTACGAACAGTGAATGCAGAGTGCAGACCGCGGTTACGAATAGCGATAACCACGCCCTCGAATGCCTGCAGACGTTTTTTGGAACCTTCAACAACCCATACTTTCACTTCCACGGTATCACCCGGACGGAAGGAAGGTACGTCCTGCTTCATCTGCTCTTGTTCAAGTTGCTTAATAATGTTGCTCATAATTTAATCTCTTATCCTGGGTAAACTGATAATCGGGCGCGTTTTACGCTTGCCCATCATGTTTATGTTGCTGTTGTGCGTGTTCACGTTGGAACTCCGCCAGCAACCTTGCTTGCTCTTCAGTCAGAGCCAGGTTTTCCAGAAGTTCAGGTCTTCTAAGCCAGGTGCGGCCCAGCTGCTGTTTCAGACGCCAGCGGCGGATCTCTGCATGGTTACCCGACAGCAACACCGCCGGTACGTCCATGCCCTCTAACACTTCAGGACGGGTGTAGTGAGGACAATCGAGCAATCCATCCGCAAACGAATCTTCAGTTGCGGAAGCTTCATGGCCCAGTACGCCCGGAATAAACCGGGAAACCGAGTCAATCAGCGTCATTGCCGGTAACTCACCACCGCTGAGTACGTAATCACCGATTGACCACTCTTCGTCAATTTCGGTCTGGATCACGCGCTCATCGATCCCTTCGTAACGACCGCAGACCAGAATTAACTTCTGATGTGCCGCCAGTTCACTGACGCCCGCCTGATCAAGCTTGCGTCCCTGAGGTGAAAGATAGACCACCTTTGCGCCTTCGCCAGCAGCTGCTTTCGCTGCATGAATGGCATCCCGCAAGGGTTGCACCATCATCAGCATCCCCGGTCCGCCGCCGTAAGGACGTTCGTCCACGGTACGGTGCCGGTCATGAGCGAAATCACGCGGACTCCAGCTCTGGATGCTTAGCAGGCCTTTTTTAACTGCCCGGCCAGTTACCCCGTAATCGGTAATTGCGCGGAACATCTCAGGAAACAGGCTGATTATGCCAATCCACATAGTGCCGTTTCTTACCGTATTATCCGGAGGTTCAAAAACCAGGATCCCAATCTACTTCAATGGTTTGAGTAGCGAGATCGACTTTCTTGATAACCTGCCCATCGAGGAACGGAACCAGCCGCTCCTTGATACCGAACGCATCTTTCAGGTTTGCCTTGATGACGAGAACGTCATTAGACCCGGTTTCCATCATATCGATGACTTTACCGAGGCTGTATCCTTCGGTGGTGACTACCTGGCAACCGATAAGGTCTTTCCAGTAGTAATCGCCCGCGTCCAGATCCGGCAACTGCGAGGAATCCACGATAATTTCGCAATTAGTCAGTAGATTCGCGGCATCACGGTCATCAACGCCTTTCAGCTTGATAACAATGTCCTGATTGTGGTGACGCCAGCTTTCCAGCTCAACCATCTCCCACTTACCGGCACGCTGGATAAACCAGGGCTGATAATCAAAAATGCTTTCGGCGTCTTCGGTGGAGGAAAACACTCTGAGCCAACCACGAATACCGTAGGTCGAACCCATTTTCCCCAATACGATTGGGTTAACAGGAACCTGCGCTGCGAGTTGCTTGCTCATCATGACCACCGTGACAGATTAAGCTGCTTTCTGTGCTGCTTTGATCAGCGTTGCAACGCGATCGGAAATGGTCGCGCCCTGGCCAACCCAGTGAGCGATACGATCCAGATCCAGGCGGGTGCCTTCTTCTTTCTCGTTAGCGATCGGGTTGAAGAAGCCAACGCGCTCAATGAAGCGACCGTTGCGTGCATTGCGGCTATCAGTAACGACAACCTGGTAGAACGGACGCTTTTTAGCGCCGTGACGAGCTAAACGAATAGTTACCATAACATCCTCTTGTGTGAATAAAACACCGGGCCCCATCGAGGAACGGAGCCCGGCGTCATATTAAAAGCCCGAAAATTTTACTGATTTCTGGGGAAAATGCAATCTACATCTGTTAGCCGGGGCAATCAGGCGTATATCGCGGGAGCCAGTTTGACACCGGCGTAGGTACTGTGGCCGGCGCGTCCTCGCTGTGCCTGAAGACGACGAGCACGCCCCGGTGTCAGAATGGCTAATACGCCAGGCCGTTAGCGGCCCGGGAAGCCTGGCGGCATCATCCCTTTCATATTGCGCATCATTTTTGCCATGCCGCCCTTCTTCATCTTCTTCATCATGCGCTGCATGTCGTCGAACTGTTTCAGAAGGCGGTTAACGTCCTGCACCTGCATGCCGCAGCCCATCGCGATACGACGCTTGCGCGAACCTTTGATGATTTCCGGCTTCGCACGCTCTTTCAGGGTCATGGAGTTGATTATCGCCTCCATGCGCACCAGCACCTTGTCGTCCATCTGCGATTTCACGTTATCCGGGATCTGCCCCATGCCCGGCAGCTTGCCCATCAGGCTCGCCATGCCGCCCATGTTCTTCATCTGCTTGAGCTGGTCGAGGAAGTCGTTCAGATCGAAGCCGTCGCCTTTCTTCAGTTTGCTCGCCAGCTTCTCGGCCTGCGCGCGGTCAACTTTGCTTTCGATATCTTCGATAAGGGACAGTACGTCGCCCATGCCAAGGATACGCGAGGCGATACGGTCCGGGTGGAACGGCTCCAGCGCTTCGGTTTTCTCGCCGACGCCGAGGAATTTAATCGGCTTACCGGTGATGTTACGAATCGAGAGCGCCGCACCGCCGCGGGCGTCGCCGTCCACTTTGGTCAGCACCACGCCGGTAAGCGGCAGCGCTTCGTTAAACGCCTTCGCGGTGTTCGCCGCATCCTGACCGGTCATGGCATCGACCACGAACAGGGTTTCCACCGGGTTAATCGCGGCGTGAACCTGTTTGATCTCGTCCATCATCGCTTCATCAACGTGCAGACGACCGGCGGTATCCACCAGCAGCACGTCGTAGAACTTCAGCTTCGCTTCTTTCAGAGCCGCGTTAACGATGTCGATCGGCTTTTGCGCTACGTCGGACGGGAAGAAATCGACGCCGACCTGCTGCGCCAGGGTTTCCAGCTGTTTGATCGCCGCCGGGCGATAAACGTCCGCCGAGACCACCATTACTTTCTTCTTGTGCTTCTCGCGCAGGAACTTACCCAGCTTACCGACGCTGGTGGTTTTACCGGCACCCTGCAGGCCCGCCATCAGCACCACCGCAGGCGGCTGCGCGGCCAGGTTGAGGCTCTGGTTCTCCTCCCCCATCGCGCTGACCAGCTCGCTACGCACGATCTTCACAAACTCCTGACCCGGGGTCAGGCTCTTATTCACTTCATGACCAACCGCTTTCTCTTTAACGCGGTTGATAAAATCACGCACTACCGGCAGCGCAACGTCAGCTTCCAGCAGCGCCATACGCACTTCGCGCAGGGTTTCTTTAATATTGTCTTCGGTGAGGCGCCCGCGGCCACTGATGTTGCGCAGCGAGCGCGACAAACGATCGGTTAAATTATCAAACATGGTCTTTGCCTGAGGTTGTCACTTAAGGCCGCCGCAGCGACATCTGGAGAATAATGGCCCGGAGTATAACATGAAGCCGCTGTTATGCGATGTAAGCAACGGTTGGAGCGTGCCGCCGCTGGCGCTATACTGCTTCTCTTTCTCAATTGCCGACAACCGACACTACAATATGCCTGTTTTTGCACTGCTTGCGCTTGTTGCCTACTCCATCAGCCTGGCGCTGATCATTCCCGGCCTGCTCACAAAGAACAGCGCATGGCGCCGCATGGCAATCCTTTCCGCGGTGATCGCGCTTATCTGCCACGCGCTGGCGCTGGAAGCCCGTATCTTTCCGGACGACGACAGCGGTCAGAACCTGAGCCTGCTGAACGTCGGGTCGCTGGTGAGCCTGATGATCTGCTCGGTGATGACCTTTGTCGCCTCGCATAACCGCGGCTGGCTGCTGCTGCCGATCGTCTACTCGTTTGCGCTGATTAACCTCGCGCTGGCCGCCTTTGTGCCCAACGAGTACATCACCCATCTGGAAGGCACCCCGGGGATGATGGTGCATATCGGGCTGTCGCTGTTCTCGTATGCTACGCTGATTATCGCCGCGCTCTATGCGCTGCAGCTGGCGTGGATCGACTACCAGCTGAAAAACAAACGGCTGATTTTCACCAGCGAAATGCCGCCGCTGATGGGCATAGAGCGCAAAATGTTCCACATCACCCAGGTGGGCGTGGTCCTGCTGACGCTGACGCTCTGCACCGGTTTGTTCTATATGCATAACCTGTTCAGCTCGGAAAACATCGACAAGGCCGTGCTCTCTATCCTGGCGTGGTTTGTCTATATCGTGCTGCTGTGGGGCCACTATCATGAAGGCTGGCGCGGACGCCGCGTGGTCTGGTTCAACGTGACCGGCGCAACGCTTCTCACACTCGCTTATTTCGGTAGCCGTATGATTCAGGAATTCATCCGCTAACCTTCACTCTTTACAGGACACACTTTTGGAACACATCTCAACCACCACGCTGATCGTCTCCCTGATCGTCATGGTGGTGGTCTCGGCTTATTTCTCCGGTTCAGAAACCGGCATGATGACCCTCAATCGCTACCGGCTGCGCCACCAGGTAAAACAGGGCAACCGCGCTGCCCGTCGCGTCGAGAAGCTACTGCGCAAGCCGGACCGCCTTATCAGCCTGGTCCTCATCGGCAATAACCTGGTTAACATCCTCGCCTCGTCCATCGCGACCATCGTCGGCATGCGCCTTTACGGCAACGCGGGCGTCGCCATCGCTACCGGTATCCTGACGTTCGTGGTGCTGGTGTTTGCCGAAGTGCTGCCGAAAACCATCGCCGCGCTTTATCCGGAAAAGGTCGCCTTCCCCAGCAGCGTGCTGCTCGGCCCGCTGCAGATCCTGATGATGCCGCTGGTGTGGCTGCTGAATATGGTGACCCGCCTGCTGATGCGCCTCGGCGGTATTAAGGTGGACAACGTCGTCAGCGCCGCGCTCAGCAAAGACGAGCTGCGCACGCTGGTGAACGAATCGAATTCGAAGCTCTCGCGCCGCAACCAGGACATGCTGCTGTCGGTGCTCGATCTGGAGAAAGTCAGCGTCAACGACATCATGGTGCCGCGCAATGACATCGTCGGGATTGATATTAACGACGACTGGAAATCCATCGTGCGCCAGCTCACCCACTCCCCACACGGGCGCATTGTGCTGTATCGCGACTCGCTCAACGACGCCATCGGCATGCTGCGTATGCGCGAAGCATGGCGGCTGATGGCCGAGAAAAATGAGTTCACTAAAGAAGTGATGCTGCGCGCGGCGGATGAGATCTACTACGTCCCGGAAGGCACGCCGCTCAGCATGCAGCTGGTGAAATTCCAGCGCAACAAGAAAAAAGTCGGGCTGGTGGTTAACGAGTACGGCGATATTCAGGGGCTGGTGACGGTGGAAGATATTCTGGAAGAGATTGTCGGCGACTTCACTACCTCTATGTCGCCGGGTCTGGCGGAAGAGGTTATCCCTCAGGACGACGGCTCGGTGCTGATTGAAGGCAGCGCGAATATTCGCGAAATCAATAAAGCGTTTAACTGGCATCTGCCAGAGGACGATGCGCGGACCGTGAACGGCATGCTGCTTGAAGCGCTGGAGGAGTTCCCGCAGGCCGGTACGCAGGTGCGCATCAACCAGTACGACATTGAGATCCTCGACGTGCAGGAGAATATGATTAAGCAGGTGAAAGTGGTGCCGGTGAAAGCACTGCGCGAGAGCGTGGCGGAATAGCGATATTCCCCTCTCCCGCAGGAGAGGGGAGCGCGGGGCTTACGCCTTCGCTTTAGCGACGGTCACCATCGCAGCGCGAATGGTACGTCCGTTGAGCGTGTAGCCCTTCTGCATTACGCCCAGCACGTGGTTCGGCGCAACCTCTTCAGACTCCACCATGGCAATGGCCTGATGCACGTTCGGGTCCAGCGCGACGTTGGTCTCGTCGATCACTTCCACACCAAACTTGCGCACCACGTCGAGCATGGATTTCAGGGTCAGCTCAATGCCTTCCACCATCGGCGCCATTTCGGCATTAGATTTGTCCGCCACTTCCAGCGCGCGATCGAGACTGTCGATCACCGGCAGCAGTTCGTTGACGAACTTCTCCAGCGCGAATTTATGCGCCTTCTCGATATCCTGTTCGGTGCGGCGACGCAGGTTTTCCATTTCCGCTTTGATACGCAGCACGCCGTCGCGCTCACGGGTTTGCGCGTCAACAAGCTGTGCCTCAAGTGCGGCAATCTGCTCATCGCGCGGATCCACCTGTTCAGCGGAATCGGCGGTTTCAACAGCCTCAACCTCGTCCTGCTGCTGATCCTTGATGATTTCTTCCGGGGCTTGCCCCTCAGGCGTTTTCTGTTCTTTACTACTCATGAAATTCTCCGCGTTTTTTCGCATTCAACTCGCTAACCTGGATTATTATGGGGATCAGTTTCCGGGTTTCAAGGGAACCTGACGTTTTGAGTCAACCAATCTGCACAAGGACCACCAGCAAAATGAATAATCATTTCAAGTGTATCGGTATTGTCGGACATCCACGCCATCCTACCGCCCTCACCACACATGAAATGCTCTGGCGCTGGCTCGATCAGCAGGGGTACGACGTCATCGTCGAACAGCAGATTGCCCAGGAACTGAAGCTGCAGCACGTCAGAACCGGAACCCTGGCAGATATCGGTCAGTATGCCGATCTCGCCGTGGTGGTCGGCGGCGACGGCAACATGCTGGGCGCCGCGCGTACCCTGGCGCGCTACGATATTAAAGTTATTGGCATCAACCGCGGCAACCTCGGTTTTCTCACCGACCTTGACCCCGATAACGCCCAACAGCAGCTCGCCGACGTGCTCGACGGGCATTACATTGCCGAGCAGCGCTTTTTGCTGGAAGCACAGGTGTGCCAGCAGGATTGCCAGACCCGCATCAGTACCGCCATTAACGAAGTGGTGCTGCATCCGGGCAAAGTCGCGCACATGATCGAGTTTGAAGTCTATATAGATGAAAAATTCGCCTTCTCCCAGCGCTCGGACGGATTAATTATTTCCACCCCCACCGGATCGACCGCCTATTCGCTCTCTGCCGGCGGCCCCATCCTCACCCCCTCGCTTGATGCCATAACCCTGGTGCCGATGTTCCCGCATACGCTGTCGGCGCGCCCGCTGGTGATCAACAGCAGCAGCACCATTCGCTTGCGCTTTTCCCACCGCCGCAGCGATCTGGAGATCAGCTGCGACAGCCAGATCGCGCTGCCTATTCAGGAAGGCGAAGACGTGCTTATCCGCCGCTGCGACTACCACCTCAACCTGATACACCCGAAAGATTACAATTATTTCAATACATTAAGCTCAAAGCTGGGCTGGTCTAAAAAATTGTTCTGATTTTGTGCGAAGCCGCTTTACTGTATAAAAAACCAGATTATACTGTACGAAAACACAGTCATGTTAGTTTATACAGGAAGACGGCTATGCTGGCACAACTGACCATCAGCAATTTCGCAATCGTTCGTGAGCTGGAAATCGATTTTCACGCCGGGATGACGGCCATCACCGGTGAAACCGGTGCGGGTAAATCCATCGCGATTGATGCGCTCGGGCTGTGCCTCGGCGGTCGTGCGGACGCAGACATGGTGCGTCCCGGTGCGGGTCGCGCAGATCTCTGCGCACGCTTCTCCCTGAAAGACACCCCTGCGGCGTTGCGCTGGCTGGAAGCGAACCAGCTTGATGATGGGCGTGAGTGTTTACTCCGCCGCGTTATCAGCAGCGACGGTCGCTCACGCGGTTTTATCAACGGTACCGCCGTGCCGCTGTCACAGCTGCGCGAACTGGGTCAGCTGTTGATCCAGATCCACGGTCAACACGCGCACCAGCTGCTGCTTAAGCCCGATCACCAGAAAACCCTGCTTGATGGCTATGCAGGTGAGCATGCGCTCACTCAAAAGATGGCGGCTACCTACCGCGAATGGCACCAGAGCTGCCGTGCGCTGGCCCAGCACCAGCAGCTGAGCCAGGAGCGCGCCGCCCGTGCCGAACTGCTCGCCTACCAGCTTAAGGAGCTGAACGAATTCAACCCGCTGCCGGGAGAGTTCGAGCAGATCGATGAAGAATATAAGCGCCTTGCCAACAGCGGCCAGCTGCTCTCCACCAGCCAGCAGGCGCTCAACGCGCTGGCCGATGGTGAAGACAGCAACCTGCAAAGCCAGCTCTACAGCGTGCGCAACATGGTCACCGAACTGATCGGGATGGACGATAAGCTCTCCGGCGTGCTGAACATGCTTGAAGAGGCGGCGATTCAGATTAGCGAAGCCAGCGACGAGCTGCGCCACTACTGCGAGCGTCTCGATCTCGATCCTAATCGCCTGTACGAACTGGAGCAGCGCATTTCGCGTCAGATTACCCTTGCCCGCAAGCATCATATTGCCCCGGAAGCGCTGCCGGCGTTTCACGCCTCGCTGCTGGAAGAGCAGCAGCAGATGGACACCCAGTCCGATACCCTGGACGCGCTGATGCAGGCGGTGTCGGTGCAGCATCAGCAGGCGCTGGAGACGGCGCACCAGCTGCATGATGCCCGCGTCAAATACGCCGCAGAGCTGAGCGAGCTGATCACCGAGAGCATCCACTCTCTGTCGATGCCGCACGGCCAGCTGCTGATTCAGGTGGAATTTGACGAGCACCACCTGACCGCCGAGGGCGCCGACCGTATCGATTTCCGCGTCAGCACCAACCCGGGCCAGCCGCTTCAGGCGTTGTCAAAAGTGGCTTCTGGCGGCGAACTGTCGCGTATCGCGCTTGCGATTCAGGTGATTACGGCACGTAAGATGGAAACCCCGGCGCTGATCTTCGATGAAGTGGACGTGGGGATCAGCGGCCCGACGGCGGCGGTGGTAGGTAAGCTGCTGCGTCAGCTAGGGGAATCAACGCAGGTGATGTGCGTTACCCACCTGCCGCAGGTGGCGGGCTGTGGCCATCAGCATTTCTTCGTCAGTAAAGAAACCGATGGCGCGATGACCGAAACCCACATGCAGCCGCTGGATAAACGTGCGCGTCTGCAGGAGCTGGCTCGCCTGCTGGGCGGCAGCGAAGTCACCCGCAATACCCTCGCCAACGCTAAAGAGCTGCTGGCAGCATAACGGTTAAGTCCCGATGACACGGGTGGGGCGCCCCACCCGTTCCCCGTACAAAAAGAGAGCAGTTACGTCGTTAAATTGTCATATGGGCAGAAATTTGCTCAACTTTTTTCGACTATCAGGGTCATAGTGAAGCGGCTTAAGGTTTCAAACTGCCTGAAGGTTTATTATCATCGGTATATCACGATTACGAATGCGCCGCGTTCTGTTCGGGCCCCAAAAGGAATCAAATCACTATGCGCTGTAAAACGCTGACTGCTGTCGCAGCGGTTCTTCTGATGTTAACCGCCGGCTGTTCCACTCTGGAGCGAGTGGTTTACCGCCCCGACATTAACCAGGGCAACTACCTGGCACCTACCGACGTGTCTAAAGTGCGCGTGGGGATGACCCAGCAGCAGGTGGCTTACGCCCTGGGTACGCCGATGATGTCCGATCCGTTCGGAACCAACACCTGGTTCTACGTTTTCCGCCAGCAGCCTGGCCATGAAGGCGTGACCCAGCAGACGCTGACGCTCACCTTTAACAGCAATGGCGTGCTGACCAACATCGACAACAAGCCGCAGCTGACGAAGCAGTAAGCGCGAGCGATGTTATAAAACAAAGACGTGACAAAACATCGATGTTCAAAACAAAAAAGGTGCCTGAGGCACCTTTTTTTATCGGCTGACAGAACAGCGGCGAGACGGCGTTACTTCTTCGCCGAGCGCTCCGCACGCTGGCGACGCAGCTCTTTTGGATCGGCAATCAGCGGGCGATAAATCTCCACCCGATCGCCATCCTGCACCGTATCACGCAGCTTTGCCGCGCGGCTGTAGATGCCGACCTTATTCTTTTTAAGATCGATATCAGGACGCAGCTCCAGCAGGCCCGACGCCACGATGGCATCTTCAAGCGTCGCACCTTCGCTCAGCGTCACTTTACGCAGGTACTGCTTTTCAGGCAGCGCGTAAACGACCTCAACGGCGATCTCACCCGGCACTGTAGACCTCTTTGGCACGGTTGGTGAACGCACTCACCATGTTAGACGCCAGCTCTTTAAAGATGCGGCCAAACGCCAGTTCGATGAGTTTGTTGGTGAACTCAAAGTCGAGCGAGAATTCGATGCGACACGCGTCAGGGCTAAGCGGGGTAAATTTCCAGCCACCCATCAGCTTTTTAAAGGGGCCATCAACCAGGTGCATCAGAATGCTTTGATTGCTGGTTAGCGTATTCCGGGTTGTGAACGTTTTGCTGATCCCGGCCTTCGAGACTTCCACCGCAGCGGTCATCTGGTTGGGGCTTGATTCCAGCACGCGGCTTCCTACGCAGCCGGGGATAAACTCCGGGTAGGATTTCACGTCGTTCACTAACTGATACATCTGCTCGGCGCTGTATGGCACCAGGGCAGTACGACTAATCTGCGGCATAGCATTTCCTGCGATTCATAGGACCCATAAATAATAACATTTATCATCGACTAAAGAAAAACGCTACGCCGGAACTCATGCTAAGATATCCGTTTCCGTCCCACCGGATGGGGTGTCTTTGAACTACTGGATTACGTATACTGAGCGCCATTATGACGAAGAAAAAATCAAACAAACCAGGCTCAGCCACCATCGCGCTTAACAAGCGCGCCCGCCACGAATATTTCATCGAAGAAGAATTTGAAGCGGGTCTGGCTCTGCAGGGCTGGGAAGTTAAATCCCTGCGCGCCGGTAAAGCGAACATCAGCGACAGCTATGTCACGCTCATTGAAGGCGAAGCGTACCTGTTCGGCTCCCATTTCATTCCGCTTAACGTGGCTTCCACCCACGTGGTCTGCGATCCGACCCGCACCCGTAAACTGCTGCTCAATCAGCGCGAGCTGGACAACCTCTACGGGCTGGTGAAGCGTGACGGTTATACCGTGGTAGCGCTGTCGCTGTACTGGAAGAACGCCTGGTGCAAAGTAAAAATCGGCGTGGCGAAAGGTAAGAAACAGCACGACAAGCGTTCCGACCTGAAAGAGCGCGAGTGGCAGCTCGACAAAGCCCGCATCATGAAAAACGCCGGGCGCTGATACCCGGCTTTCGCTTCTGCGCAGGGTGGGTGAACCCCACCGCTGCTCCACACTGCGCGAAGAGCCTGTAGGGTGGGTAAGCGCCAGCGCACCCACCACAGCCCTATCGCAGCGTCGCACCGCCCCCAGGGTGGGTAAGCGCCAGCGCACCCACCACTACCCTACCCCGCGTTAACGCTCGCGCAGCGCTTCTTTCACCTTATTCAGCGGCTTAATCAGATAATCGAGCACCGTTTTCTGCCCGGTTTTGATCTCCACGTTCGCTACCATCCCCGGCAGGATTGGGAACACTTTCCCGGCGCGGTTCTGTAGCTCCGCTTTTTGGGTGCGCACGTAAACCCGGTAATAGAACTGATCGCGCTTAACCTCATCCTGCAGGGTATCCGGCGACACCACCTCTACCGTGCCGTCGAGATTGCCGTAGATGGACGAGTCATAGGCCGTGACCTTTACCGTCGCCGGCAACCCCGGACGGATATAGGCGATGTCGCGCGGGTTGATGCGCGTTTCCACCAGCAGCTGATCCTCCAGCGGCACAATCTCCATCAGCTTGCCGCCGGGCTGTACCACGCCGCCTACCGTCGTCACCTGCACGTCCTTAACGATGCCGCGCACCGGCGAATAGAGCGACGCACGGGTCACCTGATCCTCTTTCCCCGCCATCACCTGCAGCTGGGCATCAAGATCGGCGTTGTTTTTCACCTGCTCCTCGCGAGCGCGGACCGCAAACTGGTTGCGCGCCTCGTCAATCTTCCCTTTCAGCTCCGCCGCCTGGCGCTGCAGGCGTATCACCTCCACCTCGCTGGCCGCGCCTTTCGCCACCAGCGGCTGGGTCATGCGCAGCTCCGACATCACCAGCTGCCAGGTTTTTTGCAGGTTAGCCACGGTTTCATTCAGGGTACGACGGCGCGACTCATACAGCTGACGCTCGCGCGCCACCAGATCCGGCTCGCGCATCGACTCCGGGCTGAAGCGCAATGGCTCGCCGGTCAGCTCGGAGCGCAAACGCTCGCTGGAAGCACGCAGCGCCCGCACCCGGGCCGCCGCTTCACCAAAGTTAGACGCAAAGCGCGTCGGATCCAGCCGGGCCAGCAGCTGCCCGCGCTCGACAATATCCCCTTCGTTCACCAGCAGCGCATTGACGATGCCGCCGTCGAGGCTCTCGATAACCTGCGCATGGGTGGAGGGGGTGATTTTCCCGGTACCGACCGTCACTTCGTCGAGGGTCGCGAACCACGCCCAGACGAAAAACACCACCAGCCCGGCCAGCGTCAGCCAGATCACCGACGAGTAAAACCGCCCCTGGCGCGCCAGATCTTCCTGCATTGTCAGTTGACTCATCGCGCGCTCCTTCAGGCCACCGAGGCCACGTTGCTGTTACGTTGGGCCTGCTTAAGCAGCTGATCGCGCGGGCCATCGGCGATCACTTTCCCGTTCTCCATCACGATGATGCGATCCACCAGGTTGAGCAGCGCCGGGCGGTGCGTCACCAGCACCAGCGTGCGCCCGGTGAGCCACTGCTGGAGCTGGCGGATCACCTGCGCTTCGAGCTGCTCATCCATTGAGGCGGTAGGTTCATCCAGCAGCACGATCTGCGGATTGCGTACGATCAGGCGGCTGAGCAGCACCATCTGGCGCTGACCGCCGGACAGTCCGCGCCCGCCTTCGTTGATCAGGCGGTCGAGGCTCGCTGCATCCTGCTGCACCATGCTGAGCGCGCCGCTGATGCGCAGCGCCTGCAGCAGTTCGGCTTCGGTGGCGTTCGGGTGGCCGAGCATCAGGTTCTGGCGCAGGGTGCCGAAGAACAGGCGTGAATCCTGGGAAAGAAAGCCCACCTGGCGGCGCACGTCGCGCGGATCGATATGCGCCAGATCGACGCCGTCGATAATCACCTTCCCTTTGGTGGCGATGGACTGCCCGGCCAGCAGACGCAGCAGCGTCGATTTACCGGCCCCGACCTTACCGAGGATCGCCACGCGTTCACCGGGCTTGATCTCCAGCGACGGGATCTGAATCGCCTGATCGCCCTTCTCTTCGTCATAGCTGTACTGCACCTGCTGGAACTGGAAGTGCCCCGCCAGCACCGGGCAGTGCGCCATTTTCTTCTGGTTGTCGTTATCCAGCGGCTTCTTCAGCAGCTCGTTGAGGCCGCTCATCGCGGTTTTGGCATGCTGCCAGCGCGAAAAGACCATCGTGAGCTGCATCAGCGGCGCAATGGTGCGCGACGAGAGCAGGCTACAGGCCACCAGCGTCCCGGTGGTGATCTGCCCGTCCATCACCAGATAGCAGCCGAACACCAGCATGCTGGCGTAAGTCATCTGCTGTACGGTGGAAGCCCAGCCGCTCAGGCGTGCACCCCAGACGCGCTGCTTCATGCCGATACTGGCCCCGACGCTGTGGGTGTGCTCCCACTGGCGCTGAAAGTACGGCTCCGCCTGCAGGGATTTGATGTCTTCGATACCTTCAATCGACTCCACCAGTACCGCGTTGCGGATCGCGCTCTCGCGCATCCCCTCTTTCGCCAGCTTTGCCATCGGCCACTGCACCAGAATGCCGGGAATGACGATCAGCGGAATGGCGATCAGCGGGATCGCCACCAGTTGGCCGCCTACCAGCGCCATGATGCCGAGGAACAGCAGCACAAAGGGAATGTCCATCGCCGCACCGACGGTGGTGGAAGTCAACAGCTCGCGCACCTGATCGATCTCACGCAGCTGCGCCATAAAAGATCCGGTGGATTTAGGGCGGGCATCGTTTTTGATCGCCATTGCCCGGGCAAAGAACAGCGAGGAGACGTTGAGATCGATGTGTTTCCCCATGATGTCCGAAACGTGGGTACGCGCCAGGCGGATGAAGAATTCCAGCAACGCAGCGAGGATCACGCCAAAGAACAGCACCCATAACGTGGGAAACGACTGGGCGGGGATCACCCGATCGTAGACCTGCATCGAGAACAGAATGCCGCCAAGCGCCAGCACGTTGCCGATGATCGACGCCAGTGAGATCTCAAACAGCTTGCGGCCGGTATGACGAAAGTGCCGCCAGAACCAGTGCGGCTCCCAGGGTTTAGTGAAGTCATCAATGCGCGCATCGCGTCCGCGCGCGGCGATGCCGAGCATCACCACATCGCCTTTAGCACGCTCCAGCAAAGTTTCCAGCGCCTCTTCACGCACCAGATCGCCGCCTTCGCTGAGCCAGTAACTGGCCAGCCCGTCGGCGTCGAGCGCTTCAAGCAGCATCAGCCCGCCGCTCTCCAGCTCCACGATCACTGGCAGGGACTGGGCGCTCCAGCGCACGCGCTCTTTCTGCACGATGCGCATCTGTAAACCCATCAGGCCGCTCATGCGCTCCAGGCGCTGGGAGAGCGGTAAATTTTCAAACCAGCGCATTTGCTGGCGAACTGCAGGGGCGTCGGCGGGCAGGCCGAAGCGCCCCGCCGCGCGGACCATCGCGCTTATCCAGCTTTCAGTATCCGGACGTTCTGACATCACGTACTCCTTTTCCCGGTGTCACGCTTACAGCGCGGGCAGGTCATCACCCGTAACGCGGGTACGTTCAATACCCAACATGTCGAGCAGGTTATCGGCGGCGGCGGCGTAGCGCACCGCGGCATCCCAGGCGTCATAGCGGGCGGTGATCGCCGAGCTGTCGGCCTGGAACACATCCTGTTCGATACTCAGCAGATCGTTCAGGCTGCGTTTGCTGAGGCGATACTCATCCCGGTAGACGCCGCGTGCGCTTTCGGCGCTGTTAAACTGCAGCTCGCCGGCCCGCTGACGGGCCTGCGCACCGGTGAGATCGGCCCAGGCGGTGGCGGCCCGCTGGTTGATATCCAGCTTACTGGCTTCCACGTCGGCACGGGCGCTGGCGCGATCCCCTTCCGCCGCATCGACCCGGGCGTTAACCGCCCCGCCCTGATACAGCGGGGCATCCACCACCAGCTGCACCTGGTCATCCCAGTAGTTGCCGCCGTCGTTCTGGTAGCGGGTGCGCCCCGCCTGCACCGAGAGCGTTGGCAGATGCTGGGCCTGGGCCTGACGAATGCGGTCCTCCGCCGCCAGCTGCTTCGCCTGGGCGCTGCGAACCGCACTGTTGCGCTCATAGGGCAGGGTTTTCAGGGAGATCTCCTGACGCAGCAGATCTTCCGGCAGATCGGGCAGCGACTGGGCCATCACGCCGGTGAGCACGCTGAGCGCCGCCTGGGCGGAGCGCATCTGGGCGCGGTACTGCTCATAGCTGGCGTTCATGCCGGCAATGCGGGTTTGCGCCTGCAGCACGTCAGACTGGGAACTCAGCCCGGCGTCAGCGCGCAGGTTGGCCATCTCCTGCACCGCTTTCAGCGAGTCGATGTTGCGCTTTGCCGCCTCGGTCAGCGCCTGATAGCGCTTCACCTGCAAATAGGCCTGCAGGGTTTCCATGCCGACCTCGTTCAGGGTGCTGTAGAGCTGGTAGCGGTAGGCATCGGAGAGATTTTCCTGCTCGTCAATGCTGCCGCCGGTTTTACCGAAGTCGTAGATAAGCTGTTTGAGATTGATACCGCCTGCGGCGTTGCTGTTGAGCGATCCGGCGGAGTCGGTGCGGTGGTTGCGGCCGGCGTTACCCTGGAGGGAGATTTGCGGGAACCAGGCGCTCTGGGCTTCATCAAGATTGGCATGCCCGACCTGGATTTGCGCCGAGGCCTGCGCGATTTTAGGATTGCGGGCGAAAGCACGCAGGATCGCCTCTTTTATGGTGAGTCTGGCCTGGAGCTGCTCACCGGGGGGCGCCTGCCAGTTGAAATTCTCCTCGCCAGACGCATACGGGCTGAGCCCACCCGTCATCCCGAGCAGCGCCAGTACCACTAACGCAACCCGACCGGGTTTTACTTTTCTCATTGTTCCACCTTACCCCTGCCCGCAACCGGGCGACGTGGTGATATTGTTAATATTATCAATAGCATCAGCAGCAAGGCCTCATCCCTGAGGCCGTCATGCGTTACACCATATTGACGTGCAGGCCGTGCTGGATAAGCACATCACCCAGCGTGTTGCCCTGCCCGCTGTTGTGCCAGACGTCGAACTGCACGCCGTCCACTTCGCGCTGGCCGCTTACCGCCCAGATATCCCCGTTGCCATGCACCAGATTTACCCGATCGCCGTCGCTGCCTTTGATGATCAGGTCATCTTCAGGCCGGTCGGTGATGGACAGTGCGCCGTTAGCATCCAGCGTGATGCTGTTGGTCCCGGATTTCCCGAGGTCAACAATCTCAATATGCTGAATTTTGCTGCCGAGCCCGATGAGGTCCAGCGTCAGGTTGACGCCATCCAGCACCAGGGTATCGACCCCTGCGCCGCCGTCGATCTGCGAGAAATCCAGGCCGGTAAGGTGGATGGTGTCGCTGCCGGTACTGCCCTCGACGCTATCACCGCTTTGCTGCTGCCCATCGGCCAGGGTGATGCTTACCCCTCCAATAGTGTAGGCATCATCTGCGGTTTGCGCGGCGGCGGCATCGCTTTCTGCGACCGCGGCAACCGTTGCGGTCGCCGCAAGGGTATGGTCGGCGCGCTCTTCGCTGGTGACTGTGGTTACGGTGTGCTGCTCATCGGCCTGCAACGCAAAGGCGATCTCATCCGCCGAGGCGGTGGTTGCCATCAGGCCCGCCGGCGGCGTGGTGGAGATGATCTGCCCGCCCAGCCCGACGTTGAGGTAACCGGTATTCCCGGCCACATCGGTAGCGTAGATATTGAGCACGCTGGAGAGCGACAGCAGCTCCAGAATATTCAGCCCCAGCCCGATGTTGGCGCTCCAGTTACCGTTGGCGTCGGTCTTCGCGGTCGTGCTCACGGTACCGTTCAGCAGCGAGAGGTGGACAATCGAGTTTGGCGCCAGGTTGCGTGAACCGCCGCTCAGGGTCAGGCCTTTACTCAGCAACGTCAGCAGGTTGAGGCTTGCCAGCGGGTTGAAGGTCAGCTCCGGCGTGGTGAGTTTCACCGTAACGTCGGCACTGGTGCTGTTGGTGTTCCCCACCTTATCCGTAACCGCCACGCCAACTTTCAGCGCGCCGTTGGTCAGCCCCTGCAGAATATTGCTGGCAACCGGCAGCGACCAGGTGCCGTCCGGGTTCACCGTGGCGTTGTAGGCGGTGCCGCCGAGGGTCACCACCACTTTCGCGCCGTCGGTGATACCGCCGGAGATGCGCCCGGACAGCGTCTGGGTGCCCGCGGCCTCGCTCACGTTAAGGAAGCCATCGTTACCGAACAGCGAACCGAGCGAGATGGTGGGCAGGCTGTGGGTGATCACGTTCACCAGACCGCTGGTGCTGGCCGCATTCCCCGCCGGGTTGGTCAGGCTGGCGTTCACCGTCAGGGTGCCGTCGAGCAGCGCTCCGAGATCGGTTTTCGGTACTGACACCGACCAGCCGCCGTCCGCGCCTACCGTGGTCTGGTAGGTTTTGCCGCCGAGGCTGATGTTCACCCGCGATCCCACCGCATTGGTACTGGTCCCGGTGATCACCTGGGCGTTGAGAATATCCGCGGCGTTCAGGCCGCCATCCCCGAACAGCGAGTTAATCACCAGCGACGGCACCTGCTGGATCGCCACCGCCAGGTTCTGGGTGGCGCTGGCGACGTTGCCCGCCACATCCTTCGCCGTCACGCCGACGGTCAGCGTGCCGTCCTGCAGCCCTTGCAGGCTGGCGGTCGGCAGCGGCAGACGCCAGCTGCCGTCGGCTGCCACGGTGGTGTTAAAGGTCAGGCCGCCAAGGGTGATAGTGAGCGCCGTGCCTGCCGCCAGGTTGCTGGTGGTCCCGCTCAACAGCTGCGGGTTGAGCAGATCCGCGAGGCTCAGGTTGCCATCGCCAAACGGCGTCGCGAGCGTCACCGTCGGAACCGCATTGATGATGGCGTTCACCAGCTGCGATCCGGTGCCGACGTTACCGACCTCATCCCGCACGCTGACACTGACGTTTACACCGCCGTCAGTCAGGCCTTTCAGCGTGGCCGACGGTACGCTGATTGACCAGGTTCCGTTGGTGATGGTGCCGGTAAGGGTTTCGCTGCCGATGCGCAGCGTCACCGTGCCGTTCGCCAGGCTGGAGACCCCGGAGATAGTCTGCGCTACCCCCGCTTCCGCCTGGCTCAGGAAGCCATCGCCGCCAAACAGCGAGTTAATGGCAACCGTCGGCAGGTTAGTCAACCCGACCTTAATCGACGGGCCGGTTGTGGTGGAGGTGTTGCCGTCCGGCGTACGCAGAGTCACGCTGGTGGCGAGGGTGCCGTCCGCCAGCCCGAGCAGATCCGCCGGGTTAACGTTGATAGCAAAGGTGCCGTTGGCGGCCACCAGTCCGGCAAAGGTTTTGCCGCCGACGGTGACGTTCACCGTCGAGCCAACCGGCGCGTTACCCACGGTACCGCTGATGGTCTGGGTGACCAGCGCATCGGCGGCGCTCAGCAGGCCGTCACCAAACACCGTGACCGCATTCAGCACCGGGCGCAGCAGATCCAGCGACACGTTGCCGCCCGCCTGAGCGGTGTTGCCGTAAGTATCCGTCGCGGTGACGGTTACGCCGACGTTACCGCTGCCCAGCCCTTCCAGCGCGGCGCGTACCGCCTCCGGCAGAGCAATTGACCATTTACCGGTGTTATCCACGTTGGTGGTAAAGGCGGTGGTATCGCCGATTTTAATTGTCAGCGTGCGGCCGTTCAGCCCGCTGGCAGTGCCGCTGATCACCCCGTTAAGCAGCTCCGGGATGCTCAGAATGTTGTCGCCAAACAGCGGGTTAAGCACGATCGAGGGCTGAACGTTGGCGGCAACGGTGAGGTTGGTGCTGCCGGTGGTGACGTTGCCCGCGTTATCGGTCACCCTCACCCCGAGGGCAATCTGCCCGTCCGGCAGCGTGCCGAGTAGTGTGGACGGCAGCTCCGCCGTCCACTGCCCCAGTTCGTTAACCACGGCGTTGAAGGTGCGCCCGGCCAGGGTGACCACGACGCTGGCGACGTTCTCTGCATTCGTGAGGGTACCGGTCACGGTCTGGTTCAGCCCGCTTTCGACCAGGCTAATGGCGTTATCCACGCCCACCAGGATATCGCCGACCACTGGCAGATCGGTCAGCGCCAGGCCAACATCAATGATCTCATTGGTAGTGTTGCCGTTCGCGTCGGTAACCTCCACGTTGAGCTCCGCGGTATTACCTACCAGCCCTTGCCACAGGCTCGGCGGCAGGTCGATGCTGAAGCGTCCGTCCGGGCCAACCACGCCCACCGGGATCTCAATATCGGTCCCGGCGATGGTGACGCGTACCGTCGCCCCGCGTGAATCCCCGCTGACCTGCCCGGTCAGGGTCTGGGTCACCAGCGATTCGGCGACGTTAAGGATGCCGTCGCCGCCGAACAGATCGTCCACCAGCACGCCAAGGCCCTGGTTCAGCGCCACGTTCAGCCCGACGCTGTTCGACGAGGTGTTACCCGCCGCATCGGTAGTGGTGATGGCGATGACCTGCGGCCCGTCGGTCAGGGTATTCAGATCGATTTGCGGGAAGGTGTAGCTCCAGTTGCCGTCCTGACCGACGGTGGAGGTCCACTCCAGCGGCCCGATGCGAACCGTGACGGTGTCCCCCGGCTCGCCGCGCCCCTGCACCAGCAGGCCGGTTGCCGCTTCCACGGTGTTGAGTACCGGCGGCAGGCTCAGGGTATCCACCTCCAGCAGCGGCGCGTCGCTGTCCACGTTGACCGGACGGGTCGCGAGATTGCTCGGGTTACCTGCCGCATCCGTCAGTCTGGCGGTCACCGGGTTTTCACCCTGCGGCAGCGCATTCACGTCAGCCTGCGGTACGGTGACCGTCCAGGTGCCTGCAGGCGTCACCGTGGCGGTGTAGGTTTTATTGTTCAGCGTGACGGTGACCAGACGCCCGGCATCGTCCGCGCTGGCAGTACCGCTCAGCACCAGCGGAGAATCCACTTCCGTGCTGTTGATGATGTCGTCCCCGGAAATTGCGCCGATGGTCACCGTTGGCGGCACGGTATCCACCGTAACGCTGACCGGCGGGCTTTCGATGCCATCCTCGCCGGTGGCGATCACTTCATACACGCCGTCGGTCGGGAATTCTGACGCCGGCACCGTCAGCGACCAGGTGCCGTTCTCACCAATGGTTGCGGTACCGGTGAGGTCGGTGCCGTTAATGGAGATGGTGATCACCTGGCCTGCGGTATACCCGGTCGACGTACCTGTGATGGTGACGTTGCCCGAACTGGCCTCGCTGGCGTTAATCACGTTATCGCCCGCCACGCTGAAGACGGTAGCGCTGACAGGCGGCGGCGTAATATCCACCGTGACCGGGATCTCGGCCGATTCGCCCGTGTTACCCGCGGCGTCGGTAACCGTTGCCTGCACCGTAAGCGGGCCGTTGGTCAGCCCGTCCATGAATTGTGGCGTTACGGTGTAGGACCAGCTGCCGTCCGCCTGCACGATTGCAGCATTGGTAATGGTGGTCCCGCCAATGATAAGGCTGATCGCCTGACCCGGTGCGAGATTGGTGCTGGTGCCGCTAATCACCTGCGGCTGCTGGCTTTCCAGGAAGTCCAGCGTGCCGTCGGTAAACAGCGGCGCGGTGACCGTCAGCGTCGGGGTATCCACCGCGACATTCACAGGCTGAGTGGTGCTGCCGGTGTTGTCTGCTCCGTCTTCGATGGTGACCACAATGCTCTGTGCGCCGCGCCCCACGCCATCCCAGTCGTCTTCGCTCAGGGCCAGGCTCCAGGTGCCATTTGCCTCATCGACAACCGCAGCAAATTCTTTGCCACCGATAGTCACGGTGACGGTAGCGCCTTCCGGCCGGTCAGAGACAAAGGTGCCGCTCAGCGTGGTGCCTGCTACAGCCTCGGAAGCATTGACCGTACCATCACCAAACACCGGCGTGGTAACGGCCACCGTCGGTGGCGTGAAGGCCACTTCAAACGGGAACGGTGTTTCCACGATGTTACCGTACTGATCTTCCGCCCGGACGATAATCTCATGCGGAACGGAAGGATCGAGGTTCTGCAGCGATCCCGCCGGGAGATCGACGCTCCAGGTGCCGTCCGGCGTGACGGTGGCCGGATAGGTGACGCCGTCGACGTCAATGGTAATGGTCACCGCCTGATCCGGGCCGGTCACCCCGGTGGAACCGGTGATGGTTAACGGCCCGGCGGCTTCGGCAAGGTTCAACACGTTATCGCCGCCAAACAGATCGGGCGCGGTCGGCGTCGGCAGGTCGGTTTGCGGCGTGAATGTCGGTGCCGGCGTAATCGGGGTGGTGTTCCCCGCCGCATCGGTCGCGACAATGGTAACGGTCTGGGGGGTGCCCACAGGCAAACCAGTGAATGCCGCAGGCGGCAGGGTAAGGCTCCACTCCCCGGTCGCCGGGTTCACGGTGGCAGGATAGTCTTCACCGCCCAGCGTCACGGTGACGGTCTGGCCTTCGCCGGTCACCCCGGTGGAGCCGCGGATCACCTGCGGGGTATCGGCTTCGCTATTGTTCAGCACGCCATCGCCAAACAGCGGTTCCACCGTCGGCTCAGGCAGATCGTTAACGATAGCCTCGAAGTTCCCACCGCCGGTCGAGGTGTTCCCCGCCACATCGGTGACCACAACGCGTACCGGAATGGTGCCGTCCGGCAGCGCCTGCAGATCGGCGGAAGGCACCACCAGGCTCCAGCTACCGTCTGGATTAATCACCGCATCCTGCAGCGGACCGTTGTTAATGCTGACCTGTACCGTATCGATCTCATCGGCGTCCAGTCCGGTGGCACCGCCGATGGTCTGGTTAGTCCCAGCCTCGGTATCATTGAGATAGCCGTTACCAAACGGCGGCGTCAGGGTCGCCGGAGCCAGCGGCTCGGTGCGCACGATGAAGGTGCCGTCGTCGGTGTTTTCATTCCCGGCTCTGTCGGTCACGGTGACGGTAGCGGTATTTTCGCCCTGCGGCAGATCCTGCAGCACTTCCGGCGGCACCAGCACCGTCCAGTTACCGTCAGCATCTACGGTACCGGTGATAGGTTCCTGGCCCGGAATATTCACCACCACGGTCTGGCCGCTACCCGTAACGCCGGTGTTACCGGTGAGGGTCTGCCCGGCAGCCGCATCGGCCTCGTTAATATACCCGTCATCAAACAGCGTACCCGGCAGGGTCGCCGCAGGCTCCTCCAGCACGATTTCGGTCGCCAGCGTGCCGCGTGCCGGGTTACCAAAGGCGTCTGTCGCCTGAGCAACCACGTCATACTGCCCGCTGGTCAGGCCGTCCAGCGCCCCCGGCGCAATGGTCGCCGTCCATGCTCCGCCCGCGCCCACGATCGCCGTTCCAATCGCGGTATCGCCTATATACAGCGTAATGACGGTGTTCTCCGGCAGACCGCTGGCGGTACCGGTGATCGTGCCGCCGTTGGCGAACTCGGTGGCATTGATACCGCCGGCGGTATAAGACTCGGTAAAGGTGATGGTCGGCAGCGTCGGGCCGCTGACGTTCACCGGCACCGGTTCATTGGTGGTGTTGCCCTGCGGATCGGTCACCCGCACGGTAAGGTCGGATTCGCCCTGCGGCAGCGCCTGCAGTTCGGCTGCCGGAATGGTTACGCTCCATTCCCCTTGCTCGTTCACCAGCGCCGGGATCTCTTTGCCGTTGATCACCAGTACCACGGTGGAGCCAGGCGCGGTGGTGCCGCTCAGCACCTGCTCGCTTGCCAGCTCAGCAATGCTGATATTGCCATCCTGCAGGAAGCCGGTGCTGGTATCGACGTCAACCACCGGCCCGGTGAGGTCAATGACGATCGGCTGAACGTCGCCCGCCTGGTTACCGGCCGCATCGCTGGCATTCGCCACCACGTTGTAGTTGGTCAGGTTCAGGGCGGTGACGTCGGCCAGCGGAACGGTCACGCTCCAGGTGCCGTCGGTACCGATGGTCGCCTGATAAATCTTGTCGTTCAGGAAGACGCTGACGCGGGTACCCGCCGCCAGGTTAGTGGAGACGCCGGTAATCGTCAGCGGCTCGCCCTTCTCCTGGGCGTTGATGATGTTATCCACCGCCACGTTGTTGATGGTCAGGGTCGGCAGGCTGGCCGGTTGCGTAATGAAGGTGACGTTCTGGGTGGCGTCGTCGGTATTGCCCGCCGCATCGGTCACCGTCACCACCACTTCGCGCACCCCGTCCGGCACCGCTTCCAGCGCTTCTACCGGTACGGTAACGCTCCAGACGCCGCCCGCTTGTACGGTGGTGTTGTATGTGATGCCGTTCAGCACCACCGTCACCGGACGGCCAACTTCCACATTCTGTACCGTGCCGCTGATGATCAGCGGATCGATAATCTCATCCGCCCCGACAAAGTTATTGTCAGACACAGGATTAAGCGTGACTACCGGAGCATTGGCCGGTGAAGCGTCCAGCGTAAAGCTGCCTTTTGCACTGGAGGTGTTACCCGCCGCATCGGTGGCGGTGGCGGTCACGCTTGCCGGGCCGTCCGGCATACCGTTCAGCGCCCCGGCCGGGAGCGTAACGCTCCAGGTGCCGTTCGGCTGTACCAGCGCGTTATAGGTCTGGCCGTTCACCTGCACCACCACGTACTGCGGGTTATCCGGATCGTACGGGGTGGCGGTGCCGGTCAGCGCCAGCGAACCTGCGGCTTCGGCGGCGTTGACGATGTTGTCGGTGCCGCCAAGGGTGCCGATGGTGATGGCCGGCGGCGTTTTATCGATCTCAATGCTGCTGTTCAGCACGTTCTCATTGCCGACGCGGTCCGTGGCGGTAACCACTACCGGGACGGTGCTGCCGTCAGCGAGGCCGACCAGCACGCTGGACGGCACGTTCACCGACCAGTTGCCGTTAGCATCTACCGTCGCCGTCAGGGTTTCGCTGCCAATCTGCACCGTCACCGTCTGGCTTGCGCCGTTCACGCCGGTGCTGCCGCTGAGGGTGCCGCCAGCCAGCGCTTCGCTGCTGTTCACCACGCCATCGGTAAACGGCGTGTTGAGGCTCACCGCTGGCACGGCATCGGTGATGATGGTGAAATCATGGGATTTGCTGACGCTGGCACCGTTAGTATCGCGTGCCGAGACGGTGAGCGTTGCGGTGCCGTCAGCAATGGCGTTGGCATCCGCTTCAGGAATGGTGACGCTCCAGCTGCCGTTGGTCACCTGGCCTTCGTACTGCTTGCCGTTGAGGGTGACGGTCACCACGGTGCCGTCCGCCAGCCCGGTGCTGCCGCCGTTGACGGTCAGGCCGTTGGTCAGGTCGTCAAGGCCGACGAAGTCATCCCCGGTCAGCGGCGCAACCGAGATGGCGCTGACGGTGGTATCTACGCTAAACGGACGCTCTGCGGTGGTGCTGTTACCCGCCGCATCGCTGACCTGCACCGTCAGGGTGTAGGCCCCGGTGGTCAGGCCGCCGATGGCGGTCTGCGGAATGCTCACCGACCATCTGCCGTCCGCGCCCACCAGCCCGGTCCAGCTCTGCTCGCCAAGGGTGACGGTCACGGTCTGCCCGGCCCCGACGTTCAGCGCGGTACCGGTAATATTCACTGCCCCTTCACGTTCTGCGGCATCGATAACGTTATTGCCCGCCACCGGATCGACGGTCAGCAGCGGCTGTTTCTGCGGATCGATGCTGACGTTGACGGTATGCGGCGTAGTCACACTGTTGCCCGCCGCGTCTTCTACCGTGACGCTGAAGGTGTTCTCACCGTTTGGCAGGTTTTTCAGCGCCGCGGACGGAATGGAGATGGACCAGGCCCCGTCAGCCCCGGTTACCGTACCGGTATAGGTAACGCCGTTCAGCACCACCGTTACCGGGCTACCCACTTCTGCCCCGTCGGCGATACCAGAGATGGCCTGGGCGCTGTTGGATTCGGTAAGATTGAGGAAATCGTTACCGGCAAACGGGTTCACCGTGACCACTGGCGGGGTAACGTCAACAATCACGTCGACCACGCTGGAATCGGTGTTGCCCGCCGCGTCGCCCACTTCGATGGCCACCGGTACCGGCGAATCAGTATTGGTATAGCCGTCCAGCGCACCGGAGGGAAGCGTTACGCTCCAGTTACCGTTGTTATCCACGGTGCCAACGTAATCGTTGCCGCCGAGGGTCACCGTCACGGTCTGGCCCGGCCCGGTGATACCGGTTTTCCCGGTCAGTACCTGATTTTCAAGAATTTCAGTGCCGTTCAGCGTGTTGTCGCCAAACAGCGGATCGACCGTCAGCTCCGGCACGGTGTCGATGGCGACGTTGAGCACGTGCTCATCGGTGATGGTGCCGCCGTTGGCTGGCGCGCTGGCAACAATCTCGACCGGGCCGTCCGGCAGCGCCTGCAGTTGCGCAGGCGTGAGCGTAACCGCCCAGTTTCCGTCCGCATCCACCGGCGAGGTGTAGGTTACGCCGTTGATCACCACCGTAACCACGGTGCCTGTCGTCAGCCCGGCGCTGGTGCCGTTGATGGTGAGCGGGGAATCCGCCTCGGCACGGCTCAGGTAATCGTCACTGCTGATAATGCTGATCGCGACCCCGGCGGTATCGTTATTCACCACCACGGTATGGGAACCGGTTCCGGTCTGGCCATAGCCGTCGGTGACGCTCAGGCCGATCGTCGCCTCACCGTTAGCGAGCTGCTGGAGCACGCCTGCCGGGAGGGTCACAGACCAGGTTCCGTCGCTGCCCACCACGCCTTTGAAGGTGGAGCCGTTAACGGTAACGGTGACTACGCTGCCCGCTTCAACGTTAGTCGTGGTGCCTTTCAGCACCTGATCGGTTTTCAGCTCCGCTGCATCCAGGGTGTTGTCGGCGGTGAAGGTGGCGACGTCGATGGTCGGCTGCGCCGTTTTCACGTTGATGGTCTGCTGCACTTCACGCACGTTACCCGCCGCATCGGTCAGGCGCACGGTGGCGATGCTGTCATCCGGCGGAAGCTGTTTCAGATCCGCTGACGGAATAGCGATCTGCCAGTTGCCGTCGCCACCCACCTGGGTGGTATAGGTTTTGCCGTTCAGCGTGACGGTGACGGTTTGCCCGGCCTCGCTCACGGCGGAAACGCCGCTCAGCACCTGCGGGGTATTGAGATCGGCGCTGCTCAGCTTGCCGTCGCCGCTAATCGGCAGCACGGCCAGCTCCGGCGGCAGCGTGTCTACCGTGGCGTTGACGGGCAGCGAGGCGTTGTTGCCCGCCGCATCCGACACGTTTACCACGATCGGCGCAGTTCCCTGCGGCAGCTGCTGCAGATCGGCGGCTGGCACCGTTACCGACCAGCTACCGTCGCTGTTGACGGTGCCGGTATAGGTTTTCCCACCCAGCACGACCGACACTTTCTGACCGACGCCGCTGACGCCAGTATTACCGGTCAGGGTCTGCGCCTGCCCGACTTCGAGGCCATTGAGAATGCCATCCACGAACGGGGTATCGATCTCCGGCTTCGGCAGCTGGTTAGTCGCCACGTTCAGAATATGTTCATCGGACGCGCTCTGATTACCGAGGGTTACCGTAGCGGTCACTTCACGCGGGCCGTCTTTCAGCAGGGCCAGATCCGCCGTCGGGATCACCGCACTCCAGTTACCTGAACCGTCCACCACCGCGGTATAACTTTTACCGTTGAGCTGCACCACGATGGTGACGCCCGGTCCGTAAACGGTGGAAACGCCGCGGATCTCCAGCGGCTGGGTGATTTCTGCGGCGTTGAGATAGTCATCGGTAGAGATGATGGCGATGGCAATGCTGGTTTCACTCTGATCCACCGTAATCGGCGTCTCTTTGGTGATCACGCTGCCGTTGTTGCCCGGCACGCTGACCACCAGCGTCTGGCTACCGTCCTGCAGCGCCAGCAGATCGCCCGACGGTATAGTGGCTTTCCAGTTGCCGTCGCCCTGCACGATAGCGAAATAGGTTTTGCCGCCGAGGGTAATGGTCACGGTTTGTCCGGCGGCAATATTTTGCGTCTGGCCGGTAAGGATCTGGTCGAGCTGCAGTTCAGCACCGTCCAGCGTGTTGTCGCCGGTCAGCGGATTAACGGTAATGGCACCCTGGTTGAGGTTAACCGTGAAGTCGATTTCACCTTTCGTGACGTTCCCGGCCTTGTCGGTCACGGTATAGGTGATGGTGTATTCCTGGCCGTCGGCCAGCGCTTTCAGATCGCTGACCGGGATACGCGACAGCCAGTTGCCATCTTCGCCCACCACCGTGGTGTAGGTTTTGCCGTTCAGGGTGATGACGACGCGGCTTCCGGCGTCCGCCGAGTCGGAGGAGCCACGCACGAAGCGGTCTGCATTCAGATGGCTTGAGTCCAGTACGTTACCCGGCACGAACTCGCCCATCTCCAGCGCCGGCGGCACGGTATCGACGTTGAACGAGTAATCTTTGGAGATGGTGCGCCCTTCGCTGTCCACCATGATGATTTTGATGGAGTTCAGCCCCTGCGGCAGCGACTGCAGCAGCTCCACCGGCATAGTGACGCTCCACTCGCCGTTCTCGCCAACGGTGGTGGTCCAGGTGCGCCCGCCGAGCACGAACGACACGGGCCTCCCGGCGTTGGCAGCATTGGTGGTGCCGCTCAGCGTCAGTGGCTGCTGGCTTTCCGCTACGTTAACGGTGTTATCGGCGGTAAGCGGATCGACGGTCAGTGTGGAATCCGGCGGGTTGGGATTCGGGTTTGGATTGGGATTCGGATTACCGTTCCCACCATCGCCGCCGCCGTTGTTGTTATCATCCCCACCGCCACCGCCGCTGTTGCTGGCGGCGATAGCGATCCCGGCCACGCCCGCTGCGGCGGCAATAGCGCCCAGCACACCCAGCCCGGAGATACCGCTGGCGCCCAGGCCTTCCGCACCAATCAGCGCCCCGAGAGAGGTATCGGTGAAGGTGGGAACGATAACTTCAGCGGTGGCCGGCGCGGCCTCGCTGGCAAAAGGAAAGACAGCGTGGTGCGTGCCCAGGCTGTCTTCAAAAATGAGTTCGCTGTGTTGGCCGTCAAGGTCAAGACGGAAGAAATTTTGATAGCGGACCGTGGTCCCGTCTTTCATATGGACAATTAAGTCCCCGCCCTGACGCTCATAAAAATTAACCACGTCGGGAGAAGCATTTACCCTGACAATACTGGTGTCGGCAAGGTTAACAACGCGGTCTGCGCTCTGAGGATATTGCGAAACGACATCACCCGTTTGCTTATTAAGGATATCCACGGAATCGGAAAGGTTATTTTGCACGGCAATCATTTTATCCTCATGCTAAAACATTATTCATATTTTTACCTCACCGCTCCGTATATGGCGCAGACGCAGGGCATTAACGTCACGCAAAAGCGTGGCGCGCAGGAGGTATATGCCGTGCGGTTATGGAGTTACACAACACCATGAAAGTATTGATATTTTATTACGTGCGCTGGCGCAGAATAAGGCGGGCGCTCCTATGTAAAGGTATAAACAACGATCCGGGAATAGGCAATATAAAACCAAAAATAACAAAAAACTATCAATGAAAGATGATATATCCCGCAGTTATTCCGCGTTGGTTAAGTATTGCTACATAATTGCATTACAGGCGTTAAATTTAATAACCCGTGACTATGAGACTACGGAATATAAAGAAACGTAAAAATATATCCTGTATTTTCATTTATTAATTGCGCACGAGTTTAATTAATCAAAACGAATATTATCGAACATGAATAATTGCAAATAATATAAAGTGCACAGGTGATAGCTGCGCAACGTCAGGATTTTCAGCAGGATAGTGGTGAGTGATTTTTGAGCGTTTTCGCGCATGGGGTGTGGTGCGCAACCGGCGGACGTGATATGGACTGGCATGTCGTGTCACAATTCTGCTATACTTCGCAAACACTTCTGGGGCTGATTCTGGATTCGACGGGATTCGCGAAACCCAAGGTGCATGCCGAGGTGCGGTAGGCCTCGTAAAAAAACCGCAAAAAAATAGTCGCAAACGACGAAAACTACGCTTTAGCAGCTTAATAACCTGCTTAGAGCCCTCTCTCCCTAGCCTCCGCTCTTAGGACGGGGATCAAGAGAGGTCAAACCAAAAAGAGATCGCGTGGATGCCCTGCCTGGGGTTGAAGCGTTAAAACTAATCAGGCTAGTCTGGTAGTGGCGTGTTTGTCCGCAGCTGCCAGGCGAATGTAAAGACAAACTAAGCATGTAGTACCGAGGATGTAGGAATTTCGGACGCGGGTTCAACTCCCGCCAGCTCCACCAAAATTCTCCATCGGTGATTACCAGAGTCATCCGGTGAAGTCCTAAGAGCCCGCACGGCGCAAGCCCTGCGGGCTTTTTTGTGCCTCAATTTGTCCCTCGAAGTCTGAACTGAACTAATTAAATCCGAACCTTTTAGGCCCATTGATAGGCCCAACGAAAAGCTCTATTGTTTTCGTTGGGCCTAAACGCATGGAGACTCCCCCGTGGCAAGAAAAACCAAGCCGTTAACAGATACGGAAATCAAAGCCGCCAAACCTAAAGATGCCGATTACCAGCTGTATGATGGTGACGGGCTTACTCTGCTAATCAAGTCCAGCGGTAGTAAGCTCTGGCAGTTCCGTTACTATCGGCCTCTAACCAAGCTGCGAACCAAACAGAGCTTCGGTGCCTACCCTGCCGTCTCGCTTTCTGATGCACGTAAACTCAGAGCTGAATCTCGAGTTTTGTTGGCGAAAGACATTGATCCTCAGGAACATCAGAAAGAACAGGTTAGGAATTCTCAAGAAGCCAAAACCAATACTTTCCTGTTAGTTGCGGAGCGTTGGTGGAATGTGAAGAAAGCCAGCGTAACAGAGGATTATGCCGATGATATCTGGCGCTCGCTTGAGAGAGATGTTTTCCCAGCAATCGGTGATATCAGTGTCACCGAGATTAAGGCTCATACTCTTGTTAAAGCAGTGCAGCCGGTTCAGGCCAGAGGTGCATTAGAGACTGTTCGCCGCCTTTGTCAGCGTATTAACGAAGTCATGATTTATGCTCAGAACACAGGCCTAATTGATGCTGTTCCCAGCGTTAACATCGGGAAAGCATTCGAGAAACCGCAGAAGAAAAACATGCCTAGTATCCGCCCGGATCAACTTCCACAATTAATGCAGACTATGGGCACGGCAAGTATCAGCCTGTCCACACGATGCCTATTCATGTGGCAGCTTCTCACCATTACCCGCCCTGCCGAAGCCGCTGAAGCTCGATGGGATGAGATCGATTTTGATGCTAGCGAATGGAAAATCCCTGCTGCCCGAATGAAGATGAACCGGGACCATACGGTTCCACTATCCGATGAGGCCCTCTCTGTTTTGGAAATGATGAAGTCACTTAGTGGTGACCGAGAATTTATCTTTCCCAGTCGCATTAAGCCTACCCAGCCGATGAACAGCCAGACAGTGAATGCAGCCCTTAAGCGTGCTGGTTTAGGGGGAGTACTCGTTTCACACGGCTTACGTTCTATCGCCAGTACGGCACTCAATGAGGAAGGATTTCCACCTGATGTCATTGAAGCAGCACTTGCTCATGTAGACAAAAATGAGGTACGTCGCGCTTATAATCGCAGTGATTATCTTGAGCAACGTCGTCCGATGATGCAATGGTGGGCTGATTTTGTAAAAGCAGCAGATAGCGGCAGTATCGTTAATAGTGGGGTAAGGGGAATACGTCTTGTGGGATGAATCCTTTATCAGCACCCATAATGGGTGCTGATAATTCAACTATTAATAATACGGGCTTTTATCCTGTGACTTTCTTTTTTCTAGCAACTGTATTATCTAAAGCCAATTTGATACTTTCAATATTTCTTGACCAGTTTTTAATAATGGTATCTTCCAAAGCATCTTGGCTCATTGTTGCGATACGATATTTTTTACTTTCATTGTTAATGTCAAAATTTGACTCTTTAATAAAGTCCCACAAAGGATCAATGAGAGCATTTACCGCAGCTGCTTTACTTTTCCACCCACCTTCAGGAACAGATTCATTGATCAAATAAACAAGTTTATCTTGAATTACTCGATATACTTCCGCTTTACTTCTCCCACCTTGTTTTCCGGCTTTAGCTCTAACATGGGATAATTTTTTTTGAGCACATACAGAAACATGAAACCATGACATACCAATACATCTATCAAATAATTCAGAAGATTTAATGAATGCTTTAATAGCAACACACTCATTCTCTGACATAACTGATTTTCCCCATTGATAAGACATCGAGGCAAAAAATAGATGTGATTTAAACACATCATTAATTAAAAAAGGATCCTGAATAAGATGAGAAAATGTTCCCCTGAAAATACGTGACTTTAACTCTTTCCAGCATTCCTGAACTGGATCATATAATTCAGCATATTCCTCTATTAATTGACCCACTCTGTCACCAGTACAATATTTATACTCTTCATGAGATGGATCACTATACAAAACCACTCGTGTTCCTACCTTATCAGAATTCCAGAACTGATCTCGCATTTCGCTTAGTTCCTTCAGTATCGCAGGATAACTTTCGCTGAGCATATCAATGTATATGTCCCAATCACATTCGACCATCTGCCCAGAAAGACAAACCGATTTTTGACTAATTTCTTCGCAAAACTCAATCGCTGTCAACATTAAAACACCAAATATCAATTAGTTAAGTGTTGTAAAAAATGTATTTTTGGTACGCGGATTTTTTGCATTAATGCTTGCCGCTAATCTTTCTACAACCAAAATGAACTAACGAGAGGCAATCAAGCATGAACAATCCATCAACCGTTAGGATACTCCGCTTACCTGCGGTAATCCAAAAAACTGGTATGGCAAGGGCAACAATCTACGACTGGTTGAACCCCAAATCACCGCGTTACGACGCTTCCTTCCCCAAAAAGCGAATGCTCGGAGTGAAATCTGTTGGATGGGTTGAATCAGAGATTGATGAATGGCTAGCGCAACGCAGCAAACTTATTTGAAGGAATTACCTAACATACATTCAAAATGTTGTAATTAGAGTTATTTCATCCTGCTATTTCTGCTATTAATAGCGGAATAGCAACTTGCGTAGAACTTTTTAACGTGAATTGTATTAGAGGTATTATATGTTTAACGGTCATCCTTTTCCTGTAAATGCGTTCCCTCAGATTATCAGAAATGCAATTTATGAAGTGGAACAGCATACGCAGGCCCCTCAAGGTTTGATTGCTGCTTCTGCTCTTGGAGTAATTTCTCTTGCCTGTCAGAACCGGATTGATGTTTGTCGACTTACTAATCTACGTAGCCCAGTATCACTTTTCTTGCTGACACTTGCAGAATCTGGCGAACGGAAAAGTACGGTTGATAAAATGCTGATGAAGCCATTATATCAACTGGATGAAAAATTATTTGATAAGTACACGCATGCTCTTAATACTTGGCGAAGTGATGAAGAAATTTTTAATTTTGAAAGAAAAGCACTGATATCAAAACTCAAATCAGATATTCGCCGTAACAAAGATCATTTGGCGACAAATGAACAACTTAAAGCGCTGTTGGCGTCGCACCAGCAACCACCGATCAGGTTCAAGCAGATATTTAATGATGCCACTCCTGCGGCTATTAAAGATTACCTCTGTGGTTATTGGAGATCTGTCGGTATCATGTCTGATGAGGCTGGCACTATTTTTAACGGTTACACGTTGAACGAACTACCTTTCATCAACAAAATGTGGGATGGCGCAACATTTTCAGTGGAAAGGAAAAGTGAGCCAGAGAAATTAATCAGAGATGCCAGACTGACGCTAGCACTTATGGTTCAGCCTGATGTGTTTAAAGGTTATCTGCAACGTAAAGGCGATACAGCCAAAGGGATCGGTTTTTTCGCTCGATGTCTCATATGCCAGCCTGATTCAAAGCAAGGTTCCAGAAGAATCTCCAGCCCCGTTGTTTCAAGCGAACATTTGCCGGTATTCCATCAACGACTGATGGAGATAGTTAACGAAAGTATTGCCAGAGATAACCAAAATGATCGTCTTTGCCTGCGATTTTCTGTAGAAGCAGAAAATCGCTGGATCGAATTTTATAACAAGGTGGAGTCAGATATGGGCTTACTCGGCACCTTATCAGATTTTAGAGACTATGCATCTAAGGTCGCAGAAAATATGGCCAGAGTGGCCTCTCTGCTGCATTATTTTAATGGCAATGATGGAGATATACCTCTTTCTGCAGTCGAAGATGCTGTGAAGATAACTACCTGGTATGTTAATGAGTACATCCACATATTTTCTAAACCTCCGGAATTAACGCCCGCAATCTCGGAGGCGGATGAGCTTTATTGGTGGATAAAAAATCATTGTAATCGCCTTGTTGTACCTTACATTACTAAAAATACTGTGCTCCAATATGGCCCTAATAAATTTAGAAATCGTAGTAAAGCAAATGAATTACTCGGTATGTTGTACTCTCAAAATAGAATACTAGTGGCAAAGAAAGGCAAAACCACATTGATAACCATAGCTGGTTTAAACCCCGTGATCTGATGATAACAAATGATTTTAATTCAGGAGTAAAAACAAACACCGAGCCCAGTCCGGCTAATGGTTTGTTATCATGATAGGTAATATATAATATACAGTATATATTACCTACACCATTATCTTTAAACAGGATACTATATGACATACAATAGTGAGTTTGGATCACATGTATCTCTATATCGGGATAGAATCAAACAGGTTATTGATGATTCACTCAATGAACATCCTAATACAATGATTATACGTGTTGATTTACATGACCCAATAGATCCAGAGAGTCTAGACAACCCATTCTTTCAACCAAAAATAGACTCTGGTGCTATATCTCGTTTCACCAGTGCGTTAAAAGCAAAGCTTAGACACGATAAACATATCAAAACTCAACGGAAAGACTGGCCTGTTACCCGATATTCCACCTTACGTTACGCATGGGTCAGGGAATATACTAAAAATGGAAAGCGGCATTACCATTTAATATTATCTTTCAATCAGGATGCTTATTATCACCTGGGAGATTACGACTTGAATCGTAACACGTTACGCACAATGATAACAACAGCCTGGTACAGTGCGCTTGGCATCCCGATAGATGACTCTGGGAAGCTAGTTAATTACCCATCAAATGGAAAATATCTCCTAAATCGTAAAAGGAACAACTTCGAGAAAACTTACAACGATTTAATGAATAGGGTGGATTACATGACCAAAGAAAGAACTAAAATATTCGGTGATGGAGACCGTAACTTCGGATGTAGTCGAGGATAATATTTAAACAGCATCCTTTCTTATGGATTACCTTGAGCATTACAGCCTGGTAGATAATCATATGCTCGGAAAGTTGCACCTCTAAATTGTCATTTACTGTTATTACAGGTAGGGTAAACAATCATGATTGATAACAAACTCGCTAATATTAATGTAAGCCTAATTTCCTAGAAACACATTTAAATTGATAAAATAACCGGCCTTCTTCGGAATATGCGCCGGTTAATATAATCATGAAATTTTTAATCTAATATTTTCGAAATTGTTTTTTAGCAAACTGTCAGCTAATAGCTCCAACACACCAAGCAGTTCAACAGTATTACCTGCATAGGCTCGATGGCTTTTACCATATTTCAGCTCAACTCTTTACCTGAAACTTTCAAGCTCCATTCATATTCATTTTTTATAGAGTTCCAATGCCAGACATAGATTACACCGTGTAACCCCTCCTGGTAAAGAGAGCCAAGACGAACAACAAAAGATGCCTGAGCCGAGATAAATAGATGTACTTCATCAGCTTTTTTATTCAATTCTGATATTATAAAACTTACTTCTTTAGTGATGTTTTCTTGCTCTTCCTCAGAAGGAAGGTTATCAAACCTGAATCCTGTATCAAGCTGGATATGTAGCGTATGATCGCTAAGGTCTACGGGAAGGTCCGATGGCTGTATATTCATCGTAAATGAAATAGCTAGCCCTATTTGGTTGTTAACATTCGAGCTAACAATAGAACTATTTTCTGTTATCTCTCTACCAAATTTCCTAATTAATTTGGAACCGGTTGGAGGGGCATCAAGAAGGTGGAAGCAATTTTTATTACGATCAAAATCGGATAGTCTTAAAGGCAAGTGCCCATCACGCATTGAGCTACCAATCATATACAAATAAGGAATACTCCCTAGAGCTGCAACATAGGCGACAGTGGCTTCAGAGTGTTGTATTCTATCCTTTATCATCCTTCTGATAAATGTAGATTCTTCAATTACTTTACTTTTAGCCCTAGAATCAATTGCTTTTAAATCTACGGGGAGAGTTTTGACTTTTTCTCTGGATGAAAGCATTTTTTCTGCTGCATGTGGGTCAATATTTTCAAACCCATATGCACGAATAAAAGCAATATCACGTTTTTGGACATCACGAACCGCCAAGAAGATGCAATACATCAGCACTAACAGCCCTAAAATGGATGCAAAGATCCCAATGTATAGAACCGCTTCAGAACATTTTTGATAGCTAATGGAGATGCCATCAAAAATATTTACATATTTTTTAATCATTTGCCCTGAAAAAACTAAGTTCAGGCCCCACCCACCGGCTGAGGCCGCTACCCCTCCACTGAACAGGCCGAATCCAATACGAGTGAGTATATCCTTAGGTCTGAAAATTAATTTCAGTATATATAAAATAATTGCTTTATTCATAATCATCCCTCAAAATTCATGCCGTAGTAGATTTTCACCTACAAAATAATAAAGAGCCTTTTTCTCTGTACCAATGATTATAAAGAAAAGTTGCTTGTCTTGATTTCTTTCTTTACATTTCTTCCAGTCTCTAATATCAACATTTGAAGCACAAGGAATATCTTCGGGATGCGTATGCCATGTACCGCGATAAACTAATTCCCCCCCGGAATCGCGATAATGGCTATCAACTATACGTTGGTGTGCGGGATCCATTAGAGTAAAACTCATTCTTGAGCAGCGATCCCCCTGTTGTGGGACTGTCACATTAACGATTTTATAATGTTCTGTTACAAGGTCTTTACTGCCAATCAGTACACCAAAAGCTTCTGGCATATTTGTATTTATTTGTCGATATTCAAACCAAATATCATTAACATTTTTTAAAATATTGATGCTAAAATTTTCTGTGTTTATTTTGAGATGTTCTGAATTATCCATTGCATATATCACATTCAGGATTGTACAAAGGTAATATTTCCAATGAGCGATTGAACGCGTGATACCTTTCGCTCAGTACAAAACCATACTCAATCGCATCTTCTGAGCTGCCCTTCCAACTAACTCTCGATGAGACGTTTACTCTATGACTGAGATATTTTACAGCCAGGTCCACTGTAATAAGTGCAGTCAGAGTTGATGATGTATAGGAGTAAGGAAGAAAGGCGTCTCCACATCCTGCATGATTTCTTGTTAAATCTTGGTTTGTAGCAAGAAAATTAAGATTAGATGATAGCCCACGAGAAAAATTGTCGGAATCAACGTATGCACATCGCAAGCAGCCTGGTGTTCCTGGTATATCAAGAACAGCATGCCCTCCAACTCCATAGCCTTCAACCCATGTATTGATGACGGGAACTTTGATTTTTTCTTTAATCAGATAATCATGAAACATGCGTTCTTGTGTGGGGGACCCTATCGCGATAATGATAAGGTCGAATGTAGAAAGAGTCTTGCGATCTCTTAGAGCAAGTAGCTTTGTCATGTCGCCTGTAATCTCTAACCAAGGATATTTACTGTTTAGATTTAACCATAACGCGACTGTTTTTGGGCATGACACAAATGCTGGAGGCAGTATATGCCGATAAAGATTGTTGAGCGATAGTGAATCAGGATCACACAAATGGATGTGACCAACACCGGATGCAGCCAGCTTATCTGCAACTTCTCCTCCAACTGATCCGCAGCCTACAAGCATGACTTTCTTGCCCAGCAAGGACTGGTTAGCCCCGCTTCTAGGCATCAATCGCTCTTTATTGAATGTTAAAACAGGTAGGGCTTTTAGAACCCACTCCTCAATGTGGCTTGCTTTAAAGGGAAGATGCTTTTTACCTTGAACTGCATTTTTTAACGCAAAATGGATCCCAAACCATGTTTTTCCAGAAGGGGTTTGGGCATTAAAAATAAGCCAAAATTCGCGAGCTCGTTGCTGACCGAAGCGTTGTGTCAGCATGGTAAATAAATCCTGTGGCAAATTTTGTAGTAATTCTAAATACCATTGAGCCAATTCTTCCTTCTGCCAAGGGGCGGGCATAGTTGCTTTTAGTGGTATGACAAATCCATTTCCTTTAGTTTCTTCGCGCTCTTTCAAGATCTGGCTCAAAGGCGAAAAGAGGGCATCAGGATTCCAACCTTCTCTATAGCCTAAAAAATATGTATTAAGTCCAGCTTTGGCGTTTTTACGAGGCTTAAAAACAGAAAGAGACTCAGCCTCCCCCTCATCTGATAAGCAAAGAAATGGTATTGTTTCCGGCTCAATGATACTTCCCCATCCCGCTTCAAACTCTCTCAGCAGTTCCTGGGTATTCCAATCTCGGTCCGTTAAGGCACGTGTAAGTAATGTAATATGTCGTTTAAGTGACTCCTCAAACGCCAGTTCAGGGCACTCGTAGTTAACTGAAACCGCATCAGGAACATTTACACATATAGTAGCAAAGCCGATCTCTTCATAGACTGTCGTATGTGCCAATCTAGGCAAAGCTGAAGGGTTTACAAGGAGAAATATGGGCAAACCGGTAATTTCTTTGACAGGGTAATGGATTAACGTGACCGGAAAATCCCCTATCTCCAGTTCAATTCTGAAAAATTCAATCTGGTCAGTTTCAGCAGGGTACGCGGATACCTTGTATCCGCGTTTGGCTAAGTAATCCGTGATAGCTGAATAGTTCATGCGCCTTGTGATGTCCCTACAGCTCCTGAGGAAGCATAGACTGTATTGGCACCAGCACTTGCCGCTACGGATGCAGTAGACACTGCCGATGCAGTAGATGTCGAAGCATGCTCAGGGAAATCTTCGCCAAAAACCTTTCTAAGCAATTCACACTGCTTAGATTCGCTATCTTCATCCGCAACCTTGTCGAGAGTTTTTAACAGAGCGGCAAGTTGATTACGGAATTGAGTGCCGGTTGTGATGCTACTGTTATCAAAAATATCCCTTGTGTGACTTACAGGGATATCTACTTTAACTTTGTATTTTTCAGCCTCTATTAAGCTGAAATAACCCCCATCATTCAAAATATGATGAATAGTTGCGCGTAAGGCTGACAGGTCATCAGGGAAACCTTCATCATTGATTGAAGCGACCAATGATTCTTTAACCATCACAGTGATGCCAATCGAATAAATTTTGCGGCGAACATTTTCACTAAAAGTGAAATTTCTCCATCGTTTGAGATATCGAACGATGCGGCGATACTGATCGTGTTTTTTTGATGCATACACAGCACTATCATCGTAGGCAGTCACCCAATCAATCAGCTCACGCGGAGCTGAAGGAGACCATTGACGATTTTCTTCATCAGAATGTGCTTTACCTACCGCGAGTTCGTACTGTCCATTTTCATATCGGCGGTATATAGGAATATCAATATGAAGATCTTCAGTTTTGTAATCAGCCGTAACGCAAGGTTTTTTGATTTTTGCATTCTTAAATCCACGGTCTTCAAGTACTTCCAGGACCGCCTTTTTGGGGGTGATTGGATTTTCTGGCGCAAGTGACGCTTCAATAACTATTGCGCGATCGATATCAAAATCTTGACCCTTCTCACGGATCCCCGTATCGGTTGCCATCGAGCCCTGAATGAAATCATCGATGACTGGAAACCCATCCTCTTTGAAGCGAGCCTTGATCTCCTTGAGGATACTATCGTCCTTAAGACGGGCAGTATTGTAGGCCACGTCCTTTATGCCTAACAGTATGGCATCATGAAACTTGAAGAATTTATTCTGAAGACTCATAAAAAACCCCGCATTTGTTGTGAACACAATTTAATCTGGGGCCGCTTCGCTTGTTTTCAAGTTACATTCAAAAAAAATTAATCTTTTTCTGATTTACAGAGGCATAGGCATAAGGTTGTAGCCATAAGCATGTACATGAAAGTGAACTACTTCGGCAATTGTGGAGACAAAACTCTTTGAGGGAGAGCCAAACCAGATGGCTTAAAATGTTCGCTTTTCACCCACGCTCAGCAAGAACGCTGTTCGTATGTTAGTGGCGGATTTAATACAGATATAATGTTCACATCTCGCCAAGAGGGACTTCAGTATTATAATAAATTTCAGATATATATCATATAGTTGAACCTACCCCCTTAACGGCAGAACCATTTGGCTCTGCCGTTTTGCATTCTTTTTCGAGGAACATATATGAGACATTCTGAAGGTCTGCAGTCCCTGCAGCAACCGCTTTCCAGCCTGCCCCAGTGGGTCTCTGAACGCATTCTGCAGCAGATAAATCAGTTAACCCACTACGAGCCTGTAATAGGCATTATGGGGAAAACCGGCGCGGGCAAGAGCAGTCTGTGCAATGCGCTGTTTGCCGGGGACGTTTCACCGGTCAGCGACGTGGCCGCCTGCACACGCGAACCCATGCGCTTTCGCCTGCAGATGGGAAAGCGCTATATGACCATCGTGGACCTGCCCGGTGTTGGCGAAAGCGGCGCACGTGATACCGAATATGCTGCCCTTTACCGTAAACAACTTCCCCAACTGGACCTGGTGCTGTGGTTGATTAAGGGCGATGATCGGGCGCTGGGGGTAGATGAGCAATTTTACCATCAGGTAATTGGAGAGGCTTACCGACATAAGGTGCTGTTTGTTATCAGTCAGTCGGATAAGGCTGAACCCACCAGCGGCGGTGGTAAGCTCTCCAGGGAGCAAAAGCAGAACATCAGTCGCAAAATCTGCTTGCTGCATGAGTTGTTCCAACCAGTAAATCCGATCTGTGCGGTGTCGGTTCGTCTGCAATGGGGACTGCGGGTGATGGCAGAGCGTATGATTCGTTGCCTTCCGCGTGAGGCCAGTAGCCCGGTAGCGGTACAGCTTAGTGCTCCTCTTCGTACCGATGCCGTTAATAAAAAAGCCCGTGACGATTTTGGTGAAACGGTAGGCTCGGTACTGGACACTGTAAGTTCCCTGCCCCTCATACCGGCCCCGGTTCGGACAGTCATTCAGTCTGTGCGCAACATCGTGGTATCAGTCGCCCGTGCAGTCTGGAATTTCTTCTTCTGAACATTAACCATTCTAACCCGTAGTTTCCTGAGCCCTGCCGCGATTTTGCGGCGGGGCTTTTTGTATTTATTTTCCATCTTGAGGAGTCTGCTTATGACCCGTCTGGCTTCGCGCTTTGGCGCAGCAAATCTTATCCGTCGTGACCGTCCGTTAACGCACGAAGAGCTGTTTCGTGTGGTGCCCAGTGTCTTCAGCGAGGAGAAGCATGCGTCACGCAGCGCACGTTATACCTGGATACCAACAATTACTGTTCTTAAAAATCTGCAGCGTGAAGGCTTTCAGCCTTTCTTTGCCTGCCAGACCCGTGTTCGTGACCCAGGTCGTCGGGAACACACAAAGCACATGTTGCGCCTGCGCCGGGAGGGGCAGATAACCGGTAAGCAGGTGCCGGAAATTATCCTGCTCAACTCCCATGACGGAACCAGCTCATATCAGATGCTGCCGGGACTATTTCGTGCGGTTTGTCAGAACGGTCTTGTCTGCGGCGAGTCGTTTGGCGAGGTACGGGTGCCGCACAAGGGGGACGTGGTAAGCCAGGTAATAGAAGGAGCGTATGAGGTACTGGGGATTTTTGACCGGGTGGAAGAAAAGCGGGATGCCATGCAATCGCTACTATTACCACCTCCCGCTCAGCAGGCACTGGCAAAAGCTGCACTCACGTACCGCTTTGGTGAGGACCACCAGCCTGTCAGTGAATCGCAGATTCTCTCCCCGCGCCGCTGGCAGGATGAGAGCAATGACCTGTGGACCATCTATCAGCGGATTCAGGAAAACCTGATTAAGGGCGGACTCAGCGGGCGTAATGCTAAAGGCGGACGAACGCATACCCGTGCCGTACGTGGCATTGACGGGGACGTGAAGCTTAACCGTGCGCTGTGGGTGATGGCAGAAACACTGCTCACGCAACTGCAGTAGACGTTTCATGTTGCCACGTTGTTAATATCGGACACCACCTGTCCGCATCGCTATGTGCTCGTGTGCCTCAATCCCCCGGTTATAGCTTTTAACCCCCGTTACATCTGGCTTTTGCAGAAATAAAAAATAGTTTCTGCGTTGTCCATACCCTGTCCGCCCCCCTCTTTAAAGTAATCACATCATTTTCAGTCAGTTAACTTTTCTGGAGAACCTCTCATGACACAGGCAGAACGCCGCCATGACCGGCTGGCTGTCAGGCTGTCACTGATAATCAGCCGTCTGGTTGCGGGTGAAACGTTGAGCGTGCGCAAACTGGCGGCTGAGTTTGGCGTGTCAATGCGCACGTTGCGGCGTGATTTTCGTGAACGACTGATGTATCTGGACCTGGAGTATCAGTCCGGATACTGCCGCTTACGCACTGCTGGCAGTGAGATGCAGATGGTGCCCGACGTGCTTATCTTTGCCCACCGCAGCGGGCTGGCCGGGCTTTTTCCCGGCCTTGACCGCCGTCTGGTGAATGCACTGCTGATGTGCGATGAGTCTCCCTGCGTGATAGCACCAGCCAATCCGGTTCCTTCGCCTTCAGGAGCATTGTCTTTCTGGAGACTGATTCAGGCCATTACCGGGCGCAGGCGGGTGACGCTGATTGCGGAGGGGCGACGCTGTGAGCGCCTGGCTCCCTGCCGGTTACTCATCCACCAGCAGACCTGGTATCTGGTGGCTGAACACGAAGGGCATATCGCCGTATTCACACTTGATGAAATCCATCTGATTCAGCCTTTGCAGGAGACTTTTCGCCGCAATGACTGTCTGTGCCGTCTGACTGAAGACCCGGTCTTCATTCAGGCCTTACCCCATTTTCGCTTTATCCAGCAGTCACTGCTTACGTTTGTTCCGGCTGACAGCCCACCGGAATAGCGCAGGCGTTGTTATCAACCCGGCAACAGGGAGGAACCCAGTGCCCGTTATTGCCATTATCGCCATTGTTATCATCGTCATCATTCTGAACAAAACCGGAGTGTCCGACAGCCTCACGGCGCTGACACTTGCCACCGTTGCCGCACTACTGACGGGAGGTGGCGTAGCCGGTGCTGCCAGTGTCGCGCTGACGCCGTTCGTCGGCGTGCCGGTGGGTATTTTTGTAGGGATTTATGTCTTTTCCAAAGTGGTTCGTCTGATTTCAGGAAAAAAATAATGAAACGTAAAACACAACCTCTGCTGGCGCTGGTTGCCGCCACTCTGTTTCTGAGCGCCTGCGATGACAGGGGTGATGACCTCAAAGCTATCAGTAAATTTAAGGACCTCACGCCTCCGCGCTTCAGCGATGTGGTGAGCCGTCAGGATGATGTCAGGGAAGAGTGGTCGCAGATTGCTCATTCTGGCCCCACTCTGCAGGTCTTACGTACCCGCCAGTCGCCCGATGGTTGCGAGGGTGGCAGTTACTACTACCTCGTGGATATGGAGGAAAAAACCGTCCAGCCGCTGATGAACGCGCTGTGTATTGCCGACAACATCAGCCTGGAATACCACGAGAAAACTGACCCGCGCACCCGGGAGCGTTTCCTTGAATATTCTCATGACGGCAAACTGATGGGACGGCTGCTGATACCCTCAAATCCTGATAACCGGGAATAAATACAAAGACAAAGGAGACGGAAATGAAAGTACGTTCACTAAGCCGGTATGTGCTCTCAGGCGTGCTGCTTACCAGCTTTAATGCCTCAGCGGTTCCCGGACTATGGCAGCAGGGTTATGGCCAGGGCAATACTGAATACAGCGTGACGGATGCAAGTGGGAAAATGTTTACCATCAACTGTACGGAAAATCCGGACCAGAACGGTATTTACCAGCACTCGGTTTTTCTGACCCTCGCAGGGGATAAAACGATCAGCTCGCATGATGACAGTACCGACATCACAGTGGTGATGGACCATGAGCAATATGCCATTCCCTCGACCCTTGGCTGGCGTAACGGGGATAATGCCTGGTTTAGTTTCATCATGGATATCCGTAAGGCCAGTCAGTTCGACGTCTACGTTAATGACCGCAAAGCGGGGACCTTCAGCGTTGACCTGACGAACGCTACGAAGGCATTGCCAACATTAGCAGACTGCACTAACGAGTGACAGTTGTGCTTTCCATCCATAACAACATACCTGACTGCCAGGAGCAGTCAGGGTTTATTTTTTCCTTTTTATTTCCACCGATTAGTCCAGGCACTTCCGAATGACGATCACAGTGGCCAGTTTTAGTTAACTATATAGCAATGATAAAATAATCACGTGTTATGTTGAGATTGTTTATTTAGCGGTTGAGAGAAACTATGGATAAAATTTGTGATAAGTGTGCACACATGATGAGTGCATGCACCTGTGGAACTTGTGAGAACTGTGACGAGAAAGAGTCGGACTGCACCTGCAAAAAATGTAGCCAGTGCAATAAACTTGAGGACTTCTGCTCTTGCAGAGTTTGTGAAGAATGTAGTGAAAAAGAAGCAGAGTGCTGCTGTTAAAATGTTAACAATACTGGCTGCAGGAGCTACCTGCCTGCAGCTTCGATTGCCGACGTACCCCGATCCCAGTTGGTTAGCGTATTTTGATTCTTGCAATAATCGCTGGACTCACAGCACGAAGCGGACATACTTACTGGATTGAAGGTCCGCTGTGAGCGAGGAGCGGAACATCGTGGCGTTAAGCAACGGAAATGCCTAACCACTAAGCCTGCTAATCCAGATAAAAAATTTACGATTGTAATTCACGCTGAAATTAAGCGTCTGCTTAAGATAATACGCATATCTGATTATCTGACGTGCTTCGCTGACAGACGACTTCCAGACTGTTGCCATCAGGATCAAAGACATACGCAGCATAGTATTGTGAATGATATTGCTTACGAACTCCCGGTGCTCCGTTATCTTTTCCACCCGCCTGAATAGCCTTTTTCCAGAAGTCATCTACTACGCTGCGCTCATCAGTAGAAAAAGCCAGATGCAGCGGCGCGCCAGTTGCATCGTTGTCATGCAGCCACAACCGGGGATAGCCCTGCGGCCCAAGTCCATAACGAAAACCGCCGGTGCGTGTTTTGGCTGGATCCTGAGTGATAACCAGTCCGAAGCCTAATGGCTCAAGTGCCTGCTGATAGAAGCGCAGTGATAAACGCGCATTTTTCACTGAAATCTCAAGATGGTCGATGACAGACATAAAAGCTCCCGTTATATGTCAGGCTTCAGACTCAGTAATGCAGCAAAAGCCTGCCCGTTCATACGCGCCACTTTCAAAAGACGGGGACGCGATAAGCCCGTTACAGCCGCAGCTGAAAACCCGCGTAAGGTTGTGACGACGAAATCGCCCAGTTCTTTCGCTCTTTCAGGTTCTGACTGACGAATGTAATCCTCTATAAACTGCATTCCTGGTTTTGTGTACTGGTTCGCCAGTTCCCGCGCCTGTTTATCATTTGCACGCATCCCCTCGGCGGCCAGGCAGCCGCGTCGCAGGGATGATTTCACATATAGCCGTGCTGCTGTGATAAATAATTCCTCAATCGCTTCGGCAAGAGGGCGTCCGGGGGTAAGGATTCTATCAGCAGGCAGATTACCTTCATCAACATAGCGGGCAAGGCAGCGACCAAACAGACCCGCTTTGCTGCCATAGGCAGCGTAAAGACTGGGCGGATTGATATTCAATGCCTTTGTCAGCTCCAAGATCCCTACTGCGTCATAACCTCGCTGATGAAACAGGGCCTGAGCAATCTCAATTCCCGCCTCACGGTCAAAGGCTGGCCTGCGCGTTCTGACATTATCTTGTGCCTTACTCATATGCTTATAACTCTGGCGTGTCATTAAATCCTGATGACTATTTTACGTCATGTGTATAGTGATCGCTATATTTTATCGTGACAAATTAATTACCCTTACTTATAGTGACCACTACAATAAAATAAGGGGTGTGTACATGAATAAGCTGCTCAAGGACAAAGTCGCTGTGGTTACCGGTGGCAGCAGCGGTATCGGTCTGGCTATAGCAAAACGCCTGATTAATGACGGTGCAAACGTGGTGATCACCGGCAGAAATGCAGGAAAATTGAATCAGGCGGTGATAGCGCTGGGCGATAACGCGAGTGGAATGGTGACGGACGTCAGCCGCAGGGCGAGTCTTGATGATCTCTACCAGCAGATAAAAACAGAAACCGGGCATATCGATATCCTGGTGGCCAATGCCGGTGGCGGTGTTCATGCGCCTCTCGGCCAGATAACAGAACAGCAAATTGATGAGCAGTTTGCGACCAATGTGAAAGGTGTGGTGCTGACCATTCAGCAAGCCCTGCCTTTGCTTCGACACGGCTCCAGTGTGGTCATTATCGGTTCTACCGCTTCGATTGATCCCGGCCCGGCAATGAGTATCTACGGCGCAACCAAAGCCGCAGTGCGAAATATGGTCAGGAGCTGGGTGGCCGAACTGCATGGCTCGGGTATTCGCCTCAATATTGTCAGTCCGGGGCCGACCAATACCGCCTCTTTGCGGACCGCTTTTGGCGATAAGGCTGAGGAAGGGCTCTCCTTCCTCACCGCAAAAAGCCCTCTGGGCCGTATTGGCGAACCTGAAGAAATTGCTGCTGCTGTAGCATTCCTGGCCGGTGATGAGTCGGGATATGTGAACGGTATTGAGCTGTTCGCCGATGGTGGCGCATCCCAGACCTGACAGGCCAGATATTACTTCGTTGGTACGGGAGCACAGGACTCCTGTTGCCATCCCTATATTTCTCCGTTAAACAACAGGAAACGCTGTTATGCATTCGCAAAATGAAACAGAGCTGGTCCGTATACTACAGGCTGAACGCGACATTACCCGTCTCATCAACTCTTATCCTTTGCTGCTCGACAGTGGGAAATTTGAGCAAGTCGCAGAACTGTTACGTTATGCCACGCTGGAAGCGCCTGGTCATCAGGTCACCGGCAGGGATGAGATTGAAAAATTTCTGACCTCAGGTATTCAGCGCCACCAGGACGGCACGCCTCGCACCTGGCATGCCGTCAGCAATATTATTATTGAAGGGAATCCGTTCAACGGTGAGGCTACAACGAGCAGTTATTTTACCGTTCATCAGGAGCTGCCAGGCTTCCCCCTGCAAGCGATATGCACGGGCCATTACAAAGACCGCTTTGCACTGATTGACGGTGAATGGCAGTTTGTACATCGTACCGTCGTACCTCATCTGATCGGGGATCTGCGTTTTCATGTCAGCGGCACGAATGCAGAGGCGAACCTATGACGGTGAACACATCGGGTAACCGCACGGCACTGGTCACAGGAGAAAATAAAGGTATTGGCCTTGCTATCGCAAAAGGGCTGGCGCAACGGGGATTTCATGTCTGGATCACTGCTCGTGATCAGTTGCGCGGCGAAGAAGCCGTTAAGCAATTACAGGCGGAAGGGCTCTCTGTTCAGTTGCTGATGATGGATGTGGCAGACGACGTGAGCGTACAGCAGGCAGCGGCCGCTTTATCTACGGCCACCGACCGGCTGGATGTACTGATCAACAACGCAGGCGTGCTACTTGATGTCTCAGCTACACCGACTCAGACACGCTTATCAGACATGAAAGCTACGTTTGACGTTAACCTGTTCGGCCCGGTACGGGTAACCCAGGCATTTCTTCCGCTGCTTCGGGCGGCAAAACAGGCCAGGGTGGTTATGCTGGGTAGCGGTGTGGGATCGCTGGCGTTGATTACGGATGAATCATCAATCTATTCAAGCGTAAATCTGCTCAGTTACAGCGCCTCTAAAGTGGCGCTTAGTGCGGTTACGGTGTGTTTTGCTAAGGAGTTAGCGGCGCAGGGCATTAAGGTGAATGTGGTCGAACCGGGCCACGTGAAAACCGATCTCAATGGCAATACCGGCGATCTCACGCCGGAAGAGGGTGCGATGCCGGCGATCAGAATGGCGCTGGCTGAAGCCGATGGCCCAACGGGAAAATTCTTTGGCCCGCAAGGCCAACAACCCTGGTAAGGAATATTCGTAAGCTCTCTCCTGTCAGCGGGTGGAGCTTATTATTTTTATTCAACGCGAATTGTCAGATAACGTAATCCGGGTATCGGCGATGGTTTCGGCGAACTGTTTGCCGAATAATGCCGCCGGGGTCTGGAAGCCTGGAAGGTATTCTCCCGCCAGCACTCTGCGTCCGGCTTCAGCTGCCGCCAGCGCGGTAAAGCTGTATCCATTCACCGTATCCAGCAACATGCGCAGGGTATCGCCATCGGCATTTTCTACTTCCGCAACCGCCTGATAACGGCTGGCTTCACGCTCCTGAGCTGTCGGGCCATCGGGCAGATCAGCCAAATCGCCCTGCGGAAACCCATCGCCGGAAACATATACAAAAGTCTCGATATCAGGTATCGCCGTTGCTTTCCAGATAGTAATGACATCGGGAAGCGTTACGGGAAAACAGGCTTGCGGCCCTTTGCCAAAATCAAAGTTTTGCAACTCAGTTGACTCGCGCTGCATCAACTGGCCGCTACGGCGCAGCAGACATTCGGTGGATAAATTCTCACTGGCACTCACCGCCGAACCGCGAGACATCGCTCCGGTGACATGCAGTGCCAGCGAGATACGAACCGGATTTTTGATCTCCCCGGCAGCATGAGCTGCCAGACATCCCAGCATTGCCACGCTTCCGCCGCAGCCAGGCAGCAACATCACACCTGCTGCAACGGCGGCGTCATCGAAGATTTCAGCAAGCTGGTAACTGTCCAGTTCAGCGGCCACATCAAGGTAATGGACCTTCTGACGGATTGCCGCACTCATTAGCGGCCTTGCGGTATGCATAAACGGACCGGCGCAATTTATGAGTACGTCAATATCCTCCAGAGCACCATCAATGGTGTCAGGATCATTCAGACTGAAAGCCCGGAAAGCGACCTTCAGTTCTGATGCCATCGCTGCCAGTTTTTCCCGATCGCGCCCGGCAATTATTATTGTCAGACCAGCTTCCTGCGCGTGACGTGCAATCATCGCTCCGGTATAGCCTGTCGCACCGTAAATCATGAGTTTTTTCATAACGATATAGCATCTTTAATAAGGAATTAAGGGCGTGTTTTCAGCGCCCGTGCTGCCAGCTTTTATAGACAAACTCCAGACTGTATCCATCCGGATCTCTGACCTGAGCGGCGTAATAGCGCGGGTCATAATGTAGTTGAGCCCCTGGCGGGTGGATTTCGGTTGCGCCTGCCGCCATTGCTTCAGCATACGCCTGGTTAACCATGGCTTCGGAATCTGCCACAAACCCGACATGAACGGCATCCGGATAAGGCGTGCCTGGCCGGAGCCAGAAAAATACACGGCCATTGGCGCCAAACCCTTTGAGATCGGGATGGCCTGATGGGCCATCGCTGCCGTCATAATCGTGGCGATTGATGATACCGAGAAGGGGGAGCACGCGTTCATAAAAGGCGATTGAACGCTCAGTATCGCTGACGGTAATAAAGATATGGTCCAGCATAAAAGCTCCGTAATCAGATGTTATAGCCGCCCGCGACTTCTATCGTCTGGGCATTAATCCAGCCACTGTCAGCTGACAGTAAACCGGCGATGACACGGGCAACGTCGTCAGGCTCACCAACCCGACCAAGTGCGGTTTGCCCGGCGAGCAATGCTGCGAATTCATCACTTAATCCTCCACCAAGTTCAGTGCGAACCGGACCTGGCGATACAGCATTGACCCGGATCCCCCGCCCGGCAAACTCTTTCGCCATATAGCGCGTCAATACCTCCAGGCCTCCCTTGAAGGTGGCGTAAGGCGCGACACCTGCGGTAGCCACGCGGGTGGTGGCGCTGGTGAGATTAACAATAGCGGCGCTCTGCTGTAAAAGTGGCAGCAGCGTCTGAGTCAGGAAAAAAGGGCCCTTCAGATGCACGTTCATTAAGCTGTCGAACTGCGTTTCAGTGACTGTCTCAATGGGGTTATAAAGGCCATATCCTGCATTATTGACCAGCCCGTGAAGCCCTCTGGCTTCCCAGTGTGATTCCATTGCGTTTTCCAGATCTGAACGAAATTGACTAAAACTGCTGATCTCTTCCACGTTCAACTGCAACGCTAATGCGCGCCCGCCGTCGGCCTGAATACGCTCAACGACCTGGCTGGCGGCTTCCGGCTTGATGTTCCAGGTAAGGATGACGCCAAATCCACGACGCGCACACTCAATCGCCGTGTTGGCCCCAATGCCGCGGCTTCCGCCAGTAATCAGAACATGCTCCATAAAAACTCCTGACAGAAATAATAACCTATTCAAGGTTACGCATTGCGTCGGCCCCTGACTCCTATAATCCTCTCTGATATTTGCCTAATACTGCTTTAATCTTGTTGCCGATCCCATGCCGTGTTATTTAATCAGGATGGAAAAAAAATTAGCTGAACTGCGCCTGTTGGCTTCAAAAGCCGGGAATAAAATCACCGAAACCGCTATACCGCGTGTCGCGATGGTACAGGGAGAAATTCCTGAGCATCGGCTTACTGCTGTCTATGAGCCGATGATTAATCTGATACTCACGGGCTCCAAGAGCATGACGGTGGGAGATAAAACCTGGCAATACAATCCTGCCACTTACTTTGTGATGTCGGTGGATCTGCCCGCCGTCGGCAAAGTCTTTGCCGATGAGCAAACCGGGGCGCCCTATCTTGCGGTGAGTCTGACACCGAAGCCTGATATTATTGCTGAATTACTGGATGGCATGCCGGGTTCAGGTAAAACGCATCTTTATAACGCCGGATTTTCTGTCGCCCCGGTTACGTCCGAATTGCTCGATGCCTGGCTGAGAATGCTGCGACTGCTCAACAAGCCAGAGGAAATTTCTGCTTTAGCACCCGCGTATGAACGAGAGATTTTGTTCCGGGTTCTTCAGGGGCCGCAGGGCTGGATGCTGCGTGATATTGCCACGCCGGAATCGCATCTTGCCCGCATCTATAAGGTGATTAACTGGCTGAAACAACACTATATGCAAACCGTGCGGGTAGAAGAGCTGGCCGCCATGGCGGCATTAAGCGTTTCCGCATTTCATCGCCACTTTCAGGCGATCACCGCGCTCAGCCCTGTCCAGTACCAAAAACGTCTTCGCCTGATGCAGGCACGGTTGAAGTTAGCCACAACTGGCGACAGCATCACGGCCATAGCACATGCTGTCGGCTACCAAAGCCATACGCAATTCAGTCGGGAATATGGACGCCATTTCGGCCTCTCGCCATCATCAGATCAGAAAAATATAACACTGCTCAGAAACATATAGACCTGCCTGTGCCCGTGACAGTTTATGAAATGAAAAGCACCAGACCTCTACAGCACTCTGTGTACAAGTCAACTCAATTGGCGGTAATATCCGCTTCTGGCACAAAACGGCCTATCAGCATTATAAAAATATTCAGATATATATCATTCCTCTGAACATACACAACTAACGGCAGAATCTCACGATTCTGCCGCTTTTTTATTATTTTTCAGGGGGGTAGTAATGAATAATTCTGACGGTTTGAAGTCGTTTCACTAATCGCTTTATGACCTACCGTAGTGGGTATCGGCTGATTGCGCAGCAGGGCCATTGGTTCCTGCCAGTATCATCGGCGTTAACATTGAAGACGACCAGGGCAGCCACTTCCGCCTAGTGGTTCGCGATGCCGAAGGCCGGATGGTCTGGCGGACGTGGAACTTTGAACCGGATGCTGGTGAAGGTCTTAACCGCTATATCTGCAGGTCAGGCATCCGCACTGACACTTTCACCCGCTGACCCCGAATCATTTACAACCAATATTTAAGCTTCCTGAACACACTTTATTACCCCATACGCCAGCCATCGCCGCTGGCGTTTTTTATTAACGGAGACATTTACATGACAACGCAGATACAGCACGACCTCGTACCCGCTAACCAATCCGAATTTGAACTGACCGTCACGCAGGTACCCGACGAACAGCGTATCGATTTCTGGCCTCGGCACTTTGGCACCATTCCGCAGTGGATAACCCTGGAGCCACGTATTTTTGCATGGATGGACCGCTTCTGTGAGGCCTACAGCGGCGGTATCTGGTCTTTTTACACCCTCAGCAATGGCGGCGCGTTTATGGTCCCTGACGCTGACGATAACTGGCATATGTTCAACAGCATGAACGGCAATGGTGCCCAAATGAGTGCAGAAGCCTCAGGTATCGCTGTCTGCCTGATTGAATACAGCCATCACGCCTGTCGCACCGAATGCTATGCCATGACGGAGCACTATTACCGCCTGCGGGGCTATGCCCTGCAGCATCCTGAAGCTCACGCCATTCTGCGCATCATCGACTGACCGGAGAAACAACGAATGAAACAGCTTTCCTTTTTACCCGGCGAGATAGCGCCACAGGACCGGCGTCTCATCCAGCGTGCTCTCAGGGCTCTGGACCGGCACCTGCATGAGCCCGGGGTGGCCTTCACCTCCACACATGCTGTCCGTGAATGGCTGCGACTGCATATGGCCGAGCTTGAGCGGGAAGAGTTCCGGGTGATGTATCTGGATAATCAGAACCAGCTTATCGCCCATGAGACGCTCTTTAGTGGCACGATTAATCGCACCGAGGTCTATCCCCGGGAAGTGGTCAAACGCGCCCTGTATTTCAATGCGGCGGCGGTGATACTGGCGCATAACCATCCTTCCGGCGAGACGACGCCCAGCCAGGCTGACAAAACCCTCACGCAGCGACTGGTTCAGGTACTTCAGCTGGTGGATATCCGTGTCCCTGACCACCTGATTGTCGGCGGCAGGCAAATCTATTCGTTCGCAGAACACGGTCTGCTTTGAGGTATTACATGAAAATTATCAGTAAACGCCGGGCAATGACGATATATCGCCAACATCCGGCCTCCCGCATTTTTCGCTACTGCACCGGCAGATACCAGTGGCACGGCAGTGTCTGCCATTACACCGGCAGGGAAGTTCCTGACATTCCCGGCGTGCTGGCGATATACGCCGAACGCCGCCAGGACCGCAACGGACCGTACGCCTGCCTGATGAGTATCACCATGAACTGACAATAAATAGGTTATCAATGAGCAAAATCACATGGGGTCTGCAGCGTGATATCACGCCACGCCTGGGAGCTCGTCTGGTGCAGGAGGGGAACCGGCTGCATTATCTGGCTGATCGGGCCAGTATCACCGGTAAGATCAGTGACGCCGAATGTCTTAAGCTGGATGTGGCATTTCCGCATTTTATCAGTCAGATGGAATTGATGCTGACCACCGGTGAAATGAACCCTCGCCACGCTCACTGCATCACCCTGTACCACAACAGTTTTATCTGTGAAGCCGATACCCTTGGCAGTTGCGGCTACGTATACATCACCATTTACCCCACTCAGCGTTAATTACTTTCACGAGAGCAAACATGAAACCTGAACCTGCAATAACTACACGGGCGATAAAGCCCTGCCTGTCACCCGTGGTTGTCTGGCAAATGTTACTGACACGCCTGCTGGAAAAGCACTATGACCTGACACTGAACGACACGCCATTCAGTGATGAAACTGTTATTAAGGAACATATTGATGCCGGGATCACTCTGGCCGATGCCGTTAATTTTCTGGTGGAAAAATACGAACTGGTACGTATCGATCACAGAGGATTTTCGTGGCAACAACAGTCTCCATATATTTCCGTAGTGGATATTCTGCAAGCAAGGCGCTCTACCGGCTTGCTAAAAACTAACGTGAAATAAACGCTTAAATACAGAGCAGACTAAAGGAAAGCAAAATGCTAATCGTGACGGACGAAGAGACTTCTACTGTAACCTACCCTCCCCTGCAAAAAACCTGACATTTTCTTTTAGGACCAACAATGGGACCAAAATGAAAATTGAACTGAAGGTTATCAGCTATTAAACAAGAAGTTATACAACCAATTCAGACTCCGCCAGCCAAAATTCTCCATCGGTGATTACCAGAGTCATCCGATGAAGTCCTGAGAGCCCGCAAGGTGAAAGCCTGGCGGGCTTTTTTGTGTCTGTGATAGTCCGTAGCGTTCCGGCTAAACCCTGAGAAATTGGTACCCGGTAGGATGTATCCCTAAGAACGTATGCCGATTTACGAAAGTGGCACGGCCAACCCCTTAAAGACCCAACATCGAAGTTCTGCGCGCTAAGCAGTAAAGAAGGATCTAAGGCTGCATGATGGCGAAGGGCTTTTCCTGATAGTGAAAACCAGCGGGAAAAGCTCTGGCGTTCCCGTTATGAACCTCCGGCAACAAAACAGGGATCAATGATGGAAGTCGATGCCCTCCCCGTCTTTCCGCTTGCGGATGCTCGGAGATTAAGAGCGGATTACATTTCCTTGTTAGCCAACAGTATTGACCCGCAAATTCAAACTGAAGTTGCAAAGAAACAGCAGCAAATAGCTTTGGACAGTATTTTTACAATGGTCGCAGCTATCTGATTCCAGCTAACAAGCAAAAGCGTTATCTCTGATGGCACTCACTGGAGAAGAATGTATTCCCTGCTATCGATGAGATACTCGTACAGCAAAACAAAGTCCGAACATTAGTTTAAGCGTTTGAGCCAATCAAAGATCATGAGGCGCTTGAGGTTATACGCCGGCTGGTACAACGCATTAGTAAGAATGATCTATGCGTTTAACACTAATCTGATTGCTACCAATCCTACATCTGGTATCGGTATGGCATTTGAGAAACTCAAAAAGAAAATATGCAAAGCAAAGGCCTGAAGAATTGCCGAAACTGATGCGCTCTCCAATCATGTCAAATTTGCCTGTTCCGACTCTCAGTCTGACTGAGAGGCAGCTATTTACCTCGTGCGTCCATCGGAAGCTTATGGCACTCGATGGGTAGAGATCGATCTCAATGCAAAACTCTTGATTATTCCAGCCGAACGGATGAAAGCGAAGCGTGAACATATTGTTCCTTTATCGCCACAGGCATTAGAAATTTTGGAAGTGATGAAGCCTATTAGTGCTCATCGAGAACATATTTTTTCAAGTAGAAATGATCCAAGCAATCTATGAATAGCCAGACTGCTAATGCCGCTTTAAAACGGATAGGTTACGGAGGCAGACTTGTTGCACATGGGCTACGTTCTATCGCGAGCACAGCTTTAAATGAGGCGGGCTTTGATGCTGATGTTATCGAAGCGGGCTTTGATGCTGATGTTATCGAAGCAGCCTTAGCCCATAGTGATAAAAATGAAGTACGAAGAGCTTATAACCGCTCTACGTACCTGAATAAAAGATTAGAGCTAATGGCATGGTGGGGAAGGTTTGTTTATCAAACAAACCTTTTATAATTATACCTTAAAGAATTTGTTTGTCGAAGATAACTCAAGGATGGTGTTATCCTTCATCATTTTTAAATCAACATCTTCTGAAAACTTATCACTTAAGATTGACACAATATATTGACCATTTATATTGTTTGCTTCAAAAAATATATCTCTAATTTGATTCACATCAACATCTTCAATGCTATCATGAATTACAAAAGTTGGTCTCTTCAATTTAACTTTATCAACAAATTTAATATATGCTAAATCAAATGCAGTTATCTCGCCCTTCTTCTTACCCCCGTTACTATTTGGCGTAACACATGAAATATCAAAATTACACTTTCCTTTATCAATATCGAAAGAAAGATCAAAGATATATCTCTCGCCATAAATTTCCTTTGTAAGATCACCAAAAAACTCGTTAAAAATCTCGATATTCTTCTCTAGACCTTGAACAGCCAACTCGATCTCTTCAAGTAACTTCTCCCTACTATCTTCAAGCGATTTTATTAAGGCATTAGTATCGTTAATACGAGTGAGATTAGTCTCTATGCTAGCCAGATTTTCACGTAACTCAGTTAGTTTATTAAATAGTTGATTTATAGACTTTAACGTTTCGGGCTCTTTGATTGTTTTAAATAAAGATGACTCTTGCTCATGAAAATCATTAATTTTTTCATTTACAGCATCAATCTCTTCTTTTTTCTTTAACATCTGCGACTCTAAAAAATTAATTTTGTTTTTAATTACATCATTATGGAATAATACCATTTCTTCATAAGATCTTTTAAGCTCGCCTTTAAAATAAAGACCAGCTGAATTATATATTTCGATTAAATCGTCTTCTACGAGTTGCGTGATATTATTTTTTAGAGACAAGATCGATTCTTCAATATTCCTAACGCGAATATTTAAAGAAGCATAAGTCAAAGAATAGCCACTGATAACCCTTTGTATTTCTGATAGCTTTTTTAGGCTTTCATCATGGCTATCTTTAAAATCAAAATTTTTAATATTTTTCTCTGCCTCTGCAATTTCCTTTTTTAGAGGCTTGATCATTTTTGATAAAACTGTCTCTCTGTTCGGATTTCTGTATGCGGCAAGATATGCTCTTTGTTTTTTTATATCTTTATTAAATTCGCCCTTTTTCTTTATCAACGGCAACCCATTGAATCCAAACAAAAACAAATATAATAAATCGTAGACATCAGAAGTTGTATTAGCATGTAAAAAGTTAAGAGTTTTCTGCATTTTTTCATTCGTGTTTCTAATGAATTTATGCGACACATTTCTTAGAGATGGCTTATCTGTAGTCAACCCAAATACTGCTTGAGCTAGGAAGTCATAATATTTTTTCTTATCAACTTCAACATCGCTTAAATAATACTTTGAATTTTTCTCATCAGTAGATATTGTTCGAGAAACAATTGCTTTTTTATTTTCTACCGTATTAAAATCCAATGTAAACCTTAATATATTATCATTGATTAATGATACTATTTCAGGTATATCCTTTCCAAATTCAGCATCATGATAGATATCATTACCTGAAGACATAAACAAGTAATCTAAAACGCGTGATAACGTGGATTTACCTACACTATTACCACTATCTTTACCTGACGTTCTTTTATTTACGATTAGGTTTAAACCGTCTTTAAACGTCACGTCCCTAACAATAGCATTGTTTTTTAAAACAATAAGTTTATTGAGCCGCATATACTACTCCACCATTTCCATCTAACTCAATTGCGCCGATTATGAAAAGCCAATCTAATGAGTAAAGAAAAAGATCAAACGATAATTCAAAGACAGCATTTACTAAATCATACAGTCGAGAAATTTCAATCACCATTGAATCATTGCTTTGGAAAAGCCTTAGTACCACACTTCCAATATATACAGGGTTTGCTTTTGGATCCGAATCAATTGTAATCATTTGGATTCTCCAGCACTATGCACTCGATAATTGAATAACTCACAATCATACGAATGCCATTATCAATATCTTCTTGTAAAAACTCGGAATCTAAATTAGAGCATGAACTAACCATTTCTTGAGCAGCTCTAATAACATCATCTATAATATTATCCGAGTTTTTCCTAACAACTTCAATGTTAAATGGCTTTTCATAGAGCCCATATAATCCCAACGCCGCGTTATAATAACCTCTAAATTGTCTTTTCAGTTTGGCACTACCATTTAAAATTATACTATCGAGTGTTTTAATAGACTCATCAACTAGTAAAGCATCTTCTTTGTAAAGTTCAGCTACCCATCTATTTCTTTTAAGATCATTGAACGAGATTTTAACGTCAATATTTGACGCACTTCTGTTTAAACTTTGGCCGCAACCAACTGGATTGGAAATAATTTCTATCAATTTCCCAATAACACTGGCTCTTAATACTCGTGGCTGGTTAGTTATATGTACAGGGCCTGTATTATCATTAAAATTAACACCAGAGCCCATAACTACCCCCGATTATCAATATTAACAGGTCCATTATTATCTTGGAAATATTGGGATCGCTCCCCTTGATTAATATTGTTCCTATTGGTTGTGATATTTGTAATCTGCGAATTAAGATCATTTATCGTAACATTAAGCTGTTGTATCTCATTATTTTTCTGGTCACTTGCATAGTCTGGTATATTGCTATACACCCAGAGACCACCCCAACTATATATCCAAAGGAACTTACGTATTCATTGGTGAGTAGTGATGCAATCATTTGGAACTCCATTTCAAGCCTGATAATTTAAAGTTACAACTATTTCATTCAATTAGAATAGCAATTTAAGACGAGCAAATGAACAAGTATTGTTCATTCTCGTTAACCTGATCTCACTCAACATTGAGCAACTCAGGCCTCTCTCCTTCTTATGAACACTCAATGCAACTGTGTAAGCTTCTGAGGCCAAAACTGATGCCTTATGTTATCTATTGTTAGCACCAACAAATTAAAATGATTTAACACTATCGGCGCGCAATGCTACCCCGACCTCGCCTGCCCGCTTAAGGGGCGTTTTTAATGCAGGTGCATTAACGGCATCAGCGCTTGCGCCTGCAGGGGATGCAGTGTCAGTAAAACGGATGGAAAAGCTATGCACCTTATGCATGCATAGCTTTTGCGGGAAAAAGGCGGGATTTTCGGAGAGGGTTAACGGTTCTGATGCGCGGCCAGTTCTGCGCGCCAGCGAGTGTATTTCAGATTCTGTCCGGGTGTGAATTTTTCACGGTTATCATCGCGCGAAGCCGCGTTGGGCCTGAATCCGATAGCCGTTAAAATGTCGTTATCCTGTGCGGAATAATTAATTTTTTCTCCGGCGGAGAGCCTGGCCTGTAGCGCCTCACGCAGATAATCGAGTGAATGCTGCATGGCGCAGTGCTGAACGGCGGGATGCTAGTCGGAATAATTCATCAGCTCTGAGGCAAGGGCGGCAGCCAGCACAGCGCCGTGCGTCTGCCTGTTACGGATGCTGATGCGTTACACCTCCTCATCTGAGCTGATATAGCGACCGGCAGCCCAATTCATTTCCCACTTTTTCACGTCAATAATACTGCGCAGCATTTGCAGGATCCGGTCGGCAAGCTGCTCGCGGTATGCCTGTTCGACCTGCCTCAGTTTATCCCTTCGTTGCAGCCAGGCGGATTTATTTTGCCTGACAGGCCTCAAATACTTTCTGTAGCGGCTGTGTGGTCATGTTAGTTTCTCCTGATAACTGGCCGTGCTTACGCACCGGACGGTTAACGGTGAGCATAGGTGTGGGTGCTGGGGTTATCGGCGCTGACGATAGTGCCGGTTGACGTTCTCAGAAAAAATATCGAATATCACCCTTTAACATATCGAATCGAGTTGATGTTATGTAATAAATAAAAACGCGTTCAATTGCTTTTCTGCATATATATCGCCGCTAGCTAAATAACAACAACCAATCATCTGCGCACTCCTCTTTTATATATTCAGATTCCAGCGCGTAGCAAAACCTCGCCGTTCCGGTAGAAGATATTCTCTGCTCTGTAGATCGTGTAGCAGCAATTATTAAGACTCACATTTATGGTGCACACAAAAAAGGCGTAAGTAAAAATAATTACAAGGATACGTAATGGAACGGAGTAAATTTATTCGCTATGGTAAATCGTTAGGATTATGGGAAGGCTCGTGGATTTATGATGAACCAGCACCGGAAACTCGCGTCAGAGATGATCCGGTATATATTGATCCCAAAAATGCCTACGTGCCTGAAATAAAGAATGACAATGAGCCGCCTTTAATTTTACCCGTTTCGGTATTCGAAACGGTGAAGTTAATGGATGATTATGCCGCTGCCGATATGCGTCACGGGGATCTCTCCAGAAGTAACTTGATAGATCTTTATGGCCTCAAGGATGTCTCGGCACGCTGCAACGCCTATGATGAGACTCGCCTCATGCAGAATGCGGGCATCATGTTTGATGAATTACGAAATTTGTCTGATGCCTTTTCATTTTACGGGCCCTATAAGCATTTAATGCGTAGAATGATTGATCATCTGCAAAGCAATACTGGCGAGCCGTTTACTGATGACCTATTTAATCAGGCAATGGCGAATCATCCTTTTATGTACGGTAAAAATAGTACCGTGCACTATCTTCGGGGGGCTTTTATTAAAAATATTGACTGGGATCGGGGAATATATCCAGCCAGTAATGAGAAAATGTTATGGCAGGCTGTATCTCGTTCTACCCTTCCAAAATTCGATCACTGGACGGACAGGATAAATGGGCTTGGAATTGCCGTACACGATACGTGGGCTACGCATATTACGTTACAAGAACTTGCTATCACCAAAGATAAATTCGTAGCAAAGATCCAATTCCGGATACAAGATCATTTCGGTCTTGATGCTGTTGATATCGAAAATCCACTTTTTAAAGAAATTCGCATGTTCAGAATTTGGTTTGTCCTTCAACGGTGGGAGCACTTTGGATATCATCCCTTCATAACAGAGTTGAACTTTACAAAAACCATCGTTGGCGGGCGTTATGACGAAGTGTAAATGGATAGCGTTAACCGCACTAATCGCCTATGCAGTCTGGCTGTTACAGCCAGTCAAAGTAATGGCTGTACATAAAGAAGAAGGCATTGCCACGGTACTGGTAGAGAATTTCCCGCGCTGGCAGTGGTGGCAGAAAGCGTGGTTTAAATCGCATCAGCGTGAATTACAGGAGCGTTACGGAATACCTGTCGTGAAAAAAAACGGTTCGTGGAGCATTTTCTTTATGGGCTGGCAGGACGGTTACCGTAAAGACAGCCTTTACGATCAGGACTCCGATCTTCTGTGCTTCGATGATATGAACACCGACGTAAACTGTATCAGGAAAGAACCGTTGCTTTGGGTAAGTAAAAACGCGTATGGCGTCGTGCATTACTGGTAGCCGGAATGGCATTCCCGGCGGGCGCGCTTACGCTAACCCGCCCAGGGCTGCTTTTACCTAATAGCCCTGACGTCTTTACCTAATTTATCGATCAGTTTTGCCGGTTCAATGCCCAACATCCGCGCCATATGAATAAATTCAACGATATCCAACCGGCGCTCACCATTTTCGATTTTAGCAATCATTGATTGGGGTTTGCCTAGCGCTTCGGCAAGCTGAGTCTGCGTTATTCCTAATGCTTTCCTCGCTAATTTCAATTCCTTGATCACGAGTTGGTACTCATCTGAGTAGATGGAAGCCATATTCCAGTTCCGTCAAAATATCCCGAAATCGAATATCCTCCCATTGCCTTTTTATCCCAAATTGGGATAATTATTCCCATAACAACAACAGGTGAAAAGGAGAACACTATGATTAATCAAGACTGGCACCCCGCCGACATCATCGCCGCGCTGAAGAAGCGTGGCACCAACCTGGCGGCGCTGTCGCGCGCGTCGGGGCTGGCGTCGTCCACATTGGGTAATGCGCTGAACCGTTCATGGCCCAAAGGCGAAAAGCTGATTGCCGAGGCGCTGGACATGCCGCCGCAGGTTATCTGGCCGAGCCGCTATTATGATGCGCACGGCCAGTTCGTGGATCGGCAACGGATGATAAGAAAGACGCTGCGCTGGCGTTAACCGATGCCAGGTGCAGATCAGGCAGGCGGCGCGAGGCCTGCCTGCTGCCTTACAGCACGTCTAACGTCAGAAGCTGCCCGCCGGTTTTCTGAATGCGCGCATACCAGGTGTCAAAATCAATCAGCTGATACGGGAAGTAAAGACCCGGGGCCGGGGCCGGACGTCCGTCCAGCCCGGTGACGCGCTCGGTCAGGAGCGTCACGCCGGCGGCGGTAAGCGGCCGCTGGCCCTGCGGGTGCACCACCGCCTGTCGCAGGCGCAGCGGCTGCCCGTCATGCCCTTCTCCGCTCATCTCAATAATAATCTCGGTGGACATCGCCTCCCCACGGCGGCGCGATGACGTGACTGCCGTCGCCAGGTTGAACGCTATATCCGGTGCGCCCGTGGCGTTGGCCAGCCCCATGATGTCGAACGGCGAGAAAGCGGTTGCCTGCACCGGGGTGCCGTCTACGGCGTGGAACTGCGCCTGCGCGTTTTCACCGGCGCGCCAGAAGAACGCCCCGTCGCGGCGAGTAAGCGCGGCGGGCATGATCTCGCCCAGGCGCTTAAAGTCATGCTCGGTGGCCGGTCCGGCGGATTCCTGTTCATCCAGCAAGGCGCCCACCTTGATTGAGGCGACGCGGCTGAAGCGTTCGGCCAGTTTCAGCGTCGGGATAGTGGCGGCCCCCACCAGCCAGTCCGCGCCCAGCACCAAGGCGCTGGCGTCCGGGCGATGGATCCAGGCGGCCACGTCGGGGCCAATCTCCGCTGCGCCCGATGAGATGCTGACGTGCGGCACGCCACGCGCCTGGGCGAAACGCACGCTCGCCAGGCTCTCATCCTTCACCAGCACCACCACGCCGCCAACTTCGCGGTCACCGAGGCCCAGATCGTCGGCGGCCAGATCCACCGCCACGCCCCCGGCATGAGGAATGCTGGCGGCGACCTCCTGCGCTTTCGCCAGGTTGCGTCCGCCGATAAGCAGCGGGACATCGGGATGTTCAGCGCGGATAGCGCGGGCGGTAAACTGGCCAACCACGCCGGAACCGCCGATCAGAAGCAAGGGTGCGTGTGACATTGCGATACCTCTCTGGGTTAGTTAAGATAACTTACGCTCGGTAAGTTACTCTTAGTAACCTACCATTAGTAACAATGTAGCTACTGATAGTAAGTTGTGCAACCCTGAGAGGCCTGCCGTGAAAAATACAACGCTACCGGACGCTCCCGCAGCAGGCCGCCTGAGCCGCGCGGCGCGTCGGGCACAGATGCTGGAGATCGCCCTGGAAATTATTCGTGAAGAAGGTGCCGACCGCCTGACGCTGGGCTATCTGGCCGCGCGCGCGGGCGTCTCGAAGCCGGTCGCCTATGAACACTTCGGGACACGTTCCGGGCTGTTAACCGCCATGTACCGTGCGCTCGATGAAAAGCACTCTGTCGTGCTGCGCGACGCGCTGAGCAAAGCGCCGAAAAGCCTGCAGGCCACCGCCGACGTGCTGGCCAGCGCCTGGGTCCACTGCTCGGCAGACTCCAGCGGGGAGTGGCATGCCATTGGTTCCGCGCTGGGTGGCAGCGAAGAGATGGTCGCCGTACATAAAGAGCTGATCGAGGAGTACGTCCGTCTGTTCGCCGCAACGCTCAAACCATGGAGTACCCTGGCCGATGACGAGCTGTATCGCCGCTGCGCAGGCCTTATCGGCGCGGGGGATGCGCTGTCGATGCTGATGATTAACGGCCAATGCAGCGAGCAGGACGCGGCGCAGTCGTTTTCTGCGTTAATTCAGGGTGGTGTGGGGGCGGGTTAACCGGTTCCATGTCTACGATCGGGGCACTGCGTCGATCGTTATCCCATGCAGATCCAGATACATAAGCCGGATTACTGTAACCCGCGCTGAAATTAAGAGTATCGCCTGATATTTTTTCAGCGTGCGTAGCGCGGGCAGGAAAAAAATGACCGCGTGACTACTCATCATCCGCCATGCTGATATATTCCCCGCCGTCACTTTGTACCCAGGTGCGGGTGCCCGCCTGCACGTAAATCCGTTTGTTGTTTCTGGCGCGTGAGACGGTCATTATCCAGTTTTTATCGATGCAGTTGCGCGGAGCGGGCATATCATCAAAACAGAGCCGGTCTTTATCTTCTTCCTCTTTATACCCGTCAGCAAAATCCCAGAGGCTGAGATAAAATATCCGGTCGCGGTCCTCCTGAGGAATATGGTATTGCGCTTTCAGCATTGCCTGATTCTCCCGCCACCATGTCAGCGCATCGCGAGCGGTAAGGGGTGGGTTTATCAGTAAGATGCGTGCTGCATGTCCCTCACGATGAACAGCCTTAATTTCAGGTGTTCTCAGGGTAATCCATATCAATAAACTCAGGGCGGTTAAAATAATAACCCTTGCGAACGCGGTGCGTTTTTTCATTACGCGTATCCTTATTAACGTACCGTAAAGGTGAAATGCTGCTTCACTATTTTGCCGTCGGGGAGCGTTTCAAATGTGTCTTCTCCAATGGAGTAAATTACCCTTTTACTACTGAGCGACTGCTCTACCGTCATCACCCAGTTTTTATCAATGCAGTTTTTGGGAGGTGCCTTGTCTTCGAAGCAAAGACGGTCTTCATCTTCTTCCTCTTTATACCCATCAGCATAATCCCAGATGCTGACGTAATATTCACCTCTGGCATTGACGCGCGGCAGGTTATATTTTTCTTCCAGCAGCTTACGGTTATGCTTCCACCATAAAAGTTTTGTGCGCCGAGTTAACGGTGGATTTTTCAGTATGATACGCGCGGCATAACCGCTACGGTGAACGGCTATAATCTGGGTAGGACTTAAAGCGAGTTTGCCAAGCCATAACCCCGCAACCAGTAAAATAAGCATTACCAGCAGCTTAGATTTTTTCATCACGCCCGCCTGTGATTTCAACCGTTGCCTGCATATTAGTCATGAAAGGCCTGTAGCCAAACTGCTGCGAGCGCTGGAGGTAAAACCACAGGCGAAACAGGCGGAACTGATAAAATACCTTACTGCGAATATCGTGTTTATCGAGGCCAAAATGATCCTGCACGTTATAAGTCACTATTGCCCGGTAGCAGTTATTATTTATTGCTAAAGAATCAATGGTGATATGTGTGGCGCAGGTGTCATGCACGGTAATACCCAGGCCATTAAATGAATCTTTAAAACGCATGAATTTTGGAAGATAAGAATCCTTAAGCATGAGGTCCATACGAGCATCAATTCTCTCCGTGCATTCATTACTGCCCCAGTCGATAACCTGCTGTAATACCAGTTTAATTCTCTTTATAGTACTTTTTTCCCGTGTATCACTCATTATCTGCTCTCGCAGCGCAGCATCAAGGCTGCTGCTGCGAAACGGCATCCCGCTGTTTTTCTGCATATGAGTAATCATTTCGCCAATCACATGCTGATACGGGCCGTAAAATGAAAACATGCGCGCCAGCTGCCTGAACTCATCAAACAGCAGGCTGGCGCACCGCGCTGGCGTTATCTTTTCCTGAATTATGGTGGGCGAATAAAATAAGGATTGCCGCTGCGGTGAGGCGTGAAATGTGGTGAGTCGCCAGGGGTCCACATGCGCGGAAATATCCGTTAGCCGGAAATCATTCCTGAGCTGGCTTTCGGTTAAATCACCATAGCGCATATCATCGGAACTATAGTCATCCATCCAGCGCCGGGTTTTGAATATGATTTTGGGGAAGATAACTGCCGACATACTGCCTCCGCTGCGAGTCGCATCCTGAATTGGCTGCGGATAATACGCCGGGAGTGATACCGTGCAAGGGTTCGTTATTTTTATATATATAGCGGCGCTTATTATTTATCCGTTGCGGGTTACTCTTCAGATAATGCTTCAAGGTACTGGCTAAAACGCAGCAGATAACCGTCGGGATCCTGCACCAGAAATTCGCGCTGACAGGCGATGCCGTCGGCGGTGGGGTAGCGATTTTCACGTAGCGGACGGTAAAGCGCGACGCCAGCCTGCTGCAGGCGCTCCAGCACGGGGGTGACATCATCCACTTCTATCTGGAAGTTTACGCCGCGGCCAAAGGGGTGAACCAGCTCGTCGGTGTTCCATCCCCCGTCGTGATACGCCTCCAGCATCAGCTGCGCTTCACCGAGATTAAGGTAGGCGAAGTCAGGCTGCTCGCGGCGGATCATGACGGTAAAACCTACGATCTCAACGTAAAAATGCAGCGAGGCGGTGAAATCGCTGACGGTGAGTTCCGGCACCATGCGGTTCCAGTAGAGAGTATCTGCCATGATTAATGTCCTTTTATGATGAGCCGGCAGCACAGATTACGCGTTACCGGCCTGAATGGACACTGAGATGCAGAAAGCAGGCGTAAAAAAAGCCACCAGCGGTGGCTTTAGCAAACTTAGTTGCGCGTCTGTACCCAGAACGCGTGAATGAGGCCGGGGATGTACCCGAGGAGCGTCAGGATAATGTTAATAATAAACGCCCAGCCGAAGCCCTTACCCAGCAGCACGCCCAGCGGCGGCAGAATGATAGTTAGTACGACTCTCCAGAAACCCATAGCTACTCCTGTGTTACGTCTTCCAGGTTATTGTAAATGCTAACAATTAAGTGTAGCTCGCTTCGCTGAAACGTCCACCGTGCCGACACTACTTTACCCCGGCTCACATTTCCCTGGATTAGGAGTGCTGTCCCTGGCGCGGTAATCGCTATCCTCCGCCACTCAGGTTCTGCTTCAGTTCAGCGCAGAATTTCAGGAAAACGGCGGAAGATCATGTAATTAGACCAATACTTTAAGAAGTAAAAGCGCGACGCATCGCTATACCGTAGTATTCAGTTGAGCTATGGTTACTGTTAACAACCTCATAAAAGGAGAGACGCAATGTTTAACCCTGGTGATTACGTACAGCCGCGTATGGGCGGCCCGAAGCTGAAAGTCCTGGAAGTTAACGATGACCAGGTGGTCGCCGTGCGCGCTGACAATGAACAGGGCGACAAAGTTACCGTTAAAGCGGCCGATCTGGCGCTGTATAAAGAAGACGGCGATTTCGGCGTCTGCTGACCTGCCTGGGGAGGCCCGCCCTCCCCTGAATACGCATAACTACGCATTAAAATGAATAAGTACTCACTCCGCTTTAACAGAGTTTTTCACTACCTTTTCGCAGTATGCAAAATAAAATCACTCATTCCCCGTTAGTGTTGCTGCCAGCCTTATATTACAGACTACGCCGCGCGATGACGCCCTTTGCCAGATAATGAATAAAAAAATAAGCCATTGAATTTAATGAACTTATGTTGCATCACCGCCAAAGATCGCGATCGTAACGTGATTTCATCGCACCACAGAGAATGTTGTAGACAAAAGGCCAATAAATAAAAATTAAACGCTAATTGCCTTGTTATATCCAGCCATATACTCTGTCACCATCGTAAAAGGCCATTCTGTCCTTCTGTTTGTTAACCCTTTTTTCATTTCCGGAGCATTGCGATGTTCTCTGCGCACTCTCGCCTGCGCCACGCGGCGGCTGACATTTTTGCCATGGTGGTATATTGCTCCGTCGTTAACATGATGATTGAGATATTTATCTCCGGCATGAGCTTTGAGCAATCGCTCTCTTCCCGCCTGGTGGCGATCCCCATCAATATGGTCATCGCCTGGCCTTACGGGCTCTACCGCGACAGCGCTATGCGCGCCGCGCGCCGTCTCGGCGGTGCGGGCTGGATTAAGACCGTGGCGGATGTGCTGGCTTATGTGACGTTCCAGTCTCCGGTGTATGCGGTGATCCTCTGGAGCGTGGGGGCAGACGCGCAGCAGATTGTCACTGCCGTCAGTTCAAATATCGTGGCGTCGATGATGATGGGTGCCGCGTACGGCTATTTTCTGGAGTACTGCCGCCGCCTGTTTCGCGTGGCGCAGCAGCCTGGCGCCCTGCTGTAGCTAATGATGTGCGACGGGACGCTCCCGTCGCCGTGTTACTGCGGGTCGCCGAACAGGCCGCTCAGGTAACGTTCCAGCGCAATGCGTGAGCTAAAACCGTGCGGGATGCCGTAATGCGCTTCCGCTTCCCCACCCAGATAGAGCGGAAACTCCTGATAATGATCGCAGGTCTTGATGTCAGAGGCCGGGTCGGCCAGCGACTGGCTGCGCTCTTTTAACGTCGGATGAATGACCAGCGCCGTGCGGCCCAGACGTGCCTCGCGATTCACATACACATAATCTTCACCGCGGCGGTAACCATAGGTTTTTGGCGTCACGGCATCCATGGTAAATCCGGCTTTTTCCAGAACGCGTGCCACCTCGTCGGGTCGTAAATACATAGCTTTTCCTCGTCATAGCAGTACTGCTTCGCAACCTTACAATAAGGAGCATTAGCGGGGCTTTCGGAAAAGTCCAGAAAGGCGTGCATTGTTGCCGATTCGCTTCAGAGGCCAAAAATCCAGGCTACACTTTTAAACACGTTGAACCCAAAGGAGAAAACGAATGTTTAGACGACCAAGCCAAAACGAAGTCGATTATGCCGTTGATGATATTAACAGTGACGTCAGCAAACTGGCCGACTCGCTGGAAGACGTGCTGAAATCCCTGGGCAGCGATGTCAAAGGCGAAGCGGATACCGCGCGTCGTAAAGCAGAATCCCTGCTGCGTGAAACCCGCGCCCGTATGAATGGCCGTGGCCGCGTTACCCAGGCGGCACGCGACGCTGCCGGCTGCGCCGATACCTTCGTGCGCGACAAACCCTGGTACAGCGTGGGTGCTGCGGCTGCCGCAGGTATTTTCCTCGGAGCGCTGCTGACCCGCCGCTAACTCCCTGCTCGACCCTCATTAGCTATGCCTTTTTTACCCCGTCGCCTGCGCTGCGGGGTTTTTTTATGGCTGTTTCTTCCACGCGACTTTCTCTTTTCCGCCCGATCCCAGGCGTGATGCGCCCTGGCGGTCAGCCAGCCTCCTTTTCATGAGAAGCACCATATCTTGCGTGGTTGAATTTATTTTTAACTACATCTAGTATTTATTTCATCAGGTAACCCCAGAAGCACCGCGAATTCTCGCGGCGCGCTGGCATTCTAAACGGAAATACGAATCATGCGCATTACTATTTACACTCGAAATGACTGTGTTCAGTGCCACGCCACCAAACGCGCGATGGAGAGCCGCGGTTTCGCTTTCGAACTGATTAATCTCGACGAGCAGCCGGAGGCCATTGAGGACCTGCGCGCGCAGGGGTTCCGCCAGTTGCCGGTGGTAGTCACCGACCATGAAAGCTGGAGCGGCTTCCGCCCGGACATGATTAACCGTCTGCGCAACGACATCGCGGCCAGCGCATGAGCCTGCTGGTCTACTTCTCCAGCACCTCGGAGAACACGCACCGCTTTATTGAGCGGCTGGGCCTGCCGGCCGTGCGTATTCCGGTTAACGAGCGTGAGCGGATTGAAGTGGATCAGCCCTACATTCTGGTAGTGCCCTCCTACGGTGGCGGTGGTACGGCGGGTGCCGTACCGCGTCAGGCGATCTGCTTCTTAAATAACGACCATAACCGCGCCCTGCTGCGCGGCGTGATCGCCGCGGGCAACCGTAATTTTGGCGAGGCGTTCTGTCGCGCCGGGGATGTCATTGCCGCTAAGTGCCAGGTGCCTTACCTCTATCGCTTCGAGCTGATGGGCACCCCGCAAGACATTGAAAATGTGCGTAAGGGAGTAACCGAATTTTGGCAACGACAACCGCAGAGCGCGTGATCGCCGCCGCGCCCGATTACCATGCACTGAACGCCATGCTGAATCTCTATGATAAGCAGGGCCGCATTCAGTTTGAGAAAGACAGAGAGGCGGTGGAGGCATTCTTCAGCCAGCACGTGCTGCCCAACACCGTGGCGTTCCCGGACCAGCAAGCGCGCCTTGACTGGCTGGTGGCGGAGGGCTATTACGACAACCGTGTGCTCGCCCGCTACGCGCGCCCCTTTGTTATTTCGCTGTTTGAACGCGCTGCCAGCAGCGGTTTCCAGTTCCAGACCTTCCTGGGCGCGTGGAAGTACTACACCAGCTACACCCTGAAAACCTTCGATGGTAAACGCTATCTGGAGCACTTCCCGGACCGCGTGGTAATGGTGGCGTTGACGCTGGCGCAGGGCGATACCGCGCTGGCGCAGGCGCTGGTGGATGAGATCCTTGCCGGGCGCTTCCAGCCCGCCACCCCGACCTTCCTCAACTGTGGCAAAAGCCAGCGCGGCGAGCTGGTCTCCTGCTTCCTGCTGCGTATTGAAGATAATATGGAGTCCATTGGCCGCGCGGTGAACTCGGCGCTGCAGCTCTCCAAACGCGGTGGCGGCGTGGCATTTCTGCTCTCCAACCTGCGCGAGACAGGAGCGCCAATCAAACGCATCGAAAATCAGTCTTCGGGGGTGATCCCGGTAATGAAAATGCTGGAGGATGCGTTCTCCTATGCCAACCAGCTCGGGGCGCGTCAGGGTGCCGGGGCGGTCTATCTGCACGCGCATCACCCGGACATCCTGCGTTTTCTTGATACCAAGCGCGAAAACGCTGATGAGAAGATCCGTATCAAGACGCTGTCGCTGGGCGTGGTGATCCCGGACATCACCTTCCAGCTTGCCAAAGAGAACGCCGAAATGGCGCTGTTCTCGCCCTATGATATTGAGCGCCTGTACGGTAAACCTTTTGGCGATGTGGCGATCTCTGAGCTGTACCACCAGCTGGTGGAGAACCCGCAGGTGCGCAAAACCTGGATTAACGCCCGCGACTTCTTCCAGCGCGTGGCGGAGATCCAGTTTGAATCCGGCTATCCCTACATCATGTACGAAGATACCGTAAACCGCGCTAATCCGATTGCCGGGCGTATCAACATGAGCAACCTGTGTTCGGAGATCCTGCAGGTCAACACCGCCTCGACCTATGACGAAAACCTGGATTACGCGGATACCGGAAAGGATATCTCCTGTAATCTCGGCTCGCTGAATATCGCGCATACCATGGATTCCCCCGACTTCGGCCGCACCGTTGAGATCGCGGTGCGCGGCCTGACGGCGGTATCCGACATGAGCCATATCCGTTCAGTGCCGTCTGTTGAGGCGGGTAACGCGGCGTCGCACGCCATCGGGCTGGGGCAGATGAACCTGCACGGCTATCTGGCGCGGGAAGGCATTTCCTATGGTTCGCCGGAGGGGCTGGATTTCACCAACCTCTACTTCTACACCATCACCTGGCACGCCCTGCACACGTCAATGCTGCTGGCGAAAGAGCGCGGCCAGCGCTTCGCGGGCTTTGAACAGTCGCGCTATGCCAGCGGCGACTACTTTACTCAATATCTTGAGCAGCGCTGGGAGCCGAAAACCGCAGCGGTACGCGCCCTGTTTGACCGCGCCGGGATTGAGCTTCCTACCCGTGAGATGTGGCAGCAGTTGCGCGACGACGTGATGCGCTACGGCATTTACAACCAGAATCTTCAGGCGGTGCCGCCGACCGGCTCTATCTCCTATATCAATCACGCCACTTCCAGTATTCACCCGATTGTGTCGCGCATTGAGATCCGTAAAGAGGGGAAAACCGGGCGCGTCTACTACCCCGCCCCCTTTATGACCAACGACAACCTCGCCTTCTGGCAGGATGCCTATGAGATCGGCCCGGAGAAAATCATCGACACCTACGCCGAGGCTACGCGCCATGTCGATCAGGGGCTGTCGCTGACCCTGTTCTTCCCGGATACCGCCACCACCCGCGATATCAACCGGGCGCAGATTTATGCCTGGAAGAAAGGTATCAAGACGCTGTATTACATTCGCCTGCGTCAGCTGGCGCTGGAAGGCACTGAGATCGAAGGCTGCGTGTCCTGCGCGCTGTAAGGAGAGAAGATGACCCGTTTAACGCGCCTGTCGGCAATTAACTGGAACAGCATTCAGGACGACAAGGATCTTGAAGTCTGGAACCGCCTGACCAGCAACTTCTGGCTGCCGGAGAAGGTGCCGCTGTCTAACGACATTCCGGCCTGGCAGACCCTGAGCCAGGCAGAGCAGCGCCTGACAATCCGCGTCTTTACCGGCCTGACGCTGCTCGACACCATCCAGAACAGCGTCGGCGCACCGACGTTAATGCAGGATGCCATCACGCCACACGAAGAGGCGGTGCTGTCGAACGTCAGCTTTATGGAAGCCGTGCACGCCCGCTCCTACAGCTCGATTTTTTCCACGCTCTGTCAGACCAAAGAGGTGGACGCCGCCTATGCCTGGAGCGAAGAGAACGCCCCGCTGCAGCGCAAAGCCGACCTGATTATGGCGCAGTACGCCAGCGACGATCCGCTGAAGAAGAAGATTGCCAGCGTGTTCCTGGAGTCGTTCCTGTTCTACTCCGGCTTCTGGCTGCCGATGTACTGGTCCAGCCGCGGCAAGCTGACGAACACCGCCGATCTTATTCGTCTGATCATTCGCGACGAAGCGGTGCACGGCTATTACATTGGCTACAAGTATCAAAAAGGGCTGGAGAAAGTGAGCGACGGCGAGCGCGAGGCGCTGAAATCCTTTGCCCTCGACCTGCTGATGGATCTCTATGATAACGAGCTGGCCTACACGGAGGCGCTGTATGCGGACGTGGGCTGGGCCGATGAGGTTAACGCCTTCCTGTGCTACAACGCCAACAAAGCGCTGATGAATCTCGGTTACGAGGCGCTGTTCCCGGCGGAGATGGCGGAAGTTAACCCGGCGATCCTCGCCGCGCTGTCGCCCAACGCCGATGAAAACCACGATTTCTTCTCCGGGTCCGGCTCCTCGTATGTGATGGGGAAAGCGGTTGAAACCGAAGATGAAGACTGGAATTTCTGACGGCGAATTCAGGTAATTTCATTTCCACATGGGGCGATTTATTCGCCCCATTATTTTTATTCACCATCTATTTTTTTACCCGCTATTTTCCCTGGTATTGCTACTGATATTTACATTAATTTCGTAAGAATCCGAACAGTTTCACCCGAAATTACCCACCAGAATTGCAAAAATATCTGCCTGTAATAATCGGCGCTCAGCCCTTATATCATGGGAAACCCGCGCCACCAGCCTTTGGCAAATTCCATGCCACAAATCATTTGAGGGTTGTCTCAGAATCTGAGTATGTTAGGGTATAGCCAGTTTTTATTTCACACACAAATGGTAATACTATCGATATATAACAGGAATAATGTTATTGCATGGCAATTAAATTAGAAGTTAAAAACCTTTATAAAATATTCGGCGAGCACCCCGATCGGGCATTTAAATATATCGACAAAGGGCTTTCGAAAAACGAGATATTAGAGAAAACCGGGCTGTCACTTGGCGTCATTGATGCCAGTCTGGCCATTGAAGAAGGCGAGATATTCGTCATCATGGGATTATCCGGCTCCGGGAAATCCACTATGGTTCGCCTTCTCAATCGCCTGATTGAACCTACCCGTGGACAGGTTTTGATTGATGGCACCGACATCGCCAGAATATCAGACGCCGAGCTCCGCGAGGTGCGCAGGAAAAAGATAGCGATGGTATTCCAGTCCTTCGCCCTGATGCCTCATATGACCGTGGTGGATAATACCGCGTTCGGTATGGAATTAGCCGGCGTGCCGGTGAAAGAGCGTCAGGAAAAAGCCATTGACGCCCTGCGTCAGGTCGGGCTGGAAAATTATGCGCATTCTTATCCGGATGAACTCTCCGGCGGCATGCGTCAGCGTGTCGGTCTGGCGCGCGCGCTGGCAATTAATCCGGATATTTTATTGATGGACGAAGCCTTCTCGGCGCTCGATCCATTAATTCGCAGCGAAATGCAGGATGAGCTGGTGAAATTACAGTCCAGACATCAGCGCACCATTGTGTTTATTTCCCACGATCTCGACGAAGCCATGCGCATCGGCGACCGCATTGCCATTATGCAAAATGGCGAAGTGGTGCAGGTCGGTACGCCGGATGAAATTCTCAATAATCCGGCCAACGATTATGTGCGCACCTTCTTCCGCGGCGTCGATATTAGCCAGGTGTTCAGCGCCAAAGATATTGCCCGCCGTACGCCGGTGGGGCTGCTGCGCAAAACCCCGGGCTTCGGTCCGCGTTCCGCGCTGAAACTACTTCAGGATGAAGATCGCGACTTCGGTTACGTGATTGAGCGCGGCAACAGGTTTGTTGGCACCGTGTCTATCGATTCCCTGAAAGCCGCCCTCGCTGCCGGCCAGGGGCTGGATGCGGCGCTGCTCGATACGCCGTCAGCCGTTGAGGCCGACACCCCGCTGAGCGAACTGCTCACGCCCGTTGGCATCGCGCCTTGCGCCGTGCCGGTGGTGGACGCAGAGCAGCAGTATCTGGGCATCATCTCGAAAGGGATGCTGCTGAAGGCTTTAGATCGCGAGGGGGCAAACAATGAGTAAGCAAACCACTAATCCGTGGGAGACCGGGGCGCAGACCCAGGATGCCGCAAATCAGGCCGCAACCCAGGATGCTGCTAACGGCGCAGACGCGTGGGGCAATGCAGCCGCACCGGCACAGGATGCCGCCAGCGGCAGCGCCGATGCCTGGGGTAGCCCGACGCCGACGCCTACCGATGGCTCAACCGACTGGCTGACCAGCGCACCGGCACCCGCGCCTGAACATTTCAACATCATGGACCCGTTTCATAAGACCCTGATCCCGCTCGACAGCTGGGTTACCGAGGCCATCGACTGGATCGTGCTGCACTTCCGCCCGGTGTTCCAGGGCATCCGCGTGCCGGTGGATTACATCCTCAGCGCGTTCCAGCAGCTGCTGCTCGGCATGCCGGCCCCGGTGGCGATTATCCTGTTCGCGCTGATCGCCTGGCAGATCTCAAGCGTCGGCATGGGCGTTGCGACCCTGGTGTCGCTGATTGCCATCGGTGCCATTGGTGCCTGGTCGCAGGCGATGATCACCCTGGCGCTGGTCCTGACGGCGCTGCTGTTCTGTATTGTCATCGGCCTGCCGCTCGGCATATGGCTGGCGCGCAGCGAACGGGCGGCGAAGATCATTCGGCCCATGCTGGATGCGATGCAGACCACCCCGGCGTTTGTTTATCTGGTGCCGATCGTGATGCTGTTCGGTATCGGCAACGTGCCGGGCGTGGTGGTGACCATTATCTTTGCCCTGCCGCCAGTGGTGCGCCTGACCATTCTCGGTATCAACCAGGTGCCGGCTGACCTGATCGAGGCCTCGCGCTCGTTCGGTGCCAGCCCGCGTCAGATGCTGTTTAAAGTGCAGCTTCCGCTGGCGATGCCGACCATCATGGCAGGCATCAACCAGACGCTGATGCTGGCGCTGTCGATGGTGGTTATCGCCTCGATGATCGCCGTGGGTGGTCTGGGCCAGATGGTACTGCGCGGTATTGGCCGACTCGATATGGGTCTCGCTACCGTGGGCGGTGTGGGGATCGTCATCCTCGCCATCATCCTCGACCGTCTGACCCAGGCGATGGGGCGTGATTCCCGGTCACGCGGCAACCGCCGCTGGTACACCTCCGGCCCGATTGGTCTGGTCACGCGTCCTTTCATTAAATAATCGCCTCTGCGCCCGGCGCTATCCTGCCGGGCGCGATGCGTTATCCGCGGTGGTTTTCCCACCGGCACAGCACCACTCTGAACATCACAATAAGGAACAACGATGCGACATAGCGTAATTCTTGCTACGGCCCTTGCCACCCTTGTTTCCACCAGCACTTTCGCCGCCGACCTGCCGGGTAAAGGCATTACCGTGCAGCCGGTGCAGAGCACTATCACTGAAGAGTCGTTCCAGACGCTGCTGGTCAGCCGCGCGCTGGAGAAACTCGGCTATACCGTGAACGCCACCAGCGAAGTGGATTACAACGTCGGGTACACCTCGTTGGCTGCTGGCGATGCCACGTTTACCGCCGTGAACTGGCAGCCACTGCATGACGACATGTACGCGGCAGCAGGCGGTGACAAGAAATTTTATCGCGAGGGGGTATTCGTGACCGGCGCGGCGCAGGGTTATCTCATCGACCGTAAAACCGCCGAGCAGTATAAAATCACCAACGTTGAGCAGCTTAAAGATCCGAAAATCGCGAAGCTGTTTGATACCAACGGCGACGGTAAAGCGGATATGACCGGCTGCACGCCTGGCTGGGGCTGCGAAGCGGTGATTAATCATCAGATGGATGCTTACGGCCTGAAAGATACCGTGGTGCATAACCAGGGTAACTATGCCGCTATGATGGCGGATACCATCACCCGCTTTAAAGAGGGCAAACCGGTGCTGTACTACACCTGGACGCCGTACTGGGTAAGCGACGTGCTGAAGCCGGGTAAAGATGTGGTCTGGCTGCAGGTGCCGTTCTCTTCCCTGCCGGGTGAGCAGAAAGACATTGATACCAAACTGCCGAACGGCGCTAACTACGGCTTCCCGGTGAACACCATGCACATCGTGGCGAACAAGGCCTGGGCTGAGAAAAACCCGGCGGCGGCGAAGCTGTTTGCCGTGATGAAGCTGCCGATCACCGATATCAACGCCCAGAATGCGATGATGCGCGCAGGGAAATCGTCAGAAGCGGACGTGCAGGGTCACGTTGACGGCTGGATCAAAGCGCACCAGCAGCAGTTCGACGGCTGGGTGAAAGAAGCACTGGCCGCCCAGAAGTAACCGTGCGTTAACCTTCTCTTCAGCCCCTCCCCTCACGGCGAGGGGCTTTTTCATGGGCAGGCGCGTGCAACACAACAAAGGCGCGCCGCCGCCAGCCGCAAAGCGCACAAACCAACACCTTCCCGTCCTCACCTCTGCAGCGCAATTGGTTATGATGTCCTCCTGGCAAAGGAAACATAACTCATATAAATGAATAAACACGATCAAGGGCTTAGCCCGGCGCTTATCGCGCTGATGTCTGTCGCCACTGGCCTTGCTGTCGCCAGTAACTACTACGCGCAACCGCTGCTCGACACCATCGCGCGCGCCTTCTCCCTCAGTGCAAATCAGGCGGGCTTTATCGTTACCGCCGCTCAGCTCGGCTATGCGGCAGGCCTGCTGCTGCTGGTGCCGCTCGGCGATATGTTTGAACGCCGCAGGCTGATTGTGGTGATGACGCTGCTGGCCGCCGGCGGGCTGCTGATCACCGCCTCCAGTCAGTCGCTGGGAATGATGATCCTCGGTACGGCCCTCACCGGCCTGTTCAGCGTGGTGGCACAGATCCTCGTCCCGCTGGCAGCGACGCTCGCCACGCCGGAGACGCGCGGTAAAGTGGTCGGCACCATCATGAGCGGCCTGCTGCTCGGCATTCTGCTGGCCCGCACCGTCTCCGGGCTGCTCGCCAGCCTCGGCGGCTGGCGCACCGTATTCTGGGTCGCGTCGGGGTTGATGGTGGTGATGGCGTTCGCGCTGTGGCGCGGCCTGCCGAAGATGAAATCAGAAACTCACCTTAACTATCCGCAGCTGCTCGGCTCGGTGTTCAGCCTGTTTACCCGCAATCCGCTGCTGCGTACCCGGGCGCTGCTGGGCTGCCTGACGTTCGCTAACTTCAGCATCCTCTGGACTTCGATGGCGTTTCTGCTGGCCGCGCCGCCGTTCAACTTCTCCGACGGCACCATCGGCCTGTTCGGGCTGGCGGGTGCCGCAGGCGCGCTGGGCGCACGACCGGTCGGCGGACTGGTGGATAAAGGCAAAGCGCATCACACCACTACCTGGGGATTAGTGCTGCTGCTGCTGTCATGGATTGCGCTGGCGGCCGGGCAGTATTCGGTGCTGGCGCTGATCGTCGGCATCCTGGTGCTCGATCTGATGGTCCAGGGGGTACACATCACCAATCAGAGCGTGATCTACCGGGTGCAGCCCGATGCGCGTAACCGTCTCACTGCAGCCTATATGACCAGCTACTTTATTGGTGGTGCCGCCGGGTCGCTGATCTCGGCATCGGCGTATCAGCACGCTGGATGGAATGGAGTATGTATCGCCGGTGCGGTGGTGGCCCTGCTAAATCTGGTAGTGTGGTGGCGAGGATATCACCGCCAGAGCGAGATCCACTGATCGCGTACAGCCCTCTTTACGCCCTTAACCGCCCTTTCAGGGTGTTAAGGGCGTAAACACTCTGATAAGGTTAAGGGGTGTTATTGAATCGAGTGATTTTAACGTTGGTGATTTATTACATCTGACATGGATATTTCTGCGATGCGTCCGCCAGCCACTTACGGTCCGACGGTACGACTACCAGAAGGTACACTTGATGCCCGGCCCGACTTACGCCGCGGCGCGCCACCTGCCTTCCCTCTCGCATTAAGCGCCTGTGTAACAGGCGTTAAGATACTCGATCTCTCCTTTCCCGCCGCTGCGCCCGCCAACCGTGCGAACGTTCGATGCCTGACGCGATGTTGGCAGGCCGCGCTGCGTCCGGCGCGCAGGCGTCTGGCCGCGACGGGAAACATCACGCCAGCAGCGTACCGCTGCTTCTGTTGCGCATGATGGATTGATGCGCAACCCCTGACGGTAACGCAATGTATGAAGCATAACGCAGACAAATATTACATTTACTTTATTTGTTACCGTCGTTACTATATCGGCTGCAATTAATGAGGTCACACCTGATGGATAGTTCGTTTACGCCCATTGAACAAATGCTAAAATTTCGCGCCAGTCGCTACGAAGATTTCCCGTACCAGGAGATCCTTCTGACGCGTCTCTGTATGCATATGCAGGGTAAGCTGCTGGAAAACCGCAATAAGATGCTGAAAGCTCAGGGGATTAACGAGACGCTGTTTATGGCGTTGATTACGCTTGAGTCTCAGGAGAATCACAGCATTCAGCCTTCCGAGCTGAGCTGTGCACTTGGCTCATCCCGTACTAACGCTACGCGTATCGCAGACGAACTGGAAAAGCGTGGCTGGATTGAGCGCCGTGAAAGCGACAACGACCGCCGCTGCCTGCACCTGCATCTGACGGATAAAGGTCATGAGTTCCTGCGCCAGGTGCTTCCCCCTCAGCACAACTGCCTGCACCACCTCTGGGCTGCCCTGAGCGTGGCGGAAAAAGAGCAGCTGGAGCACATCACTCGCAAGTTACTTACCCGTCTCGACCAGATGGATGAGGATGAAACCCTCATCGCCGCCACCGCGAAGTAACGATAGCGGCTCATTTCGCAAACGTCCGTTCGCTTTGTACGAGATACACTGACAGGCCAGCAGTTTACTGCTGGCCTTTCTGATAAAACAGGTCGGCTCAGCCGATGACAAAAAAAGTAGATCGTGGAGAAAAACATGAGCGCAAATGCGGAGAACACCACCCCGCAGCAAGCGGTGAATAAATCCGGCAAGCGTAAGCGCGTGCTGTTGATTTTGACCCTGCTCTTTATTGTTATTGCTTTGGCATGGGGTATTTACTGGTTTCTGGTGCTGCGTTATGCCGAAGAGACCGACGACGCTTACGTGGCGGGTAACCAGGTACAGATCATGTCCCAGGTGTCCGGCAGCGTAACCAAAGTCTGGGCTGAGAATACCGACTTCGTGAAGCAGGGTGATGTACTGGTCACCCTCGATCCGACCGATGCCCAGCAGGCGTTTGAAAAAGCGCAGACCGCGCTGGCCTCAAGCGTACGCCAGACCCGTCAACTGATGATCAACAGCAAGCAGCTGCAGGCCAGCATTGAGGTGCAGAAGACTGCGCTCGCGCAGGCGCAGAGCGACTTCAACCGCCGCGTGCCGCTTGGCAGCGCTAACCTGATTGGCCGTGAGGAGCTGCAGCACGCGCGTGACGCCGTTGCCAGTGCCCAGGCCCAGCTCGATGTGGCAATCCAGCAGTACAACGCCAACCAGGCGATGGTGCTCAACACCACGCTGGAAGATCAGCCAGCAGTGAAAGACGCGGCTACCGAAGTGCGTAATGCCTGGCTTGCTCTGCAGCGTACAAAAATTGTCAGCCCGATCACCGGCTACGTTTCGCGTCGCGCAGTACAACCGGGGGCGCAGATCAGCCCGACCACACCGCTGATGGCGGTGGTGCCCGCAACCCATCTGTGGGTGGATGCTAACTTCAAAGAGACCCAGCTGGCGCACATGCGTATCGGCCAGCCGGCTACCGTAGTGAGCGACATCTACGGCGATGACGTGAAGTACACCGGCAAAGTGGTGGGCCTGGATATGGGCACCGGCAGCGCCTTCTCGCTGCTCCCCGCCCAGAACGCGACCGGTAACTGGATCAAAGTGGTTCAGCGTCTGCCGGTGCGTATCGAGCTGGATCAACAGCAGCTGACCGATCATCCGCTGCGTATCGGGCTTTCCACGCTGGTGACGGTAGACACCACCGCCCGCGACGGTGCGATGCTGGCGACCCAGACCCGCGCTGCGCCGGCCTACGAGAGCAACGCGCGCGAAATCAAACTTGAGCCGGTCAACAAGCTCATCAACGACATCGTGCAGGCGAACGCGGGCTAAGCGGCGGAGGAAGTCATGCAACAGCCACAGCGAAAACCGCTGGAAGGCGCGCAGCTGGTCATTATGACCATCGCGCTATCGCTTGCGACGTTTATGCAGGTGCTGGACTCCACCATCGCGAACGTAGCGATCCCCACCATCGCCGGTAACCTTGGCTCTTCCATGAGCCAGGGGACCTGGGTTATCACCTCTTTTGGGGTGGCGAACGCCATCTCGATTCCGCTCACCGGCTGGCTGGCAAAGCGCTTCGGGGAAGTAAAGCTGTTCCTGTGGTCGACCATCGCCTTCGTGATCGCCTCCTGGGCGTGTGGCATGTCGACCAGCCTGAACATGCTGATCTTCTTCCGCGTGTTGCAGGGGATTGTTGCCGGGCCGCTGATCCCGCTGTCCCAGAGTCTGCTGCTGAGCAACTACCCGCCGGCGAAACGCTCGGTGGCGCTGGCGCTCTGGTCGATGACGGTGATCGTTGCGCCGATCTTCGGGCCGATTCTTGGCGGCTGGATCAGCGACAACTACCACTGGGGCTGGATCTTCTTTATCAACGTGCCGATCGGCGCGCTGGTGGTGCTGCTGACGCTGCAGACGCTGCGCAACCGGGAAACCCGGACCGAGCAGCGGCGTATTGATGCCGTGGGGCTGGCGCTGCTGGTAGTGGGGATTGGTAGCCTGCAGGTGATGCTCGACCAGGGCAAGGAGCTGGACTGGTTCGCCTCGACCGAAATCATCGTGCTGACCATTGTGGCGGTGGTGGCGCTTAGCTTCCTGATTGTCTGGGAGCTGACCGACGAGAATCCGATAGTCGATCTCTCGCTGTTTAAATCGCGCAACTTTACCATTGGCTGTCTGTGTATCAGCCTGGCGTACATGCTCTACTTCGGGTCGATTGTGCTGCTACCGCAGCTGCTCCAGGAGGTGTATGGCTATACCGCCACCTGGGCCGGGCTGGCATCTGCGCCGGTCGGGATCATACCGGTACTGCTGTCGCCGATTATCGGGCGTTTCGCACATCGCCTCGATATGCGTCGCCTCGTGACCTTCAGCTTTATTATGTACGCCGTCTGCTTCTACTGGCGCGCGTACACCTTCGAGCCGGGTATGGATTTCGGGGCGTCGGCCTGGCCGCAGTTTATTCAGGGCTTTGCTGTGGCGTGCTTCTTTATGCCGCTTACCACCATTACCCTGTCCGGTTTACCGCCGGAGCGGCTGGCGGCGGCATCGAGCCTGTCGAACTTTACCCGTACCCTGGCGGGGTCGATTGGCACCTCCATTACCACCACGCTGTGGACCAACCGCGAGTCGATGCACCATGCACAGCTGAGCGAGTCGGTGAATGCGTTCAATCCGAACGCGCAGCAGATGTACAGCCAGCTGGAAGGGATGGGCATGACGCAGCAGCAGGCGTCGGGCTATATTGCCCAGCAGATCACCAATCAGGGGCTGATCATCTCCGCAAACGAGATCTTCTGGGTGTCGGCTGGCGTGTTCCTTCTGCTGTTAACGCTGGTCTGGTTTGCCAGACCGCCGTTTGGCGCCGGAAGCGGCGGCGGTGGAGCACACTGAAAAAAGCGCCAGCGATGGCGCTTTTTTTTTGCGCATCATTCCCTGCGCTTAACGTTTTCTGAAACCGTCGTGAAGCAATATTCGGAACCGAATTAATCGGCGGCATATTTGTATTAAGAAACAACGCATTTTTCATAATACGCAGCCTGCCAGCGCATATCCCACCAAAAGCGGTAGATTCTTTTTATTTCTGCGTCACGTATAATCGCGGCGCTGCATGCTATAGCTTTCAAGGTCTTAACATTTATTCTATATAAATCAACGCCTTTAACCTGCATACTCACTGTACTTAGGATTATTCCTGGTATAAGATATATCCGCTATTACACGTCAAGGTTCAGAACGAATGAAGTACTCCCCAGGCGCCATCTATTTTATGGCAGGTCTGCTGGCATCTATTGTCCTGTGCGCGATAGTGCTGTTTACTGTTGTGGTTAATTGATAGTTATAAAAAAAGAAACGCGACTACGTTTTCATTTGGTTATCTTCAATACCCGGCAAGCTACCTCTGATCAATAATGTTTGCTTCCCGTCAGCATCCTGACGCTGGATTGCAGACAAAAAAAACCACCCCGCAGGGTGGTTTTTTTATCACTCAATGTGCTGCTAGATGTGCAGCTCCTGCAGTTTCTCTTTCGGCAGCGCCAGCTCGTCGTTGCTGTTGACGCGAACGTCATGCTCCAGAATGTGGCGCGCGATATCCTGCGCTTCCTGCAGCGAGTGCATCTGGTACGTACCGCACTGGTAAACGTTCAGTTCCGGGATCTGGTTCTGCTCTTTCACCTTCAGCACGTCAGCCATTGCCGCTTTCCAGGCATCGGCAACGCGTTGCTCGTCCGGCTGACCAATCAGGCTCATGTAGAAACCGGTACGGCAGCCCATCGGAGAGATGTCGATAATTTCGACACCGTTGCCGTTCAGGTGATCGCGCATAAAGCCAGCAAACAGATGCTCAAGCGTGTGAATGCCCTTTTCCGGCATCACTTCTTTATTCGGGATGCAAAAACGCAGATCGAATACGGTGATAGTGTCACCGTGCGGGGTGTTCATGGTCTTTGCCACACGTACAGCAGGCGCTTCCATACGGGTATGGTCAACTGTGAAGCTATCCAACAATGGCATCTGTCACCTCCGATAGTGATTTTTTTTAAAATTAACTGAACTAATTCTTTCTGGCCGACTCTCAGTATATGAAAGACGCGCATTTGTTATCATCATCATCCCTGAGTTCAGAGATGACAGTTTGGCCACATTATTGTGGCCTTTTTCTTTTCTGTCAGGCGTTACGCTGCAGGAAACGTTCAAACGGCTCGCTGTCCGACGCTTCGATCTCCTGCTGACGCACCAGCGATGCATCACGCTCGCGAGAGAAATCGTCCTCTTTCAGGATCTCCAGCGGCTCTTCGCGCAGCTCGGCGCGATACTGCTCTGCCAGCGCCCGGCCGGTCCCGCCAATCCCTTCATCAATCATCGAACGCAGAATACGCGCCGAGAAGGTCAGCTCAGGATCGTCAAAGCTCGCCACCAGGTTGTCGCATACCTTCTGATACGCGTCGCCGCCGGCGATACCGTCAAGCGTCTGCGCCACGCGCTTCAGGTCGCGGAACAGATTTTTACCCACCTCCGGCAGCGGGTGCTGGGCAGTTTCGCAGCCCACACCCAGCGTCAGGCCTGGCTTGCGGCCTTCCAGAATCACGCGATTCCAGTTAGTACGGGTGCACAGCAGCTCATCGCTGCTCATCTCCGGCGCATCCGCCAGCACACACCAGATCAAGAACAGGTCGAGGAAGCGCACCTGCTGCTCGTCCACGCCCGTTGCCGAGAACGGGTTGATGTCGAGGGAACGCACTTCGATGTATTCAATCCCGCCACGCATCAGCGCATCAGACGGCGTTTCACCGCTGCGCGTAACGCGCTTAGGACGGATCGGGGCGTAGAGTTCGTTTTCAATCTGCAGAATGTTGGTGTTGATCTGCAGCAGCTTGCCGTCTTTTTCCAGCCCCAGCGCCGCGTACTCTTCCGACGGCGTTTTGATCGCGCGCTTCAATCCTGCCACATAGGTGTGCAGATCGTTAAACGTAATTCCGAGATTGCTTTGCGACTTATTGGTATAACCCAGGTCGCTCAGGCGCAGCGAGGTGGCGTACGGCAGGTAGTACATGCCGCATTCAGTCTTCTCAAACGGCAGCGTGGTCGGCTTACCCTGTAAGAAAGAAGCGCAGATCGCAGGAGAGGCACCGAACAGGTAAGGAATCACCCAGCCAAAACGGTAGTAGTTGCGGATCAGACGGAAATAGCCGGCCGAGATCGCTTCTTTACCGCTCTGCTCATCCTGCACATCACATTTCGCCTGCCAGAAAGCCAGCGGCAGCGAGAAATTAAAATGCACGCCGGAAATGGTCTGCATCAGCGCACCATAGCGGTTCTTCAGCCCTTCACGGTACAGCGTCTTCAGACGGCCAATATTCGAGCTGCCGTACTGAGCCAGCTCGATGTCATGCCCCTCTTCCACATAGCAAGGCATGCTGAGCGGCCACAGACGCTCGTCGCCGATATTACGCGCGGCATAACGATGAATATCGCGCATCACCGTCAGCATATGGTTGATGTCGCCATCAACCGGCGTGATGAATTCCAGCAGTGCTTCTGCGAAGTCGGTGGTGATCCAGCTATGGGTCAGTGCTGCGCCCAGGGCTTCCGGATGCCCCGTTGTCGCAAGGCTCCCTTCCGGGGTGACGCGCAGCGTTTCGCGCTCCAGCCCACGACGGATACCCTCAACTGCCTGAGGGTGTGCTTCCAGCCAGGCCAGCGCCTGTGATACGTCCGGGATCAAATTGACCTCCCGCCTGTCGAAATATTTTTATTAAGCATAATTGTAATGGTTGATGATTAAGAACGTCGTCTTTAATCGTATGATCAGCGTGCGTATTACCGGCATTCGCTGTTCCTTGTTCAAACAACCAATTAGTGCCACCACGTCATCCCCTGAAGCGTTACATACGTGACTACGACATAACGTAACGCCTTGCCAAGGCATAAGAAAAAAATCACTGGTCCCCAGGGCTGACGCAGCCAGCCGGCCAGCAGACACAGCAAATCTCCAATAACTGGCATCCAGCTAAGGAGAAGTGTTACCGGCCCGAACCGTCTGAGCCAGCGGGCCAGCTTTTCCTGTCTGGGTGAACGTTCACGCAGTGGGAAAAACCACCCAAGAATAACGTTAGTTAGCCCTCCAAGGCTATTACCCATTGTTGCTATTAATACCAGCATCAAGGGCTGACTCTTTCCCGCGACCAGTAGCGCAACCAGCACCGCTTCGGAGCTACCCGGTAGCAGCGTGGCGCTGAGAAAGCTGCTGGCGAAGAGGGAAAGCAGGCTTAGCGCATCGCTCACAGCAAACGCACATCCACAGCGTCCATCCCTGCCAGCCGGGCTGCCTGCAGGCCAAAGTCAGCATCTTCAAACACCACGCACTTCTCTGGCGCCACGCCCATCAGTTCAGCACAGCGCAGGAAAGTGTCGGGAGCAGGTTTGTGATGCGTGACGTGATCGGCAGCCACCACCGCGTCGAAATAGTGGCGAATACCAAGATGATTGAGCAGCGCGTTCGCCAGTGCGCTTTCGCTGCCGGTGCCTACAGCCATCGGACGACGGCCATACCACGTTTTCACCACCTCAATCAGGGGTAAAGGACGTACGTCATCCAGCAGCATGGCGCGTACCGCTGCGGTTTTTTCCGCGGCCAGCTGGTGAGGGTCAAGGGTGGCGTTATTGAGTTCAATAACGGTCTGGGCGATACGCCACGTCGGCGAGCCGTTGAGCGCCACCATTGCCTGTTCGTCAAAGCGCATCCCGTACTTTGTCAGCACCTGATGCCATGCTTTGCGGTGGGTCGGCTCGGTATCCAGAATCGTGCCGTCCATGTCGAAAATCAGTCCATCGTATCGATCGTACATCGTGTCCTCACCCGCAATGTTTCGGACTGCTAATGTAGCGTAAAGCGCGCCAGTTGTCGCATTCTGGCGCGGGAAGCAATAAAGGCAGGACGAAATAGCGACAACCGGGCTGGTGTTCAGGTGAGCTGGTAGCGCTTATCCGGCAGGATGCGCGCGGGAACATCTGCTTCATCGTTCATCTGCAGCAGATCGATCTCCATATTGTTGCAGATGGCATCCAGAGGAAGATCGTTGTTTTCCGTACCGAACGGATCTTCCAGCTCTTCAGCAAGCGCGTCCAGGGCAATAAAGGTGTAGGAAACCAGTACCGAGATGAACGGCGTCATGTAATGCAGATCAACAACCAGCGCAAACGGCAGCAGGATGCAGAACAGATAAACCGTGCGGTGAAGGATGAGCGTATAGGCGAACGGGACCGGCGTGTTGGCAATGCGCTCACAGCCAGCCAGCACAACCGACATATCGTTGAGACGATTATTCAGGCTGTGGAACAGGATATCCGAGAGCTGCCCTTCCCGACGCCGTACCGCCAGCCAGTTACCCATCAGCAGCAGAATGCGGTTAGCAGGAGAATTGGCGCTGATAACCGCCTGCAGGTCTTCTGCGGTGAGATAGCGATCCAGCTTCCCGGCCAGCGGCTGACGACGCAGCGTCATGCGCAGACAGTGGGCAAACGCAATCTGTAGCCTGACGAACTCGCCAATGGCCGGATCGTCCGGCAGCGTATTTTTCACTTCACGCAGCAAGGAGCGCGCCGCAATCATTAACTGGCCCCACAGCTGACGTGCTTCCACATAGCGCGCATAGCAGGCGTTATTGCGAAAGCCGAGAAATATCGCGATAGCCACCCCGAGAATACTGAATGGCGCAACGGTGAGCTTGATCCCCAGCGAGGCATACCAGGGCAACATCAACACGACGGTAACCGACAGGAGGAAGTTAAGCAGTAAACGGGTAAAAATCTTTGAAAGTACCGAGCCGTGCCAGACAAAAATCAGGGCCAGCCAGTGTTGTTGTGGGCGTACGATCATAGCTCAGGTCAGATAAGAATGGGCGCCGCTATTAAACGTGATTCGCGTCACGGTTGCAAGTTTGCTAATGGGATGTTGAAAAGCAGAAAACAGGTGCAGAACGCAAGGGTATTAGCGCTGTATTAAGTATGTTGTAACTAAGAGGGGCTTTAAAAAAACTGGCTTGAGCCAGAGGGTTTGTTAACTGCGCACCTGACATTGAAGGGTGCCTGGATAATCATCATTGCTGACAGCTAAGCGAGATATGGTGCATCCGGGAGGATTCGAACCTCCGACCGCTCGGTTCGTAGCCGAGTACTCTATCCAGCTGAGCTACGGATGCATTGGGATTACTGCTGTACTACTGAATCACTGTTGCTCATCATGCCGCAACACTGATGAAGATGGTGCATCCGGGAGGATTATTCGGCTTACGCCTCACCCTGCGGGCCACTGCTGCGCAGTGTTATCCTTCCTGGTGCCCGCGGTTGCTGTCGCGCTATTTGCTTAATCAACATTGCTGACAGCTAAGCGAGATATGGTGCATCCGGGAGGATTCGAACCTCCGACCGCTCGGTTCGTAGCCGAGTACTCTATCCAGCTGAGCTACGGATGCATTGGGGTTACTGCTGTACTACTGAATCACTGTCGCTCATCATGCCGCAACACTGATGAAGATGGTGCATCCGGGAGGATTATTCGGCTTGCGCCTCACCCTGCGGGCCACTGCTGCGCAGTGTTATCCTTCCTGGTGCTCGCGGTTGCTGCCGCGTTATTTGCTCAATCATCATTGCTGACACTTAAGCGAAATATGGTGCATCCGGGAGGATTCGAACCTCCGACCGCTCGGTTCGTAGCCGAGTACTCTATCCAGCTGAGCTACGGATGCATCGGGATTTACTGCTATACTACTGAATCACTGTCGCTCATCATGCCGCAACACTGATGAAGATGGTGCATCCGGGAGGATTCGAACCTCCGACCGCTCGGTTCGTAGCCGAGTACTCTATCCAGCTGAGCTACGGATGCAAAATGGCGGTGAGGCGGGGATTCGAACCCCGGATGCAGCTTTTGACCGCATACTCCCTTAGCAGGGGAGCGCCTTCAGCCTCTCGGCCACCTCACCACACACGCCTCTTACGAGTTGTGCCTCAATGTGTTTCCACTCATCGGCACTGCGTGGCGCACATATTACTTTCTGGGTCTTATAAGTCAAACAATTTTTCGGAGGATAATTTCGTTTGAACATTTAGCACCCAATTAGCGTGATTTGCCAACAAAAAGGCCGTTTTATCAACAGTAAAAGCGTGATGCGTTATCCAGATTACGAAGAATTTCTGCAGGCGTGCAGCAGCGATTTATGCGTGGCGGTAACGGCTGAATGGCAAATCAGAGAGAAAATTGGAAGGTAATGGGAGAAAAGGTAAGAAAGGAGCGGGACAAACAGGAGCGCCTCGTGATTGATACGCGAGGCGCCATATTCTTAGTAGCTGGACTGTTGTGATTTTTCAGCCTGGATACGCTGGTAGATCTCTTCACGGTGTACAGACACTTCTTTCGGGGCGTTAACACCAATACGTACCTGGTTACCCTTTACTCCAAGAACTGTCACGGTCACCTCATCCCCAATCATGAGGGTCTCACCAACTCGACGAGTCAGAATCAGCATTCTTTGCTCCTTGAAAGATTAAAAGAGTCGGGTCTCTTGTATCCCGGCATTATCCATCATATAACGCCAAAAAGTAAGCGATGACCAACACTTCATGTGTCAGCAGTCACGGCATTACATTCTGTTATGACTAAGCTTAGCCGATATAGATAACTTCAACCTGACTTTGTGTTAATTGAGAGTGTTCCTCAACGCGCCAGCGCAACCTGGCGCATTAGCGCGTCAGGACACCCCATTGTTATTACAGTTTTGACGCCACCCAGCTTTCAACGCTTGCCAGTGCCGCAGGCAGGGCCTGTGCATCAGTGCCGCCAGCCATCGCCATATCCGGACGACCGCCGCCTTTACCACCGACCTGCTGGGCAACCATACCAATCAGTTCGCCCGCTTTCACGCGGTCGGTAACGTCTTTAGACACGCCAGCAATCAGAGAAACCTTATCATCAGCCACGGTCGCCAGCACCACGATAGTGGAGCCTAACTGGTTTTTCAGGTCGTCTACCATGGTGCGCAGCATCTTCGGTTCGACATTGGTCAGTTCGCTGACCAGCAGCTTCACGCCGTTGATCTCTTTCGCACTGTTAGCCAGACCCGCGCTCTCCTGAGCGGCCTGCTGCGCTTTGAGCTGCTGCAGTTCTTTTTCCAGCTGGCGCGTACGATCCAGCACCGAGCGTACTTTGTCGCCGAGGTTCTGGCTATCGCCTTTCAACAGCTGGGCGATGTCCTGCAGCTGATCGTTCTGCGCGTGCAGCATCGCCAGCGCGCCTTCACCGGTAACGGCTTCAATACGACGCACACCCGCAGCGGTGCCGGATTCGGCGACGATGCGGAACAGACCGATATCACCCGTACGACGGGCGTGGGTGCCGCCGCACAGCTCGGTGGAGAAGTCGCCCATGCTCAGCACGCGCACGCGGTCATCATATTTCTCACCAAACAGCGCCATAGCCCCTTTCGCTTTCGCGTCTTCGAGCTCCATGATGTTGGTTTCGATTGGCAGGTTGCGGCGGATCTGCGCGTTTACCAGATCTTCGACGGCACGAATTTCCGCAGGCTTCATGGCCTCGAAATGGGAGAAGTCGAAACGCAGCCCCTTATCGTTTACCAGCGAGCCTTTCTGCGCAACGTGCGTGCCGAGGATCTGGCGCAGCGCGGCGTGCATCAGGTGCGTCGCAGAGTGGTTCAGGCGGATGCGTTCACGACGCGCTTCGTCGACCTGCGCATTCACACCGCTGCCCACTTTCAGCACACCGCTGGTCAGTTTACCCACGTGACCGATCGCCTGGCCGTATTTCTGGGTGTCGCTGACGTCGAAGCTAAAGCCGGTACCGCCGATAATGCCTTTATCGCCAACCTGACCGCCGGATTCTGCATAGAACGGCGTGGTATCCAGGATCACGACCGCGTCCTGGCCTGCGGAGATCTGCTCTACCGCGTTACCATCAACAAACAGGCCGGTGACGTGCCCGGTCAGCTCAAGCTGGTCGTAGCCTTTGAATTCAGACGCAGAGTCAACGCGGATCATCGCGTTATAGTCGGCACCGAAACCGCTGGACTCACGAGCGCGACGACGCTGCTCTTCCATTGCGGCTTCGAAGCCCGCTTCGTCAACCTTGAGGTTGCGCTCGCGGCAGACGTCGGCGGTGAGATCCACCGGGAAGCCATAGGTGTCATACAGACGGAACGCGGTTTCGCCATCCAGGGTATCGCCCTGCAGCTTCGCCAGCTCTTCGTCCAGCAGCGCCAGGCCACGCTCCAGCGTACGGGCAAACTGCTCTTCTTCGGTTTTCAGCACCTGCTCAACCTGCGCCTGCTGGCGTTTCAGGTCGTCACCTGCCGCGCCCATCACCTCAATCAGCGGGCCTACCAGCTTGTAGAAGAAGGTCTCTTTCGCGCCCAGCATGTTGCCGTGACGGATTGCGCGACGAATGATGCGGCGCAGCACGTAGCCGCGGTTCTCGTTCGACGGAATAACGCCGTCGGCCACGAGGAAGGCGCAGGAACGAATGTGGTCTGCGATTACGCGCAGGGATTTGTTCGCCAGATCGGTCGCGCCGGTTTCTTTTGCCACGGCCGCGATAAGCTTGCTGAACAGATCGATTTCATAGTTGGAGTTAACGTGCTGCAGTACCGCAGCGATACGCTCAAGGCCCATCCCGGTATCCACGGACGGCTTCGGCAGCGGTTCCATCGTACCGTCAGCCTGACGGTTGAACTGCATGAACACGATGTTCCAGATTTCGATATAGCGATCGCCATCTTCTTCCGGGCTGCCCGGCGGGCCACCCCAGATGTGATCGCCGTGGTCGAAGAAGATTTCGGTGCACGGACCGCACGGGCCGGTGTCGCCCATCTGCCAGAAGTTATCTGAAGCAAATGCCGCGCCTTTATTGTCGCCGATGCGGATAATGCGCTCGCGCGGCACGCCCACTTCTTTTTCCCAGATGTCGAACGCTTCGTCGTCAGTTTCGTATACCGTTACCCACAGACGATCTTTCGGCAGGTTGAACCACTGCTCACCGGTCAGCAGTTCCCAGGCATATTGAATGGCGTCCTGTTTGAAGTAGTCGCCGAAGCTGAAGTTACCCAGCATTTCAAAGAAGGTGTGGTGACGGGCAGTGTAACCGACGTTTTCCAGGTCGTTGTGCTTACCACCGGCACGTACGCAGCGCTGCGCGGTCGTCGCTCGGGAATAATTACGTTTATCCATGCCAAGGAAAACATCCTTGAACTGGTTCATCCCGGCGTTGGTAAACAGAAGGGTCGGGTCGTTATTCGGCACAAGGGAGCTGCTGGCAACAACCTGATGCCCCTTACTGTGGAAAAAATCGAGAAACGCCTGACGGATCTCAGCGGTGCTCTTGCTCATAATTATCCTGAAATCAAGCTAACGAGTGTCGTAAGGCGGGAAGAGCGAAGAGATTATCCCCCCTCTCCTGCCCGGCTTATCGGGAAAAAAGTGGGAATAAGATAAGTTTTCTTTACAGGGAAGTAAAACCCAGAGTGCAGTCAATCGGCAAAATTTCGGTAGATTTCCTGGATATCTTCCATCAGAAAGCCGCGATAAAGTAAAAAGCGCTGCACTTTGGCTTTCTGCGCAAATTCCGTGGGCAGCGGCTCACCGTATTTCTTCGTCGCCTGGTCCCAGGCTATCTGCGTCCAGTCGGTTTCACACTCCGCCATTGCCGCATCGCACAGCTCTCGCGCCACGCCTTTTTGCTGCAGCTCCTGACGCACGCGACGCGAGCCGTACCCTTTGCGCGCACGGCTGGCAATGAACTGACGCGCAAAGCGGGCATCATCCAGCCAGTGTTGTTCCAGGCAGGTGGCAATGACTTTTTCAATATCTTCCGCTGCCGGCGGCTCTTCTTTTTGGCCGGGAAAGGTGGCAACCAGTTTTTTACGCAGCTCTTGCTCGCTGTGATCGCGCATCGCCAGAATACGCGTGGCGCGGTCAAGAAGGCGGGCATAGCCGGAGCGGCGGGGAGAAGGGGTATCTGACATAGTACGGAAACCAGAATGGGGAGCGGTAGAAAAGAACAAGGGCTGCCGGAGCAGCCCTTAGGATTAGAAGTCTTCTTTCGTTTCTTCGACGTCTTTGTCGTGGTCATCGACCACGAAGTCCGGCGTGCCATCCTGATTGTTCAGCAGCATCTCACGCACTTTCTTCTCGATCTCCGTCGCGATAGCAACGTTCTCTTTCAGGAAGTTAGTGGCGTTAGCTTTACCCTGGCCAATCTTGTCGCCCTGATAGCTGTACCATGCACCCGCTTTCTCGATCAGCTTGTGCTTCACGCCCAGGTCAACCAGCTCGCCGTAGAAGTTGATGCCTTCACCGTAAAGAATCTGGAATTCAGCCTGTTTAAACGGCGCAGCGATTTTGTTTTTCACCACTTTTACGCGGGTTTCGCTACCGACCACTTCGTCGCCCTCTTTCACCGCGCCGATACGGCGGATATCAAGACGGACAGAAGCGTAGAACTTCAGCGCGTTACCCCCGGTGGTGGTTTCCGGGTTACCAAACATCACGCCGATCTTCATACGGATCTGGTTGATGAAGATAAGCAGGGTGTTGGACTGCTTCAGGTTACCGGCCAGCTTACGCATCGCCTGGCTCATCATACGTGCCGCGAGGCCCATGTGAGAGTCACCGATTTCGCCTTCGATTTCCGCTTTCGGGGTCAGCGCCGCAACGGAGTCGACGACGATAACGTCTACCGCACCGGAACGCGCCAGCGCGTCACAGATTTCCAGCGCCTGCTCACCGGTATCCGGCTGCGAGCAGAGCAGGTTGTCGATATCAACACCCAGCTTGCGAGCGTAGACCGGGTCCAGCGCGTGCTCGGCGTCAATGAACGCACAGGTTTTACCGCTGCGCTGTGCAGAGGCGATAGCCTGCAGAGTCAGCGTGGTTTTACCCGAAGACTCCGGACCATAGATCTCAACGATACGGCCCATCGGCAGACCACCTGCGCCAAGCGCGATGTCGAGCGAGAGAGAACCGGTAGAGATAGTCTCAACATCCATGGAGCGGTCTTCACCCAGACGCATGATGGAGCCTTTACCAAATTGCTTTTCAATCTGGCCAAGTGCTGCCGCTAACGCCTTCTGTTTGTTTTCGTCGATAGCCATTTTTACTCCTGTCATGCAGGGTGAGCCCTATTGCGCCACGCTGCGTCATTCTGTTTTGTTGCGGCAATTATACTGTATAGTCATACAGTATCTCAAGCCTTTTGTAGAAAATGTTGCCACAGTGTAGTGAGGGCATACGCCGTGGCCTGGCGGCGTACGGATTCACGATCGCCGTGAAAACGCTCGCGGCGGGCCAGCACCTTGCCAGCCGGCCCGGCGAAGCCGAACCACACGGTGCCGACGGGTTTTTCCGCGCTGCCGCCGTCCGGCCCGGCAATGCCACTGACCGCAATCGCATAGCTTGCAGCGGCGGCATTTTGCGCGCCCTGCGCCATCTGTGTGACCACCTGCTCGCTCACCGCGCCGTGGGCTTCAAGCGTTGCGCCATCCACGCCAATCAACTGCTGTTTGGCATCATTACTGTAGGTCACAAAGCCGCGTTCAAACCAGGCGGAGCTGCCGGCGATATCAGTGATGACTTTCGCTACCCAGCCGCCGGTGCAGGACTCGGCAGTGGTGACCGTTGCGCCCTGCTGTTTCAGTGCCGCCCCAACCTGCTGGCTTAATGCTGTCAGTTCGCTGTCCGTCATAGTGGGTTCCGATTGTAGAGAGAAAGCGCCCCTCGCGGAAACGCTTTCTAATTATTTCAGGCAATTACATCATTTTCTTCGACGCGCATTCCATCATCACGCGGCTCAGCGCACCGAGGCCAGCGCCACCGCCTGCCCGAGCTGCCACACCGCCATCGCATAGTGGGCGCTGTGGTTATAGCGCGTGATGGTGTAGAAGTTCGGCAGCCCGTACCAGTACTCATAGCCGGTTCCCACATCGAGGCGCAGCAGGCTCACTTCACTGTAGTTGCCCAGCGGCTGCTGCGGGGTAAGCCCGGCTGCTGCCAGCTCGGCCGGGGAATATTTGGTGTTGAAGCCGGATTTCAGCCCCGGTGCCTGGCCCATCGCCGGGATGGCCACCGGCTCGCCGGTTTTCCAGCCGTGGGCTTTGAAATAGTTTGCCACGCTGCCGATCGCGTCTTCCGGGTCCCACAGGTTGATATGACCGTCGCCGTTAAAGTCCACGGCATACTCTTTATAGGAGGATGGCATGAACTGCCCGTAGCCCATCGCGCCGGCAAACGAGCCTTTCAGATTGAGCGGATCGTCCTGCTCGTCGCGCGCCATCAGCAGGAAGGTCTCCAGCTCGCCAGAGAAATACTCAGCGCGGCGCGGATAGTTAAACGAGAGCGTGGCGAGGGCGTCCAGAATGCGGGTTTTTCCCATCACGCGGCCCCAGCGCGTTTCAACGCCGATAATGCCAACAATAATCTCCGCCGGTACGCCATATACCTGCTGGGCGCGCGCCAGCGCCTCGCGGTGCTGGTTCATAAACACCACGCCGTTCTGCACGTTATCCGGGGTGATGAACTGGCCGCGGTAGCGCAGCCAGGCGCCCGTCGGCCCCGTCGGCCCGGTTTTGGTCGGTGCCTGGCGGTCCATCAGGCGCAGCACGTAGTCCAGACGTTTCGCCTGGGAGAGGATCTCGTGCAGCTGCTGGCGGTCAAAGCCATGCTTGCTGACCATCTTATCGATGAACTGTTGCGCCGCCGGGTTGTTGGCAAAATCACCGGAAGCGAGCAGGACATTATGTTGGGGTTGCAGCAGGAAGCCGCCGGAAGGGGTTCCTACGGTTTCAGCAATGGTTTCTTGTTTTCCCGGCTCGCTGCTACAGGCGGCAAGCAGAACACAGAGCGGTAACAGAGTGGCAAAGCGGCGCGTGAGCATGAGATATCCATATAGCGTAAATGACGATGCGCTCATGGTAGACCATCTCAGAGAAAGCGTGAATCGCGATCCCCTCGCCAGACGACATCCAGTGAAAAAAAGCCGCCGGGCAGTGCCGACGGCGATGCGGGTTACAGCACTTTACTGAGGAAGGCAGCAGTACGCGGATTGGTCGGAGCGGTGAAGATCTGCTCCGGGGTGCCCTGCTCCTGAATCACGCCGTTATCGATGAAAATCACCCGGTCCGCCACTTCCCGGGCAAAACCCATCTCATGGGTCACGATAACCATCGTCATCCCTTCAGCGGCAAGATCCTTCATCACGCCAAGCACTTCGCCCACCAGCTCGGGGTCAAGCGCCGAGGTCGGTTCATCAAACAGCATGATCGACGGGCCCATTGCCAGCGCCCGGGCGATAGCCACGCGCTGCTGCTGCCCGCCGGAGAGGCTCGATGGCCAGGCGTCGCGCTTGTCGCTCAGTCCGACCTTCGCCAGCAGGCTCAGGGCCAGGGTTTCCGCCTCGGCGCGCTTCATACCGCGCAGGTTGATCGGGGCCATCATCAGGTTTTGCAGCACCGTCATGTGCGGAAACAGGTTAAAGCGCTGAAACACCATGCCAACGCTTTCCCGCATCTTATTGAGATCGGTTTTCCGGTCGTGGATCGCAAAACCATTCACCTCGACTTCGCCTTCGCTCACGCTCTCCAGCGCATTCATACAGCGCAGGAAGGTGCTTTTGCCGGAGCCGGACGGGCCGATAACGCACACCACTTCCTGCGGTTTAACGTCGCAGCTGATGCCGCGCAGCACGTGGCTGTCGCCGAAATGCTTGTGGAGGTTATTAATGTGAATCACTTTTGCCAAACCTCTTTTCCAGACGGTTAACGCCCTGCGCCAGTATGAAGGTGATCACCCAGTAAACCAGGGAGATGGTCAGGTAGGGTTCCCAGTAGGTGGCGTAGGCACCGGAAACGGTACGCGCCGCGTAAGCCAGGTCCGCCAGGCCAATCGCCGACGCCAGCGAGGAGTCTTTGACGATGGCGATAGCGTTGTTGCCAAGCGGCGGCAGAATGCGGCGAAACGCCTGGGGCAGGATCACCTGACGCATGGTTTTCCACCACGGCATGCCCAGCGCCCGGGAAGCTTCCATCTGGCCTTTATCGATGGACTGAATACCGGCGCGGAAGATTTCCGAAACGTAAGCCCCGGCGTTCAGGGTAATCGCCACGATACAGGACAGAAACGCACCGTACTCCGAGCGCAGCCCGCGCGCCAGGTCGCTGGTCATGATGCCGCTGGTCACCAGCAGGCCATCGCGCGGGTTGATGAACAGCGGCACCAGCGCAAAATGCACCACCATAATCTGCACAAACAGCGGCGTACCGCGAATGGCGCTGACGTAAAAGCGCACCGGGAACTGCACCAGCCAGCGCAGCACGTATTTCCACGGCCCGTGATCGGCGCGCGCCATGCGCCCCAGCCCGAGGGTTAAGCCCCACAGCGTGCCGAGGATGACACAGATAATGGTGCATTTGATGGTCATCCAGGCGCCTTCCATAAACAGCGGGCCGTATTCCTGAATGATCTCCCAACGAAATCCTGTCATAGCGTCTCTCTAAAAAAAGCGGCTACCGCAGAGGCCCGCGATAGCCGCACTTTATCAGGCGTGAACTTACTGGGCCGGCAGCGTCGGAACGCTCTCGTCGAACCAGGTCTTATAGATGGTGGCATAGGTGCCGTCAGCAACGATCTTCTTCAGGCCGCTGTTGATTTTTGCCAGCAGTTCGTCGTTACCTTTTGCCACGGCGATACCGAAGTACTGGCGTTCAAATTTGGCGTCCGGCACCAGTTTGAACTGCTTTTCCGGGTGCTGTTTGATGTAGTACTTCACCACGCCCACATCGCCCACCGCCGCGCTGACGCCGTCTTCAAACAGCTCCTGCAGCATCAGCGGGGTATTATCGAAACGCTTGATGGCGGTGCTGTTTTTGCCCAGTACGTCAGAAACCACAATGTCGCCGGTGCTGGAGTTCACCACGCCCACTTTCTCGCTTTTCAGCGAATCCAGCGAGGTGACGGTTGAACCGGACGGCACGACAATGGACTGTTCCGCCGGGAAGTACGGCGCAGAGAAGTCCACCATCTGCTTACGCTTATCGGTGATGGTGATGCCGGAGATAATAATGTCGCGATCGCCGGAACCGAGGGTGGCGAAGATCCCCTCCCACGGGGTGTTAACCAGCTTCACGTTGAAGTTTTCCGCTTTGGCGATGGCTTTGATGATGTCGATATCGAAGCCTTCGAGCTGCTTCTGGCTGTTTTCGAATTCAAACGGACGGTAAGTGCCGCCAGAACCCACCACGTACGTTTCCTGAGCGGCAAAGGCGCTGCCCGCCAGGGCAACCATCAGACCACACGCCTGCAGTAATTGCTTAACCATCATCTGAATCCTTATTTTTATGCAAATATTATGCATAAAAATACATATAGTGGTGCAGCGACGCAACTAAAAAATATGATATTTCCTGAGCGGCGCACTGGCCGTCCACACCCGCAGGTATAAAGTTTCGCCAGGCTGGACCGATATGACTCTTTTACCATCACCACAAGACGCGAATGATATGAAAAGACATGAACTCCGGTCCCGCACATTCAAAAGCGCAGGTTACGATCCCACCTGTTCAGTAATGGAAATTGAGCACGCCAATGGCCGCGTGGAGCAGTTTTTAGGCGTGCCCGCTAAAACGTATCAGACGTTTATGATGAGCAATGAGAAAGAGACGTACTTTACGGCCAGCATCAGGAACAGCTTCTTTAAAGTGACCGTTGGCTGACGTCTCTTCCCGTTAACGCATGGAAACTCAGAACGTTTCCCAGTGTTCTCCACCGGCTTTGCCTGCCATCGAAGGTACCAGAGCCTGTGGCTTCTCCCGCGCCGGCGGCACGTCACGTACCGGTGAGCTGTGGTTTGCCTTCAGCTGGAAAACAGCCACCGCCTGACGCAGGCGATCGGCCTGATCTTCGAGCGCTGCCGAAGCCGCAGCCGACTCTTCCACCAGTGCGGCGTTCTGCTGCGTTACGCTGTCCATCTGTGATACTGCCAGGCTGACCTGCTCAATGCCTTTGCTCTGCTCATCCGACGCCGAGGCGATTTCACCCATAATGTCGGTGACGCGGGTTACCGCCGTAACGATCTCTTTCATGGTATCGCCCGCCTGATGCACCAGCTCAGACCCCATACCCACGCGGGTCACAGAGTTGTCGATCAGCGACTTAATCTCTTTAGCTGCCTGGGCGCTACGGCTTGCCAGGGTACGCACTTCCCCGGCAACCACCGCAAAGCCGCGCCCCTGCTCGCCGGCCCGCGCCGCTTCTACCGCGGCGTTCAGCGCCAGGATATTGGTCTGGAAAGCGATGCTGTCGATGACGCTAGTGATATCGGCAATCTGCCGCGAGCTGTCAGAGATCTCCTTCATGGTCGTGACTACCTGATCCACCACGCGCCCGCCCTTGCCAGCGGTTTCCGAGGCATTCTTCGCCAGCTGCGCGGCCTGACGGGCGTTGTCGGTGTTCTGTTTCACCGTCGCCGTCAGCTCTTCCATACTGGCAGCGGTCTCTTCAAGCGAAGCGGCCTGCTGCTCGGTGCGGGATGACAGGTCGTTACTGCCCGCGGAGATCTCCCCGGCACCGGTATAGATCGATTCCGAGCTGTCGCGCACTGACCCGACGGTGCGGATAAGCGAGTGCTGCATGGCTTTCAGCGTCGACACCAGCTGGCCCATCTCGTTACGGCCTTCCCCTTCAATGGTGTGCGTCAGGTTGCCGTCAGCGATGGCGCGAATATGCGTCATGGCACGCTGCAGCGGCACCAGCAGCAGATGCTGCAGGCCAAACCAGATCACCGCGATAATGGCCACGACCGCCAGCGCAATAGTGCCCAGCGTCCACTGCATGCTGGTGAAGCTGCGCTGGTTATCCTCTGCGGCCACCTGCAGCAGACGGTTATTCTCTGCCCGCCAGGTGCTGTAGCTGCTCTCCAGCGCATCCTGTGCCGCCTGCGCATCCAGGTTGCCGTAAGCTTCATAGTTGTTGGCGCGCAAGAACCCGATCGAGGCCTGCAGCACATCGTGATAGGCGCTGAGCTTTGCCTGAATATCGCGGGCTATCGCCTCGTCCTGTCCGGCAAGGCGCGGGGCGTTCTTATAGGCCTCAAACTGGCTCTGCGCCCGGCCCAGGGATTCATCAGCCACGCCAAGCAGCTTATCGATGGCTGCCAGCGAGGCCGGGTCGCGCTGGTTCTTCAGAAAGCGGATCGCCACGCGGGTGACGGTGACGCGGGTTTTCACCAGCGTCTGAATGCTGTCGCCCAGCTGCTCCTGCTGGAAGTTAAGCTGGCCTGAATTCTGGAAATTATCCCGATCCTGGCTGACCGATGAGTAGAACAGCCCGCCGGTAACCACCTGCAACAGGCTGAAAATAAACAGGATTATGACAATCCCGGTGATGACTTTTAGGTTTTTTAACATGTGCTGCGTTCCCCGATAAACCCCTGAATGTTGTGAAATGTTTATCGGTTTGTTATGAACAATCTTTATCCAGCACAACAACTTATGTATACAACGCAATGATTTCCTGACGAAAATATATTTTATCCGCAGCGATACGCCGCCTGATGCTTTTCCGCCAGCCTGTAACCGAAACATAAAATACCATTAACAAAAAAGGTGTTTTATGAATATGGTAATTACATTCACATCGAATTATTCTTCATAATTATGCTTTGTATTCTGCCTGGGGCTGGCGGGATACCGTTGATTCGATTGCTTTTTCCAGAGCATCGCAGGGCACGAATATGGAACAGATAATCTACGTAGTGGATGACGATGACGCCGTCCGCCGCGCCGTCGTCCGGTTACTCCAGTCCGAAGGCCACGAGGTGGCTGATTTCAATTCTGCGCAGGCGTTTCTTTCCCACGACTTTTGCGAAAAGCCGGGCTGCCTGGTGCTGGACATGAACATGCCCGCCGCCGATGGCTTTGATGTTATGGATGGCCTGTCCCGACTGGGCCGGGCGCTGCCGGTCATCTTCCTCACGGGCTTCGGTACTATCCCCCTTACCGTTAAGGCGATGAAAACCGGCGCGCTGGAGTTCCTCACCAAACCGGTTAACCCGGTGCAGCTGTTGCAGGCGGTGGCGGAAGGGTTGCGTCAGGCGCAGCAAAACTTTAGTCATCTGCGTGAACACCATGCGTTAACGCAGCGCCATCAGTCGCTGACCCCACGCGAGCGAGAAGTGCTGGAGCTGGCCATCGGCGGGCTGCTGAATAAGCAGATTGCCACCGCGCTGGGTGTGAGTGAGATCACCGCCAAAGTGCATAAGCGGCGCGTGATGGAGAAGATGCAGGCACGCTCGCTGGCGGATCTGGTGCGCAGCGCGGAGCGCCTGAACATCGTGAAGTCCCGCAGCCGATAATTTTTTGCCGCCGCCTTGCTGTGGCACCGTACCCCGTTTTCAGGAGAAAACCCGATGACCACCGATCCGTTATCCGACCCGCGTACCCAGCTTAAATCCATCTCTTCAGCGCTGCGCAAACTGCATAAAGCGCTGGTGGATTTAGAAACCGAGCGCTTTGGCAACCCCGGCAGCCCGTTTGAGCATCTGCAGCTGCTGACCACGCACCCGCAGTTCGCCTGGCTGCGCCAGATTTCAGAGATTCTGGTCGAGATTGATGAGCGCCTGGACGACAAGGAAAATCCGGTGGAGGCAGCGACGGTGGAGAACTATCGTAAGGCCACGGAGAGCCAGCTGGCACTGGGGCCGGAAAACGGCAGCGAGTTCCATCACAAGTACCTGAACGCACTGCAGGAATCGACCCAGGTAGCGATGGCGCACGGTGAGCTGCGCCACCGTCTGTCACAGCTCGCCCCCGCCGCCTGACGCTCAGTCTCCCTCGTCACCCTGTCCGGCCGCTACCGGCAGGGTGAACCAGAAGCGGCTCCCCTGCCGCTCACCGGTCTCCGCCCGCAACGTCCCCTGATGGCGCTCGATAATCGCGTGGCTGATCGTCAGCCCCATCCCCATGCCGTGCGGCTTGGTGGTGAAGAACGAATCAAATACCTTCTCCATGATGTCGGGCGGAATGCCATTTCCGGTATCGGCCACCTCAAGGCGAATCTCACCCGGCGTTGGGTTTGAGGTGGAGATGGTCAGAATGCGCGGGCGCGTCTCCACTTCCGACATGGCATCGATGGCGTTCATCATCAGATTCAGCAGCACCTGCTGGATCTGCACGCTGTCGCCGCAGAAGGTGTGCATCCGGGCATGGAGATGGTATTCCAGCGCGATATAGCGCCGCTCCATCTCGTTACGCGACAGCGCCATGATGTGCTGTGCCAGTTGGTGCAGATCCACCGCTTCGGGCGTTGGCGTCTGGTTGCGCGTCAGGGCCTGCAGGCCGCGAATGATCTCCCCGGCGCGCTGCCCTTCGCTGGCGATCTCCTCCAGCCCCACCTGCACGTTATCAAGCCGCGCCGGGTCACGCTGCAGCCAGCGCAGGCTGGCGGCGGCATTGGCCACAATCGACATCAGCGGCTGGTTGATCTCATGGGCAATCGACGCGGTAAGCTGCCCGACGGTGGTCGCCCGCGCAACGCGCGCCAGCTCGGCCTGCGCAATACGCACGGCGTCTTCGGATTCGCGGCGTGCCGTGGTGTCGGTAACGGTGCCGAAGTAATCGCTGCGCTCAGCGCCCATATCGACCGGCTCGCCCACCGCCATGATATAGCGGACGGTGCCGTCGGTGCGGACGATACGGTGCTCAATGCGCACCGGCTTGCCATAGCGCAGCTCGCTATTGATCAGCGTCTTTAAGCGGGGCATATCGTCGGGATGAATAAAGGAGATGAATTCCGGGAAGGTCATCGACTGGCGGCTCTCCGGCAGCCCGAGGATGCGCGCGTACTCCGCCGAAATAAAAATAATCCCCTGCTCCATCTCCCAGCGCCAGCTGCCGGTATGGCTGATCTGCTCGCCGAGGATCAGCGACGTCTGGCTGGCGCGCAGATCTTTCTCTACCCGACGGCGCTGAATATTCTCCTCCAGCAGTTCCGCATACAGGCGCGCGGTCTCCAGCGAGATCGCCGCCTGGGCGCTCAGCAGCGCAATCACCCGCGACTGCTCGACGGAAAACACATCTGGCATCAGGCGGTTCTCAACGTACAGCACCCCCACCAGCCGCGACTGCTTGAACATCGGCACGCAGAGTACCGCCGCGCCCGAGGCGACCAAGTAAGGATCGTGACTGAACGGGCTGAACTGCCCCGGCTTCGCGGTGCGGATCTCCTGCCCGGTGCGGATCACCGTTGCCAGCACCGATAAAGGCAGATCGGTTTCCGTCGGCGTCGCTTTCACAATCTGCACTCGCACCCCGTCGGGATGGCTTTCCGCCCGCGCTTCGATCTCTGGCACATTTTCCGGTGTGATGCGGATCAGCAGTCCGCGCTGCGCCCCGGCACGTTCAAGCAGCATGGTCATCAGGGTATCAATCAGCCGATCGACCTGGATCTCTTCCGACAGCGCCCGCGAGGCGTTAATGACGCTTTGCAGATCGCGAATTTCATCATTCGATGCGTAGCTGTGCGCCGGGAACGGCGTCGGGGTTTTTATCGGTGCCAGTGCCGGAAACTCGCGTTCAAGCTGCTGGACTTTCGCCTGCGCACCCCAGCGCCCCCAGGCGGCGATAGCCGCTTTAAGGTGCGCCCCGGCACTGGTGTGGTAGCCGCAGCCGTAAGCGAAACGCCCGGCCAGCTCGTGCGCCAGGCCGTTACAGTGATCCATGCCGACATCGCGCGATCGCTTCGCCGCCGTTTCAAACAGCTCAAGTGCCAGCGCGCGATCGCCGTCCAGCCGGGCCAGCTCGGCGCGCACCAGGGCAATTTTATCCCCGAAGTTAGCCGGATTGACGCTCGCCCAGTGCTCAACGTGCGCAACGTGGACAGCGATGCGCTGGCGATGGCGCGGCGTTACGCTGGCGCTGGTCAGCGCCCCGGTCAGGCTCAGCGCGCTGAAATAGTGGTAATCGGAGAGATGAAAATGGCCCGGTGCCGCCCAGGCAAAACCGCCGGCCTCATCAAGGCAGCGGATGGCATCGTCATATTCGCCGGCACCATAGTGCGCAATACCTTTGTAGAGCCAGTACCAGAACAGCATCAGCGGCGGCAGCGTGCCTGCATCACCGGTTTGCATCAGCTCTGCGGGTAAAAAACCGTGTCCGGTAAAGGTGCCGCGGCCGGGATCGCGCCACTGCTCAACGTACAGCCGCAGGATCGCAATCATTCTGCCGACATCCGGGAAACAGGCGCGCTCGACAAACGCCACGCAGCGGTCGAGGGTGGTCAGAATACTGTCGAGATGATCGCCCCGGGTGATGAAGTTGATCACCTGGTGACAGGCGGCAAGACAGGCGGTGGTGAGATCGCCGTGGGTAATCGCGGAGACAAAGCAGGCCCTGGCGCACTCGACGCTGTAGCTCAGCGGTTGCGTCCAGACGCTGAGCTGATCGAGCGGCAATAGCGTGCGCGCTTCAAAGCTCTGAAAGCGATGCTGGTGCACCAGATCCCGCGCCACGATGCCACACCGGTAGCCGAGATCATACGCATGATAGCGATCGCCAATCAACACGCCAAACCAGCCCAGCGCGGCGGTTGAAGCTCCGCTGACACCGTGATCGAGCGTGAGCTGCACCATCCTGCACAGCAGCAGAAAGTGCAGGCGCGGCTCTACGGCGCAGGCGGGCAGCTGGGCGCTGAGCATCAAATCCATCGCTGCTTCAGTCTCTCGATCCGCCATGACCGGGAGGGCGCCAAACACCGCCGCCGGATCGTCGCCAATGCGTACGCGCAGTGCCTGCCAGGCCTCATCACAAGCGGCGTCATCAGGGGTGTGGCTCAGCGCCATGCCAAAGCGCGTAAGCCCGGTCAGCGCCACCTCCAGCGCCTGCGCATTACTGGAATAGCGCAGGTAAATTTCCGCCAGCAGCCGGGACGCCATCGCCACCTCCGTCGCGCCGCCCGGCTGGGTCATTAAGGTCTCGCACAGGCGTGCCGCCTGGGTGAGGTTGCCCTGCATAAATTCGCACCCGGCCTCTTCCAGGCGCAGCGTAAAGGCCAGATTGTCATCGGCCTCGGGCAGGCGCTTGAGCAGCGTGTCGGCGATGCGCAGATAGCTGCGCGCGGACAACGCGTCCCCGGCGCGTCGGGCGCGCTGCGCAGCGTCCATACATAACAGCAGAAAATCGCGGTTGCGCGGGTGCACTGCCACACTCTCGATAGCGGCCCCGATATGGTAAACGGTGCGAAACAGCGTCTCGTCCTCATTCTGCTCAGCGCAGCGCGCAGCCAGCAGCATTGCGGTATCGAGGTGAAGCCGCTGCTGCTCCGCCTTACTGAGCAGCGCGAATGCCGCCTCCTGAATGCGGTCATGGGTGAAGGCCCACGCGCTGACCGACAGCGTTATCATCTGCGCCGTGACGGCAGGCTGCAGCTGTCGGCACAGCTCAGCGGCGGGCAACGCCACCATCTGGCTGAGTAACGCGGTATCGCCGCTGCCGCCGAAACACGCCAGGCTGCCAAGCAGCGTTCGGGTGTCGGACGGCAATTTTTCAAGCTGACGCAGGATCAGACTGACCACGTTTTCGGTGTAGTGCCGGGCGCGGATCTGCCCGGCATCGTAGTGCCACTTCCCGCGCAGCCGATCGGCAATCAGCAGCTCATCTTCAATCAGCTGGCGGATAAACTGACGCGCAAACAGCGGGTTACCGGCGGTTTTCTCATGCACCAGCTTCGCAAGCTCCGTCACGCTGCCGCGTCTGGCAGGCAACAGCTCCGCCAGCCAGCGGACCATCCCTTTTACGCTGAACGGTGCGGGGCGGATCTCCACGGTCCGGGTGGCGCTGGTGCGTAACAGCGAGGTGATATCATCCTGTTCGTCCCGTTGCGCCACCACCATCAGCAGCGGCAGCGTGCGGCTGTTAAGCAGCAGATGCGCCAGTAGCTGCTGGCTGGCCGGGTCGAGCCAGTGCACGTCGTCGATCAACAGCACCAGCGGACGCCCCGGCAGCGCAAAGGCTTCCACCAGGCACTGCACCATCTGGTTGAAACGCGCCCCGGCATCCTGACCGGCGATATCGGGATAACGCGGCTTCTGGCCGATCAACAGCCGCAGCTCGGGGATGAAATTCACCGCCAGCCCCGCATAGCTACCAAGCTTCGCCGTGAGACGTCCACTCCACCAGTTCACCTGTTCGCGCGGCATTCCCACCACGAGCATGATCAGTGCGCGAAACGCCGAGGCCAGCGCGGCAAAGGGCAGCACCAGATGAAATTGTTCCACCTTCCCGGATGCCATCAGGGTGTCACGGTGTTGCAGCTCACGCAGCGCAGAGCTGATAAGCGCGGTTTTGCCAATGCCCGACGGGCCGCTGATCACCGCCAGGGTAGCGCTGGCCTGCTGCTTCACGCTGTCGAACACCGCCAGCAGTTCAGCCACCTGCGGGTGATCGACCACCGGGTTATCGGTGAGGTGAAGCACCGGGGCGCGATCCTGCTGTCCGAGGGTGAAGGGCGGTACATCGCCCTGCGGCGTGAGGGTTGCCATGCAGCGACGCAGATCGGCGATAAGTCCGTCAGCGGTCTGATAGCGACGATCGGGCGTTTTCGCCAGCAGACGCAGGATCACCGCCGACACCATCTCCGGGGTATCGCTGCGCAGCCGCTGCAGCGGCCGGGGTTCGGTGGCGATATGGTGATGCGTCCACCCCTCTTCCTGGCCGACGCCAGGTTCAAACGGCAGGCTGCCGCTTAACAGCTCATACAGCACCACACCAAGGCTATAGAGATCGCTCCTGCTATCGGGGGTGTAGCGGGTTCGGGAGGTGCGCTCCGGCGCCATCCAGGCCGGCGTGCCGCTGGTGCCGGGTATTACGGCTAAGGTGGTACGCGTCCCGGTGGTGAGGCCAAAGCCCGCCAGCCGGCACTGCATGTCGTCGTCGAGGAAGAAATGCCCCGGCATGATATCGCCGTGGATTAGCCCCCGCAGATGCATCTGCCTGACCGGGGCACACAGCCGCAGCGCCAGGGTGAGAAAATCGGCGATGGTGGCGGGAGGCACGCTGCGGTGGTTAAGCGGAGTGAAGTTGAGCCTGTCGTACATCAACACATAGCGCCCGCGGTGATAAGCGCGGGCAAAGGGCTTTACCGCCCAGTCGCCCAGGTAGTGACGCAGGGTGTACTCATTCTTTAACAGCTGCGTAGCGCGGGTTTCGAGGGTTTCACAGGCCGCCATCGCAATGATGTGTTCATCATCACTCTGGGGATAACGGCAGCGTAGCCAGGTGATACACCCGTCACTGGCCACCGGGGTAAGGAGCACAGCGTCATCAAGCTCAATGCCCGGCGTTTCGGTGCCCGCCTCCGGCAGCCTGACCGTTATCCCGTAGTTATTCATGCCCTGCCCTCACCGCCTGCTGCCAGGATGCGCTCAATATGTTCCAGCAGCATATCCACATCCAGCGGCTTGCGCAAAAAAGCAACGGCTCCCAGTTCGATGGCCTGTTGATGCATCACTTCATCCCCGTGACCGGAGATAAAAATCACCGGCGGTGGCGCGGGCAACTGCAGCAGATGGGTGAACAACTCAAACCCGCTCGCGCCCTTAAGCTTGACGTCAACAATGGCCAGTACGACGCTCGCAAGCCTGGCGCTATCCCGAAGAAACGCTTCGGCGGAGTCGAAGGTATCCGTCTCGTAGCCCACGGACTGCAGCAGGTTACTCAGCCCGCTGCGGACTGCGCGTTCGTCATCGACGATGGCGATAATGGCAATGCGTGGCGGTTGCCCCATGATGTTCCTCCAGAACTACTTCACCTGTGCGTTGTTATCGGCATCGGGCGGCGGTGTCCCGCTAATTTTCGGTACGCACTCATGACGAAACCATGCCAGGGTGACGGGCTGGCCTGCCCTCAGGCGGCGGATCAGCGGAATCAGTTGCTCACCGACCAGCATGCCCAGCAGGCCACATAACGCAATCACCGGCGGTGCAGGAGAGTGTACCTGCAGCAGGGCGTAAATCGCGCCCGCCAGCACGCCGGTTATCAGTGAAACGACATATGGTTTCATCACATTTACCCCACGGGTGTCCAGAGAATATATCTATTGCCGCGCCGCAGCGGGCGCTCAGTGCAGGAAAGCAAACGTCGTCGCGGCGGCGTGCGCGAGAAAACGGCTGGTCAGCTGTTCGCCAGTCAGGATGCCAAGCAGGCCGATCAGGGCAATAGCGGGCGGTGCGGGAGAGCGCACGTTCAGCAGGGCGTAAACCATACCAATCAGCACGCCGGCTGCGGAGGAGATCAAAAAGGCGCTCATAGCCTTTCCTCTGTAGGTGAAAAAAGCCGACCGGGGTATCCGGCCGGCGGGGGGATTAGCGTGCCGGTACCGGTGCCAGCGTGCGGTGCTCGCCTTTGCTGCGGGCCGGCGCTTTGTGCACCATGGTGTAGGCGTAATCAACGCCCATGCCGTACGCACCGGAGTGCTCTTTCACGATGTTCATCACCGCGTCGTAGGTGTCACGGTGCGCCCAGTCACGCTGCCACTCCAGCATCACCTGCTGCCAGGTTACCGGGATCACGCCCACCTGGATCATGCGCTGCATGGCGAAGTCATGCGCTTCTTTTGAGGTGCCGCCGGACGCATCCGCCACCATATAAATTTCGTAGTCGCCTTCGGCGATAGCGCACAGGGAGAAGCTGTTGTTGCACACTTCGGTCCACAGACCGGCAACCACCACTTTTTTCTTACCGGTGGCTTTCAGCGCGTCACGCACTTTCTGATCGTCCCAGGAGTTCATGGAGGTACGCTCCAGAATGTCGTGGGTCGGGAACACGTCCAGCAGCTCCGGATAGGTATTGCCGGAGAAGCTTTCGGTTTCAACGGTGGTGATGATGGTCGGGATGTTGAACACTTTCGCGGCTTTCGCCAGCGCGACGGTGTTGTTTTTTAACACCTGGCGGTCAATAGACTGTACGCCGAATGCCATTTGCGGCTGATGGTCGATAAAGATGATTTGACAGTTATCGGGTGTCAACAGGTCAAGTTTAGAGTCAGTCATGATGGTATCCAATGAGGTAAAAAGCACAACATCGCCAGCACAGCCTGGCGAGCCGAAAAAGGGGTCACAACCCCGGTCTGCAGGCATGTTAGGCCGCTCAGGAAAGTGAAACTATTATCTCTATGTATAACTAGACGCCCTTTTCCCGCACTGACCATAATCCGCTCCATCGTCTGCGCCATGCTCGCTGTGTGGCCCTCACGCTTGTCCCTGTACCGGACATCCTCGTTCTGGAGAGATTTATGGTTTCGCTCAATAAAGCCGAGTTAATACTGATTAACGGCGCGTTTCATACCCTCGACCGCGAAAACCCGCTGGCGGAAGCCGCGGCGATCCGCGACGGCAAATTCCTGGAAGTCGGCAGCGTCGCCGAAGTGATGCAGCATCACGATGAAGGCACTCAGGTGGTGGATCTGAAGGGCCATACCGCTATTCCCGGCCTGAATGACTCGCACCTGCACCTGATCCGCGGCGGCCTTAACTACAACCTCGAACTGCGCTGGGAAGGTGTTCCGTCGCTGGCAGACGCGCTGCGGATGCTGAAAGAGCAGGCGCTGCGCACCCCATCCCCGCAATGGGTGCGCGTGGTCGGCGGCTGGAGCGAATTCCAGTTTGCAGAGCGCCGCATGCCGACGCTGGATGAGATCAACGAGGCCGCCCCGGACACGCCGGTATTTATCCTGCACCTGTATGACCGTGCCCTGCTCAACCGCGCCGCGCTGCGCGTGGTGGGTTACACCAAAGATACCCCGAACCCGCCAGGCGGTGAGATCCAGCGCGACGGCAACGGTAACCCGACCGGCATGCTGATTGCCCGCCCGAACGCCATGATCCTCTACTCGACGCTGGCCAAAGGGCCGAAGCTGCCGCTGGAGCAGCAGGTGAACTCCACGCGCCAGTTCATGCGTGAGCTGAACCGTCTGGGCCTGACCAGCGCCATCGACGCCGGCGGCGGGTTCCAGAACTACCCGGACGATTACGAAGTGATCAGCGAACTGCATGCGAAAAAGCAGCTCACGATTCGTATCGCCTACAACCTGTTTACCCAGCGTCCCGGCCATGAGCTGGAAGACTTTGAGAAGTGGACCGATATGCTGACGCCGGGCCAGGGCAGCGATTTCTATCGCCACAACGGCGCGGGTGAAATGCTGGTGTTCTCTGCCGCCGACTTTGAAGACTTCCTGGAGCCGCGTCCGGATCTGGCCCCGGGGATGGAAGATGAGCTGGAACGCGTGGTGCGCCATCTGGTTGAGCACCGCTGGCCGTTCCGCCTGCACGCGACCTACAACGAATCCATCAGCCGCATGCTCGATGTGTTTGAGAAAGTAAACCGCGAGATCCCGTTCAACGGCCTGCACTGGTTCTTTGACCACGCGGAAACCATCACCGAAGCCAACATCGAACGCGTAAAAGCGCTGGGCGGCGGCATTGCCGTGCAGCACCGTATGGCGTTCCAGGGGGAATACTTTGCCGAGCGTTACGGCATCGACGCTACGCGCCATACGCCGCCGGTTGCGAAAATGCTTGAGGCCGGGGTTCCGGTGGGCCTGGGCACCGATGCCACCCGCGTCGCCAGCTATAACCCGTGGACCGCGCTCTACTGGCTGGTTTCCGGTCGCACCGTCGGCGGCATGCAGATGTATGACGTCAATGCCCGTCTCGACCGCGATACCGCCCTGCAACTCTGGACGCACGGCAGCGCCTGGTTCTCCAGCGAACAAGGCAAGAAAGGCCTGATCAAAGCGGGCCAGCTGGCGGATATGGTGATCCTGTCGAAAGACTACTTCCGCGTACCGGAAGAGGAGATCAAAGGCATCGAATCCGTACTGACCATTGTTGACGGCGAGATCGTCTACGCCGCCGGCACCTTCGGCCCGCTGGCGCCGCCGTCAATTCCGGTGCTGCCGGACTGGTCACCGGTAGTCAACGTGCCGGGTCACTACCGTAGCGCACCGCCGCAGGCAGCCCGCGTCGGTATGGCACAGGTTACCACTGCAGCGGCCCGTGTGGCGTCCACCAGCACTCCCATGATGTAGCGCGTCGCTCCGATGTTCCGGTCTCAGACGATAACGCCTTCTGGGGCGCGCTCGGCTGCAGCTGCTTTGCGTTCTGATGCCATGAAGACCCATACCCTTAACGCCGTTCCGCCCCTGCTCGATCCGGGGCTGTTTTTCCTGCGCATCTCCGGCGCGCTGCTGCTGTTCTACGTGCACGGCCTGCCGAAAGTGCTGCACTACAGTGCCGAGCTGATACGCATTGAAGATCCGTTTGGCTTCGGGCCGCACGTCAGCCTGCTGGAGGCGATTCTGGCGGAGGTCATCTGCCCGGTGCTGATTGCCCTGGGCGTGTTCACCCGCCTCGCCTGCCTGCCGATCATCGTCGTGCTGCTGGTGGCGATGCTGGCAGTGCATCCCGGCTGGAGCATCGCCGAAGGGCAGTTCGGCTGGCTGCTGCTGATTATCTTCACCACCATTGCGCTGTGCGGTCCTGGCCGCTGGCGCATCCGTACCGGAGGTCGCGCATGACCAATGCCGATGAAAGCTTCAGTCGCGTACCGCAGGAAGTCGCGCCACCAGTCCCCACCAGCTCAACCTGGAGTCCGCTGCGCGTGCCGGTGTTCCGTATGCTGTGGATCGCCACCGTGGTGTCCAACATCGGCTCGTGGATGAGCGATGTCGGCACCAGCTGGATGATGCTGTCGCTCAGCCCCAATCCGCTGTGGGTGGCGTTGGTGCAGGCCGCCAGCAGCCTGCCGATGTTCCTGTTCGCCCTGCCCTCCGGCGTAATGGCGGACATTATCGATCGCCGCCGCTATCTGCTCTTCTCCCAGCTGTGGATGTTTATCGTGGCCATTGGGTTGAGCGCGCTGGCGCTCACCGGCCAGGTCACGCCGCTGGTGCTGCTGATCTCCACCTTCCTGCTCAGCACCGGCGCGGCCATGAGTTCGCCGCCGTTCCAGGCCATCGTGCCGGATCTGGTGAGCAAGAAGGAGCTGGCCCCGGCGATTGCCCTGAACTCGCTGGGCATCAACATCAGCCGCGCCATCGGCCCGGCGCTCGGGGGGTTGATCCTGTCGTTCGCTGGCCCCTGGGTGGTGTTCCTGCTTAACGCGCTGTCAGTGCTGGGGGTGGGGATTGTGCTCTGGCGCTGGAAGGCCGAGCCGAGCGTGCAGAAGCTGCCGCCGGAACACTTCTTCTCCGCAGTGCGCGCCGGGCTGCGCTACGTCCATGCCGCCCCGGTGCTGCGCAACGTGCTGGTGCGTACCGTGGCGTTCTTCCTGTTCGCCAGCGCCGGCTGGGCGCTGCTGCCGCTGGTAGCACGCCGCGAGCTGGGGCTAGGACCGGGCGAGTACGGCATTATGCTGGCGTCGATTGGTCTGGGTGCGATCTGCGGTGCGATGCTGCTCCCGCGGCTGCGGGCGACGCTCAACCCGGATCGCCTGATGGTGCTGGCGAGCCTGCTGTTTGCCCTCACCATGCTGGCGCTGGCGTTCGTGCGCCACTTCTGGCTGCTGACCGCGCTGGAGTTTTTCACCGGCACGGCGTGGATTGCGGTGCTCTCGACGCTCAACGTCGGGGCGCAGCGCAGCGCTGCACGTTGGGTGAAAGCCCGCGCGCTGGCGGTCTACCTGACGGTATTTTTCGGCTCGATGACGCTGGGCAGCGCGGTCTGGGGCCAGCTGGCGGCGCTGTTCTCTATTCCGCTCTCGCTGTGCCTGGCCGCAGGCGGCATGGTGCTGGCCAGCGCCACGGTGCTGCGCTGGCGGCTGGATAAAGATCCCGAGCTGAATCTCGACAGTCACGTTGAAGCGGGTGCGGCAGAGCTGGCGGTGGCGCACGAGCGTGGCCCGGTGATGGTGGCGATTGAATATCAGATTGATCCACAACAGGCGCCGGCATTTATCGCGGCGATTCAGGAGCTGCGCCGGGTACGCCGCCGCGGCGGTGCCATGACTTGGTCGGTGTACGAAGATATCCAGCAGCCCGGCACCTTCGTGGAAACCTTTGTCGTGGGATCGTGGATTGAGCATCTGCGCCAGCACGAGCGCCACAGCGAAAATGACTATGTGATCCAGAGCCGCGTCAGAGCGTTTCAGCGGGGTGAAGCAACTCCGATTGTGCGCCACCTGGTCGCGCCGGAGTGAATCACCTGCTAAGTGTTTACAGACAACCACAGAGGAGTGCAGCGCATTATGAGTACGTTCAAAGCTAAAGACGGCACGCAGATTTATTACAAAGACTGGGGTTCAGGCAAACCGGTTCTGTTCAGCCACGGCTGGCCGCTGGATGGCGATATGTGGGACAGCCAGATGAACTTCCTGGCGGAGCGCGGCTACCGTGCGATCGCTTTTGACCGCCGCGGCTTTGGTCGCTCCGATCAGCCGTGGGAAGGCTACAACTACGACACCTTCGCCTCCGACATCAACGACCTGATTACCCATCTGGATCTGCAGGACGTGACGCTGGTGGGCTTCTCCATGGGCGGCGGCGACGTGACCCGTTATATCGGCACGTACGGCACCGCCCGCGTGGCTGGCCTGGCGCTGCTGGGCGCGGTAACGCCGATCTTCGGTAAAACCGACGATCATCCACAGGGCGTTGATAAGAGCGTGTTCGACGGCATCAAGGACGGGTTGCGTAAAGATCGCGCCCAGTTCATCAGCGACTTCGCGACCCCGTTCTTTGGTCTGAACGCGGGCCAGACGGTCTCTGAAGGCGCGCTGACCCAGACGCTGAACATCGCGCTGCTGGCTTCGCTGAAGGGGACGCTCGACTGCGTCACCGCGTTCTCAGAAACCGACTTCCGCGGCGACGTGGCGAAGGTTGACGTTCCGACGCTGGTGATCCACGGCAGCAACGACCAGATCGTCCCGTTCGAGGCCACCGGTAAGCTTTCCGCCGAACTGATTTCTGGTGCCGAGTTGAAAGTCTACGACAACGCACCGCACGGCTTTGCCGTTACCCATCAGGATCAGCTGAACAACGATCTGCTGGCGTTTCTGCAGAAGCTGTAAGGCGTTCACGAAATAAGATTCACCAGAAGGCGCCTGCGGGCGCCTTTTTTACGCGCGCGGCCTTCACAGTTTCCATATTGTCAACTGACGTTAAAACACATGCAGGCGCTGGCGAAACGGTTTGACCTGCCGGTTAGCGCATTTGTTGAATAATACATTTGTATTTCAGGGGCTATAACGGCCCCTGCAACCTGCTCGTTAACCAGCATTACCATGCTCCTTCATCCTGATAATAATCAATGTTCCCGCTTACAGCACGTAATAGCCTTAACGCTCAGCCGTCTGGCCTGATGACAAAGGGAATGTCTGTGAGCAAATATCGCATCACCAACGATGAAGGATATTTTACCTTCGATGAACAAGCGCATGTGTTAGCCAATAAACTTAATATCATTGATGCTGAGGAGATTAACGAGGTAGAACTCATTTTGCTGGAAAAACTTTATGTACATGTGTTTGAACAGCACTTCCCACGTGGAAAAATAACCATAGCTTTGCTTAAAAGATGGCATCTTCAATGGTTAGGGAATATTTATACATGGGCTGGAAAAATACGGACGGTAAATCTCAGTAAGAGTAACTTTCTTTTTGCTGCCGCTGCCCGCTTGCTGTTCCTTCTTCGCGGATTCGAGAATCAGTTTCTCGCTAAATACACGCCATGCTCTGGTATGACCCGGGAACAAACCATTAGAGCAATCGCTGCTGTGCACGTTGAACTCATTATTATTCATCCATTCAGGGAAGGTAATGGTCGTCTGGCTCGTCTCCTGGCAGATGTTATGGCTGTGCAGGCCGGATTTACGCCCCTCGATTACCATGCATGGGAGAAAAAGAAAGATCAGTACATCACTGCCATTCATGCAGGCATGAATATGGAATATGGTTTGATGGAAGAATTAGTAAATGAGGCAATACGAAACGATTAATTTGCCAGTCGTAAATGAGCTAATTTATCGCGCAGCGCATCAAGCGTCGTTTTCACCTGTTCAGGTGACTGTTCGGTTTCGATAGCGGTCGAGGTTACTACGCTTCGTATCAACCGTTCACGAGAGGGCTGGATGTAACTTGTCGTCTTTTTTCTGGCACGCATAGCGCTGCTCCCCCTGGGTATCATGAAGACATGCATGAAGTATATGACAGATCAGCGTGATGGCGCTGCTATTTCTCTTAGCAAGAGTTAATGGCCCCCGCAGGAGCCATTATTCTTACTTCGCAGCACCACCCGCCATTTTCTCCAGCGCGATAATGTCTGAGCTTTCGATATACTGCGGCAGTTCGGCAAACAGCGTGGCGATGTGCGGCGCCTCGATGTGTTTTTGCAGCAGCTCGCGGCTCTGCCACTCTTCGGTCCAGACGAAGCGACGCGGATTTTCACTGTCGCGGTTCAGCTGGTAGCTGATGCACCCTTCTTCCGTCAGCGTGGTATCAATCACCGCGCGGAACATCGCTTCGACGGTCTGCTCGGCGCCAGGTTTGGCAACAAAAATTGCAACAACAGGTACGGTCATGGTCTTCTCCAGTTGATGAATGGGATAGTGGCTGACCCGGCGTTAGCGGGCCTGATCGGATAGCAGCGACACCTTCGACTGCACCGCCATATTGACGGTATAGCCCGTTACCGAAGGGCCAAATTCAATGCCTTTGACGATGCTCAGCGAACGCAGCAGCGGGAACAGGATGAAGTCGCTGGTATCGATCTGCTCGCGGTCCGCCACCAGCGGCTCCAGCTCGCGCAGCTTCTGGTTCATCTCGTCCAGCAGCTCCGGCGTGCTGGCCATCAGGGTTTTCATGCTGCCGAAGGCTTTTTCTTCCCGCGCCAGATAGGCGGCACGGGCGTCTGGCGTAGCCAGCTCAGGAAATTCGCCTTGGGTAAAGCGCGGGATCGCCAGCTTAAACAGCGGGCCGGTGGCGGCTTTGGTCCAGGCCTCAATCTGCGGATCGACCGGCGCATCGGTAATACGTTCGCCGCTAAGGCCATCGACGTACTTCACGATATCCATGCTTTCGCCCATAAAGCTGCCGTCGTCTTTTTCAAGGATCGGCACCATTTTGCGCCCGACCATACGGGTTGGCGTCTCAGCGTCGCCCTCCATGATGATGACTTTTTCGAACGGGATATTTTTCAGACCGAAAATCATTTGCCCGCGCACGCAGAACGGACAGTGTTCGTAGATATGAAGCTTCATTACTCTCTCCCTGTCAGTGTCAAATAAACAGCCATTACTCATCAATTACTTACAAAATAGTAACGCGTTCAATCATCAAGGCAAGCCGAAATATTTTTAGGTGCTTTACGACATCCTTTCGTCATCTTCCCGTCATCGGACTGACATCTGCGCCGCGCAGGATAAGCCGCAAATGAGATCGATCTCATTCCTGATAACGAGAGAGCGCATGACCGATTTACTGAGCGTTGCCCGTCTTGCCGGCGTCTCCCGCGCCACTGCCGCCCGGGCCTTTTCCGAGCCGGAAAAAGTGCGGGAAGCAACGCGCAACAAAGTGTTTGCTGCCTCCGAAAGCCTTGGTTTTCGCCCCAACTACGTGGCACGCCAGTTGCGCACCCAGTCAACGCGCATTATCGGCGTGATGTTGCCGACCCTCAGTAATCCGGTCTTCAGCGAGCAGTTACAGGGGATGGAACATCTGGCGCGTGAACACGGCTATGCGCTGATGGTCGCCACCACCGATTACGACACCCGGCGCGAATCCGCGGTGCTGGAAAACCTGCTGCGTCAGCGGGTGGATGGCCTGGTGTTGACGGTGGCCGACGCCCGGCACAGCGCCTGCCTTGCGCTGCTGGAGCAGGAGCCGCTGCCGGCGGTGCTGGTGCATAACCCCAGCGCGACAAACTTCATCACCATCAGCGTCGATAACCAGCGCGCTATGCAGCATGCGACACAACAGCTGCTGACGCTGGGTCATACCCGCATCGGCATGATCGCCGGGCCGGTACAGCAATCTGACCGCGCGCAGCTGCGCTACCAGGGCTATTGCGGGGCGATGCGTGATGCCGGGCTGACACCGTTGCCGCTTATGGAGATGGCGCACCACACCCGGATTGATGCCGGACGGCTGGCCGCGCTGATTGCCGAGCATGCGCTCACTGCCCTGCTCTGCTCCAACGATCTGCTGGCGCTCAGCGCCATTGGCAGCCTGCAGCGGCTGGGCTATGCGGTGCCGGAACAGATTTCGGTGGTCGGTTTTGACGGCATTGCGCTGGGGGAGATGGTCTGCCCGGCGCTGTGCTCGGTTGTACAGCCGCAGCGGGAGCTGGGCGCCATCGCCATGGAGAGCCTGATGAACCTGATTCAGGGCGTGGAAACCCCTTCACGCATTCTTGATTTTACGCTGCGCCGCGGTGAGAGCATCGCTCCGGCGCGCTTTTGATGTTTGACCAACACCAGGGAAACACCATGAAAAAGTCCACTATTGCTTCACTGTGCCTCGCCAGCGCCGTTCTGCTGTCGTCCCAGGCGCAGGCCGCGTCCGCCATCTGCTACAACTGCCCGCCAGAGTGGGCCGACTGGGGAACGCAGCTGAAAGCGATCGCCAAAGATACCGGCATTGTGGTGCCGCAGGACAACAAAAACTCCGGCCAGGCGCTGGCGCAGATCGTCGCCGAAAAAGCGCAGCCGGTTGCTGATGTGGTCTATCTCGGCATTACCTTCGGCATTCAGGCGGCAAAGTCTGAGGTGCTGGACAGCTACAAACCGGCGGGCTGGGACACCCTTCCGGCGGACATGAAAGATCCGGACGGCAAATGGGTGGCGCTGCACTCCGGCACCATCGGCTTTATGGTTAACGTCGATGCCCTGAACGGCGCGCCGGTGCCGCAATCGTGGGACGATCTGCTGAAGCCCGAGTACAAAGGCATGGTGGGCTATCTCGATCCGGCCAGCGCCTTCGTTGGCTACGCAGCCGCCACCGCGGCGAACCTCGCCAAAGGCGGCACGCTCAACGACTTCACACCGGGCATTAATTACTTTAAGCAACTGAGTAAAAACAGCCCGATCGTGCCGAAGCAGACCGCCTACGCGCGCGTGCTGTCAGGCGAGATCCCGATCCTGCTGGATTACGACTTCAACGCCTACCGTGCGAAGTACAAAGATAAAGCCAACATCGCGTTTGTGATCCCGAAAGAGGGCAGCATCAAGGTGCCTTACGTGATTAGCCTGGTGAAGAACGCACCGCACGCGGCGGAAGGAAAAAAAGTGATCGACTACGTGCTGTCGGATCGCGGTCAGGCAATCTGGGCGAACGCCTGGCTGCGCCCGGTGCGCGAGAGCGCCATGTCTGAGCAGGCCAAAGCGCAGTTCCTGCCGGACAGCGATTACGCCCGCGCCCGCACCGTTAACTATCAGCAGATGGCTGATGCGCAAAAAGCCTTCTCGGCGCAGTACCTGAGCGAGGTGAAGTAATGTCGTTGTCCTGGCAGAGTGCCGCGTCGCCCATCCGTGAAGGGGGGCGACCACCCCGCCGGATGCGCAACCCGCTGCCGCGTGCAGTGCTGTTCGCTTTCGTTCCGGCGCTGACGGTGTTTGTCGCTTTCTGGCTTATTCCGTTTGGCTGGCTGGTGGTGCTCGGCACGATGCCGGACAGCAGTTCGCAGCAGAACGCCTACTGGACGGTGCTGGCTAACCCGCGCTATCTGGAAAGTCTGGGGATCACCCTGCTGCTGTCGGCCGCCGTGTCGGTGGCAGCAGTGGCTGTCTCTGCGGTGGTGGCCTGTTTTCTGGCGCGCCATGCGGTGCCCGGCAAAGGGCTGCTGCTGGCGCTGCTCACCTTCCCGCTGGCCTTCCCCGGCGTGGTGGTGGGCTTTCTTATCATTATGCTTGGCGGGCGGCAGGGGTTGTTTTCCCAGCTCGGTGCCGCGCTGACCGGCGATCGCTGGACCTTCGCCTACAGCCTCGGTGGCCTGTTTCTGGGTTACCTCTACTTTTCCATCCCGCGCGTGGTGATGACGCTGGTCGCCGCCTGCGAAAACCTTGACCGCAGCCTTGAGGAAGCGGCCCGTTCGCTGGGTGCCGGCAGCTGGCGCATCGTGCGCGACGTGATCGTTCCCGGCCTCGCGCCGGCCCTGCTCTCCAGCTGCGCCATCTGCTTTGCCACCAGCATGGGAGCGTTCGGCACCGCCTTTACGCTTGGCACCGAACTGACCGTGCTGCCGCTGACTATTTACGGTGAATTCACCAACTATGCCAACTTCGCCACCGCCGCGGCGCTGTCGGTGATCATGGGGCTGGTTACCTGGGGGGCGCTGCTGCTGGCGCGCCGTTTCTCCGGCACAACCGTGGGGAGCACGCTGTGAATCGTCCGCTGTTATTTTCGCTTCAGCTGGGGCTGACCCTGCTGGTATGCCTGTTTCTGCTGGTACCAATCGGTATGTCGGTGCTGGCGGGCTTTACCGAAAACTACTTTGTTGGCCTGAAAAGCGGCCTGACGCTGCGCTGGATCGACGAAGTCTGGGCGCTCTACGCCCCGACCTTCTGGCTGTCGCTCGGCATCGCGCTGGCGTGCCTGGTTTGCACCGTGGTGATTGGCGTGCCCGCTGCCTGGGCGCTGCTGAAAAGCCCGTCGCGGCTGGCGGGCTGGATTGAAGAGTGCCTGATGCTGCCCGTGGCGATCCCGGGGCTGGCGACGGCGCTGGGGCTGCTGCTGGTTTACGGCGGCGTGCAGGGGCTGCGCAGCAGCTGGGGGTTTATCCTCATCGGCCACGTGCTGTTCACCCTGCCGTTTATGGTGCGCCCGGTGCTGGCGGTGATGAAAGCCATTGATGTTCGTTCTATGGAAGAAGCCGCGGCCAGCCTCGGGGCCGGCACCCTGAATCGGTTTCTCACCGTGGTGGTGCCGAACTGCCTCAGCGGCGTGCTGGCCGGGGCGTTTATGGTGATCACCCTGTCGATTGGCGAGTTCAACATCACCTGGATGCTGCACACGCCGCTGACCAAAACCCTGCCGGTAGGCCTGGCGGACAGCTACGCCTCAATGCGTCTCGAAATCGGCTCCGCCTATACCACGCTGTTTTTAGTGATGATCATTCCGCTGCTGCTGGCGATGCACCTGATAAGCCGCCCGCGCCGCCGTAACAAAGAGAGCACTTCATGACGCTTCCCGTATCTATCCGCCTGCGCCAGTGCGCACGCACCTTCGGGCGCGACCATACCGCGCTGCATCCGCTGGATCTTACCGTTGAGCCCGGCGAAACCCTGGTACTGCTCGGCCCGTCAGGCTGCGGCAAAACCACAACGCTGCGCATTATCAGCGGCCTGGAGCGCTGCGATCCCGGCGGTAGCGTCTGGTTCGACGAGCGCAACGTCACCGCCCTGCCGATTGAGAAACGCAATGTCGGGATGGTGTTCCAGAACTATGCGCTGTTTCCCAACCTCAACGTGGCGCAGAACGTCGGCTATGGCCTGCGCATTCAGCGCCTGCCGGAGAGCGAGATACGCCAGCGTGTTGGCGAGATGCTGGAGATGGTAGACCTGAGTAGTTTCGCCGACCGTCCGGTGCAGGCGCTCTCCGGCGGGCAAAAGCAGCGCGTGTCGCTGGCCCGCGCACTGGCGGCGCGTCCGAAGGTGCTGCTGTTTGATGAGCCACTCGCCGCGCTGGATGCGCGTCTGCGCGACAAGCTGCGCGAGGATATCGGCACGCTGCTCGGCACGCTCGGCATCACTGCGGTGTATGTCACCCACGATCAGCAGGAAGCGATGGCGCTGGGCGACCGCATTGCGGTGATGCGCCACGGCCAGATTGAGCAGATCGGCACCCCGCGTGAGATCTACCACCATCCGGCAACCCCCTTCGTGGCGGACTTTGTGGGCACGGTAAATCGTCTGACGTTGCCTGGCGGCGAATTCTACTGCCGCCCCGAGGATATTCACCTCGGCGAGCTCGGCGGTGCATTGCTGGAAGGCCGCGTACTGCACAGCACCTTCTTTGGTCAGAGCCAGCGCGTGCGGGTTGAGCTGGCCCCTGGCCGCGATGTGCAGGTTGACTGCCCGGCGCGCGAGCGCTGGAGCCCCGGCCAGCAGGTTGGCTTACACGCCAGCCCGCACAGCCTGTTTGATATTTCATCCCCCTCCTGAGGAGTTGCCGTTTGAACAATGCATTTGTGCTGGCGCAGATAAGCGACCTGCACATTAAAACCGCCGGACGCCTGTCCTATAAAAAAGTCGATACCCTGGGGGCACTGAAAAACTGCATCGCGCAGCTGAATGCCCTGCGTCCGGCCCCTGACGCGGTAGCGATCACCGGCGATCTGACCGATTTTGGCAAGGACGAGGAGTATGCTGAAGTGCGGGCGGTACTAGACACCCTGACGCTGCCGTGGTTCGCCATTCCGGGTAACCATGACGACCGCGCCGCATTTCGCCGCGCCTTTGCCGACAAGCCCTGGCTGCCCGCGGCGGGGGAATTTATCAACTGGACGGTGGATGACTTCCCGGTACGCCTGATTGGCCTTGACTCCACGGTGCCGGAAAAGCCCTGGGGTGAGCTGTGTGATGCCCGCGCCGCCTGGCTCAGGGAGCAGCTGGCCGCCGCGCCGGATACCCCGACGATCCTGATGCTGCACCATCATCCCTTCATCAGCGGCATCGATCATATGGATCGCCAGAACCTGCGCGATGACGGCAGGCTGGCGCGGGTGCTGATCAACGCTCCGCAGGTGGAGCGCGTGCTGTGCGGGCACGTGCATCGCTTTATGGTGGCGCAGCTTGCCGGGGTGGTGGTCTGCACCGCACCCGGCACCTCACACCAGGTGGCCCCGAATTTCACCCCCGATGGCCCGGCGCACTTTGTGCTGGAGCCGCCCGGTATGCTGCTGCACCGCTGGAGTCGTGCGCACGGGGTAAGCACCCACTACCTGCCGCTCGGCCAGTACGATGGCCCGTGGCCGTTCTACGATGAAAACGGCCTGATCGACTAATCATCACCGCGCCGTGATGGCGCGTGGTTAACCCGTCAGCTTGAGCCGTGGTGTGGCTGCCTGGTGATGCCAGGCGATGTGATACCCGGTATGCGGGCTGCGCGCGATGGAGACGTCTACCCCGTAAACGTCACGAATGTGCGCCGGGGTTAATACCGCCCCGGCGTTTCCGGCGGCCACCACCTCACCGTGATTGAGCAGCAGCAGTTCGTCGCAGTAGTTGGCTGCCAGATTAAGATCGTGCAGCGCCACGATGGTGGTCATCGGCAGACTGCCAATAAGCGCCATCAGCTCCAGCTGATGCCGGATATCAAGGTGGTTGGTTGGCTCATCCAGCAGCAAAATCGCGGGCTGCTGGGCCAGCGCCCGGGCAATGGCGCAGCGCTGCTGTTGCCCGCCGGAGAGCTGGTGCCAGCGCTTGTGGCGCAGGCCGTCGAGCCGGGTGTCGCTCAGCGCCTGCTCAACCGCCTGCCGATCTTCACTCCGCCACGGGGAAAACGCACCGCGGTACGGGGTGCGCCCGAGCCGCACCACTTCTTCCACGCTAAGATCAGCATCCAGCGCCAGATGCTGCGTTACCAGCGCCACGCGGCGCGACAGCCAGCCGGCACTCAGCGTGTTCAGCGGTGCATCATTGATAAAGACCTGCGCACGTGCGCCGGGGATCAACCCTGCCAGCGCACGCAGCAGGGTCGATTTTCCGGAACCGTTCGGCCCCAGCAGCCCGATGCGTCGGCCAAACGGCACGGTAATGCTGATGTCGTGCAGGATCTCGGTCTGGTTGATGGTGACGTTGAGCTGTTCAGCGCTGATCCTCATGAAGATCTCCCCTTGTTGCGATAGAGAATGACGGCAAACGCCGGGGCACCCACCAGCGCGGTCACTACCCCGATCGGCAACACCTGATGCGCGATGAGAATGCGCGACAGCACGTCCGCCAGCATCATAAACTGCGCGCCGATGAGCGCTGCAGCGGGCAGCAGCTTCAGGTGGTGCGGGCCAACCAGAAACCGTGCGGCGTGCGGAATAACCAGCCCGACAAAGCCCACGGCACCGATCATGCTTACCAGCACGGCGGTAATCGCGGCGGTGATGCCGAGCAGCACCACGCGCAGCAGGGTGATGCGTGTGCCGAGCGTCGCGGCAATCTCTTCCCCGAGCGCCAGGGTATCGAGCCGTCGCGCGAAGCCCAGCAGCAGTAAAAAGGCCGGGCCGATCAGCCCCGCTGCCAGCAGTGCGTCCGGCCAGCGCACGCTGCTCAGGCTGCCGAGCAGCCAGAACATCACGCTGCGCGACTGCTCGGCATTGGCGGAGGTGCTGACAATCCACGCCGTCAGGGCGTTGAACAGCTGGGTGCCAGCGATCCCGGCAAGGATAATGCGTCCGGTGTCGCGCCCGACGCCTCTGGCCAGCAGCATAATCAACAGGAACGCGCTGCACGCCCCGAGGAACGCCCCGCCGGAGACGGTCAACATGCCGCCGCCCACGCCGAGCAGCATCACCAGCACCGCCCCGGTGGAAGCGCCAGCCGAGATCCCGAGCAGATACGGCTCCGCCAGCGGGTTACGCAGCAACGCCTGCAGGATCACCCCGCACAGCGCCAGCCCCGCGCCGCTGCACGCCGCCATCAGCGCCCGGCTCATGCGGTACTGCCAGATGATGCCCTGCTCCAGAGGCGGTAGCGGATAGTCGCCCACGCCCATGCCATTGGCGATGGCCTTCAGGGTGCGGCTGAACGGGAGCGCCACGTCGCCGACCGAGGCGGCGAGTACCATCAGCAGACCGAGCGACACCAGGCTTCCCAGCGTGAGCACGCTGGTTTTAAGCGACGCGGCGTGCATCACGAGCCGGTATGAAACGCAGCAATGCGCTGGCTAATGGCTTCCACGGCGTCCACGTTGCGCAGCGAGGGGTTGAGCGACATTGCCGGGACCACGATGATGCGATTACGTTTCACCGCCGTCATCTCCCGGGTCACCGGGTCGCTGCGCAGGAACGCCAGCTTCTGTTCAACGTCATCTGCCGGATAGAGGCGTCGCGCCATGCTGGCCAGCACGATGTAATCCGGATCGCGGCGGGCGATGGTTTCCCAGCTCACCGCCGGCCACTCTTCAGCGGTGTCAATGATGTTAGTCAGGCCGAGCGTGCGGGCGATCCAGCCCGGCGCACCGGCGCTGCCCGCTACCCACGGGTCGCCATTGAGACGGGTACTGGAAAACCAGAACACCACGTTCCCCTGCGCGTTGTGCTTCAGCGCGTCGCGGGCGGTGTGCTGCGCCTGCGCCACCCGGTTGCGCAGCGTCGCTGCCAGGGCGCTCGCGCGATCCGTAACGCCAAAAATTTTCCCCAGCGCGTCAATCTCCTGATAGATCAGATCGAGCGTAAAGGGCTTATCGCGCCCGCCATCGCCATTCGATCCGGCGGTCAGGGATTTGCCCACGCAGTCCGCCGGCGCTATCCAGGTATTGATCCCGAGGCCGGCAAACTGCTGGCGCGTTGCCACTTCGCCCTGCTCTCCAACGTGATAGGTGTACTGCGCGGCCACCAGATCCAGACGCTGCGCGACCACTGCCTCAAAACCGGGGGCGTTTTCCGCCAGGCGCGTTAAGCCTTTGCCGGCGCTCTGCAGCGACGGCGGCAGTGCGCCAAACCATACCGCAGTGCCGACGATGTTTTTTTCCAGCCCCAGTGCCAGCAGCAGCTCGGTTTCGTGCTGCCCGATGGTGACCACGCGCTGGGGCGGCGTTTGCCAGGTGGTAGTGACGCCGCAGTTATCGATTGTTACCGGCTGGTATTTTGCCTGGCTGAAGGTGGGAAAAAGCGCCGCAGCGCAGAGGGCGAATGAAGCAAGGTGTTTAATCATGATGACCATTGGTTATGTTATAACATAACCATATAATTCCATTCTGGCCGCGCCGGGTCAAGCGCAATTCACCACAGCGTCAACCCTTCGCTCCCTGCATCCCTTTCCATCTGCACTGCATCGGTGCAGCCTGCGCGCTCACGGGGATTATCTGCCCATTATTACTGCCCGTGGGTTGCGGTACAGCCCTGCGCGCAGGTCTGGCGCGTTTCTTGCGTGCATCAACCTGAGTCTTATTTTCCCATTCATCCAACGAGGTCTCGCTATGGAATTGAAATGGTTCGAAGATTTTCTCAGCGTCGCCCGCAGCCAGAGTTTTACCCGCGCCGCCGACGAGCGCTGCATTACCCAGTCCGCGCTGAGCCGCCGTATACGCCAGCTGGAAGAGTGGCTGGGGGTGCCGCTGTTTGACCGCAACACCAATCCGGTCACGCTGACCCCGGAGGGAGAGAGCTTTCTTGCCACCGCCAGCGAAACGGTGTTCTCGATGTCCCATCTGCGCAACGATCTTAGCCAGCGTTTCAGGTCGCGTACCGCGGTGCTGCGCTTCGCCATGCTCAATACCCTCTCGCTGACCTTTTTCCCGGACTGGATCCAGCGCTTGAATCTGCAACAGCAGCTTGGCTACATCCGCATGTGTAACTCCAAGCCGAGCTTCGTCGAGCACATTGCCACCCTGCACAGCGGTGAAACCGATTTTTTACTCACCTACGCCAACGACGCGGTGTCGCTTATCCACCAGCTTGCGCCTTACCCGATGGTGCAGCTCGGGCGGGAGTGGGCGATCCCGGTGTGTCGCCCGGACAGCAGCGGCCAGCCGCTCTATCCCCTCAGCGCCAGCGGCGGGCCAGTGCCGTGGCTGAGCTACGGCGGCCACTCCTTCTTTGCCCATGCGCTGGCGCAGATGCTGAGCGAGCGCCCGCTGCCGCTGGAGCCGGTCTATGAAAACGGCATGTCGGTCAACCTGAAAGCAATGGCGCTGGCTGGCGGCGGCGTCGCCTGGCTGCCGCTGAGCCTGGTACATGAGGAGCTGTCGAACGGCAGCCTGGTGCGTGCAGATCGCGGCGAGTGGGAGATGACGCTGGCGATCCGTCTTTATCGCCAGCCGGTGCTGCGTAACCCGCAGGCAGAGCAGCTGTGGCAGCGAATTTTGCACAGTGAAACCGCCCACGCAGCCTGATGCACGCCGCCTATGCAAAAACGGAACAGGCGATGTGAATTGCTCATTGGCATCGCGAAAGCGTTTTTGCGCATGCTGAGAGGACGACAACATCACGCAGGCCAGCGACACGGGGAACACCATGGAAAACAAAGCAGCACTCTTCAGATGGGTAGAGGCACACCAGCAGGCATTCTGCGATCTCAGCGATCGCGTCTGGGGCACGCCGGAAATTTGCTACACCGAGTACCGCTCGGTGACCGAGCACACGGCGATGCTGAAGCAGCAGGGCTTTCGCGTCACGGAAAACGTCGCGGATATCCCCACGGCGGTGATGGGCGAAGCCGGCGAAGGCGGGCCAATTATTGCGTTTCTCGGTGAGTATGACGCCCTGCCCGGCCTGAGCCAGCAAGCGGGCGTCGCGCACTACGCGCCGCTGCCGGGTAACGGCAACGGGCACGGCTGCGGGCACAACCTGCTGGGTTCCGGCGCGATGCTCGCCGCCACAGCGCTTAAAGCCTGGCTGGAAGAGACCGGTACGCCAGGCCGGGTGCGCTATTACGGCTGCCCGGCAGAGGAAGGCGGCGCGGCGAAATCCTTTATGGCACGCGCCGGGGCATTCGAAGGGGTGGACGTTGCCATTACCTGGCACCCGAGTGCCCATCACGAAGTGGCGAAGCCGCTGTCGCTGGCGAATACCCGCATGGATTTCGCTTTCAGCGGACGCTCCTCCCATGCCGCCGCCTCGCCCCATCTGGGCCGCAGCGCGCTGGATGCAGCCGAACTGATGAACGTCGGGGTGCAGTTTCTGCGCGAGCACGTGCCGCAGGATTCGCGTATCCACTATGCCTTTCTTGATGCCGGCGGCGTAGCGCCTAACGTGGTGCAGGCGAAATCCACCGTGCGCTACGCCATCCGCGCCCGGGACGTGCACGCCATGTTCGAGCTGAACGAGCGGGTGAAGCGCATCGCCGAAGGTGCGGCGCTGATGACCGATACCCAAGTGGAGATCAGCATCATGAGCGCGGTCTCCAACCTGCTGGGTAACCGCCCGCTGGAGGAAGCCATGCAGCGCAATCTGGAAGCCCTCGGTACAGTGCCGTTCGATGACGCCGACCGCGCCTTCGCAGCCGAAATCCAGACCACGCTCTCTGCGGAGGAGATCGCCAGCTGCTACCGCAAAACCGGGGTTAAGCCCGCGCAACCCGCCCCGCTCAGCGACTACATCATTCCGCTCGACACCCACGGCGAGGTGATGATCGGCTCCACCGACGTCGGTGACGTCAGCTGGGTGATCCCCACCGTACAGGCTCACATCCCCACCATGGCCATCGGCACGCCGGGCCACTCCTGGCAGCTTACCGCCCAGGGAAAAATGCCTGCCGCGCATAAAGCGCTGGCGCACGTCGCCAAAGTGATGGCCGCCACCGCCGTCGATGCGCTGACCGACAAAGTGCTGCTCGCCCAGGTGAAAAAAGCGCACTTCGAGCAGGTGAGCGAAAAACCGTACCACTGCCCGATCCCGGCAGAGGTGAAACCGCCGATTCAACCGCGTCCGGACACCCAGTAATTCACATGGAGAAGCTGATGAAACTTACGCAGATTGCCGCCGCACTGGCACTGACCGGTGCCTGTGCCGCCACGGCTCAGGCCGCCACGCCGCCCGACTCGCTGGTGATGGCCTGGAACATTGATGCCATCAGTACCTGGGACCCGGCGCAGATTGGCGAAGTGGTCACCAGTGAAATTTACGCCAACACCTGCGATGCGCTGGTGGACTTCGACGTTAAGGATGAGACAAAGGTGGTCCCGGCGCTGGCAAAGCGCTGGGACGTCTCGCCGGATCGTAAAACCATTACGTTTCATCTGCAGGACAACCTGAAGTTTGCCGACGGCTCCCCGGCGACCGCAGGGGATCTCGCCTGGTCGCTGCAGCGCGTCGTGAAGCTTGGCTATGGCAACGCCGCTCAGGTGACCGAGTTTGGGTTTAACAAAGAGAACGTGGAGACGCGCATTACCGCGCCGGATGAGAAGACCCTGGTGATGACGCTCGACAAAGCCTATCCCACCAACCTGATTTTACAGTCCATTGCCGCCGATAAAGTCGCCACGCTGCTTAACCGCAAGCTGCTTGAAAAAGAGGCCGTGGATGGGGATCTGGGCCACAAGTACCTCGCTACCCACACCGCCTGCGTCGGGCCGTATCAGCTGGCGCGCTGGAATGCCGGTGAAGGGGTGATGTTACAGGCATCCCCCAACTACTGGGGTAAAGCGCCCACGCTGAAGCGCGTGCTGATCCGCCACGTCGCCGAAACCGGCACCCAGCGGTTGCTGCTCACCCAGGGGGATGTGGATATCGCCCGTGACCTGTCGGCCGACGACCTGAAAACCCTCGATGAGGGCGGCAACGTGACGGTGGCGCAGGTGCTGAAACCGCAGCTCTTCTTCTGGACCTTCAATAATGAAGATCCGATTTTCAAAAACGAAAAGGTGCGCCTCGCCATGCGCTATCTCATCGATTACGACGGGCTGGCGAAAAGCGTGATGCCGTATCTGGGCGTGCCGCGCGCCAGCTTCGCGCAGATTGGCGCATTCGGGGCGCTGGATGAGAAAGCGGGCCAGCCCTTCAGCCTCGACCTGCAGAAAGCGAAGCAGTTGCTGAGCGAGGCGGGCTACCCGAACGGCTTCAGCGCCTCAGTGATTTTCGGCACCCTGCCGCACTCCGCTCCCATCGCCCAGAGCATTCAGCAGAATGCAGCAAAGATTGGCGTAACGCTGAAGCTTGAGCGCATGGCGAACGCCCAGCTGTTCAGCCGGGCGCGCGGGCGCGAATTCCAGAGCGCGATGATGGCCTGGCAGACCTCGGTGCCGGACGCCTACGGCAACGCCTCGCGGCTGGTCTACAACCCGGATAACCGCAAAGAGGCGCGTGCGACCCAGTATCCGAGCTGGCGCGCGGCCTATTACGACGCCGCAATGAACCAGAAGGTGGAGGCTGCGCTGCTGGAGCCGGACGATGCGAAGCGCATCGAGCGCTACGCCGAGCTGCAACGGGAAATCATGCAGAAAGGGCCGATGGCGATCATGTTCCAGATGTACAACAGCGCCGGGGTGAACCCGGTGGTGAAAAACTGGACCTGGAACGGGTTCCGCACCTGGTACGGCGCAGCCAGTAAATAACGGAGGTTCCGATGTCGCATGTGATAACCCCGGCCTCACCCGCCACACCGCCCTCGCCGCTTTCCGGGCTGGCGTGGCGCCTGACGCGTGGACTGCTCTCCATCGCCTGTACGCTGCTGGGCCTGGCGGCGCTGACCTTTTTCATCGGTCGACTGCTGCCGATCGACCCGGTGGTGGCGGTGATCGGCGACAATGCCAGCCAGCAGGCCTACGAGACGATGTACCGGCAGCTCGGGCTGGATCGGCCGCTGTGGCAGCAGTTTATCGACTACGTCTGGCATCTGCTGCACCTCGATTTTGGCACCGCGCTGACCACCAGCCAGCCGGTGCTGGACGACATCGCCAGGGTTTTCCCGGCCACCCTTGAACTGGCAACGGTGGCCGCGATTATCGGCGTCGGCCTCGGCATTCCGGCCGGGGTATTTGCCGCGATGTATCGCAACACCTGGTTCGATCACCTTATTCGCTTCGTCGGTCTGCTGAGCTACTCCACGCCGCACTTCTGGCTCGGGCTGATGGGGCTGATGCTGTTCTACGCCACGCTGGGCTGGACGGGCGGACCGGGACGCATCGACTTTATCTACGAGTTCGACCTGCAACCGGTGACCGGCTTCTGGCTTATCGACAGCGCCCTGAGCGGCAACTGGGCGGTATTCAAGAACGTGTTCGGACACATCATTCTCCCGGCCTCGATCCTCGGGCTGAGCGCTCTGGCCTACATCAGCCGCATGACCCGCAGCTTTATGATTGAGCAGCTCTCCCAGGAGTACATCATTACCGCCAGGGTAAAGGGGCTGTCATGGGCGCGCTGCGTCTGGGTCCATGCCCTGCGTAACATCGCGGTGCCGGTGCTGACCGTGGTGGCGCTCTCCTGGGCCTGGCTGCTGGAAGGCGCGGTCCTCACCGAAACGGTGTTCGCCTGGCCCGGCTTTGGCCGCTACCTCACTAATGCCCTGCTGGCAGGCGACATGAACGCCGTGGTGGGCTGTACGCTGCTCATCGGCGCAATTTTCGTTGCCCTTAACCTGCTGTGCGATCTGCTGTATCGCCTCTTTGACCCGCGCACGCGCCAGGAGCACACATGACCGATTCCGTAAGTAAGTCACTGCGGGCGCGCCCGCATCAGGGATTTCGCGCCTGGATCAGCGACCCGGCACCGCGCTCGCCGTGGCAGGCCCACGTGCAGCTGTGGTGGCTGCAGTGGCGGCGCTTTCGCGCGAACCGCTCGGCGCTGTTTGGCCTGCTGGTACTGCTGGTTATCGTTGCCGCAGCGCTGTTCGCGCCCTGGCTGGCAAACCAGGATATCTACGCCCAGAACCTGGCGCAGCGTCTCCAGCCGCCTGGCGCTGACCACTGGCTTGGCACCGACGAGCTGGGGCGCGATATCTTCAGCCGCCTGCTCTACGGGGCGCGCATCACGCTCTATATTGCGGCCCTGACCGCGATCGTCATCACCCCGCTGGGGCTGCTGATTGGCACTGCCGCAGGTTACCTCGGCGGCTGGGTGGATACCGTGCTGATGCGGCTGGTGGACATCTTCCTCGCCTTCCCGAGCCTGATTCTGGCGCTGGCTTTCGTCGCCGCACTCGGTCCCGGCATTGAGAACGCCATTATTGCCATCTCGCTTTCCGCCTGGCCGCCCATTGCCCGTCTGGCCCGCGCCGAAACGCTGGCTATCCGCAGAATGGATTTCATCGCCGCGGTGCGCTTACAGGGCGCGTCCGCCTGGCACATCATCGTGCGCCACGTCGTGCCGATCTGCCTGCCGTCGGTGGTGGTGCGCGTCACCCTCAATATGGCCGCCATTATTCTTACTGCCGCCGGACTGGGGTTCCTCGGCCTTGGTGCTCAGGCTCCCAGCCCGGAGTGGGGCGCAATGCTGGCCTCGGGCCGCGAGTTCATGCTGGCCAATGGCTGGATTGCCGCCATTCCCGGGTTAGCGATCCTGTTTACCAGCCTGGCCTTCAACCTGCTCGGAGATGGCCTGCGCGATGTGATGGATATTCGCCATGAATAAACCGCTGCTGGACGTCGAAAATCTCAACATTCTGTTCAAAGTGGCGCATGAGGATCATCTTGCGGTGCGCGACGTCAGTTTCCAGGTTGGTCGTGAGAAAGTGGCCATCGTCGGTGAATCCGGCTCCGGCAAGTCCCAGACCTGTCGCGCCCTGCTGAAACTGACGCCGAAGGCTGGACGGATCTCAGCCACCCGCATGCAGTTCGGGGAAATCGATCTGCTGGCAGCCAGCGAGCGCCAGATGCGCACGGTACGCGGAAACCGTATTTCAATGATTTTGCAGGACCCGCGCTTTTCGCTTAACCCGCTGATGCGTATCGGCGATCAGGTCGCAGAAGCGTTCCGCCTGCACCGCCGCGTCAGCAAAGCCGAGGCGCGCGAACGCGCCCGGGAAATGCTGGCCTCGGTTCATATCCGCGACGTGGAGAGCGTGGCGCGACTTTACCCGCACGAGATCTCCGGCGGCATGGGGCAGCGCGTGATGATCGCCATGATGCTGATCCCGGAACCGGATCTGATCATCGCCGATGAACCGACCTCGGCGCTGGATGTGACCGTCCGGCGGCAGGTGCTCACCATTCTGGGTGAACAGCTGGAGCGTCGGCAGACCGGATTACTGTTTATCACCCACGATCTCAGCCTGGTGTCGCGCTTCTGCGATCGCGTGCTGGTGATGTACGCCGGGCGCATCGTCGAAGAGATCCGCGCCGATGCGCTGGATCGGGCATGCCATCCCTACACCCAGGCGCTGCTCGCCAGCCAGCCGCGTCTGCGTCAGCCGGTTGCAACGCTGCGCGTTCCGACGCGCGATCCCGCCTGGCTTACCGGCCCCCGTTACCGTGATGGAGTTGCGCTATGAATGCCGTTCTTGCCGCCGACCGCAGCATTGAAACAGTGGATCTCACCATCGCCTTTGGTCACCGACGGGTGGTCGAAGGCGTCAATCTCACCCTCGCCCACGGGGAGAGCTACGGCCTGATCGGCGAATCCGGCTGCGGCAAATCCACCATTCTGCGGGCGCTCGCCGGGCTGAATCACCACTATCAGGGCCACATTCTGTTTAACAACCGCGAGCAGCAGCCGTATCGCGATAAGCCATTCTACCGCCAGGTGCAGATGGTATTTCAGGACCCCTATGCCTCGCTGCACCCGCGCAAAATGGTGTGGGCCAGCCTGCGTGAACCACTGAAGCTGCACGGCATGGATCGCCACGAAGCACGCATCAGCGAAGTACTGCACGCCGTCGGGCTGTCAGATGCTTTTCGTTACCGTTATCCGCACCAGCTCTCCGGCGGCCAGCGGCAGCGCGTCGCCATTGCCCGGGCGCTGATCCTTGAACCGTCGGTGCTGCTGCTCGATGAACCAACGTCTGCCCTTGATGTGTCGGTCCAGGCGGAGATCCTCAATCTGCTGAGCCGGATGCGCAGCCAGCGCAACCTCACCTACCTGATGGTGACGCACGATCTGGCGGTGATGACCCATCTGTGCCAGCGGGTCGGGATTATGCATCAGGGGAAACTGCTGGAGGAGCTGAGCGCTGACAGCCTGCGGCACGGCATCGCCACCGAGGCCTACACCCGGGAATTTCTCGCAGCCAGCGAGGCATAAGGAGCACAGGTATGACCCTGATAACCACGCTGGCGCAATGGTGCGCCGCCCCGCCGCCGTTCAGCCCGCGGGCGCGTCAGCTCGCCGCCGAGGCCATCACGGACACGCTTGCCTGCATGGTGGCCGGGCGCGACGACGCCTCTACCCTGGCAGTGAAGGCGACCTGGGGAGAGGCCCCGCGCAGCCTTGCAAACGACGCGCTGATTAACGCGACCGCTGCCCACGCCATTGATTACGATGATAACTTTGCGCCGGGCATGAGCCATGCCTCGGCAGTATTACTTCCCGCCCTGCTGCCGGTGGCGCTGGCGCAGCGGGCCAGCGGTGCGGCGCTGATCGACGCGTACCTTATCGGCCTCCAGGCCCAGGCGTTTATTGGCGATGCCGTCGGCTACACGCACTACACCGCGGGCTGGCACGCCACCTCCACCGTGGGGTGCATCGGCAGCGCGGCGGGGGTGGCTGCGCTGATGGGTTCAGATGCTGACGCCATCGCCCGCACCCTGAGTATTGCCGTCAGCCTGGCGAGCGGCGTTAAGGGGCAGTTCGGCACGCCGCTGAAACCGTTTCACGCCGGGATGGCGGCGCGTAACGCCGTTGATGCGGCGCGCCTTGCGCAAACCGGAATGCAGGGCCGGCTCGATATTCTCGAAGGCCCGCAGGGGTTTATTGAGCTGTATAACGGTACAGCCGGCACCCCGACGCTGCTGGTTCACCCGCGTCATGTGATTGAGCGCATCGGCCTGATGCCGAAGAAATACCCCTGCTGTGGCTCCACTCATCGGGTGCTGGACGCCATCGCCGATCTGCAGGCGCAGCACAGCTTTAGCGCCAGTGACGTGGAGCAGGTCAGCTGCACGGTGGGCATCGCCAACTGGCGCAATCTGGCGTACCCGCAGCCGCAGGACGAGATGCAGGCGCGGTTTTCGATGCCGTACTGCGTGGCGATGCTGCTGACCCACGGCACCCTCAGCGTCCGCGACTTTACCCCCGATGCCGTGCGCAGTCAGGCTGCAAACCCGTTACTGCCGCGCATTGCCATGCAGGCCTGGTCGGCGCAACAGGAAGCAGAGGTTGCTAACCTGCCGCACCGGGTCACCGTGACGCTGCGCGATGGCCGGCAACTGGACGGCGAACGGCTTAATGCCCGCGGGGCGCTGGACGAGCCGTTCAGCGCCGATGAGCGGATGGGTAAATTTCTCGACTGCTGCGCCGCGTTGCCCGATGCCGGGGCGTTCTATGCCCAGCTGTTACGCCTGGACCAGGCAGAACGGTGTGGATTTATACGCGGCATGATGACCTGAGACGGCTGCGCGGCGGTTTATTTTATCTTCTTTACCTTCCAATACGTTCCGAAAGGGAACCTGAGGTAGGGTAACAGCACTAAACAGTACGGTTGCGCACGCCTTTACGTCGCACCCACTGGCTATTGCGATTTCCTTACTGACAGGTTTCCTATGAAAAAACGTACCCTTATCGCGCTGCTGGCCGCCACTGTGCTGCTGAGCGCCTGCGACGATGCGACCAAAGAGAAAGCGCAGGCAACGCTGGATGAAGTGACCCAGCAGGCTGGCGAAATGAAAGAGAAAGCCGATGCGGCAACGCAGGATCTGGTGACTTCGGCGGAAAACGCCGGTAAAGAGGCGCAGGCGGCACTGGATAACGGCATCGCCGATACCGTGCAGCAGAAAGTGGACGGCCATCTGGCAACCGCGCAGGAGAAGCTGGATCAGGCTTCGAACATGAAAGTGTCGGACATTATCAACTTCACGCTGGGTAATGACAGCGAGGCTGATAAGGAAGGCGCGGAACAGGCCGAAGGCGAGGAGAAATAACACTGAAAGTGCCCTTCCGCTGGGCACCGGGCGCAGGCTACGCTGAACGCTGCGCCCTGTCGATAACACCGCCGCGCATCAGGCGGCAGCGCCGTTTGGCCGCGCGGCCAGGTGCGTCGCCCACAGGCCAGCCACCCACTTCACACCGCGCGCGGTAAAACGCGCCTGAGAGAAGGTGTGAAGGTTTTCACCCACCCCGGAACGCAGCGTAAAGTAGCCTGACTGAATGTAGTGCCGATGCGGCGTCAGGGTACCATTCAGGCGGTACATAATATTGCGCTCCAGCAGGAACTGGCGGAACTCCGGCTCTTTCGCCTTCAGCATCTTGCACAGCTGGCGAAAGCCCAGCGCCTCTTCTACCTGCACGTACTGATCGAAGAAGTTCGCTTTCGGGGCCGTCTGTGCCAGCGCCTGTTCGGCACGCTGGCGCTTTTCGTACTGCTCAGCCCAGGCACGCGCCGCGGCCGCCGGATTGGTAAAGTCCGGGATACTGGCGCGCTGCTCCCGCTCCTGCCAGCGATCCAGCGCGGCGGCGGTAAAGCCTGGCGACAGACGCGCCACGGCCAGCAGTGAATCCCGCTTGTTCAGATAAAACTCCTGCTGCACGTCATCTTCACGCTCAGACTCAAGCACATTGAGCGGCTGCGACAGACGCTGCGCGGTTTCGAGGCTTTTGATAATGCGCTTCACCTCACCGTGGGTTACGCCTGTCAATGTGGCAATTTCACGGCTACTCATCGCCACCGACGGATCCAGAGAAGTCACGCTTTCAAATGGAATCATCATATGCTTCACCACTTACTCACTAACAACATCACCCACACGGGCAGTACGAATAGTATACGCCTTACTGGTTAAACATCCAGTACTTTTTAGCACAACATTTAAGCGATTCATGTAACGGGAAAAAATGAATTTCCATCGTCAGCCCGCGTGGTTGCTGGCGAGACAGGACGAATATATGAACCAAAGGAATTGATCGTACTGGCTCCTGCTGGCTGGTCAATAAACAAGCCACGGGGATGGCTCGTTTATTCTGCCCTCACGCGTTTATCGCTGAGGTAAGTATTATACGTTTACATTGCGCAATGTTACGTTATAACATTTCGCAAAGAATGAATATTATGGACCGTAATGAGATGACGGACATTGCAGTACACCTTGAAGACTTGACGCTGGGCTACGAAGGCCATACGGCCCTGAACGCCATTACCGGCTCGGTACGCGCAGGCTCCCTCACCGCTGTGGTTGGGCCGAACGGCTCGGGAAAATCGACCCTGCTGAAAGGCATCGCCGGCATTCTGCAACCGCAGTCGGGTTCCTGCCGCACCGCGGCGGATGCCCGTATCGCTTACCTGCCGCAGATTTCCGAGCTGGATCGCAGCTTTCCGGCCAACGTGCACGATCTGGTATCCCTCGGGCTGTGGCAGGACCGCGGTCTGCTGCGCCGTCACCGGCGCGAAGATCGTCTGCGCATCGCCGAGTCTCTGGTCGCGGTCGGCCTGGCGGGTATGGAAAAAAAACCGCTCAGCGCCCTCTCCGGCGGCCAGTTTCAGCGCGCCCTGTTTGCGCGGGTGATGGTCCAGGATGCCAGCATCATTTTGCTGGATGAGCCGTTCAACGCCATCGATGCCGCCACGGTACAGGCCATGCTGGAGCTGATTAAACGCTGGCATTCCCAGGCGCGCACGGTCATCGTGGTGATCCACGATCCCGAACTGGTCAGCCGACACTTTCCCGAAACCCTGATGGTCAACGGCACGCTGGTGGCCTGGGGAGAAACCCAGTGGGTGATGCGCGCCCGTCAGGCGCCGCCCGCGTTTTGTCAGCATGAGCCGGCGCGATTCGCGGCAGGAGGTCGATGATGGCCTGGCTGTATGACGTGCTGATTAATCCCTTCGTTGAATTCGGCTTTATGCGCCGTGCCCTGATGGGGTCGCTGCTGCTGGCGCTCAGCGCCTGTCCGGTGGGGGTATTCCTGACCCTCAGACGCATGAGCCTGGTGGGCGATGCCATGTCCCACGCCGTGCTGCCGGGGGCGGCATTTGGCTTTCTGCTCTACGGGCTGGAGATCGTGCCAATGACCCTCGGCGGGCTGGTGGCCGGGCTGATTGTCGCTATCGGCGCCGGGATCGTCTCGCGCCTGACGGTGCAAAAAGAAGATGCCTCAATGGCGGCGTTTTACCTGATCTCGCTGGCGCTCGGCGTGCTGATCGTCTCGCTGCGCGGGTCGAGCGTCGATCTGATGCACGTGCTGTTCGGCACCGTACTGGCGCTGAATGCCGATGCGCTGGCGCTGATCGCCTCGGTGTCGGTAATTTCACTGATCGCGCTGATCCTGCTGTGGCGCGCGCTGATCGCCGAATGTCTGGACCCGCTGTTCCTGCGCGCCGTGTCGAAGCTTGGCTCGCCGGTCCACTTCCTGTTTCTGGCGCTGGTGGTGATGAACCTGGTGGCGGGCTATCAGGCGCTGGGCACGCTGCTCTCCGTCGGGCTGATGATCCTTCCGGCGGTGACGGCCCGCTTCTGGACCCGGCGCGTCATCACCCTCTGCTGCGCTGCGGTCCTGCTCGGCATGACGGCCTGCGTCATCGGCCTGCTGTTTTCATACCACTATTCCCTGCCTTCAGGCCCGGCCATCATTCTTGCCAGCGGGGTGGGCTATCTGGTCTCCACCGCCCTTGCGCTGGTGAAAAATAGCCGTCGCCCCGCTTTTTCTAAAACGCGCCCTGCGCGCACGGAGTAAATCACCATGAGAATCATTACGCCGCTTGCGGTCGCTGCCCTGCTGGCTCTGACGGCCCCTCTACAGGCCAGCGCTAAGCTCAACGTCATCGCCAGCTTTTCTATCCTCGGCGATATGGCGAAGAATATTGGTCAGGATCGTATCGAGCTACGCACCCTCGTCGGCCCGGACAGCGATGCGCACGTCTATGAGCCTTCCCCGGCGGATGCCATTGCGATGGCGAAAGCCGATGTCATTCTGATTAACGGTCTGCAGTTTGAGGGCTTTATCACCCGTCTGATTCAGGCCAGTGAAAGCACTGCGCCGGTGACGGAAGTGAGTAAAGGCGCGGCGATCCTGCGCGATCCGGCGGGCGGTCACTACCACTTTTACAACGGCAAAGCGGTGTTTCACGCGGCCCCCTTCGACCCTCACGCCTGGCAATCCATTACCAATGCCCGCACGTATGTGAAAAACATCACCGCTGCGTTCTGCGCGGCAGATAAATCCGGCTGCGACAGCTACCAGGCCAACGCCCGCGCCTACGACGAAAAGCTGGCGGCGCTGGCAGAAAAAATTGATAGCGAGATCGCCCGCCTTCCCGACGCGCACCGCACCGTGGTGGTGGGTCACAACGCCTTCCGCTACTTCGAAGAAGATCACGGCATCCACTTTTTATCCCCGCAGGGCGTATCAACCGAGTCCGAGGCCTCAGCCGCCGACGTGGCGGGGATTCTGCGCGAGATAAAGAAAAACCACGCCGCGGCGGTGTTCGCCGAGAACATTTCTAACCCGCGGCTGGTGGAACAAATTGCCTCCGAAGCCGGGCTGCCGGTTTCCGGTGTGCTCTATTCCGATGCGCTTTCCGGCACTGAAGGCCCTGCTGCCACCTATATCGACATGATGCAGCACAACGCCAGCACCCTGGTGTCCGCGCTGGTTGCTGCCACCGCTTCCCCCGATTCCGCCGTTAAACCTTAACCCGGACTATTTGCTAATGGAGATCCCCATGAAGAAGCTGTTATTACCGCTGTCCATCGCGGCCATCCTGCTGGGCGCAGCCGGTTCCGCTACGGCCGCGGAAGAAGACGTCACCGCCTGGCGTCTGTTTGTTGCCGATCATGACAAGCCGGTGGTCAACGTGATCGATGCCCTTGATGGCGACACGCTGAATACCTTCACCGTGAAAGGCCCGGCCTCGCTCTATCGCAGCGAAAGCGGCGCGACGGTGTTTGCGGTACAGGGCAGCGCCGGTACGGTGTCCACTATCGCCTCCGGCATCGCCTTCCACGATCACGGCGATCACGCTGATATTGATGTCGATCCAGCAAAAATGCTCAGCACCCAGTTCACTGGCCAGAAACCGGGCCACTTTGTTGAGCGCCAGGGGAAGGTTGCCCAGTGGTTTGACGGCGAGCGCTACGCCCTGGTGTACAGCGAAGCGGCGGTGCAGGACGGCAAAAGCGATGCGAAAAAGGTGGATGTGGTTGCACCGCATCGCGGCGTAGCCGTACCGTACGATAACTATGCTGTGGTCTCGATTCCCAATCCGGACGATGCCTCTGAACGCCCGGTTGGCGCGCGCATCGTGGGCCTGGACGGCAAAAAAGTCGGTAACGACATTGCCTGTCCTGGCCTGCACGGCTCGGCCGGCTCCGGTGATACCTATGCGCTCTCCTGTGAAACCGGCCTGCTGCTGGTGACCCAGAAAGGCGATACGCCGGAAATCCGTCATCTGCCTTACTCCAGCGCGTTGCCGAAAGGGAGCGTCTCGACGCTTATCGGCGGCAAAGGGATGCAGTACTTCATCGGCAACTACGGCCCGGACCGCATTGTGCTCATCGACCCGAGCGACGCGCAGAGCTTCCGCCTGGTGCAGCTCCCGACCCGCCGGGTGCATTTCGCTGTCGACCCGGTACGCCCGAAATACGCTTACGTCTTCACCGAAGACGGCAAGCTGAATCAGATTGACGTGCTGAAAGGCGAAATTACTAAATCGGTGCGCGTGACCGAGCCGTACTCTATGGACGGCCACTGGAACGATCCGCGTCCGCGTATTGCGGTTGCTGAAGACAACATCTTCATCACCGATCCGCTGCAGAGCAAAATTCACGTGCTGAACGCCGCCGATCTGAAAGAGGGCAAGGCGATTAGCGTGGAAGGTCACCCGTTTAACATCGTGGCGGTAGGCGGCTCCGGCAAAATGCACGGAGGAGAACATCATCACGACCATCACGACGCAGACCATAAAGCAGAGTGATAAAAAAACGGCCTGAGTCATCAGGCCGTTTTTAAGAGAGAGACATTACATCCGCTGGCTGCGCAGCATGGCGCAAAATGCGCAGCCGCAGCCGTTTAGCGGCAGCGCAGAGCAGGTGCCAGCGAATGGGGCCTGAAGCGCTGAGGCATGCTGAGAATACGAGCTGAAAGCCTGGCTCTCAAGGCGTTGAAGCGGTTGGTTTGATTCAGTCGGGCTACGGTCATTGGCTTGAAAGGCCATTGCACTGCCCGAGACAACTGAAAGCGATACTGCCAGTACCTTTGTGATGTTCATGCTCTGCTCCTGAACGTGCCTCTCTCTGCCACCAGAGGGCGTTGCGCCGATTTTGTTACGTTATAACACAGGGTATGCCATTTCTACATCACTTGGGTCGTAACGCAGCAAAGACAGACAGCGATCCGACATCGTAGATCATCACCGGACGGACCCTGCGCCATGCAGCGGCAAGGTTAAACCGGTAGCGGGGGAAAATATGCTGATACAGCAGCGTGTCTCAGACATGGAATTAAACGTTACCCGCCAGGAACAGGCGGAGCTGGAACGGCTGATCCTTGAACACGATCGTATCGCACAGCGCTTTACCAGACCGCGGCAGATGATCTATCTGTTTGTTCGCCGCGCGGGTAATCAGGGCGTGGGGGCGTATGTGTTGCTTGAAGCGTTAAAAACATACAGTCCGAATGCCAGGCCCGCCACCGTTTACCGCGCCCTCGACTATCTGCTTCGCCTCGGCCTGGTAGTCAAAATCGATAGCCAGAGCAAATTTTTTGCCCGCTCCCCGCACTCGTCGCAGCGCCTCTGCCTGTTTATGGTGTGCTCAGGCTGTGGTTCAGTACATGAGTTTATCGATCCGTTCTGTGAGAAAAAAATTGAAGACAGCGTGCTCGGAGCAGGCAACGTCATTGATAAAAAAGCAATTGAAATCAGCGTGCTGTGTGAGAATTGTCAGCCAGCCAGCGCGGGCGCATCCTGACCATCATCCCGCCTTACGCGCCACCCGAATCTGGCCGCGCCCGTTCTCTTTGGCATGATAGAGCGCCAGATCGGCGGCACGCACCAGGTTATCCGCTCTGGCATGATGCGGCCACACCGCCAGACCGATAGATATCGACACCGGGCCGATCTGGCGCGCATCGTACAGCACGCGGTGGCCTGCAACGTTATGCAGGATCTCTTCGGCCAGGGCGACAGCCTGCGCCTCATCGACGTCCGGCAAAATAATCAGGAACTCTTCGCCGCCGTAGCGGAACGCCGTGCCGTTGCCCTTCAGGCTGGCGGTAACCAGTGCCGCGACCTCCGTCAGCACTTTATCCCCGGCCTCATGGCCCCAGGTATCGTTGAGCTTTTTGAAGTGATCGATGTCGAGCATCATGCAGCTCAGCACGCTTTGCGTTGCTTTCGCCTGTGCCAGCGCCATCTGCAACGTCTCCTCAAAATCGGTGCGGTTGCGCATGCCGGTCAGGGCATCGAACGCCGCTTTCTTCGTCAGCGAATCACGCAGCTTCTGGTTCGCCAGCGCCAGCGCAAGGGTCTCTCCCATCAGTTCAATATAGATATAGGGCAGCTCCCGCCCGGTATCGTGGTTCAGGAACGACAGCAGCCCGATAATCTTATTCTGGGCTATCAACGGCACGCAGATTGCCAGATGCGCAGCCTCCGCAGGCACGTGGGTGCAGGGCATATCCACCGCGTCACGCAGCGGGCTGTGCAGGTGCCCACGCTTGAGCGCCCAGCACTGGTCAGGGGGAAAGGACTCTTGGTCGCTGGGGGATAACAGCCAGCGGGCGACGCAGCGCATGGTGTTGGCCTGCTCATCAAGGATATAGAGCCGTCCTCCGGCACCGGGAATGATATTCGGCGCGAAAACGGTGGTCGCCATGATGATGTCGCCCCAGGAGTCGCACCCCTGCAAGCGCCGCGTCATGCGCGCCAGCAGCTTGCGCGTCTCCCAGTCGGCGTCGCGCTCCTGCTCAAGGCGCTGTCTGGCGAGGCCGTTCTCGCGAAAGATGCTGATGGCCTGTGCCATATCACCGATTTCATCGACGTGGGCCAGGGTTGGGGTCTGCACCGCATAATCCTGCGTAGCAAGCCGGTTCACCACATCGCTGAGGGTGATCACCGGGCGCAGAATGCGATGGCGGATGATAAAACCCAGCACAAACAGGAACAGCAGCGCGGTCAGGCCCACCATGACCTCAGACAGGGTGCGCAGGCGCTGGGAGAGCTGCGTGGCCTCGGCAACGGCAGCATCGGTACGCTGATCAAGCAGGCTGCGGAAGTGCTCGAAGTGGCTTTCTACCTGGCCAAGCTGCGCCTCATACTCCCGGCTGAACAGCAGGCTGATGGCCGCTTCGCGCTGCCCCGCCTCGATCGATGCGATCGCCGTCCCCTGCTCCTCCTCCAGCGCATCCAGCACCGTCAGCGCGCGCTGGAGCAGCATCAGCTCTTCCGTCGAGGCGCCAACATCCTGCAACGACGCCAGATGTTTTTCCTTACGCTTGTCCTCGGCCAGCGTCGTTTTCCAGGCCTGGATATCGTCACCCTGCGGGTGGATTGCCGCCTGACGCGCCAGCTCAGTAAGGGAGAACGCCTCTTTTTCTAACTCCTGGGTCAGGGCATCAAACACCCGGCTCTGCTGCACCGCGTCACGCTCGGTGCGTTCGGCATTCGACGCCATAAACAGCGACACCCCTGACGACAGGGTCAGAAGTACCGTAGCGATATAAGCAATGTTGGTAATAGTGGCGATGCGCACGGGATGCCTGCGAGCGTTATCAACGGGATAACCAAAGTTTAACGTATCTCCCCGTAACTGAATGACTATTTCGCCCTCTGTGGCGCAGACAACCGTAGCGCGGAAACATTTTGATAACCTTATCTCTACATTAATGCCGCCTGTCGGTGCCTGGTATGCATTTGCTGTACCAGGCTTAAAGAAAAAGCAGTTAACAGACAGTGTGGAGCATTATGAAAGAGCAAAATCGTACTATTGGCATCGCACCCTATGGCGGGTCTGCGGGCGGCTGGGGCGCGTTAAAGGCGGTTGCCGACGCGATACGCGGCCAGATGTCGGTGAAGCAGGACGTGATTGCCCTGTTCAAAGTGAACCAGCCGCAGGGCTTTGACTGCCCCGGCTGCGCCTGGCCCGATCCGCAGCACGCCTCATCCTTTGAGTTCTGCGAAAACGGTGCCAAGGCGGTCTCATGGGAGGCCACCAGTAAACGCACCACCCCGGAATTTTTCGCCTCCCATCCGGTGAGCGAGCTGTGGGAGCGCAGCGCCTTTGAGCTGGAAGGCGAAGGCCGCCTCACCCATCCGATGAAATACGATGCGGCCAGCGATACCTATCAGCCCATTGAGTGGGAGACCGCGTTTCGCGAAATCGGCGAGCATCTGCGTAGCTATGACGATCCCGACAGCGTCGAGTTTTACACCTCGGGCCGCGCCTCCAACGAAGCGGCGTTCCTGTGGCAGCTGTTCGCCCGTGAATACGGCACCAACAACTTCCCGGACTGCTCCAATATGTGCCACGAACCCACCAGCGTGGGTCTGCCGGAGTCGATCGGCGTCGGTAAAGGCACGGTAGAGCTGGAAGATTTCGACCACTGCGACCTGGTGCTGTGCATCGGTCATAACCCCGGCACTAACCACCCGCGCATGCTCGGTACGCTGCGTGAAGTCTCGAAGCGCGGGGCGACTATCGTGGCGATTAACCCGCTGCGCGAGCGCGGCCTTGAGCGTTTTACCTCCCCGCAAAGCCCGATCGAGATGCTGTCGCTCAGCTCCACCGAGCTGGCGTCCACCTATTACAAAGTGCGGGTCGGCGGTGATGCGGCGATGCTCAAAGGGGTGATGAAGATCCTGCTGGCGATGCATGACCAGGCGCTGGCAAATGGCGAGCCGGGTGTTATCGACGAGGCGTTTATCGAGGAACACACCGAAGGCTTTGCCGAACTGAAGGCCGACCTGGATGCCACCGATTGGGACCATATCCTGAAGGTCTCCGGTATGGAGCGTAAGGAGATCCAGAACATCGCGCGCCTGTATGCCGAAGCCGAGCGCACCATCATCTGCTACGGCATGGGGATTACGCAGCACCAGTACGGCACCCAGAACGTTCAGCAGATCGCTAACCTGCTGCTGCTGCGCGGCAATATCGGTAAGCAGGGCGCGGGCGTCTGCCCGCTGCGCGGTCACTCTAACGTGCAGGGCGATCGCACCGTGGGCATCACTGAGATCCCGCCGCAGTCGCTGCTCGACGGTATCGAACGGGTATTTGGCTTTACGCCGCCGCAGAAGCACGGTCATGGCGCAGTGGCAGCGATCCAGGCGATGCGCGACGGGAAAGCGAAAGCGCTGCTGTGCCTAGGCGGCAACCTGGCGGAAGCTATCTCCGATCCGCAGGTCACTTTCCCGGCGATGCGTAATCTGGACCTGGTGGTGCACATGGCCACCAAGCTCAACCGCTCGCATCTGCTGCTCGGCAAGCACAACTATCTGCTACCGGTGCTGGGCCGTACCGAGACCGATATTCAGGCCTCGGGCGAGCAGAGCATCACGGTGGAAGACTCTATGTCGATGGTGCACGCGTCGCGCGGCAGCCTGAAGCCCGCCTCGCCGCATCTCAAATCCGAACCGGCGCTGGTGGCCGGGCTGGCGAAAGCCACCCTGCCGGACACCGTGGTCAACTGGGACAAAATGATCGGCGACTACAGCTTTATCCGCGAGGCAATCGAGGCGGTATTCCCGGCGTTTGAGAACTTCAATGAGCGGGTCAAACGGCCAGGCGGCTTCCGCCTGCGCAACGCCGCCTCGGAGCGGGAGTGGAACACCCCCACCGGCAAGGCGCAGTTTAAGGTGATGCAGGGTATCAATGAGGACCCACGCTCGCTGAAGTGCCACGATCTGGTGCTGACCACCCTGCGCAGCCATGACCAGTACAACACCACGCTCTACGGCCTGAACGACCGCTATCGCGGCGTCACCGGCCGGCGCGACGTGCTGTTTATCAATCCGGACGAAGCCGAAAAGCGCCAGCTGCGCGTGGGCGATCAGGTGAACGTGGTGGCCCTCGACCCGGACGGCAATCCGACCTCGCGCCGCATGCACAATCTGACTATCGTCGTGATCGACATGGCCCCCGGCTCCGTTGGCGCTTACTATCCTGAAGCCAACGTGCTGGTGCCGCTCGACAGCCACGACACCCAGAGCGGCATTCCGGCGTACAAGAGCATCCCGATTGCCATGGAACGCGTAGAAACGCCGGTCGCGACCGAGGGGGCGCGGCGGTAATCGCATTTGCTGATAACTCCTCACCTCTATGCCCGCATGCATGAGCTCTTCAGCGTGCGGGCATAATTTTAACGAGCCGGTCCTGCCCGTTGCACCTACTCTCTTGTGGCACTTACGATAAAAACTAATCAGAGCACTCAAATCTGGTAGTTTTGCTTTTGTGTAGAAAAAACTATCATTCAGGGTTTAACATCAAACCAACCCGCTCGTTATTTAATCATCAGGACAGGCGTTATGTGGAAAGGAAGTTTGTGTTTTTTATCTGCTTTACTGTTATCCGGCTGCTCAAATATTTTACCGCTCGATTATAGCCAATATGAAGGAAGTGATGCCGCCACTATCTATGCAAGAAATTATGAAGGCAGCGTAGGAACCATTTATATTACCACTTATAAATATGTTGATACCGATGCCTGCTTCGATATGGATACGCGTTACGAGCTTGATTCGAATGTTTTCGCAGCCAGTGGTAATGTAATTAAAGCCAAAATAAAGCCTGGTAATTTTTATGCCTACGAGCAGACCAGAAATTATGGTAGATACATTGCTGACTCCAGACTCTCCTTTATTCCTGAGCCTGGCAAGACGTATTACATAATGCAGAATGAACGCATTTTCGAAATACCGGACTCTGAAGTTATTTCGATGAACACTGATGAACAAAAGTTATTTAACCAATACGGCAAAAATTTGGTTAAAGGATGGCCAGCCAAAAATAAATGTAAAAACTTTATGGGTAAGCTGATGAGTAAATAATAACATGCTTATCGTGCGTGAGGTCTGCAGCCTCACGCTATCAAAAATAGCTGTCTACATGTTATTAAGCGCTTCCGGCGTAATATCACCGTAATCTCTCCGTCATATTCCCTGCCTATAGTCAGCGCCAGCAAATCCCAAAGAGGATAACAATATGTTTGCTCCCCTGACGTTAGTGCAGGTGGACGCGCCCCGCAGGATGAAGACCGCGGGTGGCAGACGCTTTCCCATTGTGGGAGGGCGCTGATGGACGCGTTTACCGATATCCGCCTGGCCGGTGTTAGCTATGCTTTTGGTAGCCACACCGTGCTCAATCAGATCGATCTTGAGATTCCCGCTGGTACTGTAATGGCGCTGCTCGGCCCCTCCGGCTGCGGCAAAAGTACCCTGCTGCGCCTGCTGGCCGGCCTGACCCAACCCGCCGCGGGCACCATCCATTTTGGCACCCGCCTGGTGGCGAAATCCGGCTGGGCGCTGCCGCCTGAGCTGCGCAACATCGGCATGGTATTCCAGGATTATGCCCTGTGGCCGCATATGACGGTCGAGCAGAACGTCGCCTTCCCGCTGAAGATGCGCCGCGTTGCCCACACGGAGCGTGAGCGCCGTGTCGCCGGAGCGCTGGCGCGCGTCGGGCTGAGTGAGTTCGCCGGGCGTAAACCCGCAGGCCTCTCCGGCGGGCAGCAGCAGCGCGTAGCGCTGGCCCGGGCGATTGTCGCCGAACCGCGCGTGCTGCTGTTCGACGAACCCCTTTCCAATCTCGACAGCGAGCTGCGCGAATCCCTGTGCCGTGACATGGCTACCCTGCTGCGCCAGCTCGGCATTACCGCGGTGTACGTCACCCACGATCGCCGCGAAGCCGAGATCCTCGCTGACCGCATTGTTCATCTGTCTGCCGGGCGTGTAGACGCCATTCGATCTGTTACATCATCCTCAGGGGAAACCGCATGAAACTGTCCGTGAAGAAAGGAGTTGCGTTAGCCATGGTGTTGTCGTCCGTTATGATGTCCAGCGCGCACGCGCTTACCGTGTACACCGCCGGCCCTGGCTCGCTGGCGAAAGGGCTGGCCAGCGGCTTTGAGAAGAAAACCGGAGTGAAGGTGAATATCTTCCAGGCCACTACCGGCAAAGTCATGGCGCGTCTCGAAGCCGAACAGGCTAATCCGCAGGCGGATATTCTGATCTCCGCCTCCTGGGACACCGCCGAGGATCTGCACAATCGCGGCTGGCTGCTGCCGTACCAGAGCACCAACGCGGGTGAGGTGCCGGACACGCTGAAGAGCGCCGACTATGTGGCGCAGGGCGTCTCGGCGCTGGGGATCGTCTGGAACACCAAAAGCGGCACCCCTGAACCGAAAGAGTGGCACGATCTGACCGCGCCGGCGTTTAAAGACAAGGTAACGACGCCGGACCCGGCGCTCTCCGGTGCGTCGCTGGATCTGCTGATTGGTCTGCAAAACGGCATGGGGGATAAGGCCTGGACGCTGTTCGACGGCCTGAAACAGAACGGCATGGTGGTCAGCGGCCCGAACGCGCAGGCCGTCACGCCGGTGATGCAGGGGGCAAAAGCAGCGGTGTTCGGTGCGGTGGATTACGTTACCTACGGCAACATTGAGCAGGGCGAATCCCTGAAGGTGATCTTCCCGGCCAGCGGGACGGTGATTGCCCCGCGTCCGATGATGATCCTGAAAACCACCCAGCATGAAGCGGATGCGAAGGCGTTTGTTGATTACGTGCTGTCGCCGGAAGGCCAGAAAATGGTGGCCGACGCCTGGCTGATGCCGGCCCGCACCGACGTGCAGGCGAAGCGCCCGCTGTTCACCGAACTGAAACTGCTGCCCACCAGAAGCGACGGCACCAGCGAGCGTAGCGCGGTACTCAAGCGCTTCAGTACGCTGTTTGCCCACTAATTTTCATCCGACGGGGGCAACCCCGTCTTCTGGACATTCGCTGTGAATCAACGACTTCTTTCGCTCGTCACGCTGGCCGCCCTGCTGGTACTGGTGGCGCTACCGCTGCTGTTTATCATCCTGCAGGCCGTTTTCCCGCAGTTCAGCGCCGGTTCCCTGGAGGGCGCTTTCTCGGGTATCGCACCGCTGTTTTCCGACCCGCAGCTACCGGCCATGTTTGGCGGCACGCTGCAGATTGCCGCGGGCGTGGCATTGCTCAGCGCCTGCCTCGGCCTGCCGCTCGGTGTAGCGCGCGGGCTGTTCAACCTGCCCTGCCCGCGCCTGTGGGATCTGCTGTTCCTGCTCCCCTTCCTGACGCCGCCCTACATCGCGGCGCTGTCGTGGATGCTGGTATTGCAGACCAACGGCTACCTGGCGCAGCTGCTTGGTTTCGATCTTAACGCCCTGCTGTTCAGCAAAACCGGCATCGTACTGGTGATGACGCTCAACATCTTTCCGGTGGTCTACTTCGCGGTATCGCGCAGCCTGCTTGCCAGCGGGCAGCGGCTGGCGCTGGTCGCCAGGGTGCACGGAGCCAGCGCCTGGCGGGCGTTTTACCACGTGACGCTGCCGATGCTCTCGCCCTCGCTGGCCGCCGGGATGCTGCTGGCCTTTACCCTCGCGATTGAAGAGTACGGCGTGCCTGCCGCGCTGGGTACGCGCTCGGGCGTGGTGATGCTGACGGTCGGGATTGAGAAAAAGCTCGCCGACTGGCCCATCGACCTGCCCGGCGCGTCGATGCTGTCGCTGATATTAATCACCATCGCGCTCTGCGCCTGGTGGCTACAGGGCAAGCTGACCGGCGGACGCGACGTTACCAGCGTGACCGGTAAACCCACCGAAAACAGCGGCGCGCGCCTCGGCGTGGCAGCCGTGCCGGTGGTGGCCGTCATGGCCGGTATCGGTTTTCTCGCGGTAGTGGTGCCGGGGCTGTCAATGGCGGTCACCGGGGTGATGGGCACGCTCTCCGGCGGGCTGACGCTGGCGAACGCTACCACCGCGCACTACGCGGCGCTGTTCGCTCAACAGGGCGATGCGTTAACCGCGCTCGGCACCAGCCTGTCGCTGGCGTTGGCCTCGGCGTTGGTTACCGGAGCGGTGGGCCTGCTCGCCGCGTGGCTGGTGGTGGTGCAGCGCATTAAAGGACGCGGCATCATCGACGCGCTGTCGCTGATGCCCGCCGCGCTGCCCGGCATTGTGGTGGGCGTGGGGCTGATCCTGCTGTGGAACCGGACCTTCTGGCCGGTCTCACCCTACAACACTTGGGCTATTTTGCTGCTCTCTTACTGCTGTCTGCTCCTGCCGTGGCCGGTGCGCTACGTCGGCAGCGCATTGCGCCAGCTGGGCGGTAATCTGGAGCCCGCCGCGCGGGTACACGGCGCGACGGCGTTTCAGGCGCTGCGCGCCATCGTGCTGCCGCTGGTCTCCCCGGCGCTGCTCGCCGCCATGCTGATGGTGTTCGCCATCGCGTCACGCGAGCTGGTGACCTCGCTCCTGCTCGCCCCCGCCGGAACGCAGACGGTGGCGGTGTTTATCTGGCGGCAGTTTGAACAGGGGTCCGTGGGCCAGGGGATGGCGATGGCGACGCTGACGCTTATCGTTGGGCTGACGCTGATGCTCAGCGCGCTGGCGATTATGCAGCGCAGCGCGGCGCGCGGGTAATGTGGACGTTTTTCCCTTAACGCCACATACCGATCACGCAGAATTGCCGTCGGGGATCTAAGATGGCAGAAGGTCTCAGGACAGGTACGCGCAAGACTTTTACCAATTAAGGGGATAATGCTATGTCTGCACCGCAACTTTTTACGCCTTATAAACTCCGCGATCTGGAGCTGGCTAACCGCATCGTCATCGCGCCTATGTGCCAGTATTCGGCAGAGAATGGCTGTATGAACGACTGGCATATGATGCACCTCGGGCAGCTGGCCCAGTCGGGAGCCGGGCTGCTGACGTTTGAAGCCAGCGCGGTATCGCCGGAAGGCAGGATCACCTGGGCTGATGTCGGGCTCTACAGCGATGAGTGCGAAGCGGCGATGAAGCGCGTGGTTGACGCCATCCGCAGCTGGTCTGCAATTCCGCTCGCCATCCAGCTCTCGCACGCCGGGAGAAAAGCCTCCACCGCGCGCCCGTGGGATAACGCCGGACCGTTCGCGCCGGATGATGAAAAAGGCTGGCAGACCGTGGCCCCGTCCGCCGTTGCCTGGAGCGCGGATTCCACACCACCACAGGCGCTGGACGACGCCGGTTTAGCGGCAATACGTGACAGCTTTGCCGAGGCGGCAAAACGCGCAGCGCGACTCGGGTTTGATGTCATTCAGCTGCATGCGGCGCACGGCTATCTGCTGCACCAGTTTTTGTCGCCGCTCTCCAACCAGCGCACCGACAGCTACGGCGGATCGCTGCAGAACCGGGCGCGTTTCCCGCTGGAAGTGTTTGACGCGGTGCGCGCTGCGTTCCCGGCAGACAAGCCGGTCAGCGTGCGCATCTCTGCCACGGACTGGGTAGACGGCGGGTTTACCGTTGATGAAGCCGTGGAGTTCTCGAAAATGCTGGAAGCCCGTGGGGCGGATGTGATCCATGTGTCGAGCGGCGGCCTGCATCCCGCGCAGCAGATAAACGTCTACCCGGGCTACCAGGTGCCTCTGGCGCAGGCGGTGAAAAACGCCGTGGCGATCCCGGTTGTCGCCGTGGGGCTGATTACCGAGCCTGAACATGCCGAGTCCATCATCGCCAGCGGTGACGCTGACTTTATCGGCATTGCGCGCACCGCGCTCTACGACCCGCGCTGGCCGTGGCATGCCGCCGCGAAGCTGGGTGCCCAGGTGACGGTGGCAAGCCAGTACCAGCGCTGCCAGCCGCACGCCCTGAAAAACCTGTTCAAATCCTGATGCCGCACCGGGCGAGGCCGTTACCTGATAACGGCCTCGCCCGCCTCCCCCTTCGACGTTTTCCCGGCGGCTTTTGCGCCGGCAACCCGTGCCGCCCAACGGCATAGCGCATAGAGTGATAAATAAAGATGTGCGCGGGGCTGGTAGGCTTTTTCGACTTATAAGGAGACGTCATGAACGCCATTATTGATCTGTTTAACGACCACAAAAGCGAGCGCAGCTTTACCGATAAAGCCATTGATGACGCCACGCTTGAACGTATTCTGAGCACGGCTTACCACGCGCCTACCTCAGTGCACTCTCAGCAGGTGTCGGTTGTCGTCACCCGCGACGCGCAAAAGCGCGCCGAGATCTCCCGCATCGCCGGCGGCCAGCCGTGGATTGCGAAAGCGCCGGTATTCGTCACCTTCGTACTCGATATGTATAAAACCGAGGTCGGGATGAAGCTTATCGGTAACCAGCAGGTGGCTCACGAGAGTATTGAAAGTATCGTTGCGGGTGCCACCGATATCGGCATCGCGCTGGGCTCGGTGATGGCCGCTGCCCGCTCTGAAGGGCTGGGTATTGTGCCAATTGGCGGTATCCGTCTGCATCCGCAGGCGCTGACCAGCCTGCTCGAACTGCCGGAACATACCTTCCCGGTCGCCGGCGTGGTGATTGGTCATGTCGATCAGCCTTCGCATCATAAACCGCGTCTGCCGCTCGACACCTTCCGCCACGATGAGACCTACAAAACCGCCGGTCTGGAAGAGAAAATCACCCGCTATAACCAGCAGATGCTCGACCACTGGCAGGCCATTGGCCGTACCGACGGCGACACCTGGAGCGCCAGCGTGAGCGGCTACTATCAGCACGTCTATTTCCCTGATGTACTGCCCGCGATCCTCAAGCAGGGCTTTGGCGTCGATAAATAAGCACCGCCACCCCGCGGCCTGTGCTGACTAACCACAAAAAACGGAGCGCTGTGCTCCGTTTTTTTATTGGGCCGGGCGGGGCCGGTTACGCCGTGTTTCTCGCCTTCCAGGGCGGGTAAGGCTGTGCATCCGCTACTGCTGCGTTTTCAAAGGTGGGTGCGCTACGCTTACATCCTGGGGCTTTGTTGGCTGCGTAGTCATGTTTACAGGGCAAGGGATTCTGCGTGAAAAGGATTCAGGAAGATGCTTTTTTAAACGGCACATCTTTATCGATAAAGCATCCCTGTATTTTTACTAAATCTAATCCAGAGATGAATTTTCTTTTCGATACATCTGGCATCAACGGGCATGTCATCAAAGCACAGCAGATCCGAATCTTCATCCGTTCCTCTGTCGATACGATACCCCTCACCAAAGTCCATAATGACCACGCTGTAATAATCATCTTCGCGTTTATCCGGTATACCGTATTGCGCCTGAATCATGTCTTTATTGGCTTGCCACCAGGCTATCTGCCGGCTTTTCAGATACGGAAAATTCCTGACCAGTATCGTATTACCCTCATGGACAGCCACAATTTCAACTGGCGTAAAATACTGCCAGAGCAGGTAGCCGCAGGATGCAGCCGCAATAACACCCGCTATCAGTCGTTTATTCACCCCGCCCTCCGCTGATTTCAACGGTGGTATTTATCTCAGTAATAAAAGGCCTGTAGCCATATTCTTTCCAGCGCTGGAGCACGAACCACAGCCGGAATATACGAAATTCTCGATAAACAGGATTGAGCACATCGTCATCATCGAGGCCAAAGTGATCCTGAATACGGTAGTGCACTTTCGCCCGGAAGCTATCGCCCGTCACCTCCAGTGATTCCAGTGTGATATGCGCTGCCCACATATCATGAACGGCGATCACTAATCCGTTGGTACGGTCTATCAGACGGTCAAACTTAGGGAGTACAGCTGCATTAACTTCCTTGAGGTTACCCTTTTCATCGAATAAATCGTCCTTCTCATTGAGAGGAATGAGCCCATATTCGTAATTGATTGCAGCCTTCAGTGCGCTTTTTATTTTCAATAAAGAGCTTTGTTCTGAACGGTCACTCATGATCTGCTCTCTCAGCGCCTGGTCCAGTAATGGGCTGCTGTAGGGCGTGCCGCTGTTGCCCTGCATATGCGTAATCATCTCTGTAATGATGTGCTGATATTCGCCATGAAAAGAGAACAGCTTCGCCAGTTCCCGGAATTCATCAAACATGAGAGCGGCGGCCTCCTCGCGGCTAACCACTGGCATAGTGTCTGGTATTGCCGCGATAGCATACGGCGACGACATCATGTAAGGATTGGGTTGATTCAGCAGCCTTAGCGTACGGGCATTTACTCTTGCAGATACCGTATCCACATCGAGATTCAGTTTATTACGCAGGGTCAGCGCATCCAGATCGCCGTGATGCATGTCTTTGGCTTTATCGTCATCCATCTGGCGTAGGGTCTGGTAAATCAGTGCGGGAAGAGGCATGGGCTCCGGCCGCGAGGCTTGTGCCTGCTGACCTGCCGCCGGCACCCCATCACTGAATCCGGAAGGTGCCGCATCGGGGGAAGGATGCTGAACAGCGTCCTTATCAGACGCATGCATCCAGGATGGGCATGAAGCATCATCAGAAGCGCTATTTTCCCCGCTGTCGATGAAGACATTACTGCTGCCAGAGATAACTACACCGCCGCAGTTAATACCATGACCAACGGCGACCGCGGGCTTCCCGTTGATAAATACCGATGATGCACCTTCTGCGATGACGCGGGCATGCATGCCACAGCCATTACCGCAGGTGCACCGTGTGGCGCGACGGCATCACCGACTCTGGCGGCAGGCTGGCCGTTAATAAACACATTTGGGCTACCTTCGGTTATCGCGGTATCCGGGAAACATCCATGCCCACTGGCTATATCATCCTTTCTGGCTGCCTCTGCCTCTGTCACTAACTCCCTGTAATCTTTACCGGAATCATACTACCCGACGACAGTGATGGCGCATAATATTTGAGCGTTTCAGAGTAATGCGGTTATTTCAGGCGCTGCACCACGCCCGTATAGCAGCGCGACTGGGGTTTGATGCCATTCAGCTCGACGCGGCACGCTACCAGCCACAGACGTTATGCTCATCGTCGTCATCGTAGCCGCGCACGATATTGATAAGCGCTTTCACGGCATCTGCCGCGTTGGTCTCGTCTGCCGCGTCTTCAAGGGTGGCAAAATCCTTATCCACCGACACGCCGTTATTGTTATTGGTCACCGTTAGCACCACGCTGCCCCGCGCCTCGCCCAGCGTCCGGGCCAGGGTAGCGACCGCGGCGGCGGCCACGGCAGGCACATACAGCGCCATCGGTTTCATATACACCTTGCTGGCGTCCTGCCCGGTTTCACGGTTTTTCAGTCCCAGCGTGTAGCCTTTGTTTTCAGTTGCAACGTCCATCGCCTGTTTCACTCCTCAAGAAGGATCTGTGGATCAACATAAAAATCAACGCTGAAGATGACATCGTCAGACAGCGCCTCGATCAGATGCCACTCCTCCGCCGGGAACACGCCGAACTGACCCGCGTTAATCACGAAGCTTTCCACCACCTCGGGGCTGTGCTGGTCCGCATAGCGGCAGTAGCGTATCGCGCCGCGCATTACCGACAGACGCGGCAAGACGCCCTGGCGCGTGCCGGCATCGAGATGACGCTGCCAGATGCCGGGCGGCGCGGTTTGCAGGCTCCAGAACGGCGTGCTGCGAACGTGAACATAATGGGTGGGAATTTCGATCCTGTTCATCGCTACGCCTTACTGGTGTTGACCACCTGACCAAAGCCTTTGCCATTCAGTTGGGCGTCCGGCTCGGCAAAGAAATCAATATTGAAAAAGGTATCGTCGGTAAGAAGTTCGATGCGGTGCCATTTCTGCGGCGGGCTGATGCCAAAACTACCGGCCTCGATCACCAGCTCCAGATCCGGCGTGGTGCTTTCCGCGTCCGGAAAACCAAAGTATTTCACCGCCCCGCGCATGACGGAGAGACGGCCATAGACCCCGGCTTTGGTGTTGTGGTGGCTGAGCAGCGCAGCAGGCACGCTGGATTTATCGAAGAAGGCGGTGGCGCGGGTGTGAACGTAATGCGAAGGGATAATCGTATTCATAATCTTACCTCATGCTGTAAGCCCAAAAGCTTAAGTTCTGTGCCGCCAGCCAACCGGCGAGGCACGAAAGGGTCAGGTAAAGCGCAAATAAGATGCATTTAAAATACACCTTATAAAATCAGATGCAAAGTGAGATTTACATCACGCTTTAATGCTGGACAGTTGAGGGGCTGGAGGCGTTGAAGGGGCTGCGCGAGCGCTGCCAGGCTGAGGATAGACTACGCTTAAAGCTTACTGACAGAGGAGAAAACGATGGCTGATTCCACACTTATCGACACGCTGCAGTTCGGCCCGAACGATGCTCCCACGCATAAATATGAAGTTTATGGCGACGACGAGAAAACTCCGACCTATGCGCTGATTTACCAGCACAGCGGCGGCGACTGGGAAAAGATCGATGAAACCCTGACCTTTGCGGCAAAGGATGAGCAGGACGAAGCGAGCAGCACGATGGATTACGGCTCCAGCGATGGCCTGCCGGAACTGCGCGACCTCCCCGCCGAAGCGCGCGAGCGCAGTGAAAAACACTGGCGGGATAATTTTGCTGATTGATGTGAAATAAGACAGTGATACCGGGTTGAGGCCCGGTTTTTATTTTGGGTTTTAGGTAATTATATATTATCTACGTACTTATTTAATTATCAGTTATTTGGTATATGCAGTGTTTAGTATAGCCATAAATTACAGACCAATCTGTTTAATAGATTAACACACCATGAGAAAATCTCGTTAACCTCATTTATTGCTAAATGACATTAGCCCCTCAAAAACACACTAACATAAAAAATATAAAAATAATAACAACCACTCTTGAAAATTATTATAATTCATTATGTTACAATTAGAAAATGCAACAAATATCACGTAATTTAATCATCCACACTCGTTATGGAATAGTATTCCTCAACTTAGCTTGTTGATTACTGTCACAGTATTAATCAAAAACAAAGCCTGGCCCCTCAAAAAAACTCTTTACATGTTTAGATAGTTTCACTAAATCTTCGAAAGCTTTCGGACTGAACGCTGGCTCAAATCTTGCCATGTAATCATCGATATGGATATCAAATTCACGCGCTTTTATTTTCATGTCCTGTACATGCTTCGGCAAAACGCAACGATTGACTCCATTTCCAAATTCTCTTTTTTGACTAATTAAAATCCATTCCACTGCACCTGAATAGCATGCAAGCGCCTGTTGAAGATTATTAACGATATCGGCACATTCATTTTGAAAACGAAAGCTTGTATAGGGAAAATAAAATGATCTGTCCTCTTGCCTTTTCAGTTCGCCTTTGATTTGGACTTCAGGATAGCGATTACGAAAACGCATCCACTCAAGCTCTCCCAGGCTTTCAATAACTGCTAACAATTCCTTTCCGTAAATGATTGTCTTCATTTATAACCTTTTATTTATCAGAGACAGTTATACCTTCTGGGTTTCTTGAATGGATATGTTTCCTCAGTTGCCCTTCGTAATTAGCAAGATATGGCGCAGCCGCCCCGGCAAGTGCCGCATTCATATTGCCGCCGCTCAGCCCCTGAACGATAGCCGTGGTGGCCTGGATGGCGCGCTGGTACGACCCGCCCGTCCCCATCTCACTCTTCTCCAGGGGACTGTTATAGAACCCGTCGTAGAGATACTGAGAGACGTCCTGTTCTGTCGCCGTTTTATTCGGATTGAGCTGTTCCCACGCTTTGCGTGCACTTTCCCTGTCCTCCTTCTGCACGCCTTTCATTTTTTCATTCGCGCTTTCGGTCGCTGCAATCTCACCGTACGTCGACACAATCTTCCCGACCTGCGAGCTAATCTCGCCGATAAGCTGCGCCTGCTCCATGCAGCGCTGCTCTTTTTCCTTGTCGAAGATTTTGCTGATGCTGTCGTTGGCGTTCTGCGCGTCGCGGCTCAGGTCGGCCACATCCTGTTTTTACCAGCGTCGCCAGCATCAGGTTACATATCTTTAAGATCAGTCAAAGAAATCATTTCATTACGACGTATTGATTTCAACTTGTCACAATCTGGAATGGCTTCGATCAGATTTCGTATAGTTCCTCTTTGATATATTTTTTCCCGATACGTTTCTTCGTTATCCAGTGAATAAATTAGCCTTTCATACTTCCCATTAAAACCTAAATGGAATACAAAGCCCTTGTTTGATAACTCACCAAAGTCAAGGTATATCAAAGAACCAGGTGTTTCCCCAGAGAAGTCTATTTTACTTAATGGTGTAGATCCGATTTCCGGGACTTTTCCTTGTTCTAACCGAACCAGACCCTCAGATAGACTTTCCTTCAGAAAGGAAATAACTGAATATAAATCCACAAAAACATTATCTCCAAGAATGAAGTCCTGATCTATTATAATATTAAAAATACCATGGGGAGTAATTATTTCTTTTAGATACTCAACCTGAATACCAATAACAGAAATATCTTCGCTTATAATCATTTTAATTTCCAACCTTCTTGTTTTCTCAGTTCACTCTTAACCTTATTATCTAAAGTTAAAGGGTTCCGTTTATCAGCTGTACTTCCTGCCCAGTGATAAGTGTTAGTTCCATCCGACATAAATTGATGAACATTCCCATCTTTATCCATCGAAAATCTCTTTTTAGCGCCAGATATTGAAATAGAATGTTCAAATAATTCAAATGAATTTTTAGGTTCAATACCTGCTCTGGAGCCACCAAAATCTTTTGTCCCCGGTGTATGTTTAGGATTAGATTGATAGCTAAACCCATTGTTAGCTTTCTGTGGGTAAGGTACGGGAATTGCACTTCCTTGACTACCGCGGCCATTCGCTTTCGCGACCCCGACAGCAACACCCGGTCACACTCGCGCTTGTTCGCCGCCGTGCTCACATACGCCTGGCGACTGAAGGGCTCAATAGTAACTAACAGATAAAAAATCCCGGCGTTTGAGTGCCGGGATTCATTTATTTAATTTCTTTTCTTAGATAGACAAATCCATCCAATGGCTCTAAATCCTTAAAAAATCTTAGGTCAAAAAAGACTTCATCCACTACATTTTTTATTTCATCATTAGATGATGTGTTTGCCAGTATGTTAGCAATCACTTCATCTATACTTTCATGATCGGATTCCTCTACCTCTCGATCAAGATAATATCTTAATATCAACGTCCTCTCCGCATTGAATTCGACCGCAATAGCTCTTATTGATGGATATATCTCTCCAAGTAAAGCCTTGACTATCCATATAAATAACCAATCTGGTAGTTTTTTCATAACCTTAATTCCTTAATGTTGCACAGGATTTGCTGGAACGATATGCGCACCATTTTTTCCATAATGTACTATCCCGTAATTTGTTGGTTGTCCTTCATAATTACCAATGGGCTTTACGAAGTTAACAACAGGTTGATTTCTGGGAGTCATCCTAATTATCTTATATTCACCAGAATGAACCCCATTCAATAGTTTCTGTGGTTCAATGCCGTCAAGTAGTGGGGAACGACCTGGTGTATAGTTATTATGCCCTGGAATGTGTTTCCCCTGTTGACCTGAGTGGATGTCTTTAGATAACCCAGCAGGTACAGGTAAACCTTTCGATGGTATATATCCTTTAGCGAAATTTTTAGCAAGTTGAACAATATTTTTACCCAGCATCCCCATTGATGCCAATGCTGCCTGATTTTCCGGATCAGATGCAAACGCAGCAAATTTTGTCCAGCCAGGGCTATTAACGTCTATGTTTGCCAAGTCCTGTCCATTCCATTTTTGGACATAAGCTTTGGCTTCCTCACTGGTCATTACCGCCAGGCCGAGATTGCCCATCCAGCCGGGACGCTCTGTCATACCAACGCCGCCCTGAGCAACTTCCTTATCAATAACCTGGGCTTCCAGCGGATTGTCTTTCAGCTTCTGGTCGGTTTCTGCACTCTGTTTGTCACTGATGGCTTTCCATTTATCAATAATCGCCTGGCAGTCCCCACCGGATTTGCGGCAGTCCGACAGTTCTTTATCAAAAGTCAGCGCCTGAGTTGAACTCAGAGCATTATTCTCAACCGCATTCTTCCCGGCCAGGCCCGCATTAACTGCCGTTGCGCCATTATCACCAATCAGCCCGCCGGCCAGGGTTGACGCCAGCGTCGCCAGCGCGCTCACGGTCTGCTTGTCCGCCTCGGAAAGCTCGCCTGCCGTGACGCCTTTGAGGTCAAGTGCAATCATCCCGGCCAGCTCGCCGATGCTGGCGCCCGCTGCGCCTGCGGCGATATCCTGTTTCTGGACGGCGGCCAGGGCTGCACCGAGAACGGCATGCGCAATCAGGCGTGCTTCCTTATCCTCTTTAGCAATATGCTGTGCGATTTGATTGGCAAGGTAAGGTGCGGCAGCCCCGGCAAGTGCTGCGTTGATATTGCCGCCGCTCAGCCCCTGAACGATAGCGGTAGTGGCCTGGATGGCGCGCTGGTACGACCCGCCCGTTCCCATCTCACTCTTCTCCAGGGCACTGTTATAGAACCCGTCGTAGAGATACTGTGAGACGTCCTGTTCTGTCGCCGTTTTATTCGGATTGAGCTGTTCCCACGCTTTGCGTGCACTTTCCCTGTCCTCCTGCTGCACGCCTTTCATTTTTTCATTCGCGCTTTCGGTCGCCGCAATCTCACCGTACGTCGACACAATCTTCCCGACCTGCGAGCTAATCTCACCGATAAGCTGCGCCTGCTCCATGCGGCGCTGCTCTTTTTCCTTGTCGAAGATTTTGCTGATGCTGTCGTTGGCGTTCTGCGCGTCGCGGCTCAGGTCGGCCACATCCTGCTTCTGCCGGTCCTGGTCCCGCACTACGATGGTGCCCTGGCTGATGGCGGCCTGCGTGGTACCGTCGGAATGTCCGTTGCTGCCGGCACCCATCAGCATCACATTGCCGATGTTGCTGGCAATCAGCGCGCCGATGCCCCCGGTGCTGAACCCGCCGCCCTGGTGCTGTACCCTGAAGTCGGCTTCGTTGTAGATATCCCCGAAGCCCAGCGTGCCGGTGTCGAGACGGTTTTTGTCTGCGGTTGCTGTGCTTGCCAGTACCGCGCCGTCGAGCTGGGTGTGCTCGCCCACGGTGACGTCGAACCCGCCTGCCCCGGCGAACAGCCCGCTCTGGTCGTTGACGCTGCGGTATTTGCTGTCCATTTTGTCACGGCTGAAACTAAAGCTGCCGCCCGGCCCACCACCACCAAAGGTATAACTCAGCCCGCCGCTGACGCTGCCCTGCTTGCTGGTGTAGTTGTCGATGTCCTGCTGGCTGGCGATGGTCAGGCTGCGGCCAACGTCAGCCGTCACCTGCGAGCCTTTAACCTGCGCACCGGCAAGAGCGGTGTCGCGGTCGCTGACCAGCGTTACCGTATTACCGGCATTCACGGTGGTGTTGCTGTGGGTGAGGGAATTCCCCTTTTGTTTGCCGCTGCTGGCGTTCGCGTTGGCCGACACGCTCAGCCCGTTGGTGGTGCCGCCGAATCCCAGCGCGACGCCCACGCTACCGCCATGGCTGCTGTTGCTGCCCGTGACCAGGTTGGTATTCTGCCCGGAAATCAGATTGATATCGCGAGCGGCATCCAGCGTAACATCTTTCCCGGCCTTAAGCTGGCTACCAACTACGGTGATATCCCCGTTGTTTGCCGCGTTGCCTTTACCGGTGGCGGTGATGGCGAGGTTATCGCCAACGGTGAGACGACTGCCGGTAACCGTGTCGCTCTCTTCATGGGCAACAAGGCTGCGATAACGGTTCGTTAATTACTATTCTCCCGCTATAAAAAAACCGCAGGGCAATGCCTGCGGCTGTCAGCCTTTCCGTATAATTTATAGCGATTTACTGGAGGGCGAGGTCATCTTACCGATACGCTCTGCCAGCTGCTGGGCTTCCATCTGATGACGCGAGGCGACCGGCGGTGCGCTGGCGCGGCTGCTGATCGACGCGGTGTCGCTGATGATGGATCCCTCGCGGCTGTCGGGTAGCGGGACATCCTGCCCGGTAACCACTGATGAGGCCGGGCTTGCCGGGCGTGGCGTCCCGGCGGGTGTGGTCGCGTTGCTGGCGAACATCCGGTTCATCTCTGAACCGGTGACGCTCGCAGGGCTTGCCGGGCGTGGCGTCCCGGCGGGCGTGGTGGCGTTGCTGGCGAACATCCGGTTCATCTCTGAACCGGTGACGCTCGAAGGGCTTGCCGGGCGTGGCGTCCCAGCGGGCGTGGTCGCGTTGCTGGCGAACATCCGGTTCATCTCCGAACCGGTGATGCTGGCGGGGCTTGCCGGGCGGGCCGGGCTGGCCGGACGCGGGCTGCTGGCAGCCGTAGCGGCGGTGCTGTTGAAATCCTGCTCCGCATCTGACCCGGTTGTCTCAGCGGTACTCGCCGGACTGGCCGGACGCGCTGTGCCAGCGGGCGTGGTGGCATTGCTGGCGAACATTCGGTTCATTTCCGAACCGGTGACGCTGGCGGGACTTGCTGAACTTGCCGGGCTGGCCGGACGCGGGCTGCTGGCAGCCGTAGCGGCGGTGCTGTCAAAGTCCTGCTCCGCATTCGACCCGGTGGTCTCAGCGGTGCTTGCCGGGCTGGCCGGGCGCGACGGCGGGGAGGCATCCTCGGCGCTGGTTGCTGCAGAGTGAACAGAGCTGGCGGGGGTGGCTAACGCGCTGTCGCCCCCGTCTGGCAGCGGAATATCCTGCGCCGTGGCCGGTGATGGTGTAGTGGTGTCGCCGGTCGTCTCAGCCCCGGAATCACGCCAGCGATGATACATCGCCATGAGCTCGGTCGTGCTGACACCTGCTAACCCCTGACCAAAATAAGCCAGCGCTGCCGCACCGAGGTTCGCCCCTTGCGCAGCGGCCTCCACTCTTGAGCGGAATGCCGGACTGGACAACAGAGAGGTTCGATCAAGGCCTGTGTTGCTGATAGCATCCGCAAGGACATCTTCACGCGCACTTGTTTTTGCCATGTTGGTCAACCCAAGCCCGACACCCAGTGCGACCTTTTCTGCGAACTGATTCGGTGTACCAAGGTTCGCAAAACCCGCACGCCAGTTATCGCCGGTGGTAAAAGCATCCCTTCCCGCGGTCGCCAGTCGATTTTTTCCTCCGTTATAAATCTGATCGGACATCGTGGTTTTCGACAGCGCCATATAGCGCTCTTTCCAGTCGGTGCGGCCAAACAGGAATTCGGGACCGTGAAGTCTGTCGTATTTATTCTGGACCACACCACTTAATGAGCCTGCCGCTGCGGTCAGGACACCGCTGACGACTTTATTGCCGATATAGCCAGGCTTTGTGGTGCTTTCAAGGATACCGGGCGGTGGCGCATGCGGGTCATTTTCTGGCAGCGCCTGTGTCCCCACCGCCACGGAACCGGTGAAAATATTACGCGCATCGAAGCCCGACCCACCCATAGCGGCCTGAGACACCTTATGCACGCCGTTGTCGCGTTTTTTCACCACTTCCTGCATATAGGGTTCCAGCGCATCCATATCAGCCTGCATCCATTTTGTATCTTTCACGCTGTTGGCAAACACTTTTTCCAGCACGGCTTTAAACCCTACTGCCGTCATGCCGCCTGCCATACCGGAAACCATATCGTGCACATGGGTGCCGGGCTGTAATCCCAACTGATGACAAATGCCCTTACCAATAAGATCGCCCGGCACCTCCGACAGGGCATAGCCCAGCGCACCGACGGCACCTTCAAACGCTTTTGTCACCTTGTCAAACTCGTACCCTTTTTTTATCACCGCCTCGACATCGCTGGGCTTCTGGCCCAGCTCATCGTGCAGCGCAGTGGCTTTCTCTTTCGCAATATCAGCAGGGAAATAGTCCGTCAGGATATGGGCAATGTCGTTGATGTTTTTATGCCGGGCCGTTGCTGCTTGATCTGCGCGTGCAGCAGACTGGGTTTCCTGTGACCCTCTGTTCGACAGCTCTATGTTGTTCGTATTGCTGTGGGCAATATGTGGTCGGTGACCGCCTACGTGGTTAACCATGTTTCTCACTCCGCTAAAATCTGCTGCGATTAAGCCAGCGCGAAGCGCCGACCCACCCTTGACCTTGCGAAATGAGTACCGCCCCTTCCCATCGCGCAACGATAAGGTTGAGTGAGCGCTACGCGCCTCTGGTTTCACGAACAGAAGAGAAACTTATGCATTTGTGACTGTGTTCATAAAAATGTCATATCCAGGATATATCGGTGCCTGGCTGCCGCTGCGATTGATTTTTACGAAGCGCTTCGTGCTTTTCATTCCTCCCGCTTGCCCTGTTGTTTTCCTGCTTCCCAGACTTCGTTATCATGCGCCCTGTATCCTTATGAAACGCAATGCGGACGATGCAGCGCGGCTGCGTCACTCTTCCGACCTTCATGAGATGTATTGAAAAGGCGTGCACCTGATGAGAACACTAAACTCACGCCCTCATTGAAATTCAATAACATAGACATCAAACGCTGGAGCACAATGGCTAATCTCGACGCCCACACCCCCATGATGCAGCAGTACCTGAAGCTGAAAGCGGAGCATCCGGAGATCCTGTTGTTCTACCGGATGGGTGACTTCTACGAGCTGTTTTATGACGATGCGAAGCGTGCGTCGCAGCTGCTGGATATCTCCCTGACAAAACGCGGCGCGTCGGCGGGCGAGCCGATCCCGATGGCCGGTGTGCCGCATCACGCGGTGGAAAACTACCTGGCGAAGCTGGTGAACCTCGGTGAGTCGGTGGCCATCTGCGAACAGATTGGCGATCCGGCAACCTCAAAAGGGCCGGTGGAGCGCAAAGTGGTGCGTATCGTCACGCCTGGCACCATCAGCGACGAGGCGCTGCTGCAGGAGCGTCAGGACAATCTACTGGCCGCCATCTGGCAGGATGCGAAAGGCTTTGGCTACGCGACGCTGGATATCAGCTCTGGCCGTTTTCTCCTCAGCGAGCCGCAGGATAAAGAAACCATGGCCGCCGAGCTGCAGCGCACCAACCCTGCCGAGCTGCTTTATGCCGAAGATTTTACTGATATGGCGCTGATCGATGGCCGCCGCGGGCTGCGCCGTCGCCCACTGTGGGAGTTTGAAATCGACACCGCGCGCCAGCAGCTCAACATGCAGTTCGGCACGCGGGATCTGATCGGCTTCGGCGTCGAAAACGCGCCGCGTGGGCTGTGTGCTGCAGGCTGCCTGCTGCAGTACGTAAAAGATACCCAGCGCACCGCCCTGCCCCATATTCGTTCCATCACCATGGAGCGCCAGCAGGATGGCATCATTATGGATGCCGCCACGCGCCGCAATCTGGAGATCACCCAGAACCTCAGCGGCGGCATTGAAAATACCCTGGCGTCGGTGCTCGACTGCACGGTCACGCCGATGGGCAGCCGGATGCTCAAGCGCTGGCTGCATATGCCGGTGCGCGATCGTGACGTGCTGCGCAAGCGCCAGCAGACCCTGAGCGCGCTGATGGAGCGCACCGCCGAGCTCCAGCCGGTGCTGCGCCAGGTGGGGGATCTGGAACGTATTCTGGCGCGTCTGGCGCTGCGTACTGCCCGCCCGCGCGACCTGGCGCGGATGCGTCACGCGTTCCAGCAGCTACCGGCGCTGCGCGACATGCTGGCCGATGTCGACACCGATTATGTACAGACCCTGCGCGATACCATGGGCGAGTTCACCGACCTGCGCGAGCTGCTGGAACGCGCGGTCATCGAAGCACCGCCGGTACTGGTACGCGATGGCGGTGTAATCGCGCCCGGCTATAACGCCGAGCTGGACGAGTGGCGCGCGCTGGCCGACGGGGCGACCGATTACCTCGACCGGCTGGAGATCCGCGAGCGCGAGAAGCTTGGGCTGGATACCCTGAAGGTCGGGTTTAATGCGGTACACGGGTACTACATTCAGGTCAGCCGCGGACAGAGCCATCTGGTGCCCATCAACTACGTGCGCCGCCAGACGCTGAAGAATGCCGAGCGCTACATCATTCCGGAACTCAAAGAGTACGAAGACAAGGTACTGACTTCGAAAGGCAAAGCGCTGGCGCTGGAGAAGCAGCTCTACGAGGAGCTGTTCGATCTGCTGCTGCCGCACCTCGGCGATCTTCAGCAGAGCGCGGCGGCGCTGGCGGAGCTGGACGTGCTGGTTAACCTTGCCGAGCGTGCTGATGCGCTGAACTATCACTGCCCGACGCTGAGCGATAAACCAGGCATTCGCATTACCGAAGGCCGTCACCCGGTGGTGGAGCAGGTGCTGAACGAGCCGTTTATCGCAAACCCGCTGTCGCTCTCGCCCCAGCGCCGGATGCTGATTATCACCGGCCCGAATATGGGCGGTAAAAGTACCTATATGCGGCAGACCGCGCTTATTGTGCTGATGGCGCACATCGGCAGCTTCGTGCCGGCAACGCAGGCGGAGATTGGTCCGGTGGACCGCATCTTTACCCGCGTCGGTGCGGCGGACGATCTGGCGTCGGGACGCTCAACCTTTATGGTGGAGATGACCGAGACCGCCAACATCCTGCATAACGCCACGGAAAACAGCCTGGTGCTGATGGATGAGATTGGGCGCGGCACCTCGACCTATGATGGCCTGTCGCTGGCCTGGGCCTGCGCCGAGAGTCTGGCGAACCGCATTAAGGCGCTGACGCTGTTTGCGACCCATTACTTCGAGCTGACCACCCTGCCCGAGAAGATGGAAGGCGTGGCGAACGTTCACCTGGACGCTATCGAACATGGCGATACCATCGCCTTTATGCACAGCGTGCAGGATGGCGCGGCGAGCAAAAGTTACGGCCTGGCGGTAGCGGCGCTGGCGGGCGTGCCGAAAGAGGTGATCAAGCGCGCCAGAGCCAAACTGCGCGAGCTGGAGAGCCTGTCGGGCAACGCGGCGGCCACGCAAATCGACGGCACCCAGATGTCGCTGCTGGTTCCGGCGGAGGAGACCTCCCCGGCGCTGGAAGCGCTGGAAAATCTCGACCCCGACTCCCTCTCTCCGCGTCAGGCGCTGGAGTGGATCTACCGCCTGAAAAACCTGGTGTAGTTAGCCTGCTCCTTCCTTACCGCTGTAGAGGAGGAGCATCCTCAAACCCGGAAGGCTCCGAGTTCCCACCCAACCCCGTTATCAGCTCCTATACTTAGCACTTCATTCAGAGAAAAAAGGAGCTAAGCATGACCATTCATAAGAAAGGGCAAGCACACTGGGAAGGCGATATCAAACGCGGAAAAGGTACCGTGTCTACCGAGAGTGGCGCCCTGAACCAGCAGCCGTACGGCTTCAACACCCGTTTTGAGGGTGCAGCGGGAACTAACCCGGAAGAGCTGATCGGTGCGGCGCATGCGGCCTGCTTCTCTATGGCGCTCTCCCTGATGCTGGGTGATGAAGGGTATACCGCGCAGAGCATCGATACCACGGCGGATGTGTCGCTGGATAAGAAAGACGCTGGCTTTGCGATCACCAAAATCGCCCTGCAGAGTAAGGTGCGCGTGCCGGATATCGAAGATGCCGCGTTTGACGCCATCATTCAGAAAGCCAAAGCGGGTTGCCCGGTTTCTCAGGTACTGAATGCCGAGATCACGCTCGACTACACGCTGAATTAAGCTGCAGGCCGGCACGCTACGGTGAGCCGGCCTTATCAGCAAGCAAAAAAAAGGCCGGTCATTTGACCGGCCTTTTTTATACAACGTCGTATTATTCGCGGAACAGCGCTTCGATGTTCAGGCCCTGCGTCTGCAGAATTTCGCGCAGACGGCGCAGACCTTCTACCTGAATCTGACGCACGCGTTCGCGTGTCAGACCGATTTCACGGCCTACGTCTTCCAGGGTTGCGGCTTCATAACCGAGCAGACCAAAGCGACGTGCCAGCACTTCACGCTGTTTGGCGTTCAGCTCGAACAGCCATTTGACGATGCTTTGCTTCATGTCATCGTCCTGCGTGGTGTCTTCCGGACCGTTTTCTTTCTCATCGGCCAGAATGTCCAGCAGCGCTTTCTCAGAGTCACCGCCCAGAGGGGTGTCAACCGAGGTGATACGCTCGTTCAGACGCAGCATACGGCTAACATCGTCAACCGGTTTATCGAGCTGCTCTGCGATCTCTTCCGCGCTTGGCTCATGGTCAAGCTTGTGGGAGAGCTCGCGTGCGGTACGAAGGTACACATTCAGCTCTTTCACGATATGAATCGGCAGGCGAATGGTACGGGTCTGATTCATGATGGCGCGTTCGATGGTCTGACGGATCCACCAGGTTGCGTAGGTTGAGAAACGGAACCCGCGTTCCGGGTCAAACTTCTCAACGGCACGAATCAGGCCGAGGTTACCTTCTTCAATCAGATCCAGCAGTGCCAGACCACGATTGCTGTAACGACGTGCAATTTTCACCACCAGACGCAGGTTACTTTCAATCATGCGACGGCGGGATGCCACATCACCACGCAGCGCGCGGCGTGCGAAGTAAACTTCTTCTTCAGCGGTTAAGAGCGGGGAATAACCGATCTCACCAAGGTACAGCTGAGTGGCATCAAGTACACGTTGTGTAGCGCCCTGTGATAACAGCTCTTCTTCGGCAAGTTCGTTCTCACTGGGTTCCTCTTCTACTAAGGCTTTCTCGTCGAAAACCTCTACTCCGTTCTCATCAAATTCCGCGTCTTCATTTAAATCATGAACTTTCAGCGTATTCTGACTCATAAAGGTGGCTCCTACCCGTGATCCCTGGATACAGCACCTGACGGCGACTCATGCGTCATGTTCGCTGACATGAGTGAGTCCGCACGCGCGGTACTACATCGACTCATCGCTGCGGTAAAAACTGCAGCGGGTTTACGGATTTCCCCTTGTAACGAATTTCAAAATGTAAACGTGTTGAACTGGTTCCGGTGCTACCCATGGTAGCGATTTTCTGCCCCGCCTTAACTTCTTGTTGTTCCCGGACCAGCATTGTGTCGTTATGGGCGTAGGCACTCAGGTAATCATCGTTATGTTTTATGATGATAAGATTACCGTAACCGCGCAGCGCATTTCCTGCGTAAACCACCCGACCATCTGCGGTCGCCGTGATGCTCTGTCCCTTAGAGCCTGCGATATCGATACCTCTGTTCCCACCCTCGGAGGAAGAGAAGTTTTCGATGACTTTGCCATCAGTTGGCCAACGCCACGATGAGACAGGGGCACTGGCTGTCTGACTACTGGCAACGGGTTCGGTAGTGCTAACAACCGGTGCGGTTACAGGTGCTGTGACAACAGTCCCAGCGCTCTTATTACCCGGCAACATCTTATTAGCACTCTGTTCACCTGAATTTTCAGAATACGTAATTGTCGGTTGGGACGCAACCACCCTGGTTGAATTTTGCGCGGGTTTAGTCGCCAGTCCCTGGGCGCTGGCGTCAGCGGCCGAGACGGTATTCCCCGGAGTGATTGGTCGTCCTGAAGCATTTTCAATTTCAAGAGTTTGCCCGACAGTCAGGCTGTACGGGGCCGCAACGCCATTTCGCTGCGCCAGGTCACGGAAATCGTTCCCGGTGATCCAGGCGATATAGAACAGCGTATCGCCGCGTTTGACCGTATAAGTATTTCCACCGGTATAACTACCTTTAGGAATATTCCCATACTGACGATTGTAAACTATACGCCCATTTTGGGTTTGTACAGGTTCAGCGATCGTGTTTTGCACCGGAGCGGGCTGCGAAACGGGAGCAGAAATGACCGGTTGCGCGGACTGAATTTGCGGTGCGGGTGCAGGCGATACCGTGCCCATTTTAGGCGGTTGCGTGACCAGCATGCCGCCGGAACTTTCCGTGCCGGCATTGCCGCCCACCGAACTGATTGGAGCTTGCGAGGTGTTATTGTTGCTGCAGCTTGCGACTGCCAGCGCGATAAGCGACAGTGTGACTGCCCGGCGTGCTGTGTGAAGTGGGCTTCCCGTGCTCATTATTCCCCCGATAAAAAAGTAACTAGCGTGACGTAAAATCCCGCGGACGGGTGCGTTGACGCTGGCGTAGTGCGCTCACTTTACGCATAACTTACCGCCAGGCAACAGGAAAAACTCCTGGTTCAGGCCAGCTCGCCCTTCACCAGCGGTACAAAACGCACCGGTTCCACGGTGTCAATGACATAATCGCCGCCGCGACGACGCACGCGCTTCAGCACCTGCTGCTCGTCACCTACCGGCAGGACCATCACACCGCCATCGTCGAGCTGCGACAGCAGCGCAGCCGGGATCTCTGCCGGTGCGGCGGTAACAATAATAGCGTCAAACGGCGCGCGCGCTTGCCAGCCTTGCCAGCCATCGCCGTGGCGGGTTGAAATATTGTGCAGATCGAGCTGCTTCAGACGACGTCGCGCCTGCCACTGCAGCCCTTTGATACGTTCAACGGAACAGACATGGTGCACCAGATGCGCGAGGATTGCGGTCTGGTAACCGGAACCGGTGCCGATCTCCAGCACCCGGGATCCCGGCGCCAGCGTCAGCAGCTCGGTCATACGTGCGACCATATAGGGCTGAGAAATGGTTTGCCCGGAACCGATAGGCAGCGCGACGTTTTCCCAGGCTTTGTGCTCAAGCGCTTCGTCGATAAACTTTTCGCGCGGCACGCAGGCAATGGCCTCAAGCACCTGCTCGTCTTTAATGCCCTGAGAACGCAGCTGTGCCAGCAGGGTTTGTATGCGCGCGCTTACCATTGTTCATTTACTCCGGCGCGCTCCAGCCATCCTGACACCACCTCCTGCGCACTGTAGGCCGTCAGATCCACATGCAGCGGCGTCACCGACACATAGCCTTCATCCACGGCGGCAAAATCGGTGTCCGGTCCGGCATCGCACTTCTCGCCCGGCGGGCCTATCCAGTAGAGCGTATTCCCGCGCGGATCTTCCTGAGGAATCACCTGATCGGCCGGATGGCGGCTGCCGCAGCGGGTAACGCGGATGCCTTTGATTTCGCTCAGCGGCAGATCGGGCACGTTGATGTTGAGAATGCGTCCGGTGCGCAGCGGTTCCCGCGCCAGACCGCGCAGGATGATACAGGTGACGGCTGCGGCGGTATCGTAGTGCTGGTGGCCATTGAGCGACACGGCGAGGGCCGGAAAACCAAGATGACGGCCTTCCATCGCGGCCGCCACCGTACCGGAGTAGATGACGTCATCGCCGAGGTTTGGCCCGGCGTTGATGCCGGACACCACCACATCCGGACGCGGGCGCATCAGGGCGTTAACCCCGAGGAACACGCAGTCGGTCGGCGTGCCCATCTGCACCGCGATATCGCCGTTGGGAAAGTTGAAGGTACGAAGCGAGGATTCCAGCGTCAGCGAGTTGGACGCGCCGCTGCGGTTGCGATCGGGCGCAACCACCTGCACCTCGGCAAATTCCCGCAGGGCGTTCGCCAGGGTCTGAATGCCTGGCGCATGGATACCATCGTCGTTACTCAGCAATATTCGCATAGTCACCTGACGTGTTCATCAGTTCCCGTACCACACTGGTGGCGAAGCTGCCGGCGGGCAGCCAGAAGCGCAGCTCGACGGTAACGTCGTCCCACCAGTCCCAGCAAAGTTCATGAGGATAGAGCAGCATTGCGCGGCGCGCGGCCTCTACTTTCTCACGCTCCAGCAAATGTTGTAAATCCACGCATTCAGCAAGGGCTTGCTGTTCAAACGCCAGCGCATCGCGCTGGGTGCCCCACTCGCCGCTGCCCGGCAGCGCGGCGGTAATCATCAGCGCGTGGCTGTTGACGCGCGCCTGCACATCGGCCATCTCGTCCGGCGTGGCAACGAACCAGCTACCGCGCCCGGCTAATTGTAGCGCATCGCCGTCAACAACTTGATTCACGTCCATTTTTTTCAGACGTTCGCTGACCAGCTGGTTAAAAAGCGCACTGCGTGCGGCAGAGAGCCAGAAGCTACGCTTGTTGCGATCGCGCACCGGGCCAGGATTTTGCGCCCAGCGCAGCGCGCCCTGCAGGTTGCTGCCGCCAATGCCAAAACGCTGGATGCCGAAATAGTTCGGTACGCCCTCGGTGGCGATGCGCTCCAGCCGGGCCTGCATCTCATCGCGCCGGGTGACGTCGCGCAGCACCAGCCGGAACGCGTTACCGCGCAGCGCCCCAAGCCGCAGCTTGCGCTTGTGGCGGGCGTACTCCAGCACCTGGCACCCTTCAAGGGTGAAGGCCGACATATCCGGCATCTCTTTCCCCGGCAGGCGTACGCAGAACCACTGTTCGGTCACCGCGTGTTTGTCTTTCTGCCCGGCGAAGCTCACCTCTTTAGCGTGTACGCGCAGGAATTTCGCCAGCGCGTCAGCAACGAACCGCGTGTTGCAGCCCTCTTTGCGAATGCGCACCAGCAGCTGCTCGCCCTCGCCGTCCGGCGCGAAGCCAAGATCTTCCTGCACCACGAAATCTTCCGGGTTGGCTTTCAGCGTGCCGCTGCCCTGCGGGGCGCCGTGCAGGTACGTCAGGTTGTGCACATCGATCATTGGCGCGCCTTCACCAGCAGCGCCACCGCTTCACAGGCGATGCCTTCGCCACGCCCGACAAAGCCGAGCTTTTCGGTGGTGGTGGCTTTCACGTTGACGTCATCCATATGGCAGCCGAGATCTTCGGCGATAAACACGCGCATCTGCGGGATATGCGGCAGCATCTTCGGCGCCTGGGCGATGATGGTCACGTCAACGTTGCCGAGGGTATAACCCTTCGCCTGAATACGACGCCAGGCCTCGCGCAGCAGCTCGCGGCTGTCAGCGCCTTTGAACGCCGGGTCGGTGTCCGGGAACAGCTTGCCAATATCGCCCAGCGCCGCCGCGCCGAGCAGCGCATCGGTAAGGGCATGCAGCGCGACATCACCGTCGGAGTGGGCCAGCAACCCCTGCTCATAAGGGATTCGGACACCGCCGATGATAATCGGGCCTTCGCCGCCAAAGGCGTGTACGTCGAAACCATGTCCAATACGCATTATGCATTCTCCTGGAGGGTTAACCGGGTAAGGTAAAATTCCGCAAGCGCCAGGTCTTCCGGACGGGTCACTTTAATATTGTCTGCGCGACCGTGGATAAGTTCAGGGTGATAGCCGCAATACTCCAGCGCCGACGCCTCGTCGGTGATGTTTGCCCCCTCATTCAGGGCGCGGGTGAGGCAGTCGTGGAGCAGTTCGCGGGGGAAAAGCTGTGGGGTAAGCGCGTGCCAGAGATCAACGCGATCCACTGTGTGGGCAATGGCCGGTTGGCCCGGCTCGCCGCGTTTCATGGTGTCGCGCACCGGTGCGGCAAGGATGCCGCCGATGGTGCTGCGCGCGGTCAGCGCCAGCAGCTTTTCAAGGCAGTCGGGATGCAGACAGGGGCGCGCCGCATCGTGCACCAGCACCCAGGGCGCATCGCCTGCCTGACGCAGCCCGGCCAGCACGGAATCGGCGCGCTCGCCGCCACCCTGCACCACCACCACGCGGGGGTCGGTCGCCAGCGGCAGGCGGTGGAACCAGATATCATCGGCGCTGATGGCAACGATCGCTTTCACGATGCGGGGATGGCGAAGCAGCCCTGCCACCGCGTGTTCGAGAAGGGTTTTATCGCCGATAGTGAGATATTGCTTGGGGTGTTCCGCTTGCATCCTGCTGCCAATGCCAGCAGCCGGCACAACGGCAACGACATTCGGTGAGACGACCATGTAGTAACCTGAGTCTGGTTAGGGATTGTTTTGTCCTGACCCCCAGTTGCGCTTAGACGCTTCCGGAACCAGGCGGTAGAAGGTTTCCCCTGGCTTGGTCATGCTCAATTCATTGCGTGCGCGCTCCTCAATCGCCTCCTGGCCACCATTGAGATCGTCAATTTCAGCAAAGAGTTGATCGTTTCGCGCTTTGAGTTTGGCGTTAGTCGCCTGCTGTGCCGCCACATCTTCACTGACGCGGCTGAAATCATGTATGCCGTTTTTGCCGAACCACAGCGAATACTGTAGCCAGACCAGTAAAGCCAGCAATAGCAGCGTTAGTTTGCCCATTCCGCCCCCTGAAAAACGGCAACATCATCCCATAACTTGCCGCAACACTCTACCCTCGCGGCCACGCATGGCCTGTAATCCGGGGTCACCTGAATGCGGCAGAATGTAGCACACAATTCCGGGCGCTGTCGTGGTTACGAAGCGCTACATACCTGCATAACGTCTGTTACGGTTTGAAGCATGTGGCGGGCTAGCCCATCAGCCATAAGAATAACGCACCGAATAGTATCGCAACGGTAATAATCGTCGCGACGATGCTGAGCAGCAGTCGGCCGTTGAGCAGAGAGTGCAGCGCGACCCCAACCACCACCGAGACCGGCAGCAGCGCCAGAAAGAAGGGCCAGGTGTAGAGCAGGAAGAACAGCGTATTAGAGCCGTAGATAAGGAACGGGATGCCGAGCGCCAGCAGCCAGGAGAGCAGACCCAGGATAGCGCCAGGCACTGACCAGGTTGTCTCCTCGATGTCACGCTTATCCGGTGATTCAGCCTGTGAATAAATCATATGGGTGCTGTCGCGCATAGGTAATCCTGTAACTGGCCTGCCGGGATAAAAGGCATCCCGGCAGTGCCTCAGGATTTGATGATATAGCCCTGCCGCAGCAGGTCTAACAATTGCGCAATCAATTTTGTTACTAATTGTTGGCCGTCGAGGTGAATTTCCGGCTGCTCAGGCGCTTCATAAACCGCATCAATGCCGGTGAAATTGCGCAGCTCGCCGGCACGGGCTTTTTTATACAGCCCCTTGGGATCGCGCGCCTCGCATACCGCCAGCGGCGTATCGACAAATACCTCAATAAACCGCCCCTGCCCGACCCGCTCGCGCACCATCTGCCGTTCGGCGCGATGGGGGGAAATAAAGGCAGAGAGCACGACCAGCCCGGCGTCGGCCATCAGATTCGCCACTTCACCGACGCGGCGGATGTTCTCTTTGCGATCGTCATCGCTAAAGCCCAAATCGCTGCACAACCCGTGGCGCACGTTGTCGCCGTCAAGCAGATAGGTGCTGATGCCGAGCTGGTGCAGGGCTTCCTCCAGCGCTCCGGCAACGGTGGATTTCCCCGAGCCGGACAGCCCGGTAAACCACAGCACCACGCCCTTGTGGCCGTGAAGCTGCTCGCGCTGCTCAACGGTCACGGGATGCGGATGCCAGACAACGTTTTCGTCATGCTGCGCCATTATTTGCCTCCCGCCAGATCGCGCAGGTCGCGCGCCTCCCAGTGTGGGAAGTGGCGGCGGATCAGGGCGTTCAGTTCCAGCTCGAAGGCGCTGAAATCCGACTGCGCACTGCGTGCTCCGCTCAGGGGTTCAGAGACCATCCCGGCGCCCACGGTGACATTGCTCAGGCGATCGATAAATATCAGCCCGCCGGTCACCGGGTTTTGCTGGTACTTATCAAGGTTCAGCGGCTCATCGAACGTCAACTCAACCTGGCCGATACCGTTCAGCGGCAGATGCTCAACGCTGTGGCGGGTCAGATTGTTGATGTCCACCTGGTGGTGAATCGCATCCACCCGGGCGCGGGTTTTCTTGCCAGCGATTTTAACGTCGTAGCTCTGGCCTGCGCTCAGCGGCTGCTCCGCCATCCACACTACGTCCACCAGCGCACTTTGCACCGCGGCGACGTCATCGGCGGCATCGACAATGGTATCGCCACGGCTGATATCGATCTCGTCATTCAGCACCAGGGTAATCGCCTCGCCCGCCGCGGCTTCCGGCAGATCGCCGTCAAAGGTCACGATGCGCGCCACGGTGGATTCCACTCCGGACGGCAGCACTTTCACACGCTGACCGGCTTTGATATGGCCGGAAGCGAGCGTACCGGCGTAACCGCGAAAATCGAGGTTCGGGCGGTTAACGTACTGCACCGGGAAACGCAGCGGCTGCGCTTCCACCGGACGGGCGATTTCGACGGTTTCCAGCACTTCCAGCAGCGTCGGGCCGCTGTACCACGGCATCGTCGTACTGTTACTGGCAACGTTGTCGCCCTCCAGCGCTGAGAGCGGCACGAAGCGAATATCCAGATCGCCCGGCAGTTCGGCAGCGAAGGTCAGGTAATCCTGTTTGATCTGCTCGAAGGTCTGCTGGCTGTATGCCACCAGGTCCATTTTGTTTACCGCTACCACCAGGTGGCGAATACCCAGCAGGGTCGAAATAAAGCTGTGACGACGGGTCTGATCCAGCACGCCTTTACGGGCGTCAATCAGCAGGATCGCGAGATCGCAGGTTGACGCCCCGGTCGCCATATTGCGGGTGTACTGCTCGTGCCCCGGCGTATCAGCGATGATAAATTTACGCTTCTCGGTGGAGAAGTAGCGATAGGCCACGTCGATGGTGATGCCCTGCTCGCGCTCCGCCTGCAGGCCATCCACCAGCAGCGCGAGGTCAAGCTTCTCGCCCTGGGTGCCGTGACGCTTGCTGTCGTTGTGCAGCGACGAAAGCTGGTCTTCATAGATCTGGCGGGTGTCATGCAGCAGGCGGCCAATCAGGGTGCTTTTCCCGTCATCCACGCTGCCGCAGGTCAGAAAGCGCAGCAGGCTTTTGTGCTGCTGGGCGTGCAGGTACGCTTCGACGCCGCCTTCCTGAGCAATTTGTTGTGCGATAGTGGTGTTCATGACGGCTCCTTAGAAATAACCCTGACGTTTCTTCAGCTCCATAGAGCCTGACTGGTCGCGGTCAATGACGCGGCCCTGACGCTCGCTGGTGGTGGAGACCAGCATCTCTTCGATGATCTCAGGCAGCGTCTGCGCGGTGGATTCCACCGCACCGGTAAGCGGCCAGCAGCCGAGGGTACGGAAGCGCACCATACGCTGCTTAATCTCTTCGCCCGGCTGCAGGTCAATGCGATCGTCGTCGATCATCATCAGCATGCCGTCGCGCTCCAGCACCGGGCGTTCAGCCGCCAGGTAGAGCGGAACGATTTCGATATTTTCCAGATAGATGTACTGCCAGATATCCAGCTCGGTCCAGTTGGAGAGCGGGAAGACGCGAATGCTTTCGCCTTTGTTGATCTGGCCGTTATAGTTGTGCCACAGCTCCGGGCGCTGGTTTTTCGGGTCCCAGCGGTGGAAACGGTCGCGGAAGGAGTAGATACGCTCTTTGGCGCGGGACTTCTCTTCGTCGCGGCGCGCACCGCCGAAGGCGGCATCGAAACCGTACTTGTCCAGCGCTTGCTTCAGCCCTTCGGTTTTCATGATGTCGGTGTGCTTGGCGCTGCCGTGCACGAACGGGTTAATGCCCATCGCCACCCCTTCCGGGTTTTTATGCACCAGCAGCTCGCAGCCGTAGGCTTTGGCCGTGCGGTCGCGGAATTCATACATTTCGCGGAATTTCCAGCCGGTATCGACGTGCAGCAGCGGGAACGGCAGGGTTCCCGGATAGAACGCTTTACGCGCCAGGTGCAGCATTACCGACGAATCTTTGCCGATGGAGTACATCATCACCGGATTTGCGAATTCGGCCGCCACTTCACGGATGATATGGATGCTTTCCGCCTCCAGTTGTCGCAAATGGGTGAGTCGTTTCTGGTCCATATCCTTTCCTTTCCGGCCCGGTCACACCAGGCATTAACGTTACAATCAGGGTGGTCCGACGCTAGGCCAGATCCACCACGGCGGGGCGATACCCCTCCGCCTGTCGATGGGGTTGATACCAGGCAAGCTGCGCGTGCAGCGCGACCACTTCGCCAATCACCAGCAGGGCTGGCATCGGTGCCTGGTTTGCCAGGCTTTCAAGCTCCTCAAGCGTGCCGGTGAGCACCTGCTGATCCTCGCGGGTACCGCGGCTGATCACCGCCACTGGCGTTGCCGCGTCGCGGCCGTGCGCGATCAGCTGCTGGCTGATTTCCGCCGCTTTCATGGTGCCCATGTAGATGGCGAGGGTCTGATGGCTGCGCGCCAGCTGCGCCCAGTCAAACGGTGCGCTGTCGGCTTTGTAGTGCCCGGTCACAAAGGTGACGCTCTGGGCGTAGTCGCGGTGGGTCAGCGGAATACCGGCATAGGCCGTGGCTCCCGCTGCCGCCGTGACGCCGGGCACCACCTGGAAAGGGATGCCGGCCTGGGCGGCGGCTTCCAGCTCCTCACCGCCGCGCCCGAAGATAAATGAATCGCCGCCTTTCAGGCGCACCACGGTTTTGCCTTCCCGCGCCAGATCCACCAGCATCTGGTTGGTTTCATGCTGCGGCACGCCGTGCTCGCCGGCGCGTTTGCCGACGCAGATGCACTCCGCATCGCGGCGCACCAGGTCGCGCACCGCATCGCTCACCAGATGGTCATAGAGCACCACGTCCGCCTGCTGGAGCACCTGCAGCCCGCGCAAGGTCAGCAGCCCCGCATCGCCAGGCCCGGCGCCGACCAGAATAATTTCGCCCTGCTGCGCATCCGGCTGCGCCAGCTCTGCTGCCAGCGCCTCCTGGGCCGCCTGCTCGTTGCCGGTCGCCATCAGGCTGGCGAAGCGGCCGCGAAACGCGCGATCCCAGAAGCGACGGCGTGCATCAGTGGTCGGCAGTGCCTGCTTCAACTGCTCGCGGAACTGCCCGGCGACCTCAGCCATACGGCCCAGGCTGACGGGCAGCAGCGCTTCAATTTTTTCCCGCAGCAGGCGCGCCAGCACCGGTGCGTTGCCCCCGGATGAGATCGCCACCACCAGCGGCGAGCGATCGACAATCGACGGGAAGATAAAGGAGCACAGCGGCTGGTCGTCCACCACGTTCACCAGACGCTGACGGGCATTGGCCTCGTCGAACACCTGGCGGTTAAGCGCCCGGTCATTGGTGGCTGCAATGACCAGGAAAACCGCGTCAAGCTGCGAAGGGGTAAATTGTTGCGCCAGCCAGTGGATCTGCTGCTGGTCGGCCAGCTGCTGCAGCGGCGCGCTGAGCCGGGTAGCCACGACCTGCACGTCAGCCCCCGCGCGTCGCAGCAGGGTAATTTTGCGTTCGGCAATCTCGCCGCCGCCGACAACCAGCACCGGGCGGCCTTTTAGCGAGGCGAATAAGGGGAGATAGTCCACAGCGACACAACTCATTAACAGTAAGGGCCAGAGGTGACTATAGGGGTGGGGTGTCAGCGAATGAAATTACGAATTGGAATGAGTAGTTCCACAAAAGAATAAACGCTGGCAAAAGCTCATGACAAAAAGTGCTAACGCGGCGTGAAAAGCGGGCCGATATCACAATAAACACGGGCAAGGCGTTTTCGAATTACTTACAATTTGAAGAAGTTTCATCTTCCCCCCTCTCTTTCAAAGGACGAATTATGTTTTCCGCGTTGCGCCGTGCGGCGTTGGTCGCTGCCCTCGGCGTGTGCTTCTCTTCCCAGGCCTGGGCCGCGCCATCGACGCCCAAACCCGGCGCTGTGGCGTCACAGCATGCCCGCTACCTGGCTACCGTCTTTCCCGGCAGGATGACCGGCTCCCCGGCAGAGATGCTGGCCGCTGATTACGTGAATCAGCAGTTTTCCCGTATGGGTTACCAGAGCGATATCCGCGAGCTGGATATCCACTACCCGTACCGCCACGCCGCGCGCCAGGTTGACTGGCAGCACGTCAAAGGCCATATGGTGATTGCTGGTAAGAAAGCCGCATCGCCGTACCAGATCATTGTGATGGCACATCTTGATACCTTTGCGCCACAAAATGACAGCGACACCCGGAACAATCTCGGCGGGCTGACCTATCAGGGGCTGGATGACAACGCGGCGGGCGTGGGAGTAATGCTGGAACTGGCCGAGCGCCTGCGCGATGTGCCCACCGACTACACGGTGCGCTTTATCGCCTCCAGCGGCGAAGAGGAAGGCCGCTTCGGCTCGATTAACTACGTGGAAAAGATGAGTGCACGTGACCGGGTCAGCACGCTGCTGGTGATCAATCTCGATAACCTGATTGTCGGCGACAAGCTCTACTTCAACAGCGGGAAATCGACGCCTGCCGCGGTGGTGAAGCTGACCCGCGACCGCGCGCTGGCTATCGCCGCCCACAAAGGCATTCGCGCGACCACCAGTCCGGGGCTGAATGCGAAATACCCGAAAGGCACCGGCTGCTGTAACGATGCCGAGTCCTTTGACCAGTACGGCGTGCCGGTTCTGACCGTTGAAGCGACTAACTGGTCGCTCGGCAAGCACGATGGCTATCAGCAGGTTGCGCGAAGCAAAGCCTTCCCGGACGGTAACGCGTGGCATAATCCGAAGCTGGATAACATTACCCATATCGACAGCGCCCTGCCCGGGCGGGTAGAGAAGCGCAGCCGCGACGTGGTAAACGTGCTGTTGCCGCTGATTACCGAACTGGCGCAGAGCAAGCGGCAGTAAAAAAGGGGAGCGCGGCTCCTGATGCTTATCGGCTAAGTGCGTAGGGTGGGTAAGTGGAGCGCACCCACCTTTTAATACGCAGCAGTGGCGGGTGCGCAAGCTTACCCGCCCTACCGAGCTGGCGCAGAGCAAGCGGCAGTAAAAAAGGGGAGCGCGGCTTCTGATGCTTGTCGGCTAAGTGCGTAGGGTGGGTAAGCGGAGCGCACCCACCTTTTAATACGCAGCAGTGGCGGGTGCGCAGGCTTACCCGCCCTACCGAGCTGGCGCAGAGCAAGCGGCAGTAAAAAAGGGGAGCGCGGCTCCCCTTGGTGTGATTACTCGTGCAGCCCGCACTCGCGCTTCAGGCCGAAGAAGCGCGTCTCCTCTTCCGCCATGCCCGGTTCCCATTTCCGTGTGGTATGGGTGTCGCCCACCGAGAGGTAACCCTGATCCCACAGCGGGTGATATTTCAGGCCATGCTTTTGCAGATACTGGTACACGGTGCGGTTATCCCAGTCGATGATCGGTAGCACCTTAAACACCCCGCGCTGCACGCCCAGCACCGGCAGCTCGGCGCGGCTGCCGGACTGTTCGCGGCGCAGGCCAGCAAACCAGGTTTTCGCGTTCAGCTCGTGCAGCGCCCGGTTCATTGGCTCGACCTTGTTGATGTCGTTGTATTTCTCAATGCCGTCTACGCCCTGCTCCCACAGCTTGCCGTAGCGCGCCTCCTGCCAGGCCGGACTTTGCGCCGCACGGTAAACCTGCAAATTCAGGTTCAGCTTTTCGGTCAACTCGTCGATGAACTGATAGGTTTCCGGGAACAAGTAGCCGGTATCGGTGAGGATCACCGGAATATCCGGGCACTGCTGCGTCACCAGGTGCAGACAGACCGCCGCCTGAATACCAAAGCTTGAGGAGAGGACAAATTCGCCCGGCAGATTTTCCAGCGCCCAGGACACGCGCGCTTCGGCGCTCAGGGCTTCCAGTTGAGCATTGGTTTCTGCCAGCGCCTGAGCGCGATCGGGTTTAGAGAGCGTATGCAGCGCGTTGAGATCGAGTAAAGACATGTTCACCTCGCAGGTATGTCGCCGGAGAGGAGGTTATTCCCTCTCCGGCGTGAAAGAGAGACGCTATTCCCAGAAATCACGCGCCGGGTCGAGCACCGGACGAATAATGCCGCTGCGCACCGCGAAATCACCAAAGCCTTCGCCCGCGTCGCGCTCTTTCGCCCAGCGACCTACCAGCTCATCGATCGAGGCCAGGATCTCCGGCTCGGTGATGTTTTCCTTGTACATGCGCGGGATACGCGTGCCGATGCGGTTGCCGCCGATATGCAGGTTGTAGCGCCCCGGCGCTTTGCCTACCAGACCGATCTCCGCCAGCATCGCACGCCCGCAGCCGTTCGGGCAGCCGGTGACGCGCATCACGATATGGTCATCGCCCACGCCGTGCTTGGTCATGGTGGCTTCCACCTTATCGACAAACGCCGGCAGGAAGCGCTCGGCCTCCGCCATCGCCAGCGGACAGGTCGGGAACGCGACGCAGGCCATGGAGTTTTCACGCTGCGGCGTCACGGCATTCATCAGCCCATGAGCCACCGCCAGCGCTTCAATTTTTGCTTTCTCGCTTTCCGGCACGCCGGCGACAATCAGGTTCTGGTTGGCGGTGAGGCGGAAGTCGCCTTTGTGGATCTTCGCGATCTCCAGCAGCCCGGTTTTGAGCGGACGATCCGGATAGTCGAGAATACGTCCGTTCTCAATGAACAGCGTCAGGTGCCACTTGTCGTCGATGCCCTTCACCCAGCCGATACGGTCGCCGCGGCCGGTGAATTCGTAAGGGCGGATCGGGGCGAAGGTGATGCCGGCGCGGCGTTCCACTTCGGCTTTGAACACGTCAACGCCGACGCGCTCCAGGGTGTACTTGGTTTTGGCATTTTTACGGTCGGTACGGTTGCCCCAGTCGCGCTGGGTGGTAACCACCGCCTCCGCCACCGCCAGGGTATGCTCCAGCGGGATGTAGCCGAACTCGCTCGCTGTGCGGGCGTAGGTATTTTTATTGCCGTGTTCGATGGAGAGACCGCCGCCCACCAGCAGGTTGAAGCCCACCAGCTTGCCGTTTTCAGCGATGGCGATGAAGTTCATGTCATTGGCATGCGGATCGACGTCGTTCTGCGGCGGGATCACCACCGTAGTTTTGAACTTACGCGGCAGATAGGTTTTACCGAGGATCGGCTCCTCATCGGTGGTCGCCACTTTCTCTTTATCGTGCCAGATCTCTGCATAGGCGCGGGTCTGCGGCAGCAGGTGCTCAGAGAGCTTTTTCGCCCATTCATAGGCTTCGGCATGCAGTTCCGACTCAACCGGGTTTGAGGTGCAGAGCACGTTACGGTTGACGTCATTCGCCGTTGCCAGCGCGTCAAGGCCCACCTCATGCAGCATCTGATGCGCCGGTTTGACGTTCTTTTTCAGAATGCCGTGGAACTGGAAGGTCTGGCGGTTGGTGATACGGATGCTGCCGTAAAGGGTTTTATCCCCGGCAAACTTATCGATCGCCTGCCACTGTGCAGGAGTGATAATGCCGCCAGGCAGACGGCAGCGCAGCATCATGGCGTGGCGCGGCTCCAGCTTCTGCTCAGCGCGCTCGGCGCGGATATCACGGTCATCCTGCTGATACATACCGTGGAAACGGATCAGCAGGAAGTTATCACCGTTGAAGCCGCCGGTGAGGCCATGATTCAGATCTTCCGCAATGGTGCCGCGCAGATAGTTGCTCTCGCCCTTCATGCGCTCGGCATCGGCCAGCTTACCTTCGACCACCAGAGGGCCGGGATGTTTATCGCTCATTAGTAGACATCTCGCTGATAACGGCGCTCTACGCGCAGCTCACTTAAATATTCATCCGCCGCTTCGGTGTCCATGCCACCGAATTCGACGATCACGTCCAGTAAAGCCTGCTCAACGTCTTTGGCCATGCGACCGGCATCACCGCAGACGTAAATGTGGGCACCGTCATTCAGCCAGCGCCACACCTCTGCGCCCTGTTCGCGCAGTTTGTCTTGTACGTATATTTTATGTTCCTGATCGCGGGACCAGGCGAGATCGATGCGGCTCAGTACGCCCTCTTTGACGTAGCGCTGCCACTCGACCTGATACAGGAAATCTTCAGTAAAGTGCGGGTTGCCGAAGAACAGCCAGTTTTTACCCGGTGCTTCATCGGCGGCACGCTGCTGCATAAAAGCGCGGAACGGCGCAATGCCGGTGCCAGGACCAATCATAATCACCGGGGTTTCCGGGTTGGCCGGCAGGCGGAAGTTGTCGTTGTGCTCGATGAATACACGCACCTCGCCATCCTCTTCAACGCGGTCGGCGAGGAAGCTGGATGCGCCACCCGCACGCGGGCGGCCTTCAACGTCGTAACGCACGACGCCGACCGTGATATGCACTTCGCTCTCAACCTCAGCCTGAGATGAGGCGATAGAGTAGAGGCGCGGCGTCAGCGGACGCAGCAGGCTGATAAGCTGTTCGGCTTCCAGCTGCGCCGGGGCGAAACGCACCATATCGACAATCGGGGTAAGGGCGGCATAGTGCTGAAGCTTGCTTTTATCCCCTACCATCTCCAGCAGCGTCTCGTTGCGTGACAGCGCAGCGTAGTTCTCTACGATAGCGGCGGTATTCACCGTCAGTTCAAAATGCCACTGCAGCGCTTCGCTCAGGGCCAGCGCTTTGCCGTCAATCTGCACCAGCTCGTCACCTTTAAGCCACAGTAGCTCGACCAGCTCGTTAACCAGCGCCGGATCGTTTTGATACCACACGCCAAGCGCATCCCCCGGCTGGTAACGCAGGCCGGAATCGCCAAGATCGATCTCCAGATGGCGCACGTCTTTATCCGAGTCGCGACCGGTGATCTTCTGGTTCACCGCCAGGCTGGCGCTCAGCGGCTGCTCTTTGGTATACGGCGTGGAATCGACCAGGTTGACGGCACCGCTGGCAGCACTGGAAACCTGAGCCGGAGAAGCGGCCGGTGCGCGCGCTTTGAGTACCGACACCACGCTGGCGCGCCACGCTTTCGCCTGCTCCTGGTACTCCACATCGGCATCGACGCGGTCCAGCAGGCGTTCACCGCCGAGCTCGGCAAGTTTGCTGTCGAAATCTTTACCTGACTGGCAGAAGAACTCATAGGAGCTGTCGCCGAGGCTGAACACCGCGAAGGCGGTACCGTTAAGCTGCGGCGCTTTTTTAGAGAACAGGAACTTATGCAGCGCGACGGCCTCTTCCGGCGGCTCGCCCTCACCCTGGGTCGAGGTCACCACCACCAGCAGCTTCTCCTGAGCGATCTGCTTGAACTTGTAATCCCCGGCATTCACCAGGTTAACGTTCAGATTCTCCGCCAGCAGCTCGTCACGCAGCGCTTCCGCTACGCGGCGGGCATTGCCAGTCTGGGAAGCGGAGATAATAGTAACGCCCGGCGTTTCAACCGCGACCGGCTGTGCCTGCGCGGCTGCACCCGGCTGCTGATTGAGCACGCCCCAGAAGTAGCCGGACACCCAGGCCAGCTGAGTGGGCGTAAGATCGGTGGTAGCGGCCTGGAGGCGCGCCAGTTGCTCCGGGTTAAGCGGAAGCAATGCTGAAGGTGGGGCCTGAGTCGTCATGCGTCGTTAAGTTCCAGTAGCAAAGCTGTTTCGCACCCTGTCCGTGCGGGAATAACAGAAGAGAATGTAAGGTTAACGGCGAGGATAATAACAACTAAAGAAGGGTTGGAAATAATAAATAACCAAATCAACTAATCGTTTTTTTGGGTAGTTAATAACGTTAAAAGTGGTTAACTAAGTCGTTGATAAATAGAAATTTTTTGTAAGGTGGTGCGGTCTGCTACGCGCTTCGCTGTATATGCGGGTTTTAGCTAATGCGAAAAAAAGGCAATTCCGGTAGTATGCAGCGGTTTTAAGCCTTATTTTTAGCCATACTGAGACGCTGTTATGCCAACCACGCTGTTTAAAGATTTCACCTTCGAAGCCGCCCACCATCTCCCGCATGTACCGGAAGGCCACAAATGCGGTCGCCTGCACGGGCACTCGTTCATGGTGCGCCTGGAAATTACCGGCGACGTGGATCCGCATACCGGCTGGGTAATGGACTTTGCCGAGCTGAAAGCGGCATTTAAGCCGGTGTATAACCGCCTCGATCATTACTATCTCAACGATATCCCGGGCCTTGAGAATCCGACCAGTGAAGTGCTGGCGGCGTGGATCTGGAATGAGATGAAACCGGTGCTGCCGCTGCTGAGCGCGGTGATGGTGAAAGAGACCTGCACCGCGGGTTGCGTGTATCGCGGCGAATAAGCGTGGTCTCACCTGCCCTCTTCCAGCGGGAGAAGGCAGGGTGAGGAAAAACGATCAGGCGATGTTCAGATACTTGTGGGTCTGCATCGACAGCCGCCAGTTGCGGGCGATACAGGTTTCAATGCACAGGCGCGTGGCGTCTTCTTTCTGACTGATCGGCTGAAGCGCAATCACGCGCTGCTTATGGTCATCAAGCGTCGCCAGTAACTCATCCAGCGCTTCGATATCGCGCATACGCCCTACCGGATGTTTCACTTCATCCGCACGCTCCAGCGCCTGGGCGAGCACGTCGTATCCGCCTTTCATGTTTACCTTCGGCGACACCGTTACCCAGGTGCCAGTGGTGCAACGCACATCGTGCGTACCGCTGGTTTCTATCTGGCAGCTGAAGCCGAGCGCTTCCAGCGCCATGGTCAGCGGCATCAGATCGTGAATGCAGGGTTCTCCACCGGTGATCACGACGTGGCGCGCGGTCCAGCCCTGACGCTCAATAATCGCCAGCAGCTCTTCACTGCTTGCTGCGCCCCACTTATCGCTCTCTTTGGTTTTGGCGAGCACGCTGTACAGCGACACTTCCCGATCGCTTAACTTGTCCCAGGTGTGTTTGGTATCGCACCAGGCACAGCCTACCGGGCATCCCTGCAAACGGATAAAAATGGCGGGAACGCCGGTGAAGTAACCCTCGCCCTGGAGAGTCTGGAACATTTCATTAATCGGGTACTGCATGATTCACTCTTGGTTGCGGTAAACCGTGATTATCGCAGAACTCAGCGCGGGGGTCATCTGTTGTGGCACCGACGCCCTGAGGCACCGGTGCCGGCTCGTTATGCAGAACGCTTAACGGACTGATTTATGCTTAAAATCGATAACCATGCGCCCTTTAATCTTCCCACTCTCCATTTCGTGGAAAATGGCATTGATGTCTTCGAGCGGGCGCAGCGTTACCGTCGGCTTCACCTTGCCTTCAGCCGCGAACTGGAAGGCCTCCGCCAGATCCTGACGCGTGCCGACCAGGGAGCCCACCACTTCAATACCGTCAAGCACCAGGCGAGGAATGTTCAGGCTCATGGATTCTGACGGCAAACCTACCGCCACGATACGCGCCCCGGCGCGCACGGCATCAACCGCGGAGTTAAACGCGGCTTTCGCTACCGCGGTGACAACGGCGGCATGCGCCCCGCCAGTCTGCTCCTGAATGATTTTCGCAGCATCGTCCGTGCGCGAGTTGATCACCAGGTCAGCGCCGCTCTCTTTGGCGAAATCGAGCTGTAAATCGTTAACGTCTACCGCGATGACCTTCGCGTTAAACACGTTTTTTGCGTACTGCAGCGCAAGGTTACCGAGGCCGCCAAGCCCGTAAATCACAATCCACTGACCCGGCTTGATGTTGGATACTTTGACCGCTTTGTAGGTAGTGACGCCCGCACAGGTAATGCTGCTGGCGGCGGCGGAATCGAGGCCATCCGGCACTTTTACCGCGTAATCGGCCACCACGATGCACTCTTCGGCCATGCCGCCGTCTGCGGTGTAGCCTGCGTTGGTCACGCTGCGGCACAGGGTTTCGTTACCGCTGTTACAGTATTCACAGTGGCCACAACCACGGAAGAACCAGGCGACGCTGGCGCGATCGCCGGGCTTGAGAGAGGTCACGCCCGGCCCAACAGATTTCACGATACCGATGCCTTCATGGCCCAGCGTGCGGCCGGTGACATCACCGAAATCACCATTTTTAACGTGCAGATCGGTGTGGCATACACCGCAGCACTCCATGCTGAGTAACGCCTCGCCGTGCTCAAGCGGACGCACAGTTTTATCAATAATTTCAACGGAATGATCTTTGCTGACTACGGCTGCTTTCATCACTGTCTCCTTACCTGTTATTGATGACCCACCTACACTGAACCTCCTTTCAGTGAAGCGCAACTTTCCACCTTTGCGTAACTAAAGATTGAGAAGATGGCTACGTTTCGCCCATAAAAAAACCCGCCGAAGCGGGTTTTTCTACGTGAAGCGGCAGTAAAATTACTGACCTTTCACTTCGCGCAGGCCGTTGAACGGTGCACGGTCGCCCAGCGCTTCTTCGATACGAATCAGCTGGTTGTATTTCGCAACGCGGTCAGAACGGCTCATGGAACCGGTTTTGATCTGGCCTGCAGCGGTACCCACAGCCAGGTCGGCAATGGTAGCGTCTTCAGTTTCGCCAGAGCGGTGAGAGATAACGGCAGTGTAGCCCGCATCTTTCGCCATCTTGATTGCAGCCAGGGTTTCGGTCAGAGAACCGATCTGGTTGAATTTGATCAGGATGGAGTTAGCGATGCCTTTGTCGATACCTTCTTTCAGGATCTTAGTGTTGGTTACGAACAGGTCGTCACCAACCAGCTGGATTTTGTCGCCCAGTACTTTGGTCTGGTAAGCAAAACCGTCCCAGTCAGATTCGTCCAGGCCATCTTCGATGGAGACGATCGGGTACTGTTTGGTCAGGTCTTCCAGGAAGTGGGTGAACTCTTCAGAGGTGAAGGCTTTGTTGCCTTCGCCAGCCAGCACGTATTTGCCGTCTTTGTAGAATTCAGACGCTGCGCAGTCCATCGCCAGGGTGATGTCTTTGCCCAGTTCGTAGCCTGCTGCTTTTACCGCTTCCGCGATAACAGCCAGCGCTTCAGCGTTGGAACCCAGGTTCGGCGCGTAGCCGCCTTCGTCACCTACAGCGGTGTTCATGCCTTTAGACTTCAAAACTTTTGCCAGGTTATGGAAAACTTCAGAACCCATACGGATGGCTTCTTTCACGGTTTTCGCGCCAACCGGCTGAATCATGAATTCCTGGATATCAACGTTGTTGTCTGCGTGCTCGCCGCCGTTGATGATGTTCATCATCGGCAGAGGCATGGAGAATTTGCCCGGCGTGCCGTTCAGCTCAGCGATGTGCTCATACAGCGGCTGGCCTTTAGAAGCAGCTGCTGCTTTGGCGTTCGCCAGGGAAACGGCCAGGATGGCGTTTGCACCGAAGTTAGATTTGTTCTCAGTACCGTCGAGGTCGATCATGATCTTATCGATGCCAGCCTGATCTTTGGCGTCTTTGCCAAGGATAGCCTGAGCAATCGGGCCGTTAACCGCGCCAACAGCTTTGGTTACGCCTTTACCCAGAAAACGGGATTTGTCGCCATCACGCAGTTCCAGCGCTTCGCGGGAACCAGTAGAAGCACCTGACGGAGCAGCAGCCATACCAACAAAACCGCCTTCCAGGTGAACTTCCGCTTCAACAGTCGGGTTACCACGGGAGTCGATGATTTCACGACCGATGACTTTAACGATCTTGGACATTGGGTTTTCCTCTAGCAAGTTAAACTAAAACTCCAGACAAACAACGCGCTTCCTTAACTGACACGCTGTAGCGGCTTTTGTTCACTGACCGGGAATATTGGCGATCGATGAAGCCTGCTACAGCGTGATGGGTATCGGCGTAAACGCCGCGTTGCCGTTATAACTGCTTGTTACTTCGCCTGACGCTTCTGGTACTCGCTTGCGGCTTTAACAAAGCCGGCAAACAGCGGATGCCCATCACGCGGGGTGGAAGTAAATTCCGGGTGGAACTGACAGGCAACAAACCACGGATGGTTCGGAACCTCGATGATCTCAACCAGCTGATCATCACCGGAACGGCCTGCAACATGCAGACCTGCTGCTTCAATTTGCTTCAGTAGCATATTGTTAACTTCGTAGCGGTGACGGTGGCGCTCGACAATAGTCGGCGTGCCGTACAGCTGACGTACGCGGCTCTCATCGGACAGCTGGCACTGCTGCGCGCCAAGACGCATGGTGCCGCCGAGATCGCTCTTCTCGGTACGTACTTCAACGTTGCCGTTCTCATCACGCCATTCGGTGATAAGCGCCACGACCGGGTATTTACAGTCTGGCACAAATTCCGTTGAGTTGGCGTCAGCCATACCCGCGACGTTACGTGCAAACTCCATCAGCGCAACCTGCATACCCAGGCAGATGCCAAGGTAGGGAATATTGTTCTCGCGCGCATAGCGTGCGGTCGCCACTTTACCTTCAACCCCACGGTAGCCGAAGCCGCCCGGGATAAGAATGGCGTCTAAATCTTTCAGTACTTCTACGCCGCGCGTTTCCACATCCTGGGAATCGATAAGCTTGATGTTGACGGTCAGACGGTTTTTCAGCCCGCCGTGCTTCAGCGCTTCGATAACGGATTTGTACGCATCCGGCAGCTCGATGTATTTACCGACCATCCCGATGGTGACTTCACCTGACGGATTGGCTTCTTCGTAAATCACCTGTTCCCATTCTGCCAGATTTGCTTCGGCGCAGTTCAGGCTGAATCGTTTACAAATATAATCGTCCAGCCCCTGAGATTTCAACATCCCTGGGATCTTATAAATAGAATCAACGTCTTTCAGTGAAATAACCGCTTTTTCAGGCACGTTACAGAACAACGCAATCTTGGCGCGTTCGTTGGCCGGAACGGCACGATCGGAGCGGCAAATCAGAATATCAGGCTGGATACCGATAGAGAGCAGTTCTTTAACAGAGTGCTGGGTCGGTTTGGTTTTAACTTCACCGGCTGCCGCCATGTACGGCACCAGAGTCAGGTGCATGTAGAGGGTGCGCTCACGACCCACTTCTACCGCCATCTGACGAATAGCTTCCAGGAATGGCAGAGATTCGATGTCGCCAACGGTACCGCCGATTTCCACCAGCACCACGTCGTGGCCTTCGCCACCTTCAATGATGCGCTCTTTGATGGCATTAGTGATGTGCGGAATAACCTGAACGGTCGCGCCCAGGTAGTCGCCACGGCGCTCTTTACGCAGTACATCAGAGTAGATACGGCCGGTGGTGAAGTTGTTGCGGCGGCTCATTTTGGTGCGGATGAAACGCTCGTAGTGACCGAGGTCAAGATCGGTTTCAGCGCCGTCTTCAGTAACGAACACTTCCCCGTGCTGAATAGGACTCATGGTACCCGGATCGACGTTAATATACGGATCGAGTTTCATGATGGTCACGTTGAGGCCACGGGCTTCAAGAATGGCTGCGAGGGAGGCTGCGGCAATGCCTTTACCCAGAGAGGATACGACCCCGCCGGTCACAAAAATATAGTTCGTTGTCATGCTGAACCTGAGAAGTTAGGTTTAAAAGACGGTGGATAACCAGGACGGGAAAGTAGTATACCCGAACAGCCTGGGCGCCACAAACTTTCCTTCGTCCGCGACCGGGCAGACTATGCTGGCGTTACGCGGTATTTTCCGCCGCCCGCCTCTCCCCGACCATTATTATTCATGCCGTTATCGCGCTGTTAACGCCCTAATGGCCCGCCTGGCACGCTTACATCACTGCCGCTGCGCTCCTGAGGCTCATGAAAATAGCCGCCTGGATAAAAATGTTTTTGACGTAAATCAACCGCTTGTCATTTAAGTTTTAGCCGCAAACCGGTTTCAGCGCAAAAACGCCTTAAATATCATATTCCTGCTGTTTAACCTGCTGCCAGGCGGCTTCCATCTGTTCAAGCGTTGCCTCATCCATTGCCAGCCCTTGCGCGGCAATGATGCTTTCAACCTGTCGGAAGCGGCGCTCAAACTTGCGGTTGGCTTTTTGCAGCGCCGTTTCCGCTTTTGCTCCAAGGTGGCGCGAAAGGTTCACCGTGGCGAACAGCAGATCGCCGATCTCCTCTTCCAGTTTTGCTTCGTCGATTACTGCCTGCTGCGCTTCGTGCATCACTTCATCGATCTCTTCATGCACTTTATCCAGCACCGGTCCGATGGAGTTCCAGTCAAACCCTACCGCCGAGCAGCGCTTCTGGATCTTGTGGGCGCGCATCAGCGCTGGCAGGCTTTCGGGAATATCGTCCAGCGCAGAGTGCTGGGCTTTCTCCGCCCGCTCATCGCTTTTGATCTGCTCCCAGCGCGCCAGCACTTCGGTGCTGTTTTGCGCAGTAGCATCGCCAAATATGTGGGGATGCCGGCGCTCCAGCTTGTCGCTGATGGCGGCACAAATATCATCAAAGTTGAAACGCCCTTCCTCCTGGGCCATCTGGGCATAAAACACCACCTGGAACAGCAGATCGCCCAGCTCGCCGCGCAGATCGTCAAAGTCTTCGCGCGCAATGGCATCCAGCACCTCATAAGTCTCTTCAAGGGTATAAGGCGCGATAGTGGCGTAAGTTTGCTCTTTGTCCCAGGGGCAACCGGTTTGCGGGTCGCGCAGGCGGATCATGATAGAGAGCAGGCGGTCAATTTGCGTCATGTGAAGTCCTTGCTGTTTCGCTGACGGAGCGCGCAATCGCGCTCCAGCCCCCTCAGTGGAGAGGGCGGAAGAGTGATGGTCGAGAGAGATTATCCGCCGTGCAGGCGGCGCGCGTCGATCACATCCGGTACCTGATTGAGTTTACCCAGGACCCGGCCCAGCACCTGCTGGTTATAGATCTCAATGTCCATATCGATAGTCGCGAGCTGCTGGCGCGTGTCGGAGCGGCTGGTGACGCCGAGCACGTTAACCTTTTCATTAGCCAGAATGGTGGTGATGTCGCGCAGCAGGCCGCTGCGGTCGTTGGCGGTCACGCGCACCACCAGCGAATAGCCAGCGGAGTAGCTTTCGCCCCACACGGCATCAACGATACGCTCCGGCGCGTGGGACTGCAGATCAACCAGCTGGTCGCAGTCGGCGCGGTGAATGGAGATACCGCGCCCCTGGGTGATAAAGCCGACGATGTCGTCGCCAGGTATCGGCTGGCAGCAGCGCGCAATGTGGTGCATCAGGTTCCCGACGCCCTCCACCACCACGCGACCGTTATCCTTGCTGCGCCCCTGCGGCGCGTAGGTTTTTTGCTTCAGCTGACGCAGCGCTGCGGCGTCCTGCTCGGCAGCGCTCGGCTTGTTGAACTGCGACTGCAGGAAATTCACCATCTGGTTGAGACGAATATCGCCCCCGCCGATGGCCGCCAGCAGCTCATCAATTTCATTGAAGTTGTAACGCGGCAGCAGATGTTTTTCCGCTTCCTTCAGGCTGATGCCGAGGTGCGCCAGCTCGTCGTCAAGGATCTGCCGTCCGGCGATGATGTTCTTATCGCGATCCTGCTTACGGAACCAGGCGTGGATCTTTGAGCGCCCGCGGCTGGTCGTGACATAACCGAGGTTCGGGTTAAGCCAGTCGCGGCTCGGGTTAGGCTGTTTCTGGGTGATGATTTCGATCTGATCGCCCATCTGCAGCTGATAGGTAAAGGGCACGATGCGCCCGCCGATTTTAGCGCCAATGCAGCGGTGCCCCACATCGCTGTGAATGTGATAGGCAAAGTCGAGCGGCGTGGAGCCGGCGGGAAGATCCACCACATCCCCTTTCGGGGTAAACACGTAAACCCGGTCGTCGAACACCTGGCTGCGCACTTCATCGAGCATTTCGCCGGAGTCGGACATCTCTTCCTGCCAGGCGATCAGCTTACGCAGCCAGGCGATGCGATCTTCATGTCCGGTGCTGCCGCTACGCTGCGCGCCCTCTTTATACTTCCAGTGTGCGGCGACGCCCAGCTCGGCGTCTTCGTGCATCTGTTTAGTACGGATCTGAATCTCAACGGTTTTGCCGTCCGGCCCCAGCACCACGGTATGAATGGACTGATAGCCGTTCGGCTTCGGGTTCGCGACGTAATCGTCGAACTCGTCTGGCAGGTGGCGGAACAGCGTGTGGACGATGCCCAGCGCCGCGTAACAGTCCTGCAGACGCTCGGCAACGATACGCACCGCGCGCACGTCAAACAGCTCATCGAAGGCCAGATGCTTCTTCTGCATTTTGCGCCAAATGCTGTAGATGTGCTTCGGGCGGCCGTACACTTCGGCCTTCACGCCCTCTTCTTTGATGGTGCGGCGCAGCTGGCCGACAAACTCATCAATATAGTGTTCGCGATCGATGCGCCGCTCGTGCAGCAGCTTCGCAATGCGCTTGTATTCAGCAGGGTGAAGATAACGGAAGCAGTAGTCCTCCAGCTCCCATTTGAGCTGGCCGATGCCAAGACGGTTCGCCAGCGGCGCATAGATGTTGGTGCACTCTTTTGCCGCCAGCACGCGCTCATCTTCCGGCGCGTCTTTCACTTCGCGCAGGTGGGCAATTCGCTCGGCAAGTTTAATGACCACGCAGCGGAAATCATCCACCATCGCCAGCAGCATACGGCGGACGTTATCCACCTGATCCGAGGAAACGGCATCGGTGTGGGTGGCTTTAAGCTGGCGGATCGCGTCCATGTCGCGCACGCCGTGGATCAGGCTGACCACTTCCTTGCCGACCCGTTCCACCAGCTCGTCTTCGGTTACCACAGCGGCATCGGCCAGCGGGAAGAGCAGAGCAGCACGCAGCGTGTCGCAGTCCATACTGAGCATGGACAGGATCTCAACCATTTCTACGCCGCGCCAGAGCAGCAATTCAGCGTGCTGATGCCCCTGGGTTTGCTGTTCACAATAGACCCAGGTTTCGGCTAAGTATTCGCACGTCTGCGGGCTTGAAATACCGAGCGTTGCGATCCATTTTTCATGATCGAATTCGCCTGCCTGACTCAGATGTGCACTTCTTACCGCAACCATTGTCCTCTCCTTTCGGGACTACAGGTTTACCCGCATCGGCAAACCTCAACCACAAGGCGGAATCACGCATCCGCCCCTTTCCTGCTGTCTCACCGGCGTACCGACCATGCCGTTACGCTTTTTCGAATAACGCCATCGACTCAAGATGCCCAGTGTGCGGGAACATGTCCAGCATCGCCAGCCGCGTAATCTGGTATCCCCCCGCCCGCAGCGCGTCGCTGTCCCGGGCGAGGGTCGTTGGGTTACACGAGACATACACCACTTTTTCCGGAGCCAGACGTAAAATATGCTGCATAACGCCAGGCGCGCCGGCACGGGCCGGGTCCAGCAACACTTTGTTGAATCCTGCTGCCGCCCACGGCTGGCGCGTGACGTCCTCTTCCAGATTTTCGTGCCAGAAGGTCACATTCTGCAGCCCATTCCGGGCTGCATTCTCACGGCCTTTCTCCACCAGCGCAGCCACGCCTTCGACGCCGACCACTTCCTGCGCGCGCCGGGCGAGCGGCAGGGTAAAGTTGCCCATGCCGCAGAACAGATCCAGCACGCGATCCTGCGCGTTCACCGCCAGCCAGTCGATGGCCCGGGCCACCATCTGCTGATTCACCGCGTCGTTGACCTGGATAAAATCGCGCGGGCTGAAGGATAAGCGTAGTCCGTCTGATTCATACCAGGGAGCATCGCCGTTAAGCTGGGCTATTTTGTCGCTTTCCGCGGCCAGAAACAGGGAAAGCTGTTCGGAATGCGAAAAGCGTTCCAGTTTTTCGCGATCGGCCTCGCTCAGCGGGGCCAGATGACGTAACACGATGAGTGGACCATTATCCGCCAGCACAAGTTCAACATGGCCGAGTCGCCGTACCGCGTGTAAATCGCTCAGGCAGTCACGCAGCGCCGGAAGCAGTGCTTCAAGACGGGGCGCCAGAATGGGGCAGTGATGCACATCCACCAGATCGTTCGATCCCGCCATGCGAAAACCCATTTGTAAACTTTGCTTACGTGGCGCAAAATTCAACCCGAGCCGCGCCCGGCGTCGGTAACCCCATGTCGGGCCTGAAATAATCTCATCAACCGGCTGGTGCATCATGCGGGCAAGCGCCCGCGCTTTACTGGACTGCTGAAGCGTCTCGCTGACGTGCTGCTGCTGGCAGCCGCCGCACACGTTGAAGTGCGGGCATGCCGGTGTGACGCGCTCGGGGCTGTGGGTAAGACGCTTTTTGACGCGTGCATGAGCAAACTGACGCTTTTCCTCGGTCAGGGTCACCTCAGCCGTTTCCCCGGGCAGCAGCCCGGCAATAAACAGCGCTTTACCCTGATGACGAGCCACGCCCTGGCCAAACGGGTCGAGATCGTCTGCGGTGACCGTAATGATATCGCGCGTAGTATTGCGACGTTTTGCTGAATAAAATTGCGCCATTGCGTTAATGTCTTAAATAATCTGAATGTTGCTGATTGTCCCATAACGGAACCCCATGACCAACTACAGCCTTCGGGCACGCATGATGATTTTAATACTGGCGCCCACGGTCCTGATCGGGTTGATGCTGAGTATTTTCTTTGTGGTGCACCGCTATAACGACCTTCAGCAGCAGCTGGAGGACGCAGGGGCCAGCATCATCGAGCCGCTGGCGGTGTCGAGCGAATACGGTATGAATCTGCAGAATCGTGAATCGATCCGCCAGTTGATTAGCGTGCTGCACCGTCGGCACTCCGATATCGTGCGGGCAATCTCCGTCTATGACAGCCAGAATAACCTTTTCGTCACCTCAAATTTTCACCTGAACCCCGCCGAGCTGCGTCTGCCGCCGGGCCAGGATATCCCCCAACAGTTAACGGTAACGCGCGCCGGCGATCGGCTGATCCTGCACACGCCTATCATCTCCGAACGCTATTCCCCCGATGAATCGGCGATAACCGCGGCCAAAATCAATAACAACACCCTCGGTTACGTGGCGCTGGAGCTCGATCTTAAGTCGGTACGCCTGCAGCAGTATAAAGAGATATTTACCTCGTCAATGATGATGCTGTTCTGCATCGCAGTGGCGCTCGGCTTCGCCTGGCGGCTGATGCGCGACGTCATTGGCCCTATTCGTAATATGGTGAATACCGTTGACCGTATCCGCCGCGGGCAGCTTGACAGCCGGGTGGAGGGCTTCGTACTCGGCGAGCTGGACATGCTGAAAAACGGCATCAACTCAATGGCGATGTCGCTTGCCGCCTATCACGAGGAGATGCAGCACAATATCGACCAGTCCACCTCCGATTTGCGGGAAACCCTGGAGCAGATGGAGATCCAGAACGTCGAGCTGGATCTGGCGAAGAAGAAAGCCCAGGAAGCGGCGCGCATTAAATCTGAATTCCTGGCCAATATGTCGCACGAGCTGCGCACCCCGCTCAACGGCGTGATCGGCTTTACCCGCCTGATGCTGAAAACCGATCTCAATCCGACCCAGCGCGATTACCTGCTGACCATCGAGCGCTCGGCGAATAACCTGCTGGCCATCATCAATGACGTGCTGGACTTCTCGAAGCTGGAAGCGGGCAAGCTGATCCTGGAAAGCATTCCGTTCCCGCTGCGCGGCTCGCTGGATGAAGTTGTCACGCTGCTGGCGCATTCGGCCCACGACAAGGGACTTGAGCTGACGCTGAACATCAAAAACGATGTGCCGGACAACGTGATTGGCGATCCGTTGCGCCTGCAGCAGATCATCACCAACCTGGTAGGGAACGCCATTAAGTTTACCGAAAGCGGCAACATTGATGTGCTGGTAGAGCAGCGCTCCATCAGCAATAACAAAGTGCAGCTGGAGGTGCAGATCCGCGACACCGGTATCGGCATTCCCGAGCGCGATCAGTCCCGGCTGTTCCAGGCGTTTCGCCAGGCAGATGCCAGTATTTCGCGCCGTCACGGCGGTACCGGGCTGGGGCTGGTGATCACCCAGAAGCTGGTGAACGAAATGGGCGGCGACGTCTCCTTCCACAGCCAGCCGAATCGCGGCTCCACCTTCTGGTTCAACATCAACCTCGATCTCAATCCGAACGTGATTATCGACGGGCACGCTAAAGATTGCCTTGAGGGGAAGCGTATCGCCTACGTTGAGTCAAACGTTGCAGCGGCGCAAAGCACGCTGGATATGCTCGCGGCGACGCCGCTGAAGGTGATTTTCAGCCCGACCTTCTCCGGGTTAGCGGATGAGCATTACGACATGCTGCTGATGGCCGTGCCAGTGACGCAGCGCGAAGAGATGGGGCTGCAAAAAGAGCGCTTCAAAAAAGCGGCAGCCATGACCGACTGCCTGCTGCTGGCGCTGCCCTGTCACATGCAGGTAAACGCCGAGGATCTTAAGCACGGCGGTGCAGCCGGCTGTCTGCTGAAACCCATCACCTCCACGCGCCTGATGCCGCTGCTGATCGATCACTGCCGCAAACGTATTGCCTCGCCCCTTGAGAGCGCGGATAAGCAGCAGCTGCCGATGACCGTCATGGCGGTGGATGATAATCCCGCCAACCTGAAACTTATCGGCGCGCTGCTGGAGGATCACGTTGAGCAGGTGGTGCTGTGTGAAAGCGGCCCGCAGGCGCTGGATAACGCGCGCACCAGGCTTTTCGATCTGATCCTGATGGATATTCAGATGCCGGGTATGGACGGCATTCGCGCCTGCGAGCTGATTCGCAAGCTACCGCATCATGCCCACACCCCGATGATTGCGGTGACCGCCCACGCGATGGCCGGGCAGAAAGAGAAGCTGCTCAATGCCGGGATGAATGACTATCTGGCGAAGCCGATTGAAGAAGACAAGTTGCGCAGCCTGCTGCTGCGCTATCAGCCGGGTAATCTGATCAACCCGCCGGCGGCCGTGGTGCCGCCTGCCCCTGTGCCGCAGGAGAAAGCGTGCAGCTTCGACTGGGCGCTGGCGCTGCGTCAGTCCGCGAATAAGCCAACCCTGGCGCGCGACATGCTGGGGATGCTGGTTGATTTCCTGCCGGAAGTGCGCGAGCGCATTGAGACGCAGCTGGATGGCAACGCGACCGAGCCGCTGGTGGATATCGTGCACAAACTGCACGGCAGCTGCGGCTACAGCGGGGTGCCGCGCCTGAAGCAGATCTGCCATTTCATCGAGCAGCAGCTGCGTACCGGCGTGGCACCGGAGGATCTGGAGCCAGAGCTGCTGGAGCTGCTTGATGAGATGGATAACGTGACCCGCGAGGCGCAGGCGATATTGCGGAATACAGAATAACGCGGTGATAAAAAAGGCGGGTGCGCTACGCTTACCCGCCCTACGGGTGCTGATAATTAAAATAAGTGTCGGATAAAAAGGCGGGTGCGCGACGCGTGCCCGCCCTGCGATATTACTCAGACGTTAGCGCACCATGCAGGGGCGCTTGTTATCGAAGGTCCAGTCGGGGATCAGGTATTGCATAGACAGTGCGTCGTCGCGCGCGCCGAGACCATGCTTCTGGTACAGCTCGTGGGCTTTCATCACCTGGTCCATATCCAGCTCAACCCCCAGTCCCGGCGTAGTCGGCACCTGTACCATCCCGCCTTTGATCTCAAACGGTTGCTTCGTCAGACGCTGGTTGCCCTCCTGCCAGATCCAGTGGGTGTCGATGGCGGTGATCGTCCCCGGCGCGGCTGCCGCAACGTGGGTGAACATCGCCAGCGAAATATCAAAGTGGTTGTTAGAGTGTGAACCCCAGGTCAGGCCGAAGTCATGGCACATCTGCGCCACGCGCACCGAGCCCTGCATGGTCCAGAAGTGCGGGTCTGCCAGCGGGATGTCAACGGACTGCAGCGACAGGGTATGGCCCATCTGACGCCAGTCGGTGGCGATCATGTTAGTGGCGGTCGGCAGCCCGGTCGCGCGGCGGAACTCCGCCATCACTTCGCGGCCCGAATAGCCCTGTTCTGCCCCACACGGATCTTCTGCATAAGCGAGGACGCCACGCAGCTGCTTGCCAAGCGAAATCGCTTCGTTAAGCGACCAGGCTCCGTTCGGATCGAGGGTAACACGCGCCTGCGGGAAGCGCTTCGCCAGTGCGGTTACCGCCTCCGCTTCTTCAGCGCCAGCCAGCACGCCGCCCTTCAGTTTAAAGTCGTTGAAGCCATACTTCTCATAAGCCGCTTCCGCCAGGCGCACCACGGCATCCGGGGTCATCGCCTCGTCATGGCGAATCCGATACCAGTCGCAGCGCTCGTCAGGCTGGCTCTGGTACGGCAGCGGCGTGCGGGTGCGATCGCCAATGAAGAACAGGTAGCCAAGCATCTCCACTTCGCTGCGCTGTTGCCCGTCGCCCAGCAGGGAAGCGACGTTCACGCCCAGGTGCTGGCCGAGCAGATCGAGCATCGCGGCTTCAATGCCGGTGACCACATGAATGGTGGTGCGCAGATCGAAGGTCTGTAATCCACGTCCGCCTGCGTCACGGTCGGCGAAGGCCGCGCGTACTGCCGTCAGTACGTTTTTATATTCACCCAGCGTTTTCCCCACCACCAGCGCGGCAGCATCCTCCAGCGTCTGACGGATCTTTTCGCCGCCGGGGATTTCACCCACGCCGGTATGGCCGGCGTTATCGGTAATAATCACGATGTTACGGGTGAAGAACGGCGCGTGCGCCCCGCTCAGGTTCATCAGCATGCTGTCGTAACCGGCGACCGGAATAACCTGCATGCTGGTGACCACAGGCGTGCCCTGATATGTACTCATGGTAGTTTCCTTTTTCACAGCGAAGTTAGCGACCAAAGGCCGGACGTTTGCGATCGAATGTCCAGCCAGGTACCAGATATTGCATCGGACCGGCGTCGTTGCGCGCCCCGCCCGGAAGCTGTTTATACGCCGCGTGGGCGCGTTCAATTTGCTGCCAGTCCAGCTCGACGCCGAGGCCTGGGGCATCCGGCACGCGAATGGTGCCGCCCTTGATCTCCAGCGGTTCGCGGGTGAGGCGTGCTTCGCCCTCCTGCCAGATCCAGTGGGTATCGATGGCGGTGGGGTTGCCCGGTGCCGCCGCGCCGACGTGGGTAAACATGGCGAGCGAAATATCAAAGTGGTTATTGGAGTGACAGCCCCAGGTCAGCCCCCAGTCATCGCACAGCTGGGCCACGCGCACCGCGCCGGAGAGCGTCCAGAAGTGCGGGTCGGCCAGCGGAATATCCACTGCATTGAGCATCACCGCATGGCCCATTTCGCGCCAGTTGGTGGCGATCATGTTGGTGGCAACCGGCAGCCCGGTTGCACGGCGGAACTCCGCCATCACCTCGCGCCCCGAGTAGCCCTGCTCCGCGCCGCAGGGATCTTCGGCATAGGTCAGTACATCACCCAGCCCTTTGCACAGCGCAATGGCTTCATCCAGCAGCCAGGCCCCGTTGGGGTCCACGGTGATGCGCGCATTCGGAAAGCGCTGTTTCAGCGCTTTTGCGGTTTCAATCTCCTGCTCGCCCGGCAATACGCCACCTTTGAGCTTGAAGTCTTTAAAGCCGTAGCGATCCTGTGCCGCCTCCGCCAGACGCACCACGGACTCTGCGCTCAGCGCCTCCTGATGGCGCAGGTGATACCAGGGGTGATCGCCCTTGCCCTGCTCCAGATAAGGCAGATCGGTTTTGCGCCGATCTCCCAGGTAGAACAAGTAGCCCAGCACGGTTACCGCGTCGCGCTGTTTGCCCGGCCCGAGCAGCTCACACACCGGCACGTTGAGCGCTTTGCCGAGCAGGTCGAGCAGCGCGGCTTCCAGCGCCGCCACCGCATTCACCTTCAGCTCAAAGGTCCAGGCACCTTTACCAAAGGTGTCGAAATCCGCCGACTGGTTGCCTTTGTGCACCTGCTGCACCACGCGGTTCAGGCGGGCAATCTCCTGCCCAACCACCTGCGGAATGGCGTCCACCAGCGTCTGGTAGATCACTTCCCCGCCCGGCGCTTCACCGACCCCGGTATTACCGGCGCTGTCGGTCAGCACCACGATATTGCGCGTAAACCAGGCATTATGCGCCCCGCTGATGTTAAGCAGCATGCTGTCCTGCCCGGCCACGGGGATCACTTTCATGTCCGTCACGCGCGGGCTTGCCTGAGTACTCATTGTTTCACCCCACTCTGTACTGGTTTCAGCTCAATACGCTTGATGTCGCCCACCAGCACCAGGTAGCTGAGGACCGCCACCAGGGCGTGAATACCGACGTAAATCAGCGCACCGTTAAAGGAGCCGGAAACACCGACGATGTACCCGATAGCGATAGGGGTGACGATCCCCGAGACGTTACCGAACATGTTAAACAGGCCGCCGCTCAGGCCGCTGATCTCTTTCGGTGCGGTATCTGCCATCACCGCCCAGCCCAGCGCACCGATGCCTTTGCCGAAAAAGGCGAGCGCCATAAAGCCAACCACCAGCCATTCGGTGTCCACGTAGTTACAGATCACCATTGTGGTGGAAAGCAGCATGCCCAGCACAATTGGCGTTTTACGGGCGATATTGAGGGAGCCGGTGCGCCGCATCAGCCAGTCGGAGATCACTCCGCCGAGCACGCCGCCGATAAAGCCACACACCGCCGGCACCGAGGCGATAAGCCCCGCCTCCAGAATCGACATGCCGCGCGCCTGCACCAGATATACCGGGAACCAGGTGATGAAGAAGTAGGTCAGGGCGTTGATGCAGTACTGACCGATATAGACGCCGATCATCATGCGCGAGGCCAGCAGCTGTTTGATCTGCCCCCATTTTTCGCGCATCGGCACCTGCACTTTGTGGTCGTTCTTCTGATCCATATTGATCAGCGCCCCGCCCTGCTCCATGTACTCCAGCTCCGCTTTATTCACGCCTGGATGGTTGTTCGGTTCATGGATCACTTTCAGCCAGATAAAGCTGATGATGATCCCGAGGCCGCCCATGAAGAAGAACACGTAGTGCCAGCCCACCGCGTGGGTCAGCCAGCCCATGATCGGGGCAAAGATAACCGTGGCGAAGTACTGCGCCGAGTTGAAGATGGCCACCGCGGTTCCCCTCTCCTGGGCCGGGAACCAGGCCGCCACAATACGGCTGTTACCGGGGAAGGAAGGGGCTTCTGCCAGACCTACCAGGAAGCGCAGGGTGAAGAGTGCGACGATAATGCCGAAGCCGTTAAAGACATCGACGAAGCCCTGCAACAGGGTGAAGAGTGACCAGATGAAGATGGACCAGAAGTAGACGCGTTTTGAGCCAAAGCGGTCAAGCAGCCAGCCGCCCGGGATCTGGCCGATAACATAGGCCCATGAAAACGCAGAAAAGACGTAGCCCATCCCGATGGGGTCAAGGCCAATCTCGCGCGCCATTTCCGACCCGGCAATGGAGAGCGTGGCGCGGTCGCCATAGTTAAATGAGGTGACGATAAACAGCATCACCACAATCCAATAGCGGGCGTTAGTGCGTTTCTCCGCCATCTGCGCCGCCTGGCTTACTGTATTCATTGTTGCACTCCTGAATTATAGCTTTGTCGCTACATTCATTCTGAACAGCACAACCTGTAGGGTAATCAGAATGAGGTGTGGGTGTTGTTGCAGTTTGCTCAGAGGACGCTCTGAAACCCTGCGTTTTTTGTAACCGGCTCGAAAAGTATATGAAGGGGGATTCACCCTCTCACCGTGCAGCCACACAACATTGCATGCCCATGCCGGGGGGATTTCTTGCATAAGCCCAAAGCGATGGGGAGTAGTTCACGAAAAATGAAACAGGTGCGGAAAAATGGCGGTATGGAAGTATGAAGGGCAAAACGTGTGACGGGCGTCGCTTGACGCGGATGTTTACCCGCTCCGGGCGGAGCGGGCATAAGCCATAAAAGGCGTTAGCTCAGTAGCGCGGCCCAGCGTTCAACCCACGGATTCGCCACGGTTTCCGGCTCGGGATGGTCCGCTGCATCGATAAACAGCGGCTCGCCGAGACGGGTCGCGCCCTGCTCCTGCAGCAGCGTATCAAACTTTTTCGCACCGCCGTTGAAGTGGGTATAGGAACTGTCGCCGAGACCAATCACGCCGTAGCGCAGTTCGGGCTGATGACCAATGCGCGCATGAATATCTTCATACAGCGGCACGATGCTGGAAGGCAGTTCGCCCTGACCGGTGGTGGAGGTGACCACCAGCGCGATTTTCTGGCGATACCCTTCCCAGTCGGCAAGCGTCGGATCTTCGAATACCCGCGCCTGGTGGCCCTGCTCGCTTAAAATTGCCTGCGCTTCTTCAGCGACCAGCAGCGCGTTTCCGTACATGGTGCCGACAAAAATGCCTACTTCTGCCATGAGTGACTCCTGATTAATCAACCTGCGTGCCGTCATCCTGACCGCTGGCTTCGGGAAACTCAACCCTTTCGATTTCAGGGAGATGCCCAATCCAGCCAAAGTGTGACAGGGCGTCCATCCAGATGCGGTCCAGCCCGGCGTTAATCACCAGCGGCTCGCCGGTCACCGGGTGGGTGAGCGTCAGGCGGCTGGCGTGCAGCATCAGACGGTTACAGCCGAAGTGCTCTGCCGCGGCGCGGTTCTGGCGCAGATCGCCGTGCTTTGAGTCGCCAATCATCGGATGGCGCAGGTGGGACATATGGCGACGCAGCTGGTGCTTGCGCCCGGTTTGCGGCTCCAGCTCCACCAGGCTGTAGCGCGTGGTGGGATAGCGCCCGGTGGCGACGGGCATCTCTGTGGTTGCCAGCCCTTTGTAGTGAGTCACCGCCGGCTGAGGATCTTTATCGGCGCGGGAAAACTTATCGGCGATCTTATCCAGCTCCTCCACCAGCGGATAATCAAGCACCGCGTCGCCCTCAAGCCAGCCGCGCACCACAGCGTGATAGCGCTTCTGAATCTGATGCTGCTCGAACTGCTGCGACAGCAGACGACCGACGTCGCTCGATAGCCCCATCAGCAGTACTCCGGAGGTTGGCCGATCGAGACGATGGACGGTAAAGACGTGCTGACCAATCTGGTCACGCACTGTCTGCATCACCACTACTTTTTCATCGCGATCCAGCCAGCTGCGGTGTACCAGCCAGCCGGAGGGCTTGTTGACGGCAATTAGCCACTCGTCCTGGTAGAGGATTTCAATGGTCACGCGTCGTCACCGGCAAACAGCTTGTCGAGATCCAGCAGGACCACCAGCAGTTCATCGCGGCCAGCATGCGCCGCTTCCAGCGCCATTTCATAGTACGGCGCGACGGCGAAGGCGTTCGGTAACGGATGGCCGCCATCAAGCAGCGCGTGCATACGCGGCAGCAACACCCACTGCAGCCACTGGTGCGGCGTCAGGGTGTCCATGAAGAAGGGCTGGGTACTTTCAAAAGCGGAGGCGTCTGGCGCGACGGGCTGCCACTGCTGGTGCGCGCGCAATACCTCTTCAATCCGCATCAGCTGGCGGCGTATACGGTTATGGTGTTCCATGATGACCTGAACGTTCTAAAAAACAGACGCGAAGAATAGCACGAGCGTGCTGGCGGGAAAAAAACATAAAAAAGGGAGCACTGCTTTAGCAGTGCTCCCGGTTTCGTTTTGCAGCAGTCCGGCTACATGGTTGCTCCCTGCTCATCCATGAAAACTTTTCCTGTGGTCTCCTGACCGACAATCCTTGTACCGCATCCTGCGCATATCATCCTGACATTTAATGTGTGTCACCCCCCTGACACATCATCCCTGGTCATCCTGACCCGCCGAAACTCCTCTCGGCTCCCAATCTCCTTCCTGGAGGTGTCCCTTACGCCGTCCTGCGTTATCCTCTGCTTCAATCCCGAAGCTCTTCCCTGCTGCACCTTCTGGTGTGTCCTGCTTAACGCAGCGTCATCATCCTGATGTTCGCTACATTTGCTCAACGTCCTGTTGGCGAGGTATAGAATCCTTGATTACGGCCAGGCTTACAAGCCACCTTAGGATAAATCCGGGGGTCACGTTTCGTTTGAAAGAGAGGGGAATTACATTAATTTATTGAAATGTAAGAATAAAATTCCTTATCGCTTCTTCATCCTTTTCTTACAAAGCATCGATCTCTCACAAGGCTTGTAAGAGATCTCTCACAAACCCGTGAGCAAACTGGACTACACATCAGGCGTGAGACTTGAAAGGAACAGCGCCAGCGAGGGCGAAAGACGGGTGCGCTGCTTAGCGCCGAGCTTCTCGTGCAGCACTTCACCGGTAAGATTACAGACGGAAATAACCTCCGTTTCCTCCTCCAGCGTGGCGATGAACAGCGTCGGACTCAGCTTGCGGCGCTTCTGCGTGACCAGATGACCGATCTGGTTTTCCTGCAGGCGAACCAGATCGTCTTCGCTCCAGACCTGCAGCAGCGTCAGCGCCATACCATCAAACCGCGCGGGCATATCACCGGCGAACTGCGTGGTATAAAACGCGTGAACTGTGGGTTGTAGCAAAATATCGAGGGCTTTTTCAACCCCGTTTAACCGCGGTTCGCCGTTAAAGGGCGCGGGTTGCCATAAAACGCTTTCCTGCAGGTTGGTGACGATACAGGGCGACGGCACGCCGTACAGGGCTTCACTGGCAGGCAGGGTGCCGTGTTTTTCCCGAAAGGCATCAGAATAACGCCCGGTAAACTCCCGCAGTGCCTGTTGTACTTCACTCTCCACGCCGTTCATCCTCATCGTCTGGTACACTAGTGCGAACGCCATATACTACCTGCTTTATTACGGTGACACATGTCCTCTTATGAAAATCATCAGGCGCTGCAAGGCCTGACGCTCGGCAAAACAACCGACTACCGCGACGTTTACGATGCCACGCTGCTGCAACCGGTGCCGCGCAGTATGAATCGTCTGCCGCTGGGCCTGCTTGACGATGCCCTGCCGTTTCACGGCGGCGATATCTGGACGCTGTATGAGCTCTCCTGGCTTAACGCGCGCGGTCTGCCGCAGGTTGCCGTCGGCCAGGTCGAGCTGAATGCCGACAGCGTTAATCTGGTGGAATCGAAAAGCTTCAAGCTCTATCTCAACAGCTTTAACCAGACGCGCTTCGCCTCGTGGGACGACGTAAAAGCCACGCTGCAACGCGACCTCAGCGCCTGTGCGCAGGGTGATGTAAACGTTGCGCTGTTCCGTTTGTCCGATATCGAAGGGCAGCCGGTGGCGCGCTTTGAGGGCGAGTGCATTGATGATCAGGATATCGCTATCGACAACTACGCGTTCAACGCGGATTACCTGCAGGGCGCTGCGGGCGACGAGGTGGTTGAGGAGACGCTGGTCAGCCATCTGCTGAAATCCAACTGTCTGATCACCAATCAGCCGGACTGGGGCTCGGTGCAGATCCGCTATCGCGGCGCGAAAATCAACCGTGAGAAGCTGCTGCGTTATCTGGTGTCGTTCCGCCATCACAACGAGTTCCACGAGCAGTGCGTCGAGCGCATTTTTAACGACGTTCAGCGCTTCTGCCAGCCGGAAGCATTAAGCGTTTATGCGCGCTATACCCGTCGCGGCGGGCTGGATATCAATCCGTGGCGCAGCAACGTACCCTACACGCCGGCTATCGGACGACTGGTGCGTCAGTAATCGCCGCAAATATTGTGTATGGCGAGTTGTTAAAGTGAAGTGAGCAGGGCTATTGTAACTCCAGGGCGCGGCCTTCATCGCCCCATAAGGAGATAGCTTGATTACACATATTAGCCCGCTTGGCTCAATGGATATGCTGTCGCAGCTGGAAGTGGACATGCTGAAGCGCACCGCCAGCAGCGATCTGTACCAGCTTTTTCGTAACTGTTCCCTCGCCGTACTTAATTCTGGTAGCCTGACCGACAACAGCAAAGAGCTGCTGTCGCGCTTCGAAAATTTCGATATCAACGTGCTGCGTCGCGAACGCGGCGTCAAGCTTGAGCTGATTAACCCACCGGAAGACGCCTTCGTTGACGGGCGTCTGATTCGCTCGCTGCAAGCTAATCTGTTCGCGGTACTGCGCGATATTTTGTTCGTCAACGGACAAATCAGCAGCGCGGGCCGCTTCCAGCACCTCAACCTTGAAGATTCCACCCACATCACCAACCTGGTGTTCTCGATCCTGCGCAACGCCCGGGCGCTGCACGTCGGCGAAGCGCCGAGCATGGTGGTATGCTGGGGCGGACACTCGATTAACGAGAAAGAGTACCTCTATGCGCGCCGCGTCGGCACCCAGCTTGGGCTGCGCGAGCTGAACATCTGCACCGGCTGCGGGCCTGGCGCGATGGAAGCGCCGATGAAAGGTGCCGCCGTGGGCCACGCGCAGCAGCGCTATAAAGAGGGCCGTTTCATCGGCATGACCGAGCCGTCGATTATCGCGGCCGAGCCGCCAAACCCGCTGGTCAACGAGCTGATTATCATGCCGGACATTGAAAAACGTCTGGAAGCCTTCGTGCGTATCGCCCACGGCATTATTATTTTCCCCGGCGGCGTTGGCACCGCAGAAGAGCTGCTCTACCTGCTCGGTATTCTGATGAACCCGCACAACGATAATCAGGTGCTGCCGCTGATCCTCACCGGCCCGCGCGAGAGCGCTGATTATTTCCGCGTACTGGATGAGTTCATCGTCAGCACGCTCGGGGAGCAGGCGCGTCGCTACTACACCATCATTATTGATGATGCCGCTGAGGTGGCGCGTCAGATGAAAAAAGCGATGCCGCTGGTAAAAGAGAACCGTCGCGAAACCGGCGATGCTTACGGCTTCAACTGGTCGATCCGCATCGCGCCGGACCTGCAGGTGCCGTTTGTGCCGACCCACGAAAATATGGCGAATCTCAATCTCTACCCCGATCGCCCGGCGGAACAGCTGGCGGCCGACCTGCGTCGCGCGTTCTCAGGCATTGTTGCCGGCAACGTGAAAGAGGTGGGTATCAAAGCGATTGAAACCTGGGGTCCGTATAAAATCCACGGCGATCGGCAGATGATGCTGCGCATGGATGACCTGCTCCAGGGTTTTGTCGCGCAGCACCGCATGAAACTTCCCGGCACGGCTTATATCCCCTGCTACGAAATTTGTACCTGATCCCGCTCGCGGACGACGCCCTGTCGTCCGCTTTTTATCCATACGCAAAACTTATCTTTCGACGCCTTTTCCGCGCTGAGTCTCGCCATAATTATTCAGTAAGTTGATTTTATACTGACTGAATATGCTGCTTAATCCCATGAATAAAGATAAATATCTGAATCTGCCTGCCGCAGCGTTTATTGCTTTCGCCATTGGTGATAGCCTTCGCGCCAATATAATGTTGAAGAATTCACGACCTGCGGTCGATTGATCTAAAAACGGACGCGCAGAGAGCGGATTATTGCAATTGAGATCGGGATCACTGATAGATTGATAACTTATATGTATCTTTCCGCCCGCCAACAATTACGGGTGAAAATTATAAAAATACGACCCGAAACACTATTTCATATTAAAGACTGAACATATTTCACCATATTTGGCTATTAAATCGGCAATTTACTTCCTCCAGGAGAAAAAATGGAAACCACTCAAACCAGCACGGTTGCTTCCGTCGAGTCGAAAAGCGGATGGCGCAAGACCGACACGATGTGGATGTTGGGCCTCTACGGGACCGCCATCGGCGCAGGCGTGCTGTTCCTGCCTATCAACGCCGGCGTTGGCGGCATGATCCCGCTGATCATCATGGCAATTCTTGCCTTCCCGATGACCTATTTCGCCCACCGCGGCCTGACCCGCTTTGTGCTGTCCGGTAAAAACCCGGGCGAAGACATCACCGAAGTAGTAGAAGAACATTTCGGTGTTGGCGCAGGTAAAATCATCACCCTGCTCTATTTCTTTGCGATTTACCCGATCCTGCTGGTCTACAGCGTGGCGATCACCAATACCGTGGACAGCTTCATTACCCACCAGCTGGGCCTGGTGTCCCCGCCGCGTGCCCTGCTCTCGCTGATCCTGATTATCGGTATGATGACCATCGTGCGTTTCGGTGAGCAGATGATCGTAAAAGCGATGAGCGTGCTGGTGTTCCCGTTTGTTGCCGCCCTGATGCTACTGGCCTGCTACCTGATCCCGCAATGGAGCGGTGCCGCGCTGGATACCCTCTCATTCAGCAGCGCAAGCACCACCGGTAACGGCCTGTGGATGACCCTGTGGCTGGCAATCCCGGTGATGGTGTTCTCCTTCAACCACTCCCCGATCATCTCCTCTTTCGCCGTCGCGAAGCGTGAAGAGTACGGCGTGGATGCTGAGAAGAAGTGCTCTAAAATTCTGGCGTTTGCCCACATTATGATGGTGCTGACCGTGATGTTCTTCGTGTTCAGCTGCGTGCTGAGCCTGACGCCTGCCGATCTGGCTGCCGCCAAAGAGCAGAACATCTCGATTCTCTCCTACCTGGCAAACCACTTTAACGCGCCGATCATTGCCTGGATGGCACCGATTATCGCGATTATCGCCATTACCAAATCCTTCCTCGGCCATTATCTGGGTGCGCGTGAAGGCTTCAACGGCATGGTGATTAAGTCTCTGCGCGGTAAAGGTAAAACCATTGAAGTTAACAAGCTGAACCGCATTACTGCTGCGTTCATGCTGGTCACCACCTGGATTGTGGCGACGCTGAACCCGAGCATTCTGGGGATGATTGAAACCCTGGGCGGCCCGATCATTGCGATGATCCTGTTCCTGATGCCGATGTATGCTATTGCTAAAGTTCCGGCGATGCGCAAGTACAGCGGCCACATCAGCAACCTGTTCGTAGTCATCATGGGCCTTATCGCAATCTCTGCGATCTTCTACTCCCTCTTCAGCTAAGTCTTTAGCGCCGCCGCCCGGCGGCGCTTCTTCCATCCTTCTTTTCTCGTCATGGACGCATCATGATTAGCGTATTTGATATTTTCAAAATCGGCATTGGCCCTTCCAGCTCGCATACCGTCGGGCCGATGAAGGCGGGTAAACAGTTCGTGGACGATCTGGTTGCTCAGGGTTTGCTGCTCAACACGACCCGCGTCGTGGTCGATGTGTACGGCTCGCTGTCGCTGACCGGCAAGGGCCACCACACCGATATCGCCATTATTATGGGCCTCGCCGGCAACCTGCCGGATACGGTCGATATCGACGCCATCCCGGGCTTTATCCAGGATGTGAACACCCACTCACGTCTGATGCTGGCCCAGGGGCAGCATGAAGTGGAGTTCCCGGTAGACCAGTGCATGGTGTTCCATGCCGATAACCTCTCGCTGCACGAGAACGGCATGCGCATTACTGCCCTGGCTGGCGAGCAGGTCATCTACAGCCAGACGTATTACTCCATCGGCGGCGGATTTATCGTTGATGAAGCGCATTTCGGGCAGAGCAGCGACAGCGACGTAGCGGTGCCTTATCCCTACAAAAACGCGGCAGACCTGCAGAAACACTGCAACGATACCGGCCTGTCGCTCTCCGGCCTGATGATGAAAAACGAGCTGGCACTGCATACCCAGCAGGAGCTGGATGCACACTTCGCCAGCGTCTGGGCGGTCATGCACGGCGGGATTGAACGCGGCACCACCACTGAGGGCGTGTTGCCCGGCAAGCTGCGCGTTCCGCGCCGTGCGGCCGCGCTGCGCCGCATGCTGGTGAGCCAGGATAAAACCAACGTCGATCCGATGAGCGTAGTGGACTGGATCAACGTCTTTGCGCTGGCGGTTAACGAAGAGAACGCAGCGGGCGGACGCGTGGTAACCGCGCCAACCAACGGTGCCTGCGGCATTGTTCCGGCGGTGCTGGCGTACTACAACAAGTTTATCCGCGAAGTGAACGCTAACTCTCTGGCACGCTACATGCTGGTTGCCAGCGCCATTGGGTCGCTCTATAAGATGAACGCTTCGATCTCTGGCGCTGAAGTAGGCTGTCAGGGCGAAGTGGGGGTGGCCTGCTCTATGGCAGCCGCAGGGCTTGCCGAGCTGCTCGGTGCCAGCCCGGCGCAGGTGTTTATCGCCGCGGAAATCGGTATGGAGCACAACCTTGGGCTGACCTGCGACCCGGTCGCCGGCCAGGTTCAGGTACCGTGCATCGAGCGTAACGCGATTGCCGCCGTGAAAGCGGTAAACGCCGCCCGCATGGCGATGCGCCGCACCAGCGATCCGCGCGTCTGCCTCGATAAAGTCATTGAAACCATGTACGAAACCGGCAAAGACATGAACGCCAAGTACCGCGAAACCTCCCGCGGCGGCCTGGCGCTGAAAATCGTCGCCTGCGACTGATGTCCGGCTTCCTCTGCCCGCCACGGGCAGAGGAATTTGCGCGCCGCTTTCCCGTTTTACACTTCCCCCCTGGCCTGACCGGGCCGTAAAATGCCACACTTACGCCACTCTGTTATGCAGGAAGCGCCCGCTGTGTCCGTACATTTATTAATTGTTGATGCCTTAAACCTGATCCGCCGTATCCATGCCGTGCAGGGTTCCCCGTGCCGCGACGGCTGTCTGAGCGCGCTGGAACAGCTGCTGGTACAAAGTAATCCGACCCACGCGGTGGCGGTATTTGACGACGACGCCCGCAGCAGCGGCTGGCGGCATCAGCTGCTTGCCGATTACAAGGCCGGTCGCACGCCGATGCCGGACGATCTGGTGGCTGAGATGCCGCGCCTGCGCGAGGCGTTCATCGCCCGCGGCGTCGCCTGCTGGCATTCGGAGGGGAATGAAGCCGACGACCTGGCAGCGACGCTGGCGGTAAAAATCGCCGGGGCCGGTCACGAAGCGACGATCGTTTCCACTGATAAAGGCTACTGTCAGCTGCTGTCTCCGACCATTCGCATCCGCGACTATTTCCAGAAACGCTGGCTCGATGTGCCCTTTATCGCCGCAGAATTCGGCGTCGCTCCTCAACAGCTACCTGATTTCTGGGGGCTGGCGGGGATCAGCAGTAGCAAAATTGGCGGCGTAGCGGGTATCGGCCCGAAAAGCGCCACGCAGTTGATTACGGAATTCGGCACGCTGGAAAACCTGTATGCCCGGCTGGATGACGTTCCGGAGAAGTGGCGTAAAAAGCTGGAAGCGCACCGCGACAGCGCTTTCACCTGCCGCGAAGTGGCGCGTCTGAGAACGGATTTACAGCTCGACGGGAATCTGCAGCAGCTGCGGTTAGCCCGGCACGCCTGAAGGGAAAGCCATACCCGCGGGCAGAGTTTAGCGGTAGAGGATGTGCGACGCGCACCCGACCGTAAAAGTGGGTGCGCGTGAGAGGAGAAAGCTTATCGCTCGTCGCGACGACCGCCGACGGCGGCCCACATGCGGCGCACGTGCACCGTCACTTCTTCGCGATCGTGATAGAGCTGGCGCGCCTGAATCTGGGCTGCAATGCCCTGGGATTCAAGCTGTTCCCGCAGCGAGGCAAGGTTTTGCGACACCTCTTCGTAGCGCTTTTTCATGGGCAGCTTGAGGTTAAAAATGGTTTCGCGGCACCAGCCGTTCACCAGCCACTGCGCCATCAGCGCCGTAACCTTGGCCGGCTTCTCCACCATATCGCACACCATCCAGGAGATGTTGCTGCGCGTCGGACGATAGCGGAAACCATCTTCACGCAGCCAGGTCACCTGCCCGGTATCCATCAGGCTCTGGGCCATCGGGCCGTTGTCTACTGATGCGACCCACATGTTGCGTTTCACCAGCTGATAGGTCCAGCCGCCCGGACAGGCACCCAGGTCCACGGCGTGCATGCCGTTGGCCAGACGCTCATCCCACTCGTCGGCCGGAATAAACACGTGAAACGCCTCTTCCAGCTTAAGCGTAGAACGGCTTGGCGCATCGGACGGGAAGCGCAGACGCGGAATACCCATATAAAACGGCGAATTGTTGGTGCTCAGCGAGTAGCCGGTATAGCAGCAGCCCGGCGCGATAAAGAACACGTGCACCACCGGACGCTTCGGGGTTTCATAGTTAGTCAGCACCTTCGCCTCGCGCAGTGCGGCACGCAGCGGGACGGTGAACTTGCGGCAGAACTTCATCAGCTCTTTGCTTTCGTTGGTGTCCGCAACCTCAACCCGCAGATCGCCGCCCTTCTCCACCACGCCCTGCAGCATGCCGACGATGGGAGAAATACGGTCTTCCGGCGGCAGATCGGTAAGCAGTTCACCGGCAATAAACATCTGGCGAGCAAAGATCAGCGAGCTGAACGGCAGATCGCGCCCCAGTTTTTCCGCATCGTCAGGCTGGTAGCATTCAAACACCACGTAGCCGGAGTTATCCTTCACGCGGGCAAAACCATACACCTCAAGCCGGGCGGCTTTATCAGTGATCTCTGCCGCACACTCTTTTTCAAATCCCTGGCGGCAGTACAAAATAACTTTATTCATTCACAGAGCCTTTACGCTTAAGACGCAGCGCGCCGATTAACATCAACACCCAACCGGCAAGGAAGCTGACGCCGCCAACCGGCGTCACGAAGGCCCACAGACGCAGATGCGACAGCGCGAGGCAGTAAAGGCTGCCGCTGAACAGCACGGTACCCAGCGCCATAAATACGCTGCTCCAGTAAAACCAGATACTGATCCGGCGCTGCATAGCCACCGCCAGACCAAAAATTGCCAGCGTGTGGAATGCCTGGTACTCAAGCCCGGTCTGAATCCATCCCATCTCGACAACGCCGAGCGTCTTGCTCAGCACGTGCGCGCCAAACGCGCCCAGGGCAACAAAAATAAAGCCACTCACCGCGGCGAAAATCAGCATGAAACGGCTGGTCATGGTGGTTATAACCCTAAAGTAAGGCGTGCAGCGCACGCGAATCTGTTATTGCTCGTAGCGAAAGCGAAATTTTTCTTGTTCACTGGCCGCTTTCGCCAGGATCCATTGGCGGAAGGCCGCTATTTTACCCAGTTCTGCCTGGCTGTCATGACAAACCAGATAAAAGGCATTTTTACTCACCAGCACATCGTTAAACGGGCAGACCAGACGCCCGGCCTCTATTTCCGTCTGCGCCATCACGTTATTCGCCAGCGCAATCCCCTGACCGTGGATGGCAGCCTGCAGTACCATCGCGCTATGGCTGAAGATCGGCCCCTGCTGGACGTTGATATGAGTAAGACCCAACTGGCGGGTATAAGTTTGCCAGTCGCGGCGCGAAGCGTCATGCAATAACGTGTGCTTTTCGAGGTCCTGCGGCGTTTTCAGCGGTTTGTCGCCGGTAAGCAGCAGCGGCGAGCACACCGGCAGCAGATATTCTGCGTAAAGTTTCTCCACGCGCAGCCCCGGCCAGTTGCCGCGACCGTAAAAAATCGCCACGTCGACATCGTCGGCCAGCTTGTCCTCTTCCCGGTCTACCGCCTGGATACGAACGTCGATTCCCGGATAAGCTGAGTTAAAGCTTGAGAGACGTGGCACCAGCCAGTGAATGGCAAAACTTGGTAACAAACTGACCGTCAAGGCACCGCGCGCGCTCCTTGCCTGCAGCTTGCGCGTTGCCTCATTTAGCTGGGAAAAAATCTCTTTGATGTCCTGGAAATAGCTTTGCCCCTCTTCGGTGAGCAGCAGTGAACGGTTGCGGCGCCGGAACAGCTTTATCCCTAAAAAGTCCTCTAATGACTTAATCTGGTGGCTTACTGCGGCCTGCGTGACGAAAAGTTCTTCGGCCGCTTTGGTGAAACTGAGGTGGCGGGCGGCGGCATCAAAAACACGTAATGCATTCAGTGGTGGTAATCGCTTGGACATGGCGTCAGAGTTCAATTGTTAACAGCAATTAACAAACAGGAAACAATAGGTTACCTATTAGTTTTTTT
>NZ_JMSQ01000010.1 GCF_000696575.1 Siccibacter colletis | reverse complement strand
TTGCATGTGTTAGGCCTGCCGCCAGCGTTCAATCTGAGCCATGATCAAACTCTTCAATTTAAAGTTTGATGCTCAAAGAATTAAACTTCGTAATGAATTACGTGTTCACTCTTGAGACTTGATAATGCTTTTTCGTCTTGCGACGTGAAAGATATCAGTGCCCCGAGTGCCCACACAGATTGTCTGATAAATTGTTAAAGAGCAGTTGCGACGCGGCTTACAGCCTGCTGTCGCGAGGTGGCGTATATTACGCCTTCCTCTTTCAGAGTCAAGCTCTATTTGAGCTTTTCTCTTCAGACCCGACGCTGCGAAGTGATTCGTTAGCGCCGTGTCGATGGAGGCGCATTATAGGGAGTTCTCTTAACGCCGCAACAGGAAAATGACATAAAAATGACTGACTGCTGCATTCCCCAGCAAAACCCCGCCTTATACCCTTTTACGCACAGACTTATCCACAATCCTGTCAAAGCTCAAAAATTCGCGAGCGTTGCGCAAACGTTTTCGTTACAATGCTGCGCCATGAAACGGATGCCCCGACTGGGGTGTTAGCTGAGTTCTGAGGTGAAATTATTACTTTCGCATTCAGCTAACGCTCTACGAAACCCGAATCATTCATGCTGGCAGGCGAGTTACGCCGTTTATTCCGACTTATGCTCTATATAAGAAGCGATAACGCGTTAACCGGCGAGTCGGTGTGAATAATGAGGGCGATCGATCCAATCCAGGGGATTTTTACTATGCAACAACCTCGTCCTGTACGCCGCGCGCTGCTCAGCGTGTCTGACAAAGCCGGTATCGTCGAATTCGCTCAGGCGCTTTCCCAGCGCGGCGTGGAACTGCTCTCTACCGGCGGTACTGCGCGCCTGCTGGCTGACGCTGGCCTGCCGGTCACCGAAGTCTCTGACTACACCGGCTTCCCGGAAATGATGGATGGACGCGTGAAAACCCTGCATCCAAAAGTGCACGGCGGCATTCTTGGTCGTCGCGGGCAGGATGATGAGATTATGGCGCAGCACGCCATCTCCCCTATCGACATGGTGGTTGTGAACCTGTATCCGTTCGCGCAGACCGTAGCCCGCGATGGTTGCTCACTGGAAGACGCGGTAGAGAATATCGATATCGGCGGCCCAACCATGGTGCGCTCCGCGGCGAAGAACCACAAAGACGTGGCCATCGTAGTCAAGAGCAGTGACTACAGCGCCATCATCAATGAGCTGGACGCCAACAGCGGCTCCCTGACGCTTGATACCCGTTTCGATCTCGCCATTAAAGCGTTTGAACACACTGCCGCCTACGACAGCATGATTGCTAACTACTTCGGCAGCCTGGTGCCGGCCTATCATGGCGACACCGCCCAGCCTTCCGGCCGCTTCCCGCGCACGCTGAATCTGAACTTCATCAAGAAGCAGGATATGCGCTACGGTGAGAACAGCCACCAGCACGCCGCTTTCTATATAGAAGAAGAGATCCGCGAAGCGTCCGTTGCGACTGCACAGCAGGTTCAGGGTAAGGCGCTGTCCTATAACAACATCGCCGATACCGACGCGGCGCTTGAGTGCGTGAAAGAGTTCAGCGAGCCGGCCTGCGTTATCGTCAAGCACGCCAACCCGTGCGGCGTGGCTGTCAGCACCTCTGTTCTCGACGCGTATGACCGCGCTTACAAAACCGACCCGACCTCGGCGTTCGGTGGCATCATCGCCTTTAACCGCGAGCTGGATGCTGAGACCGCGCAGGCGATCATCTCCCGCCAGTTTGTCGAAGTGATTATCGCGCCGTCCGCATCAGAAGAAGCGCTGAAAATCACCGCAGCGAAACAGAACGTGCGCGTGCTGGTTTGCGGTCAGTGGGCAGAACGCGTGCCGGGCCTGGACTTCAAACGCGTCAACGGTGGCCTGCTGGTTCAGGATCGCGATCTCGGCATGGTGAGCAAAGCCGATCTGCGCGTCGTCACCAGACGCCAGCCGAGCGAGCAGGAGCTGCGCGATGCGCTGTTCTGCTGGAAAGTGGCGAAGTTCGTGAAATCCAACGCCATTGTCTACGCCAAAGAGAACATGACCATCGGAATAGGCGCAGGCCAGATGAGCCGCGTCTATTCAGCAAAAATCGCGGGTATTAAAGCAGGTGATGAAGGCCTGGAAGTGAAAGGCTCTGCAATGGCCTCTGACGCCTTCTTCCCGTTCCGCGATGGCATCGACGCCGCTGCGGCGGTAGGTATCACCTGCGTGATCCAGCCGGGCGGTTCGATTCGCGATGATGAAGTGATTGCCGCCGCCGATGAACACGGCATCGCGATGATCTTCACCGACATGCGCCACTTCCGCCATTAATTCCCGGAGCAGACAATGAAAGTATTAGTGATTGGTAATGGCGGGCGCGAGCACGCCCTGGCGTGGAAAGCGGCCCAGTCCCCGGATGTTGAAACCGTCTTCGTGGCACCGGGCAATGCAGGCACGGCGCTGGAGCCGACCCTGCAGAACGTCGCCATCAGCGCCACCGACATTCCGGCGCTGCTGCACTTCGCGCAAACTGAAAACATCGGCCTGACGATTGTTGGCCCGGAAGCCCCGCTGGTGATTGGCGTGGTGGATGCCTTCCGTGAAGCGGGTCTGACCATCTTCGGCCCAACTCAGGGTGCCGCCCAGCTGGAAGGTTCTAAAGCCTTTACCAAAGATTTCCTGGCGCGTCACAACATCCCGACGGCGGAATACCAGAACTTTACTGAGGTAGAACCGGCGCTCAGCTATGTACGTGAGAAAGGCGCGCCGATCGTCATCAAAGCCGACGGGCTGGCCGCAGGCAAAGGCGTGATTGTCGCGATGACGCTGGAAGAGGCAGAGGCTGCTATCAATGACATGCTGGCCGGTAACGCCTTTGGCGATGCGGGCCATCGTATCGTAGTGGAAGAGTTCCTCGACGGCGAAGAGGCGAGCTTTATCGTCATGGTGGATGGCGAGCATATCCTGCCGATGGCCACCAGCCAGGATCACAAGCGCGTCGGCGACGGCGATACCGGCCCGAACACCGGCGGCATGGGGGCATACTCCCCCGCCCCGGTGGTTACCGATGTAGTCCACCAGCGCACCATGGAGCGTATCATCGGGCCGACCGTGCGCGGCATGGCGCAGGAAGGCAACACCTATACCGGTTTCCTGTATGCGGGCCTGATGATCGACAAGCAGGGCAACCCGAAAGTGATCGAATTCAACTGCCGCTTCGGGGATCCGGAAACCCAGCCGATCATGCTGCGCATGAAGTCGGATCTGGTGGATCTTTGTCTGGCTGCCTGCGAAGGCAAACTGAATGAGAAAACCTCAGAGTGGGATGCGCGCGCTTCGCTGGGCGTGGTACTGGCCGCGGGCGGTTATCCGGCAGATTACCGCACCGGGGATCAGATCCACGGTCTGCCGCTGGAAGCCGTTGAACATGGCAAAGTGTTCCACGCCGGGACGACGCTTTCTGCAGACGACCGCGTGCTGACCAGCGGCGGACGCGTGCTGTGCGTCACCGCGCTGGGCGACACCGTGGCCGAAGCGCAGCAGCGCGCCTATGCGCTGATGACGGATATCCACTGGGACGGCAGCTTCTGCCGCCGTGATATCGGCTACCGCGCCATCGCCCGCGAACAGCAGAAGTAATCGCTTACCGCCCTCTTCATCCGAAGGGGGCGTTTTTCACCTTCAGAACGCTAGAACGCTTCCGCGTTTGGCTGCCAGTGACAGAAGTCGCTGTTGGCCACCAGCAACAGCTGCGCCCCTTCCGGTGCCTCCAGCCACGCCACGCTCACCGCCAACGACGAATGCTGCTGCCTGTCATTGATGCGCCGCAGCGCCAGCTCGTCCAGCTCCGGGGTTTCGGTTTTGCCTTCACAGGTGGTGATGGTGCGATCCGCGTTCCAGCGCCCCTGGCGCAGCACGACGCGGCCGGTACGCAGCGCATCGCTGGTCGCCCGGATGCGATCGGCGTGATAGCGGTAAAGCGCAATCTCATCGTTGGACAGCTGCTGCTTTTGCCCGTCGCGTTCGCGCTGCATAAAGCTCAGCTCGCCGCGATCGTCAAAACGAATGCGGACATGTTCCGGCGGGGTGCTGTAAGTGTTGAGTTCAATCAGGCTGAGATTGTCGCCCTGCCAGCGATACTCGCGGGTCACGGTAGCGCCGCTGCGCCACGGGCCGAATACCGAAAGCAGGCGAATCGCGCCGTCACCGGCATCTTTACGCCACAGCCGCACCGCGCCGTCATCGGCCACGTAGCCGCTGGCGGTGAACGGCGGCGGCGTGTTGTCGTGGCTACAGGCGGCCAGCAGGACAGCAGCCGCCAGCACCAGTCCTGAACGACAGGCAAACAAAAGGGGCGCTATCGCCCCTTCGTTAAAACTTTTCACTGCCACGGTGTCTTACTTAACAGCGTCTTTCAGTGCTTTACCAGAAACAAATGCCGGCACGTTAGCTGCGGCGATTTTGATTTCTTTACCGGTCTGCGGGTTGCGGCCAGTACGCTCAGCGCGGTGGTTCACTTTGAAGGTACCGAAACCAACCAGTTGTACAGCATCGCCTTCTTTCAGAGACTCAGTAATTGCAGCCAGAGTGGATTCCAGAGCAGCTTTCGCTTGCGCTTTAGACAGGTCAGCCTTGTCCGCAATTACATCAATCAGTTGAGTCTTGTTCATAAGTTATCCTTACAATGTGTTTATCGCTTGCTAAGCATCGAGTGCGACGGAAATGCCTGATTAGCACTCTCCTGCATACACGCACCGATAGCCACTTTTATTCGCCCCACAAATGTAGACCAGACGGGGGTCACAATGGAAGCCTTCGAGTGTGACAAAACAGGTGGTAAGTCACGTTTTATTGACTCATTGCTGCAAATTTATACCGATATTACTCTCGCCCGCCTCACGCAGGTCTGCGCGCAGGCCTTTTATCAGCTCAATATCGCGTTCTTCGCAATCCGCCAGCAGACGGTGAATTTCCCACTGAATGTCCCATTCCTGCTCAACCGCAGGGTTAAGCTTCAGTTCATCATCGGTCATTTCCCGCCCGGCTTGAGTCATTTCGAGCATCGCCACGGTGGTGATCGAAGTTTTGCTGACCTCTATCGCATGCTCCAGCGTCTCGCCGCTTAAGCGTGAATGCACCAGCTCGCTGAGCGCCACGCAGGCGTCGATGGCCGGATAGACGCCGTAAATGTCGTAGTCGTCAGCGGACGGGATCGCTTCTTCGAGCTTCTCAAGCTGGCTGTCGAAGTTGATTTTCGCGTCTTTCACCGTCAGCGTTTCCCAGATCAGATCGAGCACGCGGCGGTACAGCGCAGCATCGCCGAAGCCCGTCTGCTGGCAGAACATCGCGTAGTTGGGATACATCCGCTCGCACAGCGAAGCCATAAAGGTGGTGTGCTGCCAGGCTTCAAGCTTCGCAAGGCGCAGATGAATGGGATTTTGTAGCATAGTGGCGTCTCATGAACCGGTAATGTGCGGCAGTGTACCGCAACTATCGGGGGATTTCCTGCCAACGTCGAAACGCCGGACGCCCCGAGGCGACGGCATCTGCCCAGCGGGTCGGCTCAGGCAGCCGATAGCCTTTGGTGCAGCGCTGCACCCACGCCAGCGCGGTATCAATGCTGACCCGATGCCCGGTCGAGACGAACAGCGGATTACAACGCTGCTTGCTGCGCCAGACCCAGGCCAGCTGCTCGCCTTTATCCATCAGCGGCGCCACCGCACCCGGTTCATCAGAGAGCGGTTCAAACTTACCGCACAGGCGCTTTTTCGCCACCCCAATGGTCGGGACATCCACCAGCATACCGAAGTGGCTGGCAACGCCAAGGCGGCGCGGATGGGAGATCCCGTGGCCATCAACGAACAGCAGCTCTGGCTTCTGCGACAGCATATCCCACGCCGCGAGCAGCGCAGGATATTCACGAAACGACAGAAAACCGGGGATGTACGGCATAGTGGTGGCAATGCGCGCCACCTGATACTCGATAAGCTCAAGCGAAGGGTAGCTCAGCAGCACAATGGCTGCCCGCGTCACTTCTCCACCCTGCTCAAACCCGACGTCCGCACCCGCAATAATCGACGGCGTGGTGGTGATCAGGTCATCTTCCCGGACAATGCGGGAAGCCAGTTCGAGTTGTTGTGTGCGAAGTGCCGCGAGATCCATACGTGCTCCTTAGTTGTGATACGGTACGGACAGCCGGTGTACCGCCTCCACAAACGCGCCTGCGTGTTCAGGCGGCACATCCTGGTGAATGCCGTGCCCCAGATTGAAGACGTGGCCTTCACCCTGTCCGAAACCTTCCAGTATAGTCGCTACCTCTTCTTCTATACGGGCCGGCTGCGCGTAAAGCATTGATGGGTCCATATTTCCCTGCAGCGCAACTTTATGCCCCACGCGACGACGCGCATCGGCGATATCGGTGGTCCAGTCGAGGCCCAGCGCGTCACAACCGGTGTCAGCCATCGCTTCCAGCCACTGCCCGCCGCCTTTGGTGAACAGCGTCACCGGCACGCGTTTGCCGTCGTTTTCACGTAGCAGACCGTCGATGATTTTATGCATGTAGTAGAGCGAGAACTGCTGATAGTCGCGCCCGGTGAGCACGCCGCCCCAGGTATCGAAGATCATTACCGACTGCGCACCGGCGCGGATCTGGGCATTCAGGTACAGCGTGACGCTCTTCGCCAGCTTGTCGAGCAGCGCGTGCAGCGTCTGTGACTCGGCGTACATCATCTTTTTGATCAGGGTAAAGGCTTTGCTGCTGCCGCCTTCCACCATGTACGTGGCCAGCGTCCACGGGCTGCCAGTGAAGCCAATCAGCGGCACCTCGCCTTTGAGTTCGCGGCGAATGGTACGCACCGCGTTCATCACGTAGCCCAGCTCCTGCTCCGGGTCAGGAATGGGCAGCCTGTCGACGTCGGCTTTGTTCTTGATGGGCGAGGTGAAGCGCGGGCCTTCGCCGGTTTCAAAGTACAGGCCGAGGCCCATCGCGTCCGGCACGGTGAGAATGTCCGAGAAGAGGATCGCCGCATCGAGCGGGTAACGGCGCAGTGGCTGGAGCGTCACTTCGCATGCCAGCTCGGCGTTTTTGCACAGCGACATAAAATCGCCCGCCTGCGCGCGGGTTGCCTTATATTCCGGCAGATAGCGGCCCGCCTGGCGCATCATCCATACGGGCGTGACATCTACCGGCTGGCGCAGCAGGGCGCGCAGGTAACGATCGTTCTTCAGTTCGGTCATTTCAGCATTCCTTAAAAAGCGTGGCCGTTAGTTTACCACGTCATTCGTACTCAGCCCGGCACAAAGCAACAGTATCTTCGATCAAGCGGCGCGCCACGGTGCCCGGCGGGGGCAGCAGCGGCAGCTGGTCATAGCGATACCAGCCGGCATCTAACAGCTCTTTGGGGTCGATTTTCAGCTCGCCGCTGTCGTATTCCGCCATGTAAGCCGTCATTAACGACTGCGGGAACGGCCACGGCTGGGAAGTGACGTAACGCAGGTTCTTCACCCGGATATTGCTCTCTTCCATCACTTCACGCGCGACCGCCTGCTCCAGCGTCTCGCCCACTTCAACAAAGCCGGCCAGCACGGTATAGATGCCGTTGCGGTGGCGGTTGTGCTGAGCCAGCAGGATCTTATCCTCGTGGCGGATGGCAACAATGATGCACGGGGCAATTTGCGGATAGTAGCGCTCGTGGCAGTGCCCACACAGCATCGCCCACTCGCTTTTTCCGGGATGCATTTCGTGGCCGCAGTAGCCGCAGTACTTGTGTGAACGATAGAATTCGGCGAGCTGTACGCCGCGGCCAGCAAGCTGGAACAGACCGACATCCTTATCGATGACCTGGCGCACAGACGCCATGTCCTGCCGCCGGGCCTCACGCACCAGCCACACCGGCTCATTTTCCCATTCGCCGATTTTGATCGCGCTTTTACCGGTCAGCGAAAATTTTTCCGCGTATCCATTGGGCAAATCGCCATTCGGCAGCCATAATTTTTGTTCATGGCTGACGATCCACCAGCCGTGATCGTGTTTGTCTATTGTATGTTCCATAACCTGTTGCACTACCTTAGCTTCACTGGCATGTTGTTCACATTATTTTTACATATTTTGGGTGTACTGCTTTTAATCTTATAACTCATGGAGTCGATCATGCTAAATCAGCTGGAAAGTCTGACAGAACGCGTTGGAGGCAGTAACGAACTCGTCGACCGCTGGCTCAACGTGCGCAAACACCTGCTGGTAAACTATTACAAAGTGGTTGGCATTAAACCTGGCAAGGAAACGCACATCGCGCTGGACGAACAGGCGCTGGATGATTTTTGTCACAACCTGGTTGATTACCTGTCAGCCGGTCACTTTAATATTTACGAGCGCCTTATCAGCGAAATGGAAGGGTCCAGCCCGCTGGTTGCCGCCACACAACTCTACCCCTTACTCGAAGCGAATACGCAGGAAATCATGGCGTATTACGATACCCATCTGGAAAATGCTATCGATCACGACAACTGCCTGGAGTTCCAGGAAGCGCTGTCCGGTATCGGCGAAGCGCTGGCTGCCCGCTTCGCGCTGGAAGATAAACTGATCGTGCTGGCATTTGATAACGACCTGCGCGACAGCGCCAACGACGAAACCAGCTTCGCGCGCCCGGCTTGAGTTTCGGGCAGTTAACGCGTAATTTATTTTAGCCCCGCCGTCGTGCGGGGTTTTCCCTGAAGCATTCTGCCCTGCGGCAGCATCGCTGAAGGGTCATCTTGTCGGAGTGCCCAGTGTGTATGCACGGGCTGAGACCGTTAATTCGGGATCCGCGGAACCTGATCAGGCTAATACCTGCGAAGGGAACAAGAGTCAACCTGCTGTGGCGTCGCACCTCTGCGCGGCGTCTCCCTCTTGCTTCATCCGTCGTTCTGACAAGCCACTTCCCGATTATTTACTGGAATGCGCTATGTCTGTGACCGTCAAACCCAACCGCCGCGAAACCCGCGCGCAGGCCCAACGTTTTATCAGCACCCTTGAGGGAACCGCGTTTCCCAATTCGCACCGTATCTACCTCACCGGCTCCCGGCCCGATATTCGCGTGCCGATGCGCGAGATCCAGCTCAGCCCGACCCTTACCGGCGGCAGTGAAAGCAACCCGCAGTATGACGCCAACGAGCCGGTGCCGGTGTACGACACCTCCGGCCCCTACGGCGACCCGGCAATCGCTATCGATGTGCATCGCGGGCTGGAGAAAGTGCGCGCCCCGTGGATTGAAGCGCGCCAGGATACCGAGGCGCTGTCCAGCCGCAGCTCCGCCTGGACCCGGGAGCGCCTCGCCGATGACGGGCTGGATGAACTGCGTTTTAGCGGCCTGCTGACGCCGCGCCGCGCCCGGTCAGGCAAATGCGTCACCCAGCTGCACTACGCGCGCCAGGGCATCATCACGCCGGAGATGGAGTTCATCGCAATCCGCGAGAATATGGGCCGGGAGCGCATCCGCAGCGAAGTGCTGCGCCACCAGCATCCGGGAGAAGCCTTTGGCGCCCAGCTACCGGAGAACATCACCCCCGAGTTTGTGCGCGCTGAAGTTGCCGCCGGCCGCGCCATCATTCCCGCCAATATCAATCACCCTGAATCGGAACCGATGATCATTGGCCGCAACTTCCTGGTGAAAGTGAACGCCAACATCGGTAATTCCGCAGTAACCTCCTCTATTGAAGAAGAGGTGGAGAAACTGGTGTGGTCCACGCGCTGGGGCGCGGATACGGTGATGGATCTCTCTACCGGGCGCAACATCCACGAAACGCGGGAGTGGATCCTGCGCAACAGCCCGGTGCCGATTGGCACTGTGCCGATCTATCAGGCGCTGGAGAAGGTCAACGGCATTGCGGAAAACCTGAGCTGGGAGTCGTTCCGCGATACTCTGCTGGAGCAGGCGGAACAGGGTGTGGACTACTTCACCATCCATGCCGGGGTGCTGCTGCGCTATGTGCCAATGACCGCGAAACGCCTCACCGGGATTGTCTCGCGCGGTGGGTCTATCATGGCGAAGTGGTGCCTGTCGCACCATCAGGAGAACTTCCTCTACACCCACTTCCGCGAGATCTGCGAAATTTGCGCCGCCTATGACGTATCGCTGTCGCTCGGCGACGGGCTGCGTCCGGGTTCAATTCAGGATGCCAACGACGAGGCGCAGTTTGCCGAGCTGCACACGCTGGGCGAGCTGACGAAAATCGCCTGGGAGTATGACGTTCAGGTGATGATTGAAGGCCCGGGGCACGTGCCGATGCAGATGATCCGCCGCAACATGACCGAGGAGCTGGAGCACTGCCATGAAGCCCCGTTCTATACCCTCGGCCCGCTGACCACCGACATTGCACCGGGCTACGACCACTTTACCTCGGGCATCGGCGCCGCGATGATCGGCTGGTTTGGCTGCGCGATGCTCTGCTACGTAACGCCCAAAGAGCACCTCGGCCTGCCGAACAAAGAGGACGTGAAGCAGGGGCTGATTACTTACAAAATCGCCGCGCACGCCGCTGACCTGGCGAAGGGCCATCCGGGCGCGCAGATCCGCGATAACGCCATGTCGAAGGCGCGCTTCGAGTTCCGCTGGGAGGATCAGTTTAACCTTGCGCTCGACCCGTTTACCGCCCGGGCCTATCACGACGAAACGCTGCCGCAGGAGTCAGGCAAAGTGGCGCACTTCTGCTCCATGTGTGGCCCGAAATTCTGCTCGATGAAAATCACTCAGGAAGTCCGCGACTATGCGGCGCAGCAGGAGCGTGAAGCGGGCCTGAACGACATGGCGAACACCTTCCGCGCCAAAGGCGGCGACATCTATCTGCGCCAGGAGGAAGCATGATGCTGACCCCCCTGTTCCCTGTAGTGCCGCAACGTCTCGGTCTCTACCCGGTGGTGGACAGCCTGCTCTGGGTTGAACGCCTGCTGGCGGCGGGCGTGCGCACGTTACAGCTGCGCATCAAAGACAAACAGGACCATGAGGTTGAGGCAGATGTGCAGGCGGCCATCGCGCTGGGTAAAGGCTATCACGCCCGGCTGTTTATCAACGATTACTGGCGGCTGGCGATCAAGCACCAGGCCTACGGCGTGCATCTCGGTCAGGAGGATCTTGCCAGCGCCGATCTGGACGCAATCCGTGCTGCCGGACTGCGGCTGGGCGTTTCCACCCATGACGATATGGAGATTGACGTCGCGCTGGCGGTACGCCCCTCCTATATCGCTCTTGGTCACGTGTTTCCAACCCAAACCAAACAGATGCCCTCTGCGCCGCAGGGGCTGAGCCAGCTGGCGGCGCACGTAAAAAGAGTAGGCAATTACCCCACCGTCGCCATCGGCGGTATCAGCCTCGAACGCGCCGCGGCGGTGCTGGAGACCGGCGTGGGCAGCATTGCCGTGGTCAGCGCCATTACGCAGGCCGCAGACTGGCAGGCAGCGACCCGGGCGCTGCTGGCACTGGCGGGGGTGGGCGATGAATGATGCCGATTTCATGCGCTACAGCCGCCAGATCCTGCTGGAGGACATTGCCGTTGAAGGACAGAGCCGCTTACAGCGAGGCCGGGCGCTGATTATCGGGCTGGGCGGACTTGGCTCGCCGGCCGCGCACTACCTTGCGGGCGCAGGCGTTGGCACCCTGACGCTGGTGGATGATGACCAGGTGCACATCAGCAATCTGCACCGGCAGACGCTCTATGCCAGTGCGGATGTTGGCCAGCCGAAAGCCGAAGCAGCTGGACGGCGGCTGAGCGCAATCAACCCGCACGTCACGCTGCGCCTTCTGTCGCAGCGTTTACAGGGCGATGCTCTGCTACAGGCGGTAGCGCAGGCGGATGTGGTGCTGGACTGTACCGATAACATGGCGTCGCGCCAGGCCATCAATGCCGCCTGCGTGGCGCAGAACAGGCCGCTGATTAGCGCCAGCGCCGTCGGCTTCGGCGGCCAGATAATGACCCTGACGCCGCCCTGGCAGCACGGCTGCTACCGCTGCCTGTGGCCTGACGACGCCGAGCCGGAGCGCAACTGCCGCACCGCCGGTGTGCCCGGCCCGGTCGTGGGCATGATGGGAACACCGCAGGCGCTGGAAGGTCTGAAGCTGCTGAGCGGTATGCCAACCGATGCCAGTACGCTGCGTCTGTTTGATGGACGCAGTGGACAGTGGCGCACACTGAGTCTGACGCGCGCGCCGGGCTGCCCGGTATGTGGTGGAGGCGCGTATGCACGTTCTGCTTAACGACGAGCGACAGGAGTGCGACATGCCGCTCACCGTCGCGGCGTTTCTTTCGCAACGGCAGCTGCTGACGCCCGGCGTGGCGCTGGCGCTGAACCATCAGATCCTCCCGCGCTCGCGCTGGGAGGAACACCATCTTGAGGAGGGCGATCACCTCCTGCTTTTTCAGGTCATCGCCGGAGGCTGACATGCTGCGCATTGCTGATAAAACCTTTACCTCGCGACTCTTTACCGGCACCGGTAAATTCGCTTCGTCCTCATTGATGGTGGACGCGATCCGCGCCTCCGGTAGCGAACTGGTGACGCTGGCAATGAAGCGCGTCGATCTGCGGGATCGCCGGGATGCGATTCTCGCCCCGCTGCTGGAGGCGGGCGTCACGCTGCTGCCGAATACCTCCGGCGCGAAAACCGCCGAGGAAGCGGTGTTCGCCGCGCAGCTGGCCCGCGAGGCGCTGGGTACGCACTGGGTCAAACTCGAAATTCACCCGGATGCCCGCTACCTGCTGCCCGACCCGATTGAAACGCTGCGTGCCGCAGAGAAGCTGGTCGCGCAGGGGTTCGTGGTGCTGCCCTACTGCGGTGCCGACCCGGTACTGTGCAAGCGGCTGGAGGAAGCCGGCTGCGCGGCGGTGATGCCGCTCGGTGCGCCGATTGGCTCCAATAAAGGGCTACAGACCCGCGCACTGCTGGAGATCATTATTGAACAGGCCACGGTGCCGGTGGTGGTCGATGCCGGTATCGGTGTGCCGAGCCACGCCACCGAGGCGCTGGAGATGGGGGCCGCCGCGGTACTGGTAAACACGGCGATAGCCGTTGCCAGCGACCCGGTACGCATGGCGCAGGCGTTCCGCCTTGCCGTTGAAGCCGGCGCGCTGGCACATCAGGCCGGGCCGGGCGCGCAACAGCAGGTAGCCAGCGCCTCCAGCCCGCTCACCGACTTTCTGGGGGCCGCCGGATGAAGACGTTTACCTCGCACTGGCAGCAGTTCGACTGGGACGATATCCGGCTGCGCATCAACAGCAAAACCGGGGCTGACGTTGAGCGCGCGCTGAATGCCTCAAAGCGTAGTCGGGACGATATGATGGCGCTGCTCTCACCGGCCGCACAGCCGTACCTCGAAGCACTGGCTCAGCAGGCCCAGCGCCTTACCCGCCAGCGCTTCGGCAATACCGTCAGCTTTTACGTCCCGCTCTATCTCTCCAACCTGTGCGCCAACGACTGCACCTACTGTGGCTTTTCTATGAGCAACCGCCTGCGCCGCAAGACGCTGGACGAGGCGGAGATTGTCCGGGAGTGTGATGCCCTGCAGGCGTTGGGGTTCGACCATATCCTGCTGGTGACCGGCGAGCATCAGAGCAAAGTGGGCATGGACTACTTTCGCCAGCATCTGCCTGCCATCCGCAGCCGTTTTTCTTCGCTGCAGATGGAAGTGCAACCGCTGGCGCAGGCGGAGTACGCCGAGCTGAAAACCCTCGGGCTGGATGGCGTGCTGGTTTATCAGGAAACCTACAATGAAGGCTGCTACGCCCGGCACCACCTGCGCGGCAACAAGCAGGACTTTTTCTGGCGGCTGGAAACCCCGGATCGTCTGGGTCGGGCCGGGATCGATAAGATCGGACTGGGGGCATTGATCGGCCTGTCGGACAGCTGGCGCGTGGACTGCTATCTGCTGGCCGAACACCTGCTCTGGCTGCAGCAGCACTACTGGCAGAGCCGTTATTCGGTCTCGTTCCCGCGCCTGCGTCCCTGTGCGGGCGGCGTGGAACCGGCATCGCTGATGAATGAGCGCGAGCTGGTGCAGACCATCTGCGCCTTCAGGCTGTTAATGCCGGAAGTGGAGCTGTCGCTCTCCACCCGGGAATCGCCGTGGTTCCGCGATCGCGTTATTCCGCTGGCGATTAATACCGTCAGCGCTTTTTCGCGTACCCAGCCCGGCGGCTATGCCGATGGCAACCCGGAGCTGGAACAGTTCGCTACCCACGACAGCCGCCGTCCGGAAGAGGTGGCCGCTGCGCTGGTAGAGGCCGGATTACAGCCGGTGTGGAAAGACTGGGACCACTTTCTGGGAAGAGGTTCGCAACTTTCCTGATGCCATGCTGCAAACCGGAAGAAATCACGGATAGCGCGCCGCAAACGGCGAAACGGACGCTCGGCATGCGGCGCAACCTTCGTTAACCTCCCTGTTGTCAGCGTTACGGTGCTGACCGGGGCGGTATTTTCCCTGCCAATTGCCGCCCCGCCTTCACCGTGCTGACACCTGAAATTCCTGTTTATTCAGATGCAAACGCGGCTTGAGTAGACCATTTCACAAAAAAGGTAACCGGTTTCCGTCTGCGCCGGTTTCTTTTGTGATGGCAGACACACAATCAGGCGAAAGCGGTTGTTGCTGCCTGCCAGCGGGGATAAATATTTCCGCTATCCCCCGGAATCAGAGAGCAGATTATGAAGAATATCGTTTTATGCTGCGCTGCAGGTATGTCCACCAGCATGCTGGTACAACGCATGAAAGACGCAGCGCAGAAGCGCGGTGTTGAGGTCTCAATCAAAGCCGTACCGGTTGCTGAGTTTAAGGACATTATCGATACGGCGGATATCGTGCTGCTCGGCCCGCAGGTTAAATATGAACAGCAGAAGTTCCAGGCAATTGCCGATCCGCTGGGTAAAACCGTGGCCGTTATCGACATGATGGATTACGGCATGATGAAAGGCGATGTGGTGCTGGATAAAGCCCTGAAATTAATGGAGTAACAGATGGAAGATTTAGAATCGATCATTATGGAGCTGCTGGTTAACGCCGGGTCCGCACGCAGCCAGGCACTCACCGCGTTACAGCTTGCCCGCAAAGGCGACTTCGACGGCGCGGAAAAAGCGATGGAAGAGTCGCATGAGTATGTGAAGCATGCCCATAAAATCCAGACCCAGCTCATCGGCCTTGATGAAGGCAGCGGCAAACTGCCGGTGAACCTGATTACCGTTCACTCCCAGGATCACCTGATGAACGCGATGGTGATTCAGGATCTCGCGGGCGACATGATTGAACTCTATCGTCGTCTGCCGCTGGTGAAATAGCGCCCGCTGCGGTGCCAGGAATGCCCGGTAACACCGGGCATTTTTTTATCTCGCATTCTACGGTATTTGCAACCCACCGATCCGGGAGGTGTTTTTCACCGCGTTTTATGGCACAACTGCATCATTACGCCGTAGCGTCCTCCATCAAGCAGGTCATCCATGCCCTCTGTTCCCGTTCCGGTTGTCACGCTCGCCATTTTGCTGTTACTGCTGGCGAAAGTGTACCTTTCACACGTCAGTCGTCATCCCGGTGCGCTCTGGTTTCTCGCCGGTTGCGCAGTGGTGGTCCTGATGTCGGCGCTGCGCTGGTCCTTCGACCTTCCGCTGCTACGGCAGATGCAAACCCTGGCAGCTATTGGTCTGCCGCCGCTCACCTGGCGCTGCTTCGCCAGTTTGACCGACACCCCGCTTCGCTGGCGACACATCATCACCCTGGCACCGCCGGCGGCAGCCCTGATCCTTCACCTTTTTTTACCTGCTGTTACCGACACGGTATTGATACTGCTCTATATCGGTTACGGCGGTGCCCTGCTGCGTACCGCCCAACGCGGTGAGGATCGCTTTGTCTTAAGCCGCCTCAGCGACGTGCCGACTACATTCAGACTGGCGTTTATCGCGGGCGGTTTCCTGTGCTTCTCCGGGCTGACGGACATGGCTATCGCCGTTGATTTCAGCCTGTATCGCGGCGAGCATGCTGCGTTGCTGGTGGTGATATCCCAGGGTATGTTGTTGCCGTTTCTTTGCCTCGGAATTTTACTCCCGCCGCGAAACGCCGCACCACAGGCTATGCCTGAAGCCCCGGCTACGGCGACGATGCCTGCGATTGCCCCTGAAGAAGCGCAGCGCTGCACGCAACTGGAAGCGCTGATTACCGACCAGGCACTTTATCTGAATCCGGATCTCACCCTGAATGCGCTGGCACGTAAAACCGCTACGCCCGCGCGCCATATCTCCCGGGCGGTCAACGCTACCCGCGGTTGTAATGTCTCCCAGTGGATCAACGGCTTTCGCATTGCACACGCGCAGCGGTTACTGCGTCAGACATCCTCTCCTGTCACGGCGGTGATGCTCGATTCCGGATTTAACACCAAATCTAATTTCAACCGCGAATTTATGCGCATTACCGGGATGAGCCCAGGGGAGTATCGTCGCGCGGCGCCTGATAATGAAGCGCCTGATTCAGAAATGCGCCAGTCTCCGCCACCAGCCGCTGATGGACCGTTGCCCGACTGATATCTCCTCCGTCGCGGCATACCACGCCTTCACCCGGCGCTTCGGCTTCTATTAATGTTGCTGCGCCAGGTTTGCACAACTGCATAAAGCTGAAGTGCGTGGCTCCGGTTACGCTGACGGCTCGCGTTAACCCGGCGGGAAGGTTCTCTGTCAGATAGCCGGACTCCAGCGCGGCGGGCACATCGTCACTGTCTGCCTCTGCGCTCATGATCAATACCGGGACGTTAATACCCGCCAGGCTCTGAGGGGTGAAGCCACGCGCCAGTCCGACATCCAGCGATATTACCGCCTTGATACGCGCGTCATGCTGGCTTGCTGCGAGCCTCTCTGCCGCCTCCGGACGATCGATACCCAGCGTGTGAGTAAGTTTGCATCCGCCCAGGGCCGGGTGCTGTCTGCAATCCGTGATAAAACGCGCCGTGGAAAACTGCCCTCCCGCCAGACTCATCACCGTCCAGCCCCCCAACGAGTGCCCCGCCGCCGCAATACGGGTTTCATCAATCCTGTCTGCCAGTAACGGCGAAGCAATAAGCGCGTCGAGCATCCGCACCATGTCCTGCGGGCGCGACCATAAGGCCTGGGCCTGCACGGGCTGTTTGTTGCGCGTTGTCGTTCCGGGATGATCGACCGCCGCCACGATATAGCCCTGCCCGACCATCGCCTGCGCCAGCCAGTTAAGGTTGCGCCAGTTACCGCCGTAACCGTGCGACAGCAGCAGCACCGGATGGCGACCCGAAGCCGGTACAGCATCGCGATGCACCGGGGTTCCGACAAAAGCGATGTTGCCGCCGACCTCTTCCGACGGGCCCGTTTGTTCTGTGGGATACCAGACGACCACCTCCAGCGGACGCGTCGGCGGTTCGCTGAGGGTTAACGGATGAAAGCCGGTATCGGCCGTGGCGGCGGCGCTAGCGAGTGCTGCGCTGAGAATAAGAATGGCGATACGAAACATGGTGATGTCCTCTGATGAAAGATGGGTTTCTTTTATCAGCAGGCCTGAACCAGCGGCGTCCTGAAACGCGATCGAGGACGTTTTTGAAAAATTACAGGCGAAAAAAAACCCGCCGAAGCGGGTTTTTATCAGGGTGCAGCACGATTACTCGTTGTCGTTGCCGCCCAGACCTGCGTTCAGCAGTTCTGCCAGGCTTGCGGAAGCTTCTTCCGCGCTCACCTGCGGTGCAGCCGGGAGTTCACCCGCAGCACGGCGACGCATACGATCCTGATGGTACGCATAACCGGTACCAGCCGGGATCAGACGACCCACGATAACGTTCTCTTTCAGGCCGCGCAGTTCGTCGCGTTTGCCCGCAACGGCTGCTTCGGTAAGCACACGAGTGGTCTCCTGGAACGATGCCGCGGAGATGAAGGACTCGGTTGCCAGAGAGGCTTTGGTGATACCCAGCAGATCGCGCGCATAGGTAACGCCAATCTTGCCGTTCGCTTCCAGTTCGCGGTTAGCGATCTTGATGCGAGAGTATTCAGCCTGCTCACCTTCGAGGAACTCGGAGCTGCCGGCGTTCATGATGGTTGCTTTACGCAGCATCTGACGCACGATAACTTCGATGTGCTTATCGTTAATCTTAACGCCCTGCAGACGGTAAACGTCCTGCACTTCGTTGGTGATGTAACGAGTTACCGCGTGAACACCACGCAGACGCAGAATGTCGTGCGGTGCTTCCGGACCGTCGGAAACCACGTCACCACGTTCTACGCGCTCACCTTCGAACACGTTGAGCTGACGCCATTTCGGAATCATCTCTTCGTACGGATCGCTGCCATCAACCGGGGTGATAACCAGACGGCGTTTACCTTTGGTTTCTTTACCGAAGGAAATGATACCACTGATTTCCGCCAGGATTGCCGGCTCTTTCGGACGACGTGCTTCGAACAGGTCGGCAACGCGTGGCAGACCACCGGTGATGTCCTTGGTACCGCTGGATTCCTGTGGAATACGCGCCAGAGCATCACCCGCACCGATCTGTACGCCATCTTCCAGCTGTACAATCGCTTTACCCGGCAGGAAGTACTGAGCCGGCATGTCGGTGCCCGGGATCAGAACGTCGTCGCCGTTGGCATCAACGATTTTCAGTGCCGGACGCAGGTCTTTACCACCGGTAGTACGTTCTGCAGAGTCCAGAACCACCAGGGAAGACAGACCGGTCAGTTCGTCGGTCTGACGGGTAATGGTCTGGCCGTCGATCATGTCGGTGAAGCGGATGTAACCGTTCACTTCGGTGATTACCGGCATGGTGTGCGGATCCCAGTTTGCAACGGTTTCACCGCCGGCAACCTGCTCACCATCACCCTTCGCCATTACCGCACCGTAAGGCACTTTATAGCTTTCTTTAGTACGACCGAATTCGTCGATCAGCTTCAGCTCGGTGTTACGTGACGTCACCACCAGCTTGCCGCTGGAGTTAACAACCGACTTCGCGTTGCTCAGACGGATGCTACCTTTGTTTTTCACCTGAATGCTGGATTCAGCAGCCGCACGAGATGCCGCACCACCGATGTGGAACGTACGCATCGTCAGCTGGGTACCCGGCTCACCGATGGACTGTGCTGCGATAACGCCGATTGCTTCACCTTTGTTGATGATGTGGCCACGCGCCAGGTCACGACCGTAGCAGTGCGCACATACACCGAAGTCGGTGTCACAGGATACGACGGAGCGCACTTTCACTGAGTCAACAGAGTTCTCTTCCAGCAGGTCACACCAGTGCTCATGGAGCAGGGTGTTACGCGGAACCAGAATGTCTGCGGTACCAGGCTTCAGTACGTCTTCAGCAGTTACACGGCCCAGAACGCGATCGCGCAGCGGCTCTTTAACATCACCACCCTCGATAACCGGGGTCATGGTGATACCTTCCAGCGTGCCGCAATCGTCTTCAGTGACAACCAGATCCTGTGCCACGTCTACCAGACGACGGGTCAGGTAACCGGAGTTCGCCGTTTTCAGTGCGGTATCCGCCAGACCTTTACGCGCACCGTGCGTGGAGATGAAGTACTGGAGTACGTTCAGACCTTCGCGGAAGTTCGCGGTGATCGGCGTTTCGATGATGGAGCCATCCGGCTTCGCCATCAGACCACGCATACCTGCCAGCTGACGAATCTGTGCAGCAGAACCACGCGCACCGGAGTCGGCCATCATGTAAATGCTGTTGAAGGAAACCTGCTGCTCTTCTTTACCTTCACGGTTGATAACCGTTTCAGTCTGCAGGTTGTCCATCATCGCTTTAGATACGCGATCGTTCGCGGCGGCCCAGATATCGATAACTTTGTTGTAGCGTTCGCCCGCGGTTACCAGACCAGACTGGAACTGCTCCTGAATCTCAGCAACTTCGGCTTCCGCTTCGGAGATGATTTCGTGCTTCTTCTCCGGAATAACCATGTCGTCGATACCAACAGACGCACCAGAGCGCGCTGCATAGGCAAAACCGGTGTACATGGTCTGGTCAGCAAAGATAACGGTCGGCTTCAGGCCCAGAATGCGGTAACAGGTGTTCAGCATTTTGGAGATGGCTTTCTTGCCCAGCGCCTGGTTGACGATGGAGAAAGGCAGACCTTTCGGTACGATCATCCACAGAATCGCACGACCTACGGTGGTGTCGATCAGGCTGGTTTTCGCAACGAATTCGCCGTTTGCATCTTTTTCGTATTCAGTGATACGCACTTTAACGCGCGCATGCAGAGAGGCCAGGCCAGCGCGGTAAATACGCTCAGCTTCTTTCGGGCCAGTCAGCACCATGCCTTCGCCTTTGGCGTTAACACAGTCACGGGTCATGTAGTACAGACCCAGTACAACGTCCTGAGACGGAACGATGATTGGTTCGCCGTTCGCCGGGGACAGGATGTTGTTGGTAGACATCATCAGCGCACGCGCTTCCAGCTGGGCTTCCAGCGTCAGCGGTACGTGAACTGCCATCTGGTCACCATCGAAGTCGGCGTTGTATGCCGCACAAACCAGCGGGTGCAGCTGGATAGCTTTACCTTCGATCAGTACCGGCTCAAATGCCTGGATACCCAGACGGTGCAGTGTTGGTGCACGGTTCAGCAGTACCGGATGTTCGCGGATAACTTCGTCCAGGATATCCCAAACGACAGCTTCTTCACGCTCAACCATTTTCTTGGCGGCTTTGATGGTGGTCGCGAGGCCACGCAGTTCCAGCTTGCCGTAGATGAACGGTTTGAACAGCTCCAGCGCCATTTTCTTCGGCAGACCGCACTGATGCAGACGCAGGTATGGACCTACGGTGATTACAGAACGACCGGAGTAGTCAACACGCTTACCGAGCAGGTTCTGACGGAAACGACCCTGCTTACCTTTGATCATGTCGGCAAGGGATTTCAGCGGACGCTTGTTGGAACCGGTGATCGCACGACCGCGACGGCCGTTATCCAGCAGCGCATCTACCGCTTCCTGCAGCATACGTTTTTCGTTGCGTACGATGATGTCCGGCGCAGCGAGATCCAGCAGGCGTTTCAGACGGTTGTTACGGTTGATCACGCGACGATACAGATCGTTCAGATCCGACGTTGCGAAACGACCGCCATCCAGCGGAACCAGCGGACGCAGATCTGGCGGCAGAACCGGCAGAACGGTCAGGATCATCCACTCCGGCTTGTTGCCAGACTGCACGAACGCTTCCAGCAGCTTGATACGCTTGGTCAGCTTCTTACGCTTGGTTTCGGAGTTGGTTTCGTTCAGTTCTTCACGCAGCTGCTCGCACTCCTGCTCCAGGTCCATGCTCTTCAGCAGTGCCTGAATAGCTTCCGCACCCATCTTCGCGTCGAATTCGTCACCGAACTCTTCCAGCGCATCGAGGTACTGCTCTTCGGTCAGGATCTGGCTACGCTCGAGGTTGGTCATGCCACCTTCGATAACCACATAGGATTCGAAGTACAGTACGCGTTCGATATCGCGCAGCGGCATATCCAGCAGCAGGCCGATACGGGACGGCAGTGATTTCAGGAACCAGATATGGGCAGTCGGAGACGCCAGCTCGATGTGGCCCATGCGCTCACGACGCACTTTGGTCTGGGTCACTTCTACGCCGCACTTCTCACAGATCACACCACGGTGTTTCAGGCGCTTGTACTTACCGCACAGGCACTCATAGTCTTTTACTGGCCCAAAGATACGGGCGCAGAACAGACCGTCACGCTCAGGTTTGAACGTACGGTAGTTAATGGTTTCCGGCTTCTTAACTTCACCAAAAGACCATGAACGGATCATGTCTGGCGAGGCCAGAGCAATTTTGATCGCATCAAACTCTTCGGTTTTAGTTTGCGCTTTCAGAAACTTTAATAAGTCTTTCACGGATTTGCTCCCGTCGGAGTTAGCACAATCTGGTGCCGGGTATTACCCCGGCACCAGTGACCTGTTTGAGCGAGAGTTACTCGTCTTCCAGCTCGATGTTGATACCCAGCGAACGAATCTCTTTCAACAGTACGTTGAAGGACTCTGGCATGCCTGGTTCCATCTGATGGTTGCCGTCCACGATGTTTTTATACATCTTGGTACGACCGTTAACGTCATCAGACTTAACGGTAAGCATTTCCTGAAGGGTGTATGCTGCGCCGTATGCTTCAAGCGCCCACACTTCCATCTCACCGAAGCGCTGACCACCGAACTGCGCCTTACCACCCAGCGGCTGCTGAGTAACGAGGCTGTAAGAACCGGTAGAACGCGCGTGCATCTTGTCATCAACCAGGTGGTTCAGTTTGAGCATGTACATGTAACCTACGGTTACTGAACGCTCGAACTGCTCACCGGTGCGGCCGTCGAACAGGGTGATCTGACCGGAAGTCGGCAGGTCGCCCAGTTGCAACAGCTCTTTGATTTCAGACTCTTTCGCACCGTCGAACACCGGCGTGGCGATCGGCATACCTTTTTTCAGGTTTTCAGCCAGACGCAGCACTTCATCGTCGCTGAAGGTGTTCAGGTCAACTTTCTGACGCACATCGGCACCGAGGTCATACGCTTTCTGGATGAATTCACGCAGTTTCGCGACTTCTTCCTGACGCTTCAGCATGGCGTTAATCTTGTCGCCGATACCTTTCGCAGCCATACCCAGGTGGGTTTCCAGAATCTGACCGATGTTCATACGAGACGGTACGCCCAGCGGGTTCAGTACGATGTCTACCGGCGTGCCGTTTTCATCGTAAGGCATGTCTTCGATCGGGTTGATCTTAGAGATAACACCCTTGTTACCGTGACGACCCGCCATCTTGTCACCAGGCTGAATCTGACGTTTAACGGCCAGATACACTTTTACGATTTTCAGCACGCCCGGTGCCAGATCATCGCCCTGAGTGATTTTGCGACGTTTCGCTTCGAGTTTTTTCTCAAACTCGTGTTTCAGTTCGTCGTACTGCTCAGCCAGCTGTTCCAGCTGATTCTGTTTGTCTTCGTCGTTCAGACCGAGTTCCAGCCAGCGGTCGCGCGGCAGTTTGTCGAGCTTCTCAGCTTCAACGCCACCGGAAACCAGCACTGCGTGGATACGGCTAAACAGGCCAGCTTCGAGGATCTGCAGTTCTTCAGACAGGTCTTTCTTCGCCTGCTTCAGCTGCATCTCTTCGATTTCCAGCGCACGTTTGTCTTTTTCTACGCCATCGCGAGTAAAGACCTGAACGTCGATAACAGTACCGGATACGCCGTTCGGTACGCGCAGAGAAGAGTCTTTAACGTCAGACGCTTTCTCACCAAAGATCGCACGCAGCAGTTTCTCTTCTGGCGTCAGCTGGGTTTCACCTTTCGGCGTTACCTTACCAACCAGAATGTCGCCGCCGGTCACTTCCGCACCGATGTAAACGATACCTGATTCATCCAGCTTCGAGAGCGCAGCTTCACCCACGTTCGGGATGTCAGCGGTGATCTCTTCCGGCCCCAGCTTGGTGTCACGAGACACGCACGCCAGTTCCTGAATGTGGATAGTGGTGAAACGGTCTTCCTGAACAACACGCTCGGATACGAGGATGGAGTCTTCGAAGTTGTAACCATTCCACGGCATGAACGCTACGCGCATGTTCTGACCGAGTGCCAGTTCACCGAGGTCGGTGGACGGACCGTCTGCCAGCACGTCGCCGCGCTCAACCGGCTCATTCAGAGACACACACGGCATCTGGTTGATGCAGGTGTTCTGGTTAGAACGGGTGTATTTAGTCAGGTTATAGATGTCGATACCTGCTTCGCCCGGGTACATCTCGTCTTCGTTAACTTTGATAACGATACGGGAAGCATCCACGTACTGAACGGTACCGCCACGTTTGGCAACGGCGGTTACGCCGGAGTCAACGGCAACAGCACGTTCCATACCGGTACCAACCAGCGGCTTGTCAGCGCGCAGAGTCGGAACCGCCTGACGTTGCATGTTCGCACCCATCAATGCACGGTTGGCGTCATCGTGTTCCAGGAACGGAATCAGGGACGCACCAACGGAAACCACCTGTTGGGTGGAAACGTCCATGTAGTCAACCTGGTCTGAGCTGAAAAGGCTGGATTCGCCTTTGCTGCGGCAGGTTACCAGATCATCTACAAAGCGACCTTCTTCCGTCAGGTTGGTGTTCGCCTGAGCGATAACGTAGTTACCTTCCTCGATTGCGGAAAGGTAATGAATTTCGTCAGTCACCACGCCGTCACGCACTAAACGATACGGGGTTTCGAGGAAGCCGTATTCGTTGGTCTGTGCATAAACAGACAGGGAGTTGATCAGACCGATGTTCGGACCTTCAGGCGTTTCGATTGGACATACGCGACCGTAGTGAGTCGGGTGTACGTCTCGTACTTCGAAGCCGGCACGCTCACGGGTCAGACCGCCCGGGCCGAGTGCAGAGATACGACGCTTGTGCGTGATCTCAGACAGCGGGTTGTTCTGGTCCATAAACTGAGACAGCTGGCTGGAGCCGAAGAACTCTTTCACCGCCGCGGAAATCGGCTTGGCGTTGATCATATCCTGAGGCATCAGGGTATCGAGGTCGCCCAGAGACAGACGCTCTTTCACCGCACGCTCTACACGTACCAGACCAACGCGGAACTGGTTTTCCGCCATCTCGCCCACGGAACGGATACGACGGTTGCCGAGGTGGTCGATATCATCCACTTCGCCTTTACCGTTACGGATATCGATGAGCTTCTTCATCACCTGAATGATGTCGTCTTTGCTCAGGATACCGGAACCTTCGATCTCGTCGCGCAGCAGAGAACGGTTGAACTTCATACGACCAACCGCAGAGAGATCGTAGCGGTCTTCGGAGAAGAACAGGTTCTCGAACAGGGTCTCAGCCGCTTCACGCGTCGGCGGTTCACCCGGGCGCATCATGCGGTAGATTTCTACCAGCGCGCTCAGACGATCGTTGGTTGGGTCGACGCGTACAGTCTCAGAAATGTACGGACCGTGGTCCAGATCGTTGGTGAACAGCGTTTCGATACGCTTGTGACCAGACTGGCTCAGCTTCGCCAGCAGATCGAGAGACAGCTCCATGTTGGCCGGGCAAATCAGCTCGCCAGTGGAGGTATCAACGTAATCTTTAGCCGCGACTTTGCCAGCGATGTATTCAACCGGCACTTCGATATGTTTGATTTCGTCTTTTTCGAGCTGACGAATGTGGCGCGCAGTAATACGGCGGCCTTTCTCAACATACACTTTACCGTCAGCTTCGATGTCAAAGGATGCGGTTTCGCCACGCAGGCGTTCCGGCACCAGTTCCATCTGCAGCTTGTTGTCGCGGATTTCGAAATTAACTTTTTCGAAGAACAGATCGAGGATCTGCTCAGTGGTGTAGCTCAGCGCGCGCAGAATGATGGTCGCAGGCAGTTTGCGGCGACGGTCAATACGCACGAACAGGTTGTCTTTCGGGTCAAACTCGAAATCCAGCCAGGAACCACGGTAAGGGATGATGCGTGCGTTATAGAGCACTTTCCCTGAAGAGTGAGTTTTACCCTTATCGCTGTCGAAGAAGACGCCCGGGCTACGGTGCAGCTGAGAAACAATAACGCGCTCAGTACCGTTGATAACGAAAGTACCGTTATCCGTCATGAGCGGAATTTCGCCCATGTAAACTTCTTGTTCTTTGATGTCTTTAACGGTGCCTTCCGGCGCTTCGCGCTCGTAGATCACCAGGCGCAGTTTTACGCGCAGCGGTGCCGAATAGGTCACGCCGCGAATCTGGCACTCAGTTACATCAAAGACTGGCTCGCCAAGACGGTAGCTGACGTACTGCAGTTCCGAATTGCCGCTATAGCTCTGAATCGGGAATACGGAACGGAATGCTGCTTCCAAGCCGTACTGCCCTTCGGGATCTTGCTCGATAAATTTCTGAAACGAGTCAAGCTGGATAGAAAGGAGATATGGAATGTCCAGAACCTGGGGACGTTTACCAAAATCCTTACGAATACGTTTTTTCTCGGTATAGGAGTAAACCATAGGGTTCCTCAGCTCGCTGACAAGTCGACCCACTCTGCCCATCGGGGGGACAGTTTATGCAACACCATTTTGTTGACCGGAAAGTTGAACTCTTTCCGCAATACCTGTTGCTATCACGCTTAAACCATTTCGTTGCGATTTACACAGAACGGGCGCCCTGTCGCAATATATTAAGTCGTCGATAGAAACAAGCATTGAAAGGAAACCAGCAGTCAAACAGTGTGAAACGCTACTGGTACCCTACAGCGCAAAAAGGCTGGTGACTAAAAAGTCACCAGCCATCAGCCTGATTACTCAAGCTGCAACCGGAAGGGTTGGCTTATTTAACTTCAACTTCAGCGCCAGCTTCTTCCAGAGATTTTTTCAGAGCTTCAGCGTCGTCTTTGCTCACGCCTTCTTTCAGAGCAGCCGGAGCAGACTCTACCAAGTCTTTAGCTTCTTTCAGACCCAGGCCAGTCGCGCCACGTACAGCTTTGATAACTGCAACTTTGTTAGCGCCAGCAGCTTTCAGAATAACGTCGAACTCAGTTTTCTCTTCAGCAGCTTCAGCAGCCGGGCCAGCAGCAACAGCTACAGCAGCAGCAGCAGAAACACCGAATTTTTCTTCCATTGCAGAGATCAGCTCAACAACGTCCATTACGGACATAGCGGATACTGCTTCAATGATTTGATCTTTAGTGATAGACATTTAAATTGTTCCTGAATATCAGAATAAGTTTATACGTAAGCGAATGCTTTATAAAGAAAACTGCGATTAAGCAGCTTCTTTCGCATCGCGTACAGCAGCCAGAGTACGGACCAGTTTGCCTGCAGAGGCTTCTTTCATGGTCGCCATCAGGCGTGCAATTGCTTCTTCGTAGGTCGGCAGAGTTGCCAGGCGATCGATCTGGGATGCCGGGATTAACTCACCTTCAAAGGCAGCGGCTTTGACCTCAAATTTTGCATTCGCTTTCGCGAAATCTTTGAACAGACGAGCAGCAGCGCCCGGGTGTTCCATAGAGTATGCAATCAGGGTCGGACCAACAAACGTGTCTTTCAGGCACTCGAAAGGAGTACCTTCAACGACGCGGCGCAGCAGGGTGTTACGAACAACACGCATGTAAACGCCAGCTTCACGACCTGCTTTACGCAGTTCAGTCATTTTATCTACGGTAACGCCACGGGAATCCGCAACAACCGCAGACAGCGCGCCTTTGGCTACTTCGCTGACTTCAGCAACAATCGCTTGTTTGTCTTGAAGATTTAAAGCCATTAGCTTTGCTCCTGGATGTTTGCCGGGACAAAATGCCCCGGAACTCACTTCACTCAATACAACGATTGAGCGTCTGAATACGGTGAGCAGAAACAAGCCAAAGAGTACTTAAAAATATTCTTCAGGTTCTGTCACCGTCTACGCAGGGAATTAAGTCTCTTACGAAACACCTGCGGTCTTGGACGGAGGCCTGGATAAGGCCAGGCTCCAACCGGATAAAACTTTTCGTGGGCGAAGATTGTAGACAAAACGTCCGCCCACGTAAAGACTAATCTTAGTTCGCAGACGCGTTCAGACCAGCCTGATCAACGGCAACACCAGCACCCATGGTGGTGGAGATGCTAACTTTCTTGATGTACACGCCTTTCGCCTGAGTCGGTTTCGCTTTTTTCAGCGCAACCAGCAGGGATTCCAGGTTTTCTTTCAGTTTGTCAGCGTCAAAATCCACTTTACCGATGGTGGTGTGGATGATGCCGTTTTTGTCGTTACGATAACGAACCTGACCTGCTTTAGCGTTTTTAACCGCTTCAGCAACGTTCGGAGTAACGGTACCCACTTTCGGGTTCGGCATCAGGCCGCGCGGACCCAGTACCTGGCCCAGCTGGCCAACAACGCGCATTGCATCCGGGGAAGCAATAACAACGTCGAAGTTCATTTCGCCTTTCTTGATCTGGTCAGCCAGATCTTCCATACCTACCAGCTCGGCGCCAGCAGCTTTAGCTGCTTCGGCGTTCGGGCCCTGAGCAAATACGGCAACGCGAACAGAACGGCCAGTACCGTGCGGCAGTACAGTTGCACCACGTACGTTCTGGTCAGATTTACGCGCGTCGATGCCGAGGTTAACGGCAACGTCTACGCTTTCTACAAATTTAGCGGTGGCCAGCTCTTTCAGCAGAGAGATAGCTTCGTTGATGTCGTACTGTTTGGTCGAATCAACTTTGTCACGGATCACACGCATGCGCTTGGTCAGTTTAGCCATTTCTTAGTCCTCCACTACCAGGCCCATGGAACGTGCAGTACCTTCGATGGAGCGAGTCATCGCTTCAACATCGGCACCAGTCATGTCGGCAGCTTTGGTCTGCGCGATTTCCTGCAGCTGAGCGCGGGAAATTTTACCAACTTTGTCTTTGTTCGGCTTACCGGAACCAGACTTGATACCAGCCGCTTTTTTCAGCAGAACTGCTGCCGGCGGAGTTTTGGTAACGAAGGTGAAAGAACGGTCAGCGTAAACGGTAATAACAACCGGGATCGGCAGACCTTTCTCCATGGAATCAGTTTTCGCGTTGAACGCTTTACAGAATTCCATGATGTTAACACCCTGCTGACCCAGTGCCGGACCAACCGGTGGGCTCGGGTTCGCCATACCAGCTGCAACCTGCAGCTTGACGTAGGCTTGTACTTTCTTAGCCATTGCAATTTCCTCGTTTGGGTATAACGCCTCGAAGAGGCTCCCCGTGATAAATACGTTTTACGGACGCAGCGTCCATAAAAACAAAAGGCGCGAAATTGTAGTCCAATCTCGCGCCTTGTGCAACGTTAACGTCGCTGCTTTTTTGATCGGCGGATTACGCCTTCTCAACCTGCCCGAAGTCCAGTTCTACCGGGGTCGCACGACCGAAGATAGAAACCGATACTTTAAGACGGGATTTTTCGTAATCCACTTCTTCCACAACGCCGTTAAAGTCAGCAAACGGACCATCGTTAACACGAACCATTTCACCCGGCTCGAACAGCGTTTTCGGACGCGGCTTATCACCAACCTGCTGCAGGCGGTTCATGATCGCATCGACTTCTTTATCGCTGATCGGAGCAGGTCGATCGGAGGTACCACCAATGAACCCCATCACGCGCGGTACGCTACGCACCAGGTGCCAGCTGGCATCGTTCATTACCATCTGAACCAGCACATAGCCAGGGAAGAATTTGCGCTCGCTTTTGCGACGCTGGCCGCCACGGATCTCAACGACTTCTTCAGTCGGGACCATGACTTCACCAAACAGCTCTTCCATGTTGTGTAATTTGATATGCTCGCGCAGCGACGTGGCTACGCGGCCTTCAAAACCGGAAAACGCCTGAACGACGTACCAGCGCTTTTTAGGAGCTTCAGACATCTCAGAACCTCAGGCCAGTGATAAAGGATACCAGGCGGACCAGAATACCATCCAGTCCCCACAGGATAAGTGACATTACAGCAGTAACCGCTGCCACAATTAATGTGGTGTGCAATGTTTCCTGGCGAGTAGGCCAAACCACCTTACGGACTTCGGTTCTCGCTTCGCGGGCAAAAGCGACGGTCGCTTTACCTTTCGTCGTCAACAGCGCGACACCACCCGCTGCAGCAATTAAAATCACCACTGCAAGGGCACGCAGAGGCAGAGTCACATCGCGATAAACGAAGTTACCGACAATCGCTATGGCTAATAGCGCAATGACAGCTAACCACTTCACCGCTTCCAGGCCGCGCCCGCTCCCTTGAGCTTCGGTATTCGCACTCATAAACCAACCTGTCACAATAAATCAGACAAACATTTTTGCCCCGCGTAAGCGAGGCAAACCAAACCGAATTGCTCCGGCACTCACGCCGTCTACAGAGCCTGTCTCAGCAATGATTATGAGAAAAAAATCACTGATGAGCCAGGTTCTGGTTGGATAGCGTGCAAAAAGGGCATCAAATGATGCCCTTTTATTGCGCATTGCGTCAAATGTTATCAGCGATTAGCCAAGAACTTTAGCAACAACGCCCGCGCCAACGGTACGGCCGCCTTCACGGATTGCGAAACGCAGACCGTCGTCCATCGCGATCGGGTGGATCAGGGTAACAACCATTTTGATGTTGTCGCCCGGCATTACCATCTCAACGCCTTCCGGCAGTTCGATGGTGCCAGTCACGTCAGTAGTACGGAAGTAGAACTGCGGACGGTAGCCTTT
>NZ_JMSQ01000009.1 GCF_000696575.1 Siccibacter colletis | reverse complement strand
TCTACACCCTGATCCACGCCCTTGAGCGCGAATGGGGGGTGTGGTTCCCGCGCGGCGGCACCGGGGCGCTGGTGCAGGGGATGGTCAGACTGTTTGAGGATCTCGGCGGTACGCTTGAGCTGAACGCCCGGGTGGAACGGCTGGAGACGGCGGATAATCGCGTCACCGCCGTGCATCTGGCGGACGGACGGCGGCTCGACGCCGGGGCGGTGGCCTCTAATGGCGATGTGGTGAATACCTACGCGAAGCTGCTCGGGCATCATCCGCGCGGCAAAGCGAAGGCCGCAGCGCTGAAACGCAAACGTATGAGCAACTCGCTGTTTGTGCTCTACTTTGGGCTGAACCATCATCACCAGCAGCTGGCGCACCACACCGTCTGCTTCGGCCCACGTTATAAAGAGCTGATCGATGAAATTTTCACGGCTGACCACCTCTCTGAGGACTTTTCGCTCTATTTGCACGCGCCCTGCGTTACCGATCCATCCCTTGCGCCGCCGGGCTGCGCCAGCTATTACGTGCTGGCCCCGGTGCCGCACCTCGGTAACGCCCCGCTCGACTGGCGTGTGGAAGGCCCGCGCCTGCGCGAGCGTATCTTCGATTATCTGGAGCAGCGCTACATGCCCGGCCTGCGCTCCCAGCTGGTGACGCACCGCATGTTCACGCCGGACGATTTCCGCGATACCCTCGATGCCTGGCAGGGCTCGGCCTTTTCACTGGAGCCGATCCTGACCCAAAGCGCCTGGTTCCGCCCGCATAACCGCGACAGCCGTATCGCGAATCTCTATCTGGTGGGTGCAGGCACGCATCCCGGCGCGGGCGTACCCGGAGTTATCGGTTCTGCGAAAGCGACTGCCCGCTTAATGTTAAAGGATCTGACGTAATGTCCCAGCCGTTACTCGACCATGCCAGCGCCACCATGAGCGCCGGTTCAAAAAGCTTTGCTACCGCCTCGAAGCTGTTCGACAAAACCACGCGGCGCAGCGCGCTGATGCTCTACACCTGGTGCCGCTACTGTGACGACGTGATTGACGGCCAGGTCGCCGGGTTCAACGTGCAGCAGCAGGTTGCCGACAGCCCGGAAGCCCGATTACAGCGGCTGCGCGACATGACGCGCCGCGCTTATGAGGGCGAGCCGATGAGTGAACCACCGTTTGCCGCGTTCCAGGAAGTGGCGCTCGCCCATGACATCCCTCCATGCCAGGCGTTCGATCATCTGGAAGGCTACGCAATGGATGTGCGCAACGAACGTTATTTCACCCTCGATGATACCCTGCGCTACTGCTATCACGTGGCGGGCGTGGTTGGCCTGATGATGGCCAGAGTGATGGGGGTACGCGACGAGGAGACGCTGGATCGCGCCTGCGATCTCGGGCTGGCGTTTCAGCTCACCAATATCGCGCGCGATATCGTGGAAGATGCGCAGGTCGGACGCTGTTACCTGCCGCAGCAGTGGCTGGCGGAGGTGGGGCTGAACGAGCAGACCGCTACCGTGAAAGCCAATCGTCCGGCGCTGGCGCGCATCGCGGCGCGTCTGGTATCTGAGGCGGAGCCCTATTATCAGTCGGCGCAGGCCGGGCTGGGCGAGCTACCGCTGCGCTCTGCCTGGGCCATTGCCACCGCGCATGGGGTTTATCGGGAGATTGGCGTGAAGGTGTTGATGGCGGGTGAAAAAGCCTGGGATCAACGCCAGGGCACCACCCGCGCGGAAAAAATCAGTCTGGTTATCGCCGGCGTGAAGCAGGCGACCGCTTCCCGGAAGGCGGAGTGGCCGCCGCGCGATCCGCATCTCTGGCAGCGCCCGCGCTAGCGGGGCGTCCGTGGCGGGCGCGCAGTACCGCCTGTAGTTTCTCGACCGGAGGCGCGTAAATAAAGCCAAAGGAGACGCACCCTTCCCGTCCGCGCACCGCGTGATGCAGCCGGTGCGCCATATACAGACGCTTCAGATAGCCGCGACGCGGAATATAGCGGAACGGCCAGCGCTGGTGGACCAGGCCGTCGTGGACGATAAAGTAGATGATGCCGTATCCGGTCATGCCCGCGCCGATCCACTGCAGCGGCCAGTAGCCTTCGGTGCCGGCATAAATCAGGACGATAGCCAGCAGCGCAAACACCACGGCATACATATCGTTAAGCTCAAACTTCCCTTTCCGCGGCGAGTGGTGCGACAGATGCCATCCCCATCCCCAGCCGTGCATGATGTACTTGTGGGCAAACGTCGCCACGCCTTCCATGATAATAATAGTGAGAATAACGATCCCGGTGTTCCACAACGCAAGCATAGGTTTTTCCTGTCAATGTCAGCAGATAAAGCGTAGCCTGGATTAGGCTCAACTACGGGTAAAATCCAGCCTCAACGGCAGTTTTTAAACTTTTATATTATGGGCGGGCAAAAAGCCTGTCCTTTTTTATTCTTGTCATATACTCGATATAGCCTGAATCATCTCATTATCAGCTGCGCTCCCCTGATGACCGCTGCGTATCCCCGCGCAACGCCAGGTATTTATTACAATTCAGCATGAATTCTTAGAAAAAGCCCGAAACAGGGATGCTAAAATTAGTTTTACACTGATACACAACCTGGAGGTCTTAATCAGCATGTTTAATAAGGCGACACACTTACCGCTATCCAGGGAGTCAGAGAAAGAAGTTCGTTATGAGCTGGACCCCTGTGAGCTGAAACTGGATGAGATGACCGACGCTGAGCCGCAACCGGAAATGATTGAGGGCATGCCCGCTTCCGATGCGCTTACCCCTGCGGATCGCTATCTCGAACTGTTCGAGCATGTGCAGTCGTCTCGCATTTTCCCCGACAGCAAAACCTTCCCCGACTGCGCGCCCAAATCCGACCCGCTCGATATTCTTATCAAGTATCGCCGGGTTAAACGCAATCGTGATTTCGACCTGCGAAAGTTCGTCGAGGATAATTTTTATTTGCCGGAAAATAATACGCGTCATTATGTTTCAAATCCTGAGAATACATTGCAGGAACATATTGATAGCCTGTGGCCGGTATTAACCCGCGAGCCGCAGGACCACATTGAATTCTCCTCGCTGCTGCCGTTGCCCCAGGCCTATATCGTGCCTGGTGGCCGTTTTGGTGAGACCTATTACTGGGACTCCTATTTCACCATGCTGGGCCTGGCCGAAAGCGGCCGCGACGATCTGCTGCGCTGCATGGCGGACAACTTCGCCTGGATGATTGAAACCTACGGTCATATTCCGAACGGGAACCGCACCTACTACCTGAGCCGCTCGCAGCCGCCGGTATTCGCCCTGATGGTCGAGCTGTTTGAAGAAGATGGCGTGCGCGGTGCGCGGCGCTATCTCGACCATCTGCTGATGGAGTACGCCTTCTGGATGGACGGGGCTGAATCGCTGGCACCCAACCAGGCGTATCGCCACGTGGTGCGCCTCCCGGACGGTTCGCTGCTTAACCGCTACTGGGATGACCGCGATACCCCGCGCGATGAGTCCTGGCTGGAAGACGTCCAGACCGCGAAGCTTTCCGGTCGCCCGGCGGCGGAAGTGTATCGCGATCTGCGTGCCGGCGCGGCGTCCGGCTGGGACTACTCTACCCGCTGGCTGCGCGATCCGCATCGCCTCGCCAGTATCCGCACTACCCAGTTTATCCCGGTGGATCTGAACGCGTTCCTCTACAAACTGGAAACCGCAATTTCAAATATCGCTGGTCTGAAGAAAGATGAGCTGACGTCGGCCAGCTTCCGCCGTAAAGCCGCCGATCGTCTGGAAGCTGTTAACCGCTATCTGTGGGATACCGGCACCAGCTGCTATCGCGACTACGACTGGCGTCGTAATGAGCTAGCGTCCTTCTCTGCCGCCTGCGTGGTGCCGCTGTATGTCGGTATGGCTTCTGCGGAACAGGCCGAAGCCCTGACCCACCACATCCGCGAGCGTCTGCTGACGCCGGGCGGGATTCTGGCGACCGAAGTGGAAAGCGATGAGCAGTGGGATAAACCCAACGGCTGGGCACCGCTGCAGTGGATGGCTATCCAGGGGCTGAAAAATTATCACCATGACGACCTGTCGGATGAGATTGCCCGCAACTGGTTGCAGACCGTGACGCGCTTCTATACCCAGCACCACAAGCTTATCGAGAAGTATCACATCGCTAACTCCCTGCCGCGCCCCGGCGGCGGCGGTGAATATCCGCTTCAGGATGGCTTCGGCTGGACCAACGGCGTCACCCGCCGTCTGCTGGGTCTGTATCCCAACAAATTCTGATTTCATTTCTTTATAACGACGCGGTCTGTGACATCACAGGCCGTTTTTTTTGCTGCTTAACGAAGTAAACGTCGATGCTGATATGTGGAATATCAGAAAACAACAAGTATGTTGTAACTAATGAGTGGCTAAAATTAACCCGCGCTGCATTTTCTTATGCGGGTGCGCTTCACTTACCCGCGCTGGGCGCTGAGATTTAACCCGGCCTGAGCCGGGTCGTGGTTAGCACAGCGGTGCAACGGCGTTACGCATCCCATTAATAAGAATAGCGTCCAGATCCTGCGCTACTTGTTCAGCCAGGCCGGGGAGCTGAGTCAGATCCTGCCCCCAGTGATCGGCATCATTCAGTACCGCATTAACCAGTTCACGCGTGCTGAGCTGTTTGTCACCATGCTGCTGCCAGAGCATAGCGTAACGCTCCAGCCAGTGAGCATCATCCTGCAATGTATAAGTGACACCGTCACGCTCACCGCGATAAAACGCGATCAGCGCCGCCAGGGCAAATGTCAGGCGCGGCGGGACTTTGCCCGCAGCCTTCTGCCCTGCCAGCAGCTGCGGCAGAATACGGGTGCGGAACTTGGTCATGCCGTTCAGCGCGATGGAGAGCAGCTGGTGTTTGATGTACGGATTGCGGAACCGGCTCACCACCGCCTCTGCGAAGGAACGCAGCTCATCGGCCGGGAGATCCAGCACCGGAATGATCTCGTCGTGAATCGCTTTTTCCACGAACGCGCAGATCTGCGCATCGTCCATCGCCTCGCCCACCGTGTCCAGCCCGGCCTGGAATGCGACCGGCACCAGCGCAGTGTGTGCCCCGTTGAGGATGGCGACTTTGCGCTCTTTATAGGGCTTGATGTTATCGACGATCAGCACGTTGAGCGGCAGCTTATCGAGCCGCAGTTCCTGAGCCAGCCACGCCGGTCCCTGGATGACAAACAGGTAGAAGTGCTCGGCGGTATCAAGGAAAGCGTCGTGATAACCCAGTTCCGCTTCCAGCGCGGCGACTTCATCACGCGGATAACCGGTAACGATGCGGTCAACCAGGGTTGAGCAGAAGGTGTTTGCACTCTCAATCCAGGCCGTAAACGCCGCCGGCAGCGCCCACTCGTGAGCGTAACGCAGCACCAGTTCGCGCAGCGCGTCGCCATTATAGTCGATAAGCTCACAGGGAATGATGACCCAGCCTTTATCCTGCGCGCCGTTGAAGTGGGTGAAGCGTTCGAACAGCAGACGGGTCAGCTTCGCCGGATAGCTGCTGGCGGGCGCGTCGTTGAATTTGTCGCCGGCGTGATAGCTGATGCCCGCCTCGGTGGTATTGGAGAAAACAAAGCGCATCTCCGGGTTGTGCGCGAGCTTCAGAAACTCCTCATACTCCCCGTAAACGCTAATCTCGCGATTGACGGAGCGGATCAGACGCGCATCGCTGACCGCTTGCCCTTTTTCATTCAGTCCGCGAATGATAGTGGTGTACAGCCCGTCCTGGGTGCTCAGTGAAGGTGGAAAGCTGCTCTCAATCGGGCGCACCACCACCACACCGGCGTTCAGGTCGGTGTGTTCATTTAACAGATCGATTTGCCAGTCGACAAAAGCACGCAGGAAGTTCCCCTCACCGAACTGAATGATACGTTCCGGATAGTGAGCACCGGGAAAATCGCGACGATTCAAAGTTTTCACAGTCGTTTCCTTGGTGAATTATTATCAGACAACCTGAAGGATTGCCGAATCACCGTAGCAGAAACAATTAAAGTGAAACCCCGTTTTGATCAATTTGCACGGACATATAAAAAATTTTATAAGGTCTTATAAAATATTGTTGTGCCGCATGGTTTACCGTCCGGCATCAGGGCGTAACCGGGGATGTCGCCGCAATGCTGCCAGCCTGCCTGGCGGTAAAACGTCTCCGCCCCACTGCCGGTTGCGGTATCCAGTACCAGTAGCGTTTTACCGGCGGTGCGTGCGGCCTCTTCCAGCTGCTCCATCAGCGCCTGAGCGATGCCCTGGCGACGGGCGCGACGGTGGACCAGCAACTTCGAAACGTCGGCGCGGTGCGGCTGATTATCCGGCTGCCCGGTTACCAGCTGTACGGTCCCGACGATGCGGCCCTGCGCATCCTCGCACACCAGCAGCGTGCGTGAGGAGGCAGCTACATCCAGCGCGACCTGCTGCCAGAATCCGGCGGCCTGTTCACGGCTCAGCGGCAGCATAAAACTCACCGATGCGCCGCCCTCGACGCAGTCGATCAGCACATCAGTCAGTTCATCGAGACGGGTAAGAATAGCGTGGGAAGGAAGTGGTGAGTAAGTGAAAGACATAGCCTGACGCCCTGTTGAGAGAATGATTTACTATGCTTTTTACATTCTGTTAACTCAAGCCCGGGCGTCAGAGGAAAAACTAATGACCGCTAGCTTTTCCCTTTGCTTTTCATCGCGTACATGCGCATGTCCGCCGCCTGGAACAGCGCCGCCAGCGAACCGTGTTCGATTTCATCATACTCGGTTACGCCCCAGGAGAAGTTGAGCCGCCACGGACGCTCGGTGCAGGCGTTAAACGCATTCACCTTTTCCGTCAGATACTGCATCGCAATCCAGGCGCCCTTTTCATCGGTGTCGGCAAACAGGATAGCGAACTCATCCCCGCCCTGACGCGCCAGCAGATCCGCACCGCGGAACGAGCCTTTCATCAGTTCCGCCATCGCCAGTAGCGCATCGTCGCCCTCCTGATGACCCCAGGTGTCGTTGATGTGCTTGAATTTATCGAGATCGATGCACGCCAGCGTCAGCGGCTCGGCGCGGCGGCGCGAGCTGGAAAAGGCGTAGGTTGCCATATCCTTGAAACCGCGGCGGTTCAGCAGCCCGGTCAGCTCGTCGGTGGTAGCCGCGTTCATCACCGCAAACTCATCCTCAACGATGGCCGCCAGATCTTTCAGCATCGCGACGTCTTCAGCGCCGAACTCCCGCGGCTCGTGATCGATGATGCAGAACGAGCCGGCGGTGGCACCGTCCGGCAGATGCACTGGGCAGCCGGCATAGAAGCGGATTTTCGCCTCGCCGGTCACCAGCGGGTTATCAAAGAAGCGTTCATCCTGCAGCGCGTCGGTAATGATCAGCGGCTCGTTTTTGAGTATCGCGTGGGCGCAAAACGAAATGTCGCGCGGCACCTGGCGCACGCTGTAGCCGTCGCAGGATTTCAGCCACAGCCGCTCCTGATCCACCAGGCTCACCAGCGCCACCGGCGTGTTGAACAGGCGGCGCGCCAGGCGCGTCAGACGGTCGAAACGCTCTGAGGGACCGGTGTCGAGCAGGCCGGACTCCTGCAGCGAACGCAGGCGCTCGTCTTCGTTGTAAGGGGTTGCGGGTATTTTCATATCATTACCTGTAAGGCACGGTTTAATCTAAGAATAGCGCATCGGGCATGGCTGTCCTGCCCGTGAACAATTAATGCGCAAAAATTCGATTTTTTCCCTGGCGTTTCGCCTGATAAAGCGCGTCATCCGCGGCTTTCAGCCAGTCGGCGACATCCGTCATGGAACTGACCGCACTGGCAATCCCGATGCTGAGTGTGAAATCCAGCGCCCGGTCCGGCGACAATCGCAGCAACGTTACGGCATCCATTATGCGACGCCCCACGTCATAGGCCTGATCGAGTGTGGTATCAGGCAGTAGCACCACAAATTCATCTCCGCCCAGTCTGGCCGGGGTATCGGTCTGACGCGTCACGATGCGCAGAATATCCGACATGGCAATAAGCAGCGTATCGCCGACTTTATGCCCAAAGCGGTCGTTCACCGTTTTGAAGTTATCGATATCGATATACATCAGCGTCGAGGCATGACACTGACCGTTGAGCTTATGCAGCTCGGCGTTGATCTTCATCTCCAGTAGGCGACGATTGGCAATATCCAGAAACGGGTCCATCATCGCGATATGTTCCAGCTCGCGGCTTTTAATACGCAACCGCGTCGCAATGCCATCGGTCAGGGCGCTGAGCGCCAGCAGATAGAGCGCAATCAGCGGCAGCGTCGCCAGCAGCGTGCGCTGGGTGACGTACCATTCCACGTTCATCCCCTGAATAACCCAGGTGACAAACAGCGTCAGCAGCAGCGCGCAGGCACCTTTAGCCATCAGCCGGTAGCTGCCTGCGGAGAGGCGGTCAGCCAACAGAATGGTGGCTATCACCACCGACGGCAGCGGGTTAAGCTGCATGGTGGCGATCCAGAACCCGCCTGCGGCAGCATCAGCCACCAGATTTTGATGTTCCGATCTCAGCGGTACAGGCCCGCGTCGGCTGCGCCAGAATGCCAGCCACGGCCAGATAAACGCGTTCGCCGCGAGCAGAAGCGAAAATGCTGGCGGACGCTGCTGTTCATTGAGCACGGAAAGAATGGGGAAAAAACACAGGAAGGTGCCCAGCACCCTCATCAAAAACATTCGCCTGACGAACCGAAGCCCCGGGACTTTTTCATTTTTACGGCGTCGTTCAGGACGGCTCATCATGTAACGTTTCCACGTTTAAACGGCGCCATCTTATAAACGATATATTCAGCTGGCAAGCAATTTGCGGCCCCTGGCTTATTAAGCGCTGTAAGATTATCCTTATATTAGCGCATTAATAATAAGGGCTTTAAATCATCCCATAAAAGGAAAAATAAAAAGCCTTTTTATTGTTGCGATTTCACTGTCTGATGTACGTATTCTACCGGCGCAGTATTTTTATCAGCTGATTGTAGTTGAGGGAATAATATCCCCACTAAATTTAGGTTAAATAAAGATAACTGCGCCCGGTATCAGACTGCACGCTGGGTAAGCGACTCAGAGGGCATGTTTTCCGCGCTGGTGCGGTTACGCCCCTGATTTTTGGAGATATAAAGGTAGCGGTCAGCGTGGGGCATCAACTCGCCGAACGCTTCAGTGTACGAGTCCCAGCTGCGGGTTTTACTGCCAAGCCCGATACTCACGGTGAGCCACAGGCGGTTTTTCTTCCACTCGAAGGCGTGCTGCGCCACGGCATTGCGGATCTGCTCGGCGATGATATACCCCTCCTCTGCATCCGCGCCCGGACAGAACACGGCAAACTCTTCGCCGCCCATGCGCGCCACCAGACCGCGCTCGCCAACTACCTGGCCGACTTTCGCAGCGAAGGCCGCCAGCACCAGATCGCCGCACTCGTGGCCGTAGTTATCATTGATGCCTTTGAAGTAGTCGATATCCAGCAGCATCATGCTCATCTGGCGCGGCACGTTGCCGTTTTCATCCATGATTTTCAGCGCTTCATGCAGGCCGGAACGGGAGTGAACGCCGGTAAGGTAATCGTAGTCGGCGCGGCGTGAGACCTGCGCCATCAGCTTGTTTATCGCTGCCACGCTGATGGAAACAATCAGCGGGCAAATGGCGATGGTGGCGATCCCGAGCCGCGCCGAGAACATCTGGCTTGTGATAAGCGTGGCATGGCTGTTGATTTCGATAATTGAGTTGGCCACCAGCACAATCTCAATCACCCCGGTCAGGAAGGTGACGAGGCACGAGGCGGGGAGCGTAAAGCGCACCGCACACCAGATCAGCGCCGGCAGCGGAAAGGCCAGGCTCCCCGCCCCGCCAACCATCACCGACGCGCCAAGCGAAACGGCGACGCCAATCAGCGGGTAGATTTTGTCGGCCGAGATGCGCTCGCGAAACACCGGCTTTTTCATGGTCAGCATACAGGGCAGGATGAGCACGCCGGTGGCGAACTGCTCGCTGAACCAGTCGGCAAACAGCGGCAGGAAGTTGCGGTCATCGATGTCGATGGAGGCCACCGCGCCGAACAGCGCACTGAACAACGCGCCGATAAGACAGTAATTAAACAGATTAAGCGCATTGATGGCGCGCGGCGTGCCTTTGGAGCGCACCTGATCGCGGATTAACAGACGCGCCACCAGCACGATAAAAATCATATTTGAGAAGTTAACCGCCAGCGATGCCAGTCCCCAGGTGGTGGTCACCGAGTCATAGACGATCATTGCCAGGTAACAGACAAAATAATAGAGCGGTTTGTTGAGAAACGCGTAGCGGGCAAAAATCCCGGCCATCACCCCGTTCAGGGGCCAGAACAGCGACAGCTCATCCACCAGACGCAGCATCGCACCAAAAAAATAAAATAGCGTGGTCAGGATAAAAACACCGACCACGTTTATTAAAACTTTTTCTTCTTGAAAGAAATAATGCTTACCAGAATAAGCCGTCGTCATTCGATTGGAATCCAAGTAATTGCCCCATGCAATTATCGCGGTCGCTCGTAAAATATCGTTTAGCTTAGCATGTTTGCTAAACTTTAGTCGCTGCAAAGAGCTGAATTAACCCCTCTTATTTAAGGATTAATTTAGCGTCTGTCGGGGCGCTAAAATCAGCGCGCCGGGCCGTTCATCTCCTGCACCAGCCAGCAATGAATGACGCTGACAATACGCGCCTGTTCGGCCTCGCTGAGCGCCACGCCGGCGGGAATGCCGTGCCATTTCGCGAGGCAACCGCGACAGCAGGTTGCGGTGGCATGCTGGGCGATAAACACCGGATGACCGCGCATCGGCGTCTGCTTGCCGTCGTTGGTCGGGTATGCGGCCGCCAGCCGCTTAGCGATAAAGTCTGCCGCGTGGCGATCGATGGTGTCCGCGCCTTTGTCGAGGCAGTACTGCCGCTCTTTCGCGCCCAGGTGGAAGCGCTTGCGAAACGCAGAACGCTGCAGGCGGGCAAACAGCGGGGCAAAGTCATCGTTCATCAGAATACCGACCTGCCGATACGGGCGGCGAGGATCTCCAGTGCGGCAATGCCCGCCAGCGAATTGCCGGCTGCATCCAGCTCAGGGCTCCAGACGGCAATCGACATCTCGTGCGGCACCACGGCGACAATTCCGCCGCCGACGCCGGATTTCCCCGGCATCCCGACGCGCCAGGCAAATTCACCTGAATTTTCATACATACCGCTGGTGGCCATCAGAGCATTGATCTGGCGCGTCTGCAGCGGGGAGATCACCGGAGCATCAAGATGCGGGGCACGTCCCTGACAGGCGAGAAACAGAAAGGTTTTTGCCAGCTCGTCGCAGCTCATTTTCAGGGCGCAGTAGTGGAAATAGCTCTGCAGCACCGTCATCACGTCGTTGTGGAAGTTACCAAAGGACTTCATCAGCCAGGCAATGGCGGCATTACGAGCGGCGTGGTCAAACTCCGACCGGGCGACCCGGGTGTCGTACACCAGATCCTCAACGCCCGAAAGCCGGCGCACCACTTCCAGCATGCGCTGCTTCGGGGCACTGAGACGCGACTGCAGCATATCGCACACCACCAGCGCACCGGCATTGATGAAGGGATTGCGCGGTTTACCCTGCTCCAGCTCCAGCTGAAGCAGCGAGTTGAACGGCTGACCGGAAGGATCTTTCCCCACCCGCTGCCAGATCTCGTCGTCCTCATACAAACCCATCGCCAGCACCAGGCTCAGCACTTTAGAGACCGACTGAATGGAGAAACGCTCGGCGGCGTCGCCGGCGCTGAAGCACTTCCCGTCTACGGTACAGATGGCAATGCCCAGCTTATCCGCCGGCACTTCTGCCAGCGCCGGAATATAATCCGCCACCTTGCCCTGCCCGATAAGCGGGCGAACCTGCGCCAGGATCTCATCCAGCAACGCGTTACTCAGTGTTGTCGCCACCTGTACCTCCCCTGTTAAAACGGCGGGGAGTATATCAGACCATTGCTGACTCAGGCAGACGAAAACGGGCGATGGTTTCATCGAGGCGTTGCGACTCGTCGCGCAGGCGACGGGACGCGTCCGCGCTCTGCTCCACCAGCGTACCGGTATGGGTAGCCACCTGGTTCAGCGCGCCGATGCGGTGCGTCACTTCGTGAATACTTTCGCCCTGATTCACCGTTGCCACCGAGATCTCGCTCAGCAGCCCGGTCAGTTTGCCCACCAGCCCGGTCACCTGCTCAAGGTTGCTCTCCAGACGCGCCACCGCCTGGGAACCGGCCTCGATGCCCTGCAGTGAATGGTGGATCAGCTGCTGGATGGTACTGGTGGACTGGCTGCTCTGCCGCGCCAGCAGCCCGACCTCCCGCGCCACCACCGCGAAGCCGCGCCCGTGGTTGCCCGCATGGGCCGCTTCAATGGCGGCATTCAGCGCCAGGATGTTGGTCTGAAACGCCACGTTGTCGATCAGCGCCACGATGCCGCGCATCTCTGCCGAGCGGGCGACGATGTCCTGCATCGAGTGATTCACCGTCTGCATCATGGTGTCGCCGCCGCTGGCGATGGCTCGCGCTTCATCAGCGCGCTGGTTGGCGACCCGGGCGTATTCGCTGTTCTCCTCAACGTGCGACTCCAGCGAGGCGATATGCGTCGTCACGTTGGCAAGCTCCTGCGCCTGACGCGCCGACTGACGCGAAAGCTGCTGATTATCATCGGCGAGCTGGTTGATATTGGCGATCATCCCGGCGGTGGCATCGCGCACGTCCTGCACCAGACGCTGCAGCCCCTGCTGCATGTCATCGATGCTGCTGCGCAACTCCCCCACTTCGCGGTTGCGACGCGGCACCGCAGGCAGCGGCGTGGCGAGATCCCCGGCGGCGAGCTGGTGGATGTGCGCGATAAGCTGCTTCAGCGGACGGATCACCCAGCTGGCAACGCCGCGCCATACCAGCACGGCGATAACGCCCAGCCCCACCAGCACGGCGATAAACAGATTCTTAGCCGATGACAGGCTGTCCATCAGGGCGTGGCTGGCCGCATCGGTTTGTTGCGCGGTGCTGCGCTGATACGCCGCGTACTTGTCGTTGAAATCGCTCTGGAATGCCTGGGCGGGAACAATAAAGAAGGCATCGATACTCTTATCCTTCTGCATGCTGTCTGCCATCTCCTTCAGCGCACCATAAAACTGCTGGTAGCTGGTAAGAAGCGGATCGTCTTTATTCGCATACCCGGCGCTGAAGGCGGTGTAGGCCTCGTGGGAGTGCGCCAGCGCGCGCTGGGCCTCTTCGTTCAGGCTGACCCAGCTCCCTTCGGAACCGGTCTCTTTATCCTGCATAAACCAGACGCCGCCGCGGTTGAGCAGATCGCTGGCGGTGAGCAACGCCACCCGCGCTTCATCCATCTTCACCTGCTGCTGGCGCTGCTGCTCGCGCAGTTCAACGCTCTGCCGGGTGTCATGCAGCAACGAGGAGACCAGGAATGTGGAAAGTAACTGCAGTGCGGAGAAAAGGGCAATGACGCACAAAATCCCGGCCAGTAAACCAAACTCCCGGGGCTGGAAACGGCGGCGCATAACGCCAGAAATTTGACTTAGGTTCATGATATTCTTCAGTAAAAGCCAGAGAGGGCGAGTCTACTGAGGATAAATGTCACTTTTATTGCACGCAGATGACAGCGCAGCGCCGCCCGCAGGCGGCGCATGAGGACTAGCGGCGGTTTTTCCACACCGTCTGGACGTTACAGAACTCGTGCAGCCCGAAATGTGACAGTTCACGACCGTAGCCGCTCTTCTTCACCCCGCCGAAGGCGACGCGCGGATCGCTGGCCGACCAGCCGTTGATGAATACCCCACCGCACTCCAGCCGCGCGGCCATATCAAGCGCGCGATCTTCATCGGCGCTAAAAATCGTCGCGCTCAGCCCGAAGTCGCTGTCATTCGCCAGCTGCAGGGCGTGTTCGGCATTCTGCGCTACGGTGATGGCCGCCACCGGGCCGAACAGTTCCTGACGAAACGCGGTCATCTCCGGCGTGACGTTGCCAAGCACCGTCGGGGCATAGAAGTTTGCCTCGCCAGCGAGCTTCTCGCCGCCGAGCAGCAGCGTAGCGCCTTCACTCAGGGTGGCCTGCACCTGCTGGTGCAGCTCGTCGCGCAGATCGGCGCGCGCCATCGGGCCGATATAGGTTGCGTCCTGAGTCGGATCGCCCAGCGTCAGGGCGCGGGTGGCTTCCACAACGCGGGCCGTAAAGTCGGGCGCGATGGCGGCGTCGACAATAAAGCGCTTCGCCGCCGCGCACACCTGCCCGGTATTCTGGAAACGCCCGGCGACCGCCGCTTTGACCGCCATATCGAGATCGGCATCGTTCAGCACGATAAAGGGATCGCTGCCGCCCAGCTCCAGCACGCATTTTTTCAGCGCCGCGCCGGCCTGAGCGGCAATCGCCCCGCCCGCCCGCACGCTACCGGTCACGGTAACCGCCGCAATGCGCGCATCGTTAATCACCCGGCTGACCGCATCGTTATCCGCCACCAGATATTCAAACGCGCCGTCCGGGAAACCCGCTTCGCGCATCGCCTCATCGATCAGCTGGGCGCTGGCGGTGACGTTCGGCGCATGCTTGAGCAAATAGCTGTTCCCGGCCAGCAGGATCGGTACCGCGCCGCGCAGCACCTGCCACAGCGGGAAATTCCACGGCATCACGGCGAGGATCGGGCCAAGCGGACGGTACTCAATCACCGCCTGATTGTTCTCCACCTGCGTCGGTTCGCTGGCCAGCATTGCCGGCCCCTGCGCGGCGTACCACTCGCACAGCGCGGCGGATTTTTCCACTTCGGCGCGCGCCTGGGTAATGGGTTTGCCCATTTCGGCGGTAATGGTACGGGCCATCTCCTCGCTGCGGGCGCGAATGGCGGCCGCCAGACGGGTGAGCAATGCTGCGCGGCGGGCCACGCTCAGGGTGCGCATGGCGCGAAAGCCTTTATCCACGCTGGCCAGCGCGGCATCGACTTCTGCGGCTGACGCGAAGGGATAGGCGCCAATAACCTCGCCGGTGAACGGGTTGCGGGACAGCGCATGGGTATCAGGTGAATGCATGGTGAACTCCTTATAAATAGTCTGCGCTCAGCATGCCCGCTTCCCCCGTTCGTTAAAAGTGAATATTATTAAGCATAATATTCACAAATCGAGAACACCATGGATCTGACTCAGCTGGAGATGTTCAACGCCGTGGCCGAAAGCGGCAGCATTACCGCGGCAGCGAAGCAGGTGCACCGCGTGCCGTCGAACCTCACGACGCGCATTCAGAAACTGGAAGAGGAGCTGGGGGTGGCGCTGTTCATCCGCGAAAATCAGCGCCTGCGGCTCTCCCCGGCCGGGCACAGTTTTCTCAGCTACAGCCAGCGCATCACCGGCCTGGTCGAGGAGGCGCGGCGCGTGGTCGCCGGTGACGAGCCGGAAGGCCTGTTTGCCCTGGGATCGCTGGAGAGCACCGCCGCCGTGCGCTTGCCGCCGCTGCTGGCGCAGTTCAAGCAGCGCTACGCCCGCATTCAGTTCAATCTGGTCACCGGTCCGTCCGGCACCATGATCGATGCGGTACTCGACGGTGCGCTGAGCGCGGCTTTTGTCGACGGGCCGCTGCTGCACCCGCAGCTGGATGGCGTACCGGTGTTTGATGAACAGATGATGATTGTCGCCCCCGTCGATCATGCGCCCATCACCCGCGCCCGGGAAGTGGATGGCGAGCAGGTGTATGCCTTTCGCGCAAACTGCTCCTACCGGCGTCACTTTGAGAGCTGGTTCCACGACGACGGCGCACGTCCGGGGCGCATCCACGAGATGGAGTCCTACCACGGCATGCTGGCCTGCGTCATCGCCGGCGCCGGGCTGGCGCTGATGCCGCGTGCCATGCTGGAGAGTATGCCGGCCAGCGATCGGGTGAGCGCCTGGCCGATGCCGGACCGCTGGGAACGACTGACCACCTGGCTTATCTGGCGACGCGGGGCGCTGACGCCGACGCTCGATGCCTTCACCGCCCTGCTTGCAGAGATGAAAAGCCAGCGCTTATAAGTAAAGGCGATGATGCCAAAGCAGCGCTACAGTGTAAGGTAATGCCAGCGTTTATCACTTACCAGGGAAGCAGAATGAACACAAAACCCCGTAAAGTAATGATTATCGGCAGCGGAAATGTGGGTACCTCCGCAGCCTACGCGCTTTTAAACCAGAACATCTGCGAGGAGCTGATTCTGGTGGATCTCGACGCTGACCGCGTGGAGGGCCACTGTCAGGATCTGCGCGATGCCGCGGCCTATATGCCGGGAATGATTTCTGTCACGGTGCGCGAAGCCAGCGACTGCGCGGATGTGGATATCGCGGTGTTAACGGTCTCCGGCGGGGCGCTGAAGCCCGGGCAGACGCGGTTAGACGAGCTGACCAGCACGGCGCGCATCGTGAAAACCATCGTGCCGCAGATGATGGCGGGCGGATTCAACGGCATTTTCCTCGTCGCGACTAACCCCTGTGACATCATTACCTGGCAGGTGTATCAGCTGTCGGGTCTGCCGCGTAGCCAGGTGATCGGCACCGGGGTCTGGCTCGATACCACCCGCCTGCGCCGCACTCTGGCGGAGAAGCTGGATATCGGTGCGCAGAGCATCGATGCGTTTATTCTCGGCGAGCACGGCGATGCACAGTTCCCGGTGTGGTCGCACTCCTCCGTCTACGGTTCGCCGGTAAGTGACGTCTGCCAGAAGCACACCGGGATGGCGCTCGATCGCGACGCGCTGGCGGAGACGGTGCGCAAGCTGGGGTTTGAAATCTACGCCCGTAAAGGCTGCACCGAATACGGCATCGCCGGCACCATCGCCGAGATCTGCCGCAATATCTTCACCGGCAGCCACCGTGCGCTGGCTATCTCATGCATTCTCGACGGCGAATATGGTGAACGCGGGCTGGCGATCGGCGTCCCGGCGGTGCTGGCGCACGGCGGTGTGCAGCAGATCATTGAGCTGCAGCTGGCCGAGGACGAGCAGGCAAAATTCAGTCACGCGGCGGCGGTGATTAAAAGCAACATTGCCCGGCTGCCGTAACCCGGCGGCGGCGCGGCGCTATTTCTCCACCGGCCACGCCGCCAGGGCTTTGATCTCTTTGAGCACGAACATGCTCTGCATCTCCTTAATGCCCGGCAGACGGCGGATCACCGTCATGGCGAAGTCGGCGTAGGCATCCAGATCCGCAGCGACCACCTGCAACAGAAAGTCGGCATCACCGCCGATGCTGTAGCACGCCACCACATTCGACAGATCCGAGACCTCCTGTTCGAACTTACGCGCGTCCGCCTCGCTGTGGCTGTCGATGGTGACGCGCACGAACACCATCACCCCCAGCCCGATTTTTTTACGGTCCAGCACCGCCCGGTAACCCTGGATCACCCCATCCTCCTCCAGCTTGCGCACTTTGCGCCAGCACGGCGAGGGAGAGATGCCGGTCTCATCCGCCAGCGTCTGGTTGGTCATACGCGCATCACGCTGGAGCAGGTCGAGAATACGTTTGTCTGTCGAGCCAAGGGACATAACAGAAAATTCCTTTCGTTTATGGATCTCTTAAAGCCTAATCCTGCCCTTTTTAACGATTTCCGCAAGCGATTCAGACAACATTTACCCGGGCGGTTAACGGATAATAGTCCGGTGCTGCGGATGTCCCGCAGCGCCTGCTAAGGAGACAACGCGTGAGATTTGATGTCACTACCCACCGCTGCATCATCGTCATTGACCAGCACCTGAGCGCCGGGCTGGCGATGAATGCCGCCAGCGTAATCGGGATCGGTTTTGGTCGTCTTACCGATAACCTGGTTGGCCCGGACATGCAGAGTCAGGACGGGGTGAACTACCCGGGCGTGATCGCTGCTCCACTGCCGGTGCTGCTGGCTGCGGGCGACTATTTGCGGGAGCTGCACGGCGTGAGCGAGGCCGATGAAGAATTGGTTGCCATGCCGTTCAGCGCGCTGGCGCAGTCGTGCAAAACCTATGAGGAGTACGGGGAGCGTATTGCGGCAACCCCCAGCGGGCAAATCGAACTGGTGGCGCTGGGCCTGATTGGGCCGAAGAAGAAAATTACCCGCCTGAGCGGCAACCTGAAGCTGTACCGCTGAGAAACAAGGCGGCAGCGTGCCGCCGGAAAGATTAGCGCAGAAACACTTTGCCAATGAGATAGGTGGTCGCCTGGCCGCCAATCAGCACCCGATCGCCCTGCCACTGACAGCGCAGATCGCCGCCCCGGGCCGAGACCTGACGAGCCAGCATCGTGGTTTTCCCCAGGCGTTTGCCCCAGTACGGGATCAGCATGGCATGTGCCGAGCCGGTGACCGGATCTTCCGCTACCGCTTCGCCAGGGCAGAAGAAACGGCTGACGAAATCATACTGTTCCCCCGGCGCGGTAACGCACACCATTTTGCCGAGCGGTTTCAGCCCGTGGATATCCGGGGCCAGCGCCCGCACCTGCTGCTCGCTCTCCAGCACCACCAGATAGTCGCGCCCGGCGCTGATTTGCTGATAGCTGTCGATGCCGAGGCACTGAAGCAGCAGCGGCGGCACGTCGCACGGCTGCGTCTGCCATGCCGGGAAGTCGAGGGTCAGCCAGTCGCCGTTGCGCGTCACCGCCAGGTCACCGACGAAACGCGTGGTAAAGTGGATAGTGGTATCCGGGAAATCGAGATACTCAAAAATCACGTGAGCCGCGGCGACGGTGGCGTGTCCGCACAGGTCAATTTCGGCCTGGGTAGTGAACCAGCGCAGCTCGAACCCGCTATCGGTGCGCACGAAGAAGGCCGTTTCTGACTGGTTATGCTGCTGCGCCATGCGCAACAGGGTTTCATCCGGCAGCCACTCGGTAAGCGGGCAGACCGCTGCGGCGTTGCCGCCGAAAGTGTCGCTGCTGAAGGCGTCTACCATGTAAAAATCTACTGTGTTCATCAGGTTACTCTCCGGTTATCTGGCTACCACCCTGGCAGAGCCGCTGCCTTTCGCCAACGACTTTTATCATGCCCCTCCCTCATCCAGGCCATCACGTTTGCTCACGAAGGCTGACGCCAGCTAAAAATGAGATTCAGATCACAAAATGGTTGAATTTCCGTCAGCGGAGGTTTTAAGATCCCTCGCTTACCTTTTTCTTCTCACCAACGCGATATGAATGACTATGACGATTAACACAGTCCCACGCAGTGTGGCGTGGCTGCGAGTGGTGACGCTTGCCGTCGCGGCTTTTATTTTCAATACCACTGAGTTTGTGCCGGTTGGGTTACTCTCGGATATCGCGCAAAGTTTTGGCATGGAGACGGCGCAGGTGGGGATCATGATCACCATCTACGCCTGGGTCGTGGCGCTGCTGTCGCTGCCGTTTATGCTGCTTACCAGCCAGATTGAGCGCCGCAAGCTGCTCATCGCCCTGTTCGTGCTGTTTATCGGCTGTCACGTGCTCTCGTTCCTCGCCTGGAACTTTACGGTGCTGATTATCAGCCGTATCGGCATTGCCTTCGCCCACGCCATTTTCTGGTCGATTACCGCATCGCTGGCGATCCGCCTGGCGCCCGCGGGTAAAAAAGCCCAGGCGCTGAGCCTGCTGGCCACCGGTACCGCGCTGGCGATGGTGCTCGGTATCCCGATTGGCCGCATCGTCGGGCAATACTTTGGCTGGCGTACCACCTTCTTTGTGATTGGCGTCGGGGCGCTGGTAACGCTGATCAGCCTGATTAAGCTGCTGCCGAAACTGCCGAGCGAACACTCCGGCTCGCTGAAAAGCCTGCCGATCCTGTTCCGCCGTCCGGCGCTGATTAACATCTACGCCCTGATTGCCGTGGTGGTCACCGCCCACTACACCGCCTATAGCTACATTGAGCCGTTCGTGCAGACCGTTGCCGGGCTGAGCGGCAACTTCGCCACCGGCCTGCTGCTGCTGCTCGGCAGCACCGGTATTCTCGGTAGCGTGCTGTTCGGCAAGCTTGGCAACAATCACGCCTCCACGCTGGTGAGCGGTGCTATCGGCCTGCTGGCGCTCTGCCTGGCGCTGCTGATGCCGTCCGCCAGTAATCCTACCACCCTGCTGACGCTGAGCGCGTTCTGGGGCATTGCCATGATGGTGATTGGGCTTGGCATGCAGGTGAAGGTGCTGGCGCTGGCCCCGGATGCGACCGACGTGGCGATGTCGCTGTTCTCCGGCATCTTTAACATCGGCATCGGTGCCGGCGCGCTGGCGGGCAGTCTGGTCAGTCAGCACCTGTCGATGGCCTCCATCGGCTATGTCGGGGCGCTGCCAGCGCTGGCGGCCCTGATCTGGTCGGTGATCATTTTCCGTCGCTGGCCGGTACAGCTGGAAGAGAGCCAGCCGGTAATACATTAATTTCAGGGTGGCGATGGCCACCCTTTTTTATGGCGTCGGCGGGAGCGGCGTACCGTTTACCACTGCGCCAATGACCGCTTCCTGCCAGCTGAACCACGGATTCCACGTCAGACGAGCGTGAACTTTATCTTCCGCCTGAAATCCCCAGTCGGAGTACCACACCTCTTCCCCCTTCAGACAGCGCTGAGCAAACGCCTCGCTCTGCCCGTTGGCACACAGCCGTTCCCGGCCCGCACGTCCGTACAGCGGGTTATCCGGGGAGAACAGCACCGACATATGGGAGAACTGGCTGATGCGCTCGTCAGGCAGATAGTCGGTGCGCACCAGCACTCGGGAGACCGCCTGTTGCGCCGTGCGCGGATTACCGTACCAGATCAGGCGACTGGCGGGATGCGGAAAATCCTCGTCGAAGCGGTCAAGCATCCAGCGGGTATCCAGCACCGAATCATGCTCCGCCAGCACCATCACCACCGGCTTAGTAAACGGCTGTGCCGCCAGCAGGCGCCGGGCGGTGGCGCTGGTGTACCAGAACTGAGCGAAGCCGTTGGTCGGCACCCGCAGATAGCGCGTGGCGATCTGCTGCGGGAACACCTCGCTGCGCGGGCGCAGCCAGTCGCGGAACAGCGCCAGCGCAGGGGCCAGGAAGTCATAACGGGTATCGGATTTGAACGCCGGAGAGAACAACAGCAGCCCGTCGACGTCATGCCCGACGGCATATTCCAGCGCGAGATTGGCCCCGGTAGAGAACCCGCCGAGCCACAGCGTATCCACCTCAGAGGCCAGCATAGCCGCCTGCTCGCGCACTACCTGACGCCAGTCGTCGACCGTCACCGCCAGCATATCTTCCGGGCGCGTGCCGTGCCCCGGGAGCAGCACGGTGCGCACCAGAAAACCCTGCTGCGCCAGCGCCGGGCCGATATCGCTGAACGAGCCGGGGGAATCTCCCAGCCCGTGCACCAGCAGAATACCCTTGCGCGCCCGCCCCGCCGGACGCCACTCCTGCGGGCTGTTCCAGGCCAGTTCGCCGGCTTTATCCAGCGTCTGAAACGCGCGGTGCGCCAGCAGCCAGTCGCGGGTCTGCTGCTGATAGGCGGCAAAGCTGTGCTGGCCGAGCGGCGGCGCAGCGACCTGCTGACGCTGACACCCCGCCAGTACCAGCAGAAGCAGTGCCATCCACAGCACGCGCGTCACTGTGGGTGATAGCTGGAAACAATCTCCAGCACGCCGTTAATGATGAACTGCACGCCCATGCAGACCAGCAGGAAGCCCATCAGCCGCGAAATGGCCTCGATGCCGCCCTTGCCCACCAGGCGCATGATCGCCCCGGAGCTGCGCAGTGACAGCCAGAGGATCAGGCCAATCAGGGCAAACACCAGCGGCGGGGCCAGCATCACCACCCAGCCCGAAAACTCCGCGCCGTGGCGCACGGTGGAGGCCGAGCTGATGATCATTGCGATGGTTCCGGGTCCGGCGGTGCTGGGCATCGCCAGCGGCACAAAGGCGATATTGACATCCGACTCCTGGCTCAGCTCTTCGGATTTGCTTTTCGCCTCCGGGCTTTCATGGGCGTGCTGCTGGGGGAACAGCATGCGGAAACCGATAAACGCCACGATCAGCCCGCCGGCGATACGCAGGCCCGGTATCGAAATACCGAAGGTGTTCATCACCAGCTGCCCGGCATACCAGGCGACAATCATAATAATAAAGACGTAGACCGAGGCCATCAGCGCCTGCTGATTGCGCTGGGCGCTGTTCATGTTGCCGGCAAGGCCCAGGAACAGCGCCACGGTGGTCAAGGGATTCGCGAGGGGTAACAGCACTACCAGCCCGAGGCCGATGGCCTGTAACAGTTCCAGCATGGTTCTCTCCGTGTGCGATAAATAGCGGCTCCGCAGTATAGAAACAAATGCTTGTACAGCGCCACCGGGTTGTCTCTTTATGTGACGTTGTCACGAGTTATACTGGCGAATTTGGCTTAAGGTTGCTAAAAAAAATGATAATAAATCAATCTCTTCCGCTGTTCCCTGAATCGGTTTAGCTAATCGTGGCATAGGATGACCCATTCATTTGACAAATGGTTGCCGCGGCAATAATATCTCGCGTGACTAACTACTTGCCGGGGCAACCTTCGTGAAAAACACAAGCGACCTGTTTAATGAAATCATTCCACTTGGACGTTTAATCCATCTGGTGAATCAGAAAAAGGATCGCCTGCTTAACGATTATCTTTCGCCCCTGGATATCACCGCTGCGCAGTTCAAAGTGCTGTGTTCTATTCGCTGCGAAGTGTGCATTACGCCGGTGGAGCTTAAAAAAATCTTATCGGTCGATCTGGGTGCGCTGACGCGCATGGTGGATCGCCTGGTATGTAAAGGCTGGATTGAACGCCTGCCGAACCCTAATGATAAACGCGGTGTGCTGGTCAGGCTGACAGCAGATGGCGCCGCGCTGTGTGAGCAGTGCCACCGTTTAGTGGGACAAACTCTGCATCAAGAACTGACTAAAAACCTGACAGAAGAGGAAGTGGCATCGCTTGAATACCTGCTCAAGAAGGTGCTTCCCTGAACAAGAAGAGGTATGACAATGTCCAGACGTAATAATGATGCTGTCACAATCCTTAGCATTTTGGACTGGATCGAAGATAACCTGGAATCCCCGCTCTCGTTAGAGAAAGTGTCGGAACGCTCGGGTTACTCCAAATGGCATCTGCAACGTATGTTTAAGAAAGAGACCGGGCACTCCCTGGGTCAGTATATTCGCAACCGCAAGCTGACTGAAATTGCCCGCAAGCTCAAGCACAGTAACGAGCCAATTCTCTATCTGGCTGAACGGTACGGGTTTGAATCGCAACAGACCCTGACGCGCACCTTCAAGAACTATTTTTCGGTGCCGCCGCATAAGTTCCGCATTACCGATATGCCGGGCGAGGCAAAATATTTACACCCGCTAAACCATTAATAGCGAACCAGAGGGGCATCATGCCCCTGCTATCGTCGAGAGACGTAACCGAGGAAATCATGAAACGTTATACCTGTGTGGCCGCGGTGCTGATGCTGCTGGCCTCGGGTTCCGTGCTGGCTGAACAACCTGCCAGCACCACGACACTTCCGTCGCGCGAGACCCTGATCGCCGCCCCGGCCAGTAACCAGTCCCAGTGGGATTTCAACCATATGGGCGCCGGGAGCGACAAGTCTGATGAGCTGGGCGTGCCCTATTACAACGCCCGCCGCTAAGCGTAACGGCCCTGCCATCCGGCGGGGCTTTTTTTTATCCCTGCGCCGGGATCTTACGACGAAGACGCAGCCCGAAAACGTTGATATACAGCCCCGCCATGATCATCACGGCGCCGATCATCTGCAGCAGGGAGAGATGCTCATCCAGCAGCAGTGCGGCGCTGGCCAGCCCCACCACCGGCACCAGCAGCGACAGGGGGGCCACCCGCCAGGTCTCATAGCGCCCAAGCAGCGTGCCCCAGATGCCATAGCCGATAATGGTGGCGACAAATGCCAGATAAACCAGTGAGGCGACCGTTACGGTGTCGATTTCGACCAGACTGCGCAGCATCACCGCCGGGCCATCCAGCAACAGGCTGGCGACAAAGAACGGTACGATGGGGATCAGCGCACTCCACACCACCAGCGACATAATGGCCGGACGCTGCTCCAGCATCATGATTTTCTTGTTAAAAATATTGCCGCAGGCCCAGCTGAACGCGGCGGCCAGGGTGAGCATAAACCCGAGCAGCGCCACATGCTGCCCGGTGAGGCTTGCCTCCACCAGCACCAGAATGCCGAACACTGCGAGGGTGATCCCCACCAGCTGGCGTCGCTGCAGCCGCTCGCCGAACATCACCGCACCGAGAATGATGGTGAAAAACGCCTGCGCCTGCAGCACCAGCGACGCCAGCCCGGCGGGCATGCCGAAGTTAATTGCGCTGAACAGGAAGGCAAACTGGCCGAAGCTTATCGTCAAACCATAGCCAAGCATCAGGCGCAGCGGAATTTTAGGGCGCGCCACGAACAGCAGCGCCGGAAACGCCACCAGCAGGAAGCGCAGCCCTGCCAGCAACAGCGGCGGCATGTTGTGCAGGCCCACTTTGATCACCACAAAATTCAGCCCCCAGGCCACCACCACCAGCATTGCCAATAACCCGTCTTTACGCGTCATACCTGCCCCAGTCTTTTTAATAATTTGTTAAAACTTATCGGGAATTGAGGCCGCTGTATAGTCATCCCCCACTAATTCTGGCAGGGGTAAAATGGCACTTCAGAACACCTGGTGCCGTATACAGCCCTGATTTGGCATGGTATTGCTAAATAACAGCGCATTTCAGATAAGTGCTTTCAATGCCACAGGGAAAAAGATAAGAAAATGTTATCAAAAACGACGATATCTACCGGCGGGTTACTCGCCTCTTCGCTGCTTCTCACCATTGGCCGAGGGGCCACGCTCCCCTTTATGGCAATCTACCTGACGCGCAAATATGGCATGGCGGTGGATGCTGTTGGCATCGCCATGAGCATCGCCCTGACCGTTGGCGTGGTATTCAGTCTCGGTTTTGGCATTCTGGCCGACCGCTTCGATAAAAAACGCTATATGCTGCTGTCGATTCTGGTATTCATTACGGGTTTTATCGCCATCCCGCTGGTGCATGACCCGCTGCTGGTGGTGATCTTTTTCTCGCTGATTAACTGCGCTTACTCGGTATTCTCCACGGTGCTCAAGGGCTACTTTGCCGATACCCTGGAACCTGGCGCGAAAGCGAAGATTTTCTCGCTCAACTACACCTTTCTTAACATCGGCTGGACCATTGGCCCGCCGCTCGGCACCCTGCTGGTGGTCTACAGCATCGATATGCCGTTCTGGATGGCGGTATTTACCTCGGCCATTCCGCTGGTGCTGATCCAGCGTTATGTCCAGTCGGTGCAGATTGCCCGCGCCGGCCCGGATCAGGCTGCGGTGAAATGGTCACCGTCGGTGATGCTGCACGATCGCGCCCTGATGTGGTTTACCCTCTCGGCCTTTCTTGGCTCGCTGGTGGGTGGCTCGTTTGCCTCCTGCATTTCACAATATCTGCTGGCGGTGGCCGACAGCGACTTCGCCCAGAAAGCCGTAGGCCTGGTGCTGCCGGTTAACGCCGCCGTGGTGGTGTTACTGCAGTACGCCGTGGGCCGCCGGCTGACGGCGCAGAACCTGAAACCACTGATGGGGCTGGGTACACTCTGTTTTATTCTTGGTCTGGGCGGCTTTATGATCGCCGACACCAATCTGCTGCTGTGGGGCGTGTCGGTGGCTGTCTTTACTATCGGCGAGCTTATCTATGCGCCGGGAGAGTACATGCTGATCGATCACATCGCCCCGGCGGGCATGAAATCCAGCTACTTCTCCGCGCAGTCCCTCGGCTGGCTCGGCGGCGCGCTTAACCCGCTGGTGACCGGCGTTATTCTCACCACGCTCCCGGCATGGTCGCTGTTTGCCATTCTGACTGGCGCTATCGTGCTGGCATGGCTCTGCATGTTGAAAGGGATGCATGGCCGCTCCTGGGATACGCCGCGGCTGACGGCGGTGTAGACAGGCATGGTGCGATTTTCTCGCATCGAACAATAGCCGTAACAGCGGTGGCAGGACTCGATGTTTTAAGACCTGTCATCAAGGACGGAATAAACTGCTCCACGCTCGCGTTTGCCAACGCTAAGCACCAGTACCGTGATCGTGTCGTCACGCACCTGGTACACCAGGCGATAGCCTGACGCGCGCTGTTTGATTTTGTAATAGTCTTTGTAACCGTGCAGACGGGCGGCAGGCACTCGCGGATTCTCCAGCCGTTTCGCGAGCGCCTTTTTAAATGCCTCCCGCACGTTATGCCCCAGCTTCTTCCACTCAGCCAGAGCATGTACTTCGAAATGAAGTTTATAAGTCATCCAGACTTACCTCGACGGTATCTCCGTTTTTACGTTCTTCCGCGATGAGTGCCAGCTCAGCATCCTCAGCCAGCTCAAGTAAACGCGCATAAAGCGCCGGGGGAACGCAATAGAACGCAGGTTCATTACGATTAAGAATGGCAACAGCTTCTCCTCCGCCTTCAGACACAGTGCCCATGGGGTTACGCTTAAGATCGGTGATGCTCGCTGCCGTTCTGGACAGAATTTGAAATGGCATATAAAGTCCTCTTAAAAGCACCTTTAAGTGTACTATAAAAAGTGCTTCTTTCAATACAGCGAGCTTAAATCATCACCAGCCCCCGCACCCCTTCGCGTTCCATATCCGCCCCGCTACCGCGCTGGATCACCGCGCCGCGCGACATCACCAGATAATGGTCAGCCAGTTCAGCGGCGAAATCATAGAACTGCTCCACCAGCAGGATCGCCATATCGCCCCGGTTCGCCAGCTGGCGTATCACCGCCCCGATCTCCTTGATCACCGAAGGCTGAATACCTTCGGTGGGTTCATCCAGAATCAGCAGCTGCGGTTGCGTCGCCAGCGCGCGACCGATCGCAAGCTGCTGCTGCTGCCCGCCGGAGAGATCGCCGCCGCGCCGGTGTTTCATGGCATGCAGCACCGGGAACAGCTGATAAATCTCGTCCGGAACCTGATGAGCCTGCCGCGCCGGGAAACGCGCCAGGCCCATCAGCAGGTTTTCTTCCACCGTCAGACGGGGGAAAATTTCCCGCCCCTGCGGGACGTAAGCGATACCGGCCTGCACCCGCTGGTGCGGCTTGCGCGCGGTGATGGTTTTATCCTGCCAGCTGACGCTCCCGGAACGGGCGGGCACCAGGCCCATCAGGCACTTCAGCAGCGTGGTTTTACCCACCCCGTTGCGTCCCAGCAGGCAGGTGACCTCGCCAATGCGCGCCTCAAAGGAGACGCTGCGCAGAATGTGGCTGCCGCCGTAATACTGGTTAAGCTCGTTGACCTGTAGCATCTGTTACTCCTCGTTATCTCTGCGCTTCAGCGCCCAAGGTAGACCTCAATCACCTGCTCATTGGCCTGCACGTCGCGCAGCGAGCCCTCGGCCAGCACCTGCCCCTGGTGCAGCACGGTCACGTGATCGGCAATGGTTTCCACAAAGCCCATATCGTGCTCCACCACCATCAGGGAGTGCTTTCCGGCGAGGGTGCGAAACAGCTCGGCGGTGTACTCGGTTTCGGCATCGGTCATCCCGGCCGCAGGCTCATCGAGCAGCAGCAGATGCGGCTCCTGCACCAGCAGCATGCCGATCTCCAGAAACTGTTTCTGTCCGTGCGAGAGCTGTCCGGCGCGGCGGTGCCGCTCCCCGCCCAGGCGCAGCAGCGTCAGCATCTCGTCGATGCGGTCGCGCTGTTCGCCGCTCAGGGCCGCGCGCAGCGTGCCCCACACGGTTTTGTCACCCTTCTGGGCAATCTCCAGATTCTCGAACACCGTCAGCGCCTCAAACACCGTCGGCTTCTGAAACTTGCGTCCGATACCGCGCCGGGCTATCTCTGCCGGGCTGAGCGCCGTAAGATCGGTGGACTGATCGTACCAGGCGCGGCCGGTCTGGGGCCGGGTTTTACCGGTGATGACATCCATCAGCGTGGTCTTGCCGGCTCCGTTGGGGCCGATTACGCAGCGTAATTCGCCCACGCCGATGCGCATCGACAGATTGGTCAGCGCCTGAAAGCCGTCGAAGCTGACGTTGATCTCTTCCAGCTGCAGCACCGGGTCGGTATGGGCGCGAAAGCGGTCGCTCGGCTGCTGGCGGGTAAAGGGTTGGTCTGACGGCTGCATCATTTCTCTCCTCTGCGCAGCAGGCCAATCACCCCGCGCGGTAAAAACAGCGTAACCACAATGAAGATCAGTCCGAGGAACAGCTGCCAGTACTCCGGCATCGCCACGGTAAACAGGCTTTTTGCTCCGTTAACCAGTCCGGCACCGAGCACCGGGCCAACCAGGGTCCCGCGTCCGCCGAGGGCGACCCAAATCGCGGCTTCAATAGAGTTGGTGGGCGACATCTCGCCGGGGTTGATGATCCCCACCTGCGGCACGTACAGCGCCCCGGCCAGGCCACACAACACCGCCGACAGCGTCCATACCAGCAGCTTGAAGCCGCGCGGATCGTAGCCGCAGTACATCAGCCGGTTCTCCGCATCACGCACCGCGGTCAAGATGCGGCCAAACTTGCTGCGCGCCAGCATGAAGCCGATGAGCAGTGTCGCCAGCAGCAGGATCACCGTTGCCAGAAACAGGCCGATGCGCGTTGATACCGCGGTCACCGGCTGGCCCAGCAGCGTGGTGAAGCCGGTGAAGCCGTTATTACCGCCAAAGCCAGTTTCATTGCGAAAGAACAGCAGCATGCCGGCATAGGTCAGCGCCTGGGTCATGATCGAGAAGTAGACGCCTTTGATTTTCGAGCGGAAGGCAAACCAGCCAAATACCAGGCCGAGCAGCCCCGGCAGCGCCACCACCAGCACCATTGCCCAGGCGAAATGCTGGGTGCCCCACCAGTACCACGGCAGCTCGCTCCAGGAGAGAAACGACATAAACGCCGGTAGCCCGTCCCCGGCGGCCTGGCGCATCAGATACATCCCCATCGCATAGCCGCCGAGGGCGAAAAACAGCCCGTGCCCCAGCGACAGCAGCCCGGCATAGCCCCAGACGAGGTCGAGCGCTACGGCGACGACGGCATAGCAGAGCACCTTACCCACCAGCGTCAGGGTCCAGGTTGACAGCGCCAGCGGATGCGCAGCGGGAAGCAGCGCCAGAAATGGCATAATCAGCAGCAGCGCCACCAGCACCGACCCGAGCAGCAGGCTCAGGCGCGGCGCGCGGCGCGTCAGGGTTAACGTCAGCGGCTGGCTCATCAGTCCATCACCCTCCCTTTGAGTGCGAACAGCCCCTGCGGGCGTTTCTGAATAAACAGGATCACCAGCACCAGAATGGCGATTTTCGCCAGTACCGCGCCGGTCTGCGGTTCAAGGATTTTATTGAAGATGCCAAGGCCAAACGCCGCGGCGACGCTGCCCGCCAGCTGCCCGACACCGCCCAGCACCACCACCAGGAAAGAGTCGATGATGTACCCCTGGCCCAGTTCCGGCCCGACGTTACCCAGCTGCGACAGCGCCACGCCGCCCAGCCCGGCAATGCCCGACCCCAGCCCGAAGGCCAGCATATCGACGCGGCCCGTCGGCACGCCGCAGCAGGCCGCCATCGAACGATTCTGGGTGACGGCGCGGATCTGCATCCCCAGCCGGGTGCGGCTGAGAATAAGCCAGGTGAAGAACAGCACCAGCAGCACGAAGCCGACCACAACCAGCCGGTTCCACGGCAGGATCAGGTTCGGCAGCACCTGCAGCCCGCCGGAAAGCCAGCCGGGATTTGCCACTTCGAGGTTTTGCGCGCCGAAGGTCATGCGCACCAGCTGGATCAACATCAGACTTATCCCCCAGGTCGCCAGCAGCGTCTCGAGCGGACGACCATACAGGTGGCGGATCACCGTGCGCTCCAGCGCCATGCCGATACCCGCGGTAATAACAAACGCAACCGGCAGCGCTACCACCGGATAGAGGGCAAGCCACTGCGGCGCAAACTGGATGAAAGCGCTCTGCACCAGCCAGGCGCTGTACGCGCCCAGCATCAGCATCTCCCCATGCGCCATGTTAATGACGCCCAGCAGGCCGTAGGTAATGGCGAGGCCCAGAGCCGCCAGCAGCAGGATCGAGCCGAGGGACACGCCCATAAACGCCTGCCCCAGCAGCTCGCCCACCATCAGGCGCTGGTCGATTTTGCGCAGGCTCTGGCTGGCGGCATCGCGCACGCGGGCATCGGGTTCATGTTCCGCCCCGGCGAAGGGAGCCAGCCGGGCGCGCATTTCCGGATCGGCAATGCTTCCCAGCCGCTCTACCGCCTGTAAGCGCAGCGCCGCATCCGGGCTGGTGAGCTGCAGTCCCGCCAGCGCGCCATTCAGGGCATCGCGCACATCGTCATCTTGCTCCACCGCCAGCCGGGCTTCGATCAGCGGCAGCATCTCGGGCTGCGGATCGCGTCCCAGTTCACGGGCTGCGGCCGCTCTTTTCGTGACGTTGTCACTCACCAGCTGGTGCGTGGCGAGGGCGGTACGGGTCAGGTTGCGCAGGCGATTGGTCAGGCGCACCTGCTTTATCGCCCCGGAAGGCGTCGCGGCGTCGCCCAGCGGCGTCAGCGTCTCGCCGTGCCGGGCAAACGGGTGTTTCGCCTCATCCACCACCAGGCTCTCCGCCGCCAGCGCCTGCAGCAGCGGCAGACGTGCCGCATCGGGTGCCGCGGCCCAGTGTTGCAGCAGCGCGGTTTGCTGCGTGCGGTTCGCCGCAGTGAAGGCGTCGGCATCGGCGGCGCGCGCCAGGCCGGGAAGCAGCCAGGCGGCTATCAGCAGCCAGCGTAGAAATTGCATGGTCGTCTCCCTGGTATTCAGCGGATGGAAAATTCCCTCAGCGCCAGCGCCTTGCCTGAGGGGATTTTTCGTCAGTTAGCGGCAGTTTTCACCGGCGCATCGGACTTCTTGTCATTCCCGGCGATAAACGGGCTCCACGGCTGGGCGCGCACCGGCTGTTCGGTCTGCCACACCACGTTGAACTGACCGTTACCTTCGATTTCACCGATCATCACCGGCTTGTGCAGGTGGTGGTTGGTTTTATCCATGGTCAGGGTGAAGCCCGACGGCGCACTGAAGGTTTGCCCCGCCATCGCCGCACGCACCTTATCCACATCCGTGGTGCCCGCTTTCTCAACGGCCTGCGCCCACATATGCAGACCGACATACGTCGCTTCCATCGGGTCGTTAGTCACCACGGTGTCGGCGTTCGGCAGCTTGTGCGCTTTGGCCCAGGCCCGGTAGGCGGCAACAAATTTCGCGTTAGTCGGGTTATCCACCGATTCGAAGTAGTTCCATGCCGCCAGGTTACCCACCAGCGGTTTGGCATCGATGCCGCGCAACTCCTCTTCCCCCACCGAGAAGGCCACCACCGGCACGTCAGTGGCCTTCAGGCCCTGGTTAGCCAGCTCTTTATAGAAGGGAACGTTGGAATCGCCGTTGATGGTAGAGACCACGGCGGTTTTACCACCGGCGGAGAATTTCTTGATGTCGGCGACGATGGTCTGGTAATCGCTGTAGCCGAACGGGGTATACACCTCCTGGATATCCTTATCCTGCACCCCTTTCGAATGCAGGAAGGCGCGCAGGATTTTGTTGGTGGTGCGCGGATAGACGTAGTCGGTGCCGAGCAGGAAGAAGCGCTTCGCCTCCCCGCCGTCCTCGCTCATCAGGTATTCCACCGCCGGGATCGCCTGCTGGTTCGGTGCCGCGCCGGTGTAGAAGACGTTCGGCGACATCTCTTCGCCCTCGTACTGCACCGGGTAGAACAGCAGGCCGTTCAGCTCCTCAAACACCGGCAGCACCGATTTACGCGATACCGAGGTCCAGCAGCCGAACACCGCGGCCACCTTGTCCTGGCTCAGCAGCTGGCGCGCTTTTTCGGCGAACAGCGGCCAGTTGGATGCCGGGTCCACCACCACCGGTTCAAGCTTTTTACCCAGCACGCCGCCGCTGGCGTTGATCTCATTGATGGTCATCAACGCCACGTCCTTGAGCGGCGTCTCTGAAATCGCCATGGTGCCGGAGAGCGAGTGCATAATGCCCACTTTGATGGTGTCGGCGGCCTGAGCGCTGAAGGCGAACCCCATGCTGATAACCGATGCAGAAAGTGCGAAAGCTTTTATTAAGGTACGACGATGCATAACTTCACTCCTGAAAAATGGGCTGTGTGTAATTAGCGAAACTTCGACTGCCGCGCCTCGTGCAGCATATGAAGCGTTATTTTGCGAACCTCTTGCTGACTCTGAGCGATATGACCGGACAACAGGGTGTGCGCCTCCTTCAGGTTGCGGTTGAGAATAGCGAGCAGGATCTGGCTGTGCTCGGCATAGGTGGCCTGTACGCGCGCCGGTTGGGTGAAGTCCATGCGGCGCACGATGCGAATTTTGTCGGTGACGTCGCGATGCACCCGCGCCATCTCCGGGTTGCCTGCGGCCTCCAGCAGCGCCATGTGGAACGCTTCATCGTGACGCGCCACGCTCTGGCCCTCCGGCAACGGCGGCGCGTCGATCCAGAACTGCTTTAAGGCCTGCAGTGCCAGCGGAGTCACGTCCGGAGGCAAGGCGCACAGGCGCTTCACCGCCTCGCACTCCAGCACCACGCGCAGGTCGTACAGCGCCTCCAGGTAGTCAAAATCGATGGTCTTCACCTGCCAGCCGCTGCGCGGCTGCACCGCCAGATAACCCTCCTGCTCCAGGGCATACAGCGCCTGACGCACCGGCGTGCGGCTGGCCGCCATCCGCGCGGCAATGTCGTTTTCACTGAAGCGATCGCCGGGCAGCAGCTGGAAATCGAAGATCTCCTGCTTCAGCAGCCGGTAGATGCGATCGGCCTGGCCTTCGGCGTTCAGCGGCTTTAACCGTTTTTGCACGGGCATGGTGATGCTCCTGAGTCGTGTGCCATTGCGGGTGCGCGGCGCTTACCCGCCCTACAAAACGGGAGAACGAGGTGCAGTTCGTAGGGTGGGTAAGCAACGCGCACCCACCTTCCGTCACCCGAGTAAAACCGAGGCCAGCCCCCTTATGACCGTCTGACCGTCGGCGGCGCAGGCAGATTGCGCGCGGACTGCACGGACCGAGGAGAACGTACACGCAGTACGTGACCCTCGGGAGTACAGCCCAGGCGCAAGCTGGCCAGTGAGCCAGGTCAGATCCCCGTCAGGCGCCCGCCAGCCACAGCAATGCATCCCCCGGCGCCACCGTCCGCCCCTGCTGGCAATGGATATGCGACACCGTGCCGTCGCAGGGCGCGCTGACCATCAGCTCCATCTTCATCGCTTCCACCACGATCAGCGGTTCGCCCTGCTTCACGCGCTGTCCCGGCTCGACGAGGATCTTCCAGATATTGCCGTTAAGATCGGCGCTGACCCGCTGGCCTTCGCGCTCGGTTTCCTGCTGCTGGGGTGCATCGAATGCCGCTTCTGCCGCTGCATTCTCCTGGGCCTGCCAGTGCGCCACTTCGGCGCTGAAGGCGGTCTGCTGGCGGGTGCGGAAGGCGGCGATATCCGCTGCGTTTTCCTCCAGGAAGCGCCGATAGCGCGCAAAATCAAACTCGCCCTCTTCGATGCGGATCGGCGCTCGCCCTTCGCGGAATGCCTCCCGGAAGTCGGTGAGTTCCGCTTCGGTTACCGGGTAGAAACGCACCTGGTCGAAGAACTTCAGCAGCCAGGGCTCGTCGCCAAACTGGGCGTTTTTCAGGAACTTGTTCCAGATCGGCAGCGTGCGCCCCACCAGCTGATAACCGCCCGGCGAGTCCATGCCGTAGATGCACATGTACATCCCGCCAATGCCCACCGTGCCTTCAGCCGTCCAGGTGCGCGCCGGGTTGTACTTGGAACTGAGCAGGCGATGACGCGGGTCCACCGGCACCGCACAGGGCGCACCGAGATAGACGTCACCCAGCCCGAGGATCAGGTAGCTGGCATCAAACAGAATGCGCTCCACCTCTTCACGACTCTCCAGCCCGTTGGCGCGGCAGATGAAATCGACGTTGTTCGGCAACCACGGCGCGTCGCTGCGCACCGTCTGCTGGTAGCGATCCACCGCCGCCAGCGTGGCGCTGTCTTCAAACGCCATCGGCAACCAGACCACGCGCGACGGCACTTTCAGTTCGCTGACGTCACCGAGGCTGCCGTCAATTTCCACCAGCAGCGCCAGCAGCTGGCGCTGGGAAATCAGCTGGCTGTCATAGCGCACCTGTAACGAGCGCACCCCCGGCGACAGCTCGGCGATGCCCGGCTCCTTCAGGCCGCGAATAGCCTCCATCAGCAGATGCACCCGCAGGCGCAGCGCCAGATCCATCACGTTCTCGCCGTACTCAATCAGCACGTAGTTGTCCCCGGCCTGACGCCAGACCACCGCCGGGATATTCCCCTGCGCCGGGCGCTCCGCGAGGATAGCGGCGCTGGAGGTGGTTTCGGGCAGGATCGACGGGTGCACATCCGGCAGCGTCGCCACCGCGCACAGGTTGGTCACTGCCACCTGCTGAGCAATTTCCAGCGACTGGGCGTGCTCAAAGGTAATGGCGTGGAAACGGATGCGATCCCCCGGCTTCACCTGGCCCACTTTCCACAGCTCCGCCTTCGCGATGGTTACCGGACAAACAAAGCCGCCGAGGCTCGGCCCGTCGCGGGTCAGGATCACCGGAAAGTCGCCGGTAAAGTTGATCGCCCCGATGGCATATTCGCAGTCGTGAACGTTGGAGGGATGCAGCCCGGCCTCGCCGCCGTCGGCGCGGGTCCATTCCGGTTTCGGGCCAACCAGCCGCACGCCGAGGCGGTTGGAGTTGTAGTGCACCTGCCACTCGGCATCAAAGAAGGTCGCCATCGATTCCGGGGTGAAAAAGTCCGGTGCGCCGTGCGGCCCGTAGAGCACCCCGATATCCCATACCTCGCCGTAGGTCGGGATCAGCGCTGGCTCCGGGGCTTGCGGTAGCGCAATGGGGGCCGGCGTGGTACAGGCCGGCAGCGCCGGCTGGGAGATAGCCAGCACGTCGCCCGGACGCAGCGTGCGTCCGCTCTGACCGCCAAACTGCCCGAGGGCGAAGGTGGCGCGGCTGCCGAGATAGACCGGCACATCAATGCCGTTGCGCACCGCAAGGCAGGTGCGGCACCCGGTGGTGGCGCGCCCCAGGGTCAGGATCTGCCCGGCTTTCACGATCACCGGCTGCCAGTACGGCACCGGCGTGCCATCGAGATCCGCCGGGCAGTTTGCCCCGGTCAGTGCCACGGTGGCATCAGTATGAAAACGCAGCGTCGGTCCCTGCAGCGTGAACTCCAGGCCGGCGGCGTCCGGGTGGTTACCGACGATGCGGTTGGCCAGCCGGAAAGCAAAATCATCCATTGGCCCTGAGGGCGGCACGCCGACATCCCAGTAGCCGGTGCGGCCCGGATAATCCTGCACGCTGCTCCAGGTGCCCGGCTCCAGCACCTCAATGGCATGAGCCTGCCAGCTCACCTCATCCAGCAGACGGGTCCACATCACCCCGGCGCGGAACTCATCGAGGCGCACGATCTGGCGCAGATAATCCAGGTTGGTGGCAATGCCGTGCAGACGCGTCGCGGCCAGCGCGGCATCAAGCTTATCCAGCGCCTGCTGCCGGGTTTCACCCCGGACGATAATTTTGGCGATCATCGGATCGTAGAAACCGCTGACTTCCGTGCCGGTGCTGACCCAGCCGTCAACGCGCACATCGGGCGGGAATGCCACCTCGGTCAGCACACCGGGGCTGGGCTGGAACTGCCGGATCGGATCTTCGGCATACAGGCGTACCTCAATCGCGGCGCCCTGCGGTGCCTGACGCAGCCGCGTCCAGTCCGGGGTTACGCCTGCGGCGACGTTGACCATACAGGCCACCAGATCGACGCCGGTGACCATCTCCGTGACCGGATGCTCAACCTGCAGCCGGGTGTTCACTTCCAGGAAGAAGAAGCGGTCCTGCAACGGATCGTAGATAAACTCCACGGTCCCCGCGCTGCGATAGTTAACCGACTCGCCGAGCGCCACCGCCGCGCGGTGCAGCGCCTCACGGGTCGCCTGCGGCAGGTTCGGTGCCGGGGTCTCCTCCACCACTTTCTGATTGCGGCGCTGGAGCGTGCAGTCGCGCTCGCCCAGGGCGACCACGGTGCCGTTGCCGTCACCAAAGATCTGCACTTCAAGGTGGCGGGCGCGGTCTACAAAACGCTCAAGGAACACGCCGTCATCGCTGAAGAACTGCGCCCCCAGCCGCTTAACGCTGCTCCAGGCCTCGTCCAGCGCCGCCGGGGTGTCACAGCGCGTCAGGCCGATGCCGCCGCCCCCCGCCGTGGTTTTCAGCATGACCGGAAACCCCATCTCCGCCGCCGCCAGCTGGGCTTCTGCCAGGCTGGTGAGCAGACCGGTGCCCGGCGTCATCGGCACGCCCGCTTCGGCGGCCAGCGCACGAGCGCGGTGCTTAAGGCCAAAATCGGCTATCTGCTGTGCGGTCGGGCCGATAAAGACGATCCCCGCCGCCTCGCAGGCCTCAGCGAACCCGGCGCGTTCGGAGAGAAAACCGTAGCCGGGGAAGATCGCCTGCGCGCCGCTGCGGGCGGCAGCGCTAAGGATTTTATCGATATCGAGATAGGTCTGCGCTGCGCTGTCTCCGCCGAGGGCAATGGCTTCACTGGCCGCGGTGACGTGCGGGGCATTGCGGTCGGCATCGGAGTAGATCGCAACGCTGGCAATTCCCAGGGCATCCAGGGTGCGAATGGCGCGACAGGCGATTTCGCCGCGGTTGGCAATTAACACTTTACTGAACATGGTGGCTCCTCAGGCACGGTGGTGGCGGGCAAGCCAGGCTTTCCAGCCGCCCCAGGATGTAATGTCGGTGGCGTGGTTAAGCGCCTGCGGTTCACAGATGAAGCCCTTCACGCTGCTACCGTCGTCCAGCTCAAGCGTGCCGATGCCGAGCGGGGCCGGGATTTCGGCGACGAACTCGCCAAAGCGTGCCAGCGGAATGTCCCACAGCTCCAGCGCGATGGGCTGCCCCTCGTCGCTGCGCACCAGACCCGGCTTTGGCGGCGTGGTATTGGCGAGGGCATACAGGCGGTACCCGTCGCCGGTGGTGGTTTCGCAGACGAAGCGCGCATCGCGCGTCGTCAGCTGATGATTCAAAGGCTGGCCGCGCAGGTGCGCCCCCACCACCGCGACGCGCACGTGATCCTTTCCGATCTCCGGGTGCGTCTGTGGTGCAAGCGGTTTCTCCGTGGTGCCGGGCGGCAGGCTCTGCGCCTGCTGCCAGCGCACGCCAAACGCGCTCAGCGCCAGATCGTGCCAGGCCGGGGCGATAAGCGTGATCCCGAACGGCAGGCCGTCGGCACGGAAGCCCGCGGGCAGCGCCAGGGCGCTGAGATCGGCGAGGTTGGTGAAGTTGGTGTAGGTGCCAAACTGCGAGTTGTAACGCACCGGCTCCTGCGCCATCTCATGCAGGGTGCGGATGGTGGGCGATGTCGGCACCACCAGCGCGTCATACCGGGCCAGCTGCTGCTGGATGCGGCGCGCCAGCCCGGCGCGGGTGTATTCCGCCTGCCAGGCGTCGCAGGCGCTGTAGTTCAGCCCGCCGGCAACAATTCCGCGCACCGTCGGGTCCATTTCGTCAGGGTCGCGGGCCAGCATTTTCCCCACGGCCACGGTGCGCTCCGCCACCCAGGCACCGGAATAGAGCTGGGCCGCCAGCTCGCTGAAGGCGCTGAAATCGATATGCTCAAGCGTGGCGCCCATCGCTTCAAGCTGCGCCAGGCTACGGCTGAAGGCGGCCTCGCTCTGCGCGTCACCGAAGAATTCCAGCCGGTCCGGCACCGCGATGCGTGGCGCATCCGTGAAGCGCGCCGGGGCGGTGCGCGGATGCTGACGCGAATAGGGATCGGCGGCGTCATAGCCCCCGGCAAGCGTCGCCACGGACCAGGCATCAGCCACCGTCAGCGCGAAGATCGAGACGCAGTCATTGAGCCGACAGGCAGGCACTACGCCCCGGGTGGAGAGCCAGCCTTTGGTTGGCTTGAGACCGATAATATTGTTGAACCCGGCGGGGACGCGCCCGGAACCGGCGGTGTCGGTGCCCAGCGCAAACGCCACCAGCCCGCGAGCTACCACCGACGCCGAACCTGAGCTTGACCCGCCGCTGACATAGTCCGGGTTGAAGGTGTTAGGCACGGCGCCGTAGGGAGAACGCGTGCCCACCAGCCCGGTAGCGAACTGATCGAGATTGGTTTTTCCCACCACAATCGCCCCGGCGGCTTTCAGGCGCGCCACCACAGTGGCGTCGTGGTCGGGCAGATAGCGAAAGGCCGGACAGGCGGCGGTGGTCGGCATCCCCGCGACATCGATATTGTCCTTCACGGCGAAGGGAACGCCGTAGAGCGGAAAGTCAGCCAGCGTCTTTTCTCCCTGACGTAACGCCGTCTGCAGAGCGGTTATTTGCGCGCTCAGCGCAGCGTTATCGGCGCGACATATCCAGGCGCAGTCGTCATTATTTTGCTCGCGGGTAAAGGCATCGAAAATATCGCTGATACGCTCAGGCTGCGCGGCGTAATATTCCCGCCATTGCGTAAGGGTATATCCCTGAAATAAAGACCATGTGAGTGTCATGCGCTGGCATCCTTTCTGGTATACAAGTTGGGATACCTGTAGCAAAGAGAGTGCCAGATTTAATTAAGTTATACATTTCAACAATATAAAATAAATGTTTGCATTATTTGCCGCTAATTTCTCGCCGGGTGTGAGGCTTTGCGGGCAATTATGGTGCGCGCTGCGTTATTTATGTGCAGCAAGGATAATAAAAATGCATGCATCGGTTATTTATGAGACGATTAGCTTATATTTGTTGGCAACTTGTGCGCTCAACCGGTCATTACCCGGCGGGGAGAGGTGCAGGCATGTACTATAGTTGTCCTGAATCTTATTCCCGCTATCACGACAGGATAATGACAATGTCTCAAGCTAAAGGTTATGCCGCCTTCGCGGCTACAACGCCCCTCGGTCCCTTCTCTTTTGAACGCCGCGAGGCACGTGAAGACGATGTGGTGATCGATATTAAATATTGCGGCGTCTGTCACTCCGATATCCACATGGTGCGCAACGAGTGGGGCGGCGCGACCTATCCGATGGTGCCGGGTCATGAGATCGTTGGCATCGTGAAATCGGTGGGTGCGAAGGTGACGAAATTTAAGCCGGGCGACAAAGTGGGTATCGGCTGCTTCGTCGACTCCTGCACCACCTGCGGGCATCGCGACGAAGATATCGAGCAGTATCTGCCGGGTCTGGTGATGACCTACAACAGCCCGGAAGTGGGCACCGACAAGCCCACCTACGGCGGCTACTCTGACCATATCGTGGTAAAAGAGGGCTATGTGCTGCGCGTACCGGATAATCTGGAACTGAATGCCACCGCCCCGCTGCTGTGCGCGGGTATCACCCTGTGGTCGCCGCTGAAACGCTGGAACGCCGGTCCGGGCAAGAAGGTGGCGATCGTCGGTATGGGTGGTCTGGGTCATATGGGTGTTAAGCTTGGTCACGCGCTGGGGGCGGAAATCACTGTGCTGAGCCAGTCGCTGTCCAAAAAAGAGGACGGCTTGCGTCTGGGGGCCGATCACTACTACGCCACCAAAGATGCAGAAACCTTTGAGAAGCTGCAGAACCACTTCGATCTGATCATCTGCACCGTATCGGCTAACATCGACTGGAACGCCTACCTGCAGTTGCTGAAGCCGGACGGTACTTTTGTGGTGCTGGGTATTCCGGAGCAGCAGATCCCGATCTCCGCCATGCCGCTGGTCAGCGCCCGCCGTACCATTTCCGGTTCGATGATTGGCTCTATCAAAGAAACCCAGGAGATGCTCGATTTCTGCGGCGAACACAACATCGTGTCTGAAATCGAGATGATTAACATCGACCAGATCAACGAAGCCTACGAGCGCGTGCTGAAAAGCGACGTGCGCTATCGCTTTGTAATCGATATGGCGAACCTGTAACACGCGCCTGTGGCGGAACCGCGCCATTAAAAAAGGGATGCACACTGTGCATCCCTTTTTAGTTCCTGCCGGTTACGCGCGCTGGCTTACCACACCTGCTCTGCGATGCGGGTGACGAGGCGCACCTTGTCCCACTGCTGTTCCGGCGTCAGGGTGTTGCCCTCTTCGGTAGAGGCAAATCCACACTGCGGGCTCAGGCAGATCTGCTTGAGATCGACATACTTCGCCGCTTCCTGCAGACGCGCTTTCACCCCTTCCGGATTTTCCAGCTCGCCGTTTTTGGTGGTGATCAGGCCCAGTACTACCTGCTGATGACCTGGACGGATAAAGCGTAGCGGCGCGAAATCGCCGGAGCGGTCATTATCGTATTCAAGGAAGAAGGCATCCACGTTGACGCTGCCGAACAGCACTTCCGCTACCGGCTCGTAGCCGCCTTCAGAGATCCAGGTGGAGCGGAAGTTGCCGCGGCAGACGTGCAGCCCGATGGTCAGATCGGCGGGTTTGCCCTCCAGCGCCTTGTTCAGCACGCGAGCGTAAGTGCGCGCCAGCTGGTCCGGGTCGTCACCGCGTTCGCGGATCTGGCGGCGCTGATCATCGGAGCACAGGTACGCCCAGACGGTATCGTCGAGCTGCAGATAGCGGCAGCCGGCGTTATAGAAGGCGTGAATCGCATCGCGCCAGGTGGTGGCGAGATCGTCGAAATACACATCAAGATCCGGATATACGCTGGCATCGATATCCTTGCGACCGCCGCGGAAGTGCAGCACGCTCGGGCTGGGAATGGTCATTTTCGGCTCGGCGTTACCGCTGATGCTCTTCAGGAATTTGAAATCTTCCAGCATCGGATGATCGCCGAAGCCGAGCTTACCGACGACGCGCACGCCGTGCGCTTTGGTCTGCACGCCGTTGAACTGAATCCCCTGCTGTGAATCGTAGCGCTCAACGCCCTGTAGGCCGTCAAAGAAATCGAAGTGCCACCAGGCGCGGCGGAACTCACCGTCTGTCACCACATGCAGACCGCAGTTGCACTGCTGCTCCACCACGTGGCGGATCTCATCGTTCTCAATCTGGCGCAGCGCAGCGGCATCGATTTCGCCGCGCGCAAACTGCTGACGCGCCGCTTTGATGGTATCCGGGCGTAAAAAGCTGCCGACTACGTCGGCGCGGAACGGGGCGTGCTGTCGTTGCATTCTTCTCTCTCCTGCCCTGCGCAGTAATTTAGCAGGGTGATAATTCACAGTCTGAACTTTAGACTTCTGGATGGCTATATGTCCAAAGCATGCCATGCACACGATGATTCGCCAAACGAAGAAAATTCATCATCCATGAATTTTCTTCATGTTGGTGGTCAGCGCCAGGCGGATAAAAGGCGTCATGATTGCGAATGAAAGCAGGCTATTAATAAATGTAGTTATTTTGCGAAACTATTAGCAAGTGAGGAACGTTCCCGGTATTTTTATGCCACGCAGTCGCTGCTCCTCCTCGTACTGAGGCCCGAACTTCCACCGCCCGTTTACCTTCGTCAGGAAATACATGGCCCAGTTTACTATCGAAATGCTTTCCGATCAGTGCGGTGTAAGTATACCTAACCTCCGCACCTGGCAACGTTACGGCCTGCTGAAACCGGCGCGCGATGGTAACGGGCGGCGCTTCTATGATTACAGCCACCTGATGCGTACGCAGATGATCGTGAAGTGGCTGGAACGCGGTATCCCGCTCACGGAAATCGCGAAGCTGGTGAAGGGTGAACATGCCACCCTGAACAGCCAGTGGGCGCTGTATCAGGAGAGCCTCCTGTCGGCGCTGGAGAAGCCAACCAGCGATAAGCTACGGGCGCTGCTGCGCCGTCTGGGGCGGGAGTTGCCCGCAGGCTTGATGGTAGACAATATCATCGCCCCGCTGCGTCTGTGGTTGCAGCAAGGCCAGAATGCTACCCAGAACACGCGCCGGGTGCGGTTTGATACGCTGGTGCTGGAGTATATCACCTGGGTGCTACAGACGATGCGCAAGCGCCCCGCGGCCTCGCTGGTCATCATTCCGCTGAATATGAACGATCCGCTGGCGGTATGGCTGGAAGCGTTACGCTCTTCCAGCGAAGGCTTTCGCATTGAGGTGCTGTGCGAGGCGGTACAGCATCCGGAGCTGAAGATGTTCGTCGCTGAGCACTACATGCTCTACAGCGATCTCCCCCTGACGCCGCTCCAGGAGGTCCAGCTTCAGCAGTGGCAGAGCGAGGGCATGCCGCTGTTTTTCGCGGGCCGGGCGTTTCAGTCGCTTAGCACCTTCCCGTCAACGCTGTACAACGACGCGCTGGAAGATGTCGGCTGATGCCTTCTGCGCTGGATAATGTGCAAAAAAAAACCGCCAGGGTAACCGGCGGCAATGCTTGCATGGATAGACTGTTTTATCTTTTATCGCTATGCGCATTTCCTGGCGCATAACGGATCGCGTACCTACGCTAGCATCGTGATTCTTAACGGCGCTTAAACAACACGATCATTTATGCTTCACCGCGCTTTACGCCTCAGGCCATAAATTAAAGCCTTACCAGGCCCCTTTTTTCCTGGTAAGGTCAATAATGATTGTTAAGCAAACCGACTGAACTGAGATGATGACTGACGTAAAACGCCCGCAGCTTCAGCTGCCGAACAACGCACCAAAACTCCTGTTGCACTCCTGCTGCGCACCCTGCTCCGGTGAAGTGATGGAGGCACTGCACGCCTCTGGTATCGACTACACCATCTTTTTCTACAATCCCAATATTCACCCGGAAAAAGAGTATCTGCTGCGCAAAGAGGAAAATATTCGCTTTGCCGAGAAACACGGCGTGCCCTTTGTCGATGCGGATTACGACACCGATAACTGGTTTGAGCGGGCAAAAGGGATGGAGTGGGAGCCTGAGCGCGGCGTGCGCTGCACCATGTGCTTCGATATGCGTTTCGAGCGCACCGCGCTGTATGCCCACGAACACGGTTTTCGCGTGATCAGTAGCTCGCTGGGTATTTCACGCTGGAAAAACATGCAGCAGATTAATGACTGCGGCCAGCGTGCAGCAGCGCCTTATGAGGGCATGGTTTACTGGGACTATAACTGGCGCAAACAGGGCGGCTCCTCGCGCATGATTGAGATCAGCAAGCGCGAACGTTTTTATCAGCAGGAGTACTGCGGCTGCGTTTATTCGCTGCGTGACAGCAATCTGCACCGAAAATCCCAGGGTCGGTCGCTGATCAAACTGGGTAAACTCTATTACGGCGATGACGACTGAGCGCATTGCCGCTTTTGACTCTGAATACGCCTTTTTTCTGGCAGGAACCCTCTATGTTCTCCGGGTTGAACAAGCATCAAAGTAAAAAACTGGCAGCCGTAGAGCTGTTGCGCCAGGAAGACGGCACCCGCGATCGCACGCTGGGGGAATTTGCCCGTCTGGCAAAAAGCATCATGGGTGTGGAGGGGTGTTTCGTCACCGTCTTCGACAATAATTTCCAGTACATTAAGTTTGCGGAGAACGTACCGCATCTGCTGGAAAAAATGCCGGTGGATGAGGCGATGTGCCAGTATTCGGTGCTGACCTGCGAGCCGGTGATCTGCCAGGATACCCGCCTTGACGAGCGCTTTATCGATCATCCGCTGGTCCAGCGCGGGGTGGTGATTTTCTATGCTGCTGCGCCGCTGACCACCCGCGACGGCCTGGCGCTCGGTACCCTGTGCGTCAGCCACGCCTCCCCGGTGATGCCTTCACCCGAACGGATCGCGCAGTTTATTCAGCTGGCGGGCCTCGCCAGCGCCTGGCTTGATACCTGGTACTCGGTGGGCCGCATTGATGCGCTGACCGGGCTGCCGAATCGGCAGACGCTGCTCAAAGAGATGGATCGTCTCTCTTTCGCAGGAGTGGATGAACCGCTGGTGATGATGATCTTCGACTGCATCGACATTACCCGCGCCTACGAGTTGTCGCGCTATCTCGGGCTGGCGGCGGTGGAGAAACTGCTGCGCAACTTCGGGCCGCTGCTGCGTATGCGCCTGCGCCTTACACCGGATGTGCCGCTGTATGCCTTTGCAGCGGGGCGCTACGCCCTGCTGGTGAACAACAAGCTGGCACGTACCCTGATCAAACGTACCCTCGCCCTGCCGCCTACCCGGGCAAAAATTGCCGGTGATACCGAAATCCCGCTGCGCACGCATGCCGGTTACGCCAGTTTTATTCCTAACCAGGATTCCGGCCAGGAGGTGTTCCGTCAGGCGGTGAGCGCCCTGCATGAAGCAATTCGTCAGGGGAACACCGTTCAGGCGTTCGATGCGGTGCTGGACGGCAAGCGTAATGATGACTTCCGCCTGCTGTACGATCTCGGCGAAGCGGTAAAAAATGGCGGCGAGCTTTATCTGGTCTACCAGCCGAAGGTATCGCTGCATGACGGTCGCACCGTCGGGCTGGAAGCCCTGTTACGCTGGACCCACCCGCAGATGGGCGATATTCCGCCGTCAAAAATCGTTGCCCTCGCCGAACGTACCAGCCTGATGACGGCGATTACTGACTGGGTGACCGCCGAAGTGCTGCGGCAACTCATCTGCTGGCGCAGCGTGGGGATTATGCTTCCGGTCTCGATTAACGTAACGGTCAGCGACTTCTCGGCCCCTGGATTTGCCGACGCGCTGGAAGCAAAAGTGCTGGCCGCCGGGCTGACGCCAGCGGATTTGCGCATTGAGTGCCTGGAAACCGAAAAAGTGCTGGAGAGTGCAACGGCGTTGCAGGAGCTGGATATGCTTAAGCTGCGCGGTTTTAAAATCCTGCTTGATGACTTCGGCGCGGGCTACAGCAACATCAATTACCTGCGGCGCATTCCCATCGACATCATCAAACTCGACCGCACGTTGATAAGCCAGATCACCCGCGATACCGGCAGCCGGGTCATTGCCCGCAACGTCATCGTGATGCTCAAGGAGCTGGATTATCTGGTACTGGCGGAGGGGGTGGAAGATGCCGACACGGCGCGCCTGCTGAAAACCTTTGGCTGCGATGAGATTCAGGGCTATTTTTGCTCCCGACCCATCCCTCCGGCGGAGATTGCAGGCTGGCTGGAACAGCACGATCCGTTCAGCAGCATGTAAGCGTAACCGCCTGAGCTGAAATAAAAATTTATTTTAAGTCATCCAGGCCGCGCGGTTGCTCAGTTGATACCGCTTACACTGATTTCCGGCGAAATCATTAGTAGTATGAATGTATAAAAAACGTGCTAGTGTGAAGCTTCAACAGTACAGCCTGGAGGGGTTATCCCCAGTTCAAAATTTGTCTGTCCTGTCTGTAGCGGCAACTGTTTTTATTTTACCAACGCCTGCACGGACAAAAATCATCCCCACGGAGCCGTCTGCTCAGTGTGTGGAACCCGGGTTACGGCTCGCGCCTGCCTTCCCAAAAAACGGCATGCTTCCAGAACCACCGTATAAAACAGAGGCCAAACGCCTCTGTTTGTCTTAAGGGGCCGGGTGTTACCCCGGCCCGATGACCCGTCAGTCACGTAATCCCCGATTTTTCAGCATTGGCTCGATCTTTGGATCGTGGCCGCGCCAGTCGCGGTACAGCGCCTCAAGATCTGAGGTGTTGCCGCGCGACAGGATCGCGTCGCGGAAGCGCTGTCCGTTTTCCTCATTCAACCCGCCCTGCTCGACAAACCACTGATAGCCATCATCGGCCAGCATCTGCGTCCAGAGATAGGCGTAGTAGCCCGCCGCGTAGCCACCGCCGAAAATGTGCGCGAAATAGCTTGAGCGGTAGCGCGGCGGCACCGCTTCCAGCAGCAGGTTTTCCCGCGCCAGCGAAGCGGTTTCAAACCAGGTAACGTCCTTAATGCTCTGTCCGGCATTGATGCTGTGCCAGTTCAGGTCGAGCAGCGCCGCCGCCAGCAGTTCGGTCATGTCGTAGCCCTTGTTGAACTGCGCGGAGCGGAACAGCTTCTCGCGCAGCGCCTCCGGCATCGGCGCGTCGGTCTGGTAGTGGCGGGCGTAGCGGGTGAACACTTCCGGGTGGCTGGCCCAGTGCTCATTGATCTGCGACGGGAACTCAACGAAATCACGCGGGGTATTGGTGCCGGAGAGGCTGGCGTAGCGCGTGTTGGCAAACAGGCCGTGCAGGGTATGGCCAAATTCGTGGAACAGCGTGATAACGTCATCCCAGGAGATCAGCGCAGGTTTACCGGGCGCGGGTTTCGGGTAGTTGCAGACGTTATAGATTACCGGCTCGTTGCCGGTCAGCGTGGACTGCTCAACGAAGTTACCCATCCATGCCCCGCCGCTTTTGCTTTCCCGGGCGAAGAAATCGCCGTAGAACAGCGCCAGGCCTCGCCCGTCCTTATCAAAAATTTCCCAGGTGCGCACATCGTCATGATAGCGCGGGATGTCGAAGCGCTCGACGAAGCGAATGCCAAACAGGCTGCTGGCCGCCCAGAACACGCCGCGGGTCAGGACGTTATCCAGCTCGAAGTAAGGTTTGATCTCGTTTTCGTCGAGGGCATATTTTTCGCGGCGCACCTGTCCGGCGTAGTAGTTCCAGTCCCAGGCCCGGACGCTGAAATCCTCGCCCAGGCGATCGATCACCTGCTGAATATCTTCCCGCTCGCGCTCGGCACGGGCGCGGGCCGCCGGAGCAATGTTGCGCATAAAACGCTGGGCGGCCTGGGGCGTTTTCGCCATCTGGTCGGCGATCTTCCAGCTGGCATAGTCATTGAAGCCCAGCAGTTTCGCCTGCTGCGCCCGGAGCTCCACCAGACGCAGCACCAGCGCTCGGGTATCGTTATCGTCGCCGCGCTGCGCACGCTCCCAGGCGGCATTAAACAGGGTTTCCCGCGTGGCACGGTTTTCCAGGGCTGCCAGCGCTGGCTGTTGGGTGGTGTTGAGCAGCGGCAACACCCAGCGCCCTTGCAGGCCACGCGCCCGGGCGGCTTCCGCAGCCGCCGCGATCTCCTCCTCGCTCAGCCCGGCAAGCTGCGCCACGTCATCCACCACCAGCGCACCGGCTTTATTCGCCGCCAGCAGACGGTTATTGAACTGGCTGGTCAGTTGCGCGGCCTCTTTATTCAGGGCTTTCAGCTGCGCCTTCTGCTCATGGCCGAGGCGCGCCCCGGCCAGCATAAAGCGCTGCCAGAGGGTTTCGACCAGCCGCAGCGACTCGGCGTCCAGCCCGAGGCTGTGACGCGTCTGATATACCGCATCGACGCGCACAAACAGCGGCTCGTTGAGGTAGATATCATCTGCCAGCTCCGCCAGTTCAGCGCTGAACGCTTCGTCCAGCGTCTGCAAATAATCGTTAGTGTGCGCGGCGGTCATGGCAAAAAACACGGCGGTGACGCGGCTCAACGTGCGCCCGCTGTTCTCCAGCGCCAGCACGGTGTTGTCGAAGTCCGGTGCGGCTGTGTTAGCCACAATGGCGGCAATCTCCTCGCGCTTGATGCGCACCGCTTCATCGAACGCCGGACGGTAATGTTGATCGGTTATCACATCAAAACGGGGGGCCTCGTAAGGCAGCAGGCTGGTCTCAAAAAACGGATTCTGTGCGGACATCGTCGGCTCCGGTTAGGTCATCATGACAATCCTCTAGCTTATGCAACGATGCCCCCTCCGGCAATGGGCAGGCGGGAAACAGGCTGATACGTATCCAGGTTCCCTGAAAAGCAGTGAGCGTGCTAAGGTAATACAACACAAAAAGCGTTGAGGAACAGTGAGATGATTATATTAGTTACCGGAGCCACCTCCGGGTTTGGCGAACATATCACCCGTCGCTTCGTAAAAAATGGTCATAAGGTTATCGCGACCGGCCGCCGCCAGGAGCGTCTGCAGGAGCTGAAGGACGAACTGGGCGACGGCATTCACACCGCGCAGCTCGACGTGCGCAACCGCGCTGCCATTGAGGAGATGCTGAGCGCCCTGCCCGCTGAGTGGCAGGCAATTGATATCCTGGTCAACAACGCAGGCCTGGCGCTCGGTCTGGAGCCAGCCCACAAAGCGAGCCTCGAAGACTGGGAAAACATGATCGACACCAACAACAAAGGGCTGGTGTACATGACCCGCGCGGTGCTGCCGGGCATGGTGGAGCGTAATTGCGGCCATATCATTAACATTGGCTCCACCGCAGGCAGCTGGCCTTACGCGGGCGGCAACGTCTACGGCGCAACCAAAGCCTTTGTGCGCCAGTTCAGCCTGAACCTGCGTACCGATCTGCACGGCACCGCGGTGCGCGTCACCGACATTGAGCCGGGCCTGGTGGGCGGTACCGAGTTCTCCAACGTGCGTTTCAAAGGTGATGATGCCAAAGCGGGTAAAACCTACGAGAACACCAGCGCCCTGACGCCGGACGACGTCACCGAGGCGGTGTGGTGGGTGGCGACGCTGCCAGCGCACGTCAACATCAATACCGTGGAAATGATGCCGGTCAGCCAGTCCTTTGCCGGGCTGAGCGTCCATCGCGGCGAGTGATCCTCCCGCCCGGCCTGCGGGCCGGGTATGGGCTGACCCGCCAAAAGGTGATAGATTACGCGCATACCCGCTTAAAAAGTAAGAAATAATGGCCGCCGAAACGCAACTCAATCCCACCCAACCGGTTAACCAGCAAATCTATCGTATTTTACGACGTGATATCGTGCACTGCCTGATCCCACCGGGAACGCCGCTGTCGGAAAAAGAGGTGTCAGTACGGTTCGACGTGTCGCGCCAGCCGGTGCGGGAAGCGTTTATCAAGCTGGCTGAAAATGGCTTGATTCAGATCCGCCCCCAGCGCGGCAGCTACGTAAATAAGATCTCCCTTTCCCAGGTGCGCAACGGCTGCTTTGTGCGTCAGGCGATTGAGTGCGCGGTGGCGCGGCGCGCGGCGTCGTTGATTGACGATGCCCAGTGCTATCAGCTGGAGCAAAACCTGAACCAGCAGCGCATCGCCATTGAGCGCAAGCAGCTTAACGATTTCTTCCAGCTCGACGATGAGTTCCACCAGCGCCTGGCCCAGGTGGCAGACTGCCAGCTAGCCTGGGACACCATCGAAAACATCAAGGCGACCATCGACCGCGTGCGCTATATGAGCCTCGATCACGTCTCGCCGCCCGAGATGCTGCTGCGCCAGCACAACGATATTTTCCTCGCGCTGGAAAAGCGCGACGGCGACGCGGTAGAGCACGCCATGACGGTCCATCTGCAGGAGATCAGCGAGTCGGTGCAGCTGATCCGTCAGGAAAACCGCGAGTGGTTCAGCGAAGAGTAGCCTGCTGCACAGCGTGATATTCATCACACAAATCCATCAGATTTTGATCGAGGTTAAGGTTTTCTGCGGTCGCGTTTTTACACTTTACAGCGTCTGAATTTTTATCGCTGTTCAGAGGAGAAACCACCATGAGAACTTACGACCGTAACCGCAACCCGATTTCCACCGGCAGCCGCGTGATGATTAGCGGCAGTGGCCAGACCGGCGTTATCAAAGCTATTCACGCCGACGGCCTGAGCGCAGAGAAAGTACGCCGTGAAAAAACCGTGGAAGTGGAAGGGTGCGACGGGCAGTATGCCCCGGTTGAGCTGATCCGGCTTGGTTTGCACTAAAGGAAACGTGCCGCCTTAGGGCGGCACCAATGTTTGTTACGCTACCCGTTCAGCGTAAGCCGCCACCGTTGCTTTCGCCCCCTTCTCGCACAGCATCAGATACGCCTGGGTGACCGCCGCGGTAAACGCCGCATCACAAGGCAGCTCGTTACCAAATATCGCCACAATCCCCAGTAACGCCTTCACCCGCGCCGCGCCGTCGTCGCTACGCTCAACCGCCTGCTGAATAACCGGCAGCAGCGGATCGCTGACGTCAATGGCTGCCCCCTGCTCGTCCACGCCGCCCACGTAACGCATCCAGGCCGCAATCCCCAGCGCCAGTAGTTCGAAGCGGCTGCCGTGTACCCGATGCCAGCGCACCGAATCGAGCAGGCGCTGGGGCAGCTTCTGGCTGCCGTCCATCGCGATCTGCCAGGTGCGGTGGCGCAGCGCCGGGTTGCTGTAGCGCTCAATCAGCAGATCGGCATAGCGCGCAAGATCCACGCCTTTCACCCGCAGCGTCGGGGCCTGCTCGTTCAGCATCAGCGCCCGCGCCGCACGTCTGAAATGCACATCTTCCATGCAGTCGTTGATGTGCTGATACCCGGCCAGGTAGCCGGTGTAAGCCAGAAACGAGTGGCTGCCGTTGAGCATGCGCAGTTTCATCTCTTCGAATGGAATAACGTCGGACACCAGTTCCGCCCCGGCCTTTTCCCACGCCGGACGCCCGGCGACGAAGTTATCCTCAATCACCCACTGGCGGAACGGCTCGCAGGCCACCGCCGCCGGGTCGCGCACGCCGGTAAGTTGCTCAATTTTCTCCAGCGTCTGCGGCGTGACGGCCGGGACGATGCGATCCACCATAGTTGACGGAAAAGTCACCTTATCGGCGATCCACTGCGCCAGCGCGGCGTCGCGCGCGGCGGCAAAGGCCAGCACCACGTTTTTCAGCACGTGCCCATTTTCCGGCATGTTATCGCAGGACATGACGCTGAACGGGGGCAGCCCCGCCGCCTTACGCCGCGCCAGCGCTTCGACGATCACGCCCGGAGCCGACCCCGGCCGCTGCGGATGCTGCAGGTCGGCGACAATCAGCGGATGGTCCAGCACCAGCTGACCGGTGGCCGGCGCATGGCAGTAGCCTTTCTCGGTAATGGTGAGTGAGACGATAGCCACCTGCGGCTCGCACAGCGCGTCAAGCACCGCCTCCAGCCCGTCCACTCCGGCGTGCAGCGCGCGTTTCACCACCCCAACGACCCGCGCATTCCAGCCATCGGCCGACATCTCTGCCACGGTATAGAGATTGTCCTGAGCGCGCAGATCGGCGATCTGCTGCTCGCCGCCAATCAGATTGACTTCGCAGTAGCCCCAGTCGCTGCCGTGCTCTGCGGCGAGCATATCGGCGTACAGCGCCTGATGCGCCCGGTGAAACGCGCCGAAGCCGAGATGAACGATGCGCGGGACCAGCGCGTCACGCGAGTAAGTCGGGGTCACAGCCCGGGCAGAAAGTAGTTTATGTGCCATAGAAGAGACTCGTCTTGGAAATGAAACAGTGGTTCAACAGATTACGTCTCACTCCGTCAGCGATATTGACCTGAGACAGGATTTGCTGACTATCATGACTAGAATGGTAACCGGATGTGTCAAAAAAAACGCCTGCGGTCAGGCAGGCGTTGAGGTTAAGAAAATGACAAGCATATCAGACGTAATGCCCCACCCGCTCCGTCGCTCGCGCGGCAGGCTCTGCGGCATCCTCCAGCACATTCAGGTCACGGTCGCGCACTTCAGGCATCATAAGTGCCGAGACGAGGCCAATCAGGGAGTAGACCACAATCATGGCCACGATGGGTAACCAGCTGCCGGTCATGTTGCACAGAATGCCCGCCACCAGCGGCCCAAAACCGACCGCCACCAGACCACCCACCTCTTTCGAGATAGCCATTCGGGTGAAGCGATTTCGCGCACCGAACATCTCCGCCATCGTGATGTTTTCCAGCGCAAACAGCCCCAGCACCGCGAAGTTATGGATAACGATGATAGAGAGCATGATGGTGCCGGGGGCGTAACTCTTATCGACAATAATCGACAGCATCGGGTACGCCAGGATAATCGCCGAGATATTCAGCAGAATATAGGGCACGCGCCGCCCGTATTTATCCGACAGCCAGCCGAGCAGCGGAATGGTGATGAAGCCTATAAACGAGCTGATCATCAGCGCATCGGTAGGAATGGCTTTATCAAACAGCAGGGTCTGCACCAGATAACCGGCAAGGAAGGTCTGGATCAGCCCGGAGTTACCGGCCTGGCCGAAGCGCAACCCGGTCGCCAGCCAGAAGGATTTACTGGTGAACATCGCCCCGAGCGTGGTTTCACGCGGTTCGATCTGCGCCGGGGCTTTATCGCCCTCGCTGACCTGTTCAAACACCGGGCTTTCTTTCAGGTTCATGCGCAGCCAGATGGCGAAGATCATCACCACCACGCTGGCGAGGAACGGCACGCGCCAGCCCCAGGCCACCAGTTCTTCGCGCTCCAGCACAAAGAACATCACCGCCCAGATGGCAGTCGCGCTCAGGGTGCCGCAGTTGGTGCCCATCGCCACCAGCGAGGAGATAATGCCGCGACGGCCTTTCGGCGCGTACTCGGCCAGCATGGTGCCGGCCCCGGAAATCTCCGCCCCGGCGCCCAGCCCCTGCACGATACGCAGCGTCACCAGCAGGATTGGTGCGAAAATACCGATCTGGGCGTAGGTGGGCAGCACGCCGATCAGCGTGGTACAGATCCCCATCATGGTGATGGTAATAAACAGCACTTTTTTGCGGCCAATGCGGTCGCCCATCTTGCCAAAAATGAATGCGCCGACAATACGGGCGATGTAGCCCGCGCCGTAGGTGCCCATCGCCAGGATCAGCGCCATTGCGGCAGACTGTTCCGGGAAGAATATTTCATGAAACACCAGCGCCGCGCCCAGCGAATAGAGCTGGAAATCCATAAATTCAAGGGCGGTACCCAGCCAGCCCGATACGGCGGCTTTAACCAGGTCTGAGGTCGATCTCTCGGCTTTTACTTGCGTCATAATGGCTATCTCTGCAAAGGGTAAGATGCGGACCACGTACTCGCATGACTATTTTCCCGGCGCGACGAGCGGCCGGGTTGTCCGTTTTTATTCATTGAAGGTGAGAAGCACCTTGCAGCACTGCCGCTGGTTATTCTCAAACAGTTCAATGGCGTCGGTAACGTGTTGATAAGCAAACGTGTGGGTCACCAGCTTCGCCGGGCTGATAAGCCCCCGGCTTAGCCAGTCGATAACCACGGGGAATTTCTTCGCATTAAGTCGCGAGGAAAAGATGGAAATCTCTTTGCCGGTGATGCTCTGCTGGGTGATGCTGCTCGGCTCGCTGGAGAAGCCCATCAGCACAACGCGCGCCGCCGGGGAGGCCAGCAGCACCGCCTCCTGTAAAATTGACGGATGACAGGCGGCATCGACAATCAGCGTCGGCCTGATGCCCTGCGCCTCCAGCACCGCCGCCAGCGGTTGATTGAGATTGTTAATCGCCATATCGGCCCCGCTCTGGCGCGCCATCTCCAGCCGCTCCTCGATGCGGTCCACCACAATCACCTGCCCGACGTTATAGACGCCCTTCAGCACCTGAATGGTGGTGAGCCCCATCGGGCCCGCGCCGTAAACCAGCGCCACATCGCGCGGGGTCGGGTTGACCTGGCCGGTGACGTTGGCGGCGATGGTAAAGGGTTCAATCATGACTGCATCGGCGTCGGGGATGGCGTCCGGCACCGTCCAGGCGTTGCGCTCAGGCACTACCGCGTACTCACTGAAACCGCCGTCGCGGTGCACACCGAGCACCACCAGCGACGTGCAGACGTTAGGCTTGCCCACCGAACACGGGTAGCAGTGACCGCAGCTGATCACCGGATCGACCGCCACGCGCTCGCCGAGACGGGCGCTGGATACGCCCTCGCCCACCGCGTCGATAAGGCCAAAGAACTCGTGGCCGATAACGCGCGGGTATTTCGCGAACGGATTATGACCGCGGTAGATGTGGCTGTCCGAGCCGCAGATGCCCGCCAGTTTCACCTTAACACGCACCTCTCCCGCAGCGGGTTCGGGCAGGCTGCGGGTTTCAATGTCCAGCCGGTTCGGCTGCTGGATAACAATACTTTTCATCATTGCTCCTGTTACCAGTTCCACAGCGTGCCGTCTTCGAGGCGGGCCACCGGCAGGTACGCTGGATCGTAGGGGTATTTCGCAGCCAGCTTCTCATCGAACTCAATGCCGAGGCCCAGCTTGTCGCCCGGATGCATATAGCCGTTGTCAAAGGTCCAGCTGTGCGGGAACACCTCCAGCATCTGCTCGGAATAGCCCATGTACTCCTGCACGCCAAAGTTTGGCACCCACAGGTCAAAGTGCAGCGCCGCCGCATGGCAGATTGGGGAGAGATCCGACGGGCCGTGAGAGCCGGTACGCACCTGATACAGCGAGGCGAAGTCGGCGATGCGGCGCATGCCGGTGATGCCCCCTGCGTGAGTGATGGTGGTGCGGATGTAGTCGATGAGCTGCTCTTCAATCAGCTGTTTGCAGTCCCAGATGCTGTTGAACACTTCCCCGACCGCAATCGGCGTCACGGTGTGCTGGCGGATCAGACGGAAGCAGGCCTGGTTTTCCGCCGGGGTCGGGTCTTCCATCCAGAACATGCGGTACTCTTCGATGCTCTTACCAAAACGCGCGGCTTCGATGGGGGTCAGGCGGTGGTGCATGTCGTGCAGCAGGTGTTCGTCAAAACCAAATTCGTTGCGCACGGCATCGAACAGTTTCGGCGTAAAGTCGAGGTACTTTTCGGTAGACCAGAGCTGCTCTTCCGGCCACTGCCCTTTGGTGGCGGGTTCATACGCCAGCCCTTTGCCCTTCGCCATGCCGTAGGTGGTTTTCATGCCCGGCACGCCGCACTGGACGCGAATCGCTTTGAAGCCCTGCTCTTTGTGGCGGGCATAATCTTCCAGCACCTCATCAATGCTGTGCCCGGTGGTGTGGCAGTAGACCATTACCCCCTCGCGCGACGCGCCGCCCAGCAGCTGGTAGAGCGGCATCCCGGCGGCTTTCGCTTTTATATCCCACAGCGCGGTATCGATGGCGGAAATGGCGGACATGGTTACCGGGCCACGACGCCAGTAGGCGCCCTTATAGAAAAACTGCCAGATATCTTCGATACGGTGCGCATCGCGGCCAATCAGCTGCGGGCAGAGATGATCTTTCAGATAGGAGGCAACTGGCAGCTCACGCCCGTTCAGGGTGGCATCGCCCAGCCCGGTCAGGCCGCTGTCGGTGGTGATTTTCAGCGTAACAAAGTTACGTCCAGGGCAGGTAACAAACACTTCAGCCGCGACGATTTTCATGGGGGATCTTTACCTCTGTAATGGCCTCAATAGCGCTAAACTTACGCAACTGCGCTACTACCATACAAGTATAAGATCGCAAAAATCCGCGCACGGTCACACTTCAGGCGCTCAGGCACGCCCCCATCCGGCGACGATGATCAGCATGCCGCACAGGGCCACACCTGCGCCGAGCCAGTCGTAGAGCGACAGCTTTTCGCCATCCACTACGCGCAGCCACAGCAGCGCCGCACAGACGTACACCCCGCCATAGGCGGCATAGACGCGCCCGCTCGCCGCCGGGTGCAGCGTCAGCAGCCAGACGAACATCCCCAGCGACAGCGCGGCGGGCAGCAGCACCAGCGGTGTGACGCCGCGCTTAAGCCACAGCCAGGGAAGATAGCAGCCGATAATTTCCGCCAGCGCGGTGGCAAAAAACAGCAGGGTTGTTTTGATCATGTTGAACCTCAGGGCGGAATAATTTGTAACCGGCTGACGCTGTCCGCCCCTGAGGTGCGGTGATATAATCGTCAGTCTGTGCAACCGAAGCACCGCACACCCTAAAAGGAAACGGTTATGAATACAATCCTTCGTCCCTTACTGGCGCTGATGCCGCTGGCATTTGCCGCTTCCCTCGCCTTCAGCCCGGCGGTTCAGGCCGAAACCAGCCGTCTGGTGATCGAGTCCGGCGACAGCGCCCAGAGCCGCCAGCACGCCGCAATGGAAAAAGAGCAGTGGAACGATACCCGCTCCCTGCGCCACAAGGTGAACACCCGCGTGGAAAAAGAGTGGGATAAAGACGACGTGGCGTTCGACCTGCGCGATAAATGTCAGCAGAGCGTCAACGTTAACGCTTACTGGGAAAGCAACACTCAGCGCTGTCTTGACCGCCGTACCGGCCGCACCGTCGCCCCGTAATGACCTTTGCAGGCTCCACCCGGAGCCTGCTGCTTTCAGGATTCTGCATGTCTGACCAACTACAGGTAAAACTCCGTCCGCTGGAGCGCGAAGATCTGCGCTTCGTCCACCAGCTTGATAACAACGCCAGCGTAATGCGCTACTGGTTCGAAGAGCCGTACGAGGCTTTCGTTGAGCTGTCCGATCTTTACGACAAGCACATTCACGATCAGAGCGAGCGCCGCTTCGTGGTGGAGTGCGACGGCGACAAAGCCGGGTTAGTGGAGCTGGTGGAGATCAACCACGTGCACCGCCGCGCCGAGTTTCAGATAATCATCTCCCCCGAGCAGCAGGGCAAAGGCCTCGCTTCCAGGGCGGCGAAGCTGGCGATGGATTACGGTTTCACCGTCCTCAACCTCTACAAGCTCTATCTCATCGTCGATAAAGAGAACGAGAAAGCCATCCACATCTACCGTAAGCTTGGGTTTATGGTCGAGGGGGAACTGATCCACGAGTTCTTTATCAACGGCGAGTACCGCAACACCATCCGCATGTGCATCTTACAGCATCAGTATCTGTCCGAGCACAAAACGCCGGGAAGCCTGTTGAAGCCTACCGCGCAGTAAAGCCGCGGCAGGCATCACACTCAGTAGTAGCTGATGGTGTTTTTGATGGTGAATTTTTGAATTTTATGGGGGGTGACGGAGAGATCCGTCATCACCAGCTCACAGCTTAACGGGTTGAAATGGCTGTCATAGCGGCAGCTCTGATTTGCGCGCCCCACCACCTCGTCGTTAAGCGTCGTTTCGGCAGTGTAGTCGTGCTTCTTGCGCTTGTCCGACGATACCGTGGCTTCTACCGACAGCGTTTTGTCTTTGCTTTTTGCCGTGCGCCCCAGCGGATAACCGTCGCTGTCGTAGTGATAGATGATTTCCGCCTCGTTGTTCCGCGCGGCGACCACAAAGCCCTTTTCATTGGTCTCATAGATGAGGCCGGTTCCCGACAGCTCCGCCAGCTGGCATTTGCCCTGCAGCTTTACGCGTTTCTCCTGGGTCATGGCATCGAGATAAAAGTTGGCGTTCAGCACCAGCGAGGCACCGGTATTGTTTTCCACGTCGTGGAATTCGAGCGTATCGAAGCAGCCCTCTTTCGACAGCGTGCCGGCGACGCGCAGCGCCACTTTATCTTCTTCATTCATTAGCGTCTGGCTGAAATCCTTTACCGGCCCGCGCAACGGATCGAAATCAAACTCGTTCGAAAAGCTTGCCATTTCCGGGCTGAAGGCGTCAGGAGCAGGCGCGTCATCGCAGCCCGCCAGCGTGGCGGACACCAGCGCCAGAGCGATTAACTTTTTCACAGTACTGTCCAGTTTTCCGAAAGTACCCGGGATGATATAAGCAAATACAACTATTTACACTATCAATGCTATGCTTAATCTGATTCGACACGCTTAAGGAGCCGATTATGAAATCAGCATTGTGGGTAGGCGCTCTGGTCCTGATGGCCTCTGGCCCGGCACTTGCCGCGACCGGGTCGTGCGAGCGCGTAAAAGCAGACATCTCTCAGCGTATTATTAATAACGGCGTACCGGAAACAGGCTTTACCCTGTCGATTGTACCTAACGATCAGGCGGATCAGCCTGACGCACAGGTGGTTGGCCACTGCGCCAACGACACGCAAAAAATTCTCTATACCCGCACCAGCAGCGGTAATAATCCGGTCAGCGGCGCGGCCACCCAGGACGCCACTTCCACCGAACCGCAATAATCTGCATCAGGCGCTTCGGCGCCTTTTTTTATTCCTGCCCGCGCTGACTCCATCCGACTTGATACGGATTAACGTTTTCTACCCCATTATGGGTAACACTCGCCCCCTGCCAATCCATTAGCACGCTAATGCTTTTACTTTTCTTACCATCTGGTTGCCGGTTCAGCAGGCGACACGGTCAGGGAGCGAATCATGTCACACCATCAGGACGGGATCAGCCGTCGCACATTTCTCACCACCACCACGCTGGGCGGGCTGGCGCTGGCGGCGGGCGGTATTTCGTTGCCGTTCGGCATCGCCCCGCTCGCCGCCGCGGTGGGTGAATCGGTCAGCACGCATCAGGATCGCAAGGTATGGAGCGCCTGCACCGTTAACTGCGGGAGTCGCTGCCCGCTGCGTATGCACGTTGCCGACGGTGTTATTCAGTATGTGGAAACCGACAATACCGGCGACGATAATTATGACGGGCTGCATCAGGTACGCGCCTGCCTGCGCGGGCGCTCTATGCGCCGTCGCGTCTACAATCCCGACCGGCTTAAATATCCGATGAAGCGCGTCGGTAAGCGCGGCGAAGGTAAATTCGAGCGGATCAGCTGGGACGAAGCTTACGACATGCTGGTCCGGGAGATGCGGCGCATCATCAGCCAGTACGGCAATGAAGCCATCTATCTGAACTATGGCACCGGCACGCTGGGAGGCACCATGACGCGCTCGTGGCCGCCGGGCGAAACCCTGATTGCGCGCCTGATGAACTGTTGCGGCGGGTATCTCAACCATTATGGCGACTACTCCACCGCGCAAATCGCGGCTGGCCTGAACTATACCTACGGCGGCTGGGCCGACGGCAACAGCCCGTCGGACATCGAAAACAGCAAGCTGGTGGTCCTGTTCGGTAATAACCCGGGCGAAACGCGAATGAGCGGCGGCGGCGTCACGTATTACCTGGAGCAGGCGCGTCAGAAATCGAATGCCCGCATGATCATCATCGACCCGCGCTACACCGACACCGGGGCGGGCCGCGAGGATGAGTGGATCCCGATCCGTCCCGGCACCGATGCGGCGCTGGTTGCCGCCCTCGCCTGGGTGATGATTAATGAAAATCTGGTCGATCAAGCCTTTCTCGACCGCTACTGCGTCGGCTACGACGAGAAAACCCTGCCGGCAGGCGCACCGGCTAACGCACACTATAAAGCGTATATTCTCGGTCAGGGCGATGACGGGGTTGCCAAAACGCCAGACTGGGCCGCGCGCATCACCGGTATTCCCGTGGCGCGTATCGTCACGCTGGCACGAGAAATCGCCCAGACGAAACCCGCCTTTATCGCCCAGGGCTGGGGGCCGCAGCGCCACTCCAACGGTGAGCTGACGTCGCGGGCTATCGCGATGCTGCCGATCCTGACCGGCAATGTCGGGATTAACGGCGGGAACAGCGGCGCGCGGGAAGGCTCTTACGCCCTGCCCTTTGAACGGATGCCGACGCTTCAGAACCCGGTTGAGACCAGCATTTCGATGTTTACCTGGACCGATGCCATCGAGCGCGGCCCGTCGATGACGGCGCTGGCAGACGGCGTGCGCGGGAAAGATAAGCTCGACGTGCCGATTAAAATGATCTGGAACTATGCCGGCAACTGCCTGGTAAACCAGCACTCGGAGATCAACCGCACCCATCACATTCTGCAGGACGAGACGAAGTGCGAGCTGATTGTGGTGATCGACTGTCATATGACCGCTTCCGCCAGATACGCCGACCTGTTGCTGCCAGACTGCACCGCCTCCGAGCAAATGGATTTCGCCCTTGACGCCTCGTGCGGCAACATGGGTTATGTGATTTTCGCCGACCAGGCGATCAAACCGAGGTTCGAGTGCAAAACCCTGTATGAAATGACCAGCGAGATTGCCCATCGTATGGGGGTTGGCGAGCAGTTTACCGAAGGCCGCGACCAGGAGGGCTGGCTGCGCCATCTCTACGCCCGCTCGCGTCAGGCTATTCCGGCGCTGCCTGATTTTGACACCTTCCGCCAGCAGGGCATTTTCAAACAGCGCGATCCCGAGGGCCATCACGTGGCCTACCAGGCGTTTCGCTCCGATCCCGCCGCCAGTCCCCTGACCACGCCGTCGGGAAAAATCGAAATTTACTCGGCGCAGCTGGCAGACATTGCCGCTCGCTGGACGCTGCCCGACGGCGACCGCATCGATCCGCTGCCGGTGTACAGCCCCGGTTTTGAACACCACGACGATCCGCTGAGTGCCCGCTATCCGCTCCAGCTGACCGGCTTCCACTTTAAAGCCCGCACCCACTCCACTTACGGCAACGTGGAGGTGCTGAAGGCCGCCTGTCGCCAGGAGGTGTGGATTAACCCGCTGGATGCGCGCCCGCGCGGCATCGCTAACGGCGACACGGTACGCATCTGGAACGGGCGCGGTGAAACGCGTATCAGTGCGAAAGTCACGCCGCGCATCCTGCCGGGCGTGGTGGCGCTGGGGGAAGGTGCCTGGTACGACCCGGATGACAAGGGTATCGATCGCGCAGGGAGCATTAACGTGCTGACCAGCCAGCGCCCGTCGCCACTCGCGAAGGGTAACCCGTCCCACAGCAACCTGGTCCAGATCGCGAAGGTGTAAGGAGTAACCGATGACAACCCAATATGGCTTTTATATTGATTCCAGCCGCTGCACCGGATGCAAAACCTGCGAGCTGGCGTGCAAGGATTACAAGGATCTCACCCCGGATGTCAGCTTTCGCCGCATTTACGAGTACGCCGGTGGGGACTGGCAGGAGGATAACGGCGTCTGGCACCAGAACGTGTTTGCGTATTATCTGTCTATCGCCTGCAACCACTGCGCCGACCCGGCCTGTACCAAAGTCTGCCCGAGCGGGGCAATGCACAAGCGCGACGACGGCTTTGTGGTGGTCAACGAAGAGGTGTGCATTGGCTGTCGCTACTGCCATATGGCCTGCCCCTACGGCGCACCGCAGTACGATGCCGCCAAAGGCCACATGACCAAGTGCGACGGCTGCTACGACCGTATCGCCGACGGCAAAAAGCCAGTCTGCGTCGAGTCCTGCCCGCTGCGCGCGCTGGATCTGGCACCGATTGACGAGCTGCGTAAAAAGTACGGCGATCTGGCGCAGATCGCCCCGCTGCCCGCCGCGCGTTTTACCCGACCCAATATTGTGATCAAACCCAATGCCAACAGCCGCCCTGTCGGGGATACCACCGGCTATCTGGCTAACCCGAAGGAGGTGTGAGATGGGCAACGGATGGCATGAATGGCCGCTGGTGCTGTTTACCGTGCTCGGTCAGTGCGTGGTGGGCGGCGTTATCGTTACCGGCTGCGCCTGGTTCGCCAGCAGCAGAAACAGTGAACAGCAGCAGCGCATCGTGCGCGCCATGTTTTTCCTCTGGCTGCTGATGGGCATCGGCTTTGTCGCCTCGATGCTGCACCTCGGTTCGCCGCTGCGGGCGTTTAACTCCCTGAACCGCATCGGAGCGTCGGCGCTGAGCAATGAGATCGCCGCCGGGTCGCTGTTTTTCGCCCTCGGCGGAATCGGATGGCTGCTGGCGCTGTCCGGCCGACTGCCCGCCGCGCTGGTAAAGCTGTGGCTGCTGGTCACCATGCTTGCAGGGCTGGGGTTTGTCTGGGCCATGACCCGCGTTTACCAGATTAACACCGTTCCCACCTGGCACACCGGCTACACCACCCTCGGCTTCTTTATGACGGTGCTGCTTGGCGGCCCGCTGTTGGGTGCGGCGCTGCTCTCCGGGGCGCGCTATCGCGGTACCAGCCGCCGATTTGCCTTGCTGAGCGTGCTGGCGCTGCTGGTCAGCGCGGGCGCGGCGCTGATGCAGGGCGTTTCTCTGGGCGCGATCCACAGTTCGGTGCAGCAGGCCAGCGCGCTGGTGCCGGGTTATGCCACGCTGCAACTCTGGCGCTTCGGGTTGCTGCTGCTCGGGCTGGCATGCTGGCTGGTGCCGCTTATGCGCCGCAGCGCACCGCGCACGCTGACGCTGGCAAGCGGATTTATGATGGTCGTGGCCGCGGAAGTGATTGGTCGCGGGCTGTTCTACGGCCTGCATATGACCGTCGGTATGGCGGTGGCGGGATGAGCATGCCCCTCACTGAACCTCTGCTGACCCCGCGCATGGCCAGCCTGTCGCTTAGCGGACGCATCCTCGGTGCCCTGTTCAGCCAGCCGCCGGACAGCCCGACGCTGGCCCCGGTACTGACGCTGCTTGAGGACGAGGCATTTGCTGCCGCCTGGCCGGTCACCCATCCGCAGCTCGATGACATCGTCCAGCGCCTGCGCCTCGGGCTGAGGTCCGGCGACGAGCCACTGCCCGCCGCCTGGCAGCGGCTGTTCATTGGCCCCTGGGCGCTACCTGCGCCGCCCTGGGGGTCGGTGTGGCTGGATCGGGAGAACGTGCTGTTTGGTGAATCGATGCTGGCGCTGCGCCAGTGGATGACGGCCAGCGGCATCGACTATAACCACAGCGAACGCGAGCCGTGCGATCACATCGGTACGCTGCTGATGCTGGCCGCCTGGCTGGCTGAGGCCGGGCGGGAACACGACGTCGATTGCCTGCTCGCCTGGCATCTTCTGCCCTGGTCCGGGCGTTTTCTGGAGGTGTTTATTGCCGAAGCGCGCCATCCGTTTTACGTCGCGCTCGGCGAGCTGACCCGGCTGACGCTGGCGGCGTGGCGCAGCGACCTGCCGATCCCGGTGGCGCAAAAAACCCTCTGGCGTTAATCTTCAGGCCCGCCACCCGGCGGGCCAGTCAGTGAAAGCGCGTCCAGAGCGCAATCAGCACCCACGCCGACAGGCTCCACATCGCCACCGCACTGAGCAGCGCCAGCGGCACCCGCATCATGGCGCTGAAATACCACAGCGACGCCAGATAGATGAAATAGGGAATGATCGACCACATGCCGAAGATCACCGTGGTGCGCAGCGCCTCGACGTTACGCTCGGTGGCGACGATGTAGTGGGCAATCAGGGCAAAGGTGGGAAACAGCGGGATCAGCCCGGCGATATAGTAGTTTTTACTCTTCGACAGCACGCCAATTAACAGCACAATGGCCGCGCCGAGCGCCGCCTTGATTAACAGACCCATCAGCATCCCTCATGTTTTTTTCTCACCCTGACATAAGGTGATATTGCTGGCAAGCCGCTCCGCATCTGGCCTGTACAAAAAATCGCTTATGTTACGGTGTCACCTTAGCGCTTCGCTTTTAAGATTATTCTCGACAATAGTTACAATTCGTTATGGTTACAGGGTAAAACGGCCATTTTATCCTAAGGCACTGACATTACTGGCGCTTCGCTGACTGGAATCCTGTCGTATCCGTTGCTATAGCTCTAAGCACCCTGCCAACACAAGGCATAACAAAGCAACGCTGGGTTGCGATAAACCGTGCACAGGGAGACAACAGCAATGCACTTCTCACTACTCCAACGCACCTTCGGGGCGATACTGCTGATCGCTGCCGTAGTGGCGGCGCTGGTGTGGGGCATCGGCCTCGATACCATCAGCGCCCGCAAAGTGGATTTACTCTACCTCGGGCAACAGCACCTCAAGCTGGTCTTTACCTCTATGGCACTGGCGCTGGCGGTCGGTATTCCGAGCGGCGTGCTGTTGAGCCGTCCGGCTGCCCGCCGTTTCGCTGAACCGGTGATGCAGATCTTTAACGTGGGTAACACCCTGCCGCCGCTGGCTGTACTGGCGCTGGCGATGATCGTGGTGGGTATCGGGGATAAGCCGGCAATTGTCGCGCTGTTTCTCGCCTCGCTGCTGCCCATCGTGCGTAATACCTATGCCGGGCTGTGCGCGGTACCGGCCTCGCTCACCGAAGCGGCGAAGGGCATCGGCATGACGCGCTGGCAGCGTCTGCGTCAGGTGGAAGTGCCCGCCGCCCTGCCGGTGATTCTTTCAGGCATCCGCATCGCTACCGCGATTAACGTCGGCACCGCACCGCTGGCGTTCCTCATCGGGGCCAGCAGCTACGGCGAGCTTATTTTCCCCGGCATCTACCTGAACGACTTCCCGACGCTCATCCTGGGCGCGGCCGCCACGGCCCTGTTTGCGCTGATCCTTGATATGGCGCTGGCCGGACTGGGTCGCCTGCTTAGCCCACATACCGCCTGATAAGGAGCGTTGAGATGAAACTAAAAGCAACTCTGTGCGGCCTGGTGGCTGCCCTCTCGCTGCTGACCAGCCAGGTGCAGGCCGCCCCGCTGATCCTCGCGACCAAAAGTTTTACCGAGCAGCATATTCTTTCGGCGATGACGGTGCAGTACCTGCGCAAAATGGGTTTTGACGTGCAGCCGCAAACCAATATCGCCACCGTTATCTCGCGTAATGCGATGATCAACAAGCAGGTGGACATGACCTGGGAGTACACCGGCACCTCGCTGATTATCTTCAACCACATCAACAAACGGATGACCCCGGAAGAGAGCTACCAGACCGTGAAGCGCCTCGACGGGAAGCTCGGGCTGGTGTGGCTTAACCCAGCCAACATGAACAACACCTACGCTTTCGCCATGCAGCGCAAGCGCGCCGAGGCGGAGAACATCTCCACCATGTCGCAGCTGGTGGAGAAGATTGAACATATCCGCCAGACCGACCCGGATAACAACTGGATGCTCGGCCTGGATCTGGAGTTCTCCGGGCGCAGCGACGGCATGAAGCCGCTGCAGAAGGCCTACAACATGGAACTGGATCGCCCGCAGATCCGCCAGATGGACCCGGGCCTGGTGTATAACGCCATCCGCGACGGCTTTGTGGAAGCCGGCCTGGTGTATGCCACCGACGGACGCGTGAAGGGCTTCGATCTGAAAGTGCTGGAAGACGATAAAGGCTTCTTCCCGAGCTATGCGGTGACGCCGGTCGTGCGCCAGGACACGCTGGATGCCAATCCGGGACTGGCTGAGGCGCTCAATACCCTCTCCGGTAAACTGACCAACGAGGCGATCACCACCCTGAACGCCAGAGTGGATATCGATCACCAGACGCCGCAACAGGTCGCCCGCGACTTCCTGCGTGAAAACGGGCTGCTGTAAGGAGGCACTATGGATACGATTCACTACATGATGGACAACGCGCCGTACCTCGCGAGCCTGACGCTGCAACATCTGTGGCTGGTACTGCTGGCGGTGGGGCTGGCGATTGTGATTGGCGTTCCGCTCGGCATCATCATCACCCGCCATAAATGGCTGGCGCCGCCGGTGCTGGGCCTGGCAACCCTGCTGCTGACCATTCCGTCGATTGCGCTGTTTGGCCTGATGATCCCGCTGTTTTCGATGATTGGTCACGGCATCGGCGCCCTGCCGGCCATCACCGCCGTGTTCCTTTACTCGCTGCTGCCGATCATGCGTAACACCTTTACCGCGCTGGACAGCCTGCCGCCGGGCCTGCGTGAAGCCGGCCGCGGTATCGGCATGACTTTCTGGCAGCGTCTGCGCTGGGTTGAGATCCCGATGGCGCTGCCGGTGATTTTCGGCGGTATTCGCACCGCGGTGGTGATGAACATTGGCGTGATGGCGATTGCGGCGGTGATCGGCGCGGGAGGCCTCGGCTTACTGTTACTCAACGGCATCGGCGGGAGCGACATTCGTATGCTCATTGCCGGTGCGGTAATGATTTGTTTACTGGCGATTGTGCTGGACTGGTTACTCCACCGTCTGCAGGTTCTGCTGACACCTAAGGGGATTCGATAATGATTACACTGGAAAATCTGACTAAAGAGTTCGTGCAGAAAAACGGCCAGAAAGTTAACGCGGTGGATAACGTCAGCCTGACGGTACCGCAGGGGGAAATTTGCGTGCTGCTCGGCCCGTCCGGCTGCGGCAAGACCACCACCCTGAAGATGATTAACCGCCTCATCCCCTCCACCAGCGGGAAGATCCTGATTAACGGCGAAGACACCAGCGGCATGGATACCGTGACGCTGCGCCGCAATATCGGCTATGTGATCCAGCAGATTGGCCTGTTCCCGAACATGACCATTGAAGAGAACATTGTGGTGGTGCCGCGCATGCTGGGCTGGGATAAAGCCCGCTGCAAAGCGCGCGCTGCCGAGCTGATGGAGATGGTGGCGCTGGATCCGAAACGCTACCTGCACCGCTACCCGAAAGAGCTTTCCGGCGGTCAGCAGCAGCGTATCGGCGTGATCCGCGCCCTGGCGGCAGATCCGCCGGTGCTGCTGATGGATGAGCCTTTCGGCGCGGTGGACCCCATCAACCGCGAGGTGATCCAGAATGAGTTCCTCGAGATGCAGCGCAAGCTGAAGAAAACCGTGCTGCTGGTAAGCCACGATATTGATGAAGCGCTGAAGCTGGGCGACCGCATTGCGGTGTTCCGCCAGGGCAAAATCGTGCAGTGCGCCAGCCCGGACGAGCTGCTGGCCAAACCGGCTAACGAGTTTGTCGGCAGCTTCGTCGGCCAGGACCGCACCCTGAAGCGCCTGCTGCTGGTGCAGGCGGGCGACGTTACCGATCAGCAGCCGACCATCACGGTACGCCGCTCCACCCCGCTGGCTGAAGCCTTCGCGGTGATGGATGACAACGACATGCGTTCCATCACGGTGGTGGATGAAAATGAAAAGCCGCTCGGGTTCGTGAAGCGTCGGGAAGCACGTGGTGCCACCGGTGAATGCGCTGACCTGCTGCACCCGTTCCGCGTGACAGGCAAGGCGGAGGACAACCTGCGCGTGGTGCTCTCGAAACTGTATGAGCACAACACCGTCTGGATGCCGATTGTCGATGAAGAGGGTCGTTACAGCGGGGAGATTTCGCAGGATTATATCGCCGACTATCTCAGCTCCGGCCGTACCCGCCGGGCGCTGAATATTCAAACCGCGTAATCATCAAAGAAGGCGGGTGCGCCAGGTAAACGGCGGCCCGCCCGCCACCATTATTTTGTTTGTAGGGTGGGTAAGCAACGCGCACCCACCACAGCACCACAGCCCCTCTTAAATCGTAGGGTGGGTAAGCAACGCGCACCCACCGCAGCACCACAGCCCCTCTTAAATCGTAGGGTGGGTAAGCGCAGCGCACCCACCACCACTCAGCATAACGGCGTTAACCCCAGCAACGCTCCAGCAGCGGCAGGTTGATGTACTGCCCCAGCTCGCGCTGCTCGGCGCGCGGCAGATAGGGTAACTCCCCCACCATCGGCGCAGAGAGTTTCTTGCTGAGCACGTCAATCACCTCGGCATAATGCGCCAGGCCCGGATTGATGCGGTTAGCAACCCAGCCCATCAGCGGCAGCCCGTCGCTGGTAATGGCTTGCGCCGTCAGCAGCGCGTGATTGAGGCACCCTTCCTGGATCCCCACCACCATCACCACCGGTAACTGCTCCTGTACTACCCACTCGGAGAGCGGGCGCAGATCGTTCATCAGGCTGCGCCAGCCGCCGGTTCCTTCCACCACCACGTATTCGGCCTGGGCGCTGAGCGTCGCCAGCCCGTCCGAGAGCAGCGAATAGTTAATCGGGCAGCTGTGCGCCACGCTGCTCTCTTCTTCGCTGAAGGCAATGGGATTGATGGCGCTATAGGGCAGGTCGAGGGTGGAAACGCTTTGCAGCACCAGCGCGTCTTTGTTTCTCAGGCCGTCCGGCGTCTCCTTGCTGCCTTTGGCGACGGGCTTGTAGCCCACGACCTGGCTGCCGCTGGACCCCAGCGCCTGTAACAGCGCACGCGACACGACCGTCTTCCCTACCGAGGTATCGGTTCCAGTAATAAAGAAACGCTTAAGCATCACTTACTCCACGGTTATGCTCTGGAAATATAACTAAAGAGAATAATTCAGTGGCGAAAGTCTACGACAGGACCCACAGGCCGGGCTTGAGATAGCGCAATTTTTCCCGGATCGGTAAAAATTTGTTATCCCTGTAACAACCTGATTAACAGCGTACCGTTGTAAAGCGCTTCTTTGACCAGCGCCGCCCCTGCCATAGTGCCGCGGTGGGTAAAGTGCGTCGCCTCCACCCAGGTGTTGCGGCTGTAAGCCGGGAGCGCCTGCTGGGTGATGCAGTTGCTGATGGCGGGAAAGAGGATCTCCGACGCCAGATTTAGCGGGGAACCGATAAGGATTTTTTGCGGATTGAACAGGTTAACCATAATCGCGAGAATGCGCCCGACGTGGGTGCCGACGCCGACGATGATGTCCTTTGCCAGCAGATCGCCCTGACAGGCGGCCTCGCACAGCGACTCAACGGTGAGCGGCCTGCCGTGCAGCAGCGAGCTCATCGACTGGCCCATGCGCTGCTGCGCCAGTTCCAGCACGCTGTCGATGCTGGCGATGGTTTCCAGGCAGCCGTGGTTGCCGCAGTAGCAGCGTTTACCGAAAGGGTCGACCTGGGTATGCCCCATCTCCACCAGGCTGCTGCTGCCGCCGTGCAGCAGGCGGCCATCGGTGATGATACCGGCCCCGACGTTATGGTCGATCACCACCTGAATCACATCCCGCGCACCGCGCGCCGCGCCGAACAGCCCTTCCGCCATCGTCCAGGCGCTGATGTCGTGCTGAATAAACACAGGTACCCCGGTATGGCGCTCCAGCACTTCACCCAGCGGCGCGCTCTCCACCTCGTAAAACGGCATGCTGTGGACGATGCCGTTGCCGGTATCAATCACCCCCGGCAGGGTAATGGCGATGGCCGTCAGGCGCTCCAGCTTTTGCTGGTGCCGAATAAAGAACTGGTCAACGTGGGCGACGATGCGCTCAACAAACGGCTGCGGATCGTCGAGCGGCAGATCGAGCTGCTCTTCCACCACCAGCTGGCTGCTGAGATCGCGCAGCGCGAGGTTAATTTCACCGCGATTGATGCGCACCGAGAGAAAATGCCAGGCCTGTGTCTCGACCATCAGCCCGACGGCCGGGCGACCGCGGCTGCCCGGCTCCTGGATTTCAGTCTCCTGCACCAGGTGGGCTTCGAGCATTTCGCGCACGATTTTGGTAATGCTGGCGGGAGCCAGTTGCGCAAGGCGTGACAGGTCGATACGCGATATCGGCCCAAGCTGGTCGATCAGACGGTACACCGCACCTGCGTTCGTCTGTTTAATCTGATCGATATGCCCCGGCTGGCTATCAGCACCCACGTTAACTCCCTTATTTTCACGCTGCGAAATAAATTGTTGGCTATGGTGAAACACTTAACCAGCCGCCGTCAACTTTTTACCCAGGCTTGTGATTTGCCGCACGTTTTTCCCCACCGGCTGCTGCGGGATTAAGCGAAAGGGCGGCCCCGGTGAGCAGCGACATAAAGCGCTGGGTCGCCGCACTGCGCTCGCGGTGTTTCGGCCAGACCAGCCACATCTCCGAAATCGCATCCGGCTCGGTAATGGGGACCCAGCGCATCTCGGCCAGCTGCACGCGCTTAAAGGACGCGGGCAAAATCGATACCCCCAGCCCGGCCGCCACCAGCCCGATAATGGTCATCGCCTCCCCCACTTCCTGGGTGATATACGGCGAAATCCCGTAGCGGTGCAGCAGCCCAAGAATATCGTCATACAGCCCGGTGCCGACGTGGGGGTCGAAAAAGACAAACGGCTCGCTGGCCAGCTGGTGGAGCGACACCGTCGGCAAGGCTGCCAGCGGGTGGTCGCGATGGATCATCGCCAGCAGCGGCTCGCGCAGGATCAGCTGCCACGCCAGGGAATCTGGTAGCCGCGTATTGCGCATCAGGCCGAGATCCAGCGCCCCTTCGCTGAGCGGGCCAATCTGCGCCCGGGTATTAATCTCCAGCGTCTGGATATGCACATCGGGATAGCGCTGGCGAAACGTGGAGAGGCTGTCAGAGACCGCAGAGATAAAGGGTGCCGACGAGGTAAAGCCGATGCGCAGCTCCCCGGTTTCCCCCTGATGTAAGCGGGCCGCACGGGTGGCGGCGGCGTCCACCTGGCTCAGGATCTGGCGGCTGTCAGCCAGAAACTGCGTTCCGGCGGGGGTCAGGCTGACGCTGCGATTGGTGCGCGCCAGCAAGCGCGCGCCGGTTTCCTGCTCCAGCTGCTGAATTTGCTGGCTCAGCGGTGGCTGGGAGATATTAAGACGCGCGGCGGCGCGGCCAAAGTGCAGCTCCTCGGCGACCGCCACGAAGTAACGCAGATGACGCAGTTCGATAGCCATATTTAATACATATCATTTGAGATTATTAATATATTAGACAGATAAATCGCGATTTTCTACGCTGTGTGGACAATACAGCCCGCCGCGCGGGCGCCCACGCACAGGATGTAATTTTGAGTCGTACTGCCGACGTCAGTCCCGCCCCGACCCGCGAGGCCGACGCACCGCTTTCTCCCCCTCCGGTCACCTTTATCAAACGCGGCACTCCCGCCTTTATGCGCGTCACGCTGGCGCTGTTTTCCGCCGGGCTTGCCACCTTTGCCCTGCTCTACTGCGTCCAGCCGATCCTGCCGGTGCTCTCGCATGAGTTCGGTATTTCAGCGGCCAGCAGCAGCGTGTCGCTGTCGATTTCCACTGGCCTGATGGCGCTGGGTTTGTTGATCACCGGCCCGCTCTCTGATGCCGTGGGCCGCAAATCGGTGATGGTCACCGCCCTGCTGCTCGCCTCCAGCTGTACGCTGCTCTCTACTATGATGACCAGCTGGCACGGCATACTGATCATGCGCGCCCTGATCGGCCTGTCGCTCAGCGGCGTCGCGGCCGTCGGCATGACGTACCTGAGCGAAGAGATGCACCCGGCGGTGGTGGCGTTCTCTATGGGGCTGTACATCAGCGGCAACTCCATCGGCGGGATGAGCGGCCGTCTGCTGAGCGGCGTGCTTACCGACTTCTTCAGCTGGCGCGTGGCGGTGGCGACCATCGGCTGCTTCGCCCTCGCCTCGGCGCTGATGTTCTGGAAAATTTTACCGGCCTCGCGCCACTTCCGCCCGACCTCGCTGCGCCCGCGCACCCTGGCGATCAACTTCCGCCTGCACTGGCGCGATGCGGGTCTGCCGCTGCTGTTTGCTGAAGGCTTTCTGCTGATGGGCGCGTTCGTGACGCTGTTCAACTACATCGGCTATCGCCTGATGCTCTCCCCGTGGCATCTCAGCCAGGCGGTGGTGGGACTGCTGTCGGTGGCCTATCTCACCGGCACCTGGAGCTCACCAAAAGCCGGCGCGATGACCGCCCGCTACGGACGCGGCCCGGTGCTGCTGGCTTTCACCGGCATTATGCTCGGCGGCGTGCTGTTGACGCTGTTCAGCTCGCTGTGGGTGATTTTTGCCGGCATGCTGCTGTTCTCGGCGGGCTTTTTCGCCGCGCACTCGGTGGCAAGCAGCTGGATCGGCGTCCGGGCGCGGCGCGCCAAAGGTCAGGCATCTTCCCTGTATCTGTTCAGCTACTACCTGGGTTCGAGCCTGGCGGGCACTACCGGCGGGTTCTTCTGGCATGACTACGGCTGGAACGGCGTGGGGGCGTTTATCGGCGTGCTGCTGGTGCTGGCCCTGCTGGTCGGGCGGCGTCTGCACCGCAGGGTGCAATAAAAAAGCCCGCCCGGTGAAATGCCGGGCGGGCGATGACTTTCTGTAACACTACGGGCGTCTGAACAGCGCCAGACTGCGGCCCTCCAGTTCAAAATCCTTCTCTTTGGTGATCACCAGCCCGTGCTTCGCGCTGTCCGAGGTGGTCAGCTCCAGCACCCAGCCGCCTTCGCCAAACTGCGGGATCCGGAACGGCACGTTGCCTTCGAACGGGTTGATCAGCATCAGCACGTCATGCCAGATGCCCTCTTCGGTCTGCAGATCCGGACGCCCGATGTAGACGCCAAGCGTTGAGCCTTCATCCCACTGCTCCGGGGTCTGCAGGCCACCACCGGCGTTGAACCACTCGATCACCATGCCGTCACGCCAGTTTTCACGGCGCAGCAGCGGCTGGGCGGCACGCAGGGCGATCACCTTGCGGGTGAACTCCCGCAGCGCCTCCGCGCTCTCCGGCAGGTTTTCCCAGTGCACCCAGGAGATCTCGCTGTCCTGGCAGTAGCCATTGTTATTACCCATCTGGCTGCGGCCGAACTCGTCTCCCGCCAGCAGCATCGGCGTCCCGTGGGAGAAGAACAGCGTGGCGAGGAAGTTGCGCTTCTGGCGCTCGCGCACGGCATTGATGCCTTCATCCTCCGTCGGGCCTTCAGCACCGTAGTTGTACGAGCGGTTATCGTTGTGGCCGTCGTTGTTATCTTCCCCGTTCTCCTCGTTGTGCTTCTCGTTGTACGACACCAGATCGTTCAGCGTGAAGCCGTCGTGGGCGGTGATGAAGTTAACGCTGGCCCAGGGGCGGCGGCCGCGCTGATCGTAGAGATCGCCGGACCCCAGCAGCCGGGCGGCGAAATCGGTCGGCACGTTATCGCCCTTCCAGTATTCGCGTACCGTATCGCGGTATTTGTCGTTCCACTCCGCCCAGCCCGGCGGGAAGCCGCCCACCTGATAGCCGCCGGGTCCGATATCCCACGGCTCGCCGATGAGTTTCAGCTTCGACAGCACCGGGTCCTGAGTGACGGCATCGAAGAAGCCGCCGCGCTGGTCAAAGCCTTCCGGCTCGCGACCGAGAATGGTGCCGAGGTCGAAGCGGAAGCCGTCGATGTGCATCGATTCCGCCCAGTAGCGCAGGGAGTCCATCACCATCTGCAGCACGCGCGGATGCGAGGTGTTCACCGTGTTGCCGGTCCCGGTATCGTTGATGTAATAGCGATGCTGGCCCGGCAGTGTGCGGTAGTAGGAGAAGTTATCGATGCCCTTAAAGGAGAGCGTCGGCCCCAGTTCGTTGCCTTCGGCAGTGTGGTTGTAGACCACGTCGAGGATCACCTCGATACCGGCATCGTGGAAGGCGCGCATCATATCGCGGAAGCCCTGGATGCCGTTCGGCCCGTAGTAGCGCGAGGCCGGCGCAAAGAAGCCGAGGCTGTTATAGCCCCAGAAGTTCTTCAGCCCCTTGTCGAGCAGGTGCTGATCGTCCGGGAACCAGTGCACCGGCAGCAGCTCTACCGAGGTGATGCCGAGGCTTTTAATGTAGTCCACCGACGCCTTATGCCCCATGCCTTCAAAGGTGCCGCGCAGCTCCGGCGGCAGCGCCGGGTTGAGCTGGGTGAAGCCTTTGACGTGGGTTTCGTACACCACGGTGTGCGGCCAGGTGATGACAGGCCGGTTATTGTCCTGCCAGTCGAACTGATGCGGATCGATGACCTTACATTTCGGCGTGAACGGGGCGCTGTCGCGCTCGTCAAAGGTGAGGTCTTTGTCTTCGTGCAGCAGCTCGTAAGCAAAGTGCGCCTCGTTCCACTCGATATCGCCCACCAGCTCCCGGGCATAAGGGTCGATCAGCAGCTTGTTAGGGTTGAAGCGGTGACCGTTCTCCGGATCGTAGGGGCCGTGAACGCGATAGCCGTACAGCGCCCCGGGCTGAAGGCCGGGCACGTAGCCGTGCCACACTTCGTGGGTATATTCCGGCAGGTCGAAGCGTGCGATTTCCGTTTTGCCGCTCGGATCGTAGAGGCAAAGCTCTACGCGCTGGGCGTGTGCCGAAAATATCGCGAAGTTAACCCCTTCGCCATCGTAGTTGGCGCCCAGCTGATGGCTGTTCCCCGCCGTAATTTCATAAGCCTTACCGTTTGACATGCATTCCTCTCCATCGAAAGTACAATTTAACGTGCAACAGCGATTTATGACTTTTTATATGATTTAAATCACACACTTACTAACAATACACAACCATTGAGCGCCACGGCGCCAGGATCGAGGCTGGCCTCCAGCGTCAGCACTTCTCCGCTCAGCAGATCCCGGTAGCGGCGATGCGCCAGCCCGGCGGGCAGCGCGATGTGCGTGGCCTCCCAGCGTTCGGCGTGCGGGCCTGCCAGGGTACCGTCGAGGGCGTTAAATACCAGCCGCGGCGCGATAACAATCACCGCGTCATCGGCGTGGGTGCGGGCAAACGCAATCACGTCCTCAGCGTGCTCCCCCTGCGCCGCCAGCGGCAGGTACGCTCCCCGGCGGAACAGCGGCGGCTTCTGCTGGCGCAGGCGCAGCAGCTTCGCGGTGACGTGCTGCTTGAGCTGTCCGCTCAGCCAGCTCTGCTCGCTGTACAGCGGGGCGCTGGTGTCGTCGTTCAGCATCTGCGCCAGCGCGACGAAATCCGGCTCGCGGCGGTTATCCGGGTCAACCAGGCTGAAGTTCAGCCCCTCGCTGCCCTGATAGATATCGGGCACGCCCGGCGCGGTGAGCTTGATCACCGCCTGGGTCAGGCTGTTCACCAGTCCGGCCCGGATAAATGGCTGCAGCGATGCGGCGAAGTCCTGCAGGAAATCCTGATTGTCCGGAGAGAGCAGATGCCGGGCGTAGTCCAGCACCGCTTTCTCATAGGCATCGTTGCTGTCCACCCAGTCGGTGCGCAGCTTGGCTTCGCGCAGCGCTTTTTCAACGAACTCGACAAAACGCGTTTCCAGCGCCTGCAGGCCCGCCGCATCACGCGGGTCGAGGGTGGGCGGCCAGACCCCGGCCAGCGCCTGGTACAGCATCCAGGTATCCACGCCACGGGGGGCGGTGCCGTCGTTCAGGAACACCACTTTGGTCTGGTTCACCTGCCGCCAGCGCGCCACGCATTCGGCCCACAGCTCCGGCGCTTCGGTCAGGGTGTAGAGCCGCGCCCGGGCATCTTCCCCGCGTTTGGTATCATGGGTCGAGGTGCCGGACAGCGCATCCGGCTGGCGTTCCAGCCGGGTTTTCATTTCCGCGTGGAAGCGCGCAACCGAGAAGCCGCGCGGGATCGGCTCGGCCCCCACTTCGTTAAGTGCCAGATCCAGGTGCTGACGGAAGAACAGCGTGTCCTCCACCGATTTCGCCATCAGCGGCCCGGTGAGCTGCTGGAAACGGGTGCGGAAGGTGGCGGCCTCCTGCTGCGCCGTTACCGCGCCGCGGAGAATGCGCGTCAGGACATCAAGCGCGTCAGCGTCCGGTGCGCTGGCGCTGGCTTTCACCCGCGCCACGACCTTATCCAGCAAAGCCTGGTCGGCGGCGCTCAGCCCCTGAGCCCGTCCGTAGGTGCGGTATACCGGGAAGGCGATCAGCAGCTCGCGCAGCGCCTGACGCAGTAGTTCAGGCTTCAGCGCAACGCCCTCACCCTCGGCGATCTCACCCGCCAGCTGCAGCAGCCGGGTGAATTCCCCTTCAAAGTTGCGGTCCACCATCAGCAGCCGGGCATCGCGCAGCTCGGCGCGCATATCCACCGGCTGGCCCGCCACTTCATGCCAGGCATCGCGCAGCCGGTCAAGGTTGTCATCGTCCACCAGCACTTCCGCCAGCGCGGCGATAAATTCGTAGCCGGTGGTGCCGGAGATCGGCCACTCCGCAGGCAGGTGCTCGCCTTTGCCAAGAATTTTCTCTACCGTGATGTAGCACTCAGGCCCCGCCTGCTGACGCAGACGCTCCAGATAGCCCTGGGGATCGGCGAGGCCATCCACATGATCGACCCGCAGCCCGTCCACCACCCCGCTGTGCACCAGCTCGAGGATCAGACGGTGGCAGTCATCAAACACCGCATCGTCTTCGACCCGCACCCCTGCCAGGCCGGTGATTTCAAAGAAGCGGCGATAAGAGAGATCGCGCGGCGCGTCGCGCCAGGACATCAGCCGGTACGGCTGCTCATCGTGCAGTGCGATGAGCGCGGCGGGGTCGCTCAGCCCCAGTATCTCGCTTTCGCGCCCCTGCCAGCTCGCCGGGGTCAGCGGATAGAAATTGTCATAGTAGGCCAGCGCCGGTTTACCGCTCTGCGGGTCCGGTTTCACGCTGATTTCGCCGTTCTCCACCACCGCCTCAAAGCTGTCGCCGAGGAATGGCAGCGTCAGGCGACGCGACCAGTCGATGTCGAAATAGCGGGCATAGCGGCTGTGCTCCCCGTGCTCGATAACATCGCGCCACCAGGGGTTTTCCAGCGAGGCCGCCATATGGTTAGGCACGATATCGAGGATCAACCCCAGCCCGGCCTGCTTCAGGGCCTGCGCCATACGGTCAAAGCCTTCGCGCCCGCCGATTGACGGCTCGATCTCGTTAGCATCGGTGACGTCATAGCCGTGGGTCGAGCCTGAGGTGGCGGTAAAAATCGGGGAAGCATACAGGTGGCTGATGCCCAACAGCTTTATGTACGGCACCAGCGCCGCCGCGCGGTCAAAGGTCATGCCGTTGCGAAACTGAATACGATAGGTTGCGGTGGGGATCATAGCGCGGCATCTCCCTGATCGAGGCGAACCAGAATGGCGTGCTGCGGCAGTTTTTCCGCCGCCTGTGGCCAGGCAAACAGCGTCTCGCCCGGCATCTCCGGCAGCGTCTGCGGCTGCTCACCAATATTAAGCGCCAGCGACAGCGTCCCTTTCGGGAAGCGCCAGCTGACGGCGAGGAAACCCGGTGCCGTGGCCAGGACGTGACCGCTCTGTCCGTCAGCGGTCGCCAGCAGCGGTACCAGATAGCGCTGGCGCAGCGCCAGCAGTTTGCGCGTCAGCGCCAGCCAGGCCTCGCCCTCTTCTTCGTCCGGCTTATGCCAGTCGAGTTTCGAGCGGGTAAAAGTGCTTTCCTCATTGGGATCGGGCACGCTTTCGCCCTCATGCCCGGCATGGCCGTCAAACTCCTTCGCCCGCCCCTCGCGCACCGCTTTCGCCAGATCGCCGTGGAAGTCGGTGAAGAACAGGAACGGATTGGTCTCGCCGTACTCCTCGCCCATAAACAGCAGCGGAATATGCGGGGAGAGCAGCAGCGTGGCGAGCAGCACCCGGGTGCGCGCGGCACCCGCAAGGGTAATCAGACGCTCGCCCTGGGCGCGGTTGCCCACCTGGTCATGGTTCTGGATGAAATCCACAAACGCCACCGGCGGCTGATTTTTGCTGTCCACCCCACGCGCGTCGCCGCTCTGGGGTGAAATTTCCCCCTGATACGCAAACCCTTCGGCCAGCACGCGGGCGACCCGTTTTTCCGGCTCGTCGGCAAAATCCCGGTAATAGGCGTGCGTCTCGCCGGTGGCCAGGACGTGAATGGCGTTGTGGAAATCGTCGTTCCACTCCCCGGTAAACAGCGGTACCGAACCATCCTCGTTGCGCGGATGCAGGAAGGTGACGTTGCGGCAGTCTTCGGTGGTGAGGTGAATCGGCCGATCGGTGATGTCGGCGCGAATACGCTCGGCAATCTCAATCAGCACGTGTTTTTCCGAACTGTCTTCAATCTGATCGATGGCGTCGAAGCGCAGCCCGTCGAGACGGTACTCCTGCAGCCAGTAGAGCGGCGCTTCCGCGATATAGCGGCGGGCGGCATCCACATCGTAAGCAATCCCGGCACCCCAGGGGGTATGACGCTCTTTGTGGAAGAAATCCGGGGCCAGCAGCGGCAGGTAGTTACCTTCCGGCCCGAAGTGGTTAAGCACGATATCCAGCACTACCGACAGGCCATGCCCGTGCGCAGCGTCGATAAAGGCTTTGAAATCGTCCGGCGTACCATAGGCCGAATGCGGAGCATACAGCAGCACGCCGTCATAGCCCCAGCCGCGGTTGCCGCCGAACTGCGATACCGGCAGCACTTCCAGCATGGTGATGCCCAGCTCAGCCAGATAAGGCAGCTTCTCAATCGCGGCACGGAACGTTCCCTGCGGGGTAAAGGTGCCGATGTGCATTTCGTAGACCACCGCCTCTTCCCACGGCCGGCCTCGCCACTGGGTGTTCTGCCAGCGGTACTGTTCAGGGTCAATCACCAGCGACGGGCCATTGACGTCGGCTTTCTGGGCGCGGGACGCCGGGTCCGGCACCACCATGCCGTCGGCCAGCACAAAGTTATATTCCGTACCGGGGGCCACGCCGCTGACCTCACGCTCGAACCAGCCGTCGCCCGACGGGGTCATCTCAAGATCGTTGCCGTTAAGCCGCAGCGTGACGCGTTGCTGGCCGGTCGCCCACAGGCGAAAGCGCGCCACGTTTTCGGCCACCAGCTCGGCCCCCCAACTCTTCGCAAATGATGTGGATTCCATTCTGATGCCTCGTTTGTTCCGGAAGTGAGCAATGCACGACATCGCGCGGGCGGCCCCGGCGATGCGAGCTCAGATAGCAAAACGTATAAGCGTGAATCGGATGCCGTGCAGGGTCGACGCTCCCCGCCGCGCCAGAAGTTAGCGCAGCGAAAAACGTGCTATGAGCGGTGTCAGCGTGTCGCGACCCCAGGCAGCACTTGAAAATCAATCATAGACCATTGCGGAAGAAGTGAAGGGTGACGGGAGGCGAAAGCGCCTGCGGGAGGCAGGCACCATGACGTTATTCGCGCCCCAATTCTCAGGGTGGGTAAGCGTAGCGCACCCACCTCTGGCTACTGACAAGCATTACCGGTAACGGTGTGATTTCTCATTCCGGACGTAACGCCGGGCCGGAGAGCAGCGCCGCCAGCTGCTCACGATCCTCGCCCTGCAGGGTGCGCAGCGGAAACGGCAGGCACGGCGGCTGTACCGCGCCTGACAGCTCGGCCAGCGTGGCGATGGGGCGCAGACTGCCATAACGCTGAAACAGCGCCCACAGCGGGGCCAGCTCCGCGTTGAGCCGCGCCACCTCCTCTTCCCTGCCCAGAAACGCCGCCTGCGACAGCCTGCGTGCCGCGTGGGGAAACAGCCCGGCCAGTACCGAATACCAGACGTCGCACCCGGCGAGCAGTCCGGCGGCGGCGTGGGCATCGCCGCTGATGCCGAGCGTGATGGTTTCCGGAATGGCCTGCCGCAGCGCCTGTAGCCGCGCCGAGGCCTCCGCGCGCGTGCCGGAGAGCGGGCCGAGCTTAAGCGACCCGATATTCGGCAGCTGGCATACCGCGATCAGCAGTTCATCATCAAAGGAAAACCGCGTGGTGGCGGGGTTGTCATACACACACAGCGGCACCGCCACCGCCTGGCTCACCCGCTCATACAGGCGATACACCTCATCCCGGCTCAGGGGTTGATAAGATACCGGGGCCATCAGCACCCCGCTGACGCCCGCCTGCTGCGCGTCCTCGGCCAGACGTAACACGTCGTCAATATTGACCGCCCCGATACTGACCACCACCGGCACATCGCCCGCCGCGGCGGTTGCCAGTTGCGCCACCCGCGCCCGCTGGGCACGCGACAGATATGCATAGCTCCCCGTCGAGCCCAGCGCTCCGATGGCGTCCACCTTCGCGGCAACCAGGGTTTCAATCAGCGCGGTAAACGCTTTTTCATCCACGTTGCCGTTTACCAGCGGGGTAAGCGGAAACGCACTAAGGCCGTTAAACATCGTGTTCTCCTGAGTTGCGAAGGTGTGGAATGCAGTTATTTTTTCGGGTAGCCCGTGCTTAACATCAGCGCGCTGAACGTGGAGAACCTCGCAGCCCCTCCTGCCGCACCGGGGGCGTCCGTAACGGCCCTGATCAGGCGTACGAGGGTGCTCCAGAGTAAAGTGGCCGTTAATCCAGAAGCCGTCGCCCTTCTGTCAGTCAAATTTCAACTATGTTCTCGTGTTATTAATCAATCGCCCCCTGAAACCGCTTATCGTGACGGCCGGACTATATTTTTTTGCCACCGACACGCCCTCTGCCTTATCGGAAAGGTAACCCTGGTAATATTGGTGAAGGTCTTTTTCCGGGGGGGCGAAAAATAATTTCCGTATGAAACTTCTTATTTATTATTTAGCGGGCGCGTGCAGACTAACGCAATGCAGAGTTGATGTTCTACCACCAGATTTAGTGTTAACCCTTAACAGCATTAAGCGGTTTATTCGCTCAGCTAACCTCAACCCTGCACATGTGACGGAGAACTAAGAAAACATAATGTCTACAGCCGTTATTATTGATATGCAAAACGTTGTTATCGACCGAATCAGTAAGGGCGTGGATGTTTGTCCGGCTGTTAATTGCCTTACACCTCTGCTCTCCCCGCCGGGAGAGCATTGTTTAACGCGTTGATCCGTTCAGGACAAAATTCCATCAGAAGCAAACAGCGCGTCGATCTCCTGCCAGCTATTCACCCGGCGAAATCCCGTGACGTTTTGGTTATGCGGTGCGGAAAACAAAATGCCCTCGCCACGAAAATGCGCAAAATGGCGGGCATTGTCGTCGATAAGATAATCAGCGTTAAGAATGCTTTTATTGCCGCAGAAGACTATATTCATCGGACTGATAAACGGGAAATGCGCTGCCAGCCAGCGGAACTTGGCATCGAACGACAGCGGAAACTCCATCGCTGCCGTGGTGATAAAGACCTCGTGCATATGCGTCAACTTTTCAATCACCCGCTGGCTGTCGGGGATCACCGCCAGGTCGGCAAAAAAAATCTACCTCACCAATCATCGCTTCAATCTGCTCTTTGATGTCCGGGCGCAGTTGCTGAATGGTCAGGCCGTTGAGATCGGCCAGGGTGATGTGCGTATTAAAGCGGGTGTTCATGTGAGGAAGCAGCTTGCTGTTGAAGTCGGCGATGACCTCATCCATATCGATGGCAATTCTTGACATGACGTTTTCTCCTTTGTGCCGCAGCGACAGATGATGATGGCAGGTTCAGACGTCGCAGTGCTCCGCAGCAGCGCGCGCCCGGTTGGCATTTCCCCACTCGCATAGCGGTTGCAGCGCGTGGGCCAGCGTGCGGCCAAACTCAGTAATGGTGTACTCCACCCGCGGCGGCACCTCTTTGAAGTCATGCCTTACCAGGATGCCGTCTTCCGTTAAGTCCTTGAGCTGCTGGATTAACACTTTCTCGCTGATCCCCTCCGCCAGCCGCTTGATTTCGCCGAAGCGACGCGGACCGTGCTGAAAGTGAAACAGCAGGATGGGTTTCCATTTCCCACCAATGTAACGCAGGGCCACATCAAGCCCGCAAACGGGTTCCATAATTTTCTCCATACATACCTTTTGGTAGGTACTAGTATATACGAAAGCAAGCCATTACTCTGGTTTTCCGCTTCATCAACAGGGTAATAAACATGGGAAAGTTAGCAGGTAAAGTAGTGGTCATAACCGGTGCAAACAGCGGCATCGGTCTGGCATCGGCAAAACGTTTTGCCGCCGAAGGCGCGCGGGTATTTATGACCGGACGCCGGGCGCGCGAACTGGAAGATGCGGTAAACGCCGTGGGCCATAACGCCGTCGGTATCCCGAGTGATATCTCAAATATGCAGGATCTGGATACGTTGTTCGCGCAGGTTAAACGCGAAGCGGGACAGATTGACGTGCTGTTTGCCAATGCCGGCGGCGGTGATTTCGCTACGTTAACGGATATCACCGAAGCGCATTACGACCGTATCTTCAGCACCAACGTGAAAGGCACGCTGTTTACCGTGCAGAAAGCGCTGCCGCTGTTAAAGGATGGCGCTTCGATTATTCTGACCGGCTCGACCAGCGCCACCACCGGCGTGCCCGCATTCAGCGTGTACAGCGCCAGTAAAGCGGCGATACGCAATTTTGCCCGCAGCTGGATCCTGGAACTGGCCCCGCGAAAAATCAGAGTCAATGTGCTGGTGCCGGGCGCAACTTCAACCCCCGGCTGGCATGGTCTCGCCTCGGATCAGGAATTTAATCAGGAGATGATCCGCGCCGTGGAAGCCACCACCCCGCTCGGCCGACTGGCCGATCCCGCCGAAGTCGCCGCCGCCGCGTTATTCCTCGCCTCGGATGACAGCAGTTACGTTAACGGCAGCGAACTGTTTGTCGATGGCGGCGCTGCACAGATTTGAGTGTGGGCAGCTGATAAAAAAGCCCTGAATTGGGGGGTTCGGGGTTGTGTGTCTGGTCCAGCGCGAGAGCGGATATTTTCACTTTCGATAACCCACAATACATCGCCGTAATTGCACAGATTTAATCAGGCGATTATTCATTTCCTGAGCTATCACTGTTGCTGCTCTGATCATCGTCGTGATTGTGAAAGGTCAGTGTTTGTGATGCTCATTAATCTGTACAAGCGGCGAGTATTACCACGATATGGACAAGGCGAATTTACGCGAAAAACCGTAAAATTTTCCTTTTAAAAACTCAATATTTCATAAATATCTTTTTTAAATAATCTTTGCTCTGCCGGTATTTTTGGTAGGTTTAATTCTTGAATGTGACCCGTTATAATGCCCAAAAACAGATTGTCAGGATGACAAATGGATAACTATAGCTCCTATCTAAAACTTAAAATCAAATCAGATCGCAAGCTGGCATCAATCCTCGATAAAGCTGTAAATCAGGTGGGTCAGAACTTATATGATATGGCCAGTGATGCACTTGCGGGTGCAGAGAGAGCAGCCTGGTATCTGTCCTGTCTCACTCCCGCCTACGCTGATGTATGTCGTGAACAGAGTCATGAAGACATCAGATATTTTTACGGCCTTTACCAGGCAGCGCGCCGTGAAGATGTCATACTGGATATGGTAGAAATCTATTTCAAAAAAGAGATAGTTCAAATTTCAGATTCGGCAGAACAATCTCTTCTTGCGAGCGTCGCCCAATATTTCGCAGATATCGCATCAGAAAGATTGAACAAACAAACGCTAGCTTATTTTTTAGCAATTATTGTTTTAAGCTCAAGAAATTTCAAAGAAGCAGTGGTGAAAGCGATAACCAAAAGCATGGGTACAGTTATCGGCGCTGTCTCATTCTATGGAAAGGTGCAAAATGCAGCACTTTCCGCCCGAAAATTAAAAACATTACATCCGGAATATTATTGGGAACTTTATAATAATAAAATAGAGATGCTGTATCACCTCATTGAGAGTGAAATGTCAAAAATCATTTATTTTATTATATCTGGTTCAAACGACGAGGAAGAATTACTTTTCCTCATTCGCGAATTAGTGAGAAACAAATGAAATGGATAATTGAATTTATAGGGCAGTTTTTTGGTCATTTGCTGCCTGTAGCGCTGATTGCTGTAGGTGGCGTTATTATCGTTTTATTCATTCCAAAGTATACTATTTTCTTTGTGTTTGGGTGGGCGTTCTTAGTTTGTTATTTATACATAAAATACTCTAAATGGTTTTGAATTTATAATTACCTTGTTAAATAAAAGGATATACGCATGGCGAACTTAATTTATCTTAGCATTACTGGTGATAATGCAAGGTTTGATATCATCAGGATGCGGCACAGAGAAATCTATCGGTAACAAGTGACAAAAGGGGCAAAAGGGGCATGAGGACCAGATATTCATTTTTGAGGCAAATAATGTGGTCTCCGCTGAGGATAATATATCATTTCATGCATATACCTTAAGAAAACCAATAGACAAAGCAACCCCTTTAATGCTTCAGGCCTTAAACGATAAAGAAAAACTTGATTGCACACTGGATTTTTACAGAACTTCAGCCAACGGTGGCAATGAACTTTATTTCATAATTCATTTAAACAAAGCAAGAATAACAGAGATTAGTTACGCCTACCCGAACTCGATGACTCACAATGATATTCAACCTCAGGAGTTGGTATCATTAAGCTTTGCAACTATTACGATGGAACACATTATTGCAAATACTTCGGCATGGGCTAGCTGGAAAGAAGAGTAAGTACTTTGCCCGGTTCAACCGGGCTTTATAAATTCAGGAAGACAAGTCTTCCGGGCAGCCCTGACTTCTCTGTGCTGGCTCGATCACCTCAAACACAAGGCCCGCGGGCGCAACCGTACATCATGTACAGCGGAAATAGCGGCATCAGCGCGATGGCTCCCGGGGTGCTGATGGTCTGGGTTTTATCGTTGATCGAGACTATGACCGGTTGCTCAAGCCGTTAAGGCACCGCCATACACCGCTCAACCATCGTAACCTGCAACCCAGCATCCACTCTGCGCCTGCCCACCCCTCGCCTTCCCCGGCGCATAATGCTACCTTCAGAAAAAAGCACTCCCCTGACGCGAGGCCCTATGGAAAACACGCATTATCAGAACCTTACCCGCACGTTTGCCCGACTCTCCCGCTTCTCTCACCTCTCGGCTATCGCCAGCTGGGATATGTTCGCGATGATGCCGCCGGCGGGCAGCGCCGCGCGCGGTGCCGCGCTGGCGGAGATCGGCGTGCTGCAGCATCAGATCCTCACCGATAAGCAGGTGGGCCAGTGGCTCAGCGCCGCCGAGCAGGAAAATCTTAACGACGTGGAGCGCGCCAACCTGCGCGAGATGCAGCGGCACTATCAGCAGGCGGTGCTGCTGCCGGAGTCGCTGGTGGAGGCCAAAAGCCTGGCGGGCAGCAAGTGCGAGCACGCCTGGCGCACCCAGCGTCCGGCCAATGACTGGGAAGGGTTCTCTGCCAATCTGAAAGAGGTGGTGAAGCTCAGCCGTGAAGAGGCGCGTCTGCGTGCCGAGGCAAAGGGCGGCTCGCGCTATGATGCGCTGCTCGATATCTTCGAGCCGGACATGACCAGCGCCCGCCTCGACGTGCTGTTTGCCGACCTGAAAAGCTGGCTGCCGTCGCTGCTGGAGAAGGTGACCGACAAACAGGCGGCGGCAAACCTGGTGGCACCCACCGGGCCGTTCCCGATTGAGACGCAGCGCGATCTCGGTCTTGATGCGATGGCGCTGCTGGGCTTCGATTTTAACGCCGGTCGTCTGGACGTCAGCGCCCATCCGTTCTGCGGCGGCGTACCGGAAGATGTGCGCATCACCACGCGCTACGACGAGAACGAACTGTTCAGCGCCCTGTTTGGCGTGGTGCATGAAACCGGCCACGCGCGCTATGAGCAGAACCTGCCGCGCGAATGGCTCGGCCAGCCGGTGGCCCTCGCCCGCTCCACCGCCATTCACGAATCCCAGAGCCTGTTCTTTGAGATGCAGCTCGGGCGCAGCGAAGCCTTCCTCCAGCGCCTGCTGCCGCAGATCGTCAGCCGCTTCGGCAACCAGCCGGCGTTTGAAGCGCATAACTACATCGCGTGGAACCAGCGCGTGAAGCCGGGCTACATCCGCGTTGATGCCGACGAGGTGAGCTACCCGGCACACATCGTGCTGCGCTACGAGATCGAGCGGGCGCTGATCGACGGCGATATCGAAGTGGACGACATTCCGGCGCTGTGGGATGAAAAAATGCAGGCGTGGCTCGGGCTGTCCACCAAAGGCAACTACCGCAACGGCTGTATGCAGGACATCCACTGGACCGACGGCGGCTTCGGCTACTTCCCGTCCTACACCCTCGGTGCGATGTACGCCGCCCAACTGTTCCACGCCGCACACCGCGCCCTGCCGCATCTCGACCAGGCTATCGCGGCGGGCGACTTCAGTGCGCTGTTCGACTGGCTGCGTCAGAACATCTGGCAGCACGGCAGCCGCTTCTCCACCTCGGCGCTGATGACCAACGCCACCGGGGAAGATCTCAACCCGCTCTATTTTCGCCAGCATCTGGAAGCGCGCTACCTGTAACGAATGCCGCCGGGGGGTTGTACCCCGGCGTTGTACAAAGCGTTACACGCCGATACCAATCACTCACTGAAGCCCTTCGCGTCTCCCCCTATAGTTGCTGTCAACGGCCCCGCAGTGGGGTTGAAACCAAAACCAATTTGAGGGATTCACGATGAAAAAAGTATTAGCTCTGGTTGTTGCCGCTGCTATGGGCCTCTCTTCTGCTGCCTTCGCGGCCGACACCGCTACCGTACCGGCGTCTGCTACCCAGACCTCCGTCGCCAAAACCACCCATCACAAAAAACACCATAAGGCTGCCGAGCAAAAAGCCCAGGCCGCAAAGAAACACCACAAGAAAGCCGATGCGAAAACCGCTGAACAGAAACCGGTAGAACAGAAAGCGCAGGCGGCGAAAAAGCATCACAAAAAACCGGCGCACACCGCAGCCGCACCGGCAGCACAGCCGGCCGCGTAATGCCTGAATGATCTGATTTCGTATCTGGTGCCGGATTGTCGGCGGCTTCCCCCTGGCCGCCCCACCGCGCCAGATACGCTTTTTACCGGAGGCCGTGCATGTTTCGTCGCTATCAGTTCGAACTCCTGCTTCTTTTGCTTATCTGCTGCGGCGCGATAGCGGCCAGTTTCTATCTTTAAGCGCCGTAGCGCGCTGATTTCATCCCCTTTTTTCCGCGTCCCGTCTATAGTTAAGCCACAGGGTTTACTTTAATAATCATAATTGCCCCAACAGAGAGTGATATGCGTAAAACCGTTGTGTTTTTTCTGGGAACGCTTTGCCTGACCGCTTTATGTGCTCACGCTGACGACGGCGGTGAGAGTGAAATGAGTAGCAGCGACGTGACGACGCTGTTTTTTGGCAAGGACGACCGCACAGCCGTGATGGACCCCACCGCTGCCCCCTGGGACGCCATCGGCCAGCTGGAAACCGCCAGCGGCAACCTTTGCACCGCCACCCTGATCTCCCCGCATCTGGCGTTAACCGCCGGACACTGCCTGCTCAGCCCGCCGACGGGGAAACCCGACAAAGCCGTGGTGCTGCGCTTCGTGGCGCAAAAAGGGGGATGGCGCTATGAGATCCACGATATTGAAGGGCGCGTCGAGGCCTCGCTGGGCCGCCGCCTGAAACCGGACGGTGACGGCTGGATCGTGCCGTCATCCGCCGCGCCCTATGATTTTGGGCTGGTACTGCTGCGCAATCCGCCGTCGGGCATCACGCCGCTGCCGCTGTTTAGCGGCAACCGCGACGATCTCACCGCAGCGCTGAAAACCCAGGCGCGGCGCGTCACCCAGGCCGGCTATCCGCAGGATCACCTTGACGGGCTTTACAGCCACCGCGACTGTCTGATCACCGGCTGGGCGCAGCGCAGCGTGCTGTCGCACCAGTGCGATACCCTGCCCGGCGACAGCGGTTCGCCGCTGATGCTGAACAGCGACAACGGCTGGCAGCTTATCGGCGTACAAAGCTCCGCGCCGGCGGCCAAAGATCGCTACCGGGCGGACAACCGCGCGATTTCGGTGACCGGGTTTCGCGACGAGCTGGAGACCTTAGCGCAGCAGATGCCTTAGCCGTGCTGCTGGCGCAGGCTGCGCAGATCTTCAATCGGCATCGGTTCGCTGAACCAGTAACCCTGCAGCTGATCGCAGCCCGCCAGACGCAGCAGCTTCATCTGTTTTTCATTCTCGATACCCTCGGCGGTCACCGCCATGCCCAGCGCGCTGGCGATGCGGATGGTGCCGCCCACCAGCGCCGCCGCCTGTTCGTCGGTATCAATCAGCCCGGCGAGGGATTTGTCGATCTTGATGGTGTCGAAGTTGAAGCGCCGCAGATAGCCAATGCTGGAGTAGCCGGTGCCGAAATCATCCAGCGCCACCGCCGTCCCTAGCCCTTTCAGGTTCACAATCGCGGTCCGCGCCCGCTCCGGGTTCTCCAGCACGTAGGTTTCGGTCACTTCCAGCTGCAGGCGGTGCGCCGGGAAGCCGCTGCCGGTGATCACCCCCGCCACCTTGTTCTCAAACTCCGGGTCGCGGAACTGCGCCGGGGAGATATTCACCGACAGCTTCAGATCGCTGAGCGAGAGCAGATCCTGACAGGCACGGCGCAGCACAAACTGGCCGAGGGCATAAATCAGCCCGCTGGTTTCGGCGATACCGATAAACTGGTCCGGCGGCAGCGCGCCGGCCGGGCGACGCGGCCAGCGCACCAGGGCTTCCACCCCGACGGTGGCGAGGGTGCGGGCATCCACGATCGGCTGATACCAGACGTCGAACTCATTGCGCAGCAGCCCGTCGCGAATGTCGTTTTCAATATTTAACTGATGCTCGCGGGCATTATTCAGCTCGGCGTCGTAATGGGTGATGCGCCCTTTTCCGGTCACCTTCGAGTGATACATGGCGATATCGGCGCGGCGGAACAGCTCCGAGCTGTTGCACTCCACCAGCGAGCAGGCGGCAATCCCGATGCTGGCGCTGATGTGAATGGTGCGCTCCCCGACGCGCAGCGGCTGGTTAAGATACTCCAGTACCGCGCTGGCAAACGAGGCGGCCTGCTCCCCGGCGTGTTCACCGCCCAGCGTCAGCGCAAACTCATCGCCCCCCAGGCGGGCCAGCATTCCCCCTTCCGGCACCAGGTTGCGCAGCGCGCTGCCAATGCTGACGATCAGCTTGTCGCCGACGTTATGCCCGTAGATGTCATTCACATCCTTAAAGCCATCGAGATCGATAAACACCACGCAGGTGATCTCCGGCGAGCCGCTTTCGCTTACCGCCTCCAGCCGTTCGAGCAGCGCCCGGCGGTTCGGCAGATGGCTGAGCCAGTCGGTCATCGCCAGCTCCCGCGCCAGCTTTTCCCCGCGCGCCAGCTTGTACAGCCCGACGCTGCTCAGGGTGATAAACAGCACAATCAGCGCGGCGGCCAGCGCCACGATACGCGTGATGTCATCTGAGGCGGCTTCGGCGGCCTGCATGCCCGGCTGGCGCGGAGTCCAGTCGAGCCAGCCGAGGGTTTCCCCTGCAGCGCTCGTCAGCGCAATGCTCGACGCGTCCGGGCGCTGGTTGCGCCAGCTCAGGTTGTTGATCTGAAAGGTATTGCCGAGGTCGCGCAGGATCTCGCTGTTGAGGTGGCGGGTGATCACCAGGTAGCGGCGGGTGGCATCGTTCACCTGCAACCGGCCCGACATCGGGCGGATCAGGCCGATGCCGACGATAGCGATCCCGGCCTCGGTGCGGGTGATGCCCGCAAAAATCTGTTTATCGTCGCGCAGCGCGTTGCGGTGTTGCGTCAGCAGCGCCTGGAATCCCGCACCGAGAAAACGCACATCCGGCTGCGCAACAGGCTGGCTGCGGAACGCGCCCCACAGCGGGTGAAAGTTTTCATCCAGCACGAAGGTGCCGTCGTAGAGGTTATTGATTTTGTAGCCCGCGCCCCAGGCACTGAACAGCCAGCCGGTATCCAGCGTCGGGCGATACACCTGCGCGACCGCATCGTCCCAAACCGCGTTGTCGGTCACCAGCCCCCACATACGGTTTATCGAGGTCTGCACCGCGCCCTGTACCGACAGCGCCGAGCGCTGTTCGTCAATCTCATTGGTTTTGGCGCTGATCAGATGTAGCGACAGATACAGCAGCGCCACCACAGACACGGTGAGGCCAATACCGGCCATAAAAATCATGATAAAAAGCGTCCGTGCCGTAGAAAGAGTGCGCCAGGAAAACGGTTTATGCATTCGCCGCTCGCTTCGTCAGTCGGTGAGGTTAGCTATTACTTTAGTATGAAACAAGTTGTTAACATGTGTGTAGTAATAGTACGACATCGCGGGAATTTTGCCGCCCGCATCACGGGCGGCAATGGGATCAGGCGAGCTTAATCAGGACCATACCGACTAACAGCAGCCCCATACCAATCCAGCCCTTACGGTTCAGGCGCTGGCCGAACAGCACCCAGCCGGCAGCGATGGTCGCCGCGACGCCGAAGCCGCCCCACAGCGCATAGGCAACGGAGAGATCGATGCCCTTCACCGCCAGGGAGAGCGCGCTGAAGGCGGCGAGCACCGCCAGCAGGGACAGCACGCCGTAACCGACGCGGCGAAAACCGTCGGAGAACTTAAGCAGAATGTTGGCGGCGATCTCCAGCACGATGGCTGCCATCAGCCAGAGGATATGTACCCATTCAAACGCGTGCATGGCGGCCCCCTTTCATAGCGCGGGGCGCGCTGCTGCCGGATTTAATCAGCAGAATGCCGACAATCAGGGTCACCAGCCCCGCCACTTTCATCAGCGACAGGCTCTCATCGAACAGCAGCACGCTGAACAGGGTAATCAATACAATTCCTACCCCTTCCCACAGGGCGTAGGCGACGCCGAGCGCAATGCGCTTGACGGAAAACGACAGAAAAATATAAGAGATGGCGATCATCACCAGCATTAAAATATAACCTGCGTTACCACCGCTCACGCTGGCCCATTTCATCGACAGCGTGCCGGTAATCTCAGCAATAATAGCCAGGCCTAATAATATCCAGTAAAACACGATTTCTTCTCCTGAATGAGAATAAATAAACCCGGTTTTTCCACGCTATTTACGCGAGCGAAAATCGAGCCAGTAAAGACCATAAAAACGTGATATCAGGAGAAGATACTAAAGCCCGGAATGCCAGTGCTGCTCGCTACGAGGCGAGAAAAGAGATGAGATATGAAGAGGTTGAGTTGAAACGCTAATCCTGAATTGCTTATCCATATAATTACAAGTTATCCGCGGTGTTGCTTCTCGTCATTGCGGATGAATAATGTCCCCGGTAGTTAAACACGCCATGATTTTTGCACAGGCCAGGAATTTACTCAACGTCTTTATATTAATTTACGCAACGTTATGCGTTTGTAATCGCGGTGGTTTTTATAATTAACATTTCATTTTATTATCCATTGCATGATCATGCAGCAAACACGAAATAAGTAGCATTATTATGCTGGCTGCCGCTATTATCGTTTTGACAATAATAATCAGCTTCTGGAGCTTTTTCGATGGACACTCTGACCCTGCTCAAACAGAAATACCCCGCAGCCCACGTCTGGGCCTTCGGCGACTCACCCGAACTGGCGGATGAACTGCTCAACTATGTGGTTCACGGCGACAAGCGCGCCACCTGCAGCGCAGCCAGCGCCTTTCATGAGGAAGGATTAAAAGTGGTGCCGGGGGACTATCATATCGTTCTGAACGGGGCCGGCGAACCGGCATGCGTGATCCGCACCCTTACCTTGCGGCTGGTGCGTTTCTGCGACGTCACCCCCGAGCTGGCAGCACTGGAAGGTGAAGGCGACAAGAGCCTCGCCTACTGGCGCGACGGCCATGAGAGCTTCTTCACCCGCGCCGGATGCTACGCCCCCGACATGGAGCTGATCTTCGAGGAGTTCTCGCTGATCGAGACGCTGCCATGAGCGTGGACATCAACAGCGAACTGACCTTTCGCAAGCTCGCCATTTTTACGGCCTTTATGGAGCGCGGCAACATTGCCCGCACCGCCGAGGCGCTGGATATCAGCGCCGTCAGCGTCCACCGGGCGCTGCACACCCTTGAAGAGGGGCTGCGCTGCCCGCTGTTTACCCATAAAGGCCGCAACCTGGTTCCCCTGCCCGCCGCCTGGACGCTGCTCGAATATTGCCAGGAGGTGACACAGCTGATGGCCCGCGGCCTGGAAGAGACGCGGCGCATCGCCGGCGTCGGCCAGGGACGCCTGCGGGTCGGCACCCTCTACTCCCTGACGCTGGAAACCGTGCCGCGCCTGATCATGGGTATGAAACTCCGGCGGCCTGAGCTGGAGATGGAGCTGACGATGGGGTCCAACCAGGTGCTGCTCAGCAAGCTGGAAGACGGCCTGCTGGACGCGATCCTGATCTCGGTTACGGAAGCGCAGATCGACCCGAAAACCCTGGAAGTGATGCCGCTGTTCCAGGACGACATCTGGCTGGCAGCCCCTGCCGAACAGGTGCCGGATGGCCGCACCGAAGCCGACCTGCGCGACTACAGCGACCGCAAATTTGTCTCGCTGGCCGAGGGGTTTGCCACCTATGCGGGCTTTCAGGAAGCCTGTCACGTTGCCGGGTTTGAGCCGGACATCGTCGCCAGGGTCAATGATATTTTCTCGATGCTGAGCCTGGTGCAGGCCGGCGTGGGGTTTTCGCTGGTGCCGGGAAGAATGAAGACGCTGTATGAGAATAACCTGCAGCTGCTGAAGCTGGCGGAGCCGTACCAGATGCGACAGCAGATCGCCATTGTCTTCGCCCATAACCGCGAGCGCGACCCCAATCTGCTGGCGCTGGCTGCCGAAGGGCGCATGTACGCCCTCAGCCGTCAGGAGGTAAAAGCCTAGCTCAGGCGCGCTGGCGCAGCTTTGTCGCCAGGTGAACCGCCACATCAACGCCGCTGCGCTCCAGGGAGATGCTCTCCCCCTCCCAGCCCGCCTGGCGGGTCAGACAGGTCAGCACGCCGCCCGGCGGCATCTCAATCGCCAGCCGCCCGTCGCGTTCGTTGGCCGCCACCATCGCCTCCTGCCAGCGCACGGTGCGCGCCATGTTAAAGGCTAAATCCTCCGCGATCCGCTCCGGCTGCCACAGCACCCTCGCGCTGCTGCCGCTCAGGTAGGCGCATTCCGGGCGCCGCAGCGTCACCGTCTCAAAGGCCGCGGCCAGCTTGCGGGCGGGTTCGTTCAGCAGCTCGCAGTGCGACGGCACGCTCACCGCCAGGCGATTCACCTTGCTGGCCCCTATCGCCAGCGCCGCGTTGCCGACCGCAGCCATCTGCTCGTCACGCCCGGCAATCACTATCTGGGTCTCGGCATTCAGGTTGGCGATGTACGCCCCGCTGCCCGCCAGCAATTTTTCTACCTGCGGCTGGCGCAGGCCGATGATGGCCGTCAGCCCATAGCCCTGCGGATAAGCCTGCTCCATCAGATCGCCACGCAGGGCCACCAGCCGCAGCGCATCGCGAAAATCGAGCGCCCCGGCGATAACTGCCGCCGGATAAGCGCCGATCGACAGTCCGCTGACGATATCCGGCGTGACGCCGCGCTCAGCCAGCGCACGCGCGCCCGCGACACCGGCAATCAGCAACGCCAGCTGCACCGCCCGGGTATGGCGCAGCGCGTCAGGGGTATCGAGGGTATCCAGTTCGTCGCCCAGCACCTCACGCGCTTCGCGCCAGGTGGCGCTGGCTTTCAGGTGCGCCAGCATACCGGCACGCTGGGTGCCCTGACCGGGAAAGGTCATGACGATTTTCATTTATGCCTCCCTGTGCCAGGGGTCGCGTACCAGACGCGGCCCCTGATTGATTTTCAGCAGAACCCGCCCGTCACGCAGCCACTCGTTGAGGGAGAACGCGCCCGCCGGGGTTTCCACCTGGGTATCGGCCCGGCATGGCAGCTGTGCAATCAGCGCCTGCCAGGCGGCAAACTGCGCGGGCTGCAGCGGCTCGGGTGCGCGCAGGGTGAGATCGAGATCGCTGGCGGCGTGCAGCACCGGGATTTCCGTAGCCAGCGCGTACCCGGTGCTGCCGGTTACGCCCCACGCCCAGGGCCAGCGCCGCTGCGCCAGCTGAATAGCAGCCTGCACCGGCTGCTGCGAGACAAACGGCGAACGCAGCAGCAGGTTCAGATCGGTCAGATCCTCTGGCGTTACGCGCTTCACTACCGCCTCTGCCGCCACCCATCCGGCGGCGCGCTGCTCGCGGCGCATGCCGCGCACCCCGACCGGGATGCGCTCGCCGTCAACATCACGCCGCACCACCACCGGCAGGCCGCTATGCCACAGCGTCTCCACCCAGGCATCAGTGATGCCGTGAAGTGAAGCGCGGTCGCGCAGCCAGAGCAGATCGTGAGGGCGTGGCGTCATGGTTTAGATCCCTGAAGTGAGTGAGATGAACAGCGGCAGTGACAGGATGCTCAGCACCGAGCTAAGCAGCAGTACCGCCTCGGCATCCGGGGACTGTACGCCAAACCGGTTACCGAATACCACGCCGAAGAAACCGGCTGCCAGCGCAATCATCAGGATAGCGGTAATCGCCACCGAGCCGGACAGGCCAAGCGCCAGCACAATCCCCCAGGCGATAGCCGGCTGGATCAGCAGTTTGGCGAGGGTCGAGGTCACCACCACGGTGTTGATTTGCAGTTTACGCGCCGAGAGGATCACCCCGGTGAGGAACAGCGCCGCCGCGGTAGCGGACAGGCCCAGCGGTTTAATCGCTGACAGCAGCAGATCCGGCATTTTGATGCCAATGGCGGAGAGCACCACCCCCAGCAGCGGACCCCAGACAATCGGTTTTTTCACCGAGCGCCACATCAGCACCGGCAGCATCGCCAGCGTCGAGCCGCTGTTCTCACCGGCCGCGCGGGCTTTTTCACGTTCGAGGATCAGCAGGCAGAACGGGGTCATCAGCACCGAACCACAGGCGATGGATACCGCCACCGACAGCGAAGTGGACGGCCCTTCCCCCAGCACGCTGCCGAGGATCGGCAGGCCCAGCGCGGCGTAGTTCGGCAGCGCCACGGTCAGGGTCAGCACTGCGGCATCCTGCGGCGACTTTTTAAACACCTTGGTCGCCATGAAGTAGATGGCGGCATAGGTGATCCACATCGCCAGCACCAGCACCACAATCAGCGGTGACTGCGCGACGATGCCGCTCCACGGGGTCTGTACGGTGGCGCTGAACAGCGCAGCCGGGAGCGCGAAATCCATTACGAAGATATTGAGCAGGGAAACATTCTGGTTATCGACCATTTTTGCCTTACCGGCCCAGAAGCCAAGCAGCATGATGACAAAAATGGGTGCAAGAGCATGAACAATCACGTAAGTCATAAATCACCTGTATGAAAGAGAAAGTAGCACTGGCGCGATGTGTTGCTCCTCATCCTGCGAGGCGTAGCGCCCCGCATGGTGATGAACATTTATTTTTTTCAGTAGCGGCGTCGGCACAACCGACACCGCTATCCGGCAGGTCTCTTACTTTTCTTACCAGCTGGCGCGCAGGCGTTCGCGTACCAGTGCGGAGCTACGACGGTTTTCAGCCCCGAGGCGATTTTTCAGGCTCGGGTCCTGACGCGCATCGCGGACGGCATCGGCCAGCGTGCGGTTAACGAGGGAGAGATCGTCGGTGGACGGCGCATCCGGGTTGCTGATGTCCAGCAGATCGGAGAGCAGCCCGAGGGTGGCATAGTTCGCCACGTCATAGGCCATTGGCGGAATGGTCGCCGCCAGTTTTTCCAGCGCGTCGACGGTACGCAGTGTAATACGCGCCGCGGATTCTTTACCCATCGCATGCACCAGCACGCCGCTGTCGTTGAACGCGATCAGGCGGTTGGCCTGGTAGCCGTGAGCGAGAAACGCGCCGGACATCGCTTTGCCGACAATAAGGCCAATTACCGGATGTCCGGCGAGACGCGCTTTGGCATATGCGCCTGCCGCCCCGGCCAGCGCCTGGTGAATCCCGAACGCCTCTTCGCGACGGCCATAGGCCTGACTCGGGACATCGATCACCGCGATAATCGGGCGTTTTACCGCGCTGCTGGCATCGGCATCGATGGTCTCATTCACCACTTTTGCCAGCGTCCAGCCTTCCAGCAGACCCACTTCGCCGTTTGCGGCGCGCGGATAGTGGTTTCCGGCATCCGGGACTACGGCGATAAAGCGTGCCGTTTCCCCGTTCAGTTCGCCATCAGCCACCTGAACCGACGGGCAGAGACCCGCCATACGTGTTGCGTTGGGTGCCAGTTTTTCCAGCCATAACGCACCCCGGCTTACTGATTCGCTCATCCTTTCACCTCCGGTGCAAATACCTGTTTGATCTGCTCAGCATCCGCCTGCTGGCGGGTATCGAACTGACTCAGACGTTCAAGATACCAGGCGTAGTTGTCGCTGCGGTGCTGCGCAGGCACGCCTTTGGCAATCGCGTCGTTCATCGCGGCTTTGACGGCGTTGACCCCGTCGCCCACCAGCGCATCCACCAGGCCGCTCTGATAGCGGGTTTCACCCCCGGTCATGCTCCAGATAAACGGCCGGTCGCGGGAGTCATACTCTTCAATCCCCGCTTCCTGCTCGATGACCTGTGGGCCGTTGAGGCCGAGACGCGCCTCGCGGGTGACGATCAGGTAGCTGCACAGCGCGGCGGCGATGGACATCCCGCCGAAGCAGCCGACGGTGCCGGTAATGATGCCAATAACCGGGGTGTAGCGACGCAGATCGACAATCGCGGCGTGGATGTCGGCAATCGCCGCCAGGCCGAGGTTGGCCTCCTGCAGGCGCACGCCACCGGTTTCGAGGCACAGCACCGCCTGAGTCGGGATGCCGTTGCGGTTATCTTCTGCGGCCAGTTCAAGGGCAGCGGCCATTTTCGCGCCGGACACTTCGCCCATACTGCCGCCCTGGAAGGTGCCTTCGATGGCAATCACCACCGCCGGCTGGCCGTTGATGGTGCCTTTCGCCACCACCATGCCGTCGTCGGCCTGCGGGACAATGCCCTGCGCGCCGAGCCACGGCGACATCACACCCTCAAACGGATCGAGCAGTTCGCGGTAGCTGCCCTCATCCAGCAGTTCGTGCGCACGGGCACGGGCCCGAAGCTCGATAAAACTGCGATCGTTACGCATGCTCCACCTCCTCGAAAACCTGCTCAATGCGAATGCGCGCCACACCCGGCGTCGCGCCGAAGTCGTGAATAATCAGCTGGCCGGATGGCAGACCGTTCTGCATGTTCAGTCGGTCAAACAGCGCGGTCCAGCGCGCGGTGCTGTTATCGACGGAGGTAGTGATATCCACCGTCAGGGTTTTTGCGGCGTCGGCGGTGTACAGCACTTCCATATCACCGGAACCGACAACCCCCGCCAGTGCTTTACCGTTCAGGGAACGGCTTGCGGGGAATGACAACGTAATGTGTTCCATAACGCCCTCTTAATGTGTTAGTTGAGCTGCCTGCGGCAGGCTCGTGCGATCCAGAAACAGCGTGGCAGCGAGCAGGTCGGCTGCGCCGCCCGGCGAGGCATTGCGCGCCAGCATATCGGCATCGAGGCGGGCCAGCGCGTCGCGTCCGGCGGCCTGTGCGGTGCCGCCGGCAGCCAGTACCGCGCGGGCACCCTGCTGCATGGCTTCCAGTCCCTCCAGCCCGGCGCGGTTAAGCACGCAGGTGTCGGTCAGGGAAGTCATGATGGCCATCAGCGCATCGAGGCGGGCCTGCGTTTCACTGGCCCCCTGCGCCCGGCTGGCCCACAGCTGCGGTAGTGCCAGACGGGTGACGTGCGGGAACCCCTGCTGAGCCTCTTCCCGCGCTCCCGGCACCTGATAGCGGTGGGTAGCGCGTAGCCCTTTGCTGAAGCCCTTCGGCGCGGCGTTGTCCGGCAGCTGCGCCAGACGGGCGGCAGTTTGCGTGACAACGTCACTCGGTGCCGCTTCGCCCAGCATGGCGACGGCGCTGACCAGTAACCCGAGCGCCCAAATGGCACCGCGATGGGTGTTAACCCCGCCGGTGGCCGCCATCATTGCCTGTTCGCCTTCGCGTCCCAGCCGCCCTACGGTCTCCCGCAGCGCGATATCTGCCGGGCGCAGCCAGCTGTGCTCCGCCATATGTTGAAACGCCGGGGTCAGGCTGTGCGCCGAACGCTCCATCAGGGCCAGAGTCAGGTCGTGATGGGCGCCGCTTCCCCGGGCATCCACCAGACCCGGCTTCGGGGTTAAACGCGCTTCATCAATCAGGCAGACGGTGGCGACGCGCGCCAGCCAGCCAGCCATCCCGTCGGCGTGAGTCTGTGGAAGATGTTTCATTACCAGCTCCGGAATTTCGCAGGTGGGTTATAAAGACCGCCTGACCATTCAACCAGGTCAGAGACGCTGCTGGCAGCCAGCAGTGAGCGGGTGGCGTCGGAGCGGCGGATACCCATATCTTCCGGGTACACCACTTTGCCGCTGCGGCGCAGCCCGGCAACGCGTGCGGCGTCAACGCCCAGACCGATGTCGGTGATACCGGCTACGGCGGCGACCATGGCGCGGCGCTCCTCAAGGCTTTCGGCACGATAGAGGTAGGCAATCCCCTCTTCGGTCAGCACGTGGGTCACGTCATCGCCGTAGATCATCACCGGCGCCAGCGGCATGCCGGAGGCTTTCGCCACCTCAACCGCATCGAGTTTTTCCACGAAGGTCGGTTTCACGCCCGCCTGGAAGGTTTCCACCATCTGCACCACCAGTTTTTTACCGCGCTGCATCGGGTCCGGCTCGGTGATCATGTTCAGCCAGGCCGGGGTGGCGTGGCGACGACCGTGCGGGTCATGCCCCATGTTTGGCGCGCCGCCGAAGCCGGAGAGGCGTCCGCGGGTTACGGTGGAGGAGTTGGCGAAGCCGTCAACCTGCAGGGTGGAACCGATAAACATATCCACCGCGTACTGCCCTGCCAGCTGGCAAAAGGCGCGGTTAGAACGCATTGAGCCATCTGCCCCGGTAAAGAACACGTCCGGGCGGGCGCGGATGTACTCTTCCATCCCCAGCTCGCCGCCGAAGCAGTGCACGCTCTCTACCCAGCCGCTTTCGATCGCCGGGATCAGCGTCGGATGCGGGTTCAGGGTCCAGTGCTTACAGATTTTGCCCTTCAGACCGAGCTGTTCGCCGTAGGTTGGCAGCAGCAGTTCGATGGCGGCGGTGTTAAAGCCGATACCGTGATTGAGAGACTGCACCTGATGCTCGGCGTAGATGCCTTTGATGGCCATCATCGCCATCAGGATATGTTCCTGTTTGATCAGACGCGGGTCGCGGGTAAACAGCGGTTCGATAAAGAACGGTTTGTCCGCTACCACCACGAAATCCACCCACGAGCCAGGAATATCGACGCGCGGCAGATCGCTTTCGTCGTCCACCAGCTCGTTGACCTGGGCGATGACGATACCGTCATGGAACGCGGCGGCTTCCACCAGCGCCGGGGTATCTTCGGTACTGGCCCCGGTGTAGAGGTTCCCCTTGCGGTCGGCTTTGAAGCCGGCAATCAGCGCCACGTTCGGCGCCAGATCGACATAGAGACGGGAGTAAAGCTCGATGTAGGTGTGGATGGCGCCGATTTCCAGCAGGCCATCTTCCAGCAGCTGCGAAATACGCAGGCTCTGGGTACCGGAGAAGGAGAAGTCGAGCTTGCGGGCGATGCCCTTTTCAAAAATATCCAGATGTTCGCTGCGTCCGACGCTCGGCATAATCATATGCAGGTCGTGGACTTTCGACGGGTTGACTTCAGCCAGCATGCGGGAGAGAAAATCCGCCTGCTTCTGGTTGTTCCCTTCCAGTACCACGCGGTCACCGGGGGCGATCAGTTTTTCCAGCATCCCGGTAAGCTGGTCGGTGGGAAGCACTTTGCCCTGCACGGGAACCGAGGCGATGCGCCGCTGTTTCTCCGTGCGGCGCGTGTTCCACACACGAGCCGTTTGGTTGCCACTCATTATTAACCTCCTGATTTAGCGAATCTTTGTGATTTGCTTAACGCTGGAGGTAGTGTGGACCCGCCTGCCGTCCCCATCAATTAAGTTCGCGGGCGAATCATTAGCCTGAGAGTAATAATCGGTGTTGATAAATGTGAGGTGGGTCGCAAACGGTTTGAGATCATCGTTTTGCGAGCCGCCCTATAAAACCAGCCTCCGGGCGTGGAAAGCACGCTGCCTGTGGTATACTTGTCGAATAAATGCACAGGAGGATGTATGAAAAACACCCCGGTCAATGCCGCTAACCTTTCCGGTTTGTTGGCTAAAGCGCGTAGCGCAGGTAGCGTTCGCTTAACGGGCAATACTCAGGAAGAACGCCGTCAGCAGTTTATGCAAGAGGTACTGGAGATGGATGACTCGCAGTTGGTTAAAGGAATTAACCATGGGCAGAAGAGAAAAAATTTCGTCCGTTGAAACCAGCGCGTTGTTTCATGTTATTTCCGCAGAGTATGGTTTCACCACGGATGTGGTTTTATCGTATTTCCAGGATATCGACGATCTGATTCAAATGTGGGAACGCGACAAGTGCGTCTGGGTCTATTCTCAGGGCGAAAAACATCAACATGGCTGGATTAAGCAATCCCATATCAAAGGCAATGGCGCGCTGGTTCCTTTTTATATTGGCTTACACCATACCCGGGTACTGGACGATGAAAGGGAAACCGATCCTTTACTGGTTCTCTCTTTTGAACAACGAGAAGGCATAGCCGAACCAGCGCTTGTCATTCTTACCATGCTCGATCATGCGGATATGTTTGGCGAAACAGGCCCTGCAAAGCATAACGAGCAGCAGATGCGCCTTATTCATCAACGTCTGGATGCGTTAGTTCGCTACCCTTCCCGCTCTGAGTAGCATTCATATCAGTTCGCTTTATAACGTCGTTATTCGCGGGGCGTTACGCCGCATACGATGAGGGGACAGCAACACGCTTTCCCCTCTTTGCTTATGCGCTTACAGCTTCCCTTCGCTGCCGCAGATGCGGATTTTCTCCTGCACCACCTGCTTCATCGCCAGCTTGCCCGGCTCCATGTATTCGCGCGGATCGTTCGCCTGCGGGCAGGCGTGAAAATAGCCTTTTACCGCATCGGCAAAGGCGATCTTCAGCTCGGTGGCTACGTTAACCTTGCAGATGCCGCGGGCGATGGCGTCCTGCACCATACGCGCCGGAAGCCCTGATGCGCCGTGCAGTACCAGCGGAATGCTGACCTGCTCGCGAATACGCTCCAGCCGGGCAAAATCGAGCTTCGGTTCCCCCTGATAGAGGCCGTGCGCCGACCCAATCGCCACCGCCAGCGAATCGATGCCGGTGCGCCGCACGTATTCCCGCGCCATCAGCGGATCGGTAAACAGGCTCTCCGTTTCATCCACTATCAGGTCGTCTTCCTGCCCACCCAGTCTGCCCAGCTCGGCTTCGACGGTCACGTCATAGCGACGGCAGATCGCCACCACCTCCGCCACGGCGGCAATATTCTGCTCAAACGGAAAATGAGAAGCGTCAATCATCACCGAGCGCACCCCGGCTTTGACTTTGGTATGAATATCCTCCGCCGCCTCGTGGTGGTCGAGATGCAGCGCCAGCGGCAGATCGTAGCGCCGTGCCGCCTGCTGGCAGATAGCCACCAGATACCCCAGCCCGGCGTAACGATACGTGCCGGGCGTGCCGGCCAGGATCACCGGGGAACGCATCTGCGCCGCGGTTTCGGCGACCACCTGAACGGTTTCGAGGTTATGAACGTTAAACGCGGGTACCGCGTACCCTTCGCGCTGCGCCTTCTGCAGCATGGCATGGCTGGCAATCAGGTACATCAGCTCTTCTCCATTTCTGGCGCACTGAAATCAAGTACGATCTTACCGTTCATCGGTTGGCCATTGAGGGCGCGCACCGCGTCGGCGTAGCCCTGCGGCCCCGCCTGGACCGCGATCAGCGCATCGAGATTGATGCTTCCCGCTTCAAACAGCTGCATCGCCTGCTGCCACTCCACCCCCGGCCAGGGGCCGGAATAGTTCATCCAGCTGCCGAGCAACCGCAGCTCGCGCCGCAGGATCAGGCCAAAACAGGCGCTGCTCAGGGTGATGTCGCGATGGAGAGTGCCGATCAGCCCGACCTGGGCCTGCGGCCCGGCGATCTCAATGGACAGCGTCACGGTCTGCGGGCTACCGGCGGTTTCAAGGATGAGCTGGTCGAAGCGCTGTGGGGTCAGCGCCGCATGTATCGCCTGCGCTGTCATCTCCTGGCTGTTAAATACCTGGTCCGCCCCCAGCGTGCGAGCCAGCGCCAGCCGCTCCGGGTTGATATCAATGGCGGTGACCGACCGCGCGCCGAGCGCCTTTGCGGCCTGCAGCGCCAGCAGGCCAATGGTTCCCGCACCGATAATCACCACCTGCTTGTTGGCGCAGCCGCCTGCCAGCTGCATGGCGTGCAGCCCGACCGTCAGCGGCTCAAAAAAGGCACCCGCCACCGGCGATACCTCCGGGGGTAAGCGAAACAGGTTGCGCCGCGGCAGCACCACATACTGCCGGTTGCCGCCGTCGCTGCGCGAGCCGATAAACTGATAATGTCGGCACTGCGACCACAGCTGGCGCTGGCACTCGTCGCAAATAAAGCAGGGTTGTAAAGGCACGCAGCAGACCCGCTCCCCCGGTTCGAGGTCGTCAACCGCGCTGCCGCATGCCCTCACCTGCCCGCTAAATTCATGTCCGAGAGTAATGGGGTAAAAGTGCGCCCCCTCGTGGAAAATGCGCGGGAGATCGGACCCGCACAGCCCGGAGCAGAGCACCTCTACCAGCACCTCCTGCTCATTCTGTAGCTGAGGCATCGGCTGTTCTTCAACCGTAACGCTGCCTCCGGCGTGTATCACGACAGATTTCATGGCACAGACTCCTGAAACACGAGGGCTGACGCCCCCGTCATATTATTCGTGTTCGGCAGTGGTTACCTGACGTGCCCGACGCCAGGTGAGCAGGACACCGAGGCCATAGATGACGCCGATGACCACCAGCGCGGTAACGTTCTGCCAGGTCAATAGCTGGATAAGCAGATACGTCACCGGCGACCCGCCCTGATCCATAGAGGCGACCTGACCACCGGCCTTCAGCGCGCCGGCGTTGGCGGCCAGTTGGGTGTGCAGCCCGATGGTCTGGGTGGCGATCCACAGCGTCATACTCATGATGATGACGCCGGAGATCAGGGTGCGGAACAGGTTCCCGCGGTGTACCGCGACCGCCATCGCCACAAAGAAGCCGATGGTGGCGAGGTCGCCGAACGGCAGCACCTTATTTCCGGGCAGCAGCACGGCAATCAGAATGGTCAGCGGGATAAAGATCAGGCTGGCAGATACCACGGCGGTATGGCCGAGCAGCAGCGCCGGATCGAGGCCAATCAGGAAATCCTCGCCGCCAAATTTTGCCTGTAGCCGCGAGCGCGCCTGGCGGGCAATAGGCGTCAGCCCGTCCATGATCGGCTTGATCACGCGCGGCATCAGCAGCATCACCGCGGCGGTTTTCACTGCCAGCTGCAGTACGCTTTTAGCATCCCAGGAGGCCAGCACGCCGATAATCGCGCCCATCATAAAGCCGACGGTGACCGGCTCGCCGAACGCGCCGAAGCGTTTCTGTACGTCGTCTGCGCTGAAGTGGATACGGCGCAGACCCGGCACTTTTTCGATAACCGTGTCCACCAGCACCGCGATCGGCCCGAACCAGGCTGAGGTGCCGTGCGGCACAGCAATGCCGTCCAGCCCGAAGTAGTCGCGGGTATCCCGGGAGAACCAGTCGCCCAGCTTGTAGGCAAAGGCCGCATGGACCACGACGCCCAGCATGCCCAGCCAGTACGAGCCGGTAGCGAGGTGCACCAGCGCGCCGGTGAAGGTCATATGCCAGATATTCCAGATATCGACGTTCACCACGCGGGTCAGGCGCGTCAGCAGCATCAGGATGTTGACGCCAATGGCTACCGGAATGGCAATGAGCGCAATCTGCGAGGCCCAGGTCATGGGTGAGGAACCCGGCCAGCCGACGTCCACCACCTCAAGGCCGATTTCGAAATGCTCCGCCATCGCCTTAGCTGCCGGCCCGATAGAGTCGAGCATCAGGCCAATTACCAGACCGATGCCGACAAACCCGATACCGATATGCAGACCGGACTTAAACGCGTCGCCCGGCTTCATGCCGAGGCACAGGGAGAACAGCACGATCACAATCGGCAGCATCACCGCCGGCCCCAGATCGAGGATATAACGCATAATTTCGCTAAACATGGCGCTACTCCTGCAACAGGGTCAGGATTTTCTGCCGCAGCGCGTCAATGCCGACGCCCGAGACGAACGGCATGCCGTGCACCACCGGAATATCGCCAAAGCTACGATCGACCCGGGCGGTGGTGCAGATCAGATCCACGCCGTGCAGATAGGTTTCGATTTCGTTGACGCGGCACTGGACCAGCTCCAGCGCAATATGGTGCTCGTCGCACAGCTCCTGAATTTCTTGCGCCGCCAGGGTGGAGGTCGCGACCGCCCCTCCGCACGCTACGATGATCTTTCGTTTCATTTTTATTCTCCGTTTGCAGGTACAGGTAAAACGTTACGTCGCCGGGGCGAGAAGATGCTGGCGCAGGCACGTCGCCAGCCCCGCATCCGGCACCGTTAACAGGCTGTCGATAACATCAGGCTGCTGCAGCAGGCCGAACAGCGTCCGCAGCAGGTTCAGTTGCTCCTGCGGATGCGTCACCACCAGGGCGATAATCAGCTCAGCGCCAATCTGTATGTCATCATCCGCCTGCGCGAATGGCACCGGCTGCCGGGGACGAATCAGATAGAGGGCGGGCTGCAGGGCGTGGCTGGCGTCGCAGTGAGGAATGGCGACGCAGTGGCTGTCGAGGACGATGCCGGTGGGATATGCGGCTTCGCGGGCGCGCAGCGCGGCGGGATAGCTCTCCCGACATATTCCCGCCTGCACCAGGGTTTCCCCAATATGAACCAGCGCCTCATGGGCATCGTTAAAATGCAGCCCGCTGGCGGTTAGCAGTTGATAGTTATGCATGGCTCACCTGCCGGGCGTGATGCAGCTGTGGATGGCAGCCGCAGGCATAATCCCGCAGCACGTCCTGAATTTTGTCGATGATGAGATGGTGAGGCGACGGTACCAGGGTGCCGTTCAGCACGCGGTCGTACTGCTTCGGCAGATACTGGCTCAGCATCCCCAGCGGGAGGGTGGTCGCATTAAGGTTGCTCAGCAGGGTCTCCAGCGCGCGGCTGATGCGCCCGTTTGGCCAGTAATAGCGGATGCGATCTGACAGGCTGAAATGAATATCCACCCGTGATTCCGACCACACCTGGCGGTAATACTTTTTCCAGTAGCCCGGCTCATCCAGCATTACCTGGTCGATCACCTCAACGATGCGGCTCTGGCTTTCCGGTGCCACCAGTACCTGCTCCATGCTCGCGAGGGCAAAAATGGCTTCGCGCAATGCGAAGGTGAGCGCCGGACCGACTTTCAGGATGGCGAAGTGATCCGCCACCAGCGCGCGATACGCCTTGCGGGTCTGGTAATCGGTGGAGTGCGCCTCGTAGACCACCGGTGTGCCGGTGATAAAGGCGCTCAGCGCCTGCGCTTTTGCCGGGTCATAGTGCACCACGCTGCTGTGGTCGAACTCGACGCCCGGTTGTACCACCAGCGCCACAATCCGTGGAATGGCCTCCTCCAGCCCGGCCTGGCGAAAGGCCTGGTGGTGCAGCTCAAGGGTCTCTGCGGCATCCTCGGGCCGGGTGATGTGCACGCGCTCAATCGCCGACGCCTCGCCGCCCGGCACCGGCACTTCAGTGCCGATCACATAGGTCAGGGCCGCTTTTTGCGCTGGCGTCGCACACGCTTCCGCAACGCGGCACAGATCGGCGGCGCGCTCCGCGACCAGCGCCGGGGGCAGCGGCACGGGATCGTCCGCACAGGACATGGACGCATCGAGGTGAATTTTGCTGAACCCTGCTTTAACGTATTCCGCAATCAACGTCCGGGCTTTCGCCATCGCCTCCTGGGCCGGCTCGTTTTGCCAGCAGTTTGGCCCCAGATGATCGCCCCCGAGGATCAGCCGTGCGGCCGGGAAACCGACGCGCTGCGCAATCGCCAGCACGTAATCGCGAAATGCCGCGGGCTGCATACCGGTATACCCGCCGTACTGGTTGACCTGATTTGAGGTGGCTTCGATTAGCACCTTGCGACGGCTGTGTAAATCAAGGCGCAGTGCCGCTTCGATCACCAGCGGATGCGCTGAACAGACGGAACAGATGCCGCAATCAAGACCACTTTTGTGCTGTTGTAGTAACGTTTTCATAATGTCCTCCGAATGCCTGACATTTAAAATCGTTTCTTTTCGTTTTCATCTCAATTGCTTTCTTTTGGTTGTGTGATCGCGATCGTTTAATTTCATATGGCCGCGCTGCTTTTTCTTAATAGCCGCCACGATCCGTGCAAAAATAACATTCCACATCAATACATTGGGGATTTTTAGTTATGTCGTGAATGCTTCCGGCGTTAGGGTTTCGATTAATTGCGTAATCCTTCACACTCTTTTAATTGTCGTTTTACTTTCTAACGCTTTCGTTTTAGGATGAGCTCACATTTTCGAGGAGTGTTTATGAATACGTTCGAGCGCAGAAACAGGATTGTGGAAATGGTTAACGCATCCGGCAGCCTGATGGTGAATGACATCGCCGCCGAACTGGGGGTGACCGAAGTCACAGTGCGTACCGATCTGCGTATGCTGGAAGAGCATGGACTGCTGACGCGCTTTCACGGCGGTGCGGCACGCAGCGGCGCTCTGCTGGCGTTTGACAGCGCTGCCGAAAGCAGTGAAGTCAGCCTGCACGAGCGCTATAAGCTGGCGGCGGACCCTAAAAGGCGCATCGCGATTGAAGCGGCGCGGCTGGTCAGGGAGGGCGATACCGTGATCCTCGACAGCGGCAGCACCACTAAGCTGCTGGCCGAAGAACTGGTCGGCATGAACAACATCACGGTGATTACCAACAACCTGCCTGCGGCTAACGTGCTGCTGGAAAACACGGATATCACGCTGGTGGTGTGCGGCGGCACGCTGCGGCATAAAACCATATCGCTGCACGGCAGTATTGCCGAGCATGCCCTGCGCGGGGTGTCGGCTAACCTGATGTTTGTCGGGGCGGATGGCTTTGACTGTGAAAACGGTATCACAACGTTTAACGAGGGCTACGCCATCAGCGCAGTAATGGCCGCGGCGGCGCAGCAGGTGGTGGTAGTCAGTGATTCCAGTAAATTTGGGCGTAAGGGCTTTAACACCGTGCTTTCGATCGAAAAGATCAATACGATCGTTACCGATAAAAAAGCACCAGAAGAGGCAATTAACCGCCTGAAAGAACAAGGGAAAAATGTGATTCTCGTCTGATCCCGCGTACATAATGCGTACAGCCGACGCCGTGACCAGCGATAAATTTTTTTCTCTCAGCGAACAGTAAGATAGCGCCAATAACAAGCGAAGCAGCCGGGGCAACGCTTGCCAATAGCGAACACTGATTTATACTGGCTATAAATACAGTATAATTATCGGGACCGCTGCGATGGCGCTATATCAGTTAACCCCTTCGCCTCACACCGTACGTTTACCGCTTTATCTTGAGCGGGTTTCAGCCGGGTTTCCCAGCCCGGCCACAGACTACATGGACAACGCGATCGATCTGGTCAAGCACCTGATCCCGCACCCCTCCTCTACCTATATATTGCGGGTAGCGGGTGACTCAATGCGCGACGCCGCTATCGTTAACGGCTCGCTGCTGCTGGTCGATGCCAGCCTGCGGCCTGGCCACGGCGATATTGTCGTTGCCCGGTTACGTGGCGACTTTACTGTGAAGCGTCTGCAACTTGCGCCCTCTCCGCATCTTCGTGCTGAAAATCCGGCCTATCCGCCAATTCCGCTCACGGATGAAGAAGACGTGCATATCGTTGGCGTGGTCACGACGGTGATCCACTCTCCGTCACGCTACGGCTGACGCCGATCGGGATGCGGTAGCGCCCCGCAGCCGGGATGCGCCCGAACAACGCGCTGCGTGGACGCGGGTGAGGTGAGTAATTTCTCTGCGGGCCTGACGGGGCGAGGCACCAGCTCTCCGCCGCAGTTGGGGCAATGCCGGGCAAGCGTTCCTTCTGCGCAGCTCACGCAGAAGGTGCATTCGAAAGAGCATATCCGCGCATCGCGGGAATCCGGCGGCAGCTCCTGGTCACAGCATTCACAGTTGGGTCGTAGTTCAAGCATGGCGTCCTCCTGGGTTTCGGCTACCTTACCCCGTCCGCCCGCGCTGCGTAAGACCGTTTCCGGACGAGCTGCTGCCTGAAACGGTCATCCGCCCTCCCCTTTTCCGCAGATTAGCTGCCGGCTCCCGCCGGGATGCGGGCAATCACTTTAATTTCAAAATCAAAACCTGCCAGCCAGGTCACGCCCAGCGCGGTCCAGTTTGGCGCAGGCCCATCGCCGAAGGCTTTCAGGCGGATCGGGTTAATGATGTCAAACTGTGCGGCGGGATCGGTGTGGAAGGTCGTCACGTCCACCACGTCGTCAAGGGTGCAGCCCGCGGCCTGCAGCACCGCCTTGAGGTTGGTGAATGCCAGCTCAACCTGCTTTGCAAAATCAGGCTCGGGAGAACCATCTTCCCGGCTACCCACCTGCCCGGACACAAACAGCAGATCGCCTGAGCGAATCGCCGCCGAGTAGCGGTTGATGTCATACAGCGCCTGGCGGCCCGGGGGGAAAACAGCGTCACGTATCGTCATACTCATACTCCAGTGCAGCAGAAGGGATCAAAGTGGCGGAACAAACCGCCTGCTCATCCGCCGGATGTGATAGAGTGAACTCACATACGCCGTGTATGTAAAATATTAAACATACGCCGCGTATGTCAATGGGCAACAGCATTAATTCCAGGAGCAGGTATGGCAGCGAAACGACGTGCAGAGATGGTGGAAGAAACCCGCAGTAAGCTGATTCAGGCAGCGCGTCAGGCATTTTCTGACAAGGGCTACGCGGCGGCGTCGATGGATGAACTGACGGCTGCCGCCGGGTTGACCCGCGGTGCGCTGTACCACAACTTCGGCGACAAGAAAGGCCTGCTGCAGGCGGTGATCGACCAGATGGACGCAGAAATTCTGCTGCAGATGCGCGAAGCCAGCGCGCGCGAGGCGACAAAGTGGGACGGGTTTATTGCCGAAGCCATCACTTACATTGAGATGTCGCTGGAGCCGGAGGTACAGCGCATTATGCTGCTTGATGGCCCGGCGGTGCTCGGCGATCCCTCGCAGTGGCCTAATCAGACCGCCTGTCTGCGCACCACCACCGAAGCGATTGAGGCGCTGATAGCAGAAGGTACGGTGCGTCAGGTGGATGCGGAAGCGGCGGCGCGACTGGTTAACGGCGCGGCGCTGAACGCGGCCTTATGGATTGCCGCCGCGGACGATCCGCACGCGGTACTGCCCCGGGCAATTGAGGCATTCAGGGTGCTGGTGTCGGGACTGCTGGCGGAAAAAGCCTGAGGTGCAGTTGACCTGCGGGGGAAATATCTGGTGCGGAAAGGTTAAAATAAGACAGCGTTTCGTCGTCTGAATATCAACATGGCCGACCACAACGCCGCTGATAATATAAACAACGCGCTGCTTTCCTGTGTTACAGAAGTAATTATGTCGTTTATCTGGACATATCGGATAATCCTCAAAATGGGGCGCTGTTTATTCAGACCAGAGGATATAATGTGAGCGACATCGTTAAGCAAAGCGCGTCGTTAGCCTGCGCGCCGGTGCAGATTCTTCTCGCAACTGCGGGAGCAGACTTACACGCAAGCGGCACAGTGAACGCTAACTGCAACGCGCGAGAGGCAGGCATGGCAGACAGCGCCGGTTATCCGGTCACTATGAATAATTAATCAGTAATTACGCATGGATTTTTTAATAACTATTAATCAATTCAGGATAACGCATAAAAAATTCACTATAACAAGGGCGAAAAACACGTCATAAAATAGCCTGACGTAAGAATTAAGGGCATCTTTTGATAACAATAAACGCCACATCGGCGTGTATTGTGCCGCCGCATTAACCCTCATCAAGCCCTGTTTTAGCGGCTTACTTTCTGTGTGCCTTATTTATTACCGGGCGTAACGCCCGGCTTTTTTTTCATATTTCAGCGCCAGATCTGGCGGGCAAATAACCGGCTGTCAGTCGGGGAGTTCACTCGCTTTAATATCAGCAATTGGTCCCAGAATCGCACTGTCGAATTTACACAGCGCCTCGCCCTGCGCCACCTTTTGCGGCCAGGCATGATTCGCCAGCGCACCGCGGCCCAGCGCGATGAAATCCGCGCCTGTGGCCATCACCTCTTCAGCGCGAGCCGGATCGTGCAGGCTACCGTTCGCCATAAGGGTCAGATCGGGAGCATACTTACGCGCCAGGGCTACCAGTGAGAGCGGGTTATCGGCAAATGCCGGTTTCCAGGCTTCATACTCCGTCAGATGCAGATAATCGATGCCGGCTGCGGCCAGCAGGGTGAATACCACGCGCGCATCCTCTTCGCCGTTGGCCCACTTGTGGAAAAAGTCATTCACCTTGCCCTGAGAAATGCGAATGCCCACCGGCACATCCGGGCCGACGCTGGCACGCACCGCGCGGATCACCTCCAGGCTGAGGGTCAGACGCTCCGCAATATTCCCGCCCCAGCGGTCCGTACGCGCGTTAGTGTAGTCGGTAAAAAACTGGTCAAGCAGATAGCCGTTCGCACCGTGGATTTCCACCCCGTCAAACCCGGCCTCCTCAACCGCGCGTGACGCCGCGTCGGCAAAGCTGGCGATAATCGCCTGGATCGCCTCTTCCGTCAGCATCTGCGGGATCGGATACGCCCCCTCTCCCCGGTAAAAGGTCATCTGCTGACCCACTGGCTGGATGGCCGACGGGCCAACGGTTTCCTGTCGATAATAATTGCCCTGTGAGAGCGCACCGCCGTGCTGGATCTGAGCAAAAATCTTACCGCCCCGGGCGTGCACCGCGTCGGTGGCGCGTCGCCAGGCCGCGGCCTGTTCGGCATTAACCAGCCCGCTCTGAAAAGCATAGGTCTGCGACCATGCGCGATCGATATAGATGCCTTCGGAAATAATCAGGGCAAAGCCACCGCGGGCGAAATCGGCGTAGTAATGCGCCATTTTTTCGCTGGCCAGACCCTCTTCTGAGGCGGAAACGCGGGTCATGGGCGCAACCGCGAGGCGATTATTCAGCGTCAGGGTGCCAATAGTGGCAGGGGTAAACAGAGGTGTAGCGTGCATATCGTTATTCCGGTGGTTGATTTATCAGGCGGATAACTATAATCCCGCCGTTAACCGCCTTAAACGGCGTAAACGGATAAGCTTGTATATCAATACGCGTTATAATCCGCTTTTACCGCTGAAAAATGATGACGTTATGGATCTTCGCGATGTGCAGCTGTTTCTGATCATTACCGAAACCCGCAGTCTGACCCAGGCGGCGCGGCGGCTGGATGTGTCGCCCATGGCGGTTTCCCGGCGGCTGGCGAGCCTTGAACGACAACTCAATACCCGTCTGGTGCAGCGCACCACGCGTTCGGTATCGCTGACACAGGAAGGCGCAGAATTTTTGCCTTACGCCCGGGCACTGCTGGAGGCGGAGGAAGGTGCCAGAGCGCTGTTCGATCCGAAGGTTAAAGGCGTGACCGGTCTGCTGCGGGTGACCGCGCCGTCCGGCTTCGGGCAGCGTCATATTCTGCCGCTGGTGCCCCGGCTACTGGCGGAGAATCCGGCTATGCGTATCGACCTGCAACTGAGTGAAGCGGTGGTGGATATTGTCGGCGGCGGCTTCGACGTCGCCATTCGCATCGCCCCGCTACGCGACTCCGGGCTGGTGGCGCGTAAAATCGCTGATAACCCCAGGGTGCTGTGCGCATCGCCCGCCTGGCTGCGCGACCACGGCACACCGAAAACCCTGGCGGATCTGGCGGACCATCACTGTCTGCGGCTGACCAGCGTGCTGCAGTGGACGTTTGACCTGGACGGTCAGCCCACCAGCATCAGCGTTGATGGCCGTTTCAGCGCCAGTAGTGTAGAGAGCGTCAGATCGCTCTGCGTTCAGGGGCTGGGCATTGCGCAGCTGACGCTGTGGGATATCAAACAGGAGTTGCAGGAAGGATCGCTGGTGGCAATTTCACTCGCCGATGTGCAGCCGCAAAACCTGCCGATCCAGGCATTGCTGCCCACTACCCGCTATTTGCCGCTGCGGGTAAGCCATTTTATCGACAGCCTGAAAGCGTCGCTGGCATAACGCCGACGCGCTATTTTTGCTGCTGACGAAAGCGGGCCACCTTCGCGCGATTACCGCACAGCGCCATGCTGCACCAGCGGCGGCGATGGGCTTTGGTACGATCGTAAAACCACAGCGTGCACTCCGGGTGTTCGCATTCGCGCACCAGTTCAATGTGCGGGTCGCTCATCAGGGAGGCCGCCAGCGCGGCTACCGGCTCCAGCACCTGCACCGGGGTTTGCGTTCCATAGATACGTTCCAGCCGCAGCCCGCCCTGCGGGTCCGTCACCAGCTGCTGATAGCTGCGGGCCTCTGCCAGATAGCGGTTCAGCGCCGTGACGTCCACCGCCTCGCCCGCTTTTTTCTGCATCACCAGACGGCGTATCACCTCCCGCAGCCGACGCGCCTCCTGCAGCAGCTCGCCCGCAGGAAACGGCAGCCGATCCGGCAGCGTCGCCAGCCCGGCGTGGGTCAGCCAGTGCTGCACGTCCTCCCCGGACTGCCAGAAATCCCGCGGCTGCCCCTCCACCTGCGCCACGGTATTCACAAAGTCGAGCGCGCCGTGATCGGCGATGAACAGTGGCGCGTTGCTGGTTAACAGCGATGGACTACCGGACATGCTATTTCTCCTCAGGATGACATCACCTGCGATCGTAACCCATAAAATTTAAAAATAACAGTTACAGACAATGTGTGAGTAACGCAATGATTTAGCGACGCTTCTTGTCGGGTATCCCTTCGCACACCTCAGTAACCATTAAAATTGCAGTTGACTGGTTACGCAACCTCGCCATACTGAAAGCAGGTAACCACTAAAAAGTAATTTATCAGTTACAGGAGAAAAGAGATGCCGATGAATACCCATTTCCCCGTACGCAACGCCTGGGTTGATGCCGACGGCATACGCGTTTTTTACCGTGAGGCCGGTGAACCGACCAACCCGACGCTGCTCCTGCTGCACGGCTTTGGCGCATCGTCCCATCAGTTCCGCGAGCTGATCCCGCTGCTGGCGGACAAGTTCCATCTGGTGGCACCGGATCTGCCCGGCTTCGGTTTTACCGATGTGCCGGCAGAGCGCGACTACCGCTACACCTTTGACGCCCTCGGCCAGACGCTGGTGCATTTTGTCGACGCGCTGGGGCTGGAACGCTATGCGCTCTATGTCTTTGACTACGGCGCGCCCGCCGGGCTGCGGCTGGCGCTTGCCGCTCCCGAGCGGGTGACCGGTCTGATTTCCCAGAACGGTAATGCCTATCTGGAAGGACTGGGAGATGCCTGGGAGCCGGTGCGCGCTTACTGGGACCAGCCGACGGCAGCACATCGTCAAGTGGTGAACGATGCCGTGCTGAATCTGGAAGGCATACGCTGGCAGTATCTGCACGGCGTGACCGACCCTAAGCAGGTCGCACCGGAAACGTATTATCTCGCGACGCTGCTGATGGAACGCCCGGGCAATAAGGATATTCAGCTGGATCTGTTCCTTGATTACGCCAACAACCTGACCCGCTACCCGGATTTCCAGGCGTTCTTCCGCCAGACGCAGCTACCGACACTGGTTATCTGGGGCAAACACGATCCGTTCTTCATTCCACCTGGCGCGGCAGCGTATCAGCGTGACAACCCAAATGCCGTGGTTGAGCTGCTGGACAGCGGCCATTTTGCACTGGAAACCCATGTCGCCCACATCGCAAAACGCATTCGCGAGGTCATCGGCGGCGAAACGGCGTAACCTGCGGCGGCGCGCTGCCCGGCGCGCCGCTTTGTAACATATCTCGCTACACCACCCGGCTCTCACCACATTATCTGTAGCCCTGAAGTAAATTTCACAGCGCCAGCAGCATAATTTATTATTCTGAATTATCTTCCAATGATAGCGCAAACAAGAGCAATACCCTCATAAAAACGGCGTTTATAGCCACAAATTTGCATGCAAGCAGACTTTTCTTTAAGGTGACACCCGGCCACACAATGTGACCTGGCTCAACTTTTAGCCTCTTATAGCTTTCTTTTCCTTCTTTGAACGTCCCGGCTGCGAAAGCTATAAGCTGCTCCATCAACACTGACGGGGAGTTTATGACCACCAGTACAACAGCAACTCATGCGGATAAAAAAACCGAACTGACCGTCGATGACATCACGGTTATCGACAGCAAATTACTGAAACGCGCCGTTGGCGCTGCCGCACTCGGCAACACCATGGAGTGGTTCGACTTCGGGGTGTACAGCTACCTGGCCGTGATCATCGGCAAGGTCTTTTTCCCCGACGCCAGCAGCACCGCGCAGCTTATCGCCTCATTTGGTACCTTCGCGGCCGCGTTCCTCGTCCGCCCCATCGGCGGCATGGTGTTCGGCCCCCTTGGCGACCGTTTTGGCCGCCAGAAAGTGCTGGCGTTTACCATGATCATGATGTCGGTCGGCACCTTCTGTATCGGGTTAATTCCTGACTATGAAAGCATTGGCATCATGGCACCGATCCTGCTGCTGGTAGCGCGTCTGGTACAGGGCTTCTCAACCGGCGGCGAGTACGGCGGTGCGGCGACCTTTATTGCCGAATACTCCACCGATAAACGCCGCGGCTTTATGGGCAGCTTCCTCGAGTTCGGTACGCTCGGCGGTTATCTGCTGGGCGCGACGCTGGTTACTGCCATGATCGCCCTGCTACCGGCGCAGGCGATGCTCGACTGGGGCTGGCGCATTCCGTTCTTCCTCGCCGCACCCTTAGGGCTGTTTGGTCTCTATATCCGCCTGAAGCTTGAAGAGACGCCGGCGTTTAAGGATCACATGGATAAACAGGACGCGCTCGAACACGCGCGCCCGCGTCTCGGCCTGCTGCCGATGCTTAACAAATATAAAAAGCAGCTGCTGAAGTGCATCGGCCTGGTACTGGTATTTAACGTCTCCAACTATATGCTGACCTCTTATATGCCGAGCTACCTGACCGGGGTACTGGGGCTGAGCGAGCTAACCGGCCTGCTGCTGGTGATGGTGGTCATGTTCGTAATGATGCCGCTGACCCTGCTATGGGGCCACTGGACCGATCGTATCGGACGCCGTCCGGTGATTGGCCTCGGCGCGCTAGGCCTGGTACTGTTCGCCATTCCGTGCTTCATGCTGATTGGCTCAGGCAACATGCTAGCGGTATTTGGCGGCCTGGTGGTGCTCGGGGTGCTGCACACCTGCTTTAGCGGCACCATGCCGGCTACGCTGCCGGCGCTGTTCGTCACCGACATTCGCTACAGCGCGCTGGCCATCGGCTTTAACCTTTCGGTATCGCTGTTTGGCGGTACCACGCCACTGGTCACCGCATGGCTGGTCGATACCACCCAGAACGTGATGATGCCGGCCTACTATATGATGGGTGCCGGTGCCATTGGCCTGATCACGGTGTTTACCCTGCGTGAAACCGCCCGTAAACCGCTGAGTGGCTCCTCTCCGGCAGTTGCGACCCACGCGGAAGCGCACAAGCTGATTGATAAGCTGCGCAAACAGCGCCACAAAAAACAGCCGGTGCCGCAGATGTCTGCCCGCTAACCCCTGAAGCCGGATTGTTATCCGGCTTTTTTATGCCGCTTATCTACTCGGTTAACGCGATTTCGCTATCTTACCCCTTGATCCCCGGCGCAGAGCAACGATACTGTATATAAACACAGTAAAATAAGAAACTGACCATGCTTGCGCTTATTGATGTCAATTCGTTCTATACCAGCTGCGAAACCGCGTGGCGCCCTGACCTGCTTGGCAAGCCGGTAGTGGTGCTGTCGAATAACGACGGCTGCATTATCTCCCGCTCTGCTGAGGCGAAGGCGCTGGGGATCACCATGGCAGAGCCGTACTTTAAGCAGAAGGCGATGCTGGAGCGGCACGGGGTCGCGGTATTCAGCAGTAACTACGCGCTGTATGGCGATATGAGCCAGCGGGTAATGGACACCCTGGAGCAGCTCTGCCCGCAGGTGGAGATCTACAGTATCGATGAGGTGTTTGCCGATCTCACCGGCATCCGGGAGCTGGAAGCATTCGGGCGCACCATTCGCGAGCGCATCTTTCAGCACACCATGCTGACCGTTGGCGTCGGCATCGCGCCCACCAAAACCCTCGCCAAGCTGGCTAACCATGCGGCAAAAAAATGGTCAAAAACCGGCGGCGTGGTGGATCTCTCCGATCCGGCGCGTCAGCGGCGGCTGATGCAGCTGGTGCCGGTGGATACGGTCTGGGGCGTCGGGCGACGCCTGTCGAAAAAGCTTAACGCAATGGGCATCAATAATGCCCTGCAGCTGGCGCAAAGCGACCTGTGGTTTATCCGTAAGAATTTTAACGTGGTGCTGGAGCGCACGGTGCGCGAGCTGCGCGGCGAGCCCTGCCTGGCGTTTGAAGAGTTTGCGCCCGCGAAACAGGAGATCATCAGCTCGCGCTCGTTTGGCGAGCGCGTCAGCGACTACGGCGCGGTGCGGGAAGCCATCTGCACCTGGGCGGCGCGGGCGGCGCAGAAGCTGCGCGCTGAGCACCAGTATTGCCGCTACGTCTCCACCTTTCTGAAAAACAGTCCGCACGATCCGGACGAACCCTACTACAGCCAGCGGGCCGGGATCGCCCTCACCACCCCGACGCAGGATACCCGCGACATCATCGCCGCCGCGACCCACTGCCTGGAGAGGGTGTGGCGCGACGGGCTGCGCTATCAAAAAGCCGGGGTGATGCTGGGCGACTTCTTCAGCCAGGGCGTGGCCCAGCTTAATCTGTTCGATGAGCGCCAGCCGCGGGCGAACGGCGATGTGCTGATGCACCTGATGGATGAGATCAACCAGAAAAACGGCCAGACGCTGTGGTTTGCGGGCCAGGGGATGCAGCAGGCGTGGGGGATGAAGCGTAATTTACTGTCGCCGGCCTGGACCACCCGGCTTGGCGACGTGCCGGTGGCCCGGGCGGACTGGTAAGGCGGCTGCGCCTGGCTACCATCCTAACGGCTGCGCTTGGCGTGCCGCTCCCAGGTATCGAGTTTCGCGGCAGCGGATTTTTTCAGCGCTACGTAGCAGGCACCGTTCCCGCCGTGATGGGGTAAGGCGCTGCAGAACGCCTGCACCTGTGCGAACTCGGTGAGCCAGCGCGCCAGATAGCTGCGCACGATATTGGCATGGGAATTATCATCGCGGCCTTTGCCGTGAACGATCAGCAGATTGCGCAACCCCTGCTCACTGGCGCTGTGAATAAAGGCAAACAGCTGCTGGCGGCACTGCTCCACCGGCTGACGCAGCAGATTCAGGCTCGCCTGCTGGTCATACTTGCCCTGGCGCAGCTTCTCCAGCACGCCATTCTGTAACCCTTCGCGTTTGAAGGTCAGCGGCTCGGCAAGCGGCACGATCTCCAGAAAACCGGTGGTGAGGAAGTTGTCCAGCTGCAGCGTATCGAGCTGGTGACGCGGGCGCGGAGCCGCGGGCTTAAGCCACTGCGTGGCCTGCTTCAGGGGTTTGACATCCTCCATGGCGTCGAGAAACAGCGCTTTATCATCAGAGTTCATGGTCAATCCTCCGGGGTACTGCATGACCGGCACACTATAACTGTATAAAGACACAGTCTCAATGGTGAGATAGCGCAAAAGGCGTGACAGGCGCACCACTTCCCTGCTGATTTCAGGGTTATTTACCCGCACTGACCGTGGCGATATTAAAAGCACGCCGGACTATTTAGTAACGGTAAAATATTCATACAGAGATGAAATAGCACCCGAAAATTTACGTTAAGGATACGTGAAACACATCACTAAACGTCGCTCACGCCGCGCTGAAAAATCGCTATAAATAAATAACCCCGGCATTGAGAGGAATAAAGCCGGGGAATATTGTGGAGGCAATGCTGTGCACTGCGGAGCCTGACGGATGTCGGCAGGCTCTGTTTTTTTTGCAGCCTTAGCCCGCGCCGCACGGCCCTGACGATAATTAGCCGGGTCAGATAACTATCGATAAGCGCTATTTCACGAAGCGGAACGTTAAGATTTATTTTACAAACCAATGAGCGGAAAATATTGCGCCGGGAGAAAAATAAAAACAGTTTGCATTAACACAACAATCAAAACGGCGATCGTCACAGCCTTATATTATCAACCAGATAATATTAACTGGAGGCTCTGTTTTACTGCGCACTTTATATTATTAACGTCAATAACGCGCAACGGCAAAAGATAATTAATCGCGACCATCAAGCTACGGCATAAATAACGCTGAAATAATCGCTGCCGGCTGGAATTTATTCCGGTAAAGTCACCGCCGCGCTGGCAGCACAGCGAACCGGCATGCTATGTTACGCCACCCTGAATTGCATCCGCGGAGAGCAAACATGCTGACGCTTCTGGAAGATAAGATCGCCACCCCGCTTGGCCCGCTGTGGGTTATCTGCGACGAGCAGTATCAGCTGCGCGCCGTCGAGTGGGAGGAGCACAGCGATCGCATGGTACAGTTGCTGAATATTCATTATCGCACCGGCGGCTACCAGCGCATCGCGGCGCAGAATCCCGGCGGGCTGAGCGATAAACTGCGCCGTTATTTTGAGGGCGATCTTGATATTATCACCACCCTGCCGACCGCCACGGGCGGGACGCCTTTTCAGCGTGAGGTATGGGCAATATTGCGCACCATCCCCTGCGGGCAGGTCATGCATTACGGCCAGCTGGCGGAGCAGCTCGGGCGCGCCGGCGCTGCACGGGCTGTAGGTGCGGCGAACGGCTCGAATCCGGTGAGTATCGTCGTACCCTGCCATCGGGTAATTGGCCGTAACGGCACGATGACCGGCTATGCCGGTGGCGTACAGCGTAAAGAGTGGTTATTACGCCATGAAGGTTATTTACTTATATAACCCGCTATTAACATTAGTCACAATATAGCGCTGCGTTAATAACACGGTGGCTGAACAATTTTGTCTGCGGCAAGGTTTTATTTCGATATTCCGAAATTGCTGTTTATGCGGGCTTACCTGTAAGAGAAAATGATGTTAAAATTGACCAACATCAATTATACGGTCTGAGCGAGCCTATGATCCCGGAAAAACGAATTATTAAACGAATTCAGTCTGGCGGTTGTGCCATCCATTGCCAGGATTGCAGCATCAGCCAGCTATGCATCCCTTTTACCCTGAATGAGCACGAGCTGGACCAGCTCGATAATATCATTGAGCGTAAAAAACCTATTCAGAAGGGGCAGACGCTGTTTAAAGCCGGTGATGAGCTGAAATCGCTGTACGCTATTCGTTCCGGCACCATCAAAAGCTACACCATCACCGAACAGGGTGATGAGCAGATCACCGGTTTTCATCTGGCGGGCGACCTGGTTGGCTTTGACGCCATCGGCACCGCGCATCACCCAAGCTTTGCCCAGGCGCTGGAAACCTCAATGGTGTGCGAGATCCCGTTTGAGACGCTGGACGATCTCTCCGGCAAAATGCCGAACCTGCGCCAGCAGATGATGCGTCTGATGAGCGGTGAAATCAAAGGCGATCAGGATATGATCCTGCTTCTCTCCAAGAAAAACGCTGAGGAGCGTCTGGCGGCCTTTATCTATAACCTGTCGCGCCGTTTCGCGCAGCGCGGTTTCTCTCCGCGTGAGTTCCGCCTGACCATGACCCGCGGCGATATCGGTAACTATCTGGGCCTGACGGTGGAAACCATCAGCCGTCTGCTGGGTCGCTTCCAGAAAAGCGGCATGCTGGCGGTGAAAGGCAAATACATCACCATTGAGAACAGCGAAATTCTCTCCCAGCTTGCCGGGCAATCCCGTAGCGTCGCCTGATTTTCCTCACCTTTTGCCGGATCGCCAGATTTTCCCGATTTATTGATCCGGCAAAGGGTTCTCACCTGTTTCATTCAATCCTTATGGGTTACTCTTAACCTTAACTCTGCCCGACATCGTTCAGGCTTCAGCGTAACGGCTGGAACGTGATAAATAGCGGGAATAAGTGGTTAGCGGTTGTAAGGAGACCCTGTATGGCAAAGTATCAAAACATGCTGGTGGCCATCGATCCGAACCAGGACGATCAGCCAGCGTTACGGCGCGCAGTTTACCTGCATCAACGGATTGGTGGCCGGATCAAAGCTTTCCTGCCTATCTATGACTTCTCTTACGAAATGACCACCCTCTTGTCTCCGGACGAGCGGACCGCCATGCGTCAGGGCGTGATCAGCCAGCGTACCGCCTGGATACGCGAGCAGGCCCAGTACTACCTGGAAGCGGGCGTGCCGATTGAGATCAAAGTGGTGTGGCATAACCGTCCGTTCGAAGCCATCATCCAGGAAGTGATCAGCGGCGGACACGATCTGCTGCTGAAGATGGCCCACCAGCACGACCGGCTGGAATCCGTCATTTTCACCCCCACCGACTGGCACCTGCTGCGCAAATGCCCCTGCCCGGTGTGGGTGGTGAAAGACCAGCCGTGGCCTGAAGGCGGTAAAGCGGTCGTGGCGGTGAACCTTGCCAGCGAAGAGCCGTATCATAACGCGCTCAACGAAAAGCTGATCAAAGAGACGCAACAGCTGGCGGAAGACGTCAACCATACCGAAGTGCGGCTGGTTGGCGCGTATCCGGTAACGCCAATTAATATCGCCATCGAACTGCCGGACTTCGACCCCAGCGTCTATAACGATGCGATTCGCGGGCAGCACCTGCTGGCGATGAAAGCGCTGCGCCAGCGTTTCGGCATTGATGAGAAATTTACCCACGTCGAAAAAGGCCTGCCGGAAGAGGTGATCCCGAATCTGGCGGAGCATTTACAGGCCGGGATTGTGGTGCTGGGCACCGTCGGACGCACCGGTATCTCTGCTGCCTTCCTCGGTAACACCGCCGAGCAGGTGATCGATCATCTGCGCTGCGACCTGCTGGTGATTAAGCCGGACGACTACCAGACCCCGGTTGAAATGGATGATGACGAGGACGATTAAGCCCTCATCATGAAAAAGCCCACCAGACGGTGGGCTTTTTTTTGCCTGCGAAAAACTCAACACGTAGGGTGGGTAAGCGTAGCGCACCCACCTCTGGACCATACGGTGGGCTTTTTTTTCCTGCGGGACATCAGTTCAGCGTCGGCGGTGCCTGATGCTGAGGCGCATCCTCGCCAGGGCCGCTCGCGAACGGTGCCTTGACGATCAGGCTCGGCAGTGCCAGCTCCACGTCATGCTCGGCCAGCGCTTCGATGATGCGGATATTAATCTCCTGCTGAATATCCATGTACCGGTTGTAGTCTGCGGTATCAACGATATGCACCACTTCGTAGGTCAGGCGATCCTGGCTGAAAGCCTGGAAGTGGGCGCGGTCGAATTTGGTTTCGCCGACATCGGTAATGATGTTTTTCACCAGCTCACCAATCAGACGCAGCTTCTCCGGCGGGGTTGAGTAGGCAACGCCGAATGAGAAGACGATACGGCGGGTCTGCATGCGTTTGTAGTTGTGTATGGTCTGCTGCAGCAGAATGGCGTTAGCGCAGACGATCTGCTCCCCGCTCAGGCTGCGGATGCGGGTGGTTTTCAGCCCGATATGCTCAATGGTACCCGCGACATCACCAAATACCACGAAGTCACCGATCTCAAACGGCTTATCGAAACCAATCGACAGTGAGGCAAACACGTCGCTGAGGATGGTCTGCACCGCCAGCGCAATCGCGATACCCCCTACCCCCAGGCTGGCAATCAGCGCGGTGATGTCCACCCCGGCATTTGCCAGAATCGACAGCAGCATGATCGACCACACCAGGGCACGCAGCAGCATACCGACAATCACCAGCGTTACCGGATTTTTATTGCTGCCTGGCGCATAAAGCAGATGACGCAGCCAGGACTGCACGCCCTGATCGAGCCACAGCGCCACCTGCACCGCCAGTACCAGGAACCAGGCGTGAGAGATGGTGCCGAACAGGCGATCCGGGAGCGCCACAAAGCGCAGACTGAACAGGAAGGCGGCGATGAAGATCAGCACCTTGCTGGTGCGATTGAGCATATCGAACAGGATCACGCGCAGCCTGTGATTTGCCTCCTGATGGTTGCCGCGCCAGTTCTGAACGCCCTTATGCAGTACGGCCAGCAGGCGGTTAAGCAGCCAGTACACCACCAGCGTCACCACCACCACCGTGGCAACGCCAATCCAGAATGAGGGTGCCATCAACAGCGACACAAAATTGAACCGTTCCAGAAAATCCATGACTCCTCCTCTTTTTACAGCGAAGTAACAGTATAGACAGCTGACGAGAAGCGTTGGTGATAGCGGCAAGAATCGGATAAGCCCGGCAGCGGGCATAAAAAAACCGCTCCGGAGAGCGGTTCGGGGAGTGCGCAATCAGAGCGCTTTCAGGATGTCGTCCACGCTGGCTTTAGCGTCGCCAAACAGCATCTGGGTGTTCTCTTTGAAGAACAGCGGATTCTGCACCCCGGCATAACCGGTATTCATGGAGCGTTTAAACACCACCACGTTCTGAGCTTTCCAGACTTCCAGCACCGGCATCCCGGCGATAGGGCTTTTCGGATCGTCCTGCGCGGCCGGGTTAACGGTATCGTTGGCCCCGATCACCAGCACGGTGTCGGTATCGGCGAAGTCGTCGTTAATCTCGTCCATTTCCAGCACGATGTCATAAGGCACTTTCGCTTCGGCCAGCAGCACGTTCATGTGGCCCGGCAGACGCCCGGCTACCGGGTGAATACCAAAACGGACTTTCACGCCGCGGGCGCGCAGCTTCTCGGTGATTTCCGCTACCGGATACTGAGCCTGCGCCACCGCCATGCCGTAGCCCGGGGTGATGATCACCGAGCTGGAGTTTTTCAGCATTTCCGCGGTTTCCACGGCGCTGATTTCGCGATGCTCACCGGCTTCTTCGCTGTCGCCGCCGGTCTGCCCGTCGGTGCCAAAGCCCCCGGCAATCACGCTGAAGAACGAACGGTTCATCGCCTTACACATGATGTACGAGAGGATGGCGCCCGACGAACCCACCAGCGCACCGGTAACGATCAGCAGGTCGTTGCTGAGCATAAAGCCCGCCGCCGCCGCCGCCCAGCCGGAGTAGGAGTTGAGCATCGATACCACCACCGGCATGTCCGCTCCGCCGATGGAAGCCACCAGGTGCCAGCCAAACGCCAGCGCGATGATGGTCATCAGCAGCAGCGCCAGCACCTGAAGGCCGACGCTCTCGGCACGCACGAAGGTCACCAGCAGCAGGAAGGAGACCACCAGCGCCGCGAGGTTCAGCTTGTGACGGTTCGGCAGCATCAGCGGCTTTGATGAAATTTTGCCGCGCAGCTTACCAAACGCCACCACCGAGCCGGTGAAGGTCACCGCGCCGATGAAGATGCCGAGGAACACTTCGGTAAGGTGAATATTGACCAGCACCGGGTCGAGGCCGGCGTCGTGATGCAGATAGCTGTTAAAGCCCACCAGCACCGCCGCCAGACCGACAAAGCTGTGCAGGATCGCCACCAGCTCCGGCATCTCGGTCATTTCAACTTTTTTCGCCAGGTGCATACCGATAGCACCCCCGATCACCATTGCTACGATGATCCACACCACGTTGCCGGTGTCCGGGCCAAAAATGGTCGCCAGCAGCGCAATCGCCATCCCGGCAATACCGAAGCGGTTACCCTGCTGCGAGGTTTCATGCTTTGATAACCCGGCAAGGCTGAAAATAAACAGGATCGCGGCAACAATGTATGCAGCTGTAACTAATCCTCCAGACATGTGTTACCCCTTAATTTTTCCGGAACATTTTCAGCATGCGCTGAGTAACGGTGAAACCACCAAAGATATTGATGCTTGCAATGAGCACCGCAATAAAGCTGAAGAAGCTGACCCAGCCGCCGTCGCCAATTTGCAGCAGCGCGCCGACCACGATGATGCCGGAGATGGCATTGGTCACCGACATCAGCGGCGTATGCAGAGCGTGGGAGACGTTCCACACCACGTAGTAACCCACCACGCAGGAGAGCGCAAAGACGGTGAAGTGGCCAAGGAACGACGGCGGTGCAACGTCTGCCAGCCAGCCGAACAAGATGATTGCCAGCGCCATCAATGCGTATTTACGCCACGGAGAGGCAGGCACTTCCGGCGCTTTGGGCGCGGTGTCTACTTTCGGTGCGGCCTGTGGCTGGGCGGAGACCTGAATCGGCGGTGCCGGCCAGGTGATTTCGCCGTCACGGATGACGGTTACGCCACGTACTACTACATCCTCGAAGTCCACGGTCAGATTGCCGTCTTTCTCTTTACACAGCAGCTTCAGCAGGTTAACGAGGTTGGTGCCGTAGAGCTGGGAAGACTGGGTCGGCAGGCGGCCCGCCAGATCGGTATAGCCAATCACCTTCACGCCGTTCGGGGTGGTAAAGATTTCCCCCGGCACGGTGTACTCGCAGTTGCCGCCGTTCTGAGCGGCAAGATCCACCACCACGCTGCCCGGCGTCATGCTGTCGACCATGTCACGGGTGATAAGTTTCGGCGCTGGCTTGCCCGGGATCAGCGCGGTGGTAACGATGATGTCCACCTCTTTTGCCTGGGCGGCAAACAGCGCCATTTCCGCTTTGATGAAGGCCTCGGACATCACTTTGGCATAGCCGTCGCCGCTGCCGGCTTCCTCTTCGAAATCCAGCTCAAGGAATTCGCCGCCCATGCTTTTAACCTGGTCCTTCACTTCAGGACGGGTATCGAAGGCGCGCACGATGGCCCCCAGGCTTGAGGCGGCGCCGATAGCAGCCAGACCCGCCACCCCGGCACCGATCACCATCACTTTGGCCGGCGGCACTTTACCGGCGGCGGTGATCTGCCCGGTGAAGAAGCGACCAAACTGGTTGGCGGCCTCAACGATGGCGCGGTAGCCTGCGATGTTCGCCATTGAGCTGAGCGCGTCGAGCGACTGGGCGCGCGAGATACGCGGCACCGAGTCCATCGCCATCACGGTAATATCGCGCGCAGCCAGTTTCTCCAGCAGCTCAGGATTCTGCGCCGGCCAGATGAAACTCACCAGCGTAGTGCCCGGACGCAGCAGGTCAATTTCCTGCTCCAGCGGCGCGTTCACCTTCAGAATAATGTCGGATGCCCAGACGTCGCTTGCCGGTTCGACCAGCGCCCCGGCCGCGAGGAACGCGGCATCATCAAAACTCGCCAGTTTGCCGGCGTCGCGCTCTACCGCAACGGTGAAACCCAGTTTCAGCAGCTGTTCGACGGTTTTTGGCGTCGCAGCCACGCGGGTTTCATTGGCTAACCCCTCTTTCGGTACCCCAATACGCATAGTATTCCCTTCCATCGGTTTCGATTGATGGTTTGTCAGACAGGCGCTGTAGCGGCGAAAAAAGCCGCGCCGGATACAGAACCAGAGAAAAGAAGCTGTAACAAACTTTCTATAACCTACTGAAATTAGCGCCTGTGATCCACATCTGGCGTCAGGAAATTATGGTTTTATCTGTGAAAGTGTAGCGTCCACCGGCGCTGACAGGTTTTTTTACCGGAATTTAACCCCGGAAGGCCGATAATCCGCTTAAGCGGAGCGGGAAAACATGATTCTGCGCGGTGCTTCGCCTGTTGTTTAACAATACTTTAACGTAAAAACTCATAAGCTTTATCGTTTTAACCGGTCAACGGCCCATTTCACGCACCTATTACCAAAGGTTATGGGTTTTGATCAAACCGCGGCACAGCATGTGAAAAATGACGCAGACAGTGCTGGCTGAACAATGCCATAATCGGGCGCTAACGATTTATTCATATACACAACACCAGTATCTGGTTTGCGCAAGGCGAAGGATTATTTTTTATGAAGATCAAGAACACCCTTCTGGCGTCCGCAGTAATTGCTGCAACCACGCTGTCCGCTCATGCCGCGACAGAATTAACGCCGGACCAGGCCGCCGCTCTGAAACCTTACGATCGTATTACGATCACCGGGCGTTTTAATGCCATCAACGAAGCAGCCACTGCGGTTTCCCGTCGTGCAGATTCAATGGGCGCCGCCTCTTTCTATATTCTGGATACTAACGACACCGGCAACAGCGGCAACTGGCGCGTAGTGGCCGATGTCTATCGCGAAGACGCACCGAAAGCCGATGCGCCGGAGAATCGCGTGATCAACGGCGTGGTTGAGTTGCCGAAAGACCAGGCGTTTGCGCTGGAGCCTTACGATACCGTTACCGTGAAAGGCTTCTTCCGCAGCCAGCCGGAAGTGAATGACGCCATCACCAAACAGGCGAAAAACAAAGGCGCGCACGCGTTCTACATCGTGCGTCAGGTTGATGCCAACCAGGGCGGCAACCAGCTGATCACCGCGTTCATCTATAAAGCGGATGCGAAGAAACGCGTACTGCAGAGCCCGGATGCGATTCCAGCCGACTCCGATGCCGGCCGCGCCGCGCTGGCAAAAGGCGGTGAAGAAGCGAAGAAAGTTGAGATCCCGGGCGTGGCAACCACTTCGTCCCCGTCGACCGAAGTAGGCCGTTTCTTCGAAACCCAGTCCTCTAAAGGCGGGCGTTACACTGTCACCCTGCCGGACGGTACTGAGATTCAGGAAGTGAATAAAGTCACCGCCGCGCAGATGGTGCCGTTTGACAGCGTGAAGTTCACCGGCAACTACCACAGCATGACCGACGTCTCCTATCAGGTGGCGAAGCGTGCTGCGAAAAAAGGCGCGAAGTACTACCACGTTACCCGCCAGTGGCAGGAGCGCGGTGGCAACATGACCATCAGCGCCGACCTGTTCAAATAAGCCTCGCCGTTACAGCATAAGGCAGCCTGCGGGCTGCCTTTTTTGTCTTTTGCTATTATTTGCTGCACATCTCATTGCAAGCGCGTCACCCACTGCGTAAAATCCCGCGCCTTAGTGCGATCCGCCATTTTTATGCGTTATGACGTAATAATTATTCTGGATCATCTCTCTTTACTGACAGGATAACTATGGATAAGAAACTGGGTCTGGCGGCACTGACTGCGCTGGTGCTTAGCTCAATGCTGGGGGCCGGGGTGTTCAGCCTGCCGCAGAACATGGCGGCGGTGGCAAGCCCGGCGGCGCTGCTGATTGGCTGGGCGATCACCGGCGTCGGTATCCTGATGCTGGCGGTGGCCATGCTGATCCTCTCGCGTCTGCGTCCGGACCTGGATGGCGGTATCTTCACCTACGCGCGCGAAGGCTTCGGCGAGCTGATGGGCTTCTGCTCGGCCTGGGGTTACTGGCTGTGTGCCGTCATCGCCAACGTCTCTTATCTGGTGATTGTTTTCTCCGCCCTGAGTTTCTTTACCGATACCCCGGAGCTGCGCCTGTTTGGCGACGGCAATACCTGGCAGTCCATCGTTGGCGCGTCGGTGCTGTTGTGGGTCGTGCACTGGCTGGTGCTGCGCGGCGTGCAGACCGCGGCGAGCATTAACCTTGCCGCCACAATGGCGAAGCTGCTGCCCCTCGGGCTGTTTGTGGTGCTGGCGGTAATGGCGTTTAAGATGGACGTCTTCGCCCTCGATTTCACCGGCGTATCGCTCGGCGTGCCGGTGTGGGAACAGGTGAAAAACACCATGCTCATCACCCTGTGGGTGTTCATCGGTGTGGAAGGCGCGGTGGTGGTTTCCGCCCGCGCCCGTAACCGCGCCGACGTGGGCCGCGCCACCCTGCTGGCGGTGCTGGCCGCGCTGGTGGTCTATCTGCTGGTGACGCTGCTGTCGCTGGGCGTCGTCGCTCGCCCGGAGCTGGCGCAGATGCGCAACCCGTCGATGGCCGGGCTGATGGTGGATATGATGGGCAAATGGGGCGAAGTAGTCATCGCCGTCGGGCTTATCGTCTCGGTGTGCGGGGCGTACCTGAGCTGGACCATTATGGCAGCGGAAGTGCCGCTTCTGGCCGCGACCCACAAAGCCTTTCCAAAGCGTTTTGCCCGTCAGAACGCGCGCAACGCGCCGTCTGCCTCGCTGTGGCTGACCAACATCAGCGTGCAAATCTGCCTGGTGCTGATCTGGCTCACCGGGTCGGACTACAACACCCTGCTGACCATCGCCTCAGAAATGATCCTCGTGCCCTACTTCCTGGTGGGTGCATATCTGCTTAAAATCGCAAAAAAACCGTTGCATCAGTTCGTTGGTATCGGCGCGTGCATTTATGGCTTATGGTTATTGTATGCCTCAGGCCCGATGCACCTGCTGCTGTCCGTGGTGCTGTACGCACCGGGCTTGCTGGTGTTTATGTACGCCCGCCGTACCCATAGCGATAACGTTCAGCTTAACCTGCGGGAGAAAGCCGCGATGGTAGTGCTGCTGATTGCGGCCCTGCCGGCAACATGGATGCTGATGCGCTGATCCCCTGAATAACGAGGAGTGACCGATGGGAAAGAGTCCTGACCGCCCGATACTGATTACCGGTGGAGGCCGTCGCATCGGTCTTGCGCTGGCGCACCATTTCCTTGCCCAGCACCAGTCGGTCATCGTCAGCTACCGCACGCGCTACCCGGCGATCGACGTTATCGAAGAGGCCGGCGGCATCTGTATCGAAGCCGACTTCTGCACCGATGACGGCATTCTCGCCTTCGCCGAGGACGTAAAGCGCCGCACCACCAGCCTGCGCGCTGTGCTGCACAACGCCAGCGCCTGGATGTCGGAGTCCCCGGCGCATCAGCCGGCTGAGGTACTGAGCGCCATGCTGCAGATCCACGTTCATGCCCCCTACCTGCTCAACACCGCCTTTGAGCCGCTGCTGCGCGGTCAGGGCCATGCTGCCGCAGATATCATCCACTTCACCGACTACGTGGTGGAGCGCGGCAGCGATAAGCACATTGCCTACGCGGCCAGTAAAGCGGCGCTGGATAACATGACGCGTTCGTTTGCGAAGAAGATGGCACCGGAAGTGAAGGTCAATGCCATCGCGCCGTCGCTGATCCTGTTCAACGAGGGCGACGATGCGGAGTACCGCCAGAAGGCGCTCAGCAAATCCCTGATGAAAACCGCACCGGGCGAAAAAGAGATCATCGATCTGGTGGATTATCTGCTCACCAGCTGTTTCGTTACGGGCCGCTCTTTTGCGGTAGACGGCGGCAGACCCCTTCGCTGATCCGTTTAACCACGATTGATAGTATTCAAATCCAGGGCCGTGTATCCTGGATTTTTTTCGTGAGCGCTATGCACGATGAGCAAGATAGTCTTTGTCGAAGATGATCCGGAGGTCGGGTCGCTGATCGCCGCCTGGCTGGGTAAGCATGACATTGATGTCATTATTGAAAACCGGGGCGATCTGGCAGAAGCCACCATCGCGCGCGAACAGCCGGACCTGGTGCTGCTGGACATTATGCTGCCGGGTAAAGATGGCATGACGCTGTGCCGCGATCTGCGTCCGCAGTGGCACGGCCCGATTGTGCTGCTGACCTCGCTGGACAGCGACATGAACCATATCCTGGCGCTGGAGATGGGTGCCAACGACTACATCCTGAAAACCACCCCGCCGCCAGTGCTGCTGGCGCGCCTGCGTCTGCACCTGCGCCAGCATCAGAGCCCGCCCTCTGAGCCTGCCACCACGACGCTGCGCCCGCACAAAGCCCTGCAGTTTGGTACGCTGTGCATCGACCCGCTAAACCGCCAGGTGACGCTCGGCCGCGCGCAGGTCAGTCTTTCCACGGCTGATTTTGATTTGCTGTGGGAGCTGGCAACGCACGCCGGGCTGATTATGGATCGCGATGCGCTGCTGAAGAACCTGCGCGGCGTGAGCTACGACGGCCTCGATCGCAGCGTGGACGTGGCGATATCCCGGCTGCGTAAAAAGCTTAACGACAGCGCCACCGAGCCGTACCGCATCAAAACCGTGCGCAATAAAGGTTATCTGTTTGCCCCCCACGCCTGGGACGACGCCTGATGAGAAAGCTGTTCGTGCAGTTTTACCTGCTGCTGTTCGCCTGTTTCCTGGTGATGACCATGCTGGTCGGGCTGGTGTATAAGTTCACCGCCGAGCGCGCGGGCCGGCAGTCGCTGGACGACCTGATGAAAAGCTCGCTCTATCTTATGCGCAGCGAGCTGGACGAGATCCCACCGAAGGACTGGAATAAAACCATCGGCGAGCTGGATCTCAATCTGTCGTTTAAACTGCGCATCGAACCGCTGAATACCTTTACGCTCAACGCCCCGACCATGAAGCGGCTGCGCGACGGGGATATTATCGCTCTGGATAAGGAGTACACCTTTATCCAGCGCATCCCCCAGAGCAACTACGTGCTGGCCGTCGGGCCGGTGCCCTATCTGTTTTTCCTGCACCAGATGCGGCTGCTGGACATCGCGCTGATCGCCTTTATCGCCTTCTCCCTCGCGGTTCCGGTGTTTATCTGGATGCGTCCACACTGGCAGGAGATGCTGAAGCTGGAGTCGGCGGCCCGGCGCCTGGGCAGCGGCAAGCTCGACGAACGCATTCATTTTGAGCCGGATTCCAGCTTCGAGCGCATGGGCGTTGCCTTCAACCAGATGGCGGACAACATCAACGCGCTGATCGCCAGCAAGAAGCAGCTGATCGACGGCATTGCCCACGAGCTGCGCACGCCGCTGGTGCGCCTGCGCTATCGTCTGGCGATGAGCGACAACCTCAGCCCCGACGAGGCGCGCGGACTGAACCGCGATATCGGCCAGCTGGAGGGGCTGATTGACGAACTGCTGACCTACGCCCGCCTCGACCGCCCGGAGACGGAGCTGACGCTGTCGCGCATTAACCTGACGAACTGGCTGAAAGAGCGCATTGAAGAGATACGCTATATCCATCCCGAGCGGGAGATCCTGCTGACGCTCCCGACGGTGGCAGCCATCGCCAGCGTGGACGTACGCCTGATGGATCGGGTGCTGGATAACCTTATCAATAACGCTCTGCGCTACAGCCAGCAGACGCTGTCTGTTTCCCTGCAACAGGATGAGCGGCAGTGGGTGCTGGCGGTAGAGGACGACGGGCCGGGTATTCCGGCAGCGGAACGCGAGCGCGTGTTTGAGCCGTTTGTACGCCTCGACCCAAGCCGCGACCGCGCCACCGGCGGCTGCGGACTCGGATTGGCCATTGTGCGCTCGGTGGCAGTGGCGATGAAGGGCCAGGTCACGGCAGAAAGCAGCCGCGCCGGCGGTGCGCGTTTTCGTTTCAGCTGGCCGGGTGATGGGGATTGAGGTGGGTGCGCTGCGCTTACCCACCCTACACGTATCTCCAACCCGTAGGGTGGGTAAACGGAGTGCACCCACCTTTAACGTGCATCCGCCGTTTGGGGTGTGCGGTCTATCTGATTGCGGTGAGGGTTCCGTTCACCGTGGCACTGCGCTCACATGGGAACGCTGCGCACGTGAACGGGTGAAGGGGGCTCGCCGCCGCCCCCTTCACTATCCCGGCTCCCGGCCAACAAAACCGGCCCTGCGGGCTGCCCTTGCCTCCGGCGTTTCGCTTCCGGTCGGGCGCGATACCCCATCCCGGGGCTCGCGCCCTCTGGCGGTTCCCGACCGCCAGCCCGGACTCAACGCCTGCGCCGCGGCGGTTTTGATGCCGGACGGGGCCATCCCTCCGGCATGGGTTATTTTTCATGATTTAAGGTGCGCTCGTAGGGTGGGGTAAGCGCAGCGCACCCACCTTTAACGTGCACCCGCCGTTTGTGGTGTGCGGTCTATGTGATCGCGGTGAGGGTTCCGTTCACCGTGGCACCGCGCTCACATGGGAACGCTGCCGCATGTGAACGGGTGAAGGGGGCTCGCCGCCGCCCCCTTCACCATCCCGGCTCCCGGCCAATAAAACCGGCCCTGCGGGCTGCCCTTGCCTCCGGCGTTTCGCTTCCGGTCGGGCGCGATACCCCATCCCGGGGCTCGCGCCCTCTGGCGGTTCCCGACCGCCAGCCCGGACTCAACGCCTGCGGCGCGGCGGTTTTGATGCCGGACGGGGCCATCCCTCCGGCATGGGTGATTTGATGGTGGGTGCGCTGCGCTTACCCACCCTACAGGAACAAGCAAACACCGTGGCCTGCAACGTGTCGGATGTGCTATAACATAAAGTATGTTGTAACTAATTGGTGTCGCTATGCCGCAATACGATCTGATTGAACGCCTGACTACTACCTTTCGCGAGCTGGAGCGCCAGCTCGCCGGGGTGCGCGAGCTGCTCTCCACCAGCCATCTGCTGACCGGGCGCGTGTTCACGCTGCCCGAGGTAAAAAAAGGCGAAGAGCATGACCCGCTGGAAACCATCGCGGTAAACCAGCTGATCGGTAAACAGGCCCATGAAGCGGCACTGAAGCACTTCACACGCCTGTTCATCCAGCAGCAGTCGGAAAATCGCAGCAGCAAAGCCGCGCTGCGGCTGCCCGGGGCGGTATGTTACGCGGTGAGCGATGAGGAGCGCGCCCTGCTGCACCAGCGGATCGGCGAAGTAAACAGGCTGAAGACCGAGCTGGAAAAGATTATTGCGAAAGAGAGCGGCCTACCGCCTGCGCAGCGCTTCGAGTGGGTGCATCGCCAGCTGCCGGGGCTGATTACGCTGAACGCCTACCGCAAGCTGGTGGTGGTGGATAATCCGGCAACGCTGCGTTTCGGCTGGGCCAACAAGCACGTGATTAAAAATCTCACCCGCGATGAGGTGCTGACGATGCTGGAGAAAAGCATGAAGTCGCCGCGCGCCCAGGCTCCCTGGACCCGTGAGCAGTGGCTGGCGCATCTTGAGCAGGAGTATAACGATATCGCCGCCCTGCCCGAGCAGGCGCGGCTGAAGATCAAACGACCGGTGAAGGTGCAGCCGGTGGCGCGGGTCTGGTATTCACAGGATCAGAAACAGGTGCAGTACGCCTGCGCCACGCCGGTTATTGCGCTCTGCCCGCCAGCGCCGGGAAGCAGCGTGCCCGACCTCGGCGAGCTGCTGAACTACAACGCCGATAATGTGCAACACCGCCATAAACCGCTGGCGGAGCCGCTGACGCCGCTGATCCCGCGTCTGCACCTTTACCTGGCGCGTTAAGGGTTCATGCTGCCGACCATCTGCTCCGGCCGTACCCACTCATCAAACTCCGCCTCGCTGAGATAGCCCAGCTTCAGTGCGGCGGCCTTCAGCGTCAGCCCCTCTTTGTGCGCTTTCTTGGCGATCTCCGCCGCTTTGTCGTACCCGATGTGGGTATTGAGCGCGGTAACCAGCATCAGGGATTCGTTGAGCAGCTGATCGATGCGCTCGCGTACCGGCTCAATGCCGATGGCGCAGTGCTCGTTGAAGCTCTCCATGCCGTCCGCCAGCAGACGCACCGACTGCAGGAAGTTATGGATCACCATCGGGCGATAGACGTTCAGTTCGAAGTTGCCCGACGCCCCACCGATATTCACCGCCACGTCGTTGCCCATCACCTGGCAGCAGAGCATGGTCATAGCCTCGCACTGGGTCGGGTTGACTTTACCCGGCATGATGGAGCTGCCCGGCTCGTTTTCCGGGATCGCCAGCTCGCCAATCCCGCAGCGCGGCCCGGACGCCAGCCAGCGCACGTCGTTGGCTATTTTCATCAGCGAGGCCGCCAGCCCTTTCAGCGCGCCGTGACTGTGCACCAGCGCATCGCAGGTCGCCAGCGCTTCGAATTTGTTCGGGGCGGTCACAAACGGCTGCCCGGTGTGATCCGCCAGCGCTTTCGCGACCCGCACCGCGTATTCCGGATGGGTATTCAGCCCGGTTCCCACTGCCGTACCGCCGAGCGCCAGTTCAGAGAGGTGCGGCAGGCTCTGCTCGATATGGCGCAGGTTGTGCTCAAGCATCGCCACCCAGCCGGAGATCTCCTGGCCGAGGGTCAGCGGCGTGGCATCCTGCAGGTGGGTACGACCAATTTTCACGATCCCGGCAAAGGCCTGGGATTTCTCATGCAGCGTCTTTTTCAGCACCTTCAGCTGCGGGATAAGCTGTTCGCGCAGGGCAATCACCGCCGCCACGTGCATCGCCGTGGGGAAAACGTCGTTGGAACTCTGGCTCTTGTTGACGTCGTCGTTGGGGTGGATTTTACGCTCCATACCGCGCACGCCGCCGAGGATCTCGCTGCCGCGGTTGGCCAGCACTTCGTTCATGTTCATGTTGGACTGGGTGCCGGACCCGGTCTGCCAGATGGCGAGCGGAAACTCGTCCGGGTGTTTGCCCTCCAGCACTTCATCCGCTGCCTGGACAATCGCCTGCGCTTTTTCCGGGGCCAGCAAACCTAAATCCTGATTAACCTGCGCCGCCGCACGCTTGGTGAGCGCCAGCGCCTGGATCAGCGCGACCGGCATTTTCTCGGTCGAGATACGAAAATGCTCCAGCGAACGCTGGGTCTGCGCGCCCCAGAGCTTATCGGCCGGCACCTCGATGGCGCCCATAGAATCTTTTTCACTGCGATGCGTTGCCATGACGTTCTCCTGTTGTAACAAAAGGTTATCGGGTCCGACGCTGCTCAATTGCGGTTATCAGTATGGATGATGAAAAGCGAACTGATTGCGGCTTTGTGCGTTTACGCGCCACTTAAAAAAAACTGCCCCGGAGGGCGGCTGGCTTATTTAACGCAGGTGGCGCAGGCCGAGGACTGGATCTGCTGGAAGAAGTCGTTGCCTTTGTCATCCACGAGGATGAACGCCGGGAAGTCTTCTACTTCAATTTTCCAGATCGCCTCCATACCCAGCTCCGGGTATTCGACGCATTCGAGGCTCTTGATGCTGCTCTGCGCCAGCACCGCTGCCGGGCCGCCGATGCTGCCGAGGTAGAAGCCGCCGTGCTGGTGGCAGGCGTCGGTGACCTGCTTACTGCGGTTGCCCTTCGCCAGCATGATCATGCTGCCGCCGTGGGACTGCAGCAGGTCAACGTAGGAGTCCATACGTCCGGCGGTGGTCGGGCCGAGGGAGCCAGATGCATAGCCGTCCGGGGTTTTGGCCGGGCCGGCGTAGTAGATCGGGTGATCCTTAACGTACTGCGGCAGCCCCTGCCCGCTGTCGATGCGCTCTTTCAGCTTCGCGTGGGCGATGTCGCGCGCCACGATAATGGTGCCGGAGAGCGACAGGCGTGTGGACACCGGGTACTGCGACAGCTGCTGCAGAATTTCGGCCATCGGGCGATTCAGGTCGATGCGTACCGCTTCGCCCTCACCTTCACGACGCAGCGCTTCCGGGATGTATTTGCCGGGGTTGTTCTCAAGCTTTTCGATCCAGACGCCGTCGCGGTTGATTTTGGCCTTGATGTTACGGTCTGCCGAGCAGGAGACGCCCATGCCCACCGGGCAGGATGCGCCGTGGCGCGGCAGGCGTATAACCCGCACGTCGTGGGCGAAGTATTTACCGCCAAACTGCGCACCGAGGCCGAGATTGCGCGCCTCCTGCAGCAGCTCCTGCTCCAGCTGCACGTCGCGGAACGCCTGGCCGTGGGCGTTACCTTCGGTCGGCAGCCCGTCATAGTATTTCGTGGACGCGAGCTTCACGGTTTTCAGGGTGGCTTCCGCCGAGGTGCCGCCGATGACGAACGCGATATGATAAGGCGGACAGGCCGCAGTACCGAGGCTGCGCATCTTCTCCACCAGATAGTTTTTCAGCTTGCCCGGTGAGAGCAGCGCTTTGGTTTCCTGGTAGAGATAAGTTTTGTTGGCCGAGCCGCCACCTTTGGCGATACAGAGGAATTTGTACTCCTCGCCGTCCACGCTGTAGAGATCGATCTGCGCCGGCAGGTTGGTGCCGGTATTCACCTCGTTATACATATCCAGCGCGGCGTTCTGGGAGTAACGCAGGTTGTCTTCGATATAGGTGTTATACACGCCGTGCGCCAGCGCGGCTTCATCCCCGCCGCCGGTCCAGACGCGCTGCCCCTTCTTACCCATAATAATGGCGGTGCCGGTGTCCTGGCAGGTGGGCAGAATACCGCGGGCGGCGATCTCGGAGTTGCGCAGGAACTGCAGGGCGACGTACTTGTCGTTTTCGCTGGCCTCGGGGTCGTTAAGAATGTCAGCGACCTGCTGCTGATGCGCCGGGCGCAGCATGAAAGAGGCATCGTGGAAGGCGTGCTGGGCCAGCAGGGTTAACGCCTGGGGCTCCACTTTCAGCACCGCCTGCCCTTCAAATTCGGAGACGGAAACGTAGTCGCGGGTCAGCAGGTAATATTCGGTGTCATCCTTCGCGAGCGGAAAGGGTTCCTGATAGTAAAAGGGTTTATTCGACATTGTGCTCTCACTTACTGCTTCGATATGGAATGTTATTGGCGCATGGTCCATGTGCCGTCTTCAAAAGCGAGTCGCCACATCGTACACAATTTTTTAACAAAAACTGAGACTAATACGACTTTTTACTGCCGCTGGTTACTTCAAACGGGTTTGTTGGTTTAATAACGCCAGATTTCATCCTCATGACTACAGGGCTTGATAATGCAAAAACTCATTAACTCAGTGCAGAACTACGGCTGGGGAAGTAAAACTGCGTTAACGGAACTCTACGGTATCGCCAACCCGCAACAGCTGCCGATGGCGGAGCTGTGGATGGGCGCGCACCCGAAGAGCAGCTCAAAAGTGCAGGACGCCAGCGGCGCCACGCATCTGCTGCGCGACGTGATTGACGCCGATAAAGAGACCCTGCTGGGGCGCGGCGTCGCCGAGCGCTTCGGCGAGCTGCCGTTCCTGTTTAAGGTGCTGTGCGCGGATCAGCCGCTCTCGATTCAGGTGCATCCGAACAAACAGGCCTCGGAAGCGGGCTTTGCGAAAGAGAACGCCGCCGGTATCCCGCTGGATGCCGCCGAGCGCAACTATAAAGATCCGAACCACAAGCCGGAGCTGGTCTTTGCGCTTACGCCATTCCTGGCGATGAACGCCTTCCGCGAATTCAACGACATCGTTTCGCTGCTGCAGCCGGTGGCGGGAGCGCATACCGCCATTGCCCACTTCCTCGAAGCACCCAACGCCCAGCGTCTGAGCGAGCTGTTCGCCAGCCTGCTGAATATGCAGGGCGATGAGAAATCCCGCGCGCTGGCGGTGTTGAAAGCGGCGCTGGCCGATAAAACCGGCGAGCCCTGGGATACCATTCGCGCCATCAGTGAATTTTACCCGGACGACAGCGGCCTGTTCTCCCCACTGCTGCTCAACGTGGTGAAACTCAATCCGGGCGAAGCGATGTTCCTGTTTGCCGAAACCCCACACGCCTACCTGCAGGGCGTGGCGCTGGAAGTGATGGCTAACTCGGATAACGTGCTGCGCGCCGGCCTGACGCCGAAGTACATCGATATTCCTGAGCTGGTGGCGAACGTGAAGTTCGAGCCGAAGGCGGCAGACAGCCTGCTGACCCAGGCAGTGAAGCGCGGCAGCGAGCTGGATTTCCCGATCCCGGTGGACGACTTCGCGTTCTCCCTGCACGACCTGAACACCCAGGCTGTTGAACTGGCCCAGTCCAGCGCGGCGATTGTGTTCTGCGTCGAAGGTGAAGCGCTGCTGCGTAAAGGCGATGCTACGCTGGTACTGAAGCCGGGCGAATCGGCGTTTATCGCCGCCCATGAGTCGCCGGTCAGCGTCAGCGGCATCGGACGCATCGCGCGCGTGTTTAATAAAATCGACTAAGCTACTGATTTTTTTGGCACGGATTGCTAAGCTCACTGTCAGACGTTGATGAACTCACCCGGCGGGTTACCCGCCGGGACGACTGTTTTAGGGATAAGGACTATGAAAAAGACTCTGGTTGCAGCGGGCGTGATCGTCGCCCTGGGTGTGGTCTGGACGGGCGCGGCCTGGTTTACCGGTAAACAATTCGAGAACCGCGTAGCGGAGATGATCGCGCAGGGCAACGCCGAACTGAAGCGCACCTCGCCGGAGTCAGGCCTGGAGCTGGCGTACCAGAACTACCATCGCGGCGTGTTCAGCAGCCAGCTGGAGCTGGTCGTGAAGCCGGTTCAGGGCGCGCAAAGTTCGTGGCTGAAACCGGGTCAGACCGTGGTGCTGAACGAGGATGTCGATCACGGCCCGTTCCCCTTCGCGCAGCTGAAAAAGTTTAATCTGATCCCGTCGCTGGCCTCGGTGAATACCACGCTTGCCAACAACGCCACCACCAAAGCGTTGTTTGACCACACCAAAGGTCAGTCGCTGTTTACCGCCGATACGCGCGTCGGCTACTCGGGGGCTACCGCTACTGATATCACGCTGGTGCCGGTGAACTATCAGCAGGAGCAGGACAAAATCGCCTTCAGCGGCGGGGAGTTCACGGTTGCGGTGGACGGTGACAGCAACGAGATGTCGTTGAAAGGGAATATCGACAGTGCGCTCATCGACAGCGTCAACGAATATGGTCAGCGCGTGCAGATGAGCATCAACAACCTGAAAACCGATGGTTCTTCCGAACTGACCTCGTTTGACGAGCGCATCGGTCAGCAGCAGCTCAACCTTGAGAAGCTGGCTATTTCGGTGGAAGGCAACGAGCTGGCGGTATTCGAAGGCACGGCGCTGACGGCGAAAACCGAAGTGGCCGAAGACAAGAAGCATCTCAACAGCGTGGTGGATTACACCCTCGACAGCCTGAAGGTGCAGAACCAGAACATGGGCAGCGGTAAGCTGACGCTGAAGGTCGGTCAGGTTGACGGCAAAGCCTGGCATCAGTTCAGCCAGCAGTACAACGCCCAGGCAAACGCCCTGCTGTCGCAGCCGGAAGTGATGCAGAACCCGCAGGCCTATCAGGAGAACTTCCGCCAGATCCTGCTTAACAACCTGCCGCTGCTGCTCGACAGCGGCCCGGTGATCACCGTTGCGCCGTTCAGCTGGAAAAATGCCAAAGGCGAAAGCTCGCTGAACCTGTCACTGTTCTTCAAAAACAAAGAAGAGCTGAAGCAGCCGGTGAAATCCCTGGGCGAAGAGCTGCTGCGTAACGTGAAATCGCTGGACGGCAAACTGTCAATCCCGATGGACATGGCGACCGAGTTTATGACTCAGGTTGCGCAGCTTGAAGGCTACCAGAAGGATCAGGCTGAAAAGCTGGCGCGTAAACAGGTAGAAGGCGCTGCTGCTGCGGGCCAGATGTTCCGTCTGGTGTCAACCAAAGACAACGTCATCAGCACCAGCCTGCAATATGCAAACGGCCAGGTGAACCTCAACGGCGACAAGATGCCGGTCGAGGCGCTGTTCGGGAAATTTACGCTGCCGGGCATGGGCGGCGAGGCGCCGGCTCCGGAGCTGGAAACCCCGATGGCACCGGCAACGCGCGGGCCGATGATCGCTCCGCAGTAATGTTGCGCTAACAACCAGGCCTCCCTGCGGAGGCCTTTTTTATGGGCGGAATTCAGTATTCAACGGTGGGTGCGCTACGCTTACCCACCCTACGTGCCGGGGCAGCATTCAGCGCTGGGGCACCAGCCGGGCGGGAATAATCTGGTGGCGCAACGCATCCTCTTCCTGGTTGATCCGCTGCAGCATGCGTCCGGCCAGGGTGTGGCCTATCTCGCGGGCCGGGGTGGTGACCCAGGTCACCGGCAGATCGTCGAGTGCGGCTTCAGGCACCTCGGCAAAGGCCGCCAGCGCCACCTGGCGATCGTAGTAGCTCTCCATCCCGCCTTCCCCGCCCTGGCGTCCGCCGCGCATCAGGCCGAACCACGCCCCCATCGCCACGGTACTGTTGTGGCACAGCACCGCGCTGATGGTGGGATTGCGCCGCAGCAGATCGCTGATGGCCTCCGCCGCCTGTTTCTGGCTCGGTTCGCACTCCAGCACCCAGTCGCTGTGAAACGGCAGGCCGTACTGCAGCAGCGTGGCGCAGTAGCCACCCAGCCGTTCAGCGCGGGTCAGCGAGGAGCTGCGTCCCCCCAGCCAGGCGATGCGCTGATGGCCGCGCCGGATAAGATGTTCGGTCACCAGTTGCGCGGCCTGCATGTTGTCCGGGCGGATAATATCGGCTTCATCAAGATGGCTGGCCCGCGAGGCAAACAGCAGCGGAAGCTGACGCGCCGCCGCCATATCGCGCAGCGAAGCACCTTCTCCGGCAGCGCCGGCGATAATCACGCCGTCCACGCCCTGGGAGAGCAGCGTGGCGAAGCAGCGTTCGCTCTGGTCGGCGTCGCGTCCGCACTGGGTGAGGAACAGCATCCGCCCCTGGGCTTCCAGCGCTTCGCTGAGGCCGGCGGTCAGCTCGGCGTAAAAGGGCGAGCTGAGATCGCGCACCATCAGGCCAATTACCCCACTCTGCCCACCGCGCAGCGACACCGCCTGGCGGTTGCGCACAAAGCCCAGTTTCTCGATCGCCTCATTTACCCGCTCACCGGTGGCGTGGGAGATGCGTCCCTTGCCGCTCAGCACCAGCGAGACGGTACTGACCGAGACGCCCGCCGCCAGCGCCACGTCGTTGATGGTGATTTTCTTCGCTACAGACATCGCTGCGATTCCCTTCCCTTATCGCTCAGATAAAACGTTTTACCCATAGGGGATCTTTATAGCCGCTATTATCGCCTGATTATGTGATTCGTTTCGCACTAAAGTTTGATAAAACGTTTTATCTTCTCGCTGCGTGATATATCCCCGACCTCACTTTCAGGACAAGGAGTCGTTTATGGCGGCTAATGCAGCATCCCGAATCACCGTGTGGGAGTTCTTCCAGCAGCTGGGCAAAACCTTCATGCTGCCGGTAGCGCTCCTCTCCTTCTGCGGCATCATGCTCGGCATCGGCAGTTCGCTGAGCAGCCATGATGTCATCACCCTGTTTCCGGCGCTCGGTCATCCGGTGCTGCAGGCCATTTTCCTGTGGATGAGCAAAGTCGGCTCCTTCGCCTTCAGCTACCTGCCGGTGATGTTCTGCATCGCTATCCCCCTCGGGCTGGCGCGCGAGAACAAAGGCGTCGCGGCCTTTGCCGGTTTCGTCGGCTTTACGGTGATGAACCTGGCGACCAACTTCTGGCTCACCATGAAAGGCATTCTGCCCACCACCGATGCGGCGGTGCTGAAGGCCAATAACGTGCAGAACGTGCTGGGCATTCAGTCGGTGGATACCGGCATCCTCGGGGCGGTGATCGCCGGGGTGATCATCTGGCTGCTGCACGAGCGTTTTCACAACGTGCGTCTGCCGGATGCGCTGGCGTTCTTCGGCGGCACCCGCTTCGTTCCCATTATCACCAGCGTGGTGATGGGCCTGGTGGGGCTGGTGATCCCATTAATCTGGCCGGTGTTTGCTATGGGCATCACCGCGCTGGGAAGCATGATCAACAGCGCCGGGGCGTTCGGACCGATGATTTTCGGCACCGGCGAGCGTCTGCTGCTGCCGTTCGGTCTGCAGCATATTCTGGTGGCGCTGATCCGCTTTACCGAAGCGGGCGGCACCATGGAAGTGTGCGGTAAAACCGTGAATGGCGCACTGACCATTTTCCAGGCGCAGCTTAACTGTCCGTCGGTACACGGCTTCTCCGAGAGCGCGACGCGCTTCCTCTCGCAGGGCAAAATGCCGGCGTTCCTCGGCGGCCTGCCCGGCGCGGCGCTGGCAATGTACCACTGCGCTCGCCCGGAAAACCGGCATAAGATTAAAGGGCTGCTCATCTCTGGCGTAATTGCTTGCGTGGTGGGCGGCACCACCGAGCCGCTGGAATTCCTGTTCCTGTTTGTCGCCCCGGTGCTGTATCTGATCCACGCCCTGCTGACCGGGCTGGGCTTCACCATCATGGCCGTGCTCGGCGTCACCATCGGCAACACCGACGGCAACGTCATTGACTTTGTGGTGTTCGGTATACTGCACGGCCTCGCCACCAAGTGGTATCTGGTGCCGGTGGTGGCAGCGGTCTGGTTTGCGGCCTACTACGCCATTTTCCGCTTCGCCATCCTGCGCTTTAATATCAAAACCCCCGGTCGCGACGTGGAAGTGGCGCGTCAGGTTGAAACCGCAATGGCGGGCAGCGTCGGCAAGTCCGGGTACAACGTTCCGGCTATTCTCGCGGCACTCGGCGGCGCGGAGAATATCGTTACTCTCGATAACTGCATCACCCGCCTGCGTCTGTCGGTAAAAGAGATGGCGAACGTGGATGTCGAGGCGCTGAAAGCCAATCGTGCCATCGGCGTGGTACAGCTCAACCAGCATAACCTGCAGGTGGTGATTGGACCGCAGGTGCAGTCGGTAAAAGATGAAATGGCGGCACTGATGAACATGGTGCAGGCGTGAGGCGCTAAGGACGATACGATGTTTGATTTTTCTACGCCGGTAGACCGGCACGGCACCTGGTGTACCCAGTGGGATTATGTCGCGGACCGCTTCGGCGCACCGGACCTGCTGCCGTTCACCATTTCGGATATGGATTTCCCCACCGCGCCGTGCGTGCTGGATGCCCTGCAGCAGCGCCTCACCCACGGCGTGCTGGGCTACAGCCGCTGGAATAACAGCGATTTCAGCGGGGCGATTGCCCACTGGTATCAGCAGCGTTTCGCCACCGCCATCGACCCGGCAACGCTGGTGTATGGCCCGTCGGTGATCTACACCGTGTCGCAGCTGATCCGCCAGTGGTCGCAGCCCGGCGACGGGGTGCTGATCCATACTCCGGCCTACGACGCATTCTACAAAACCATCGAAGGTAATCAGCGCCGCGTGATTAGCCTGCCGCTGGAGCAGCAGGACGGCGAGTGGGTATGCGACATGGCCCGGCTGGCGCAGGCGCTGGCGAAGCCGGAGTGCAAAATCATGCTGCTGTGCAGCCCGCACAATCCGACCGGTAAAGTCTGGACGCGGCCGGAGCTGGACACCCTGGCGGCGCTGTGCGAGCGACACGGCGTGCGGGTTATCAGCGATGAAATCCATATGGACATGGTGTGGCGTGGCAGCCATACGCCCTGGAGCGCGGTCGGGCGCGGCGTCTGGGCGCTGGTCACCTCGGCGTCCAAGAGCTTTAACATTCCGGCCCTGACCGGCGCTTACGGGTTCATCAGCGATCCGCAGGCGCGGGAGGCGTACCTGACGGCGCTCAAAGGGCAGGATGGCCTTTCTTCACCGGCGGTGCTGGCGCTGGTGGCGCATATTGCTGCTTATCGTGACGGATCGCCCTGGCTCGACGCGCTGCGCGACTACCTGCGGGCTAACCTCGATTACGTTGCGCAGACCCTGAATGCGGCGTTTGCGCAACTCAACTGGCAGCCGCCCGCCGCCACCTATCTGGCGTGGATCGATCTGCGTCCATTGGGTCTTGACGATAAGGCGCTGCAACAGGCGCTGATCGAGCAGCAGAAGGTCGCCATTATGCCGGGTTACACCTACGGCGCAGAAGGCAACGGCTTTATCCGCCTCAACGTGGGCTGCCCGCGGGTGAAGCTGGAAGCCGGGGTTGCGCGCTTAATCGCCGCCATTCGCTCACTTAACTAACGCTTCGGGGTGGAAACACCCCTTTTTGTTGCGCAACGTAGCTTTTTCCCCCGCTTTATTTTTATAATGCTCTGCACTTTAGCTAAAAAAAGAGTGCGACCATGATTGATACCACCCTGCCGTTAACCGACCTGCACCGCCACCTCGATGGCAACATTCGCGCCCAAACCATTCTCGATCTTGGCCGCCAGTTCAATCTGAGCCTGCCCGCTACCACCCTTGAAACCCTGCGCCCGCACGTGCAGGTCACCGCCAACGAACCGGATCTGGTGAGCTTCCTTGCCAAACTCGACTGGGGCGTGAAGGTGCTGGCGTCGCTGGATGCCTGCCGCCGCGTGGCGTATGAAAACATCGAAGATGCCGCACAGCACGGCCTGCACTATGTCGAACTGCGCTTCTCGCCGGGTTATATGGCGATGACCCACCAGCTGCCGGTGGACGGCGTGGTGGAAGCGGTGATTGCCGGGGTGCGCGAAGGCTGCCGTGATTTTGGCGTGCAGGCGCGTCTTATCGGCATTATGAGCCGTACCTTCGGGGAAACCGCCTGCGAGGTGGAGCTGGACGCCCTGCTGGCGCACCGCGACCATATCACCGCGCTCGATCTGGCGGGCGACGAGCTGGGCTTCCCCGGCAGCCTGTTCCTGCCCCACTTCAACCGCGCCCGCGACGCCGGCTGGCGTATCACGGTGCATGCCGGTGAAGCGGCAGGTCCGGAGAGCATCTGGCAGGCGATTCGCGAGCTGGGTGCCGAGCGTATCGGTCACGGCGTGAAGGCGATTGAGGATCCGGCGCTGATGGATTTCCTCGCCGAACAGCGCATCGGGATTGAGTCCTGCCTGACGTCGAATATTCAGACCAGCACCGTGGCGGCGCTGGAGAAGCATCCGCTGAAAACCTTCCTTGAGCATGGCGTGCTGGCAACCATCAATACCGATGACCCGGCGGTTCAGGGTGTGGACATCACTCACGAGTATCAGGTGGCTGCCGCGCAGGCCGGACTGAGCCAGGCGCAAATCCGCCAGGCCCAGCAGAACGGCCTGACAATTGCGTTTTTAAGCGAGCAGGAGAAACAGGCGCTGCGCGAGTCCGTTCGCGCCTGATGCGTTACGGCTCAGGGTTTTGCCTGGGCCGTCTCTTCCGCTGCGGTACGGCGGGCGTAACGCTGCGCCAGTACCGCACAGACCATCAGCTGGATCTGATGGAAAATCATCAGCGGTAGCACCATCACCCCCACCGCACTGGCCGGGAACAGCACATTCGCCATCGGCACGCCGTTCGCCAGGCTCTTTTTCGAACCGCAGAACACGATCGTCACCTCATCAGCCGTGTTAAAGCCCAGCATCCGCGCCGCCAGGGTGTTCACCACCAGCACCACCGCCAGCAAGACCGTAGACAGGCCTACCACCACCATCAGCGCAGCGCCGTCGATCTGATGCCAGATCCCGCCCACTACCGCTTCACTGAATGCCACGTACACCACCAGCAGAATCGACGAGCGGTCGGTCATGTTGATCAGCTTTTTATGACGATCGACCCAGCGGCCAATCAGCGGGCGCGACAGGTGCCCCACCACAAACGGCACCATCAGCTGCAGCACGATCTTGCCGATGGCATCGAGGGTGTTGGTATCCCCCTGCTGGGCCTGCATCAGCGCCCCGACCAGCACCGGCGAGAGGAAAATCCCCAGAATGCTCGATGCCGAGGCACTGCAGATGGCAGCGGCCACGTTGCCCTTCGCTACCGAGGTGAACGCGATAGCCGACTGCACCGTGGCCGGCAGCGCGCAGAGATACAGAAAGCCGAGCCAGAGCGACGGTGGCAGCACCGAGTGCGGAATAAACTGCATGAGCAGCCCGAGCGCCGGGAACAGGGCAAAGGTGCTGATAAACACCACCAGATGCAGCCGCCAGTGGCCCATCCCGGCAAAAATCGCCTCGCGGGAGAGCTTTGCACCGTGCATAAAGAACAGCAGTCCGATTGCAAAAGTCGTCAGGTATTCAAAGGCCGTTTTCACCCTACCTTCGCACGGGAAAAACGAGGCGACGATCACTACGCCAATCATAATCACTAAGAAGGTGTCTATCTTCAGACGCTGCAGCCAACGCATAGGGTATCCCTGTTGATATCAAAAAAGCCTACTCTGCCCTGGTCGGGGGCAATGATAAATATAACCTGCTATTAACATTCTGTTTGTTGAGCGGCGGTTGAGCGAAAAAAAGGGGCGTTTTCACGCCCCCGGCAGGACTGCGGCTACTCAGGCCAGCGACAGCGTCGCGCGATGCTTCGCCGATTCGATACCCAGCTCAATCAGCTCCATGATGGTAATCGCCTGGCTTGCCGGCACCGGATTTTCGCCGTTGCCGGTCAGGGCGTCGCGGATTGCCGCATAGTAGGCCGGATAGTTGCCCGGCACCGTCAGCAGCGTTTTCTCCACCATCTCCTCGCCCTGCGCCAGCGTCAGGGTGCCATCGCGCATGTCGTAGCCCCAGTCGCTCTGCGGCAGGCGCTCCCCGGCCTTCAGGCGATCCTCCTGCGGGTCGAGACCAAACTTCACATAGCTGCCGCGGGTGCCGTGCACGATATAGCGCGCCGATTCCGCCGCCGCCAGCATGGTGCCGTGCAGCACGACGCGGCGCTGCGGGTAGCTCAGCACGGCGTGGAAGTAGTCGGTCGCCTGTGCGCCGGGGCGCAGCTGGGCGAGATCCACCGACAGGCTGACCGGCAGGCCAAACAGATTAATCGCCTGGTCGAGCAGGTGCGGAGCCAGATCGTACCAGATGCCGCTGCCCGGCCCAGCCTGCTCGCGCCAGCGGTTACGCACCTGCGGACGGAAGCGGTCAAAGTGGGATTCGAAGTAGCTCACTTCGCCCAGCGTGCCCTCTGCCACCAGCGCTTTCAGCGTCAGGAAGTCGCTGTCCCAGCGGCGGTTGTGAAACACCGACAGCACCAGATTGCAGCTTTTAGCCAGCGCGTCCAGCTCGCGTGCCTGTGACAACGTCACGGTGAAGGGTTTATCCACCACAACGTGCTTGCCCGCTTCCAGCGCGGCTTTAGCCAGCGGGAAGTGGGTATCGTTGGGGGTGGGAACCACGATGAGGTCGATATTGGGATCGTTAAACAGTTGCTTCGGCTCGGATACCACCGGCACGGTCGGCCAGTCGGCATGAACCTTTGCCGCATCGCTGCTGGAGATGGCGGCCAGCTCCATGCCCGGCGTGCCGGCGATCAGCGCCGCATGGAAGGTTTTACTGGCATAGCCATAGCCGATGAGTCCAACGCGGATTTTATCACTCATAGAGATTCCTCTGGTCAGTTGACGCTGTCATTTCACACCAATCCCACTGATGTCTCAACAGATTATTACCGTATCGTTACCGCGCCGGGTTTCACATGAAAGCGGAAAAGTGATCGCGATCGCAACGCTGCAACCGGTTACCGAAACCGGTTGCAGCGTGAAAAAGCCGTTGCCTACACTCGATGACATCACCACTACGCAAGGAGTTACCGATGTCAGGATTTCCACAGGATTTTCTCTGGGGTGCGGCCAGCGCAGCGTATCAGGTTGAAGGCGGACATGATGCCGACGGCAAAGGCCCGTCGATCTGGGATGTGTTTTCCCACCTGCCGGGTACCACATGGCAAGGCACTAACGGCGATATCGCCGTCGATCACTACCATCGCTTCCGCGAGGACGTGGCGCTGATGGCGGAGATGGGGATGCAGAGCTACCGCTTCTCCATTGCCTGGCCGCGCCTCCTGCCTACCGGGCGCGGCGCGGTTAACGAAGCCGGCGTGCAGTTTTACAGCGATCTGATTGATGCCCTGCTGGAGCACAACATTGAGCCGATGATTACGCTGTATCACTGGGATCTGCCCCAGGCGCTACAGGATGAAGGCGGCTGGGAAGCGCGCTCCACCGCCGAGGCGTTCCTGGAATATGCGCAGCTCTGCTATGACCGCTTTGGCTCCAGGGTGAAGCTCTGGGCGACGTTTAACGAAACCGTGGTATTCATTGGCCACGGCTATATCACCGGCAGCCATCCCCCGGCGGTACAAGATCCTGCCCGCGCAATACAGGCCTGCCATCACGTGTTTGTCGCCCATGCCCTGGCGGTCAACGCGTTTCGTAAAAGCGGCATTAAGGGGCAGATCGGTTTCGTCAACGTGCTGCAACCCCATACGGCGCTGACCGACAAGCCGGAAGATGTGGCAGCGAAAGACCTGGCCGATGCCATCTACACCCACTGGCTTTACGATCCGGTGCTTAAGGGCGAATACCCGGCGCAACTCGTGACGCAGACCCAGGCACTGTGGGGCGTGCCACGCTATGCCCCGGGAGATGAAGCGCTGCTGAAAGAGAATATCTGTGACTTTATCGGCCTGAACTACTACAAGCGGGAAACCGTGGCAGCCAACCCGGATGCAACCAGCCTGAAAGCCAACCACAGCGGGGAGCGCAACAGCGGACACCAGTTCGGCTTCAAGGGGCTGTATAAGTTTGTGCGTAATCCACAGGGGGTCTATACCGACTGGGACTGGGAGATCTGGCCGCAGGGACTGACCGACGGCATTATGCAGGTGAAAGCCCGCTACGGTGATATTCCGATCTACATCACCGAAAACGGCCTGGGGGCAAAAGACCCGATTATTGATGGCGAGGTGGTGGACGATGCGCGCATCGATTATTTGCGCATGCATATTGACGCCATGGAAAGCGCCATTGCTCAGGGTGCGGACGTACGCGGCTATTATCCCTGGTCCTTCATTGATTTATTAAGCTGGCTGAACGGTTATCAAAAACAGTACGGCTTTGTGTATGTCGATCATAACGACAATCTCAACCGGAAACGGAAGAAAAGTTTCTGGTGGTATCAGAAGGTTATCAGCAGCAACGGCGAGCAACGTTAATCGCATCGGGTCAGGTATCGTGCGGTGCCTGGCCCTCTGAACGCAGGATTACTCTTAAAGTCTTATTCCCCCGTGGTTATTTATCCAGCCTTTTCCGCTTTCAGTTTATTATTCATTAACGTTAATTCAGCTACGCTGGCTGGCTTCTCATTAAGGAATATTTACCGATGACGGTGCAGGACTATTTATTAAAGTTTCGCAAAATTAGCACGCTCGACAGCCTGGAAAAGCTTTTTGATCATCTTAATTATTCCCTGACCGATAATCAGGAGATTATTAATATGTATCGCGCCGCCGATCACCGCCGTGCCGAACTGGTTTCCGGCGGCAAACTGTTCAACATCGGCGAGGTACCCAAATCCGTTTGGCGATACGTGCAGTGAGCCCTGTGCAACAGTAGCAATTACTGAGAATTTCTTTATAATTCCTGCGCTCTTAATTCGTTTGCGCGCCGTGAAATTCCTGAGGAGGCTGTATGTCTACCACGCCGACAACGCGTATCGGAGGCTGGCTGCTGGCCCCTCTCGCCTGGCTCTTATTAACGCTCCTCAGCACCTCGCTCGGCCTGGTCGTCTGGTTTATGGCGATTATTTCGCCGCGCGCGCATCAGATGTTAAGCGAACTGAGCACACAAAATGTCGTGCTGTGGTATCTGTCGATGGCCACCGCAGTGGCCGTGTGGATCTACACCCTGTGGCTGAGCGTGGCGTTCTTTAAGCGCCGCGCGCTGGTGCGCAAGCACTACATTATCTGGCTGCTGGTTTGCGTGCTGCTGGCGCTCAAATCTTTTGCCTTTTCGCCGGTTAACGATGAGATTGCGGTGAGTCAGCTTATTTTACCTCTGCTGGCTGCGGCGCTGATGGCGCCCTATTTCCGCTACGCCCAGCGCGTAAAAAACACCTTCGTTAACCCGTAAATAACCCTACGGATACTACGTTGTCGCATTCGGTCGGATGACCGATAATATGCGGCTGCTTTTGTTTCAGGTCGAAAAATGGCTGATTATCTGCTTCTTTTTGTTGGTACGGTGCTGGTCAATAACTTCGTATTGGTGAAGTTTCTTGGCCTGTGTCCGTTTATGGGCGTATCGAAAAAGCTCGAAAGCGCCATCGGAATGGGACTGGCCACCACCTTTGTGATGACGCTGGCGTCGATCAGCGCCTGGCTTATTGACACCTGGATCCTCATCCCGCTGGATCTCATTTACCTGCGCACCCTCTCCTTTATTCTGGTCATCGCCGTGGTGGTGCAGTTCACCGAGATGGTGGTGCGTAAAACCAGTCCGGCGCTCTATCGCCTGCTGGGCATCTTCCTGCCGCTTATCACCACCAATTGCGCGGTGCTTGGCGTGGCGCTGCTCAACATCAACCTTGGCCACAACTTCCTGCAGTCGGCGCTGTACGGTTTTGCCGCTGCCGTTGGCTTCTCGCTGGTGATGGTGCTGTTTGCCGCCATCCGCGAGCGTCTGGCCGTGGCCGACGTGCCGGCACCGTTTCGCGGTAACGCCATTGCGCTTATCACCGCCGGGCTGATGTCGCTGGCCTTCATGGGCTTTAGCGGGCTGGTGAAAGCGTAATGAGTGCTGTCTGGATTGCGATTGCCGCCGTCAGCGTGCTGGGACTGCTGTTCGGCATGATCCTCGGCTTCGCCTCGCGCCGCTTTGCTGCCGATGAAGATCCGATCGTTGACCGTATCGATGACATCCTGCCGCAAAGTCAGTGCGGGCAGTGCGGCTACCCCGGCTGTCGCCCTTACGCCGAAGCCGTCGGCAACCAGGGTGAAAATATTAACCGCTGCGCCCCCGGCGGCGAAGCGGTGATGCTGAAAATCGCCACGCTGTTAAACGTTGACCCGCAGCCGATTGGCGAAGATGCCCAGGCCGCAGAGCCGGTGCGCATGCTGGCGGTGATCGACGAACCCAACTGCATCGGCTGCACCAAATGTATTCAGGCCTGTCCGGTGGATGCCATCGTCGGCGCGACGCGCGCGATGCATACCGTGGTCAGCGATCTCTGCACCGGCTGCAACCTGTGTGTCGATCCCTGCCCAACCGCCTGTATCGAGCTGCGTCCGGCTGCAGCCACTACGGATAACTGGAAGTGGGATCTGCACACCATTCCTGTCCGCAATATTCCAGTGGAACAACATGCTTAAGTTATTTTCCGCTTTCCGCAAAGACAAAGTCTGGGATTTTCACGGCGGCATCCATCCTCCGGAGATGAAAACCCAGTCTAACGGTACGCCGCTGCGTCAGGTTCCTCTGCCGGGGCGTTTTGTTATCCCGCTGAAGCAGCATATCGGTGCCGAAGGCGAGCTGGCGGTCGCCGCGGGCGATCGCGTCCTGCGCGGCCAGCCGCTGACCCGCGGCCGTGGACGGATGCTTCCGGTGCATGCGCCGACGTCCGGTATCGTTACGGCGATTGCGCCCCACTCCACCGCGCACCCGTCGGCGCTGGCCGAGCTGTCAGTCATTATTGATGCCGATGGCGAAGACCGCTGGATCGAGCGCGACGGCTGGCAGGACTATCAGTGCCGCAGCCGCGAGGAGCTGATCGCCCGTATTCACCAGTTCGGCGTGGCCGGGCTGGGCGGTGCCGGCTTCCCCACCGGCAATAAACTGGCGGGCGGCGGCGATAAGATTGACACCCTGATCATCAACGCCGCGGAATGCGAACCCTATATCACCGCTGATGACCGTCTGATGCAGGACTGCGCCGCACAGGTAGTGGAAGGCATTCGCATCCTCGCCCACATCCTGCAGCCGCGTGAAGTGCTGATCGGTATTGAAGATAACAAGCCGCAGGCCATCTCGATGCTGCGCGCGGTTCTGGCGGATGAATACCGCATCAAGCTACGCGTGATCCCGACCAAATATCCGTCCGGCGGCGCGAAGCAGCTGACGCAGATCCTGACCGGTAAACAGGTGCCGCACGGCGGCCGTTCATCGGATATCGGCGTGCTGATGCAGAACGTCGGCACCGCCTATGCGGTAAAGCGCGCGGTGATCGACGGTGAACCGCTGACCGAACGCGTGGTGACGCTGACCGGCGAGGCCGTGGGCCGTCCGGGCAACGTCTGGGCGCGCCTCGGCACCCCGGTGCGTCACCTGCTGGAAAACGCCGGCTTTATTCCCACCAGTGAACAGCTGGTGATCATGGGCGGCCCGCTGATGGGCTTCACCCTGCCGTGGCTCGACGTGCCGGTGGTGAAAATCACCAACTGCCTGCTGGCCCCTTCCGCCAGCGAGATGGGCGACACGCCTGAAGAGAAAGGCTGTATCCGCTGCAGCGCCTGCGCCGATGCCTGTCCGGCGGACCTGCTGCCGCAGCAGCTTTACTGGTTCAGCAAAGGCCAGCAGCACGACAAGGCCACGGCCCATAACCTGGCGGACTGCATTGAGTGCGGTGCCTGCGCCTGGGTCTGCCCAAGCAACATTCCGCTGGTGCAGTATTTCCGTCAGGAAAAAGCAGAAATTCGCGCCATCGCGGAGGAAGAGCGTCGCGCCGCGGAAGCGAAAGCGCGCTTTGAAGCCCGTCAGGCGCGTCTGGAGCGCGACAAGCTGGCTCGCGCCGAACGCCATAAAAAAGCGGCGGTGCAGCCTGGCAGCGAAGATAAAGAGGCGATCAACGCCGCGCTGGCCCGGGTGCGTGAAAAACAGGCCGCCGCTGCCGAACCGGTGAACGTTGTTGCCGGTGAAACGCCGGATAACAGCGCGGTTATCGCCGCGCGTGAGGCGCGCAAAGCGCAGGCCCGCGCCCGTCAGGCAGAAAAAACACAGCCGGAGACCGCTGAGGCGGCCGATCCGCGTAAAGCGGCAGTGGAAGCCGCTATCGCCCGTGCCAAAGCGCGTAAAGCAGCCCAGGCGGAAGAGAGCGTTGCCGATGCGGTAACCCCTGACGCCACTGAGGCGGCCGATCCGCGTAAAGCCGCGGTGGAAGCCGCTATCGCCCGTGCCAAAGCCCGTAAAGCAGCCCAGGCGGAAGAGAGCGTTGCCGATGCGCTAACCCCTGACGCCACTGAGACTGTCGATCCGCGTAAAGCCGCGGTGGAAGCCGCCATCGCCCGTGCCAAAGCGCGTAAAGCAGCCCAGGCGGAAGAGAGCGTTGCCGATGCGGTAACCCCTGACGCCACTGAGGCGGCCGATCCGCGTAAAGCCGCGGTGGAAGCCGCCATCGCCCGTGCCAAAGCGCGTAAAGCAGCCCAGGCGGCGGAAGCGGCTGAAGCTGAACCGTCTCAGGACGTTGACCCGCGCAAAGCGGCGGTTGAAGCCGCCATCGCCCGCGCCAAAGCGCGTAAAGCCGCTCAGGCCGCTGAAGCCGCGGCAGAAACCGCCGCCGCTGAGCCGGAAGCGCCGAATGTTGAGGCGGTCGATCCGCGTAAAGCCGCGGTGGAAGCCGCCATTGCCCGCGCCAAAGCCCGAAAAGCGGCCGAGGCGGCCCGGACGGCAAGCGATGCGGCCCCGCAGGAACCCGAGGCCTCGGTGATCTCCCAGGTGGAAGCCGAAGATCCGCGCAAAGCCGCAGTAGAAGCCGCCATCGCCCGTGCTAAAGCGCGTAAGGCAGCACAAGCGGCCAACGAAGCGGCAGAAGAAGATTCAGACGATCCTCGTAAGGCGGCGGTCGCTGCCGCTATTGCCAGGGTTCAGGCGCGTAAAGCTGCACAGAAGGTCGTTAACGAGGAATAAATGGTTTTCAGAATCGCAAGTTCGCCCTATACCCATAATCAGCGCCAGACCGCGCGTATTATGCTGCTGGTCAGCCTCGCCGCCCTGCCGGGCATCGCGGTGCAGTGGTTCTATTTTGGCTGGGGTACGCTGGTTCAGACCGGCCTCGCTATCATCGCCGCCGTGCTGGCCGAAGCGCTGGTGGTGCGTCTGCGCAAGCAGAACGTAACCGCCCAGTTGCGGGATAACTCGGCTATGCTCACCGGGTTGCTGCTCGGCATCAGTCTGCCGCCGCTTGCGCCCTGGTGGATGATCGTCCTCGGCACGGTGTTCGCGGTGATTATCGCCAAGCAGCTTTACGGCGGTCTCGGCCATAACCCGTTTAACCCGGCGATGATCGGCTACGTCGTGCTGCTGATCTCCTTCCCGGTGCAGATGACCAGCTGGCTGCCGCCGCAGGAGATTGCCGCGGCGGCACCGGGCTTTATCGATACCCTGAACGTGATCTTTACCGGCCATACCGCCGGCGGGCTGAATGCCGATACCCTGCGTCTTGGTGTCGATGGCATCAGCCAGGCTACCCCGCTCGACACCTTCAAAACCGGGCTGCGGGCTGGCCACAGCGCCGATGCGGTGATGGAGATGCCGATCTATCGCGGCGTGCTGGCAGGGGTTGGCTGGCAGTGGGTTAACGCCGCCTTCCTGCTCGGCGGCCTGTTTATGATCTGGAAAAACACTATCCGCTGGCATATTCCGGTGAGCTTCCTGCTGTCGCTGGGCCTCTGCGCCACCCTCGGCTGGGTGTTTGCGCCGGAATCGCTGGCCTCGCCGCTGGTGCATCTGTTCTCCGGGGCGACGATGCTGGGCGCGTTCTTTATCCTTACCGATCCGGTTACCGCCTCGACCACCAACAAAGGGCGTCTGCTGTTTGGCGCGCTGGCGGGTCTGCTGGTGTGGCTGATCCGCAGCTTCGGCGGCTACCCGGATGGCGTGGCGTTTGCCGTACTGCTGGCGAACATCACCGTGCCGCTGATCGACTACTACACGCGTCCGCGCGTTTACGGACACCGTTAATATGGACATGCTGAAAGCGATACAGAAACATGGCGTGACCCTGGCGGTATTTGCCGCCGTTACCACCGGACTCACCGCGCTGGTAAACGAGCTGACCCGCACCACCATCGCTGGCCAGGCCGCAGAGCAGCAAAAAGCGCTGTTTGACCAGGTGATGCCCGCCGACCTGTACGACAATGACCTACAGGGCAGCTGCTTTGTGGTTAACGACATGCAGCTCGGTAGCGGCAGCCATCGTATTTATGTCGCGCGTCAGGGCGATAAGCCGACCGGCGTGGTGATGGAAGCGACCGCGCCCGACGGCTACTCCGGTGCCATTCAGCTGCTGGTTGGCGCGGATTTTAGCGGCACCGTGCAGGGCACGCGCGTCACCGAACACCACGAAACCCCGGGCCTCGGCGATAAAATTGAGCTGCGCCTGAGCGACTGGATCCTCTCGTTCAACGGGAAACGTATTCAGGGCAGCGATGACGCCAGCTTTGCGGTTAAAAAAGACGGCGGTCAGTTTGACCAGTTTACCGGAGCGACCATCACGCCACGCGCGGTAGTTAATGCGGTGAAACGGGCCGGTCTCTATGCGCAAACTCTGCCGGACCAGCTCGATCGTCTGCCGGCCTGCGAGGAGTAATCATGAATCAGATTAAAGAGATCTTTGTTCAGGGGCTATGGAAGAACAACTCGGCGCTGGTGCAGCTGCTGGGGATGTGTCCGCTGCTGGCGGTGACCTCCACCGCCACCAATGCCCTCGGTCTGGGGCTGGCGACCACGCTGGTGCTGACCCTGACTAACTTCTCCATTTCCCTGTTCCGCCAGTGGATGCCGGAAAGCATTCGTATTCCTATCTACGTAATGATCATCGCTGCGGTGGTGAGTATTGTGCAGATGCTTATTAATGCTTACGCATTCGGCCTGTACCAGTCCCTCGGCATCTTCATTCCGCTGATCGTCACCAACTGTATCGTGGTGGGACGTGCGGAAGCCTTCGCCGCCCGCAACGGGCCGTTCCTCTCCGCGCTGGACGGCTTCGCCATCGGCATGGGGGCAACCTGCACCATGTTCGTGCTGGGTTCCCTGCGTGAAATTCTCGGCAACGGCACGCTGTTTGATGGTGCAGAGGGTTTGCTGGGCGGCTGGGCGAAGTCTCTGCGTATTGAAGTGTTCCACACCGATACCCCGTTCCTGCTGGCGATGCTGCCGCCGGGGGCATTTATCGGCCTCGGGATGCTGCTGGCGATCAAGTACCTGATCGACGAGAAGAAAAAAGCGAAACGGGCGGCGGTGCAGCCTGTAGTACAGGGAAGCCCTGAGAAAGCCTCATGAACAATATTAAACGGCGCGAGATCCTGACGCGCCTGCGTGACAACAATCCTCACCCCACCACCGAGCTTAACTTCAGCTCACCTTTTGAGCTGCTGATTGCCGTACTGCTTTCGGCCCAGGCCACCGACGTCAGCGTCAACAAGGCCACCGCCCTGCTCTATCCGGTGGCGAATACCCCGGCGGCGATGCTGGCGCTGGGCGTTGATGGCGTAAAGACGTATATCAAAACCATCGGCCTGTTTAACAGCAAGGCGGAGAACGTGATTAAAACCTGCCGCATTCTGCTGGAACAGCACGGCGGCGAGGTGCCGGAAGATCGCGCCGCGCTTGAGGCGCTGCCCGGCGTTGGCCGTAAAACCGCTAATGTGGTGCTCAATACCGCCTTCGGCTGGCCCACTATCGCGGTGGATACCCATATCTTCCGCGTCTGCAACCGTACCAACTTTGCGCCGGGTAAGAACGTCGAGCAGGTGGAAGAGAAACTGCTGAAGGTGGTGCCGGCCGAATTCAAAGTGGACTGCCACCACTGGCTGATCCTGCACGGCCGCTACACCTGTATTGCCCGCAAACCGCGCTGCGGCTCCTGCCTGATTGAAGACCTGTGCGAATATAAAGAGAAGGTCTACGCTGAGTAATACCGATGCCCGATGGGCATCGGTATTCACCGTCTAAATTGTTGCGTAAGCATTCATGCCCACAGGAAATACATGGTTACGCTATTCCGGTTGGTTACTGGCTGATAATCCCGACGGCAACGCAAAACCCCTTGTTATCGACTGGTCAATACCACCCCTGCAGGTTAATCATTTTTTTTCGACTGGAATTTTCTATAAATTTGTGACGGCGATCACTTTGATAACATGGTGTTAAGAGCGGTGAGTAATTATGCAGTTTACGTGCCTGAATCCCGGAGTAATTTCGCCAGTAAACCATATATATGACCAGATTTAGTTAGCCAGCCAATCAATATCACCAAATCCTGCGCACGCATCCAGCACATCTCACCGCGAGCTACCAGAAAATCCCTTCAGACAGAGGAAAAAACTGCCGTTTCCCTTACCATAAAATTTAACCCTCGATAACAAATTCAGATTCCGAGCATTATTCCGCGTGGGTTATATGTAACAGATTATTACAAAAGCCTTGCCTGATGGCCCTGGATAGTGAACATTACCCGCCGTTTCCCTCCCTATATAACAAAAACAGCGGCTGCCGAAACGGCATCACGCTGTCAGCACCCCCGTTACTACGGGATGTAAAAAAAGAGGTATATGTGTCGACTGCAAACAAGAAACCAGCACAAAGCGTGAGTCTTAACGCTTTCAAACAACCAAAATCGTTCTATCTGATTTTCTCCATCGAACTGTGGGAGCGTTTCGGCTTTTACGGCCTGCAAGGCATCATGGCCGTCTACCTGGTCAAAATGCTGGGTATGTCCGAAGCGGATTCCATTACGCTCTTCTCCTCCTTCAGCGCGCTGGTCTATGGTCTGGTGGCCATTGGCGGGTGGCTGGGTGATAAAGTCCTCGGCACCAAACGCGTGATTGTGCTCGGCACCATCGTGCTGGCAATCGGCTACGCGCTGGTCGCCTACTCCGGTCACGATGCTGCCATCGTGTACTTCGGTATGGCCACCATCGCGGTGGGTAACGGCCTGTTTAAAGCCAACCCCTCCTCCCTGCTCTCTACCTGCTACGAGAAAGATGACCCGCGTCTGGATGGGGCGTTCACCATGTACTACATGGCGATCAACATCGGTTCCTTCTTCTCAATGCTGGCGACCCCGTGGCTGGCGGATAAATTCGGCTGGAGCGTGGCGTTCTCGCTGAGCTTTGTCGGCATGCTGATCACCCTGGTGAACTTCATGTTCTGCAAGAAGTGGGTGAAAAATTACGGTTCTAAACCGGACTTTGAGCCGATCAACTTTGGCAAGCTCATCGCCACTATCGCCGGTATCGTGGTGCTGATCGCCATCGCCACCTGGCTGCTGCATAACCAGGGTATCGCCCGTATGGTGCTGGGCGTGGTAGCGCTGGGTATCATCATTATCTTCGCTAAAGAAGCGTTCGCGATGCAGGGTGCAGCGCGTCGTAAAATGATCGTCGCGTTTATCCTGATGCTGCAGGCAATTGTCTTCTTCGTGCTGTATCAGCAGATGCCGACCTCCCTGAACTTCTTCGCTATCCGCAACGTTGAGCACGAGATCCTCGGCCTGACGTTCCAGCCGGAGCAGTTCCAGGCGCTGAACCCGTTCTGGATCATGGTGGGTAGCCCGATTCTGGCCGCTATCTATAACAAGATGGGCGACCGTCTGCCGATGCCGCACAAGTTTGCCTTCGGTATGCTGCTGTGTTCCGGTGCCTTCCTGGTGCTGCCGCTGGGTGCGAAGTTTGCTAACGACGCCGGTATCGTCTCCGTTAACTGGCTGATCCTGAGCTACGCCCTGCAGAGTATCGGTGAGCTGATGATCTCCGGTCTGGGCCTGGCGATGGTGGCACAGCTGGTGCCGCAGCGTCTGATGGGCTTCATCATGGGTAGCTGGTTCCTGACCACCGCTGGCGCAGCGATCATTGCCGGTCGCGTTGCTAACCTGATGGCGGTGCCGGAAAACGTCACCGACCCGCTGATGTCGCTGGAAGTGTACGGCCGCGTCTTCATGCAGATTGGTATCGCCACCGCGGTGATTGCCGTGCTGATGATGCTCACCGCACCGAAGCTGAACCGTATGACCCAGGACGACGAGGCGGATACCCGCAGCGAAGCGGCGAAAGCCTGACGTTAACGGGAAACGTCTGGGTTAAACCACTAACCTTCGGGTTAGTGGTTTTTTTTTATCCGTGATAGCCCTACCATACGACGACAGCTAACCCAAGGAGAGTGACTGATGAAACTGTTCTATAAACCCGGCGCCTGTTCGTTCTCGCCGCATATCGTGTTGCGCGAGGCCGGCGTGGACTTCACGCTGGTTAAAGTGGATCTGATGACCAAACGCCTGGAGAACGGCGAGGACTACTTTGCCATCAACCCGAAGGGCCAGGTACCGGCGCTGCAGCTCGATGACGGCACGCTGCTCACCGAGGGGCTGGCGATTGTGCAGTACCTGGCGGATACCGTTCCCGATCGCCAGCTGCTGGCGCCCACGGGCAGCATCACCCGTTATCAGGCGCTGGAGTGGCTCACTTACATCGCTACCGAGTTCCACAAAGGCTTTACGCCGCTGTTCCGCCCGGATACGCCGGAGGATTACAAGCCGGTGGCCCGCGCCCTGCTGGAGAAAAAACTGGCGTATATCAATGAGAGCCTGGAAGGGAAGCAGTGGCTTGTCGGAACGCGCTTCAGCGTGGCCGATGCCTACCTGTTTACCGTGCTGCGCTGGGCGCCGCACGTTGGCCTGAATCTCGACGGCTACAGCAATATTACCGCATACATGGCCCGTGTTGAGGCCCGCCCGGCGGTTGCCGCTGCCCTCGCTGCCGAACGCGGATAATAAAAAAGGGCAGCCGCTGGCTGCCCGTTTCACGTCATTCGTCACGCGTCAGAGTTTTACCGCGCTGAAGTAGTGTTCCGGTTTGGCTATTCCGTCCTGGGCCGCCACCACCTGCAGTTCATATTCTTCCATGCGTTTGGTCACTACCATGATGTCGTACACCGCCGCCGTCACGTGCTCCAGCGCGTCGCGCAGGGCTGCACCCTGCAGCAGCTTCACCAGCAGCAGACCGCTGGTGACATCGCCGACGCCCACCGGCTGACGGGCACCGAAATCCACCAGCGGACGGCTGATGTGCCAGGCTTCCTCAGCGGTGACCAGCAGCATCTCAAAGCGATCGGTCTGGTAGCCAGCCCGCGCCAGATGCTTCACCAGCACAATCTCCGGCCCCTGAGCGATCAGCTCCCGGGCGGCGCTTACCGCTTCATTCACGTTATTGACGCCGTGGCCGGTCAGGATCTCCAGCTCCAGCAGGTTCGGGGCGATGATATCGCTCGCCGGCATGGCATAGCGGGTGTGAAACTCCGCCACGCCCGGCGCGACGATACAGCCCTTTTCAGGGTGACCCATCACCGGATCGCAAAAATAACGCGCCTGCGGATTGGCAGCTTTCACCTGACGCACAATGCCCAGAATATGCTCGCCCTGCTCCGCCGACCCCAGATACCCGCTCAGGACCGCATCACAGCGCGCCAGTTGCCCGATGTTGGCGATGCCCTGCACGATCTCGCTCAGGTGCGACGGCGGCATTACGGTGCCGGTCCACTGGCCGTACTGGGTGTGGTTGGAGAACTGCACGGTATTGAGCGGCCAGACGTTCGCCCCGAGGCGACGCATGGGGAATTCAGCCGCACTGTTGCCGGCATGACCGAACACCACGTGGGACTGGATGGCGAGAATATTCTTCATTGTGTTGTGTTACCCGGACTCATTTCATTGCCAAAAATAAGGGGCGTGGTCTCCCACGCCCCTTGCCGGTTGCGATTACTTCCAGCAAACCAGGCAGTAGTTTTTCTTGCCGCGACGCAGCAGCGTATAGCGACCGAACAGGCGGTCAGCGTCGGTAAAGGTGTATTCCGGGTCAGACTGCTTCTCACCGTTGATGGTGACCGCGTTAGAGGCGATGGTTTTACGCGCCTGGCCACGGGACGGCTGCAGCTCAGCGTCCACCAGCGCCTGCTGGAGGTCCGCGCCTTTTTCCATCTCGACCATCGGCACGCCATCCTGCGCCAGCTGTTCGAAATCAGCTTCGCTCAGGTCGCTCAGGGTGCCGTTAAACAGGCTTGCCGTGATGCGCTTCGCCGCGGTCAGCCCCTCTTCGCCATGCACCAGACGGGTCACCAGCTCGGCCAGCACATACTGGGCCCGCGGCGCTTTACCGCTGTTCTTGTCTTCTTCTTCCAGCGCGTTGATCTCGGCGATGTCCATAAAGGTGAAGAATTTCAGGAAACGGTAAACGTCTGCATCAGCGGTGTTGATCCAGAACTGGTAGAACTTGTACGGCGAGGTCTTCTTCGGATCGAGCCATACCGCGCCGCCTTCGGTTTTACCGAATTTAGTGCCGTCCGCTTTGGTGATCAGCGGAACCGTCAGGCCGAACACCTGGTTCTGATGCAGACGGCGGGTCAGGTCGATACCGGAGGTGATGTTGCCCCACTGGTCGGAACCGCCGATCTGCAGCGCCACGCCGTATTTTTCGTTCAGGCAGGCGAAGTCGTAACCCTGCAGCAGGTTGTAGGAGAATTCGGTAAAGGAGATGCCGACATCGTCACGGTTCAGACGCTGCTTCACCGCTTCTTTGTTGATCATCTGGTTGACCGAGAAGTGCTTACCGATATCGCGCAGGAAGGTCAGCACGTTCATGCTGCCGAACCAGTCGTAGTTGTTCGCCGCAACCGCTGCGTTATCGCCGCAGTCAAAATCAAGGAAAGGTGCAACCTGACGACGAATCTTCTCCACCCACTCGTGGACCGTGTCCTGGGTATTCAGCTTACGCTCAACGGCTTTAAAGCTCGGGTCGCCAATCAGACCGGTTGCGCCGCCGACCAGCGCCACCGGCTTGTGCCCGGCTTCCTGGAAGCGTTTCAGGCATAACAATGGAACCAGATGCCCCAAATGCAAGCTGTCGGCGGTAGGATCGAAGCCGCAATAGAGCGCGATCGGGCCTTGCGCCAGTCGCTCTGCTAACGCTTCCTCGTCCGTTACCTGAGCCACAAGGCCCCGCTCTTGCAGTTGTTTAATCAAGTTACTGCTCGCCATCAAAATCTCCATGTATCTACGATTGCACCTTTGCCGGTACACGACTTTTTCGCGAGTGCGAAAGAAAATTTAGCGAGCCATAGAATAAAGCGCTGACACCCGGAGTACCAGCGCTTCACACAAGAAAATCAGGGTTCAGGGCGCGAGACGGTCAATTTTCCATGCCGCTCCGTCGCGCTGGTATAAAAAGCGGTCATGGAGACGGTGTTCCCCGCCCTGCCAGAACTCCATCTGCTCGATGCTGACGCGGAATCCGCCCCAGAAACTCGGCAGCGGCACGTCGCCCTGCTGGAACTTCTGCTTCAGCTCAAGGAACTTGCTCTCCAGAATGCCGCGCGCCGAAATACGGCTCGACTGCTGCGACACCCAGGCACCGATCTGGCTGTCGCGCGGGCGGCTGTGAAAATATTTCACCACTTCCAGCGTTGAGAGCCGTTCCACCTTGCCGGTGACCATCACCTGACGCTCCAGCATATGCCAGGGGAACAGCAGGCTGATGCGCGGATTGTGTTCGAGGTGCTGCGCCTTGCGGCTGCCAAGGTTGGTATAAAACACCATGCCTTTTTCGTCATAGTGCTTGAGCAATACGATGCGCTGGTAGGGCTGCCCTTCGGCATCCACCGTCGCGACCACCATTGCCGTGGGATCGGCAAGCCGGGCCTCACAGGCCTGGGCCAGCCAGCGCTCAAACAGCGGAAGCGGCTCGGGGGAGAGATCGGTGCGGCGTAGACCGCCTTTGGTGTACTCGCGGCGCAGGTGCGCGATGTGATGAAGTGCGTCGTTATCAGACATGGCGTGACGTTGAGCAAGGGATGGGTGGAGCTATTGTGCGCTCCACCTGTCAAAATCTCAACGCTCGACCGCGGGTAACTGGCAGTTATTCAGGATGATACGATCGCGTTTATAGACTGTGGCGCTATCGCCCTTCGACCAGAACACGTAGACGCCGTCGGTGTAGCGAGCACCGGAAGCCGACAGCCCCTGCTTCAGCACGCGCGGCTCGTTGTCGAGGATCATGCTGGCTTCCTGGCGCGGGTTACTGAGCTTCACGGTCAGCGGTTTTTCATCGCACTGGTACTCCAGCGTATCGGTGTTCATGCGTTCAACCAACGCGTTGTAGTAGCTACAGCCGCCCAGTAGCGCGGGAAGTAAGAGAATTAGCAGTTTTTTCATCGACATGTCCTGATCTTTTCTTATGAGGGAGGGGGTTACCCCCTCCTTGCTGCGGGACAGTCTAGCGGCTCAGGCGGAACGTGAATCTCGGCTAACTCTGATTGTTGAGCGGGTTGGCGGGATAGATGGCCCCGAGCACGCTCGGTCCGCTGGCACCGGTCACCGACGGCAGGTTGCCCGGCAGACCGGAGAGCGTACGGTAGGCGAGCCAGGCAAAGGCCAGCGCTTCCATATCGTCGCCGCTGATGCCCGCCTCGTCGGTGGGCCCTACTTCGGTTCCCGGCAGCAGCGCCGCCAGCCGCGCCATCAGCAGCGGGTTTCGGCTGCCGCCGCCGCACACCAGCAAGCGTTCACAGCCGCCGTTAAGCAGCACCTGCTCGCTGATGGAAACCGCGGTCAGCTCGGTAAGCGTGGCCTGTACGTTTTCCCCAGCAAGACCCGGGAAGCCAGCCAGCTGACGCTCCAGCCAGCCGTAGTTGAAGTACTCACGCCCGGTGCTTTTCGGTGCCGGTGCCGCGAAGTAAGGATCGCTGAGGAACTGCTGAAGCAGCGGCAGGATCACTTTGCCCTGGGTTGCCCAGCCGGCGTCTTTATCGTAGGGTTTGCCCTGCTGACGCCAGATCCAGGTGTCCATCAGCATATTGCCTGGCCCGGTGTCGAAACCGCGCACCGGCTTACCGGGAATCAACAGTGAGAGATTGGCGATGCCGCCGATGTTGAGCACCATGCGGCGCTCGCTGGGGTGCGCCAGCAGCGCCTGATGAAAGGCCGGCACCAGCGGCGCGCCCTGGCCGCCGAGGGCCATATCGCGACGGCGAAAATCGCCGACCACGGTTACGCCTGTGCGGGCGGCAATCTGGTTATGATCGCCGATTTGCAGGGAGTGCGGCGCATCGCCGTGCGGCTCGTGCCACACCGTCTGGCCGTGACAGCCAACCGCCATCACCTCTTCCGGGCGCAGCCCTTCCTGCTTCATCAGCGCCTCTACCGCATCGGCAAACAGTCGGCCGAGCCGGGTATCCAGCCGCCCTAACTGCGCCAGCGTCAGCTGCTGTCCCTGACAGATAGCGAGGATATCCTCTTTGAGCGAAAGCGGCATCGGCCAGTTCAGGCTCGCCTGCTGCGCAACCAGATGCTTATCAATGGCGGCCAGCACGACATCCACACCGTCCAGACTGGTTCCCGACATCACACCGATATAACGGCCCGACTTCATACGCCTTCCCTCTCTGCGAATAAATGTGGCCCTCAGTCCACCATAAAGCGGGTATCAATACTATGATTTATTGATTAATTTCCATCATTGCCAGCAATATGATAACCCCGCTCCCTGCTGCGATAACGCCGTTGAGCTACGGTTAAACCAGGCGATAGTACTATTTTTGCAGGCTGCATCGAGAACGCGATGAAACGCGGCAGAAATTTGCCTTATAATCTACCTATGACGGATGCTCATGAGAGCGGCTGAATGTGAACAGGAGATTCAGAATGATTAAACGTGTACTGGCTATTTCGCTGGTGAGCTTTACGCTGGCGGGCTGCGTGAATGACAACAGCCTGTCCGGCGATGTATATACCGCCTCTGAAGCCAAGCAGGTTCAGAACGTCACCTACGGTACGGTGGTGCATGTGCGTCCGGTTCAGATTCAGGGCGGCAGTGACGAAAACGTGATTGGCGCACTCGGCGGCGCGGTGCTGGGTGGTTTCCTCGGTAACACCGTCGGCGGTGGCACCGGGCGTTCACTGGCTACCGCAGCGGGCGCCATTGCCGGCGGCGTGGCGGGTCAGGGCGTGCAGGGGTCTATGAATAAATCCCAGGGCGTAGAGCTTGAGATCCGTAAAGATGACGGCAACACCATTATGGTGGTGCAGAAACAGGGTAAAACCCAGTTTGCAGCCGGTCAGCGCGTCGTGATGGCGAACAACGGCAGCCAGGTTACCGTGTCTCCTCGCTAACGGCGCAGGAGATAAAAAAGCCTCACCCGATGGTGAGGCTTTTTTTTAGCTGCGGCCCTGCAGCGAGATGATGTTCTGCTCCAGGCGCGACACCAGATTTACCAGCGCGTCCAGCTCCTCCGCACTGATGCCCGACAGGATCTCCCCCCGGGTTTTGCGGATCACATCCTCCATCTCCTCGATGATCGGCTCCGCTTTTTCAGTCAGCTTGATGCGCTTCGCCCGGCGGTCATTGGCGCAGGTGTGACGGGAAATCAGCCCCTTCTCTTCCAGCTGATCGAGCGTGCGCACCAGCGAGGGCTGTTCAATGCCAATCGCTTTTGCCAGCTGAATTTGCGACTGGTCAGGCGGCAGCTGATGGATATTGTGCAGCGTCACCCAGTGCGTCTGGGTCAGCTCCAGAGGCTTGAGGCGATGGTCAATCAGAGCACGCCAGATGCGCACCAAGCGGGCTAAATCGGATCCCAGTGGCGATTCCAATTTCATCTCCTTATAATTAGCTTGCTAAGTTATTGTGCTGATTTTAGACTACGCTGCAGTGCGTAAATCAGCAAACATTTGTCTTACTTTTGCTGGCGTTATGCAAAAAGCTATAATTTCATAATACAACAGGTCCCGGGAAACGGCAGTCTCTCTCCCCTATTAAAGGATGATCTTAGGTGAAATTTACGTTTTGCTTACCAGGATTTCCGCTTCAGGACCTGGTTTTTGGCGCGTCGGTCTATTTCCCACCGCTGTTTAAAGCCGTGTTCATCGGTTTTTTTATCTGGCTGGTGGTTCATCGCGCCCTGCGCGGCTGGCTCTACTCCGGCGACGTCTGGCATCCCACGCTGATGGACCTGTCGCTGTTTTCCCTTTCTGTCTGCCTCGGCGTGCTGGTGCTGGTGATATAAATGAAAACCCTGAAATATTTCTCCACGCTGCTGGTGGTAGCCCTCGCGCTGACGGCGGGCTGGCTGGTGTGGAACTATTACATGCAGTCGCCCTGGACACGCGATGGCAAGGTGCGGGCGGAACAGGTGAGCATTACGCCGCAGGTGTCCGGCACTGTCCGCACGCTCAACGTCGTCGACAACCAGCACGTCAGGGCCGGCGAGGTGCTGTTCACGCTGGATAAAACCCCGTATGAGACTGCGGTACTGAACGCCGACGCCCAGCTGGCGCGCAGCGAAGCGGATCTGGCAGAGGCACGCAGTGAAGCGGCCCGGCGTCAGCATCTGCCGCACAACTACATTTCCGCTGAGGATCTTGAGTCCGCCAACATGACCGTCAAACAGAAGCTGGCCGAGCGCGACGTTGCCCGGGCGACGCTGAAACAGGCTCAGTGGCAGCTCGCGCAAACCACGGTGACCGCGCCGGTGGACGGCTGGGTGACGAACCTCACAACGCGCCCCGGCAACTACGCAACCCAGGGCCAGCCGGTGTTTGCCCTGATCGACAGCCGGTCGTTTTACGTGGTGGGCTATTTCGAAGAGACCAAGCTACGCCATATCCGCATCGGCGATCGCGCCAGGGTGGAGTTGTACAGCGGCGATATCCCGCTGAGCGGCCGCGTGTCCAGTATCGGACGCGCCATCTACGATCAGAGCGTGGAGAGCGACAGCGGGCTGGTGCCGGATATCAAACCCAACGTGCCCTGGGTGCGGCTGGCCCAGCGTGTGCCGGTGCGTATCGCGCTGGACCGCGTGCCGGACGGCGTGACGCTGGTCTCGGGCACCACCTGTACCCTCTCGCTGTCGCGCTGATCCCGCCATGACGATGAAATGGCTGGAGTGGCAACACTCGCCCTGGGGCAAAGCCACCGCCGCCCAGTGGCGTTACGCCCTGCGCAACGCCATCGCCATGTGTCTGGCGCTTACCCTCGCCTACGCCCTTACGCTGGATGAACCTTACTGGGCAATGACCTCGGCCGCGGTGGTAAGCTTTCCCACCGTCGGCGGCGTGGTGAGTAAGAGTCTCGGGCGCATCGCCGGCAGCCTGCTTGGGGCCAGCGCGTCGCTGATCATCGCTGGCCATACCCTCAACGACCCGTGGCTGTTCACCCTGGCAATGGCGGCCTGGCTCGGGCTGTGCACCTGGGCGGCGAGTCATTTTCAGAATAACGCCGCCTATGCCTTCCAGCTTGCGGGGTATACCGCTGCCATTATCGCCTTCAGCCTGATCAATACCGTGGAGATCGTCGAGCTGTGGGATCTGGCGCAGGCACGGGTCTGCGAGGTAATCATCGGTATCCTCTGCGGCGGGTTTATGATGATGGTGCTGCCCGGCAGCGCAGACGGCAATGCGTTTATCACCGCGCTGAAAAACATGCATGGCCGCCTGCTGGAGCACGCCAGCCTGCTGTGGCAGCCGGAGAGTAGCGAGGCCATCCGCAGCGCACACGAAACGGTGATTGGCCAGATCCTCACCCTTAACCTGCTGCGTATTCAGGCGTTCTGGAGTCATTACCGTTTCCGCCGGCAAAACAACCTGCTGAACTACCTGCTCCACCAGCAGCTGCGGCTCACCAGCATGATCTCCAGCCAGCGCCGCATGCTGGTTAACTGGCCCCATCCCCCCGCCCGCCTGTGGCCGGTGCTGCAGCAGCTTCTCACTCTGCTTGCCGATCCGCGCGCCGACAAGCTCAGCGTGGCGCGTCTGCTGATGCCGATTGCCCCCGACAGCGCGGCAGATTACCGCCAGCGTGCCTTCTTCGAGCGGCTGCGCGCCTTCTGTTGGATCTATCTCAATAACCGCCGCTGGCTGCGCGACGTAGAAAGCGCCACGCCGGTGTCGCGCTTTACGCCGCCGAAAACCGCGGCGCTGGCGCGTCACACCGATAACATCGAAGCGCTGTGGAGCGGGTTGCGCACCTTTTGCGTGATAACCTTTACCGGTGCCTGGTGTATCACCACCCAGTGGGATGCTGGCAGCAGTGCCCTGTCGCTGGCGGCGATCAGCTGCGTGCTTTACTCCTCCTCGCCCGCACCGTTCCGCTCCTTTACCCTGCTGATGCGCACGCTACTGCTGCTGACGCTGTTCAGCTTCGGGATAAAGTTCGGCCTGATGGTGCAGATTAGCGCGCTGTGGCAGTTCCTGATGTTCCTCCTGCCGCTGCTCATCACCATGCAGCTGATGAAGCTGCAGCAGCCGAAGCTGGCCGGGCTGTGGGGCCAGCTAATCGTGTTTATGGGTTCGTTTATTGCGGTGACCAATCCACCAACCTTCGATTTTGCTGATTTCCTCAATGACGATCTGGCGAAAATTGTCGGGGTGGGCGTCTCATGGCTGGCGTTTGCGGTGCTGCGTCCGGGGTCGGATACCCGCAAAGGCCGACGTCATATCCGGGCCATCCGACGCGGGTTTATCGATCAGCTCAGCCGCAGGCCGCAGCACAGTGAAGGAGAGTTTGAATCACGGGTGTATCACCACATCAGTCAGCTGAGCGGGAGTAAAGAGGACGCCGCGCGGCGCTGGCTGCTGCGCTGGGGCGTGGTGCTACTGAACTGTTCTCACGTGGTGTGGCAGCTGCGCGACTGGGAAACGCGCTCCGATCCGCTTGCACAGGTGCGGGATGTCGCCGTTTCGCTATTGAGTGAGGTGATGAGCGAGCGTGGGGTGCGCCAGCGCACGCTGAGCGCGACGCTTGCCGAACTGCACCGCATCAGTGAGGTGCTGGCGCAACATCATCAGCCTGCAGCTCAGGATCTGGCGGCGTTAATCTGGCGGCTCTACTGTTCGCTGTCGCAGCTGGAGCAGGCTCCCCCGCCGGGCAGCCTGCTTGCCACTACGGGCGTTACTTAATGACGCCGCAGGCGTAGCGCTCACCGCCGCCGCCAAGGGGTTTCGGATGATCGGCCATGTTATCCCCGCCGACGTGAACCATCAGCGCCCGGTTTTTCACTTCATCAATCTTCTTGATGCGCGGGGCGACCACCGGATCGGTGGCGATGCCGTCATTGTTCACCGTCAGCACCGGCAGATCGCCGAGATGGCCGTCGCCTTCCGGCCCCAGATGTTTACCGGTGTTGTGAGGATCGAAATGGCCCCCGGCCGCTTCCGCCGCCGTGGCTTTGCCCGCTTTTATCGCCGGCTGGCAGGTGCCATTGGTGTGAATATGGAACCCGTGCTCGCCGGGCGGCAGGGCTTTTAGGTCGGGCGCAAACTCCAGCCCTTTATCGGTTTCGGTGATTTTTACCGTGCCGACCGATGGGCCAATGCCCTGGTCGGTGACAAGATTCAACTCCACATCCTGACTGGCGGCATGCGCAGTGGCGCAGGCACACAGTGTCAACATAGCCAGACTCAAACGCTTCATGTTGCCTCCTTCGGGTTCGAATTCGCTTTAAGTCTATACCAGACGCGCGATTGTCACCGGGAAGGAGGCCATTTTCAGCCTTATGGAACGTCGTAACCCTGCGCCGCCTTGCGAATGCGGAACCACTGCTGGCGCGTGAGGGTCAGCGACAGCGCCGCTACCGCGCTCTGCACGCGCTCGATTTTCCCGGAGCCGATAATCGGCAGCGGACGCGACGGCAGCATCATAATCCAGGCGTACACCACCTGCTCAATGCTCTGCGCCCCGATCTCCTGCGCCACCGCCTGCAGCTCGTCGCGCAGCGCCCGGAAAGACTCATCATTGAACAGACGCCCGCCGCCGAGGCACGACCATGCCATCGGACGAATGCGCAACTGCTGAAGCTGATCCAGCGTGCCGTCGAGCAGCAGCGGCTGGTGCACCGGGGAGATCTCCACTTGGTTAGTCGCCAGGGTGAACGGCAGGCGCGACTGCAGCAGCGCAAACTGCGCTGGCGTGAAGTTGGATACGCCGAAGTGGCGCACTTTCCCGCTCTGGTGCAGCGTCGTGAACGCCTCAGCCACCTCATCGGCATCCATCAGCGGGTCCGGGCGGTGGATCAGCAGCAGATCGAGATAGTCGGTGGCGAGATGTTTCAGCGAGGCGTCAGCGCTGGAAAGAATATGGTCGCGGGTGGTGATGTAGTGCCCGAGCTGATGCGCGGGATTTGCGGTGGTGGCGATACCGCATTTGGTGACGATCTCCATGCGGCTGCGCAGGTGAGGGGCCAGGCGCAGCGCCTCGCCAAACGCCGCCTCGCACTGATAGCCACCGTAGATATCTGCGTGATCGACCGTGGTGATACCGAGATCGAGATGCTGCTCAATAAACGTCGCCAGCTCCCGGGCGGACATCTTCCAGTCCATCAGCCGCCAGTAGCCCATCACCAGACGCGAAAATTCCGGTCCCTGCGGGGCCAGGGTTATGCGCTCAACCATAAACAGATCCTTAGTAAAGTAGAAAAATGGCAGTGAGTATAAAAGGAATGCGCGGCTAAAACAGTGAGGGCTGCTGCTCTTCGTCGGGCGGCTGGTTTTTTCCGGCACGCAGCTTGCGCAGCAGACGCTGGCGGCACAGGCGCAGCACCTCCTGCTTCTGGGTATCGCTCAGACTCTGCCAGTTAAAGCGCTCATCGCGGCTGCGCATGCAGCCTTTGCAGAAGCCGCGCTCATCGACCTGACAGATGCCCCGGCAGGGACTCTGAATTGGGAAAAACTCAAGTTGTTCAGCCACGCCGTCTCCTGGTTAACACCCCTGCTACAATTGAAGCCTCTCCGGCGGCAGGATGCAAGCCTGCCCTGATAAGCATGAGAGGCTTGCACTAGACCGTTCGGTCTAGTAGTCTGTGCGGCATGAACAGAGATACTGAACACGATACCCGCGAACACCTCCTTGCCACCGGCGAGCGGCTCTGCCTGCATCGCGGCTTTACCGGCATGGGGCTCAGCGAACTGCTGAAAACCGCCGAAGTGCCGAAGGGATCGTTCTACCACTATTTTCGCTCGAAAGAGGCCTTCGGTGCCTGCATGCTGGAGCGACACTACACCTGCTACCTGGCAACGCTGCGCCAGCACTTTACGCAAAGCCCCGGTACGCAGCGTGATCGCCTGCTGAGCTGGTATGAGCAGAATCTGCAGCAGTTCCGCCAGTGTGGCATGATCAGTGGCTGCCTGACGGTAAAACTCTCTGCCGAAGTGTGCGATCTTTCCGAAGATATGCGCATCGCCCTTGACCAGGGTGCCGCGCAAATCATCGCCCTGCTGGCAGAATCCATTGAGCAGGGCGTAGCAGAGAAGAGTCTTACTGCCGTGGACGACCCTCGCGCGCTGGCGCAGGCGCTGTATGCCTTGTGGCTGGGCGGTAATCTGCAGGCGAAGATCTCGCGCAGCGCCACGCCGCTGGAGAGTACGCTACGCTACATGCAGTCTTTATTAGCGGTGCCTGCCTGACAGGCACTTATTTTTACTCACTCACTAGACGACCGGTCTACTCAGGAGTCATGATGTCCCAGGAAAAACTGTTTACCCCGCTAAAAGTGGGTGCGATTGAAGCCCCGAACCGCGTATTTATGGCCCCGCTGACGCGTCTGCGCAGCATCGAGCCGGGTGATATCCCTACTCCGCTGATGACCGAATACTACCGCCAGCGCGCCAGCTCTGGTCTGATTATCAGCGAAGCCACCCAGATCTCTTTCCAGGCGAAAGGTTACGCCGGTGCGCCAGGCCTGCACACTGCCGAGCAGATTGCCGCCTGGAAAAACATCACCGCTGCCGTGCATCAGGAAGGCGGTCGCATCGCCGTTCAGCTCTGGCACACGGGCCGTATTTCCCACAGCAGCATCCAGCCGGGCCAGCAGGCACCGGTCGCGCCGTCGGCCATTAACGCCGGAACCCGCACCTCGCTGCGCGATGAGAACGGCAACGCCATTCGCGTCGACACCACTACCCCGCGCGCGCTGGAAACCAGCGAAATTCCGGGGATCGTGAATGATTTCCGTCAGGCGGTGGGCAACGCCCGCGATGCCGGCTTCGACATGGTTGAGCTGCACGGCGCGCACGGCTACTTGCTGCACCAGTTCCTCTCCCCGACTTCCAACCAGCGTACCGACCAGTACGGCGGCAGCGTTGAAAACCGCGCTCGCCTGGTGCTGGAAGTGATCGACGCCGTGTGTGCAGAGTGGAGCGCCGATCGCATCGGTATCCGCGTGTCGCCGATCGGTACTTTCCAGAACGTCGATAACGGCCCGAATGAAGAAGCCGATGCGCTGTACCTGATTGAAGAGCTGAACAAGCGTGGCATCGCCTATCTGCACATGTCCGAGCCGGACTGGGCGGGCGGTGAATCCTACACCGAGGCGTTCCGCGAGAAAGTGCGCGCGCGTTTCGACGGTGTGATCATCGGTGCGGGAGCTTATACCCCGGAGAAAGCCGAAGCGCTGATTGAAAAAGGGCTGATCGATGCCGTGGCGTTTGGTCGCGACTACATCGCCAACCCGGATCTGGTAGAGCGCCTGCATAAAAAAGCGGAACTCAACCCGCAGCGTCCGGAATCCTTCTACGGCGGCGGCGCAGAAGGCTACATCGACTACCCGACCCTGTGATCCTGCATTGATAGCGGCGGCGATCCGCCGCTATACTAAAACAGTGTTTCTTAAAAACACCTGAAAAAATAACTCACTATCCCCTGCCCGCATAACACGACGTTAGCTGTCGCGGCACTGGTCACGGCAGCGGGCGGGATTACACCAAGAGGAAATTATGCGCTTACTTCACACCATGTTACGTGTCGGCGACCTGCAGCGTTCTATCGAGTTTTACACCAACGTGCTGGGCATGAAACTGCTGCGTACCAGTGAAAACACAGAGTACAAATACTCTCTGGCCTTCGTGGGTTACGGCCCGGAAAGCGAAGAAGCGGTAATTGAGCTGACCTATAACTGGGGCGTGGACAGCTATGAGCTGGGCAACGCTTACGGTCACATCGCGCTGGAAGTCGATAACGCCGTGGAAGCCTGCGAGCGCATCCGTCAGAACGGCGGCAACGTCACCCGTGAAGCGGGTCCGGTGAAAGGCGGTACCACCGTCATCGCGTTCGTGGAAGATCCAGATGGTTACAAAATCGAGCTGATCGAGGCGAAAGACGCCGGTAAAGGTCTCGGCAATTAATCTCCGACGGGCGCAATCGCGCCCGTATTACTGCATCCCTTCCTGAAATTTGCCATAATGCGCGCTGCTTTTTTTTTGACTCCAAGAGACGCTTAATGTCAGACACTGCTCAACTTACCGGTCTCTGTGACCGTTTCCGTGGCTTTTATCCCGTTGTGATTGACGTGGAAACCGCCGGATTCAATGCCAGAACGGACGCGCTGCTGGAAATTGCTGCCGTCACGCTGAAAATGGACGAGCAAGGCTGGCTGAGCATTGACGAGAAACACCATTTTCACGTCGAGCCGTTCGAGGGCGCGGTCCTGCAACCGGAAGCGCTGGCGTTCAACGGCATCGATCCGCACAACCCGCTGCGCGGTGCAGTCAGCGAATATGATGCCCTGCACGCTATCTTCAAAGCGGTACGCAAAGGCATGAAGGACAGCGGCTGTAACCGGGCGATCATGGTGGCGCACAATGCCACGTTCGATCACAGCTTTATGATGGCCGCCGCCGAGCGCGCCTCGCTCAAACGCAACCCGTTCCATCCGTTCGTCACCTTCGACACCGCCGCCCTGAGCGGTCTGGCGCTGGGTCAGACGGTGCTGGCGAAAGCCTGCATCGCGGCGGGTATTTCGTTCGACAGCGCTCAGGCGCATTCGGCGCTGTACGATACCGAGCAGACTGCCCTGCTGTTCTGCGAGATCGTCAACCGCTGGAAGCGTCTCGGCGGCTGGCCGCTGGCGCCGCTGGCGGAACCGGAAGCATAAAAAAAGGCGACCCGCGGGTCGCCTCTTTTTTACCTGACGCTTATTCTGCATCTGGCTCTGCGGACTGGTACTTCGCCGCGGTCTCTTTGATCAGCGGCTGCAGTTCGCCACGCTGATACATTTCGATGATGATATCGCAGCCGCCAACCAGCTCGCCGTCAACCCACAGCTGCGGGAAGGTCGGCCAGTTCGCGTATTTCGGCAGCTCGGCGCGGATGTCCGGGTTCTGCAGAATGTCCACGTAGGCGAAGCGCTCGCCGCAGGCGGAAAGCGCCTGTACGGCCTGGGCAGAGAAGCCGCAGCTCGGCAGTTTCGGGGAACCTTTCATGTACAGCAGGATCGGGTTCTCAGTAATCTGGCGCTGAATTTTTTCGATGGTGTCGCTCATTGTCTCACTTCCTCAAGCTTGATACGGCAATAGCCTGTTATTGTAGCGGCTACCCGTCCCCCCGGAAAACAGCATTTTGCAGGCCGTGATTCACGGAACGGATACGCCGTCGTTAAACATATCTGAAGAATAACATTTTTCTTACCGATGCCCCACGAAATCTCGTTGCGCCTGCGCAGGCAACATATTGTGCGACACACCGCGTATCAGACGAAATGGCTATTAACTTTCCCGCTTTTTTTCGATTAGAATCGTCTGGTTTTGCACTAGTATAGGCTCGCATTGTTGCCTGCATCTAAAGAGGGACTAGCCAGTGGCGCGTATTAAGACCATCTCAGTCACGCTCTGTGCTGTATTACTGACAACATTTTCCTTTGTCGCAACGCCGCTGGCGGTGGCGTCCGAGCACGCGCGTCCGGCGAAGGTACAAAAAACCAGTACCGCGACCAACGCGAAAGCGAAAAAGAAATCCACCCCGGCGAAAAAGCGCATCGAAAAAAGTAAAAAAAGCCCCACCGCCGATAAGAAACCCCGCACCGCACTCAAGAAACGTAGCACCTCGCCAAAAACCGCTTCTCGCACCACCCGCACCGTTTCTCGTGTCGCCAGCACCACCTCCGCCGCCTGCCGCAAAAGCCGTAACGCCAGCGCCTGTCTGAAATCACGCAGCGCTAAAGGGCTCACCATCGCCGATGCGCACAAGCTGCGGGTGCAGAAAGCGCAGAAAACCGCGATGTCGAAGCTGATGCAGCAGATTGGCAAACCTTATCGCTGGGGCGGCACCTCGCCGCGTACCGGTTTCGACTGCAGCGGCCTGGTGTGGTATGCCTATAAAGATCTGGTGAAGTTCCGCATTCCGCGCACCGCCAACGAAATGTACCACCTGCGCGATGCCGCCGCGGTGGATCGTGGCGCGCTTGAAACCGGCGATCTGGTGTTCTTCCGCACCCAGGGTCGCGGCACCGCCGATCACGTCGGCGTTTACATGGGCAACGGCAAATTTATTCAGTCCCCGAGCAGCGGCCAGGGTATTCAGATCACCAGCCTGAGTGAAGACTACTGGAAGCGCCACTACGTGGGCGCGCGCCGGGTGATGACCCCTAAAACCATTCGCTGAAGCGAGCGGATATAAAAAAAGGAGAAGGTTACCCCTTCTCCTTTTTTATTGCCTGCGCGTGATGCGCAACGCGTTATTCAGCCGGACAGGCCTGCGCCTGGGGTTTACGCGAGGCGATAAGCACCAGCAGCAGACCCGCTGCGGCGATCGCGGCACCCATCACAGGCACCACGCTGTAGCTCAGGCCTGCGGAGATCACCGCCCCGCCCGCTGCCGCGCCCAGCGCATTACCAAGGTTGAACGCCCCGATATTCACCGAGGATGACAGCCCCGGTGCTTCGCTGGCGACGCGCATTACGCGCATCTGCAGCGGCGGCACCACCGCAAAAGTAGCCGCGCCCCACACCACCATGCTGATGGCTGCGCCAGGCTCGGTGCGCGCCAGCCACGGAATAGCCGCCATAATCACGATCAGCAACAGCAGAAACCCTTTCAGCGTGCCGTTGACCGAACGGTCAGCCAGCTTGCCGCCGAGGAAGTTACCGATGGAGAAGCCCACGCCAATCAGCACCAGCATGCCGGTAATAAATGCCGGAGTGGCGGCGGTAACGTCATGCAGCACCGGGGCAATATAGGTGTAGAGCGTGAACATGGCGCCGGCACCCAGTACCGTGGTCAGCAGCGCACTCAGCACCTGCGGACGCAGCAGTACCGACAGCTCTTTACGCACGTCAGGCCGCTCGCCGGCACTGCCCTTCGGCAGCGACAGCCAGAGGCTCAGCATGGCGATAACGCCCAGCCCGGCGGTGGCGAGGAACGACATGCGCCAGCCGATGGTGGCACCCAGCCAGGTCGCGGCCGGAACGCCACCGATATTGGCGATGGTCAGCCCCATAAACATGGTTGCTACCGCGCTGGCCTGTTTGTGCTTCGGCACCACGCTTGCCGCCACCACGGAACCCAGCCCGAAGAACGCGCCGTGGTTGAGGCTGGTGAGAATGCGCGACAGCATCAGCGTCGTGTAGTCCGGGGCGATGGCAGACAGCACATTGCCGAGAGTGAAGATAGCCATCAGGAAGATCAGGGCATTGCGGCGTGCGCGATGCGACAGCAGCAGCGTCATCAGCGGTGCGCCAATCATCACCCCAACCGCATAGGCGCTAATCAGCATCCCGGCGGCGGGAATGGAGACGTTAACCCCGTCGGCGATAACCGGCAGCAGCCCCATCGGTGAGAATTCTGTGGTACCAATCCCAAAAGCGCCGATAGCCAGGGCAAGCAGCGGAAAGTTGATTTTCATAGCATTTTTACTCCGGGCCAGACGCCGTGTAATCCGGTCTGGCCGTTACCGCCGGAGCGGTGATCATTCAGGGAGCGAAAGAATGACAGTTTGTAAACAAAAACAGAAGTGACAAAACATGCTAAAGACTATTGCTGAATTGTTAATTATCGGAGGGTAAAACGGGAGGAGGGTCACACTGTTGTTGCGCAAACGGGAGAGAAGCGGCTTCCCTCCCGTTTCAGGGGCGATTTTTTAGTGCAGAATGGCGGTCAGCGCGCCGAAAACGATCAAACCCAGCGTGATAACGGTCGTCAGCAGTGAAAATTTCAGATCTTTGTTCATTTTTTGGCTCCAGAATATCCCTGTAAAAAGCAGGTCTTGATCATTTTTGCATAGTTCGTGCGAAAAATCCCCTGCGATTTAGTTTGATATGCGTATTAACGCTTCCACTTTTGCTGCGGATCGGCCAAAATTCGTCGCTAAATTATTTTGTTTACCGGCCACTACTCCCTCCTGACGTTTGGTGTAACTCTCCCGGTCATTTGCAACACAACATGGTTGCAACCGAGGCTTAACACAGGCAAACGTTTACCTTGATAAATTTCAGGAGTTTAGAGGGTGGTCTGGAGTGATATTTCATGGCAACAATTAAAGACGTCGCGAAAAAAGCAAACGTTTCTACTACAACTGTTTCACACGTCATTAACAAGACGCGTTTTGTTGCGGAAGAGACGCGCAACGCGGTGTGGGCAGCGATTAAAGAGCTGCACTATTCACCCAGCGCGGTCGCCCGCAGCCTGAAAGTGAACCATACGAAATCGATTGGCCTGCTGGCGACCAGCAGCGAAGCCGCGTATTTCGCCGAAATCATCGAAGCGGTGGAAAAAAACTGCTTCGCCAAGGGCTATACCCTGCTGCTCGGCAACGCCTACAACAACCAGGAGAAGCAGCGCGCTTACCTGTCGATGATGGCGCAGAAGCGCGTCGATGGCCTGCTGGTGATGTGCTCTGAGTATCCGGATTCGCTGATCGGCATGCTGGAAGAGTATCGCCACATCCCGATGGTGGTGATGGACTGGGGCGAAGCGCGCGCCGACTTTACTGATTCGGTTATCGATAACGCCTTCAAGGGCGGATACATGGCCGGGCGCTATCTGATTGAGCGCGGACACCGCGACATCGGCGTAATTCCCGGCCCGCTGGAGCGCAACACCGGCGCAGGCCGTCTGGCAGGCTTTATGCAGTCAATGAAAGAGGCGCAGATTGCGGTGCCGGAGGCCTGGATCGTGCAGGGCGATTTTGAGCCGGAATCCGGGTATCGCGCAATGCAGCAGATCCTGTCTCAGGCGCACCGCCCCACCGCGGTGTTCTGCGGCGGCGACATCATGGCGATGGGCGCTATCTGCGCCGCGGATGAGATGGGTCTGCGCGTACCGCAGGATATTTCCGTGATTGGCTATGACAACGTGCGAAACGCGCGTTTCTTCAGCCCGGCGCTGACCACTATCCACCAGCCGAAGGATTCGCTGGGCGAGACGGCCTTCAACATGCTGCTGGACAGGATCACCAGCAAGCGCGAAGAGGCCCAGACCATCGAGGTGCATCCGCGCCTGATCGAACGCCGTTCCGTCGCTGACGGTCCGTTCCGCGACTACCGCCGCTAATCCTGCCGGGAGCCTGTCACTCAGGCTCCCGCAGCCACTCCCGGTTCAGCGTTTCACTGTCCCCTAAATAATCCAGCAGCCACTGCAGCGCCGGTGAAGCATCGTTCTGCCGCCACGTCAGGCAGCAGGCCGCATCCGGAAACGGGTTCTCCAGCGTCAGCGCTTTCCACTCGCCGCGGTCCAGCCAGGGCCTGGCAAAATGCGACGGCACCATGCCAATGCACAATCCGGCGCTGAGACAGACTTCTGCCGAGGCCCAGTCCGGTGCCACCAGCCGGCGCTGGTTATCGAGCAGCCAGGTAATACGCTTCGGCAGCGAGCGCGAGGTATCCTCCAGCACCAGCGATGGCCAGTTGCGCAACCGATCGTCGCTCACTGGCTCCTGCTGTTGCGCAAGCGGATGACTGGCAGCCACCACGCACTGCCAGCTCAGCATCCCCATATCGCGAAAGGCGTAGCGCCCGCCGACCGGGATCGCCTGGGTCGCGCCAATCGCCAGCTCGACGCGCTCGTCGGCCAGCGCATCCCACACGCCGTTGAACACCTCCTGAGAGACCAGCAGCTCCACGTCCGGGAAGTGGCGATAGAAGTCGAGCACCAGCTGCCGGGTGCGCTCCGGGCGGACAATATTGTCCACCGCAATCGACAGCTGGCCGCGCCAGCCGTTGGCGATCTGCTGACACTGCTGGCGGGTGACCATCATTTTTTTGATAACAGAGCGCCCCTCCTTCAAAAACCACGCCCCGGCGGGGGTCAGCTCCACATCACGATGGCGGCGCGCAAACAGCGGCACCGCCAGCCACTCCTCCAGCTGACGCACGGTATAACTGACGGCAGAAGGCACGCGATGCAGCTCTTTGGCTGCCGCGCTAAAGCTGCCGTTGCGCGCCACCGCATCCACCACTTCCAGCGAATATTCAGACCACATGTTTTTGCCTGCAAAATTTTTGAACGCAATCTACAAATATTAACGGTTCACAAGCCGGAACGCACTTCTTACACTCACGCCCCGTCTACCTGCACTGATTGATAAAAGAGAAAGTTCATGCGTCCATCAAAAGGATTTCTGATCTGGCTTGCCGGGCTGAGCGTGCTCGGCTTTCTGGCAACCGATATGTACCTGCCGGCGTTTGCCGCCATTCAGCAGGATCTCGGGGTTGCGCCTGCCGCCGTCAGCGCCAGCCTGAGCCTGTTCCTCGCCGGTTTCGCCCTGGCGCAGCTGCTGTGGGGGCCGCTCTCTGACAGCTATGGCCGTCGCCCGGTGCTGCTGGTGGGTCTGGCAATTTTCGCTCTCGCCAGCCTCGGCATGGTCTGGGTCGAAAGCGCCACCGGCCTGCTGGTGCTGCGCTTCATTCAGGCGGTCGGAGTCTGCTCAGCGGCGGTGATCTGGCAGGCGCTGGTCACCGATTATTACCCGACCAACGCGCGGCGCATCTTTGCCACCATCATGCCGCTGGTCGGCCTGTCACCGGCACTCGCCCCGCTGCTGGGGAGCTTTATCCTCAACCACAGCGTCTGGCAGGCGATCTTCGTGGTGCTGTTTGGCATCACCCTCGCGCTGATGATCCCGGCCCTGCGCCTGAAACCGCTGCCGCGCCATCCGACCAGCGAAAAGGCCGCTCCGCTGCGCTTTATCTCCCTACTGCGCTCCCGCGTCTATACCGGTAACGTGCTGATCTATGCCGCCTGCTCGGCGAGCTTCTTCGCCTGGCTGACCGGCTCACCGTTTATCCTCAGCGAAATGGGTTATGGTCCGGGCATCATCGGCCTGAGCTATGTTCCGCAGACCATCGCGTTTCTGATTGGCGGGTACGGCTGCCGCAGCGCACTGCAGAAGTGGTCCGGGGCGCGCATGCTGCCGTGGCTGCTGGCGATTTTTGCCCTGAGCGTGGTGGCAACCTTCGCCGTTGGCGTGCTGGATGGCTCGTCGCTGACGCTGCTGCTGATCCCGTTCTGCCTGATGGCGATGGCGAACGGCGCTATCTACCCCATTGTGGTTGCCGCCGCTCTGCTGCCCTTCCCGCAGGCCACCGGACGCGCCGCCGCGCTGCAGAATACTTTGCAGCTGGGCCTGTGCTTCTTCGCAAGCCTGGTAGTGTCGGCGCTGATCGCCTGGCCGCTGCTGGCCACCACCAGCGTGATGCTGGCTACGATTGTGCTGGTGGTGCTGGGCTGGGCGATGCAGGCGAGCATCAATCCTGCACGCACCGCCGCCTCGTCGTTCGACAGGTAATTTCCCAGGCGATAATTTCGTTATCGCCTGATTAGCCTGCTACCTTTTTCACTTGAACCCACCCCAGGCGGAGCCTATACTGATTTTCGTTGCTGCCAGCCGTAACACCATAATAAACAGGCAGAAACGGGGATCAGGATGCTCCCCTCCCACCACGGAAGGCACTTCTGGCAAGGGTTTTCATCCCTTCCTCTGTTCATCGTCAGAAATCAGGCTCACGGTGCAAACCGTGATAATTCTCTCAATCCTTAAAATGCGTCTACGCTTTTTGAAGGTTCTGATCACACGTGGGTGATGGAGAAGCTATGAGTTCATCATGTATAGAAGAAGTCAGCGTCCGGGACAGTGAATGGTTCCGCATCGTCAGTGAACTGTTGGGCCGCGCCGGCATTGAAATCAACGGCAGCCAGCCCGGCGACATCAGGGTAAACAATCCCCAGTTTTTTAAACGCGTGCTGCAGGAAGGCTCACTCGGCCTCGGCGAAAGCTATATGGACGGCTGGTGGGACTGCGACCGCCTCGATCTCTTTTTTACCCGCGTACTGCGCGCCGGGCTGGAGCAGCAGCTGCCGCATCATTTCAAAGATACGCTGCGCATCCTCGGCGCCAGGGTTTTTAACCTCCAGAGCCGCAAGCGCGCGTGGATGGTGGGCAAAGAGCACTACGATCTCGGGAACGATCTCTTCAGCCGCATGCTCGACCCGGCGATGCAGTACTCCTGCGGCTACTGGAAAACTGCCGATAACCTGGTCGATGCACAACAGGCGAAACTGAAGCTCATTTGCGACAAGCTGGCGCTGGAGCCGGGCATGACGTTGCTGGACATCGGTTGCGGCTGGGGCGGGCTGGCGGAGTATGCCGCGCGGCACTACGGCGTCAGCGTGCACGGCGTGACCATCTCCGCCGAGCAGCAGAAAATGGCGCAGGAACGCTGTCAGGGCCTGGACGTCAACATCCGCCTGCAGGACTATCGCGATCTTGATGAACAGTTTGACCGCATCGTCTCGGTAGGCATGTTCGAGCACGTCGGGCCAAAAAACTACGCCACCTACTTTGAGGTGGTGGACCGGAACCTGAAGCCGGACGGCCTGTTCCTGCTGCACACCATCGGCTCCCGCACTACCAGCAACAGCGTTGACCCGTGGATCAATAAGTACATCTTCCCCAACGGCTGTCTGCCTTCGGTGCGCCATATCGCCAACGCGGCGGAAAAGCACTTTGTGATGGAAGACTGGCACAACTTTGGGCCGGACTATGACAAAACGCTGATGGCGTGGTATGCGCGTTTTCAGGCCGCCTGGCCGGAGATTGCGGATAACTACTCCGAGCGCTTCCGCCGCATGTTTACCTATTACCTCAACGCCTGTGCCGGTGCCTTCCGTGCCCGTGATATCCAGCTGTGGCAGGTGGTCTTCAGCCGCGGCGTAGAGCACGGCCTGCGCGTCCCCCGCTAACCTTCCCCGGCGTTGCCGGGGGTTTTGTGAACTCTCTCACGGTTTCCCGCTCTTCGTTCTTCAGGGAGTGATCTGCTTAACAATTAACTCATTATAAATTGGAAACCGGTTTCCATCTTGTTTCACAATCATGACGTGCCTACGACCCCTACAAGGAAAAACCGTCATGAGCCTGTACCAGAGCATGGTCCATGTAATTGAAAATAAGATCACCCCGCTGGCCGGTGCCATGGGTTCTCAGCGCCACGTGGTAGCTATCAGGGATGGTTTTCTCGCCGCCCTGCCGTTTATGATCATCGGTTCGTTTTTACTGGTCTTTATCTTTCCGCCCTTCTCGCCCGATACCCAGAACGCCTTCTGCCGCGGCTGGCTCGATCTGTCGCTGAAGTATCGTGAACAGCTGATGCTGCCGTTTAACCTCAGCATGGGGGTAATGACCTTCTTTATCTCGGTTGGGATCGGTGCCAGCCTCGGTAAGCATTACAAGCTCGACCCGACCATGACTGGCCTGCTGGCGTTTATGGCGTTCCTGCTGGTTGCCGCACCTTACAAAGATGGCCAGATTTCCACCCAGTACTTCTCCGGCCAGGGCATCTTTACCGCGCTGATCGCGGCTATTTACGCCAGTGAGATGTATGCCTTCCTGAAGCGTCGCAACATCACTATTCGCCTGCCGAAAGAGGTGCCGACCGGGGTGGCGCGCTCGTTTGAGATCCTTATTCCGGTAGTGGTGATTATTGCCACCCTGCACCCGCTGAATCTGCTGATCGAATCCACCACCGGGATGATTATTCCCGAAGCGATTATGCATCTGCTGTCGCCGCTGGTCGCGGCATCCGACTCGCTGCCCGCGGTGCTGATTTCGGTCCTTATCTGCCAGATCCTGTGGTTCGCCGGCATTCACGGTGCGCTTATCGTCACCGGCATCATGAACCCGTTCTGGATGGCTAACCTGTCTGCCAACCAGGCGGCGCTGGCCGCCGGAAGCGCACTGCCTCACGTCTACCTGCAGGGCTTCTGGGACCACTATCTGCTGATCGGCGGCGTTGGCTCGACCCTGCCGCTGGCCCTGCTGCTACTGCGCAGCCGCGCGATCCACCTGCGCACCATCGGCAAAATGGGCGTGGTGCCGAGCTTCTTTAACATCAACGAGCCGATCCTGTTCGGCGCCCCGGTGATCATGAACCCGGTGCTGTTCCTGCCCTTCATTCTGATCCCGATGGTGAACGCCACCCTCGCCTGGACCGCCACCAAAATGGGCTGGGTCGCGCAGGTGGTATCGCTCACCCCGTGGACCACGCCGGCGCCGATTGGTGCCTCCTGGGCCGCCAACTGGGCCATCAGCCCGGTGATCATGTGCCTGGTTTGTATGGTGATGGCCGCCCTGATGTATTACCCGTTCCTGAAAGCTTACGAGCGCACCCTGCTCAAACAGGAAGAAAACAATCACGCGCAAAGTGACACTGTCACCGTAAATTAATCTCCGTCACCCCTGAGAGGACGCAATGGACTACGTATTTCCGAAAAATTTCTGGTGGGGCAGCGCCAGCTCCGCGCCGCAGACCGAGGGCGAGAGCCTCGCGTATGGTAAAACCCCGACGGTGTGGGATCACTGGTTCGACGCCCAGCCCGAGCGCTTTCACCACGGCGTCGGCCCGGCGCAGACGTCCACCTTTTATCAGAACTGGAAAGCGGATATCGCGCTGCTGAAGCAGCTTAACCACAACAGCTTTCGCACCTCGATCTCCTGGGCGCGGCTGATCCCCGACGGCAGCGGCGAGGTTAACCCGAAGGCGGTGGAATTCTATAACCAGGTGATTGACGAACTGCTGGCCCAGGGGATTACGCCATTCATTAACCTGTTCCACTTCGATATGCCGATGGCGATGCAGGATAAAGGCGGCTGGGAGAGTCGCGAAGTCGTAGAGGCGTATGAGCATTACGCCCGCACCTGCTTTGGGCTGTTTGGCGATCGGGTGAAAACCTGGTTCACCTTCAACGAACCGGTGGTACCGGTGGAAGGCGGCTATCTGTATGACTTCCACTACCCCAACGTGGTGGACTTCAAACGTGCGGCTACCGTGGCGTACCACACCATTCTGGCGCATGCCCGGGCAGTGAAAGCCTGGCGCGAATGTGGGGCCGAGGGCGAAATCGGCATCATTCTCAACCTTACCCCCTCCTACCCGCGCTCGCAGCACCCGGCGGACGTCAAGGCCGCCCACATTGCGGATCTTTTCTTCAACCGCAGCTTCCTCGACCCGGTGCTGCGCGGCAGCTACCCGGAAGATCTGGTGTCGCTGCTCAACGAGTACGGTATGCTGCCGGTCAGCGAGCCGGAAGACGCGGCGCTGATCCGCGATGGCGTGGTGGATCTGCTCGGCGTGAACTATTATCAGCCGCGCCGCATCAAGTGCCGCGACAGCGTGGTCAATCCGGCCAGCCCGTTTATGCCGGAGTGGTTCTTCAGCGCCTATGAGATGCCGGGCCGCAAGATGAACCCGTATCGCGGCTGGGAGATCTACGAGCGCGGCATCTACGACATCCTCACCAACCTGCGCGAAAACTATGGCAATCCGCGCTGCTATATTTCCGAGAACGGTATGGGTGTGGAGAACGAGCAGCGCTTTGAAAAAGACGGCAAAATCGAGGACCAGTACCGCATCGATTTTGTACGCGAGCACCTGAAGTGGCTGCACAAGGGCATCAGCGAGGGCAGCAACTGCCTCGGCTACCATATGTGGACCTTTATCGATAACTGGTCATGGTGCAACGCGTATAAAAACCGCTACGGCTTTGTGTCGCTTGATATTAAAACCCAGCAGCGCACCATCAAGCGCAGCGGGGAGTGGTTCAGCCAGACCGCGGAACGCAATGGCTTTACTGAGTGAGTGCCCGGCGGGCTTGCGCGCCCGCCTGTTTTCAGGAAATGATTATGTCCACCATTAACGATGTCGCGCGTCTGGCGCAGGTCTCCAAGGCCACGGTCTCGCGCGTGCTGAGCGGCAGTCGCGGCGTGAAGGAAGCGAGCCGTCAGGCGGTGTTACGCGCCGCCGAGACGCTGAACTACAAGCCCAACGCCATCGCCCGCTCGCTGACCAGTCAGACCACGCACTGCATCGGCGTGATCTGCGCCACCGAACACGTTCAGCAGTCCACCGGCTATTTACAGGCGCTGGAGAAACAGCTTAGCCAGCACCGCAAGCATCTGCTGCTGCGCTTTGCCAGCGATGCGCCGGCGGTACTGCGGGCGGTGGAGGAGTTGTCGAGCGGGCTGTGCGATGCCCTGCTGGTGGTTGGGGCGCGCTTCGCCCTGCCGCCGCTGCATGAGGACGTGATCTTTATCGACTGCCTGAGCGCCCCGGACGCCCAGAGCGTGGCCTGCGACCGTCAGTTTGCCGCGCAGACCGCGGTGGAGTATCTGAGTCGTCACAAGCGCCGCGACATCGCGCTGATCAACTTTCCCGGCGGGGATGCGGCACGGGAAACCCTGCAGGGCTATCGCGAAGCGGCAGAAAACCAGCTTATTCCCTTCAACCGTCAGCGGGTAATTGAGGGCGAAAGCGAACCGCGCATCGCGCTTCAAAAACTGATCAACAGTCGGGTGAAGTTTACTGCCCTGCTGGTCACCGACGACAGTCAGGCGCAGGAGGCAATCGCCCTGCTGCGCGATTACCAGATCAGCGTCCCGGAGCAGGTGGTGGTGTTCAGCCTCGATGGCAGTACGCGTCTGCCGGGGCAGAGCGCCATCCCGGCAATCGGCTATTCGCTGGAGGGCATTGCCCGCAAGGCGGTCGCGCTGGTGCTCGGGCAGGACGATGAGCACAACAGGGTACGCGGCACCCTGCTGTGCGACTGAATCAGGACTCTTGCTGAGCCTGTACAGCGGCGGCCGCCAGCGCTGCTTCACGGCTCGCCATTACGCGCTCCACGGTATCCACCACCGCCTGAGTCTGGGGGTCGATTTCGATGTTAACGCGATGCCCGAGCTTTTTACTGCCGAGGGTGGTGCGCTGCAGGGTTTCCGGGATCAGGTGTACGCAGAAACGCGTTGCCGTGGTTTCCCCCACCGTCAGGCTGATGCCGTCCACGCCGACATACCCCTTCTGCAGAATGTACTTCATCAGCTCCGGCTGCTGGAGCTTAAACCAGATCTGACGGTTGTTTTCTGAGGTTAAGATCTTCGCCACCTCGGCAGTGGTCATGATGTGCCCGGACATCAGGTGCCCGCCAATCTCATCATTGAACTTTGCCGCACGCTCGATATTCACCACGTCGCCTTCGTTCAGCTCGCCGAGGTTGGTGACACGCAGGGTCTCTTTCATCAGGTCGAAGCTGACCCGGTTCCCGTCGATCTCGGTCACCGTCAGGCAGCAGCCGTTATGCGCCACCGAGGCACCGGTTTCCAGACCGGGCAGCAGCGCCTCCGGCAGTTCCACCACGTGGGTGCGGAAGTTAGGTTTTTCAGTGATGTTCACCACTTTTGCTGTGCCCTGCACAATCCCCGTAAACATAATGTTGACTCCTCAATTCGTTATGCGGCCCGCGCCGCAACGCCATGCCCAGCACAATAACAGGTGGAAAATCCCCTTGCCAGCCTGCAGCGCCTTAAGTGCACTATTTCACTGGCTTAATGAATTACTCCCGCTACAATGGACTGAAATTCCCCGCATTCTCTTCCTGCTGCCACGTATGGCGGCTTTTTTAGTCTCGCAAATAACAACAATACAGGTGTTCACGTGCAGAAGTACTCCAGTGAAGCGCGTCAGTTACTGGCTCTGGCTATTCCGGTGATCCTCGCGCAGGTTGCCCAGTCCTCAATGGGCTTTGTTGATACCGTGCTGGCCGGCGGTTACAGCGCCACCGACATGGCGGCGGTCGCCATCGGCACCTCTATCTGGCTGCCGGCGATCCTCTTCGCCCACGGCCTGCTGCTGGCCCTCACCCCGACTATCGCGCAGCTCAACGGCGCAGGCCGCCGCGATCGCGTCGCGCATCAGGTGCGCCAGGGCTACTGGCTGGCGGCATTGGTCTCGGTGCTGGTGATGGTGGTGCTCTGGAACGCGGGTCATATTATTCACGCCATGCATGATATTGACCCGAAAATGGCCGATATCGCCGTCGGCTACCTGCGGGCGCTGCTGTGGGGCGCGCCGGGCTACCTCTTCTTCCAGGTGGCGCGCAACCAGTGCGAGGGGCTGGCGAAAACCAAGCCGGGAATGGTGATGGGCTTTATCGGCCTGCTGGTTAACATTCCGCTGAACTACATCTTTATTTACGGTCATCTCGGGATGCCGGAGCTGGGCGGCATCGGCTGCGGCGTGGCCACCGCGGCGGTCTACTGGGTGATGTACCTCTGCATGTCGCTGTGGGTGCGCCGCGCGCGCTCCATGCGCGACATCACCGCCGAGTCGCGCTTCGAAAAACCTGACTGGGCAGTGCTGAAACGCCTGACCCAGCTTGGCCTGCCCATCGCACTGGCGCTGTTCTTCGAAGTGACGCTGTTTGCCGTGGTTGCCCTGCTGGTCTCCCCGCTCGGGATTGTTGACGTGGCGGGGCACCAGATTGCGCTTAACTTCAGCTCGCTGATGTTCGTCCTGCCGCTGTCGCTGGCGATGGCGGTCACCATTAGGGTTGGCTATCGTCTGGGTCAGGGTTCGCCGGAGCTGGCGAAAACCGCCGCGCGTACCGGGCTGATGGTCGGCGTCGGCATGTCATGCGTAACGGCGCTGTTTACCGTCACCCTGCGCGAGCAGATCGCCCTGCTGTATAACGACAATCCGGCGGTGGTGGCACTGGCCTCGCAGCTGATGCTGCTGGCGGCAATCTACCAGCTCTCCGACTCCATCCAGGTGATTGGCAGCGGCATTCTGCGCGGCTACAAAGACACCCGCTGGATCTTCTACATTACCTTCACCGCATACTGGGTACTGGGTCTGCCGTCGGGCTATATTCTGGCGCTGACCGACTGGGTGGTGGAGCCGATGGGGCCGGCCGGTTTCTGGATGGGCTTTATTATCGGCCTGACCTCCGCGGCAGTATTAATGATGACGCGGATGCGCTTTTTGCAGCGCCAGCCGGACGCCGTCATTCTGCAACGCGCCGCGCGCTAAGGCATAAGCCGCCTGCGGGCGGCTACTTTCTCTCCATTTTGCGCACATGCGCAGCAATCGCGTGAAATCAGAGAGAAAATTGCCATTTAGCGCTTGCCAGGCGGCAGGGGGATCGCTAATATTCGTCCCCGCTGTCAGCGACAGTCAGTGCGTTCATAGCTCAGTTGGTTAGAGCACCACCTTGACATGGTGGGGGTCGTTGGTTCGAGTCCAATTGAACGCACCATTCTCTTCTCAGTGCGTCCGTAGCTCAGTTGGTTAGAGCACCACCTTGACATGGTGGGGGTCGGTGGTTCGAGTCCACTCGGACGCACCATTCTGTAGTACCTCTTAGCGTTTCCGTATAATCCCCCTCTTCTTTTCAGGCTGCAAAATTCGACGTTGCCGTTTTGCCGGTAAAACGCATCGCGCGGTATGACATCCGTTCCTTTCTGAACGTGAGTTAACCCATCGCGGGTGCGAATGCAGGGATAACAGATACAAAAAAGCCGCACCCTTGGGTGCGGCTTTTATTAGGTTACTGCCTGGCTATCAGAAGCCGATTTTCAGGGTCACCTGACCGCCGTAGCCGCCGGTGCCGGCGTCGTCGATGGTCTGGGTGTAGCCTGCGCGCACCCCGAGGGTGACGTTATCGCGGATCTGGCCGTCGATACCGACATCCAGCGCCGCGGCGGTGCCATCCTGATCCGGATTGAACGATACCTCACTGCCGGCAACGCCTGGCGCGCTGACGTTCAGATCGCCCTTCGAGTCGAAGGTCTGGATGAAGGACGGACGCACCCACCAGCTCACCGGAACCGGTTTGCCTGTCTCTTTCAGGGTGGCGTTGTTGCCCAGACGCAGACCGGCACGTACCTGCTGGCTGTGACCGTCCCCGAACTGCACGTCTGCTACGTCATCATCGCCATCTTTCAGGTTTACGCCGCGATACTGGTACTGCACCTGCGGTTCCAGCACCAGGCCACCGCCGATCTCAAACGGCAGACCGGTTTCAAAGGAGCCAACGTAGCCCCAGCCGTGGGTTTTCAGGCCGTCGCCGTCGCGCGGGTTAGTGTCGAAGTTGTGGCGTGTACCCTGGGCCACCACGTCCATCCACCAGCCGCTCTCATGCACGCCGTTGAGGTAGAGACCGCCGCTGTAAGCGTCGTCACGCACCGTACCGGCTTTCGACTTGTTGTTACGCTGTACGTCGATGGCTGACAGCCCCGCCGCACCGTACACCCCAACGCTCCACTCCATCGTCGAGGCAGAACCCTGCCACAGGTCGCTACCGATCTGCAGGAAGGTATACCCGCCTTTACTCTCTGGCGTGCTGCCGCTGCGCAGGTCGTCGCTGCCGTGATCGTGGCTCAGCTGACCGGCCTGGAAACGGGCCCACATGTTGCTACCGCCTTCGGCTGCGGTACGCGCCGCATAGCGACGGGCATCCAGCGAGCCAAGCAGTGCACTGTCGTAGTCCATCGCCTGAGCATAGATCGAGCTGTAGAGGTACATCGCCGAACGGTAGTTCTGCGGGCCACTCTCGCTGCTGCCTGCATCCGCGGTGGTCAGATACCAGCTTTCATCAGCGCTGCCCTGTTGCAGGGTATAGTTGTACGCACCCGCCTGCAGGCTGCCGTTGAGGCTGAAGGCATCGTCGGTGGTGGTCGCGCCGTTGATGGCGTTCACGACCTGGATACCATCACCGGTGGTACGCGCACCCAGGCCACCCTGGCTGCGAATGGCGATCCGCGTGTTACCGGTCGCTGTACCGCCGTCCAGTACCAGGCTGTCGCTCACGGCGGTATCACCGTCGAACAGGGTATTCAGGGTGATGGTACCGCCGTTGCCCACCAGGTTAGTCACGGTCAGGGTTTTCGGGACGAACGCCCCGGTCGGTGCCTGATAATCAATCGAGCCGCCCAGCGTCAGGTTATTGAGCAGGGAGTCATCGGTCATCAACCAGCTCGAACCGGCATCGACGGTCAGGTCGGTCGGGTCGATCATCCCGGTGAGCGTGGTGCCATTGGTCAGCTGCAGCGAGGTGCCGAGCTGGGCGATGATGTCGGTCACGGCCTCAAGCCCGCTGAACACCAGGGTACCGCTCTGCAGATACGTGCCACCCGCCTGATTGAGCACGCCGCTCAGGGTCAGGGTGTTGCTGCCTTCTTTATACAGCGTCCCGTTGCCGTTGATGGCCGCGTTGATGGTGTTGGCGCTGGCCTCGGTGGTGATGCGCAGTTCGCCGCTGTTGGTTACGTTACCGGCCAGGGTACCGCCGTCGTTGACTTTGGTGACTCCGGTCAGGGTACCGCCCTCGGTGACGCTCAGCATACCGTCCTCGCCGACCACGGTGTTGTTGGCGCTACCGTCAGCGGCAACCGACAGCAGACCGCCGCCCTCCAGCAGCAGGCTTTCCGCAACCTTATCGGCAATCGAGAAGCTGCCGTTCGCGTTGGTACCGTTGAGCGTGGTGTCGGTGCCTGCCATCAGTGCCGCACCGCTGCTGAGATTGATATTGGTGGCCGTTGCACCGTCTTCCAGTGCCAGCATGCCGCCGCGTTCAATCGCCGTCAGATCCGCCACGCCGCCGGCGCGCACGAACTGGGCGCCGCCTTTGCTGACGCTGGTGGAGATGGCGGTGCCACCGAAGGTGACGCTCTGAGCGCCGTTTTCGCTGACGGTAGACGAGGCGACGGTGCCGCCCTGATTCACCACCTGATCGCCAACCACGGTGTTGTCGATAACAATCGCGCCGTCATTGACGTTCTGGATCCCGCCATCGCGGATGATGGTGGAGATTACCGTCCCGCCGCTGTTGACGTTCTGGGTGCCGCCGTCGTTGATGGTGGTGCTGGTGGCGGTACCGCCGTTCAGTACGTTCTGGATGCCGCCTGCACGAATGACCGCCAGAATGGACGAGCCGCCGTTGTGGATAGTCTGGATGCCACGCTCGTAGATCGTGGTGCGGGTGGCAGTACCGCCGTTATAGACGTTCTGTACGCCGTCTGAGGAGAGTTCGGTATCCGTCGCGTTGCCGTACACGTTCTGCTTGCTGCCGTTGCCCAGGGAGGTATTCACCGCCGTGGCGCCTGCGGCGATATTCTGCACCGCAAAGTCATCCATCAGAGTGTTTTCCGCCCGTCCGCCACTGTACAGATTCTGGATACTGTTGCGGTTGCGGGTGTCAGTCACTACTGCACCGTCGTAAATACCCTGGATGGCACCGTCACTCAGGATAGTCGACGTGGCGGTACCGCCGCTGAAGATACGCTGTTCAGCGCGGGTAACCTCTGACCCGGTAGTGGTGCCGGACACCTCCTGAATACCGCCGTCGATAACCACCGAGACTTCGGCATTGGCGTTTTTATTGATGACCTGACGCCCGCCGTTTTTCACGATGCTGACAATCGAGGTGCCATCAACCACCTGCAGGCCACCATCCACGAAGGTGAAGTCGGTGACGCCGCCGGCAGCTACGTTTTGTCGGCCACCGGTAGAGATGGTGCCGCCATAGGTATAGCCGCCGGAATTAACGTTCTGCACACCGCCCTTCTCGATACGGGCTTCGAAGGCCTGACCGCCGCTGCCGATATTCTGGGTACCGCCCAGCAGGCGTGCGGCGAAGGATTTCGCGCCGTTATTGACGTGCTGCTCACCGCCGTTGAGTACAGTGGAGATCGCTACCGCGGAGTTGCTGAGGATCTGCGTCCCGCCAGCGTTGATCACGCTCTGGCGCGACCAGCCGTACGGGTCAACGATCTGCTGCCCGCCGTTATTCACCACGGCTTCAAACGACTGACCGTGTACGCGCTGGACGCCACCGCTGTTGATCAGCGTGCCGCTGGCCTGACCGCTCTTGGTGACCAGCTGCACCCCGCCATCGCTGATGCTGGTGCCAGAGGCCGAGCCTTCCACCAGCTGGGTACCGCCGCCAAACACCGTGCCGTCAGAGGCTGCGCCACCCGCCGAGATATGCTGGATACCACCGTTTTTCACGATGGAGCCGGCTGCCAGACCGCCGACGTTGACGATCTGTTGACCGCCGTTGTTGACGACCGAGGAGATCGCCGCGCCGTCTACGCTCTGCACACCGCCACTGTTGATGTGGGTGCTGGTGGTTTTCCCGGTCCCTTTCACCAGCTGGGTGCCGCCATCGCTCAGGCTGGTGCCGGAGGCGGTGCCTTCTACTACCTGCTTGCCGCCGCCAAATACCGTGCCGTCCGAGGCCGCACCGCCGAGGTTGATATGCTGCAGACCGCCGCTGTTCACGGTGGTGCCTGTTGCCAGACCGCCCTTGTTCACCAGCTGGGTGCCGCCGTTGCGCACCACGGCCGAGGTAGCATTGCCGTCTACGCTCTGCACGCCACCGCTGTTAATCAGGGTGCCGGTGGCTTTCCCGGTGGTGGTGACGATCTGGTGGCCGCCGTCGCTCAGGCTGGTACCGGAGGCGGTGCCTTCTACTACCTGCTTGCCGCCGCCGAACACGGTGCCGTCAGAAGCTGCGCCGCCGAGGTTGATGTGCTGCAGGCCGCCGCTGTTGACGGTGGTGCCTGCCGCGAGGCCGCCCTTGTTCACCAGCTGGGTGCCGCCGTTACGCACGACCGACGAGGTGGCGTTACCGTCCACGCTCTGCACGCCGCCGCTGTTAATTTTGGTATTGGTGGTTTTACCGGTGGACTGAACGATCTGCAGACCGCCGTCGCTGACGCTGGTGCCAGAGGCCGTACCCGCGACCAGCTGTCTGCCGCCGCCAAAGATAGTGCCATCAGAGGCTGCGCCGCCGAGATTGATGTGCTGCAGGCCGCCGTTATTGACGATGGAGCCGGCAGCCAGACCGCCGCTGTTCACCAGCTGCACGCCGCCGTTGTTCACCACCGCTGAGGTGGCGGAACCGTCAACGCGCTGCAGGCCGCCACTGTTGATCAGCGACCCGGTGGCGCTACCGCCCGCCTGAACGTGCTGAATGCCGCCGTCGCCAATCACCGTGTCGCCCGCCGTGCCTGCGACCTGCTGCGTACCGCCCAGCAGCGTGGTTTTTGACGCTGCGCCGTTAGCACGCACGATCTGCACGCCGTTTTTATCGACACGGGTATAGTTCGCATGACCGCCGCTGCGGATCAGCTGGGTGCCGCCGGTGTAAACGATCGAGCCGTTGGCAGTGCCGTCCACATCCTGGAAGCCGCCGTCAAAAATTTTCGTGTCGGTGGTTTTTCCGGTGACGTGAACCTGCTGCACGCCGCCAGAATCCACGCGGGTGCCGGATGCAGTCCCTTCAACAATCTGGGTTCCGCCCGCCAGCAGTCCGTCTGAGGCCGCGCCGCCTTCGTTAATGTGCTGCAGACCGCCGCTGTTCACCAGTGAGCCTGCCGCCAGCCCCCCGGCGTGAACCAGCTGCACCCCGCCGTCGTTGACTACCGCAGAGATGGCCGCGCCGTCTACCGCCTGGGTGCCGCCGCTGTTGATGATGGTGTCGGTGGCTTTACCGGTGGCCTGCACCAGCTGATGACCGCCGTTGTTGATGCTGGTGCCGGATGCCGTGCCAGCAACCACCTGCTTACCACCGCCGAATACCGTGGTATCAGAAGCCGCACCGCCTTCATTGACGTGTTGCAGACCGCCGCTGTTCACGGTTGCGCTGTCCGCCAGCCCGCCGCGGTTCACCAGCTGGGTGCCGCCGTCATAGATGACTGATGACGTGGCGGTGCCGTCCACGCGCTGCAGACCGCCGTCATTGATCAGCGACCCGGTGGCGCTGCCACCCACCTGAACGTGCTGTACGCCGCCCGCGCCGATGATGGTGTCCGCTGCCACGCCCGCCAGCTCCTGAATACCGCCCAGCAGCGTGGTGAAGGCAGTAGAGCCGCCCACCAGCACGTCCTGAATCCCGCCGCTGTTGATCACCGCGCTGGTGGCGGTGCCGCCGCTGCGCACCTTCTGCAGGCCGCCGTCGTTCACTTCTGCCGAGAACGAGACGCCGTCCACATCCTGTTCGCCGCCGGCGTTAACCACCGAATCATTGCTCATGCCGCTGGCGTGTACCTGCTGCAGGCCGCCGTTGTTGATAATGGTGCCGGAGGACATCCCTTCGACCAGTTGGGTGCCGCCGAGCAGAATGGCATCCGAGGCCGCGCCGCCTTCGCTGATGTGTTGCAGGCCACCGGTGCTTATCACGCCGCCTGACGCCAGGCCGCCGCGGTTAACCTGCTGCGTACCGCCCGCATTCACCACCGAGGAGATGGCCTGGCCGTCTACCGTCTGGGTGCCGCGATTGTTGATGATGGTGCCGGTGGACTTACCGGTTTCCTGTACCAGCTGCGCCCCGCCGTCGCTGACGCTGGTGCCGGAGGCCGTGCCCGCCACCACCTGGGTACCGCCGCCAAACACCACGCCATCGGAGGCCGCGCCGCCGAGGTTGATGTGCTGCACGCCGCCGCTGTTGACGGTGGTATCCGCCGCCAGCGCGCCGTTATGAACCAACTGGGTACCGCCGTTGTTTACCACCGAGGAGATGGCGGTGCCGTCTACGGTCTGGGTGCCGCGGTTGTTGATGATGGTGCCGATAGATTTACCGGTTTGCTGAACCAGCTGTGCGCCGCCGTCGTTGAGGTGCGCCCCGGAGACGGTGCCAGCAACAATCTGATTGCCGCCGCCGAAGATAGTGGTGTCTGCCGCTGAGCCTCCGACGTTAACATGCTGGCTGCCGCCGCTGTTGACCGTCGCGCTCTGAGAGAAGCCGCCGCTGTTGATGAGCTGGGTGCCGCCCGCGTTAACGGTGCCCTGAACGGAACTGCCGTTGACGGTTTGCACGCCGCCATTGTTGATCACGGTTTGCGTAGCCAGGCCATTTTGCAGCACGGTTTGCGCACCGCCAGCCCCGACCACCGTGTTGTTTGCCGTACCGGAGACCGCCTGCTTGCCGCCGCTGTTAAGCTGCGAGCCGTTTGCCGTTCCGTCCGCTTCAACAATCTGTACGCCCTCAGTCACCTGGGTACCGGTGGTCTGACCGTTCTGACGCACAATCTGTAAACCGCCGTCCTGAACGCGAGTATCGACCGCCTGCCCGCCCGCCACCACCTGGGTGCCGCGATTGCCGATGGTGTGGTTAGTGGTTAACCCGCCGGTACGCACGTTCTGTACGCCCTCCTGCACCACTTCATCCCGTATCGAACCGGTGACGTCAAGGGTGAATGCCATCGCCCCGGTGCTGGCGAACATGCCGCCCACCGCCGCGGAGATCAGCACCGCGCCGCCGGCGCGCTTGCCTTTTGCCCGGGTCAGTTCTGAAACCACCACGAACGCCCGCTGAACGTCATTCCACACCAGCCGGTAACTGCAGTTAAGACTTTTTTTCATTTCAATGTCCTCGAAACCCGTCTCTCATCCGTCACGCGGCATGTTGATCGGGGTCTGCCAATGCTGTTGTTTTGATGCCAAAGGGATTGCTTCGCAGGGCAACCAGCCGACGGAGATGGCCGATGACCTGCTTGCCAGTGATAAAACGTGTGCACTCGTACTGCCGGTCCGTGCCTTTGTGGCGCGGACACCAGAAATAGTCCTGATGGTCGAAATCAAGCCGCACGTCATCCCAGCAACCGTTGCAGACGTGGGTATTGATGACGCGCCAGGGGGTATAAAATTCGCTGTAAGGCAGGCTGAAGCCACTGATCAGCACCACCGGAATACGGCTGCCCCAGGCAAGCCAGGAGAGGCCGCTGCCGAGGCCGATGAAGAAGTCGGCGTGCTCCAGCAGCGCCACGCGCTCGGCGAGGGGCAGATTGCCGGTGAAATCTTCCGCACCGTGGGGAATTTTGTTCCAGACGTAACCGCGCCCGACCACGCGCTCTTTGTCGATGCACAGCACGCGATAGCCCTGCTCTTTCAGCCAGGCAATGACCTCATGCCAGCCGTTGCCGTTGTTCCAGAATTTGGCCTGGCTGGTGGACTGGGTTGCGATACAGACATAGGGTTCGGCGATACGACGCGGGCTGCGCTGGCGCAGATCCGGAACGATTTCCGTGGGGTCGACGCCGAGAATATGACCGGCTGTGCGGTGCAGGCCGACGGCGCGAAAATCAAACGGCTGCTTGTCGAGATCGCCGTGAAAAAACAGGCCGACACGCCAGCTGGCGTAAGGCGGCGCGCTCACGCCCGGCCCGGCCTGCCAGTCGTCAGGGGTATAAAAATTTAGCTGAGGATAGACCGGCGTGAACAAATCGACGATAGGCTGGGCCATAGTGCAGTCCACGTGGCACTGCCAGGTCTGCCGAAAGCGTTCGGCGTAAGGTACCCAGCCGACCAGGTCGCCCAGCGTGCCGCTGGGAAACGAAACCAGCACCGTTTTGCCACGCATATCCAGCGTGTGGTCCAGCACCGGATCTGACTGCGCCCCGTCCCAGACCCGCAGGCGAAACGGCACATAGTATTTTTTCGTGCTGATTACCCAGCCCTGCGCAACGTCATCGGCAAACAGAATATTTCCCGTTTCGTCATCGCTTATTTCTACCCGCCAGTTTCCGGCAGGCAACAGTAACCGGGCGCCATCATTAAAATCATACAGGATACCCATCGGCCCCTGCTGAGTCGGAATTTCTGGCGGCAGAATAAAAGCATATCCCTGGCCAACAGCTGCGGAAGTCGTCATCACCTTACCTTTATCATCAGGAAAAGCAGTAATTAACACTGGCGTAAAATAGTAATCAGGCACCAGCAGATCCCCGGAGGTAATAATCCGGAGTGAGTTTTTATAAATTTAATGAAACTCGTTAAGAGTCGCTTAATAGTAGCCAGCAGGTGATTTATTGCAAATTCTTTCAAAAAGTTAAGATGCTTATATATCAATGACTTACATTTTGAGTCGTTTTAGCCTCAATTTCCAAAACTGTTTAAAAACAGCAAGTTGACATCAATGAAATGCAAGTAGTTTAGGATTATCCTTAATCCAAATTTCGGGCAAAAACGTGATATTGCTTCCGAAATATAAAATATATTTCCCGCTTAACTCCCGACATTGATAACGATATATCCGCCTCGCTGGCATAATTACTGAGTGGGAAAATAATTCGTCAAACCAATTAAATAAACGAAGCCAGGAATTTTCTTGTTTATCAAATTTGAGCGCGCTCTCTTTTTTAATCACCATAATAAAAAGAGATATCTTATTGCTTATTCGTTTCGCTACCAGAATTAGTGGGTGAATAAGCGTAGCGCCAGGCGTTAAATAGTCCCTTTGTAAAACGGGGTTATGGGATGCCGTTGCTGGCGGGTAACCGGTAACACCCGTCGATGCAACTGTTGCGCAATTATGTGATAACGGTCTCATAACGAAACGAGAATGACGGTGAATTCGTATTTTGAAACAGCGTTTTCAATTCCTTTCTGTCACTGTGGAAGCTATAATGCCGCCATCTTAATTTGAATGGTTTCAGCGCATTGGACTGCAATCTGACAAATAACACTTCTCGCACTCCTTGCCGGGCCGCTACGTCGCCTGACATTCCTCTGCACGCTCTTTTGATGTCACCTATCCTTACTGCTGTGGCATCACAACTTTCGCAACACAGGCTTTACCCCGCGGTGCTGCACGGCCCGGGGAATGATTTCCATATCCTTCTCAACTTAAAAAGACTAAGACTGTCATGAAAAAGACGAAAATTGTTTGCACCATCGGTCCGAAAACCGAATCCGAAGAGATGCTGTCCCGTATGCTCGACGCGGGCATGAACGTAATGCGTCTGAACTTCTCCCACGGCGACTATGCAGAGCATGGTCAGCGCATCAAGAACTTGCGCAACGTGATGGAAAAGAGCGGTAAGAAAGCAGCCATCCTGCTGGACACCAAGGGTCCGGAAATCCGCACCATCAAACTGGAAGGCGGCAACGACGTCTCTCTGAAAGCGGGCCAGACCTTTACCTTCACCACTGACAAATCGGTGGTGGGTAACAGCGAAACCGTGGCAGTGACCTACGAAGGCTTCACTAACGACCTTTCCGTCGGCAACACCGTGCTGGTGGATGACGGCCTGATAGGTATGGAAGTGACCGCCATCGAAGGCAACAAGGTTATCTGTAAAGTGCTAAACAACGGCGACCTGGGCGAGAACAAAGGCGTTAACCTGCCGGGCGTTTCGATCGCACTGCCGGCGCTGGCAGAAAAAGACAAGCAGGATCTGATCTTTGGCTGCGAACAGGGCGTGGACTTCGTTGCGGCTTCCTTTATCCGTAAACGTTCCGACGTAGAAGAAATTCGCCAGCACCTGAAAGCGCACGGCGGCGAAAGCATTCAGATCATCTCCAAAATCGAAAACCAGGAAGGCCTGAACAACTTCGACGAAATTCTCGAAGCGTCTGACGGCATCATGGTTGCGCGTGGCGACCTGGGCGTAGAGATCCCGGTTGAGGAAGTGATCTTCGCGCAGAAGATGATGATCGAGAAGTGCGTGCGCGCGCGTAAAGTGGTGATCACCGCCACCCAGATGCTCGACTCCATGATCAAAAACCCGCGTCCGACCCGCGCAGAAGCAGGCGACGTAGCGAACGCCATCATCGACGGCACCGATGCCGTGATGCTGTCTGGTGAGTCCGCGAAGGGTAAATACCCGCTGGAAGCGGTTACCATCATGGCGACTATCTGTGAGCGTACCGACCGCGTGATGTCCAGCCGTCTCGACAACGGTCATGACAGCCGTAAGCTGCGCATCACCGAAGCGGTATGCCGTGGCGCGGTGGAAACCGCTGAGAAGCTGGAATCCTCGCTGATCGTGGTCGCCACCCAGGGCGGTAAATCAGCTAAAGCGGTACGTAAGTACTTCCCGAACGCCACCATCCTGGCACTGACCACCAACGAAATCACCGCGCGTCAGCTGGTGCTGAGCAAAGGCGTGGTGCCGCAGCTGGTGAAAGAGATTGCTTCTACCGACGACTTCTACCGTCTGGGTAAAGAAGCGGCGCTGGCAAGCGGCCTGGCGAACAAAGGCGATATCGTGGTAATGGTTTCCGGTGCGCTGGTACCGAGCGGCACCACTAACACTGCTTCCGTACACGTTCTGTAATTTAACAGTCACGGAAATAACGCCTAAAGGCACCTTCGGGTGCCTTTTTTATTTCGCTAAATAGACGCAGATAATAAAAAAGCAAATTGAATTTCACTATTTAATAGCGGGAAACGTAAGATGAATCCGATTAGAGCCGCCTGTTTTCTCTCGCTTTTTTTAACTTCCCCGTTAATGTCGATGTTTCTTTGAGCGAACGATCAAATTTAAGCGTATTCCCATCAAAAAAATATTCTCAACCTAAAAAACTTTGTGTAATACTTGTAACGCTACATGGAGATTAACTCAATCTAGAGGGTATTTATAATGAATCGTACTAAACTGGTACTGGGCGCGGTAATCCTGGGTTCAACTCTGCTGGCTGGTTGCTCCAGCAACGCTAAAATCGATCAGCTGTCTTCTGACGTTCAGACTCTGAACGCTAAAGTTGACCAGCTGAGCAACGACGTGAACGCAATCCGTTCCGACGTACAGGCTGCTAAAGACGACGCAGCTCGTGCTAACCAGCGTCTGGACAACCAGGCTCACTCTTACCGTAAGTAAGAGTACCTGTAATAAAAATGGCGCACATTGTGCGCCATTTTTTTTGCCTGTAATTTGCTACTGAAGCTGCACCGTCCCGGACGCCGTCACGCTCCCCTCTTCTGCACCACTTTCCGCATTCACCTTCGCACTCTGTACTTGCTGCGCCGCCCTGCCAGGAGCCGTAGCGTCACCGCCCACTGCCACCGGATACCCGGCGCGCCGCGTTAGCGCCGCATCAGCCTGCTGCTTCGCGAGGGGATCGTCGCTCACGAAGGTTGTAAAGCTTGCTGGCAGCGTCAGCGGTGCGGTCTGGGTGTTTTGCTCATCCTGTTGCGACAGCGGCCTGTGGACCTCTACATAGCGCTTCCCGTCCGGCTCCTGCGTGAACTTCACCGGCTGGTTGATGATTTCAACCCGCGTTCCCCACGGCACGCTGGCAAACAGCGCCTGAATGTCATCGGCGTTCATACGAATACAGCCGGAGCTGACGCGCAGCCCGACGCTGTCCGGCGCACTGGTGCCGTGAATGAGGTACTCGCCGTTCCCCTTCGCCAGCCGCATTGCATAGCGTCCGAGCGGGTTACCTGGCCCGGCGGGTACCACTTTCGGCAACTCAATGCCTTTGGCCAGCGAGCGCGCCCGGATACCGGCCGGCGGCGTCCAGGTCGGATTAGGGATCTTCTGGCTGATGCGGGTGACCATCACCGGCGTCTCCAGCCCCACCTGGCCGATACCGATGGGATAAACCTGCACCATGTTCTTACCCGGCGGGTAGTAATAGAGGCGCAGCTCGGCGAGGTTCACCACGATGCCTTCCCGCGGCGTATCCGGCAGGATCAGCTGGGTCGGGATCAGGAGTTGCGTGCCCGGCATCGGCTGCGGGGCAACGGTATTGTTCGCTTCCAGCAGCAGGAAAGCGCTGGAGTTGAAGCGGCGGGCAATCGACTGCAGGTTGCGGTCGCCTTCCTGCACGATATAGCTCTGGTTCTGACCAATCAGACGGCCCCCGTTGGCCGGCAGCGGGTAATCCACCGCCAGCGCAGCATGGGGAAACAGAGCAGCGGTAAACAGGCTTGCAGCAATAAGCGAGGCGCGTTTCATACTGAATTCCTTTATCACTGGCGAAGCGCCAGAACGCTGAAAGAGAGCGAGGCAGCAGGCCGCCTCGCGTTGACAGGATGAAAGCTGTATCTGAAGTTTAGCTAAGAATTGCTGCTCTGGCGCGGATTGCGCGGATCATGGCTTCCAGCCCCTGGGAGCGGGACGGGGTGAGGTGTTGCGTCAGCGCCATTTCTTCGAACCACGGGCGCACATCAAAGGCGACGATATCCTGAGCGCTCATCTCCTGATAGAGAATAAACACCACGGCAATCAGCCCCTTAACAATGGCGGCATCGCTGTCGCCCTGTAGCTCGATTTTTCCGGCGTCGTTCTGGTGCATCACAATCCACACCTGGCTCTGGCAGCCCTGGATGATGTTGTCCGGATTGTGCGCCTCATCGCTCAGCGCCGGCAGACGCTGGCCCAGCTCGATGATGTAGAGATACTTCTCTTCCCAGTTGGTGCAGCGGCTGAAATTCTTCAGCAGTTTCTCTTTGTCTGGCAGCGTGGCCATGCGGTTCTCCCTGTTAACCCAGCAGACGGTGGATACGGGTTAACCCCGCCACCAGCCGGTCCACCTCTTCTTCGGTGTTATACATCACAAATGACGCGCGGCACATCGCAGGCACGTTAAAGAAGCTCATCAGCGGCATCGCGCAGTGGTGCCCGGTGCGCACGGCAATCCCGTAGTTATCGAGGAAGCTGCCCACGTCATAGGCATGATGCTTGCCGAGATTAAAGGAGATCACCCCGAGGCGTTCCGGCGGACCATAGATAGTGAGGTCCGGCACCTCGCGCAGGGCGTTAAGTGCATAGCGCATCAGCGTCTGCTCGTAGTCGGCGATATTATCGAGGCCCAGATTATGCACATACTCTATCGCAGCACCGAGACCGATAATCCCCGCCGTGTTCGGCGTACCGGCTTCAAAGCGCCACGGCGCGGCATTCCACGTCGTGCCTTCGGTCAGACTGACGGTGCCGATCATCGACCCGCCTCCTTCCCACGGCGGCATGGCGTTAAGAATGTCGCCCCGCACGTAGAGCACACCGATGCCGGTCGGCCCGTAGAGCTTGTGCGCCGAGAAAAGATAGAAGTCGCAGTCCAGCGCCTGCACGTCAACCGCGTGATGCATCACCGCCTGCGCGCCGTCCACCAGCACCTTCACCCCTGCCGCATGGGCGGTAGTGATGATGTCGCGCACCGGGTTCTCGACCCCCAGCACGTTCGAGACGTGAGACACCGCCAGCAGGCGGGTGCGCTCGTCAATCAGGGACGGCAATACCTCAAGGTTAAGCGTGCCGTCGTCGTTGAGCGGGATCACCCGCAGCTCGGCGCCGACGCGCTGGCACAGCATCTGCCACGGCACGATATTGGCATGATGCTCCATAGTGGTAACGATAATGTTATCGCCCGCCCCGACGTTGCTCACGCCCCAGGTATTCGCTACCAGGTTGATGCCTTCCGTAGTACCGCGCACGAACACCAGATCCTCATGGGAGCGGGCGTTGAGGAAGCGCGCCGCCAGCGTGCGCACGTTTTCCATCTGCGTCGTCGCGTCGGCGCTCAGGGTGTGAATGCCGCGATGTACTGCGGCATAGCCGGTGCGATACAGCCCCAGCTCGGCGTCAATCACCTGGTTGGGTTTCTGCGCGCTGGCCGCGCTGTCAAGGTACGCAAGCGGCTGGCCGTTCACTTCCCGGGCGAGGACCGGGAAATCGGCCCGCACCTGAGCTACGGAAAATGTCATGCTTCTCCCCCTGTCAGACGCTGACCGATACGGGCCAGCACCTGCTGTTTGAGCGTCTCGTCGTCAATGCTTTCGGTCAGCTCTGCGGCAAAGGCGTAAATAATCATCTGCTCCGCCGCCTGAGCCGTAATACCGCGCGAACGCAGATAGAACAGCTGCTCATCGTCGATACGGCCGATGGTGGCCCCGTGGCTGCACTTCACGTCGTCGGCATAGATCTCCAGCTGCGGCTTGGTGTCCACTTCTGACAGCTTGCCGAGCAGCAGGTTGTTGTTGGTCATCTGCCCGTCGGTTTTAATCGCGTGCTGGGCCACTTTAATCATGCCGTTGAACACTGCACGTCCGCGGTCGCGCACGATTACTTTGTGCATCTGACGGCTGTTGCAGTAGCCCTTGTTGTGCTCAAGCCAGGTGCGGGTGTCGCACACTTCGCTGTTCACCGGCAGCGCCAGGCTGTTGAGGCGCAGGTTGACGTTCTCGCCGTTGAGCTGGGTGCTGGTGTTGTGACGCAGCACCGCGCCGCCGAGCAGGAAGCTGCTGCTGTAAGCATCCACATCCTGCTCCGCCAGCAGATCGTTATGGGCGAAGTGGTAGCTGTTGGCATTCTCAAACGCCAGCTTGTAATGACGCAGCTGGCTGTTAGCCCCGGCGCGGAAGGTGAAGCGCGCGCCGGTAAAGTGGCGACGCTCATCCTGGCTGACAAAGTGCTCAATCACCGTGGCTTGCGCCCCTTCGGCGAGGTCGAGGTGGTGACGATAGTGCACCGTATTCAGCGTCTCATCGTCGCTGCCGCAGGTGATATGCATCAGCAGCAGCGGTTTCGCCGGCTGGGTATTGCGCGCGACGCGAATACGCGTCACGGTCGGCGCCAGGCTCTCGGTCAGATGCAGGAACACATCCGGCTGCACCGGCGCGGCCAGGCCCGCACGCTCGTCGTCGATGGTGACGTCAAAGCCGCTGCCGGTAAGATCGTCACTCAGCGCTGCACTGAACTGCCCGTCCACATACACCAGGCGCAGCGCGTCCAGTGGCAATGCCAGCGCGTCACGCTCGGCATGCGTCAGCTCGCGCGGCGTTGGCAGCACAAAGGTGTTATTGAGCAGGCCGTCCAGCGGCGTGTATTTCCAGTTCTCATGCTTGCGCGTCGGCAGGCCGAGACGCAGCATCTGCTGGAGGTGCTGCTGTGCTTCACCTGAGCGGTTAGCCCCCTGGGTTTCAAACAGGTGGTGCCACTGCTGTAGTGCGTTACTCTTGTTCTGTAAGCCAGCCATAGCCCTGCTCCTCCAGTTGTTTCACCAGCGAGAAGTCGCCTGATTTCACAATACGGCCCTGGTAAAGCACGTGCACGAAGTCCGGCTTGATGTAGTCAAGGATGCGCTGATAGTGCGTGACGATAACGAACGAGCGGTTGCCGTCGCGCAGGGAGTTGACGCCGTCAGAGACGATTTTCAGGGCATCGATATCGAGACCGGAGTCGGTTTCATCGAGGATGCACAGATCCGGCTCCAGCACCGCCATCTGCAGAATGTCGTTACGCTTCTTCTCACCGCCGGAGAAACCAACGTTCACCGAGCGGCTGAGCAGATCTTCTGGCATCTTCAGCAGTTCGATCTTCTCTTCCATCAGATCCTGGAAGTCGAAGCGGTCAAGCTGCTCCTGCCCACGGTATTCACGCACGGCGTTCAGCGCGGTTTGCAGGAAGAACTGGTTGCTGACGCCCGGGATTTCAACCGGATACTGGAATGCCATGAAGATGCCTTCCCCGGCGCGATCTTCCGGTGCCAGCTCCTGCAGGTCTTTGCCCTTGAACAGGATTTCGCCGCCGGTGATCTCATAGTCTTCACGGCCAGCCAGCGTTGCCGAGAGGGTACTTTTCCCGGAGCCGTTCGGCCCCATAATGGCGTGTACTTCCCCCGGACGCACTTCGAGGTTCAAGCCGCGCAGGATGGCTTTGTCTTCAACGCTGACATGTAAATCTTTGATGCTTAACATGAAATATCCTTTATCGACATTACCCGACGCTGTGCTCGAGGCTGATGGCTAATAATTTTTGTGCTTCCACGGCAAATTCCAGTGGCAGTTCGGAGAAAACGTCTTTACAGAAGCCGTTAACGATCATTGAGATGGCGTCATCTTCGCTGATGCCGCGCTGCAGGCAGTAGAACAGCTGATCTTCCCCAATGCGCGAGGTAGTGGCTTCATGCTCAAGCTGGGCGCTGTTGTTGCGGCACTCGACGTACGGGAAGGTATGCGCCCCGCTGTCCGGGCCGATGAGCATGGAGTCGCACTGGGTGAAGTTACGCGCGTTAGTGGCGCTCGGCATGATTTTCACCAGCCCGCGGTAGCTGTTCTGGCTGTGCCCGGCAGAGATCCCTTTCGAAATAATGGTCGATTTGGTGTTCTTGCCGATGTGGATCATCTTGGTGCCGGTATCCGCCTGCTGGTGCCCGGCGGTCAGCGCCACGGAGAAGAACTCACCGATGGAGTTGTCACCGCGCAGCACGCAGCTCGGGTACTTCCAGGTGATGGCCGAACCGGTTTCCGACTGGGTCCAGGACATCTTGCTGTTTTCGCCTTCGCACAGCGCGCGCTTGGTCACGAAGTTCAGGATGCCGCCGGTGTTGTTGTCACCCGGGAACCAGTTCTGCACCGTCGAGTACTTCACTTCTGCGTCTTTATGGATGATAACTTCCACCACCGCGGCGTGCAGCTGGTAGCTGTCGCGCACCGGCGCAGAGCAGCCTTCGATGTAGCTGACGTAGCTGCCTTCATCGGCAATCAGGATCGTGCGTTCAAACTGACCGGTTTTTTCCGCGTTAATGCGGAAATAGGTGGAGAGCTCCATCGGACAGCGCACCCCTTTCGGGATGTAGATAAAGGTGCCGTCAGACGCCACCGCCGCGTTCAGGGCGGCAAAGAAGTTATCGTTCGACGGTACCACGGTGCCGAGATACTGCTTCACCAGCTCCGGATGATCGTGGATCGCCTCGCCAAAGGAGCAGAAGATAATGCCCTGCTCGCCCAGCTTCTCGCGGTAGGTCGTCGCCACCGAAACGGAGTCGAAAATCGCATCCACCGCCACTTCGCGCCCTTCACGTACCGGCACGCCGAGCTGGTTGAACGCTTCTTCGACTTCCTGTGTCAGCCAGGCATTTTCCCCGGACTGCTGCACCGCACCCGGCTGGGACGCGCAGGTATCGTCGCAGCTGCCGCAGGACGGCGCGGAGTAATAGCTGTAGTCCTGATAGTCGAGCTTGTCGTAGTGGGCTTTCAGCCAGTGCGGCTCTTCCATCTGCAGCCACGCGTGGAAGGCGTTGAGACGAAACTCCAGCATCCACTCCGGCTCATTGCGGCGCGCAGAGATGGCGCGCACCACGTCTTCATTAATGCCTTTGGCAAACTCTTCGGTTCGCACCTGAGTGAAGAAGCCCTCTTTATAGTTCAGAGGCCCGGTCCAGGTCTGCACATCATCGGTCGTTTCAGTGTTACGAGACATATTATCGCCTATACCCCAAAGCTTTCGCCGCAGCCGCACTCGTGCTGCGCTTTCGGGTTATTGAATTTAAATATCTGGTTCAGCCCTTCGCGCACGTAATCGACTTCGGTTCCGTCGATAAACGGCATGGCGTCGGCTGGCACCCACAGGCGCGCGCCGTCGCGCTCGAACAGCAGATCGTCTTCGCGCGGCTCGGTGACCGTTTCCAGCACGTAGCCAAAGCCGGCACAGCCGGTCTGCTTAATACCCAGACGCACGCCGAGGAAACCTGACTGCTGCTCCGCCAGGTCTCGGATATGCGCTGCGGCTTCAGGGGTCAGATGTAGCCCCTGCCAGCCCGGTTGGTTGGGATCAAAAGTTCCTGCTGACGTTTCCATAGGTGCACCTCATGTTTTAAGCCAGAAAGCGATAACGCCATGTTAGTGATAATAATTATCACTTCAACCTCTGCGGATGAGGGTTATTAGCAAAAAATCGTTTTTCAGGCGCGTTTATTAAGCATAGACGCTGTTAAAAAGGCGACTGGCTATGCATAAAACGGGATAACCTGCTGATGTGCAAGATAAATGTATTATACCTGATGCCACAGCGGATTATGTTAATAAGTTGTATAGATAATACCTATTTATAAGATAGGGTTCAAAGAAATGTGTGCGCTGATGTGCTCGCATTCCTGAAGTACGGTTAGCGGGTGGCGGCGGTCTGCCCTGCACATAACCTTACTTTTTGTGGCTCCGGCTTCGTTTATCGGCATTAAGACACATTCAGCAGCCTTTTAACCCGGCACGCCTTTGACGACGCGCTGACGCCGCAGTGCATTATTAATTATACCCCGCCCCGGCAAAATAACCTTTATCCCTCTCTGCGGTTCTCACCGGTCTGGGTCAGCGCACAATCATTAGCCAGATTTGAGTATTGCCGCCGCGCGCCAGGGTTTCATACCACGATTAATGGCAATGCAGAGTTGACGTCCGGGAAAAATTGTACGAAAAATCTAATGGATTACACATCACTAAGGGAATCTCTCTATGTCCGTTGAAGACAGGATCAAGCAGCTGGAACTGACCGTACACCGCTTAACCATCGAAACCAGAGTGCTGCGTGAACTTATGCAGGTACAGGTGGGTATCAACAACATCAATCTCAAGGGGCATTTTGATGATGTGATTATCAAACTGGCTACGGAATACCAGAACCGTGGGCTTGATAAAGACGATAATCAGGCGCTCCACGATACGCTTCGCGACTACCTGCGGGACAGCGAAAGCCAGCATTAATGCCGGCATGCCGCGCGGTTTCCATGTGCGCTCCGTAAACTCCACGGGTGCGTGGAACGCGACAATGCCGCTGTCGTTTATGAATATGCCGCTGCTCAGCTATGCCAGTGAGATTACTATCCCGACGCTGGTCGTGACGGGTGAAAAAGCGCACTCGCGCTATTTTGCGGAAGATGCCTTTAACGCCGTCGGCAGTAAACAGAAAGCGCTGGTGATTGTTCCGGGGGCCAACCACGTTGACCTGTACGATAACGTCGCCGGTAAAATTCCGTTTGCCCGCTTCGGGCAGTTCTTTGAAACCAGCCTGAAATAACATCGGATCCTGAGCCAGTAAAAGCCACCGCACGGTGGCTTTTTTGCGTTGGCTGCTGGTTCAGGCGGTGGTATTGATGTTCCGGCCGATGGCCGGGTTGGCGGGCAGTTGAGGAATGGCATCGAGGATACCGGATGCCACACTCTGCTGATTATCCAGTGCTTTCTTCAGTACTAACGTGCTCACCTGATTATTGAGCTGCATGCTATCGAGGCTGGTTGCAAGGGAAGCGATGTTCGCTGCGTCCATGATGTTCTCCTGTGTGATACGAGGTTAGCGGGAACGGATGCCGGCGCGTGATGACGCCTCAGGATAGTATCGGCAGCATCGGGCAAATCATAAGCGATCCCCTGCCGCCGCCCGGCGGGCAGCTTCAATTCCGGGTTTAACCCAGCTGATAAGCTCATCCTGTTCTTCAACCACCCCTTCCGGCAGCTGCGAAAACGACAGCGCCACTTCTCTGATGCCGGACGGCCCGCGCCGGGTATAAGTAAACGGCTGGCAGCCCGCCTCAGCAAAGCGATGCTGACTGGCAGCATCAGTCTTTACATAGATCTCACCCTGCCGGGTAATCAGCAGCACCATCAGGCCATTAAGAAACAGCGCGGTACAGCCAAACATTGCCCGAGCGCTGAAGCGACCTGTCGGGCTGAGCTGATCGATAAGATAGTGGGCCAGTTCATGGGAAACTTTCATCGGCTATGCTCCTGAACGTATGCAGACGCATAATGCCTCCACATCACCGCGCATGAAAGAATGACGCTATAAGTTTCAAGGCCAAATTACCCACTTAAATAATCTAGAAAATTAAGTATTAGTGATAATTATTAATTAACATTCATATACTTAAACAACAACCTTAATCCCATAAAGCTAAATTTCTGCCTTATTTTGGTCTTGATTCTTAACTTCAGGAATATACGACTTCATACCCCAGGGGCAGAGCGCAAACAGGCACCGTTTTCCGCGCGGGCATTCACTGTGGATCTCACCTTTGTTACCCGGGCAATCCGTCATGGCCAGCAGGTTTTGCCACATCCGGGCGTTAAACGGCGAAGCATGTATCACGTTCAGTTCCTGAGGTTTACCATCCACATATAAACCGCTGTCATGGGTAGTGATGGTCTGCCCCTGCCGTAAAAAGTAATCGCCGCGAAACCACAAAACATATTTGAATGCCTTTGCGGTCTGGGCCACGGTAAAGATGGTCCCGGTGTCCGGGCTTGCCAGTGAATCTACGATCTTCCAGTCCATATTGCTCCACGATGGTATGTCATGCAGGCGGGTGGCATGTCCCCATGCCCTCGCCCTTGATGCGTTTTTACCCTGAATATTTGCGGGAAAAGAGGGTCACCCGCGCCCACAAAATTCGCGATGTAAAAAAAGTTAGAACAAAATGAGATTTCTACAAAAAATCTTACAATTCTTATGGGATACACGAGCGAGAGATATTTGCCCTCAGCGCGCTACCGCGCCACAGGTGTCGGGCAGGCGCAGATTCAGGGAGCTGGAAGGGCGGAAATAGCAGTGAAGTGGCGCTGCCGGGAACCGACAGCGCGGGGCCGGGCGAATTAGTGTTGCGAGGCGGCCGTGGGAACGATCTTGTCGAACAGCCAGGTAAATACAAAGGTGTACACCAGAAAGAAAACCAGGATCCCCAGTTCCATCATAAATGCCGTCACGAACGAGACATGGTACCACCACATAAACAAAGGCACGGCGAGCACGATAAAGCCGGCCTCAAACAGTACTGTGTGAGCCACTCTCAGCGTCACGCTCCTGTCTGTAATGCCCTTTTTCCGCTCCCATGATTCAAACAGCGTGTTGTAAACATAGTTCCAGACGACAGCAATCAGCGAAACGCCCACGGCGACAGGAAGCGAATCGGTTACCTGTCGATCGCTCATCCCTGAAAGGATCATAGATGACAGCATGACGGCAATCAGTTCGAAAATAATAACGTAGGTGATCCTGCGCGTAACGGGTTGTAAACTGAACATAAATATCCTCTTTCGCGATAACGAAGCCAGTCCATCGCGATAACATGTATTCTACCGGGCCGGTGCTGAGGAAAATTAACATACGGTCGTATCTAAATCAATTGCCGGAGAAGTCATGGCGCGTCCACGTAAAAATCATCGCGAAGATCTGCTTGATGCCGCTGAGGCTGTGCTGACTAAAGAAGGCGCTAAAGCCCTTTCGTTCGGGAGCATTGCGGTCGAATCTGGCCTCTCAAAGGCCAGCGTCCAGTCAGTTTTTGGTTCGCGGGAAAATATTCTTGATGCACTGCTGGCGCGCTGGATGCAGCGCGAGCAGGTAAAATATGAGCAGCTGGCAGGGGAACATCCTGATGCCCGTTCACGCCTGATGGCTCACATCAAGGCAACCAAAGAGGTGAATGATGAGGCGGGTAGCCGTATTTCGACGCTGCTGGCCGCCCAGGTGGGTTCCGGTTCACAAAGCGAGTATATGAAGCAGTGGTATCAGGAGAGAATCGGTGACTTCAGCGCTGACGATGAGCAGGCGCGTAAACGCCGGATCGCCTATTTAGCGGTTGAAGGGGCCATCCTGATTCGCAATCTGGTGGGTTACGACATCAGCGACGAGGTGTGGGAAGACATCTTTTCCGATCTGGAAAAATACGCGCAATAGTATGGCCCTGGTATCGCACCCGGGGCCGATTACCTGCCTGCCTGGCTGTGTACCCTACTCCCTTTTTTAACCCTGAATCGTAAGATGGAATAACGCACTGCCCGCACGGCGACCAACCGCACTAAACCAGAATATCCTGGAGGTTTTTACAGAAATAGCCGAAACAAATCACTACGCCCTGAAAAGTGCACCATTTTTTTATATACTCAACGTGCAGTATGTTTTTTACCAACCAATCGGAGGCATACGTGTTTATTTCTGACGAAGAACAGAGCAACATGCTAATTGGCCAGGCGGCAATGCAGCTCCTTCTCAGAAGCCAGGACGTGAACGTCCAGACCCTGCAGAAAGAGATGCTGACGATGGCGGAAACCGAGCACGATGAACAACGGCTGATGCTGATGCATGAAACACGCCGCTGGCTCGCAGGCTACTGCTCACTCAGCAGCCGCACCCCGGAACGGGCTGGCTGGCTGGAAGGGAAATTGCCCGGTGAGTTTCAATTTGCTGTGACACCCGAGCCCCGTGCCAAAAAGTAGCGCATCGCCACCACCGACACGCCACACGGTGGTGGTTTTCTAAGTATTTTAATGACTTAGAATCCACAACACCCCTTCACAAACACCCTCACATTGACAAAGTTTGACCAAAAAGATCCTGTACAACGCAGACTTCCCTGTACAAGAAGCACAAAGTTGTATAGCTTTGTAGTTATCAACAGGTTAATTTCAACTCAACGTGAAGGATATGCCAATGCGCCAGCACGGATACACTACGCTCCCCAACGCCGACATTGCACGTTACTTCAGCGAAGCGTCGCTTCCCTCTCAACAGGAAACGCTGGGCAGAGTCGTGGTGGAAATTCTCCGAGCGGGACGTACGCTGAATCGCAAAGCGATTTGCACTAAGCTGCTGGCACGCCTTGAGCACGCCGACACCAGCGAAGAAAAAACGCACTTCCAGGAACTCATTCGCCTGCTTTTCGTTCGGGATGCATAATGCCGGCTGGTCTCGTCTGCCCGTTTATTACCCGGTCGCGACGTGCCAGCTTTCATCTCTGAGCCTCTTCATCTGAAGCCAGCCCGGAATTTGCAGCACGCATTCCACCCCTGCCCCGAGAAACGAACAGCAGGGCAAACTGACTTCCAGAGAATCAGATATGAACAGAGATACAGTACAAAAATTGACGGACATCATGATGGGTGAAGCCGTCCTTTCGCTGTTACATGATGGCAGCACCGTTTCCGCCAGCGTGCTGATTACGCGCTTACATATGCTGGCAGCAAATGAGCAGAGCGAAGCACGCCGACAGGCCTGCGAGTGGGCGATTGCTGAAATTCGCAATAGCCACAATGCCTCATCAAACAGTGACACACAGCAGGTGCACAATGGCGAAAACGTGCACTATCTCTTCAACCACGACGACACGCCGGAAGACGACAAGCATTAAACTGCCATCGTTTACCGTCTTACAGGATCTGATACATGCAGCAGCAATTTGTCCACCCCGCTATTCTTCAGCACTTCATGAACGCGGGCGATTTGTATACCAGTGAAACCGAGGTTCTCGGGGCAACTATCCGCCATCTTGCTGCGCATCAGGGTCAGGTTACTAACAAGGCCATCATCATCCATCTGATTAAACAGCTGGAGTGCACAGATGATGTCGTACAGCAGGATATTTTGCGTCAGACGCTGGAGCTGGTGGTGAGCCACACGCCGGACGATCTGCATATCTGAATGATTTTACCCGGAGCCGTTGCACCCTGCGGCTCTGGTTTCATCTGCTCACCCGGCTAGTTCATTTTTGCGGCAATTATCCGGACCGCATGCAACAGCGAACGTTTCTGGGTCTCGTCAGTTGTCTGTTCTACCAGCTCCTGTAACCGCGCCGTGATGTCATGCATATGTACCGGTTTACCAGCCCTGATAAGCTGGGATACGGCGTAACCTACTGCAGCAAGGGCTTCTTCGGGAATGTTGGGTTTCTCATGATCCAAACGTTCTCCTCCGTTTATTACTGGACGGACATTCAAGCTATCATCTCACCGTCCAAAGTGACACCCGTCTTCAGGCACCGCATTATCCTACAGACTCTGTGGCGTAACTGATACAGCTCAGAAATGAGTTGTCTTAATTCATTGATATGAACAGGACATTGCTGGACATCCCCCGCGGGGTATCTGCTACAGTACCGGCCACATTCGCCAAACCGGAACCTCGTTATGCTGACTACCCTTCTCTACCGCAGTCACATTTCCGATGACGTCACGCTGAAAACGCTGGAAAACATGGTCCATAAAGCCAGCGAACGCAACGCGTCCTATGACGTCACGGGCATTTTGTTGTTCAACGGCACCCACTTTTTTCAGCTGCTGGAAGGGCCGGAAGACGGGGTAAACGCCGTTTATAACCGCATCTGTGCCGATGCAAAGCACCATAATGTGGTGGAACTGATGCGCGATCACGCTCCGGCGCGCCGGTTTGGCAATGCCGGTATGGAGTTGTTCGATCTGCGGGCGCATGAGGAGTTTTCCGTGTTGCAGTCGGTGCTCGATCGCGGCACATCCCGCTATCAGCTGACCTACGATGACCGCGCGCTACAGTTTTTACGGACCTTCGTTGAAGCCACAGAGAAGAAAAACTATTTCGAAGTACTGCCTGCCGACCACTGGGTGTTCCTGCCCGATGAGCAGTCCGCTCCGCAGCCTGTTTCTGCCCTGCCACACGCCGATGAGTACAGTTTTGCGTTTCAGCCCATCGTTGATCCGATGGCCCGTGAAGTGGTGTCGGTGGAAGCTAAAATGCGTGGCCCGAATGGCAGCAGCCTGAAGGAGTTCTTCGCTACTTTGTCCCCTCATGGGATGTATGAAACCGATCTCAATGCCAAAGCGCTGGCGTTTGCCCAGGCCAGCAGCCTCGGCATCGACGGCCTGACGCTGTCGATTAACCTGCTGCCGATGTCGCTGGTTAAGGTGCCTGATGCCATCGATTTTCTGCTGCGCGCGATTGATGAAAACGGTCTGGTCCCACAGCAGGTGGTAGTGGAAGTGATGGAAAGCGATGTGGTTTCCCGGGGTGACGACTTCGAACAGGCGGTACGCCAGCTTAAGGCGGCGGGAATTGGTCTGGCGATTGATAATTTCGGTGCCGGCTCGGCGGGCCTGTTGATGCTCACGCGGGTACAGCCGGACCGGATTAAAATCGATCGCAACATCATTCGCGATGTGCATAAAAGCGGCCCGAAACAGGCCATCGTACTGGCGATCATCAAGTGCTGTACCGCACTGGAAATCGCCGTGACGGCTGAGGGTGTTGAACAACCCGAAGAGTGGATGTGGCTGGAAGTGGCAGGTATTTCCAGCTTCCAGGGCGCTCTTTTCGCAGCACCAGCTTTGGGTGCATTGCCCCCGGTTGCCTGGCCTGAACTTCGGTAACCACTATACGCTATTTTATGGCCGGCTCGTTCCGGCCATGCTATTTCTCTGGCCTGGCGTTTTCACGCTGCGTTTATTTCTTGTTTCGCGCCCAGCTGCATAATCCAAGCGTCGCGATGTGCTATTAGCGTATGCCGTTACGCTGAAATGACCTTACGAAATATATTGTAAAACATAATTTCAACTTTAAAATTGCCATGTTATCAATTTGTTATGGTTGACAGCCGCTCTATCCCTGTTTTCTTCTGTTCGGGCCGTTGTACAAACCTGAATAATGAGAAATTATAGCTTCTGCACATGGGTAAAATATTACAGGAGGATGCTTGTATTTTAATAACGATGAGAAAACCAGGGTTATTATTGGTGAAGCGGCCATGTACCTGGCGCTTAATGAACAGGAAATTGACGTAGCAGCACTGGTCAGGCAGCTGGGTTTGATGGCGCATCGCACCACCTCACCCGAACGTCAGGCCGCGATTTATGAAGCCTGCGACTGGCTGAATACCTTTCGCGAGTTGGGTAGCCAGCATATCGCTGCGCTTAACTGGGACATTATGGGCCATGATGAAGCCGAACATCATGCCGAACGAGATAACGTTGTTACCCTGGAACAACGTCCACGAACTAAAAGCTGACGCTAACGCGATTTGCTGGTGTTTACCTTGATGTCACGGATGACATTCAGAGAGTCCTGTTCGCGTAACCGGTTTCTCCCCCCCCTTTATCTGCTCCACGCCTCACTTAGCACGAATTGCTAAAAAAAACTTACCTGTACGCTATGATCAATCCTGTACAACTTTTCTGAATTTCGTTAATTTTTACTTTTTAAATGTAATCCTGACTTAATCATTTAAGGGTGAAATCATGCATCGGTACGGTTCGAGGTCGGACTCTGCCAGCGACATCTCACGTTATTTCAGTAAAGCCGTTAATCTGTCGCAGCAGGAGACGCTGGGAGAAGTGGTGGTTGAGCTGTTACGCGAAGGCAAAAGGCTCAGCCGCAGGGCGATTTGTGCAAAGCTCATGTACCGACTTGAGATGGCCTGTACTCCGGAACAGGATGCTCATTACAGAGAGCTCGTCGGAATGATGTTCCAGCGCTAATACCCGCAGGTATGGCGCCCATGATTGCACCTGATTTGTTGATGCGCGACATTCAGGATGGGCTTACCGGGAGTGATGTTCTCACGCTACGCGATTAAGTCCCACTGCGCCCTTACGGGTGCGTGTCCGGCGCGGTTAACCGATCTGCCAGGCAAAATGTAATCAGAGAAGTTGTTATGTACGAAAGTGATAAAGATAAATTAGCAGACCATATTATCGGCGAGGCCGTGCTGGCGTTACTCAATGACAATGCGCCCATCAGCAGCGCGTCACTCATCGCCCGGCTTGAAGTGATGGCCGCAGGTGAAAATGATGCCCTGCGTCAGGAGGTCATTAAGAGTGCCATTGCTGAAGTGCGCCGTGGGGTCCCTGCGAAACGCGGTAAGCGCCTGCCGGGCAGCCGTGATAAGGAGGGCAGAGGCGCAATGTTCGATGGCGATGCGCCGCCTGCCGGGACAAAAAAGCACTAAGCGCGTAATTTTATCGGGTCGTAACCGGGGCAGAGGTTCCCCGGGCATTGTGTTTTGAGCAGGATCTTCAGGCTCAGCTGATGCCGGACGGCTAAAGACTTATTCTTTTCGCAGAGCAAATACTATGCAGCAAAATTCTTCAGAAAAAGAGATCGTTTCGTTTTTCAAAAGCGCAGGCGATCAGCTGGCCCAGGAGTCAGAGGTGCTGGGTGCGGTGATCCGCAACATTCTTGCCGACGAGCGGAAAGTGACCAATAAAGCCATCATTCTGTATCTCATCGCCGAAATGGAAAGCACCACCGATGTGGTTCATCTGGATGTGTTGCGCAGTACGCTGGAAATCGTCGTCGGCAGAACCCCTGACGACGCATAAGGCTATCGCCTCGCGTCACCCGACGCGGGGCTTAATGCATTTTCGCCTTCAGCAGGCGAATAGCATGGTGACAGGATGCAGGATCGTCATCCGTCAGGCTGAGCTGATGCAGCACATGGATGATATCCTGCACTCTCACCGCCCCCTGGGGCATCAGCAGATGCGTTACCGCACTGCCAATGAGCATTTTTACCGCACAAGGTATTTCCGTTTCATTGTCCACATTACCTCCGGGTATTCAGCAGCATAACGCCGGCTGAACTTTTACCTTTCATATGAAGCAGTCTTCCGCCTCGTATTTTCACGCGCTGGTATACCCAACGCCGTCAGCACATCCCACCGTTCCGGAATATATCCCCAGCGTAACCGATGTCGTGCTGTCATTAATGACATGGGGGCATAATGGTTAATAAAAAAGGGGGCGGAAAAAATAAAGCCCCGCATCGCTGCGAGGCTTTATCTATTTATTTTATTTCCGGAACTCAGACGCTGAATAGCTTTTCTGAATCAGGTGGGCAATGTTATCGAAAGTCGTCATCGCTGACTTACAAAAAATACATTTTGCACCAAACGGATTATTTTCTGTGACGTCGAAGGCTGAGGTTCGGTATTGTGAACCGTGACAGCATGGACATCTGAAATGAATTTGATCAGTGATAGTGTTGTCCTTAGAGCGCAACCACGTTAACAGCTGACGGGCCTTTGGGGCCGTTCTCAACTGAAAACTCAACTTTTTGATCTTCGTACAGGGTACGGAAATCATCACTCTGGATAGCGGAGAAGTGTACGAACACGTCTTTGCTGCCGTCCTCGGGAGAAATAAAGCCGAAGCCTTTTTCCGGGTTGAACCATTTTACGGAACCAGTCATTTTACCAGACATATTTTTTATCCTTTTCTTTGTGCCTTTCGGGCGTAAATGGTCTGAGAACAGCGTGAATCAGAGCATAAAGTGGAGACTCAAAGGAAGAGGTATCGTGGATACGTAAAGATGAGGACTGCTTTAATGAAATGCTGAGATGTGTCTGTCAATCAAACCGACACCATCATTAGCGCATGTTTAACTTTTCGGCGCAAGCTTTATTTATCCTTAGAGATTTATCTCATTCGACTTTGCTTTTCTTTACGTTTACACGTTTTTAATAGGTGAAAAAAATGCGCGCTTCCGAGGATAGGTAAAAATAAACGCAGCGCTGAATAACATTAATTTTTAACAGCGCTGCGTTTATTTATTTTTATTTTGTCGCCGAAGGCACTACACCACCGCCGTGGTCAGCCGTGACGTGCAGCATAACCTGCCCTGCTCATCAACGATCTCTATCTGCCACACCTGGTGACGCCGGCCCACGTGCACCGCCCGACAGACGCCGCGCACCAGGCCGCTGCGCACGCTGCGGATATGATTGGCATTCACTTCCAGCCCGACCACGCTCTGGTCGCCTTCAGTGCAGAGATATCCCGCCACCGACCCCAGCGTCTCTGCCAGCACCACCGATGCGCCGCCGTGCAGCAGGCCGAAAGGCTGATGAGTGCGGCTGTCCACCGGCATGGTCGCCTCCAGCCGCGCGTCGTCGAGATAAACAAATCGGATATCAAGCAGGCCGGTCATGTTCCCGGCGGTCATGGCGTTGAGCGCCTCAAGGGTGGCAGGTCGTTTCCACATCAGCCAATGATCTCCAGCAGCGCCTGTAACGGATGACGCACCCCACTCCCCTCAATGCGCTTCACCTGGCTGCGGCACGAGTAGCCGGTCGCCAGGCAGCGATTGCGCGGCAGACGTGCAATCGCCGGGTGCCATGAGAGTTCGTAGATACCGAGGGATCGGGCGTGATTTTTTACTTCGTGTCCGTAGGTGCCCGCCATGCCGCAGCAGCCGACGCTGACGCTCTCAAGCTTTGCGCCGAAGCGGGCAAAGATAGCGGCCCACTGGCTGCCGGTGGCGGGCAGCGCGGTCATCTCGGTGCAGTGCCCGAACAGATACCAGGACTCGCCGCTCACGCTTCCCGGCTGCGGAGCGGGCAGTGCGCCCGCCAGCCACTCGTGCACCAGCTGAACGTGGAAGTCGCCACGCGCCTCACCGAGCGTCTGCTTGTACTCGTCGCGGTAACACAGCACCAGCGCCGGATCGACGCCCACCAGCGGAATACCGGTGCGCGCCACGCGGGTAAGAAACTCCGCCGTTTTTTGCGCGGTGCGGGCGAAGCGCTGCAGGAAACCTTTGATGTGCTGCGCTTTACCGTTGGGGGAAAACGGCAGCACTACCGGATTGAAGCCGAGCTTCTCCGCCAGACGCACAAAGTCCACCACCACCTGCGCATCGTAGTAGCTGGTGAACGGGTCCTGCACCACCAGCACGGTTTTCGCTTTCTCCTCCACGCCAAGCTTCTCCAGCTGTTCCAGCGTGGTGTTCGTCCAGGCATGGCCAACCAGCTGCTGCTGCAGCGTCGGGGTGGAGAGCAGCGGCAGATCGACCATCCCGATATGTTTCTCTGAGAGGCGACGCAGCCACGGCTGGCGCAGGAAGAAGTTAAAGGTTTTCGGCGCGTGGGCCATCAGCGGCGCGTAGCTCTCAACGCTGGCGACCAGATGATCGCGCACAGGGCGCAGGTAGCGGGTGTGGTAGAGCTGTAAAAAGCGCGAGCGGAACTCCGGCACGTCGATTTTAATCGGGCACTGGGTGGAGCAGGCTTTGCAGGCCAGACAGCCGGACATCGCCTCTTTCACTTCGTGAGAGAAGTCGTACTCGCCTTTACGGGCATGCCACGAGTTGCGGCTGCGCTCAATCAGGGAGCGCAGGCTGGCGCGTTTTTCCGGCAGGGCTTTCTCCAGCTTCAGCGGGTCAACGCCGCGATCCGCCAGCAGGCGCAGCCACTCGCGCACCAGCGTGGCGCGCCCTTTCGGGGAGTGAATGCGTTCCCGGGTGATTTTCATCGACGGGCACATCGGGCTGTTGACGTCGAAGTTAAAGCACAGGCCGTTGCCGTTGCACTCCATCGCCCCGCGCCAGGAGGTACGCACCGCCAGCGGGATCTGCCGGTCGAAGGTGCCGCGCTTCACGTCGTCCACCTGCATCATCGGTCTGTCCAGCCCTGCCGGTGGGCAGATTTTGCCGGGGTTCAGTCGGTTATCCGGGTCGAATGCGGCTTTAATCAGGCGCAGTTCGTGGTACAGCTCGCTGCCGAAAAAGGCCGGGCTGTATTCAGCGCGGAAGCCTTTCCCGTGCTCGCCCCACAGCAGGCCGCCATATCTGGCGGTCAGTGCGACAACCTCGTCGGAGATACGCTTCATCAGGATCTCCTGCTGCGGGTCGCACATATCCAGCGCCGGACGCACGTGCAGCACGCCCGCATCCACATGGCCGAACATGCCGTAGCTCAGACCGTGACTGTCGAGCAGGGCGCGGAATTCCACGATGTAATCCGCCAGCTGCTCCGGCGGCACGCAGGTATCTTCGGCAAACGGGATCGGTTTCGCCAGCCCTTTGGCATTCCCGAGCAGGCCCACCGCTTTTTTACGCATCGCATAGATGCGCTCGATGCCCGCCAGCTCGCTGCACAGCTGCCAGCCGATGACGCCCGCCTGGCCCGACACCATCAGCGCGTCGAGGCGGCCACACAGGCTCGCCACCTGGCCATCAATCAGCGCCTCGTCATCCCCGGCGAATTCAACAATATTAAGACCGAGCATCGTTTTATCCGGCACATCGGTAATCAACTCTTTCACCGAATGCCAGACGATGTCCTCCCGCGCCAGGTTGAGCACCTTCGAATCCACGGTTTCCACCGACAGCGCCCGCGCCTCAACCATAAACGGGGCGTTGCGCAGCGCCGAGTCGAAGGAGTCATACTTGACGTTGACCAGCCGCCGCACCTTCGGTAGCGGAGTAATATCAAGTTTCGCCTCGGTGATAAACGCCAGCGTGCCTTCGGAGCCGGTGAGAATGCGCGTCAGGTCGAACTCGGTCATTTCGTCGTTGAACACGTGCCGCAGATCGTACCCGGTGAGGAAGCGGTTGAGCTTCGGGAATTTATCGAGGATCAGCTGGCGATTGTCGCGACAGCGCTCCAGCACGGTTTTATAGATGCGGCCAACGGTGGTGGCTTCGCGGCCCAGCACTTCCGCCAGCGCCACCGGCATTGCCTGAGTATCGAGAATATCGCCCCCGGCCAGCACGGCGCGCAGGCCAAGCACGTGATCCGAGGTTTTGCCATACACCAGCGACCCCTGCCCCGAGGCATCAGTGTTGATCATGCCGCCGAGGGTGGCGCGGTTGCTGGTAGAGAGCTCCGGCGAGAAGAAGTAGCCGAACGGCTTAAGATACTGGTTGAGCTGATCCTTAATCACCCCGGCCTCAACCCGCACCCAGCCCTGTTCGATGTTGATCTCAAGGATGCGGTTCATATAGCGCGACATATCGACGATGATGCCGCGGTTGAGCGCCTGGCCGTTGGTGCCGGTGCCGCCGCCGCGCGGCGTGAAGACCAGTGAGGCAAAACGCGCCTCGCCGGCAATGCGGGCAATCAGCGCCACATCGGCGGTGGAACGGGGGAAAAGAATGGCGTCCGGCAGCAGCTGATAAACGCTGTTGTCCGTCGCCATGGTAAGCCGGTCGGCGTAGCTGGTGGCGGTGTCGCCGGTGAATCCCTGCTGCTCCAGCGCCTGCAAAAAGTTGAGCACCAGTTGAACTAAGCCCGGTGCCTGAGAAATCTGTGGGATCATTAGCCTGTGACCCTGCCTGACGAAGTGTGTTGAGAGTTAAAACCTGACCTGACGTTGTATCGTTATTCTCGCCACCGCTGGCGCAGCGCTGAGCCAGAATGGCGCGTAAGCCGCCGTAAAGGTTCGAAGTTATCGTTTGCGTTGTGCACCGATGGTTGTATCACATTTTTTTCTTATACGCCCACCTGAAATAGCGGCAGAATCGCACTGTCAAAAACCGCTGAAATAATGAATCATTGTCGGCGACTCTCTTCTCGCCAGGGTCTGGCGATTGTTAATAAGGTAACGGTGTTTATGGTAAAACTCAGACAGCCCATGGATGTGCCACAGATTTTGCTGTCCGTCCTGTTTCTTTCGGTGATGATTATCGCCTGCGTGTGGATTGTGCAGCCGTTTATTCTCGGCTTCGCCTGGGCCGGCACGGTGGTGATCGCCACCTGGCCGCTGATGCTGCGCCTGCAGCAGATCCTCTGGGGCCGCCGCTCGCTGGCGGTGCTGGTGATGACGCTGCTGCTAATCCTGCTGCTGGTGATCCCGGTGGCCCTGCTGGTGAACAGCCTGGTGGACAACAGCGCGCCGCTGGTGCACTGGCTCTCCTCCGGGCAAATGACACTTCCGGATTTAGCCTGGCTCAACAGCGTACCGATGGTGGGCGCGAAGCTCTACGCCGGCTGGCATAACCTGGTGGACAGCGGCGGCAGTGCTATTATGGCGAAGCTGCGCCCCTATATCGGCACCACCACCACCTGGTTTATCGGCCAGGCGGCGCACATTGGCCGCTTTATGATGCACTGTGCGCTGATGCTGCTGTTTTCTGCCCTGCTCTACTGGCGCGGCGAGCGCGTAGCCCAGGGCTTCCGCCACTTCGCCACCCGCCTGGCCTCCAGCCGCGGCGATGCGGCAGTGGTGCTGGCGGCTCAGGCGATCCGCGCGGTTGCGCTCGGCGTGGTGGTCACGGCGCTGGTGCAGGGCATTCTCGGCGGCGTCGGTATCGCCATCGCCGGCATTCAGTACGCCACCATCCTGACGGTGGTGATGGTGCTCTCCTGCCTGGTACAGCTCGGCCCGTTGCCGGTGCTGATCCCGTGCATTATCTGGCTCTACTGGAGCGGGGATACCACCTGGGGCACGGTGCTGCTGGTCTGGAGCTGCGTGGTGGGTACGCTGGATAACGTGATCCGTCCGGTACTGATCCGTATGGGTGCTGACCTGCCGATGGTGCTGATCCTCTCCGGAGTCATCGGCGGCCTGATTGCCTTTGGCATGATTGGCCTGTTTATCGGCCCGGTAGTGCTGGCCGTCTCCTGGCGTCTGTTCTATGCCTGGGTGCAGGAGAGCCCCGCACCGCATAAGCCGGTTGATGAGGTAATCGAAAACGTCGCTGACGAGCAACAGACAGCAAAATAAATAACAGGCGGGGAAACCCGCCTTATTGTTTAGCGCTGCTAATCATTTAATTAAGTAATTTCGCTTTGTTCCGCCCGGTACGCCATGATTAATTTCTCCCGCCTCGCAGATTATTTATCTTTCTTAAACTAATGAGAGGAATCCGATCGACGCCTCAAGGTGACGGTGGCTACTATTAGGTCATGGTTATAAATCAATACCTTGATTTATATGCATGGAAATCCCCTGAGTGAAACAACGAATTGCTGTGTGTAGTCTTTGCCCATCTCCCACGATGGGCTTTTTTTTATCCTGAAAACCGCGACCTGACATTGAGTCGTTAATTTCGCTTACGGAATGTGACAGCATATTTCGCGCCGGGGAAATAAAAAACCCCTCCGTAGAGGGGCTTGCTGTTATTTATTCAGCTCGGCGAGGCTGAGCCAGGTTTGCACCACGGTATCGGGGTTGAGCGACAGGCTGTCAATGCCCTCCTCCATCAGCCAGGCAGCAAAGTCCTCGTGATCCGATGGCCCCTGGCCGCAGATACCCACGTATTTCCCCTGCTGCTTCGCTGCGCGGATCGCCATAGAGAGCAGCGCTTTTACCGCGTCGTTGCGCTCGTCAAACAGCTCGGATACCACGCCGGAGTCGCGATCGAGCCCGAGCGCCAGCTGGGTCATGTCGTTGGACCCGATAGAGAAGCCGTCAAAGTACTCCAGGAACTGCTCCGCCAGCAGGGCGTTAGACGGGATTTCGCACATCATGATGATTTTCAAGCCATCTTCGCCACGCTTCAGCCCCTGGCGCGCCAACTCGTCCACCACCGCTTTCGCCTGATCCACGGTGCGCACGAACGGGATCATGATTTCGACATTGCTCAGCCCCATTTCATTGCGCACGCGCTTGACGGCCTGGCACTCAAGGGCGAAGCAGTCGCGGAAGCTGTCGGCCACGTAACGGCCCGCGCCGCGGAAGCCGAGCATCGGGTTTTCCTCTTCCGGCTCGTAGCGTTCGCCGCCTACCAGGTTGGCGTATTCATTGGACTTAAAGTCAGAGAGACGCACGATCACGCGCTTCGGCCAGAAGGCCGCGCCGAGGGTAGCGATCCCTTCGGTCAGACGCCCGACGTAGAATTCCACCGGATCGTCGTAGCCCTTCATCATCTCGCGGATCTCGTTCTGCAGCTTCGCCTCCTGCTGGTCGAACTCCAGCAGCGCGCGCGGGTGCACCCCGATCATGCGGTTGATGATAAATTCCAGCCGCGCCAGGCCGACGCCTTCGTTCGGCAGACAGGCGAAGTCAAACGCGCGGTCCGGGTTACCGACGTTCATCATCACCTTGAGCGGCAGGTCCGGCATGGTATCGACGCTGGAGCTTTTCACGCTGAAGTCCAGCAGCTCGGCGTAAACGTAGCCGGTATCCCCTTCGGCACAGGAGACGGTAACCTGCTGGCCATCCTGCATACGCTCGGTGGCATCACCGCAACCGACCACCGCCGGGATACCCAGCTCGCGGGCGATAATCGCCGCGTGACAGGTACGCCCGCCGCGGTTGGTGACGATCGCCGAGGCCTTCTTCATGATCGGCTCCCAGTCCGGGTCGGTCATGTCGGTTACCAGCACGTCGCCGGCTTCAATGCGATGCATCTCGGCGATGTCGTGGATGACCTTTACGGTGCCCGCCCCGATGCGGTGCCCGATGGCACGGCCTTCAGCGATAATTTTGCCCTGGCTGTGCAGGGTATAGCGCTCCATGACCTGGCCGCGAGAGCGCACGGTTTCCGGGCGCGCCTGGACAATATAGAGCTTGCCGGTGTGGCCATCTTTTGCCCACTCGATATCCATCGGGCGACCATAATGTTTCTCGATGATCACCGCCTGCTTCGCCAGCTCCTGCACCTCTTCCGGGGTGATACAGAAACGATCGCGATCGGCCTGGGGGACTTCCTCAATGCGCACCTGCTTGCCATGCTCCTGAGTCGGGGCGTACACCATGCGGATCTTTTTCGACCCCATGGTGCGGCGCACAATGGCCGGTTTACCGGCGGCCAGGCCCGGTTTGTGGACGTAGAACTCATCCGGGTTTACCGCGCCCTGCACCACCATCTCGCCCAGTCCGTAAGCGGCGGTGATGAACACCACCTGGTCGAAGCCGGATTCGGTATCGATGGAGAACAGCACGCCGGAGGCGGCAAGGTCGGAGCGCACCATGCGCTGAACGCCTGCCGAGAGTGCCACACCACGGTGATCGTAGCCCTGGTGTACGCGGTAGGAGATGGCGCGGTCGTTAAACAGCGAAGCATAAACGTGCTTCACCGCCACCATCACCGCATCAATGCCCTGCACGTTAAGGAAGGTTTCCTGCTGCCCGGCAAAGGAGGCGTCCGGCATATCTTCGGCGGTGGCCGAAGAGCGCACCGCGAAGGACGCCTCGCTGTCATCCGCCGAGAGCGTGTTGTACGCCTCGCGAATGGCGTTTTCCAGCTCGGGCTGGAACGGGGTATCCACGATCCACTGACGGATCTGCGCCCCGGCTTTTGCCAGTTCGCTGACGTCATCGATATCGGTTTTATCGAGCAGTTCGTAAATACGCTGGTTTACGCCGCTCTGATCGAGAAACAGGTTAAACGCCTCCGCCGTGGTCGCAAAACCACCCGGTACCGAGACGCCTGCGTCGGACAGGTTGGTAATCATCTCACCGAGTGAGGCATTTTTTCCCCCCACTCTGTCCACATCATTCATGCCGAGTTGGTTATACCAGAGAACCAGTGGTGCAGAGCCATTATTGGACATCGAAACAATCCTTTTTTGCCATACCAGTCTCCGGCGCACTGGGGTTTATCCCCGACAGGTGCAGGAGGCGCGGTAATAAATGAACGGGTATAAGAAAGACCTGACAACGCATTTAGCCTGGCATAATTAACCGGGCGGGAAAAACGGTGAATCGTTCAAGCAACTGCACTTTTTTATTTTTTCGACCTAATCTGATTATTACTTAACTCGTTGATTACCTTGAAAGCGCTTACAAAACACGGCGTAGCGGCAATCAATTAAAAATGAACCCTGCATTTCATTAAAAATAAAAACACCATATCATTTTAAAAAATGAGATAAGTGCCATGCCGGACGTTCGGGTTTTAAATTAAGCTTTCAGAAATTTGTCCCTTGCCTCAGGAAGAAAAAATGGAAAATGCGGTTGATCGCCATGTGTTTTATATTTCAGACGGAACGGCCATTACGGCAGAAGTATTAGGCCATGCAGTGATGTCGCAATTTCCGGTGGCGATCAACAGTATTACCCTGCCGTTTGTCGAAAACGAAAGCCGTGCCCGGGCCGTTAAAGAGCAGATCGATGCGCTCTACCAGCAGACCGGGCAGCGTCCACTGGTGTTCTACTCCATCGTTATCCCGGAAATTCGCCAGATCATTTTGCAGAGCGAAGGATTTTGTCAGGATATTGTCCAGGCGCTGGTGGCCCCGTTGCAGGAGGAGATGAAGCTCGACCCTACCCCGGTGGCGCACCGTACTCACGGTCTGAATCCCGGCAATCTCATCAAATACGACGCCCGTATCGCCGCGATTGACTACACCCTGGCGCACGACGACGGCATCTCAATGCGCAACCTCGATCAGGCGCAGGTGATCCTGCTGGGCGTATCGCGCTGCGGCAAAACCCCCACCAGCCTCTACCTGGCGATGCAGTTTGGGGTTCGCGCCGCCAACTACCCCTTTATTGCCGACGACATGGACAACCTTGGCCTGCCGGCGGCCCTGAAACCGCTGCAGCACAAGCTGTTCGGGCTGACCATCAACCCGGAGCGGCTGGCGGCGATCCGTGAAGAGCGACGGGAGAACAGCCGCTACGCCTCGCTGCGTCAGTGCCGGATGGAGGTGGCGGAGGTGGAAGCTCTGTATCGCAAGAACCAGATCCCCTACCTCAACAGTACAAATTATTCGGTAGAAGAGATTGCCACCAAAATTCTCGACATTATGGGACTAAGTCGCCGCATGTACTAACAGGCTAGTACAATGGCGCGATAATCGCTAGAATGGTTGCTCTGACGCGGTAAGTGACACCCTTTCCAGGGTTGAATTCAGTATGAATTGGTTTATCGTGATGCCCATCACTTTCCGGCACGATGCCGCGAGAGCAACACTTTTTGAGAAATCCCATGACGAAAACTGACGAACTGCGCACGGCACGTATCGGGAGTCTGGTCACCCCAGGCGAACTGGCGCAGCGCTTCCCGGTCTCTGCGACCATAGCGGAGCATGTCCTGACCTCCCGCCGCCACGTTGAAAATATCCTCAAGGGCGAAGATCCGCGCCTGCTGGTGATTATCGGCCCCTGCTCGATTCACGATCTTGATGCAGCGATGGACTATGCCCGCCGCCTGCAGACCCTGCGCGAGAAGTATTCCCACCGCCTTGAGCTGGTGATGCGCACCTACTTTGAAAAACCGCGCACCGTGGTGGGCTGGAAAGGCCTGATTTCCGACCCGGATCTTAACGGCAGCTACCGCGTTAACGACGGGCTTGAGCGCGCGCGTCGCCTGCTGCTGCAGGTCAACGAGCTGGGCGTGCCAACCGCTACCGAGTTCCTGGATATGGTCACCGGGCAGTACACCGCCGATCTTATCTCCTGGGGCGCTATCGGGGCGCGCACCACCGAAAGCCAGATCCACCGCGAAATGGCCTCGGCGCTCTCCTGCCCGGTCGGCTTTAAAAACGGCACCGACGGCAATACCCGCATTGCGGTGGACGCCATCCGCGCTGCGCGCGCCAGCCACATGTTCCTCTCCCCGGATAAAACCGGCCAGATGACCATCTACCAGACCAGCGGCAACCCGTACGGGCATATCATCATGCGCGGCGGCAAAACCCCGAACTATCACGCTCAGGATCTGAGTGCCGCCTGCGATGCGCTGGGCGAGTTCGACCTGCCCCAGCACCTGGTGGTGGACTTCAGCCACGGCAACTGCCAGAAGCAGCACCGCCGTCAGCTGGACGTCTGCGAAGACATCTGCCAGCAGATCCGCAACGGCTCCCGCGCCGTGGCCGGGATCATGGCGGAAAGCTTCCTGAAAGAAGGCACCCAGAAGATTGAAGCCGGTAAACCGCTGGTTTACGGGCAGTCAATCACCGATCCGTGCCTGAGCTGGGACGACACCGAAACCCTGGTGGCGATGCTGGCTGACGCAGTAGAAAGCCGCTTCTGATCGCCTCTCCCCGCCGCGTGGTGGGGAGTCTTTTCCCTGTATCCACCGTGGTTTACCGCGCCTGCGCCCCTCCATAATCTTTACATTACGGTTACAAATAGTGCTTGCCGCTGCGTAGTGCTTTGTTGATAATGATTATCATTGTCAGACTAATTTTCATTTGTAAACAATATGACGCGTATGGACAACCCCTGTAACTCTGAAGCTCGCGGTACGCCTGCACCGTCTCACGCCCTCGCCGATCGCGCCATCGACAGCAAAACGCTGTTAGGCGATGAGGGCCGCGTGGTGATCGTGCACGACGGTCAGCACTACCTGCTGCGTCAGACGCAAGCCGGAAAATTGATCCTCACAAAATAATAGAGTCGCCAGCCACCCAGGTCTTCTCCCAGGCAGCCAGCGTAACCCTGACTTTTTCTCACTGGAGAGTTGGTTATGCTTTACCTGCACACTGCCGCCCCGCGCCTGTCCGCGCTGGCTATCGCCCTATCCTGCGCCCTTCCTGCCGCCGCCGCCGAAACGGCCTCCGGCGACCAGATCACCGTTACCGCCACCGGCAATCAGCGCAGCACTTTTGACGCGCCGATGATGGTGAGCGTCATCGATGCCGCCAGCCCGTCCGGGCAAACCGCCTCGTCTGCCGCCGATATGCTGCGCGCGGTACCGGGCATCACCCTCGACGGGACCGGCCGCACCAATGGCCAGGACGTCAATCTGCGCGGCTATGACCGCCGCGGCGTGCTGGTGCTGGTGGACGGCGTGCGCCAGGGCACCGACACCGGACACCTGAACAGCACCTTCCTCGACCCGGCGCTGATCAAGCGCATCGAAGTGGTGCGCGGCCCGTCGGCGCTGCTCTACGGCAGCGGCGCGCTGGGCGGCGTGATTGCCTATGAAACCGTGGACGCCGCCGATCTGTTGTTCGACGGCCAGCGCAGCGGCTACCGCGTGTTCGGCGGCGGTGCCACCGGTGACAGCAGCCTCGGTATGGGTGCCAGCGCCTTTGGCCGCAGCGATAATTTTGATGGCATCGTCTCCTGGTCCAGCCGCGATCGCGGCGATATCCGCCAGAGCGAGGGCGAAGACGCGCCAAACGATGAAAGCATCAGCAACTGGCTGGCGAAGGGCACCTGGACCCTCGATCCGGCCCAGTCGCTTTCCGGCTCGCTGCGTTACTACAACAACCGGGCGCAGGAGCCAAAGAACCCGCAGAGCGTTGAAGCCTCAGACGCCAGTAACCCGATGGCAGATCGCTCCACCATCCAGCGCGATGGCCAGCTCAGCTACCGCCTGGCACCTCAGGGGCAACAGTGGCTGGATGCCAAAGCCACTCTGTACTGGTCGGAAGTGCGTATCAATGCCGAAAGCAACGACGACGGCAATGAGTTCCGTAAGCAGACCACCACCGGCGGCAAGCTGGAAAACCGCACCCGCCTGTTTGAGCAGAGCGCGGTCTCGCACCTCATTACCTGGGGCGGCGAGCACTACCGCCAGGAGCAGTCGCCGGGCGGCGTCACCACCGGCTTCCCGGACGCCGATATCGCCTTCAGCTCCGGCTGGCTGCAGGATGAGATCACCCTGCGCGATCTGCCGGTCTCCCTGCTGGCGGGCACCCGCTACGACAGCTACAAGGGAAGCAGCGACGGCTATGAGGATGTGGATGCCGATAAGTGGTCATCGCGCGGCGCTATTTCCGTCTCCCCCACCGACTGGCTGATGCTGTTCGGCTCCTATGCCCAGGCCTTCCGTGCCCCGACCATGGGCGAGATGTACAACGATGCGAAGCACTTCTCCATCGGCAGCTTCTACACTAATTACTGGGTGCCGAACCCGAACCTGCGTCCGGAAACCAATGAAACCCAGGAGTACGGCTTCGGTCTGCGCTTCGACGATCTGCTGCTTGCCAGTGACGCGCTGGAGTTCAAAGCCAGCTACTTCGACACTAAAGCCAAAGATTACATCTCCACCAGCGTCGATTTCATGGCGGCGACCACCATGTCTTATAACGTTCCGCACGCGAAAATCTGGGGCTGGGACATGATGGCAAAATACAGCGCCGATCTTTTCAGCCTGGACCTGGCCTACAACCGCACTCGCGGGAAAGACGAGGACACCGGCGAGTACATCGCCAGCCTGAATCCGGACACCGTGACCAGCCGGCTCGACATTCCGCTGCCGCAGAGCGCCTTCTCGGTGGGCTGGCTGGGCACCTTTGCGGATCGCTCCACCCATATCAGCAGCGGCTACAGCAAACAGCCGGGCTATGCGGTGAATGACTTCTACGTCAGTTACCACGGCCAGCAGCAGCTGCGCGGCCTCACCACCACGCTGGTGCTGGGCAACGCTTTCGATAAAGCCTACTGGTCGCCGCAGGGCATCCCGCAGAACGGCCGCAACGGTAAGATTTTTGTGAGTTATCAGTGGTAACCACGGTGCCCCGCTGCGGCGGGGCGTTGACGGGAAGGAGAGAGAGATGAGCCACCTGTACGACACCTGGCTGACGCTGAAAGCGCAGCACAGCGATAAATATGCCCGCGATATCGCCGGGATGATGAACATCAGCGAAGCGGCGCTGGCCCATGCCCGGGTCGGGCACGATGCCTCGCGCCTGCACGACGACTGCCGCGCTATTCTCAGCGCGCTGGAAGCGGTGGGCGACACCAAATGCATCTGCCGTAACGGCTATGCAGTCCACGAGCAGGTGGGACGTTTTGAAAATCAGCACCTGAACGGCCATGCCGGGCTGATTCTCAACCCCCGCGCCCTCGATCTGCGCCTGTTCCTCGGCCAGTGGGCCTCGGCGTTTCACCTGCGGGAAGCCACCCGGCACGGCGAGCGGCAGAGCGTGCAGTTCTTCGATGGTCAGGGCGATGCCGTGCTTAAGGTCTACGCCACGGAGCAGACCGACATGGCGGCCTGGGCCACGCTGATTGCCCAGGCTGTTGCCGCAGATAACGCCCCGCTGACCCGTGCCCCGGCCGACAGCGTCCCGGCAGCGGCGGGCACCGCGGATGCCGCCGTTATCGATCGCGAGTGGCGTGCCATGACCGATGTCCACCAGTTCTTCGCGCTGCTGAAGCGCCATCACCTCACGCGTCAGCAGGCCTTCCGCATGGCGGGTGACGATCTGGCGTGGCAGGTGGATAACGACGCGCTGGCCCGGCTGCTCGCCCTCGCGAGTGAAGCGAAAAATGAGATCATGATTTTTGTCGGCAACCGCGGCTGCGTGCAGATCTTTACCGGCGCGATTGAGAACGTGACGCCGATGCGCGGCTGGCTGAACGTGTTCAATCCGCAATTCACCCTGCATCTGCTGGCGGATCGCATCGCCGAAAGCTGGGTGACGCGCAAACCCACCGCCGACGGGCACGTCACCAGCCTGGAGCTGTTCGCTGCCGACGGCACGCAGATCGCCCAGCTTTACGGCCAGCGCACCGAGGGCCAGCCGGAGCAGGACACCTGGCGTCAGCAGGTCGAAACCCTCGGCAGCAAGGGGCTGGCAGCATGAAACCCTGGCTCAGTCTGCTGCTTCTGCTGCTGCCCTTCTTTGCGGCGGGGGAAGCACGCCTGGTCACGATCGGTGGCGACGTCACCGAGATCGTATATGCCCTGAAAGCCGACCGCCAGCTGGTCGGGCGCGACAGCACCAGCACTGCGCCTGAGGCCGCCACCCGGCTGCCGGACGTGGGTTATATGCGCCAGCTCAACGCCGAAGGGATTCTCTCCCTGCGCCCGACGCTGGTATTAGCCAGCGCCCAGGCCCAGCCGTCGCTGGTGCTTCGCCAGCTGACGCAGAGCGGAGTGAAGGTGGTGACCGTGCCCGGGGACAACAGTCTGGCGGCGATCCGCGACAAAATCACCGTTGTGGCCGGGGCGCTCAACGCCAGTGCGGCAGGTAAAGCGCTGGTCGCGCAGATGGATAGCGCGCTGGCGCAGCTTCCGGCGCAGCCGCTGGATAAAAAGGTGCTGTTTATCATGAGCCACGGCGGCATGACCGCGATGGGTGCCGGGCAGCAGACCGCCGCCGACGCGGCAATTCAGGCCGCCGGGCTGCGCAATGCGATGCAGGGCTTCAGCCGCTATCAGCCACTTTCGCAGGAGGGCGTGATTGCCAGCGCACCGGATCTGATCGTTATGGGTCGCGACAGCGTGCAGGCCCTCGGCGGCGCAGCCCGCGTCTGGGCGCTGCCGGGGCTGGTACAAACCCCGGCCGGCGCACAACACCGGCTGCTGCTGGTGGATGATATGGCCCTGCTCGGCTTCAGCCTGCGCACGCCGGGAGCGATCCTCGCGCTGCGCCAGGCGGCGGAGCAGCTGCCGTGAAACCGGTCATCAGCACCACGCGCGCCCTGTGGCTGATGGCGCTGGCCCTGCTGGCGGTGTCCGTGACCGCGGCCAGCCTCGGGGCAATGCGCCTGCCGCTCACCCTGCTCTGGCAGGAGGGCGATGCCATGCTGCGCCAGATCTGGTGGAACATTCGCCTGCCGCGCGTGCTGCTGGCGGCGCTGATTGGTGCTGCCCTGGCGCTGGCTGGCTGCGTGATGCAGGGGCTGTTTCGTAATCCGCTGGCCGACCCGGGGTTGCTCGGGATCAGCAGCGGTGCGGCACTGGCGGTGGGGCTGTACATCGTCCTGCCGCTCTCGCTACCGGCCCTGCTGCTGCTGTATGCCCCGATGGCGGCGGCGTTTCTCGGCAGTCTCGCCGTAACCGCCGCCATCTTTTTCCTCAGCCGCGACGGTAGCAATACCCTGGCCCGCCTGCTGCTGGTGGGGATCGCCATCAACGCCCTGTGCGGCGCGGCGGTGGGGCTGCTCTCCTGGGTAAGTAACGACGCCCAGCTGCGTCAGCTCTCGCTGTGGGGAATGGGCAGCCTCGGCCAGGCCCAGTGGACCACCCTGCTCGCCTGCGCGTCGCTGATCCTGCCGTCGATGCTGGTGATTGCCCGTCTCGCCGGACGGCTCAATCTGCTGCAGCTCGGCGAAGAAGAAGCGCACTACCTGGGCGTGGAGGTAAAAACCACGCGTCGGCTGCTGCTGGTGTTCAGCGCCCTGCTGGTAGCGGCGTCCGTGGCGGTCAGCGGCGTGATCGGCTTTATCGGCCTGGTGGTGCCGCACCTGGTGCGGTTGTGGCTCGGCGCGGATCACCGGGCGCTGATGCCGGGGTCGCTGCTGGCTGGCGCAATACTGCTGGTGCTGGCCGATACCCTCGCCCGCACCCTGGTAGCGCCCGCGGAGATGCCTGCCGGCCTGCTCACCAGTCTGGTGGGCGCACCGTGGTTCCTGTGGCTGATCTTCCGCCGCTATGGAGGTATGCATGTCGGCTAACCTGGTGGCCCGTCACCTGTGCTACCGCCGGGGTGAACGCCAGCTGATTGACGACCTGTCACTGACGCTGGCCCCCGGCGAAATGGTGGCGCTGATCGGCCCCAACGGCGCGGGGAAATCCACCCTGCTGCGCCTGCTGGCGGGTGGACTGACGCCGGACAGCGGCGAACGGCTGCTGGAGGGACGCCCTCTGACAGAGTGGCCGCAGGCGGCACTGTCGCGCACCCGGGCGCTGATGCGCCAGCAGAGCGACATCGCCTTCCCCTGGCCGGTGGAGGAGATCATCGCCATGGGTCGCGCCCCCTGGGGTGGTGTACCCGATCGGGCAATTCTCGCGCACATCATGGCCCTCACCGGGTGCGATACCCTGCGCGGTCGCGATTTTCGCTCGCTTTCCGGCGGGGAACAGCAGCGGGTACAGCTCGCCCGGGCGCTGGCCCAGCTCTGGCAGAGCGACGGACCGCAGGGCTGGTTGTTTCTTGATGAACCCACCTCGGCGCTGGATCTTCACCACCAGCAGCAGATATTACGCCTGCTGAAACGGCTGGTGGCGCAGCGGCTGCACGTCTGCGTGGTGCTGCACGATCTGAATCTGGCAGCACTGTGGGCGGATCGGATGGTGTTGATGCACGGCGGGCAGGTGGTGACACAGGGCACGCCGCAGGAGGTGCTGCAGGAAGAGACCCTGCGGCACTGGTACCAGGCGGAGGTGACGATCGCCTCGCATCCGGAACGGAACGTGCCGCAGGTAATGCTGCGCTGGTGATCAGCTGGAGCAGCTCACTTCCAGACGCTTGCCCCAGTCCGGCGGACGCTGAGAGAAGTCGTCATCGCGATCGGCCCAGGGGTTTTGCAGAACCTCGAGCAGCGCGGCCAGTTCGGTGGTGTCATCCAGCTCGGCCCCGGCAATAGCGCGCTGGGCCAGCCAGTTGCGCAGCACCACGGCGGGGTTGGTGCGCTTCATGCGCTGCTGGCGCTCGCTGTCCTCCACCCCATCACGGGCCAGACGCGCGCGGTAGTCAGCAAACCAGCTGTCGAAGCCGGCGCGGTCGATAAACTCATCGCGCAGCGGCGAGGCGCTGCTGGCCTGTTCGGTAACGCTGAGCAGGCGGAAGGTGCGCGTCCAGTCACTGCCTTCACGCGCCATCAGGTCGGTCAGGCCGTTCAGTAGCACATTGTCCTCCTGCTGCTCGGTGTAGAACCCGAGCTTGCTGCGCATCAGCTTGCCGTAAGCGCGCATCAGCGCGGGCTGGTAGCGATCCAGCGCGGCATTCAGCGCCTCAACGTCAATAAACGGCGACAGCGTCTGGGCCAGGCGTTGCAGGTTCCACAGCGCCACCGCCGGCTGGTTGTTGAAGGCGTAACGGCCCTGATAGTCGGAGTGGTTGCAGATGTAGTCCGGCTGATAATCGTCAAGAAAACCGTAGGGACCATAATCGATGGTCAGACCGAGCAGCGACATGTTGTCGGTGTTCATCACGCCGTGCGCGAACCCGACCGCCTGCCAGTGAGCAATGAGCGACGCGGTGCGATCCACCACATCGTTAAACCACAGCACGTAGCGGTCAGCTTCACTGGCCAGCTGCGGCCAGTGATGGGCGATGGCGTAGTCCGCCAGCTGCTGCACCTTCTCCGGCTCGCGCCGATAGTACCAGTGCTCGAAGTGACCAAAGCGCAGATGGCTTTCGGCAATGCGTATCAGCATCGCGCCGCGCTCCGGGGTTTCACGCCGCACCGGGGTATCGCTGGTAACGATGCTCAGGGCGCGGGTGGTGGGAATGCCGAGATAGTGCATCGCCTCGCTGGCGAGATACTCGCGCACCGTGGAGCGCACCACCGCCCTGCCGTCGCCCATGCGGGAGTACGGCGTCAGGCCAGCCCCCTTCAGATGCCAGTCCATTTTGCGCCCGTCAGCAAGCTGCTGCTCGCCGAGCAGAATGCCGCGCCCGTCGCCAAGCTGCCCGGCCCAGACGCCAAACTGATGGCCGCTGTAGACCTGGGCCAGCGGCTGCATGCCCGGCAGCAGCGTTTCGCCGGCCCAGATATCCGGATCGGCAAACAGCGCCTCGGGAATACCCAGCTCCGCCGCCAGCGCGGCGTTGTGCCAGATAAGACGGCTGTTGGTCAGCGGGTCGGGACGTTGTGCGGTATAGAAACCCGGCAGTTCATTATGCCAGGTATTATTGAATGTCAGGGTTTGAGTCATAGCGCCTCCTGCCTTAAGTGTAGTGCGTATCTGCTGCGGCAAACACGGTTAAGGCGCAGGGTTATTGGCGCATCAGGGGATCAGAGCGGCAATATCCTCCGGCTCTACCGGTGGCCAGAGCAGGCCCTGCATGGCGGCGAAGCCGAGGGCATGCGCGCGCTGACGCGCCGCATCGGTATCGATCCCGGCAATAGCCAGAGAAGTGCAGTACCCGGCGAGCTGGCTGACAATGGCCTGCATAAAGGGCTCAAACGACGGGCCGTCTATCAGGCGCAGTACAAAGTTGCGGTCCAGCATCACCCGGCGAAACAGTCCTTCCACCACCGGGCGGGTGGTGGCGATGCCCGCGCCGAAATTACTCAGTACCAGGGGGTGGCGCTGCGCCAGGTTTTTTAATAACCCATTTTCCTGACCCTGATTAATTTCAGGGAAATTCTCATTAATCGCCAGCTCAATAAATGGTAAACCGGATATTCGGCGGGCGAGACCGGCATCACTCAAAATTGCCCGCGCGCAGTCGACATCCACATTAATCCAGGCGAGTTTCTGATGGCGAATAAAAAAATCCTGATGGGCTTCAACCAGCGCCAGCTTCTCTTTAAAAAATTCAACGTGCTGCTCAGGGGAAATTCGCGGGATAAGTAATTCCGTAGGTATTCGCACCCCGGTCTGAGGATTAATAAAATGTGCGATAACCCCCACACCCAGCAGCTCGCCGCGGCCCGAGCGCACGGGAGACAGCAGCAGATGCGAGCGGAAGTCGGTATCCAGCGTAACAATCATCAGTCAGCCCCACGAAAATTAATTTAATAATCCTGACGCAACTCACGCTTCGGTTCAATATGATTGAATTGATTAGCTTTATTTTCGACCCGGTTTAAGATTAATCTTTTTAAAATACGCTGACCAGCTGCCGGAAAATGCATCATTACCGTAAGATCAATTCAGAAAAAACCTGAAAGTAATGCATGTAGCTAATTATTGCTGTGCTTTGTTTTATTGCTGTGCGGGGTGCTATTTCATTCAGAATAGTGAAATAGCGGCGTTTTCACCTGGTTAGATTATACAGCATATAATTTTCAGGTAACGGGAGATTATTCAAAGGAGCGGCGGGATGCGAATCCGGCACCCCGCCGGGTGGTCAGCGGGTGAATTGCGGCAGATACTCCCGGTTAAGGGTCAGTACCTCATCAAGCAGTGCGCTGGCGGTCGCTGCATCGCTGGTCAGCGGGTTGGTGATAAGCGCCAGCAAACCGGCGTCCCTGTCGCCATTTACCGCTGCCTGGATGGTGAGACGTTCATAAGTTTTAATCTGCGTCGTCAGGGCATGCATCGCCGGTGCCAGCGCGCCGAAGACCAGCGGCTGCGCCCCGGCAGCGTTGACGATGCAGTTTGTTTCAATCACCGCATCGTCCGGCAACCCCTGAATCGCCCCGCGGTTGGCGGTATTGACCACCAGTTCGGCACCGCGATCGTTGTGAATCGCGTCGATCAGCTCCAGCGCCACCGTTGAATAAAACGCCCCGCCGCGGAAGCTTAACTGTTCAGGCTTGTGGGCGAGCGCCGGATTGCGATACAGCGCAAACAGCTCCTCTTCAACCTTCATCACCTGTTCGGCGCGGGTACCCTGGGCGCGGGCAGCCTCCTGCTCCTCCTGCAGCATGGTGTTACTCAGGTAGAAATAGCGATGATACGGACAGGGGATCGCCCCCAGCGCGCGCAGCAGCGGGGCGGGCCACGGCATCTCTTTGATGTTGTTCATGCTCATCACCGCGCCATTGCACAGCATGTCGATAGCCTGCGCGGTGCGGTTCTCGCCGCGTACCCACACCTGATGCACCCATACCATATGGTTCAGCCCGGCAAAGCGCAGCCGGACATCACGCTCCGGCTCGTTCAGCATGCCGGCAATCATATGGTGCATCGCCACCGGGACGTTGCACAGGCCAATCACTTTCGCGCGGGTGTGGCGCTGCAGCGCTTCGGTGACAATCGCCGCCGGGTTGGTGAAGTTGATGATCCAGGCGTCCGGGGCCAGCGCTTCAACGCGCCGGGCAATGTCGAGCAGTACCGGAATGGTGCGCAGCGCTTTGGCGAACCCGCCGACGCCGGTGGTCTCCTGGCCGATAAGCCCGTACTTCAGACCCAGCCGCTCATCGGCGGCCCTGGCCGCTAAGCGCCCAACCCGCAGCTGGGTCAGCACGAAGGAGGCGCCGCGTATCGCCTCATCCGGATGGTAATGGACGCTCACCCGCACCGCTTCCAGCCCGTTGCGCGCCAGCATCCGTCGCGTCAGGTCGGCAATGGTTTCGACTTTGTCGCGCCCGGCCTCGATATCCTCCAGCGCCAGCTCGCGCAGCGGGATCGCTGCTTTACGGGCGATCAGCCCCTCGATGAGCTCCGGGGTATAGCTGCTGCCACCACCGAAAATAGCGATCTTGATGCCCTGCTGTTCCATGTTTTCTCCCGTGTCGTCAGTGAATTGCGCCCGCGCGCTGACCAAGCCTGGATGAAACCGGGGAACCGGGGTGTGAAGCGCTTCGCAGATAAGGGCGGCGGTACGCCCCGGGGAGGAAAAGTGTGAGACAGCCCGCAACGCGGGCCGTCGTCGTCAGATGCGGCGCGCCTGCCAGAATTTGGCGCGCCAGTAGACGTTGTCCAGCGAGGAGCGGATCACCCCGCGGCTGGTGGAGGCGTGGATAAACTGATTGTCGGTGTCGTAGATGCCGACGTGCAGGCCGTTTTCGCCGGAGCCGGTTTTGAAGAACACCAGATCGCCGGGCAGCAGATCGTCTTTATCGATTTCGGTGCCGATCTCTGCCTGATCGCTGGTCTGACGCGGCAGCTGCATCGCAAACCGGTCGCGGAAGGTCATCAGCACAAAACCCGAACAGTCCACGCCGCTGCGGCTCATCCCGCCGTAGCTGTAGGGCGTGCCGCGCCAGTGCTGCAGCTGATCGTTAAGCTCGGCAATTACCGTGATGGAGTCAGACAGGCGGGCATCCGGCGGCGGTGCGCGATGGCTGCTGCACCCCACCAGGAGTAATGACAACACTGCAAGTATCCAAAGCCGCATTTCCAGTCCAGTCCTCTGGTCTTCTTTTTTTTCCGTAATGTAGCCTGCTTCGCCTGAAACAGGCAAGCCGCGGCATGATACGGATAACTCTACCCGAGGCTGAGCCCTGTACCGGCTAATCATCCCGCGCGGCGATCCCCGCCAGCCGCTCTCGTAGCGCAGGGGCGGCAACATCGAGGAAGCATCGAACTTTTAATGCCATTTGCCCAGGTGACATATGCACCAGGTGCACGGGTAACGGCGACTCTTCGTAGTCACGAAGCATGACACGCAGCGTGCCGCGATCCAGGGCATCCGTTACCTGATAATGCAGAGCCCTTATCACTCCGACACCCTGCTCGGCCGCCAGAACCGCAGACTCCGAGGTGGTAACCGCGAGTCGTGGAACCATCACAGTATCAATGACAGCCCGGGAGCCTCTATCACAGAAGCGCCACGAGAACTCGGGCATCGCCGCAACGTTCAGTATCACAGCGGGCCAGTGATGAAGATCTTTGGGATGGCGCGGCGTACCGAATGCATCTAACAATGCTGGGCTGGCGCAGGTAACGCGGCGTAACACGCCAGCCCGGGTGGCAATCATTGAGCTGTCAGGCAGATTGCCGATGCGCAGCGCTACGTCGACATTTTTGTCGATTAAATCCAGATTGTTGTCAGAGAGAACCAGGCGGACGTTAATGTCCGGAAACGCCGCGAGGAATTCAGCCACTACCGGTAACACATGCATGCGGCCAAACATGATGGGTGCGGTGACAATCAGCTCCCCTTTGGGGCAGGAAAATTCCCCTGCCGCCTCGCGCTCAGCCTCACTCACCTGCTCAAGAATACGGCGTGAGGCTGACAAATAGGCCTCGCCTGTGCTGGTAAGCGTAAGCTTTCGGGTTGTACGCGTCAGCAGGCGCGCACCCAACAGGGTTTCGAGTTCTGAAATTTTTCGGCTCAGGGTGGGCAACGGCACATTAAGCACCCGGGCTGCCGCAGAAAAGCTGCCCTGCTCTGCGACTTGTACGAACATCGTCATGGCTTCAAACCGATCCACGTTCTTTTCCTGTTGCCGGGGGACGAAAAATGTCTGAAGTGAGGCCTAATTCATAATCACCCCCCTCAAGCTTTCTGCATAATACCGATTGCGCCTGCAAAAAAACATTTGTATTCAGAATGATGAAGCCGGGTTCACACGCTTAGCTGAGGCTTATCCACTCGCCATTTTTCATCACAACAGGCGTGACGCCCAGCTCAACGGCCCTGACGCACAGGCGCTCAATCGCATTTGCCGCCTCTTCATAGACGCCGGGTCGGTTAAGTTCGGAATGATGAACTGGAACCACCCTCGCGGCACCCAGAATATGGGCGGCAACTGCAGCTTCCTCCGGCAACATAGTGGCGTTGAACGGACTGGAGGGCTGCAGATGAGGAAGCGTTACAACAGCGCCATTGATGGGCATAAAGGCAATATCAATCTGGCCGACATGACGTGCCAGCGACCACCAGTAGCCATGATTAATGGTGTCCCCGGCATGCAGGATGCATTTGTCACCGGCCTTCACTATCCAGCAGCATTGCGGATCCCCCAGCCCATCCACTGCAGGGCCAGACATTATTTTGAAGGGTCCGACGTCCTGCCACTCCCAGCATCGGGTTATCCGGGTGTTTATTTTCAGTTCACGAAACTGCAATTCAGCTTTCGCCGTCCATTTAAGATCGTCGCCCGAGCCTGGCGTGGCTTCAGGCCTGAATACGGGTGCTCCGTCAGCAAGCGCCGTCGCCAGTGCAGCAGGATCGGCGTGGTCGGAATGTAAATGCGTGACCAGTGCTGCCGTGGCATTTCCCTGACGTAGTGGCTCGGGAAAACGCACATCAGAAAGAATGGATGAAGTGTCCCTGATGTAATCAATTAATAGCGTATGTCCTTCATAATCTATTTCAACGCCAGCCCATCCCAGATACCGTAATTTCATTTTGTCTCCTGTGCGCGTTTTGAACGCCAGCTTTACTCTTCGGGAAGTTACGGTATTTCATTCAAAGAGATGAAACAATTGAGCCAGACTGATAATAACTATTCCAGAAAATGAAACTATCACGTCAATGTTAATGAACAGCGCGTGAGTTTTTCACTCAGGGAGATTTAAACCCGGACCGCAGCGACATCTGCTTTAATGTAGCAGCAACCGGCACGCAGCAGCTGCCTGAGAGCTGCCTGCGCAGGTAGCACTTTACGGAAGTGATTGTTATGTTATAACATATCTTTTTGATTGCTTCTGAGGCTAAGGGTTTAAAATGAAAAATAAGTTTCTGGCATTATCTTTGGGGACCGTACTGATTTCCGGGCAGGCTTATGCACACGGCGATCATGGACACGACCACCATCATGACCACGCTCACGGCGCGCCGATGACAGAGATGGAAATAAAAGCTTCCAAAGGCGTGTTTAACGACAGCGACGTAAAAAATCGTAAGCTCACAGACTGGGAAGGGAAATGGCAGTCCGTCTATCCCATCTTTCTGACAGGCGCTATGGACCCCGTATTCAGAAAGAAAGCTGAGGAAGATAAATCTAAGTCTTTCGAAGAGTATAAGGAATATTATAAGAAAGGTTATGCCACTGACGTTTTGAGCATCGGCATCGAAAATGGCGTAATGACATTTACCTCCGGGGATAAGGTGTCCTCATGCCCTTACGTTTATGCGGGCCGCGAGATCCTGCATTATACGTCCGGCAAAAAAGGCGTTCGCTATCTGTTTGAATGTACGAAGACTAATACTGGTGCACCTAAGTTTGTTCAGTTCAGCGACCACACTATCGCACCGCGCAAATCCGCGCATTTCCATATTTTCATGGGGAATAGCTCGCAGGAAGCGCTGCTGAAGGAGATGGATAACTGGCCCACTTACTTCCCGGCGAATTTAACCAATTCACAGGTGGTGGATGACCTGCTGCACCATTAATAACATTTAAAATCTATGTGTACAGGTATGGGGATAGTAAATAACCCATACCTTTTTTATTGCAGCGCGAGCGTAATCCGCCCTCCAGACATTCATTCTCCTGTTCGCCCCGTCCGCCACAATTCAGCGCGGCCAGAGAAAGCGTTCGCCGTCGAGGAGCATTTCACGGAACGGCACGTTCCAGGTCTGTTCGAGCAGCGCGGGCGTCAGAATTTCCGTTCCCCCCTCCGCCACCAGCTTACCCTTGCGCAGCAGCCACACCCGGTCGGCGTAGCGCAGGGCGTGGTTGAGATCGTGACTGCTCATTACCACCGTTACCCCGGCAGCGCACAGTGACAGCAGGAGTTTATCCAGCGCGGCCTGCTGCGCCACGTCGAGGCTGTTCATCGGCTCGTCGAGCAGCAGCAGTTTGCCGTGGGGATTGGCCTCGGGATGGATCTGCAGGATCACCGCCGCCAGCCGCACCCGCTGCCACTCCCCGCCGGAAAGCTGGTTTACCGGGCGGGTCAGTTTATCGGTGAGCCACAGGGCTTCGGCGATGCGCGTCATCCACTGCGGATCGCGGCTGCTCTGCTGATGCAGCGACAGGTAGTGCCACACCGGCATGGCAAACGGCGGCGTCTGGTGCTGCGCCAGCCACGCCCGCCGGTGCGCCAGCGCCTCGCCCTGCCAGGCATCAAGAGGCTGGCCGGCAAACTGAATGCGGCCTGTACCATCCACCAGCCCGGCCATCAGCGCCAGCAGGGTACTCTTCCCTGCCCCGTTCGGCCCGGCGAGGTGCAGCCAGATACCGGACTCCACGCTGGCGCTCAGCGGTCCAAGCCGGCCCGCAAAAGCTACGTCCTCCAGCTGCATCAGCACCGGCATTATTTTGCCAGCGCCACTTTGATGGCTTCCATAACGATCGGATCTTCCGGCAGCATGTCCGGCGCGAAACGTTGCACGACTTCGCCGTCGCGGCCAATGAGGAATTTTTCAAAGTTCCACAGGATGTCGTCCGGATAGAGCGGCGCGCGGCCTTTGCTCGCCAGGCGCTCATAAAAGCCGCTCTCCTCAGGGGCCACGGCGGTGGGCGCGGCGGCAATCAGCTTCTGGTAGAGCGGATGACGCGCGTCGCCGTTCACCTCGATTTTGCTGAACATCGGGAAGGTCACGCCGTAGGTGGTGCTGCAAAAGGTTTTGATCTCCTCTTCGCTGCCCGGCTCCTGGCCTAAAAACTGGTTGCACGGGAAGCCCAGCACGCGGAATCCGGCATCAAACCAGGCCTTGTGGATGTTTTCCAGCTGCTCATACTGCGGCGTCAGGCCGCACTTTGAGGCCACGTTGACCACCAGCAGCACGTTGCCTTTGTACTGCGCCAGGGAAACCTCTTCGCCATCAATGGTGGTAACGGTAGTGTTCAGTACATCAGACATAACAACCCCTTAATCAGTGTGATGAATGGACGTCGCGTCCAGCCCTTAATCATAGCCAGTTAATGCAGAAAAAAACAAAACGCTGTGCCGATCGGCGCGATGCCGTTTACGCTTTTTTAACGCCCCGGCCCGCTCTTTTAACGTCGCCTTTATATCAATGAAAAGCCAGCTTTTTTATGCTGAGTTCATCGCCGCAAGGCCTCACTGAACGATAACCATGAACTCTCCGATTAAGCTTCCCTCAATGAAAAACCTCCGGGCGCTGTTCTCCTTTTCCCCGGTCTGCTGGCCAGCGGATCGCTACAGCGACCTGACGCTGGCAACTAAGATCGCTGACCTGGCGCAGGACTATCCCGGCGAAATTCGCGACTACCTTGCACAGTATCCCGATACCCGCCACGTGGATATCTACCTCACCGATATTCACGGCACTTTCCGCGGCAAACGGGTGGCGGTGGAGAGCCTGTTTTCCCTTGCCCGGGGCTGCTATTTCCCGCAGTCGGTTTATGCCATGGATCGCGAAGGAAAAGTGCTAAGCCAGCCGGAGGGAGACAGCCTCAGCGACGAACCCGATATGCTCTGCCTGCCGGTGCCGGGCACCCTGCGCCCGTGCGCGCACGATCCGCAGCACAACGCCCAGCTGCTGCTGACCATGCAGGCTCCCGACGGTAGCGCCCACGCGCTGGAACCGCGTGTCATTCTTGAAAAAGTGCTGCACACCTTTCATCGCCACGGCCTTTACCCGGTGGTCGCGCCGGAGATCGAATTTTACCTGGTGGCCAAAACCGCCACGCCGACGCGCGGCCAGGGGTGCTATCAGATGGCGGTGCCGTCCGCGCACGGGGCATTTATCGAGGCGCTGGAAACCATGGCGGCAGCCCAGCGGCTTCCGCTTTCAGGCATCGTCTGCGAGGCCGAGGACGGCCAGTTTGAACTTAACCTGCGCCATTCCCACCGCGTGGTGGATATCTGTGAAAACGTGCTGGCGCTGCGACGGCTGACCAGCACCGTAGCGGAACAGTTCGGCTATCAGGCGAATTTTATGGCTAAGCCCTTCACACAGCTGGCAGGGAACGGGCTGCATTTCCACGTCAGCCTGAATGACATTCATGGCAACAATGTGTTTGCTTCACCCGCCGACGAGCTTAATGAAATGGCGCGCCTCTGCCTTGCCGGGATGCTGCATCTGATGCCGGCCTCGGTGGCGGTGATGGCACCGGGCGTAAACGCGTTTCGTCGCCTGCGCAAAACCCTCAGCGAACCGCTGTTTAATTCGTGGGGCTTTAACAAGCGCTCCGCGGCGCTGCGTATTCCCTGCTCCGGGGAGGGCGATCGGCGCATCGAGTACCGCCTTGCCGGGGCGGATGCCAACCCGTATCTGGTGATGGCCACCATTCTCACCGGCATGCTGTACGGGCTGGAGAACATGGATGACGAGGCCATTGCCAGGGTCACCCGTACGCCACCGCCGCTGCCGCTGTTTCAGCAGGCGGCGCTGGACGCGTTTGCTCAGGAGCCCTACCTGACGGCGCATCTCGGCGAGGCCTTTACCCGTCACTGGACCCACAGCCGGCTTTCTGAGCTGGCGTGGTTTGAAAGTATTGTCACCCGCGAAGAGTCGGCCCTCGCCTGCTGAACGCATGGCACCCGCTGCTTAACTGAGGTTCTCTATGTCTCGCCTGATCGTTGTTTCCAACCGCTGCGTCCAGCAGGACGACGGCTATATCGATCCGTTTATCACTACACTCGGGCAGATTTTCAGCAAACATCCCGGGGTGTGGTTTGGCTGGAACGGTAGCGTGACCGCCGGAAAGCGAAGCCGCAGCTGCAGCGTTACGCACCATGCGCATTACGCCACCCACGGCTGGGATCTCTCCCCGAACGAGTATGACAATGCTTATCAGGGCTACGTCCATAACGTGCTGTGGCCCATTTTCCATAACCGCCCCGATCTTGCGGCCTATAAAAAAGAGTATTTCACCACCTGGAAAAGCTATAACACGGACGTTGCCCGCACGGTGGGCGCCCAGGTTCGCCCGGACGATCGGGTGTGGGTGCATGACTATCACCTGCTGGCGGTGGGTAAGCAGCTCAGGGAGGACGGGCACCACAACCGCTGCGGTTTCTTTCTGCACCAGCCGTTTCCACCCGGCGAGGTGATACGCGCCGTGCCCGAACACGATACGTTGATGCGCGCCCTGCTGCAGTACGACGTCATTGGCTTCCAGTCGAGCGCGGACATCAACAATTTTCTCTCCTGCGTGCTGCGCTTCTACCGTGCCGAACGCATCGCCGGAGACACCATTCAGGTTAACGGGCGGTCGATTCAGATTGGCATCTTCCCCTGCGGCATTGATACCAGCGTGGTCGGAACGTCGCAGGCCACGCCCCAGGCGGTCGAGGAGTATCAGCGGCAGATTATTATCAGCAATGATGTGATCAACGACGTCAGCGGCATTCATTACCGGCTGGATGCGATGCGCGCGCTGATCAATACCTGGCCGCACTATGTTCGCGGGGTAAGCCTGTTGCAGATCTGCGACCCGGCGCGGGAGTATCCCTGGTCCTCACCGGATCTGTGCACGCGGCTGGAGCGCTTCTGCGGGGAGATCAACGGTCAGTACGGGGATTTCACCTGGTATCCGGTGAACTACATCCATAATGCGCTGTGCCAGCATGAGTTACTTTCGGCGCTCTATGCCCGGGCGGACGTGGCGCTGTTCACTCCGCTCTCCGAAGGTATGAGCCTCAGCGCCAAAGCCTTTATTCTGGCGCAGGACCCGGAGGACCCCGGCGTGCTGATCTTGTCAGCGTGCAGCGGCGCGGCGGAGCAGCTGACGGAGGCGCTGATCGTTAACCCCTACGATGCCCGGCGTACCGGCGAGGCGCTGCACTCCGCGCTGTCGATGCCGCTGCACGAGCGCAGGCGCAGGCACAGCCGGCTGCTGGCAAAAGTGCAGCGCTACGACTGCCACTGGTGGGCGGCGGCCTTTCTCACTGCCCTGAGCGGCACCGCCCCGCCTCCGCCCTGGCAGGCGGCGTTCCGGACGTCGCACCACGGGGTTTTCACGCCGCAAAAGCTCTATTGAGGTTTAAGTGGCAGGGAAGCCTCACCGCACGCCGGCGCGCATCAGCAACCAGATAAACACCGGCGCGCCCAGCGTGGCAGTAACCACGCCGATGGGCAGCTCGGCGGAGGTTAACACCAGCCGGGCGGCGACGTCTGCACCGAGGAGCACGGCCGCGCCGGCCAGCGCGCTGGCCGGCAGCAGGGCGCGATAATCCGTTACGCCACACAGGCGCAGCATGTGCGGGATGACCAGCCCGACGAAGCCGATAGCCCCCGCCAGCGCTACGCTCACCCCCACCAGCCAGCCGGTGGCCACCACCAGCATGTTGCGCCACAGCCAGAGCGGCAAGCCCAGCTGGCGCGCCGAGGCCTCGCCCAGCGCCAGCATGTTGAGCGGTGCTGACTGCCCGCACAGCCAGAGCGTAACCGGCAGCAGCGCCGCCATCAGCCAGCCCTGGCGCCAGTCCACGCCGCCGAAACCGCCCATCAGCCAGTACATCAGCTGACGCAGATCGAGGCTGGTGGAGAAGTAGACCGCCCAGGTCATCAGGGCGCTACAGATAATGCCCAGTGCGACGCCGGCCAGCAGCAGGCGGCTGATAGAGAGATGACGCCGGGCAAAGCGCAGCAGGATGAAGGTTACCGCCAGCGCCCCGGCGATAGCGAACAGGCCGAGTGACCAGTCGGGTAAGGCGCCCTGACCGAGCATCAGCGCCGCAATCACCCCAACCCCGGCACCGTTAGAGACGCCGAGCAGCCCGGGTTCGGCAAGCGGATTTTCGAACAGCGCCTGCATCACCGCGCCGGAGACGGCCAGCGCCGCGCCAACCATCAGCACCGCCAGGGTGCGCGGCAGGCGGATTTGCCAGACAAACAGCTCGCTGCCGGCATCAAACCAGCGTAACGGCGCGATCCAGATTTCACCCGCGCACAGGCTCACCGTCAGCATGGCGAGCAGACAGAGTGCGAGCAGAGCGATAATTCGCCGTTCACGGCGGCGTTGAGGCAGAGCAAGTGCGTGCATAGAGAGCAGCGGTTATGCGGGACATGCCATTGATTTTATGGCCTGTGTAGAAATCAGGAAAGAAAAAAGGCCGCCTGCCTGCAGAAGTGATGGGGTGCCCACGTCATAAAACGGGCATTCACTCTGCACACACAGCGGCCTTTTTGGGTCAGCTACGCTTAATCATCCTTTGGCGTGGCGTTTTCGACCCGGCTTTTCAGCTTCTGACCGGGTCTGAAAGTCACCACACGACGAGCGGTGATGGGAATATCCTCACCGGTCTTAGGATTTCGTCCCGGACGTTGATTTTTATCGCGCAAATCAAAGTTACCAAAGCCCGAGAGTTTGACCTGCTCACCATTTTCCAGAGCGCGACGGATCTCTTCGAAAAACAGCTCTACCAGCTCTTTGGCATCCCGCTTGCTAAGCCCAAGCTTATCAAACAGATATTCTGACATTTCAGCTTTTGTAAGCGCCATAGGTTCAATCCCTCAATGATGCCTGGAATCGCTCTTTTAGTGCCTCTACGCATCTGGCAACGGTAGCGGCAATCTCCTCTTCTTCGAGTGTACGGCTGGTATCCTGCAGGATAAGGCTGATGGCGAGGCTCTTATAGCCCTCAGCAACGCCCTTGCCACGGTACACGTCAAACAAGTTTACGCCAACTACCTGATTTGCGCCAACTTTCTTACATTCGCCCAAAACATCTGCTGCGGGCACGTTTTCTGCGACCACGACAGCGATGTCGCGGCGGTTCGCCGGGAAGCGGGAAATCTCCTGCGCCTGCGGTACTGCGCGCTCTGCGATGCGGTCCCACAGCAGCTCGAACACCAGCGTACGGCCGTTCAGCGAGAGCTTACGCTCCAGCTCCGGATGAACAACACCAATGAAACCAATGCGTTCACCCTTTAAATAAATGGCAGCACTTTGGCCAGGATGCAAGGCCGGAATGGCTTCAGCGCGGAATTCAATTTCGGATAATTTACCGGTAAGTTCCAGAACCGACTCCAGATCGCCCTTCAGATCGTAGAAATCCACCGCGCCTTTTGCCATATCCCAGTGCTCGTCGGTACGGTTACCGGCGATGACGCCAGCCAGCATAACATCCTGGCGGATACCGAGGTCTGCCTGCGTATCAGGTACAAAGCGCAGGCCGGTTTCGAAGATGCGCACGCGGTTCTGCTGGCGGTTCTGGTTGTACACCACGGTGCCCAGCAGGCCGGTCCACAGCGACAGACGCATGGCGGACATTTCGCTGGAGATTGGGCTTGGCAGAATCAGCGCCTCTTCACCCGGATGCAGCAGCTGCTGCAGTTTCGGGTCAACGAAGCTGTAGGTAATCACTTCCTGGTAGCCTTTATCCACCAGCATGGTTTTCACCCGCTTCATGGAGAGCGCGGCTTCGCGATGGCTGCCCATCACCAGACCCGCCTGTACCGGGGTATCAGGGATGTTGTTATAACCGTAGACGCGCGCGACCTCTTCCACCAGGTCTTCTTCTATTTCCATATCGAAACGCCAGCCCGGCGCAACGGCCTGCCACTGGTCCTGACCTTCGGTAACCTCACAGCCCAGACGGCGCAGGATGTCGCTAACCTGTGCATCTTCAATGTGATGGCCAATCAGGCGATCAAGCTTGCTGCGGCGCAGCGTAATGGTGGCGCGCGCTGGCAGATGCGCATCGTTGGTGACATCGATGACCGGGCCGGCTTCGCCGCCGCAGATCTCGAGCAGCAGACGCGTGGCGCGCTCCATCGCTTTGTACTGCAGTGTCGGATCAACACCACGCTCATAGCGGTGGGAAGCATCGGTGTGCAGGCCGTGACGACGTGCGCGACCGGTGATTGCCAGCGGGCTGAAGAAGGCGCACTCCAGCAGCACGTTGCGGGTTTCGGTGCTAACACCGGAGTGTTCGCCGCCGAAGATGCCGCCCATCGCCAGCGCACGGTTATCGTCGGCGATAACCAGGGTGTCGGCTTTCAGTCTGGCTTCGGTGCCATCGAGCAGCACCAGGGTTTCGTCGGCGTTCGCCATACGCACGGTGATACCGCCATTAATGCGATCCAGGTCGAAGGCGTGCATCGGCTGACCCAGTTCAAGCAGCACGTAGTTGGTGATATCCACCACCGCGTCGATAGAGCGAATACCGCAGCGGCGCAGCTTCTCACGCATCCACAGCGGCGTTGGCGCAGCCACGTTGATGCCTTTCACCACGCGGCCCAGATAACGCGGACAGGCCTCCGGGGCGTCAACGCGGATCGGCAGCGTGTCGGTGATGGTGGCAGCAACCGGGACGATTTCCGGTTCGTTGAGCGGCAGCTGGTTCAGCACCGCCACGTCGCGCGCAACACCAATGATACCGAGGCAGTCGGCGCGGTTCGGCGTCACGCTGATTTCGATAGTGTTGTCGTCAAGCTTCAGGTAGTCGCGGATGTCGGTACCGATCGGCGCATCCGCCGGCAGCTCGATGATCCCGGCGTGATCGTCAGAAATTCCCAGCTCGGAGAAGGAGCAGAGCATGCCTTCAGACGGCTCGCCGCGCAGTTTCGCCGCTTTAATTTTGAAATCGCCCGGCAGTACCGCGCCGATGGTCGCCACGGCTACTTTCAGGCCCTGACGGCAGTTCGGCGCGCCGCAGACGATGTCCAGCAGGCGTTCGCCGCCGACGTTAACTTTCGTCACGCGCAGTTTGTCAGCGTTCGGGTGCTGGCCGCACTCCACCACTTCACCGACCACAACGCCGTTAAACGCACCCGCGACCGCGTCAACGCCGTCAACTTCCAGGCCTGCCATCGTAATCTGCCCGGCAAGTGCTTCACTGTCGAGGCCCGGATTTACCCATTCACGTAACCAGAGTTCGCTGAATTTCATTGGATTATCCTGCCCTTATTTAAACTGTTTGAGGAAACGAAGATCGTTTTCGAAGAAGGCGCGCAGATCGGTCACGCCGTAACGCAGCATGGTCAGACGCTCCATCCCCATGCCAAATGCGAAGCCGGAGTAGACTTCCGGATCGATGCCGACGTTGCGCAGCACGTTCGGGTGCACCATGCCGCAGCC
>NZ_JMSQ01000008.1 GCF_000696575.1 Siccibacter colletis | reverse complement strand
CGCCACTCGTCAGCAAAGCAGCAAGCTGCTTCCTGTTACCGTTCGACTTGCATGTGTTAGGCCTGCCGCCAGCGTTCAATCTGAGCCATGATCAAACTCTTCAATTTAAAGTTTGATGCTCAAAGAATTAAACTTCGTAATGAATTACGTGTTCACTCTTGAGACTTGATAATGCTTTTTCGTCTTGCGACGTGAAAGATATCAGTACCCCGAGTGCCCACACAGATTGTCTGATAAATTGTTAAAGAGCAGTGCCGCTTCGCTTATTTCTCAGCGGCGCGGGCTGCGTATACTACACTATCCCGCTGTGGAGTCAAGCATTTATTTCGCTCGCCTTCACCTGACAGGCCGGCTTGCTTGCCGTTGTTCCGTGTCAGTGGAGGCGCATTATAGGGAGTTCTTTTTCCCTGACAACCCCTATTCTGAAAAAAGTTTTCGTTCGTTTCTTTTTTCGCCAATTCAGTCATAAAACAGCCCATAAACGTGATTATTGCTGTTTCTTCAACCATCGCAGTTCCTTGATGGCATACTAGCGCCGTTAAATACGGCTTAAGGACCAGCATTCATGTCGCTCTCAGAACAACAGCTCGCCGCACAGAAGAACCTTTCTTATATGCTGGCGGAAAAACTGGCTCGCCTGATCCTGAAAGGAGACTACGCCCCTGGCGCTATTCTGCCTGGCGAAATAGAGCTGGGAGAGATGTTTGGGGTCAGCCGTACAGCGGTCAGGGAAGCGGTTAAGACCCTCACCGCAAAAGGCATGGTCCTTCCGCGGCCACGTATTGGCACACGCGTCATGCCAGAAGCCCAGTGGAACTTCCTCGATAAAGAGTTGCTGTCATGGTGGATGGCAGACGCCCAGTTTGATGAAGTAGTGAAAAACTTCCTGGTTATGCGCCATAGTCTGGAGCCGCAGGCCTGCGCGCTGGCCGCGCAGAATGGTACAGCGATACAGAAAGCCGCACTGACCACGACGCAGGCGGAGATGGCCGCGCTGGAGAACGCCTTCGTACGCGACCGCTGGATTGAAGTGGACATGGCGTGGCACGAGCAGATCTATGCCATGAGCGGCAACCCGTTTCTTTCCTCTTTCGCCAGCCTGTTCCGCCCCGTTTACTATAACTACTTTACCGCCATCACGGCGGACACCGTGATAAAGCTCGATCTGCACCGCGCTGTGGTCGATGCTATTAATGAAGGAAACAGTGAAGCCGCGTTGAAGGCGTGTCAGGCATTATTGCAGGAACCCATTACTGAAGGGATAACACCTTCCCATTAAAGGCAGGAGTCGCATGAGTTTAAAAAAAGCACGAAGTATGTCTGGTCTGCCGTGGATTGCGGCAATGGCTTTTTTTATGCAGGCGCTGGACGCCACCATTCTGAATACCGCCCTACCCGCTATCGCCCAGAGTCTTAACCGCTCGCCGCTGGCCATGCAGTCCGCCATTATCAGCTATACCCTGACGGTGGCGATGCTCATTCCGGTCAGCGGCTGGCTGGCTGACCGCTTCGGCACGCGCAAAGTATTTATGACGGCGGTTTCGCTGTTTACGCTGGGATCGCTGGCCTGCGCCCTTTCCAGCTCCCTGGGCGAGCTGGTCATTTTCCGCATTATTCAGGGCATCGGCGGGGCGATGATGATGCCGGTCGCACGCCTGGCGCTACTGCGTGCTTATCCGCGTAGTGAACTGCTCCCCGTGCTGAACTTCGTCACCATGCCGGGTCTGGTTGGTCCGATTCTCGGGCCGATGCTGGGTGGGGTACTGGTTACCTGGGCCAGCTGGCACTGGATCTTCCTGATTAATATCCCGATTGGTGTGGCAGGCCTGTTCTACGCCCGCAAATACATGCCGGATTTCACCACACCGCGCCGTAAATTCGACATGAGCGGATTCGTGCTGTTTGGTCTGAGCCTGGTGCTGTTTTCCAGCGGCATGGAGCTGTTCGGGGAGAAGCTGGTTGCCAGCTGGCTGGCGTTGACCATTATCGTCTGCGGCATACTGCTGATGTTTGCCTATATCCGCCACGCCCGTCGCCATCCGTCGCCGCTGATCTCATTGCCCATGTTTAAGACCCGCACCTTCTCCGTGGGGATCGCCGGGAATATCGCTTCGCGGCTGGGTACCGGCTGCGTGCCATTCCTGATGCCACTGATGCTGCAGGTTGGTTTTGGTTATCCGGCGCTGATCGCCGGCTGCATGATGGCACCGACGGCGGTGGGGTCGATTCTGGCGAAGTCAGTGGTAACCCAGGTGCTGCGCCGGCTCGGCTACCGCACCACGCTGGTCGGCATTACGGTCTTTATCGGGCTGATGATTGCCCAGTTCTCATTGCAGTCGCCGGGTATGACTATCTGGATGCTACTCGTGCCCTTGTTTGTGCTGGGGATGGCGATGTCCACGCAGTTCACGGCGATGAACACCATTACGCTTGCCGATCTTACCGATGAGAACGCCAGCAGCGGCAACAGTATGCTGGCGGTTACGCAGCAGCTTTCAATCAGCCTCGGGGTGGCGGTCAGCGCGGCAGTACTGCGCTTTTATGAGGGCTTTGAGAACGCCAACACCATTGAACAGTTCCACTACACCTTTATTACGATGGGTGGCATTACGCTGGTGTCGTCGCTGGTATTTATGCTGCTGCGTCCGAAAGACGGGCGAAATTTGATTAAGGAGCGGCACCGCAGTTAAGCGGAGCCTCGCTCTATCAGCTCCGGCGTAAGCTGCAGTAGCTGCTGCGCCTGTTCAGGCTGCGCCATGCGATGGATAAGCACGTCGATCGCCAGTTCACCCAGTTCGTCTTTTGGCTGGTGAATCGTGGTCAGCGGCGGGGTCATATAGCGGGCAAGCTCAATGTCATCGTAGCCAATGAGCGCCATATCGCCGGGAATGGCGATGCCGGCGTGCCACAGCGCCTGATAAGCGCCCACCGCCATCGCATCATTGCTGATAAACACCGCCTGAGGCCGTTCCGGTAAGGCAAGAATGGTTTCCATCGCCCGGAAGCCTCCGGCAAACTCGAAGTCAGCGGTAACTTCATACTCTGCGGGGATAGCCAGTCCGGCGCGCGCCATGGCGGTGCGATACCCTTCCAGCCGCAGGCGTGCAGGCGTCTTATCCAGCGGGCCGGTAATACAGGCAATGCGGGTATAGCCCTTGTCGATAAGATGCTGCGTCGCGATATCGCCGCCCAGCAGCGAGTTATCCTGAATCAGGTCGCACTGCCCTTCCAGCGGTGCCCAGTCCATCATCACCGTCGGAATGCCCGGGTAGCGCCGCATAATATCTGCCGCAGGCTGATGCGTTTCGGTGCAGAGCAGCAGCAATCCATCGACGCGTTTCTGCATCAGCATCTCAAGGTTGCGGTTCATGCGCTGCTCATCCCCTTCGGTATTGCACAGCACCAGACTGTAACCGCGTTCAAAGCAGCTGCGCTCCACGCCGCGTACCAGCTCGGAATAGAAGGGGTTGGAGCTGGCGGTAAGCAGCATGCCAATGGTGCGCGTCTGATTCAGCTTAAGGCTGCGCGCCACGGCTGAAGGCGCATAGTTAAGGCTGATAACCGCAGCCTCCACCTTTTCCCGAATGGCATCGCTCACGAACCTGTCGTTATTGATGACGTGGGAAACGGTAGAGGTGGAGACACCCGCCAGGCGGGCGACATCCTTCATGGTGGCCAAGGTTTACCCCTGCTGACGCAAAAAGTCGTCGGTTTCACTGCGCCACGGCACTGAGGGCTGCGCCCCTTTACGCGTGACGGCAATGGCCGCAGCGGCATGGGCGAAGCGAATCGCCTCCTGCAGCGGCTTCTCTTCCAGCAGCGCGGTGACCAGAGCGCCGTTAAAGGTGTCGCCCGCCGCAATGGTATCAATGGCTGTGACTTTGAAGCAGGGAACGCAAGCGCCCTGGCCCTGCACACTGGCCCAGACGCCGCGGCTGCCCAGCGTAATGATGACCGTGTCGATGCCTTTGGCATGCAGCACCTGTGCGGCTCGTGCAGCGTCTTCATCGTTCGATACGCGAATGCCGGTCAGCTTTTCGGCTTCCGTTTCGTTCGGGGTGATGATGTCCACCAGCGCCAGCAGTTCATCCGGCAGTGCCTGCGCCGGTGCCGGATTGAGGATCACGGTGGTGTTATTTTGATGAGCGATCTGCGCAGCACGCAGCACGCTCTCTACCGGGGATTCAAGCTGCATCAGCAGCGCGCTCGCACTGGCAATCAGTGGCTGTTGCGCCTCTACCAGCGCCGGAGAAAGTGCGGCATTGGCACCGGCATGAATGCCGATCACGTTTTCGCCCTCGGCGTTCACAAAAATCAGCGCTACGCCCGTCGATTCACCGCTAATGGTGCTGACCGGCGCGATATCAATCCTGTCATTGACTAACTGCTGGCAGACGCGTTCGCCGGTATCGTCATCTCCCACGCAGGCGATGAAAGCGATATCCGCCCCGCTGCGCCCGGCGGCAACCGCCTGGTTTGCGCCCTTACCGCCAAACGCCACCTGATACTGGCTTCCGGTCAGGGTTTCACCCGGGGTGGGGAAGGCTGGCAGATTAAGGATATGGTCGGCATTGATACTGCCGAGAACGACAAGCTTGCCTGCGGTTTTGGTCATGGGGATATCCAGTCGAAATGCGCCACCGGACGGTGGCGCGTGCCATGCTTTTCTTTATGTCTTATCAGGCGAGGCATTTAGCGCTCGCCTGAGGAGTACGCCGTATTACTGCTTAATAACCAGCTTCAGGTCAACCGGGATCTTCGCCGTCACTTTCTCGCCTTTCAGCACTTTGTTAGCCGCGTCAACGCCGGTAGCGCCAATCTGCTCCGGCAGCTGCGCGATAGTGGCAGCCAGTTTACCGTCTTCCACCGCTTTCACACCGTCCGGCGTGCCGTCAAAGCCAACAACCATAACGTCGGTTTTACCGGCAGTCTGCAGCGCACGCAGTGCACCCAGCGCCATCTCGTCGTTCTGTGCGAACACGGCTTTCACGTCCGGATGGGCGGTCAGCAGGTTCTGCATCACGTTCAGGCCTTTGGTACGGTCAAAGTCAGCCGGCTGGCTGGCCAGCACGTTGAATTTGTGTGCCGCTACCGCCTGCTGGAAGCCTTCGCCACGCTCGCGCGCTGCGGACGTCCCGGCGATGCCCTGCAGTTCAATCACTTTCGCGCCTTCGCCCGCTTTCTTAGCGATGTAGTTACCGGCAATTTTGCCGCCCAGCACGTTATCAGAAGCAACGTGAGTGACGACGTCGCCTTTGTTCGCAGCGCGGTCGAGGGTGATAACCGGAATGTTGGCCTGGTTCGCCATTTTCACCGCGTTACCGACGGCGTCAGAATCGGTCGGGTTAATCAGCAGCAGTTTGGTGCCGCGAACCGTCAGGTCCTGCACGTTCGCCAGCTCTTTTGCCGGGTTGTTCTGAGAATCCAGCACCACCAGGTTGTAGCCCAGCTTGTCAGCTTCTTTCTGCGCGCCGTCTTTCAGCGACACGAAGAACGGGTTGTTCAGGGTAGAGATAACCAGAGCGATGGTGTCTTTTGCCATCGCATTTGCGCTTACGGTGGCGCTCAGTGCAACGGCGGAAACCAGTGTAGCCAGCTTTTTCATGTTCATGTTAAGAGATCCTGTGAAGTAGTGAGTTACTGCTTTTTGTTATCAACCAGCACCGCCAGGAGAATCACCACAGCTTTGACGATCATCTGGTAATAGGAAGAAACACCCAAGAGGTTCAAACCGTTATTCAGGAAGCCGAGGATCAGCGCACCGATAAGCGTACCCACGATACGGCCTTTCCCGCCGGCCAGACTGGTACCGCCCAGCACGACCGCTGCGATGGCATCCAGCTCATAACCCGTTCCCGCCGTCGGCTGTGCTGACGAGAGACGTGCCACTTCGATAACGCCCGCCAGCGCGGCCAGCATGCCGGACAGGGAGTAAACAATGATTTTGACTTTATTAACGCTGATACCGGACAGACGCGTCGCCGCTTCATTCCCACCCAGCGCATAGATGTAGCGCCCCAGACGCGTGTGGTGCAGCATGTACCAGGCCGCGAGGAAGACAATCGCCATGATCCAGACCGGGGTCGGGATACCCAGTGGGCGACCGATACCGAACCAGCCGAACAGATCAGCATTCTCAGTAAAGCCGGTATTCGCCGGGCTACCATCGGTGTACACCATAGTGACGCCGCGCAGCAGCAGCATCATGACGAGGGTGGCGATAAACGCCTGGACGCGCCCTTTCGCCACAATCACACCGGTCACGCTACCGATTGCAGCACCGGCCGCCAGCGCGGCCGCCACGGCCACCAGCGCGTTGACTTCCATGCCCACCAGCGAGGCGGCAACCGCCCCGGTGAGCGCCAGCAGGGAACCGACGGACAGGTCGATACCCGAGGTAAGAATAACCAGCGTCATCCCTACCGCCATGATGGCGTTCACCGAGGTCTGCTGCAGAATGTTGAACAGGTTATTAACGGTAAAGAAGTTCGGACTCATGGTGGAGACAATCGCAATCAGCACCAGCAGGGCGATCAGCGATTTCTGCTCCATCAGCCATGCTTTGGTGAAATAACGGCGACCGGAAACAGTCTGGGTTGTCATCATTTTACTCCTGATTCACGCGATTAAGCTTGCCGACGGCCGCAGCCATCAGCACTTCCTGGGTGGCCTGCTCGCGTGTGAATTCTCCACCGAGATGCCCTTCATGCATCACAATAATGCGATCGCTCATACCTAATACTTCCGGCATTTCGGATGACACCAGAATGATGCTCAGCCCTTCTGCCTTGAACTGGTTAATGAGCTGATAAATCTCTTTCTTCGCGCCTACGTCCACGCCGCGCGTCGGTTCGTCCAGAATCAGCACCTTCGGGCGCGTCATCAGGCCGCGGGCAATCGCCACTTTCTGCTGGTTGCCACCGGACAGCAGACCAATCGCCTGCTCCATGGACGGGGTTTTCACATTAAACAGACGGATAAAATCACTCACCGCCTGCTGTTCATCTTTATGGCGCAGGTGACCGACGTTGTGACTGAAGTAGCGCAGCGCGGTCAGCGACATGTTTTCTTTCACTGACATGCCGAGGATCAGGCCGTCGCGCTTGCGGTCTTCGGAGATGTAGACGATGCCGTTCGCCAGGCCATCCTGCGCGGAACGGGTTACCACTTCCCGGCCGTCGAGGGTTACGTGCCCGCTGGCGCGCGGCAGAGCACCGTACAGCACCTTCATCAATTCAGTACGCCCCGCGCCCATCAGGCCCGCGACGCCGAGGATTTCCCCCTGGCGCAGACTGAAACTCACGTCGTGCACGCCCGGGCCACACAGGTGGTCGACCTTCAGGCGCACCGCGCCCGGTGCTTTATCCAGATGCGGATACTGATCTTCAAGCTTGCGGCCTACCATCATCTCGATCAGCGAATCTTCGGTCAGGCTGGCGACGTCGCGCTCGGCGATAAACTGCCCGTCGCGGAACACCGTGACGTCATCGCAGATTTCGAAGATCTCTTTCATGCGGTGCGAGATATACACGATGCCGCGCCCCTGGGCCTTCAGCTCGCGGATCACCCGGAACAGCGATTCGGTTTCGGTGTCGGTCAGCGCATCGGTCGGTTCATCCATAACGATGACCTGAGACTCGAAGCTGAGCACTTTGGCGATCTCGACCATCTGTTGGTCGCCTATCGACAGATCGCCCACCAGGCGGTGGCTGTTGAAACGCAGGTTGAGTTTCAGCAGCAGCTTGTCGGCTTCGGCATGCATCGCTTTCCAGTCGATTTTGCCGAAGCGGTTAACGAATTCACGCCCGAGGAAGATGTTCTCGGCAATGCTGAGCTGAGGGATCAGGTTGAGTTCCTGATGAATGATGCCGATGCCTGCTTCCTGAGAGGCTTTCGGGCCGCTGAAGGTGGTTTCATTCCCCAGCCACAGCAGCGAGCCGGCATCGCGCTGATAGATGCCGGTCAGCACTTTCATCATTGTGGATTTGCCGGCACCGTTTTCGCCTACCAGCGCCATCACGCGGCCCGGATAGACGTTGAGTGCCGCGCCGGAAAGCGCTTTCACGCCCGGGAAGGATTTATCGATCCCTTTGAGTTGTAGTAATGCGTCCATGTCGGCCTCAGAAGGTTACGCCGGCACAGAGAATGATATTCGCATACGGGGAACACTCCCCGCTGCGAATCACCGCCTGGCTATCTGCGGTTTGTTGTTTGAACTGCTCATGACTGATGTAACGAATATCAATGGTGTTTCCCTGGTGTTGCTGCAGTTGCCTGATATGACCAAGCAACGTTTCATGGAGCTGCGGATTATGCTGTTTGATTTCCGCGGCAAGAACAGCAGCCTCAACCTGCATTTCTGCCGTCACCACTTCCACTACCTGCATAAAGGAAGGTACGCCCTGAGTTAATGCCATATCGATACGATCGGTGCCGCGAGGAATGGGTAACCCGGCATCGCAAACCACCAGCGTATCGGTGTGGCCAAGACGTGAGATGACAGAAGAAATTTCTGCGTTAAGTACTGTGCCTTTTTTCATTTTTCACTCCACTAGCGAAACGTTTCGCTGGCGGCAGTGTAGAGAAAGCGGTGCGCACTAAACAATCACCAGAATGTGAAAATGTGATCGCCATCGAAACGTTTCGCTCACGTTTACCTTAAGGCGTGAAACAAGGCGCTAACAAATGAAAACGCCTCCGCAGGGGAGGCGTTGAGGCGTCAGATTTCGACCTGGGTTCCCAGCTCGATAACCCGGTTCGGCGGGATCTCAAACTGGTCAGGGGCGCGCAGGGCGTTGCGCTGAAGCAGCAGGTAGAGTTTGCCGCGCAGACGCAGATACCACGGGCGCTTGCCGACGATAAGCGACTCGTGCGACATAAAGAACGAGGTCTCCATCATGCGGCAGCTCAGCCCCTCCAGACCGCAACGGTGGAAGACCTCTTCCACGTTTGGCGTTTCACGCCAGCCATAGCTGGCAACCACGCGCCAGAAGGTGGGCGACAGCTGTTCAATCGTTACGCGGCGCACGTTGTGCACGTAAGGCGCGTCTTCAGTACGCAGCGTCAGGAAAATCACGCGCTCGTGCAGCACTTTGTTGTGCTTGAGGTTGTGCAGCATGGCAAACGGAATGACGTTCAGGGCGCGCGACATATACACCGCAGTACCCGGCACCCGCACCGGCGGAGATTTTTCCAGCGAAGCAATCATCGCTTCCAGGGAATTGCCGTGCTCGTGCATCCGACGCAGCAGGCGGAAGCGTTCGCTTTTCCAGGTGGTCATGATGATGAACATCACCAGGCCGAGACTCAGCGGCAGCCAGCCGCCGGAGAACAGCTTGCTGAGGTTCGCGGAGAACAGCGGAATATCGATGCACATAAATGCCACCAGGATCAGCCCCACCAGCAGCTTGTTCCAGTGCCAGTTTTTACGCGCCACGGTGGTCGACAGAATAGTGGTCAGCACCATGGTGCCGGTAACGGCAATCCCGTAGGCGGCGGCCAGGTTGCTGGAGTGCTCAAAGCTGATAATGACAATCACCACCGCGAAATAGAGCATCCAGTTAATGGCGGGGATGTAGATTTGCCCGGACTCCATTTCAGAGGTGTGAATGATGCGCATCGGCGAAAGATAGCCCAGACGTACCGCCTGACGGGTCAGGGAGAATACGCCGGAGATAACCGCCTGAGAGGCGATTACCGTGGCGAGCGTCGCCAGTATCAGTAGCGGAATGAGCGCCCAGTCCGGTGCCAGCAGGAAGAACGGGTTTTTGATCGCTTCCGGGGTTTTCAGCAGCAGCGCCCCCTGACCAAAGTAGTTCAGCACCAGCGACGGCAGCACCACCGAGAACCAGGCCACGCGAATCGGTAATTTACCGAAGTGACCCATATCGGCGTAGAGCGCTTCCACCCCGGTGATCGACAGCACAACTGCCCCCAGCGCCACAAAGGAGATGGCTTTGTATTCCATAAAGAAGCCAATCGCCCACGCCGGGTTCAGCGCCTGCAGCACTTCAGGGTTGCCCATGATGCTGCGCACACCCAGTACCGCCAGCACCAGGAACCAGACCAGCATGATCGGGGCGAACAGTTTGCCCACCATGCCGGTGCCGTGCTTCTGGATCATAAACAGCAGGGTGAGAACAATAATAGAGAGCGGAACGATATAGGGGTCGAGGGAGGGGGCGGCGATTTCAAGGCCTTCGATGGCCGACATTACCGAGATTGCGGGGGTTATCACCACCTCACCATAGAAGAAGCTGCCGCCGATAAGGCCCATGATCACCAGCACCGAGGTCATCCGCGCTGAGGTATTACGCCCGGCCAGCGACATCAGCGTCAGGATCCCGCCTTCTCCGGCGTTATCAGCACGCATCACGAAGCTCAGATATTTAATTGAGACGACAATGATGAGCAGCCAGAAAATAAGAGACAGAAAGCCGAATACCGCCTCGCGTTCTACGCCGAAGCCAAACTGGCCGGACAAACATTCACGCAGGGTATAAAGCGGGCTGGTGCCAATATCGCCATATACCACCCCAATAGCCGCAAGCGTGACCGCAGAGAGTGATTGTTTCTTATCAGTACTCATAGACCCGTCTTTTAGTAATAAAGCTGTGGATGCGTTGCCACTGAACCCACAAAAAGGCGCACAGTATGCACGATTGGTAAAAAAATCGTACCCCTTCGTGCGGCATGGTTAATGTGGCTGCGTCAGACTCTGTTGTCGCATCAATCTGTTACCTGCTCAAATTCAAAACATTTATACTTATTTTCACAGGTTATAACCGGGTAAGGACGCAATTTCATTATGGCTCAATCACATTTGCTGGCGGAAAGAATTTCTCGTCTCAGCGCGGCGCTGGAGAAGGGGCTGTTTGAGCGTAGCCACGCCATTCACCTTTGCCTGCTGGCCGCGCTCAGCGGCGAAAGCGTGTTCCTGCTCGGGCCGCCAGGCATCGCCAAAAGCCTGATTGCCCGCCGCCTCAAATTTGCCTTCCAGCATGCCCGCGCTTTTGAATATTTGATGACCCGTTTCTCCACGCCGGAAGAAGTGTTCGGTCCGCTCTCTATCCAGGCGCTGAAAGATGAAGGCCGCTATGAGCGCCTGACGGCGGGTTATCTGCCGGAAGCGGAAATCGTGTTTCTGGATGAGATATGGAAAGCTGGCCCGGCCATTCTGAATACCCTGCTGACCGCCATCAACGAACGGCGTTTTCGCAACGGTGCGCACGAGGAGAGAATCCCGATGCGCCTGCTGGTTGCCGCCTCCAACGAACTGCCGGAAGCCGACAACAGTCTTGAGGCGCTGTATGACCGGATGCTGATCCGTCTGTGGCTCGACAACGTGCAGGAGAAAGGCAATTTCCGTTCAATGCTGATAAGCCAGCAGGATGAAAACGCTATCCCGATTGCGCCCGGTCTGCAGATTAGTGATGAAGAATATCACCAGTGGCAGCAGGATATCGGCAAGGTTGTCCTGCCGGATCACGTCTTTGAATTGATCTTTACACTGCGCCAGCAGCTTAACGAGTTGCCGGGCGCGCCCTACGTCTCTGACCGCCGCTGGAAAAAGGCTATTCACCTGTTGCAGGCGAGCGCCTTTTTCTCGGGCCGCAGCGCCGTCGCGCCCATCGATCTTATTCTGCTGAAAGACTGTCTGTGGCATGACGCCGAGACCCTGCAACTGATGCAGCAGCAGCTCGAATTATTGATGACCGGACATGGATGGCAGCAGCACGCGATGCTTTCCCGGCTGGGTGCCATTCAGCAGCGCCGGATGCAGCTCCAGCAGCAGCAGAGCGATCGCGATGCGCTGAAAGTCGTGAAGCAGGGCGGCATGTTCGCCCGCCGGGCACAGTACCTTCTGCCGGATGAGGTGCAGGGCGAGATCCTGACGCTGTTGTTACAGCAGCCGCTTAAACTGCACGATATGGAAGTCATCCATATCACCCTCCCCCGTGAAGCGTTAAACCAGTGGCTGCAAAAAGGCGGTGAGATCCGCGGCAAGCTCAACGGCATTGGCTTTGCTCAACTTCTGACGCTCGAGGTGGACAGCGCACAGTACCTGGTGATCCGCGATGTCAGCCTGCAGAGTACGCGGCTGGCGTTGCCGGGCCATCAGACGCCGGAGAACCTGCCGCAGGAGATCAGCCAGCAACTGGACGAGCTGGATACCCTGTGGCACCAGCAGCACCTGAGCTTCAGCGAGCAGCAGAAGTGCCTGTTTATTCATCCTGAGTGGCTGGGGCGTATCGAGGCCAGCCTGCAGGACGTGGCGGTGCAGATTAAACAGGCGCGGCAATGATCACCGTTGATACGCTCAACGTGGTTCTGGCCATCAGCGAAGGCGAGATGATTGAGGAGATCATCATCGCCCTGCTCGCCTCTCCGCAGCTGGCGCTGTTTTTCGAGAAGTTTCCACGCTTAAAGCATGCCGTGACTCAGGATCTGCCCCGCTGGCGCGAGCAGTTAAAAAGCCGTCTGCGCGATGCCCGCGTGCCGCAGGAGCTGGCCCAGGAGGTGATGAGCTATCAGAAAGTGCAGCTGCTCTCCACCAGCCAGTTCATCGTGCAGATCCCCGAGACGCTGCGCGCGCTGCGTCAGACCGGGTCGCCGTTTTTCCAGCAGGCAGAACAGCTGGTGGGCAACAACCCTCACTTTACCCCGGCGCTGCATACGCTCTTTTTACAGCGCTGGCGCCTGAGTCTCATCGTTCAGGCCACCTCTCTCAGCCAGCAGGTTTTAGAAGAGGAGCGCGAACAGCTGCTCAGCGAAGTGCAGGAGCGGATGACGCTGAGCGGCCAGCTGGATGCCACGCTGAACGAGAACGATCACGCTGCCGGCAGGCTGTGGGACATGAGCGCCGGTAAGCTCAAACGCGGTGATTATCAGCTGATCGTGAAGTACGGCGAGTTTCTGGCTAACCAGCCGGAGCTGATGAAGCTGGCCGAGCAGCTGGGGCGCTCCCGCGAGGCGAAATCGGTGCCGGTTCACGATGCGCCAATGGAAACCTTTCGCACGCTGGTGCGCGAGCCGGCGAACGTCCCGGAGCAGGTGGAAGGCTTACACCAGAGCGATGACATCCTGCGCCTGCTGCCGCCGGAACTTGCCACGCTCGGCATTACCGAGCTGGAGTATGAGTTTTATCGCCGGCTGGTGGAGAAACAACTTCTGACCTACCGCCTCGCGGGTGACGCCTGGCGTGAAAAAGTCTCGCAGCGGCCGGTAGTGCATCAGGACATGGACGAGCAGCCGCGCGGGCCTTTTATCGTCTGTGTGGATACCTCTGGCTCAATGGGCGGCTTCAACGAGCAGTGCGCCAAAGCGTTCTGTCTGGCGCTGATGCGTATTGCGCTCGCCGATCGCCGACGCTGCTTCATTATGCTGTTCTCCAGCGAAGTGGTGCGCTACGAGCTGACGGGAGAAGATGGGCTGGAACAGGCGATCCGCTTTCTCAGCCAGCGTTTTCGCGGCGGTACCGATCTTGCCAGCTGTTTTCGCGCAATCAGTGAAAAGATGCAGAGCGGTGATGGCGTGGATGCCGACGCGGTGGTGATCTCGGACTTTATTGCCCAGCGGCTGCCGGATGAGGTAGTGCAGAACGTAAAGACATTACAGCGGGTGCAGCAGCACCGTTTTCATGCGGTGGCGATGTCGTCCTATGGAAAACCCGGCATCATGCGCATCTTCGATCATATCTGGCGCTTCGATACCGGGTTGAGAAGCCGTCTGCTACGACGGATCAGGGGATGATTACAGCAAGCCGGATACGCTCTCTGTTACCTGAGCTGGCCACACGCCACACTGCACCTGGCCGATGTGCGGCAGCTGAAGCAGCAGCATGGTCAGGCGCGACTGGCCGATGCCCCCGCCGATGGTCTGCGGCATCTCTCCTTTCAGCAGCGACTGGTGCCACTCCAGCGCCAGACGATCTTCATCGCCGGAGATGGCCAGCTGGCGTTTGAGCGTCTGCGCATCGACGCGAATTCCCATCGACGAGATCTCGAACGCATCTTCCAGCACCGGGTTCCACACCAGAATGTCGCCGTTCAGCCCGGCGAAGCCCTCAGCGGTCGCGGTGGTCCAGTCATCATAATCCGGGGCGCGCACATCGTGACGCTTGCCGTCGCCCAGCTTACCGCCGATGCCGATCAGGAATACGGCACCCAGCTCTTTTGCAATGGCGCGTTCGCGGCCTTTGGCATCCAGTTCCGGGTAGCGCTGTTGCAGCGTTTCGCTGTGCACAAAATGGATCTGCGCCGGCAGGAACGGTGTCAGGCCGTACTGCTCGCTCACGGCCGTTTCGGTCGCTTTGATCCCGTCCCAGATCGCTTCCACGGTACGCTTCAGGGTAGCCAGATCGCGTTCGCCGTCGCCCATCACGCGCTCCCAGTCCCACTGATCCACATAGACAGAGTGAACCGGCGTCAGACGATCTTCATCCGGGCGCAGGGCTTTCATATGGGTATAGATCCCTTCCCCAGCGCTGAAGTCGTGCTGCCCGAGGGTTTTGCGCTTCCATTTTGCCAGGGAGTGCACCACTTCGAACTGCGCCTCCGGCAGGGTTTTCACCCGCACCTGTACCGCTTTCTCGCAGCCAGACAGGTTGTCCTGGGTACCATCGCCAATACGACTGAGGATAGGCGCCTGGACTTCAATCAGCCCCAGCTTCTCTTCCAGCTGGCGAGAGAAGTGTGATTTAACAAAGCTGATCTGACGTTGGGTTGCGATGTAAGCGGATTTCATTTTCATTGACTCCTGATGTCTGTTGCCAATGATTAAGCAATAAATAACCACTGACACTCAATAATCATTAATAAAAAAGGCTTATCGCATTTAAATACGCTAAATTAAAGGCCATTAAAATCATGAATCGACATTATCCATAAGGAAATCCGATGGAAAATTATCAGATCGATAATCTGGACCGCGCCATCCTTGAGTCGTTAATGGCAAATGCACGTACTGCCTATGCCGAACTGGCCAAGCAGTTCGGCGTCAGTCCGGGCACCATTCACGTGCGCGTTGAAAAAATGAAGCAGGCGGGGATTATTACCGGAGCGCGCATTGATATCAGCCCGAAGCAGCTTGGGTATGACGTCTGCTGCTTTATCGGCATTATCCTTAAGAGTGCAAAAGACTATCCCTCGGCGCTGGCAAAGCTGGAAAGTCTGGATGAGGTTACCGAGGCGTACTACACCACCGGGCACTACAGCATCTTTATTAAGGTGATGTGCCGATCCATCGATGCGCTTCAGCAGGTACTTATCAACAAGATCCAGACCATCGATGAAATCCAGTCAACGGAAACGCTGATCTCGCTGCAAAATCCGATCATGCGCACCATCAAACCCTGACAGCACATGCCTTTCCTGCAATACGGCAGCAGCGGGTCGATCCCGTCCGCTGCTTACTATACCCATATTATCCACAGGTAGATCCCAGCCGATTCACAGAGTACACTATGCGTCGTTTCTTTAAAGGCAGGTATCCATGGCTGAGATCACCCTTATTAGCGGCAGCACCCTTGGCGGCGCAGAGTATGTAGCAGAGCATCTGGCAGAGAAACTGGAAGATGCCGGATTTACCACCCAGACGCTGCACGGCCCGCTGCTTGAAGATCTCCCGCTAAGCGGTACCTGGCTGGTCATCACCTCCACCCACGGTGCAGGCGATCTGCCGGATAACCTCCAGCCTTTCTATGATGATCTCGACGCTCAGCGTCCGGATCTGAGCAACGTACGTTTTGGTGCAATCGGTATTGGCAGTCGCGAATATGACACCTTCTGCGGTGCGATCGACAAAATCGAGACGCTGATGAAAGGATGTGGGGCAAAAACGGTGGGGGAAACGCTGAGGATCAACGTCCTCGATCATGACATTCCCGAGGATCCGGCAGAAGAATGGGTGGGATCCTGGATTAATTTACTCAAAAACGAACAATAACCAGGCGTTTGAATGTGGATAACTCTGCTGGAAAGCTTGGATTAACCCGTAGTTATCCCAATAACAACCGCAGTATGATTTTTAAGCTGTGCATAACCCTCACTTTTGATCCCAGCTTATACGGTGTGGGATCACCGATCATTCACAGTAAATGATCCTTACTATCTGCTTGATCTACAACGTGGGATCAAGCTTATCCACAGGGAAAGGCGATCGTAATAAGAGATCATAATAGAAAAGATCTCCATATATATAGATCTTCTTTTTAATACCCGATGATCCCGCTGCTTTCTCGCAGGGCTAAAGTTGAGTAGAATCCACGGCCCGGGATCATTACCCTCAATTCGCAACACCGCAGAGGTTCGGCAACCATGTTTTATCAGGATCCTTTCGACGTCATCATCATTGGCGGGGGTCATGCAGGCACAGAGGCCGCGATGGCCGCAGCCCGTATGGGTCAACAGACCCTTCTTTTGACACACAATATCGACACCCTGGGGCAGATGTCCTGCAACCCGGCGATCGGCGGTATTGGGAAAGGACACCTGGTGAAGGAAGTGGATGCGCTCGGCGGTCTGATGGCACAGGCCATCGATCAGGCAGGCATTCAGTTTAGGATACTAAACGCGAGCAAAGGCCCGGCTGTTCGCGCGACACGCGCACAGGCCGATCGCGTGCTCTATCGTCAGGCAGTACGCACCGCCCTGGAGAACCAACCTAACCTGATGATCTTCCAGCAGGCGGTTGACGATCTGATTGTGGAAAACGATCGTGTGGTCGGTGCCGTAACCCAGATGGGCCTCAAGTTCCGCGCCAAAGCGGTGGTTCTGACCGTGGGCACCTTCCTGGACGGCAAAATCCATATCGGACTGGACAACTACAGCGGTGGCCGTGCCGGCGATCCGCCGTCCATTCCGCTGGCGCGTCGTCTGCGCGAACTGCCGCTGCGCGTGAATCGTCTGAAAACCGGTACGCCCCCACGCATTGACGCCCGTACGATTGATTTCAGCGTGCTTGGACAACAGCATGGCGATAACCCAATGCCAGTGTTTTCGTTCATGGGTAACGCTTCCCAGCATCCACGTCAGGTACCGTGCTACATCACGCATACCAATGAGAAAACCCATGACGTGATCCGCCAGAACCTCGATCGTAGCCCGATGTATGCCGGGATCATCGAAGGGATCGGCCCGCGTTACTGCCCGTCCATTGAAGACAAGGTGATGCGTTTTGCCGATCGCAACGCGCATCAGATCTTCCTGGAGCCAGAAGGGCTGACCAGCAACGAGATTTACCCGAACGGCATCTCTACCAGCCTGCCGTTTGACGTGCAGATGCAGATTGTCCGCTCGATGGAAGGGATGGAAAACGCGAAGATCGTGCGTCCCGGCTATGCGATCGAGTACGACTTCTTCGACCCGCGCGATCTGAAACCGACGCTGGAAAGCAAATTCATTGAAGGTCTGTTCTTTGCCGGGCAGATCAACGGCACCACCGGTTACGAAGAGGCGGCCGCTCAGGGTCTGCTGGCTGGCCTTAACGCTGCGCGCTTCTCTGCCGAGAAAGAGGGCTGGGCGCCGCGTCGCGATCAGGCGTATCTCGGTGTGCTGGTGGACGACCTCTCTACGCTCGGCACTAAAGAGCCGTACCGCATGTTTACCTCCCGCGCGGAATATCGTCTGATGCTGCGTGAAGACAACGCTGACCTGCGCCTGACGGAAGCTGGCCGCGAACTCGGGCTGGTGGATGACGCACGCTGGGTGCGCTTCAACGAGAAGCTGGAAAACATCGAGCGCGAGCGTCAACGTCTGAAAGCAACCTGGCTGCACCCGGCCTCGGAGAACGTTGCAGAAGTGAATGCTCACCTCACTGCGCCGCTGTCACGCGAGGCCAGCGGCGAAGATCTGCTGCGCCGTCCGGAGATGACCTACGAGACGCTGATCGGCCTTACGCCGTTCGCACCGGGTCTGGACGATGCGCAGGCCGCAGAGCAGGTTGAAATCCAGGTGAAATACGAGGGGTATATCGCCCGTCAGCAGGAAGAAATTGAAAAACAGCAGCGCAACGAGAACACGCTGCTGCCTGCCACGCTGGACTACCGTCAGGTATCCGGGCTGTCGAACGAAGTGATCGCCAAGCTTAACGATCATAAACCGTCCTCGATCGGCCAGGCGTCACGTATTTCCGGCGTCACACCTGCTGCGATCTCGATTTTGCTGGTCTGGCTTAAAAAACAAGGCATGCTGCGTCGTAGCGCCTGATTGCACGTCCCCTCGCCTGCGGGTGAGGGGAGTGCTTCCTCTCTGATTTCTCTTCCAACAGGTACCGAACGTGCTAAACAAACTCTCTCGTCTGCTCAGCGCCGCGGGCATCACGCTTCCTGAAAATCAGCAGCAGCAGCTGGTGGCCTACGTCGAAATGCTGAACAAGTGGAATAAAGCCTATAATCTTACCTCGGTACGCGATCCGAACGAGATGTTGATCCGTCACATCATGGACAGCATCGTCGTTGAACCGCATATGAACGGCTCGCGCTTCATTGACGTGGGTACCGGACCGGGTCTGCCGGGTATCCCGCTGGCCATTGTGCGTCCTGAAGCGCATTTCACGCTGTTGGATAGCCTTGGCAAACGCGTACGCTTCCTGAAGCAGGTGCAGCACGAGCTGAAGCTGGAGAACGTTACCCCGGTGCAGAGCCGCGTTGAAGATTTCCCTGCTGAACCACCGTTTGATGGCGTGATAAGCCGCGCTTTCGCATCGCTGACGGATATGGTGACCTGGTGTCATCATCTGCCGGGCGAGCAGGGCTGCTTCTATGCGCTGAAAGGCCAGCGTCCTGACGATGAAATCAGCCAGCTGCCTGCCGGGTTCGAAGTGGAAACTATCGTTAAACTGAACGTGCCGCAGCTCGAAGGCGATCGCCATCTGGTGATAATTAAGGCAAACAGAAATTAATTCGCGTCAATAAATCGACAAAATAAGGTTGTTGGTAAAATGTTAACAATGACATTAATTCTCATTGATTACGCTTTTTGCTATTAACCTTATTGTTACTGTGATTTTTCGAGAAGGTAACGTGGCTCTTTTTGTTAATCAGCCAAATAGTAAACTCTGAAAATATCAGGCTGCTAAAAATTGAAATATTCAACTGCAGTTAAATGTTAAAACTTTGTCAGTGATGTCAATAAAACGTTTTAATGTTGTATTGAGGTATTTTAAAAAGAGTACTCGATATTTCACTTAATAATCAAAAGCATGGTGCGGACGCTTTCTGAAGAGATGTTAATAAACAAGCCCGTTAAGTGTTTATAATGTGATCTTAAGCACGCTTTGTAGCCTGGTATTCAATGAAGTTTGCAGTTTATCGCGCTGATTTTGCGATTCTCGAAAACTTCAAAAATAGCGCTGTCGAAATTTAATTAAACATTTGTTCACCTTTTTGCTACTTATTGTTTGAAATCACGAGTCCGCCCCGTATAATTTGACCGCTTTTTGATGCTTGACTCAGAGCGTTAAAGAACGTTTTATACGACACGCAACCTACCCCAAAGGGAGCAGGAGCAAATTATGGCTGTGTCGCTATTAAGCGGAAACGTTGCTCGCAAACTTCTGAAGGTGCAGTTTCTGGCTGTGCTGATTGCAGGAGTGCTGTTTTGCCTCAAAGACCCTTTCTGGGGCGCCTCTGCAGTTTACGGGGGCCTGGCAGTCTGGCTGCCGAACGTATTGTTTATGATTTTTGCCTGGCGTCATCAGGCGCAAACACCCGCACAGGGCCGCGTGGCATGGTCATTCGCCATCGGGGAAGTGCTAAAGGTGATTGCGACCTTCACCCTGCTGGTGGTGGCGCTGGTGTATTTTAAGGCGGTTTTTCTGCCGCTGATTGTGACCTGGTTATCGGTGCTGGTGGTTCAGATACTTGCGCCGGCTGTAATTAACAACAAAGGGTAAGAGGCATCATGTCCGCAGGAGAAATCTCATCACCTCAGGAGTACATAGGTCACCATCTGAATAACCTTCAGATCGATCTTCGTACCTTCTCACTGGTGGATCCGCATAACCCCCCGGCCACCTTCTGGACGCTCAACATCGACTCCATGTTTTTCTCGGTGGTATTGGGCCTGTTGTTCCTGGTGCTGTTCCGTCGTGTGGCGAAGCATGCAACCAGCGGCGTTCCGGGCAAATTCCAGACCGCGGTTGAACTGATTGTCGGCTTCGTACATGGCAGCGTTAAAGACATGTACCACGGCAAGAGCAAGGTCATCGCGCCGTTGGCCCTGACGATTTTCGTCTGGGTATTCCTTATGAACCTGATGGACTTACTGCCAATCGACCTGCTGCCGCTGTTTGCTGAGCACGTCCTTGGCCTGCCTGCGATGCGTGTGGTGCCGTCTGCTGACGTGAACATCACCCTCTCCATGGCGCTGGGCGTATTCGTCCTCATCCTGTTCTACAGCATCAAAATGAAAGGCATTGGCGGCTTCACGAAAGAGTTGACGCTGCAGCCGTTCAATCACTGGGCATTTATTCCTGTCAACTTAATCCTTGAAGGGGTAAGCCTGCTGTCCAAACCGGTATCACTCGGTCTGCGACTGTTCGGCAACATGTATGCCGGTGAGTTGATTTTCATTCTGATTGCTGGTCTGTTGCCGTGGTGGTCACAGTGGATCCTGAATGTGCCGTGGGCCATTTTCCACATCCTGATCATTACGCTGCAAGCCTTCATCTTCATGGTTCTGACGATCGTCTATCTGTCGATGGCGTCTGAAGAGCATTAATTTTTAAACAACACTACTGCGTTTTAACTGAAACAAACTGGAGACTGTCATGGAAAACCTGAATATGGATCTGCTGTACATGGCTGCCGCTGTGATGATGGGTCTTGCGGCAATCGGTGCTGCGATCGGTATCGGCATCCTCGGGGGTAAATTCCTGGAAGGCGCTGCGCGCCAGCCTGATCTGATTCCTCTGCTGCGTACTCAGTTCTTTATCGTAATGGGTCTGGTGGACGCAATCCCGATGATCGCTGTAGGTCTGGGTCTGTACGTGATGTTTGCTGTCGCGTAGTGAGCGTTGCTTTTTACAAGCAATATCAGAACGTTAACTAATAAAGAGGCATTGTGCTGTGAATCTTAACGCAACAATCCTCGGCCAGGCCATCGCGTTTGTCCTGTTCGTTCTGTTCTGCATGAAGTACGTATGGCCGCCAATTATGGCTGCCATCGAAAAACGTCAAAAAGAAATTGCTGACGGGCTGGCTTCCGCAGAACGAGCTAAAAAGGATTTGGACCTTGCACAGGCCAACGCGACCGACCAGCTGAAAAAAGCGAAAGCGGAAGCCCAGGTAATCATCGAGCAGGCGAACAAGCGTCGCTCTCAGATCCTGGACGAAGCTAAAGCTGAAGCAGAACAGGAACGTAACAAAATCGTGACGCAGGCTCAGGCGGAAATTGACGCCGAGCGTAAACGTGCTCGCGAGGAGCTGCGTAAGCAGGTCGCTGTGCTGGCTGTTGCTGGCGCCGAGAAAATCATCGAACGTTCCGTGGATGAAGCTGCTAACAGCGACATCGTCGATAAACTGGTCGCTGAACTGTAAGGAGGGAGGGGCTGATGTCTGAATTTGTAACTGTAGCTCGCCCCTACGCCAAAGCAGCTTTTGACTTTGCCGTCGAACACCAGAGTGTCGATCGCTGGCAGGACATGCTGGCTTTCGCCGCCGAGGTGACGAAAAACGACTACATGGCAGAGCTTATCTCCGGTGCCCTGGCACCGGAAACGCTCGCCGAGTCGTTTATCGCAATTTGTGGTGAGCAGCTGGACGCCAATGGCCAGAACCTGATTAAGGTAATGGCTTCTAATGGTCGTCTGAAAGCGCTCCCTGACGTTCTTGAGCTTTTCATTGAGTTACGCGAAGCCAGCGAGGCTACTGCGGAAGTTGAAGTCACTTCTGCAAACGTACTGAGTGAAGACCAGCTCTCGAAAATCAGCGCCGCGATGGAAAAACGTCTATCACGCAAAGTGAAGCTGAATTGCAAAATCGATAAGTCTGTAATGGCAGGCGTAATCATCCGCTCGGGTGATATGGTCATTGATGGTAGCGTACGCGGCCGTCTTGAGCGCCTTGCAGACGTCTTGCAGTCTTAAGGGGACTGGAGCATGCAACTGAATTCCACCGAAATCAGCGAACTGATCAAGCAGCGCATTGCTCAGTTCAATGTTGTGAGCGAAGCTCACAACGAAGGTACTATTGTTTCTGTAAGCGACGGTGTTATCCGCATCAACGGCCTGGCCGATGTAATGCAGGGCGAAATGATCGCACTGCCGGGTAACCGTTACGCTATCGCACTGAACCTGGAGCGCGACTCCGTAGGTGCCGTGGTAATGGGTCCGTATTCTGACCTCGCCGAAGGCATGAAAGTGAAGTGCACCGGTCGTATCCTGGAAGTTCCGGTTGGCCGTGGCCTGCTGGGCCGTGTGGTTAACACCCTGGGTGCGCCGATTGATGGTAAAGGTCCGATCGACAACGATGGTTTCTCACCAATCGAAGTTATCGCACCGGGCGTTATCGATCGTCAGTCCGTTGATCAGCCGGTACAGACCGGTTACAAATCCGTCGATGCGATGATTCCAATCGGCCGTGGCCAGCGTGAGCTGATCATCGGTGACCGTCAGACCGGTAAAACCGCGATGGCAATCGATGCGATCATCAACCAGCGCGACTCCGGCATCAAATGCGTGTACGTCGCTATCGGCCAGAAAGCGTCCACTATTTCTAACGTGGTACGTAAGCTGGAAGAACACAACGCGCTGGCTAACACCATCGTTGTGGTTGCTACCGCGTCTGAATCCGCTGCGCTGCAGTACCTGGCTCCGTACGCCGGCTGCGCGATGGGCGAATACTTCCGCGACCGCGGTGAAGATGCACTGATCGTTTACGATGACCTGTCTAAACAGGCTGTTGCTTACCGTCAGGTTTCCCTGCTGCTGCGCCGTCCGCCAGGACGTGAAGCATTCCCGGGCGACGTGTTCTATCTCCACTCCCGTCTGCTGGAGCGTGCATCTCGCGTTAGCGCTGAGTACGTTGAGCGTTTCACCAACGGTGAAGTGAAAGGCCAAACCGGTTCTCTGACCGCGCTGCCGATCATCGAAACCCAGGCGGGTGACGTTTCTGCGTTCGTTCCGACCAACGTAATCTCCATTACCGATGGTCAGATCTTCCTGGAAACCAACCTGTTTAACTCCGGTATTCGTCCGGCGGTTAACCCGGGTATCTCCGTATCCCGTGTTGGTGGTGCTGCTCAGACCAAGATCATCAAGAAACTGTCCGGTGGTATTCGTACCGCGCTGGCACAGTATCGTGAACTGGCTGCGTTCTCTCAGTTCGCATCCGATCTGGACGAAGCAACCCGTAAACAGCTGAGCCACGGTCAGAAAGTGACCGAGCTGCTGAAGCAGAAACAGTACGCGCCAATGTCTGTTGCTCAGCAGGGTCTGGTACTGTTCGCGGCTGAACGCGGTTACCTCGAAGATGTGGAACTGGCGAAAATCGGTAGCTTCGAAGCCGCTCTGCTGGCTTACGTTGACCGTGACCACGCTCCGCTGATGCAAGAGATTAACCAGACCGGTGGCTATAACGATGAAATCGAAGGCAAGCTGAAAAGCATCCTCGATTCCTTCAAAGCAACCCAGTCCTGGTAACGTCTGGCGGCTTGCTGTAAGGCAAGCCGCAAGGCATTGAGGAGAAGCTCATGGCCGGCGCAAAAGAGATACGTAGTAAGATCGCAAGCGTCCAGAACACGCAAAAGATCACTAAAGCGATGGAGATGGTCGCCGCTTCCAAAATGCGTAAATCGCAGGATCGCATGGCGGCCAGCCGTCCTTATGCAGATACCATGCGCAAAGTGATCAGTCACCTTGCCACCGGTAATCTGGAATATAAGCACCCTTACCTGGAAGAGCGCGACGTAAAACGCGTGGGCTACCTGGTGGTGTCTACCGACCGTGGTCTGTGCGGTGGCTTGAACATTAACCTGTTCAAAAAACTGCTGGCGGATATGAAAGAGTGGTCTGATAAAGGCGTTCAGTGCGACATCGCAATGATCGGCTCCAAAGGCGTGTCATTCTTCAACTCCGTAGGCGGCAACATTGTCGCTCAGGTAACTGGCATGGGGGATAACCCTTCCCTGTCCGAACTGATCGGCCCGGTAAAAGTGATGTTGCAGGCCTATGATGAAGGCCGTCTGGACAAGCTGTACGTTGTCAGCAACAAATTTATTAACACCATGTCTCAGGCTCCAACCATCACTCAGCTGCTGCCGTTACCGGCTTCAGAAGATGAAGAGTTGAATCGCAAATCCTGGGATTACCTGTATGAGCCAGATCCGAAAGCGCTGCTGGATACTCTCCTGCGTCGTTATGTGGAATCTCAGGTTTATCAGGGCGTGGTAGAAAACCTGGCCAGCGAGCAGGCCGCACGAATGGTGGCGATGAAAGCCGCAACCGATAATGGCGGCAGCCTGATTAAAGAGCTGCAGTTGGTATACAACAAAGCTCGTCAGGCCAGCATTACTCAGGAACTCACCGAGATTGTCTCGGGGGCCGCCGCGGTTTAACCAGGTTATTTCGTAGAGGATTCAAGATGGCTACTGGAAAGATTGTCCAGGTAATCGGCGCCGTGGTCGACGTCGAGTTCCCTCAGGATGCCGTACCAAAGGTGTACGATGCCCTTGAGGTAACAAATGGTGATGAGCGTCTGGTGCTTGAAGTGCAGCAGCAGCTCGGCGGCGGTATCGTACGTACCATCGCAATGGGTTCTTCCGACGGTCTGCGTCGTGGTCTGGATGTTGCCGACCTCGCTCACCCGATTGAAGTCCCGGTAGGTAAAGCGACCCTGGGCCGTATCATGAACGTGCTGGGTCAGCCGATCGACATGAAAGGCGACATCGGCGAAGAAGAGCGTTGGGCTATTCACCGTCCGGCACCGTCCTACGAAGAGCTGTCCAGCTCTCAGGAACTGCTGGAAACCGGCATCAAAGTAATCGACCTGATGTGTCCGTTCGCGAAGGGCGGTAAAGTGGGTCTGTTCGGTGGTGCGGGCGTAGGTAAAACCGTAAACATGATGGAACTCATTCGTAACATCGCGATTGAGCACTCCGGTTACTCCGTGTTTGCAGGCGTGGGCGAACGTACCCGTGAAGGTAACGACTTCTACCACGAAATGACCGACTCCAACGTTCTGGACAAAGTATCCCTGGTTTACGGCCAGATGAACGAGCCGCCGGGAAACCGTCTGCGCGTTGCACTGACCGGCCTGACCATGGCTGAGAAATTCCGTGAAGAAGGTCGTGACGTACTGCTGTTCGTCGATAACATCTACCGTTACACCCTGGCCGGTACTGAAGTATCCGCACTGCTGGGTCGTATGCCTTCCGCGGTAGGTTATCAGCCGACGCTGGCGGAAGAGATGGGCGTTCTGCAGGAACGTATCACCTCGACCAAAACCGGTTCTATCACCTCCGTTCAGGCGGTATACGTACCTGCGGATGACCTGACTGACCCGTCCCCAGCCACCACCTTTGCGCACTTAGACGCAACCGTGGTACTGAGCCGTCAGATCGCGTCTCTGGGTATCTACCCGGCCGTTGACCCGCTGGATTCCACCAGCCGTCAGCTCGATCCGCTGGTGGTTGGTCAGGAGCACTACGACACCGCGCGTGGCGTTCAGTCCATCCTGCAGCGTTATCAGGAACTGAAAGACATCATCGCGATCCTCGGTATGGACGAGCTGTCTGAAGAAGACAAACTGGTTGTAGCGCGTGCGCGTAAAATCCAGCGCTTCCTGTCCCAGCCGTTCTTCGTAGCGGAAGTCTTCACCGGTTCTCCGGGCAAGTACGTGTCGCTGAAAGACACTATCCGTGGCTTTAAAGGCATCATGGACGGTGAATTCGACCATCTGCCGGAGCAGGCGTTTTACATGGTTGGCTCCATCGACGAAGCCGTGGAAAAAGCCAAAAAACTTTAACGCCTTAATCGGAGGGTGACATGGCTATGACTTACCACCTGGATGTCGTGAGTGCTGAGAAACAGATGTTTACCGGCACCGTGGAAAAAATCCAGGTAACGGGTAGCGAAGGTGAGCTGGGTATTTACCCGGGCCACGCCCCGCTGCTCACTGCCATTAAGCCTGGTATGATCCGCATCGTTAAGCAGCACGGTCATGAAGAGTATATCTACCTGTCCGGCGGGGTACTTGAAGTACAACCCGGCAGCGTGACCGTTCTGGCTGATACCGCGATTCGTGGTCAGGATCTCGACGAAGCGCGAGCCCTGGAAGCGAAGCGTAAGGCTGAAGAGCAGGTGCGTAGCTCCCACGGTGACGTGGACTATGCCCAGGCTTCTGCTGAACTGGCTAAAGCGATCGCGAAACTGCGCGTTATCGAGTTGACCAAAAAAGCGATGTAACACCGGCTTGAACGTGAAAATGCCAGTCTGATGACTGGCATTTTTTTTGTCCGTTATTCGTCGCGCTACGGGCGTTCTGCCTGCATAAAACCCGTCGCCACCTGCCCCCTCTTCTCATTCCGGATGCAGCACTTAATTTCAGACAATTAAAAAAGCGCTACACTGTGGAGAATTCCACGACCCGGACGGTTTGTTATGCGCTCAGAACAGGCAGAAAAGGCCTGAGATGGGGCTGAAAACGCCCGTGGATAACGGAAAAATGTCGCTTTCAGTGGTGCCATTTCATGCTGAAAAATATGTAGAATTTTCAATGTGAAACCGTTTTACTTCTTACCAAATTTTGAATCAGGACGCGTATGTCAAACAATGCATTAAGCGTGGTGATCCTCGCCGCTGGCAAAGGGACCCGCATGTATTCCGATCTGCCGAAGGTGCTGCACCGTATCGCCGGGAAACCAATGGTTCAGCATGTCATTGATACTGCTAATAAATCAGGCGCGAAAAACGTGCATCTGGTATATGGCCACGGCGGTGAACTGCTGAAGCAGACGCTGCGCGGCGACGCGCTGAACTGGGTATTGCAGGCCGAACAGTTGGGTACCGGACACGCGATGCAGCAGGCCGCCCCGTTCTTTTCCGATGACGAAGACATCCTGATGCTCTACGGCGACGTACCGCTGATTACCTTAGAGACGCTGACCCGCCTGCGTGCGGCGAAGCCGCAGGGCGGCATTGGTCTGCTGACCGTCAAACTCGACGACCCGACCGGCTATGGCCGCATCGTGCGTGAGAATGGCGCGGTCGTCGGCATTGTTGAACACAAAGACGCAACCGAGGCGCAGCGCCAGATTAACGAAATCAACACCGGCATTCTGGTGGCCAACGGGGCCGACCTGAAGCGCTGGTTGGGCAAGCTGAACAACAATAATGCGCAGGGCGAATATTACATTACGGACGTGATCGCGATGGCGCATCAGGAAGGCCGTGAGGTGGTTGCTGCGCACCCGGATCGCCTGAGTGAAGTGGAAGGCGTGAATAACCGCCTGCAGCTCTCCCGTCTTGAGCGCGTGTATCAGGCAGAGCAGGCGGAAAAACTGCTGCTTGCTGGCGTGATGCTGCTCGATCCGACCCGTTTCGATCTGCGCGGCGAGCTGACACATGGCCGCGACGTTGAGATCGACACTAACGTCATCATCGAAGGTCAGGTCACCCTCGGTCACCGCGTGAAGATCGGTACCGGCTGCGTGATTAAAAACAGCGTCATCGGTGACGACTGCGAAATCAGCCCTTATACCGTGGTGGAAGATGCGCGCCTCGACGCCGCCTGCACCATCGGGCCGTTTGCCCGTCTGCGTCCGGGTGCTGAGCTGGCAGAAGGCGCCCACGTCGGCAACTTCGTTGAGATGAAAAAAGCGCGCCTGGGCAAAGGCTCCAAAGCGGGTCATCTCAGCTATCTGGGCGATGCCGAGATTGGCGATAACGTAAATATCGGCGCGGGCACCATCACCTGCAACTACGATGGCGCGAACAAGCATAAAACGTTGATTGGCGATGACGTGTTTGTCGGCTCCGATACCCAGCTGGTGGCCCCGGTTAGCGTCGGCAACGGCGCCACCATCGCCGCAGGCACCACCGTGACGCGCGATGTTGCAGAGCACGAGCTGGTGCTGAGCCGCGTTCCGCAGGTGCACAAGCAGGGCTGGCAGCGTCCGGTGAAGAAAAAGTAATACGCGGCGGGCGGCATTTTGCTGCCCGCTGAACGTTTGCACGTCGGGGATGTGAAAGCACCTGCGACGTGCCGGGATGAGGGGATAACATAATCTCCCGCCCACCAGCAGTACCAGAATAATAACCCCACTCTCTACAAGGCTCGGGGCGCCCGGTAAACGGGCAACAAGGTCGTCAGACAACGCGTGGCGTAATGCCAGAATCAGGAATCAAAAACTATGTGTGGAATTGTTGGCGCGGTCGCGCAACGTGATATTGCTGAGATCCTTCTCGAAGGGTTGCGTCGTCTGGAGTATCGCGGCTATGACTCTGCGGGTCTGGCGGTGGTGGACAGTGAAGGCAGGATGACGCGTCTGCGCCGTCTTGGCAAAGTACAGATGCTGGCTCAGGCGGCAGAAGAGCACGCCCTGCACGGCGGTACGGGGATTGCCCATACCCGCTGGGCGACCCACGGCGAACCGTCAGAAGGGAATGCGCACCCGCATGTTTCTGAACATATCGTGGTAGTGCACAATGGCATTATCGAAAACCACGAACCGCTGCGTGAAGAACTGAAAGCGCGCGGCTATACCTTCGTCTCCGAAACCGACACCGAAGTTATCGCTCACCTGGTGCACTGGGAGCTGGCCCAGGGCGGTACGCTGCGCGAAGCGGTGCTGCGTACTATCCCGCAGCTGCGCGGTGCCTACGGCACGGTGATCATGGATACCCGCGACCCGAGCACCCTGCTGGCGGCCCGTTCCGGCAGCCCGCTGGTTATCGGCCTCGGCATGGGGGAAAACTTTATCGCCTCCGATCAGCTGGCGCTTCTCCCGGTGACCCGCCGCTTTATCTTCCTTGAAGAGGGCGATATTGCCGAAGTGACCCGCCGCAGCGTGAAGGTGTTCGATAAGTCTGGCGCGGAAACCACGCGTCAGGAGATCGAATCCAACCTGCAGTACGATGCGGGCGATAAAGGTATCTACCGTCACTACATGCAGAAAGAGATTTACGAGCAGCCGAACGCTATCAAAAATACCCTGACCGGGCGCATCAGCCACGGTGAGGTTGATCTCAGCGAACTGGGCCCGCAGGCGAACGCGCTGCTGTCACAGGTAGAGCACATCCAGATCGTAGCGTGCGGCACGTCGTACAACTCCGGTATGGTGTCGCGCTACTGGTTTGAATCGCTGGCGGGCGTGCCGTGTGACGTGGAGATCGCCTCTGAGTTCCGCTACCGTAAATCCGCCGTGCGCCGTAACAGCCTGATGATCACCCTGTCGCAGTCCGGCGAAACCGCAGATACTCTGGCGGCGCTGCGTCTGTCGAAAGAGCTGGGTTATCTGGGCTCGCTGGCGATCTGCAACGTGCCTGGCTCCTCGCTGGTGCGTGAATCTGACCTGGCGCTGATGACCAAAGCGGGCACCGAAATTGGCGTGGCGTCTACCAAGGCGTTTACCACCCAGTTGACCGTGCTGCTGATGCTGGTGGCGAAACTGAGCCGTCTGAAAGGCGTGGACGCGGCGATTGAACAGGACATCGTGCATGGCCTGCAGGCGCTGCCGAACCGTATCGAGCAGATGCTCTCTCAGGACAAACGCATCGAGGCGCTGGCGGAAGCCTTCTCTGACAAGCATCACGCGCTGTTCCTTGGCCGCGGCGATCAATATCCGATTGCCCTTGAAGGTGCGCTGAAGCTGAAAGAGATCTCCTACATCCACGCCGAAGCCTACGCGGCAGGGGAGCTGAAACACGGCCCGCTGGCGCTGATTGACGCTGACATGCCGGTGATCGTGGTGGCGCCGAACAACGAGCTGCTGGAAAAACTGAAATCTAACATCGAAGAAGTACGCGCCCGCGGCGGTGTGCTGTTTGTCTTCGCCGATCAGGATGCCGGTTTCACCAGCAGCGATAACATGCACATTATCCAGATGCCGCATGTGGAAGAGAGCATCGCCCCGATCTTCTATACCGTTCCGCTGCAGCTGCTGGCCTATCACGTCGCGCTTATTAAAGGCACCGACGTCGATCAGCCGCGCAACCTGGCAAAATCGGTGACCGTCGAGTAATTCTCACGCCCCGCTTGATAATAAGCGGGGCATTTTATCTTTATCCCCGCCCGCAATTCTCACCATCAGATGCGCTTCAGAAATGACTTTCTGTCATATTCGGCTATTTTTTCACTGTAATAAAAATAAAATTTTACCGACATCCTGTCGTCATCTTTCTCCTTATCTGATTGAAAAGACATAGTTTTACGAAAAATCTTATCGACAAGATCCCGCTGTCACAAAACTGTCATATTTCGTACATTTAGCTGTCACCTGTTTGTCCTATTTTGCTCATCGTGGAAACTAAACAACACCTTACGAACACCTTGCAGGAGACATTATGAACATCATGCGTACCACTGTCGCAACTGTTGTCGCCGCGACCTTCTCCCTGAGCGCTTTCGCTGTTAACGCAGCGGCAAGCCTGACTGGCGCGGGTGCAACCTTCCCTGCGCCGGTGTATGCCAAATGGGCAGATACCTATCAGAAAGCTACCGGTAGCAAAGTGAACTACCAGGGTATCGGCTCCTCAGGTGGTGTAAAACAGATTATCGCTAACACCGTTGATTTCGGCGCCTCTGACGCCCCGCTGTCTGACGAGAAACTGCAGCAGGAAGGGCTGTTCCAGTTCCCGACCGTTATCGGTGGTGTGGTGCTGGCCATCAACGTTCCGGGCATCAAAACCGGTGAGCTGGTGCTGGACGGCAAAACCCTGGGTGACATCTACCTGGGCAAAATCAAAAAATGGGATGACGCGGCAATCACCAAACTCAACCCGGGTCTGAAACTGCCTTCTCAGAACATCGCCGTTGTGCGTCGTGCTGACGGTTCAGGCACCTCCTTCGTCTTCACCGGCTACCTGGCCAAAGTGAACGAAGAGTGGAAATCTAAAGTAGGCTCTGGCTCTACCGTTAACTGGCCGACCGGTCTGGGCGGTAAAGGTAACGACGGTATCGCAGCCTTCGTACAGCGTCTGCCGGGTGCTATCGGTTACGTTGAATACGCTTACGCTAAGCAGAACAACCTGGCTTACACCAAGCTGATCTCTGCTGACGGCAAGCCGGTAAGCCCGACCGAAGAGAGCTTCTCCAACGCCGCGAAAGAAGTGGACTGGAGCAAATCCTTCGCACAGGACCTGACTAACCAGAAAGGTGACGATGCGTGGCCGATTACCTCCACCACCTTCATCCTGGTTCACAAAGAGCAGAAGAAACCTGAGCAGGGCGCTGAAGTGCTGAAGTTCTTCGACTGGGCCTTCAAAGACGGCGCCAAAGAAGCGAACGACCTGGATTACGCCAGCCTGCCGGACAGCGTTGTTGAGCAGATTCGTGCAGCATGGAAAACCAACGTAAAAGACAGCAGCGGTAAAGCACTGTACTAAGCGTATCGGGGCGGATGACAATGCGTTATCCGCCCGCATAACAGGATGTTATAGTTGATTTTCAGGCCCGGTACGCTCACGCAACCGGGCAGTTTGTTAGAGTCAGTACCTAAACCTAAAGAGTAACTTATGGCTGCAACCAAGCCTGCATTTACGCCTCCAGGCAAAAAAGGTGACATGATATTCAGCGCGCTGGTAAGACTGGCTGCGCTGATTGTGCTATTGCTGCTGGGCGGCATTATCATCTCCCTTATCATCTCCTCCTGGCCAAGTATTCAGAAGTTTGGCTTCTCCTTCCTCTGGACCAAAGAGTGGGATGCGCCTAACGACATCTACGGTGCGCTGGTGCCGATCTACGGCACGCTGGTGACCTCCTTTATTGCGCTACTGATCGCCGTCCCGGTGAGCTTCGGTATCGCGTTGTTCCTGACGGAACTGGCCCCGGCCTGGCTTAAACGCCCGCTGGGTATTGCCATTGAACTGCTCGCGGCTATTCCGAGTATCGTGTACGGCATGTGGGGGCTGTTCATCTTCGCCCCGCTGTTCGCGACGTATTTCCAGGAGCCGGTCGGCAACGTGCTGTCCAATATTCCGTTTGTTGGCGCGCTGTTCTCTGGTCCGGCATTCGGGATTGGTATCCTGGCGGCGGGCGTCATTCTCGCCATCATGATCATCCCTTACATCGCGGCGGTAATGCGCGATGTGTTTGAACAAACCCCGGTGATGATGAAAGAGTCGGCCTACGGCATCGGCTGCACTACCTGGGAAGTGATCTGGCGCATTGTGCTGCCGTTCACCAAAAACGGCGTTATCGGCGGCGTGATGCTGGGCCTCGGTCGTGCGCTGGGGGAAACCATGGCGGTGACCTTCATCATCGGTAACACCTACCAGCTCGACAGTGCCTCGCTCTATATGCCGGGTAACAGCATCACCTCCGCGCTGGCGAATGAGTTCGCCGAAGCGGAATCCGGTCTGCATGTGGCCGCGCTGATGGAACTGGGTCTGATCCTGTTCGTGATCACCTTCATCGTACTCGCGATTTCTAAATTCATGATCATGCGTCTGGCGAAAAACGAGGGGGCGCGCTAATGGCTACCTTAGAACTTCAACATACCGCCGGTCTGGCGGAGTCGCGCCGTAAAATGCAGGCGAAGCGCCGCATGAAGAACCGTCTCGCCCTGACGCTCTCTATGGCGACCATGGCGTTTGGTCTGTTCTGGCTGGTGTGGATCCTGTTCTCTACCGTCACGCGCGGTATCGACGGCATGTCGCTGGCGCTGTTCACCGAGATGACGCCGCCGCCGAACACCGCAGGCGGTGGTCTGGCGAACGCCCTCGCGGGCAGCGGCCTGCTGATCCTGTGGGCCACGGTTATCGGTACGCCGTTAGGTATCCTGGCGGGTATTTATCTGGCGGAGTACGGGCGTAAATCATGGCTCGCTGAAGTCATTCGCTTCATCAACGACATTCTGCTCTCTGCCCCGTCTATCGTGGTGGGCCTGTTTGTTTACACCATCGTGGTGGCGCAGATGGAGCACTTCTCCGGCTGGGCGGGTGTGATTGCGCTGGCGCTGCTGCAGGTGCCTATCGTAATCCGTACCACCGAGAACATGATGAAGCTGGTGCCGGACAGCCTGCGTGAAGCGGCTTACGCTCTCGGTACGCCGAAGTGGAAGATGATCTCCGCCATTACGCTGAAAGCGTCCGTTTCCGGGATTATCACCGGCGTGCTGCTGGCCGTAGCCCGTATCGCAGGCGAAACCGCACCGCTGCTGTTTACCGCGCTCTCCAACCAGTTCTGGAGCACGGACATGATGCAGCCTATCGCTAACCTGCCGGTAACCATTTTCAAATTCGCCATGAGTCCGTTTGCCGAGTGGCAACAGCTGGCCTGGGCCGGGGTGCTGATTATTACGCTGTGCGTCCTGTTGCTGAATATCCTGGCGCGCGTGCTGTTCGCCAAAGGTAAACACGGTTAATTTTGCGGCGCTGCACAGGCGGCGTCGGATGAGGAAAGATTGAGATGAGTATTGTTGATACCCCAGCGGACAAAATTCAGGTTCGCGATCTGAACTTCTACTACGGCAAATTCCACGCCCTGAAGAACATCAGTCTGGATATCGCAAAGAATCAGGTGACGGCGTTTATCGGGCCATCGGGCTGCGGTAAATCCACCCTGCTGCGTACCTTTAACAAAATGTATTCGCTTTACCCGGAGCAGCGCGCCGAAGGTGAAATCCTGCTGGACGGTGAGAACATCCTCACCCACAGCCAGGACATCGCGCTGCTGCGCGCCAAAGTGGGCATGGTGTTCCAGAAGCCGACGCCGTTCCCGATGTCTATCTATGACAACATCGCCTTTGGCGTGCGCCTGTTCGAGAAGCTTTCCCGTGCCGATATGGACGAGCGCGTGCAGTGGGCGTTGACCAAAGCCGCATTATGGAATGAAACCAAAGATAAGCTGCACCAGAGCGGGTATTCTCTCTCCGGTGGTCAGCAGCAACGTCTTTGCATCGCCCGCGGTATCGCGATTCGCCCGGAAGTGCTGCTTCTTGATGAACCTTGCTCGGCGCTGGACCCGATCTCTACCGGGCGCATCGAAGAGCTGATCACCGAGCTGAAGCAGGATTACACCGTGGTTATCGTTACCCACAACATGCAGCAGGCTGCGCGTTGTTCTGATAACACCGCGTTTATGTATCTCGGCGAGCTTATCGAGTTCAGCAATACCGACGAACTCTTTACCCGTCCGAAGAAGAAGCAAACTGAAGATTACATTACTGGCCGCTACGGTTGATCTGCTCTGATGCTGCTGCCTGTCGCCACGCTGTGACAGGCACCACGCGTCCGGGCAACGGGAGGAATCATGGATAACCTGAATCTGAATAAACATATCTCCGGCCAGTTCAACGCTGAGCTGGAGCACATCCGCACCCAGGTGATGACCATGGGCGGGCTGGTGGAGCAGCAGCTGTCTGACGCCATCACGGCGATGCACAATCAGGACAGCGAGCTGGCGAAGCGCGTCATCGACGGTGACCAGAAGGTCAACATGATGGAAGTGGCGATCGATGAAGCCTGCGTGCGCATCATTGCCAAACGTCAGCCGACAGCGAGCGACCTGCGTCTGGTGATGGCGATCATCAAAACCATCGCCGAGCTGGAGCGTATCGGTGATGTGGCAGACAAAATCTGCCGCACCGCGCTGGAGAAATTCTCCCAGCAGCACCAGCCGCTGCTGGTGAGCCTGGAGTCGCTGGGCCGCCACACCGTGCAGATGCTGCATGACGTGCTCGACGCCTTTGCGCGTATGGATCTGGATGAAGCCATCCGCATCTACCGTGAAGACAAGAAGGTGGACCAGGAGTACGAAGGCATCGTGCGTCAGTTGATGACCTACATGATGGAAGACTCGCGTACCATCCCCAGCGTATTAACCGCGCTGTTCTGCGCACGCTCTATTGAGCGTATCGGCGACCGCTGCCAGAACATCTGCGAATACATCTTCTACTTCGTGAAGGGGCAGGATTTCCGTCACGTTGGCGGCGACGAGCTGGATAAGCTGCTGGCGGGCAAAGATCCGAAAGAGTAAGCATCGCGCTCGCGCCACAAAAAACCTCTCCTTCAGGAGAGGTTTTTTTTGCCTGTGATGCAGTGCTGCAGGGCGGGTAAGCTTGCGCACCCGCCGGGCAACATTAGCGGGTGATATTCCATCCGCGCGCGCGCCACAGCTCGGGCAGCTGGCTCAGGTCGGTAAACGGCGTCACATTCGGGTGATCGAGTGGCGGATTGTGCGCATCGGCGCAGAAGTAAAACACCTGCATTCCCGCCGCGATGCCGGATTGCGCCCCGGCCACCGAATCATCCACCAGAATGCACTTCGTCACGTCCACGCGCATCGCATCCGCAGCGTGATGCATCAGGGCTGGATCGGGCTTCCAGCGCTGGATATCGTAGCCGCTGTAGAGTTTGTCAGGGAAATGCCCGAGCATGCCGGTTTTACCCAGCGAGTGCTGCATTTTGCTGACCGGGCCGTTGGAGACGATGCACATCGGTATCGTTAAGCGATCGAGCAGCGCCGCAGCGCCGGGGATCTCCACCAGCTCGCTGTCGAACAGCCGTGCGACCTCGGCGCGATAGACGGGTTCCAGCTCTGCTTTTTGCAGGTTAACGCCATGTTCATTATTGATGGTATCGATGATCTCGTAGAGTTTTATGCCTTTGAAGCGTTTGAACACTTCCTCAAGATCGAGCGTGATGCCGGCGCGGGCAAACATATGCACATACGCGCGGGAGCAGATCACTTCGCTGTCTACCAGCGTGCCATCGCAATCAAAAAATAGTGCATCAATGCTGGACATGTTTTTTCCTGATATCGAAAGTTTAACGTTTACGCAGCCGGTTTTGGCCCGCGCAATCGATGCCGTATAAGCAAAATCAATGAAAAAAAGTCTGTGACAGACAGCACTATTGTCGCATTTTGGTATAGGATAGCGACCAATTTCCCTCCTGATTTCGGAACCAACCAATGAGCCAACAACCCACTGCCCAGGCTTCAAAGGGGCTGCTCGAACGCGTGTTTAAATTACGCGCCCACGGCACTACCGCGCGTACGGAAGTGATCGCCGGGTTCACCACCTTCCTGACGATGGTGTACATCGTGTTCGTTAACCCGCAGATTCTGGGTGCAGCGGGCATGGACACCAGCGCGGTGTTTGTCACCACCTGCCTTATCGCCGCGGGCGGCAGTATCCTGATGGGGCTGTTTGCTAACCTGCCGGTAGCGCTGGCACCGGCAATGGGCCTGAACGCCTTCTTCGCGTTTGTGGTGGTCGGTGCGATGGGCCTGCCGTGGCAGATCGGGATGGGTGCTATTTTCTGGGGCGCGGTAGGCTTACTGCTGCTCACCATTTTCCAGGTGCGCTACTGGATGATTGCCAATATTCCGCTCAGCCTGCGCGTCGGCATTACCAGCGGTATTGGTCTGTTTATCGGCATGATGGGCCTGAAAAACGCCGGCGTTATCGTCGCGAACCCGGATACGCTGGTAACCATCGGCAACCTTACCTCTCACAGCGTGCTGCTGGGCGTGCTGGGCTTCTTCATTATTGCGATTCTGGCGTCGCGTAACATTCATGCTGCGGTGCTGGTTTCTATCGTGGTAACCACGCTGCTGGCCTGGCTGCTGGGCGATGTGCAGTTCCAGGGCGTCGTTTCCGCGCCGCCGAGTGTGATGACGGTGGTGGGACACGTCGATCTGGCTGGCTCTTTCAATCTGGGTCTGGCGGGCGTGATCTTCTCCTTCATGCTGGTAAACCTGTTCGACTCCTCCGGCACGCTGATTGGCGTCACCGATAAAGCCGGCCTGGCTGATGAGAAAGGGAAATTCCCGCGCATGAAGCAGGCGCTGTTTGTTGACAGCGTCTCGTCAGTCGCCGGCTCGTTTATCGGGACGTCTTCCGTAACCGCTTATATCGAAAGCTCCTCCGGCGTCTCCGTCGGTGGCCGTACCGGTCTGACCGCCATTGTCGTCGGCCTGCTGTTCCTGCTGGTGATCTTCCTGTCACCGCTGGCGGGCATGGTACCGCCGTACGCGGCCGCAGGCGCGCTGATCTACGTCGGTGTGCTGATGACCTCAAGCCTGGCGCGCGTGAAGTGGGATGACTTAACCGAAGCGGTGCCGGCGTTTATCACTGCCGTCATGATGCCGTTCAGCTTCTCCATCACCGAAGGGATCGCGCTGGGCTTTATCTCGTACTGCGTGATGAAGATCGGTACCGGTCGTCTGCGCGAACTCAGCCCGTGCGTGGTGGTGGTTGCCCTGCTGTTCATCCTGAAAATCGTGTTTATTGACGCGCATTAATCAGGCATAAAAAAGGGCAGCCTGCGCTGCCCGTCATATCGAAGAAGCCAGTCTGCCGACTGGCTTTTTTTATCAGAAGTATTTAAGCCAGGTGATATCGCGGCGGCGCGCTTTGAACGCGGCAAAGCGGCGCACCGGCACCACCAGCGCAGCAGCAAGGGCGATGGTGCCCAGCCACACCTGCCACACGGTGTCGAAGCCGAAGAATTCGCCGTGGTTCAGTCCCCAGATAGCCACCGCCATCAGATACAGCGCCTTCAGCACGTAGAGATGCAGCAGATAGAAGAACATCGGTGCCGCACCAAACAGGCCAATCCATACCAGCAGCTGTTTATCCTGGAAGCGCTCAAACAGCGCCAGCAGCAGCAGGCCGAGGCTCAGGGTCAGTAGCAGGAACATCAGCGACGGCGGGTACTTAGTGATGTTGAAGAAACTCATCACCGTCTGCACGCTGTTTTCACCGCTCACCCACGGCTTTTCGCCGTAGCCGTTAATCAGACGCAGCACCACAAACGCCGCCAGCGCGGCAACGCCGGTCATGGCCAGCAAGCGCTGACGCTGGTGGGTCGTCATCTCCGCGCGATAGAAGCGCCCGGCGAGGAAGCCCAGCGAAATAACGCCGATCCACGGCAGCACCGGATAAGAAGTCCGTATGCGCATCGCATCACCCAGTTCAATCCAGCCGCGGTCGTGCAGAATCGCCCAGGGAATGGCCCAGAAAGAGCCCGGCGCGGCATGAATGCCGTCCAGCAGGTTATGCCCGGCGATAATCACTACCGCTAACGGCAGCAGAACGCCCGCTGGCAGCCAAATCAGTGCGCTCAGCGCCACCATGCTCAGGCCAATCGCCCAGATCACCTGCAGATAGACCACCGACGGCGGAAACTGGAAGGTCCAGGCGAAGTTAACCAGCGTGATTTCCAGCAGGATCAGCACGAGACCGCGTTTGAACAGAAACTCTGCGGTCTTCTTCAGCGATGAGGTTTTCTGCCAGTAAAGTGCCGCCGAGAGGCCGGTCAGGAAGACGAAAACCGGTGCGCACAGGTGCGCCAGCGTGCGGCCAATAAACAGCGCCGGTTCGGTGGTGGTGACGTCCATCGGATCGCCCACCTGACGATGCAGAAAGAACGTTTCACGCACGTGGTCGAGCAGCATCAGCAGCATCACCAGACCACGCAGCGCATCAATAGCAACGAGACGACGCGATAAAACCCCAGACATAACAAAACTATCCTGATAAAAATAAAGTGTGATGTTATAACAAATCACAATTCATTCAGGAAATAAATTTACACATCTTACGAGAATAAAAAAGCCTCCTGCAGGAGGCCCGGATTCAGGCTTTTACGCGCTGAATATATTTACTGAAAGCCGTCAGCTGGCCGGAGAGGTGATCGAGCGTGCTTTGGTCCACGACCTCGCCGGTCTGCGGGTCGACCTTATTCTGGATCACGCCGCCCATAAACTCTGGCTTGTTCATCACCATTGCATCGAGGAACACCAGGATCTGACGCAGGTGATACTGGCAGCGCGCGCCGCCAATAGCCCCCATTGAACTGGTCTGGATGAGGACCGGCTTACCCGCCAGCGGCTGTTCCGGCAGACGCGAGAGCCAGTCGATAGCATTTTTCAGGCCGCCAGGCACCGAGTAGTTATATTCCGGGGTAATAATTACTACGCCGTCCGCCGCGCGGATCTGTTCGGCGATGGCCTCCACCGACGCGGGAAAACCCTCTTCCTGCTGAATGTCGGCATCGTAAATGGGGATGTCGCGGATCGACGGCAGGGCGGAAACGGTCATGCCTTCCGGCGCGATTTTTGGCAGCGTACTGGCGACCATTGCGTTGAACGAGCCTTTGCGCAGGCTTCCCAGTAACGTCACAACTTTCATGCTTTCGGCCATAGAAAACGTCCTGATGTTGTCAGTTAAAAATCAGTTCGCGATCGGCGTTTTTTCCAGCGGTAGACTGGTGAAACGCATCACGCGCGTCTCGGCAGACGGGCGCTGCTTCAACACCTCGCTAAGGTTGCTCCAGCCTTTATGCGTGTCGAACTCCCAGAGTTTGACGTGCTCAATGGCAGGAGTCACGGCTATCGCCCAGATAAGTATATCTTCGGCATCGCTCAGCGCTTCGATTTCAGGCTCACCGGCCATGCGCAGACGGCCAGAGCCGGGCAACAGCTGCAGCGGCTGGCTCTCATCATGACAGCGCCCGCACAGCTTCAGCACGCTCTGACGTAAGGTGACCAGCTGCGCCCCGGCTTCGTGCGGATCGTTCTGATTGTTAATCCAGATGGTTTCGTTGCTGGTGAAGTGGTGATTGCGGTGGGATTGCGGGTGGTGGAATCCACGCGTAGCGTGCTGCAACTCCATATCCAGACCGCAGCGTCCTTCGGTGGTGATTGCGACACCCACCATATTTCCGGCATAGGCGAGAGAAAAATCGGCCAGCGAAGGATCGCTAAAGCCGGGACGCCCGTTGCTGGCGACCACGATCTCCGGCAGCTCGTGCACGCCGTACAGCATAAACATCAGCTCGGCCAGCAGCGAGCGGGACGCCAGAAAGCGTGCGCGGCGATGCTCCGGCATCTGTTGCGCCTGTTGCAGGCTGGCGGCAGAGAGCCGGGTGGAATCGAGGTGCCCGCCGTTAATAATCCCTCGTGCAAAATGCGTTGCCATTTGTCGCTCCGTGATAATGGTCGGTGAATGACTGGGTCAGATGATGCTGTGAAACCATGATTGCCGATGATGCTGCAATCCCTGCTTTCTTTTAATGCGGAATCTCCGCGAAGGGAAGACCCAAGGGTCAGCTTTACAAAAGGGTATTATATATATTCTTTAATTATAAAACGCGAACAAAAATTGATCATGTAATGGGCTGCACCACCGTCCAGTTATAGTTGGCCATGACCAGCCTGACGGGCGCGCTAACGCTACCGAATTCACGATGCTGATGGCGGATAAAGTAGCTGCGAAGCGGTTCAGGAAGGCGCTGCGCCCGATAGCGTAACAGCGTGCTGTGCCAGAAAGGTGCCGGTAGCGGTGTCGATGCATGACGCGCCAGCAGGCCCGGTGCCAGGGGCGTTTTCAGCAATGCATCGGCAAACGCGCTGCGCTGGCGCAGGCTGTGCGGGTCCGGAATGCCCGCCAGCAGCAGCTGTGACGGAAGCGCCACCAGCCGCAGGCGGGAAATGGTCAGCGGCTGAGCGGTACAGTATTCCTGCCACAGACGCTTCAACAGATCGAGGTGTTTGGGACGCTCTCCCGGACGGTAGTGCGGCAGCATGATGGGCAGGAAGGTGAAATGCAGGCCGTTGACCGGCATCGCGTCGGCCAGCGCATCGCCGTCACTCATCGCGTTAATCTCTGCCAGCAGCGTCGCCAGCGTCTGGCGTGAGGTTTGCGTATAGAGGGCATCCAGCGCCTCGGGCGTCATCGCAGTCCTCCTGCTGCTCCGCCACGCTGGCGGAGCGGTTCGTGAGTGATTACTTACCTATACAGAAGCTGGAGAAGATGCGGCCCAGCAGATCGTCGGAGGTAAATTCCCCGGTGATCTCACTCAGGCTCTGCTGCGCCAGGCGCAGCTCTTCGGCCAGCAGCTCGCCGGCCCAGGCACCCAGCAGCTGTGCCTTACCTTGTTCGAGATGCGCCGCAGCCTGCTCCAGCGCCTGCAGGTGACGACGGCGTGCCAGGAAGCCGCCTTCCATATTGGTATCAAAGCCCATACTGCTTTTAAGATGGTTACGCAGCACGTCCACGCCATCACCGGTACGCGCCGACAGGCGAATCAGTGAGTGACCATTCACTTCGCTGAGGCCCAGCGTTTCGCCGGTGACGTCCGCTTTGTTACGCACCACGGTGATCGGCAGCTTCGCTGGCAGTCGGGCAATAAAATCCGGCCAGATGTCAGCCGGGTCAACGGCGCTGGTGGTGGTCCCGTCTACCATAAACAGTACGCGGTCCGCCTGTTCGATCTCGTTCCACGCGCGTTCGATGCCGATACGCTCCACTTCATCGCTGGCTTCACGCAGACCGGCGGTGTCGATAATATGCAGCGGCATACCGTCGATATGAATATGCTCGCGCAATACGTCGCGGGTGGTGCCGGCAATATCGGTAACGATCGCTGCCTCGCGGCCCGCCAGCGCATTCAGCAGGCTTGATTTCCCGGCGTTTGGACGCCCGGCAATTACCACCTTCATGCCCTCGCGCAGCAGACTGCCCTGTCGCGCTTCGGCGCGTACCGCGTCGAGATCGCCCATTACGGCATTAAGCTGCGCTTCAATTTTGCCGTCTGACAGAAAGTCGATCTCCTCGTCCGGAAAGTCGATAGCCGCTTCGACGTAGATGCGCAGGTGAGTAAGTGCTTCCACAAGGTGATTTACTCGCGCGGAAAACGCTCCCTGCAACGAGTTAAGCGCCGAGCGGGCCGCCTGCTCAGAACTGGCATCGATCAGGTCGGCGATGGCTTCTGCCTGAGCCAGATCGAGCTTATCGTTAAGAAACGCGCGCTCGGAGAACTCACCTGGACGAGCGATACGCACGCCGGGCAGCGCCAGAATGCGTTTAAGCAGCAGGTCGAGGATCACCGGGCCGCCATGACCCTGCAGCTCCAGCACGTCTTCGCCGGTAAAAGAGTTCGGGCCGGGGAACCACAGCGCAATACCCTGATCCAGCGCCGTGCCGTCGGCGTCCTTAAACGGCAGGTAGTCGGCATGGCGCGGTTTCGGCAGCTTGCCGAGCACGGCCTGGGCTACCTCGCGGGCTTTGAGGCCAGAAATACGCAGGATACCCACGCCGCCACGTCCCGGAGGAGTAGCCTGAGCGATGATGGTGTCGTTGTGGTTCATGATTATCTCTTCGGGTTAGGCGCGAAATACAGGGCGACAAAAACAAACAAGGCGGTCAAATGACCGCCTTGTTTCAGCTTAAAGAATCAAGCTATCAGGAGCTTTTCTTCTCGCGGCTATGCAGTCCACGTTTTTCCAGACCGCGGTAGATCAGCTGCTGCTGAAGGATGGTCACCAGGTTGCTGACGATATAGTACAGCACCAGACCGGACGGGAACCACAGGAAGAAGACCGTGAAGATGACCGGCATAAAGGTCATGATCTTCTGCTGCATCGGGTCGGTCACGGTGGTCGGTGACATCTTCTGGATGAAGAACATGGTCACGCCCATCAGGATCGGCAGGATGTAGTACGGGTCCTGCGCGGACAGGTCGTGGATCCACAGGGCGAACGGCGCATGGCGCAGCTCAACTGAGCCCATCAGCATGTAGTACAGCGCAAGGAAGATCGGCATCTGAATCAGCAGCGGGAAGCAACCACCCAGCGGGTTCACTTTCTCTGCTTTATAGAGCGCCATCATCTCCTGGCTCATACGTTGCTTGTCATCACCCAGACGCTCGCGCATGGCCTGAATCTTCGGCTGCAGCAGACGCATCTTCGCCATCGAGGTGTACTGCGCTTTCGTCAGCGGGTACATCACACCACGTACGATGAAGGTGATAGCGATAATCGCGAAGCCCCAGTTGCCCAGGAAGCCGTGGATCCATTTCAGCAGCTTGAACAGCGGCTGAGAGATGAACCACAACCAGCCGTAATCAACGGTCAGGTCAAGGTGCGGTGCAACCTGCGCCATTTTGTCCTGGATTTCCGGGCCGACCCACAGGGTGCTGTTCAGCGCGCCTGTCTGGCCTGGCTGTACCAGTACCGGTGCAGATTTGTAGCCAACCGCCGCAATGCCGTTACCCAGATTTGCGGTATAGAAATTGTTGGTGCCCGCAGTGCGTGGAACCCATGCGGTAGCGAAATACTGCTGAAGCATCGCTACCCAGCCGTTGCTGGCGTTGACGTTCAGGTTTTCGTTATCAGCAATGGTGTCGAATTTATATTTCTCATACTTCTCGTCCGGGGTGGAGTACGCCGCGCCGCGGAAGGTATGCAGCGCAAAGTTGCTGCTGCCGGTATCGCGGTGAGAAGGCAGATTGATGGACTGCTTGAGCTGACCGAAGCTTGCCACTTCCAGCGGTTTCGCGCCGGCGTTGTTCACGCTGTAGCTTACGTCTACCGCATATTCACCGCGTTTCAGGGTGAAGGTTTTGGTGAAGGTGTTGCCCGCCGCATCGGTGAAGGTCATCGGGATCGCCAGTTCGTTCTGGCCATCAGCGATAACGAACGCGTCTTTATCAACGTTGTAGAGCGGACGCGGACCATTTGCCGGATTATCCGGGCCGTCGCGACCGGTCAGGCCGCTTTGCGCCTGATACAGGAACTCTGGCGTCGTTTCCAGCAGCTGGAACGGCTCAGAAGAACCCAGCTCTTTCGGGTAGGCAGTTAACAGTGCCTGCTCGATGTCACCACCACGGGTGTTGATGGTAAGGGAGAGGACATCCGTTTTAACCGTAATGAGTTTTCCCTGGCCACTGGCCGGTACGCCCTGGTCGGCGGCGCTACCCGCTGCGGTGGTCGTAGTCTGCGTGGTCTGCTGAGTCTGAGGAGGATTTTTATCCTGCTCCCAGGCTTGCCAGATCATGAAAGACACGAACAACAAAGCGATGACAAGAAGATTGCGTTGCGAATCCATCGTTAGTGTTCTCTGGTATCGTAAGGTCCTGGCGGGACGGGGTCGTCTCCACCCGGGTGTAAAGGGTGGCATTTTAATACGCGTTTCACTGTCAACCAACTGCCTTTTATCACTCCAAACCTGCGTAACGCCTCAATTCCGTAGTGCGAACAGGTTGGGGTAAAACGGCAATGCGGCCCGAGAAGCGGACTAATCAGGCGTTGATAGACCCTGATCAGGCCTATCAGGACTCGCGAGCCTGGCGACAATGGCGGCGCCATAGTTTTTCCAGTGCTTCCATTAACGCGCGGTTATCGAGGTCTGCAACCCCCTTCTTCGCCACCACCACGAAATCCATAGGCGGAAGTTCATGCTGACGCAAACGGAAGCTCTCACGCGTCAGACGTTTAATCCGATTGCGTTCGTGCGCGCGCTTGACGTTTTTCTTGGCGACGGTAAGACCGATACGGGGATGCCCCAGCGAATTAAGGCGGCCGAGGATGGTGATTTGCGGCGTGCCAGCCCGTTGCGGCTGCTGGAAGACGAAAGTGAAATGATGGGGAGTTAACAAACGTAACTCCCTGGGAAATGCGAGCTTAACCACGCAGGGGTTAGCTTTTATTACTTAGAAACGGTCAGACGAGAGCGGCCTTTAGCACGACGACGTGCCAGAACCTGACGACCATTTTTGGTTGCCATACGAGCACGGAAGCCGTGTGAACGGTTGCGCTTCAGTACGGACGGTTGAAAAGTGCGTTTCATGGCGATTTCTACCTAAACTTGAAAAATTTCACTGACTTGTGCGTTTGTCCGAACGGCTTAGCGAAAGACCGACGCCTCAGTGTGGATGATTAAAGAGGCCGGATTGTAATAATTGTACACTCCGGAGTCAATTCACTTTCCTTATCTCTCCTGCTTTTACCCCCGAAAAACGGGCGAAAATTCAGCGAAACCGGAAGGCCATTCATACGGCAAAACGCGCCGGGTGGAGAATTATACGGGCTTCGGTTTAAAGCGCAAGGATCGCGCCGGATCTTCGTGCGATCCTTTCACCCAAAATGGTTCATCGATCGGAAAATTTGGCAATATAAGGCAGGAATCATGCCGCACAGAACAAATGATCGATTACACTTACCACTTCTCGATCCGCCCTGTGGATAAATCGGGAAGAAACTGTGAGAAACAGAAGATCTCTGGCTCGCTTTACGTTATGATCCCCGGCCCTGATCGTTGCCGGAACCAGGCAGCATCAGACAAACCGCCTATAAAATAGCGGTACGCACGCCACCCCGTCGTGGTCTTACCGGCGTGTGTCACACAATCATGAATGTTTCAGTCTTCGTCTTTAATTGTCGACTTTGTTCGAGTGGAGTCCGCCGTGTCACTTTCGCTTTGGCAGCAGTGTCTTGCCCGATTGCAGGATGAGTTACCAGCCACAGAATTCAGTATGTGGATACGCCCCCTACAGGCGGAACTGAGCGATAACACGCTGGCCCTGTACGCGCCAAACCGTTTTGTGCTCGATTGGGTCAGGGACAAATACCTCAACAATATCAACGGACTGTTAAACGATTTCTGCGGTACCGATGCGCCATTGCTGCGTTTTGAAGTGGGCAGCAAGCCGGCAACGCAGCCGCAGCGCGCGCCGGTAAACAGCCAGGCAGCGCCCGCACAGGCGCAGGCCGTTCGCAGCGCGGCCCCCGCGCGTCCGAGCTGGGATAACATGCCCGCGCCCGCCGAGCCGTCCTACCGCTCGAACGTCAACCTGAAACACAACTTCGATAACTTCGTTGAAGGTAAATCGAACCAGCTCGCCCGCGCGGCGGCGCGTCAGGTGGCGGATAACCCGGGCGGCGCCTATAACCCGCTGTTCCTTTATGGCGGCACCGGGCTGGGTAAAACCCACCTGCTGCATGCGGTCGGCAATGGCATCATGGCGCGCAAGCCCAATGCCAAAGTGGTGTACATGCACTCCGAGCGCTTCGTACAGGACATGGTCAAAGCGCTGCAAAACAACGCCATTGAAGAGTTCAAACGCTACTACCGTTCAGTGGATGCGCTGCTGATCGATGACATTCAGTTCTTTGCTAATAAAGAACGATCCCAGGAAGAATTTTTCCATACCTTTAATGCCCTGCTGGAAGGCAATCAGCAGATCATTCTCACCTCGGATCGTTATCCGAAAGAGATCAACGGTGTGGAAGATCGTCTCAAATCCCGTTTCGGATGGGGGCTGACGGTGGCGATCGAGCCGCCCGAGCTGGAAACCCGCGTGGCGATCCTGATGAAAAAGGCCGACGAAAACGACATTCGTCTGCCGGGTGAAGTGGCCTTCTTTATTGCCAAGCGCCTGCGCTCCAACGTGCGTGAGCTGGAAGGGGCACTGAATCGCGTGATTGCTAACGCCAACTTTACCGGGCGCGCAATTACCATCGACTTTGTACGTGAAGCGCTGCGCGATCTGCTGGCGCTTCAGGAAAAACTGGTCACCATCGATAACATTCAAAAAACGGTGGCCGAGTACTACAAAATTAAAGTGGCGGACCTGCTGTCGAAACGACGCTCGCGGTCCGTTGCCCGCCCGCGCCAGATGGCGATGGCACTGGCAAAAGAGTTGACCAACCATAGCCTGCCGGAGATCGGCGATGCTTTTGGTGGGCGCGACCATACCACTGTGCTCCACGCCTGTCGTAAAATCGAACAGCTGCGTGAAGAGAGCCATGATATCAAAGAAGATTTTTCCAATTTAATCAGAACATTATCTTCGTGACGCTATGAAATTTACCGTAGAACGTGAACATCTCTTAAAGCCGCTGCAACAGGTAAGCGGCCCGCTGGGCGGTCGTCCGACGCTGCCTATCCTCGGTAACCTGCTGCTGAAAGTCGCGGACGGTACGCTATCGCTGACCGGCACCGATCTGGAAATGGAAATGATCGCGCGGGTGGCGCTGGTGTCGCCGCACGAACCCGGCGCGACCACGGTTCCGGCGCGTAAGCTGTTTGATATCTGTCGTGGTCTGCCGGAAGGCGCGGAAATCGCGGTGCAGCTTGAGGGCGACCGCATGCTGGTGCGCTCCGGGCGCAGCCGCTTCTCGCTCTCCACGCTCCCGGCGGCGGATTTCCCGAATCTGGACGACTGGCAGAGCAACGTTGAATTCACGCTGCCGCAGGCCACCATGAAGCGCCTGATTGAAGCGACCCAGTTTTCAATGGCGCATCAGGACGTTCGCTACTACCTCAACGGGATGCTGTTTGAAACCGAAGGCGAAGAGCTGCGTACCGTCGCCACCGACGGTCACCGTCTGGCGGTCTGTTCCATGCCTATCGGCGTATCGCTGCCCAACCATTCGGTGATCGTGCCGCGTAAAGGCGTTATTGAGCTGATGCGTATGCTCGACGGCGGCGAAAACCCGCTGCGCGTGCAGATTGGTAGCAACAACATTCGCGCTCACGTAGGCGACTACATCTTTACTTCCAAGCTGGTTGATGGCCGCTTCCCGGATTATCGTCGCGTACTGCCGAAAAATCCCGATAAGCACCTCGATGCCGGCTGCGACATTCTTAAGCAGGCGTTTGCCCGTGCGGCCATTCTCTCGAACGAGAAATTCCGCGGCGTGCGTCTGTATGTCAGCCAGAACCAGCTGAAAATCACCGCCAACAACCCGGAACAGGAAGAAGCGGAAGAGATCCTCGACGTCGCCTACGAAGGCACCGAGATGGAAATCGGCTTCAACGTGAGTTACGTGCTGGATGTGCTGAACGCGCTGAAGTGCGAAAACGTGCGGATTTTGCTGACGGACTCGGTGTCGAGCGTGCAGATTGAAGATGCGGCGAGTACATCCGCAGCCTATGTCGTCATGCCCATGAGGCTTTAGAAAATATCGGGCTATCTTACTTGTTATTCTGGCTCCGGGCAGTGCTCGCAATCCTCACGTACTTCAGTACGCTCTGGTTGCTGCGCGCTGGCCGAAACCAGACTAACTGCGCCGATAACGCCCTGGCTAAGAATTGATCATGTCGCTATCCCGTCTACTCATCAAAGACTTCCGCAATATCGAGAATGCGGATCTCGCGCTTTCTCCCGGATTTAACTTCTTAGTCGGCGCTAACGGCAGCGGCAAGACCAGCGTGCTGGAAGCGATCTACACCCTTGGGCACGGACGTGCGTTCCGCAGTCTGCAGATTGGCCGGGTGATCCGTCATGAGCAGGAGGCGTTTGTGCTGCACGGACGTCTGCAGAATGACGAACGTGAAACCGCCATCGGGTTGACCAAAGATAAACACGGCGACAGCAAGGTGCGCATCGACGGCACCGACGGCCATAAGGTTGCCGAGCTTGCGTTGTTGATGCCGATGCAGCTGATTACCCCCGAGGGGTTTACTTTGCTCGGCGGCGGCCCCAAATACCGAAGAGCATTCCTCGACTGGGGATGCTTCCACAACGAACCGGGCTTTTTTGTTGCCTGGAGCAACTTAAAGCGCCTGTTAAAGCAGCGAAATGCCGCGCTTCGTCAGGTGACCCGATACGCGCAGCTGCGGCCCTGGGATCAGGAGCTTATCCCGCTGGCCGAACAGATTAGCCAGTGGCGCGCCGGCTACAGCGCGGCGATCGCCGCCGACATGGCCGATACCTGCGCACAGTTTTTACCTGAATTCTCCCTCACGTTCAGTTTCCAGCGCGGCTGGGAAAAAGAGGCGGATTATGCCGACGTGCTGGAGAAAAACTTCGAACGTGACCGGATGCTAACCTATACGGCGCACGGCCCCCATAAGGCGGATTTCCGCATTCGGGCCGACGGCGCGCCGGTGGAAGACACCCTGTCGCGCGGGCAGCTCAAGCTCCTGATGTGCGCGCTGCGTCTCGCACAGGGGGAGTTCCTGACGCGCGAAAGCGGAAGGCGCTGCCTGTATTTGATAGATGATTTTGCCTCGGAGCTGGATGACGCCCGCCGGGCCCTGCTTGCGAACCGGTTAAAAGCCACGCAGTCGCAGGTCTTTGTGAGCGCCATTAGCGCCGAACACGTAATGGACATGTCGGACAAAAATTCGAAGATGTTCACCGTGGAAAAGGGTAAAATAACGGATTAACCCAAGATAAATGAGCGAGAAACGTTGATGTCGAATTCTTATGACTCCTCCAGTATCAAAGTCCTGAAAGGGCTGGATGCGGTGCGTAAGCGCCCGGGCATGTATATCGGCGACACGGATGACGGCACCGGTCTGCACCACATGGTATTTGAGGTGGTAGATAACGCTATCGACGAAGCGCTCGCCGGTCACTGTAAAGACATCGTGGTGACCATTCACGCTGACAACTCTGTGTCCGTCTCGGATGACGGGCGTGGTATCCCGACCGGTATTCACCCGGAAGAGGGTGTGTCGGCGGCGGAAGTGATCATGACCGTTCTGCACGCCGGCGGTAAGTTCGACGATAACTCCTATAAAGTATCCGGCGGTCTGCACGGCGTGGGCGTCTCTGTGGTTAACGCCCTTTCCCAGAAGCTCGAACTGGTTATTCGCCGTGAAGGCAAAGTGCACCAGCAGGTGTACGAGCACGGCGTGCCGCAGGCTCCGCTGGCCGTCACCGGTGAAACCGAGCAAACCGGTACCGTGGTGCGTTTCTGGCCGAGCCTTGAAACCTTTACCAACGTTACCGAATTCGAATACGAAATTCTGGCGAAGCGCCTGCGCGAGCTGTCGTTCCTGAACTCCGGCGTCTCTATTCGCCTGAATGACAAGCGCGACGGCAAACAGGACCATTTCCACTACGAAGGCGGCATCAAAGCGTTCGTGGAGTACCTGAACAAAAACAAAACGCCGATTCACCCGAATATCTTCTATTTCTCTACAGAAAAAGACGGGATTGGCGTGGAAGTGGCGCTGCAGTGGAACGACGGTTTCCAGGAAAACATCTACTGCTTTACCAACAACATTCCGCAGCGCGACGGCGGTACGCACCTGGCGGGCTTCCGCGCTGCGATGACCCGTACCCTGAATGCCTACATGGATAAAGAAGGGTACAGCAAAAAAGCGAAAGTCAGCGCCACCGGCGACGATGCCCGCGAAGGCCTGATTGCCGTGGTTTCCGTGAAAGTGCCGGACCCGAAATTCTCTTCGCAGACCAAAGACAAGCTGGTCTCTTCCGAGGTGAAATCCGCGGTTGAGCAGCAGATGAACGAACTGCTGGCCGAGTACCTGCTGGAGAACCCGTCGGACGCGAAAATCGTGGTCGGTAAGATCATCGACGCGGCCCGCGCGCGTGAAGCGGCGCGTAAAGCCCGTGAAATGACCCGCCGTAAAGGCGCGCTGGATCTGGCTGGCCTGCCGGGCAAACTGGCGGATTGCCAGGAGCGTGACCCGGCGCTGTCCGAACTCTACTTAGTGGAAGGGGACTCCGCGGGCGGTTCTGCGAAGCAGGGCCGTAACCGCAAGAACCAGGCGATTCTGCCGCTGAAGGGGAAAATCCTCAACGTTGAGAAAGCGCGTTTCGACAAGATGCTCTCTTCGCAGGAAGTGGCGACGCTTATCACCGCGCTGGGCTGCGGCATCGGTCGCGACGAGTACAACCCGGACAAGCTGCGCTATCACAGCATCATCATCATGACCGATGCGGACGTCGATGGCTCGCACATCCGTACGCTGCTGCTGACCTTCTTCTACCGTCAGATGCCGGAAATCGTTGAGCGTGGCCACGTCTACATTGCGCAGCCACCGCTGTACAAAGTGAAGAAAGGCAAGCAGGAGCAGTACATCAAAGACGATGAGGCGATGGATCAGTACCAGATCTCTATCGCTCTTGATGGCGCAACGCTGCACGCCAACGCCTCGGCACCGGCTATCGCCGGCGAAGCGCTGGAGAAGCTGGTTTCCGAGTACAACGCCGCGCAGAAAATGATTGGCCGCATGGAGCGCCGCTACCCGCGTTCACTGCTGAAAGAGCTGGTGTATCAGCCGACGCTGGCCGATGCCGATCTGAGCGATGAAGCGAAGGTAACGCGCTGGGTTTCCGCGCTCATCACCACGCTGAACGACAACGAGCAGCACGGCAGCCTGTGGAAATATGACGTGCGCGAAAACGCCGAGCTGAACCTGTTCGAACCGGTCGTGCGCGTGCGTACGCACGGCGTTGATACCGACTACGTGCTGGATCAGGAGTTCGTGCTGGGCGGGGAATACCGTCGTCTGTGCACCCTGGGCGAGAAACTGCGCGGGCTGATCGAAGAGGACGCGTTCATCGAGCGCGGCGAGCGTCGTCAGCCGGTCGCCAGCTTCGAACAGGCGCTGGAGTGGCTGGTGAAAGAGTCCCGTCGTGGTCTGGCAATCCAGCGCTATAAAGGTCTGGGCGAGATGAACCCGGATCAGCTGTGGGAAACCACAATGGACCCGGAAAGCCGTCGCATGCTGCGCGTGACCGTTAAGGACGCGATTGCCGCTGACCAGCTGTTCACCACCCTGATGGGTGATGCCGTAGAACCGCGCCGCGCCTTTATCGAAGAAAACGCCCTGAAAGCGGCGAATATCGATATCTGATCATCGCTGTGGCGGGTGCGCCACGCCTTCACCCTGCGTCGCTGTAATGTCGCAGGGTGGATAAGCCTGGCGCACCCACCGTCACACGCTTCACTCCCGCCATTGAATAACCGGCACTTTTCCCGACCTTTCCATCCCCCTTTCTTCCCCAGGCTGCTACTGTTTTTTGAACTAAATCGCGTTAGCATGCGGAAGGACTCATTTACGCAGGGGAACACATGGCTATCAAACTTATTGCAATCGACATGGACGGCACCTTACTGCTGCCCGATCACACCATTTCTCCCGCCGTTAAAAATGCGATTGCCAGCGCCCGCGAGCGCGGCATCAACGTCGTGCTTACCACCGGCCGCCCGTACGCCGGGGTGCACACTTATCTGAAAGAGCTGCACATGGATAAGCCGGGCGACTACTGCATTACCTATAACGGCGCGCTGGTTCAGAAAGCAGGAGATGGCAGCACCGTGGCGCAAACGCCGCTCAACTATGACGACTATCTGTTCCTCGAAAAGCTCTCCCGCGAGGTGGGCTCTCACTTCCACGCCCTGGATCGCAACACGCTCTATACCGCTAACCGCGATATCAGCGCCTACACCGTGCATGAATCTTTTGTCGCCACTATTCCGCTGGTGTTCTGCGAGCCGGAAAACATGGACCCGGATACCGCGTTCCTGAAGGTGATGATGATCGACGAGCCGGAGATCCTCGACAAAGCCATCGCGCGCATTCCGGACGAGGTGCGTGAGAAGTACACCGTGCTGAAAAGCGCTCCGTACTTCCTTGAGATCCTTAACAAGCGCGTGACCAAAGGCACCGGCGTGCACGCCCTGGCGGAAACGCTGAACATCAAGCCGGAAGAGGTGATGGCGATTGGCGATCAGGAAAACGACATCGCGATGCTGGAATATGCGGGCGTCGGCGTGGCAATGGACAACGCCATCCCGTCGGTGAAAGAGGTGGCTGATTTCGTGACCAAATCCAACCTGGAAGATGGCGTCGCTTACGCTATTGAGAAGTTTGCGCTGCAGTAACCACGGCGGTTACCCATCGGCCCTGATAATGCATCGGGGCTTTTTTTTGCCCTGAATATATTCTTGTGTCGTTTTTGTGATCAGGATTGTAGTACAACCCAATATGATTGTACTACATTATGGTCATTGGGACGGCAAGTCGGTACGTGTTTGTACTGCAAAAATGAGGCGAAAAGCGGCAGGCAGGGTAAAGTAGCTAAGGACACAACGTTCATAAGGACACGTCATGACCCTCACGAAAACTGACCGCATTATCGTCGACCTTGGCCGCCAGATCGTCAGCGGGAAATATGTACCCGGCGCGGCGCTGCCGGCAGAAGCAGAGCTGTGTGAAGAGTTTGAAACCTCGCGCAACATCATCCGGGAAGTGTTTCGCTCGCTGATGGCGAAACGGCTGATCGAGATGAAGCGCTATCGCGGTGCCTTTGTCGCCCCGCGCAACCAGTGGAACTACCTCGATACCGAAGTGTTGCAGTGGGTGCTGGAAAACGACTACGACCCGCGACTCATCAGCGCGATGAGCGAAGTACGAAATCTGGTGGAACCCGCTATTGCTCGCTGGGCGGCAGAGCGCGCCACCTCCAGCGACCTGGCACAGATTGAAGCGGCGCTGAACGACATGGTCGCCAACAACCAGGACCGCGACGCCTTTAATGAAGCGGACATTCGCTATCACGACGCGGTGCTTCAGGCGGTGCATAACCCGGTGCTGCAGCAGCTCACCGTGGCGATAGGCTCTCTGCAGCGGGCGGTATTTGAACGAACCTGGATGGGCGATGAGGCCAACATGCCGAAAACGCTCCAGGAACATAAGGCGCTGTTCGATGCTATCCGGCATCAGGACGGCGATGCAGCGGAGCAGGCGGCGCTCACCATGATTGCCAGCTCCACCCGAAGGCTAAAGGAAATCACATGACATCTCGCTACATCGCAATCGACTGGGGATCCACCAACCTCCGCGCCTGGCGTTACCAGGGCGACGAGTGCCTGGAGAGCAGGCAATCCGAAGCAGGCGTCACGCGCCTGAACGGCAAATCCCCCGACGCGGTGTTAGCGGAAGTGACCGAGGGCTGGCGCGATGAGCCGACCCCGGTGGTGATGGCGGGCATGGTCGGCAGTAACGCCGGCTGGAAAATCGCCCCCTACCTGCCTTGCCCGGCGCGATTCAGCGCCATCGGCGAACAGCTGACGCCGGTTATCGACAACGTCTGGATAATCCCCGGCCTGAGCGTTAACCGCGACGACAATCACAACGTCATGCGCGGCGAAGAGACCCAGCTGCTCGGCGCGCGCGATCTGGCTCCGGCCTCGCTGTATGTGATGCCCGGCACCCACTGCAAATGGGTGCAGGCCGATGCGCAGCAGATTGTCGATTTCCGCACCGCCATGACCGGCGAACTGCACCACATCTTACTGCGCCACTCGCTGGTGGGCACCGGGCTGCCCGAGCAAACCGACAGCGCGGATGCGTTTGACGCCGGCCTGACGCGTGGCCTCAACGCCCCGGCGCTGCTGCCGCAGCTGTTTGAAGTGCGGGCTTCTCACGTCCTCGGCTCGCTGCCTCGCGAGCAGGTGAGCGAATTCCTTTCTGGCCTGTTGATTGGCAGCGAAGTGGCGACCATGCCCGCCGACGTTGCCGCTCAGCAGGTTATCACCCTGGTCGCCAGTCCGGCGCTTGCTCGTCGCTATCAGCGCGCTTTTGCCGCTATCGGTCGCGATGTGCAGGTCATTGACGGCGAACAGGCATTTCAGGCAGGCATAAGGAGCATCGCACATGCAGTGGCAAACTAACCTCCCGCTGATCGCCATCCTGCGCGGCATTACCCCCGACGAGGCGCACGCGCACGTCGCCGCGGTACTGGACGCAGGCTTTGACGCGGTCGAGATCCCCCTTAACTCTCCGCAGTGGGAACAGAGCATCCCCGCGATGGTCCGGGCGTTTGGTGACCGGGCGCTGATTGGCGCCGGAACGGTGCTGAAACCGGAGCAGGTGGATCAGCTTGCAGAGATGGGCTGCCAGCTCATCGTCACCCCGAATATCCAGCCGGAAGTCATTCGTCGCGCCGTAGCGCACGGCATGACCGTCTGCCCCGGCTGCGCCACCGCCACCGAAGCGTTTACCGCGCTGGACGCGGGCGCGCAGGCGCTGAAAATTTTCCCGTCATCGGCGTTTGGCCCGGACTACATCAAAGCGCTTAAGGCAGTACTGCCTGCGGATGTGCCGGTATTTGCCGTCGGCGGCGTGACGCCGGAGAACCTGGCGCAGTGGATGAAAGCAGGCTGCGTGGGTGCCGGACTGGGCAGCGATCTCTATCGCGCCGGGCAGTCCGTGGAGCGCACGGCGCAGCAGGCCGCAGCATTTGTTAAGGCGTATCAAGAGGCAGTGCAATGAAAATTACCAGACTGACAACCTACCGTTTACCCCCGCGCTGGATGTTCCTGAAAATCGAAACCGACGAAGGCATTGTCGGCTGGGGCGAACCGGTCATCGAAGGGCGCGCGCGCACCGTGGAAGCCGCGGTACACGAACTGGGCGAGTTCCTGATTGGCCAGGACCCGGCGCGCATCAACGACCTGTGGCAGGTGATGTACCGCGCCGGTTTCTATCGCGGTGGCCCGATCCTGATGAGCGCCATCGCCGGTATCGACCAGGCGCTGTGGGACATCAAAGGAAAAGTGCTCAACGCGCCGGTATGGCAGCTGATGGGCGGCCTGGTACGCGACAAAATCAAAGCCTACAGCTGGGTTGGCGGCGACCGTCCGGCAGAAGTGATCGCGGGCATCAGCAAACTGCGTGAAATTGGCTTCGACACCTTTAAGCTTAACGGTTGCGAAGAGCTGGGCGTGATTGACGACTCCCGTAAAGTGGATGCGGCGGTGAATACCGTGGCGCAGATCCGCGAAGCGTTTGGCTATGACATTGAATTCGGCCTCGATTTCCACGGTCGCGTCAGCGCGCCGATGGCAAAAATCCTGATTAAAGAGCTGGAGCCGTATCGCCCGCTGTTTATTGAGGAGCCGGTGCTGGCCGAGCAGGCGGAATACTATCCGCGCCTCGCCGCCCAGACCCATATTCCTATCGCTGCCGGGGAGCGTATGTTCTCGCGCTTCGAATTTAAGCGCGTGCTGGAAGCGGGCGGCATCGCCATCCTGCAACCGGATCTCTCCCACGCTGGCGGCATCACCGAATGCTTCAAAATCGCCGGTATGGCGGAAGCCTATGACGTGGCGCTGGCCCCGCACTGCCCGCTCGGGCCGATCGCGCTGGCCGCCTGTCTGCACGTGGATTTTGTCTCGCGCAATGCGGTATTCCAGGAGCAGAGCATGGGCATTCACTACAACCAGGGCGCAGAGCTGCTGGACTTCGTGAAGAACAAAGAGGACTTCTGCATGGAAGGCGGCTTCTTCAAACCGCTGATGAAGCCGGGCCTCGGCGTGGAGATCGACGAAGAACAGGTGATCGCACGCAGCAAAGACGTCAGCGACTGGCGCAACCCGCTGTGGCGGCACGAGGACGGCTCCGTCGCCGAATGGTAAATGCGCGTCATACTTCGCGCTGGTGATGCGTTGGCTGCGTTTTTGTCACCCGGCACGAATTATTTAGCGCATTCCGGTTCCGTTTTTTAAATAAAAAATCAAACCCACCCTCTGTAACTTACAGGGCATGGTGAGCGGCTTCGCCATGCCCAAAATCTGGAGACAGATTACGATGGATATTCCAGTGACTACTGCAAAACCCGGACGTCGTCGTTATGTCACCCTGGTGATGATCTTTATTACCGTGGTGATTTGCTACGTAGACCGCGCCAACCTGGCGGTGGCTTCCGCGCATATTCAGGAGGAGTTCGGCATCACTAAAGCGGAAATGGGCTACGTCTTTTCGGCTTTCGCCTGGCTCTATACATTGTGCCAGATCCCCGGCGGCTGGTTCCTTGACCGCGTCGGCTCGCGCCTGACCTACTTCATCGCTATTTTCGGCTGGTCGGTGGCTACCCTGTTCCAGGGCTTCGCTACCGGACTGATGTCGCTGATCGGCCTGCGTGCCATTACCGGTATCTTCGAAGCCCCGGCATTCCCGACCAACAACCGCATGGTGACCAGCTGGTTCCCGGAGCATGAACGCGCCTCGGCGGTAGGGTTTTACACCTCCGGGCAGTTCGTCGGCCTCGCCTTCCTGACGCCGCTGCTGATCTGGATCCAGGAGCTGCTGAGCTGGCACTGGGTGTTTATCGTCACCGGCGGCATCGGGATTATCTGGTCGCTGATCTGGTTTAAGGTCTATCAGCCGCCGCGCCTCACTAAAGGCATCAGTAAAGCCGAGCTGGACTATATTCGCGACGGTGGCGGCCTGGTGGACGGCGACGCCCCGGCGAAAAAAGAAGCTCGTCAGCCGCTGACCCGCGCCGACTGGAAGCTGGTGTTCCACCGTAAACTGATTGGCGTCTACCTCGGTCAGTTCGCGGTCACCTCAACGCTGTGGTTCTTCCTGACCTGGTTCCCGAACTATCTGACCCAGGAGAAAGGCATTACCGCGCTGAAGGCCGGCTTTATGACCACGGTGCCTTTCCTCGCCGCGTTCGTTGGCGTACTGCTCTCCGGCTGGGTAGCAGACCGTCTGGTGCGCAAAGGTTACTCGCTGGGCATCGCGCGTAAAACGCCGATTATCTGCGGGCTGCTGATTTCCACCTGCATCATGGGCGCGAACTACACCAACGACCCGATCTGGATCATGACCCTGATGGCGGTAGCGTTCTTTGGTAACGGCTTTGCGTCTATCACCTGGTCGCTGGTCTCCTCGCTGGCACCGATGCGCCTCATCGGCCTGACCGGCGGCGTCTTCAACTTTGTTGGCGGCCTCGGCGGCATCACCGTTCCGCTGGTGATTGGCTATCTGGCGCAGGACTACGGTTTTGGCCCGGCGCTGGTCTATATCTCCGCCGTCGCGCTGATCGGCGCGCTCTCCTACATCCTGCTGGTGGGCGACGTGAAACGCGTAGGCTAAATCCCCGGCATAGGCTACCCTGAAGCCCGTCATGGCTTCAGGGTATCCCAATGAAACAGCTCACCTTTGCAGCGCGTCACCATCAGCTGACCAACATCAATACCTGGACTTCAGACAGCCGCTGGCTGGCGTTTGACGTTCGTCCTTCCGGAGCATCGTTTACCGGACAAACCATTGAACGCGTGAATGTCGAAACCGGCGAGGTGCAGGTGATCTACCGCGCCCCGCAGGGCGCGCACGTCGGCGTGGTGACGGTCAATCCCCAGCGCGATGAGTACGTCTTTATTCACGGCCCGGAGAACCCGGACGCCAGCTGGCAGTACGATTTCCATCACCGCCGCGGCGTGGTGGTGCGCGACGGCGCGGCCACCAATCTTGATGCGATGGATATCACCGCCCCCTACACCCCCGGCGCGCTGCGCGGCGGCAGCCATGTGCACGTCTGGAGCCCTGACGGGCGCTACCTGAGCTTCACCTATAACGACCACGTGCTGCACGAGCGTGACCCGGCGCTCGACCTGCGCAACGTCGGTGTGGCACTACCCTGGGGGCCGGTGACGGTGCCCGGTCATCATCCGCGTGAATATGACGGCAGCCACTGGTGCCTGCTGGTCAGCCAGACCACTCCGACCCCTGCGCCCGGCAGCGACGAGATCAACCGCGCGTACGAAGAGGGCTGGATCGGCGAGGAGGGCTATCGCCGGGCCGACGGTAGCTGGCAGTCGCGTGCGCTGGCGTTTATCGGCGATACGCTGTCGCTAAACCATGAAAAGGTGCCGGAGCTGTTTATTGTCGATCTGCCGGATAACCCGCAGGCGTGGCAGACGCCGGGTGACGCCCCGCTGTGCGGCACGGACACCACCCTGCCAGCCCCGCCTGCGGGCGTGACGCAGCGCCGCCTGACCTTTACCCATTCGCGCCGTTATCCGGGTCTCGCTACCACCCCGCGCCACTGGGTGCGCAGTAACCCGCAGGGGACGGAGATCGCCTTTTTGATGTGCGACGAGCGCGGCGTGGTGCAGCTGTGGCTAATCTCACCGCACGGCGGCGAACCGCGGCAGCTGACGCGCGAAGCAAGCGGGGTGGAGTCGGCGTTTAACTGGCATCCGTCCGGCAGCATGCTGGGCTTTGTCAGCGGCGGGCGGATAGTGCTGTGTGATGCGGTAACCGGCAGCGTTTTTGCCCTGACGGAACATCACGACGCACCGCCGTCGGCAGATGCGGTGGTCTTTTCCCCGGACGGGGCGATGATTGCCTGGATGCAGGAAGTGGACGGTTTCCGTCAGGTGTGGGCTACGGAAACCGGCTTATAAATCAGGGCGCAGGTGGGATCACGGAGTTAGTGGCGAGCGCCTCGCGCTCGCTTTTGCGCACTCTGGAGCGCACCGAGTTGTCTTCGCGGAACGCATCCCACGGCAGCAACAGGGTATCGAGTAAGGCGGTAAATGGCATATCCAGCGCCACCAGCGGCTTCACTCCCCAACTGGTCTCACCGTTCTGCAACAGCTCAAAACTGGCGCGGGTACCCGGATAGTAACCCTCTTCGCCGCCTGTGTGTGTCATAACGCTGGAACAGCCGCAGAGTACGAAACCGCAGGCACCAGCCAAAAATTTGCCAGGAACGTTTTTCATCATCATAGATATCATTTTGTAGGCATCAATGCGCCGGTGACGAAGGTTATACCACCGGCATCAGGAATAAGTAGTCCGCCGTTGCTACGCTGTGGTGATCGTCGCAGTTGTTATGTGAACCTGTCCTGTTCAGTCTACGCAAAGATATGTAAAGCGCCAAAAAAACACACTCATTAGATCTTGAAACGCCTGAAAGCGCACCCATTTTGAGAATGTAGACAACGGAAGCACGCCGACAGGGTGCTTACCTGGACCGCCTGTCCGGTTACCGGAAGGCAATGTAATTTCTCGCTGATTTCAGGAGTCTGTTTTATGCGTAATTTCGATCTCTCCCCGCTTTATCGTTCCGCCATCGGTTTCGATCGCCTGTTCAACCTGCTGGAAAACAACCAGAGCCAGAGCAACGGCGGCTACCCTCCGTATAACGTTGAACTGGTGGACGAAAACCACTACCGCATTGCGATTGCCGTCGCCGGTTTTGCCGAAGGCGAACTGGAGATCACCGCACAGGACAACCTGCTGGTGGTGAAAGGCTCCCACGCGACCGAGCAGAAAGAGCGTACCTATCTTTACCAGGGTATCGCCGAACGCAACTTTGAGCGCAAATTCCAGCTGGCGGAAAACATTCAGATCCGCGGCGCTAATCTGGTGAACGGCCTGCTCTATATCGACCTTGAGCGCGTTATTCCGGAAGCGAAAAAACCGCGCCGTATCGAAATCAATTAATGATTCGGGTCGCGAAAGCGGCCCTGAAAAATGTGCTTGCCGAACGGGAGCACTGGCGAACCTGCGTTCGCTATTAACCTGCACCTTTTCCCTGCGGCTTAGTGCCGAACCGGGAACCCGTGCGAACTCGCTTCTCAGAAGGAGACAGAACATGACTATTCGTAACTACGATTTATCCCCGCTGCTGCGTCAATGGATTGGCTTTGACAAACTGGCAAACGCCCTGCAAAGCACCGCTGACAGCCAGACCTTCCCGCCTTATAACATCGAAAAAAGCGACGATAACCACTATCGCATTACGCTGGCGCTGGCGGGATTCCGTCAGGAAGATCTGAACGTCCAGCTGGAAGGGACGCGGCTGACCATCTCCGGTACGCCGGTAAAACCGGAAAAAGAGCCGAAATGGCTACATCAGGGGCTGGTATCCCAGCCGTTCAGCCTGAGCTTTACGCTGGCTGAACATATGGAAGTCTCCGGCGCGACCTTCACCAACGGCCTGCTGCACATCGACCTGGTGCGCAACGTGCCTGAAGAGATCGCCCCGCAGCGCATCGCCATCAGCGAGCGCCCGGCGCTCAACAGCTAACCGGCTGATGTAAAAAACAAAGGCTCCCGACGGGAGCCTTTTTTGTTTTTTGCCCCGGCAATCAGGAAGGGATACACTGCGTTGAAACGCATCAGGGGGCTGACATGTCGGGCAAAAAAGTAGAATTCGAAGGGCTTACCGGAGTAGGAAAGGTTCAGTTGGATCTGGAGCCAGACCAGCAGGTTTATACTTTTATTGGCGCTAACGGCGTTGGTAAAACGAAAACCCTTGAAGCGCTGTTTCAGCTCTATTTTTTTAGTCATGAGCTTATTTCTGGCCTCGATAAAAGCGTTAATGGCTCCATATTACGCGCCAGCTCCTTTTCAACAGATCGGCTTTCAATAATATTTTCTGATAAAAGAAAAAACTGGCCTGCGGTCAGGCATATCTATCAAGGCGATTACCGTCATTCGGTGCCTTGCTTATTTCTGGGAGCGCAAGTACGTGGGGCGATTAAACATAATAATAGTACGTATGTTCAAATCATGGGCGCGCTGAGGCAGCGTCGGGAAGGCTATCTCACCAGTATCCTGGAAACAATGGAAGATAATTTTGGCGCCATGAATATGGACGTCAATATTGAAGAGTGGTTCATCACCCAGGCACGATCGGCAAACCCTTATCAAAAGCAGGACGATAATCGGGAAGTGGAACTTAAAACAGTTCTGCGCTTACTACATGAAATCGATGACAGAATAGATCCTGAATTCCTCGAAATCAGCGGCGACGAACGGGTAAGTTTCAAAATTGAGAACGATAAACGCGAATTAAGCCAGCTTAGCTCAGGCTTCGCTTCCATCCTGAAGCTTATTCAGGCAATCGTCTCCGGCTATGGGTACTTCACCAACGAAACGCAGCTTCAGAAGGTAAAAGGGATCGTTCTGATAGATGAAATAGAGAGCCATCTGCATTTGTCGTGGCAAGCCAATATTATACCCCTTTTGAAACGGCTTTTCCCCAATACCACGTTCTACATAACAACCCACTCCTCGGTAGTGTTATCCCAACTGAAAGAGGGCGAAGCCTACAACCTTTATCGTAATGATGAGGGCGTGGTGAAATCGCAAAAGATCCCCGCACCAAATAAAGCGGCACTTGCTGATATTTTAAAGAATGTTTTCAACGTTGACCTGAACCAGATGAAACTTGAAAACAACAGCGTTATCGAACAGCAGGACGCTAAAAAAAGCCTTCTTGCTCTGCTCAGAAAGCAGGAGGATAAACAATGACAAGGAAAGTCTTACTCGACGCTAACCTGCTGATTGCCGCCTTTGACCGAAGCGGGAATACTGCGCCCGACATGAAGCAGCGTGCTATCCAGCAGCTTGAGACACTGGTGCAAGAGCCGGACATCGTGCTGTTCATTACCCCGCTGATTCGCTATGAAGTATTACGCGGTATCGCCTGGCAGGATGCGCATATCTGGTGTGAAATTGCAGATATTCTGGATGAATTTCCGGAGCTGGAAATTACTCGCGATATTTCCGATCTCTCGGCGAACCTGTTCCGCTTCGATAAACATGAAGCTGAATCAAAAACAGAGAAACGCAATCTCGACAAACGTAAGTTTGATGTTTTCCATTTTTGCTGTGCGCATTGCAATGGCCTCGATATTTACTCTAATGACAGCGACATAGGCAACGTGGGCCAGCTACATCAGCGCTATATGTCGGCTTTAGCGATGTAATACAAAGGCTCCCGACGGGAGCCTTTTTTGTTTGCCGGACGCGAACATCTGGTCACTTCCCGGCCAAAGCCAGTACACTTCCTGCAACCGTGACGTACAGGAGTGAGCATGAAAACCACCTTGCCGGGCGACGCGCCGGACTACCGCTTTTCGCTGGCCAATGAACGCACCTTTCTGGCGTGGATCCGTACCGCGCTGGGCTTCCTTGCCGCCGGCGTCGGGCTGGATCAGCTAGCCCCCGAATTCACTACGCCATTGCTGCGCGAGAGCCTGAGTCTGCTGCTGTGTCTGTTCGCCGGCGTGCTGGCGCTGTATGGCTATCTGCGCTGGCTGAACAATGAAAAAGCGATGCGCCTGAAGCAGGACATGCCCTATACCGGGATGCTGAAGTTAATCAGCGTGGTGATGGCGCTGGTAGCGCTCGCCATGATAGCGCTGGTGCTCTATGGCCGATAGCCGCCGGGCGCGGCGACTGGCGGACCCCGGCCTGCAGCCGGAGCGTACCTCGCTGGCGTGGCTGCGCACCCTGCTGGGTTACGGCGCGCTGCTGGCCCTGGCGCTACGCCAGAAAGGCCCGGAAGCGGGCATCTGGCTGTGGGGTGTGCTGCTGGCGCTGGTGCTGGTGACCGGGCTGCTGTGGCGCTACGCCCGCCAGCGCAATCTGATGGACGTGGCGCTGAGCGACTTCACTTCCGCGCGGTCAATGCGCGCGCGGCTGATCGTCGCGCTGGCGGTGGTCGCCCTGTCACTGCTGTTTGTCGCTACCCATCTGCGGGCAATCCTTAGGTTACTGTCTTAGACCGGCTGCTGATGTTGCTCATCGCGCGCCGCCAGCGGCAGCCAGCAGAGCAGGATCAGCATTCCCGTTGCGGTCATCAACATGCCGAGGCTGCCCTGGCCCTGCTGCGGAAGCTGGGCGGAAACCCAGGCCAGCAACCCGGCACCGGTATTTTGCAAACCACCAATCAGCGCCCCGGCGGTGCCGGCAAGAAACGGGAACGGCTCCATCGCGCCGCTGGTGGCAAGCGGAAACAGCATCCCGGCCCCGAAGAAGAACAGCGCGGCCGGAACCAACAGCGTCCAGACGTTCATCACCCCGAACCAGGCGGGCAGCCACATCAGCACGCCAGCGATAAGGCAGCTCAGCACCCCCTGCCACATCATGCCGGTAAAGCGTTTCGTCTGACGACCGGCAAACCAGGCTCCGAAAAACGCCGCTGGCACCGGCAGAATAAACAGCACGCTGACCGCAAAGCTGCTGAACCCGAGACCTGCACCCAGCAGCACGCCCGCGCTGGCTTCAAACACCGCGATCCCGGCCAGTGCGCCAATCAGCATCAGCAGATAACAGGCAAACGACGCGCGGCTGAACAACATGCGGTAGCTGGTCAGCAGTTGAGTGCGGGGCGCATCCGCCGGACGGGTTTCCGGCATCCAGCGCGCCATGCTGAACGTCACCACCACGCACAGCGCCAGCAGGAATCCGTAGCAGGCGCGCCAGCCCCAGACCGTACCGAGCAGGCCGCCAATCAGCGGAGCCAGCAGCGGACTGACCAGAATCCCCATGTTCAGCAGGCTGTTCGCTCTGCGCAACCCGGTGCCGGAATAGAGATCGCGTGGCATAGTGCGGGCCATCACCCCGCCCACGCCGGTGCCCACACCCTGCAGGGCGCTGGCGGCAATCAGCACCGTCAGGCTTGAGGTGTACAGCGCCAGCACGGTTGCCAGCATAAATATTGCCATCCCGAAGAGGATCACCGGGCGACGCCCGATGCGGTCGGCAATCGGCCCGTAAACCAGCTGGGAAATGCCATAGGTAAAGAGGTAGGCCGCCATCACGCGCTGGACTTCGCCGTCGCGCACGTGGAAGTCATACGCCATATCCGCTACTGCCGGGATCCAGATGGTTTGTGCCATCTGGCCTACCGCCACCAGCAGCACCAGCATCAGCAACAGGTTCAGGTTATTGTTCGTTTTCATTTCGATGAATACTTTATGAAATCTCAGGAAAGGAGCATAAGGTTCTGGACAAATAGCTAAATGCGAGTGAAATCTACCACAACCGTGGCGACCTTCCACTCAGGCGCGAAGATATATCAGGACGTAGCAGGCAGGATTAGTACACGCTTTCGGCAAGCAATGTTGCCAGCGGCTCAGGCAAGCCGTAGCAGCATAGCGCCAGCCGCGATACCGCAGATGGCGAGGATGCGCAGGCCGCGCAGGTGTTCTTTAAGGATAAAGAAGGCCAGCAGCGCGCCGAACAGGATGGAGGTTTCGCGCAGCGCCGCCACGATCGCCAGCGGCGCCTGAGTCATCGCCCACAGCGCCAGGCCATAGGAGCCCATCGTACCTACGCCGCCGAGCACGCCCTTCTTCCAGTGGCGCGCCATGTAGTGCGACACCTCGCGGCGACGGGAGACCATCGCCCAGGCCAGCAGGCAGAAGCCGTTCATCAAAAAGGTCCACAGCGTGTAGCCGAGCGCGGTGCCGGAGAGGCGCACGCCGGTGCCATCAACCAGCGTATAACCGGCGATAAAACAGGCATTGCACAGCGCCAGCACGATCCCACGCCGGGAGCGGGCGCGGCCGTTGAATGCCATCAGCAGAATGGCGCAGCAAATCACGGCGATACCGAGCCAGGCCAGCGGCGACAGGCTGTCATGCAGCGCCAGCACGCTAATAACCGCCACCAGCAGCGGTGCGGTGCCGCGCATTAAGGGGTAGGTCTGGCTCATGTCCGATACCTGATAGGTCTTCGCCACCAGCACGGTATATACCACCTGCAGGGCGCAGCTAACTGCCAGATACGGTGCGCTTTCCCAGCTCGGCTGTGGGGAGAATGGCAGCAGGATGAGGGCGATCAATGCCGCCGAACCGCTGACGCTAATGGCGGCATAGAGTTTATCGCTGCCGGCTTTAACGATGGCGTTCCAGGTGGCGTGCAGCAGGGCGGCAAACAGCAGAACGCAGAATACGGTCAGGGTCATAGTGATGCGCACGCAGGTTAATGTAATAAAAATGTAACACAACGGGCGACAACGCGACCAGCGGGAGATTATTAAAGAGGGGCGGTTGCCCGCCCCTCTTAGTTGCGGCTTGAACCTGATTCAGCGAAAGAACTTCAGGACAGCATCAAGCAGTTGCAGTACAGCAACAATGAGTTTCAGGATAAGAATTGCCAAATCCACTCCGCCCATACGCGTCTCCTCAGGTAAAGGAGCACCAGCTGGCTTACCTCTCCGCCGCCTGTAACCAGCTGTTTTGTTGGCGTAACACAGTGTGCTCTCTCGGGGCTAAGGCACTGACGGCACCACCCGTTTCAGCCAGGACTTGTATTGCGCCCGTATACACGCGGCCCCCGTATCGCACCTCTGCGTCAGCCAAACCAGTATAATAAAGTACTGTATAAATGAACAGTATATATTCGACAAAAAAGGTGGCCTCGCCCATACTCTGAATGGCTCACCAGGCGGCGCTAAAATTGCAGCCAAGCTAAATTCGTCGTATAGTTACGCTGTTGACGTAACACAGTGTGCTCTGCGGTTACCACCCGCAAGTCCTGAATAAAAACCTCGCTCCGGCGGGGTTTTTTGTTTCCGGACCACCCCCTACCTTTTCTGGTAGGTTTTTTCACATTTTTAACCTGTTTCTCACCCCTTCTGGCACTGCGGCTACTTAAGTAAAACCGTTGATTAAGCGAAATTTTTTTCGCCCACGGCCCGGCTCAAATCCCCGAATCTGGCACTAATCGGAAAATGGTTTCGTTAAAGCCACATTTATTTACACAACTTCACAGTTCCCCTATCATCGCGGCGTTTGTTTAGTTATTAAGCACCTGTGTATTTAAAAAGAGATGTTCCAGGGATGACGCACTGCATGTTCTCAGGGGAAGCCCTGGATAAAAAAACGCCGTTTTATCGGGCGCTTCTGACCATTGCGATGGTGGTTTCCCCTGCGCTTTACGCCGCCCCCGCCCCCACGGCCGCCCCGATGCCGGCCGCCGCCGCTGCCCAGGCCACACTGCCTCAGCGGATGCTGGAAAACCGTGGTGAGAGGCTGTTCCAGAATCAACAGCAGCGCCAGCGTGCGCTGGAAGAAACCCTGACACCGCCAACCCCGGATGTCCGTCTTTCTCCCCCGGCTTCCTCGTTCGGACGTATCACCTTTGAGCCGGAAACCCCCTGTTTCCGGATTGACCGGGTTGAGCTGAGCGGTCAGGAGGCGTTGCCCCACTGGCTGCCCCTCCAGCGTCTGGCGCGGCAGGGTGAAGGGCACTGCCTTGGCGGGAAAGGCATCAACCTGCTGATGAGCACTTTGCAAAACCGGCTTATCGATCACGGGTACATCACCACCCGTGTGCTGGCCCCGGATCAGGACTTAACCCGCGGCACCCTGTCGCTGGTGATCCTGCCAGGACACGTCCGCGAGGTGAAACGCACCCCGGACAGCGACCGCTATCTGACGCTTTACAGTGCCTTCCCGGCTCACGCTGGCAACCTGCTTGACCTGCGCGACATCGAACAGGGGCTGGAAAACCTGCAGCGGTTGCCGACGGTGGAAGCGAGCATGGAGATCGTGCCTGGCGAGCAGCCGGGCGAGAGCGATATCGACGTGAAATGGCAGCAGAGCAAGATGTGGCGTCTGGGCGCGTCGCTGGATGATTCCGGCTCGCGCAGCACCGGGCGCTACCAGGGCGGCCTGACCCTGTCGCTGGATAATCCGCTTTCCCTGAGCGACCTGTTCTACATCTCCGGCTCGCGCAGCCTGCACGATCGCGGCGACAAGGGCAGTAAAAACGTCACCACGCATTACTCTGTGCCGTTTGGTTACTGGATGGCGGGCGTGACGTACAGCGACTACGACTATCGCCAGACCGTCGCGGGCCTGAACGAGGATTACCGCTACAGCGGGAAACGCAAAAACCTCGACGTCCAGCTCAGCCGCGTGCTGCACCGCAGTGGTACGCAGCGGACGACCCTCACTGCCGACGTCCTCACCAGCGAGTCGCGTAACTTTATTGATGATACCGAGGTGCAGGTACAGCGCCGTCAGACCGCCGGCTGGCGTGTGGGGCTTCAGCACCGTCACTACATTGGCCAGAGCACCCTGGATGCGGGCGTCAGCTATCAGCGCGGCACCCGCTGGTTCGGCGCGATCCCGGCCCCGGAAGAGTACAGCGGCGAAGCCACCGCGCTGAGCAAAATCGTCTCGCTGAACGCCGGGCTGGACGTGCCGTTCACGCTTTACGGTCAGTCGTTCCGCTACAACGTGCAGTATCAGCGCCAGATGAGCTCCACGCGCCTCACTCCGCAGGAGGAGTTCGCCATCGGTAGCCGCTGGTCGGTACGCGGCTTCGACGGGGAGCGCACCCTCAGCGCCAGCCGCGGCTGGTTTGTGCGCAACGATCTGGCCTGGCAAACGCCGCTCCCGCAGCAGGAATTATATGTAGGTGCCGACTATGGCGAAGTCGGCGGCAGCACCAGCAACGGCTTGCTGATCGGCAAACATCTGGCCGGTGGCGTGGTGGGCCTGCGCGGCAACGCGTTTAACACTGGCTACGACCTGTTCGCAGGGGTGCCGTTCTCCCGACCCGACGGCTTCCAGACCAGCCACTACACGCTCGGTTTCAGCCTGAACTGGAGTTACTGATTTACGCTTTTCGTGGCGGCCCGGCGCTGCCACACGCAACAGGGATTTAAGGATGAACAAGAATCTGTATCGTATCGTGTTCAACAAAGCGCGCGGTATGTTGATGGTAGTGGCAGAGATCTCCCGGAGCTGTCGTGCGGTAGCCTGTCCGGCATCCGGCCCGTCCTGCGTGCAGCGCCAGTGCGTAACGCGCCTGCGCGCCGTCTCCTTTGGTCTGCTGCTGGCGTTAGGTGCCGTGCAGCCGGCGGCGGCCAATATCGTGGCCGATCGCAACGCGCCAGGGAATCAGAAACCCACCATCCTCAACAGCGCCAACGGTACGCCACAGGTCAACATCCAGACGCCGAGCAAAGCCGGGGTCTCGCGCAACGTCTACAGCCAGTTCGACGTCAACAGCAAAGGCGCCATCCTTAACAACAGCCGCAAAAACGTCGCGACCCAGCAGGGCGGCATGGTAGCGGCGAACCCGTGGCTGGCGCGCGGCGAAGCTAAAATCATCCTCAACGAAGTGAACTCCCGCGACCCAAGCCGCCTGAACGGCTACATCGAAGTGGCCGGGAAAAAAGCTCAGGTGGTGATCGCCAACCCGTCGGGCATCACCTGCGACGGCTGCGGCTTCATCAATGCTAACCGCGCCACCCTGACAACCGGTCAGGCGCAGCTCAAAGACGGCAATCTCACCGGCTACGCGGTTAACAAAGGCGAGATCGTGATTCAGGGCAAGGGCATGGACAGCTCCCGCCAGGATTACACCGACATCATTGCCCGCTCAACCAAAGTAAACGCCGGGCTATGGGCAAAGGATCTGAAAGTCACCACCGGGGCGAACAACGTTGATGCCGCCCACGATCGCATCGAGGCGAAGGCCGCCGATGCGGCGACCCGCCCACAGCTGGCGGTGGACGTGGCAAACCTCGGCGGGATGTATGCCGGGAAAATCCGTCTTACCGGCACCGAAGCCGGGGTCGGGGTGCGCAATGCCGGGAATATCGGCGCGCAGGCGGGCACCGTCGTGGTGACCGCCGATGGCCGCATTGAGAACAGCGGCAACATCAACAGCAGCGGCGACATGCAGCTGGCGGGTAATGGCGTTACCAACAGCGGCCATCTGTTCGCGGGCGGTAACGCGGCGGTGACCAGCCGTGGCGATGTCGACCACAGCGGTAGCCTCGCCGCCACCGGCAACACGACAGTGACCGGCTCGCGCATCACCGCCAGCAAAACCAGCACCCTCGCCGCCGGTATTCGCAACGACGGCAGCATCGGTACGCAGGGCGACCTGCGCCTCTCCAGCGACGGCAAGCTCAGTATGCACGGTGAAAACCTGACCGCTGGCGCGCTCACTACCCGCAGCAACGGCCTCGATGCCAGCGGCAGCCGTACCAGCGCCCGCGCTGCGACGCTCGACGCCGGTAACGGCGATCTCGATCTGCGTCAGGCACAGGTTGTCGCCACCGATAGCCTTGATGCGCGCAGCGCCGGGACGCTCAATAACGACGGCGGTGCGCTCAATGCGAAACGCGTTGCGCTAACCGCGCACGACCTCTCTAACCAGCAGGGCGAGATCGTCCAGACCGGCGACGAAGACATGACGCTGGCCCCGGCGGGCTCGCTGAACAACGGCAGCGGGCGCATCGCCACCAATGCCAGAAATCTCACCCTCGACGCCGGAAATATTGATAACCGCAAAGGTGAAATCGTTCACGCCGGGAAAGGCACCCTGGCGGTAACCACTCCGCGCTTCAGCGGTGATGAGGGCGAGATCGCCTCGGCAGGCGCGCTGACGGCAAAGGTCGGCGATCTGCAACTCAATAACGCCACCACCAGCGCAGACAATATCACCCTTGATGCCGGTAACCTGTCGCACCGCGGCGGGCAGCTGGTGCAGAAAGGCACGGGCGATATGCACGTCACCGCCACCGGCGCGCTGGATAACGACGGCGGCGCGATCGAGAGCAATGGCGCTGTCCGGCTCGGTGCCGATACGCTGAACAACCGCAATGGGAGCCTTATCGCCGCCGGAGAAGGCAGCCTGACCGCGCGCGCCAGCAACCTGCTGAATAACGAGGCCGGGACCATCGCCGCCAACAGCGATGTCGATTTGACGGCGGGTGCCCTGAATAACCGCAGCGGCAAGACGGCCGCGCTCGGCAAGGGCAACCTGACTGCGCAGGTCAATGGTGCGGTGGACAACACCGGCGGCGTGCTGACGGCCAATAACGGCGTGACGCTCACCGCTGGCAGCCTCGATAACCGCACCGGACAGCTGGTAGCATCCGGCGATGGCGGGCTGATCGCCACCGTTAACGACACCATCAACAACGATGGCGGCACGCTTGCTGCCGATGGTGACGTGGAGCTTAACGCCGCAGCGCTCAGCAACCGCAGCGGGAAAACCATCGCCGCCGGGGACGGCAATCTTACGGCCCGCATCGGCGGTGCGGTGGATAACGCCCAGGGCACGCTGGTGGCGGGCAACAACCTCGATCTGCAGGCCGGTTCGCTGGGCAACAGCGGCGGCGTGTTCGGCAGTAATCAGAACGCCGTGCTGCGCACCCGTGAACTCGACAACGCCGACGGCTCGGTGCAGGCCGGGCAGGCGCTGACCCTCGACGGCAGCGATGCGCCGCTGACGGTGAATAACCGCGCCGGCAACCTGGTCGCCGGCCAGCGCCTCGACCTTAACGCCAGCGCCCTGAGCGGCGACGGCAAAGTGCTCTCCGACGGCGATATGAACCTTACCCTCGCCCAGGGCTTTACCAACCAGAGCCAGATGGTGGCGAACGGTGCACTGTCGCTGAGCAGCGGCGGACACGTCGATAACCAGGGCAAGCTGCTGGCAGGCAAAAGCCTGACGCTCAATGCCGCCAGCGCCAGCAACGCCGCAGGCGCTGAACTGGGCGGCGGCGAAACGCACCTGATTCTGAACGATACGCTCACCAACCGCGGGCTGATCGACGGTTCGCTGACCCACATCCAGGCCGGCACCCTGAACAACCTCGGCAGCGGGCGGCTGTACGGGGATCGCATTGCGCTGCAGGCCGGTACGCTGAATAACGCGGCGGAAAACGGCGTCGCCGGGACCATCGCGGCGCGCGATCGGCTGGATATTGGCGCGGGCAATCTCAACAACAGCGGCCACGGCCTGATCTACAGCGCAGGCGCGATGGCGATCGGCGGTGCGCTGGATGCAGCCTTTAACGCTGTCGGCCGCGGCGCCATGCTCATCAACCGCGGGGCGACCATCGAGTCGGGCGGCGACATGCGCATCGACATGAGCCAGATCCAGAACCTCAATAACAATCTGGTCACCGAAGTGGTGGTCAGCGAGGTCTCCCGCCATCATGACGCGGTACTGAAAGGCAAACGGGATCGCTTCGACTGGAGCCAGGTCAATACCAGTAAAAAGAACAAATACGGGGTTCACACCGCGAAGATGCCTGACGGCACCAGCGGCAGCGAGTTCTACGAATACAACTACACCCGCACCGTGCAGGAGACGCGGGTGAAAGAGAGCGATCCGGGCAAAATCATCTCCGGGGGCAATCTCACCATCAACAGCGATCTGCTGCACAACAAGGACAGCCAGATCGTCGCCGCCAAACTGCTGGCCGGCACCATCAGCGTACTGAATAACGACGCCACCACCGGCGTGAAAATCATCACCGACGTCGGGTCGCAGACGCGCTGGTATGCCAAGAAGAAGAAAAGAAAACTCGGCGGCACCAAAACCTCGCAGGGCAGAAGCACCAGCGACTATCGCCCGGCGGCGGTCACCCAGACTATCTCACTCAACACCCTCGCCTGGGAGAGCAATGGCGCGGTGCAGGGCAGCGGCGCCGCCCCTGGCGGACGCAATACCGGGCAGTTTGCCCAGCCGGTTTCCCTGACCTTTAACGGCTCGCAGCCGGTGCATCTGGCACCGGGCCAGAGCTGGGAAGTGGGCCAGAACGTGCAGGACGCATCCGGCAACACGCCGGATCGCCTGGTGCGCACCAGCGGCGTGAACACCCGTCTGCCGTCCGCCAGCCTCTATACCGTGCACGCCTCGCCGACCAGCAACTACCTGATCGAAACCGACGCGCGTTTCACCAACGAACGTACCTGGCTCAGCTCGGATTACATGCAGAAAGCGCTGTCGCCCAACGGGGATGTCACGCTGAAACGCCTCGGCGACGGCTTCTATGAGCAGCAGCTGATCCGCGATCAGGTCGCTAACCTCACCGGACAGCGCTACCTCAGCGGTTTTGATGACGACAACGCCCAGTACAAAGCGCTGATGGATGCGGGCATTGCCTTTGCGAAGGCGCATAACCTGACCGCGGGCGTGGCGCTCAGCCCGGAACAGATGGCCCTGCTCACCTCCGACATGGTGTGGATGGTCACCGAAACCGTGCAGCTGGCGGACGGCACCAGCCAGCAGGTGCTGGTCCCGCAGGTTTACGTGCGGGTGAAAGACGGCGACGTTGACGGCAGCGGTTCGCTGCTGGCGGGCAACCGCGTCGCCTTGCAGACCGGCGAGCTGAACAACAGCGGCACCCTGCTGGGCCGCGATTTGACTGCGCTCAGCGGCAACAACATCACCAACAGCGGCACGATCCGCGGCAGCAATATCGACATCGCCGCCCTGACCGACTTCAGCAATATCGGCGGCACGCTGCTGGCCGATGACGCGCTGCAGATCCGCGCCGGACGCGATCTCACCAGCACCAGTACTGTGCGCGGCGATGCGGCGAACCGTCACCTGGATCGCACCGCGGGGATTTACGTGCAGAACGACGGCGGCAAACTGGTGCTGCAGGGCGTCAACGACGTTAACCTCGCCGCCACGCTGGTGGGCAACAACGGCAAAGAGAGCACCACCACCATTGCCGCAGGCAATAACATTAACCTCGGCACCATTACCACCACGCACAGCGAGCGCGGCGACTGGGGCAAGGATAACTATCGCGACCTGACGGAGCGTAACGAGGTTGGCAGCCAGATCGCCGGCAACGGCAACGTGACGCTCTCGGCGGGCAACGACCTTAACGCGCGTGCTGCCACGGTCGATGCCGGGGAGGCGCTGACCGCCACCGCCGGACACGATCTCAACATCACCGCGGGCGAGTCGGCGTATCACCTTACCGAACACAGCAAGCAGACCAGCAAAGGCTTCCTCTCCGCGCAGTCGCTGGAGACCCACGATGACGTGCGGGCGACAGAGTCCGTCGCCAGTAATTTCACCGGCGACAAGGTGACGCTGCTGGCCGGGAACGACCTGGCGGTACGCGGCAGCAACGTGGCGGGTGACGGCGACGTGCGTCTCGGGGCGGGCAACAACCTGACCATCGATACCGTTGAGGAGCACCGGCAGGAGAACCATCAGCGCAAAGAGAGTAAGTCCGGCCTGATGGGCACCGGCGGTATTGGCTTTACCGTGGGTAGTCAGAGCCTGAACACCACCGATGACGGTAAGAGCATCAGCCACGCCATCAGCACCGTGGGCAGCAGCCAGGGCAACCTGACGCTGCAGGCCGGCAACGATCTCAACGCCCGCAGCGCTGAGCTTATCGCCGGGCAGGATATGACGCTGGAAGGCAAAAACATCGCCATCACCGCCGCGGCTGACTATAACGAGCAGACCCACAAGGTGGAGCAGAAGCAGAGTGGCTTCACCCTGGCGCTTTCCGGCACGGTAGGCAGCGCGGTGAATACCGCCGTTGAGACCGCGCACCAGGCGCAGTCCAGCGGCAACGGACGCATTGCCGCCCTGCAGAACACCAAAGCGGCGCTGACCGGCATCCAGGCGGCGCAGGCCGCTCGGCTGGCAATGGCGCAGGCCGGCACGCCAGCCGCCTCCGATAACACCGTCGGCGTCAGTCTCTCTTACGGCTCGCAGTCCTCATCGTCCACCCAGCACAGCGAACAGACCACCGCGCGCGGCGGCAGCCTGACCGCCGGGGATAACGTCAACATCACAGCCACAGGCTCCGGCGCGAAGGGCGTGGACGGCGACATCCTGATGCAGGGCGCAACGGTGCAGGCCGGTAAGGATGTGAACCTGACTGCCAACCGCGACATCAACCTGGTGTCGGCGCAGAACACCCAGCAGCAGACCGGGAGCAACAAGAGCAGCGGCGGCAGCGTGGGCGTCGGCATTGGCGCAGGGTCCGGCGGCTGGGGCATTAACGTGTCCGCCAGCGTTAACCAGGGCAAGGGCAGCGAGAAAGGCAACGGCACCACCCATACCGAGACGCTGGTTAACGCCGGAGACACCGTCAACCTGACCAGCGGACGCGACACCACCCTGACGGGCGCGCAGGTCAGCGGCGAGACGGTGAAGGCCGATGTTGGCCGCAACCTGACGCTGACCAGCGAGCAGGACAGCGACCGCTACGACTCGAAACAGCAGAATGCCAGCGCGGGCGGCAGCTTTAACATCGGATCGATGAGCGGCTCGGCCAGCGTCAGCCTCAGCCGCGACAAGATGCACAGCAACTACGACAGCGTGGTTGAGCAGACCGGGATCTACGCCGGGAAAGGCGGCTTCGACGTCACCGTGGGCGAGCACACCCAGCTTAACGGCGCGGTTATCGGCTCCACCGCCAGCGCGGACAAAAACCGCCTCGACACCGGCACCCTGGGCTTCAGCGACATCCACAACCAGGCGGATTACAAGGTTGAGCACCAGAGCATCGGCCTGAGCACCGGGGGCAGCATCGGCAGCCAGTTTGCCGGTAACCTGGCGAACACCATGCTGGCGGGCGTGAATGAGGAAGGGCACGACAGCGGCACCACCCGGGCGGCGGTGAGCGACGGTACCCTCGTGATTCGCGACCAGGACAAGCAGGGCCAGGACGTGGCGCAGCTCAGCCGCGACGTGGAGCACGCCAACGGCTCGATTTCGCAGATATTCGATAAAGAGAAAGAGCAGCAGCGCATCCAGCAGGCGCAGCTGGTGGGCGAGATGGTGAGCCAGGCGACGGACATCGTGCGCAGCGAGATGGCGATTCACGCCACCGAAGCGGCGAAAGCGAAGCTGGCGACGGCGTCAAAGGATGACCTGGATAAGGCGCGTCAGGACATCCTGGATAAAAACGCGAAAGCGAACCCGGATGCGAAAGATATCGCCTCCCAGGCCTACCAGAACTATTACGATGCGGAAGTGAAAGCGAGCGGCTTCGGAGTAGGCGGAACCTATTCCCGGGTGATGGACACCGCGGGCGCGGTGATTAAGGGGCTGGCAGGTAATGACCTGGGCGCCGCGCTGGCCGGCGGTGCCGCACCGTGGATAGCGGACTTTATCGGGCATAAATCCGAACTCGATAATGCAGGAAAAATCGCGGCGCACGCGGTGGTCAATGCCGCCCTTGCCGCCGCCCAGGGCCAGAACGCCGCCGCAGGTGCCGCGGGCGCGATAACCGGCGAACTGACGGGCATGATTGCCGCCGAGATGTACGGCAAGAAGGCAGGCGCACTCACCGAAAGCGAAAAAGAAACCGTCTCCGCACTGGCCACCCTGGCGTCGGGCCTCGCCGGTGGACTGGTGGGCGACAGCACCCAGAGCGCGGCCTACGCAGCCCAGACCGGGAAGACGACGGTTGAGAATAATAACATGGGTGATGGCTGGAATTATTTCCTGCCCCCACCGGTACAGGTTAATGGTCAGGCTCAGGTGTCACTGGTGACCAATACAAATCTTACGGATGATAGCGGGAAGGTGCTTAATCCAGCGACAGAAGAACAGATCCGGTATGCATCAGATAAACTGGTAACCGGAACGCTGCCCGATGGCGCTAATATCACGAAAGTGATAGTTGAGGGTTATACCGATGGCGTTCTTATCGCTGGGGCGTGGTACCTGGGGCCAGCGGCATCGGTGGGTAAAGTTGTGGGTGGTGGAGTTGTCGCATGGGGGGCAAATGGTGCATATCAATACTATGATTTGAGTCAACCGGGTAATGAGAAAAAATCTTGGGATTACAAGGGGAGTGCCGCTTCATTCGCAACCGGAATGTTAGCCCCGGGACGTAAAATTATTCCTAATGTCGCCATTGGCATGGGAGGAGCATTATTTACCGATGGTCCAGATGCAGGTTCTCTTAGCGGTGCAGGCCTAGGGGGGCTCGCAGGGGGATTATTTAGCCAATTTTCTCCATTGCCGGGCGAGGTAAATGATATTATTTCATCGCTTGGTGGCGAATTTATAAGTAATAAAGTAAAGGATGGAATTAATGAAAAAGATAAAAAGTAAACCGAAAGCTACATTCAAAAATTTTATATTGAGCGTATTTTACTATGCCGCTTGTTTTTTCGTATTTATTTTTTTAGTTAATAATGTGTTTATTGAGTTGATTACTCATGGTAGACCAAATATCACTCGTAAAGAGTTTGATTATCTTTTGGTAGGAAGCTTTATTGTAGGGGTTGCATGTGGTTGCAGAGTGTGGTTATTTACAAAAATTGATGAGCGTAATGAGAAAAAGTGAACTGGATAATGTAACAACCATTTAATAATGGGTTTACTCCATAATCAATTGTAAGGAATCGAGCCATATATCATGAATGTTAATGTTAAATGATTGGGTGAATAATTGAAATAAAAAACATACACATCGATAATTAATTCACCAAGAAATATATAAAGCGATAGGGGGTAGCGCTTTAAACATTGTGCGACAATATTACTGATTATGACGCGGTCATAACAAGGATGAATATAAAAAAACCAGCATAGCGAACGAGCCAAATTAGGGTGGAGGTAATCGCTATTTAAATTATGATCAAAAAATAGCATTCATTATCATCAATAATTATTAATAGCGCCCTATGTGCTAAGAAAAATTTTTTCAGCTATCTGATGCTGTAGAAAACCTCCTTCACTGTGTCGGCAGTGGCGAATTGCCCCGGTGGTGCTGTGTCCAGAGGGTAGTAAGAATAGAAACAATTATACATTAAAGGACAAACAATATCCTTGAAGCTATTGGTGGATCTCTATCGAGTGAATATTTTGGTAATCAAGTTAAAGACAAACTTAAAAAGCTGAAAATGAAGATAAGTAAAAATATCGTTTTATGTTTTTATAGTTATAAGTCTTGTTTTCTGCGCATGCTATCTGCAATTTCCTATTTTTTAGTTCACGTTCAGGGTTTATGGCAATATGATTGCTTCTTTCGGATGAAATTTTTCGGTAATACAATTAAGGAAGAATTTATTGAAAAGAAAAAATAAAATTACGATAAAGCTTTTGCTTTTGGGAATACTTTATCTATTTATATGCTGTGTTTTCTTTTTTTCAATTGCTTTAATAGGCATAAAGCTTGTTATTCATCATCGCATGCTCATTGATAAATCCGATGTCGAAAATGTACTAACGGTAAGCTTAATCGCGGCTATAGCAGCGGGCAGCGGATCCTAGTTATTTGCTAAGATAAATGAGTGTCAAAGAAAAAGAGATGAGCATTAAATACCCATTTTACAAGCTAATAATAGATTTTCCTCATAAACGATAGTACTAAGAACACAATTTAAGGCGGCAGGCAGTGAAAATTTTTGTTTTAGGTTGTCGATGCAGCGAGCACCGTGTTGAGAAATTGATTTAATATTCGATTTTTTTGCTGAAACAAAATTTGATAATTTCAGGTTTGGTGGTGCAAAACCAAATTGATTTCTGACCTTATTTTTCAGGTTTTATCGGGGAATCTGACAATGCCTATTCATTTGATGTGGGTTATGGAATAGGTTCGATAGGCTTATTTCCGGTGAGGGGCCATCATTAGCTATAAGTGATGTAAAAACCCGCACACCTTTACGTGAAGTCGATATAAATGGGAAAGCAAACAGAGATATATTACCATGATTTTTGATGGAAGAAGTGATTTGATTTTGGGTTTTGTTATGTTTTCGCTATTGATAGTTTTGGCGATAATTTTTTATTTTTTTGTTTGCAAAGTATTGGGTGGCGCGAGAAAAGGGATGGAATCCTTTTATTTTTTTGACTTTCTTTTTTTCGAAAATAAATTTTTATCGAATTTCTCATCCTTCGTGTTTCTTGTTATTTATATCGTGGGATGTGCTCTTGAATGGGAGCGTGCTTCTATGAGATATATATTAATTTCTGGGGTTGCAACCAATTTACTTTTCTTTATACATTGTCGATGTTTTTCAAATATAAGAATGCAGATTAATGGAAAGGTTATGTTTATAAGGGAGTTGCTTCGCTTAAGATTTAATAACCTGAAATTCTTTTTCCTATGGCTTTCACAAGTATCATATCTTGCTTGTTTATATTTTATAATTTTTAATTAATGTTAACTTATAGTACATTACGAATGAAGTTGGTGGTAAGTCTTTGATCTATATAGACCCCCCTACATGCTTGGAAAAATCAGCGGTAAAGTTATTACTAATAACTGATAGCAAAGCCTTGGCGCGCTCGATAATGCAGCCAAAATCGCGGCACACGCGGTAGTCAATGCCGCCCTCGCCGCCGCCCAGGGCCAGAACGCCGCAGCGGGTGCCGCAGGGGCGATAACCGGCGAACTAACGGACATGATTGCCGCCGAGATGTACGGCAAGAAGGCAGGCGCACTCACCGAAAGCGAAAAAGAAACCGTCTCCGCGCTGGCCACCCTGGCCTCTGGCCTCGCCGGTGGACTGGTGGGCGACAGCACCCAGAGTGCGGCTTACGCCGCACAGACCGGGAAGACGACGGTTGAGAATAATAATCTCGCCAGTGTACTGGCTGCTGCGGAAGGCCATAAACCGGGTACGGTAGAAAAATGGCAAAAAGAACAGCAAGCGGCTATTAAGGAAGCTTGTAGTGGCAATACACCAGTGTCATGCGAGCTGGCTGTAGCTGCAATGGGAACAGCTATGTCTGGCTTTGTTTTACCTTCTGCAATGATCGCAAGCGGTCTAATTAGTGCAGGGGCGGTAGGTGGAATTGATTTGGGGATGAATGGTTCAATTGATCCGAAAAATATAATATCTGCTTACTGGGTCGGTGCTTTGACCAGAGACACAGGTTTTAAATCAACCGTTATGATAAATGCAGCTGGTGGGGCTACTACAAGCTATATAGATGGAAAAAACCCATTCCTGTATGGCACAATTAGCGGCTTAGGTGGGGCAATTGGTTATGGAATAGGTAATAAATTTATTGCTCCAGTTGCTGATGATATCATTAATCCGACCTGGAAGACGTTGCGATGGGATGCTATTGGCATGGGTATTTCTAAACCTGCGGTGTTAAATCCTTTACCTGGGGTTATGGGAACAGTTGGTGGCGGATCTGCTGGTGAAGCATTTAACATCTTGATAGATCCAGCAAATTCCAATATAAAAAAGGATGAGAAATGAATAACAATAAAAAAATTGCTTTATTAATTTTTTTAGTAGTCACATCTGTTCTGACAATGAATTTAATCGCTGTGGTTATATATCTATTAGCAAAAGCATATCTGTATCTATTTCAGGACGTGCCATTGGGTAATTTTCTGTCGGGATTTTTAAGAGCTATTCGAGGTGCATCTATCGGTGGTCTAATAGCGGGTATTGGTTGTTGGTTTCTTTATTTAAAAAAATAACATTTACGAAAGATTATAAAAACATGGGCATGTTGAATATTAAGAATATTGGGGTGTTAATGCTTGTTTTTTTCATCGCGCTCTGGGTAATTGTTATTTTCGGAACATTAATACTTGTGGGTATAAGTACAAGTGTTTTATTTTCAATTTTAAATGACACTAGTTTTTATTATGATTGGGCTAATGAGCTTTACTCATCTTTCAAGCAGGCGCTTATAGGAGGGGGGTTATTTGGGGGGTGGATTTGGCTCAGGGCAAAATATATAGAAAAGAAAAATAGCAATTAAGTAATAAAGGTAAATGATTTATTCTGATAACTTGGATGTTTCGCATTAGGCTGAATTTTAATTGTTAATAATGATTTTCACATTTTTAACTTTTTTATATTCTCTAATATTAGAAAATTTTTTTATTTAGTGGCTCGCTCAACGTCAACGTCAGCCGCGACGTGGAGCATGCCAACGGCTCGATTTCGCAGATATTTGATAAAGAGAAAGAGCAGCAGCGCATCCAGCAGGCGCAGCTGGTGGGCGAGATGGTGAGCCAGGCGACGGACATCGTGCGCAGCGAGATGGCGATTCACGCCACCGAAGCGGCGAAAGCGAAGCTGGCGACGGCGTCAAAGGATGACCTGGATAAGGCGCGTCAGGACATCCTGGATAAAAACGCGAAAGCGAACCCGGATGCGAAAGATATCGCCTCGCAGGCCTACCAGAACTATTACGACGCGGAAGTGAAAGCGAGCGGTTTCGGGGTGGGCGGAACCTATTCCCGGGTGATGGACACCGCGGGCGCGGTGATTAAGGGGCTGGCGGGTAATGACCTGGGCGCCGCGCTGGCCGGCGGTGCCGCACCGTGGATAGCGGACTTTATCGGGCATAAATCCGGACTCGATAATGCAGGAAAAATCGCGGCGCACGCGGTGGTCAATGCCGCCCTCGCCGCCGCCCAGGGCCAGAACGCCGCCGCAGGTGCCGCGGGCGCGATACCGGCGAACTGACGGGCATGATTGCCGCCGAGATGTACGGCAAAAAAGCAGGCGCACTCACCGAAAGCGAAAAAGAAACCGTCTCTGCGCTGGCCACCCTGGCCTCGGGCCTCGCCGGTGGACTGGTGGGCGACAGCACCCAGAGCGCGGCTTACGCAGCCCAGACCGGGAAGACGACGGTTGAGAATAACTGGTTGAGCGTATCGGAGAAGACAGAGCTTGAGATAGCAAAACAGACGCTTAAAAACAGTAAAGATCCGGCAGAGCGCGAAAAGGCACACCAGAAATATGATGCATTGCTTGAAAAAGATATCAGCAGTGATAAGGCGGTAATCGCTGCGTGTAGCAATGGACAGGCAGCCAGCGCGGCTTGTGCCGGTGAAAGATTGAAAGTTATTGCAGCTAAAGGAGATTATGAAACCGGAAACTACAATAACCAAGTCAGCGATATGTATCCGGATGCTTACGGGCAGATAGTAAACCTGCTGAATATCACCAGTGTTGACGCACAGAATCAGCAACAGGTGAAAGAGGCCATGACAAATTACTTCATGGCATGGCTGGATGTTGACAGACAGACTGCGCAGGGGTACGTCGAAACTAAGCAGGGAATGGAAATAGCGGTTGCCTCCCTGACACCTGTACTTGGTGCAGCGGCAGCTAAACAACTCAGTAAAATTGTAGATGCGAACCTGAAGGTGGTTGCGAGAGGGAACGTTGATGGCGCCAGATTTACTGATACAAACCAAGGGGCTAGACCTTCGTATTAGGCAGACGTTAATAAACCAACGCTAATAAACGATATTATACAGGCTCAAATTGACAAACGCCCTGATAAGAGTCTGTCTAATGGAAATATGGGGACTGCTCATGCTGAGATCGGTGTTATCCAGCAAGCCTGTGATAAAGGGATGACTAATGGCAAAGATATGTTGATGTCGGTGAGTGGTGAGCGTGTTTGTTCTTATTGCAGCGCTGATATAGTAAAAATGGCTGATAAATCAGGCCTTAAATCACTAACAATATATGAAGAAAGAAGTGCTGATGTCCTGTATTGGGAAGCCGGTATGAAAAAATTCATTTGGAAGTAAAATTAATGAAAACTGAACTGGAAGCAGAGTTTTACCTGTCAGGTAAAAGTTCTTTTACTAGGGTACGTAGGCCCGAATGGCCTGACGTTGAAGAATTATTGTCAAAATTGAAGGATAAGCAGGGATCAATGAGGCTTGTTGTCTTACCTGAACCAAGTTTTGGTCCGGTAAATATAGATGTTTCATCAGAAGATGGCTTTTATCTAATCACGCTGTTGGAATATTCGGAAGATAGCTCAGATGTTCGCTCATACTGGGATATGTCAAAGGACAATAACAAAATTATTGTTCTCGGTAATTATTGGCCTGAACGTCAACTTAAAAAGACTTTTCCCTTGTTGTCAGTATATTCAAAGAGTTCTTCGATACTGGCAATGTATCAACGGATCTTCTGAATTAGCATATAAATCCCGGCCTGAATGGCCCGGATCTTACTGTCAGCCGCCAGTCTTACTCAAAATGCCCGCGCTCACGCTTGATCGCCGGACGCTCCCCTGTGTCGTTCAGCACGCCGGGGAACGCCTTAAGCCACTGCTTCATCTTCGGCCCGTTGACGGAGACCACGCTCAGCCCCTCGGCGCTGCCATACAACTCGCGGGTGTTCTGCGTGGTGATAACGATGCAGTCCGGCATCACCCGGATCTTAACCGGCATCCCGTCAGTAAATCCCGCCTGCGCTATCCACTCGCCGCGTAAAAAATATCGCATTTCGCATAGCCAGGCTGTAGTACTCGCAGCGGGATCTACGCCGGGAAAGGCAGCTTCGATGTCACCGTGGGCGAGCACACCCAACTGAACGGTGCAGTTATCGGCTCCACCGCCAGCGCGGATAAGAACCGCCTCGACACCGGCACCTTGGGCTTCTCCTGATTCAACTGGCGTTTCAAAAGGCTACATATCAGTCAGAGACTCAGCCACAGGGCAGTGGGTTAATAAAAAAGCATAAACGACATTCTTTCCTGAGCAATGGTCAAAACGGCAGACAGCTCAAGAGATTGAAAGCGCGTTTAAAAATTCTGGAAGGATACCGAATACAGAAATGTGGAGCGGGAAATCATCTGGCGGTGTGAAGATTCAAGGTTATTATGGCAAACCAGATGGAACAGGTGCGACTGCGTGGCCTGTTTATACCGGGAGGAATAAATAATGTTGAATGATAAAATCATTTTCTGGTGGGATGAAAATAGTAATTTATTTATTCCTATTGGTGGAAAAATACGTAATTCCTCTGATGGAGGGGTAGTAGGGTATGGAGCACGTGAGATTTCAGGATGGTTGTCTAATGACATTCAATATGGTATTCATTCTGTTGATATCTGGGTTAAAAATCTAACTGAGTATGCATCAGGAAAAACAACTGATGGCAACTTTGGCATAGGTAATGCTCATTGGGTGATGGTTACGCATGATAAAGTATTTATTGGGTGTGAGCATGTGGAAGAGCAACAGGTACTTTTAACTATCGAGCAAACATTATATGTACTGGAGCAGTATCGTTTATTCCTGGAAGGATTTTATACAATAGATTTTCCGCCAGAACCAATTGATGTTGAGTATCTCGCAGAAGGCAGAGATGCTATCACACAGTATGAATCTCTGGACGGGGCATATTGTTTGCCGTATTAACGTTGAGAATAATCTGCTGGGTGATAAATCCGCGGCGAGATTACTGGAGCTTGAGGATAAAATTATGAAAATTACCTCACCCTGCGACATGTTAGTGAACCTGCTAAGGTTATTGATTCTATTAAGGATATTCTTAAATAAAAATAAAAGAAAATGATGAAACACTAATAGAAATCTACGCTATTTACTGCGTGTTGGGAAAAATATTTTTTATGGTCTAATCAAAGGGTATGGCTTGTCTGTGCTCAATGCGGATAAAGTAGAAATAGTTGACCCTACAATATTAGGTGACTTTATTTTTTTGAAGATATTGTTTTTTTAAACCCCTCATAGCAGAAAGAATATTGGATGATCTGGTTGAAAAGGGTCCCGAAACTTATAAATGCTTCCTTGAAATACTGAAAGCAGCAGGCCGGATAGATCCAGGTTTTTACTAGCTGAAATAGATCCCGGCCTTAGCGCCGGGATCTTCTTTTTACCCGTCAGCCCCTGACCGGCTCGATCACCAGGGAACCCGTTCGCGCATCAGCTGACGTTCCTGTCGGACAAGACGCGGACCCAAAGAAGCCTTAAGAGCAGCAGAGTCTGCGATTAGTGCATGGGACTATCATAAATCGAATACGAGTTGGTGATGCGCCAGTAATGTTCGGAAGCAGTGTGCCAGGGCTTACGGTAAAAGGTATGACAATGAATGTGGCGATTGGTACTACGGTAAATACTGGCGTTCAGTTAGCAGGAAACGATCCATTCAGTTATGTTGATGCAATTATGGCAGGAGTTACTGCAATATTGACTAATGGGAAAGGAGTTAGTGCAACAGCGTTAATTAATGTAGGTGGAGCCTTAGTCGGAAGTAGTATTCAAGGAAAAGATAAAACCAATGAAGCATTAGGAGCTGCGGCAGGATCCGTTGCAGGTAGTGCTGTTTCCAAAGGAGTGGGTATACTTGAACCTGTAGTTAAAGAAAGCACTAAAAATATACTGGAAGCCGTTAGTGGATCTATGTCGAGTGAATATGTTGGTAATCAAGTTAAAGACAAACTTAAAAAGGCTGAAAATGAAGATAAGTAAAAAATCGGTATGTTTTTTTATAGTAGTAGGTCTTGTCTTCTGTGCCTTACTATCCGCAATCTCTGATGTCATTGCAACATTGATTGTTTTTTTTAAAATAGACAGATTTATTTTTTCCTGGAGTGAATTGTTAAGCAATATTATAAATAGAGCATCTGTGCCTGGTATTCTTTTAGGATCAGGTTTATGGCTCAAAAATAAATTACAAGAACGAGATAATAGAGGGGGGAATACCAAATAATCTTACTATGCTGTCCTGTTTACCCTATTTATCGTTCATTTTCCAGCCGGTAAACCACCAGTCCGCGTGGCCCTAAGAATAAGACTGGACATGCGAGAAATCACCGGTTCCATGAACCTTTAAGAGTAAAAATTTTATCAACCCAATGAAATCGAAAGCGAAAAAGAAACCGTCTCCGCGCTGGCCATCCTGGCCTCGGACTCGGCCGGTGGTCTGGTGGGCAACAGCACCCAGAGCGCGGCATACGCGGTACAGACTGGGAAAACGGTTGAGTGTAATGCGCTGGCATCACCGGATCTTGGTGAGTTCCGGACTATGACATCTGAATCTCGTGGAAGGGGGTAAAGATATACCCGTAGGATTTCATGAAGTTACCAAAGAACAAGTCGATCAACTACTACGAGAGGCTGCAGAGGCAAAGGTGATATATTAATATGACGAAAAAAGTTAATGCAGATGATGTTTTTTCATATGTATCGCTTCAGGCGAAGATAATGATATCTTTTTTTTTGATAAATATCGCTTTTGTAAGGATTATAAGTTCCTTTTAGACTTCCTTAAAAATGGTGAGGTGATAATTGATGATGAGATTTGGGAGTTTTCAAAACATGGTAAGGGGCTTCGTTTTAAAAATAATGCTGATTGCATTCTAGACATTCATAGCGATGTTGATAATCAAAAAGTAATTGATGTCTGAAGGCTGGCGCAATATTTCATAGATTCAACGGAGGATGATTTATTACTTATAATTGATGAAATAATTAGCAAAGGGCTTGCAAGGAAAATAAATAATAAATATGAGTTTCTGAAGCTATTGTGGTTGTATATTATAAGTTAATTGTTTTTTTGGTTTTTATTCAAGGTGACATTATTTTCTGGTGAGGTACTAAAAAGTTCATAATGAATTTACTATATGAAATTTAAGGATTGATGGTACTAAGAACATCACTTATTACGATGATAAAATCAGAATGATCGTTCCAGGCGCACGGTTAATGAGAGACCAGCGAAGCCATGACAGATAAAATGTATTTAATTGCTAAACAGATAAAACTTATTGACTGGGGAATGGTTTTTCTTGGCGCTAAAGGGCTCCCTTCTGGCAAATTATCAGCCTCGGATGTTAGTGATTTTGCCTGCCAGAAGTTAGCAAATAGTGACGAGGTGAGAGGGGAATTGCTCACTGCGATATCAGAAGTAGCGTTTTGTACTGATATCACTGAGGAAATCATAGATTACTTATATTCCATTTGCCAGCAAAAGAGAATCGATGTCAATGTGTCTTACAGGAAATGGAGATTCTTATCATTAAGCGACCTAATGACAGAATTGCCAGACGATTATGTATATGGCCTTTTGAAGCTAAACGAATTTTGGATGGTGTGGGGGGAAAGTGTAGGATGTCCAAATATAGCGCAAGGTGTAGGGAATGATATCTCTCCTGCAGAATATTATAATGATGAACAATTTAGCTTAACGGTTAAACGTCATCAAGAGTGGCTTAAGAAAGAAGGTGAAAAGCTAATAAAAATGCATAATAATATTTTATAAGACTAGAAGGGAATTTCTTTAACATTTTGTTTTATCAGCTCGGTTCTGGAAAATCAGTAACAGGAAAAGATTTCCGGCGGTTTTTTTAGGATTCGGACTAGGCTGCTATCAGAATTCGCCCCGGGATTCATTAAGGGTTATGATAAGCCACAGCCTGAACAGGAAAGAAAGAATGAAGATGTTTTTTAAATATTTTGCGTTGCTTTTCTATAGTTGTGTATTTTTCATTGTAATGCTATTTATTGCCGGATTCTGTATCGCCGGATTTTATTACTTTAAAAACGGGTGGTTTAATTTCCCTTTGCCACAGGTTAAGCGAGCCATAGTATTTGGATGTATAGCTGGCGCAGTCGCTACATCAGCTGCAATAATTTTCAAGCTGATAGATAAGTTTACTATGCGCAAATAAATTTAGGCTCTGAGTGAAAAACCCCTGGTGTCCGGTGCAGCATTCCCCTTATTAAAATTTAACCAAAAAAGCAATGTCATGGGTGAAATTTCAGGTTTAATTATCCGAGGTAATGCAATTTACGGCATGTGACCTGATTATTGCAATCTCACTCAGTAGCCATTGTTAACGCCTCAGAAGACGCATGGACGGGTGGTCCGTCTGGAGAATAAGCACCTGGGTTTGAAACTCATTATCAGGGAAAGAAATACCAGGAGTAGTTTATGATCTCTGGTGAGCGGCGGCTCAAAATTTTTTCTGGATTCAAGAAAGATTATGGTAATCCCCAATCTTAAACTAAGGCTGAAATAAATGAAGGCTATATTAAAATATTTTGGTTTATTAATTTATAGCTGCATTTCCTCGATGCTTATGCTTCTTTTTCTGGGAGGATGTGTGGCAGTTTTTTATTATCTTAAAGATGGTGTTTTTTATTTCCCTTTATGGCAGATTAAGCGCGCTATATTTTTTGGAGGTGTTGCCGGGACAGCTATAACAATAGCTACTATATTTTTTAATGTTAACGGCAAGTTTAATAAGAACAAAAAACAATAAATATTATAAAATTGTTTTAATTATAGGCATGCCCCTGGGAAAGTTTTGCTACGGTATCAGGTTTTTGGCGGCAATTGTCCATTATCGGGATGATAAGATGATTATAAAAATAGAATTTAACCTATAGTCTAATAAATAGACAGGCCGCCATCTATCTCTGAGCATAGTAATAAGAGCCATCCCTGGCCCTATCACCATCAATGCGGGCTTGCCACCGGGCGCACGATAATTTCGCTGACGTCCACGTCGTCCGGCTGCGAGATAGCGTATGACATGGCGCGAGCGATGCTTTCCGGTTTCAGGGCGATGCGGCGGAAATCGCGCATGGCTTCCCGGGCGGTGTCGTCGCTAATGATGTCCGCCAGTTCCGATTCCACCACGCCGGGAGAGATGACGCTCACGCGAATAACGTCGGTTTCCTGGCGCAGCCCTTCCGAGATGGCCCACACCGCGTATTTACTCGCGCAATAAACCGCTGCGGTGGGTGATACGGCATGGGCACCAATCGACGCGACATTGATAATGTGCCCCGCCTTCTGCTTCTCCATCACCGGCAGTACGGCGGCGATACCGTAGAGCACCCCGCGCACGTTCACATCCAGCATCAGATCCCACTCCTCCACCTTCAGCGACGACAGCGGCGACAGAGGCATGACGCCCGCATTGTTGATCAGCACGTCGATACGGCCATGTTTCTCCAGCGCAAAGTCAGCAAGACGCTGTACCGATGCCCGATCCTGCACGTCGGTCTGCAGCGCATCGATGGTCGCGCCGTCAAAGCGCAGCTCGTCGCACAGCGCTTCCAGGCGGTCGGTACGCCGTGAGCCGATCACCAGCAGATGCCCCTCCGCCGCCAGCTGGCGCGCGGTGGCTTCGCCAATGCCGCTGCTTGCGCCGGTCAGAACAATCACTTTACGATTTGGTTGTTGAGTCTGGTTCATGCTTAACGCCCTCTGTACGGTTAGTGAGCGTTCAGAGTAGTGAAAACCCCCTGCCTGAAATAGCGCCATTCCTCTCTGAGTATTGCCTGATTATCTCGTAATGATTAATTAGTAAGCTGAATTATGCAGTACACTAGCCTTAACGCAGCGATACTACCGGATGGAAACTATGCCAGTGCCTGACGTACAACAGCAGATCTGCCAGCGGCTGATGCAGCTTGCGCCGCATGAGGGCTACACCAAATCTTTGCTCGACGAAGTAAGGTTTATGCGCGCCGATCACCCGTTGCCGCGCACGCCGGTGCTGTATGAGCCGGGTATCATTATTGTCTGTCAGGGCCGCAAGCGCGGTTTTCTGGCTGACCGGATGTACCGCTACGATGCCCAGCAGTTCCTGGTGCTGTCGGTGCCGCTGCCGTTCTCATCAGAAACAGAGGCGACGCCCGAGGAGCCCATGCTGGCCGTGGCGGTACGGCTGGATATGACGACGGTGGCAGAGCTGATCATGCTGATGGGCGAGGCGCGGCAGCCAATCCCGGACGAGCCGGAGGGAATGATCTCTACGCCGCTGGATGGGTCGATGCTGGATGTGCTGCATCGTCTGCTGCAGGCGCTGATGTCGCCGCTGGAAGCGAAAGCGCTAGGGCCGTCGCTGATCAAGGAGCTCTATTTTCGCGTGCTGATGAGTGAGCAGGGTGGTGCGGTACGCGCGGCGCTGGCGTATCAGGGGCACTTCGGGCGCATCTCACGGGCACTTAATCATATTCATGCCGAGTGGCAAAGCCCGCTCAGCGTGGCGGATCTCGCCAGCCGCGCCGGGATGAGCGTGCCGCGGTTTCACATCCACTTCAAAGCCATCACCCACACCTCGCCGCTGCAATATATAAAATCGGTCAGGCTGCATCAGGCGCGGCTGATGATGATCCGCAGTAATCTGCCGGCGTCTAAAACCGCGCTGGAAGTGGGTTATGAAAGCGCCTCGCAGTTCAACCGCGAGTTTAAACGGTTCTTTGGTCGCAGCCCCGGTGAAGAGTCGCGCATGATGAAACAGGCGCTGGCGCTACTTCCGCCAGCGGATCTGGAGCGGCTGGCGATCCCGCATTAACGCAAATTTCGTTTGTTTCGAATATTGTTATTTTCGTTTATTTCGATTACATTCAGCGTGACTACTTAACGAAGGTAATAGCCATGACCACCTCATTAACCGCACTCGAGCTCCCGGACGCACGCGAAAGCGAGCTGGCGCAGCGAGGCCAGCAGGAACTGGCGGCATTCCTCTCAACAAAATTTGAAACGCAGCGTATCGCAATCGTTGGGGACGATAACCAAACCCATACTATTGAGCTGCCTGCCAGAGCGCTGAGCATGTTGAGGGATATCCTCGGCGAGCTGGCCGCGGGCAACGCTGTGCAAGTTGTGCCGATTCATGCGGAACTCACTACGCAAGAAGCAGCTAACATGCTTAACGTTTCACGTCCTCATATGGTGAAATTGCTTGAGGACGGGAAATTGCCGTTCCACAAAACCGGGCGGCATCGTCGCGTGTTGTTTGCCGATCTGATGGAATATAAACAGAAACGGGAACACGAAAGCCTCGAGGCCATGCAGGCGCTTGCGGACCAGGCGCAGGACACAGGGATGTATTAATGGAACACTCACCTTATCCCGTTGTGCTGGATGCATGCGTGCTTTATCCAGCACGATTAAGGGATTTGCTGATGCATCTGGGGATAGCGGGATTATATCAGCCGAAATGGAGTGCTGAGATCCATCGCGAATGGTGCCGAAATCTGTTGATGAACCGACCGGACATTACCCAGGCAGCATTAACGCGCACCGTTGAGTTGATGGAGAGGGCGCTTCCTGACGCTCGCGTGGTGGGCTTCGAAACCCTCATTGAGGGGCTTACGCTTCCTGATGAAAATGACCGCCATGTGTTGGCCGTGGCGTTACGCGCAAAAGCCGAAGTCATCGTGACGCTAAATCAAAAAGATTTTCCTGCCTCCGCCCTGCAAAAATTTAATATCGAAGCGTTGCATCCGGACGATTTTATCACTGACCTGCTTGATCTCAGTCCGGGTATCGCACTCGAAGCCGTCAGGCGTCAACGGCAGTCGCTCCGACACCCTCCTCTCTCAACAGATGATTTTCTGGATATGCCGCTGAAGCAGGGCCTTAATGGCACTGTCAGCGTTCTCAAAGCATATCGTCAGGCCATCTGAGTGCCGAGGCCGTTTAATCCCACCCCAGCGCATGCATAATCGCGCGGCGGTACGTGGTATCGATCTGCGCGGGTACGCGCTGCATATAATCCCTGGCGTGTTCGCGCATCTCGCCGCTCAGGCCGTCGAGGTAGAGAATCGCTTCAGTGACGGACGGTACGCGTCCCTCAATGTCCTCGCTGCGCGGCGGTAAATCGGTCCAGAGCAGCGCATCAATGTCGCGTTCACGCGCCCAGTCGATCAGCATCCCGCCGGGTGCGTTATGAATGAGCAGCGAGCCGATGCCGTCGCAGCGCTCCTCGGGAATGCCCTCGCGTCTGCGCAACGCCTCGCAGGCAACATCAAGCCGATCGGTGTCGAGCCACGCCCATAATACCGGCACCGGAGTGGCATTCAGGCTGATGACGGTGGCAAGTTCGCCGCCGTCGCTGATACGGGTGAATTCAATCGGGAGGTGCGGGCCATCCGCTTTCCAGTCCCAGGCGACCGGTAAGTTTTCCGGTTTCCAGATAAGCGATCCCCAGCCAAGACAGGCAATTTTCATATGCTAATTCCTGATAAGCCCAAAGGCGCGATGTAAAAACTGTAGCAGAAGCGCTCCGGTTCGCCCGGCGCGGGCGGAATGAAAAAAGCCGCGCCAGGTGGCGCGGCAAAAGGCATAACAGTGAGGGTATCAGGCGCTGCTGTAGAATGCCGCCAGCTTTCCGGCGTTTAGCCTGGGGCATGGCTCCAGCAATGCGCCTCAGGCAGACAGCGTAGCGTTGTCGATCACGAAGCGGTATTTCACGTCGCCCTTAAGCATGCGTTCGTAGGCTTCGTTGATCTGGTCAGCGCGGATCAGCTCGATATCCGCCACAATCCCGTGCTCGGCGCAGAAGTCGAGCATCTCCTGGGTTTCCGGGATGCCGCCAATCATCGACCCGGCAATGGCCCGGCGCTTGAAGATCAGGTTGAACACTTCCGGCGCATCGTGCGGAGAGGCCGGGGCGCCGACCAGCGTCATGGTACCGTCGCGCTTAAGCAGCGTGGTGAACGCATCAAGATTGTGCGGCGCTGCCACGGTGTTGAGAATGAAGTCGAAGCTTTTGGCGTGAGCCTGCATCTCTTCAGCGTTGCGTGAGACCACAACCTCATCCGCGCCCAGCGCTTTCGCTGCTTCGCGTTTCGATTCCGAGGTGGTGAAAGCGACCACTTCCGCGCCCATCGCATGCGCCAGCTTGATCCCCATATGACCCAGTCCGCCAATACCCACGATGCCCACTTTTTTGCCCGGCCCGACGTTCCAGTGACGCAGCGGTGAATACGTGGTGATGCCTGCGCACAGCAACGGCGCAACGGCGGCCAGCTGCGATTCCGGATGACGAACGCGCAGTACGTAGCGCTCGTGCACAACGATCTGCTGGGAGTAGCCGCCCAGCGTGTGGCCTGGCGCGTCCGGCGTCGGGAAGTTGTAGGTGCCGATCATGTTATCGCAGTAGTTTTCCAGACCGTCGAAGCACTCGTCGCACTGTTTACAGCTGTCCACGATGCAGCCGACGCCAACCAGTTCGCCGGGCTGGAAGCCGGTAACGTGCGCCCCGGTAGCGATGACGCGACCAACGATCTCATGGCCCGGCACGCACGGGTATAGCGTTCCTGCCCACTCGGCACGTACCTGGTGGATATCGGAATGGCAGACGCCGCAGAACGCGATGTCGATCTGCACATCGTGCGGGCCTGGCTCGCGGCGGGTAATGCTCATTGGTTCCAGCGGCTGGGTGCCGGAATATGCACCAATAGCGTTGATATTCATGGTATTAACTCCTGTATGGGTGCCGTCTGCTGTCAGACGGCGCGGTGGTGGTCGGAAAGAGAGGTCAACCCGGTCAGCGCCGCCGCAACCAGCAGCAGCAGCGCGCTAAGCGCAAAGGCATGGGTGTAGCCGAAGCCGTCATACATCAGCCCGCCGAGCGTGGAGCCGAGCGCGATAGAGAGCTGGACGATGGCGACCATCAGCCCACCGCCAGCTTCGGCGTTGTCCGGCAAGGTTCTGGCAACCCAGGTCCACCAGCCGACCGGTGCGGCGGTAGCAACCAGGCCCCAGAGGCCCAGCAGCACCGCAACCAGCGGCGTCTGGTGACCGACACTCATCAGCAGGACGGCAATCAGCGCCATCAACACCGGAATAAACGCCAGGGTGCGATAGAAACCCGCTTTCAGGAAATAACCGATCAGCAGCGTACCGATAAAACCGGCCACGCCGAGAATGAGCAGCATCAGCGACAGGCCGCCAGCGCTGACGTGGGTAACGGTTTCCAGGAACGGGCGCAGATAGGTAAACAGAGCGAACTGGCCCATAAAGAACAGCCCGCAGCCCGCCATGCCGAGCGCCACCAGCGGGGAGCGCAGCAGACGAAACACGCTGCTGATGCGCGCATTGTTCTTCTGCGCGGGCATTGATGGCAGGCTGACGGCCTGCCAGAGGAAAGCGATCAGTGCCACCGGCACCAGGCAGAAGAATGCCCCGCGCCAGCCCATCACCGCGCCCAGCCAGCTCCCCAGCGGGGCGGCGATGACCGTCGCCAGCGCATTACCGCCGTTGAAAATCGCCAGCGCCCGTGGAACGCGGTGCGCAGGGACCAGACGAATGGCGGTGGCGGCCGACATCGACCAGAAGCCGCCGATGGCCACGCCGATCAGCGCGCGCCCGGCCATATACACCGCATAGTTGGGAGCCAGCGCGATAATGCCGCCGGAAATCGCCATTAACACTGTCAGACCGAGCAGCAGCGTTTTACGGTTGATGCCTCCGGCAAGGGTGGAGATCAGCAGGCTGGTAAGCACTGCCAGCGCGCCGGAGATGGCAATCCCCTGTCCGGCCAGCCCTTCGCTGACGCCAAGGTCACGCGAAACCGGCGTCAGCAGACTAACCGGCATAAACTCCGACGCCACCAGGGTGAAGGCGCACAGCGTCATGGCCAGCACGCCATTCCAGAACGCGGGCTGCGCTGCGCCAGCCGGGCTGTCGCTATGGGTTATGGTCATAAATATCCTGCATGAATTAAATTAACGTCATGATTAAAAATAATTTTCTCTGTCACCTTCCCGGATTGCAGGCAAGGGGATGCCGGGACCGTATTCCGCAGGGAATGCAGTCTGAAGAGGGATGAGGTGGCAGATAACCTAGAGTGACAGCCCGGCGAGACGCTCACTGCCGGTGTGTGCGTTGAGGGAAAGTTTACACGTCACGCCCGCGCTGACTAGCTAATGAATGCTTAATAGCGTTATAAGTAAAACTAATTAATCGCACTGTAGCGGGGGAAAGATGAAACGTAACCTGAACGACCTGCTGTCGTTTGTTGCGGTAGCACGAGAGGGGAGTTTTACCCGTGCGGCAGGGTTTCTGGGCGTTACGCAGCCGGCGCTGAGTCAGTCCATTACCGGGCTGGAAAACCGTCTGCAGATCCGCCTGCTTACCCGCACCACCCGCAGCGTCTCGCTCACGGCGGCGGGTGAACGCTTACTGGCGGCTATAGGCCATCGCTTCGATGAGATTGAAGCCGAACTGGATATGCTTACCGCGCTGCGCGATAAACCGGCCGGCACGGTGCGGATTACCTGCGCCCCCAACGTGCTGCATAACATCCTGTTGCCAAAACTGGCACCGATACTGCGTGAATATCCGGACGTTAACCTCGAATTTGATGCCAGCCACGCGTTTCGCAATATTGTCGTCGATCGTTTCGATGCCGGTGTAAGGCTGGGGGATACCATCGATAAAGACATGATTGCCGTGCCGATCGGCCCTCCGCTGCGCATGGCGGCCGCGGCCTCGCCTGACTATTTCTCTCGCTACCCGATACCGCAAACTCCGCAGGATCTGGTGCATCACAACTGCATGAACATGCGCATGGCGAGTACCGGTGGGCTGTATGTGTGGGAGTTCGATCATCCCGATGGACCAGTCAATGTCCGCGTCAACGGCCAGTTAATATTCAATACCTCTGCGCATATGGTGGACGCGGCGCTGGCGGGGCTGGGCATTGCCTTTCTGCCTGAGGAGGAGTTTGGCGACCATATCGCCAACGGGCGGCTTACACGCGTGCTGGCAGCCTGGTGCGACCCGTTTCCCGGCTACTACCTCTACTACCCCAGCCGTAAACAGCCGTCACCGGCCTTTTCGCTGGTGGTGGATGCGTTGCGGGAGAAATGAACCTGCGCATAGTACGCAGAAAAAATGGCAGAGACCGATTTATCGATCGTCGATTTTAACTACGACGCCATTTTTCTCAAGAACATAGGTGCCGTCATATACTCTGAATATCAGTGTTCCGTCATTATTGTTACTGACCTCCAGTACCGCATTTTTTTTAATGCAGCGAGGCACTGGGCTCGCTTGATGAAAACAGAGTATATCGCTACTATCATCCTGAATATATCCATCTCTGAAGTCCCAGAAGGTAACTGTGAAATGGCCTTCATCTGATGGATGGGGTACAGAATATCCTTTCGCTAACATCGCCCTGTTTTTTAGCCACCAGGTAACTTTTGCGTGGTCTGCATCAGGGAAGTTAAGTACCAGTACATCGCTAAAGTTTTTCTCATGATATACGTCAATAACCTGAACTGGTGCATTCTGGTGGTAATATACTGCCAGGGAGAAGCTTACTGCCACTAATGTACTCAGCAGTAGGTTTTTTTTAAATATCATATTTACTGCCTGAAATGAATATTTCAGCTTCCATGTTTGTCATAAATGGCCTGAAGGCAAACTGGTGATGGTGCTGTAATAGAAACCACAAGCGGAAAAATTGAAACTGAAAGAATTTTTGTTTTCTTATATCATTTTTATCCAGACCAAAATGATCCTGAACGTTGTAATGTATTTGCGCGCGGAAGCTATTGTTACTTACTGTCAAATCACGTAGGATAATTTTTGTGGCCCAGGTGTCATGAACAGAGACCCCCATGCCGTTAATGTTGTCATGCCACGTATCAAATTTTGGTAAGCGACCTTTGCTGATTAGCGTTGTTATTTCTTCAGTTTTATTTTTTGGCAAATAATTTTTATCCCAGTCAATGCTTTTTATTAAACCCCGCTTGATACGCCTCAGTGAACCACTGTCAGAATTATCGTATGAAATTTGCTCCTTGAGCGCCATGTCCAGCAACCCATCGGTAAATGGTTTTCCGGTGCCATACTGCATGTGGTTTAGCATTTTATTGATAATATTTTTATAAGTCCCAAGGAAGGAAAAAGCGTGTGACAAACTGCGCATTTCATTAAACATAATATCAGCACATGCTTTTCTGAAAAGCGAATTCGTTTTTATCAATGAATTGCAGCAGAACGGTGACTGAGGGCGATTAAAAGATGATTTTTCTTCAAGCTTATAAGGGTCAACACGTTCTGAAATATTCCAAAGCTGGAAGTTTTCTTTAAGTTGTTTCTCCGTTAAATCACCGAAGCACATATCATCAGAACGGTAATCATTCATTTTCCTCTCAGTCTCATAAATAACAAAGGGTAAAGATACGCTTTCCATATATTTATTGCTTTTTAACGGATTGGTGTCTGGGATGATAATATGGCTAGTGCTAAAATCAAGCGCGAGTGATGTTATTAATTTTCGTGAATAAATATTTAAGAAGCTGGCGCGGAATGGGTATGTATCAATTATTTGAATGAATAAAAAGAGTTAATAATGTTGTCCGCTTCGTCAGATCATAACAGTCACGACACAGTCAAATCTCTGTCAGTTTTGCGGACATGACAACATTGTCATTCTGGCGTCAGGTTGTTGCGCCTGTGGGCGGGGTATAACAGCGGCACACCAACTCAGGAGAAACAACATGAAAAAGTATCTGATCGCTGCTGCCCTCGCCGCCTCTTTTTGCGCCCCTTCCGTTGTTATGGCTGCGGGAAAAAACCTGTTGAGCGTCCACATCCTTAACCAGCAAACCGGGAAACCGGCACCGGGCGTGGAAGTTACCCTGGAGCAGAAACAGGGTGACGGCTGGAAAAAGCTGAACAGCGCTACCACCGACCAGGATGGCCGTATCAAAGGTCTGTGGCCAGAGCAGCCGGAAAGCACCGGTGACTTCCGCGTGGTGTTCAAAACCGGCGACTGGTTCGCATCCCAGAAGCAGGGCACCTTCTTCCCGGAGATCCCGGTTGAGTTCCACATCAGCAATACCAATGAGCACTACCATGTACCGCTGCTGCTGAGCCAGTACGGTTATTCCACCTATCGCGGTAGCTGATACCCGACATCGCGGCGGGGCGTTTTGCTCCGCCAGTAACGTGCGAATAACGAGAGACTGAAACATGAAGCGAACGCTGATAGCGGTAATGATGGCCCTGCCGGGAATGAGTTTTGCGGCAGCGCCTGCGACGGTACATGACATGACGCTGGAGCTGGCAACCACGCTGGCTTCTGACACCCTGGCCCAGTGCCGCCAGTATGATAAAAAAGGCGTGGTGGCGGTGGTCGATCGCGGTGGGAATCCGGTAGTGGTGATGCGCGACGACAACGTTGGCCCGCACAACACGCTGGCAGCCCAGCGTAAAGCGTATACCGCGCTTTCAACCAAAACCCCGAGCCAGGCGCTGGCGGAAAAGGCGCGGGCGGATGCCGATTCGGCAAACCTGAACACGCTACCCGAACTGCTGCTGCTGGGCGGCGGTGTGCCGGTGACCTTCAATAATGAAGTGATCGGCGCGGTGGGCGTGGCCGGAATGGGCGGCTCCGAGTTCGATGGCAAGTGCGCGACACAGGCGATTGCGAAAGCCTTCCCGGCGAAATAATCCTTCTGTTGTAACGTGGCGATAACCGGTGTTTGCATCGGTTATCGCCCGCTTCCCCTGACGCGCGGTTTATCGCGTTTTCATCTTAGACATGCCTTTTCGTTTTTATCCCTCACGGCGCAGATTCGCTATAGTCGATTTCACCTGGGATCGTACTGTTTTTAAAAGGATATCTGCCATGAAAAACGTTGTTTCTCGCCTCGGCGCTATGCTGCTGGCCGGGTTGATGCTGGCTGGCTGCGACCAGAGCAGCGATGCTAACCATATTAAAGTGGGCGTGATAAATGGCGCTGAGCAGGACGTGGCGGAAGTGGCAAAGCGTGTTGCAAAGGAGAAATATGGCCTTGACGTGGAGCTGGTCGGTTTCAGCGGGTCGCTGCTTCCCAATGAATCAACCAATGCCGGCGATCTGGATGCCAATGTATTCCAGCACCGTCCTTTCCTGGCGCAGGATAATCAGGCGCACGGCTATCATCTGGTGGCGGTGGGCAATACCTTCGTCTTCCCGATTGCGGGTTACTCCCGCAAAATTAAACGTGTTTCTGAGCTGAAAACCGGGGCGACCATCGCCATTCCTAATGATCCGACTAACCTTGGGCGTGCGCTGCTGCTACTGCAAAAAGAGAAGCTCATCGGCCTTGCACCGGGTAAAGGCCTGCTGCCGACCGCGCTTGATATCCGTGATAACCCACGTCAGCTAAATATCGTTGAGATGGAAGGTGCGCAGCTACCGGGCGTGCTTGATGACCCGAAAGTGGACGCGGCGATTATCAGCACCACGTACATCCAGAATATCGGCCTGTCGCCAGTGCACGACAGCATCTTTATTGAAGATAAGCACTCGCCTTACGTAAATATTATTGTTGCACGTGAGGACAATAAAGCCGCAGAAAACGTGAAGGCATTTACCAGAGCCTATCAGTCACCGGAGGTGGCACAGGCGGCGGAAAAAATCTTCAACGGCGGTGCGGTGCCGGGCTGGTAATAACGGTTAAAACAAAAGGCAGGCGCAATGCCTGCCGGTCAATATTTATCCGCGAAGGGTGGCATACCTATAGCTCGCGCTCTTCAAGTATTACCCGCCAGGCATGATCGTTGTCGATTTCGAAAGCACTGATGACCACGCGGCTGCCATATTTTGTCCTTTTTGCCTTTTCATCAGACCACATAATAAGTTGCACTACGTACTCACGACGCGAATCAAATTTATAGAGAGAAGAGGGAATGCAAACTTGTCCGTCACTGACATTCAACGCAGGCTTCAACTGATACCAACGTTCTTTTGGTGGCATATTACGAGGATAGATCATAACCATTCTTATCTGGAAATCTGCAGGATCAGGAATGGCTACACAGAGATTATCATCTACCTTCGTTGCGGTGGTGATGTCGGGTTCGGGATAGCGCAAGTCTAAATCCCGATCCATTATTGGGCAGCCTGTTAATAAGAGTAGCGAGGCTGAGAGCAGAGTGAGCTTTACAGCGAAATTCATCTGATCTTCCTATGGGAAAAATGACAACGTTCTGGCAAAAAGTGAGAGAAGTTCATGCTCAGAGACATTTCGACAGCGAACGTTATTGTTCTCTTTCTTCAAGTATTACCCGCCAGGCATGGCCGTCCTCGATTTCGAAAGCGGCAATTACAGCCCTGCCTCCATATTGGGTTTGTTGATATTTTTTATCCGACCACATAACCGTGCGGATTACGTATTGCTGGTGCGGTTCAAACGTGTAAAACGAGGGCGGAATACAAATCTGGCCCTGATTGATAGTGAGTTTGAGGTCAGGCTCTGCTTTATACCACCAGGTTTTAGGGTCGGTGCCGCGAGGATTAATGCTGATCATGCGCAACTGGTAATCAGAAGGATAAGGCACTGCCATGCAAACGTCATCACCTGTTAATGTGATTATAGAAATATCTGGTGGAGCGTAACGCTTATCTAAATCTCGATCCATTACAGGGCAACCAGTAAGCATCAACGTCGCAAGTAACACTGTTGTAAGTTGAATTATCATCTTCATTATTTACTGCCCGAAGAGAAAAAAGTGAGTGTCTTTTTATAAAGATCGCGCAGTTGACTCTCTGAAACGTTATTTATGCAGCTGACATCATGGTTTTTACGGCTCTCTGCCCATAAATAATATCCGTATCTGTCTAATACAAAATAATCCGCAATAATCTGTGCCTGCTGCTCAAGCGGATATTCATTTAAAAATCGGCTGTCCAGCACATAGTCATAATTTGCCGCCCAGCTGAATGCCCCGCGCAAGCGCACATTCATTCCTCTTTCTCGCTGCCAGACATGCGCCAGTTCATGGATGAAAATATGCTGTAACGCAATCGACGCTTTAGAAAAATCATCCCGATAATGATTTCTCAGGTAGATTTCCCCATTGGGTGCCATCGCCACGTTTTTATTTTGCAGTCCAAACGGCAGATAGCTGTCCCGGTGTATCCAGACCTTATGCCAGGTAATGCTGTTTCTGAAGACGCTGCGGGCAAGCACGATCTCTCCGGGTGTGAGCAGCCTCAACCCACCTTCCTTAATCCTGTTCATTTCCACCGTGATATCCCTGTTAACTACGGCGGTCAGAATAATACCCGCCCCATTAAAAGGGATTTGCGTATCCGTAACGTAAAGCTATCAAAAGCAGACATTTCCAGGACATCCGCGCGACCGCGCCTGACGCAGCATGAGCGCATTACTGAGCATGTCTCACCGCAGTCTGCGCAGCGCGAAAGCCAGCGCCGACTATCATTAACTATTCGTTATTAAAAAAGCCGTGCAGTGCATAAGCGGCAACCACTCATTTTTAAAAATACTGGAGGCCTGGTATGAGCAACCACGGCGAAAACACAGAATACGGGCAGCTGCCGCAACCGGATGGGCGCGCTGTTACCCCGCAGCCTGAAACGCTACCCCTGCGACTCAACGTGAATGGCGTGATCCGCGAGCTGGACGTGGATACCCGCACCACGCTGCTGGATGCGCTGCGCGAGAATCTGCATCTCACCGGCACCAAAAAAGGGTGCGACCACGGCCAGTGCGGCGCCTGTACCGTCATCGTTGACGGACGACGCATCAACGCCTGTCTGACCCTCGCGGTGATGCATCAGGATGCGGAAGTCACCACCATTGAAGGGCTGGGTACGCCGGACAATTTGCACCCGATGCAGGCGGCGTTTGTAAAACATGACGGCTACCAGTGCGGGTACTGCACGCCGGGCCAGATCTGTTCATCCGTGGCGGTGCTGCAAGAAATTGAGGCGGGCATTCCGAGCCACGTCACCCACGATCTGGTATCACCGCCGCAAATGACTGCGGATGAGATCCGGGAGCGCATGAGCGGGAATATCTGCCGCTGTGGAGCGTACGCCAATATTCTGGCTGCGATCGAGGATGTCGCCGGGGGGGAAGGACGATGAAAGCCTTTACCTACCAACGCGTGAATTCGCCCGCCGAAGCGGCAGCCAGCGCGCAGCGCACGCCGGGAGCTAAATTTATCGCTGGCGGCACCAACCTGCTCGACCTGATGAAGCTGGAAATTGAGACCCCGGTTCATCTGATCGACGTCAATGGCCTGGCGCTGGACAGCATCGAACCTGCCGCCGATCGCGGACTGCGCATCGGGGCGCTGGTGCGCAATACCGATCTGGCTGCCGATGAGCGCGTGCGTCGCGATTACGGCGTGCTGTCCCGCGCGCTGCTGGCGGGGGCGTCGGGCCAGTTGCGTAACCGGGCGACTACCGCGGGCAATCTGCTGCAGCGCACACGCTGCCCCTATTTCTACGACACCAACCAGCCCTGCAATAAGCGCCAGCCCGGCAGCGGCTGTGCGGCCCTGACAGGCTACAGCCGTCAGCTAGCGGTGGTCGGAGCCAGCGAGGCCTGCATCGCCACGCATCCGAGTGATATGGCGGTTGCGATGCAAGTGCTGGACGCCGTGGTGGAAACCGTAAACCCGGACGGGAGCGAACGCCGCATCCCGCTGGCTGACTTCTACCGCGCGCCGGGCGATACGCCGCATCTGGAAACCGTGCTGGCACCCGGCGAGCTGATCGTGGCGGTAACGCTGCCGCCTCCGGCCGGCGGCACGCACATCTATCGCAAAGTGCGCGATCGCGCCTCCTATGCGTTTGCGCTGGTATCCGTCGCGGCGGTGGTGCAGGCCGATGGCACCGGACGCGTGGCGCTGGGCGGGGTGGCACATAAACCCTGGCGGCGCGATGAAGCGGATGCACAGCTGCCACAGGGCGCGCAGGCGGTCTACGACCAGCTGTTCGCCGACGCGCAGCCAACCAGTGAAAACGAATTCAAGCTGACACTGGCGAAGCGCACGCTCGCCTCGGTGCTGGCAGAAGCGGGGGCACAACCATGAAATTTGATAAACCGGCTACCAACAACCCCATCGATCAGCTGAAAGTGGTGGGCCGCCCGCACGATCGTATCGACGGGCCGCTGAAAACCACCGGCTCGGCAACCTACGCCTATGAATGGCACGATGAAGCGCCTGATGCAGCCTATGGCCATGTGGTCGGCTCCGCCATTGCGAAAGGCCGCATCACGACGCTCGATGTTGAGGCGGCGCAGCGCGCTCCTGGCGTCCTGGCGATCGTCACGGCGGATAACGCCGGTCCACTCGGCAAGGGTGAAATGAACGCGGCGACCTTGCTGGCTGGCCCGGAGATTGAGCATTACCACCAGGCTATCGCCGTGGTGGTGGCAGAAACCTTCGAACAGGCACGGGCGGCTGCAGGGCTGATTCACGTGGAGTACCAGCGCGAACCCGGCGCTTACGATCTGGCGGCGGAAAAACCGGGTGTTACCACCCCACCGGAAGACACGCCGGACAAAAGCGTCGGCGACGTGGAGCGTGCGTTGGCTGACGCGGCGGTGCAGCTCGATGCCATCTATACTACTCCGGATCAGAGCCATATGGCGATGGAGCCGCATGCTTCGATGGCGGCGTGGGAAGGGGAGAAGCTTACGCTCTGGACCTCCAGCCAGATGATTGACTGGTGGCGTGGCGATCTGGCGAAAACCCTGAATATTCCCGCAGAAAACATCCGCGTGCGGTCGCCTTTTATTGGCGGCGGCTTCGGCAGCAAGCTGTTCCTGCGCAGCGATGCTGTGCTGGCGGCGCTCGGCGCGCGGGCGGCAAAACGCCCGGTAAAGGTGATGTTGCCGCGGCCATTTATTCCCAATAACACCACTCACCGCCCGGCGACGGTGCAGCATGTGCGTATCGGCACCGATGAGACCGGACGCATCACCGCTATTCAGCACCACAGCTGGTCCGGCAATCTACCCGGCGGCCCGACGGAGACCGCCACCAACCAGACTGAGCTGCTGTATGCCGGTGCGAATCGCCATACCGGGCTGCGGCTGGCAGAGCTGGATCTGCCGGAAGGGAACTCGATGCGCGCGCCAGGGGAAGCGCCGGGGCTGATGGTGCTGGAGATTGCTATCGATGAGATGGCGGAAAAACTTGGCATGGACCCGGTGGAGTTCCGCATTCTCAACGACACCCAGGTGGACCCGGCGCACCCCGAGCGCTTCTTCTCGCGCCGCCAGCTGGTGGAGTGCCTGCGCACTGGTGCGGAGCGCTTTGGCTGGCATGCGCGTAATCCGCAGCCTGGTCAGGTGCGGGACGGGCGCTGGCTGGTGGGTCTGGGCATGGCGGCCGGTTTTCGTAACAACATCGTCACCACGTCCGGCGCGCGCGTGCACCTGGATGCGCAGGGCATCGTGACCGTGGAAACCGACATGACCGATATCGGCACCGGGAGCTACACCATCATTGCCCAGACGGCGGCAGAGATGATGGGCGTGCCGCTGGAGCGCGTGGTGGTGCGGCTGGGGGATTCCGATTATCCGCTGTCATCCGGTTCGGGCGGCCAGTGGGGAGCAAACAGCTCCACCGCAGGCGTATATGCCGCCTGCGTAAAACTGCGCGAAGCGGTAGCGAACAAACTCGGTTTTGACGCCAACACGGCAGAGTTTGTGGATGGCGCTGTGCGTGCCAACGGGCGTGCTGTTCCGCTCAGCGAGGCCGCTGCGGGTGGTACCCTGACGGTGGAGGACGCGATTGAGTTCGGCGATCTCGACAAGCAGTTCCAGCAGTCCACCTTTGCCGGGCATTTCGTCGAAGTGGGTGTGGACATCGCCACCGGGGAAGTCCGCGTTCGCCGCATGCTGGCGGTCTGCGCGGCAGGGCGCATCCTTAACCCGAAAACGGCGCGCAGCCAGGTGATTGGCGCGATGACTATGGGGCTTGGCGGTGCGCTGATGGAAGAGCTGGCAGTCGATACGCAGCAGGGCTTTTTCGTGAATCACGATATGGCGGGCTATGAAGTGCCGGTCCATGCCGACATTCCCGAACAGGAAGTGATTTTCCTCGACGACACCGACCCGGTCTCGTCGCCGATGAAAGCTAAAGGGGTAGGTGAGCTGGGCCTGTGCGGCGTCAGTGCTGCCATTGCCAACGCCATCTATAACGCGACCGGCGTGCGGGTGCGGGATTACCCGATTACGCTCGATAAGCTGCTACACGGGTTACCGACCGTCGCGTAATCGCCCTGCGGTTCTGGCTGCCCGACGCGCCAGAGCCGCAGCGCTTCCCCTTTCACTTTCAGGATGGAGGTAAGGTGCTGCAACAACTCCCCTTAACCGAACCGGCGGCCCGCGATCCGCTCACCCCCGAGCCGGCGTTTCTCACCGACGACAGTGCGGCGATCCTGCGTTTTGCCGCCGAGGCGCTGATGGCGGGCCAGGCGGCGGCGCTGGTCACGCTGGTGGAGATCCGCGGCGGCGCGGCGCGTCCGCTGGGTGCGCAGATGGCGGTACGCGATGACGGCCTGTATTGCGGCTTCGTCTCTGGCGGCTGTGTGGAATCGGCTGTCGCTCATGAGGCGCTGGAGGTCATCGCTTCCGGAACAGATCGGATGGTGCGTTACGGCCAGGGGTCGCCGTATTTTGATATCGTGCTGCCCTGCGGCGGCGGCATCACCCTGAGCATTCACAAGCTGCGTTCGGCCCAGCCGCTACACGCCGTGCTGAAAGCCACCGCGCAGCGCCAGACGGCTTCCCTGCATTACGCTCCCGCGTCGCAGACGCTCCGCAGCGAGCTTAGCGACGGCGAGAGCGGCTGGCACGACGAGGAATTTACCGTCAGCTATCAGCCCTGTACCCGGGTCATTGTTTACGGACGCTCTATGGAGGCTGAAGCGACGGCGCGGGTTGCCCGGGCAGCGGGGTATGAGGTGCATACCAGCGACGGGTTCGATCCGCGCACCTCTTTCGCGCTGATGGATGCGCAGACCGCCGTCATTTTGCTCTACCACGACCTGAACCGCGAACTGCCGATATTGCAGGCTGCGCTGGCCACCAACCCGTTTTATATCGGTGCGCTGGGCAGTATGCGCACCCATGCGGCACGGGTGGAAAAGCTCACCGGGCTTGGCTGGTGCGAGCAGGATCTCAAACGCATTCGCGCCCCCATCGGCATATTCCCGAAAGCCCGGGATGCGCACTCGCTAGCGCTCTCGGTGCTGGCGGATGTTGCTGCCGCCCGCCTCGCCGGGGCTGAAAAATAGTGCCGTCGCCTGCAGTGATTATTCTCGCTGCCGGCAAGGGCGAACGCTTTCTCGCCTCCGGCGGCACCACCCATAAACTGGACGCGCTGCTGCACGGTAAAACGGTGCTGACCCACGTGCTGGACGCAGTGCAGGCAGCGCGCCTCGCATGGCATCTGGTGCGCCCCGACGGCGGCACGCGCGGCATGGGCGATTCCATCGCGCTGGGCGTGCAGGCGACCCGTGATGCTGGCGGGTGGTTGATCCTGCCCGCCGATTTGCCGCTGATCCAGCCCACAACGCTCCGGCGCGTCGCCGACGCGTTGCGGGAGGACGCGATTGTTATCCCGCATTACCAGCAGCGTCAGGGCCACCCGGTCGGGTTTGGCCGGAAGTACTTTGCTGCGCTGGCAGCGCTTTCCGAGGATGTGGGTGCAAAAACGATTGTGCAGCAGGCGCGAGCCTGCGGCACGACGCTGGATCTGACGTCTGATGATGTCGGTATCGTGCAGGATGTGGATCGGATGGCGGATATACACCTCATTGAAAAACACATGAAAACCCAGGCGTTATAGTTACCCCTGGCAACGGAGGCAGGGGTCATCTGGCCTGTGCTATGCTGTCCGGCGTTATGCATCAGGAAACTATTAACGTCGCAGGGGATAACATGGGTGTTACGAAGAAAGGGATGCTGTACGTGCTGGTCGCCGCCGTGCTGTGGGGAAGTTCCGGTGTGTGTGCGCAGTACATTATGGAAAACAGTGCGCTGACCTCTCCCTTCCTGACCATGATCCGCCTGCTGTTTTCCGGCTTTATTTTGCTGACGCTGTCGTTCATCAACGGCGACAAAATCTTCTCAATACTGAAGCAGCGTAAGGACGCCATCAGCCTGCTGCTGTTCTCACTGTTTGGTGCCCTGACGGTCCAGCTGACGTTTCTGGTCACCATTGAGAAATCCAATGCCGCCACGGCGACCGTACTGCAATTTTTATCCCCGACCATTATCGTGGCCTGGTTTGCGCTGGCGCGTAAAGCCCGGCCCGGCGTGCTGGTGTTCGCCGCGATTTTCACCTCGCTGGCGGGCACCTTCCTGCTGGTTACCCACGGTAACCCGACCGCGCTCACTATTTCGCCCGCCGCGCTGGTATGGGGTATCGCGTCTGCCTTTGCCGCTGCTTTTTACACGACTTACCCTTCAACGCTTATCGCCCGTTACGGCACGCTGCCGGTGGTTGGCTGGAGCATGCTGATTGGCGGAGCAATGCTGCTGCCGTTCTATGCGGGTCAGGGCGGGGAGATGATGATGAGCGGCCATGTGCTGCTGGCGTTTTTCTATCTGGTGGTGGTGGGGACCGCCATCACCTTCAGCCTGTATCTCAAAGGCGCGCAGATGATTGGCGGCCCGAAAGCGAGCATTCTCAGCTGTACCGAACCGCTGAGCAGTGCGTTGCTGTCGGTGCTGCTGCTGGGTGTCAGCTTCACGCTGCCGGACTGGCTTGGCACCTTGCTGATTGTGTCCTCGGTGGTGCTGATTTCGCTCGATTCACGCCGCAAACCTCGCGGCGTGGCCTGAGCGTGGGCGTTAGTTCACCCGGACTTTGAGGGTCACCAGCAGCGCGGTTAACAGCATCAGCGTGCCGGACAATACCAGCGGCGAAAGCAGGCCCAGTGTATCAAGAGCATAGCCGCCTACCGCCGCGCCGCAGGTGTTCGCCAGCTGGATCACCGCCACCTGCACGGAGCCGGCTTTTTCCGCCTGGTCGCTCAGCGAGCGGGTGATCCAGGTTGACCAGCCTACCGGCACCAGCGCAAAGCCCAGCCCCCAGACAATCGCCACGGCGGAGGCCACCACTTTACTGTCGCCCCACAGGATCAGCGTCAGCGCGCTGAGGGCGATGACCAGCGGCGCGACAGCCAGCGCCAGCTTCACCGAGCGTTTCAGAATAGCCGACGACAGCGAAGTGCCGACAAAGCTGGCGATACCGAAGCTCAGCAGCACCAGCGTCAGCCCATCTACGTCAAAGCCTGCAAGGCTGGTATACACCGGACGAATATAGGTGAAGAAGGAGAACTGCCCGGCAAAGGACATAAAGATGGCAACCATGCCGGCCAGCACGCCGGGACGCTTCAGCAGGCTGATCATATTCTGTTGCTGGTGCGCGGCTTCGCCCGGCAGCGACGGCAGTGATTTCCACACCCAGAAGATGCTGACCAGCCCCATCACCGCAGCGGCGTTAAACACGTGACGCCAGCCGATAATGCCGCCGAAAAAGCTGCCCAGCGGCGCGGCAATCACCAGCGCAATCGACACGGCACCGAAGATCACCGACAGCGCTTTCGGCACCGTTCTTGCGGGAACCAGACGCATGGTCAGCGAAGCCGACATCGCCCAGAAGCCACCGAGCGCCAGGCCCAGACAGGCGCGGCCAATCAGCAGCACGGTGAAGCTGTTGGCGAAGGAGACCAGCAGGCAGGAGAGGGTCAGCAGCACGGAAAACAGGATCACCACATAGCGGCGATCGGTGGTGCCGATAATCCGGGTGATAAACAGGCTGGCAAACATGGCGACGAACGCGGTAACGGTCACCGACTGGCCAGCCAGCCCTTCGGAGATACCCAGGTCATGCGCCATCGGCGTGAGCAGGCTCACCGGCAAAAACTCGACGGTAATAAGGCAGGCGACGCAGAACGCCACGGCGAATACCGCAGACCAGTTCGGCCGGATGGCAGCATCCGGACGCGATGAGGAGGAGTGTGGGGTCATGGAGTCACCTGACGTGTTACACGGAAAATGAAGAGGCGCAGTGTAACACCGTCAATGTGACGTGCTTAACATTTTGGCAACTATGGCAACACTCAGTGCAACACGTAGACGTTGTCGTCCGGCATAAACAGGGCGTTATAACGCTCCTGAAACGCATTCAGATCCTGCATATCCGGCTCCAGCTCGCGCAGCAGGCCAAAGGCCAGCCGGATATGGGCATCGCTTAACGGCGCGGCCAGACGGGCTTTGCGCAGCAGGCGATACCACTGACGCAGATGCGATTCGCTGCCATCAACAATCATCACCTGCCAGATCAGCAGCACCTGGGCGGCGCTGAGCAAATTTTTGTCGTCGGCCCGCTGGAGATAGCGCAGGTACTCCTGCCCGGCGTCTTTACCCATCTGATCGATCATCGACTCCACCGGCACGGCGCTGATCCCCAGCCGCTCGGTGAGACGGCGGATAGCGCGCCTGACGTCCGAGGTTAACACCCGAAAACCAACTACAAACACCACCGCCAGCGTGGCCAGCATCAACCAAATCATGTGTTCTCCTGTGTGGCGTCACGCCGCTCTACCCTGGTACGACATCGCTCGGGGTACGCTGAATAGTAGCTAAAAAAGGTGAACCCAGAGCGCTTTCATATGCGGGTCATCCTGCCATGAAATGACAGATAACGCAGATTTATCGGTACGGACGGTCACAGCGACATCGGCGGTGATAAGAAAGGAAAAACAGAGGGGGAAATATAAGATAAGAGTAACGAAAGAACAGCATTTTGGCGGAAGATCACAGGAGTCGAACCTGCCCGGGGCCGCTGGCGGTCCCAACTGGAGTTGAAGTCCAGCCGCCTCACCGGAGACGACGATCTTCCGCGCCTGCATTGCTACATGGAGGCGGGCGCATTATAGCTACATTCTTAACGTAACCACATCCCCCCGCTGTGTTTTTTATTTTTCGAACCGTCTGTTTTACCCGCAATTTTGGATAAAGCCCCGCGTTTTCCTCGGGTTAGTCATTTCATTTTCCTCGTTAGAGCTACACCGATCACAAAAATCAGGAAACGTAATTTGATAACCAGAAAACAGAATACCCGGCGGCGGTGGGATGGTTTACAACCTCGGTTACGTTTTTTAGCTGCTAAAAAGCCCCGAGGATCAACGTGATGAGCAATCAGGTGTTGTCTGTGAAGGAGAAAATTGGCTACGGCATGGGTGACGCCGCCAGCCACATCGTCTTCGATAATGTGATGCTGTACATGATGTTCTTTTATACCGATATCTTCGGTATTCCTGCCGGGTTTGTCGGCACCATGTTCCTGCTGGCGCGTGCGCTGGATGCCATCTCCGACCCGGTAATGGGCCTGGTGGCCGACCGCACCCGCAGTCGCTGGGGCAAGTTCCGCCCGTGGATCATCTTCGGGGCGCTGCCGTTCGGCATCGTCTGCGTTTTCGCCTACAGCACGCCGGACCTCAGCCTGACCGGCAAAATGGTTTACGCCGCGATCACTTACACGCTGCTGACACTGATGTATACCGTGGTCAATATTCCCTACTGCGCGCTGGGCGGCGTGGTCACCAGCGACCCGCAGCAGCGCATCTCGCTGCAATCCTGGCGCTTCGTGCTGGCGACCGCAGGGGGCATGCTGTCAACGGTGCTGATGATGCCGCTGGTTAACCTGATTGGCGGTGAAGATAAAGCCCTCGGCTTCCAGGGCGGGATTGCTGTGCTCTCGGTGGTGGCCTTCCTGATGCTGGCGTTCTGCTTCTTCACCACCAAAGAGCGCGTACAGACTCCGCCCAATACCACGCCAATGCGCGAGGATCTGCGCGACATCCTGCAAAACGACCAGTGGCGCGTCGTGGGCATTCTTACCATCCTCAATATCCTCGCGGTGTCGGTGCGCGGCGGGGCGATGATGTATTACGTCACCTGGATTATGGGCTCCCCGGCGCTGTTTACCGCGTTCCTGACGACCTACTGCGTCGGGAATCTGTTTGGCAGCGCGCTGGCTAAACCCCTCACCGACTGGAAATGCAAAGTGAGCGTGTTCTGGTGGACCAATGCGGCGCTTGCCGTGCTGAGCTTTGCAATGTTCTTCGTGCCGCTGCATGCCAGCGTGCTGATGTTCGTATTCATCTTTGTTATCGGTGTGCTGCACCAGCTGGTGACGCCGATCCAGTGGGTCATGATGTCCGATACCGTGGACTACGGCGAGTGGCGCAATGGCAAGCGCCTGACCGGTATCAGCTTTGCCGGGACGCTGTTCGTGCTGAAGCTGGGCCTGGCTATCGGCGGAGCGCTGATTGGCTGGATGCTGGCGGGCGGCGGCTATAACGCGGCGGCCACTACCCAGAACAGCGCCACCATCAGCATCATTATCGCGCTGTTCACTATCGTGCCGGCCATCTGCTATCTCATCAGCGCCGTGGTAGCGAAGCGCTATTACACCCTGAAAACACCGTATCTGACGTCAATCATGTCGCAGCTGGCCGACAGCGCCCGGCGCAATCAGCAGGAATTTGAGCAGGTGCCGGTTCGCAAAGAATTTCAGCAGTAAGAGGATAAGACGATGAAAATCAGTGATGGTAACTGGCTGATCCAGCCCGGTCTGACGCTAACGCATCCGCTGCAGGTGTTTAATGTCGAGGTACGGGGTCGTGAGCTGGTGGTGTATGCCGCGCCACGCGACGTGCGCGAGCGCACCTGGCAACTGGATACGCCGCTCTTCACCCTGCGCTTTTTCTCGCCACAGGAGGGCATTATCGGTGTGCGCATTACGCATTTTGAGGGGGTGGCTGACAGCGGTCCACATTTCCCCCTCAACGCAGAGGCGACCTATCCGGTGCGGCTCGATAACGGCGATGATTACGCCGAACTTTCCAGCGGCAGCCTGAGCGTACGCATCAGTAAGGGCGAATACTGGGCGCTCGACTTCCTGCGCGACGGCGTGCGCATCACCGGCAGCCAGGTGAAAAATAACGGCTACGTGCAGGACGGCACCACCGGGCGCAACTATCTTTTCGAGCGTCTCGACCTCGGTGTGGGCGAGACGGTGTATGGCCTGGGCGAACGTTTTACCGCGCTGGTGCGTAACGGGCAGACGGTAGAAACCTGGAACCGCGACGGCGGCACCAGCACCGAGCAGGCCTATAAAAACATTCCGTTTTACCTTACCAACCGTGGGTATGGCGTGCTGGTGAATCATCCCGAGTGCGTGTCGTTTGAGATTGGCTCGGAGAAAGTCTCGAAGGTGCAGTTCAGCGTGGAAGGGGAGCATCTGGAGTATTTTGTGATTGATGGCCCGACGCCAAAAGCCGTGCTGGACCGTTATACGCGCTTCACCGGCCGGCCCGCGCTACCGCCTGCCTGGTCATTCGGGCTGTGGCTCACCACCTCGTTCACCACTAATTATGACGAAGAGACGGTGAATAGCTTTATCGATGGCATGGCGGCGCGCAACCTGCCGCTGCACGTGTTCCACTTCGACTGCTTCTGGATGAAAGCCTTCCAGTGGTGTGATTTCGAATGGGACCCGGCTACTTTCCCGGACCCGGAAGGCATGCTGAAACGTCTGAAGGCGCGCGGTCTGAAAATCTGCGTCTGGATTAACCCGTATATCGGCCAGAAATCCCCGCTGTTCCGCGAGGGGATGGAGAAAGGTTATCTGCTGAAACGCCCGAACGGCGCGGTGTGGCAGTGGGATAAATGGCAACCGGGGCTGGCGATCGTTGATTTTACCAATCCGGAAGCAAGCGCGTGGTACGCCGGGCATCTGAAACGACTGGTGGCGATGGGCGTGGACTGCTTTAAAACCGATTTCGGCGAGCGCATTCCCACTGACGTGGTGTGGCACGACGGCGCCGATCCACAAAAAATGCACAACCATTACGCGTATCTCTATAACGAGCTGGTGTGGAACGTGCTGAAGGAGACGGTGGGCGAAGAGGAAGCGGTGCTGTTCGCCCGCTCGGCCTCGGTGGGTGCCCAGCAGTTCCCGGTGCACTGGGGCGGCGACTGCTATGCGAATTATGAATCAATGGCTGAAAGCCTGCGCGGCGGGCTGTCGATTGGGCTTTCCGGGTTTGGATTCTGGAGCCACGACATTGGTGGATTCGAAAACACCGCACCGGCACACGTCTATAAGCGCTGGTGCGCGTTTGGTCTGCTCTCCAGCCACAGTCGCCTGCACGGCAGCAAATCCTATCGCGTGCCGTGGGCCTACGATGACGAAGCCTGTGACGTGGTGCGGCATTTCACCGAGCTTAAGTGCCGCCTGATGCCATACCTGTATCGCCAGTCTGCGCTGGCGCGGGAGTGCGGTACACCGGTGATGCGCGCCATGATGCTGGAGTTCCCGGACGACCCGGCCTGCGACTATCTGGACAGGCAGTACATGCTGGGTGATGCGCTGCTGGTGGCGCCGGTATTCAGCGAGCAGGGCGAGGTAAGCTTCTGGCTACCGGAAGGGCGCTGGACACACCTGTGGCACAACGATGTGCTTACCGGCAGCCGCTGGTACAAACAGCAGCACGATTTCCTGAGCTTGCCGGTGTATGTACGCGACAACACGCTGCTGGCGCTGGGAGCCAACGACCAGCAACCGGACTACGCCTGGCATGAAGGCACCGCCTTCCAGCTGTTTAATCTCGACGATGGCCGTGAGGCATTGTGCGAGGTGCCCGCAGCGGACGGTTCTGTTCTGTTTACCCTGAGGGTGAACCGCACCGGTAACCAACTGACAGTGCACAGCGAGGGCACCGCGACCGACTGGACGCTGTGCCTGCGTAATATTCCGCAGGTGACAGGCGTTGATGGTGCAACGCTGGTGGGCAGCGAGTGGGGCATAGTGATCGCCCCAACTCAGGGCGTGAGCAGTTTCAGCATCACGCTTTAAGTCGTAAAGCCGGATGAAGCCGCCCGCGGGCGGCTTTTTTGTTGCGTCTGGCAAGCGGTACAACGAAGACAGGCGCGCGGTTTATCTGCCCTGCCATTTCCTGGCTATCGTAGCCGGGCAGCTAAATGCAACGCACCGGTGCCAGCTTATACCTCAACGTTAAACAACTTTTTGAGCGCCAGACGCCCGGCTGGTGTGATGGTCACCTCCCTGAATCCGGGCGTGCGCACCAGCCATCCTTTGTGCTCGCCGTGCAGGAAAAGCGCTGCACCCGCTTCGCCACCAAGATGAAAGCGCCGTTCGCTCCAGTCGAGACAGGCGCAGCATGCCTTTCGTCGGGGGCTGGGACTGAGCGCAATACCAGCCTGCTGAAAACGCGCGCGGCCTTTCTCTGTCAGCGCCGCACCATCTGCCTGCAGCCAGCCCTCATCCACTAACGCCGCATAAATGTTTACGGCGACTTCACCCGCCAGATGGTCATAGCAGGTACGAGCATTACGCAGATGCTGCGGTGTGCGGGTTCGCATCGGGTCTGTCCGCTTCCAGGATACGCCCATCATCCCCTCAAGCAGCGCGGCGATGTCATGACCGGCGAGGCGATAATAGCGATGCCTGCCCTGGGAGAGGCAGGTGATCAATTTTCCCTTTACCAGACGCGCCAGATGCCCACTGGCAGTGGATGAGGCGATATCGGCAACGGCGCTCAGCTCGGTCGCGGTCCAGGCACGCCCATCCATTAATGCGCAGAGCATTTTTACGCGCGAGGCATCAGACATTGCGGCGGCAACCGCGACGATCGCGTCTTCGAGGGCATCGTCATGCCCGTCTGGCGTAGAAGGTTTAAGCATATTCACTCACGGGTGATGGGCCAGCGCTGCGTAACCCGGTGCGCCAGTTCAGGATTATCCGTGACAAGGATAAGCTGATTCGCATGATCGCTGTATTGGGTAATGATATTAATGCCCGCATCTGCCAGGGCTGCGGCAATCTCACCTAACTCGCCGGGACGCTCCTGCTTAAGTTTACGCATCAGCGGCTGGCAGACGTTTTCAACCCTGAACCCTTCGCGCTCCAGCACCGCACGGGCTTTTTCACCCTCCGCCACCAGGAAATGCGCATGCGAGTCGCTCCCGGCGCTGAACACACCGCCGCCCTCAAGGCCGATACCGTGTTGACCAAGCACATAACCCAGGGCTGCCAGTTGACCTGGCGTGTTTTCCAGCACTACGTGAATATCGTACATCGGCTTATCCTTGCATATCTGATGAGTAATCTCTGACCACCTGAGCAATGCGAATCCGGTAGTGGGCGAAAATGGAAGCGCGCCCTTCGGTCTGTGCTTCGCGGTGCAATACGTTACGCTTCCAGCTCAGCACGGCGTCTTCATTCTGCCACCATGAGAGCGACAGGATCTTCCCCTCGCTGGTCAGGCTCTGAAACCGCTCAATGCTGATAAAGCCCTCACTATCTGCCAGCAGGGGCTTAAGTTCCGCCGCCAGCGCCAGATAACGCGCCTGCTTTTCCGGTAATACGTCTGCTTCAAAAAGTACCGCAATCATTTGTTTGCTCTCCGTCAGGGGGAGCGACAAATCTATCCTGCGCCATAACCTGATGCTTCGGTGAAGAGCGAACTGTGCCTGCGTTGCGCGGTTTTCACCTGTGAAAAGTTCAGCGTTTATACCCTAAACGACACGGAAGAAAAACGCCGTCATGCAGGGAAAAAACGTTTCTGGAAAGCACCTCGCAGAAGGGGAATTACCTCCGAAACCTGACTTAACCGCACGAAGAAAAAGGATTAGCCTTTTGCAAGTGGCGATTCAAAAACGAACGATGATGATATACTGAGGTGATATATGGTCATGACAGTAGAGAACATTATGGGACGAATTCTTCTCGACTTACCTGACGAGGCGATCCGCCGCCTCGATCACCTCAAACAGCGCCGCAATACCGCCAGAGCGGAGCTACTGCGCGAAGCGATTGAGCAGTATCTGGAAAGGCAGACACAAAATGTTCTTCACGAGGCGTTAGGCCTGTGGGGGGAGGCGGCTGAAGATGGGCTGGAGTATGAGCGAAAACTACGTGAGGAGTGGTAGGCATGGAGGGCGTGGCGGTATTCGATACCAACATCCTTATCGATCTTTTTAGTGGGCATCAGCAGGCGGCAAAGGTGATGGAACAGTATCCCATTAATCGCGGCATCAGCCTGATGACATGGATTGAAGTAATGGTAGGGGCAAAAAAACACGGTCAAGAAATGCGTACGCGTGAGGTACTGGAGGCGTTTGATGTGTTACCGATTTCAGCCGCAGTAGCAGAGCGCAGCGTAATGATTCGCCAACAGCACGGTATGAAACTGCCTGATGCCATCATTCTGGCAACGGCGCAGGTTAATTCTCGTGTGCTGGTAACGCGCAACTCGAAGGATTTCGCTGGCATAAGCGGCGTAACGATTCCCTACAATTTATGATAACCCGCCCCCAATAATGAGGACGGGTTGACGGGAAAAACTACTCACCCTCTCCCGGGAACAGGAACGGGTTGATGGAGCTGCGAGCGAAGCCCTCTTGCTCCATGCGTGCATCCAGCACCAGCGAAGCCAGGTCATCCGCAACGGCTTCGACGTTGGGGTCTTTTTCCTGATAAAGGATCTTCAGGTAAGTGCCGCAATCGCCGCAGCTTTCGGCCTTGATGGCCGACTGTTCGGAGTCGATTGACCAGTAGTTCAGATCGCGGGTCTGTTCGCAGTTGCTGCACTTGATGCGCACCACGTGCCATTCGCTCTCGCACAGGTTGCAGTGCAAATAGCGCAGCCCCTGGGAGGTGCCAATCTGCACGATGCTGGAAACCGGCATACTGCCGCACACCGGGCAGAACTGACGCGCTTCGCCATACTCGGCGCGCGCTTTGCCGGGGATCAGGCTGGCCATCTGCGCCCAGTAAAGCGACAGCGCGGCCCAGATGAAGGGCGCTTTGTCGCTGCTGACATCGGCGAAGTCGGCAGCAAACAGTGCGCTCGCCATCGCTTCCAGCTCCTGCGAAGAGGCCTTCTCCAGGTTCTCAATCACCGCCAGCGCCGGGCCAGTCATTTCAGGCTTCAGCTCGGCGATAAGGGAGTGCAGCAGGCGTTGCCAGTGCGCATCGCGTGGCAGAATATGCGCGTCCAGCGGCGGTTTGCCCTGTGCTGCGGCTTCCTGCAGACGTGTCGTCAGGTCCATCTCCAGCGGGTGGTCATAGAGCACCACTTCCTGAGCATGGGCGATTTGCGCCGCGAAACGCAGATAGTCGCCTAACGGATTGTTCTCCGCCAGCTCGCGCAGACGTGTCGCGCGGCGGTTATAGAGATTTTTCAGTCTGGGGAACAATAACGGCGGAATGTTCTCCGCCGTGCGTTTCTCGCTTTTCTCCAGCTGATCTTGCGGGATGATGCGAATACTCATTCAGATGATTTTTCCTGTTTCTGGCGGACTTCACGGTACCAGCGCGGGTGATGTTTCTTCGCCCACGTTGAGGATACCCAGCCTTCCACCATTGCGGTGATGGTGCCTTTTACCCAAAGGGCGGCGTAAATATGCACCATGATAACCACAATTAACGCCACTGCGGCAAATGAATGTACCAGCAGCGCCACGCGAATCAGCGGGATCGGGAAAGCCTGCGCAAAGTATGGACGCCAGATCACCACGCCGCTCACCAGCAGCAGCACCAGGAAGATAATCGCCGCCCAGAACACGCATTTCTGGCCGAAGTTATAGCGTCCGGTGTCGCCCACTTCCTCATTGACCACGATCTTGCGGATGTTTTTCGCCCAGAAGATATCGTCGCGGTTAATCAGGTTGTGGTGCCAGTAACGGAAGAACATGATGATGAACGAGGCAAACATCACCACACCCACGAAGGGGTGCAGGATGCGCGCCAGCTGCGGCGTGCCGAGAATGCCCATCAGCCAGTTGAACGACGGGAAGAAAAAGCCCAGCCCGCTCACCGACGCCAGCACGAAGCAGAAGGCGGTGACCCAGTGGTTGATGCGTTCCGGCGCCGTGTAGCGCACGATGGTGTCACGACGTTTCATTTGCGCACCTCGTCTTTCTCTTCATCAAGGTTGTCTTCCTCTTCTTCCGCACGGTTCGGGCCCACGCCGACGTAGTGGAAGACGCTGGCGGCGAAGGTGGCCGCAAAGCCGATAGCGGCGAGCGGTTTCCAGATGCCTTTCCAGAACTTCACGGTTTCGCTGATTTCCGGGTTCTCCGGCAGGCCGTGATAAAGATTCGGCTTGTCGTTGTGGTGCAGCACGTACATCACGTGTGTACCGCCAACCCCTGCCGGATCGTACAGGCCTGCGTTTTCATAACCACGGGTTTTCAGCTCCGCCACGCGCTCGCCCGCCAGCTGCTTCATATCCTCTTTGGAACCAAAGTGGATAGCGCCGGTTGGACAGGTCTTCACGCACGCTGGCTCCTGGCCCACGTTGACGCGGTCTACGCACAGGGTGCACTTGTAGACACGGTTGTCTTCCGGGTTCAGGCGCGGTACGTCGAACGGGCAGCCCGCGATGCAGTAGCCACAGCCGATGCACTGCTCGGACTGGAAGTCGACGATACCGTTGGCGTACTGAATGATAGCGCCTTCGGACGGGCACGCCTTAAGGCAGCCCGGATCGGCGCAGTGCATACAGCCATCCTTGCGGATCAGCCATTCCAGTTTGTCGTTCTGCTCCACTTCCGAGAAACGCATCACCGTCCATGACTTGGCGGTCAGGTCGGCCGGGTTGTCATACACCCCGACGTTGTTGCCCACTTCGTCACGCAGGTCGTTCCACTCTGAACAGGCCACCTGACAGGCTTTACAGCCGATGCAGGTGGTTACGTCGATAAGCTTCGCCACTTCCTGCTGGTGATCCCGCGCCTGAGGCGCGGGAGTGAAACTGTTAGTCGCGGAACGACGGATGATGTCTTGAGATTGATAAGCCATGATTCGTCTCCGTTACACCTTTTCCACATTCACCAGGAACGCCTTGAACTCCGGCGTCTGCGTATTCGCATCGCCGACGAACGGCGTCAGGGTGTTGGCGATAAAGCCTTTCTTCGCCACGCCTTCGTAACCCCAGTGGATAGGAATACCGATGGTATCGACTTCCTGACCGTGGACGTTAAGCGTGCGGATACGTTTGGTCACCACCGCCTTGGCTTTGATGTAGCCACGGTTGGAGGAGACTTTCACCGTATCGCCCTGGGCGATGCCGAGTTTGCCCGCCAGCTTCTCACCGATCTCCACGAACTGCTCCGGCTGCGCGATGGAGTTCAACAGCGCATGCTTGGTCCAGTAGTGGAAGTGCTCGGTCAGACGATAGGTCGTACCCACGTACGGGAACTTATCTTTTTTACCCATGGCTTCCATGTCGCCTTTAAAGACGCGGGCTGCCGGGTTAGAGATAACGTTCGGGTGCAGCGGGTTGGTACCCAACGGCGTTTCAAACGGCTCGTAGTGTTCCGGGAACGGACCTTCGGCCAGTTTATCCATCGCAAACAGACGACCCATCCCTTCAGGCTGCATGATAAACGGCCCGACATCGCTGCCCGGAGGCGCGGTGCTGTAGTCCGGAATATCAGCGCCAACCCATTTACCGTTGGCGTAAGACAGAAGCTGACGCTTCGGATCCCACGGTTTACCCTGCGGGTCCGCAGAGGCACGGTTATAAAGGATGCGGCGGTTGAGCGGCCAGGACCATGCCCAACCCAGGGTGTTGCCCAGGCCTGACGGGTCGGCGTTGTCGCGGCGCGCCATCTGGTTGCCATCTGGCGTCCAGCTTCCGGCGAAGATCCAGCAGCCACTGGACGTGGTGCCGTCATCGCGCAGGTGTGCGAAGGTGCCAAGCTGATTGCCTTTCTTCGCCAGCACATCGCCGGTAACCGGGTCGATAATATCGGCCAGCGCTTTACCGTTGCTTTCCATCGCTACTTCTTCCGGCGACGGGTTGTGCGGCGTGGAGTAGTTCCAGCTCATGTTCAGCACCTGCTCAGGGCAGGCGCCGCCCTCTTCGGCATACATCTTGCGCAGGCGCATGAAGATACCGGCGAGGATTTCACCGTCGTTCAGGGCTTCGCCCGGCGCGTCCTGACCTTTCCAGTGCCACTGCAGCCAGCGGCCGGAGTTAACGATAGAACCGTTTTCTTCGGCGAAGCAGGTGGACGGCAGACGGAACACTTCGGTCTGAATGCTGGCGGTGTCCACATCGTTCTGCTCGCCGTGGTTCTGCCAGAATGTGGCAGTCTCGGTGTTGAGCGGATCGATGGTGACGAGGAACTTCAGTTTCGACAGCGACGCGACGACTTTGTTTTTGTTCGGGAATGAGGCGACCGGGTTAAAGCCCTGGCAGAAATAGCCGTTCACTTTGCCCTGGTTCATCATTTCGAAGTACTGCAGTACGTCGTAACCCTTATCCCACTTCGGCAGCCAGTCAAAGCCCCAGCTGTTTTCCGCGGTCGCCTTGTCGCCGTAGAAGGCTTTCATCAAGGAGACGAAGAATTTCGGGTAGTTACTCCAGTAGTTCACCTGGCCTTCGCGCAGCGGTGTCGGCGTGTTGGCGGTCAGGTAGGTCTGGAGGTCGGCCTGTTTCTCGCTTGGCAGCGTCATGTAGCCGGTCAGGCTCTGTGACAGCAGGCCAAGGTCGGTCAGTCCCTGGATGTTGGAGTGGCCGCGCAGTGCGTTAACGCCGCCGCCTGCCATGCCCATGTTGCCGAGCAGCAGCTGGATCATTGCCATCGTACGGATGTTCTGGGCGCCAACGGAGTGCTGGGTCCAGCCAAGTGCGTACAGGAATGAGGCGGTTTTGTCGTGAACACTGGTTTCGGCAATGTATTCACACACCTTCAGGAAGTCTGCTTTTGGCGTTCCGCAGATGTCTTCCACGATTTCCGGCGTGTAGCGAGAAACGTGGTGCTTCAGCAGATTCCAGACGCAGCGCGGGTGGCTGAGCGTGGTATCGCGTTTGGCGAAGCCTTTCTCATCCAGCTCGTAGTTCCAGGAGGTTTTATCGTATTTGCGTTTGTCCGCGTCGTAGCCGGAGAACAGGCCATCTTCAAAGCCAAAATCTTCACGCACGATAAGGCTGGCGTTGGTATAGGCTTCAACGTATTCGCGGTTAAACTTGTTGTTATTCAGCAGGTACAGCAGTACGCCTGACAGGAAAGCAATGTCAGTACCGGAGCGGATCGGTGTATAGAAATCGGCAACCGACGCCGTACGCGTAAAGCGAGGATCGATAACAATCAGCTTCGCGCCATTATGGATTTTGGCTTCCATCGCCCAGCGGAATCCCACCGGATGCGCTTCTGCCGCATTCCCGCCCATCACAATGATGAGGTTGGCGTTCTTCATGTCGACCCAGTGGTTGGTCATCGCACCGCGACCGAATGTTGGAGCAAGACTTGCTACCGTTGGTCCGTGTCAGACACGCGCCTGGTTATCGACGGCTAACATGCCGAGCGAACGCGTAAATTTTTGAGTTAAATAGCCGGTTTCGTTACTTGATGCGGACGCACACAGCATACCGGTGGAGAGCCAGCGGTTTACGGTCGTGCCTTCGTCATTCTTCTCGATAAAGTTGGCGTCACGGTCTTCTTTGACCAGCTTCGCGATGCGGTCGAACGCCTCGTCCCAGCTGATGCGCTGCCATTTATCGGAACCCGGAGCACGATATTCCGGATACTTCAGGCGGCTTTCGGAGTGGATGAAATCCACAAGGCCCGCGCCTTTCGGGCAGAGCGCCCCGCGGTTTACCGGATGGTCCGGGTCCCCTTCGATGTGAAAAATAGATGCTTTGGCGTTTTTCGCACCGTCGCCGAGGCTATACATCAACAGCCCACAACCAACGGAGCAGTACGTACAGGTGTTACGGGTTTCACGGGTGCGCAGCAGTTTATATTGACGTGTTTCTGCCAGCGCTACGCTGGGTGCAAAGCCCAGTGCCGCTACCGTGGTGCCTGCCATACCGCCAGCGCAGATCTTAAAGAACTGCCTTCTGCTGACCTGCATGGTCACTCCTTACTTTTGACATTACTCATCACCCCGTTGGTAGCCGCGTTGCTTATTGTTTCCTGAAGCAGCGGATACGTTGGGGATTTAGTTTTTGTTTTGCGGTCAAAGCCGCAAAGGTTCAGAATTGCTGTTTTCCCACCTCAGTCCCTGAAGCGAAGGGCCACGAGAATACCATAATGCCGGTGTGGCTGTTCCAATACGGTTAAAAAAAAGTGAAGAATATTTCATCAGCACAGAACGAAAGTGTGACTCAAATCACAGGCGCCAAATCCGTTTCGCTGTGGCAGCGCGATGCGCTCGACCATACCCGCGAGGATATGCTGGCGGAAGAAGAGCCCGTAGCGCTGGTCTACAACGGTATTTCACATGTGGTGATGATGGCTTCCCCCAAGGATCTGGAACTTTTCGCCCTTGGTTTCTCGTTATCGGAAGGCATTGTTGAATCTTCACACGAAATTTACGGAATGGATATTGTCCAGGGGTGTAATGGCACGGAAGTCCAAATAGAGTTATCCAGCCGGCGCTTTATGGGTTTAAAAGCGCGCCGTCGCCAGCTCGCCGGGCGTACCGGCTGTGGCGTCTGCGGCGTTGAGCAGCTGGAAGATATTGGCAAGCCCTTGACGCCATTGCCTTTTACTCAAACCTTCGATCTGGCAAACCTTGATGCGGCACTAACCACCCTGAAGACGTTCCAGCCGGTCGGGCAGCTCACGGGTTGTACTCACGCCGCCGCCTGGCTAACCCCTTCGGGTGAGGCGACGGGTGGACATGAGGATGTCGGTCGCCACGTCGCACTCGATAAACTGCTGGGTCGCCGCGCACGGGAAGGCTGGAGCGACGGTGCCGTGCTGGTCAGCAGCCGCGCCAGCTACGAGATGGTGCAGAAGTCTGCCATGTGCGGCGTGGAGATCCTGTTTGCCGTCTCGGCCGCCACGTCGCTGGCGGTTGACGTGGCCGAACGCTGCAACCTGACGCTGGTCGGCTTCAGCAAACCGGGCCGGGCGACCATCTATACCCATCCGCAGCGTCTGCGCTAATCATTCAAAAATTTTGATTTTTATCAGCAAAAGCTTGTGCTTTTTATAAGCACAGGCTTGCCCTATGATTTATCACATCGAGGCAGACCGCCTCACATCAAACTAAATCATTAAGGGTCTACATCATGAAAAACATCAAAACTTTTGTTGCTGTTATCGCACTGGCTTCCTCTTTCGGTGCTTTCGCTTCCCAGACCATTACCGCGACCGGTTCTACCCTGGACGCGACCGAAGCGAAAATCGCCGCTCAGGCGCAGGATATGGGCGCTTCCTACAAAATCACTTCAGCGTTCAACCGTAATCAGGTCCACATGACCGCAGAATTGACCAAATAAGACTGCTTTACCGTAGAAAGAGCGCCTGAGGGCGCTTTTTTTTTGCGTGCTAACTAGCTGAAACCAAACGCCACGCGGCTTCCAGGGGCGTTGGTCATTAAAAAAACACTTAAAGCGAAATTTCTCTGGGCCGATATAGCATGTATTCGGGAAACCGTCCGTATGTGAATACCGCTATGATCACTTTAAATTCCAATCTCTACGCCGATAAAACGAGAAATAACCAGACTAAAGTCGAATCTGCACTGAGTCAGGCAATGGAGCGGCTATCTTCAGGGATGAGAATCAACGGCGCGCGCGATGACGCCGCCGGACAGGCTATTGCTAACCGTATGACGGCGAATCTGCGCGCCGACAGCGCGGTGGCGCGTGGCATTGACGACGGGATCAGCCTGTCGCAGACCGCCGAGGGCGGGCTGGCCAACATCAGCAACCTGCTGATCCGCGCCAAAGAGCTGGCGGTGCAGGCGGCGACCGGCACGTTATCGCTGGAGGACCGCGCCAGCATTCAGAAAGAGTTCGAGTCCATCAGCGCCACCATCAACCATATCTCGAATAACACCGAGATTTTTGGCAAGTATCCGCTGGCGACCGATGACCCGGAGCTGCCGCCGCTGGTGTATGGCGACGTGCCGCCGCTCAGCGTGAAGTTCCCGACGCCTGGGACCGACTATAACTTCACCTCCGGTATCGTGCCGCTGGCCTATGTGCCTGCCGGCGCGACTAACGTGGTGATCACCATCAACTCGCTGGGGCTGGACGATGATATTCAGCTCTTCACCCGCGACGGTAAGCATATTGTCGGTACGCCGTTCAACGATGCCAACCCGGACTACACCTGGGTGAGCAAAGGGATCACGGACGACGCCTCGGCGAATGCGAAGTTTATTAATGAGTCGAACGGCTTTTTGCCGGGCGCGAGCTATGACGACAGTTCCCTGACGCAGGGCGGGCCGATCTGGGTATTTAACGGTGGCGCGACCGCGACGCTGAACGGCCTGACGATCCGCTACAGCGGCGATACCGATCGCTACGAAGACGCGTCAAATGGCGGCTTCAACGATGGGCAGAACGGCGCGCAGATGCAGGAACGTCTCCGCCTGTTGGGCACCGTGCCGGAAGATCTGATTGTGATGGTAGTGGGAAACGGTTCGTTCAGCAGCAACGTCACCTGGAGTTCGTTGCCGGCACCGACGATGGTGCCGGCGAAACCACCGCGCGCCAGTGAGCCGATTGAGATTGTGACCAGCGCCAACTTCGGCGATGAGATCAGCAAAAAAACCATTGCGCCAACGCCGGCCGATACCAAAACGTTAGGGATTTCGAAAAGTAAACTCGACCCGGCAGAAGAGGCCAGCAAAGCGCTGGGCGCGCTCGATAAGGCGCTGGAAAAGGTGAGCGGCTACCGCAGCGAGTACGGCAGCCACATCAACACCTTCGAATCCGCCAAAGCCACGCTGGCGCAGAGCACGCTTGCCACCACGGCAGCGCGCAGCCGCATTGAAGATGCTGACTACGCGATGGAAGTGAGCAAGATGAGCCGGGCGCAGATTATCTCTCAGGCGAGCACCGCGGTACTGGTGCAGGCGAATCAGATGCCGGAAGTGGCGCTGACCCTACTGAAAGGCTAATCAGGGTACGCCAAGCAGACGCAGCCCGGCGGTAACTGCCGCCGCGGCGATAATCACGATGATCAGCGGCGTTTTACGCCACGCCAGCAGTACCGCCACCGCAACACCGCACAGGCGCGCCATCCCGGCGAAACTGGTGCCGGAATAGAGCGTGGTGGCGAGCGCTACCGCGAACAGCAGCGTGGTGGCCGCATCGGACAGCATCGCCTGAGAGCGCTCGGAGAGCGCCATGCGGCTGCCCAGTTTCGCGCCGCCAAAACGCATCAGCCAGGTGCCAAGCGACAGCACCACAATGCCAGCAATCACTAACAGCGTAGCGTGCATCATTTCTTCCTCGTCAGAACGCCCAGCAGCGACAGCAGCACCGGCAGGCCCACCGGTGCGAACGGCACCGCCGCCAGGGAAATAGCCGCGCCGCTGGTCGCGCGGATCAGGGTGGTACGATTTTTCAACGCCGGGATCACCAGTGCCAACAGAATGGCCGGGAAGACCGCATCAAGCCCAATCGCTTCAGGCGACGGCAGCAGCGAGCCAATCACGCTCCCCAGCAGCGCACCGAGCGGCCACAGCGTCGCCACCCCCAGCCCGCACAGCCAGAACGCGGCTTTACGCTGTTCGTGAGTGGACTGCGCGAGGCCAAACACCACGCTTTCATCATTCATAATGTGGCAGCCGAGCAGGGCGGCCGCGCGATTACCCACCAGGTCCCGCACCGCCACGCCAAACGGAATATGCCGGGCGTTCACCAGCAGACCAGCCGCCGCCGCGGCCAGTGGATGCCCGCCGCTGGCAATAATGCCAATAAACATAAACTCTGACGCGCCGGCGAGTACGGTGATCGACAGCACCAGCGGCAGCCAGAGCGGGAAGCCGTAGGCCATTGCTAATGAACCATAAGAGACGCCGACCACCGCAACCGCGAGGCACACCAGGAAAATCGCTTTTCTGGTATCGGCGCTCAGGCAAGAGAAACGTTGAGTGAACATAGATCTTTAGCCATATCGAACGAGTATCCATTATAATGAACACAGCGAATTTAAATTTCAAGCGAACGATCGTTCGTTTTACAGAACACCGGAGCCGTAAATGACACCGCCCATTGATGTGATTTCCAGAAGCCTGGTGCGCGAACGCGCCCGAACCGGGCTATCGCTGGCCGAGATTGCGCGCCGCGCCGGGATCGCCAAATCAACCCTGTCCCAGCTGGAAGCGGGTAATGGTAATCCCAGTCTCGAAACCCTGTGGTCGCTGTGCGTAGCGCTTGGCATCCCGTTTGCGCGCCTGTTTGAACCTCAGGCTGCCCAGACGCAGGTTATTCGCCGCGGGGAGGGCACTAAGGTGGTGGCAGAGCAGGCCAACTATCAGGCCATTTTACTGGCGACCTGTCCGCCCGGCGCGCGCCGTGACATCTACCTGCTGATGGCAGAGCCGGGGGCGGACCGGGTATCGCACCCGCATCCGCCGGGTTCCGTCGAACATATCATTATTACCCAGGGGCGGGCGCTGGTCGGGCTGACGGAGGCGCCGGAAGAGCTGCACCAGGGGGATTACATCTGCTATCCCGCCGATCGGGAGCACGTTTTCCGCGCGCTGGAGCCAGCTACCCAGGCGCTGCTGGTGGCAGAGCAGAACTGATAAATATTTGTTCAATTTTTATGAACAAGCTCAGCAAATCCTTCCGCTTTTTGTTCAGGGAAGAGGGGGCTATTATTAACCCATCGAAGGCAATCAGCCTTCTCCCTGACAAAATAAGATGAAGGAATACCCGATGAAAACTATCAAAACTTTTGTTGCAGTTATCGCCCTGACTTCTGCTTTTGGTGCTTTCGCTGGCCAGACCGTGACCGCAACCGGTTCTACCCTCGATGATACCGAAGCGAAAATCGCTGCGCAGGCGCATGAGATGGGCGCATCCTATAAAATCACCTCCGCGTTCAATCGCGACCAGGTTTATATGACCGCTGAACTGACTAAATAAATGAATTCATGTCGAAAGAGCGCCTGAGGGCGCTTTTTTTGTTATATGGACTCGGTGACGGGGATGCGCGACACTAGCCCGCGATCACTCTTTACGGGCCGCTCACCATGTCGCTAAAAGCCATCGCCACACATCTGGGTCTTTCCGTCACCACCGTCAGCCGTGCGCTGAACGGCTATGACGACGTGTCGCAGGAGACCCGGGCGCGCGTCGAGGCGGAAGCACAGCGTCGCGGCTATCGGCCAAATACCTTCGCCCGCCGTCTGAAGATGGGCAAAATCGACGCTGTCGGACTGGTGTTCCCGGTGCTGCCCGCCCCGCTGAATAACAGCGTGTTTCTCGGGATGGTAGGCGAGATCAGTCGCGAACTGGCGCAGTACGAAATCGATCTGCTGCTGATTGCTGATGACGATCTGGCGGACCGCCACAGCTATATGCGCCAGGTGCAGAGCCGCCGCGTCGATGCCCTGATCGTCGCGCACACCCTCGATAACGATCCCCGGCTGCAGGAGTTACAGCGCGCGAATTTCCCTTTCCTGGCGCTGGGTCGCAGCCAGCTTGCGCAGCCCTACGCCTGGTTTGATTTCGATAATCAGGCCGGAACGCGGCAGGCAACGGAGCGTCTGATTGCGCTCGGCCATCAGCGCATTGCCCTGCTCGGGGAGAACAACAGCCAGGCGTTTATCACCCAGCGTCGGGACGGCTGGCGCGACGCGCTGCGGGCGTACCATCTCTCTGATGCATGGCTGCGCCTGCTGCCGCCTACCCGTCGCGCCGGGTATAAAGCTACACTGGAGCTGCTCGCACTGCCCACGCCGCCCACGGCGATCGTCACGGACTGCAACTCCCATGGCGACGGCGCGGCGATGGCACTTCAAACCCTCGGTCGTCTGCAAGGCGATAACGCGGTATCGCTGGTGGTGTACGACGGACTGCCGCCGGACAGCATCGTTGAACTTGATGTTGCTGCTGTGATCCAGTCCACCCGTCAGGGCGTGGGGCAGCAGATTGCCGACATGGTGCGCCGCCTTATTGCCGGTGAGCCGCTGACGCAGCTGCAGGTGCTCTGGCAGCCAGAATTTTTCCCCGGTGTGACCCTGAATACACCCCCGCAGTAATTCTCAATAATTTAACAACGCTCACATAACCGAAACGTTGTGGTTGGCATCCGAAACGTTTCGGATCAACAGTTAAAGCGGACCCGATTCAGGAGATGCTTTATGGAAGAGACCTGTTACCGCCTCACCAGCAATGCCACCGACGTGATCATTGTCCTCGCACCATTCCCGGAAATTGTTTACTGGGGGGCACATCTTGCCTGGTTTTCGCCGCAGGATTGCCACAGTTTGACGCGCCCGGTTGCTAACGGGCGGCTGGATGTTGATTCCCCGATTACCCTGATGGCAGAGAGCGGTCATGGCCTGTTTGGCGCGCCAGGCCTGGAAGGGCATCGCAACGGCCAGGACGCCTCACCGGTGTTTACCCCGGTAAGGGTTGAGCAGCAGGGCAATGCCCTGACGATCTTCTGCGAGGACGTGAACGCCGGTCTGGGGCTGGTCAGTGAACTGGTGCTGACCGACAGCGGCGTGCTGAAGGTGCGCCACGCGCTCACCAACCAGCGTGCGCAGCCGTGGCAGGTGGATCGCTTCGCCGTCACGCTGCCGGTGCCGGAGCGGGCGGGGGAGGTGATGGCGTTTCACGGTCGATGGATCCGCGAGTTCCAGCCGCACCGCGTAGCGCTGAGCCATGACGGCTTCGTGCTGGAAAACCGTCGCGGGCGCACGTCGCATGAACACTTTCCGGCGCTGATTGCCGGCACGCCGGGCTTCCACGAGCAGCAGGGCGATGTCTGGGGCGTGCATCTTGGCTGGAGCGGCAACCACCGTATCAAGTGCGAAGCGAAAACCGATGGTCGCCGTCTGATCCAGGCCGAAGCGCTCTATTTGCCTGGCGAAATGGCGCTGGAAGAAGGGGAAACGCTGCATACTCCGTGGCTCTATGCCAGCTTCTCCGCTACCGGGTTAAACGGCATGAGCCAGCAGTTCCACCGCTTCCTGCGTGACGAGATTATCCGCTTCCCCGGCGACAAGCCGCGCCCGGTGCATCTCAATACCTGGGAAGGCATCTATTTTGATCATGACCCGGCGTACATCATGCAGATGGCGAGCCGCGCCGCCGAACTGGGCGTCGAGCGCTTTATCATCGATGACGGCTGGTTTAAGGGGCGCAACGACGACCATGCTGCGCTCGGCGACTGGTATCTTGATGAGAACAAGTATCCGGACGGCCTGATGCCGGTGATCAACTATGTGAAATCCCTCGGCATGGAGTTCGGTATCTGGGTGGAGCCGGAGATGATTAATCCCGATTCCGACCTCTGCCGCGCGCATCCCGACTGGGTACTGGCGCTGCCGGGCTACCCGAAAACCACCGGACGCCACCAGTGGGTGCTGAACCTGAGTATTCCCGAGGCGTTTGACTATCTGGTGGAGCGCCTGAGCTGGCTGCTGGGTGAGCATCCCGTCGATTACGTGAAGTGGGACATGAACCGCGAGCTGGTACAGCCGGGGCATCATGGCAGGGCCGCGGCAGATGCCCAGACGCGTCAGTTTTATCGCCTGCTCGACACCCTGCGGACACGCTTCCCGCAGGTGGAGTTTGAGTCCTGCGCCTCGGGCGGAGGACGTATCGACTATGAGGTACTGACCCGCAGCCACCGTTTCTGGGCCTCCGATAACAACGATGCGCTGGAGCGCAGCACCATCCAGCGCGGCATGAGCTATTTCTTCCCGCCGGAAGTGATGGGCGCGCATATCGGCAACAGTCACTGTCATGCCACGTTTCGCCAGCACAGCATTGCCTTCCGCGGCCTGACTGCGCTGTTTGGTCATATGGGGCTGGAGCTGGACCCGGTCACCGCCGATGCCGACGAATACGCAGGCTATCAGCGCTACGCCACGCTCTACAAGCGCTGGCGCGGGCTGATCCATTCCGGCACGATGTGGCGGGTGGCGATGCCGGACAACACCACGCAGGTACAGGGCGTGGTGAGCGAAGACAAAACCCAGGGGCTGTGGCTGGTGAGCCAGCTGGCGATGCCGGATTACACGCTGCCTGGCGCCCTGAGAATACCGGGCCTGGAGCCGGGCGCGCGTTACCAGATTCGGCTGGAAGATCCGTCCACCCTGCCGTTAACCGGTGCCGGCGGGCATACCATGCGCAAGCTGCCAGGCTGGATGACTTCGCCAGTCAGCGCCAGCGGCGAATGGCTGGCGCAGGCCGGGCTACAGCTGCCGGTAATGGACCCGGAAACGGCCCTGCTGATTGTCGTTGAACGAGTGTAACGGAGCGGGGCCGCATGGCCCCGACGCGCCACGCCTTTGAGGATATCCTGAATGAACACCACCGCCTGTACCTACAAAAATAACCCTAACTTCTGGATTTTCGGTCTGTTCTTTTTTCTCTACTTCTTTGTCATGGCGACCTGCTTTCCGTTCCTGCCGATCTGGCTGTCGGACATCATTGGCCTGAACAAAACCGATACCGGGATCGTCTTCTCCTGCATCTCGCTGGCCGCCATCAGCTTCCAGCCGCTGCTTGGCGTGATTTCCGATAAGCTCGGGCTGAAGAAGCACCTGCTGTGGATCATCACCCTGCTGCTGGTGCTGTTCGCGCCGTTTTTCCTCTACGTTTTCGGTCCGCTGCTGAAGGTGAATATCTGGCTCGGAGCGCTAAGTGGCGGGCTGTATATCGGCTTCGTCTTTTCATCCGGCTCGGCGGCGATTGAGGCTTATATTGAACGCGTCAGCCGCAACAGCGCGTTTGAGTACGGCAAGGCACGCATGTTCGGCTGCCTCGGCTGGGGGCTGTGCGCCTCCACCGCTGGCATCCTGTTCAATGTTAATCCGGCGCTGGTGTTCTGGATGGGGTCCGGCGCGGCACTGCTGATGATGGTGCTGCTGATCCTGGCGCGGCCGAAACCTAATCAGACGGCGCAGGTGATGGGCGCGCTCGGGGCTAACCAGCCGCAGATCACCGCGAAGATGGTATTTGGCCTGTTCCGTCTGCCAAAGATGTGGATGTTCATTCTGTACGTTGTCGGCGTGGCCTGCGTCTATGACGTGTTTGATCAGCAGTTCGCGACCTTCTTTAAATCCTTCTTCGCCACGCCGGAAGCGGGTACGCGGGCATTTGGCTTTGCCACCACCGCCGGGGAGCTGTGCAATGCCATCATCATGTTCTGCTCGCCGTGGATCATTAACCGCATCGGCGCGAAAAATACTCTGCTGATCGCCGGTACCATTATGGCGACACGCATTATCGGCTCGGCATTCGCCACCACCGTGGTGGAAGTGGTGGCGCTGAAAATGCTGCACGCGCTGGAAGTGCCGTTCCTGCTGGTGGGTGCCTTCAAGTACATTACCGGCGTGTTCGATACGCGCCTTTCCGCCACCATCTATCTGATTGGTTTCCAGTTCTCCAAGCAGATGATGGCGATCTTCCTCTCCGCCTTCGCCGGCAATATGTATGACCGCATCGGCTTCCAGGATACCTACCTGATGCTCGGCTGCTTCGTGCTGACCGTGACGGTGGTATCGGCGTTTACGCTCTCATCCAGCAAACGTAAAGGTGCGGTAGCGCAGCCAGAGGAGCTGGCGCAGCGCGTATAATATTTAAACAGCGTTACAGCTCGCGGATGATTATGTTATGCTCAAAAGTGTTACTTTGTGAGACCTGGGGTCTGAAATGAATGCAACAAGGCTAAGGCAACAAGGTGGGGCGGTCATCATGACCATCCCTAAAGAAACGCTGACGCAAATGAACTGGGAAGCAGGAATGGTGGTGGAATTGCACCCTGCCGGGCAATCGCTGACGGTAACATCGAAACAGCCGCGTCCGCGTGGGAAAAAATCACTCGCCGAGCTGCTTAAGGGTATCGACGAGGATGAAATTCAACAGCTTAACGAGGCGATGGGCGATGTGCTGAACTCACCACCCGTTGGCAAGGAGATCGTGTAGATGGCACCAGGGATGAAATTTCCGCATAAGGGAGAAATCTGGCACGTAAATGGCGACCCGACAAAAGGCCGTGAATTTCAGGGTCCACACTATTATCTGGTGATTACCGACAAACAGCTGGTTAAAGCATTGGGCGTCGCCACCTGCGTGCCCATTACCACAGGTGGAAGCGCCGCGCGATCTGCACAGGTTACGGTCATGCTGGACGGCGGCAGTACCGATAAAGGCAGCGTAACCGGTGTGGCCCTGTGTTACATGCTGAGAAGTATGGATCTCAAAGCACGTGGCGCCCGGTATCACTCCACGGTAGAAGCCGCCGTCATGCGTGAGGTACTTGATAAGGTTGTTGATCTTATCGACCCACAGTAAACGCGTTATTTGTTACTACATAAAAAAGCCCGCTCGCGCGGGCTTTTTTTGTCATACCTGAGGACAATTTCTCACTGTCTTCCTGCTGGAAAAGTAACCAGAGTCAGGGTACTATTGTAAGATTAGTTCTTACAGTGGAGGCAATATGGCGCGTACCATGACCGTCGATCTGGGTGAAGAGCTTCGTGGTTTTGTGGAGTCTCTGATCGCTACCGGAGACTACCGAACGCAAAGCGAAGTGATTCGGGACTCGCTGCGTTTACTGCGAGAACAGCAGGCGCAGTCGCATCTGCAGCAGTTGCGAGCGCTCATCAATGAAGGGGTGAACAGCGGTGCCCCGCAAGAGTGGAAGCAGGATGCTTTCCTTCAAAACCTAAAAGCCAGGGATCGGCATGATGACGAGACGGATTGAGCTAACGCCGAAAGCCAGTGAGGACATGGAAGCGATCTGGCGCTATGGCAAGGGCCGGTTTGGGGAGGCACAGGCGGATAACTATATTGGAAAGCTTTCTTCGCATTTCGATATGCTTGCCCGCCATGACGTTGGGATTAAGCGCCCTGAGTTGAGTAAAGGTATTTACTCTTTTGCTTGCGCCCACCACGTACTCTTTTTTTTCCGTACCGACATGTCCATTACTGTTGTTCGCGTATTACACCATTCGCAGGACGTGATGCTTCACCTTTCCCTGTAAGGCATAAAAGCCCGCTTGCACGGGCTTTTTTATGGCCTGTCACTCCAGATAAAACACCGCTGTAAGCGGCTCGCTGATCGGGCTGTTATCGGGGTTGCTCGGCATGATATCGCGCATATGCTGCCACCAGCGCTGGCAGACGTCGGTGCGGGCGACAGCGTCCCAGCGCTCCTCGGATTCAATCTCTACCGTGGCGAATAGCAGGTTACGCACCGGGTCGAGCCAGATGGCGTAGTGGTGCGCGCCGTGCGCTTTCAGCACCGCTTCCAGCTCCGGCCAGATCGGGGTATGCCGCCGCTGATATTCGTCATGGGCGTCCGGATTTACCTGCATCACAAAGGCTTTGCGGATCATAAGGCCTCCAGATAGAGCTCGCGCACCTCGTCGCGGCTGGCGCTGCGGGGGTTGCAGGGTGCGCACGGATCGGCGAGGGCGTTATCCAGCCAGCCTTCAATATCGGCTTTCGTGACGCCAAGCTGGCTGAAGCCAGAGGGAATGCCGACCCTGGCGCTAAGCTGGCGAATGGCGTCGATCGCCGCCTGGCTGGCAGCTTCATCGCTCATCCCCTGGGTGTTAACGCCCATGGCTTGCGCGATGCGGGCAAAGCGTGCCACCGCGTTGGGGCGGTTAAAGTTTTCGATGATCGGCAGCAGAATGGCGTTGCACACGCCGTGCGGCAGGTTGTGTGTGGCGCCCGGCTGGTGGGCGAGGGCATGGACCAGCCCCAGACCGGCGCTGTTGAAGGCCATGCCCGCCAGATACTGACCGCAGGCCATCATCTCCCGCGCCTCCAGGTTGCTGCCGTTCTCAACGGCGGCGGTCAGCCAGTGGCTAATCAGACGAATGGCCTCCAGCGCGTTGGCGTCGGTCAGCGGATGCGCGCCCACAGAGACATAGGCTTCCACCGCGTGGGTCAGGGCGTCCATGCCGGTGGCGGCGGTCACAGCGGGCGGTATGGCGACCATCACGCTGGCATCGTCCACGGCGATATCCGGAATAATATGCGCATCGATAATCACCTCTTTAACGTGGCGCGCCGAATCGATTATCACCGCATTGCTGGTCATCTCCGCCGCAGTACCCGCCGTGGTGTTGATCGCCACCAGCGGCACGCCGGGATGGGTGACTTTGCCCACGCCCGAATAAGCGGTAGAAGGGCCAGGATTGGCGGTAAGGATTTTTACCGCTTTGGCGGTGTCGATGGGGCTGCCGCCGCCGAAGGCAATAAGGTAGTCGCACTCTGCCTGCTGAAACGCGGCATAGCCCTGCTGCACCAGTTCTTCGGTCGGGTTAGGGAATACCGCATCAAACAGGTGATACGGCATCTGGTGGGCGTCGAGCGCGGCAAACAGGCTGTCCAGCAGGCCGAGCGTGACCAGCTGGCCGTCGGTCACGATCAGGGCCTTGCCCCAGCGTTTGCCCGCGACCATCTGCACCATATCGCCGATTGCGCCTGCGCCATGCAGGCTGATTTTTGGCAATGCCAACATAAAGCTCATGGTATATCTCCTTGATATTGAAATATTTCGTGCGGCGGCATCCGGTGTCGCCGGGGTGAATACCTGAAGGGGCAACGTCACATTCGCCGCCGCGCCAGCAGGCGACGGGTAACGATCGGCAGGGAAATCACCACAATCAGCATCAGGCCGATAATGATCGACATAACGATGCCCGGCACGTTAAGCAGGCTCAGGCCGAAGGTCACCAGCCCCATCAGGAACGCGGCGATGATCACTCCCGGCATACTGCCGGAGCCGCCAAGGATGTTGACCCCGCCGAGCACCGCCATGGTCACCACGCTCAGCTCCCAGCCGAGCGCGATGGTCGGGCGGGTACTGCCGAGACGCGAGGTGAGCAGCACCGCAGCCAGCCCGGCCATCAGGCCCACCAGCGCAAACAGCAGCAGGTTGTGGCGCTTCACGTTGATCCCCGAGAACCACGCGCCGGTCGGGTTGTTGCCGATGGCGTAGGTGCGGCGGCCAAAGTTGGTGCGATGCAGCAGGAAAGAGAAGGCTATCGCCAGCACGATAAACAGCGCGAACTCAAACGACAGCGCCCCCCAGACGTAGCCCTGACCAAACCAGGCGAAGCTCTCCGGGTACGCTTTCAGCGCCTGGTCACCGAGCAGAATGTAAGTGATACCGCGAAACAGGCTCATGGTGCCGATGGTGATAACGATGGACGACAGGTTGAAGCGCGTGACCAGCAGGCCGTTGAACAGCCCGCACAGCAACCCGACCCCCAGCCCGACACATACCAGCGCCGGAGTGCCGAATCCCGCCTGGGCGCAGAACCCCATCACCGTCGAACTGAGCGCAATGGTGGAGGCTACCGAGAGGTCAATCTCCCTGGCGATAATCAGCATCGCCATTGGCAGCACGATGATCGCTTTTTCGGTGAAGTTGAAGGTGGCGTCCGACAGATTCCAGATATCCAGAAACCACGGCGAGGCGATGGCATTACCGACAAACACCGCCAGCGTCACCGCCAACAGAAACCCTTCCCAGCACAGCAGGCGTTTCAGGAAGGTGGGAGGCACCGGCGCAACGGCCGGCGCATCGGTCATCATTATTTTGCTCATGGATTCACCGCCTGTTTTTGTCGGGCCAGCGCCGCATCACGCAGGATCAGCCGCCCTTTGCGTTTGTTGCCGCGCTCGTTGAGCAACACGGCGATAACGATCACCGCGCCGGAAATCGCCATCTGCCAGAACGGCGAGACGCCAATCACCGGCAGCGCATTGTTGATGACGCCGAGGAACAGCGCACCGCACAGGCAGCCGAGCACGCGCCCAATGCCGCCCATGGTGCTGATACCGCCGATCACGCAGGCCGCCACCACCTGAAGCTCAAAGCCGTTTGCCACGTCAACGTAGGCCACCGCAAAGCGCGAGATCCACAGGTAGCCGCAGAACCCGGCCAGAGTGCCGGAGAGGCAGAAGCTGATGAACTGCATCTTGCCGGCGTTAATGCCGGTGTACCAGGCGGCGGTCGGATTGCCGCCAGCGGTGTAAAGCGCGCGTCCGGTGCGGCTGAAGCGCAGGAAGTAGCCCACCAGCAGCAGCGCGGCGATGGCGCACCAGCTCAGTACCGGCAGGCCAAGCAGCGCCGTGCGCGGCAGGGCGAGAAACGCCTGGCTCATCTGGTGGGCGTTGATCCATCCGCCGTCGGTAAGCAGGAAGATAATCCCGCGATAGACACTCATGGTGCCGAGGGTCACCACTATCGCCGGAATGCCGAGCTTCCACACCAGCAGGCCGTTGATCGCGCCCATCACCAGCCCAAGCGCGGTGGCGATCAGCATCAGCGTCCAGACCGGCAACTCCGGATAGTGGAAATTCAGCAGGGCGACGATCATCCCGGTGAGCGCCAGGTTAGCGGCCATAGAGAGGTCGATGCCTTTGGTGAGCAGCACCATCATCTGGCCGAGGGCGAGAATAATCAGGATCGAGGTGTCGTTGAACATCTCAACAAGGTTGCCGGGGCTGACAAACGACGGCACGCGGCTGCCGATGGCGGCAATCATCAGCACGATGACCACCGCCAGCAGCGCTTCGCGATTTTTAAGCAGGGATTGCCACATTATGCTGCCTCCTTGCCCGCGCCGCTGGCGGCGCTGACGATGGTTTCCGCACTGGCTTCCCCGGCGCGATAGTGCGCCACCATCAGCCCCTCGTGCATCACGATAATGCTGTCCGCCATCCCCATCACCTCCGGCAGTTCGGACGAGACCATGATCACCGCCAGCCCCTGGGCTACCAGCTCGGACATAAACTGGTGCACGGCCGCTTTTGAGCCGATGTCGATGCCCTTCGTCGGCTCATCGAGAATAATCACCGTCGGGTGAGTGGCCAGCCATTTGGCAATCACCACCTTTTGCTGGTTGCCGCCGGAGAGCGTTTCCACCGCCTGGCGCCAGCTAAACGCTTTCACCTGCAGGCGACGGGCATACTCATCGGCCAGCGCCCATTCGCGTGTCTCATTGAGTACGCCGTTGGGGTTGAGGGTGCCGAGCTGCGGCAGGCTGATGTTCTGGGCGATCGGCAGTTCGATAATCGCCCCCTGTTTCTGGCGTTCCTCCGGCACGCAGACGATACCGGCGCAGATGGCATCGGCGGGCTGGCTGAACGAGACGGGAACACCATTAAGGACAATCTCACCGCTGGCGGGTCGGGAGACGCCGCACAGCGCCTGCATCAGCTCGGTGCGCCCGGCACCGACGAGGCCGTAGAAGCCGAGGATCTCCCCTTTGCGCAGCGAGAAGCTGATGTTGGCGAACTCGGTGGGGTGGCTGAGATTTTTTACCTCCAGCACCGTCTCCCCCGGCTCGCACGCGATTTTCGGGTAGGTCTGGGTGATGGCGCGCCCCACCATCATCGATACCATGCGCTCTTCGGTGATGTCGTTCATCGCCCCGGCGCTGATAAATTCGCCGTCGCGCAGAATGGTGTAGTGGTCTGCCAGCTCGAAGATTTCGTCGAACTTGTGCGAGATAAACAGAATTGCTTTGCCGTCATGCTTCAGGCGTTCAACAATTTGATAAAACTCCAGAATTTCATGCTGTGACAGCGCGGCGGTTGGCTCGTCGAGGATCACCACCTGGGCGTCGAACGACAGCGCGCGGGCAATCGCCACCATATGCCGCTGGGCGATACTCAGGGTTTTCAGGATGGCACGCGGGTCAATCTGCACTTCCAGGCGGGTGAGGATCTCCTGTGCCCGGCGATGCATTGCTGGCCAGTCGAGCTTTCTGAACAGCCCGCTATGCAGGTACTGGCCGACAAAAATGTTCTCGGTGACGGTCAGCTCGTCGAACAGCACCGTCTCCTGGTGTATCGCCGTGATGCCAACCTTGTGGGCGGCTTCCGGTGTCGGGAGCTGGATGGGGATCGCTTTATATAGGATTTCGCCGCCGTCAGGCTGATAGATGCCGGTCATCACTTTGACCAGCGTGGATTTGCCCGCGCCGTTTTCGCCGATAAGCGCGGTGACCTGGCCTGGCCAGAGGTCGAGCTGCACGTTCTCAAGAGCGCGTACACCAGGAAAAACTTTGGTGATGCCCCTGAGCGACAGCAGCGGTGTGGATGCCGTCATGATGTCTCTCCGAATCGATGGGTTAAACCACCCTCACCCCGGCCCTCTGCAGGAGAGGGCGGGATTGTTCACGCCTGGGCGCCGATCAGAACATCTTCGCGAACTTGTCGATGTTGCTCGCGTCGTAGACGTAAGGCTCAGCCATTGCGCCGTTGCCATCCGCATCCAGCTTCACTTTACCGAGCTTGCCCATGCTGGCCTCGGTTTTAGTGGCGGTGCCTTTCACCAGATCGTGAGCGAGGTAAGTGGCGGCATAGCCGAGATCGATTGGATTCCAGATGGCAAAGCTTTTGGTGGCCCCGGACTTCACCGCGCCCGCCATCTCAGACGGCAGGCCCAGCCCGGTAACGTACACCTTGCCAATTTTGTTCTGGTCCTTCACTGCCTGCGCTGCGGCGACAATGCCTACCGAGGAGGGGGAAACAATCACTTTCAAATCGGGGTGGGACTTCAGCAGGCCCACCGCTTCGCGGTAGCTCTTATCGGAGAGGTCGTCACCGTAGGCGACGGTCACCAGATTGACGGAAGGGTACTTCGGCAGCACCTTTTTCATCTCTTCAATCCAGATATTCTGGTTGGTGGAGGTGGGCGTAGCGCTCAGCACTGCCACGTCGCCTTTCTCCACCTTAAGCTCTTTCAGCGCCGCGGCGGCCAGCTTGATGTTGGTTTCGCCAATCAGCGCATTGTTCGACGGGTTGAGGTGGATCTGGCGGCCCGCTTTTTCCACCCCGGAATCCCAGGAAACTACCTTAATGCCACGCTGCATGGCGCGTTTGAGTACCGGCACTACCGCGTCCGGATCGTTGGCGGAGATGGCGATGGCATCCACGCCCTGGGCGATAAGCCCGTTGAGCACTTCAATTTGCGCCTCGGCGGTGGTGGTGGTTGGCCCGGTATAGATGACCTTCACATCCCCCAGCTCTTTGGCAGCCTGCTGTGCGCCGACGTTGGCGGCTTCGAAAAAGCCGTTCCCCAGCGATTTGGCGACCAGCGCGATTTTAACCTCGGCCAGCGCCGGGCCGGAGAAGGCCAGAACAGATGCGATGAGCGTACAAGCCGGTATTGCTTTTATTTTCATGTTGTACTCCACGTTTGCAGGTTTCAGGTACAGGTTGCTTTCGCCGTAGCACCCGGCGAAAGCGCAGGTAAGTTATTTTATTTTTTAATCTCTAAAGCACTGGCGCGCGGTGTCACGCCAAAACGTTTGCCGAGCGCGATCAGCTCGTCGCGGCTGATGGTCTGCTTCATGCCGCCCATCGAAATCACTTTGACCAGCACTTCTGCCGACTTTTCCGCGGTGTCGATCAGGCCAAACGCCTCATCCAGGGTCGGGCCACTGCCAAACACGCCGTGGAACGGCCACAGTACCAGGGAATGTTTCGTCATCTCATGGGCGGTGGCGGCGCCGATTTCATCGGTGCCTGGTACCATCCACGGCAGAATGCCGACGCCATCCGGGAACACCACCAGACACTCGGTGCTGCCTTCCCACAGATAGCGGGTGATGATGTCGGTGTCGTTCTCCAGCACGTAGGTCAGGGCAATCAGGTTGGTGGCGTGGCAGTGCATAATGACGCGATCTTTACCGCCGGTGGCCTGAATGCGCGAGCAGTGCGACAGGAAGTGTGACGGCAGTTCGGACGTCGGTACCGCCTCGTCAGTCAGCCCCCACAAAATGTGGTAGCCCGCGCCGTCGCTGTCGACTTTTACCACCCCGAGATTCGCGGTGGGGTCGAGCTGGACGTTGCGGAAAAACTTGCCGGAGCCGGTGACGATAAACGCGGTGTTCGCCAGCAGGGGCATCGGCTGGCTGAGGGCGATATAGCGCGGCACGGCGTGGAAATCTGCCTCGTAGGGCGCCAGATCGTGCGCGTCGAGACGCAGCGTCAGGTTACCGCCGTTGCGCTCGTCCCAGCCCTTGAGCCAGGCGTCGGTGGTGGCTTTGATCATGCCCTGTACGAACCAGGCGTTAAGGATGTTCTGCATAGTCGTTCTGTTCCTGTTGTCGTGGCGAAGTATCCCCTCGCCAGGCCCTCTCCGATCGGGGAGGGTATGCTGTTCTGGTGGGTGCGCTACGCTTACCCACCCTACGACCCTTCGGTGGGTTATCCGCGCTGGTTCAGCACCGCTTGCTCATAGCCGCGCACGCTCTCCAGCCACTGGCTACCGGCTGGCGCATCATGACGCTCGCAGTACGTTTCCCAGACCGCCTGCCACGGCAGGCACTTCTGCTCTTCCAGCAGCGCCAGGCGGGCGGTGTAATCCCCCGCGGCTTCCAGCTGACGCAGCTGCTCCACCGGCTCCAGCAGGGCGCGCAGCAGGGCTTTTTTCATGTTGCGGGTACCAATCACCCAGGCGGCGATGCGGTTGATGGAAGCGTCAAAGAAGTCGAGGCCGATATGCACGCGGTCAAACAGGTTATAGCGAATGATTTCGCTGGCGATGGCCTGGGTTTCGTCGTCGAGCAGCACTACGTGGTCGCTGTCCCAGCGCACCGGGCGGCTGACGTGCAGCAGCAGGCGCGGCACGTAGAGCATGGCGGCGGAGATCTTGTCGGAGATCACTTCGGTCGGGTGGAAGTGGCCGGCGTCCAGGCAAAGCGCGGTCTGGCGGCTGGTGGCATAGCCCATGTAAAACTCGTTAGAGCCGACGGTGTAGCTCTCCGCGCCGATGCCGAACAGCTTGCTCTCCACCGCGTCGATATGGTGCGCCGGATTGAGTTTTTCGCTGATGATCTCGTCCAGTGCCGCCAGCAGACGCTGACGCGGCGCGAGGCGGTCCACCGTGACGTCTTTCATGCCGTCTGGTACCCAGATGTTCATCACCGAAGGAGTACCCAGCGCTTCGCCAAACGAGGCCGATACCCGGCGGCTCGCTTTACAGTGGTCAATCCAGAACTGGCGAATGTCATCGTTGGCGTGGGCCAGCGTGAAGCCGTCGGCGCTGTTGGGGTGCGAGAAACAGGACGGGTTGAAGTCGAGGCCGATATGATTCTCTTTCGCCCATGCCACCCAGCGGCTGAAATGCTCGGGCTTAATGGCATCGCGGCTGACCGGGGTGTCGGATTCCAGGTAAATGGCGTGCAGATTCAGGCGTTTTGGCCCGGGAATGAGGGAGAACGCCAGCTCCAGATCGGCGCGTAGCTCCTTGGCATTACGCGCTTTGCCCGGATAGTTGCCGGTGGCCTGAATGCCGCCGGTGAGTTGCCCCTCGGGGTTCTCAAACCCGGCAACGTCATCCCCCTGCCAGCAGTGAACGGAGACCGGCAGTCTGTCGAGCTGGCGCAGCGCCGCCTCGGCATCCACGCCCACGGCCGCAAAGCGCTCCTTCGCAATCATCCAGGCCTGTTCTCGTTGAGTTGTCATGCGCAAAGCTCCTTTGTTTGACGTTGTTGCTGAAACTGCGCAACGTGGCGTGCAATTTCGCTATCGGAATTGGGTGTGAAGGTGACGAGCGGCTGACGGGCCGTCACCCGGCGACGGAAATCCCCGACGTCGCGGATGTCGTCGAGGGTCATAAGCTGGATGGCGATGTTGCCGAGGGTGGAGGCTTCCACTGGCCCGGCGATCACCGGAATGCCGCAGGCGTCGGCGCAGAGCTGATTCAGCAGCGGGTTCTGACAGCCGCCGCCGACAATGTGCAGACTGCGGAACGGCGTACCGCGCAGTGCGGCCAGCTCGTGCAGCACCTCAGCGTAGAGCAGCGCCAGGCTGTCGAAGATGCAGCGTGCCAGCGCGGCATCGCCCTGCGGCACCGGCTGGTGGCGCTCAGCGCAGGCTGCCTGAATTTCGACGCTCATGTTGTCCGGGTTGATAAAGCGATCGTCGTTGGGATTGATCAGGCTAAGACAGGCGGGCAACGCCGCGGCGCGGCGGATCAGGTCCGGCAGATCGCTCACCTGCTGCTCTTTGACCACGCGCTGCAGCAGCCACAGCCCCATGATGTTCTTCAGCACCCGGTAGCGGCCTTCGGCACCGCCCTCGTTGGTGATGTTGGCCGCCAGCGCGGCCTCGTTTGTCCAGGGCGTGCGGCTTTCAAAGCCCATCAGCGACCAGGTGCCGGAGGAGAGATAGGCTGCGTCGTGATGAACCAGCGGGGCAGCAATCACCGCGCTGGCGGTGTCATGAGAGGCGACGCTCACCACCGGAATGGCCTCGCCCTGCGGGCTGTGCCAGTGACCAATGACGTTGCCGGGATGGGTTGGCGTCCCGAACAGGCGGCGCGGCGCGCCTGCCCAGGCCAGCAGCGTCTCGTCCCAGCTGTCGCTGTTGATATTGACCATCTGGGTGGTGGTGGCGTTGGTGTATTCCCAGTTGAGGTTGCCGGTCAGGCGGTAGCTGAAATAGTCCGGGATCAGCAACGCGTGGGCCGCCTGCTCCAGCCACTGCGGCTGCTGGTCGGCAATGGCGCGAAACTGCCACAGGGTGTTAAACGGCAGAAACTGAATGCCGGTACGCTGGTAAATATCAGCGCTGCCCTGCTGCGCAAGCGCCTGCGCCATAATGCCGTCGGTGCGGTGGTCGCGATAGGCCACCGGCAGCCCGACGCGGTTACCGGCGCTGTCGAGCAGCACCATGTCCACACCCCAGGTATCGATGCCGATACTGTCGGGTTTGATGCCCTCCGCCGTGACGCGGGTCAGGCCGATAACGATCGCCTGCTCCAGCGCATCGAGATCCCAGGTATCGAACCCGTCAACCCGGCGCAGCGTATTGGTAAAACGGTGGATTTCGCGCAGCGTCAGATCGCAGCTGGCGCTGTCGTAGCGGGCAAGCATGACGCGGCCGCTGGATGCGCCAAGATCAACCGCAACGCAATGACGAACAGGCATGATGAAGTCCTTCTGATAAACATGCCGTTCAGTCTAAAAAAGGGGCGATGCATGCCACCTTCTCGCCAGTGACAGCGCCCGCAGGCGGCTGGCAAGAAAGCAAAGATGGACGTGAGGCAGCTCACATTTCAGTAAGGCTCTTCCCTGTGACCCCTGCCGCATTTCTGTTATCTGCTGCGCGGATCTTGAAAAACGCGCAGCCTTTGCGCGCTTTGTTGTCAAAAAGTTAAGGTGAGGCGCCAGGGCGTTAACTACTATCTGGACACTTTCAGGTGGGCGGAGATGATGATGACGGTACTGCATGGCATTGATTTTTTCCCGTCGGGGCGGACATCGCTGGCGATTGAGCCACGCCTGCCGCAGTCCGCGTTTCCGGAGCATCACCATGATTTTCATGAGATTGTCATCGTGGAGCACGGCACCGGTATTCACGTCTTCAACGGTCAGCCCTATACCCTGAGCGGCGGCTCGGTCTGCTTCGTGCGCGATCACGATCGCCATCTCTATGAGCACACCGATAACCTCTGTCTGACTAACGTGCTCTACCGCGCGCCGGACGCGTTTTCGTTCCTGTCGGGGCTGGATAAGCTGCTGCCTCAGGAACGCGACGGGCACTACCCCTCGCACTGGCGCGTTAACCAGAGCGTGCTGCACCAGGTGCGCGTGCTGATTGAGCAGATGGACGCGCTGCCGCAGGGTGACGATCCTCATGCGGTTGCCAACCGGGAAATTGTGTTTATGCAACTGCTGGTGCTGCTGCGTAAAAGCAGCCTCGCAGAAGGGGCGGTAGACAACGATGCGCGGTTGAATCAGCTGATTGCCTGGCTGGAAGATCACTATGCCGATGAGGTGTGTTGGGAAGCGATAGCCGACCGCTTCTCGCTCTCGCTGCGCACGCTGCACCGCCAGCTCAAGCAGCAAACCGGACTTTCGCCGCAGCGCTACCTTAATCGCCTGCGGCTGATAAAAGCGCGTCATCTGCTGCGCCACAGCGACGAGAGCGTCACCGATATCGCCTATCGCTGCGGGTTCGGCGACAGTAACCACTTTTCGACGCTGTTTAAGCGCGAATTCTGCTGGTCACCGCGCGATGTGCGTCAGGGGCGCGACGCGCAGCTTCAGTAACGCGAGGGGAGTCACCGTTTTTTTTACCGAAAGGGCTAATAATGTCAGGTTGTTAGCATCTGAGGTAACGCCGTGGCGGCTCCGCTTATTCTTCGCAAAAACGACTTCTTTGCCTGGCCGGGGCAACCCGTGGCGGTGGCGGACCGCTATCCGCAAAACGTTTTCGCCGAGCACAGCCACGAGTTCTGGGAGCTGGTGCTGGTGTGGCGCGGCAATGGCCTGCACGTGCTTAACGATCGTCCGTACCGCATCACCCGCGGCGATCTGTTTTATATCCGCGCCGAAGACCGTCACAGCTACGCCTCGGTGAACGATCTGGTGCTGCAGAATGTGATTTATTGCCCCGAGCGGCTGCGGCTCAACCTCGACTGGCACAGCCTGATCCCCGGTCTGAATGGCGGCCCGTTCCAGCCCTGGTGGCGGCTCGGCAGCGCGGGCATGACCCAGGCGCGCGCCATCATCAGTCAGCTGGAGCAGGAGAGTCACAAGCAGGATGCGCTGAGCGCCACCCTCGCCGAAACGCTGTTTGCCCAGCTCGCCATTACCCTAAAACGCGCCCGCTACGCCACCGATACCGCCAGCCCGGACGAGCCGGAAGCGCTGCTCGACAAGCTGATTACCGCCCTGGCGCGCAGCCTGGAAAAACCGTTCGTCCTTGAGCCGTTCTGCGCTCGTCACCAGTGCAGCGAGCGTACGCTGCGCCAGCAGTTCCGCACCCAGACCGGGATGACCATCAATCAGTATCTGCGCCAGTTGCGCATCTGCCACGCCCAGTATCTGCTGCGCCATAGCGACCTGTTCATCAGTGAAATTGCCATGCGCTGCGGTTTCGAAGACAGCAACTATTTTTCCGTGGTGTTCACCCGCGAAACCGGCATGACGCCCAGCCAGTGGCGTCAGTCCAGCCATCAGGCGGCATAGCTCTCATTGCGTGGCGTTATAACCTTATAACGAATGCGGCATTGATAAACATTTTCAAGATCATTTAATTAACTATAATGAACCCACTGCTTACGCGGCGTTTACACCTCTGCCGCCCGACAACAATGGAGATGATGATTATGAGTTATACACTGCCATCCCTGCCGTACGCTTATGACGCACTGGAACCGCACTTCGATAAGCAGACGATGGAAATCCATCACACCAGGCATCACCAGACTTATGTAAACAACGCTAACGCGGCGCTGGAAAGCCTGCCGGAGTTCGCTAACCTGCCGGTTGAAGAGCTGATCACCAAACTGGATCAGGTTCCGGCTGACAAGAAAACCGTACTGCGCAACAACGCGGGCGGCCACGCTAACCACAGCCTGTTCTGGAAAGGCCTGAAACTCGGCACCACCCTGCAGGGCGACCTGAAAGCGGCTATCGAGCGCGATTTCGGCAGCGTTGAGAAATTCAAAGAAGAGTTCGAGAAAGCAGCAGCAACCCGTTTCGGCTCCGGCTGGGCGTGGCTGGTTCTGCAGGGCGACAAACTGGCTGTGGTTTCTACCGCAAACCAGGACAGCCCGCTGATGGGCGAAGCGATCTCTGGCGCATCCGGCTTCCCGATCCTGGGTCTGGACGTGTGGGAACACGCTTACTACCTGAAATATCAGAACAAACGTCCTGATTACATCAAAGCGTTCTGGGAAGTTGTGAACTGGGACGAAGCTGCAGCGCGTTTCGCAGCGAAAAAATAATCTGTCCTGAACAGAACGAGCCGACCTCAGGGTCGGCTTTTTTGTGCGCGTTACCCTATGCTGAACAGCGCATCGAGCTGGCTGAGCTGTGCCGCGGTGAGTTCGCCACCCGCATTGCGTGAGCGGGTCTGGCTGTAACCAAACTTGCGTGCCACCACGGTTTTGATGGTGGTCACGAAGTCATCCCCGATAGCGTAAATCGCCGAGTAGCGGCTGATATCGCGCTGCACCTCGCACAGGGTCACCAGATCGCCACGGACAAACGCCTCCCTCGCGCGGACAAACAGTTCCGGCACGATGTTGTTCAGGCCGGAGATAATCCCGCTGCCGCCGGTCAGCAGATTGGGGATGTAGTACTCGTCGTAGCCCGACAGCACGGTGAAGTCCGGACGCACCGCCTGGGTGGCGAGGATCATGTTGCGGGTGTGAGACTGGCAATCCACGGTATCTTTGATGCCGGCAAACTGCGGGAACTCTGCGGCCAGCGTCGCGATCAGCTCCGGCGTCAGATCGCATCCTGTGCGTGCCGGGAAGTTGTAAGCAAACCACGGCCCCTGAATCTGACGGCCCAGCTCGCGATAGTACGCCAACAGCTGTGCGCTGGTCTGGCCGTAGTAGTACGGCGGCAGGATCATCACGGCTTCATAGCCGACGCGGTGCGCTTCATCCGCCAGCCGCAGAATATCCGGAATACAGGTCGAGGAGACGTTCACCACCATTGGCGTCGCGCTCATGGCGCGGGCTTCGTGGATCAGCAGCAGACGCTCCTCAAGCGTGAACGAGGCGAACTCGCCGATGCTGCCCATCAGCAAAATGACATCCAGTTTTGCAGCGGTCAGCCGCTCAAGGTGGCGAGCCAGGCCTGTCAGATCGATATTTCCCTGGGTGTCGAGCGGCGTTATAGAGGGGCACCAGACGCCGTTAAATGCGGGCTGTAAAGTCACGTCGTTCTCTCCTTAATCCTGAAATGGCGTTTCACTCCTTTAAGTGATAGCACCTCAGCGCGTCACGCACCTTCATCGATATCGGATTTTGGACGGTGCCTCGCGAATTTTGTTGCAATGCCGAGGCGCAGCGGCGAGCCTGTTAAGGGTTACTGGCAAAAGGAGTCGCAGATGAAATTTCCCGTTCAGGTCTTTACCGGTCGCATCCAGAAATACGCGGGCACGCGCCCGAGCGCGATTGCCAAGCGCAGCGTGGAAGGGGAACTGATCCTCACCACCCTCGGCCTTGAAGGTGACCAGCAGGCGGAGAAGAAGATCCACGGTGGGCCGGAGCGCGCGCTGTGTCATTACCCGCGCGAGCATTACGCCTGGTGGGCGCAGGCATTTCCGGAGCAGGCCGAACGCTTTGTCGCGCCAGCCTTTGGCGAAAATCTTTCCACTCTGGGTATGGATGAGAAGAGCGTGTTTATCGGCGATATCTATCGCTGGGGCGACGCGCTGATTCAGGTAACGCAGCCGCGTTCCCCGTGCTTTAAGATCAATTTCCATTTTGGCATCACGGATATCTCCTCCCTGATGCAGGAGAGCGGACGCACCGGCTGGCTGTATCGGGTGCTGAATGACGGGCCGGTCAACAGCGACACGCCGCTGGAACTGGCGTCACGGCTGAGCGATGTCAGCGTGTTTGACGCCGCTGCCATTGCCTGGCATCAGCCGTTCGACGATGAGCAGACGCGTCGCCTGTTGAGCGCTGCCGGCTTGTCGGCGAGCTGGGCGAAAACCATGCAGAAGCGACGCGATGCCCGCAAAATAGAGAGTTTTCATCGCCGTTTATGGGGAAATAAGCCTGCGGTGAAGTCGTCAGGCGTGTAGCCGCTAACCCATATAAAAAGCCTCCATACGGAGGCTTTTTTTTAACGCTTGCGCATGTTGGGTATGATCAGGTCGCCGCGCAGCACCTGCGAGCCGAGCACGCGCTGAGTTTTTTCCGTCAGCCAGCTCACGATGCGCGCGGCCATCGCGTCCATCGAATATTCAATCGCCGGAATGGTGGGCACGCCGGGCAGCTGCAGTGAACCGGCGAGGCTGAATACCATGATGTCGCCCGGCACCGATTTGTTAAATGCCTGCAACTGGGTAATCACCCGCTGTGCCTCCTGCTCATCCGCCACCAGTAACGCGTTAAAGTTCAGCGTGGTGGCATTATTCAGCAATACCTGGAGCGCTACCGAAGAGGTGGTGGAGTCCATAAACACCAGGTTGCGGTTGAACGGCAGGAAGTTGTTTTCCAGCGCGTGTTTGTAGCCCAGCAGCACCTGCTCGCCAGAGCCGCTGGCATCCGGATGAATCAGCGCGATTTGACGTCGCCCCTGGCTAATCAGGTAATTACAGGCGGTTTCGGCAGCAAAAGCATGATCGAACTGAATGCTGTTTGGCGTATCGGTTTCCGCACAGTCCACCACAATCACGTTGTCGTGCGGTACGCTGAGCGGAAAGCGCGCCCCGATGATCAGCACGTCGTCACACAGGCCGCAGGTCAGCTCATCCAGCGCGCTCATCACCTCCGCTTTGCTGTTGGCGAAACGCAGCAGCAGATGCTTCTGATGCTGGCTGAGCTGCTTCTCCAGCGCATACAGATAAGCCGTGGTCTGGTTAATATTTTCCTGAGCGCAGATGACGCCGATGCAGCCCGTAGACTGGCTGAGCAGGGATTGAGCAATAACGTTTGGCCGATAATTCAGTTCTTCGACTGCTTTCAGCACCGCCTGACGGCTGGCTTCCTTGACGCCACGCGACCCACTCAACACCCGTGAAACCGTGGCTTTTGATACCCCAGCTAAACGCGATACGTCGTTGATTGTTGACATTTTTTCCCCTGGGAGGCCTGTATACGGCCCAATAATTCTGTTGCGAATAACGGCTCATAAAATCGCCAGCGCAGTATAGCCGCTTTCCATTTTTCATGGAAACCGATTTTCCATTTCGGCTTGATTGCTATCAAAAGCGCCCAAAAAGCTGTGATGGAACTCTCCTTACTACGCGCCAGTGCCCTGCACTTTATGATGCGTCTCTCACTTCTCATCACCGCCAATGGAAATCGGTTTCCGTATAATATCCAATCAACGCCGCAATAACTATTTACATTTAAGGATGGTTGTCGATGGTCAGGATCATGCTGTGTTGTTCTGCGGGAATGTCTACCAGCCTGCTGGTACGAAAAATGGTGGAAGCTGCCGAGGCACGTCAATTGCCGGTCGAAATCGACGCTTATGGCGTGGCGGAATTCGATACGCAGTTTCCCCGCTACCAGGTGGTGCTGCTGGGGCCGCAGGTGAAGTACATGTTAAGCACGCTGTCAGAAAAGGCTGCCGCCCGCGGCGTTCCGGTACAGCCCATCGACCCGATGGACTACGGCATGCAGCGCGGCGATAAAGTACTGGACTATGCTCTGTCGCTTATCGAAGCGGCACACTAAAAAGGTGTTCCTATGAGTTCGCTCTATCAGTCAATGGTTGCCGTCATCGAGCAAACCATCACCCCGCTGGCTGGTCGTCTTGGACAGCAAAAGTACGTGATCGCGATCCGCGACGGCTTCACCGCCGCGCTGCCGTTTATGATCATCGGCTCGTTTATGCTGGTTTTCATCTTTCCGCCGTTCTCCGCCGATACCACTAACGGTTTCGCCCGCGGCTGGCTGAACTTTTCCGAGACGTATCGCGAACAGCTCATGCTGCCGTTTAACCTCAGCATGGGCGTGATGACGTTTTTCATCTCCGTCGGTATCGGCGCCAGCCTTGGACGGCAGTTTCAGCTGGACCCGGTGATGTCCGGCCTGTTGGCGTTCATGGCGTTTTTACTGGTGGCCGCACCTTATGCGGATGGCAAAATCTCTACCCAGTATCTCTCCGGGCAGGGGATTTTCACCGCGCTGATTACCGCCATCTATTCCACCCGCGTGTACGCCTGGCTGAAGCAGAACAAGATTACGATCCGTCTGCCGAAAGAGGTGCCGACCGGTGTGGCGCGCTCGTTTGAAATCCTGATCCCGGTAGTGGTGGTGATGGGGACGCTGCATCCGCTTAACCTGTTTATCGAAGCGCAGACCGGGATGATCCTGCCGCAGGCGATCATGCATCTGCTGGAGCCGCTGGTGTCAGCATCAGACTCGCTGCCCGCCATTCTGCTCTCGGTGCTGCTGTGCCAGATTTTCTGGTTCGCCGGTATCCACGGCTCGCTGATTGTCACCGGCATCATGAACCCGTTCTGGATGGCGAATCTGTCTGCCAACCAGGCCGCGCTGGCGGCGGGCGCAACGCTGCCGCACGTCTATCTGCAAGGGTTCTGGGACCACTATCTGCTGATTGGCGGGGTGGGTTCCACACTGCCGCTGGCGTTCCTGCTGCTGCGTAGCCGCGTCACCCACTTGCGCACCATCGGTAAAATGGGCGTGGTGCCGAGCTTCTTCAACATCAACGAACCGATCCTGTTTGGCGCACCGATTATCATGAACCCGATGCTGTTTATCCCGTTCGTGTGCGTACCGCTGATCAACGCCTGCCTCGCGTATGGCGCTACGAAGCTTGGCTGGCTGGCGCAGGTGGTTTCGCTGACGCCGTGGACGACCCCGGCCCCGATCGGTGCCTCCTGGGCGGCAAACTGGGCGCTCAGTCCAGTGGTGATGTGCGTCGTGTGTATGGTGATGTCGGCGCTGATGTACCTGCCGTTCCTGCGCGCTTACGAACGTTCCCTGCTGAAAACCGAAGAGCAGAAAGCGCAGAACAGCGCGCCGCTGGCCCAGCCGGTCAGCCAGTAATAGCGATATTTACCCCGCAGCGTTGGATATTATTATCCGGCGCTTCGGCTCCCCACGCCTTAATTACGAGAATTCGCCATGATTGAATTAGAAGATGCGGTAATGGAAATTATCGTCAATGCCGGTCAGTCGCGCAGTCTCTGTTTTGAAGCGCTGCGTTCGGCACGCCAGGGCGATTTGGATGAAGCGAAAAGTCTCCTACGCGAAGCCGATGGCTATTCCCGCCGGGCGCACCAGATACAGACAAAGCTTATCGAGCAGGACGCCGGCGAAGCACGCCAGCCGATGACGCTTATTATGGTGCACGCTCAGGATCATTTAATGAATTCTCTGCTGGCGCGTGAATTATCTGAAGAAATTATTCAGCTGTATCAGCGTTAATTAATAAATGAAATAACGGAGAAGCCGCAACGAAAATAGAAATATCGCTCTGTACCCAATAAATAATGACATGGTGGTAGCGCAATTATTCCGTGAAAGTCGGGCGGGATAGTTATTGTCTGAAAATAAAATACTACATCGAGACAAACATGAAATTACAGAAAAAACTTCCAGTGGCACTGGCGGTCATGGCTGCGCTTTGCTCAGGAAACACCTTCGCACAAGAATTTACCCAGGAACAAATCGACGCCATCGTCGCGAAAGCGGTGGATAAGGCCCTCGCCGAACGGCAGGAAAAAATCGATGCCGCGATCGCTAAAAAAGCCGATCCGATTACCGAGCCGGAAAGCGCAGCGCAATCGCCGGATCTGGCTATTCCTTTTGGCGTGAAGTTCTCCGGTTACGCCCGCTACGGTGCGCAGTTCCAGAGCGGCGATCAGAAATTTGTCGGCGTTGACGGCTCCTATAACGGCTCGTCGGCAATTGGCCGTTTAGGTAACGAAGGCAACGGCGGTGAATTCCAGCTTTCTAAGGCGTTTAAGGGCGATAACGGCGCTATCTGGGACGTTAACGTCATGATCGACCACTGGGGCGATGAGGTGAACCTGAAAAAAGCCTATGCCGGTGTGACCAACATTCTGGAGTCTAATCCGGACGCCTACCTGTGGGCTGGCCGTGATTTCCATCAGCGTCCGCAGCAGGGCATCAACGACTACTTCTGGATGAACCATGACGGCCAGGGCGGCGGGATTAAAAACTTCGATATCGGCGGCGTGAAGTTTGACGTTGCCACCGTCGCGGCGGTGGAGTCCTGCAGCCCGGAAATCATGAACGACGAGGGTAACCCGTCACGCATCACCTGTACCGGCGGCTCCGGCACCGGCGATAAAGGTAACTACGCCCTGACGTCGAAAGTGCACGGCATGAAGGTCGGGCCGCTGGATCTGGAGCTGTATGCGAACTATGGCTTTGACTCAAAAGCGGTCGACAGCGACGAGCGCCTCAAGGCCTGGCAGGGTGGCGTGGTGCTGAGCCACACCGGTGACAACGGCGTTAACAAGCTGATTGCGCGCTACTCCGATAACGCTGATAACAGTGTTTACAACAAAACCGACGATCTGACAGCCATCTATGCCAGCTTCGAAGGGCTGTATAAATTTACTCAACAGGCCCAGGTGGAATACCTGCTCGCCTGGCATGATTACGCTAATGATGCGGATAACCGTGACGATCGCCGCAACTACAACGCGATTGTGCGACCGATGTACTGGTGGAACGACGTGCACTCCACCTGGCTGGAAGCCGGCTGGCAGCGCGTCGATTACGACCAGGGCGGGGACAACAGCGGCTGGAAGCTGACGCTGTCGCAGAACATCTCCATCGCCATGGGGCCGGAGTTCCGTCCGATGCTGCGCTTCTACGTCACCGGCGGCGAAGTGGATAACGAGCGTACCGCGCGCGTCAACGGCACCGACGATGAAACGCTGGATTCCTTCAACGTCGGCGCGATGTGGGAAGCCTGGTTCTGACAGATGCCAGCGGCGGGTGTGCTTGCATTCCCGTCCTGGTTGCTTTTTGAACATGCCATGCCTATATTCACCTCAATTTCGATTGATTTTGAGGTGAAGTGTGAGGGTAACCAGACCGCCAGTTGTTAAAACGCGTCCCAGCTGGAAAGAAGATGATCTTTTCGGGTATTACGCTGAAATTCGTAGTCAGGGCGTGGCTTATCTTCATTATGACCAGCTGCGTCATCGCTTTAGCGATAAAAAGAAATGCGATGCCATCTGGGCGGCGATGAAAATATCTCGTCTGCTCTCCAGTATGTTTCTTGACCCGCTACAGACCGACAACGAGGGTTCAGGCGTATATCTGAATACCACCGCGACGATCCAAAAATCATGCTCCATCGTAGACCGGCTTACCTCTTCAGCAGCGGAAACGGAGCGGTATGAAAAATTAGATGCCAGAAAATATTTGATGGATGAGCTTGAGCGTGCTGAAGCTATCGCCTCAAGCCAGCTTGAAGGGGCGGCGACGACCAGCCGGGTTGCGCTGGAGATGCTCAAGGTAGGACGCAAGCCGCGTGATGAAGGCGAGAAAATGATCATGGGCAACTGGCGCATGATGCAGTACGTATCGGAGCGGGATAACGCCCCGTTCAGTGTTGCCGAACTGCTCGAAATACACCACGTTGCTATCGCCGGTATTGATGACGAAAAATACGCCCCCGGTAGATTCAGAGGGCCAGAGGATAACGTGGTGGTGGCCGATCACGAAGGTAATGTAATTCATACGCCTCCAGCGGCTGAGCTTATGCTGGCAGGGGTAGAGGAACTGTGTGAATTCATTAATACCCGTCATGAGCAAGCTGAAGACGAGACTTATCTCCATCCGCTGGTCAAAGCCTGCGTTATCCATTTTATGATTGGTTATTTACACCCCTTCAAAGATGGTAACGGGCGTACCGCAAGGGCGCTATTTTACTGGTATATGCTTAAGTGCGGTTATACCGCGTTTCGCTATATCTCTATCTCTAAGCTATTAAAAAACGCGCCAGCGAAATACGTGCGGGCTTACCTCTACACTGAAACCGACAATATGGATCTGACCTATTTCGTTAATTACCAGTGTGAAATCGTTTCGCGCGCTGTGGTTGAATACATTGATTATATTAAAGGGATAATTAATACCCGCACTGAACTTCGCCAGTGGCTTTACGACTCCGGAATTTTTAACGAGATAAATAGCCGTCAACGTGATTTAGCGACTATCGCCATCAACCAGCCTGGCGTGTTATTTACCGCTATGGAAGTGTCGACGCGCATGGGCGTGTCCGAAAACACAGCGCGTGACGATCTGAAAAAGCTCACCGCTTTAGGTTTAATGCGGGCCATGAAAGAAGGTAAAGGAAACGTTTATTTGTCTCCGAAAAGCCTGCATGAACTTAAAAAATGGCACGGTAAAACCGCGAATCAACCCTCTGCCCAGGACTGGTGATTTTTTGTGGTGGGTGCGCTGCGCTTACCCACCCTACAGGTGTTGCCTGGATGTGGCGGCGGGTGTGCTTGCACCCGCCAAAATGTCCTTACGCGCTGGCAGCAGGCAGCGAGGCCAGCACCGAGGTGAACTCCGGATCGGGCACCAGCGAGTCGCGGGAGATCTCGCTGATGGACTTCGCACCGGTGAGGGTCATCGCCACCTTCATCTCTTTTTCGATCAAATTCAGCAGGTTGGCGACGCCGGCCCGCCCGTGCGTGGCCAGCGCGTAGAGGTAGGCCCGGCCCAGCAGCACGGTATCAGCCCCGAGCGCGATCATGCGCACCACATCCAGCCCGTTGCGAATGCCGCTGTCGGCCAGAATCGCGATATCCCCCTTCACCGCATCGGCAATGGCCGGCAGCGCGCGCGCCGAGGAGAGCACGCCGTCGAGCTGGCGTCCGCCGTGGTTGGACACCACAATGCCGTCGGCACCGAAGCGCACCGCATCGCGGGCATCTTCCGGATCGAGGATCCCTTTGATCACCATCGGGCCATCCCAGAATTCGCGGATCCACTCCAGGTCCTTCCAGGAAATAGACGGATCGAAGTTATTCCCCAGCCAGCCGATGTAATCCTCCAGCCCGGTAGGCTTGCCGAGATAGGTCGAGATATTCCCGAGATCGTGCGGGCGACCATGCAGACCCACGTCCCACGCCCACTGCGGATGCGTCACTGCCTGTAAGTAACGGCGCATGGCGGCGTTGGCCCCGCTCATCCCGGAGTGCGCATCGCGATAACGTGCCCCCGGCGTTGGCATATCAACGGTAAACACCAGCGTTGAACAGCCCGCCGCTTTAGCGCGCTCCAGCGCATTACGCATAAAGCCGCGATCGCGCAGCACGTAAAGCTGGAACCACATCGGACGGTTAATGGTGGGAGCGACCTCTTCAATCGGGCATACCGAGACGGTGGAGAGCGTGAACGGGATACCTTTATCCGCTGCCGCGCCTGCGGCCTGCACTTCACCGCGGCGGGCGTACATGCCGCACAGCCCAACCGGGGCCAGCGCTACCGGCATGGCGAGCTTTTCGTTAAACAAGGTGGTTTCGAGGCTCAGGTCCGCCATGTTTTTCAGAACGCGCTGGCGCAGCGCAATCTGCGCGAGGTCTTCCACGTTGCGGCGCAGGGTATATTCGGCATACGCTCCGCCGTCGATGTAGTGAAATAAAAACGGCGGCAGTATCCGCTGCGCGGAAGCACGGTAGTCGCTCACTGCTGAGATAATCATGCGTCTTTCTCCAGGTTTTCGCTCGGGTCACCGGGCAGGCGTGTAATACGCGCCTGACGGGCCAGATCGTCATCAAACTGTTTAATCGTGGTATGGACGAAGCCCAGGTGCGCCATCATCGCCCGACGCGCACCTTCGGCATCGCCATCGAGGATCGCGTTGAGCACGGCTTCATGTTGCTCGGTAAGGCGGGCAAACACCGGGGGCACCAGGTACATGCGCTGACGGCTCTCAATCACCGACGATTGCAGCAGATCGAAGAAGCCGCGCATGGTCTGGAGCAGCACAATGTTGTGCGATGCTTCCGCAATCGCCAGGTGGAAACGCACGTCGGCCCGGGAGGCCAGGTCCGGGTCATCGCCCTGGGTCGCCTCGAAGCAGAGCCGCAGCTTTTCTTTGTCCGCCGCGGTGGCGCGCATCGCCGCATGCCAGGCGGTGCTGGCCTCAATGGCGTGGCGCGCTTCGAGAATGTCGTAGCTGTAGCCGGGGTCGTCCGCCAGCAGGGTTTTGATCGGCTGCACGATGTTTTGCTCCGACCAGGTATCGTGCTGCCAGCGTACAAAGGTGCCGCCGCCGCGGCGGCTCATCAGCACGCCCTGGGTATTCAGCACCTGCAACGCCTCGCGCACCGAGTTGCGCGATACCCCAAGCAGGGCGGCGAGCTGGCGTTCAGCGGGCAGTTTCATGCCTGCCTCCAGCCCGCGATCGTCAATCAGCTTCCGCAGACGCTCGGCAACCTCGTCCGTCAGACGCCGGGTAGTGAAGGTCATGGGATCATCCAGGTTAAGACGTAGGCCTGCAGCGTGGTGATGATCCCGACGATGCAGGTGAATATCAGGCTGTGCTTCACGGTGAAGCGGAACAGGTCTGACTCCTTGCCCACCAGCCCTACCGCCGCACAGGCAATGGCGATGGACTGCGGGGAGATCATCTTCCCGGTCACGCCACCGGTGGTGTTGGCGGCGACCAGCAGCACGTCCGAGACGCCAATTTGTTGAGCCGCCGTGGCCTGGAGCGCAGCAAACAGCGCGTTGGAAGAGGTGTCCGACCCGGTCAGGAACACGCCCAGCCAGCCGAGGAACGGCGAGAAGAAGGTAAACGCGTGACCGGTATGGGCCAGCGCCAGCGCGAGAGTGGACGACAGCCCGGAATAGTTAGAGATAAACGCGAACGCCAGCACCATGCCGATGGAGTAGATAGGCAACGCCAGCTCTTTCATGGTCTGGCCGAACGTCACCACCGCGTCTTTCGGCTTCATGCGCAGCCAGAAGATGGAGAGCAGCGCCGCAAACAGAATGGCGGTGCCGGTGGCGGAGAACCAGTCGAACTTATAGACCGCGGCGTAAGGTGTAGCGTCAGCCACCACCGGGGGCATGCGGGCGACCAGCTTATCGAGGAACGGCACCGGCAGGTTGAATACCCAGTCGGCCAGCGCGCCACCTTTGGCAAACAGCGCTTTAAACGGCGGAATGCTCCACAGCGTCACCGTGGCGGTGAGGAACAGGAATGGCGACCAGGCTTTGACGATCTGGCCTGCGGTATAGCGTTTGGGCGCAACAGCTGGGTCCGCAGCCTGGGCATTGATATCGTCAAAGCGGAAGATGCGTTTTGGCTGCCAGCGTTTGAGGAACAGGGTAAGGCAGACCAGCGAGACCAGTGACGAGATGATATCCGGCAGTTCCGGGCCGATAAAGTTCGAGCTGAGGTACTGGGCGATAGCGAACGAGCCGCCCGCAACAATGACCGCCGGCCAGGTCTCTTTGATGCCGCGCCAGCCGTCCATAATCGCCATGATCCAGAACAGCACGATGATGGTGAGGAACGGCAGCTGACGGCCCACCATCTGGCCGATCTCGAAGCTGTCGAGACCGGTAACCTGGCCCGCCACCAGGATAGGAATCCCCATCGCGCCAAAGGCCACCGGCGCGGTGTTAACAATCAGGCACAGCCCGGCGGCGTAGAGCGGATTAAAGCCCAGCCCGACCAGCAGCGCGGCGGTAATCGCCACCGGTGCGCCAAAGCCCGCCGCCCCTTCAAGAAATGCCCCGAAGCAGAAGCCGACGATCAGCATCTGCAGGCGCTGGTCCGGGGTGATACTCAGAATCGACGAGCGAATAATGTCGAACTGGCCGGTTTTTACCGAAATTTTGTAGACGAAGACCGCGGCGATAATGATCCAGGCAATGGGCCACAGGCCGTAGAAGAAGCCATACACCGCTGAGGCGAACGCGCGATCGTAAGGCATATCGTAGAAGAACAGCGCGACGGCGAGGGCGATGGCGACGGTGATGGTCCCGGCCTGCCAGCCTTTAAGCTTCAGTTTTATCAGGGCAAAAAAGAAAAACAGAATCGGTAAAGCGGCAATCAGACTGGAGAGCCAGATATTGCCTGCCGGATCGTAATTTTGCTGCCAGAGTTGCATAGCGCGCTCCCGTGGCCCACCTGTTCCGCGCGGCGACTCTGCGTTCGCCTGATTGCAGTCAGTGTAAAGGTGGTCCAACCAAAGTGTTGTTGTAGGGTAAATGACAACAAATGGTTAACCGAATGTTAAGTTTGAGCAATATTATTGTCAGAGACGATGCGGGATTTGTGAGGACAGACGAAAGATTGCAGGGGATTGGTTGGACCAATTAGCGGGTGCGCCAGAGAGGCACACCCGACAGGATCAGAATTCCGTCTTCGAGAAGCCCGTCATCTCTTTCAGGCCCATCTCGCGGCCCAGCGCGGTCATCGGGTGAACCACGACCAGCCCACGCACGCTTTTCTTAAGCTTGCCCATGTCGGCCTGTTCTTTCCTGGTGATGGCGCGGCGATACGGCATGTCGGCGAGTTTCTGCGCCTCTTTGCTAAGCTTCTGACCGTGAACTTCACGCAGACGCGCGATCTCGGTTTCCAGGGTCTCTTTCTCTTTTTCCAGCTCGGCGTATTTTTCAGCTCCCTCAACCAGCGAGAGATCGGCCTGCTGGTGGCGAATCGCATCGAGGCGGTCGCTCAGGCGTTTAATTTCGGCTTTTTCGACTTCTTTCATAGCAAATTGACTCTACAAGTGTGTATCTCCCAAAGGATACACTATTGATTGCGGGAACGCAGGTGCCACGATTTTTCGCGGTGGGGGAAATGGCAGGAACGCCTCAGGGCGGGTAAGCATGCGCTCCCCGCCCTGAGGAAAAACTACTTCTGAAACGCCTTTTTCAGGCTGATTCCTGAAATAAGCTCGGTGAGGGATAACACCATCGTTGAGCGCACGATCTGCTGATAGCGCTGTTTCTGCATCGCATATAAAGCGGCGTCGCTGGGATCGAACGGCGGCGCGGACGGCAGAGCGGCAACACAGTGCAGCTCGCCAAACGGCCCGAGGATTTCATCGTCGGTAAACCGGTAGTCGCTGCCGTCGTGATTCAGCTCTTCGCGCAGGGCCAGCAGCAGCTCGGCATCTTCATACTCCGGGCGGCTGAGCACCCCGAGGCCATAAATTAACTTCAGACGAACCGCCAGATCGCCCAGCGGACCGTTGCCGTCAAGCAAGGGTTCAACGGCGTATTTCACCGCGTAGTCGTCCTTGCGAAACACCTGCAGCACCAGAAGATTCACCGCTTCGGTGAGTAATTCAACGGCGGCGATGATCAGGCTGCGCACGCTTTGACCGGCGTTCAGACGCTCAAGCACACGGTTTTCGAAGGCCTGTGGTTCTTCCAATTTTGCCTGCATATCTGACAACCTGAAAACGGAAGCGCCACGCTGGCGGGCGCTTCCGGTACTGATTACGCCCGGCTGTTATACGCGTTGACCGCGTCCGCCACCACTTCACTCTGGGCGTCCAGGCCAGAGACCTGCGCCAGCGCGGCCTGCGGGCCTTTTTCATCGATAAGCTGCGCCAGCTCCTGGGCCTGCGGGTCCTGCTCGCTGCGGTAGTGCATTGCGGCAGCGATACCCTGTACCAGGTTGTGATGCGGAAGGTCATATTCGAGGGTGCCGAGCAGCGGCTTGATCAGGCGATCGCCGGCGCTGAGTTTACGCAGCGGCTGACGGCCGACGCGCTCTACGTCGTCTTTCAGATACGGGTTTTCGAAGCGGCCGAGGATTTTCTCAATGTAGGCCGCGTGCTTATCGGCTTCAAAACCGTAGCGCTTGATCAGCACCGCGCCACTCTCTTCCATAGCGCCTTTCACCACCGCACGAATGGCGTCGTCCAGAATAGCGTCGCGGATAGTCTGGTGGCCCGCCAGCTTGCCGAGATACGCGGTGATAGCGTGGCCGGTATTGAGGGTGAACAGCTTACGCTCAACGAACGCCATCAGGTTGTCGGTCAGTTCCATCCCCGGAATGGTCGGCAGCGCGCCCACGAACTGGGTTTTATCGACAATCCACTCGCTGAAGGTTTCTACGGTCACTTCCAGCGGATCGTTGGTTGCGGATTCAGACGGCGGCACGATGCGGTCAACGGCGGAGTCAACGAAGCCGATATGGCTCTCAACCCAGCCTTTATCTTCATCGTTCAGGGCATTGAAGACGTGGCCTTTCAGCTGGCTGGTCCCGCGCACCATGTTTTCACAGGCGATGATGTTCAGCGGCGCGTCGTTGCCCTGCGCTTTACGTTTTGCCAGGCCTTTGGCGAGCGCCGGAGCGATGCGCTCCAGTACCACCGGACCGACCGCGGTGGTGATGAGATCGACCTGAGCGATTAGATCGATAACCTCATCGCCGATGCTGCTCACGGCATTAACGCCGGACACGGTGTCCACCTGCTCATTCTCACCAACCACATGTACCTGATAACTGTGACGGGCGTTCAGGGCGTCCAGCACGACCTGATTGACGTCGGCGAACGTGAGTTCAAGACCCGCATCCGCCAGCAGTTTGCCAATGAAGCCGCGTCCAATATTACCTGCACCAAAATGTAATGCTTTCATGTGGATATCCTTACTAATGTTTTTACCCGAGAGGGCCAGGGTGAAGGCAGCGTACGGTGTTCCCTCACCCTGGCCCTCTCCCGAAGGAGAGGGATGAAACTGACGACCGGCCCCCTCACCGTGGAGAGGAGGCCGGAGCGTATTATGCGCTCTTATTACCTGCCAGCAGCGCCAGCACTTCATCCACGCTGGTGGTGTTAGCCAGGCGTTCGATAACGGTGTCGTCATCCAGCGCGTTGGTCAGGCTGGTGATCACCTGGATGTGCTCGTTGTTACGCGCCGCGATACCGATAACCAGACGGGCGATATCATCTTCGTCTTCGCCGAAGCGCACGCCTTCCGGATACTGGCAGAATACCACGCCGGTTTTCAGCACGCGGTCTTTGGCTTCCACGGTGCCGTGCGGAACCGCGATGGACTCACCCAGATAGGTCGGGGTCAGCTTCTCGCGCTCCAGCATCGCTTCCACGTATTCTGGCTGCACGTAGCCGCCTTTCACCAGTTGCTCACCGGCAAAGCGGATCGCGTCTTCTTTGTGGGTCGCGGTGCGGCCGAGGAACACATTTTCCGCGCCGAGTCTGAACAGGTGGCTGTTGCTCTCGTCAAAGCTGTCCTGCAGGCTGGTGCGCACTTTCTCTTCGTTCTGGGTATGGCGCTGGGCCGCCACCAGACGGTCGGTCAGGTTGGTGTACAGACCGCTGTCGAGGAAGTTAGTCAGGGAAATGTGCTGCGCCTGCGGCACCTGGCGCATTGCGCGCTCGGTGAGGTCACGGTGGGTAATCACCAGATCCACATCACCCGGCAGGCTGTTGATGGCGCTGTTGGTGACGGAGATATGGCTCAGACCTGCATCCTGCACTTTCTTACGCAGTACGCCCGCACCCATTGCGCTGGAACCCATACCGGCATCACAGGCAACGATGATTTTACGCACGTGGCTCAGGTCGCCAGTGGCATCGCCAGCGGTGGCCGCTACCGCGCCGCCTTTAGACTGGGATTTCATGTCCTGCATGCGACGGGTCGCTGCTTCGATGTCGTCTTCTTCTTTCACCTTGCTGGTTTTCAGCAGGATGGCTGAGACCACGAACGACACCGCCATCGCGGCAACAATCGCGACGATGTTAGCGAAGTACGCGCCTTTCGGCGTCATCGCCAGTACCGCGAGGATGGAGCCCGGAGACGCCGGAGAAACCAGGCCGCCGTCCAGCACGCTCAGGGTGAACACGCCGGTCATACCGCCGAGGATAACGGCGATGATCAGACGCGGGTTCATCAGCACGTACGGGAAGTAAATTTCGTGAATACCACCGAGGAAGTGGATGATCGCCGCGCCGCCCGCAGACTGCTTCGCGCTGCCGCGACCGAAGAACATGTACGCCAGCAGAACGCCCATACCCGGACCCGGGTTCGCTTCAATCAGGAAGAAGATAGACTTGCCGATTTCATGGGACTGCTGAATACCCAGCGGCGAGAAGATGCCGTGGTTGATGGCGTTGTTGAGGAACAGGATTTTCGCCGGTTCAACAAAGATGGACGCCAGCGGCAGCATGTCATGGACAACCATGAAGTTAACGCCAGCCGCCAGTGCTTTAGAGAGCACTTCAACCGCCGGGCCAATGCCGAGGAACGCCAGAATCGCCAGGATCATACCGATGATGCCGGCGGAGAAGTTGTTCACCAGCATTTCGAAGCCGGATTTGATTTTACCGTCTACCGCAGCGTCAAACTTCTTGATGCACCAGCCGCCCAGCGGACCGGCAATCATTGCGCCGAGGAACATCGGCATATCTGCACCGACGATTACGCCCATCGTAGTAATCGCACCGACCACGCCACCGCGATCGCCACCCACCAGACGGCCACCGGTATAACCGATAAGCAGCGGCAGCAGATAGGTAATCATCGGACCGACGAGCTTGGCCAGCGTTTCGCTCGGCCACCATCCTGTTGGAATAAACAACGCAGTGATAATACCCCAGGCGATAAACGCCCCGATGTTTGGCATTACCATATTGCTGAGGAAACGACCAAAGCTTTGCACTTTGATCTTGATATCGGATGACATAGAACACCCCTTATTGTGTTGACGCGCAGGCTCGTAGCCCGAGTTTTATTGTTTACGTGGCGGCAGAGGTAGCCGGACCCATGCTCTGGTGACGCGAAATCTGGCACTGAATCGCTATGGTGTCCAGACCGGGGAATAAAGTGTGATCTGCATCACGCAGGTTGTCCGCAACAGGGGCTATTAAGTGTGATTTTTGTCACAAAAACGCCCTGTAAAAAGATCACAATGGCGAAAAAACCGTCGTAACATCCTGTTAAATGTGAAACAAATCACGTTTTGTCGCGGCCGCTTTGTTAACTATTTGTGATGGCGATCACGAAATATTTTCCAGGATTTTTCTTAAGTAAAGCTGTTCACTTCTTCAACATCCTTTTCGTTACGCGGTGAAAGAAAATTACAGCTGTCCGGCGTGACAAAACGATGACGCACCGCCCGGCAACCGCAGCGGCGCAATGGGTCGCTTTGTCAGCCTTTTTGCGTATCCTGAACCATACTTACCCCCAGTTGGCATTTCGCTTATTAAGGAGCAGGCAATGAAACTCGTTGGCAGCTATACAAGCCCGTTCGTGCGTAAAATCTCGGTCATCCTGTTGGAAAAAGGCATCACCTTTGAATTCGTAAACGAATCGCCGTACAGCGAAAACCACGGCGTCGCGCAGTACAACCCACTCGGTAAAGTCCCGGCGCTGGTCACCGACGAGGGCGAAACCTGGTTCGACTCGCCGATTATTGCCGCGTATCTGGAGCAGCTCGATATCGCCCCGGCGCTGCTGCCGCGCGATGCCAGAGCGGCGCTGAAAGTGCGTCAGCTGGAAGCACTGGCCGACGGCGTGATGGATGCGGCGCTGGCCTCTGTCCGCGAGCAGGCGCGTCCGGCGGAGCAGCAATCCGAGGCTGAACTGCTGCGCCAGCGTGAGAAAATCAACCAGAGCCTGGACGCGCTGGAAGGCCACGTCGCCGACGGGTCGCTGAAAGCCGATGAGCTGACCATCGCCACCATCGCGGTAGCCTGTGCGATTGGCTATCTCAATTTCCGCCGCGTCGCGCCCGGCTGGTGCGTGGATCGTCCGCAGCTGGTGAAGCTGGTAGAGAACTTGTTCAGCCGTGAGAGCTTTGCCCGTACTGAACCTCCTGCTTCCTGACCCGGCTTGGGCCTGACGCGATGAGCCTGTACAATCGACACCACTTTTAACCGCGGCGCGGATCTCCCGCGCCCCGCACAGTAATGGTGTTGCGGTGTACACATTCTCAGCCAGGCCTCGCTCATGACAACCGAAAACCGTTCGCTCTACAGTCAGCTTCCTGCCACCGATCGTCTGCTGCGCGATGCGCGCTTCTCTCCGCTGCTGGAAACCTGGGGCCACACGCAGGTAGTGACCGTGCTGCAACAGCTTCAGCAGGCGGCGCGCCACGCTATTCGGGACGCCGGGGCGCTGCCAGCCTGGTGCAATGACTGGGCCGGGCAGGCGCAGGCGCAACTCGTCGCGCAGAATGCCCCGGCGCTGCGGGCGGTCATTAACCTGAGCGGGACGGTGCTGCACACCAATCTTGGGCGTGCGCAGCAGGCTGACGAAGCGATCGCGGCAGTGACCCAGGCGATGCGCCAGCCGGTAACGCTGGAGTACGATCTCGACGGGGCCGGACGCGGGCATCGCGACCAGGCGCTGGCGGCGCTGCTGTGCGAGCTGACCGGGGCGGAAGACGCCTGTATCGTCAATAACAACGCGGCGGCAGTGCTGCTGATGCTGGCCGCCACCGCCAGCGGCCGGGAAGTGGTGGTTTCGCGCGGCGAGCTGGTGGAGATCGGCGGTGCGTTCCGCATTCCGGATGTTATGCGCCAGGCCGGATGCCAGCTGGTGGAAGTGGGCACTACCAATCGTACCCATCTTAAGGACTACCGCAGCGCGCTGGACGATCAGACCGCGCTGCTGATGAAGGTCCACACCAGCAATTATCATGTTGAAGGTTTTACCAAAGCGGTGGACGAAGCGGAGCTGGCACAGCTCGGCGAGACGTGCGGCGTCCCGGTGATTACCGATCTCGGCAGCGGCTCGCTGGTGGATTTCAGCCAGTACGGCCTGCCGAAAGAGCCGGTGGTGCGCGATCTGATCCGCGCCGGCGTCAGCCTGGTCAGTTTCTCCGGCGATAAGCTGCTGGGCGGGCCGCAGGCGGGCATTATCGTTGGCAAAAAGGCGCTGATTGAGAAGCTACAGCAGCATCCGCTCAAACGCGCGCTGCGCGCCGATAAAATGACCCTCGCCGCGCTGGATGCCACGCTGCGCCTGTATCGCCAGCCGGAAACGCTGGCGCAACGTCTGCCGACGCTGCGGCTGCTGACCCGCAGCGCAGACGAGATCCACGCTCAGGCCACGCGTCTTATCCCCCATTTTCAGGCCCGCTTCGGCGAACGCTTCGCGGTGACGGTGGAACCCTGCCTGTCGCAGATCGGCAGCGGTTCACTGCCGGTTGACCGGCTGCCCTCTGCCGCCATCACCTTAACCCCTCATAGCGGACGCGGCAGCGAGCTGCAGGCGCTCTCGCGCGCGCTGCGTGACTTGCCGGTGCCGGTGATTGGCCGGCTGTACGACGGGCGGCTGTGGCTGGATCTCCGCTGCCTGGACGCGGATACCAGCCTGATGGAGATGTTGCTGAAATGATTATTGCTACTGCCGGACATGTCGATCACGGAAAAACCACCCTGCTGGAAGCGCTCACCGGCGTGAATGCCGACCGGCTGCCGGAAGAGAAAAAGCGCGGCATGACCATCGATCTGGGCTATGCCTACTGGCCGCAGCCCGACGGACGCGTGATCGGCTTCATTGACGTGCCGGGCCATGAGAAGTTTCTCGCCAATATGCTGGCGGGCGTAGGCGGCATAGACCATGCGCTGTTGGTGGTGGCCTGCGACGATGGGGTGATGGCGCAGACGCGCGAGCATCTGGCGATCCTGCGCCTGGCGGGACAGCCAGCCATCACCGTCGCGTTGACCAAAGCCGATCGCGTCAGCGAGGCGCGTATCGCAGAGGTGCGCGCCGCGGTGCTCGACACTCTTACGGCACAGGGCTGGCATGATGTGGCGCTGTTTGTCACCGCCGCCGCGCAGCAGCAGGGTATTACAGAGTTGCAACAGCATCTGCGGCAGCTCGCCCCGCGTCCGCACCCGGAGCATCAGCGTTTTCGTCTGGCAATTGACCGCGCCTTCACGGTGAAGGGCGCCGGGCTGGTGGTGACCGGAACCGCGCTCTCGGGCACGGTGAGCGTGGGCGATACCCTCTGGTTAACGGGAGCCGCTACGCCGGTGCGCGTGCGCGGCCTGCACGCCCAGAACCAGCCTGCCACCGATGCGCATGCCGGGCAGCGTATCGCTTTGAACATCAGCGGTGACGTAGAGAAAGAGGCGGTGCGCCGTGGTGACTGGCTGCTGGCGCGCGAACCCGACGCGCCGTCGGAGCGGGTCATCGTTGAACTCCGCGCGGATGCGCCGCTGAGCCAGTGGCAGCCGGTGCATGTGCATCACGCGGCAAGCCACGTGACGGGCCGCGTCTCGCTGCTCACCGACACCCTGGCGGAGCTGGTGTTTGATACGCCGCTGTGGGTGGCGGATAACGATCGTCTGATCCTGCGCGATATCTCCGCCCGGGCGACCCTCGGTGGAGCGCGGGTGATCCTCGTCGACTCGCCGCGGCGCGGGAAACGCAAGCCGGCGTACCTGGCCTGGCTGATGCAGCTGGCGCAGGCGACGCCGGATGAGCACGCGCTGGCGCGGCATCTGGATCGCGGCGCGGTGCGCCTTGAGGCATTTGCGTGGGCGCGGCAGCTGAGCGATGCCGGGCTGCGTCGTCTGGTCGGGCAGGTGAGCGGTATTGAAGCGGGTGGGATGCTGGTCAGCGATGCGCTGGCGCAGGAGTGGAAAACCACGCTGCTGACCACCCTCGCGCGTTACCACGAACAGCATGCCGACGAGCCGGGGCCGGGCCGGGAACGTCTGCGCCGCATGGCGTTGCCCACCGAACCTGAGGCGCTGGTGCTGGCGCTGCTGGATGCCATGCGTCAGGCGGGCGAGCTGCAAAGCCAGCAGGGCTGGCTCTCGTTGCCGGGCCATGAAGCCGGATTCAGCCAGGAGCAGCAGGCGCGCTGGGACCGTATCAGGCCGCTGTTTGGTGATGACCCCTGGTGGGTGCGCGACGTGGCGTCGAAAGTGGGTGAGGACGAGCAGGAGACGCGTCTGCTGCTACGCCGTGCCGCCCAGCAGGGGCTGATTACCGCGATCGTCAAAGATCGTTATTACCGTAACGATCGGATTGTGCAGTTTGCCGATATGATTCGCGATCTGGATCGTGATAAGGGGTCAACGGTGGCGGCAGATTTCCGCGATCGTCTGAGCGTGGGCCGCAAGCTGGCGATTCAGATCCTGGAGTATTTCGACCGCATCGGCTTTACCCGCCGCAAAGGAAATACCCACCTGTTGCGCGATGAGCGGTTATTCAGCCGGAAGGAGGCATAGGGCGTACATTCAGGGTGGGTTTGCGTATCCGCCGTTTACAACGGAGCTACCGTTTCGGCGCGAGGTGTATGGGATTGCGGCGAGGTTCCGTTCACCGTGGCGCGGCGGTTTAATGCCGGATGGGGCCACGCGTCGGCTTATGGGCTTATGGTGGGTGCGCTACGCTTACCCACCCTACGGGAAGGCGCAGTTGTAGGGTGGGTAAGCGACGCGCACCCACCGTTTAACGCGAACCCCCTCCTTAACGCTATTTCTGCTTCTGGCTTGCCAGCCAGACTGCACCGAGGCGGCCAGCCTGATTGCCGAGCTCGCAGGGATGCACCGGCACCCGCAACGCGTCCCAGAACGTGTATTTTTCCAGATGGCGTTCCAGCAGCGGATACAGCTCTTTCTGCTGGCTGACGCCGCCGCCAATCAGCAGTACCTGCGGGTCGTACAGCGCCACCACGCTGTAAATGCCGCGCGCCAGGTAGGCGGCCCAGCGCTCCACCACTTCACGCAGGTGGCCGTCGTTTTCCATCCGTTCAAAAATTTCTTTGCCGTGCAGCGGTTCATTAGCCGGCAGCGCCAGTGCCTGGCGGCAGGCCTCAGTCAGCGCGCGCGCGGAGGCGATCTCATGCATGTTTTCGCCGTTATCGCCCACCGGCATCACACCGAATTCACCGGCGCGGAAGTGCGATCCGCGCATCAGCTGGCGTTCAAGGATAATACCGCCGCCGATCCCGGTGCCGATGGTCATGCAAATTAGCGAATCATACTTTTTCCCGGCGCCGCGCCACTGCTCGCCGAGCGCAGCACAGTTGGCATCGTTCTCCACCGTCACCGGCAGATCGGTCAGCTCGCCAAACAGCTCCAGCAGATTAACGCCGTCCATAAAGTCCAGCGATCCGGCCTTCGGCATTTCGCCGGTATGCGGATTGATGTAGCCGGGGAAACTGACGCCGATACCGGCGATCTCATGCTGGTCCTGATACTCGCGCACCACCTTTTGCCAGTGCGTTTTAAACTCGTCCAGATCGTAGTGAGTGTCATACTCGTCGCTGTGCAGCTCCTCACCCTCTTCAGTGATGAGGCCATGCTTGACGTGCGTTCCACCAATGTCGAAGCCAATAAATTGACGCATAGTGATTCCCGTAACCGAAGCGATGGTTTAAGTATGGTCGAGATTTTCCATCGCATCTGTAAAGGAGCGTAATGATTACGCGTCCGCTCTTTACCGCAAGTTATTGAAATTCCAGCTTACCGTCAGGCTGTAACGCCAGTCGCGGCGGCTGGCATCGGACGGGAGATCGCCGGTGGGCCGTGCTGCTTCCAGCGTCAGGCTGTAGTGACGGTTATCGCCGAACATCACGCCGCCCGCTACCGATCCCAGCGTCTGACCGCGGAACGCGGGCTGATTGAAACGCGTGCGCGCGGTGTCAGCCAGCAGATAAGGCTGCACCGTGCTCAGCCAGGTGCTCTCTTTGCGCATGTGCAGATAGCGCAGCTCAATCTGCCCGCCATAGCCGTAGTCACCACTCGCTTCACCATCCGGGTAACCCCGTCCGAAGCGCTGCGCGCCGAAGCTGACACGCTCGGTTTCAGGCAGATCGTTATCCGACCAGGCACCCTCCAGCGCACCGGAGAGCCGCCACTTTTCCGCCACCAGCCAGGCGGCGTCGAGGTTGCTTTTCCACAGCGTGAAATCAAGATCGGTACCCTGAGACGGCGAGGCGCTGGCACCCAGCGCGTCCACGCCCTGACGCAGGGTCAGGCGTCCGCTGACGCTGGTTTTCTCCCACTCGCGCAGGCCGTTTACGCCAAATTCCAGCGCCGGATAGCGCACATGCTGGCTCTCGCCGGGCAGCTCGAGGGTTTCTCCGAAGCCGCGCGCCCGCAGGTCGTAGTCGTTGCGGCGATCGCTGTAATCAATGCCGCCGGTGACGCCAAGCTGCTTTTTACGCGTCAGGATCAGCGGGTAGCTCAGACTGGCTCCGCCGGTGTACTGGGTCGCCTTTTTCCGGGCTTCGAGCGTGATGTCGTTCGGCAGATACAGCAGCGGATCGTAGTCGCTGGGGTCGTCCCGGTAGTAGCTGCCTTTGAGCTGCATCGACAGCCCGTCATCGTTGAGGAATTGCTGCCAGTTCAGGCCAAAATAGGTTTTATCCGTGTCGTTATCCAGCGGTACCAGCGTGGCGACGCCCAGCTGGTCGCCATAACTGGTCAGATTGCTGAGCGAGCCATTCACCAGCGCCATGTTCTGGCCCTTACGCGCATCCAGCGTGGAGGAGAGATCCCAGAGGCGCGGCTCGGTGGCCTGCACCTGCATGACCCCGGCCCCGTAGATGTTCTTTGGCAACTGGGCGCTGGCATCCACTTTGGTATTCGGCGTGCGGGTCATCAGAATACTGTGGCGCTCGAAGGTCTCCTGGCGCAGCGGTTTCTCCTGCATGATGCTCGTCGCCAGCCGGGTGAGGCGTGCTGCAGTGCGCGGGTTGTTGCTTTTCACATCGCTGTGCGCCACGTAACCCTCGACCAGCACGATTTTAATGATGCCGTTGTGAAAGTTATCGTCTGGTAGCCAGGCGTAAGAGAGCGGATAGCCGTCAGCGCGGTAGCGCTCGGTAATCTCTGTCGCCAGCCTGACGATGGTCTTCAGCGGTACGGTTTTGCCCGCCAGGGGGCGAAAGGGTGCCAGCAGCGACTTCAGGGAGTACACCGTGCCGCCAATAAACTGGATATGACCGACGCGGATCGGTGTGTCAGGAGTCAGCGCGGCGGCAGATTTCGGCACGCTCACGCGAGGTGCGTTTTCCGCCTGGGATTGCGGCGTTGGCACGGCACGCGCGGGTCTGGCGGGGTTAGCGGTATCAATCAGCGCAGGAAGCGTATCGGCAAGCGCAGCGCCCGATACGGCGCTCCATAAGAGCACGGCAGAGAGTGGCATTTTCATAGTGCGATCCCTTTCCCGAAACGCCCGGAATGGGCTGAGCAGTCATGCTGTGGAAAACGCCCCCGGTTGCCGGGGGCGCTAAAGGGTGATTACTTACTCTTTGGCGTCAGGATCCCGCCAAGGGTAGTGGTGAGGCCACTGATCGGCCCTGTTGTTGTGGTACTGCCGGTCCCGGTGTTGGTGGATGTGCTGCTGACGTTGGCTGCCAGGCCTGCGGTCAGGCCGGAGGTTACGCCATTGAGGGTAGTGCCGACGGCGGCGGCGAGCCCGCCTTGTCCAACGCTGACGCCAGCGCCTGCGGCGACGCCCGCGCTGCCGCTACCGCTGGAACTGCCGCTGCTGGCGGTGGGTTTCACCAGCCCGCCCACGTCGGTGACGGTCTGCCCCAGGTTCTGTACTACCTGGCCGACGCCGCTTAACGCCGGGCTGCCGGTGCCCACTTTGGTGCCGACGCCGCTGACGGAAGTACCAACGCTGGTTAACAGGTTATTGACCGGCGTACCCAGCCCGGTTGTCGTGCCGACGCCCTGGGTGACACCCTGCACGCCGTTAACGGTGTGATTCACCAGTGATGTTGTACCGGTGGTCACTTTAGTGACGCCGCTGCTCTGTACCACGGAGGTGAGTGCGCCGCCGGTGCCGCTCACCACTTCACCGGTGCTGTTGACCACCGAGCCGACCACACCCGTTACCCCGCCCAGCGGCGTGGTGGCGGTCGAGCTGGCGAGGTGAGTGCCGACATCGGAGACGGTGTTTCCGAGCGATGTGACGGTGGTGGTAACGCCTTTCACCGTGGTGCCGACGCCGTTAGCATTTGTCGGGTCGCCAATACCGGTGGCGATACCCGTGCCGGTGGTTTGCACCGCGCTACCCAGCCCGCTGACGGTTGTTGAGACCGTTGAGGTGACCGGATTATCGTTGGGTAACTGGCTACCGAGATTATCGAGCGTGGTGCCGACGCTGGTGACGGTATCGCCGACGTCACCCAGAATCGTATTCACGCCTGCGGTTGAACCGCCGGTGCCGCCGCCGGAGCCACCACCAGAACCGCCGCCGGAGCCACCACCTGAACCGCCGCCGGAGCCACCGCCTGAACCGCCACCGGAGCCACCGCCTGAACCGCCACCGGAGCCACCGCTTCCGCCGCCAGAACCACCGCCCGATCCGTCTCCGCCGTCAGTCCCGGTGGGGGGATTATTGCTGGCTGTGTGATGGGAACCGCCGCCGCTTCCACTGCAGGCAGTCAGAGAGAATGCAAGAAGTACCGCCACTGCGATGACGCTGAGGTGGCTAACGTTATTAGAAGCCATAACCATACTCCACAGAATTAAACGCCGGACGGCGTAGTAATAAGTGTAAGTGGTAATTAATCGGTAGCTACTACGGCAGATAAATATATGCAGAATTATTTTTGATCGAGATATGGATCAAATTTAATAAAATTTAAGAGTTGAGGAGTTAATATAAATAATAAATAAAATCAATTGCTTAAATATTTACCGTTTGGTCTGGTAGTAAGCCTTAAAACGATGTTAAGTGATGGTTAATTATTTTTTAATTTAAGGTTAATTGATATTGCGTTATTTTATTTATGCACTACCTGTGTGACGCAGCAAATATTCACTTTGAAAAATAAGATTTTTTTGCAAGCACGAAAACATGAGACGGCCTTCCAGGTGGAAGGCCGCAGGTGTTCACATTGCGCTGTTCGGAGAAGCTTCCTGCCAGGCGCGTTCCACTTCTTCAGCGAGGATAGCGACGCCCGCTTCGATTTTTTCCGGGTCCGGTACATAGTTCATGCGCATGCACTGGTGGGTGTGCGGCCAGGGCTTATCGAGGCCGGGGAAGAAGTAGTCGCCCGGCACCATCAATACGCCACGCGCTTTCAGGCGCTGGTACAGCAGCTCGGTGGTGATCGGCAGATCTTTAAACCACAGCCAGAGGAAAATCGCGCCTTCCGGCTTGTGGATCAGGCAGCGCGCCGGTGACAAATAGCGACGGATCACGGCCACTGTTTCCTGTACCCGCTGCTGGTAAAACGGCTTAATCACCGTTTCCGACAGACGCAGCAGATCGTTGCGCTCAATCATCTCGCAGGCCATCGCTGGGCCGATACCGCCCGGTGCCAGGCTGATGATGCCGTTCATATTGCGAATAGCGGAGATGATTTTCTCATTCGCCACGATAATACCGCAGCGGCTGCCCGGCAGGCCGAGCTTGGAAAGGCTCATGCACAGAATAATATTCGGGTTCCACAGCGGGCGGGCGTCGGTAAAGATAATGCCGGGGAAGGGTACGCCATAGGCATTATCGATCACCAGCGGGATGCCGTGCTGATTCGCCAGCACATCCAGCTTCATCAGCTCTTCATCGGTAATGACGTTGCCAGTGGGATTGGTAGGGCGCGACACGCAGATCATGCCGGTATCATCGCCAATGTGCAGGTGCTCGAAATCAACGTGATATTTGAACTGGCCTTCCGGCAGCAGCTCAATGTTCGGCCGCGTGGAAACAAAGAGATCCTCTTCCAGCCCGGCATCGGCATAACCAATGTACTCCGGCGCCAGCGGGAACAGCACTTTTTTGGTGCTGCCGTCGGCGCGTCGCCCGGCGAACAGGTTAAACAAGTAGAAAAACGCGCTCTGACTGCCGTTTGTCAGCGCAATATTCTGTGGTCCAATGTCCCAACCCGAGGTTTCACGCAGCATCTGCGCCAGCCCGTTGAGCAGCGCATTCTTGCCCTGTGGGCCATCGTAATTGCACAGCGCCTCGGTGATTTTTCCGCTTTGTAGCATTTCCCCCAGCAGAGATTCAAAGTAGGCGTTCATCGCCGGAATTTGCGCCGGATTACCGCCGCCGAGCATGATGGCGCCTGGGGTACGCAGGCCATCATTGAGATCCTCCATCAGGCGAGTGATGCCTGAGTGGCGGGTAAATTTGTCACCAAAAAGGGAAAACGTCATAGCGGTTAATCTGTCGTACAAAGTGGTAAAGTCGCTCACCATAACGCTACAGCCTGCGAGGTGCAAATCGCCGCCCACGCTGGATGCCAGGCGTTAATGCTAACATATCCAGATTTACTGGATTTTTACTTCATGAAGCGCAGCGGTGGGGCGAGTATCTCGTGATTAACCGCCCCGGCGCGTTACGCGTTTACCACTGCGCGACTCATTCTCGCTTCCCGGCCCAGACCACCAGCACCTTATCCCCGGCGTGTTCGCGCACAAACGCATAGCCCTGCTTCACCGGCAGCGTAGTCTGCGTGCCTGCGCCAACCGCCGGGTGCCGTGCGCGGAACTGCCCCAGCGTTTTCCAGTGCGCCACGGTGGCTGCCTGCGCCGCGTCGGCGTCCTGCCAGTTCATGTCCGAGCGGGTGCCCTGTAGCGGATCGGAGCCGGTCGGGCCGACGGGGCGCAGGGTTTCATCCCCGTAAAAGATCTGTACCGCGCCCGGAGCCAGCAGTAGCAGCTCCGCGGCCTGCTGGCCGCCTTCCCGGAACAGACGCGTATCGTGTGAAGAGAGGTAGCTTAACGCATTGAACGTTTGCAGCTTTCCCGCCATCTGTTGCCAGACAGGGTCAATGTTCGCCAGGCAATCGACCGCTTTCGCCGCCTGCTCCTGATAATCAAAGTTGATCATCGCATCGAAGCCATGCTGATAGTAACGGCTCTGCATGACCCCGTGGCCCCAGGCCTCGCCGGTCATCCAGAACGGCGCGTCGTCAATTTTTTGCGCCGGATTGGCCGCTTTCCAGGCTGCCAGCGCGTCGCTGGCCTCGGTTTTCAGCTGCTGCCAGGCGTCCATCTCAACGTGCTTAGCGGTGTCGACGCGAAAACCGTCGATGCCGTATTCACGAACCCAATGACTCAGCCAGTGGGTCAGATAGTCACGCGGCGTGGCATCCGCCATGATTCGGGCGGCGGTATCCGGTTTGTGCTGATAGAAATTCGGCAGACCAGAGGGCGCGGTGGATTCGGTTTTCAGGTCCGGTAAGAAGGCCAGCGCCATCGTCAGGTCGTCATAGCCCGGGCTGTCGTAGGTGCCAATATCGGTGCGCACCCAGGCCTTACCCCACCATTTTTCCCACGCTGCGTTGTCGCTGAAATTAATGTAGTCATTGAAGCTGTGCCAGGTCTGATTCCCGGTGGGACGCCAGTCACTCCAGCGCTGACCGAGCACTTTTTCGCGTTCGCTGGCATTCAGATAAAGCGCGCCGAACTGAAATTCCTGCATATCCGCCAGCGTGGCGTAGCCGGTGTGGTTCATCACCACGTCAAACAGGATGCGCATTCCACGCCGGTGCGCCTCGTCCACCAGCTGACGCAGCTCGGCTTCGGTGCCCATATTGGCGTCCAGCCGCGTCCAGTCCTGGGTGTAGTAGCCATGATAGGCGTAGTGCGGGAAATCACCTTTGGTGCCGCCGCCCACCCAGCCGTGGATCTGCTCCAGCGGCGAACTGATCCACAGGGCGTTAACGCCGAGTGCCTGCAGGTAGTCAAGCTTGCCGGTCAGCCCGGCCAGATCGCCGCCGTGGAAGGTGCCGATCTCCTGCATGCCATCTTTACGGCGGCCATAGCTGTTATCGTTCTGCGGGTTGCCGTTGGCGAAGCGGTCGGTCAGCACGAAATAGACGGTGGCGTTTTGCCAGCTAAAGGGCGCTGGCGCGGCGGTGGTCGCCGCTTCGAGCAGCAGCAGACCATTGCTGGCAGGTGCGGGCGTCAGGGTGATTTTCCCGTCGCGCACCTGCGCCGTGGCACCGCTGTAGAAATCCCTGACGTCGCTGCCTTCCGGGAAGGCATCACCCACTTCTAAGGTGACAGGTTTTCCGTTCCATTTCGGACACTGACGCGCTATCTCCGCCGGTACGTTATCTTCCGCCTGCGCCACGCTCAGCAGCAGAGTTGGCGTGCCGGAGCGGGTATCAATCTGTACGCTGTACAGCCCGTCGCGGAACAACCGCCACTGCGGCGGCGCGCCGTTGCAGGGCATCAGCGACAGCACCTGATTCAGTTTTATCGCCGTAGCAGGTTGCCAGCAGGCACCGTTGGTCGTGAACGTTAACGGATGACTGCCTTTTTTCAATTCGCCCTTACTGACAAACAATCCGCTACCCTGGGCAGTAAAATCGGGCAGGCCAGATGACGACCAGTTTGCCCAGCCCATCATCGGGAAAATGAGCAGGGTGAGTGCAGCAGCTTTCATCGCGATCTCCGGTACGTTTTTTATCCATTGTCGCAGCTGGCGCGGGCTGCAGCCTCATCCTGGACGATGAGAAAAGGGGATGAAACGTGAGGTTGAGTGATCCAGCTCACTTAATGGCGTATATGAACATAAATGAAATTTTTTTATTAATTTATCAGGGTGTTATGAAAAACCTACGTGACAAGTTTTAGGAATTAGATTATTCATAAACGTGCCCTCGAGTATTATTTTTGGTATGATTTGGGATTCAGATCCTGAATTTCGATTAAAAATAAGGTGTTGGGATGCGTCTATCCGACCAGGAGACCTAATGATATCGACTCGAATCCGACGATTCGGGGCTGCGATACTCGTGTTATTCACCTTCGGTTTATCGGGTGAAGTGCTGGCAAGCCAGCATGACAAAACATCGAGTCATCAGCACCGAGTGACAAAAGTACATGGTAAGAAGCTGGCTAGTAGTAAAAAAGAGTATTCTCGCAATAGTGTAAGCAGTTCACTTCCTGACTTGCGAAAATACCCTTCCGGGACCCCAAGAAAAAAAGCGTTTCTCCGGACAGTGATGCCCTTCATTACCAGTCAAAATGCAGCGATTACCGCTGAGCGTAACTGGCTTATCTCAAAACAGTATGAGAAACGCTGGTCGCCTTCTGAACGCGCACGCATGAAAGATATTACCCAGCGCTACAAAGTGAAATGGAGCGGTAACACGCGTCATATTCCCTGGAATACGCTGCTTGAGCGCGTAGACATCATCCCCACCAGCATGGTAGCCACGATGGCGGCGGCCGAAAGCGGCTGGGGCACGTCGAAACTGGCGCGCACCAATAATAATCTGTTCGGTATGCGCTGCTCGCAGCGTCACTGCAACAGCGAGCCGGGAAAAGTGAAAGGCTACCTGCACTATAAAACGGTGAAAGAGTCGGTCAATGCTTACGCCATGAACCTGAACACCCATCAGGCTTACAGTTCGTTCCGCAAATCACGCGCCCAGCTGCGTCGTGCGGATCAGGAAGTCACTGCCAGTAAGATGATCCACAAGCTGCAGGGCTATTCCACGAAAGGGAAAAGCTACAATAACTACCTGTTTGCCATGTATCAGGACAATCGCAACCTGATGCCGGCGAACTAAGCTAACTGGTAACTGAAAAACCTGGCGCAACGGCCAGGTTTTTTTATTTCCAGCGGCCAGCCTCCCTTCCGGCCTCCGGAATTACCCGACGCGGTAATCAGGGTAACACCGCCACTTCGCTGTGCCGCTCCCGATACTCTTTCGGCGTGGTGCCATACTCTTTTTTGAATACCGAATAAAAATATTGCAGCGACGGATAGCCACACATCTGTGATATTTCGTTGATGGAAAGCGAGGTGGAAATTAACAGGCTGCGCGCTTTCTCCAGTTTTTCGGCGTGGATCACCGCATGGATGGTTTCACCCACTTCCTCTTTAAAACGCTTCTCCAGATTGGAGCGCGAAATCCCCACCGCATCTAACACCTGTTCCACCTTGATACCCTTGCAGGCGTGGTTCCGAATGTAGTGCATCGCCTGAATCACCGCCGGATCGTTCAGTGAGCGATAGTCGGTAGAACGGCGCTCTACCACCCGCACCGGTGGCACCAGTACGCGCTGCAGCGGCATATTTTCGTTATCCAGCAAACGATGCAGCAGTTTTGCCGCCTGGTAGCCCATCTGACGCGTGCCCTGCGCCACCGAGGAGAGCGCGACGCGCGACAGATAGCGCGTCAGTTCTTCGTTATCAATGCCGATCACACACAGCTTCTCCGGCACGGGTATGTGCAGGTGCTCGCAGACCTGGAGCAGATGGCGGGCGCGGGCGTCGGTTACAGCGATAATGCCTGTCTGGGGTGGGAGCGTCTGCACCCAGTCGGCAAGGCGGTTTTGCGCGTGCTGCCAGTTTTCCGGGGCGGTCTCCAGCCCCTGATACACCACGCCGCGATACTGCTCCTGCGCCACCAGGCGGCAAAACGCATGTTCGCGCTCTGCGGCCCAGCGTTTGCCGCTGGAGGCCGGCAGGCCGTAAAAAGCGAAGCGGTGTACGCCTTTCTCCTTGAGATGTAAAAACGCGCTCTCCACCAGCGCGTGATTGTCGGTGGCGATGTAGTGGACCGGCGGATAGTGCTCCGGCTGATGATAGGAACCGCCCATGCCAACGATGGGCACCTCGACATCCCCCAGCAAGCGTTCAATATCCGGGTCGTCGAAATCGGCGATGACGCCGTCTCCCAGCCACTCTTTGATGTTCTCAATCCGCGCCGTGAAATCCTCTTCAATGAAAATATCCCACTCCGACTGGGACGCCTGCAAATACTCCCCAACGCCCTCCACCACCTGACGGTCATAGGCTTTATTGGCATTGAACAACAGCGTAATGCGATGACGTTTCCCGAACATGTGATGGTTTTCCTGAGAGCTTATCCTCTACTTCAATAGCATATTCAACGCCCGCCCGGCGCGTGGCGGGCAGGCAGTGTGATACAGGCATAGTTTTCGGCTCAGGCGCGACGCTTGGTGGCGGAGTCCATCCATACCGCGAGCAGCAGGATTGCGCCTTTCACGATGTACTGCCAGAACGTAGGGACGTCCATCATGCTCATGCCGTTATCGAGCGAGGCCATGATAAATGCGCCCATCACGGCACCGGCTACGCTGCCGATACCGCCTGCCAGGCTGGTGCCGCCAATCACACAGGCGGCAATAGCGTCCAGCTCTGCAATATTCCCGGCTGACGGCGACCCGGCTCCCAGGCGCGAGCTGAGGATCAGACCTGCCACCGCCACCAGCAGACCGTTGATAGCAAATACCGCCAGCTTGATGCGTTCAACGTTGATACCCGACAGTCGCGCCGCATCGATGTTGCCGCCGGTGGCGTAAATACGCCGGCCAAAGGCGGTACGCGTTGCCATGAACATACCCGCCAGCATCAGCAGCGCCAGAATCAATACTGGCGTCGGTACGCCGCGATAGTCGTTGAGCAGCCAGATTGCCCCAAGCACAATCACCACAATCAGAGCCTGCTTGCCAACGACACCGCGAGCGGGTTGTGCTGCCAGCCCCAATGAATGGCGACGCTGGCGGCCGCGCCACTGCCAGGCCATAAACAGCAGCAGACCAAGCAGACCGATGAGAAAGCCGATGCTGTCTGCGAGATAGCTCTGCCCGATCTGCGACATGGACGCGCTGGTGGGCGAGACGGTGGTGCCGTTGGTAATGCCGATAAGAATACCGCGAAAAGCCAGCATGCCCGCCAGCGTCACGATAAACGACGGCACTTTGCGGTAGGCCACCCACCAGCCGTTCCAGGCACCCAGCAGCAAGCCGAGCAGCAGCGTTACTGCCACCGTCAGCGGCAACGGCCAGCCGAGCCAGACATCGAAAATCGCCGCCGCGCCACCGAGCAGCCCCATCATTGAGCCAACCGACAGGTCGATTTCGGCAGAGATAATCACAAAGACCATCCCGACGGCCAGAATGCCGGTGATAGCCGTCTGGCGCAGCAGGTTGGAGACGTTACGCGCACTGAGATACGCCCCGTCAGTCATAAAGGTAAAGAACAGCACGATCGCCACGATGGCTGCGATCATAACGAACACCTGAAGGTTCATGGATTTAAGACGTCCGCCCGGCGTCATCAGCGGGGCGGCGATTTTCAGGTCAGACAGGTTGCTTTTCGACATGACGTTCGCTCCTGAGTGCGGCTTCCATCACCTGCTCCTGCGTCAGGCTGTGGTTAGGTAAATCGGCTTTGAGCTGACCTTCGTGCATCACCAGTACCCGGTCGCTGAGCCCCAGCACTTCCGGTAACTCAGAGGAGATAACGATCACGGCGATGCCCTGCTGCACCAGCTGGTGGATGAGTTTGTAGATCTCCTGCTTGGCCCCGATATCAATGCCGCGCGTCGGTTCATCAAGAATGAGAATGCGCGGGTTGAGCAGCAGGCAGCGTGCCAGTATCGCTTTTTGCTGGTTGCCGCCGCTTAGGCGGCCAATCGCCAGCGCGGCCGACGCGGTTTTCACTTTCAGTTTCTGCAGGGACTGTGTAATGCACAGCTGCTCGGCGGCGTCATCCAGGGCGCTAAGCGGCCCGGCGAACTGGCCGAGCGCTGCCAGCGTAATGTTCTGGCCGACCGGCATCACCGGCACGATGCCGTCTTTTTTTCTGTCTTCCGGCACCATGGCGATGCCGTGCGCGATGGCCTGCTGGCAATGGGAAATCTCCACCGGCTGATTGTCGATATAGAACGTACCTTCTCGCCGCCCCGGCCAGACGCCGAACAGGCACTGCACCGCTTCGGTTCGTCCGGCGCCAACCAGCCCGGCGACGCCGAGGATTTCACCGCGCCGTAGCGAGAAAGAGAGATCGTTGACCCGTCGAATATGGCGGTTCACCGGATGCCATGCGGTGAGATGCTCCACCCGAAGTATCTCTTCGCCTGGCTGATGCTGCCGGGTCGGATAGAGGGCGGTCAGCTCGCGGCCCACCATCATGGTGATGATCTCCTCCTCGCGCATTCCGGCGGCGCTGCGGGTACCGATGTGCTGCCCGTCGCGGATCACGCAGACGGTGTCCGAGATGGCTTTCACCTCGTTGAGCTTGTGGGAGATATAGATACAGGCGATACCGTGCTGCTGCAGGTCGCGAATAATATCCAGCAGCAGGGTGGTCTCCTGCCCGGTCAGGGAAGCCGTAGGCTCGTCGAGGATCAGCAGCCGCACCTGCTTGTTCAGCGCTTTAGCAATCTCTACCAGCTGCTGCTGGCCAAGCCCCAGATCCGCGACTTTCGTGTGCGGAGAAACCCGCAGGTTAACCTGCGAGAGCAGCTTGTCGCAGCGCAGCGTCATGGCATCGTAATCAAGCACGCCGCGCCGGGAAATCTCCGCGCCAAGAAAGATGTTTTCCAGCACCGTCAGGTGCTTAATCAGCGCCAGCTCCTGATGGATAATCGCAATGCCTTTGCGTTCGCTGTCACGAATGTGGGCTGGCTCCAGCTTCTCACCGGCGAACCAGATCTCGCCCTGATAGCTACCGTGCGGATAGATGCCGCACAGCACTTTCATCAACGTCGATTTGCCGGAGCCGTTTTCTCCACACAGCGACACCACTTCGCCGGCATCCAGCGCGAGGCTGATGTTGTCCAGCGCCTTTACCACGCCGAAGGTTTTAGTGATGTTTTTCATTTCCAGTAAGTGAGGCATAACCCCTCCGCAAACGGTGCTGTTGCTGCACCAGACGCCCCTCTCTCTGCGCGGGAGGGGCGTACCGGTCAGAGATCGCTTTTCTTATGGAAACCATCCTTAATGACCGTGCTGTCGATATTGGATTTATCCACTTCGACAGGCGTCAGCAGACGGGAGGGAACATCCTTCAGACCGTTGTTCAGCGTGGCGTCAGTCTTCGGTGTTTTATCGTTGCCTAGCTCTACGGCGATGGTTGCCGCCGTGGTCGCCAGTTCGGTGATGGGTTTATAGACCGTCATGGTCTGGGTGCCAGCGATAATACGTTTTACGCCGGCAAGATCGGCATCCTGACCGGAAATCGCAACTTTACCGGCCAGCCCCTGAGCGCTCAGCGCCTGGATTGCGCCCCCTGCGGTCGCATCGTTAGACGCCACCACCGCATCGATATGGTTATTGTTGGCGGTAAGGGCGTTTTCCATGATTTTCAGCGCGTTTTCCGGCAGCCAGCCATCAACCCACTGGTCGCCCACCACTTTAATTTTTCCGCCGTCAATCAGCGGTTTTAACACTTTCATCTGACCGGCGCGGAACAGCTTGGCGTTATTATCCACCGGTGAGCCGCCCATCAGAAAATAATTTCCCTCAGGCACCTTTTCGATCAGGCTTTGCGCCTGTAATTCGCCCACTTTTTCATTATCAAACGAAATATAAAAATCGATATCCGCATTATTAATCATGCGGTCATAGGCCAGTACTTTGATCCCTTCCTGCTTCGCTTCCTTGACGACGTTACTTAATACCTGACCGTTGTAGGGAATTATCACCAGGACATCAACGCCGCGGTTAATCATATTTTCAATTTGCGACATTTGCGTTTCTTCATTGCCATTGGCGGACTGTACAAAAACGTCGGCACCCAGCGACTCCGCCTGTTTGACGAAAATATCCCGATCTTTTTGCCAGCGCTCAAGACGTAAGTCGTCAATAGCCATACCGATTTTAATGTCTTTTGCCTGACCCGCAAAGCTGGTCAGCAATAGTGAGGCGCAAAGCGTGAGGAAAAGTTTCTTTATCTTCATATTGTTAATACCTGTAGTAGGGTGAATTTTTCGGTTTCTGACAAATAAAAAGTAAAGAATGGAGCGAATAACACCGGTGGAATTTTTAACGCGTTACCGCAATGGCGCAATTACAGATTTTTATCCCGGCTTTATGTTTTTTGGTTTATTTCCTGATTTATGACCGCGATCGTATTTTAAAATAAATAAAACAATTATTGCAGCGTGAAGCGGAAGCGCTGCCACAGTAAATAATCCGCGATTTTGCGAGCCAGCGCACGTTTGGGTATTCTCTTAATTGCAGTGTTAAATAACGTAATTGAGCAATGCAGAGTGGATATCCAGAATAATTCCATCAGCTCATAACAATGTTTCCCCGACGATGGAGTTAACTATGCACGCTTATTTCGATCAGCTTGAACGTATACGCTATGAAGGCCCGCAAACAAGCAATCCTCTGGCGTTTCGCCATTACAATCCGGACGAAAAAGTGCTGGGCAAGCGCATGGAAGAGCATCTGCGATTTGCCGCCTGCTACTGGCATACGTTTTGCTGGAATGGCGCGGATATGTTCGGCGTCGGGGCGTTTGAACGCCCGTGGCAACAGGCGGGAGACGCGCTGGGGCTGGCGAAACAGAAAGCCGATGTGGCGTTTGAATTCTTCCACAAGCTGAACGTGCCGTACTACTGCTTCCATGATGTCGATGTCTCGCCGGAAGGCGGCTCGCTGCGCGAATACCAGAACAATTTTGCCCGGATGGTAGACGTGCTGAGCGAAAAACAGCAGCAAAGCGGCGTGAAGCTGCTGTGGGGAACGGCGAACTGCTTCACCAACCCGCGCTATGGCGCAGGCGCGGCGACCAACCCCGACCCGGAGGTTTTTGCCTGGGCTGGCACCCAGGTGGTGAACGCCATGAACGCCACCCATAAACTGGGCGGCGAAAACTACGTGCTGTGGGGCGGGCGTGAAGGGTATGAAACCCTGCTCAACACCGACCTGCGACAGGAGCGCGAGCAGATTGGCCGCTTCATGCAGATGGTGGTTGAGCACAAGCATAAAATTGGTTTTCGCGGCACGCTGCTGATTGAGCCGAAGCCGCAGGAGCCGACCAAGCATCAGTATGATTATGATGTGGCGACGGTGTACGGCTTCCTGAAACAGTTCGGGCTGGAAAAAGAGATCAAACTCAATATCGAAGCAAACCACGCGACGCTGGCGGGCCACTCTTTCCACCATGAAATCGCCACGGCCATCGCGCTGGGTATTTTCGGCTCGGTGGATGCTAACCGCGGCGATATGCAGCTCGGCTGGGATACCGACCAGTTCCCGAACAGCGTTGAGGAGAACGCGCTGGTGCTGTATGAAATCGTCAAAGCGGGCGGGTTCACCACCGGTGGCCTCAACTTCGATGCCAAAGTGCGCCGCCAGAGCACGGATAAGTACGACCTGTTTTACGGGCATATCGGCGCGATGGACACTATGGCGCTGTCCCTGAAAGTGGCTGCGCGTATGATTGAGTCGGGCGAGCTGGATAAACGCGTGGCGAAGCGTTACGCGGGCTGGAACGGCGAGCTGGGTCAGCAAATCCTCAAAGGCCAAATGAGCCTCGCCGAACTGGCACAGTACGCCGGGGAACACAATCTGGCACCGCGCCATCAGAGCGGGCATCAGGAGCTATTAGAGAACCTGGTTAACCACTATCTGTTTGATAAATAAACGCGCAGCGCCACGGCAACCGTGGCGCCTTGATAAGGAGCTTGCCGCTATGTATATCGGCATCGATCTCGGTACCTCGGGCGTAAAAGCGATTTTGCTCAATGAGCAGGGCGAGGTGCTGGCATCCAGTACCGCACCGCTGACGGTGTCGCGTCCGCATCCGCTGTGGTCTGAGCAGGATCCGGAGCAGTGGTGGCAGGCAACGGATCGGGCGATGCGCGCGCTGGGCGCGCAGCACTCGCTGGGTGCGGTGAAAGCGCTGGGGCTGGCCGGGCAGATGCACGGCGCAACGCTGCTTGATCGCCAGCAGCGGGTGCTGCGCCCGGCCATCCTGTGGAACGATGGACGCTGCGCGGAAGAGTGCGCCCTGCTGGAGCAGACGGTGCCTGCCTCCCGTCAGATCACCGGTAACCTGATGATGCCCGGCTTTACTGCACCGAAAATTCTGTGGGTAGCGCGCCATGAGCCAGACGTGTTCCGCCAGCTCGATAAGGTGCTGCTGCCCAAGGACTATCTGCGGCTGCGCATGACCGGCGAATTCGCCAGCGATATGTCCGACGCGGCAGGAACGATGTGGCTGGACGTGGCGCAGCGCGACTGGAGCGATGAAATGCTCGATGCCTGCCGGCTGACGCGCGCCCATATGCCTGCCCTGTTTGAAGGCAGTGAAATCACCGGCGTGCTTAAAGATGACGTCGCGCAGGCGTGGGCGATGCCCGCCGTGCCGGTGGTCGCAGGCGGGGGAGATAATGCGGCGGGCGCCGTGGGCGTCGGTATGGTGGAGAGCGGGCAGGCAATGCTGTCGCTCGGCACCTCGGGGGTCTACTTCGCGGTCAGCGATGGTTTTCGCAGCAAGCCGGAGCAGGCGGTGCACAGCTTCTGCCATGCGCTGCCGAACCGCTGGCATCTGATGTCGGTAATGCTCAGTGCGGCATCCTGCCTCGACTGGGCGGCAAAACTGACCGGTGTGGCGAGCGTACCGGCGCTGCTTGCTGCAGCGCAGCAGGCCGATGACAACGCGGGCGCGGTGTGGTTTTTGCCTTATCTCTCCGGGGAACGCACGCCGCACAACAATCCTGAAGCGAAGGGCGTCTTTTTTGGCCTGACGCATCAGCACGGCCCGGCTGAACTGGCGCGCGCGGTGCTGGAGGGGGTTGGATACGGGCTGGCAGAGGGGATGGATGCGGTTCACGCCTGCGGGGTAAGGCCCGGGAGCGTAACGCTTATCGGCGGCGGGGCGCGCAGCCCTTACTGGCGGCAGATGCTGGCCGATATCAGCGGAATGCCGCTGGATTATCGCACCGGCGGCGATGTCGGGCCGGCGCTGGGGGCCGCACGTCTGGCGCAGGTTGCCCTGTCTCAAGGGCGAGCGCTGAATGAACTGCTACCGCATCTGCCGCTGGAGCAGCAGCACCTACCTGACGCGGCGCGCCGCGAGCGCTATGCCGGGCGACGCGCCACTTTCCGCCAGATTTATCAGCAGCTACTACCGCTGATGGCCTGACCTCAACGCGTCGCTGACCGGCTGGCTCAGCGGCGCGCTCCACGGCTGCGCTTATCCTGGCGTGTCTGTCCTGAAACGCCCGCTTCATGTCCTTTTCTGGTCTTATTCTGGTGGCGAACGCCTGTCAGACTGGGTTATACCCTGTTGATAAGGAGTCCAGAAATGTCCCGTAGCGCCGTGCTTAACATTGATACCCAGTGTTCTTTTTTCCATCGTGACTACTGGCAGGAGACGGATTTTCCGGCATTCCAGCAGGCGCTGACCCGTTTGCTCAGCGGCGCTCAGGCGCGACACATCCCCGTTGTGGATATTTTTCATGTTGAAGACGAAGGGGTGTTCTCCCACGCTTCCGGCTACGTCAAGCCAATGCCGTTTCTGACCCACACGCCAGCAGCGATCTTTGAAAAACACGTGCATAACGCCTTCACCGATACCGGGCTGGATCGCTGGCTGCGACAGCGCGATTGTAATCACCTCATCATCTGCGGTATTCGTACCGAGCAGTGCTGTGAAACTACCGCGCGCGTGGCGTCCGATCTGGGGTATCGGGTGACGTTTGTCACCGAAGCGACCCTGACGTTTCCCATGACCCATCAGAGGATAACCCTGGACGTCAACGCGCTGCGGCATCGCACTGAAACTGTGCTGGCCGGGCGCTTCGCCACGCCGCTTACCGTCTCCGCGTGTCTGGAACTGTTAACATGAAAACTGACGTCTGGTTTGTGATGCTCCCCGGCGTGCTGGCGCTGGATTTGACCGGGCCGGCGGAAGCCTTTGCTCTCGCTGCGAAGCATTTCACGCTGCACTACATCGGACCCGATCCGGAGGTTGCCACCTCGCTGGGCCTGACCATCGGCGGTATCGTTCCGCTGCCGGAGACGTTGCCGCCCGGTAGCCTGCTGGTGCTGCCGGGTGTGACCGACTCAACGCGGCTGTTTGATACCCCGCAGGCGGAGGCGATCCGTCGCTGGCTGACCCGGCTACAGCCTGCGGTGCAACGGGGCGATATCTCGCTGGTATGTATCTGCTCCGGGGCCCTGCTGGCAGCGCGAGCCGGGCTGATGCACGGTGTGCAGTGCACGACGCATCACGATGTACTGGCGCGCCTGAAAGCCGCGGCACCGGGCGCTATCGTGAAAGATAACCGCATTTTTGTCGAAGATAACGGTATCTGGACCAGCGCAGGCATTACGTCTGGTATCGACCTGGCGCTGCACCTGATCCACCGCCTGTGTGGGCCGCGGGTAGCGCTGGAAGTTGCGCGTGAAATGGTGGTCTGGTTCCGCCGTTCGGGGGACGATCCGCAGCTCTCACCCTGGCTGCGCTACCGCAATCACATTCACCCGGCAATTCACCGGGTGCAGGATCTGCTGGCGGCCAACCCGCAGGCGGCGTGGTCGCTTGAGGGGATTGCCGCCTGCGCGCACGTCAGCTCCCGGCATCTGACGCGCCTGTTTCAACAGCATCTGGGCATCAGCGTGCGCGATTATCTGGAGCAGCTGCGGCTGGCGCTGGCAGAGCAGTGTCTGCTGCAGGGCCAGGGCGTTGAGCAGGCAGCCACGACGGCGGGCTTTTCCTCCCCGCGCCAGCTCTACCGCGCGCGACAGCGTGTTAGCTGACGTAGCGGCGGCGGTCGATACGCTGTAATCCCATCGACAGCAGCAGGCTCAGGGTTAGCGTGGCGCCAAATATCCACGCGATATCCAGCAGCGGCCAGGCCTTCAGCTCCAGGCCCCTGGTGCGCAGCGCATGCAGGATAAACGCGTGGAAACCGTAGATGGCCAGCGAGTGACGAGAAATCAGGCTCAGGCCCGGCACCGGGCGCGTATCCAGGGTATTTTTTACCACCACCAGCAGACTCGCGGCGGCGATAAACACCATTGGCCCGCAATAGAGATACCAGGTGTCGGCGAAGTTGCCGCGTGCCAGCAATTCATGATGCGTGCCGCGCGAAATCACCAGTACCGCGCCGGCAAACAGCGCCGCGCATAGCCACGTCAGCCGTCGACGCTGCGTCTCCAGCGTGCCGATCGCACGGCCTAATACCCCGTAAAGCACGTAGTAGAACGTATCGCCGTTAATATAGAGATTCACCGGCAGCCATTCGACCCCGCCGATTTTCTGCGACACGGTGTTGGGGTTCGCAATGATGCCGGTCACCGCCATCAACACCAGCAGCATTATCGGATTCACCTGACGAACCTGAATAAGCGGCGACACCAGATAAATCACGACAATGGCGAAGAAAAACCACAGGTGGTAGAACACCGGCTTCTGGAACAGGTAGCGCAGCGCCAACTCAAGGTTTATCGAGGTAAACAGCCAGATATAAAGCAGCGCCAGCACGCTGTAAAACACCAGACAGAGGCCAATACGCAGGAAATGGCGCGGCTGCGCGCTGCGTTCGCCAAAGAACAAATAGCCTGAAATCATAAAGAACAGCGGCACGCTGACGCGTGAGGCAGAGTTAAGCACGTTGGCCCACTCCCAGTTCGGCATACTGATGCTGCCCGGATTGGTGATGTACCAGGTCGTGGTGTGAATCATCACCACCATCAGGCACGCGATCCCGCGAAGATTATCAATCCAGTAAATTTTTTGCTGCATCAGTGCCTCTGTACCATCCTCAATAGTGCCCGGCGCATGACGTTACGCAGGGCGGGAACGCCTTTAACCAGGATCTGTCTGAGATTTATCGCCTGCGGTTGTCAGCCGCGGCGGCGCTTTACACAATAACTACTCTGTCAGACGGCAGAACGTAATCAGAATAGTGAGTTAACGGAACGATAACAAAAAATGATGATCGCCCCCCTCCGCTGCGGCCTGACGATCCTGCTTGCGTTGAGCAGCCTGACGGGATGCAGTACCCCGGCACCGCAGACGCAGCAGGCAACCGCCACCCCCGGCGTGCCGCCACGACCGTTCCAGATGACGCAGCTGTGCATTGATAAAGCCTCGTACCGCTACAACACCGACCGTCGCGGTATCAGCGTGGTTGATATCGAATCTTTCCAGCGCAGCTATGAACTGCGTGGCTATACCGTGCGGGATGAAGGGTTTACCTGCACTTTCGATGAAAAAAGCGCGTTTTTGCATCTTTCCATGCGCTAAGCGCGCTATTCGGGCGCTTAACCCGGCTTTTGCGCAAGGATTGAGGCTGTATATCTTGCGGTCAACGGGTATACTGACCGCTTCCATTCCCAACCACGTATCCAGCACGAAATATTATGCAAAAGTTTGATACCAGGACCTTCCAGGGCCTTATCCTGACGCTTCAGGATTACTGGGCTCGCCAGGGCTGCACCATTGTTCAACCTTTGGACATGGAAGTGGGCGCCGGCACCTCACACCCAATGACCTGTCTGCGCGCGCTTGGCCCGGAGCCTATTGCAGCAGCCTACGTTCAGCCTTCTCGTCGTCCGACCGACGGTCGCTACGGCGAAAACCCGAACCGTCTTCAGCACTACTACCAGTTCCAGGTGATCATCAAGCCGTCGCCTGAAAACATCCAGGAGCTGTACCTCGGCTCGCTGAAAGAGCTGGGCATGGATCCGACGATTCATGACATTCGCTTCGTGGAAGATAACTGGGAAAACCCAACGCTGGGTGCATGGGGTCTGGGCTGGGAAGTGTGGCTCAACGGGATGGAAGTGACGCAGTTCACCTATTTCCAGCAGGTCGGCGGCCTGGAGTGCAAACCGGTAACCGGCGAGATCACCTACGGTCTTGAGCGCCTTGCCATGTACATTCAGGGCGTAGACAGCGTTTATGACCTGGTCTGGAGCGACGGCCCGCTGGGTAAAACCACCTACGGCGACGTGTTCCACCAGAACGAAGTGGAGCAGTCCACCTACAACTTCGAATACGCCGATGTGGATTTCCTCTTCACCTGCTTCGAGCAGTATGAGAAAGAGGCACAGCAGCTGCTGGCGCTGGAAAACCCGCTGCCGCTGCCGGCCTACGAACGTATTCTGAAAGCAGCCCACAGCTTCAACCTGCTGGATGCCCGCAAGGCGATCTCGGTGACGGAACGTCAGCGTTATATCCTGCGCATCCGCACGCTGACCAAAGCAGTGGCGGAAGCCTATTACGCTTCCCGCGAAGCCCTCGGCTTCCCGATGTGCAACAAGAACAAATAAGAGGCTGCCATGTCTGAAAAAACCTTTCTGGTGGAAATTGGCACTGAAGAGCTGCCACCAAAAGCCCTGCGCAGCCTGGCTGAGTCCTTTGCTGCCAACGTTACCGCTGAACTTGACGCTGCGGGCCTTGCCCACGGTGAGGTGAAGTGGTTTGCCGCGCCGCGCCGTCTGGCGCTGAAAGTCGCAAACCTGGCGGCGTCCCAGCCGGATCGCGAAGTAGAAAAACGTGGCCCGGCGGTTTCTGCGGCCTTTGATGCTGAAGGTAAACCGAGCAAAGCAGCGGAAGGCTGGGCGCGCGGCTGCGGTATCACCGTTGACCAGGCCGACCGTCTGGTGACCGACAAAGGCGAGTGGCTGGTCTATCGCGCGCACGTGAAAGGCGAAAGCGCCCAGACACTGCTGCCGAACATGATTGCCACCTCGCTGGCGAAGCTGCCAATCCCGAAACTGATGCGCTGGGGCGCGTCAGACGTACAGTTTGTGCGTCCGGTACATACCGTGACCCTGCTGCTGGGCGATGCGCTGATCCCGGCCACGATTCTGGGTATTCAGTCCGACCGCGTGATCCGTGGCCACCGCTTTATGGGCGAGCCGGAGTTCACTATCGATAATGCCGATCAGTACCCGCAAATTCTGCTGGAGCGCGGCAAAGTCATCGCCGACTACGAACTGCGCAAAGCTAAAATCAAAGAAGACGCGGAAGCCGCAGCGCGCCAGATTGGCGGTAATGCCGATCTCAGCGACAGCCTGCTGGAAGAGGTCGCGTCGCTGGTGGAGTGGCCGGTGGTGCTGACGGCCACCTTCGAGGAAAAATTCCTCGCGGTGCCGGCGGAAGCGCTGGTCTACACCATGAAGGGCGACCAGAAGTATTTCCCGGTCTACGGCAACGACGGCAAACTGCTGCCGAACTTCATTTTCGTCGCCAACATCGAATCCAAAGATCCGCATCAGATTATCTCTGGTAACGAGAAGGTCGTACGTCCGCGTCTGGCGGATGCGGAGTTCTTCTTCAATACCGACCGTAAAAAACGGCTGGAAGATCATCTGCCGCGTCTGGAAACCGTATTGTTCCAGAAAGAGCTGGGTACCCTGCGCGATAAAACCGACCGTATCCAGGCGCTGGCCGGCTGGATTGCGGGTCAGATTGGGGCGGACGTGAATCATGCCACCCGCGCCGGGCTGCTCTCCAAGTGTGACCTGATGACCAACATGGTGTTCGAGTTCACCGACACCCAGGGCGTGATGGGCATGCACTACGCGCGTCACGACGGCGAAGCCGAAGACGTGGCGGTGGCGCTCAACGAGCAGTACCAGCCGCGCTTTGCGGGTGACGACCTGCCATCCAACCCGGTAGCCTGTGCTGTGGCGATTGCCGATAAGATGGATACCCTGGCGGGGATCTTCGGTATCGGTCAGCATCCGAAAGGGGATAAAGACCCGTTCGCGCTGCGCCGCGCCGCGCTGGGCGTGCTGCGCATCATCGTTGAGAAAAACCTGCCGCTCGATCTGCAGACCCTGACCGAAGAAGCGGTGCGCCTTTACGGTAGCAAACTCAGCAATGCGAACGTTACCGATGACGTCATCGACTTTATGCTGGGCCGCTTCCGCGCCTGGTATCAGGAAGAGGGCTACACCGTGGACACCATCCAGGCGGTGCTGGCGCGTCGTCCGACCCGTCCGGCAGATTTCGATGCGCGCATGAAAGCCGTGTCCCACTTCCGCACTCTGGAAGAAGCGTCTGCGCTGGCTGCGGCCAACAAGCGCGTGTCTAACATCCTCGCGAAGTCGGTTGAAACGCTGAACGATACGGTGCACGCGTCGGTGTTGAAAGACGATGCGGAAATCCGTCTGGCGATGCAGGTGTCAGTGATGCGTGACAAGCTGCAACCGCTGTTCGCGGAAGGACGCTATCAGGATGCGCTGATCGAACTGGCCTCGCTGCGCGAGCCGGTGGATGAGTTCTTCGAGAAGGTGATGGTAAATGCAGAGGATCAGCAGGTGCGTATTAATCGCCTGACCCTGTTGGCTAAGCTGCGCGAGCTGTTCCTGCAGGTGGCGGATATCTCCATCCTGCAGTAACGGCCTGCCACACGAAAAACCCGCGTAATGCGGGTTTTTTTTCGTCGTCATATCCCCGCCGTATTCCTAATCTGGCACCGGGGCGCGTTTAATTGGCCCCTGCTACGGCTTCAACTAATTTTTGTTGGCGGCGCGGCGGGTAAAATAGCCATCGTGTTCAGGTAAACCGCCTTCAGCCAGGGCGGAGCAGATAAAGCAGGGGTAACCCGAAATGCGGCGTCAACAGACCACTGCATCCTGTCTGACAGCTGCTGATATCGTGCCTGACATGACAACTACATAATCAAAAGTTTGCTACAGCAAACGGTCATTTCACTAAGTTCGCCCGCCTCACGGCGGGTTTTTTTTCGCTCAGAAAACGCAAAACCCCGCGCAGGCGGGGTTTCATGAAGAACCGGTACGACAAATTAATCCATTAACTGCTTGCTGAGACGCGGATTCGCCTGAATCAGGCGCATGAGTTTCAGCTCGGTAGAAGAGGGTCTTACACGCTTCGATTCCCACTCTTTCACCATTGACACGCTCACTCCCATCGCACGTGCGAAATCATCTATTTTCAGGCCTGTACTCTTTCGAACCTGTTCGAATTCTGTCAGGGATGCAGGCTTTTGTGTGCGAACAAGCGTATCGGATTCACTTTTAAAAACAATCTGTTCCAGACTACTCAACAACTCAGCTATAGGCTCTTTATATTCCATTGAGAACTCCTCATACCTCACACCGCGGGAACGTGAACAACTAAGAAGCCATTTAAGAATAGTCGGTAAAAAAACGATCACAGGTCACAGCGAAAATAAATTTGATCTAAAACAGCATTTTATGCACAACCAGTGCCTGATCATGCAGATGCGATCGATATAACCGATTGAATAATCAAGAACGAGGCTGCCTGAGAATTTTTTTGTAAATCATCATATAAATGATGCATAAGGATCGGGAAAGATCCTTGGTTCCTCTGAACATCGCCTCACAGGATTGTTAATGATCCGCGCACATGGTGTACGGCGGGAAAAGAGTTGCCTGAAGGGGTATCATGTGAGGCCCCACCTGGACTATTCTTGTGGGCGTTAAAGGCACACGCGTGCCGCCAATACGGTTGAAAGGAGTATAAAAATGGCGACAGGTAAGTCCTGCTCTCGCTGGTTCGCGCCGATTGCGGCGTTGCTGATGGTAGTGAGTCTGAGTGGGTGCTTTGATAAGGAAGGCGATCAGCGCAAAGCGTTTATCGATTTTCTGCAAAATAGCGTGATGCGCAGCGGTGAGCGTCTCCCCACCCTGACTGCCGATCAGAAAAAACAGTTTGGCCCGTTCGTCTCTGATTACGCCATTCTGTACGGCTACTCGCAGCAGCTGAATCAGGCGATGGATGCCGGTATTCGTCCGGTGGTAGAGAGCGTGAACGGTATTCGTGTGCCGCAGGATTACATGACCCAGCGCGACGCGCTGCGTCAGGCGAACGGTTCCCTCAACGTGCTGAGCCAGCAGTTGCAGAGCGCAAAAATGCAGGCCGACAACGCCCGCAGCGGCCTGAAGCAGAATGAAGAACTTAAGCCGGTTTATGATAAGGCTTACGATAAAGTCGTGACCGCGCCGGCCAACGCCATGCAGCCGCTGATCCCGGCCGCGCAGACCTTCACCCAGCAGCTGGTGCAGGTCGGTGATTTTATCGCCCAGCAGGGAACCCAGGTTGGCTTTGTAGCCAACGGCATTCAGTTCCCGACCTCCGAACAGGCGAGCCAGTACAACACGCTGATCGGCCCGCTGGCTGAACAGCACCGCGCCTTTACGCAGGCGTATACTACCGCTACCAACGCGATGCAGTAATCGCGTAAGCGCTGTGAAAAGGGCCGCAAATGCGGCCCTTTTTTATTACAGCGTTTTGACCTCCGCCATCAGCTCGGGGTGCTTATCCAGCAGCTTGAAGAGTTTAATCATTGCCAGTGGCGGCTGCGTTTTGCCGGTTTCATAGCGTGAGAATGCATTAGCCCCACCACCAAAAAGCGCGGCTGCTTCTCGCTGGTCCAGCGCCATTTTTTGCCGTATCCGGGCGATAAATGCCGGATCGATGTGCCGGGCATTTATCGCTTTTTTCGCTTCGCGGATAGCCCGTGCATAGCGATTGCTTTGTTCTTCATCGAGGATGATTTCCCCGCAACAAGGACAATAGTCACCGGTAATAGCGGGCAACAGGCTTTGCTGGCCTTTATAGACCCAGGGAATATCGCGGGTGTCATGAATGAGTTCTGCACCGCCGCAGACCGGACATTTCATTCATAGCTCCTTATAAGAGACGATTAACAGATCGTCTATGACGGTCAGTTTGATATAAAGCGCTGTGTCACCGTCATGACCATGCCAGACGTCCTGCCAAATCCTGTGATCGGCCAGTGTCGTCATGCTTTTATAAAAGTCATCGGGCTGCAGACGCAAAATGACGTCACACATCTGCTGTAGTACCGGCTCGCGATAGCCTGCGGCGAGCGCATGGCGTAGCGCGCTGCCGGTAGTACGAACCTTGCCGTTCAGCACCAGTTGTTTTACTACGTAAAGGCGCGTATGGGGCGTCCATTTTTCATTCACCATACTATCAATCCCCGTCCCTGTTTGGCAAATAGGTTAACAGGCGGGGAACGATTTGCAGATACGCAGGGGCGTGAAACCCTGGAAGCGGACTCGCAGAACAGAAAAGAAAAGGAAAAATTGAGGGTCCGCGGCCAGTGGAGCCCTCGTTAACGCACTGTTATTTCAAAACTTGCGGATTTACGCAGTTTTTCTCCACCTTGCCCTGCAGCGCGTCGATCAGGTTATCCACGGCGCAGGCTGCCATGTTGTAGCGCGTCTCGTGGGTGGCGGAACCGATATGCGGCAGCGCCACCACGTTAGGTAATTTCAGCAGCTCCGAGTCTGCCGGCAACGGTTCCTGCTCGAACACATCCAGCCCGGCGGCATGGATTTCGCCCGATTTGAGCGCCTCAATGAGCGCCTGTTCATCAACCACCGGGCCGCGCCCGGCATTGATGAAAATGGCCGAGTTTTTCATACGCGCAAACTGCGCTTTGCCGAATTTATGGCGCGTTTCCTCGGTCAGCGGCAGCACCACGCAGACAAAGTCGGACTCGGCGAGCAGGGTGTCCAGATCGCAGTAGCGGCCATTGAAGCGCTCTTCCGCTTCACGGTGATGGCTGCGGGCGTTGTACAGCACCGGCATGCTGAAGCCGAAGTGCGCGCGCTGGGCCAGCGCCAGGCCGATACGGCCCATCCCGACGATACCGAGCGTTTTATGGTGCACATCAATGCCGAACCAGTCCGGGCCAATGCTGCCGGTCCACTCGCCGTTTTTCACGCGGTCGGCCACCTCCAGCGCACGGCGGGCGGTGGCGAGCACCAGCGTCATCATGGTATCGGCCACGGTTTCGGTCAGCACGGTGGGGGTATGCATCAGCAAAATGCCACGCTGGTTGAGCGCGTCGACATCAAAGTTGTCGTAGCCCACGGAAACCGTCGAGGTGGCCCGCAGTCCGGGCATTTTTTCCAGCAGCGCGCTATCCACTTTTTCACTCGATCCCAGCAGCCCTTCGGCGCTGGCAAAGGCGTCGGCGTGCTGCGCGACGGTTTCCGGGCTGAGGTCGTCTACCCGGGTGACGGTGAAATGGTGCTCCAGGCGGGCAAGCAGGTCATCTGGCAGCGCTTTGTAGAGGATAACGGACGGCTTCATGCGGTACTCCGTAGATCGATTAAGTGAGAAGAGATAGCGGGGCGGCACATAGCCGCCCACGTCTTATGCGTGGCGAGCGCCTGCGGGAAGTGCCTGATTTGTCGCAGGCTTAACAATCAAAGTAAGCCATACCGAGGCAAAAAGCGCCACCCCCATAAATATATAGGATGCTGACGGGCTGCCGGTTGACCCGTTCAGGTAACCCACTACCCAGGAGCCCACGAATGAGCCGAGCGCGCCCATGCTGTTGATCAGTGCCATCGCGCCACCCGCCACGTTTTTCGGCAGCATCTCCGGGATGATGGCAAAGAACGGGCCGTAAGGGGCATACATCGCCGCGCCGGCAATGACCAGCAGGGTATAGGAGATCCAGAAGTGGTCCGCGCCAACGGCCCAGGAGCCGATGAACGCCAGCGCGCCAATCAGCAGCAGCGGCCAGACGAACAGCTTACGGTTCTGCATTTTGTCCGAGGCCCAGGAGACGACGATCATGGCGATGGTGGCGGCCAGATACGGCACGGCGGACAGCCAGCCGACTTCCACCATGCCCATATTTTCACTGCCGCTGCGGATAATCGACGGCAGCCACAGCACGAAGCCGTAAACGCCGATGCTCCAGGCGAAGTACTGCATGCACAGCAGCACTACGTTACGCGACCGGAAGGCTTCGCTGTAGTTACGCACCGCTTTGATGCCCTGCTGCTCTTTCTCCAGCTGCGCCTGTAGCGCCGCCTTTTCCTGCACTGACAGCCAGCCGACCTGCGCCGGTTTGTCTTTCACCAGTACCCACCAGCAGAAGGCCCACAGCACCGCGGGGATGCCTTCGATGATAAACATTTCACGCCAGCCGAAAGCCTGAATCAGATAGCCCGAGACTACCGACATCCACAGCACCGTCACCGGGTTGCCGAGGATCAGGAAGGTGTTGGCGCGTGAACGCTCTGATTTGGTAAACCAGTTGCTGATGTAGATCAGCATCGCCGGCATCACGGCCGCCTCGACCACGCCGAGGATAAAGCGGATGGCGGCCAGCAGCGGGATATTATTCACCACGCCGGTCAGTGAGGCGCAGCCGCCCCACAGGATCAGACACACGAAGATCAGTTTGCGCACGCTGCGGCGCTCGGCGTAGATCGCCCCGGGGATCTGAAAGAAGAAATAGCCCAGGAAGAACAGGGCGCCGAGCAGGGAGGAGATCCCTTTGGTGATACCCAGATCCTCGTTGATCCCGGCAGCCGAGGCGAAGCTGAAGTTGGCGCGATCCAGATAGGCCAGGCTGTAGGTGATAAACACGATGGGCATGATATACCACCAGCGTTTTGCTGCATTTGTTGCGCTTTTCATCGTCTTTCCTCGCAGGTTGCGGGCAGCATCGAACCGGGCTGTAGGGCAGAGGCCGATGCACGGTAAAAGGTTACTGGCGGGTGATGTTGTTATGCCTCGCCAAGCTGTTCACGGGTCGGCAGTCCTTCGCTGTCGCCGGGTACCTGTATCGCCAGTGCGCCGATACGGTTGCCGCGCACCACGGCCTGTTCAACGGTTTTTCCTTCCAGCAGGGCGCTGATGACGCCGACCGCGAAGCCATCGCCCGCGCCGACGGTATCCACCACGTTATCGACGTTGATCGCCGCCACTGCGCCCTGCTCGCCACGGGCGGTTTTATACCAGGCGCCGTCAGTGCCGGTTTTCAGCACCACCAGCTGGACGCCGCGTTCGAGATAAAAATCAGCGATCCCCTCCGGCGTGCTCTGCCCGGTGAGGATAGTGCCCTCTTTCAGGCCCGGCAGAACCCAGTCGGCCTGAAACGCCAGCTGGTTGAGTTCACGGATCATGGTGGCCTCGCTCTCCCACAGCACCGGGCGCAGGTTGGGGTCGAAGGAGATGGTTTTGCCCTGGGATTTCATGGCCCGCGCCGCATGGTTGAGCAGTTCAAGCGAGCTGGACGACAGCGCAGCGGCCACGCCGCTCAGGTGCAAATGGCGGGCGCTGTAGAACAGCGGCGCGTTGAAATCGTCCGTGCTAAGGTGGCTGGCGGCAGACCCTTTGCGGAAATAGGCCACGCTGGGATCGGTTCCATCTTCAACCTTTGATTTAAGCTGAAAACCGGTCGGATAACGGTCGTCGATGGTGACGCCCTGGGTTGAAATGCGCTCTTTTTCGAGGCTGTTAAGCACGAACTGGCCGAGCACATCATTGCCTACGCGGCTGACCCAGCTCACCTTCAGGCCGAGGCGGGACAGCCCGGTCGCCACGTTCAGCTCTGCCCCGGCAACGCGTTTAATAAAGTGCTCCACCTCAGCGAGATCCCCGGTTTCGGTAGCGACGAACATCGCCATCGCTTCGCCCAGGGTGATGACATCCAGTGAGTTATGCATCGCTTACTCCTCGCGTAGCACATTGACGTAATGGCGGGTGACGGCGGTCAGATCGCGGCCTTCCAGCGGAAACTCGATGCCGCGCGGCGCGTCAACCGGCAGCAGGCGCAGCAGATCGCGCCATTCGGCGGTGGCGTCATCCAGCGCCACGGCGCGGTAGTGATAGTGATGCGGTACGGCAGCTTTGACGTGGATATAGCTCACCAGCGGGGCGAGCTGGCGCGCGGCCTCGTGCGGAGCATCGCCCACCCATAGCCAGTTGGCCATATCGAAGGTGAGCGTCACCGGCAGCGCCTGAGCCGTAACCGCGGTCTGAAAACGCTGCATCGGGTCAAGCCTGCCGCATTCGGTCTGATCGTTCTCCACCACCAGCGCCACGCTGTACTGCGCCAGCCAGCCTTTCAGCGGGGCGAGTGAGGCGGCGGTGTGGAAGTGGCCGAGAGAGACTTTCAGCCAGCGGGCGTTTAGCTGCGCGGCTTCGCCTAGCAGGGCGGGCAAGGCCGGGTTGAGTTTACCGTCGGGCGCGCACAGCGGTTCCGGGGCGGAATAGCAGGCGAATAGCCCGCGCTGAATAATGCTCTGCCCAAGCGCGGGCAGCGTATCGAGTTCCGCAGCACTAAGCAGTTCGCGGCGGATTTCTACGCCGTCGGCACCGGCGTCGGCGATGATCGGCAGCAGGTTGCCCTGGCCACCCGCTGCCTGAATGCGATCGGTTCCATAAGCGGCTGTAACAACAATAATTTCTCTCGGCATCGGTATCTCCGGCGCGTTTACATCTGGGTAACATTAACTATTACGCTAGATGGAACCGGTTCCAAAGAGAAGGATGGGATGCCGAATTTATGATCGCCGTCACGGGGCGTGTGTCAGCGAGACGTGGAGCCGCGCACGATGAGCTCGCCGGAGAAGACCTGTTCGCGTACCGCGTCCTGACTGCCTTCGATACGCTTCACCACCTGCTCCAGCGCGGCATAGCCCATCTGCCAGGTGGGCTGTTTCAGGGTGGTGATCCCGACGCCGGCCAGCTCTGCCCATTCCAGCTCGTCAAAGCCCAGCAGGCCAATATCAGCCCCCCAGTGCAGCCCGATGCGCTTCAGAGCGCGAGCGACCTGCAGCGTCAGCGCACCGTTCGCGGTGATCACCGCCTTGCGCATCCCCCGATGCGCGGTATGGAACTGACGCAGGGCGTTGTCCAGCCGTTCGCTGTCGTGCAGCGTGACTTCTGCGTTCTGCGCGATGACGCCAGGATGATGGCTCAGAGTATGGTGGAAGGCGGCGAGGCGCTCACGACGCGTATTGACGGTGCCGAGCGGTTCGCTGAGGAACAGCATCGCTTCAAATCCCTGGCTGACCAGGTGTTCGGTGGCGGTGGTGGCGGCCTGGGTATTGTCCAGCCCTACGACGTCGCAGGCGAAGTCCGGGATTTTGCGGTCGATAAGCACCATCGGCAGCGCCGACTGCTGGAGGCGGTTCAGTCCCTCCTCGCGCATTCCGACCGCGTTCACCACGATGCCCTCTACCTGGTAGCTGCGCAGCAGGTCGAGATAGTGCAGCTCCTGGTCTACCTCGTTGTTGGTGTTACACACCAGCGGGGTAAAGCCTTTTTCACGGCAGGCTGCTTCGATACCGCTCAGCACGTCCACGGAGTAGGGGTTGGTGATATCGGCGATGATCAGGCCAATGAGCCGGGTACGGCCACGCTTCAGGCCGCGCGCCATCTGATTCGGGCGGTAGTCGAGGTCCGCAATCGCCTGTTCAATGCGCGCCAGCAGCGCCTGCGACAGCAGATGCTTTTCGCCGTTCAGATAGCGGGAAATACTGGTTTTACCGGTCTTTGCCGCTCTGGCGACATCGCTGATGGTCGGGCGGGTTCGGGTCATGGCGGTCCTCGTCGTCGCCTGTCGCGGATGTCAGGCATAATTTTGAATAATAAGCCTTTCTGCGCGCGGGATGAAAGTACGACGGGGAATTAACGCGGGAAGCGGCCGCCCGCCGACGGGCGAACGGCGCTACGCCTTACTGAAGCGGGCTTAAGGTGATCTCAACGCGGCGGTTCTGGGCTTTGCCCTCTGCCGTGCTGTTGCTGGCGATCGGATTCGCCGGGCCAAGGCCGGAAGTGCGCAGGCGGTTGGATGCCACGCCCTGGGTGATCAGCGCACTGGCAACGGAGTCGGCACGCTGCTGCGACAGGCGCATGTTCAGATCCTGACCACCGGTGCTGTCGGTGTAACCCACTACGTTAACGGCGGTTTTCGGGTACTCTTTCAGCACCATCGCTACGCCAGTGAGGGTATTGGCGCCCGCCGGTTTCAGGGTGGCGCTGCTGCTGTCGAAGGTGACGTTGTTCGGCATGTTAAGGATGATGTTGTCGCCATTTCGCGTCACGCTCACGCCGGTTCCCTGCATTTTGTCGCGCAGTTTTGCTTCCTGCACGTCCATGTAGTAACCGACACCGCCGCCCAGCGCCGCGCCTGCCGCTGCGCCAATCAGCGCGCCCTTGCCGCGGTCTTTTTTGGAGGAGGAGAGTGCGCCTACGCCCGCGCCAACCAGCGACCCCAGACCTGCGCCGATGCCGGATTTACCCGCTTCACGTTCGCCGGTGTAGGGGTTAGTAGTACAGCCAGAAAGGGCCAGCGCGCCGCTGATCGCAGCAGCAATAATAACCACACGTTTTTTCATCGTTTTTCCTTAATTACTTATTTTGCTAAACCACCTTTAAAGCGGCGGTTGATTATGCCCTGTAAATGTGATGAAAATTCATGCCTTTCGTCTTAATTTGTAAGTTCGTTCTGATTGCTGGTGCAGGCGCAACGTCTGTCAGCACCGCGGACAATGAACCATAAAGAGTGCGGTATCGCGCCGCCTTCGCCTGCATACGTTACTCAGGAGCGCGTTTTGGCTAATTCATCATCTTCTAAACCGGTATTAACCGCCGCCCACTGGGGACCCATGCTGGTCGAAACCGACGGCGAGCGCGTTATCGCTTCCCGTGGTGCGCTGGAGAGCCGTCATCTTAATTCGCTGCAAACCGCGGTCCCGGACCAGGTACACAGCAAAACCCGCGTGCGCTACCCGATGGCGCGCAAGGGCTTTCTCGCGTCGCCGGATAAGCCGCAGGGGGTGCGCGGAGACGATGAGTACGTGCGCATCAGCTGGGACGAGGCGCTGGAGCTGATTGATACCCAGCATCGCCGCATCCGCGACAACTTTGGGCCGGCCTCCATTTTTGCCGGGTCATACGGCTGGCGCTCCAACGGGGTATTTCATAAAGCGGCGACGCTGCTGCAGCGCTACATGAGTCTGGCGGGCGGCTATACCGGTCACCTGGGCGATTACTCCACCGGTGCCGCGCAGGTGATCATGCCCTACGTGGTGGGCGGTAACGAAGTTTATCAGCAGCAGACCAGCTGGCCGCTGGTGCTGGAGCACAGCGATGTGGTGGTGTTGTGGAGCGCCAATCCGCTCAATACCCTGAAGATTGCCTGGAACGCCTCAGACGAGCAGGGCATCGGCTGGTTTGAAAAGCTCAAGCGCAGCGGTAAGAAACTGATCTGCATCGACCCGATGCGTTCCGAAACCGTCGACTTCTTTGGCGACAGCATGGAATGGCTGGCCCCGCATATGGGCACCGACGTGGCGCTGATGCTGGGCATCGCCCATACGCTGGTGGAAAACGGCTGGCACGATCGCGAATTTCTTGCGGCCTGCACCCACGGTTATGACCGGTTCGCCGACTACCTGACCGGGACCAGCGACGGCGTGGCAAAAGATGCGGCCTGGGCGGCACCGATCTGCGGTATTCCGGAAGCAAAAATCCGTGAGCTGGCAAAACTGTTCCATGAAAACCGCACCATCCTGATGGCAGGCTGGGGAATGCAGCGCCAGCAGTACGGCGAGCAGAAACACTGGATGCTGGTGACGCTGGCGGCGATGCTCGGGCAGATCGGTACGCCGGGCGGCGGCTTCGGGCTGTCTTATCATTTCGCTAACGGCGGTAACCCGACGCGCCGCGCCGCGGTGCTGGCCTCAATGCAGGGAAGCGTGAAGGATGGCATCGACGCGGTAGAGAAAATCCCGGTGGCGCGCATCGTTGAAGCGCTGGAAAACCCCGGCGGCGCGTACCAGCATAACGGCCTCGATAAGCACTTCCCGGATCTGCGCTTCATCTGGTGGGCGGGCGGAGCCAACTTTACCCATCATCAGGATACCAACCGCCTGATCCGCGCCTGGCAGAAGCCAGAGCTGGTGGTGATCTCAGAATGCTTCTGGACCGCAGCGGCGCGCCATGCGGACATCGTGCTGCCGATTACGACCTCATTCGAGCGCAACGATCTCACCATGACCGGCGACTACAGCAACCAGCATCTGGTGCCGATGAAGCAGGTGGTGCCGCCGCAGGGTGAAGCGCGTAATGATTTTGATATTTTTGCCGAACTGAGCGAGCGCTGGGAAACCGGCGGTATGCAGCGTTTTACCGAAGGCAAAGATGAGCTGGCGTGGCTGGAAACCTTCTATAACATCGCGAATGAGCGCGGTGCAGCGCAGGGTGTGACGCTCCCGCCATTCGCCGACTTCTGGGCGGCCAACGAACTGATTGAGATGCCGGAGAGCGAAAAGAATGCGCAGTTTGTTCGCTTCGCCGCGTTTCGCGCCGATCCGCAGGCTAATCCGCTGTCAACGCCGAGCGGTAAAATCGAAATCTACTCCGAGCGCATCGCCGCATTCGGCTATACCGACTGCCCTCCGCATCCGAGCTGGATGCCGCCCGATGAGTGGCACGGTAATGCACAGCCGGGCCAGCTGGAGCTGCTCTCCTCGCACCCGGCGCACCGTCTGCATAGCCAGCTTAACTACGCGCACCTGCGCGAGCAGTATGCCGTAGCGGGCCGCGAGCCGCTGACGCTGCATCCGGACGATGCGCGCCAGCGCGGCATTAAAGCGGGTGACGTGGTGCGGGTGTGGAACGATCGCGGGCAGGTGCTGGCCGGGGCGGTGATCACCGACGGTATCCGACCGGGAACCATTTGTATCCATCAGGGGGCCTGGCCGGATCTCGATGCGCAAAACGGCGGGCTATGCAAAAACGGGGCGGTGAACGTGCTGACGCGCGACATTCCCTCGTCACGGCTGGCGAACGGCTGCGCGGCGAACTCTTCGCTGGTGTGGATGGAAAAATACACCGGGCCAGCGTTAAACGTTACGGCGTTTGATCCGCCTGCCAGCGCATAATCCACGTCGGGTGGTGGGTTTCATTCTCCCAGGCGCTCTCCTCAATGCGGAAGCCCTGGCGGTGATAGAAGTGCACCGCCCGTGTGTTTTTCTGATACACCTCAAGGCTCAGGTCTGGAAAGCGCGCCATGACGTGGCGTATCAGCGCCTTGCCGATGCCCTGTGATAGCGCGTCAGGGGCGACAAACAGTGCGCCGATAAAGCGCGCGTCCATCACGCTGATAAAGCCCTTCAGCCCATTCTCTTCCCACACCCAGGTTTGCGCGCCGGGCAGATATACTTCGCGCACCAGGCCAAGACTTTCCAGCCAGTAGCTCTCGTCGATAAAGGGGTGAGCCTGGGTGGTGCTGACCAGCCACAGCTCCAGCAGCGCGGGCAGATCGTCGCTGCGCGCGGCGCGGATCATTTCCCGTTCCCGGGATGGCAGTGACAGGAAGTGATGTGATCGTTCACTAATCCGCAGGCCTGCATAAAGGAGTAGCAGATGGTAGAGCCCACAAACTTAAATCCGCGTTTTTTCAGCGCTTTTGAGAGCGCGTCGGAAACGGGCGTGGTGGCCGGGATTTCGCCGAGGGTGGTGGCCTGCGTCAGCTGCGGCTGGTGATCAACGAAACCCCAGACAAAATCTGAAAATGATTCGCCGTTTTGCTGCATTGCCAGCAGGGCGCGGGCGTTGGTAATGATGGCTTCAATCTTGCCGCGATGGCGAATGATGCCCGCGTCCTGCACCAGGCGATCAACATCCTCCGGCTGGAGAGCGGCCACCTTTTGCGGGTCGAACTGACAGAAGCAGCGGCGGTAATTTTCCCGCTTTTTCAATACGGTAATCCATGACAGACCCGCCTGCTGGCCTTCGAGGCAGATCATCTCAAACAGCGCATGTTCATCGCGTTGCGGCACGCCCCATTCGGTGTCGTGGTAGGTGATATAAAGCGGGTCCTGGGTGACCCATCCGCATCGTTGCATCGGCGTGTCTTTCCTTATGGTTACGCGACGGTGAAATTCTGTTTTCCCCGGCTTGACGTGTCTGATAAAGAGACAATAGTTAATGCAGGGATATCCCCATGCCCGACTAAAAATCAAAACTAACCGCCGGATCCGGCTCTTTTCTGGAGTCGCTTTAATGATTACGCATTTTCGCAGTGGCCGCCCCGCGCAGACGTGCAGGGTGTTGATATTGTGGTGCCTGGCTGTCAGCCAGGGCGCGTATGCATGGCAACAGGAATATATCGCTGACAGCACACAGAGTGATACTGCGGCACGGTATACCTGGGACAGCGATCACCAACCCCGCTATGAAGATATTCTCGCAGAGCGCATTGATTCCCGGCAGCGAGCCTTTGACGCAGCGCACCCGGCGCAATCCAGCGCCGGGTTAAGCATCCCGGTGACGCGGCGCATTACCACCGGCCCGGTGGCTGGCTGGCGCCGGGATGGCAGCAGTACGGCGATGTACGACAGCGACGGCGATCTGCTGGCCCCGGTCAGCACGCTGGGCTGGCGGGTCGATTCCTTCTTGGGCCCGGTGCGCCCGTGGGCGCAGGTCAGCTATAACCAGCCGTTTGGCGAAAATGTGTGGCAGTCCCAGGCCGGATTGCATCTGGTACCGACCAGCAGCCAGTATGAAACCTGGGTGGATGTGAGCGTTGGCGTAGACATGCCGCTGACTCGCCACGTTGCCGCCTGGACCTCGCTGTCACAAAGCGACGGCACGACCGACAGCGGCGACCCGTTTATCTACAACCTTGGTCTCAGCGCGAAGTTTTAAACCGCGCCGGCGGCCTTACTGGCGGTTTGTCAGGGCTATTTTTACTCCGCAGGCCTCGGCGTAGCGGCGCAGCGTATTCCAGGTGGCGCGGGTAATGTTGCGTTCAAGACGCGATATTGCCGGCGGCTTAACGCCCATGCGCTCAGCAACCTGCGCCCGGCTCAGGCCAGCGGATTCACGCCAGCGGGTAAGCTGGCCCAGCAGCGCCAGCTCTTCAGAAAGATCTTCATCATCCAGTGCGACGCCCGTCATGCTGTAGGGCCGTTCCATCAGTGCGTCTTGCGAAAAGGGGATCAACTTCGTCATGCCATCTCCTCCGATCCTGGTCCGCAGGGGTCGCTCGCCCGGTGGGTATCGGTTTTATTGTTATTGGTGCGTGGTTAATGAAACGTAGACGCCCCCGCAGCCGGTAGATTGACGAATTATGCGGTAGCGCGCGAAAGATACCTGTCACCGCGGTTGCCAGGTCCACGCTATTTGATGTGAACACTCGCTAACTTTTATGCGGTAAGCATTAAATTACACGTTAATATTGTCGAGATTTTACGCGATTTTTCGCGCAAGCATAGCGGCGAAGCGCGAGAAACTAAAGAAAATCTGAGTTGGCTGCGTTAATACGAAGGCGTGTACCTGTACGGGGCCGCTTCCGCCCCGTCTGATAACATTTGCGTTACGGACAGATCGCAACGTTAACAACCCTCTCATTGATAGTGTGTGCTCACTATCAAAATCGTTGTGCCGCTGACAAGGTCATTCATTCCCGCTCAGATGCATTTCATTCCGTCGCTGAGGCATCTCATGCCGTTTTTACCCCGCGCGTAAATACCCTTCGCTATTGTAAGGACAGTTAATTTCCTTACAGGAATACCGTTATGAACATCTCATCCACTGCAAACCGTACTCGCTGGTTGACCCTTATCGGAACCATTATCACCCAGTTCGCGCTGGGTTCTGTCTATACCTGGAGCCTGTTCAACGGCGCGCTGTCGGAAAAACTCGACGCGCCGGTAAGTCAGGTGGCCTTTTCCTTCGGCCTGTTAAGCCTCGGGCTGGCGCTTTCCTCATCGGTCGCCGGTAAGCTGCAGGAACGCTTTGGCGTAAAACGCGTGACTATCGCGTCCGGGCTGCTGCTCGGCCTGGGACTGTTTCTCACCGCGCACTCGCAAAACCTGCTGATGCTCTGGTTATGCGCCGGCTTGCTGATGGGTCTGGCAGACGGGGCAGGTTATCTGCTGACGCTCTCCAACTGCGTGAAGTGGTTCCCGGAGCGTAAAGGTCTGGTTTCCGCGTTCGCTATCGGCTCTTACGGCCTTGGCAGCCTCGGTTTCAAATTCATCAACACCTGGCTGCTGGATGCCGTCGGGCTGGAGCAAACCTTTATCGTCTGGGGCGTTCTGGTGGCAGCCATGATCGTCTTCGGTGCTTTCATGATGAAAGATGCGCCGCTGCAGCCGGTCACCAGTGCTAACGGCCAGACCGCGCAGGACTTCACCCTGGCGGAAGCGATGCGTAAACCGCAGTACTGGATGCTGGCTCTGATGTTCCTCACCGCCTGTATGTCCGGCCTGTATGTGATTGGCGTGGCGAAAGATATTGCCCAGGGCATGGTGAAGCTCAGCGCGATGGACGCCGCCAATGCCGTTACCGTTATCTCCATTGCTAACCTGAGCGGTCGCCTGGTGCTGGGTATTCTCTCCGATAAAATGGCCCGTATCCGTGTGATTACTATCGGCCAGGTGATCTCCCTGATTGGGATGGCGGCCCTGCTGTTCGCCCCGCTGAACGCCGTCTCGTTCTTCGCGGCCATTGCCTGCGTTGCCTTCAACTTTGGCGGCACCATTACCGTTTACCCGTCGCTGGTGAGCGAGTTCTTCGGTCTGAACAACCTGGCGAAAAACTACGGCGTGATTTATCTCGGCTTCGGGATCGGCAGCATCTGCGGTTCGCTTATCGCCTCGCTGTTCGGTGGTTTCTACGTCACCTTCGTGGTTATCTTCGCCCTGCTGATTGTCTCCCTGGCGCTCTCCACTACCATTCGCCAGCCAAATCGCGAAGCGCTGCACCACACCCACGCGCACGCCTGATAGCGCTCTCTGTTACTCCTGACGCCACGCCATTGCGTGGCGTTTTGCGTTGCAGCGCGTGAATGCGGCATCGCGACTATGCTTTCTGAACATTCACAACAGAAGGAACAAGCGATGTCTTTAGAAAAAGTGGTTTACCGCGCGAAGGCTAAAGCAACAGGCGGGCGCGATGGTCGCGCGGTCTCCTCTGACGGTGTGCTGGATGTCAAACTGGGCGTGCCGAAAGAGATGGGTGGCATGGGCGGAGAGGCGACCAACCCGGAACAGCTGTTCGCCGCCGGTTATTCTGCCTGTTTCCTTGGTGCGCTGAAACACGTCGCCTCGCAGGAAAAAGCAAAAATCCCACAGGATGCGTGGATCGAAGGCGAGGTCGGGATTGGTCCGTTGCCGACCGGCTTTGGTATTGAAGTGCAGCTGAACATCCATCTGCCGGGCCTCGATCAGGCCGAGGCGGAAGCGCTGGTGCAGAAAGCGCACATCGTTTGCCCGTACTCTAATGCCACGCGCGGCAATATCGACGTGAAGCTGAACGTGCTGACTTCGTGAGTACAGCATTCACAATCGCGTTGAGCAAATAGTGCGGATCCGGCCCGCTGCTTTGTAAATAATGGGCCGGATCACAATCTCCTGAGACACTTTTCCCCGCCGCTGTGGTCTACTAGCCACGCCTGACGTTTGAATCCTCCTGATTCCTGTGCGTATCTTACTTTTTTCCACAAGATTGCTTTGAATATCAAAGCAGTGGATTTGTTATTCTCTGTTTTCCGGGATTGCTTGCATGAGTTACATAAAATCGATGACCCAGCAGAAGCTGAGTTTTCTGCTTGCGGTATACATCGGCCTGTTTTTGAACATCGCGGTGTTTTTCCGCCGTTTTGACGGTTATGTAGACCATTTTACTGCCTGGAATGGATTCGCCGCCGTAGTGGAGCTTTGCGCCACCGTCTTAGTAACCTTCTTCTTACTTCGCCTGATTTCGCTGCTGGGACGCCGCGCGTGGCAGGTGCTGACCTCGCTTATCGTCCTGTTCTCGGCCGGGGCCAGCTATTACATGACCTTCCTGAACGTGGTCATTGGCTATGGCATCGTGGCGTCGGTGATGACGACCGATATCGACCTGTCGAAAGAGGTGATCGGCTGGGGATTCGCGCTGTGGATCGTGCTGATTAGCGCACCGCCGCTGCTGTTCATCTGGAACAACCGCTGCCGTTACACTCTGCTGCGTCAGCTGCGCACCCGCGGACAACGCGTACGCAGCGTGCTGGCGGTGGTGCTGGCCGGTGTGCTGGTCTGGGCGCCGATTCGCCTGCTGGATATTCAGCAGAAAAAGGTAGAGCGCGCGACAGGCGTGGATATGCCGAGTTACGGCGGTGTGGTGGCCAACTCCTATCTGCCGTCGAACTGGCTTTCCGCGCTGGGGCTGTATGCCTGGGCGCAGGTGGATGAGTCCTCGGATAACAACTCCCTGCTGAATCCGGCGAAAAAGTTCACCTATACCGCGTCTGAGGATCTCGATGATACCTATGTGGTGTTTATCATCGGCGAAACCACGCGCTGGGATCATATGGAGATGCTGGGCTACGAGCGTGATACCACGCCGAAGCTGGGTAAAGAGCCGAATCTGGCGGCGTTCCGCGGCTATTCTTGCGATACCGCCACCAAGCTGTCGCTGCGCTGCATGTTTGTGCGCCAGGGCGGGGCGTCTGACAACCCACAGCGTACTCTGAAAGAGCAGAACGTCTTTGCGGTACTCAAGCAGCTGGGCTTTAGTTCAGACCTGTATGCTATGCAGAGCGAGATGTGGTTCTACAGCAACGCAATGGCTGACAACATCTCCTATCGCGAGCAGATTGGCGCAGACCCGCGCAACCGCGGTAAAACCGTAGACGATATGCTGCTGATAGATGAAGTTCAGAACTCGCTGGAGAACCACCCGGAAGGCAAGCACCTGATCGTGCTGCATACCAAAGGCTCGCACTATAACTATGTGCAGCGCTACCCGCGCAGCTACGCCCGCTGGACACCGGAGTGTGTGAACGTGGATACCAAGTGCAGCCGGGAAGAGTTTATCAATGCCTACGATAACTCAGTGCTTTATGTAGATACCTTTATCGACAAGGTGATCGACCAGGTGCGCGATAAGAAGGCGATTGTCTTCTATGCGGCGGATCATGGTGAATCCATTAACGATAACGAGCATCTGCACGGTACGCCGCGCCATATGGCGCGGCCGGAGCAGTTCCGCGTGCCGATGATGGTATGGATGTCGGATAAGTATCTGGCGAACCCTAACCACGCGCAGGCGTTTGCGAAGCTGAAGAAAGAGGCGGAGATGAAAGTACCGCGTCGTCACGTTGAGCTGTACGACACCATTCTGGGCTGCCTGGGCTACACTTCGCCGGACGGCGGCATCAACCAGAACAACAACTGGTGCCACGTGAACGCCGCTAAAACCGCCGCCGCGCAGTAATGCTGCTGGCTTTCCAGGCGATCAAAAGGCTTTTTTAGGTTAAGGGATTGACGCTCGAAGTGGTGCGCAGTAATATGCGCCCCGCATTCGGTGATTGGCGCAGCCTGGTAGCGCACTTCGTTCGGGACGAAGGGGTCGGAGGTTCGAATCCTCTATCACCGACCAAATTTAAAGCCCTGCTCAATGAGCAGGGCTTTTTCGTATGCAGCAAACGAGGATGAGAACCTCCGGGGGCAGGAGGTTCGACTCGAGCGGCAGAACGGTGGGTGCGCTGCGCTTACCCACCCTACGCGAGGTAGCTCATGAGATTGCGTAATGTAGGGCGGGTAAGCCCGCGCACCCGCCATTGCCGCGTAACCGAAGGTGGGTGCGCTGCGCTTACCCACCCTACGCGTGGTAGTTCTGAGATTGCGTAATGTAGGGCGGGTAAGCCCGCGCACCCGCCATTGCCGCGTAACCGAAGGTGAAGACGCTGCGCTTACCCACCCTACGCGTGGCAGTGCCCAGAATGCGAACCACCGGAATAAAATGATTTAACATCACTGTAACACTTCTACCCTTTTATCCAGGCGTAATCTATTTGCCTACAATGGCTTAGCACATGCTGTTTCGTGCAAACGGACTTCCATCGTTTATTTTGCTGTCTGGCTCGCATTTCGTGACATATTTCATTGAAAATTATTATGAAAAGCGACCTGCAAAACTACCTTCACTTATGGTTAGCCTCAGCATATTTCGCTGTCACCCCGCGTTTTTTCAATCGTATTCGTTCAGTTCTTCATCATTGTTCAAGAAATTTTTCACAAATTGGGCAAACGGTAACCACTGCTCAGAGTGAATTAACCAGACAATTGTTCTGGCATTGTGGCGCTAGCATAAATTTCCCTGCTGGGAATAGCCGCTTGAGGTTTTTTTAATCTTTGTTTGCCATTCCTCACACTCCTTGTAAAACCCGGATACCTGTATTGACGTTTTCACATTCTGTTGACAGATTGTAGGGCGTGAGGGGCACTTTAAGGACAGTCTGTACTGCGACTGCGTCGACATTGTGAAAGGATTCCCCGTCCTCATTCGCGCTTTCGGGCGCACCGATCAGACCGGGTAAAAAACAAAAAAAGGTCTGACGGACCACCTCAAGTATTTCGGATACCAGCATCAGCTGCGAGTCGGAAGACGGCGGGTAACACAACACATATCACATTGGAGCAGAATAATGAGTATTTCCTTGAAGAAGTCAGGGATGCTGAAGTTTGGCCTGAGCCTGGTAGCCATGACTGTCGCAGCAAGCGTTAACGCCAAAACCCTGGTTTACTGTTCAGAAGGTTCGCCGGAAGGCTTCAACCCGCAGCTCTTCACCTCTGGCACCACCTATGATGCAAGCTCAGTGCCTATTTATAACCGTCTGGTTGAGTTCAAAATCGGCACCACGGAAGTGATCCCGGGTCTGGCTGAGAAGTGGGAAATCAGCGAAGACGGCAAAACCTATACCTTCCACCTGCGCCAGGGCGTGAAGTGGCAGGACAACAAAGAGTTCAAACCGACGCGCGAGTTCAACGCTGACGACGTGGTGTTCTCTTTTGACCGTCAGAAAAACGCCCAGAACCCGTACCATAAAGTTTCTGGCGGCAGCTACGAATACTTCGAAGGCATGGGTCTGCCGGACCTGATCACCGAAGTGAAAAAAGTGGACGATAAAACCGTCCAGTTCGTTCTCTCCCGCCCTGAAGCACCGTTCCTGGCTGACCTGGCGATGGACTTCGCGTCCATTCTGTCCAAAGAGTACGCTGACAACATGCTGAAAGCCGGCACGCCGGAGAAAGTAGACCTGAACCCAATCGGTACCGGTCCGTTCCAGCTGCAGCAGTACCAGAAAGACTCCCGCATTCTCTATAAAGCATTCGAAGGCTTCTGGGGCACCAAGCCGCAGATCGACCGTCTGGTGTTCTCTATCACCCCGGATGCTTCTGTACGCTACGCCAAACTGCAGAAAAACGAATGTCAGGTGATGCCGTACCCGAACCCGGCCGACATCGCGCGCATGAAGAAAGACACCAACATCAACCTGATGGAGCAGGCTGGCCTGAACGTGGGTTACCTCTCTTTCAACACCGAGAAGAAGCCGTTTGATGACGTAAAAGTACGTCAGGCGCTGACCTACGCGGTGAATAAAGAAGCGATCATCAAAGCGGTTTACCAGGGCGCCGGCACTGCCGCGAAAAACCTGATCCCGCCGACCATGTGGGGCTACAACGACGCGGTGCAGGATTACGGCTACGACGTTGAAAAAGCGAAAGCGCTGCTGAAAGAAGCCGGTCAGGATAAAGGCCTTACCGTTGAGCTGTGGGCGATGCCGGTACAGCGTCCGTACAACCCGAACGCGCGTCGTATGGCGGAGATGATTCAGGCTGACTGGGCGAAGATCGGCGTTCAGGCCAAGATTGTTACCTACGAGTGGGGCGAGTATCTGAAACGCGCCAAAGCGGGTGAGCATCAGGCGGTCATGATGGGCTGGACCGGCGACAATGGGGATCCGGATAACTTCTTCGCAACCCTGTTCAGCTGCGCGGCAGCGAAAGATGGCTCCAACTACTCTCGCTGGTGCTACAAGCCGTTTGAAGATCTGATTCAGCCGGCGCGTGCAGCAGAAGACCACAACAAGCGTATCGAACTCTACAAGCAGGCTCAGGTAGTGATGCACGACCAGGCTCCGGCACTGATCATCGCGCACTCCACCGTATACGAGCCGGTGCGTAAAGAGGTGAAAGGCTACGTGGTTGATCCGCTGGGCAAACACCACTTCGAAAACGTCTCTGTTGAATAATAAGTACTATGCCTGACCCCCTCTCCTCTCCGGAGAGGGGGAAGCATTTTCCCTTCCCTCTGGAAGGGTGAAATACATTTGTGAGCAATACAGACGTAGCGTCCCAGGCGGTACGTCATGAGAGAGAATCCGGGTTATGTTGCAGTTCATCCTCCGACGTCTGGGGCTGGTTATCCCCACGTTTATCGGTATCACCCTTCTCACCTTTGCCTTTGTCCATATGATCCCCGGCGACCCGGTAATGATTATGGCCGGTGAGCGTGGTATCTCCCCTGAACGTCATGCGCAGCTGCTGGCCGAACTTGGCCTTGATAAGCCGCTGTGGCAGCAGTACCTCCACTATATCTGGGGCGTATTGCATGGCGATTTAGGCATCTCACTGAAGAGTCGTCTCCCGGTCTGGGAAGAGTTCGTTCCGCGCTTCCAGGCTACGCTGGAGCTGGGCGTCTGCGCCATGATTTTCGCGGTGGCGGTCGGTATTCCGGTTGGCGTGCTGGCAGCGGTAAAACGCGGCTCCATTTTCGATCATACTGCCGTTGGCCTGGCGCTGACGGGCTACTCCATGCCTATCTTCTGGTGGGGCATGATGCTGATTATGCTGGTCTCGGTGCAGTGGAACCTGACGCCGGTATCCGGGCGCGTCAGCGATATGGTGTTCCTCGACGACACCAACCCGCTCACCGGCTTTATGCTCATCGACACCGCGATCTGGGGCGAAGAGGGCAACTTTATCGACGCCCTGGCGCACATGATCCTGCCGGCGATGGTGCTCGGGACTATCCCGCTGGCGGTGATCGTGCGTATGACCCGTTCAGCGATGCTCGAAGTGCTGGGTGAAGATTACATCCGTACTGCCCGCGCCAAAGGCCTGACCCGCATGCGCGTTATCATCGTCCATGCGCTGCGTAACGCCATGCTGCCAGTGGTGACGGTGATCGGGTTGCAGGTCGGCACTATGCTGGCCGGTGCGATCCTGACCGAAACCATCTTCTCCTGGCCGGGCCTGGGCCGCTGGCTGATTGATGCACTGCAGCGCCGTGACTATCCGGTGGTGCAGGGCGGGGTACTGCTGGTGGCGACGATGATTATTCTCGTTAACCTGCTGGTAGACCTGCTTTACGGCGTGGTGAACCCGCGTATACGTCACAGGAAGTAAGGGACCATCATGTCACAAGTTACAGAAAGCAAATTGGTTTCTGCGCCGGTGCCGATGACGCCCGTGCAGGAGTTCTGGCACTATTTTAAACGCAACAAGGGCGCAGTGATTGGCCTGGTGTACGTGGTGGTGATGATCATCATCGCGGTATTCGCTAACTTTATCGCGCCGCATAACCCGGCGGAGCAGTTCCGCGATGCGCTGCTGGCCCCACCGGTCTGGCAGGACGGCGGCACCTGGGCGCATATCCTCGGCACCGATGACGTGGGCCGCGATGTGATGTCGCGCCTGATGTACGGCGCGCGTCTGTCGCTGCTGGTCGGCTGTCTGGTGGTGGTGCTCTCCCTGATCATGGGTGTGGTGCTCGGCCTGCTGGCCGGTTATTTCGGCGGTATCGTCGATAACATCATCATGCGTATCGTCGATATCATGCTGGCGCTGCCGAGCCTGCTGCTGGCCCTGGTGCTGGTAGCGGTGTTTGGCCCGTCGATCACCAACGCCGCGCTGGCGCTCACCTTCGTGGCGCTGCCGCACTACGTGCGCTTAACCCGCGGCGCGGTGCTGTCGGAAGTGAACCGCGACTACGTGACCGCATCGCGCGTGGCGGGAGCGGGTCCGGTACGCCAGATGTTCGTCAATATTCTTCCTAACTGCCTCGCGCCGCTGATTGTTCAGGCGTCGCTCGGCTTCTCTAACGCCATTCTCGATATGGCCGCCCTGGGCTTCCTTGGCATGGGTGCGCAACCGCCGACGCCGGAGTGGGGCACCATGCTCTCCGACGTATTGCAGTTCGCACAGAGTGCCTGGTGGGTCGTGACCTTCCCCGGTCTGGCGATCCTGCTGACGGTGCTGGCATTTAACCTGATGGGTGACGGGCTGCGTGACGCGCTCGATCCTAAACTCAAGCAGTAGAGAGGCGCGAGATGGCGTTACTGAATGTAGATAAATTATCGGTGCACTTTGGCGACAAAGACGCACCCTTCCGCGCCGTGGACCGTGTGAGTTACAGCGTGGATCAAGGCGAAGTGGTCGGTATCGTGGGCGAATCCGGCTCCGGTAAATCGGTCAGCTCGCTGGCAATCATGGGCCTGATTGATTATCCGGGCCGCGTGATGGCGGATAACCTCGGCTTCAACGGTCAGGATCTTAACCGCATCTCCGAGAAGGAGCGTCGCAACCTGGTGGGTGCCGAAGTGGCCATGATCTTCCAGGACCCGATGACCAGCCTTAACCCGTGCTACACCGTGGGCTACCAGATTATGGAAGCCATCAAGGTGCATCAGGGCGGCAATAAGAAAACCCGTCGTCAGCGCGCTATCGACCTGCTGAACCAGGTAGGTATTCCCGATCCGGCATCGCGTCTGGACGTCTATCCGCACCAGCTCTCCGGCGGGATGAGCCAGCGCGTGATGATCGCGATGGCGATTGCCTGTCGGCCAAAGCTGCTCATTGCCGATGAACCGACGACGGCGCTGGATGTGACCATCCAGGCGCAGATCATTGAGCTGCTGCTGGAGTTGCAGCAAAAAGAGAACATGGCGCTGGTGTTAATCACCCATGACCTCGCGCTGGTGGCTGAAGCAGCACATAAAATTATCGTGATGTATGCCGGCCAGGTGGTGGAAACCGGCGCGGCGCGCGATATCTTCCGCGCCCCGCGTCACCCGTACACCCAGGCGCTGCTGCGTGCGCTGCCGGAGTTTGCCCAGGATAAAGCGCGCCTTGCGTCGCTGCCGGGCGTGGTACCGGGCAAGTATGACCGCCCGAACGGCTGTCTGCTGAACCCGCGCTGCCCCTACGCCACCGACAAGTGTCGCGTTGATGAGCCGGATCTGAACCTGGTCGATAATGGCCGTCAGTCAAAATGTCATTACCCACTCGATGATGCCGGGAGGCCTAACTATGAGTACGCATGAGGCCCTGTCCCCTGTGCTGTTGCAGGCAATCGACCTGAAAAAACATTACCCGGTGAAGAAGGGCATTTTTGCCCCGGAGCGCCTGGTAAAAGCGCTCGACGGCGTGTCGTTCACGCTGGAGCGCGGGAAAACCCTGGCGGTGGTGGGCGAGTCCGGCTGCGGGAAATCGACCCTCGGTCGCCTGCTGACCATGATTGAGATCCCGACCGGCGGCGAGCTCTATTATCAGGGCCAGGATCTGCTTAAGCCTGACGCCACGGCAGAGAAACTGCGCCGTCAGAAAATCCAGATCGTGTTCCAGAACCCGTATGGCTCGCTGAACCCGCGTAAAAAAGTGGGGCAGATTCTGGAAGAGCCGCTGCAGATCAACAGCACGCTGAGCAAGGAGGAGCGCCGCGAGAAAGCGCTGGCGATGATGGCGAAGGTCGGCCTGAAAACCGAGCATTACGACCGCTACCCGCACATGTTCTCCGGCGGCCAGCGTCAGCGTATCGCCATTGCCCGCGGTCTGATGCTGGACCCGGACGTGGTGATCGCCGATGAACCGGTTTCTGCGCTCGACGTCTCCGTGCGTGCGCAGGTGCTGAACCTGATGATGGATTTGCAGCAGGACATGGGCCTGTCTTACGTGTTCATCTCGCACGACCTCTCCGTGGTGGAGCACATCGCCGATGAAGTGATGGTGATGTACCTTGGCCGCTGCGTGGAGAAGGGCACCAAAGATCAGATCTTCTCCAATCCGCGTCATCCGTACACCCAGGCACTGCTCTCCGCAACGCCGCGCCTGAATCCGGACGACCGCCGCGAGCGGATCAAGCTCACCGGTGAGCTGCCAAGCCCGCTGAATCCGCCGCCGGGCTGCGCCTTCAGCGCCCGCTGTCGTCGTCGCTTCGGCCCCTGCACGCAGCTCCAGCCGCAGCTTAAGTCTTACGACGGCCAGCTGGTCGCCTGTTTCGCCGTGGACCAGGACGAGAACGGCGAGAAAGCCGTGCCGCAGCCGTAATACGAGCAGGCTAAACCCCAACCGGAGCACATGCTCCGGTTTTTTTATGCCCGAAACAGGGGCGTCAGGGTTCATATTTGGTCTTAAATTATTATTTAATGCCTGAAAGGGTATTAAATGACCTGTATCGTATTTTTTGGTTCTTATTTGAGCTATATTGATTTATAAAATTTTCTATAGCTCATATTTAAGCTTAATGAAGCGTGCTGGCTTAAATATGAGCTTTTACGGGTAAATTATAACTTCGGGGTTCTTATATGAACGATAACGTCATTACGTCGCTCACATGGAAGCTTCAGTCGGTGAGTGAGGAGCTGAGCAAGATGCGCAGTGAGTTGCTGACGGCAGCCGCTGAAAGTGCGCCCGGCAATACAGCGTCGATTGACGATCTGGCCGCGTTTGGCGCACAGCTTAACGCGCGTCGAAAAGCGCTGGGCATCGATCTGGCACTGCTGGAACTGCAAACCGGGGTGTCGGTTTCGACATTGAAGCGGATATTCAAAGATCCAGAGCAGGTGAAATTTGGCACGGTGGTGGCCGTGGCCCGCGCGCTGGGCGTGACGCTATGCTCCGCCGTGTAACCGTGCGGCTCTATGGAGAACCGGTGGGCGTGCTGGAGCAGAGCGACGCGGGGTTCTGCTTTACCTATCACGCTGATTATCAGGGGCCGCCGCTCTCATTAAGCCTGCCGGTGAGTCAGCGTAGATTTCCGCGCACCACGCTGCATCCTTTTTTTGTTTCTCTCGCGCCGGAAGGCTGGCTGAAGCGCCGTTACAGCCAGATACAGCATCTTGATGAAAAAGATCTGCTGGGGATGCTTATTCATAACGGTAAAAACCTGATTGGTGCGGTCCAGATCGAACCGGAGGAGGCGTAATGGCGCTGTGTCGTATTCTGTTAACGCCGCTCAATGCGCGCGATGAAGCCGCGGGCTATTCAGCGCGTGGCCTGAAGCGGCTCACCGGCACCGGGCGTGCCAGCCCACAGCTTCCCTTTACCCGTAACGAATTTATCAGCGAACTGCCAAAGGCGCAGGCGGGAATGAGCATTTCCGGCTATCAGCCCAAGCTACAGATGATCGTTGAGAAGGGGGTTTTTAACGTAGTGGAGCACCAGGGGGAATACATCCTTAAACCTTCCCCAGCGGAGTTCCCGTTTTTAGCGGAAAACGAACACGCCACCATGACCCTGATGGCGCGGCTTGGGTTTGATGTGCCATCGCACGGCCTGGTGCGATTTACCAAAGCGCAACCTGGCGATCCCGACGAGTATGCCTTCGTCATCCGCCGCTACGATCGTGACGAGCAGGGTAATGCGCTGCATCAGGAGCAACTGGACGCGGCGATGGATATCGGTGAAAAGTACGGCAAAACCGCTGCGGATGGTAAGCAGTATGTCAGCTACGAACGGCTGGCAACCTTTTTACTTGCGAACGTTAACGACAACCTGGCGTTCAAAATCGATCTGTTCCGGCGTATTGCTTATGCATACCTGCTGGGAAACAACGATATGCATCTGCGCAATTTCGGCCTGATCCTGCCGCCGCTCGGCAAGCCTGAACTGGCACCGGTGTATGATTTTGTCAGCGTTGCCCCTTATCCCCCGGTATTTAACAGCGGGTTTCTGGCCCTGCCGCTGCTGCGCTGTGAAGAGGGTGACGGCGAGCTGGCACCGGGAATGAAAACGCAATACGGGGAGTATCTCGGAAAGGATTTTCTGGTGCTCGGTGAAGCAATGGGCCTGGCGAAACCCGTAGTGCTGCGCTTGTTTGCACAGATGCAGAGTGAAGCAAAAACTGTCGAAGCAGTGTATCGCGCCTCGTTTATGCCTGCCGGAGACAGCGAACGCGTGTTGCAGTGCTATCAGCAGCGGTTGAACCGGATGATGAATGTGGATGAGGCTGAGATGGTTGGCACATGAGTCGCAGAACAGGGCAGGGCGGGTAAGCCTGTGCACCCGCCGTGTCGGTGCTGCAGGGTTACAGACTCAGGCTACATTATCCCTTCGGTTCAATCCCTTTTTTCTTCAACGCTTCCCGCGCCAGATTCTTAAACCAGTTGGCAAGACTGATCCCCTGCGCAGCGGCCTCGGCATCAAGCTGCTCGCGTAATGCAGGGTCGATACGCATTTTAAATTGCGGGGCTGGTCCCCCTATTGTCGATTTTTTATCCCTTTTAATCATTGACAAGGGGCCACCTGAAGATTATTTTTCATATCTAAGTGGCCACTTATACTTTATCGGGCCACCATAAACAACGCCCCGGAAGTGCGCCAACACCGCCGGAGCGTCTGACCACAACGTTATGAGGACTAACGCTATGGCTAATGCCGATAGTAACACAAACGCTCGCCCTGAATTTACCCTGCCGGATCACACCCTCGGCTCGACGCTTACCGCATTGATGACCACGCCGCTGGGCGCAAAGCACGATCTTTTTCAGGTGCTGGAAGGCTGTCAGCGCTACGCTGATGAACTGATTGAAACCCACGATATTACCGCGCGCATGGCGCTGTGCGGGCGCCTGCTCGCCGGGATGGAAGTGATGCGGGGGTTACTGGATGCACCATTACCCGCTTACCTGATTGCTCGCTTAACGGTGGAAGATGCTCAGGAGCTGCCTGGTTTGATTGCCTGTGATTCAGAAACGCTACGAGAATATTGCGCTGCGCTGATTCTGATTTTGCTTAATCACCAGGAGTCGCCGGAGCAAGAAAAGATGCTTACTGGCGTTTTGTACGAGCTTATCGATATTCTGGCGCGTGATCTGAAAGCCCCACGTTTTCTGCGAACGCCGACCGGGTTAGTCACGCTGGAAGGTGAGCCGCTGCCGCAGGTTCATTGAGGCTCTTATGTCGGGAAGCAACACTGGTGATGTAACCAATGACGCCCCTGGCGTCATTGGTTCTGATACGTGAAGATGTGATGATAGTTTAAAGTTCGCACCGCCTTATAACAGGTTATCCGGCAATCCAGTCTTCGGTGCGCAACCCTGACACGCGCTCAAACTCCCGCGTGTTGTTCGTTACCACGATCAAGCCCCGGGAACGCGCATGACCGGCGATCATGTTGTCCCAGGCTCCAATAGGGGTTCCTTTTTTAGCGAGGTCAGCCCGGATCTGACCCGTATGCGTAGCGGCATCGTTATCAAACGTAAGCACATCCAGACGGGCAGCAAACCCTTCGACGACGGCCAGGTTTCTTTCCGGGTTTTGTGATTTTTCTGCGCCGTATATCAATTCCATTAGCGTGACGGTGCTGATGCACATTTGTCCGTAATATTTATTGAAAGCGTCACGCACGATCTGCGGTTTATTTTTGATAGTGAAAATGCAGATATTCGTGTCCAGCATAAACTTGAGCATCAAAATTCTTCCCTGGTCTGATCGTCTGGTTGATCCCTGTCAGACATATAGTCCGACGTCACGCTATCGCCGTTGAACCAGGTGTCCCAGCCTTCGCCAGCCGGTGTGATGATCCGGGTTCTGCCGATGGCAACGATTTCTACATTTTTGACATCTTCCGGTAGCGCTACCGCTTTAGGTAAGCGCACGGCCTGGCTGCGATTACTACGAAACACGGTGGTTTTTTCCATCGCTCCTCCTGCGCTGTACGTTTTTTATCCTTATTATCTTAGTGGTGCAATGGGATATGTCAATGGGATATACAAAAGACGACGCTGGATTGAAAGCGCTTCACAGTACGCAAAAAAAAGCCCGACGCGCTTTCACGGGTCGGGCATTGTATTTAGCCGGTCAGGTTACTCCTCACCGGTTCATCACTGCGGATACGGCACCCAGTCGCCGCCGCCCAGGCGCACCCAGGGTTTGCCCTGATACTGCACCACCACGGCGTTAGCGTTTTCCGATACCGGCGCAGACTGCGGCAGGTTGCTGGTCAGCGCGTCCCAGTCCACGCTGTCGGCCACGAAGTTTTTACCGTCCACCGAGCGGGCCACCAGTTCAGAAATTGCCAGGAAGCTGCTCGGCTGGTCGATCTCAATCATACCGCCCTGATGCGGGGCTTTCATGCCGACAAACTTGATGCCGACCGGGACATGGGTAATCGACGGGCTGGGGATATCGCGTAGGCCGGAAACCTGCATTTTGTCCCCGGCCAGCGCTGCGCCGTGCTCCGGCACAATCACCACCATCACTTTACGGCCCGATTTCTCCAGATCCGTCAGGAAGGTGTTGAGCTGGTCGAACAGTTTCTGGGCGCGCAACTTGTAGTCAGCGGTTTTGCTCACGCCCGGCAGGTGGTTGCCGTCGTGCAGCGGCAGCAGGTTGAAGAAGGTCGCGCTACGTGGGTTCTGCGTGCGGTCTTCAGATTTGTTCCAGCGATCCAGCACCGCCGCATCATCATAGATAGGCGAGTTGTCGAACGAGCGCAGGGCGACCGGCAGCCCGCTCTGATCCATCAGCGGAGACTGCATGCCACCGCCTTCGCGGATCTCTTGCAGGAAGTTACCGAACACGCCGTCGTGATCCAGCATCAGGTGCTGCGAGAAGCCCAGCTTCGCCAGATTCTCAAACAGATAGCACTGGTTGCCCGCCGGCTGATAGAGGTTCTTGTGCGACTGCTGACCGCAGCTGGCACGCAGCAGGCGAATCGCCGCCGGGCCGCTGTAGGAGGTGCCGGAATTAAAGTTTTTAAACAGAATATCGAAATGCGACCACAGCGGGTGCGTCATCAGGCCACTGGCTTCGATATCCGCCCAGGCGAGGGAACAGATGTTGATCACCAGCAGCTCAAACGGCTGGGAATCGGCAGGCAGCGCATCCGGGAATCGCGTCTGACGCTTCGCCTCTGAGGCGTAGAAGCTGGTCAGCCAGTTGTTGATGCTCTGGCTGTTTGCCGGAGCAGTCTGGGCCGGAATATCGCCCACCACCGGCGTACCGGCGGCCTGCGCCACGGTATCTGCCGCGCCGCCGCCTGCGGTCGTCATGGTAGTCGTATTTCCCGCGCCCGCGTTCGGCCACAGGGAGATTACCGGGCCGGTGATGGTCAGCACGTTGAGCCAGACCATAATCGCCACCACAAACACCGTTACGCGCAGCCATTGCGAGAGGAACAGCCAGGCGACCAGCAGCACAAACGCCGCGCCGATCATCTGCCAGTTAATGAAGCGCGATACCAGGTCGAGCAGATAATCGGCGCTGAAGCCGGCCACCTGCGACCCCTGGCTGAGCATACTTTGCGGGCCGGGCAGCCAGGTATCGTGCCAGAACAGCGCAAAGCCAACGGGAATGGCGATCCAGTGGCGCAGGCGATGCAGCCGGATATTCGGGATCGGCAGCAGCAGAAACGCCATAAAGACCAGGTTCGCCAGCGCGTGGAAGTTCAGGTAGCCGGTCCACAGCAGGCCAAACTTGAGCAGAAAATAGAAGTTCCAGCCGGAGAGACCGCGCCAGTATGGGAACAGGGGAGTTGGCACCGGGGCCTTTTTCATCTGATTAGTCATGTCGAGGGTCTGCCTTGACTGAGGTCCGGCGCAGGGTGCCGTCCGGCTTAACATAGCGGGGTTTTACAAACACGAGACGCAGGAATGTCGCGATGCGCCGGGAATAGTGGCGCGCCAGGAACCCCAGCGGGAAGAAAATCAGCGCGCACAGCAGCACCAGCTGAACAATATCGGCGAGGGACATCATGCGGACGTGCCTCCATTTGACCCATCGAGCAGCGTGACCGGCTCAGGAATACGCCGCCAGGCGTGACCGTCGTGCTGGGCACGAATAACGGCGCTGATATCGCCGGGGCCGGCCAGCGGTTTGCCCCATTTTTCTGGATTCATATTTCGCATCTGAACAAGTTCCGCCGCGATCTGCGAATCCTCAAACCACACCTTGCGGTTAGAGAAGATGTCGCCAACAGGCAGCGGGAAAATATGGTTTAACGCCGTATCGAGATCGTTGATACGGCAGAACGACAGGAACAGCACCAGCCGCCCGTCACCAAGAGTGACAATATCGCCCATGCGTACCGGACGACACAGCGTCAGCGCCTGTTCGGCGCGGATACCTGGCACCGGACGCAGCGCCACCATCACGCCTTTACCGTCCAGCGGCAGCAGCGGGTTACTCATCAGCGCGCCCACCGCCTGGCAAAAGCCCTGCCACGGCTGATAGCCACGCAGCTTCAGCGGCTGCATGGCATCGAGCAGCAGATTGATGTCCTCCGGCACGTGGCGCGAGAACATCTGGCCCTGCACGCTCTCAATCAGCGTCAGACAGCGCGACAGCGGCGCATTCCACGGGATGATCATGGTCGCGCCGCACCCCAGCAGCAGGCGTTCATCGGTGGCGCGCAGGCTGGCCTGATTTTCGCGCACGATGATTTTCAACGCGGTGCCGCGCTGGCGGCGCAGGGTATGAATATGGCGCGCCAGCCCTTCAATCTGATTATTTTGCGCCAGCGAGAAGATAATGGTGGCGGCCTGAGCGGCACGCGCCTCGCTGAACAGCATTTCGTTATTGTCGAACAGCAGCCAGTTTTCAGAAAGCGGCGGGGCGCCTTCCAGCACGGCAACATGGCTTAACACCTGTTTTTCATCGCTGCGCGGCTGCGGGGCGCTCTCTTCTTTTGGTACCACGCGCCAGCCTGCGGTGGCGGAGGCCGCCAGTTGCACCTGCTGTTGGGCGCTGACGCTCCGTATCGCGGCTGCAACGCCTGCGTCTGCGCTATCACACCTGGCTTGAGACGCTGCCGCAGCGTTTCAATGAGGACACGCAGCATCTGGATGACAAGAAAGAGCTGGGCCATCTCAGCCAGACCGCGCGCAAGATAGTGCTGGGCGTCATCGTGGTGTTTTCGCTGATCCTGGCGATTCTCTGCGTCACCCAGCCGTTTAACCCGCTGGCGCAGTTCACTTTCCTGATCCTGCTGTGGGGCATTGCCATGCTGGTGCGCCGCATTCCGGGGCGCTTCTCGGCGCTGATGCTGATCGTGCTGTCGCTCACCGTCTCCTGCCGCTACATCTGGTGGCGCTATACCTCGACCCTGAACTGGAATGACCCGGTCAGCCTGGTGTGCGGTCTGGTGCTGCTGTTTGCCGAAACCTACGCGTGGATCGTGCTGGTGCTGGGCTATTTCCAGGTGATCTGGCCGCTCAACCGCCAGCCGGTGCCGCTGCCGAAAGATATGAGCACCTGGCCGTCGGTAGATATTTTTGTGCCGACCTATAACGAAGATCTGAACGTGGTGAAAAACACCATTTACGCCTCGCTCGGCATCGACTGGCCGAAGGACAAGCTGCAGATCTGGTTGCTGGATGATGGCGGGCGCGAGGAGTTTAAGGAGTTCGCCCACACCGTCGGGGTGAACTACATCGCCCGTACCGAACACAATCACGCCAAGGCGGGCAATATCAACAACGCCCTGAAGTATGCGAAGGGTGATTTCGTCTCTATCTTCGACTGTGACCACGTGCCGACGCGCTCTTTCCTGCAACTCACGATGGGCTGGTTCATTAAGGACAAGAAGCTGGCGATGATGCAGACGCCGCACCACTTCTTCTCGCCGGACCCGTTCGAACGTAACCTGGGCCGCTTCCGCCAGACGCCGAACGAAGGCACGCTGTTCTACGGCCTGGTGCAGGACGGGAACGACATGTGGGACGCGACCTTCTTCTGCGGCTCCTGTGCCGTGATTCGCCGTGGCCCGCTGGATGAGATCGGCGGCATTGCGGTAGAAACCGTGACCGAAGATGCCCACACCTCGCTGCGTCTGCACCGCCGCGGCCACACCTCGGCCTACATGCGTATTCCGCAGGCGGCGGGGCTGGCGACGGAAAGTCTCTCATCGCACATCGGGCAGCGTATTCGCTGGGCGCGCGGCATGGTGCAGATCTTCCGTCTCGATAACCCGCTGTTTGGTAAAGGGCTGAAGCTGGCCCAGCGGCTGTGCTACGTCAACGCCATGTTCCACTTCCTGTCCGGGATACCGCGGCTGATCTTCCTGACCGCCCCGCTGGCGTTTCTGCTGCTGCACGCCTATATCATCTATGCCCCGGCGATCATGATTGCGCTGTTTGTACTGCCGCACATGATGCACGCCAGCCTGACGAACTCGAAAATCCAGGGGAAATATCGCCACTCGTTCTGGAGTGAGATCTACGAAACGGTGCTGGCCTGGTATATCGCCCGGCCGACGATGGTGGCGCTGTTTAACCCGCATAAAGGGAAGTTCAACGTGACCGCCAAAGGCGGACTGGTTGAGAGCGAATACATCGACTGGGTTATTTCGCGTCCCTATCTCTGGCTGGTGGTGATTAACCTGGTGGGGGTGGGCTTCGGCATCTGGCGCTACTTCGCCGGGCCGGAGAACGAAACCCTGACCGTGCTGGTGAGCCTGCTGTGGGTGTTCTACAACCTGATTATCCTCGGCGGCGCGGTGGCGGTGTCGGTGGAAAGCAAGCAGGTACGCCGCGCGCACCGCGTCGAAATCCGCATGCCGGCGGCCATTGCCCGCGATGACGGCCATCTCTTCTCCTGTACCGTGCACGACTTCTCGGATGGCGGTATCGGCGTGAAGATCAACGGGCAGGCGCAGATGCTGGAAGGGCAGAAGGTTAACCTGCTGCTCAAGCGCGGCCCGCAGGAGTACGTGTTCCCGGCGCAGGTGATGCGCGTGTTCGGCTCTGAAGTCGGGCTGCAGCTCGGGCAGCTCACGACGCAGCAGCATATCGATTTTGTTCAGTGCACCTTTGCGCGCGCCGACACCTGGGCGCTCTGGCAGGACAGTTTCCCGGAGGATAAACCTCTGGAGAGCCTGCTCGACATTCTCAAAATGGGATTCCGGGGCTATCGCCATCTGGCCGAGTTCGCCCCTGCGTCGTTGAAACTGGTTTTCCGTACTCTCACCACGCTGGTTGCCTGGATTGTCTCTTTTATTCCCCGTCGCCCGGCGCGTGCGGTGGCGGAGGAGTATCCCGGTCCGGTTATGGCTCAACAATGATGACAACGCGATGAAAAGAAAAATATCCTGGATTTGTGCAGTGGCGGTAGGGATGAGCGCTGTTCCTGCCTTAACAAGTTATGCAGCGCCGGGCGTGGTTCCGGCCAATCCTGCTGCCACCGCTGCGCCAGCGGCGCCGGCCGTCGCGCCCGCCACTCAGGGGATCGTGACGCCGGATCAGACGCGCACGGAAAACCTGACGCCGGCCACGCCAACGGCCAATGCTGTCGGAGCGGCGACCGGGGTCACTGCGCCGCAACAGGGCCAGGTGCAGCCCGGCGTGATCCGCGCCGGTGCGCCGGTGGTTGCCCAGAATGCGCCGACGCGGGATGTCACCCTGAGCTTCGCGCAAATCGCGCCGCCGCCGGGCAGCATGGTATTGCGCGGCACCAACCCGAACGGGGCGATTGAGTTCGGCATGCGCAGCGATGAGGTGATCTCCTCCGCGATGCTGAATCTGGAATACACGCCGTCGCCATCGCTGCTGCCGACGCAGTCTCAGCTCAAGGTGTATCTCAACGATGAACTGATGGGCGTCCTGCCGGTCACCCGCGAGCAGCTCGGTAAGAAGACGACGGCGCAGATGCCGATCGATCCGCTCTACATCACCGATTTCAACCGCGTGCGGCTGGAGTTCGTCGGCCACTATCGCGACGTGTGCGAAAACCTCTCCAGCTCCACGCTGTGGATGGACGTGGGCCGCAACAGCGCCCTGAACCTGACCTATCAGCGCCTGGCGCTGCAGAACGACCTCTCCCACTTCCCGGTGCCGTTCTTTGATGCGCGCGATACCCGCCGCGTCGATCTGCCGGTGGTGTTCGCCGCTTCGCCAAACCTGGCGCAGCAGCAGGCGGCGGCGATTGTCGCCTCGTGGTTCGGCTCGCGCGCGATGTGGCGCGGTCAGAGCTTCCCGACGCTGTTCAACCAGCTCCCGGACCGCAACGCCATCGTGTTTGCCACCAACGATAATCGCCCGGATTTCCTGCGCGACCATCCGGCGGTCGATGCGCCAACCATCGAAATGATGAACCACCCGGATAACCCTTACGTGAAGCTGCTGGTGGTGATGGGGCGTGACGACAAGGATCTGGTGCAGGCCGCCAAAGGTATCGCCCAGGGCAACGTGTTGTTCCGCGGCTCGAAAGTGGTGGTCAACGACGTTAAACCGCTGCTGCCGCGTCAGCCCTACGATGCGCCAAACTGGGTGCGTACCGATCGCGCCATTACCTTTGGCGAGCTGAAGACGTACGAGGAACAGCTGCAGTCGAGTGGCCTGGAGCCGGCCGCCATTAACCTGACGCTTAACCTGCCGCCGGATCTCTATCTGCTGCGCAGCAACGGTATTGATATGAAGCTCAACTACCGTTACACCACGCCGCCGACCAATGACAATTCGCGCATGGACATCAGCCTCAACAACCAGTTCCTGCAGTCTTACAGCCTGGCGACCAAAGACGAAACCAACCGTCTGCTGCTGCGTCTGCCGGTGTTGCAGGGACTGCTGGATGGTAAAACCGAAGTATCGATCCCGGCGCTGCGTCTTGGAGCCATCAACCAGCTGCGCTTCGACTTCCAGTACGCGAATCCGATGCCGGGTGGCACAGTTGATAACTGCGTCACCGTACAGCCGGTGCAGAACCGCGTAGTGGTGGCCGATGATTCCACTATCGACTTCTCGAAATACCATCACTTCATCGCCATGCCGGACCTGCGCTCGTTCGCGAACGCCGGTTTCCCGTTCAGCCGCATGGCCGATCTCTCGGACACCACGATTGTCGTGGCGAAACAGCCGAGCGCCGCACAGGTTACCGCGCTGCTGGATGCCGTGGCTAATGTGGGTGGGCAGACCGGTTTCCCGGCGGTTAACCTTAATATCACCGACGATGGCAGCAAGGTGCAGGGCAGCGACGACGATATCCTGATCGTCGGCACGCTCCCCGAGCAGTTGAAGGATGAGAAACGCATCGATCTGCTGGTGGAGGCGACCCGCAGCTGGGTGAAAACGCCGCAGCGCGAGCCGTCCCTGTCGGGCATCATGCCGGACGACAAAGATCGCACCGCAGACGTGCAGACCACCGTCACCTCTGATGCGCCAATGGCAGCGGTGATCGGCTTCCAGTCGCCGTTTAACGATCAGCGCAGCGTCGTGGCCCTGCTGGCCGACAGCCCGCGCGGGTATGAACTGCTTAACGACGCGCTGAACGACAGCGGCAAACGCGCCGCGATATACGGCTCGGTTGCCGTTATCCGTGAGTCCGGCGTTAACAGCCTGCGCGTGGGTGACGTTTACTACGTTGGCCACTTGCCGTGGTTCGACCGCATCTGGTATGCCTTCGCGAACCATCCGATTCTGCTGGCGATCTTTGCGGCGATCAGCGTGCTGCTGCTGGCCTGGGTACTGTGGCGTCTGCTGCGTATTCTGAGCCGCCGCCGCCTCGATCCGCATGACTAAGGTGATGACCATGAAAGCGCGCTGGCTGGTAATGGCGGTATTAATGATGCTGGCGGCGCCGCTGCGCGCGGCCTGCACCTGGCCTGCCTGGGAGCAGTTCAAAACCGACTACGTCAGTGAGGATGGCCGGGTGATCGACCCGGCCGATGCTCGCCAGATCACCACCTCGGAAGGGCAGAGCTATGCGCTGTTCTTCGCGCTGGTCGCTAACGACCGGGCGGCGTTCGATAAGCTGCTGGGCTGGACGCAGGACAACCTGGCGCAGGGCTCGCTCAACGAGCACCTCCCCGCCTGGCTGTGGGGCCGTAAGGATGAAAACAGCTGGGCGGTGCTGGATACCAATTCGGCGTCCGACGGCGACCTGTGGATTGCGTATTCGCTGCTGGAAGCGGGGCGGCTGTGGAAACACCAGGACTACACCACGCTCGGTAGCGCCCTGCTGGCACGCATCGCGCGCGAAGAGGTGGTGAAGGTGCCGGGGCTGGGGCTGATGCTGCTGCCGGGTAAAGTTGGCTTCGCCGATAAAACCGACTGGCGCTTTAACCCAAGCTACCTGCCGCCGCAGCTGGCGATGTATTTCACCCGCTTCGGCCTGCCCTGGACCACGCTGCGTGAAACCAACCTGCGGCTGCTGCGTGAAACCGCGCCGAAGGGCTTCTCACCGGACTGGGTAAGCTGGAAAAAGGATAAGGGCTGGCAGCTGAAAACCGATAAACCGCTTATCAGCAGCTACGATGCCATTCGCGTCTATATGTGGGTCGGCATGATGCATGACAAAGATCCGCAGAAGGCCCGCCTGCTGGCGCGGCTTAAAGGCATGGCGTCCCGCACCCAGCAGCACGGCCTGCCGCCGGAAAAAGTGAACGTCGTGAGCGGTGCCGTGCAGGGTGACGGCCCGGTCGGCTTCTCCGCAGCGATGCTGCCGTTCCTGCAGGACAGAGATGCTCAGGCGCAGCAGCGGCTGCGCGTCGTGGATAACTTCCCGGCGAAAGACGCCTATTACAACTATGTCCTTGCCCTGTTCGGTCAGGGCTGGGACCAGTACCGTTATCGTTTTACTGCACGGGGTGAGTTACAACCTCAGTGGGGCCAGCAATGCGCAAGTTCACATTAACGCTGTTGTCGATCGCGCTGGGTATGAGCCTGGCGCCGCAGGCGCTTGCCGCGCCTTCTGCACAGCAGCAGCTGCTGGAGCAGGTTCGGCTCGGCGAGGCGACCAAACGCGACGACCTGGTGCGCCAGTCGCTCTACCGGCTTGAGCTGATGGACCCGGATAATCCGGATGTGATCGCCGCACGGCTGCGCTACACCCTGCGTCAGGGCGATACCGCCCAGGCGCAAAAGCAGCTCGATCGCCTGAAAACACTGGCACCGGAATCGGAAGCGTATCGCACCTCGCGTACCGCTCTGGCGCTTTCCGCGCCGGAAGGGCGTCAGGCGCTGCAGCAGGCGCGGCTGCTCTCCACCTCAGGGCGTAACGCAGAGGCGATCGCTGCCTATGACACGCTGTTCGGCGGCCCGCCGCCGGGCGGTGAGCTCGGGGTCGAGTACTGGACGCTGGTGGCCCGTGAACCGGCGCGCCGCAACGAAGCCATTACCCGCCTGAAAGCGCTGAATGCCAGCGAGCCGGGCAACAACACCCTGCAAGCCAGCCTCGCGCAGCTGCTGTTCTCCAGCGGGCAGCCCGATGAAGGCTACGCCGTGCTGGAGCAGATGGCGCGCTCCAGCACCGGACGAGAAACCGCCGCTACCCTCTGGTATCAGCAGTTACAGGGCGCACCGGCCAGCCCGCAGAGTGTTGCCGCGCTCCAGCGTTTCCTTGCGGTGTTCTCCTCCGGAGAAACCGTCGATAAAGCCCGTACCCAGCTGGCGCAGCAGCAGAGCCAGCTGGCCGACCCGGCGTTTCGCGCACGGGCGCAGGGGCTGGCGGATGTGGATACCGGACAGGGCGCTGCCGCCGTGGCACCGCTGGAAGCGGCCATCAGTGCCGGACAGAACGACAGCGAAACCGTGGGCGCGCTCGGTCAGGCGTATTCCCAACAGGGCAACCGCGCCCGCGCCGTGCAGCAGTTTGAGAAAGCCATTGCGATGGACCCGCAGAGCAGCAGCCGCAGCAAGTGGGACAGCCTGTTGCAGACCAACCGCTACTGGCTGTTGATCGAGCAGGGCGATGCGGCGCTGAAAGCCAACGACATCGCCGGCGCGGAGCGTAAATACCAGCAGGCGCGCAGCGTGGACAATACCGACAGCTATGCGGTGCTTGGCCTGGGTGACGTGGCGGTGGCGCGTAAAGACGATGCTGCTGCCGAGCGCTTCTACCAGCAAACCCTGCGCATGGATGCCAGCAACAGCAATGCGGTGCGCGGTCTGGCGAACGTTTATCGTCGCCAGTCGCCGGAACGCGCCGAAGCGTTTCTCGCCAGCCTTAACGCCAGCCAGCGTCGTAGCGTGGATGACATCGCCCGCAGCCTGAACAACGACCGACTGGAGCAGCAGGCCGCGGCGCTGGAAAACGCCGGGCGCTTTGCTGAGGCGGCGCAGGTGCAGCGCCAGCGTCTGCAGCTCGACCCTGGCAGCGTGTGGATCACTTACCGGCTGGCGCAGGATCTCTCTGCCGCCGGGCAGCGCAGCGAGGCTGATGCGCTGTTCCGCACCCTGGCGCAGCAGAAACCCGCCGACCCGGAGCAGGTCTATGCTTACGGGCTGTATCTCTCCGGCAGCGACCGCGAGCAGGCCGCGCTGAATCATCTCAACACCCTGCCGCGCAGCCAGTGGAACGCCAATATTACCGAGCTGGCGGACCGCATTCAGAGCAATCAGCTGCTGGCGAAGGCGAATCGACTGCGCGACAGCGGCGACGAGGCGCAAGCCATTGCGCTGCTGCGCCAGCAGCCGCCCTCCGATCGCATCGACCTGACGCTCGCCGACTGGGCGCAGCAGCGGGGCGATAACGCGGAAGCCAAAGCGCAGTACCAGAACGTGCTGGCCCGCACGCCGCAGAGCGACGATGCCCGTCTCGGTATCGCTGAAGTGCTGGCGGCGGAGCATGACAATGCAGCAGCCCAGGCGCAGCTGGCGAAGCTGACCTCGCAGCAGCGCAGCGAGCCGCTGACCCTTAACAGCCAGCGCCGTATCGCCATGGTGCAGGCCGCCACCGGCGAGCAAGCCGCGGCACAGCAGACCTTCAGCCAGATTGTGCCCCAGGCGAAAGCGATGCCGCCTTCGCAGGAGAGCGCGCTGGTGCTGCGTGATGCTGCGCGGTTGCAGGGTCAAAACCAGCAGGGCCAGCAGGCGCTGGAAACCTGGCGCGATGCGATGGTGGCGGGCGGCATCACCACGCAACGCCCGGCAGACAACGACAGCTTCACGCGCCTGACGCGCAACGATGAGAAAGATGACTGGCTGAAGCGCGGCATTCGCAGCGATGCAGCGGACCAGTATCGCCAGCAGGACGTGAACGTCACCCTGATGCATGACTACTGGGGTTCAAGCGGTACGCCGGGCTACTCCGATCTGGAAGCGCATACCACCATGCTGCAGGCGGACGCGCCGCTGTACGACGGACGCATGTTCTTCCGCAGCGATATGGTGAATATGGACGTCGGGCAGTTCGGCACCGACAGCAGCGGGCAGTACCGTGAAGACTGGGGCACCTGCGCCGAAACCTACTGTAGCGGGCGCACCAACCAGAGCGCGCGCGGGGCCAGCGTCGCCGTCGGCTGGCGTAACGATACCTGGGATATGGACATCGGCACCACGCCGATGGGCTTCAAAGTGGTGGATGTGGTTGGCAGCCTGAGCTACAGCAGCGATCTCGGCCCGCTCGGCTATACCCTCAACGCCCATCGTCGCCCGATCTCCAGCTCAATGCTGGCGTTCGCCGGGCAAACCGATCCGAACAACAACACCACCTGGGGCGGCGTGCGCGCCACCGGCGGTGGGGTGAGCCTGAGCTATGACAAGGGCGAGGCGCACGGCGTGTGGTCGAGCCTGAGCGCCGACTCGCTCAACGGTAAGAACGTGGAAGATAACTGGCGCGTGCGCTGGATGACCGGCTACTACTACAAGCTGGTCAATGAGAATAACCGCCGTGTCACCGTCGGCCTGAATAACATGGTGTGGCGCTACGATAAGGATCTGAGCGGTTACAGCCTCGGCCAGGGCGGCTACTACAGCCCGCAGGAGTACGTGTCGTTCGCCGTGCCGGTGGTATGGCGTCAGCGCACCGACAACTGGTCGTGGGAGCTGGGCGGGTCGGTCTCCTGGTCGCACTCGAAAACCAATACCCAGCCGCGCTACCCGATCAAGAGCCTGATCCCGGCGCCGGTGGCGAATGACAATCCGCGTCTGAGCCGCTTTACCGATAAGTTCGCGCCGGAAGAGGGCAGCAGCAGTTCCGGTGTAGGTTATACGGCAAGAGCTTTGATTGAGCGGCGAATTTCGTCGAACTGGTCGATTGGTGCCGGGATTGATATCCAGGAAGCCAAAAACTATACGCCAAGCCACGCATTAATTTTCGTGCGATACTCTCAGGCTGGCTGGCAGGGCGACATGGATATGCCGCCGCAGCCGCTGGTGCCGTACGCTGACTGGTAAAACGGATTAATCTGTCTGACGTCGCGCGCTAAAATGCCATCCCGATGCGATATACTCTGCCGCGGCAGGACGCTTCCTGCCCGGCGGTGTATCAATGGAGAGTAAACTTGCGAGTCAGTCGTTCATTAACGATCAAACAGATGGCGATGGTGGCAGCCGTTGCCGTGGTGTTTATTTTTATTTTTCTCGTGATCCAGCTCTTTCACTTCGTGCAACAGAGCCGCTATAACACGGCCACGCAAATGGAAAGCATCGCCCGCTCGGTGCGCCAGCCGCTCTCTACCGCCATCCTGAAAGCCAATATTCCCGAAGCGGAAGCTATCCTGAATGCCATTCAGCCCACGGGCATTGTTGCCCGCGCCGATGTGGTGTTACCCAATCAGTTCCAGGCGCTGCGCGTGCGCTTCCTGCCCGAGCGCCCGGTGCCGGTGATGGTGGCGCGGCTGTTTGAGCTTCCGGTGCAGATATCGCTCCCGCTCTATTCCACCGAGCGGCCCGGCAACCCGCAGCCGCTGGCTTATCTGGTGCTGCAGGCCGACTCCTGGCGCATGTATAAATTTATCCTCAGCACGCTCTCGACGCTGGTGACGACCTATTTTCTGCTGGCGCTAATTCTGACGGTCGCCATTACCTGGTGCATCAACCGCCTGATCGTCCACCCGCTCCGGCGTATTGCCCGCGAGCTTAATCATCTTGACGCCCAGGATGCCGCCGGGCACCAGCTGGCGCTGCCGCGCCTGCATCATGATGATGAAATCGGCATGCTGGTGCGCAGCTACAACCGCAATCAGCAGATGGCGATGCGCCAGTATGACGAGATGAACACCCGGACCATGCGTTTTCCGGTGACGTCACTTCCCAACAAAGCGCTGCTGATGGCGATGCTGGAGCAGTCGGTCATCGGCAGCCAGACCACCGCCGTGATTGTGGTGGCCTGCGAAACGTTGCAGGACGCCGCCGGCGCGCTGAATGATGAGCAGCGGGAGCTGCTGCTGCGCCAGCTGGCAGAAAAAATGAAAGCGCAGCTGATGCCGCGCATGATGCTGGCCCAGGTCAGCCACTACGACTTTGCGATCCTCGCCCACGGCGTGCGCGAGCCGTGGCAGGCGATGTCCCTGAGCCAGAAACTGATGACGGCGCTCAACGAGCCGGTGGCGCTGGAAAACAGCGCGCTGCGCCCTACCGCCAGTATCGGTATCGCGATGTACTACGGCGACACCAGTGCCGAGCAACTCTATCGCCGGGCGGTATCGGCGGCGCTCAGCGCGCGCCGCGCCGGTAAAAACCAGATCCAGTTCTTCGATGAACAGCAGCTGACCGAGGCGCAGCAGCGTCTTACCGAAGAGAGCGATCTGTTGAACGCCCTCGACAATCAGGCCTTCGCCATCTGGCTTCAGCCTCAGGTGGCGCTGAAAACCGGTGAGGTGGTAAGCGCTGAAGTGCTGCTGCGTCAGCGCCAGCCGGACGGCGAGTGGGTGCTGCCGGACGATCTGATTGAACGCATCGAATCCTCCGGGCTGATGGTGCATATCGGCAGCTGGATCCTCGAAGAGTCCTGCCGTCTGCTGGCCGCCTGGCAACGCCGCGGCATCATGATGCCGCTGTCAGTCAATATTTCCGCCCTGCAACTGCTGCACGACGATATGGTGGCCTCGGTGATGGAGCTGCTGCATCGCTACCATATCGAGCCGGGCACCCTGATTCTGGAAGTGACAGAGAGCCGCCGGATTGACGATCCTGACGCGGCGGTCGCGATTCTGCGTCCGCTGCGCCATGCCGGCGTGAAAGTGGCGCTGGACGATTTCGGCATGGGCTATGCCAGCCTGCGCCAGCTGCACCGCATGAAATCGCTGCCGCTGGACGTGATTAAAATCGATAAAAACTTCATCAACGATCTGCCGGACGACAGCTGCATGGTGCGGGCCATCATCAACCTGGCGCACAGTCTGCAATTGAGTGTGATTGCCGAAGGGGTGGAAAATGCAGCGCAGCGCCAGTGGCTGATTGATGAAGGCGTGGAGGTGGCGCAGGGCTACCTGTTCGCCCGCGCGCTTCCTCCGGCGCAGTTTGAAGCCGATTTTCTACCCGCTTCGCACCAGGCATAAACGCCGGGGTAACTCCAGCCGAGCTGGCGCGAGTCAGCTCAAGCTTTTAACATTTTCGTTTCAAACGAGCATCACTCTTATTTCTGCTGCCTTTTTCGGGTGGTACTTTTAGCGCCCAGGCGAACAACCATAATCCGCGCCTGTGGAATTCCCTCTCAAGGACACCCCCTATGAAATTGTCGATTTTTAAAAGTCTCTATTTCCAGGTCCTGACCGCCATCGCTATTGGTATTCTCCTAGGCCACTACTACCCGGAACTGGGCGCTGCGATGAAACCGCTCGGTGACGGTTTCGTTAAGCTGATTAAAATGATTATCGCCCCGGTGATTTTCTGTACCGTGGTGACCGGCATTGCCGGCATGGAGAGCATGAAAGCGGTCGGGCGCACCGGTGCCGTCGCGCTGCTCTATTTTGAAATCGTCTCTACGCTGGCGCTGATCCTCGGTCTGGTGATCGTCAATATCGTTCAGCCGGGCGCGGGCATGAATGTCGATCCTGCGACGCTGGATGCCGGTGCGGTGGCGGTGTATGCCGAGCAGGCGAAGCAGCAGGGTATTGTCGCCTTCCTGCTGGATGTTATTCCGGCGAGCGTGATTGGTGCGTTTGCCAGCGGGAATATACTGCAGGTGCTGCTGTTCGCGGTGCTGTTTGGCTTCGCGCTGCATCGCCTCGGCCATAAAGGCCAGCTGATTTTCAACGTGATTGAGAGTTTCTCGCAGGTCATTTTTGGCATCATCAATATGATCATGCGCCTCGCGCCCATCGGCGCATTCGGGGCAATGGCGTTTACCATCGGTAAATATGGCGTCGGCTCGCTGGTACAGCTCGGCCAGCTGATCCTCTGCTTCTACCTCACCTGCATCCTGTTTATCGTGCTGGTGCTGGGCAGCATCGCGCGCGCCACCGGCTTCAGCATCTTTAAGTTCATCCGCTATATCAAAGAAGAGCTGCTGATCGTGCTGGGTACTTCCTCGTCGGAGTCGGTACTGCCGCGTATGCTGGTGAAGATGGAAAAACTGGGCTGCCGTAAGTCGGTGGTGGGGCTGGTGATCCCGACCGGCTACTCGTTCAATCTCGACGGTACTTCCATCTATCTGACAATGGCGGCGGTGTTTATCGCTCAGGCGACCAACAGCCACATGGATATCTTCCATCAGATCACGCTGCTGGTGGTGTTACTGCTCTCTTCCAAAGGGGCGGCGGGGGTGACCGGCAGTGGCTTTATCGTGCTGGCGGCGACCATCTCGGCGGTGGGTCACCTGCCGGTGGCCGGGCTGGCGCTGATCCTCGGTATCGACCGCTTTATGTCCGAAGCGCGTGCGCTCACTAACCTGGTGGGGAATGGCGTGGCGACGGTAGTGGTATCGAAATGGGTGAAAGAGCTGGATGAAACGCAGCTCCAGGATACCCTTAATAATCGTACTGAGCGCACAGAAGCCCGCGAAATTTCCTCCTGATTTCATCATATTGCCTGCAGCCGCTTGCCCTGGCTGCGGGCTCCTGCGCATAATTGGCTTTATTTTTCGCTTCAACCGTCGATATATAACGTGCGTTACGCGACGTTCCCCGCAGTTTTTTCTCTGTCCGGCGCGACGTTTTAAGTAATGCGCGGTCTAATCGATGTTGAAACGCTGATACAGACGAGCCGGCAGTGCGGTCGGTCGGCTGTTTGAATTATTTAACCAGGAATGTTTTCAGGGGTTCACATGCAGGGCACAACCATTCGACTTTTAGCAGGCAGTTTGCTGATGATGGCGGCAGTCGGTCATGTGCAGGCGGAAGCGCTCCAGCCCGATCCGGCATGGCAGGAAGGCGCGCTGGATAATGGCCTGAAATGGCAGGTGCTGGCAACGCCGCAGCGCCCCGGCGATCGGATTGAGATCCGTCTGGTTGTGAACACTGGTTCCCTGCTTGAAAGCACGCAGCAAAGCGGCTTCAGCCACTTTATCCCTCGCCTGGCAATGACCCAGCCCGGTAGCCTCTCTGAGGTGCAGGCGCGCTCGCTGTGGCAGCAGAGCGTCGATCCGAAACGTCCGTTACCGCCTGCCATTGTGTCGTACAACTACACCCACTTTAATCTCAGCCTGCCGAACAACCGCACCGATCTGTTAAAAGAGTCGCTGTCATGGCTGGCGAGCAGCACCGGCAATCTGAATATCACCCCTGAGAGCGTAAACCAGGCGCTGGCCGCGCCGGAAAGCGTGGCGACCTGGCCTGTCGATACCAAAGACGCCTGGTGGCGCTACCGCCTGAAGGGCTCGCCGCTGTTAGGGCACGACCCGGCCGAGGAGCTGAAGCAGCCGGTGGACGTTGAGCAGCTGAGCGCGTTTTACCAGAAGTGGTACACCCCGGATGCCATGACGCTCATCGTGGTGGGTAACGTTGACAGCCGCAGCGTGTCGGAGCAAATCAATAAAACCTTCGGCAGCCTGAAGGGAAAACGTGAAAGCCCGGCACCGATGCCGACGCTCTCACCACTGCCGCACGATGCGGTGGCTATTCTGACGGACGCAGTGCGTCAGGACCGATTGTCGATTATGTGGGATACCCCGTGGCAGCCGATCCGCGAATCCGCAGCGCTGGAACGCTACTGGCGTGCCGATCTGGCGCGCGAGGCGCTCTACTGGCACGTGCAGCAGAACCTCGGCAAGAACAACGTCAAAGATTTGCAGCTCGGGTTTGACTGTCGCGTGCTGTTCCAGCGCGCCCAGTGCGGCATCAACATGGATTCGCCGACCGACAAGCTGAACAACAACCTGGCGCTTATCGCCCGTGAGCTGGTCAACGTGCGTACCAACGGCCTGCAGCAGGAAGAGTTTGATGCGCTGATCGCGCAGAAAAACGTGGAGCTGCAGAAGCTGTTTGCCACCTACGCCCGTACCGACACCGATGTGCTGATCGGCCAGCGTCTGCGTTCCCTGCAAAATCAGGTGGTAGATATTGCGCCGGAGCAGTATCAGAAGCTGCGTAAAAAATTCCTCAGCGGTTTAACGCTGGAGATGCTGAACCAGGATCTGCGCCAGCAGCTCTCCCAGGAAAAAGCGCTGGTGCTGCTGCAGCCGGTGGGCGAGCCGGAGTACAACATGAAGGATTTGCAGGCGACCTGGGACGGGATTATGACGCCCGAGCCGCCGCAGCCAGCCAGCGTGGAAGAGCATCCGGAGGAGCACCCGGAAGAGGCGACGGAGACCCCGCCCGCACAGAACTAAAAAAAGCCCCTCGATGAGGGGCTTTTTACTGAGCGCGTAGAGTGGGTAAGCGCATCCACCTCTGGATACGCTGGAGCCTGCCGTTACTGCGGCATTGCCTCACGCGGAATGATCGCCCCGCGATACTGGATCACGGTGCTGGCGGTCAGATGCCCGCGCTTTGCGGCATCTTCAGCGCTGCCGCCGGTCAGGCGCACCGCCAGATAACCGGCGCTGAAGGAATCGCCCGCTGCGGTGGTGTCGATTACCTTCTCCTTCGGCAGTTTCACCGCCGGCACCTCCAGCTTCTCTTCACCCGCGACCGACACGATGCACGACTCCGCCCCGCGTTTGATCACCACTTCCGCCACGCCAGCGGCATGGGTGCGGGCAATCACGTCGTCTACTGGCTTTTCGCCCCACAGCGCGTCTTCGTCATCCAGCGTCAGGAAGGCGATATCGGTACAGGTCAGCACCTGCTGATACACCTGCTGCGTCTCTTCTTTGCTGGCCCACAGGCGCGGACGATAGTTGTTGTCAAAAATGACCTTGCCGCCGTTGGCGCGGCAGGCTTTCAGCAGTGCAATCAGACGCGTGCGGCTCTGCGGATTGAGGATCGCGAGGCTGATGCCGCTCAGGTAGAGATAGTCGTAGTGCGCCAGCTCCGCACAGATAGCTTCAGACTGTTCGCTTTCCAGCCAGAAACGGGCTGCGGCTTCGTTACGCCAGTACCAGAAGGTGCGCTCGCCGCTGCTGTCAGTTTCGATGTAGTACAGCCCTGGCAGACGGTTCTCCAGACGCTGTGTCAGATCGGTCTGCACGTTCTCGGCATGCCAGGCATCCAGCATCTGCTGGCTGAAGCTGTCCTCGCCCAGCGCCGTCACGTACTGCACTGCCAGCGCCGCGGCATCCACCTGACGAGCGATATAAACGGAAGTGTTAAGCGTGTCGCCGCCAAAGCCACGGCTAAGCTCGGTGCCTTTCTGCGACAGTTCGATCATGCATTCGCCGATCACGGCAATCTTCTTTTCAGACATAGTGGGGAACCTGACTAAAATATTGAGCGAGGAATCAGACTACTATATGTGAGCCAGAGTTTCTAAAACAGCGTTTCGAAAAGTTATTGCGTTAAAGCGTGATCCAGCACAGTAACCGCGTCTTCAGGGCGGAAATAGGGGATGTCGGGGACATAAAGTTATCAGGGCGTGCGCCGATAACCTTATGACCATTCCAGGTTGTTCACAGGACACGCAGGGCGCTTAGCATGAATTTAATCCCCGTAACGCAGCGGCTGACTATGCCCGGGGCAAATATTGAAAGCCTCGAGGAGCTACGCTTCTGGCTTCAGTGTGTCCGCAATTATGCTTACCAGCCCATCTATAAAACCGATGGCCGCCTGATGGCCGTTGAGCTGCTGACTATCGTTACCCATCCGGATAACCCGTCGCAGCGCATAGCGCCAGACCGCTATTTCTCATCGGTACCGGTGCGCCACCGCGTGCTGGTGGTGGAGGAGCAGCTGCGGATGCTCACGTTGCGCAGCCACTTTTTCCTGCGCCACGGCATTCTGGCCTCGGTAAACGTTGACGGTCCGACGCTGCTGGCGATGCGCGGCCAGCCAAAGGTGAGCAAGCTGATTGAAAACCTGCCGTGGGTACGCTTTGAGCTGGTGGAGCACATCAGCCTGCCGCAGGATTCTACCTTTGCCTCGATCAGTGAGTTTGGCCCAATCTGGCTGGATGACTTCGGCACCGGCATGGCGAACTTCTCCGCGCTGAGCGAAGTGCGCTACGACTACATTAAAGTCGCGCGCGAACTGTTTATGATGCTGCGTAAGACCCCGGAAGGGCGCAATCTGTTTATCCTGCTACTGCAGCTGATGAACCGCTACTGCCAGGGCGTCATTGTCGAAGGCGTCGAAACCGTAGAAGAGTGGCGCGATGTGCAGGTCTCTCCCGCACACGCTGCGCAGGGCTATTTCCTGTCGCGCCCGGTTCCGTTTGATAACCTGGAAAATGTGCTGATCAACCTTCTCTGAATGCCGTTTGCCTTTCCCTCAACTATCTTTACTGAAGGTAGTTAAATCAGGACGTAAAGGCATGACAAGAACAGGCAAGATAGCAGGCACCGTAACCGGGATTTTATTGTTGCTGGTCGTCATCATAGTTGTGGTGATTGCGACATTTGACTGGAACCGGCTCAAACCGACCATCAACCAGAAAGTCTCCGCTGAATTAAACCGGCCATTCGCCATTCGCGGCGACCTCGGCGTAGTCTGGGCGCGTCAGAAAGAGGAAACCGGCTGGCGCAGCTGGGTGCCGTGGCCGCACATTCACGCAGAAGACATCATTCTCGGCAACCCGCCAGACATCCCCGAAGTGACCATGGTGCATCTGCCGCGCGTGGAAGCGACCATCGCCCCGCTGGCGCTGCTGACAAAAACGGTTTATCTGCCGTGGATTAAATTCGTTAAGCCCGACGCCAGGCTGATCCGCCTCGATGAGAAGCACAACAACTGGACCTTCGACCTGGCGGAAAGCGAGGAAAAAGATCCGAATCAGCAACCGTCCTCCTGGTCCTTCCAGCTCGACAACATTCTCTTTGACCAGGGCCGTATTGCCGTCAATGACGACGTGAGCCGCGCCCAGCTGGAAATTTTTGTCGATCCGCTCGGCAAACCGCTGCCGTTCAATGAAGTTACCGGCAATGAAAAAGCCGACAGCAAGGTGGGTGATTACGTGTTTGGCCTGAAAGCGCAGGGGCGCTATAACGGCCAGCCGCTCACCGGCACCGGCAAAATCGGCGGGATGCTGGCGTTGAAAAATGAAAGCACGCCGTTCCCGGTACAGGCGGATTTCCGCTCCGGCAATACCCGCGTCGCCTTCAGCGGCACGGTGAATGATCCGATGAACATGGGCGGCGTGGATTTACGCCTGTTGTTCTCCGGCGATTCGCTGGGCGAGCTGTATGAACTGACCGGCGTACTGCTGCCAGATACCCCGCCGTTCGAAACCAACGGCCGGCTGGTGGCGAAAATCGACAGCGATAAAGGCTCGGTGTTCGACTACCGCAACTTCAACGGCAAAATCGGCGACAGCGACATTCACGGTTCGCTGACCTACAGCCAGGGTAAACCGCGTCCGAAACTGGAAGGCGATCTGGTATCGCGCCAGCTGCGCCTCGCCGATCTTGGCCCGCTGATTGGCGTGGACTCCGGTAAAGACGCGGAGCGAAGCAAAAACGCCGAAGCGAAAAAGGGCGAGAAGAGCAACCAGCCTGCGGGCAAAGTGCTGCCGTATGATCGCTTTGAAACCGACAAGTGGGACGTGATGGACGCCGATGTGCGCTTCAAAGGCCAGCGCATTGAGCACAGCGCCAGCCTGCCGCTCAGCGATCTCACCACCCATATCATCCTGAAGAATGGCGACCTGCGCCTGGAGCCGCTGAAGTTCGGCATGGCAGGCGGCATTATCTCGTCCACCATTCACCTTGAAGGCGATAAAAAGCCGATGCAGGGCAGCGCCAATATTCAGGCCCGTAAGCTAAAGCTTAAGCAGCTGATGCCGGATGTGGAGCTGATGCAGAAAACCCTCGGTGAGATGAACGGCGATGCGGAGATCCGCGGCACCGGTAACTCGGTCGCGGCGCTGCTGGGCAACGGCAACGGCAATATTAAGCTGCTGATGAACGACGGGCTGATCAGCCGCAACCTGATGGAAATTCTCGGGTTGAACGTGGGTAACTTCGTGGTCGGGCAGATCTTTGGCGATGATGAGGTGCGGGTGAACTGCGCGGCGGCGAACCTCAATCTGCAAAACGGCGTGGCGCGCCCGCAGATTTTCGCGTTTGATACCGAAAATGCGCTGATCAACATCACCGGCACCGCCAGCTTCGCCTCCGAGCAGCTTGATTTAACCATCGACCCGGAAAGTAAGGGCGTGCGTATCGTGACGCTGCGCTCCCCGCTCTACGTGCGCGGCTCGTTTAACGACCCGCAGTACGGCGTGAAAGCCGGGCCGCTGATCGCCCGCGGTGCTGTAGCCGCTGCCCTCGGTGCGCTGGTTACTCCCGCCGCCGCACTGCTGGCGCTCATCTCGCCGTCGGAAGGCCAGGAGAACCAGTGCCAGACCATTCTGTCGCAGATGAAGCGCTGATAGTGAAACGCTAAAGTCATAAAAAAAGGCGGCTGCATGATGCAGTCGCCTTTTTTGTAGGGCGGGTAAGCGTAGCGCACCCGCCGGGTAGCGATCAGAGCGCTTTATCGCTGGTTTCGTGAGTCAGCAGCAGGGCGATCAGCGTCAGGGCCGCCATAGCCGCGAGGTAGATCCCCACGTAGAACAGCCCGTAGTGCGACTGCAGCCAGGTGGCGATGTACGGTGCCACTGACGCGCCGAGAATGGACGAGACGTTATAGGAGAACGACGCACCAGTATAGCGTACTTCGGTCGGGAACAGCTCCGGCAGCAGCGCGCCCATCGGGCCAAACGTCAGTCCCATCAGGCTCAGACCAATCAGCAGATACGCCATGATCAGCCCTTCGTTGCCGGAACCCAGCAGCGGCGGAAAGACAAACAGCGCAAAGATGATGATGAGTGAGGTAATGGTGATCATGCTCTTGCGGCGGCCAAAGCGATCCGCCAGCACGCCAGCGATGGGCACCATCACGCCAAAACCAATCACCGCCATCATCAGCATCCACAGCACGTCGTTACGCGGCAGGCCCAGGCCGACCGGTGCAGCCGCGGTGCTGTAGGTCATGCTGTAGACGGTCATGATGTAGAACAGGGTATAGGTCGCCAGCATGATAAAGGTGCCAAGCACGGTAACGCGCACGTGCTTCGTCAACAGCGTTCCCATCGGTACTTTGACCTGCTTCTTCGCCTTCGCAATCTTCGCGAATACCGGGGTTTCATGCAGCGATACGCGGACATAAAGGCCGATCAGCACCAGTACTGCGGAGAAGATAAAGGGTACGCGCCAGCCCCAGCTCATGAACTGCTCGTCGGTCAGCAGCCACGAGAGCAGCAGGAAGGTGCCGTTGGCGAAGAAGAAACCAATCGGTGCGCCGAGCTGCGGGAAGGAGCCGTACAGCGCACGTTTGCCGCGCGGCGCGTTTTCGGTGGCTAACAGCGCCGCGCCGCCCCATTCCCCGCCAAGACCCAGACCCTGACCAAAACGGGCCAGCGCCAGCAGCATGGGCGCGAAAATACCGATCGTTTCATAGCCCGGCAGCAGGCCGATCAGCACCGTGGAAATCCCCATCGTCAGCAGCGAGGCGACCAGCGTCACCTTGCGTCCAACGCGATCCCCGAAGTGACCAAAGACCGCCGAACCAATCGGACGCGCCACAAAGGCGATAGCGAAGGTTGCCAGCGACTGCAGGGTAGCTGCGGTCGGATCGCCCTGTGGGAAGAAGATATGTGGGAAGACGATTACCGCCGCGGTGGCATAGATATAGAAATCGAAAAACTCGATGGCGGTGCCCATTAGCGAAGCGATCAACACCTTGCTGCGTGAATTAGCCGGCGTGCTGTCGTGTTCGTTGTCGAGTGTGGTGGTGGCGGTTGCTTGCATAGACTTTTCTTATATTTTGACGATCGAAAAGCCATATTAGGCATAGCAAAAGCGACATTTCAATGTGTAACAAATCCCGCAGCTGGTCAAAAAACACCCTGAAAGTGGATAATTTTCGTGCCTGCAAAATAGCATCTATGAAATGCTTCACAGATTTTATATTTCAGTGGATAACACCAGGTTTTGGTTAAATAAAAGTTACGGGCTGGATTTATCTGCTGGAAGTGGTCTGGCGGACCGAAAAAGCGACCAGTTTTGCGGCCCGCCAGCGGATTAACGGTGTGCTTTACCCGGCATTTGCGGGTCGTCCTTATACTGCGCGGTGGCGATCCAGGCGGCGCAGAACAGCGTCAGGCGGGCGAAGAAGTAGAAGAATGCCATCAGGCCCAGTACCGAACCGAATGCCGCTCCGGACGGGGAAGACACCAGCGATGGCAGGGTGTAGGTCATGATGATTTTAATCACCTCAAAGCCAATCGCGGCCAGCAGCGTACCGCGCATCAGCGCTTTTTTACGCGGGCGATGGCGCGGCAGACGCCAGAAGATCCAGAAGAACAGCAGATAGTTGGCACAGATGGAGATAGCCAGGCCCAGCACGCGCCACAGCGGTTTCAGCCATTCGATATTATCCAGCCACAGCGCCGAGATAATCAGATGTTGGGCGGCGCCCGACACGGAGGTGATGGTCAGGGTAATGATCAGCGCCACCAGCAGACCAATCAGCGAGATAAAATCGCGCAGGTATTTCATCCAGAACTTCTCTTTGTCCTGATCGGTGCGCTCGAACACCTCACGCGACTGGGCGCGGATCGCTTCGCGCAGGTTGCCCATCCAGTTCACGCCCGAGTAGAGCGCCACCAGCAGACCGACAATCCCTACCGTGGTGCGCTGCTGGATGGCGGTGCTGATGGTGCTTTTCAGGGTGTTGGCCAGCGTCGGGTCGCTGACGTTGCTGAGGATTTTATTGAAGATGTCCTGCAGCAGCGTCGGGTGTGAGGCGAGGATAAAACCCGCCGCCGCGAACGACACCATCAGGATGGGAATCATCGATAAAAACGAGAAATAGGTGATAGCCGCACCGAACTGGTTACCCAGCCGATCGTTAAAACGCTCGGTGGCGCGCAGGAAGTGTGCCACGACCGGCCAGCGCTCGATTTTCTTTACGGTATCGGTAGCGGTTTCAATCACGCCCTGGGGCGGACGGTTCGGTTCACTGGCCCGCTCTTCTTCGGAGGTGCGGGTATCAAGTTGAGCGACGGGTTTGTAATCGAGATCCTGCGTCGGGCGTTTTTCGTTTTCGGGGGTCATCCGGTCCCTGTTCCTTCTTTTTTGGTGCGTTTTGTAAAGTATAGACCGCTACGAGTCGACGTAATCCTTCATCGCGTCGGTCAGCCACTCCATGAACAGATGGACGCGGCGCGACAGGTTGCGCCGGTGCGGGTAGATCAGCGAAACCGGCATCGGTTCGGCGCGATACTGCGGCAGGATCTCCACCATGGTTCCGCTACGCAGCGCCTCACGCACCCCGGTGCGCGGCACCTGAATAATGCCGAGCCCGGCCAGACAGGCGGCATGATAGGTTTCAGTGCTGTTAACCGTCAGCACACCGCCGGTTTTCACCCAGCGCGTCTCGTTATTGCTGAAGATCTCAAAGCCCTGCGGGCGCACGCCGAGGTTGAGCGCATAGTGCACCAGCGCGTGCGAGGCCAGATCGTCCGGCGTCTGCGGGTAGCCGAAGCGCTCCAGATAGCCGGGGCTGGCGCAGTTGATGACGGTCAGCTTACCGAGCGGGCGCGCCACCAGCCCGGAATCCCGCAGTGTGCCGACGCGCACCACGCAGTCAAAGCCTTCGCGCACCACGTCCACCATCCGGTCGCTGCTGCTGAGTTCCAGTTCAATACCGGGATACTGCTGCAAAAAGGCCGGCAGGCGGGGAATGAGCACATTCTTTGCGACAGCCACCGAGGTATCCACGCGCAGCCGCCCGCTGATGCTGGCGGGATCGTGAAGAAACAGTCCGTCCAGCTCGTCGAGATTAGCGAGCAGATCCCGGGCGCGTTCGTAATAAACCATGCCGTCCTGGGTGAGCTGCACCCGTCGGGTGGTGCGGTGGAGCAGGCGCGTGCCGAGGTGCGTTTCCAGCGCCTGGATCTGGCGCGATACGCTACCTTTAGGAAGGCCGAGGGTGTCTGCCGCACGGGAAAAACTCTCCAGTTCGGCGACCCGCACGAAAAGCTGCATTGCGTGAATTTTATCCATCGTTTCACCGGATTGTTGTCATAAATGAAACAGTGATGCTCATCAGGCTGCCTTTATTGATTTTGTATCAGCTAATAAGCTCATCAGCAATCATCACAACACCAAAAACGAGGTTTCTATGTCACAACGTATCGCAATCGTAACGGGTGGAAGTCGCGGTTTAGGGAAAAACGCAGCGCTGAAGCTGGCGGAACGTGGAACCGGGGTCATCATTACCTGGAACAGCCGCGAGCAGGAAGCCAGGGACGTTGTTCGCGAACTGGAGCTAAAAGGCGTTAAGGCGGCAGCTTTAAAACTGAACGTCGCCGAAAGTGCAGGATTCAGTGATTTCGTACAGCGTGTGAAGGAGACGCTGAAAGAGGTGTGGCAGCGCGACAGCTTTGATTATTTACTGAACAACGCCGGGATTGGTATCAATACGCCGTTTGAACAGACCAGCGAGCAGCAGTTTGACGAGCTGGTAAACATTCATGTTAAAGGCCCGTTCTTCCTGACCCAGCAGCTGCTGCCGTTGATGAAAGATGGTGGACGTATTCTCAACGTCTCCTCCGGGCTGGCACGTTTTGCCCTGCCGGGATACAGCGCCTACGCCGCGATGAAAGGGGCGATGGAAGTGCTGACGCGTTATCAGGCGAAAGAGCTGGGCGCGCGCGGGATTTCGGTCAACATCATTGCGCCAGGCGCTATTGAAACCGACTTTGGCGGCGGGATGGTACGCGATAATCATCAGGTGAATCAGCATATTGCCTCCCAGACGGCGCTGGGCCGTGTGGGTCTGCCGGATGACATCGGCAACGCGATGGCCGCGCTGTTAAGCGATGAGCTGGCGTGGATGAATGCGCAGCGTGTGGAAGTGTCAGGCGGGATGTTTATCTGAAAACAGGGGATACAAGGGCGACCTTGTATCCCGTTTCATTACTGTTTCTGGAAGTGGGTGACGCGTACCTGAGGCGGCTGGTGTTTTTTATCCAGCGAACCGCTGAAGCGCACCAAATCGTCCGGGCTGAACTGTTTGCCCTGGAAGACAGCTTCCGGGATCATCACGTCGATTTCGCCGGTCCGGTCCTGGAAGCGATACACATCGTTGCCCAGTTTTTTAGTGATGTTACCGTGCAGGGTGACCGTGGCGCCGTCATGCATGGTTTTCGCATGCTCAACGTTCATGGTACGGGCATCTTCGATGCCGCGATAACCGTCATCCAGCTTGTGGGGCGGCGGCGGCGCTTTGTCTTCCTGCAGGCCGGGTTTATCTTCAGCCAGCGCGGGAGAGGACACGCACAGCGCCAGTAGCGAGGCAAGAATCGCTTTTTTCATAAAGACTCCTTATGCATTGGCGTAGCTTTAAGCCTGGCACAAAGCACGGAACAGCGACCGGTTTTGAGAACAGTCCGGCGCTAAAAATGTCAGCGAAACTCGTGTCTTAGCAGACCAAACAGCCAGTCATCATGCCATTTTTCATGCAGCCACCAGCTCTCCCGCAGCGTACCTTCCTGCCGAAAACCGATTTTTATCAAAAGATTACGTGAAGCCTCATTGCCTGCCGTGACGGTGGCGCTGAGCTTGCGTATCCCGCCTTCGCGAAAGGCGTAGCGGCACACCGCGCGCAGGGATTCATAGCCGTACCCCAGCCCCTGCCAGGCTGGGTCGAGCAGAAACCCCACTTCCGCCAGATCGCTGTCGCGGTGAATATAACCGGTGACCCCCACCGGCGAGCCGCTCTCTTTATCGCGCATCAGCAGGCACAACCAGTGCGCCGCACCCGGTTGCCAGGGCGGCAGACGGGTGGTGAACGCCTCGCGGATAAAGGTTTCCGGCAGCGGATCGGCAATAAACTGCATTACTGCCGGGTTCTGCTGGAGTTGCAAAAAGAACGGCCAGTCGTCGGCGGTGATTTGCTGATAGGTCAGGCGGTCGGAGTCGGGTAGTTGCATGGTGTGCTCCTGAATTTTTCTGCCAGATGTAGCCTGAAATCCACCGCTGCGCCAGCACTTTATCAGGCAGATTGATTAGCATCGCTGGGGAATTGCGAGAAACGCGCGACCAAAGCGAAATTGCCTGGTGTGTAATGCCAAAAGCACGCGGCTTGTGCGTAAAAGCACTGATTTATCGGCTCTTTTGATTGTGTCACTGTTCTTTATTATTGGTTCAGCTATGTTTTATGCGCCGTCATTAGCGGCAAAAAAATCAGTAACAACAGCAGCGGGGCAATCCCGCGCGGGCCACCGGCCCGGGTTTTTTATCGACAGGATAATCATGACGCGTTCTGCACAGCCGTTGGTTCGTGTGAATTTCGAGATCTGCCTCGGCATTATTCGCCAGGCAGCGGTTGAGATTTTGATGCTGCTTAATATTCACGCTGCGGAAGGCAAAGATCCGCGCTGGTTTCTGGAGCAGCTGGAAGTGGCACGCCTGAACCTCGGCAACTGGGCCGCGGTGGCGCGCCGTCTCAACCTCAACGATGCGGAAATGTCGCAGTTCACCATTCAATTGCGCCACCTGCAGCAGCAGGTGCCGGGCTATGAGAGCGGGCAGGACGTCAGCACCAATCAGATGATCGCCGCGCTGCGCTTTGTCTCTACGCTGGAGCAGCTCAAGGAAAAGCAGCCGCTGCTGCACTACAGCACCGCGCTGGATAGCCACGCCGATGCGCCGCAACAGGACGCGAAAAAGCAGATCCGCGCTCTGGAATTGATGATGCGTGGCCTTATCAACCGCGCATGGCCGGATCAGTCCCAGCTGCTCCACCACCTGAAAACGCTGTTTGGCGCGGATAAGGTGCGGCGCTGGGTCAAAATGTCGGAGAAGGGCGACGTGCTGAGCGGCATGTTGTTCAGCGAACTGGCGCTGCTGCTGGTGGATAAAAAAGAGTACGCCCGTCACTACGCCGGTATTTTCCAGAGCGCGGCCTCGCTGGGATTTCTTATCGAACCGCGTAAAACCCTGCAGGCGTTTCTCGACGACGTGCGTCAGTATCGCAACGCGTTACTCAGCGAGCAGCCGCTCACTCTGACCCAGACCACGCTGCTCGACAGCTATTTCGATGAGATCGCCTCCCCGGTACAGCGCGCTTACAACGAGGGGCGCACCAGCGTTAATCCCGCTGCGCTGCTGGCGGTGGATGACAGCGCCCTCACCGAATTTCTCGACTATGCCCGCCAGAAAAATGACATGGTTGGCGGCGACATTTTTGACGTGCGCAGCGGTATCGACCGTCCAGAAAAAATCAACGCGCGTAGCCAGGAGGAGCGTCGCCAGCTGATCTATGGCGCGCTGTGGGGCGCGGTAGGCATTGTCGTCATCACCATCGCCATCGGCGCGCTGATGATCGCCGGGGAAGCGACCACTCCGCCAGCACCCGCCACGACGAAAAATATCCTCAGTGCGGAGGCCAGCTCTCAGCACACCACTACCACCAACGCCCGTGACGTGCTGGCCAGCATGGGCATTCGCTGGGATGAAAACAGCCTGCGTTCAGCCATCGAGCGCGACGACAGCAAGGTCGCGCGTCTGTTCTTACAGGGTGGCATGGAGTGGAAAGTCTCCTGGACCGAGCAGGTGCTGGCGAATGACAACAATCAGACGCTCACCATGCTGCTCAACTATCGTCCGCAGATGAATGAGCTGAAGCCGTGTCGGCGCATGATCAGCACGATTGGCCACGCGATGGCCCAGGGCGAACCGCTGAACGCACTGCGCAAACAGTATCTGCGCGCCTTTTGTACCACGCCCGCGGTGGTAAAGCGGCAGAAACATGAGATGGAGCTGGCTCAGCAACGCGAGTTGGCTGGCGGCGATATCGAGAAGAAGTGGGCCGGCATTCAAAAAGCGATCTACCGGGTGATTGAATAGCGGGGCGCTGGCCCCGCCCGTAACGATTACTCGTGCGGTTGCAGATGGATCTGGGCGTCGTGCTTCATCACGTGGGTTTTTATCGCGGCCTGGAACACCTTAAACATCACGCCGTTGATGAAGGTCGCCAGCGTCAGGGTGACAAACGCCGTCATGATCCAGTCAATCACCACCACGCCGCTTTGCAGCAGCAGCGGATGGTAGACCAGCATGCCGGCAAACACGACCCAGTGACTCATGCAGTAGAAGCAGTGAAACAGATGACCCAGCATCGCGTTCTTCTTCGCGGTCCAGGCGCGCAGCGGGGCAAAAAGTTCGGTCTGGGTAATGGTCATGGAGATACTGCCGGAAGCCAGCGCAATAAGGATGCACTCCGGCAGGGCTGAAGCAAGTGCGGTTACCATGGGGCTTTTCCTTCTCTGTCAAAATAACCAATGAATTCATCGCTGATATCCTGCAGGGTCAGGGCTTTGAACCTGTCGAGGATCAGCGTTTCCGCGGCCAGCAGCGTGCCGTCCATCGCCCGGTTCACCCCTTTTTCGATAAGACAGGCGGGATTGTCGTTGCGATTGCCGATGGCAAACAGCGAGGGCGAACCCAGCGCAGCGTAAATTTCATACAGCGTGATGCTGTTTATCGGGCGGCACAGCTTCCAGCCGCCGTGATGACCTTTGATTGAACACACAATGTTGTTTTCCCGCAGGCCCGCAAGGATCTTGCGAATGAACGCCGGATTGCTGTCGGTGAAGGCTGACATCTGTTCAGAGGTCAGCAGCGTGCCCGCCTTCTCAAGGTGCAGAAGGAGATGCAGGGTAACGGAGAATGAGTTATTTGCTTTCATGTAATTTAAAATATTACATGAGTTGGACGCGCGCAAGATCTTTTCTGGGGAGCGTGAGCAGAACGTAACAGGCAAAAAAAAGCCCCTCGGCGAGGGGCTTGATAATCAGCGCATGGTGACAAACTCTTCTGCGGCGGTAGGGTGTATCGCCACGGTGTTGTCGAAGTCTTTCTTGGTGGCACCCATTTTCAGCGCCACCGCGAAGCCCTGCAGCATCTCGTCCATTCCGGCACCGATGCCGTGGATACCAACGATTTTTTCCTCTTTACCCACGCACACCAGCTTCATGCGGCACGGCTGGCGATGGGAGGTAACGGCGGTGTACATCGCGGTGAATGACGAGCGATAGATCTTCACGTTGTCATCGCCGTACTGCTCGCGCGCCTGAGGTTCAGTCAGGCCAACGGTACCGATCGGCGGGTGGCTGAAGACCACGGTCGGAACGTTGTTGTAGTCCAGATGCTCTTCCGGCTTGTTGTTGAACAGGCGCTCGGAGAGGCGGCGACCCGCAGCAACCGCCACCGGCGTCAGCTCAACGGCGCCGGTATTGTCGCCCACAGCATAGATGCCAGGTACGTTAGTATTCTGGAACTTATCGACGACGATGTAGCCTTTTTCGTTCGTTTTTACCCCGGTAACTTCCAGGTTAAAGGTGTCCGTCGCTGGCTCGCGGCCAATGGCCCACACCAGGCAATCCACGGTAAAGGTACGATCGTCTTCCAGCGTCAGGGTCAGGCTGCCGTCGCTGTTTTTCACCACCGATTTCGGCGTCGCTTCGGTTTGCAGCGTCGGGCCTTCCGCCATCATCACTTCTTTCAGGGTCTCGGAAAGCATCGGATCGAAGCTGCGCAGCGGCGAGTGTTTACGCACAAACAGGTGCGTCTCGGCACCCAGCGCATTCACCACGCCCGCCAGTTCGACAGCGATATAGCCGGCACCCACGACCGCGACGCGCTTCGGCAGCGCTGGCAGCTCAAAGAAGCCGTCGGAGTCGATACCGTATTCGGCACCCGGAATATCCGGATGGCTCGGACGCCCGCCGGTGGCGATCAGGATATGGTCGGCGGTGATGGTTTCCCCGTTGACTTCCACGGTATGGGCATCCACGAAACGAGCGAAGCCGCGGATCACATCGACGCGGTTTTTACTCAGACCCGTTTCATAGGAGGCGTGAATACGATCGATGTAGGCGCTGCGGCTGGCGACCAGCTTGCTCCAGTCAAAATTATTGACGGTGGTATCGAAGCCGTAGTCCGGGCCGTAGAGGTGAATCGCCTCGGCGATCTGCGCGGCGTGCCACATCACTTTCTTCGGGACGCACCCGACGTTCACGCAGGTGCCGCCAAGCTCTTTGGCTTCAATCAGCGCGCATTTTTGTCCGTACATCGCCGCACGGTTGATGGAGGCGATGCCGCCGCTGCCGCCACCAATGGCGATGTAGTCGTAATGTCTGGTCATGGCCGTTACCTTGATTTGCGTCGAAACAGTAAGCGTAGTGTAAGCGCAGCGGGCCGGAATGTCGGCACGCTGGCGTCTATGATTGCAATCAGCACCCTTATTCCGGTACCACCCAGTTCAGCGTGGTATGCCCGGTACCCGACGGGACCAGTGCTTTATGCAGCCACGGCAGGACCGTTGTCATCTGCTGCTCCAGCTTCCACGGTGGGTTGATAACGATCATGCCGGAGGCGGTCATGCCGCGCTGATCGCTGTCCGGACGCACCGCCAGTTCAATCTGCAGAATGCGGCGAATACCGGTAGCTTCGAGATCTTTCAGCAGGCGCTTGATCTGCGCGCGCAGCACCACCGGATACCACAGCGCGTAGGTGCCAGTGGCAAAGCGTTTGTAGCCTTCGCTGATACCCTGCACCACCGCCTGGTAATCGCTTTTGATTTCATACGGCGGGTCGATGAGGATCAGACCGCGACGCGACGGCGGCGGCAGTTTAGCTTTCAGCTGCTGGTAGCCGTCGGCACGCTCAACGCGGGCGCGACTGTCTTTCTGGAATTCACCGCGCAGCAGCGGGAAATCGCTCGGGTGCAGCTCGGTCAGTTGCAGGCTGTCCTGCTCGCGCAGCAGCTGGCGCGCAATCAGCGGCGAGCCCGGGTAGTAGCGCAGCTGGCCGCTGCGGTTGAAGTGCGTGACCGCGCCAATATAGGCTTCCAGCTCGGCAGGCAGATCGTCGCGCTGCCAGATGCGGGCGATGCCTTCCAGATATTCACCGGTGCGCTCGGCATGCTCGCTGCTCAGCTGATAACGCCCCGCGCCCGCGTGCGTGTCCAGGTAGAGAAAGGGTTTATCTTTCTCTTTTAACGACTCGATAATCAGGCTCTGGACGGTGTGTTTGAGCACGTCGGCGTGGTTGCCAGCGTGGAAGCTGTGGCGGTAACTAAGCATGGCGGGAAGAATTCCGAAGTTGATACAGGTTATTCGACAGTTTACCGCAGTTCGCGATGGATTACCGCCTCAGGCGTGCGCCGGCCTGACGGCAAGCCGCGCTACAGGCTAAAGAGGGTCAGTTTACGCACCTGAGCATTCGGGTTGGCACGCCGCACGGCGGCAAGAAACTCGCTGAAGTTGCGATTGAAAAAGGTGAAGTTGTGCAGGAAGCGCGCCTGATGCGTGTCGCCGTCGATGCACCAGCTCACCGACCAGACGGAACGGTTGTTAATCTGGGTGCTTTCCCGCACCACGGCGGTAATCGCCGCGAGCGGCACCGTCGTTTCGCCCGTTTCCCGAATCTGATAAAAGTTGAGGTCATCAAAATAGTAGTCAGCAGCGTAGCTGCGACTGCTGCCAAAAATGCGCAGCATCGTCGATGCCGTGGAAATTTTTTTCTTGCGACCCGGGGCTTCAACCTGAGCGGTACGCTGGCGTGAAAGATTGCGCTGTCGGTAAGGCAGAATGAAAAACACCATGACGATGAAGATAATTAGCATCGCCGGAAATACGTATTCCAGAAGGACATTGACCATCTTGTTAAGCTGCGCGGCAGGTTGGACACCGGCACAGAATGAACCCACTTTCCTGACAGCGCAATACGCACGGTTGCGTACCGCCTGCCATTGAAATTCACTACACTTAACCCCATGCTAAGACGCACAGGCAAAGCGCTGGAACGCGCGCTACATTCACCCTATTCGACAGGACTGCGCTTATGACCAATCCATTACTCACGCCGTTTGAACTGCCGCCGTTTTCCGCCATTAAACCCGAGCACGTGGTGCCTGCCGTTACAAAGGCGCTGGAAGACTGCCGCGCGCAGGTAGAAGCCGTGGTCGCCAGCGGCGCGCCGTACTCCTGGGAAACGCTGTGTCAGCCGCTGGCGGAAGTAGACGATCGTCTGGGACGCATCTTTTCACCGGTCAGCCACCTGAATTCCGTGCAGAACAGCCCCGAGCTGCGTGAAGCCTATGAGCAGACGCTGCCGCTGCTGTCTGAGTACAGCACCTGGGTCGGGCAGAACGAAGGCCTGTATCAGGCCTACCGCGACCTGCGTGACGGTGAAAACTACAACAAACTCGATACTGCACAGAAAAAAGCAGTGGATAACGCGCTGCGCGACTTCGAGCTGTCGGGCATCGGTCTGCCGCCGGAAAAACAGAAGCGCTACGGCGAAATCGCTGCGCGCCTGTCCGAGCTGGGCTCCACCTACAGCAACAACGTGCTGGATGCGACCATGGGCTGGTCGAAATTGATCGCTGACGAGGCGGAGCTGGCCGGTATGCCGGAGAGCGCGCTGGCGGCGGCCAAAGCCCAGGCGGAAGCCAAGCAGCAGGAAGGCTATCTGCTGACCCTCGACATCCCGAGCTATCTGCCGGTGATGACCTACTGCGAAAACCAGCCGCTGCGTGAAGAGATGTATCGCGCTTACAGCACCCGCGCATCCGATCAGGGGCCGAATGCCGGTAAGTGGGACAACAGCCCGGTGATGGAAGAGATCCTCGCCCTGCGCCACGAGCTGGCGCAGCTACTGGGCTTTGACAGCTATGCCCATAAGTCTCTCGCCACTAAAATGGCGGAGCATCCGCAGCAGGTGCTCGATTTCTTAACCGATCTGGCGAAACGCGCCCGTCCGCAGGGCGAGCAGGAGCTGGCCCAGCTGCGCGACTTTGCGAAGCAGGCCTTCGGTGTGGATGAGCTGCAGCCGTGGGACATCGCGTACTACAGCGAAAAACAGAAGCAGCACCTCTACAGCATCAGCGATGAGCAGCTGCGCCCATACCTCCCGGAGCAGAAAGCGGTCAACGGCCTGTTTGAAGTGGTGAAGCGTATCTACGGCATCACCGCTAAAGAGCGCAAGGATATCGACGTCTGGCACCCGGACGTGCGTTTCTTTGAGCTTTACGACGAGAGCGGTGAGCTGCGCGGTAGCTTCTACCTCGACCTGTACGCCCGCGAACACAAGCGCGGCGGTGCCTGGATGGATGACTGCGTGGGGCAGATGCGTCTGGCAGACGGCTCACTGCAGAAGCCGGTGGCTTATCTTACCTGTAACTTCAACCGTCCGGTGCAGGGCAAACCGGCGCTGTTCACCCACGATGAAGTGATCACCCTGTTCCACGAGTTCGGTCACGGGCTGCACCACATGCTGACCCGCATCGAAACCCCGGGCGTTGCCGGGATCAGCGGTGTGCCGTGGGATGCCGTGGAGCTGCCGAGCCAGTTTATGGAGAACTGGTGCTGGGAGCCGGACGCGCTGGCGTTTATCTCCGGCCACTACGAGACGGGCGAACCGCTGCCGCAGGCGCTGCTTGATAAAATGCTGGCGGCGAAAAACTACCAGGCGGCGATGTTTATCCTGCGCCAGCTGGAGTTCGGGCTGTTTGATTTCCGCCTGCATGCTGAGTTCACCCCGGAACAGGGCGCGAAAATTCTTGATACCCTGGCGGAAATCAAGAAACAGGTTGCCGTGATGCCGGGTCCGTCATGGGGCCGCTTCCCGCACGCTTTCAGCCACATCTTTGCGGGCGGTTACGCGGCGGGTTACTACAGCTATCTGTGGGCCGACGTGCTGGCAGCAGATGCGTATTCCCGCTTTGAGGAAGAGGGCATCTTCAACCGCGAAACCGGCCAGTCGTTCCTCGATAACATCCTGACCCGCGGCGGTTCCGAGGAGCCGATGGAGCTGTTTAAACGCTTCCGCGGCCGTGAACCGCAGCTGGATGCGATGCTGGATCACTACGGCATCAAGGGCTGAGCATTCGCGTGAACATCTGTTTAATTGATGAATCAGGCGCCGGAGACGGCGCCTTATCTGTTCTTGCGGCCCGCTGGGCGCTGGAGCATGACGCAGACAACCCGATGGCGCTGGTGTTAACGCCCTCGCATCTTGAACTGCGCAAGCGCGACGAGCCAAAGCTTGGCGGCATCTATGTGGACTTTGTCGATGGCGCAATGGCGCACCGGCGCAAATTCGGCGGCGGACGCGGCGAGGCGGTGGCGAAGGCCGTGGGGGTTAAGGGCAGCTATCTGCCTGATGTGGTCGATGCGACCGCAGGTCTGGGGCGCGATGCCTTTGTGTTAGCTTCTGTCGGTTGCCGGGTGCGGATGCTGGAGCGTAACCCGGTGGTCGCCGCCTTGCTGGATGACGGGCTGCGGCGCGGGTATGAGGACACGGAAATCGGTCCGTGGCTGCGCGAGCGGCTGACGCTGATCCACGCCTCCAGCCTGACGGCGCTGACCGACATTACCCCGCGCCCGCAGGTGGTTTACCTGGACCCCATGTTTCCCCACAAGCAGAAAAGCGCGCTGGTGAAAAAAGAGATGCGGGTGTTTCAGTCGCTGGTAGGGCCGGATGAGGATGCCGACGGTTTGCTCGAACCCGCACGCCAGTTAGCAACGAAGCGCGTAGTGGTAAAACGCCCGGACTACGCGCCGCCGCTGGCGGAGGTGGCAACACTGAACGCGGTGGTCACCAAAGGACACCGGTTTGACATTTACGCGGGAACGGCGGAGTAGATTATAAAGAAAAGCCCCGCTCAGCGGGGCTTTTTGCATTATTGAGCGAGGCGTTACGCCTCTTCTTCGTCGCGCAGCGGCACAATCAGCATGTCGATGTGCACGGTGTTGATCAGCTGGCGCGCGGAGGACATCAGCTTGCTCCAGAAATCCTGATGATGGCCGCAGACCACCAGATCGACGTCGTATTTCTTGATGGCGTCAACCAGGACCTGACCAAGATCGCCGCTGCCGCTCAGGGTTTCGGTAATCGGATAACCCGCGTTGGTGGAGAGTTCGGTGAGCGCATGGTGCGTCTCTTCAGAGATACGCTTCTGCATGTCGCCCAGGTTGACGTCAATAAGACCGGTATAAAGATCGGAGTAGTTCACATCAACATGAATCAGGGAGATTTTCGCGTTATAAGGGCGAGCCATTGAGACCGCTTTCTCAACCAGCACTTTGCTTTCTGGCGACAGGTCTACTGCGATAAGAATGTGTTGGTAAGCCATAGTGTTACTCCTTCCATAAGTTTTCGATGACCAGAGGAAACGAATAGCGCGTTTGCTGAGCTATTCTCCTTGCCCGCGTCCTGCGTACCACATCGCGCGAACGTCATAACGTAAGGACTTAAATTGTAGAAGATATTTCTACCTTATAGCGCGGCTGTCCGTCCGTCAATTCCGGCCCTCTTGCCCAGGTTAGCGCGACTACATCGTCATTACCTTGATAAGCGTTAACGTTGTGGTAAAAAAATTAACGGATCTCCTACACTATTTAATAAGCCGCTCGGGTAAATAAATGTGAACCCGCTCGACTTTCTGATTTCATTAACGGTCTGGGTAGGGGCGCGTGTCCTGGGGCAACGCGCTGTGGGTGAAAGCCGGGGAGGACATATGATCAGCACTGTCGCGCTGTTCTGGGCTTTATGCATTGTTTGTGTAGTGAATATGGTGCGTTACTACTCATCGCTACGCGCCCTGTTAGTTGTGTTACGCGGGTGCGATCCCTTGCTGTACCAGTATGTCGATGGCGGCGGCTTTTTTACCTCTCACGGTCAGCCCAGCAAACAGGTACGCCTGGTGCGCTATATCTATGCCCAGCGCTACCTTGATCATCACGATGATGAATTTATTCGCCGCTGCGAGCGCGTACGCCGGCAGTTTTTGCTCACCAGCGCCCTGTGTGGGCTGGTGGTGGTGAGTCTGGTTGCGTTGATGATCTGGCATTAGGCAAAAAAAAGCGGGTCCGAAGACCCGCTTATTCTTACCGTACCTTGCTGCTTAGATGAACTGCAGCGAAATCCAGTACAGCAGACCGGAAAGCCCAATCGAGGCTGGCAGGGTGAAGACCCAGGCCATCAGAATGTTAGTCACGGTTTTACGCTGTAAACCACCGCCGTCCACAATCATCGTCCCCGCCACGGAGGAAGAGAGCACGTGGGTGGTGGAGACCGGCATCCCGGTGTAGCTGGCAACCCCGATAGACACCGCGGCCGTCATCTGCGCCGACATACCCTGTGCGTAGGTCATGCCTTTCTTACCGATTTTCTCACCGATGGTGGTGGCAACACGACGCCAGCCGATCATGGTGCCGATACCCAGTGCCAGGGCGACCGCCATAATGATCCAGATTGGCGCATATTCGATGGTGTTCAGCAGGTCACCTTTCAGTTTCTTCAGGTAACGCTGATCTTCCGCCGAAGTGCCGTCCAGCTTCGCGACTTTATCCGAGGTATCCGCGATACACAGCATGATGCGACGCAGCTGGCTGCGCTGCTCCACGCTCAGCTTGTCGTAGCTGTCGTGGTTAGCCAGCAGCGTTTTAGCGCGCTCCAGGGCAACAAACGCCCGGCTCGGGTCGCAGTGGAATTCACGCGTCGTGGTAGTCGCCACCGTCTGTTCCGGCGTCGGGATGACAGGGTCGAGGCCGGTAGCCTGTTTCAGCACGCCAGGATGCTGCTGGAACCAGGTTTCGAGGTTGTTCACTGCGTCACGGGTACGAGTAATGTCGTAGCCCGTGGCGTTCATGTTAACCACGAAGCCCGCCGGCGCGACGCCGATCAGGACCAGCATAATCAGGCCGATGCCTTTCTGCCCGTCGTTCGCACCGTGTGAGAAACTCACGCCGATAGCAGACAGGATCAGGGCGATGCGGGTCCAGAACGGCGGTTTTTTCTTACCGTCTTTCTTTTCACGCTCGGCAGGGGTCAGGTGAATACGGGCGCGTTTTTTCGTGCCGCTCCAGTAGCGACGCAGAATAAACACCAGCCCGCCAGCAAACACCAGACCGACAATCGGAGAGATAATCAGTGAGCCAAAGATATTGATGACTTTTGGAATGTTCAGCGCATCCACCACCGATGTGCCGGTCATCAGCGCATTGGTTAATCCAATGCCGATAATCGCGCCAATCAGGGTGTGGGAGCTGGACGCCGGAAGCCCGAAGTACCAGGTGCCGAGGTTCCAGATGATCGCCGCCAGCAGCATCGAGAACACCATGGCGAGGCCATGAGCGGAACTGACGTTAAGCAGCAGATCGGTAGGGAGCATATGCACAATGGCATAAGCGACGCTTAAACCCCCAAGCAGTACGCCGAGGAAGTTGAACACCGCAGCCATCACGACTGCCAGTTGCGAGCGCATTGCCCGGGTGTAGATCACAGTTGCTACTGCGTTCGCCGTATCATGGAAGCCGTTAATCGCTTCATAAAACAGAACAAATGCCAGAGCAAGCAACAATAACAACCCGGTATGGAGATCCAGGCCGGCAAACAAATGTAGCATAGGACGTTACGCCATTTTGAGGTCATGAACGCGGCGCATTATCCAGGACAAACGTCGCGCGGGCAAAGTGAAATATAGACTTTTTTTGACGATACGATGACAGCTGTCAAAAGATGTAAATAATTATTTCTTTTATATCAACGCGCTAAGCAACATGAAACGATTTCATGCTGGTGTGACCAGAGCGGAATCTTTACAATTCGCAGCCTTAAATATGAAGGGGATTGGGTGTGGAACAGTTTGATGCCGTTGTAATTGGTGCCGGAGCAGCCGGAATGTTCTGCGCGGCGAAGGCCGGGCAGGCCGGTTGTCGGGTGCTGCTGGTCGATAATGGCAAAAAGCCAGGGCGCAAGATCCTGATGTCCGGCGGCGGACGCTGTAACTTCACCAATCTCTATGTCGAACCCGCAGCCTATCTCAGTCAGAACCCGCATTTCTGTAAATCGGCGCTGGCGCGTTACACCCAGTGGGATTTTATCGACCTGGTGGGAAAATACGGCATCGCCTGGCATGAAAAGACCCTCGGGCAGCTGTTCTGCGACGACTCGGCGCAGCAGATCGTCGATATGCTGGTGGCGGAGTGTCAGAAAGGCGGCGTAACCCTGCGCCTGCGCAGCGAAGTGCTGGGCGTGGTGCGCGATGAGGCGGGTTATCTGCTGACCCTGAACGGTGGTGAAGTGCGGGCTAAAAGCCTGGTCATCGCCAGCGGCGGGTTGTCGATGCCGGGCCTCGGCGCGTCGCCGTTTGGTTACAAAATCGCTGAACAGTTTGGCCTGAAGGTGCTGCCGACCCGCGCCGGGCTGGTGCCCTTCACGTTGCACAAGCCGCTGCTGGAACAGCTGAGCGTGATTTCCGGCGTCTCGGTGCCGTCGATCATTACGGCTGAAGACGGTACCCTGTTCCGTGAAAACCTGCTGTTTACCCATCGCGGGCTGTCCGGCCCGGCAGTGCTGCAAATTTCCAGCTACTGGCAGCCGGGGGAGTTCGTGACGGTAAACCTGCTGCCGGACACCGATCTTGACGAGGTGCTCAACGCCCAGCGCAGCGCGCATCCCAACCAGAGCCTGAAAAACACCCTCGCCCAGCATCTGCCGAAGCGGCTGGTGGAGTGCCTGATGCTGCTTCATCCTGAGCAGTTCCCGGATGTGTCACTCAAACAGCTCAACGCGCGCCAGCAGAGCGTGCTGGTAGATGCCCTGCAAAACTGGCGCGTACAGCCGAACGGTACCGAAGGCTACCGCACCGCAGAGGTAACGCTGGGCGGAGTTGATACCCATGAGCTGTCGTCGCGCACCATGGAAGCCCGCAACGTGCCGGGTCTCTATTTTATTGGCGAAGTGGTGGACGTCACCGGCTGGCTGGGCGGCTATAACTTCCAGTGGGCCTGGGCGTCAGCAGCAGCCTGCGCAGAGGCGCTGGCAAGCGCGTAAACTCTCTTGCCCGCCAATTCGCGCGGGCAATACGTTATTTCCCTTCCCATTAATCGCAGTCTACCTCTTTATAATTATTAACCTTTAGTTAATTATGGTTAATGCAGCGTGATTCGTATAACGACGTCGCTATTCATAACGGAATAAGCGTAAAGGTTATGCGGGAATTAACCGATATACCCCTTATTCAGTAAGGTTAATAAGGTGTAACGTATGTCGTGGATCTATCGTATTTCAATGAAGATGAAGTTATTTCTTGCGCTGATGCCGTTGCTTATCGCGCTGTGCTGGTTTGCCGGCTCCGGTATGCTCAGCCGTATTCAGAGCGAGCAACAGATGCATACCATCAGCCAGCTGACCGCGCTGGCGCGCAGCGCCGGGGATGTGGTTCATGAGTTGCAACGTGAACGCGGTATGAGCGCCGGATATTTAGGCGCCAAAGGGGAACAATTTCGTAGCGAATTAACCGCTCAGCAAAAAATAACCGACGCCGCGTTAGCCACCTTTAATAACACGCTGTCTGCTACTGACAGCGCAATATTAACTGGCGATATTGCCGCCACGGTAAAAATATTTAATCAACATATTCAGTCACTCAGCACTACGCGAACGGCGATCGCTGGCTTATCGATTGATACCCCGGCAGCGATTCAGTTTTATACCCAAACCATCGCCGGCGTCCTTAATTTTGTCGGCGGCATGGGTCAGTTAACTACCTCCGGGGTAATGGTTAACGAGCTGGCGGCCTATTACAGTTTGCTTAACCTGAAAGAGCAGGCGGGCGTTGAGCGTGCTCTGCTATCGAACATTTTCTCGGCGGGTCGTTTCGGTGACGGGCAGTTCCGCCTGTTCAGCGACGTGGTGGGCAAACAGGAAGCCTGGCTTATCGCCGCCCGTCGCTTCAGCACCGCGCAGCAGATCGCCGATCTGAACAGCGCGCTGGATTCCGCGGACGCGACCCGGGCGCTGGATCTGCGTGCGGTGGCCTTCAGTAAGGCGGCGGAAGGTGATTTTGGCGTCAACCCTGGAGAGTGGTTTACTGCCCAGACGCAGCGCATCGAAACGCTGCGCAAAGTGGAGAACCGCGTTGCTGATACCCTGCAGGCCCATGCCGCCCGTCTTGCGCACCAGGCGCGCATCGACTGGCAATCTTATCTGGCTATCAGCCTGATTGCGTTACTGATAGCGCTGACGTTTGCAGTTGTCGTCGCGCGCAGCATTCATCTCCAGCTTACCGGTACGCTCAGGGCCATTAACGAGATGGACGGCGATCTGACCCGTCGCCTGGACGTGCCGGGTAGCGATGAGCTGTCGGCCTTGAACCGCGCTTATAACCAGTCGATCGAAAACATTCAGCACATCGTGCAGGAGATCAAATCCGGTGCCGGTGTGCTGCGCAGCGCCAGCAGCGATATCGCCGCCGGTAACCAGGATCTGGCTCAGCGCACCGACGAACAGGCGGCGTCGATTGTCGAAACCGCCTCCAGCATGGAGCAGATCTCCACCGCCATTAATCAGACCGCCGATAACGCCAGCGAAGCCGAACGCCTGACGCAGGCGATGGAGCGCGACGTGCTGGAAGCTAACCGCGTGTCCAGCGAGGCCAGCCAGAGCATGGCGGATATCCGCACCTCCAGTGAGCAGATTGGCCGCATCGTAAAATCCATTGACGACATCTCGTTCCAGACCAACCTGCTGGCGCTGAACGCCGCGGTTGAAGCCGCCCGCGCCGGTGAGCTGGGTAAAGGCTTTGCGGTCGTGGCGAGCGAAGTGCGTAATCTCTCCCAGCGCTGCGCCCGGGAAGCCAGCCAGATCCGCGAACTGGTGGATCGCAACATGGAAAAAATCAGCGAGGGCGTAGCGCGGGTGTCGGCCTCCAACACCGCATTGAAAGCTGCCGCAGATAATACCGGGATGATGAAGCAGTTCGTCAGCGATATTGCGCAGGCGGCCAGCGAGCAGTCGCTCGGCGTCTCTCAGGTACATCTGGCGCTGAATCAGCTCGAACAGGTGACCCAGCAGAATGCCGCCCTGGTCTCCCAGGCAGCCAGCGCCAGCCAGATGCTTGACGGCCAGTCGGCGGCGATGGCGAAACTGGTGGATCGCTTCGTCGCCTGATTTATCCAGCCCCGCAGCAAGCGGGGCAGTTTCCGCTCCGCACCGTGAAACTTGCTCCTCAGGCTCTGTCCGATACACTCAGGGCAGGGCTTTTTTATTCGCGTTACCAGTTCATTCAGGGTGCGAAAACCCTTTTTGATCAAAACCCTTATCATGCGTTCGGTGAATAATTCCCGTTTTCGTGAGTAACGCAACTTACTGCAGGAGTTCGTATGTTTACGTGTGTACTGATTGATAAAAACGGCGACGGCTACACCTCCACGCTGACCGAGCTTAACGATGACGCGCTGCCCGCCGGTGATGTCACCGTGGATATCGACTTTTCCTCTATCAATTATAAAGACGCGCTGGCGATCACGGGCCGTGGCCCCATCGTGCGCGCCTTTCCGATGGTGCCGGGCATCGACTTTGCCGGCACGGTCGCTGAGAGTTCGCACCCGGATTACGCCGTTGGGCAAAAAGTCCTGCTCACCGGCTGGGGCGTCGGGGAAAAGCACTGGGGCGGACTGGCGGGTAAAGCGCGGGTCAAGGCCGAGTGGCTGGTGCCGCTGCCCGAGGGCGCGGACGCGCAGCAGGTAATGGCGATCGGCACCGCCGGGTTCACCGCCATGCTGTGCGTCAATGCCATTCGTCAGCACGGCGTGAAACCGGAGGATGGCCCGGTGCTGGTTACCGGTGCTAACGGCGGCGTGGGGAGCTGTGCGCTGGTACTGCTTCATGCGCTGGGCTATCAGGTGGTGGCCTCGACCGGACGCGTGGAAGAGACGGCAGATGCGCTGCGTGCGCTGGGGGCCAGCGAGGTTATCGATCGCAACGAGCTGAGCAATCCCGGCAAGCCGTTGCAGAAAGAGCGCTGGGCGGCCGCAGTAGATACCGTGGGCAGCCACACGCTGGCTAACGTCTGTGCCGGCATCCACTATGATGGCGTGGTTGCTGCCTGCGGTATGGCGCAGGGGCTGGACTTACCGGCCAGCGTGGCGCCGTTCATCCTGCGCGGCGTGACGCTCAAAGGTATCGACAGCGTGATGGTCAGCCAGCAAAAACGCATCGACACCTGGAAAGATGCCTGCGCGCTGCTGCCTCGTGACGTGCTGGAAAAAATCACCCGTACCGCGCCGCTGTCTGACGCCATTGCGCTGGCAAGCGATCTGCTCGACGGTAAGGTAAAAGGCCGTGTGGTAATCGACTGCCGCGCCTGATCAGGTAAATATTCTCTTGATTCCACCCTGGCAGACACGACAAAGCGCCACTGGCACCAGATTTAGAGGAGGAGAGTCTTGAGGTTTCGGGTGCGATAAGGCTACGCTGAAAGGACAGTTTTGGTGACTGTGCTCCTCCATGGCAGTTACCGCACTTCAAAAGAGCGTCAACTCTTGCGAACCTTCGAAAAAGCCACCTTGCCGGGTGGTTTTTTCGTTGACAGAGGTGGAGATCACGGCGGGAAAAAATGACAGGCATCTCTCATGAAGTGACACGCCCGGTATTCTACAGCCGCCCTGCTGAACCAGCTCAGCATGCCCAATCGGCAAAAACCATCAACAGCAAAGCAGCCGGACGACTGCTGGCCGCTGGCGGTATCTATAACGGCAATATTGAGGGGTTCAGGAAGACAGCCGAACAGTTGGGCGGCGATGCGGTGAAGGGGTACGACGGAGTTCTGAACGAAACAACATCCGGGATGATGGTAGCTGCGGCTTCACTGCTGGTTATACGTAACCCGATGGCAGCAGAAGAATTGACAAGTTATGTGGGAAAATACAAAAAGGCACACGTTCTGCTTGAAGATGTGAGCGTGTCAGAACTGAACTATGTTCGTCGTGACCGCGCTGAATATGCCGCGCTTCGTGGGGAGTTTAACAGTTCCGTTCGCCCGAACTTCCTCAAATCGCTTTCCGCTCACCCAGACGCACTATCAACGTTTGATTCCAACAATCTGCTGCGCCTGGCTGATGGTAAAGTGCCGTCCGGCTGGCAGGTTCACCACAAAATCCCCCTCGATGATAGTGGCACAAACGCCCTGGACAACCTGATATTGATTCAAAACTCGCCATATCACTCAGCGCTATCAAAAGCACAGGCGATAATCACCAAAGATCTCCCATATAACGCCAGAACTAACTTTTTATGGCCTTCGCCGAACGGCGTAATTTATCCTGTAGGGAAGTGAACACGCGATGAACGACACAAATCAGATAATCGGCATCCTCAATACTCTGATGGTTTCCGATAACTATCCGGTAGCCAGCCCGGTAACGCCTGACACAATGGCTGACTTAATGTACAAACCTGCGCCAGCAGAATGGGATGAAACGAAGCGCGGTGTTTACTCAGATATTCAGCGTCTGGTAATAAGCCGCCCTGATTACGCCGATATGCTTAAAATCATGGACGGGCTTGAATACAATGGACTCACCCTGTACGGAATGACGCAGACGGAGAGTGGCGAACCAGCATGGTCAAATATTTATATTCGGAACATTGATACACGCGATAACGATATCTACGTTGATCCAAACCTCACCGACAAACTGGTGATTGGTGAAGATGGCATGTCCGTATTCGTGTACAGCCTGAAAGAGGACTGTTTTCAGATCCGCGATAAAGTATCGACCGATTACGTCATTGAGTCACATACCACTTTTGGCGAATTATTAGCGTCACTTCTCAATACGGTGAAATAGCGCTCATCTGCCATAACATCTATTCGGGCCCCCCTCAGAGGCCCTCAGCGCGTTTCTGACGCGCCCGGAACGGTACTCCCGGCCGGGCGTTTTTATTGCGCTCTATTTTTGGACCGCTTATCGGTTGCTGAAAAAGTGAGCGGCTCTTACACTGCGCCCATTCCAAAAAAAACAGTGCACCACGCATTATTTATTCGGTAAGGAAAAACTCACTCACTCACTCACATCGTATTATTATGTTTAAGATTATTATCTCAGCATTATTAGGTTTTGCTTTTATATCATCAGCGTCGGCATTTGAAATACCAAAAGAGATAAAGCACGGCGGTTTTTTTAATCAGTCCGCACGCAGTTATTATATTCCGCAGGAATCCCTGGCCGATGGCAGTATTAAGTCGCGTATTCTTGAGCAATATAACAACTGGAAAGGGACGCGCTACCATTTTGGCGGCACCACGCGCCGCGGCATCGACTGTTCGGCCCTGATGCAGCATATCTTCAGCGATTCGATTAATCTTTCGCTGCCGCGCACTACAGGTGAGCAAATTCATCGTGGTAAATCGGTCAGCCAGCAGCAATTAAAGCCGGGGGATCTGGTGTTCTTTAATACCGGGCCGGACCATCGCCACGTTGGGGTGTATATCGGTGGGGATGAATTTATTCATGCCTCAAGCAGTAAGGGGGTAACGATTTCAATGTTATCTAACCGTTACTGGCAGCATCACTATATTACGGCCCGCCGCGTGGCGGACCGTCGGATAAGCTAATTTTTTGTGTGTGTTGAGTAGTCATTTTGGCTGGCGTAATGCCAGCCTTTTTTTATTTTGCCAGATCGTCGATCAGCATCTGATGAAACTTCTCCGGCTCTTCCATCTGTGGCGCATGGCCCATGCCGTCAAACTCAATCAGGGTCGCATTCGGAATCGCTTTCGCCGTCGTTTTACCCAGCTCTTTGTAGTTACCTACCGCTTTCTTCACCGCCTCTGGCGCAGTATCGCTGCCGGGTGCCGTGGTGTCTCCGGTGCCGATAAACAGCGTAGTCGGTACTTTCAGCTGCGGGAATTCATACACTACCGGCTGGGTGGCGATCATGTCGTAGATCAGCGCCGAGTTCCACGCCACGATCTCCTTGCCCGGCCCGGTGTTCATCCCGGCCAGCATGTCGACCCACTTGTCGTACTCCGGCTTCCAGCGGCCCATGTAATAGGTCTTTTGCTCATAAGCTTTAATGCCTGCGGCCGTGGTTTTCAGCTCGCGCTCATACCACTCATCCACGCTGCGCCACGGTACGCCTTTCGCTTTCCAGTCCTCAAGCCCGATCGGGTTGACCATCACCAGCTTCTCGGTCTGCTGCGGGAACATCAGGGCATAGCGCGTCGCCAGCATACCGCCGGTAGAGTGACCCATTACAATGGCGCGCTCCACGCCCAGCTTCTCCAGCAGCTGATGGGTATTATCTGCCAGCTGCTGGAAGGTGTACTGATACTGCTGCGGTTTGGTCGAGGTACAGAAGCCAATCTGATCCGGGGCCACCACGCGATAGCCTTTTTCCGTCAGGGCGCGGATGGTGCCTTCCCAGGTAGCGGCGCAGAAGTTCTTGCCATGCATCAGCACCACGGTTTTGCCGTTGGCGTTCTGCGATTTCACATCCATATAGCCCATGCGCAGCGACTGCTTCTGGGAGGTGAAATCAAAATGTTGCAGCGGCCACGGATAATCGAAGCCTTCCAGGTTTTCGCCATAGCTGGCAGCGTGAGCCTGGCCGGTTAATAACAGCGCCGCGGCCAGCGACCCAAAGGCATATTTCTTGAACATGAATAATCCTCAATTAAATAATGACTGATGTTTAATTACGGGTTAAATTACCATGTAGCGAATAACCTGAGTTACTATAATGATTTAGTAGTTCTGATAATTCAGGCGCGTTGACAAAAATTTACCTGATGCCTCTTTTATAGTAACGAATAAGAAAATCTTATGGCTGATAAATATTTAACGTATTGTTTTTGTTTATAATAAATAATGCCGCACTGGCGCAATAGCATATTGATGAATTTACCTCGTTTTAATAAAAACAGACACTTCATTGACACTAATTAATTAATTTTCTTTATCGGATTTTCCTCAGGGATAATTTTTCTCCGAAGCTGCTACATCTTATTTTCCGTCGTAATGTCCGGGCCGGGATATGTTTGTCTGGCATGTCAGCCGGGGCGTGGAAATAGTTGCCTAAGGAGAGCCACACCGTGACCACACTGAAACCGTTATTAGCCAGAAATCGCAGCTGGGCGCTTCAGCGTCGCCAGCGGGACCCCGGATATTTCGAGAAATATCTTCATCAGCAGCAACCCCATTCCCTGTGGATCGGCTGTTCCGACAGCCGCGTACCTGCCGAAGTGCTGACTGGCTCACATCCCGGCGAGCTGTTTGTCCACCGCAACATCGCCAACATGGTGGACACCCGCGACGACAATTTCATGAGCGTGCTGCAGTATGCCCTGCACTACCTGAAAGTGGAGCGCGTGGTGCTCTGCGGCCACTACGGCTGCGGCGGGGTGCAGGCAGCCATCGCGCTGCCGGAAAGCCCGCTGGCGAATGAGGAGTCGGCGCTGGCCCGGCGTATCGCCCAGCTGCGCGCCAGTATCGCCGCCGGGATCCGCACCTGCGAGGAGGAGGATGAAACCGCCGCGCTCAACCAACTGGTGGAGGCGAACGTGATGTCGCAGTTCGCGCTGCTGGCGCAAAGCGGCCCGGTGCGTCAGGTGTGGCAGGAAGGGCGTGAGCTGGGTCTGTACGGTTGCGTGTACGATCTCGCCACCGGGCATCTGAAAACCCTGGTCGAACAGTCGTCAGAGGGAGAAACACCATGAATCTTGCAACTCTGCGTCAGGATATTCCCGCCGGTCTGGTGGTGTTTCTGGTGGCGCTGCCGCTGTGCCTCGGTATTGCTCAGGCCAGCGGACTGCCGCCGTTTGCCGGGCTGTTAACCGGCGTCATCGGTGGTTTGCTGGTGACAGCGTTAAGCCCGTCACGCTTCGCCGTCAGCGGCCCGGCGGCCGGACTGGTCACGATTGTGGTCGCGTCGGTGGAGAGCCTCGGTTCATTTTCCGCGTTTTTACTGGCGTTAGTGCTGGCCGGGGTGCTGCAGCTGGTGCTCGGCCTGGTGCGTGCCGGGCAGTTTATCTCACTGGTGCCGGGCAGCGTTATCAAAGGCATGCTGGCGGCAATTGGTATTCTGCTCATCATGCAGCAGCTTCCGGTGGCGCTGGGCGCGGCGGAGAGCAGCAGCCTGCGCGAACTGTTCACCGGGCAAACCCAGATCTCCCTACCGGCGATGCTGGTGGCCGGCGGCGGCCTGATTATTCTCTGGCTCTGGACCACGCCAGCGCTGAAGCGCATCAAAGCGCTGAACTGGATCCCCGGTCCGCTGATCGCTGTTGCAGCCGGCGGCGCGATGACGCTACTGATCCCGCATCTGAACCCCCAGTGGGCAACCCAGTTGCCGCGTATTGAGTTACCGGCATTCGACAGCGTTGGCGAGCTCGTGGCCGGGCTGGAGAGGCCGGACTGGCAAGCCTGGCAGAACCCGACCGTGTATATGGTGGCGGTGACGCTGGCGCTGGTGGCAAGCCTGGAGACCCTGCTGAGCCAGGAGGCGCTCAAGAAGCTGCGTCCGCAGCACCCGGCACCGTCGCCGAATAAAGAGATGTTCGCCCAGGGCATCGGTAACCTGACGGCGGGTCTCGCGGGGGCGATGCCGATCACCGCGGTGATCGTGCGTAGTTCAGTGAACGTCAGCGTCGGGGCGCAGACCAAACTCTCCATTTTCATTCACGGTGTTTTGCTGCTGGTGTGCGGCCTGTGGTTCAGCTCGCTGCTGACCATCATTCCACTGGCAAGCCTTGCCGCCGTGCTGCTCTGGACCGGCTACAAGCTGGCGACGCCGCGCCTGTTCGTCGAGCAGATGCGCATGGGGCCGCAGCAGTTTGTACCGTTCCTGGTGACCATCGGCGGTATTATCGCGTTCGGAATGCTGGCGGGGATCGCGCTCGGCCTCGCGACGCAGATCCTCTACAGCGTCTACAAGAGCCACCGCAACGCGCTGCAGCTGACGCGCTATGACGATCACTATGTGCTGCGCTTCCAGCAGAACCTTACCTTTATGCACAACCCGCGGCTGCAAAATTTGCTGGATGAGATCCCGGAGAACAGCGTGGTGATTGTCGAGCACGATAACGCCGAGTATATGGACCCGGATGTGAAAGCGGTGCTGGTGGATTTCGGGGAGAGCGCGCCGAAGCGCGGCATCCGGCTCAATCAGTGGCCGGTTGCCATTCAGTAACCACAGCGCCCCTCCTGCGAGGGGCGTTTTTCATGGCGCATCAGACGATATCGTCCACCACGCCGCCGTCCACGCGCAGCGCGGCACCGGAAGTCGCAGAGGCCTGCATCGAGCAGACGTATACCACCATGTTGGCAACTTCCTCGACGGTAGCGGCACGCTGGATCACCGAGCTGGGGCGATTCGCCATCACGAACTCTTTGCCCACCATCTCCAGCGATTTCCCGGTTTTGTCCATCTCATCCTGCATCATCGCGGCGAAGCCATCCGACATGGTCGGCCCCGGCAGCACGCTGTTGACGGTGACGCCGCTACCGGCGGCAAACTTCGCCAGTCCGCGCGCCAGTGACAGCTGGGCAGTTTTGGTCACGCCGTAATGGATCATATCGGCAGGAATATTCAGCGCCGACTCGGAGGAGATGAACACCACGCGACCCCAGCCGCTGCTGATCATGCCCGGCAGCAGAGCGCGGGAGAGGCGCACGCCGGACATGACGTTGGTTTGCCAGTACCTGTCCCATGTCTCGTCATCGGTGCCATAGAAATCCTGCGGACCAAAAATACCGGCGTTATTCACCAGAATGTCGGCCTGCGGCACGGTTCGCAGCAGGGTTTCCACGCCCTGGGCGCTGCTGAGATCGGCGATGGTCGCGCGCACCGCCACGCCCGGTACGACCTGCTGCAATTTCTGAATCGCGTGATTAACCGTCGCTTCGCTGCAACCATTGATCACGACTTCTGCGCCGCTTTCGGCCAGCCCCCGGGCAATGGCAAAACCAATACCGCCCGTAGAGGCGGTCACCAGCGCCACTTTTCCCGATAGATCGATTTTCATGCTCTGCTCCAGTAAGGGTGAAATATCTGACCCTAAGCGTAGCAGGTGCTACGCCGTGCCGAGCAGGGCGATCAGCAGCTCAACCTGCTCATCCAGCGGTCCGGGGTGATTTTTAACGATCAGGTGCAGCGGCGTGGCGCGGCGTGCGCCGTGTTCGAGCGGCAGCGGGCGCAGCACGCCGGACTCCAGCTGGGGGCGGATGCGCTCCTCCGGCAGCCAGCCATAGCCAACCTGATACATCACCGCGTCGACGGCGGCATCAATGGTTGAGAACGTCCAGGCTTCGCTGGCGGACTCGCTGGCGGTATCGCGATCGGCGATGCGGATGAGCGGCCAGGCCGCCAGGGTGTCGTCATCCAGCGCCGGCGCAGCGAACAGCGGGTGATCGCGATGGGCGACAGCAACAAAATCAATATTCATCAGCCATTCGCCCCGCCCGGTGAGATCCTGGCGGCGGGTCAGCACCATCACATCGGCCCCGGCGCTGACCGCCGCGTCTAGGGCTGCACTCTCCAGCACTTCAGTCAGGTGCACCCGGGTCTGGGGGTAGTGCTGCTGAAACTGGCGCAGAATGGCAAACAGCCGCGCGCGGGGAAAGATGCTGTCCACCACCAGATCGAGACGCGTACGCATGCCGTTGCGCAGAGTGGCGGCGCGGGATTCCACCCAGGTGAAGGCCTTGAGCAGCGGCCGCACCTGGCTCAGCAGCAGCTCACCGGCCGGCGTGAGCACCGCGCGCCTTCCTTCGGGCATCAGCAGCGCGACGCCGAGCCGCTCCTGCAGCAGGCCGAGGTTATAGCTTACCGACGACTGGCTGCGGTTGGTCTCTTCCGCCGCCCGGGCAAAGCTTCCCAGTTCCACTACCCTTTCCAGAAGGGCCCACTGTTCGAGCGTTGTTTTATGCATAACAATCTAAAAAATGAATGAATTTCATCTAAAAGTAGCGTTATTCATTCATTTTTTGAAGCGTTAACATGCCTGCATCGAAATTAAGGAGGCATATCATGAGTACATTCGATAAAAATGATTTGAGCGGCTTCGTCGGCAAACATCTGGTTTATACCTACGATAATGGCTGGAACTACGAGATCTACGTTAAAAACGAACACACCCTCGACTACCGGATCCACAGCGGCATCGTCGGTAATCGCTGGGTAAAAGATCAGCACGCGTATATCGTTCGCGTTGGGGAAAGCACCTATAAAATTTCCTGGACCGAACCGACCGGGACCGACGTCAGCCTGATTGCTAACCTCGGCGACAAACTGTTCCACGGCACCATCTTCTTCCCGCGCTGGGTGATCAACAATCCGGAAAAAACCGTCTGCTTCCAGAACGAGCATATTCCGCTGATGGAGTCATATCGCGATGCGGGCCCGGCCTATCCGACCGAAGTGATTGATGAGTTCGCCACCATTACCTTTGTGCGCGACTGCGGGGCGAATAACGACAGCGTTATCAACTGCGCCGCCAGCGAGCTGCCGGAAAACTTCCCGGAAAACCTGAAATAAACCCGATTATCGGGGAATAAAAAAGCCTGCATGCGCAGGCTTTTTTTTGCTATCCGGGCAGGCGACTTTTGGGTCGGCCAGGCCCAAGCAGGACGGCGATTTTGCTGCCGCCGTGGGTGGTTTCCATCCAGATTTTGCACACGCTGGTGAGCGGCACCGAGAGCAGCATCCCCACCGGACCAAGCAGCCAGCCCCAGAACAGCAGCGAGAGGAACACCACCAGCGTGGACATGCCGAGGCGATGGCCCATCATGCGCGGCTCCACCATATTGCCAAGCACCATGTGCACCACCAGGAACAGCGCGCCGACCATCACACACTCGTAGAAGCCGTTGAACAGCAGCGCCTGAATCATCGGCGGAATGGCGGAGAGCACTGAACCGATGTTGGGAATGTAGTTGAGCAGGAAGCCCAGCACGCCCCACATTAGCGCAAACTGCACGTCGAGCAGCATCAGCCCCAGCCAGATAATCAACCCGGTCCAGACGCTGATCAGCGTTTTTAGCGCCAGATAGTGGCTCACGCCCTTCAGCGCCCGGTGCAGACCGGCAATGTGGATCTGCGGATTAGCCAGCGCAAAGCGCAGTTTGTAGGGCAGGTGACGCACTTCAAACAGCATAAATACCACCGTCATGACCAGCAGACCGATGCTGGCCATCGCACCGGACAGGCTGGTCATCAGGGTGGTGGCGAAGGCCATCATCTTGTCGGAGTCCATGCGCTGCAGCATGCGTTCCGGCGAGACGTGCAGATTCAGGAACGGAAGATACTCCTGCAAATTATAAAGTTTGCGCGTCAGCTCTTTGTTGTACTTCGGCAGCATGGCGACAAACTCGTTGAGCGAGGCGGCCAGCACGCCAAACAGCGCGGTGAGGCCAATCAGCATTACCAGCACCACGATGGTGATCGCCATCGGGCGGTTGATGCCGCGGCGGATAAACCAGGTCACCAGTGGGTTAAGAACAATGGCAAAGAACGCGGCCAGCAGCAGCGGCACCAGAATATCCGCCGCCGCGTGGAGTCCCGCGAGGATAATGACCAGCGCGGCCAGCTTCTGCAGCATGTGCAGGCCAGGCTTGTCGTTCTGCGGTGTAGTCATGTGTAGTCCCTTTTTATTGTAAGCCTGTTTAGTGTAGTGCGTTCGCGGCCAGACGCGGAGGGCGGCTGTCTGAAACTGTGCGGCTTCCGCTTTGATCGGAAAACGTTATACTGAACCCTCGTTTTAAAATCGTGGTGAATGTTATGTCCGGCCATGCCGAAGAGCCTGCGCTTAGCGGGTTGCGCCTCAACCTGCGTATTGTCTCCGTTGTTATCTTTAACTTCGCCAGCTACCTGACCATCGGTCTTCCTCTTGCGGTACTTCCCGGTTACGTCCACGACGTGATGGGGTTCAGCGCCTTCTGGGCGGGGCTGGTGATCAGCCTGCAATATCTCGCCACGCTGCTGACGCGCCCGCACGCCGGGCGTTATGCCGACCTGTTTGGCCCGAAAAAAATCGTAGTGTTTGGCCTGTGCGGCTGCTTGCTGAGCGGCGTGTGCTATCTGCTGGCCGGCCTCTCCACCGGCTGGCCGCTGCTGAGCCTGGCGCTGCTGTGTCTCGGGCGTGTGATCCTCGGGGCCGGACAGAGCTTCGCCGGAACCGGTGCGACGCTGTGGGGCGTGGGCGTGGTGGGCTCGCTGCATATTGGTCGCGTCATCTCGTGGAACGGGATTGCTACCTATGGCGCAATGGCGCTCGGCGCGCCGCTGGGCGTGCTCTGCTATCACGCCATCGGCCTCTCGGGCCTGGCGGGGATCATCATGGCAGTGGCGCTGCTGGCGATCCTCTTTGCCCTGCCGCGCGCAGCGGTAAAAGCCAGCAAAGGCAAGCCGCTGCCGTTCCGGGCGGTGCTTGGACGCGTCTGGCTTTACGGCATGGCGCTGGCGCTGGGGTCCGCAGGTTTTGGCGTCATCGCCACTTTCATTACGCTGTTTTACGATGCGAAAGGGTGGGACGGTGCGGCCTTTGCGCTGACGCTGTTCAGCTGCGCCTTCGTCGGGGCGCGACTCATTTTCCCGAACGCCATTAATCGCCTCGGCGGGTTGAACGTCTCAATGATCTGCTTTGCGGTGGAGACACTGGGCCTGCTGCTGGTGGGCTTTGCGGTCGATCCCTGGATGGCGAAAGCCGGAACCTTCCTCACCGGGGCGGGCTTCTCGCTGATCTTCCCGGCGCTCGGGGTGGTGGCGGTGAAAGCGGTGCCGCAGCAGAACCAGGGCAGCGCGCTGGCCACCTACACGGTGTTTATGGATCTGTCGCTGGGTATTACCGGGCCGCTGGCGGGGCTGGTGATGGCGTATGCCGGGATTCCGGTGATCTATCTGGCGGCGGCGGGGCTGTGTATTGCCGGGCTTCTGCTGGGATGGCGGATGAAAAAAAGGCCCGAGGCGCAACCGCCTCAGGCCCCGTCAACGCCGGCGTGATTACTTGATCACAACGGTGTTGATGATGTTTTCCGCCGCGCTCTGCGCTTCCTGCTGGTTGTCAGCCGGGAGCGTGATCTGCAGGGTCAGCAGCTTGTTGTCCACTTTACCCAGCAGTACCGATGAGTACGCCGTCTGCCCTTTGGCAGAGATGATGCTGTCGAGCTGCTGCAGGGTCTGACCCTTCAGCTCAATGGATTTATTGGTGACGACCTGCAGCTGCGGGTCACGCGTACGCTGCTGCTCTTCCAGGCGCTTCGCCAGCACGTCCAGCCCTTCGGTGGTGTTATCCCCGAGAATGACGATCACCGCTTTCTGACCGGTGGCGTCGGAGTAGATGTGCATGTTGTTGGCCTGAGTACCCAGTTTACCGCTCTGGTCAGTCATGTCTGCCGGGAGGGAGAAGCTCAGCTTGCCGTCCATCAGCTCAACCGGCTGGCCGGAAGGTGTGCTTTCTGCCGCCGTTGCACCCTGTGCAGGGGCATTGCTGTCATTGTTATCACAGGCCGCCAGTCCCATCACCAGCAGGCCAATACCGACATATTTAACCAGATTGCGCATTGCGTTATTCCTTTACCTAAGACTGCCGGAACGGCACTGTTCCTCATGGTATCACAACTTCTGCGGCGTGCTCTCAACCGGCCTGTAACGTCGCCATTTCAGACTTATCTGCCAGCTTGCGCATCAGCATATTCAGCATCACGCCATACATCGGCAGGAAGAACAGCATGCTGATCAGCACCTTGAAGCTGTAATCCACCAGCGCGATCTCCTGCCAGTGCGTCGCCATAAACGGGTCGGTACTGCGCCAGAAGGCAATAAAGAAGAAGGCCAGGGTGTCGATGGCGTTGCCGACAAACAGCGACGCGGTGGGCGCAATCCACCAGCGGCGATTCTGGCGCAGGCGGTTAAACACGTGCACGTCGAGGATCTGCCCCAGCGCATAAGCCATAAAGCTCGCCGATGCGATACGCGCGACGAACAGGTTGAAGTGCGCCAGCGCGTCAAACCCCTGCCAGCTTCCCATGTAGAACAGGGACGAAATGACGTAGGAGACCAGCAGCGCGGGCAGCATTACGGCAAAAATAATGCGTCGTGCCAGCGGAGCGCCGAAGAAGCGCACCGTCAAATCGGTGGCGAGGAAAATAAACGGGAAACTGAACGCGCCCCAGGTAGTGTGGAAACCAAAGATGGAGACCGGCAGTTGAACCAGATAGTTACTGGAGATGATCACCAGCAAATGAAACAGCGACAGCCAGACGAGCGCGGTGCGGCGCTGGCGAAGCGATAAGGGCAGCATAATGTAACCTTTTTGAACGATGGGGTGAGGGAACCCAGTGAAACCATGATTGCGCAACGGGAGAATCCACCGCGCAAGCGTCGAAAACCGCAGCATGATACTGCTTTACGTTGCTATTGCAATGGTTAATTAACGCGCAACCGTTAACGTGCTTGCGTCACGCCCTGGCGGGGGTAAACTAGCGCGGTTTCTGACTGAACTGAGAGAAAAATGACCGACCAGTTTTCACACCCCGACCACACCCTGGATGCCCAGGGGCTGCGCTGCCCGGAGCCGGTGATGATGGTGCGCAAAACGGTGCGCATGATGCAGACGGGCGAAACGCTGCTGATTATCGCCGACGATCCGGCAACCACTCGCGATATTCCGGGTTTTTGTACCTTTATGGAACACGATTTACTCGCCCAGCAAACCGACGCGCTTCCCTACCGTTATCTGTTGCGTAAACGCCAGTGACGGCGCTCAGGATGGGCTGGCCACGCCGCTCATCCTGAACCTCCTTTGCATTCCCTTTAAACCCCTGTTTCAGAATTTATCGCTTTTGTGAGGCGCTTCACCACGCCTTTTTTACGGCCAGGCTATTTTTTATACGGAAAATCAAAACAACGTTTTACATCTTACCGTACCGCTATACCTGCTGGAGCCGACACATGAAATTCAAATTACTGCCAACGCTGGCGGGCCTGTGCCTGTCTGGTGCCACCCTCCTGATCCCCGCTGCGGTTAATGCGCAGGTAATAAAAGCGGCGGACGTCCATCCGCAGGGCTACCCGAACGTGGTAGCGGTGCAAAACATGGGCGAAAAATTAAAACAGCAAACCAACGGCGATCTGGAGATTAAAGTCTTTCCGGGTGGCGTGCTGGGGGATGAAAAGCAGATGATCGAGCAGGCGCAGATGGGGGCGATAGATATTATTCGTGTCTCTATGGCACCGGTCGCTGCCATCCTGCCGGATATCGAAGTCTTTACGCTGCCCTATGTGTTTCGCGATGAAGACCATATGCATAAGGTCATCGACGGCGATATCGGTAAATCCATCGGCGAGAAGCTGACCAATAACCCGAAATCACGCCTGGTGTTCCTCGGCTGGATGGATTCCGGCACCCGCAACCTGATCACCCGCGATCCGATCGTCAAACCGGAAGATCTGCAGGGCAAGAAGATCCGCGTGCAGGGTAGCCCGGTGGCCCTCGCCACGCTGAAAGCGATGGGGGCGAACTCTATTGCTATGGGCGTCAGCGAGGTGTTCAGCGGCATGCAGACCGGGGTCATCGACGGTGCGGAAAACAACCCGCCGACCTTCGTAGCGCATAACTACCTGCCGGTTGCCAAAAACTACACCCTCAGCGGCCACTTTATCACCCCGGAAATGCTGCTCTATTCCAAAGTGAAGTGGGACAAACTGAGCGCTGACCAGCAGCAGAAAATCCTGACGCTGGCCCGTGAAGCCCAGGCCGAACAGCGCACGCTGTGGAACGCTTACAACACTGACGCGCTGGCCAAAATGAAAGCCGGCGGCGTGCAGTTCCACGAGATCGATAAAGCGTACTTTATCAAAGCCACCGAACCCGTCCGTAAACAGTTTGGCGACAAGCATCAGGATCTGATGAACGCCATCGCTGCCGTCCAGTAACGCAACGCTCCGCGCCGGGCTTTCCCGGCGCACGCTCCCTGGAGGATGTATGTCCCATTGGTATCTGAGATGGATGGATAAGCTGTACCTGCTCGCCATGACCATTGCCGGCCTGGCGCTGCTGGTGATGACGGTGGTGATCCCCATCGGTATTTTCTCGCGCTACGTGCTGAACCGCGGCGAGTCGTGGCCGGAGCCCATCGCCATCATTTGCATGGTGACCTTCACCTTTATTGGCGCGGCGGTAAGTTATCGCGCCGGGTCGCATATCGCGGTAAACATGCTCACCGACCGCCTGCCTGCCGCAATGCAGCAGCTGTGCGCCCGCATCGTTGACCTGCTGATGCTGCTTATTTCCGCGCTGATGTTCTGGTACAGCTATCACCTGTGCCTGGAGCTGTGGGAGCAGCCGGTAGCGGAGTTCCCGTTACTAACCTCGGGGGAGAGCTATCTGCCGCTGCCGGTGGGTTCGGCGCTGCTGATCCTGTTCGTGGTGGAACGCCTGCTGTTCGGTTCGCAAGAGAGCCGTCCGGTGGTGATGATTGGTAATCACAGTTAAGGGGTGAAAGATGGACGCGTTTATTTTGCTTTTCACCCTCGCCATTCTGCTGGCGCTGGGGATGCCGGTGGCGTTTGCCGTCGGGTTAAGTGCGGTGGTAGGGGCGCTGTGGATAGAGTTGCCGCTTGAAGCGCTGATGATTCAGATCACCAGCGGGGTGAACAAATTTACTCTGCTGGCGATACCGTTTTTTATTCTTGCCGGGGCGATCATGGCCGAAGGGGGCATTGCCCGTCGGCTGGTGAACTTCGCCTATGTGTTTGTCGGTTTTATCCGCGGCGGGCTGTCGCTGGTGAATATTGTGGCCTCCACCTTTTTCGGTGCCATTTCCGGCTCGTCGGTGGCGGATACCGCGTCCATCGGCACAGTCATGATCCCGGAGATGGAAAAGAAAGGTTACCCGCGTGAGTATGCGGCGGCGGTGACTGCCAGCGGCTCGGTGCAGGCAATTCTCATCCCCCCCAGTCATAACTCGGTCATTTACTCCTTGGCGGCAGGCGGCACCGTTTCCATTGCCTCGCTGTTTATCGCCGGGGTGCTGCCGGGGCTGCTGATGGGGCTGTGCCTGATGGTAATGTGTCTGGCATTTGCGCATCGGCGCGGTTATCCGAAAGGCGAGCGCATTCCGTTTAAGCAGGCGGCTAAAATTCTTCTCGACGCGCTGTGGGGGCTGATGACGGTCGTGATTATCCTCGGCGGCATTCTCTCCGGGATATTTACCGCCACCGAGTCTGCGGCTGTGGCCTGCCTGTGGGCATTTTTCGTCACCATGTTTATCTACCGTGACTACAAATGGAGCGAGCTGCCGAAGCTGATGTGCCGCACGGTGAAAACCGTCACCATCGTGATGATCCTGATAGGCTTTGCCGCCGCGTTTGGCGCGGTAATGACCTACATGCAGCTTCCGACGCGCATCACCGAGTTCTTTACCGCGCTGTCGGATAACAAGTACGTGATCCTGATGTACCTCAACATCATGCTGCTGCTGATTGGCACGCTGATGGACATGGCACCGATTATCCTGATCCTGACGCCGGTGCTGCTGCCGGTAACCAATGCTCTCGGCATCGACCCGGTACATTTCGGGATGATCATGATGGTGAACCTCGGGATTGGGCTGATAACCCCGCCGGTGGGATCTGTGCTGTTTGTTGCCAGCGCGGTGAGCAAGCAGAAGATCGAAGTGGTGGTGCGCTCAATGCTGCCGTTCTACGCGGTATTATTTATGGTGTTGATGTTGGTGACCTATGTGCCCGCGATCTCGCTCTGGCTGCCGCGGATGCTGGGGATGATGTAGCGTAACGGCGGGTGGGGACGCCTCGATCTTGTCAGGTGGGGAAACGGAGTGCACCCACCTTTAACGTGCATCCACCGGGTTTGGCGTGAGGACTATGGTAGAACGGCAAAGGTTCCGTTCACCGTGGCACCGCGCTCACATGGGAACGCGGCTGCTCGTGAACGGACGAAGGAGGCTCGCCGCCGCCCCCTTCGCCATCCCGGCTCCCGGCTAAAAAACCGGCCCGTTGGGCTACCCTTGCCTCCGGCGTTTCGCTTCCGGTCGGGCGCGATACCCCATCCCGGGGCTCGCGCCCTCTGGCGGTTCCCGACCGCCAGCCCGGACTCAACGCCTGCGGCGCGGCGGTTTTGATGCCGGACCGATCCATCGCTCTGGCACTGGATGATTTGTTTTTTGTGGTGGGTGCGCAGGCTTACCCCGGCGCAGCAGCCGTAACGCGTTGGCGGTGACCAGCACCGTGGCACCGGTATCCGCCAGCACGGCCAGCCACAGCCCGGTCATGCCCGCCAGGGTGGTGACCAGGAAGATCCCCTTCAGCCCCAGCGCGATGGCAATATTCTGGCGAATGTTCGCATACGTCGCGCGGGCTAAGCTCATCATCTCTGCCAGCCCGGTGAGGCGGTTGTGCGTCAGGGCAGCGTCGGCCGTTTCCAGCGCGACATCAGTCCCGCAGCCCATCGCCACGCCGATACTCGCCGCTTTCATCGCGGGCGCATCGTTGATACCGTCGCCCACCATCGCCAGCGGGGCGTCATGGTTCAGCGCATTCACCGCCGCCACCTTATCCGCTGGCAGCAGCCCGGCGCGGTAGTCCAGCGCCAGCTCCCCGGCTATCGCCTGGGCCGCGCGCGGATTGTCCCCGGTCAGCATCACGCATTTCACGTCCAGACGCTGCAGCGCCGCGATCGCCTGACGGGCATCCTCACGCAGCGTATCGCGCAGGGCCAGCGTCCCCATCAGCTGTTCATCCCGTATCACCGCGACCACCGTTTGCCCGCTGGCTTCGGCCTCCGCAATGCGCGTCTGCCACGCCGGGCTTAACGCCTGCGTAAGCTTATCCGGCGCGCTGAGCAGCACCCTACGCCCTGCCACCGTTGCCTCAATTCCGCTGCCCGCCAGCGTGCGCTGGTCGGTTGCCTGGCTCAGCGGCAGGTCGCGGGCCAGCGCTTCCCGCAGTATCGCCTGTGCCAGCGGGTGCGTGGCACCTTGCTCCACCGAGGCAGCCAGCGCCAGCAGCGCATTTTCATCCCCGTCCGCCGCGTGGATAACGGTTACCTGTGGCTTGCCCTGGGTCAGGGTGCCGGTTTTATCGAAGGCCACCTGGCGTACCCGACTGAGCTGCTCCAGCGCAGCACCGCCTTTGATAAGCGCGCCGCGGCGTGCGGCGGCGGCAAGGCCGGAGGTGATGGCGGCGGGCGTGGAGATCACCAGCGCGCACGGGCAGCCAATCAGCAGCAGCGTCAGTCCCTTGTAAATCCACTCCAGCCACGGCAGGCCGAACAGCAGCGGCGGCAGGATGGCGACCAGCAGCGCCACGCCCATAATCAGCGGCGTGTAGACACGGCTGAAGCGATCGATAAAGCGCTCAATCGGGGCGCGACGCGCGTCGGCCTCTTCAATCAGCTGCAGAATACGGTCGATAGCGCTGTGGCCTGGCTCGGACACCACGTCAAGCTCAACCAGTCGATCAACGCTGGTGGCACCGGCCGCTACGCTTTCGCCCCGCGTACGCTCCACCGGCACGGATTCCCCGGTGAGGGCGCTCTCATCAAAACTGGCGAACGCGCTGCGCAGCCGGCCATCGGCAGGCAGGCGTCCTCCGGCGGCGACTTCAATGACGTCTCCGGGCCGCAACGCCGCCAGCGCCACCGTCTCCCGCTTGCCCTCCCGCAGGCGGGTCGCGGTTTCCGGTTTCAGCGCTACCAGCGCGCTGACCCCACGCCTGGCGCGGGTTGCCGCCCAGCTCTCCAGCCGCTCGCCGATCATAAACAGCAGCAGCACCATCGCCGCCTCGGCGGTCGCGCCGATAAACAGCGCACCGATGGCGGCGACGCTCATCAGCGTTTCGATAGCAAACGGGTTGCCGCTGCGCATCAGACGCAGCGCCTGGCGGGCAATCGGCCACAGGCCGACCAGCGTGGTGACAATAAATGCAATCTGCCCGGCCTGGGTTGCGCCACTCTGCGTCAGCAGCCAACTGATTGCCATCATTGCCGCCAGCGCCAGCAACGGAAGCTGTTCGCGCCACGCTGTGCGCGGTTGCGCCGGTGCAGCATCGATATCGCGCAGGGTAAAACCAATGCGGGTCACCGCGTCGCTGACCGCCTGTCGCACATCGCGCTGCGCATCTACGGTCAGCTTTTCACTGGCAAAGGCGACCTGGGCACTGACAATGCCCGTCACCTGACGCAGCGCGTTCTCTACTTTGCGCGCGCAGGCAGGGCAGTCCATGCCGTCGATATACCAGCTGTAGCGGGTGGTTCCTGCTTCGGGTTTCGGCTGTGGCTCGGGGGCAGGGGCGCCGTTAAGCGGGCGCATTTTCAACGTGGCAAACCGGGGGACCGCTGGGCCATTTTCCGGGCGAATCGTCATGGCAGGCTCCGAAATGATAATTTTCTCATTTCGGAGCATACACTCTGGAGTGAGGTCCAGAGTCAAGAGAAGGACGGGCGGTTTTTTCACCCGCCCGGTGGATCAGATGTAGAGCGAACGCACGATCATAAAGTGGCCGGCGAAATAGCAGGCGGCAGCGATGGCGTTATCGGCCGTGAAGCGGCGGCGATAATGGCTGCCCAGCCAGACAATATTCCCCAGCAGCAGCAGGATTGCGCCAACAAACGCCGACAGCGCCGAGGCGGTAGGGCGGAAGAACCACAGCTCGCCCGCCAGCCAGACCATCACCAGCGTCATCCCGACAAAGGTACACACCGCCCAGCGCAGCGTCTCCAGCCGCGTCCAGATAGTGGCGATCAGCAGCGCGCCGATAACCAGCAGCACCAGCGGCAGCGGCCAGAAGAAAGAGAGCGTCATCTGGCTGGCAAAGAAGATGGTGTAAAGCAGATGGGAGAGGAAGAACGCGCCGGTGGCGTAGAGCATGCGCTCGCGCGAGAACAGCGTCAGCGCGTCGCCTGCCAGCGAGGCGCACAGGCCCGCCAGTACCAGATAGCCGGTGGCGCTGAACAGCGGTGCCTGCCAGGCGAGGATCAGCAGCAGCAGCAGGGTAACCGGTTTAAACACCCAGCGTTGCCAGGCAGGCCCTCGGTAAGACGCATCGACGTAAAGCCAGGCGGAAAAACAGACAGCAATAAACGACCAAAGCATGATAAGTCCCTGAATCAGATATTGTAACGTGCACCCGACGCGCACGACTCTATGTTTCAGTCTAGTGGGCGTCGGGCACGAATGACAACGTCAGTGGGCAGGCGACATTCTTAAAACACAGTGAAAGCGGCTATTTTTTCAGCTGCTGCCGCTTCTGCCAGGCCAGCAGTTCGAACACGCCGAACAGGAAGATGCGGAACTGTTCCGCCCGGCCCATCGGCGGTGCGTCCTTCGGCTGGGTCGCCTTTAACAGCGTCAGCTGCAGACCATGCATGATGATCATGAACATCATCGCCACGTTAACGAAAATGTTCAGCGGACGCTGGAACGGGTGCAGCAGGTTCAGTATCAGGAAGGCCCACACGCACAGCATCAGCAGGCGGCCAAGATTAATCAACATCGGTTGCTCCTTGCGGTTCACGAATAAACAGGCGGTAGGCGACCTGACCGGCTATCTTTTCCCGGTGCGGTTGCCAGCTGGCGGGCAGCGGTGGCAGGCCACCTTCCACTTCGCTTTCGATATAAATCAGCGCGTTGTCGGCAAGCCAGCCATTTTGCTCCAGCAGGGTGACGGTCTGCTCCAGCAAGCCTTTGCGAAACGGCGGGTCGATAAATACGATGTTGAACGGCTGACCGGGTTTGCTCAGATACTCCAGCGTGTTGGCATTCACCACCTGACCGTGAGACGCCTTAAGTGTAGCGAGATTCTGGCTCAGCTGCTGGGCCACGCCGCGCTCCATCTCAATAAGCGTCGCCTGAGCGGCATAGCGCGACAACGCCTCCAGCCCCAGCGCGCCGCTGCCGGCGAAACAGTCCAGACAGCGGGCGTCCACCATATGGGGGGCCAGCCAGTTGAACAGCGTTTCGCGCACCCGGTCAGTGGTCGGGCGCAGGCCGGGACTGTCGGGGACGGGTAATTTACGGCCGCGCCATTGGCCGCCGATAATACGAATCTGGCCGCTTGCGCCGCGGGTAGGTTTTTTCATGGTGATCGCTACGATGTTAAATCCGGGAGGCTATTCTAACGGGGCAGACGCGTGGGTGAAACCTCAGGCTGTGCCGCCAGGGGTCGAAAGTGGTAGACTCACGAATTAATTCGAAAATTTTCAGCTTCCGCATCGCAATACCGGAGCTGCGCCATGATGAATAGCGGGGAGTGTGGTCGCCAATGGCAAAGAATAAAAAACGTGGCTTATTTTCCTGGCTGGGCTTAGGTCAAAAAGATCGGGCGCAGGATGAAGAAATCGACCAGCAGGTCGACACGCAACAAACTGTTACAGAAGAAAAAAACGAGCCTGAGCAGGTTACGCCTGTTGAGGAGATCGCGGCTGCGCCAGCCACCACGCCGGACCCGGATGAGTTCGCTGAAGAGGTGGTTAACGTCACTGAAAACGTGGCGGAGCAGCAGGCCCAGCCTGAGGTGGCAGAGGTCATTGAGCCGGTGGTAGCGCCAGAGCCAGAGCCAGAGCACGAAACTCTGCCACTGCCGGAAGAAGTAGCGGTGCAGGAGCCTGAGCCGGAAGCCTGGCTGCCGGAAGAGGAGCAGGCGACGGACGTCGGCGCACTCAGTGACGAAGAGCTGGAAGCCCAGGCGCTGGCGGCGGCTAACACCGACGACGCGGTGGTCGAACCGGAAGAGGAGATCGCCGAACCGGTGGCTGCAGCAGCTCCCGAGCAGGAAAAACCGACCAAAGAGGGTTTCTTTGCGCGCCTGAAGCGCAGCCTGGTAAAAACCAAAGAGAACCTTGGTTCCGGATTTATCGGCTTGTTCCGCGGCAAGAAAATCGATGATGATCTGTTCGAAGAGCTGGAAGAGCAACTGCTGATTGCCGATGTTGGCGTGGAAACCACGCGCAAAATCATCACGAATCTGACAGAAGGCGCGAGCCGCAAACAGCTGCGTGACGCCGAGGCGCTGTATGGCCTGCTGAAAGAAGAGATGAGCGATATTCTCGCGAAAGTTGACGCACCGCTTAATATTGAAGGGAAAACCCCGTTCGTTATTCTGATGGTTGGCGTGAACGGCGTGGGTAAAACCACCACCATTGGTAAACTGGCGCGCCAGTTTGAGCAGCAGGGCAAATCGGTGATGCTGGCGGCAGGGGATACCTTCCGCGCCGCGGCGGTTGAGCAGCTTCAGGTCTGGGGCCAGCGCAACAATATCCCGGTTATCGCCCAGCATACCGGTGCGGATTCCGCGTCGGTAATCTTCGATGCCATTCAGGCGGCGAAGTCGCGCGGAGTGGATGTGCTGATCGCAGATACCGCCGGGCGCCTGCAAAACAAAGCGCACCTGATGGAAGAGCTGAAGAAAATCGTCCGCGTCATGAAAAAACTGGACGTTGAGGCGCCGCACGAAGTGATGCTGACCATCGATGCCAGCACCGGGCAGAACGCCATCAGCCAGACCAAATTGTTCCACGAGGCCGTCGGCCTGACCGGCATTACGCTGACCAAGCTCGACGGTACCGCTAAAGGCGGCGTGATTTTCTCCGTCGCCGATCAGTTCGGTATCCCGATTCGCTACATCGGTGTTGGTGAGCGCATTGAGGATTTGCGTCCGTTTAACGCGGGCGACTTTATTGAGGCACTTTTTGCCCGAGAGGATTAACAATGATTCGCTTTGAACACGTCAGCAAAGCCTATCGTGGTGGGAGACAGGCGCTGCAGGGTGTGAATTTCCACATGCGGCCAGGCGAAATGGCTTTTCTTACTGGTCACTCCGGTGCCGGTAAGAGTACGCTGCTGAAGCTGATTTGCGGCATTGAACGGCCCAGCGCCGGGCATATCTTTTTCGGCGGGCACGACATCAGCCGCCTGAAAAACCGCGAAGTGCCGTTCCTGCGCCGTCAGATCGGGATGATCTTCCAGGATCACCACCTGTTGATGGATCGTACCGTGTATGACAACGTCGCTATCCCGCTGATTATCGCCGGTGCGAGCGTGGAGGACATCCGTCGTCGCGTTTCGGCGGCGCTGGATAAAGTGGGGCTGCTGGATAAAGCGAAGAGTTTCCCCATTCAGCTCTCCGGCGGGGAACAGCAGCGCGTCGGCATTGCCCGCGCGGTGGTGAATAAGCCGGCGGTGCTGCTGGCAGATGAACCAACCGGTAACCTGGATAACGCGCTGTCGGAAGGGATTTTGCGCCTGTTCGAAGAGTTCAACCGCGTTGGGGTAACGGTTCTGATGGCAACTCACGATACCGGCCTCATCGCACGCCGACCCTATCCTGTGTTGACCCTCAGCGAAGGTCATCTGCATGGAGGCAGAGTCGGTGAATAAAAAGGATGCGCTGAATAATATCAGGCACTTTAGTAACAAACTGAGCAAGTTCAACAAACTGAATAAGTCTGGCGAATCAGGGCGATCTGTGCAAAAGCGTACTAAAGCAAACAATGTGAAAGCGAAATCGCGCAAGGGCGGGATCAACGAGCAGGTGCGCTATGCCTGGCAGGGCGCGCTGGCCGATCTGCGCAGCAAACCGCTGGCCACCTTCCTTACCGTGATGGTGATTGCGATTTCACTGACCCTACCGAGCGTCTGCTACATGGTTTACAAGAACGTAAACCAGGCGGCGACCCAGTACTATCCTTCGCCGCAAATCACGGTATACCTGAGCAAAACCCTGGATGACGATGCGGCGGCGCAGGTGATTGGCCAGCTGCAGGCCGAGCAGGGCGTGGCGAAGGTCAACTACCTGTCGCGAGACGAAGCGCTGGGTGAGTTCCGCAACTGGTCAGGCTTTGGCGGCGCGCTGGATATGCTGGAAGAGAACCCGCTGCCCGCTGTGGCGGTGATTGAACCGGATCTCAACTTCCAGAGCACCGATGCGCTGACTACCCTGCGCGACCGCGTTTCGCAGGTGAATGGCGTGGATGAAGTGCGCATGGACGACAGCTGGTTTGCGCGTCTGGCGGCGTTGACCGGGCTGGTCGGGCGCGTCTCGGCGATGATTGGCGTGTTGATGGTCGCTGCCGTATTCCTCGTTATCGGCAATAGCGTGCGCCTGAGCATTTTCGCGCGCCGCGATACCATTAACGTGCAAAAGCTTATCGGCGCCACCGACGGTTTTATCCTGCGTCCGTTCCTGTATGGCGGGGCATTACTTGGCTTTTCGGGCGCTTTTCTGTCACTGATTTTGTCAGAAATTCTGGTGATGCGGCTCTCGTCAGCGGTGACTGACGTAGCGAAAGTGTTTGGCACTACCTTTGATATCAGTGGGTTATCCTTTGATGAGTGCCTGCTGCTGCTGCTGGTCTGTTCCATGATCGGCTGGCTGGCCGCCTGGCTGGCGACGGTGCAACATTTACGTCACTTTACCCCGGAATAAAAATAGTTTGATATACTAAGTCCCTGCCAGTGACACCGGGCAGGGACCCACTTCATAAATTCCTGCTGCACGATTTCTGTAATGTCACAATTTGTGCGTAAATTATTCACAGTGTTGCAGTGAACTTGTGGATAACCTCACTGTCTGATAAAAGTGTTGAATAGCGTCTCGTTGCACAAAGAACTGGCGCCTTCGTTGCCTTATAAAGGGACGACCTCAGCCAGTACGCTTCTAATGAGAGGATTTGAATGACCAAAGAAATGCAAACTTTAGCTCTAGCCCCTGTTGGTAACCTGGAATCCTATATCCGGGCCGCTAACACCTGGCCGATGTTGACGGCCGAGGAAGAACGGGAGCTTGCTGAAAAGCTGCATTACCAGGGCGATCTGGAAGCAGCGAAAAAGCTGATCCTGTCTCACCTGCGCTTTGTAGTTCATATCGCTCGTAACTACTCGGGCTATGGCCTGCCGCAGGCTGACCTGATTCAGGAAGGTAATATTGGCCTGATGAAAGCCGTGCGTCGCTTCAATCCGGAAGTGGGCGTGCGCCTGGTCTCCTTCGCCGTTCACTGGATCAAAGCGGAAATTCACGAATACGTACTGCGTAACTGGCGTATCGTGAAGGTGGCGACCACCAAAGCGCAGCGTAAGCTGTTCTTCAACCTGCGTAAAACCAAGCAGCGTCTGGGCTGGTTTAACCAGGACGAAGTCGAAATGGTAGCGCGCGAACTGGGCGTTTCCAGCAAAGACGTGCGCGAAATGGAGTCGCGTATGGCGGCCCAGGACATGACCTTTGACCTGTCGCCGGACGATGACGCGCAGGACGGTTCGCCAATGGCACCGGTGCTGTTCCTCCAGGATAAAACCTCCAACTTTGCCGATGGCATTGAGGACGATAACTGGGAAGAGCATGCCGCGGATAAACTTTCCGACGCGATGCAGGGTCTTGATGAGCGCAGCCAGCAGATTATCAAAGCGCGCTGGCTGGATGAGGACAACAAGTCCACGTTGCAGGAGCTTGCCGACCGCTATGGCGTTTCCGCTGAGCGCGTACGTCAGCTGGAAAAGAACGCGATGAAAAAACTTCGCGCCGCTATCGAAGCGTAATTCCGCTTCACCGTAAAAAACCGCCCGCGAGGCGGTTTTTTTGTGCGTGTCATCCCGTAATCCGCCCACCGACAAATTTGCTATTCCAAATCAGACAAAATCGGGTATGTTTTTAGCAGAGTATGCTGCTATGACACCCGCCGTATACCGTAATCAAAAACATAGCCGCGGCAAACGCGCGCAATAACGTGTCATCCAAACAACACAACAACTGCAATCACAACAAGCAATGGGGATCTCAGGATGAAAATGAAGGGCAAAGCGTTACTGGCTGGATGTATTGCGCTGGCGATGAGCCACGCGGCGATGGCGGCAGATATTAAAGTTGCCGTGGTCGGCGCGATGTCTGGCCCGGTGGCCCAGTACGGCGATCAGGAATTCACCGGCGCGGAACAGGCCATCGCCGATATTAACGCTAAGGGCGGCATCAAAGGCGACAAGCTGGTCGCGGTCAAATATGACGACGCCTGCGACCCGAAACAGGCCGTTGCGGTAGCGAACAAAGTGATTAACGACGGTATTAAATACGTGATTGGTCATCTTTGCTCATCGTCTACCCAGCCGGCGTCTGATATATATGAAGACGAAGGCATTCTGATGATCACGCCGGCGGCTACCGCGCCCGAGCTGACTGCGCGCGGCTACCAGCTGGTGCTGCGCACTACCGGTCTGGATTCAGACCAGGGGCCGACCGCCGCAAAATACATTCTGGAAAAAGTGAAACCGCAGCGCATCGCGGTGATCCACGATAAACAGCAGTATGGCGAAGGCCTGGCGCGTTCGGTGCAGGACGGGCTGAAGAAGGGCGGTGCAAACGTGGTGTTCTTTGACGGTATCACCGCCGGTGAGAAAGATTTCTCTACGCTGGTGGCGCGCCTGAAGAAAGAAAACATCGATTTCGTCTATTACGGCGGTTACCACCCGGAAATGGGCCAGATCCTGCGTCAGTCACGCGCGGCGGGTCTGAAAACCCAGTTTATGGGCCCGGAAGGTGTTGCGAACGTGTCGCTGTCTAACATCGCCGGTGATTCCGCGGAAGGGATGTTAGTCACCAAGCCGAAGAACTACGATCAGGTACCAGCGAACAAACCTGTGGTAGATGCCATCAAGGCGAAGAAACAGGATGCCAGCGGCGCATTCGTCTGGACCACCTACGCGGCACTGCAGTCGCTGGCGGCTGGCCTGAACCAGAGCGACGATCCGGCAGAAATTGCTAAATACCTGAAAGGGGCCAGCGTTGACACGGTAATGGGTCCGCTGTCGTGGGATGAGAAAGGCGATCTGAAAGGCTTTGAATTCGGCGTCTTTACCTGGCACGCTAACGGCACGGCAACCGACGCGAAATAACGCTAGCTCGCTGACCTGACAAAAACCCGCTCCGGCGGGTTTTTTTATGCCGAAATCTTAAAATATTTCGCGTCTCTGGTCCGCCTGTGCCGCGTCGCTTAGCATTCATCCAATGTAAATGGGGGAATGCTATGGACAGTGCACATACTCTGGCTCGTCGGATGCTGAACGCGGTCAATATTTCGAATGCGTTGCTTGAAGGTATTATCAAAGGGTTTATCGCTTTTCCGGTAGATATATATTACCTGGGGCACAGAATGCTGGATACCGACAATACGCGACTGAACGAGGATGACACTTATCGATTTGCATGGCTTGTGAAATCTGGTGGCGCTAATCGTAAAGGCCTTGAAGAGGCGGCGCGACCGTTTCTGCAGATGTTTTTTGAGCGAGTGGATTACAAAAATTTTGCCCATGCTGGGGAATATGCTGTAGGAAGCCTCGCAGGTAAAACTGGGTTTACGGCAATCACTGGCATTAACCTCGGGAAAGTTATATCGAATCGGCTGTCTGTCGCAATTGTTTCAGGTCTTGTCTTTGGCACTGTCATCGCTATAGGTGGTGAAAGCTCAAGGGCCATTTATACCTCACGTGCGTTGGCGCTTAAATACCCAATAATACAGCAAGAATTAAAGGCAAAGGGGAATCTTGATCTGCTCTATTTTCTCGTAGAAGAGCGCGTACAACCATTTATTGATGCCTGCGAAATACCAGACAAAAACGAATTTGACCGCGTTTGTAAGCTATTTTTTGAGGGGCTACAGTGACCAAAAAAAGCATGTTATTTTTTTTGTCTCGCCTTCTTCAAGGTGTTGCAACATCCTTTCTGGGGATCGCTGCATTTAGTGCAGTCTGGTTCTCTTGCTTTTCTGAAAATGAATACAGATTCTGGATGGTGGGTTGCTGTCTATTGCTCGGCTTTTTGTCCTTTCGACTCTATCGCTTCGCAATACGTCACATTTACGATGACCGACTCGATCAGGATTACTTATAGCCTGCCAGGGCAGGCTAAAGTGAATTAAGATGCAGCGCTTTCGACAGTCAATCCTGCTGCTTATGCCAGCCGTCGGTCTGGGCGCTGAAGCCGAGCGCCTGCATAAACGCGGCCATTACGCCGCGGTCTTCAACGCCGACGTCGGAGATCCACCAGTGGCGCACCGCCGGGTTTTCGCGCATCACTTCTTCAATCAGATACTGGCCGACGCCGCGGCGACGCGTGACGTCCCGGACGCGCAGCGAATCCATAGCGCCTTGCGCACCAGACAGCGTGACGCGCACGGCGGCTAGCAGTCGGTCGTTGAAGCGCGCAGCATAGATCCGGTGCGTCTCATCCACCTTTAAGGTGTTGCTGGAATATTCCGGCCAGATCTTCCCGAGATCGGTTAAATCCTGTGGCGAAAAGCTTTCCAGACGAAGGATGGTAAGTTTCATAGAACCGCCTTCCAAAAAACGAAGAGAAGGAAAGTGTACCCAATTCAGCACCTGCCGCGCTTTCTCTTTTTTCGTCGCCGTGTCAGGTGATTACTTTTTAACAGCGGGCATATTCAGCTTTTAACATCACAGAATGAAAAACAGACAGTGGAATTCGCTAAAACATAGCGATTTATTCCACGTAATGTTTCGCTATTTTATGCTGCAACCTGCGCTTTTTTTTGTTTATCTGCTGTGTGTTTCAGAATATTATCTTTGCTTAATCGCCTGAAAAATAGAGATTTTAGCGCGCTTTTTCACGGAAAGCCTCGCTAAACCATTAAAGGCATTGGTAAAAATAGCGTTGTTCAATAAAAGTACAGAATGCTTTTTAACCATAATAAAACAAAATATAAACACACGATGAAACATCACGAACGGGGATTTCTACGGATGAGTAAACACGCGAAGACGTTAATCGCGGGGATGGTAGCGTTAGCAATCTCTCACGCCGCGATGGCAGACGATATTAAAGTGGCGGTGGTCGGTGCCATGTCGGGCCCGGTAGCACAGTGGGGCGATATGGAATTTAACGGTGCCCGTCAGGCCATCAGCGACATCAACGCTAAAGGCGGCATCAACGGCGACAAGCTGGTGGGCGTGGAGTATGACGACGCCTGCGATCCCAAACAGGCCGTGGCGGTCGCCAACAAAATTATTAACGATGGCATTCAGTATGTCATCGGTCACCTCTGCTCCTCATCGACCCAACCGGCGTCAGATATTTACGAGGATGAAGGCATCCTGATGATTACCCCAGGGGCCACTAATCCGGAACTGACCCTGCGCGGCTATCAGACCATCATGCGCACGGCGGGTCTCGACTCCTCTCAGGGGCCGACCGCCGCGAAATACATTCTGGAGAGTGTGAAGCCCCAGCGTATCGCCATTATCCACGACAAGCAGCAGTACGGCGAAGGCCTGGCGCGCTCGGTTCAGGATGGTCTGAAGAAGGGCGGCGCGAACGTGGTGTTCTTCGACGGTATCACCGCCGGGGAGAAAGATTTCTCCGCGCTGGTGGCACGCCTGCAGAAAGAGAATATCGATTTCGTTTACTACGGCGGTTACTACCCGGAAATGGGCCAGATGCTGCGTCAGGCGCGTACCACCGGCCTGAAAACCCGCTTTATGGGCCCGGAAGGCGTAGGTAACGCCTCGCTGTCGAACATTGCCGGCGATGCGGCGGAAGGGATGCTGGTGACCATGCCGAAGCGCTATGACCAGGATCCGGCCAACAAAGGTATTGTGGATGCTCTGAAAGCGCAGAAGAAAGATCCGAGCGGCCCGTACGTCTGGATCACCTATGCGGCGGTGCAGTCGCTGGCGACGGCGCTGGAGCGCACCGGCAGTACCGAGCCGGTTGATCTGGTGAAAGATTTAAAAACGCACGGTGCGAATACCGTGATTGGGCCGCTGAACTGGGATGAAAAAGGCGATCTGAAAGGATTTGAATTTGGCGTCTTCCAGTGGCACGCCGACGGGTCGTCTACCGTTGCTCAGCACGGTTCGTCTGTCGTTGCGAAATAATGTGCTGTTGCGGCCCCGGTCGCGCAGCGCTCGCCCTGATCTGACCGGTTACTAAAAGGTTACGTTATGTCCGAGCAGTTCCTCTATTTTCTCCAGCAGATGTTTAACGGCGTCACGCTGGGCAGCACCTACGCGCTGATCGCCATCGGTTACACCATGGTGTACGGCATTATCGGCATGATCAACTTCGCCCACGGCGAGGTCTACATGATCGGCAGCTATGTCTCCTTCATGATTATCGCGGCGTTAATGATGATGGGGATCGACGCCAGCTGGCTGTTGGTCGGCGCGGCGTTTATCGGTGCGGTCGTGGTCGCCAGCGCCTACGGCTGGAGTATTGAGCGGGTGGCCTATCGCCCGGTGCGCAGCTCCAAACGCCTGATTGCACTGATCTCCGCCATCGGGATGTCGATATTCCTGCAGAACTACGTCAGCCTCACCGAAGGTTCGCGCGACATCGCCCTGCCGAACCTCTTTGACGGCCAGTGGGTCATCGGCAGCAGCGGCAACTTCGCCGCTTCCATCAACACCATGCAGCTGGTGATCTGGGTAGTGACCTTCCTGGCGATGCTGGCACTGACGTTGTTTATCCGCTATTCCCGGATGGGCCGCGCCTGCCGCGCCTGCGCGGAAGACCTGAAAATGGCCAGCCTGCTCGGCATCAATACTGACCGCGTGATTGCCCTGACCTTTGTCATCGGCGCCGCGATGGCGGCGGTGGCGGGCGTCCTGCTCGGCCAGTTCTACGGCGTAATCAACCCTTACATCGGCTTTATGGCCGGGATGAAAGCCTTCACCGCGGCGGTACTGGGTGGGATCGGCAGCATTCCGGGGGCGATGATCGGCGGCCTGATCCTCGGCATCACCGAAGCGCTCTGCTCCGCCTACCTCAGCACCGAATATAAAGACGTCGTCTCCTTTGCGCTGCTGATCGTGGTGCTGCTGGTGATGCCGACCGGTATCCTCGGCCGTCCGGAGGTGGAAAAAGTATGAAACCGATGCATTTTGCAATGGCGCTGCTGTCAGCGGCCATGTTCTTCCTGCTGGCCAGCGTGTTTATGGGCGTCCAGCTGGGCCTCGACGGCACAAAACTGGTGGTCGGTAGCGCGTCGGAAATCCGCTGGCAGTGGATTTTCATCGGCACCGCCATCGTCTTCTTCTTCCAGCTGCTGCGTCCTGCGTTCCAGCACAGCCTGAAAAAGGTCTCCGGGCCGAAGTTTATCCTGCCGGCAATTGACGGCTCGACGGTGAAGCAAAAGCTGTTCCTCATTGCGCTGCTGGTGGTTGCGGTGGCGTGGCCGTTTATGGTTTCGCGCGGCACCGTGGATATCGCCACGCTGACGATGATCTACATCATTCTTGGTCTTGGCCTGAACGTGGTGGTGGGGTTGTCCGGTCTGCTGGTGCTGGGCTACGGCGGCTTTTATGCCATCGGCGCCTACACCTTTGCGCTGCTGAATCACTACTACGGGCTGGGTTTCTGGACCTGTCTGCCGCTGGCGGGCCTGGTCGCGGCGGCGGCGGGTTTCCTGCTTGGCTTCCCGGTGCTGCGCCTGCGCGGTGACTATCTGGCGATTGTGACGCTCGGCTTCGGTGAAATCGTGCGTATCCTGCTGCTCAATAACACCGAAATCACCGGCGGGCCGAACGGTATCAGCCAGATCCCTAAACCAACGCTGTTCGGCCTGGAGTTCAGCCGCACCGCACGAGAAGGTGGCTGGGACACCTTCAGCAACTTCTTTAACATCAAGTACGATCCCAGCGACCGTATCATTTTCCTCTACCTGGTGGCGCTGCTGCTGGTGGTGCTGACGCTGTTTGTGATCAACCGTTTGCTGCGGATGCCGCTGGGCCGTGCCTGGGAAGCGCTGCGCGAAGATGAGATCGCCTGCCGCTCGCTGGGCCTCAACCCGACGCGCATCAAGCTGACGGCCTTTACCATCAGCGCCGCGTTTGCCGGTTTCGCCGGTACGCTGTTCGCCGCGCGCCAGGGCTTCGTCAGCCCGGAATCCTTTACCTTCGCCGAATCGGCCTTTGTGCTGGCGATCGTGGTGTTAGGCGGGATGGGGTCGCAGTTCGCCGTGATCCTTGCTGCCATTCTGCTGGTGGTTTCCCGCGAGCTGATGCGTGACTTTAACGAATACAGCATGCTGATGCTGGGTGGCCTGATGGTGCTGATGATGATCTGGCGTCCGCAGGGCTTACTGCCGATGACGCGTCCGCAGCTGAAGCTGAAAGCAGAGCAAGTGAAAGGAGAGCAGGCATGAGTCAGCCCTTATTATCGGTAAACGGCCTGATGATGCGCTTCGGCGGCCTGCTGGCGGTGAACAACGTCGCCCTCGATCTGCATCCGCAGGAGATCGTCTCGCTGATTGGTCCGAACGGTGCGGGGAAAACCACGGTTTTCAACTGCCTGACCGGTTTCTATAAACCGACCGGCGGCACTATCATGCTGCGTGACCAGCATCTCGAAGGGCTGGCGGGCCAGCAGATTGCCCGCATGGGCGTGGTGCGCACCTTCCAGCACGTGCGGCTGTTCCGCGAGATGACGGTGATTGAAAACCTGCTGGTCGCCCAGCATCAGCAGCTGAAAACCGGCTTGTTCTCCGGTCTGCTGAAAACCCCGGCGTTTCGCAAGACCCACAGTGAGGCGCTGGACCGCGCCGCCACCTGGCTTGAGCGTATCGGTCTGCTGGCGCACGCTAACCGTCAGGCCAGCAACCTGGCCTATGGCGATCAGCGTCGTCTGGAGATCGCCCGCTGCATGGTGACCCAGCCGGAAATCCTGATGCTCGATGAGCCTGCTGCGGGCCTCAATCCGAAAGAGACCAAAGAGCTGGACGAGCTGATCGTCGAGCTGCGCGACCACCACAACACCACCATTTTGCTGATTGAGCACGATATGAAGCTGGTGATGGGCATTTCGGATCGTATCTACGTGGTAAACCAGGGTACGCCGCTGGCGAACGGCACCCCGGAGCAGATCCGTAACAACCCGGATGTTATCCGTGCATACCTGGGCGAGGCATAAGATGGAAAAGGTAATGTTGTCGTTTGACCGGGTGAGTGCGCACTACGGCAAGATTCAGGCGCTGCATGAGGTCAGCCTGACGATTAAGCAGGGCGAGATCGTGACGCTTATCGGCGCGAACGGCGCGGGAAAAACCACGCTGCTCGGCACCCTGTGCGGCGACCCGCGCGCCAGCAGCGGCAAAATTGTGTTCGATGGCAAGGAGATCACCGACTGGCAGACCGCACGCATCATGCGTGAAGCGGTGGCGATTGTGCCGGAGGGCCGCCGCGTCTTTTCGCGTATGACGGTGGAAGAGAACCTGGCGATGGGCGGTTTCTTTGCCGAGCGCGCGCAGTACCATCAGCGTATCCAGCGGGTATACGATCTGTTCCCGCGTCTGCACGAGCGCCGCATTCAGCGCGCGGGCACCATGTCCGGCGGTGAGCAGCAGATGCTGGCGATTGGCCGCGCGCTGATGAGCCAGCCGCGTCTGCTGCTGCTGGATGAACCCTCGCTGGGCCTCGCACCGATCATCATCCAGCAGATTTTCGATACCATTGAACAGCTGCGCCAGGAGGGCATGACTATCTTCCTCGTCGAGCAGAACGCTAACCAGGCGCTGAAGCTCGCCGACCGCGGCTATGTGCTGGAAAACGGTCATGTGGTGCTGGAAGATACCGGTGACGCGCTGCTCGCCAACGAAGCCGTGCGCAGCGCCTATCTGGGCGGTTAAGTATCAACTAAAAGGCGGCGTATGCTGCCTTTTACTCTTTCCCCTCTATTACGGAAAACGTGGGTGGGGGCGTCAGGCCGCACTCCATAATTTTCGCCATAATACCTTCATCATTCCATCACGCTTCCGCCGCCATCCTGTCACAAGACTGTAAATAAAAAGTTATTTTTCTGTCATTCGCGCATGTCATGTTACCTCGCGAGCACAAAACGCGTGGTTTCGCGCATCCGGCACAACAAGAGAGATAACCCGAATGACATCATTACGACACACTGCTTTGGGGCTGGCGCTGAGCATGGCATTTGCCGGGCAGGCGATGGCTGCAACCTCTATTCCGTTCTGGCACTCAATGGAAGGGGAGTTAGGTAAGGAAGTGGAATCCCTGGCGAGCCGTTTCAACCAGGCGAACCCCGACTACAAGATTGTGCCGGTCTATAAAGGTAACTACGAACAGAACCTCGCGGCGGGCATTGCGGCTTTCCGTACCGGCAACGCGCCGGCCATCCTGCAGGTGTATGAAGTCGGCACCGCCACTATGATGGCCTCCAAAGCGATCAAGCCGGTGTACGAAGTGTTTAAGGATGCGGGCATCAACTTTGATGAATCCCAGTTCGTGCCGACCGTTTCCGGGTACTACACCGATGCGAAAAGCGGTCATCTGCTCTCCCAGCCGTTCAACAGCTCCACGCCGGTGCTGTATTACAACAAAGACGCCTTCAAAAAAGCCGGTTTAGATCCGGAGCAGCCGCCGAAAACCTGGCAGGATCTGGCGGCCTACACCGCGAAGCTGAAAGCAGCCGGGATGAAATGCGGCTACGCCAGCGGCTGGCAGGGCTGGATCCAGATTGAAAACTTCAGCGCCTGGCACGGTCTGCCGGTGGCGACCAAAAATAACGGCTTCGACGGCACCGACGCGGTACTGGAATTCAACAAAGCTGAGCAGGTAAAGCACATCGCCATGCTGCAGGAGATGAACAAGAAGGGCGACTTCACCTACTTCGGGCGCAAGGATGAGTCGACCGAGAAGTTCTATAGCGGTGACTGCGCTATCACTACCGCGTCATCCGGCTCGCTGGCGGATATCCGTCACTACGCCAAATTCAACTACGGTGTTGGCATGATGCCATACGACGCCGACGTGAAAGGCGCCCCGCAGAACGCCATTATCGGCGGTGCCAGCCTGTGGGTGATGCAGGGCAAAGATAAAGAGACCTATCAGGGCGTAGCCAAATTCCTCGACTTCCTGGCGAAGCCGGAAAACGCGGCGGAGTGGCACCAGAAGACCGGCTATCTGCCGATCACCAAAGCCGCTTACGACCTGACCCGCGAGCAGGGCTTCTATGACAAAAACCCGGGTGCCGACATCGCGACCCGTCAGATGCTGAACAAGCCGCCGTTGCCGTTCACCAAAGGTCTGCGTCTGGGCAACATGCCGCAGATCCGCACCGTCGTGGATGAAGAGCTGGAAAGCGTCTGGACCGGTAAAAAAGCCCCTCAGCAGGCGCTGGACTCTGCGGTTGAGCGTGGCAACGCGCTGCTGCGCCGCTTCGAGCAGTCTACTAAGTCGTAATCCCGACGGCGGATTGGCCTGGCGGGCGCGCTTTGCTTGCCCGCCCTACGGCAGGGATTGCCGGGTTGGTACAGGGGGGCGCTTCGCCTTACCCGCTCTGCACAGGATTGACGAGTCGGCTTCGCTTCGCGGGCCTGTAATATGCCTTATGTAGGCCGGGTAAGGCGAAGCCGCACCCGGCATTTTTTCAGGAAAGCGTTTCTCTATGTCATCATCCCGTCCGGTGTTCCGCTCGCGCTGGCTGCCTTATCTTCTGGTCGCCCCGCAGCTCATCATCACTATCATCTTCTTTATCTGGCCTGCGGGCGAAGCGCTATGGTATTCGGTGCAAAGCGTCGATCCGTTCGGGCTGTCCAGCCAGTTTGTCGGCCTCGATAACTTTGTCGGCCTGTTCAACGACAGTTACTACCTCGACGCCTTCTGGACCACCATTAAATTCAGCGCCATGGTCACCGTTTCCGGGCTGCTGGTGTCGCTGTTCTTTGCGGCGCTGGTCGATTACGTGGTGCGCGGCAGCCGTCTTTACCAGACGCTGATGCTGCTGCCCTATGCCGTTGCCCCTGCCGTTGCGGCGGTTCTGTGGATCTTCCTGTTTAACCCCGGGCGCGGCCTGATCACCCATTTTCTTGGCGAATTCGGCTATGGCTGGAACCACGCCCAGAACAGCGGGCAGGCGATGTTCCTGGTGGTCTTCGCCTCGGTGTGGAAGCAGATCAGCTATAACTTCCTGTTCTTCTTCGCTGCGCTGCAATCTATCCCGCGTTCGCTGGTGGAAGCTGCCGCTATCGACGGGGCCGGGCCAGTGCGCCGCTTCTTTAAGCTGTCACTGCCGCTGATTGCGCCGGTGAGCTTCTTCCTGCTGGTGGTTAACCTCGTCTACGCCTTCTTCGACACCTTCCCGGTGATCGACGCGGCGACCGCAGGCGGCCCGGTGCAGGCCACTACCACGCTTATCTACAAAATCTACCGCGAAGGCTTTGCCGGGCTGGATCTCTCATCGTCTGCCGCGCAGTCGGTGGTGCTGATGGCGTTGGTGATTGTCCTGACCGTGGTGCAGTTCCGCTACGTGGAAAGTAAGGTGCGCTATCAATGATCGAGAACCGTCGCGGGCTGACGATTTTCAGCCATACCCTGCTCATTCTTGGCATTGCCGCCATCCTGTTTCCGCTCTATGTCGCGGTGGTGGCGGCCACTCTCGACAGCAAAGCGGTGTTTGAGACGCCGATGACCCTGATCCCAGGCGGCCACCTGTGGGAAAACCTGTCGCACATCTGGACCCAGGGCGTGACCGGCAGCGGTACGCCGTTCAGCCTGATGCTGCTCAACAGTTTCATCATGGCGCTGGCGATCACCGTGGGCAAAATCACGGTATCGATGCTGTCGGCCTTTGCCATCGTCTGGTTCCGCTTTCCGCTGCGTAACCTGTTCTTCTGGATGATTTTTATCACCCTGATGCTGCCGGTTGAGGTGCGTATCTTCCCGACGGTGGAAGTGATTGCCAGGCTGGATCTGCTCGACAGCTATACCGGCCTGACGCTGCCGCTGATGGCATCGGCGACCGCGACCTTCCTGTTCCGCCAGTTCTTTATGACGCTGCCGGACGAGCTAATGGAAGCGGCGCGCATTGATGGCGCCTCGCCGATGCGCTTTTTCCGCGACATCGTGCTGCCGCTGTCGAAAACCAACCTCGCGGCGCTGTTCGTGATCACCTTTATCTACGGCTGGAACCAGTACCTGTGGCCGCTGCTGATTATCAGTGATGCGGACCTGGGCACCGCGGTGGCAGGTATCAAAGGGATGATCGCCACCGGCGACGGCAGTACCCAGTGGAATCAGGTGATGGCAGCGATGCTGCTCACCATGATCCCCCCCATCGTTATCGTTTTAGCCATGCAGCGCGCGTTCGTGCGTGGTTTAGTGGACAGTGAGAAATAAAATGGCCGGACTGAAATTACAGGCAGTAACCAAAAGCTGGGATGGCAAAACCCAGGTCATTCAGCCGCTGACGCTGGACGTCGCGGACGGAGAGTTTATCGTCATGGTCGGGCCGTCCGGCTGTGGCAAATCGACACTGCTGCGCATGGTCGCCGGGCTGGAGCAGGTCTCGGCCGGTGATATCTGGATCGACAATCAGCGTGTCACTAATCTGGAGCCAAAAGAGCGCGGCATCGCGATGGTGTTCCAGAACTATGCGCTCTATCCGCACATGAGCGTGGAAGAGAACATGGCCTGGGGACTGAAAATTCGCGGGATGGGTAAAGCGCACATCGAGGAGCGCGTCCGGGAGGCGGCGCGTATTCTGGAGCTGGATGCGCTGCTGAAACGTCGTCCGCGCGAGCTCTCCGGCGGGCAGCGTCAGCGCGTGGCGATGGGCCGCGCCATCGTGCGCGATCCGGCGGTGTTCCTTTTCGATGAACCGCTCTCTAACCTTGATGCCAAACTGCGCGTGCAGATGCGTCTGGAGTTGCAACACCTGCACCGCCGCCTGAAAACCACCAGCCTCTACGTCACCCATGACCAGGTGGAGGCCATGACCCTGGCGCAGCGCGTGATGGTGATGAACAAGGGCATCGCCGAGCAGATCGGCACTCCGGTGGAAGTGTATGAGAAGCCGGCCAGCCGCTTCGTGGCGAGCTTTATCGGCTCCCCGGCGATGAACCTGCTGGAAGGGCGTATCGGCGTGTCGGGTAGCCATTTTGAGATGAATGATGGCATCACGCTGCCGCTGGGCCAGCAGCGCCTCAGCCTGGCGGGCCGCAAGGTGACGCTGGGTATCCGCCCGGAACATATTGCGCTAAGCTCACAGGCCGCAGGCGGCATTCCGCTGGTGATGGACACCCTGGAAATGCTGGGGGCCGACAACCTCGCGCATGGTCGCTGGGGCAGCCAGAAAGTGGTGGCGCGCCTGGCGCATCAGGAGCGTCCGCAGCCGGGCAGTACGTTGTGGCTGCAGCTTCCTGAAGCGAACCTGCACTTCTTCGATGGTGAAACAGGACAACGTCTATGAACTGGCCCTATCCTCGCATCGTCGCCCACCGCGGCGGCGGCAAACTGGCACCGGAAAACACCCTGGCGGCAATCGACGTCGGGGCGCACTACGGTCACACCATGATTGAGTTTGACGTCAAGCTCTCGAAAGACGGGCAGATCTTCCTGCTGCACGACGACACGCTGGAGCGCACCAGCAATGGCTGGGGCGTGGCGGGAGCGCTGGCGTGGGATGATCTGCTGAAAGTGGACGCTGGCGGCTGGTACGGCGGGGCGTTCAAAGGCGAAAAGCTGCCGCTGCTCTCTGAGGTAGCGGCGCGTTGCCGCCAGCACCAGATGATGGCGAACATCGAAATAAAACCGACCACCGGCACCGGCCCGGAAACCGGACGCGTAGTGGCGCTGGCAGCACGCGAGCTGTGGCAGGGCATGACCGCACCGCTGCTGTCATCGTTTGACATCGATGCGCTGAAAGCCGCCCAGGCCGCTGTACCGGAACTGCCGCGTGGTCTGCTGCTTGATGAGTGGCGCGATGACTGGCGCGACCTGACCGACGGGCTGGCGTGCGTGTCGATCCACCTTAACCACCGGCTGCTCGATAAATCGCGCGTCAGCGAGCTGAAAGCCGCCGGGCTACGTATCCTGGTCTATACCGTCAACGATCCCCAGCGCGCCGCGACGCTGCTGGGCTGGGGCGTTGACTGTATCTGCACCGACCGCATCGACGAGATCGGCCCGGATTTCAGCGCGTAAAAGCCAGCTCGCTCTAGCGGCGCAGCATATCGCCGTTGGTTTTTGGCTGGATCATGTGCTGTTCGCCACCGCTCAGCGCGCCTGCGCTATTGCTGCTTCCCCCGCTCAGCATTCCGCCCTGGCTGTTGGGCAGGAGCTGCTGAGACCGGGGGTTGAGCTCCCCCTGCTGAATTCTCTGCGTGTTGGTGTTTATCTGCGTATTCAGATGCTGCTGCTGCGTCCGGGTTTGCGTCTGGAGCTGCTGGTTGAGCATCCCTTTCTGCTGGATTTGCTGAGACTGCATCTGCGTCTGCATCCGCTGCTGGGTCGGGTTCTGATAACCCGGGCGATTCGGGCTGTTAGTCGGATTATCCAACGGCGCAGCGAGGGCCGTCAGCGGCATCAGCGCTGCCAGTAAAATTAGCTTTTTCATGGTCATTCCTCCTTCAGGAAGATCCCTTAAGTGTATCCCTTCTGCGCCATAACGATGATCTTTTCAGAGTTGTGAACCAGACTTGAAGCGGGGAAAGCCTCCCCTGGCTTAAGGAGCAGATGAATGATGATAAAGCGCAGCGTGGCGCGGCTGGTCGCCATTGTGATGTTGACGGCAGGGGGATGCTTTAGCGTAACGGCGGCGCCGACCGCGCCAGCACCGGTTTCCTATGGCGTTGAGAAAGACATTTTCCACCCGGTGGAAGCCCACAACGGCATGGTTTCGACGGTGGATGCCACCGCGACGCGCGTCGGGGTGGAGATCCTCAAACAGGGCGGTAATGCGGTAGATGCCGCGGTCGCCGTCGGGTTTGCGCTGGCGGTTACCCATCCGCAGGCCGGTAATCTCGGCGGCGGCGGGTTTATGATGCTGCGTACCGCCGACGGGAAAACCACCGCGATCGATTTCCGCGAAATGGCACCGGCAAAGGCTACGCGCGATATGTTCCTCAATGAGAAGGGCGACGCCGACAGCAAAAAATCGCTGACCTCGCATCTGGCTTCCGGTACGCCGGGCACCGTCGCCGGGTTCGCGCTGGCGATCGAAAAGTACGGCTCGCTGCCGCTGAATAAGGTGATTCAACCGGCGATTACCCTGGCCCGGGACGGTATCTGGGTCAACGATGCGTTAGCCTTCGACCTCAACACCTACGGGGTGGAGAACCTGGCGAATCATGCCAACAGCAAAGCCATTTTCTGGCACGTCGGCGGCAATCCGCTGCAGAAAGGCGACAAGCTGGTGCAGGAGAACCTTGCTCACAGCCTGGAGATGATTGCTGAGCAGGGGCCAGATGCGTTCTATAAAGGCGAGATCGCCACGCAGATCGCCGACGAAATGGCAAAAAACGGCGGGCTTATTACCCGGGAAGATCTGGCAGCCTATAAAGCGGTGGAGCGCACGCCGATCAGCGGCACCTATCGCGGGTATGAAATCTTCTCCATGCCGCCCCCGTCCTCTGGCGGGATCCATATCGTGCAGATCCTCAATATTCTCGAAAACGTCGATCTGGCGAAGTACGGCTTTGGCAGTGCCGACGCGATACAGACCATCGCCGAAGCGGAAAAATTTGCCTACGCTGACCGCTCGGAGTACCTCGGTGACCCTGATTTCGTGAAGGTGCCGTGGCAGGCGCTGACCAGCAAAGCCTATGCCAAATCCCTGGCGCAGAAAATCGATCTCAACAAGGCGCTGCCTTCAGAAACCATCAAGCCGGGCAATCTGGCTCCTTATGAAAGCAACCAGACTACGCATTTCTCGGTGGTGGATAAGCAGGGCAACGCGGTCGCGGTCACCTACACGCTGAATACCAACTTCGGTTCGGGCATCGTGGCGGGAAATACCGGTATCCTGCTGAATAACCAGATGGACGACTTCTCAGCCAAGCCTGGCGTGCCGAATGTTTATGGGCTGGTGGGGGGAGACGCGAACGCCGTGGGGCCGAACAAGCGTCCGCTGTCGTCGATGTCACCGACCATTGTGGTGAAGGATGGCAAAACCTGGCTGGTCACCGGCAGCCCTGGCGGCAGCCGCATTATCACTACCGTGCTGCAGATGATAATCAACACTGTGGATTTCGGCATGAACGTAGCCGAGGCGACCAGCGCGCCGCGCTTCCATCATCAGTGGTTGCCGGATGAGCTGCGCGTGGAGAAGGGCTTCAGCCCGGACACGCTGAAACTGCTGCGCGATAAAGGGCAGAAGGTGGAAGTGAAAGACGTGATGGGAAGCACCCAGAGCATAATGCTGGGGCCGGACGGCATTAAATATGGCGCTTCCGATCCCCGTACCGTTGATGGCCTGACGGCTGGATATTAATGCCTGACGCCCCCGCACCGGGGCGTTATTATTTTTAGATTAACAATTAGTCCTGATTATTAATCAGGACGCATATTAATGCCGGGGGAAAGTATTTGACGCAGCCTCAGGTGTATTTAAGGTAAATCCGCGCCGGGTTTGTTTATTCCGGCGCGGGATACTTCGCATCAGGCTGAAGAAAATATCCCCGGCCGGTTAATTTAGCCCGCTTTCAGACGTGCCATATAATAAGCATCAATATATTCGCCCTCACGCAGGCCATAGCCTTTAGCAGTGCCCTCGATTTCAAAGCCAAATTTGCGATAAACGGCAATCGCCGGCGCGTTATCGACAAATACCGTCAGCTCAATGCGCTCCACGCGCAGCCAGTTGTCGCACAGGTCGATCATTTCACTCAGCAGCGCGCTGGCAACGCCGCGGTTGCCGAACGCGGGATCGACGCAAATACCAAAGCTGGCGGTATGGCTGCGGCGCGGGCGGGGAGGCATGTGCATCGCCAGATGCCCGACCACGCGTCCGTCAATGCAGGCCACCAGCTGCCGTTGATCGCTCGGTAGTGGATGCATACGCTCTTCCCACATATGCAGAGAAGGATGTGGCACCTGCAGGGTGTTGCGAATGACCTCGGGCAGCGTAAACAGGTGATGCACTGCCGCTACGTCCGTTTTCTCTGCATGGCGAATCACAATCTCACACATCCTTTTCTCCTCAATGAGTTACAGAAATCCCTTTAAACATCATTGACTTTACTTTTGCAGTCAATGCATTTTTTTGAAAAAAATGCTGGACACATGCGAATGATAATGATTATTATTGCCATGCGTTCAGGGATACCCCAACGGAGAACCTGAAAGCACGACATTGCTCACATTGCTTCCAGTATTTCTTAGCCAGCCGGGTGCTGGCTTTTTTTTGCCCGCAATTCGGGGCAGGAGGCAGGGGCGCGGGCATGATGGCCCGGCCACGGGCGGGTTAACTCTTCTGACGGCTCTTCTGAATGGCAACCGGCTCGTCGGTGCCTGGCTCAGGGGTCAGATCAATCACATTGGTTTTCTTCTCGGTCATCTGCTGCGCCAGCGATTTCCCGATAAACACGCCGCCTTTTTTGATCGCCAGTGAGGCATAGCTCATGGCGCCGTTCAGCGTGCCGTTCTCATAGATATCGATGCTCTCCGATTTGCATTCGCCATTGACGGTGCCGTCAACAATCAGCTCGCGGCACACGATGTTGCCCTGCACCAGACCGTTGCGCATGATTTTGATAATGCCGCCGTTGGACTCGATATTGCCGTGAACTTCACCGTAAATGTACACCTGGCCGCTGGCGATAATATTGCCTTCAAAGCGTACGTCGCTGGAGATAACGGTATTATTCTGTTTCTCTTCGCGCGGTGTCTCTTTTTCTGGCGCTACCGGGGTAACCATCACGCTATTTTGCGGCTCGGTGGTGGGACTCTTATTTTTTCCAAACATAGTAAAAACTCGCTGTTGAAAGCCATGAAGTATGAAGGCGATAAGCGCCAGCACGCCGGGAAAAATTGCCCAGGGCGTGGCGTAAACGCACCAGAAAAATAGCGCCAGCGACCAGCAACACAGCCCCGCGTTTAAAAAATAATGAACTCGTACCATGTTAATCCGATCGCAGCCTGTGCGCTGCTATATAAAGGGTAATGCCAGAATCAGTCTGGCCGGCAGACTAGCATGCAGGACGGGCAATGCCTAACGATAATAAAGCCAAAAATAGACTGCGATATTATTAGCGGGAATACAACGAATTAATAGCCCTTATTCCGGCAATTGCGACCAGGGTGGCATCATAATGAGATTGTGGCTAAGGTTGCTGGAGGACATAAAATAAGGAATATGCGATGACACTTCACTGCGCCTGGATTGGATTTGGCAAAAGCACCACCCGTTACCATCTGCCCTACGTGCTCAACCGCAAAGATAAGCTTCACGTCGCCCACATCTATCGCCGCCATGAAAAGCCGGCGGAACAGGAGCCGCAGTATCAGGGCATCCACTTCACCAGTAATCTGGACGACATCCTCACCGATCCCGCCGTGCAGCTGGTGGTGGTCTGTACCCATGCGGACAGCCATTTCGACTACGCGCGCCGGGCGCTGGAAGCCGGCAAAAACGTGCTGGTGGAAAAGCCGTTCACCATGACCCTTGCCGAAGCGCGCACCCTGTTTGAACTGGCGCAGCGCAAGGGGTTGATAGTGACTCCGTACCAGAACCGCCGCTTTGATGCCTGCTTCCTGACGGCGAAGAAGGTGATCGAGAGCGGCAAACTGGGCGAGATTGTCGAAATTGAGAGCCACTTCGACTATTACCGCCCTGAGGCCGAGACGAAGCCGGGCCAGCCGCAGGACGGCATGTTCTTTGGCCTCGGCGTGCATACGCTCGATCAGATCATCTCGCTGTTCGGGCGACCGCAGCACGTCTCGTATGACATTCGCAGCCTGCGTAATCCGGCGAACCCGGATGATACCTTTGAAGCACAGCTGTTTTACGGGCGTCTGAAAGCCATCGTCAAAACCAGCCACCTGGTGAAAATTGATTATCCGAAGTTTATTGTGCACGGCACTCGCGGTTCGTTTATCAAATACGGTATCGATCAGCAGGAGACCAGCCTGAAAGCGGGAATTATGCCGGGCGAACCGGGCTTTGCGGCTGACGATTCGGTGGGCGAGCTGGAGTACGTTAATGACGCGGGCGAGACGGTGCGCGAGCAGGTTAAACCGGAAACGGGAGACTATGGCCGGGTCTATGATGCGCTCTACGATGCCATTCTTCATGGGGCCGAAAACTACATCAGGGAAACTGATGTTCTGACCAACCTTGATATCCTCGAACGCGGCTTTGAGCAGCCATCACCTGCCACGTTGACCTTAGACAGATAAGCTCAGCAGGCTCCTCTGTACTTGTTCATAAAATTTGAACAGAGGAGTCAATTTTCACCCTCTATCATCCTGGGCCGTTCACGTCCACACTACATCCATCGCAACGAACAACGACCTGATGGCTCAGGTTACACGAGGGTATAAAAGATGATTTTCTTACGCAAAGCTGAAGAACGTGGTCACGCAAATCATGGCTGGCTGGATTCATGGCACACCTTTTCCTTCGCCAACTATTACGACCCGAATTTCATGGGCTTCTCCGCACTGCGCGTCATCAACGATGACATCGTCGAAGCGGGCCAGGGGTTCGGTACGCACCCGCACAAAGACATGGAGATCCTGACTTATGTGCTGGAAGGCGCGGTAGAGCATGAAGACAGCATGGGCAATAAAGAGCAGGTGCCCGCCGGTGAGTTCCAGATTATGAGCGCCGGTACCGGGGTACGTCACTCTGAGTACAACCCGAGCAAGACCGACCGTCTGCGCCTGTATCAAATCTGGATCATTCCGGAAGAAACCGGCATCACCCCGCGCTACGAGCAGCGCCGCTTTGATGCAGCGCAGGGTCGCCAGCTGGTGCTCTCTCCGGATGCCCGCGACGGGTCGCTGAAAGTGCATCAGGATATGGAGCTGTCGCGCTGGGCGATGATTAAAGACGAGCAGAATGTTTACCAGATTGCCGCAGAACGCCGCGTCTGGATCCAGGTGGTAAAAGGTAACGTCTCCATTAACGGCACCAAAGCCACCACCAGCGACGGTCTGGCCATCTGGGACGAGCAGGCGCTCTCCATCCATGCCGACAGCGACAGTGAAATTCTGCTGTTCGATCTGCCGCCGGTCTGAGTAATGAAATAAATCCGCAACCTCCCTTTGCAAAAAGGGAGGTTGTTCGTTGTCCATGATAAACTGAGGAAATCCTTCCCTTTTAAGTCATTCAGGACGATGAAAAAGAAAAGACCGGTACTTCAGGATGTGGCAGATCGCGTAGGCGTGACCAAAATGACGGTCAGCCGTTTTTTGCGCAATCCGGAACAGGTCTCGGTGGCCTTGCGCAGCAAGATCGCCGCCGCACTGGATGAGCTTGGCTATATTCCCAATCGCGCCCCCGATATTCTCTCTAATGCCACCAGCCGCGCTATCGGCGTGCTCCTTCCCTCTCTGACCAACCAGGTCTTTGCTGAAGTCCTGCGCGGGATCGAAAGCGTGACCGATGCGCACGGCTACCAGACGATGCTGGCGCACTACGGCTATAAGCCCGAGCTGGAAGAGAAGCGTCTGGAGTCGATGCTGTCATGGAATATCGACGGGCTGGTGCTCACCGAGCGCACCCACACGCCACGCACCCTGAAAATGATCGAAGTGGCGGGAATTCCAGTGGTGGAGCTGATGGACAGCGTGTCGCCCTGCCTGGATATTGCTGTGGGCTTCGATAACTTTGAGGCCGCGCGGCAGATGACCGCCGCTATCATCGCCCGCGGGCATCGCAATGTGGCCTATCTGGGCGCGCGTCTGGATGAACGCACTATCATTAAACAGCTGGGATACGAGCAGGCAATGCGCGACGCGGGTCTGGCACCCAACAGCGTGATGGATGAGCACTCGTCGTCTTATTCATCCGGGATTGAGCTGTTTCGCCGGGCGCGGCGCGAATATCCGGAGCTGAACGGCATCTTTTGTACCAACGATGACCTCGCCGTGGGCGCGGCGTTTGAGTGCCAGCGTCTTGGGCTGCGCATTCCGCACGACGTCGCCATCGCCGGTTTCCACGGGCATGACATCGGGCAGGTGATGGAGCCGCTGCTGGCCAGCGTGCTGACGCCGCGCGAGCGCATGGGGCGTATCGGTGCCGAGCGTCTGCTGGCGCGCGTGCGCGGTGAAATCGTCTCGCCGAAGATGTTAGATTTAGGTTTCACGTTGTCACCGGGCGGATCGATCTGACGTCCACAAATTTGATGTAGTTCACACTTATTCACTTTCCCTCCGCCGGGTTGTTGCTTAGCCTGTCAGCCAGCATGACAATGTTACCGATAACTGTTACCCGTAACATTCGATATTAACGACTGTGCCACCAGGAGCGATGCGATGAGCACGACGAATCATGACCACCATATTTACATCCTGATGGGTGTCTCCGGCAGCGGTAAATCCGTTACTGCCCGTGAAGTGGCGTACAAGCTGCAGGCCGCTTTCCTGGATGGCGATTTTCTCCATCCGCGCAGCAACATTATGAAAATGTCTTCCGGCGAACCGCTGAACGACGACGACCGTAAGCCGTGGTTGCAGGCGCTGAACGATGCCGCCTTTGCTATGCAGCGCACCAATGAAGTGTCGCTCATTGTCTGCTCGGCGCTGAAAAAGCACTATCGCGACCAGCTGCGCGACGGTAACCCGAATCTCTCTTTCATTTATCTGAAAGGGGATATGGACACCATCGGCGAGCGCCTGAAGGCGCGCAAAGGACACTTCTTCAAGCCGCAGATGCTGCAAACCCAGTTCGCCACGCTCGAAGAGCCGGGCGCAGACGAAGCGGATGTGCTGGTGGTGGATATCAACCAGCCGGTAGATGCGGTTGTTGCGGATATGATTAAGTTAATAAAAAAATAAGGCAGTAACGTGAGTACATTAACGCTGGTTTTAACAGCGGCAGGGTCGGTTTTACTGCTGCTGTTTTTAGTCATGAAAGCACGAATGCACGCTTTTCTGGCTTTGATGGTGGTGTCGATTGGTGCAGGGCTGTTTTCCGGAATGCCGCTTGAGAAAATTGCGGCCACGATGGAAAAAGGGATGGGCGGTACGCTGGGCTTCCTGGCGATCGTTGTCGCGCTCGGCGCGATGTTCGGCAAAATTCTTCATGAAACGGGTGCGGTAGACCAGATTGCGGTCAAGATGCTGAAGTCGTTTGGTCACAGCCGCGCTCACTATGCCATTGGTCTGGCCGGGCTGATCTGCGCGCTGCCGCTGTTCTTTGAAGTGGCAATTGTGCTGCTGATTAGCGTGGCGTTCTCCATGGCGCGTCATACCGGGACTAACCTGGTGAAGCTGGTGATCCCGCTGTTTGCCGGTGTTGCCGCCGCCGCGGCATTCCTGCTGCCGGGGCCGGCACCGATGCTGCTGGCGTCACAGATGCATGCCGACTTCGGCTGGATGATCCTCATCGGGCTGTGCGCCGCCATTCCCGGCATGCTGATTGCCGGGCCGCTGTACGGTAACTTCATCAGCAAGTTTGTTGAGTTAAAAATCCCGGACGATATCTCCGAGCCGCACCTGGGCGAAGGCAAACTGCCGTCGTTTGGTTTCAGCCTGTCGCTGATCCTGCTGCCGCTGGTGCTGGTGGGGCTGAAAACCATCGCGGCCCGCTTCATCACCGAAGGCACTACGCTCTATGAGTGGCTGGAGTTCATCGGTCATCCGTTTACCGCCATTCTGGTGGCCTGTCTGGTGGCGATCTATGGCCTGGCGTACCGTCAGGGGATGGCGAAAGAGAAGGTAATGGAGATCTGCGGCCACGCGCTGCAGCCGGCCGGGATTATCCTGTTGGTTATTGGCGCAGGCGGCGTCTTCAAACAGATTCTGGTGGACTCGGGGGTGGGTCCGGCACTGGGTGAAGCGTTGACCGGCATGGGCCTTCCTGTCGCCATAACCTGCTTTGTGCTGGCTGCGGCGGTGCGCATTATTCAGGGTTCTGCCACCGTCGCCTGTCTCACCGCCGTCGGGCTGGTGATGCCGGTTATCGAGCAGCTTAACTACTCTGGCGCCCAGCTGGCCGCGCTCTCCATCTGCATCGCCGGCGGCTCTATCGTGGTCAGCCATGTGAACGACGCCGGCTTCTGGCTGTTCGGCAAATTTACTGGTGCCACAGAAGGCCAGACGCTGAAAACCTGGACCATGATGGAAACCATTCTCGGCACCACCGGGGCGATTGTCGGCATGATTGCCTTCAGCCTGCTCGGCTAACCCCGCGCCTTAGTAATCTCAAACCCGGCCTGCGCCGGGTTTTTTATTGCCGGCGTTCGGGGACATACATTTTTGCGTCGCGCCGGATACCGCTAATAAAACGTGGACGAATTCTGAATATATCGCCTGTTGCTGCCTGCCTCCAAAAAGAGACTGCTTTAGCGTATCAATGATTATTCACCCTGCGATAATGCCGCTCAGGATATCTCATCATTAATTAAGGGAATAATCATGGTCGGTAATGGCAAGCCACTGAAAGACATCATTTTTGTTATTAAGCATCTCACCTGCGCAGGCCATCAGGAGCGGCCCGTTAACCAACAGATAATACATTTTGACAGCCAGCGGGACGGCGAATGCCTGTTGTTCCATCGTGGCAGCGCGGTGCTGCGGCGCAAGCGGGATCACCACGTGGTCGCGCAAATCCACTCCCCGGCGATAATCGGGCTTAATTCCACGGCGGGGACTGAACCCTGGCAGCACTATTATCTTCAGGCTACCAGCCCGCTGACGCTGGAGCGTATCGGCGCGTTATATCTGCATGAAGCGATATCGAAATATAATCTGTGGGAACCGGTGTGCAGGATCCTGAGCTGGAATATAAACCAGCTCTGCCTTACGACCCTGCGCCTGAGTCAAAGCATCGCCCCGGAGAGTTGGAAATAGCGCGTCCCTGCGCAGGCAATGATTCAGCCTTTCATCCACGCCCGAATGCCGTCGAGGAACATCTGGGTTGAGAGCATCACCAGCACCAGGCCCATCAGGCGCGCCAGCGCGTTAACGCCTTTCTCACCCAGCAGACGCAGGAACAGCGACGACTGCAGCAGAATGGCGACGGTACCGCCCCAGGCAATCATCAGCGCAATCACCAGATGCCCCATCTGGTTCGGATACTGGTGCGAGAGCAGCATCAGGGTAGCCAGAATGGTGGGGCCAGCCACCAGCGGGATCGCCAGCGGTACGATAAACGGCTCTTCGCCTGCCGGCAGACCGGTGGCATTGCCTTCGTTACTGGGGAAAATCATTTTGATGGCGATCAGGAACAGGATAATCCCGCCGGAAATCGATACCGTTTCCGCACGCAGATTAAGGAATGCGAGGATCTTCTCCCCGGCGAACAGGAAGATGAGCATCAGCAGCAGGGCGATGAGCAACTCGCGGATCATAATGGCCCGACGGCGCTTTGGCTCGGTATGTTTCAGCACCGACATAAAAATCGGCAGGTTTCCTAACGGGTCCATAATCAGGATCAGCAGTACCGCCGCAGAAATTATTTCACTCATTACACGTATCCCTGATGCTTGATAAATTAACGCGACTAATTAGCGTTATTTCTAATTGTCGGCAAATCATAGATTAAATTCACTTGCGACTTTGGCTGCTTTTTGTAAGGTGGATGATATTGTCCAGTCGCTTACCTACTGGCTTGCACAACGCACATCTCGCAGGAATTACTCGCTATGAAAAATGTTGGTTTTATCGGCTGGCGCGGTATGGTCGGCTCTGTACTCATGCAGCGCATGGTAGAAGAGAACGATTTTAGCGCTATCCGCCCGGTTTTCTTTTCAACTTCCCAGCTCGGCCAGCCGGCACCGGCCTTTGGTCAGCATACCGGCGGCACGTTGCAGGATGCTTACTCTATCGATGCCCTTAAGGCGCTCGATATTATCGTGACCTGCCAGGGCGGCGATTATACCAACGAAATCTATCCAAAGCTTCGTGAAAGCGGCTGGCAGGGTTACTGGATTGATGCGGCCTCTTCGCTGCGCATGAAAGACGATGCGATTATTATTCTCGACCCGGTTAACCAGCACGTTATTACTGACGGCCTGAACAACGGCATCAAAACTTTTGTCGGCGGCAACTGCACCGTCAGTCTGATGCTGATGTCACTCGGCGGTCTGTTCGCGGAAGATCTGGTGGAGTGGGTATCGGTTGCCACCTACCAGGCGGCCTCCGGCGGCGGTGCGCGTCATATGCGTGAACTGCTGGCGCAGATGGGCGCGCTGCACCATCACGTGGCGGACCAGCTGGCGGACCCGGCATCGGCAATTCTCGATATCGAACGCAAGGTCACCGCGCTGTCGCGCAGCGGCGAGCTGCCGGTGGATAACTTCGGCGTACCGCTGGCGGGCAGCCTGATCCCGTGGATCGACAAACAGCTTGATAATGGTCAGAGCCGTGAAGAGTGGAAAGGCCAGGCTGAAACCAACAAAATCCTCAACACCGCTGCGCCGATCCCGGTTGATGGCCTCTGCGTGCGCATTGGTGCACTGCGCTGCCACAGCCAGGCGTTTACCATCAAATTGAAAAAAGATGTGTCGATTTCCGGCATCGAAGAGATGCTGGCGGCGCATAACCCGTGGGCGAAAGTGATCCCGAACGACCGCGACATCACCATGCGCGAACTGACGCCAGCTGCGGTCACCGGCACGCTTACCACCCCGGTGGGCCGCCTGCGTAAGCTCAACATGGGCAATGATTTTCTCTCCGCCTTTACGGTGGGGGATCAGCTCCTGTGGGGCGCGGCTGAACCGCTGCGCCGTCTGCTACGGCAGCTGGCGTAATAATCAAGGGAGGCTTAGCGCCTCCCTTTTTTTATGCCCGCAATATGAAATATCCATAATTCACCTAATTTTTGAATAGTCCGCTAAACCCTTGACTATGATTAGTTCAGGGCGATCTCAGTGCGCTCTGCCAGAAGGTTGAACGGAGCCAGAAAAGGAACGAAACGCGTAGCCCGTTCAGGTCATCACAAAAGTGTCACCACCGGACGCACAGGCGTAAGGCTGGATAGGTGTGACGCTATTAAAACAGGATGAAATAGCATGTCCCATCATATTGATAGAGACGTGATCAATGCGCTTATTGCCGGTCATTTTGCCGATCCTTTCTCGGTGCTGGGAATGCACGTTACCGGCCAGGGCGTTGAGGTACGCGCGCTGCTGCCTGACGCCACAGAAGTCTGGGTTATTGAAACCAAAACCGGCCGCAAAGTGGGTAAGCTGGAATGCCTCGACTCGCGCGGATTTTTTAGCGGCCTGATGGCGCGGCGTAAGAACCCGTTTCGCTATCAGCTGGCGGTGATGTGGCACGGCCAACAAAACCTGATTGACGATCCGTACCGTTTCGGCACCCTGACTCAGGATCTCGATATCTGGCTGCTGTCCGAAGGCACCCATCAGCGCCCCTATGAAACCCTGGGGGCACACGCCTGTACGCTGGACGGCATTGTCGGCACGCGCTTTTCCGTCTGGGCACCGAACGCACGTCGCGTATCGGTGGTCGGGCAGTTCAACTACTGGGATGGCCGCCGCCATCCGATGCGTCTGCGCCGCGAAAGTGGTATCTGGGAGCTGTTTGTTCCCGGCGCGCTTAACGGTCAGCTCTACAAATTTGAGCTGCTCGACGCCAACGGCAACCTGCGTATCAAAGCCGATCCCTACGCGTTCGAGAGCCAGATGCGCCCGGACAACGCCTCGCTGATCTGCGGCCTGCCGGATAAAATTCTGCAAACCGAAGCGCGTCAGCGCGCTAACGATTTTGATGCGCCGATTTCTATCTATGAGGTACATCTCGGCTCCTGGCGTCGCCATGCCGACAATAATTTCTGGCTCAGCTATCAGGAGCTGGCCGAGCAGCTGATCCCTTACGTCAAAGAGATGGGCTTCACCCATATCGAGCTGTTGCCGATCAACGAGCATCCGTTTGACGGCAGCTGGGGTTACCAGCCGACCAACCTGTATGCGCCGACGCGCCGCTTCGGCACCCGTGACGAGTTCCGCCACTTCGTGAACGCCGCGCACGCCGCCGGGCTGAACGTGATCCTGGACTGGGTGCCGGGCCACTTCCCGACCGATGAGTTCAGCCTGGCCCGCTTCGACGGCACCGCGCTGTACGAACACAGCGATCCGCGCGAAGGCTTCCATCAGGACTGGAAAACCCTGATTTACAACTATGGCCGGCGCGAAGTCAGCAACTATCTGGTGGGCAACGCGCTCTACTGGGTGGAGCGCTTCGGCATCGACGCCCTGCGCGTGGATGCGGTCGCCTCAATGATTTATCGCGACTACAGCCGTAAAGAGGGGGAGTGGATCCCCAATGAGTTCGGCGGGCGTGAGAATCTGGAAGCCATCGAATTTCTGCGCAACACCAACCGCACGCTCGGCGAGCAGGTGCCGGGTGCGGTGGCGATCGCGGAAGAGTCCACCGACTTCCCGGGCGTGTCCCGTCCATCCGCGATGGGCGGCCTCGGGTTCTGGTACAAATGGAACCTCGGCTGGATGCACGACACCCTCGACTACATGAAGCTCGACCCGGTGTACCGCAAGCATCATCACCACAAAATGACCTTCGGCATGGTCTACAACCACACCGAGAACTTCGTGCTGCCGCTGTCGCACGACGAAGTGGTTCACGGCAAGAAATCGATCCTGGACCGTATGCCGGGCGATGCCTGGCAGAAGTTCGCCAACCTGCGCGCCTACTATGCGTGGATGTGGGCGTTCCCCGGCAAGAAGCTGCTGTTTATGGGCGGTGAATTTGCTCAGGGGCGCGAGTGGAACCACGACAGCAGCCTCGACTGGCATCTGCTGGAAGGCGGTGATAACTGGCATCACGGCGTCCAGCGCCTGGTGCGGGATCTCAATTTTACCTACCGTCATCACAAAGCCCTGCACGAGCTGGACTTCGACAGCTACGGCTTCGAGTGGCTGGTGGTGGAAGACAGCGAAAACTCCATTTTCGCTTTCGTGCGTCGGGATCGTAACGGCAACGAGATTATCGTGGTCAGCAACTTTACCCCGGTGCCGCGCCACGGTTATCGCATCGGCGTAAACCAGGCCGGAAAGTGGCGTGAAGAGCTGAATACCGACTCGATCCACTACCACGGCAGCAATGCCGGGAACGGTGGTGCGGTGCATACCGATGCCATTGCGTCCCACGGGCGTGAACACTCCCTGAGTCTGACGCTGCCGCCGCTGGCGACGATCTGGCTGGTGCGGGAGGGGGAATGAGCCGCTTATCGGCAGGCGCAGCCAGCCCGCTCGGCGCACGCTACGACGGGAGCGGGGTGAACTTCACCCTGTTTTCCGCCCATGCTGAGCGCGTAGAGCTGTGCCTGTTCGATAACGAAGGTAATGAGCAGCGCCACGATCTGCCGGCGCGTACCGGCAACCTGTGGCATGGCTATGCCGCTGGCGTACGTCCCGGTCAGCGCTATGGCTATCGGGTACACGGCCCCTGGGACGTGACGCAGGGCCATCGTTTTAATCCGGCGAAGCTGTTAATTGACCCCTGCGCACGTCAGGTGGCGGGCAGCACGGACGATAACCCGCTGTTGCACGGCGGCATTGACCAGCCCGACCCGCACGATAACGCGGCCATTGCACCAAAGGCGGTGGTGGTCAACGAGCAGTACGACTGGGAAGGCGATACCCCGTTGCGCACGCCCTGGGGCAAGACGGTGATCTACGAAGCGCACGTTAAAGGCCTGACGCAACTGCATCCGGCGCTGCCGGAAGCGATACGCGGCACGTACCGCGCGCTCGGTCATCCGGTGATGGTGGACTACCTGAAAAAACTGGGTATCACCGCCATTGAACTTCTGCCGGTGATGCATTTTGCCAGCGAACCGCGTTTGCAGCGGCTGGGCCTGAGTAACTACTGGGGCTACAACCCGTTGGCTAACTGGAGTCTCGACCCACGCTACGCGGCGGACCCAATCAACGCGCTCAACGAGTTTCGTGATGCGGTGAAAAGCCTGCATCGCGCCGGTATTGAGGTGATCCTCGATATCGTGCTTAACCACAGCGCGGAACTCGACGTTGAAGGCCCGACCTTCTCCCTGCGCGGAATCGATAACCGTAGCTATTATTGGTTAAGTGACAGTGGGGAATACCAGAACTGGACCGGGTGCGGAAACACGCTCAACCTCAGCCAGCCCGACACGGTGCAGTACGCGCTGGAGTGCCTGCGCTACTGGGTGGAGACCTGTCACGTAGACGGTTTCCGCTTCGACCTGGCCTCTGTGCTTGGACGCACGCCTGACTATCGTCAGGATGCCCCTTTGTTTGAGGCGATTAAAAACTGTCCGCTGCTGTCGCAGGTGAAGCTGATTGCCGAACCCTGGGACATTGGCGCGGGCGGCTATCAGGTGGGGAACTTTCCGCCGCTGTTCGCTGAGTGGAATGACCATTATCGCGACGCGATGCGTCGTTTCTGGATGCAAAACGACCTGTCGCTGGGGGAGTTTGCGGGCCGCTTTGCCGCGTCCGCCGATGTGTTCCGCCGCAACGGGCGACTGCCTCATGCGACGGTCAATCTGGTGACGGCGCACGATGGTTTTACGCTGCGCGACTGCGTCAGCTACAACCATAAGCACAACGAGGCTAACGGCGAAGACAATCAGGACGGTACAAATAATAACCATAGCAATAATCATGGTTTTGAAGGCGTGGGCGCTGGCGCTCGTATCGGCGAGCAGCGGCGCGTCAGTGTACATGCGCTGCTGACCACGCTGCTGCTGTCCCAGGGAACCCCGATGTTGCTGGCCGGCGATGAGCATGGTCACAGCCAGCATGGTAATAACAACGCCTACTGCCAGGACAACGCCCTGACGTGGCTTAACTGGCAGGAAGCGCATCAAGGATTGACCTCCTTTGTGGCGGCGTTACTGCACCTTCGCCAGCAGATCCCGGCGCTGACCCGTAATCAGTGGTGGGAAGAGGGCGATGGCAATGTGCGCTGGCTCGACGCTCAGGCGCGACCGATGGACGCCGGTGCGTGGCACGCCGGGGCTTTGCAGCTGCAAATTGAGCTGTCAGGCCGCTGGCTGATTGCGCTTAACGGCGGTCACGACGTGGCTGACATAGTGTTACCTGACGGGGAATGGCGTGCCGTTCCCCCTTTCGCCGCTGAGGACAACCCGGTGGTAATGGCGTTATGGCATGGCCCCGCGCACGGCGTGTGCGTATTCCACAAGTCATAAAAGGAGTCAGTCATGGTTAGGTTTGAAAAGAACGACCCCCTGATGCTGGCAAGACAGTTGCCGATGAAATCCGTTGCCCTGATCCTGGCCGGCGGACGTGGTACCCGACTTAAAGATTTGACTGCGACTCGCGCCAAGCCTGCCGTTCACTTTGGCGGTAAGTTCCGCATTATCGATTTTGCGCTCTCTAACTGCATCAACTCCGGCATTCGTCGGGTGGGCGTGATCACGCAGTACCAGTCACACACCCTGGTGCAGCACATCCAGCGCGGCTGGTCCTTCTTCAGTGAAGAGATGAACGAGTTTGTCGATCTGCTGCCCGCCCAGCAGCGCGTACACGGTGAAAACTGGTATCGCGGCACCGCTGATGCCGTGACCCAGAACCTCGACATTATTCGGCGCTACAAAGCGGAGTACGTGGTGATCCTCGCCGGGGATCACATCTACAAGCAGGACTACTCGCGCATGCTGATCGACCACGTCGAAAAAGGCGCGCGCTGCACAGTGGCTTGTCTGCCGGTGCCGAAACATGAAGCCACCGCCTTCGGCGTGATGGCGGTAGACGAGAGCGACAAAGTGATCGCCTTCGTTGAGAAACCGGCCGATCCGCCGACCATGCCGGGGGACGACACCAAAGCGCTGGCCAGCATGGGGATCTACATCTTTGATGCCGATTACCTCTACGAGCTGCTTGAAGAGGATGACAAGGACGACAAATCGAGCCACGACTTCGGGAAGGACATTATCCCGAAAGTGACCCGCGACGGGCAGGCGTTTGCGCACCCGTTCCCGCTCTCCTGCGTGCAGTCAGATGCTGATGCCGAGCCGTACTGGCGCGATGTGGGTACGCTCGAAGCCTACTGGAAAGCGAACCTCGATCTCGCCTCGGTCACGCCGGAACTGGATATGTATGACCAGAACTGGCCTATCCGCACCCATATGGAGTCGCTGCCGCCCGCTAAGTTCGTCCAGGACCGCTCAGGCAGCCACGGCATGACCCTGAACTCGCTGGTTTCCGGCGGCTGCATTATCTCCGGTTCGGTGGTGGTGCAGTCGGTACTGTTCCCGCGGGTGCGGGTGAACTCATTTTGCAACATTGATTCCACCGTCTTGCTACCGGATGTCTGGGTAGGGCGCTCGTGTCGCCTGCGCCGTTGCATCATCGATCGCGCCTGCGTTATTCCTGAAGGCATGGTCATTGGTGAGAACGCTGAAGAAGACGCCCGCCGGTTCTACCGGTCGGAGGAGGGGATTGTTCTGGTAACGCGCGAAATGCTGGCAAAACTGCAGGGCTGACGCGCAAGAGTGACCGCGCGCAAAAGGTTTGCGCGCTGTGTTTTTCGCCTTCGGCACGCAGGCTGTGTCGGGACACAAAGTGGGGCTACCGGCAAGCGCTGCCTTTTGCAGCGTACCGGATGCCTGGCTTATCGAACGGGAGCGATAATGCAGGTCTTACATGTATGTTCTGAAATTTTTCCTCTGCTGAAAACCGGCGGACTGGCGGATGTGATCGGCGCGTTACCTGCTGCGCAAATTGAGGGCGGGGTGGATACGCGCGTGCTGGTGCCTGCGTTCCCGGATATTCTGCGTGGCGTGGCGGATGCTAAAGCGGTGGCGACAGGCGAAAGCTTCGCCGGGGACTATACGCTGCTGTTCGGGCATTTTAACGGCGTGGGCATTTACCTGATTGATGCCCCGCACCTGTATGAGCGCCCCGGCAGCCCGTACCACGACACTAACCTCTACGCCTATACGGATAACGTGCTGCGCTTCGCGCTGCTCGGGTGGGTGGCTGCGGAGATGGCGTCTGGACTCGATCCGCTCTGGAAACCGGACATTGTGCACGCGCATGACTGGCACGCCGGGCTGGCACCGGCCTATATCGCCGCGCGCGGAGGTCCGGCAAAGACGGTGTTTACGGTGCACAACCTGGCCTATCAGGGCATGTTCTACGCCCATCATATGAACGATATCGATCTGCCCTGGTCCTTCTTCGATATGAATGGCCTGGAATTTAATGGTCAAATTTCGTACCTGAAGGCCGGACTCTTCTATGCTGATCATATTACTGCCGTCAGCCCGACCTATGCCCGGGAGATCACCGAACCGCAATTTGCCTACGGCATGGAAGGGCTGCTGAAGCAGCGCCAGCTGGAAGGACGTCTGAGCGGTATCCTTAACGGCGTTGATGGCAAGATCTGGGACCCGGCGCATGATTTGCTGCTTACCGCGCGCTACAACCGCGATACGCTCGAAGAGAAAGCCGAAAACAAGCGCCAGCTGCAAATTGCGATGGGGCTGAAAGTTAACGAAAAAATGCCGCTGTTTGCGGTAGTCAGCCGCCTGACCAGCCAGAAAGGGCTGGACCTGGTGCTGGAGGCGCTGCCCGGCCTGCTGGAGCAGGGCGGTCAGCTGGTGATTCTGGGCGCGGGCGATCCGGTGCTGCAGGAGGGCTTCCTTGCCGCGGCGGCTGAGCATCCCGGCCAGGTTGGGGTGCAGATTGGCTATCACGAGGCATTTTCGCATCGCATTATGGGTGGTGCCGACGTTATTCTGGTGCCGAGCCGATTTGAACCCTGCGGGCTGACCCAGCTTTACGGGCTGAAATACGGCACGCTGCCGCTGGTGCGGCGCACCGGTGGGCTGGCGGATACCGTATCTGACAGCTCGCTGGAGAACCTGGCGGACGGCATCGCCAGCGGTTTTGTGTTTGAGGACAGTAATGCCTGGTCGCTGCTCCGCGCGATCCGGCGCGCTTTCGTGTTGTGGTCCCGTCCGTCACTGTGGCGTTTCGTTCAGCGTCAGGCGATGGGTATGGACTTTAGCTGGCAGGTCGCGGCGCAATCCTATCGCGATCTCTATCAACGCTTGTTGTAAGTAGCGGATCTGACAGGCGATACAGTACGCCCTCCTGGCCTACCAGGCGGGCGTTACTTATGGCGTCTGATGGACACGTTCCTTGTACTGTGGAGCCACTGATATGAACGCACCCTTCACCTATGCCTCGCCGACGCTCAGCGTCGAGGCGCTGAAGCACTCTATCGCCTACAAGCTGATGTTTACCATCGGCAAAGATCCTGCCATCGCCAACAAGCATGAATGGCTAAACGCCACGCTGTTTGCGGTACGCGATCGCCTGGTGGAACGCTGGCTACGCTCCAACCGGGCGCAGCTCTCCCAGGAAACCCGCCAGGTCTATTACCTGTCGATGGAATTTCTCATTGGCCGCACCCTTTCCAATGCGCTGTTGTCGCTCGGGATTTATGACGATGTTAAAAACGCGCTGGAAGAGATGGGGCTTGATCTGGAAGAGCTGATCGACGAAGAGAATGATCCCGGCCTCGGCAACGGTGGCCTGGGGCGTCTGGCGGCCTGCTTCCTCGACTCCCTCGCCACCCTTGCGCTGCCGGGCCGCGGGTACGGCATCCGCTACGACTACGGCATGTTTAAGCAGAATATCGTTGATGGCCGCCAGAAAGAGTCGCCTGACTACTGGCTGGAGTACGGCAACCCGTGGGAGTTCAAGCGCCACAACACCCGCTATAAGGTGCGTTTCGGCGGTCGCATCCAGCAGGAAGGTAAGAAAACCCGCTGGGTAGAGACCGAAGAGATTCTGGCCGTAGCCTACGATCAGATCGTGCCGGGCTACGACACCGACGCTACCAACACGCTGCGCCTGTGGAATGCCCAGGCGAGCAGCGAGATCAACCTCGGCAAGTTCAACCAGGGTGATTACTTCGCAGCGGTGGAAGATAAAAACCACTCCGAGAACGTGTCGCGCGTGCTCTACCCGGACGACTCCACCTATTCTGGCCGCGAGCTGCGCCTGCGTCAGGAGTATTTCCTGGTGTCGGCGACGATTCAGGACATCCTCAATCGTCACTATATGCTGCATAAAACCTACAGCAACCTCGCGGGCAAGATCGCCATTCACCTGAACGACACCCACCCGGTGCTGTCGATTCCGGAGCTGATGCGGCTGCTGATCGACGATCATAAATTTAGCTGGGATGAAGCACTGGAAGTGACCTGCCAGGTATTCTCCTACACCAACCATACGCTGATGAGCGAGGCGCTGGAGACCTGGCCGGTAGACATGCTGGGTAAAATTCTGCCGCGCCATCTGCAGATTATTTTCGAAATCAACGACTACTTCCTGAAGACGCTTAAGGATCAGTATCCCAACGATACCGGTCTGCTGAGCCGCTGCTCCATTATCGATGAAACCAACGGGCGCCGGGTGCGCATGGCCTGGCTGGCGGTGGTGGTCAGCCACAAAGTGAACGGCGTGTCGGAGCTGCACTCGAACCTGATGGTGCAGTCGCTGTTCGCTGATTTCGCCGCCATCTTCCCGATGCGTTTTTGCAATGTGACCAACGGCGTCACGCCGCGCCGCTGGCTGGCGCTCGCCAACCCGCCGCTCTCTGAAGTGCTGGACGAGCATATCGGACGCACCTGGCGCACCGATCTCAGTCAGCTGAGCGAACTCAGCCAGCATATTGATTTCCCGCTGGTAAACCAGGCCGTGCGCCAGGCGAAGCTGGAAAACAAGAAACGGCTGGCGCATTACATTGCGCAGCATCTGAACGTGGTGGTGGACCCGAAAGCGCTGTTTGACGTGCAGATTAAGCGTATCCACGAGTACAAACGACAGCTGATGAATGTGCTGCACGTTATCACGCGCTACAACCGGATTAAGGCCGACCCGGACGCCGACTGGGTGCCGCGGGTGAATATCTTCGCCGGTAAGGCCGCCTCGGCGTACTACATGGCGAAGCACATTATTCATCTGATCAATGACGTGGCGAAGGTGATCAACAACGATCCGGTGATTGGCGATCGGCTGAAGGTGGTGTTCATTCCCAACTACAGCGTCAGCCTGGCGCAGATCATTATTCCGGCGGCCGATCTCTCCGAACAGATTTCGCTGGCCGGGACCGAGGCCTCAGGCACCAGCAACATGAAGTTTGCCCTCAACGGCGCGCTGACCATCGGTACGCTGGATGGGGCCAACGTCGAGATGCTGGAGCACGTCGGGGCGGAAAACATCTTCATCTTCGGTAATACCGCTGAGGAGGTCGAGACGCTGCGGCGCGAGGGCTACAAACCGCGTGAGTTCTACGAGCAGGATGAGGAGCTGCACCAGGTGCTGACGCAGATTGGCACCGGCGTGTTCAATCCTGACGAGCCAGGGCGCTATCGCGACCTGCTGGATTCACTGATTAACTTCGGCGATCACTATCAGGTTCTGGCGGATTTCCGCAGCTATGTGGACTGTCAGGACAAGGTGGACGAGCTGTATCGTCAGCCGGAACAGTGGACGACCACCGCCATGAACAACATCGCCAATATGGGCTACTTCTCGTCTGACCGAACCATTCAGGAGTATGCAGATAATATCTGGCACATCACGCCGGTGCGGTTGTAGCACCGCGCTGAGCGCGGGAAATAAAAAAGGCGGGTTGCTGAGGCACCCGCCTTTTTACTGGCTGCTTACTGATTACGACGCCAGAGAGAGCTGATGTTTCGCGCCATGTTGCGCCAGCCACTGCGCGACACGCGCCTGCTGTTCATCGGTCAGCCACATACCCAGCTTGGTACGACGCCAGATGGCATCATCAAGATGACGCACCCACTCATGTTCGACCAGATAACGCAGCTCGGCTTCGTAGAACTCGTGACCGAAGTCTTCGCCCAGCGCGCCGATGGAGGTGGCGTCATCCAGAATTAACGTGGCGTTGCTGCCATAGGTGCGGGCGTAATGGCGTGCCAGCGCTTCGCTGATAAACGGGTACTGGCGGCGCAGGATGGCGGCATAGCTGTCGCGATCTTTACCAATTTCACCACCCGGCAGGACGCAGTCTTTGGTCCACGCCGGCCCGATGCGATCGTAGTAGCCAGACAGTTTTTCCACTGCGTGCTCGGCCAGCTTACGGTAGGTGGTGAGCTTCCCACCGAAAACTGACAGCAGCGGCGCTTTGCCGTTCTCATCGTGAATGTCGAGAGTGTAATCGCGGGTGATGGCCTGCGGGGAGTCAGATTCATCATCGCACAGCGGACGCACGCCAGAGTAGGTCCAGGCGATGTCCTCGCGGCCCAGCTGCTTTTTGAAGTGCGCGTTGTAAACGTTCAGCAGATAGTCGATCTCGCTGTCATCGATTTTCACTGCTTTTGGATCGCCTTTGTACTCAACGTCGGTGGTGCCGATAATGGAGAACTCATCCATCCACGGGATGACAAACACGATACGCTTATCTTCGTTCTGCAGGATGTACGCCTGTTTTTCAGCATGCGCGCGCGGCACCACAATGTGGCTGCCTTTGATCAGGCGGATACCGTAAGGGGATTTGAGCTGCAGGCCTTCATCGAAGAAGTTTTTAACCCACGGACCGGTGGCGTTCACCAGACCTTTCGCTTTCCAGCTGAATTTTTCGCCGGTATCGATATCTTCCGCTTCCACGATCCACAGACCATTTTCACGGCGTGCAGAGGTGGCGCGGGTGCGGGTCATGACGTCGCCGCCTTTGCGGGTCACCATCTGCGCATTCGCCAGCACCATACGGGCATCGTCTACCCAGCAGTCAGAATATTCGAAACCGCGCACGATTTCCGGCTTCAGCACAGACGCTGCGCCAAATCGCAACCCTTTAGAGCCTGGCAGGCTGGTGCGTTTCCCGAGGTGATCGTACATAAACAGGCCCACGCGGATCATCCACGCCGGGCGCAGGTGCGGACGGTGCGGCAGACGGAAACGCATCGGGAACGCGATGTGCGGGGCCATTTTCAGCAGCACTTCACGCTCGGCCAGCGCTTCGCTCACCAGGCGGAACTCGTAGTGTTCAAGGTAGCGCAGCCCGCCGTGGATCAGTTTGGAACTGGCGGATGAAGTGGCGCACGCCAGATCCTGCGCTTCCAGCATCAGGACGGAAAGCCCACGCCCGGCAGCGTCTGCCGCTATCCCGGCACCGTTAATACCGCCCCCAATCACAATCAGATCTTTGGTTTCCATGCTGGCCTCGCAGATGTTCGTTAAAGCTCATAAATGTTCGTTATCGCTCATAATAGCAAGGAATCGCGCTTTTGGTAACATCAAAAAAACATTTTCGCGTGATATGCATAACATAATGGCGTTACGGTCAGCGTAAGACGTACACTTGACGCTAAAATGAAGCCGCCGCCCATGCGGCAAACCGTAAGACGTCACTGCATAAAGAGAGCACCATGGATCATTTTGAATGTATCAACGTAGAAGAAGCGCATCAGAAACTGCATCAGGGAGCGGCAGTGCTGGTCGACATTCGCGATCCGCAAAGTTACGCCATGGGCCACACACCGGGTGCCTTTCATCTCACCAACGACACGCTGCTGCCGTTTATGCAGAACCATGATTTTGAAACGCCGGTGATGGTGATGTGCTATCACGGCAACAGCAGCAAAGGCGCGGCGCAGTACCTGCTGCAGCAGGGCTTCGATAATGTTTACAGCGTTGATGGCGGGTTCGATGCCTGGCACCGTCATTTCCCGGCGGAAGTGGCGCGCGGAGAGGGTTGATGTCGCGTCCCGTCACGTTGTCCGGGTATACTGTTTTTCTTTGTATGGAAAAACGGCAGTCGCCATGTTGATGATTACTACTTTTGCCAACCCGCGAATGGCCCAGGCTTTCGTGGATTATATGGCGACCCAGGGGATCACCCTGACCCTGTCCCGGTCGGCGCAGAGCGAAGTCTGGCTGGCAGATGCCAGTCAGGAAACGCGCGTCAGATCGGCGCTTGAACAGTTCCTGCAGGACCCTTCACATCCCCGCTATCTGGCGGCAAGCTGGGAGTCAGGCCAGACCAACAGCGGCCTCGAATATCGCCGCTACTCTTTCCTGACCACGCTGCGTCAGAAAGCCGGGCCGCTGACGCTCGCGCTGATGGTGGCCTGTATTGTGGTCTATATCATTATGCAGGTTGCCGGTGACCAGGCGGTGATGGTTTGGCTGGCCTGGCCGTTCGATCCCTCATTGAAATTTGAATTCTGGCGCTACTTCAGCCATGCGCTGCTGCACTTCTCGCTGCTGCATATCGTCTTTAACCTGATGTGGTGGTGGTATCTTGGCGGCCCGGTGGAGAAGCGGCTGGGCAGCGGTAAGCTGTTGGTCATTGCCCTGATATCGGCCCTGCTCAGCGGCTTTGTGCAGGAGAAGTTTAGCGGTGCCTGGTTCGGTGGCCTGTCCGGCGTCGTTTATGCGCTGATGGGCTATGTCTGGCTGCGCGGCGAGCGCGATCCGGACAGCGGTATCAGCATGCCGCGCGGGCTGATTGCGTTTGCGCTGATCTGGCTTATCGCCGGCTGGTTCGATCTTTTCGGTCTTTCCATTGCCAATGCGGCGCACGTCACCGGCCTTGCCGTCGGCCTGGCGATGGCGTTGACCGATACTCTCAATGTGCGAAAACGAACATAAAAACAGATATCCGCTGATGTCTTCAGGAGAAGCGTGTGAAGCAAACACAACGTCATGATGCGATTATTGAGCTGGTAAAGAAGCAGGGATACGTCAGCACCGAGGAGCTGGTCGAGCAGTTCGCCGTCAGTCCGCAGACCATCCGCCGCGATTTGAACGACCTCGCAGAACAGAACATGATCCTGCGCCACCACGGCGGCGCAGCGCTGCCCTCCAGCTCGGTGAATACCCCGTGGCATGACCGCAAAGCGACGCAAACTGCCGAAAAAGCGCGTATCGCCTGGAAAGTGGCGAGCCAGATCCCGAACGGCGCGACGCTGTTTATTGATATCGGTACCACGCCGGAAGCGGTAGCCCACGCGCTGCTCGACCACGAAAACCTGCGCATTGTGACCAACAACCTTAACGTGGCGAACACGCTGATGGTGAAGGACGACTTCCGCATCATCCTCGCCGGCGGGGAGCTGCGCAGCCGCGACGGCGGTATTATCGGCGAAGCGACACTCGATTTTATCTCCCAGTTCCGCCTCGACTTCGGCATTCTTGGTATCAGCGGCATCGACAGCGACGGCTCGCTGCTGGAGTTCGACTACCACGAAGTGCGCACCAAGCGCGCGATTATTGAAAATTCCCGCCACGTGATGCTGGTGGTGGACCACTCCAAGTTTGGCCGCAACGCGATGGTCAACATGGGCAGCATCAGCATGGTAAACGCCGTCTATACCAACGCCAGCCCGCCCGCTGGCGTGCTGAAAGTGATACAGGATCACAACGTGCAGCTGGAGCTGTGTTGATAATTACCGCGCCAGTGTCTGAAACCCGCTACGGCGGGTTTTTTATTTTTTTGCAGCACGATATGGTAATGATTACTATAGTAACCATTACTACGTGAGGCGGCATATGGCGGTCTACCGCACAAGGATGTTTAATGGCAGTACAAAAAAGCTTGGGATTAGCGAGGCGGCATTGAAGAAAGCGGCATGTGAGGTGATCTCCGGCCTGTTTGATGCTGACCTGGGGGGCGGTGTGATTAAAAAGCGCGTGCCACTTCAACTGGGGAAAAGCGGCGGAGCGCGCACCATTGTCTTTTTTAGATCGGGAAGCCATCTTTTTTATTTTGATGGGTGGGCCAAAAGTGCCGTCAGCGGTAAGGGTGCCAAAGAAATCGACGATGATGAACTTATCGCCTATAAGAAATTTGCTGCGGTTTATCTGGGCTATGGCGAGGCTGAGCTATCCACGCTAATGGCCAGCGGACTGTTATTTGAGGTGAACGATGAGTACTAAACTCAACAACATGCTGGCTCATGCCAGAGAGCTTCAGGCGCTTGGCGTGATGTCCGATGCTGACGTGACGGAGATTGAAAATCTGGTAACGGCGCGCGCTATGGCTGAACGCATTGCACAGGTAAAAGCGATGAGTGGGGAAGAGATTAAGGCCTTGCGGGTGCGTTTTGGGCTTTCACAAACGCTTCTGGCACATATGCTGGGAATGTCGAAAGAGAGCGTGTCGAAGTGGGAACGTAACGAGATCAAACCAAGTGGACCTGCCTTGCGTATTCTGAATACGCTGGCAGCGAAAGGCCCGGAGGTTTTTGCCCTCTGAGGTGGCAGGCGTCTCAGCCGGCTCTGGCTGGTTACACCCCATACCCCATCATTTTCAACAGATGCTGCGCGTGCTGGACCGCATCCTGACGGTGCGCCACGCCGAGCTTCTGATAGAGATTACGGATATGGGTTTTGATGGTGGTCGCGGCCACGGCCAGCTCGCCGGCGATCTGGTCGTTGCTGTAGCCGGAATAAATCAGCCCTAACACCTGCCACTCGCGCTGGGTTAGCGGGCTGGTGCGAATGAGCTCCGGCACGTCCGGGTGCGTCAGCAGACGATTAACGAAACCTTCATCAAAGTGTGCAAACTTGTGGCGATGATGCTGGTTAATATCACGCAGAATGCGCTGGGCGCGATGCTGCTCAAGCTCCGGCAGGGTATTAAGCTGAATTAACTGGCGCAGCTGCTGCGCCATCGCCTCGCCTTCAATCACAAAGTGGCTGACGAACCCGGTGCGATTCGCCAGCGCCAGGGCTTCAATCAGCACGCGCTGGGCATCGCTTTTACGGCCTGCCTGCCAGTAAAGCTGATTCAGCAACAGCAGGTTGCGGTTGATGTCGCTCATCAGACGCAGGCTGCGCGCGTTCTCGTTCAGCTCCTCAAGCACCATCTCCGCCGGGTCAAAATCCCCCAGCAGGATCTGGGCGCGGGCAATGTTGCGCCACTGGCTTTGCAGGAAGTGGTTGTTTGCCACTTCCGGTTTCGGCGTCAGGCGCAGCCAGTTAGCTGCCGACTTTTTATCGCCGATCATTTGCCAGTAAATCACCCGCACTTTATCGGCGTTGGACACCCAGTCGCTGTGGTATTGCCCGTTACCGAGCAGGTTCTCAAGACGGTTAAGATGGCTGCGCGCGTTATCAAGATCGCCACGCGCCAGCGAGCACTGGACGATAATCGCCAGGCACTGCAGTTGCTGCTGTGGCTGATAGGTCGCCAGCACGTCCATTCCGCTGCGGGCAGCGGCCTCTGCTTCATCAAGCCGCGACCACGCCCACATCAGCTGAGCGCGGATGCGCTGCAGGAATTCGTGCAGCGGCAGCTGCTCAAGATGCTGTTCGCGGATCAGGACGAAGGCTTTCTCCTGCGTCTCCCAGGCGGCCTGCAAAAAGCCCTGGGCAAACAAAATTTCACTCTGCTGAATCAGGCTCCAGAGCGCGTACTGCCACACGTCGTGGCGACGCGCCATCTGCTCGGTCTGCTGCATCACCGACAACGATTTGGTGAGGTCGCCTTTACAGTGCAGCACTTCGCCATGCACCGACGTAGCGACGATGCGGCTGTAGAAGCTGGAGAGCGGTAGCATCTCCAGCGCCACCATCGCCAGCCGTTCAGCCTCTTCCGGGTCGCCGTCGTTAATGGCAACCTGGGCGCGCAGGGCATTGAATTCGCCATGCAGCGTGTCGTCCATGATGCCGCCGGTCTCCTGCTCAGCACGCGCCAGCAGAGTATTCACTTCGCTGTAGCGATGCTGGCTCTGCATCAGCCACGCCTGCAGCAGCACCAGTTTCGGATTCGCCAGCAGGCTGTCCCACGGCAGCGCTTTCAGCGACTCCTCCAGCAGCGTCAGTTCGCTGTGGTTGAACAGCGCCCAGGCGTGATTGAGCAGAATATCGCGCAGCATACTGGCGTCGCCTGCGGCCAGCGCGTGGTGGATAGCTTCGCTCGGGAAGCCCTGCGCCATCCAGCTTTCCGCTGCGGCGCGGTGAATATCGGGTAGCTCCATCGCCAGCTCCCACTGGCAGCGCTGGCGCAGGAAGCTGCCAAACAGCGGGTGATAGCTGAACCACTCTCCGGAGTCATCCATGCGCTGTAAAAACAGACCCTGGCGTTCAATCTCTTCCAGCCGCATCTGGCCGTTTTCTTCTCCGGTAACCCGTACGATCAGCGCATCGTTCATCGAGCGCAGCAGCGAGCTTTTCAGCAGGAAGTGGCGGGTAGCGATATCAACGTTATCCAGCACCTCATCCACCAGATAATCCGACAGGTGGCTGGACTGAATGCCGGCGAGGCGGCGTGCCGACTGATGGGCCGAATGGCTGCTCTGGCGTGCAGACAGCGCAATCAGCTGCAGCGCCGTCGCCCAGCCGGCAACGTCATCACACAGGCGGCTGCTTTCTGCCTGCTCAATGGGCGACGTAAGACGGCAGTCAAAAAACTGTTTGGCTTCCTGATGGGTAAACGCCAGCTGCTGGCTGCCGATCTCCAGTAGCTGATCGCGCACGCGCAGGTTGGCGATGCCGAGCTGGGGCAGATTGCGCGACATCACTACCAGCGTCAGGTTCTCCGGCTGATGGCGCAGGAAAAAGCGCATTGCTTCGTGGATCACCGGATTGGTAATCAGATGGTAATCATCAATCACCAGATAAACCGGGCGCTGCCAGTTGGCAAGCTCGATAAATAACTGAGAGAACAGGGACGTCAGGCTGGCGTACTGGCGTTTTTGCGCCATCACTTCACTACTGGCGCAGTAGCCGTCCGTTGCCTGCTGAAGGGCGGCAATGAGATAGCTGGCGAAGCGCTCCTGCTGATTATCGCCTTCATCCAGCGAGTACCAGCCAAGCTCGGTTTTTCCCGCAGCCCACTGGGAGATCAGCGTGGTTTTTCCGTAGCCTGCCGGGCTGGTCACTAATGCCAGACGGTAATTATTGGCGGAAGATAATTTTGCCAGCAGGCGATCGCGAACCACAGTATTCTCAAGACGGACCGGGCGACTTAATTTCGATGGGATCAACATAGTCAGTCACTTCACTGTGCAGGAACGGAAATAATGATTTTTTTTGCGCTTCGTAATTAATTAGTAATTAAGGTCGGCCAGATTTCTCTTTATTGCAAGTTATGTCTGGATCTGCGCGGTTCGAATTTGCACTCTGTCACATTTCTATTAGCGACATGAATAAATTGTTGGTTTTGCCGTCAGAGGCGCATGGCGTAAGGGCTGGAGGTTTATTAACCGCTGCGCTGTTTCAGGCAAGCGCAGCGCCTGAGCAGGGCGAGAATATACTTTTGTTACGTAGTCAACGGTGAAAAGAGACGGCGAATCTGTGCCGTTTGGTAATTTTTTGTCAGTACTGTTAATCCTGTGGTTATTATTTATAAAACGCGTTTTCATATTTCGTAAATGATGCGCGGTTATGCTCGTTTTTTTTCGTATTACTGTTTACCGGGCGCAGCGCTTATTTCCGGTACGATTACTGCTTCATTGCAGGGTATTTCACATGCGATCGGGACGGCTCCTCCCCGCTGCTCATCCCTGTCTAATCCGGGCCAGGATGAGGACGCATTTCGGGCCGCCAGGCACACTAGGCGCAATGCTCAATTTCACTTTTAACAGGACTCCCGTTCCCTATGTCTCAGCCTGATTTCAACAACGCGCAATTTGAGGCTGCACTGACGCGTCAGTGGCAGCGTTTTGGTCTGCAAACCGCTGCGGAGATGACGCAGCAGCAGTGGTGGCATGCGGTTAGCGGCGCGCTGGCGGAACTGCTCGCCGCCCGGCCAGTAAACCAGCCTGTGGCGCAGCAGCGTCATGTGAACTACATCTCGATGGAGTTTCTGATTGGCCGTCTCACCGGTAACAACCTGCTCAATCTCGGCTGGTATCAGGCGGTAAGCGACGTGCTGAAAGCACATGACGTGAACCTGACCGATCTACTGGAAGAAGAAGTGGACCCGGCGCTCGGCAACGGCGGCCTTGGGCGCCTTGCTGCATGCTTCCTTGATTCAATGGCCACCGTCGGCCAGCCCGCGACCGGTTATGGGCTGAACTACCAGTACGGCCTGTTCCGCCAGTCCTTCAAAGAGGGGCAGCAGCAGGAAGCGCCGGACGACTGGCACCGCGGCAGCTATCCGTGGTTCCGCCATAACAGCGCGCTGGATGTGCAGGTCGGCGTCGGCGGCAAAGTGGTGAAAAACGGCCGCAGCCTGCGCTGGGAGCCGGGTTTTGTGATGGTCGGCCAGGCATGGGATCTGCCGGTGCTCGGCTATCGTAACGGCGTCGCGCAGCCGCTGCGCCTGTGGCAGGCGACGCACGCTCACCCGTTCGACCTGACGAAGTTCAACGACGGCGAGTTCCTGAAAGCCGAGCAGCAGGGCATTGACGCTGAAAAGCTCACTAAAGTGCTCTATCCGAACGACAACCATCAGGCCGGGAAAAAGCTGCGCCTGATGCAGCAGTATTTCCAGTGCGCCTGTTCCGTGGCCGACATTCTGCGCCGTCATCATCAGGCGGGACGCAAACTGCATGCGCTGCCGGATTACGAAGTGATTCAGCTGAACGATACGCACCCGACCATTGCCATTCCGGAACTGATGCGCGTGCTGCTCGATGAGCATCAGCTCGACTGGGACGCGGCCTGGACCATCACCAGCCGCACCTTTGCCTATACCAACCATACCCTGATGCCGGAAGCGCTGGAGTGCTGGGACGAGCGCCTGGTGCGCCAGCTCCTGCCACGCCATATGCTTATCATCAAAGAGATTAACGAGCGCTTCAAAAAGCAGGTTAACCAGACCTGGCCTGGGGATGACGCGGTATGGGCGAAGCTTGCTGTGGTGCATAACAAGCAGGTCCGTATGGCGAACCTGTGCGTGGTGAGCGGTTTTGCGGTGAACGGCGTGGCGGCACTGCACTCGGATCTGGTGGTGAAGGATCTGTTCCCGGAGTATCACCAGCTGTGGCCAAACAAGTTCCATAACGTCACCAACGGCATCACGCCGCGTCGCTGGATCAAGCAGTGCAACCCGGCACTGGCCGCGCTGCTGGATAAGACGCTGAAAAAAGAGTGGGCCAACGATCTGGATGTGCTGCAGGGGCTGGAGAAGTATGCGGATGACGCCGCATTCCGCCAGACCTACCGCGACATCAAACATGACAACAAGGTGAAGCTGGCCGCGTTTGTTAAGGCGCGTACCGGAATCGACATTAACACCGACGCCATTTTCGATATTCAGATCAAACGCCTGCACGAATACAAGCGCCAGCACCTGAACCTGCTGCACATCGTGGCGCTGTATCATGAAATTCGCGACAACCCGCAGGCGAACCGCGTTCCCCGCGTCTTCCTGTTCGGTGCCAAAGCTGCACCGGGTTATTACCTGGCAAAAAACATCATCTATGCCATTAATAAAGTAGCGGACGTGATTAACAACGACCCGAAAGTGGGGGATGCGCTGAAAGTGGTGTTCCTGCCGGACTACTGCGTCTCGGCGGCGGAAGTCATGATCCCGGCGGCAGACGTCTCGGAGCAGATCTCCACAGCGGGGAAAGAAGCGTCCGGCACCGGCAACATGAAGCTGGCGCTCAACGGGGCGCTCACGGTCGGCACGCTCGACGGTGCTAATGTTGAGATCGCCGAACAGGTAGGCGAAGACAATATCTTTATTTTCGGCCACACCGTGGAGCAGGTGAAAGCCCTGAAAGCCAAAGGTTACGACCCGGTGAAGTGGCGCAAAAAAGATAAGGCGCTGGACGCAGTGCTGAAGGCGCTGGAAAGCGGCACATTCAGCGACGGCGATAAGCACGCTTTCGATCAGATGCTGCACAGCATCGGTAAGCAGGGCGGCGATCCTTATCTGGTGATGGCGGACTTCAGCGCATATGTCGAAGCGCAGCGTCAAGTCGATGCGCTGTACCGCGACCAGGAGGCGTGGACCCGGGCTGCCATTCTGAATACCGCCCGCTGCGGCATGTTCAGTTCTGACCGCTCGATCCGCGACTATCAGCAACGAATCTGGCAGGCCAAACGCTAAGGAACCGCCATGGACAGCAAACAGCTGGAAAAAGCCGCGCAGGCGGCAGGTATCAGCCCAACGTATATCAACGCGCACGGCAAGCCGCAGGCGGTTCCGGATGACAGCCGTCAGCGTTTGCTGGACGCCATGCACCGCCCGGCGGCTAAAGAGGCTACCGCGCCGCTGCCGCCCGTGCGGGTATTCACCCGCGGCGCGAAAATGGCGTTACCGTTGCAGGGAAAGGGCGACTTCAGCTGGCAGCTGACGACCGAACAGGGCAAGCAGCATAGCGGCGACGCCTCAGCGGGAAGCGATCTCTTGCTGCCGGCGCGTCTGCCGGAGGGGTATCACACCCTGACGCTGACCCGAAAAAAACAGCAGTGGCAATGCCGCATTATTATCGCCCCGAAACGCTGCTACGAGCCGCAGGCGCTGCGCAACGGCGAAAAAATCTGGGGTGCCTGCGTGCAGCTTTACACCCTGCGCTCGGAAAAAAACTGGGGTATCGGCGACTTCGGCGATCTGAAAGCGATGCTGGATGATGTCGGCGCGCGCGGCGGGGCGTTTATCGGCCTGAACCCGATTCATGCGCTCTATCCGGCCAACCCGGAGAGCGCCAGCCCTTACAGCCCGTCGTCGCGCCGCTGGCTCAACGTGATCTATATCGACGTTAATGCGGTTGAGGATTTTGTCCACAGTAAGCCGGCCCAGGCGTGGTGGAAAAAGCCCGCCACGCAGCAGGCGCTGAGGCAGGCGCGTGAAGCGGAGTGGGTCGATTACGCGGCGGTGACGGCGCTGAAGCTCACCGCGCTGCGCATGGCGTGGACGCAGTTTGCCCTGCGCGGTGCCGATGATGAACAGAAAGCGGCGTTCCGCGACTTTGCGGCGCGCGAAGGCGAAGGCCTGTTCTGGCAGGCCGCCTTTGACGCGCTGCACGCCCATCAGGTGAAACAGGACCCGCTGCGCTGGGGATGGCCGGCATGGCCGGAAGCCCTGCAGCGCACCTCCAGCCCGGAAGTACAGGCATTTTGCGAGCAGCACGCGGATGACGTGGAGTTTTACCTGTGGCTGCAGTGGCTGGCGTATTGCCAGTTCCAGGCCTGCTGGGAAACCAGCCAACAGCATGGGATGCCGGTTGGCCTCTACCGCGACCTGGCGGTTGGCGTCGCCGAGGGCGGGTCGGAAACCTGGTGCGACCGCGAGCTCTACTGCCTGAAAGCCTCGGTTGGCGCGCCGCCGGATATTCTGGGGCCGCTGGGCCAGAACTGGGGGCTGCCGCCGATGGACCCGCACGTCATGAACGCGCGAGGCTATGAGCCGTTCATCGCTCTGTTGCGCGCCAACATGACCCACTGCGGGGCACTGCGCATCGATCACGTGATGTCGATGCTGCGCCTGTGGTGGATACCCTACGGAGAAACGGCGGATAAGGGCGCTTACGTCTACTATCCGGTGGACGATCTGCTGGCGATCCTCGCGCTGGAGAGCCAGCGTCATCAGTGCATGGTGATCGGCGAAGATCTCGGTACCGTGCCTGTGGAGATTGTCGGCAAACTGCGCCGCAGCGGCGTGTACTCTTACAAAGTGCTCTACTTTGAAAACGACAACACGCAGTTCCGCGCGCCTGAAGCGTGGCCTGCACAGTCAATGGCGGTCGCGACCACTCACGATCTGCCCACGTTGCGCGGATACTGGGAGAGCGGCGATCTGACGCTGGGTAAAACCCTGGGTCTTTATCCTGATGAAGAAGTGCTGCGCGGGCTGCATGCAGACCGTGAGCGGGCAAAGCAGGGGCTGCTGGAGGCGCTGCACGCGGCGGGCTGTCTGCCCAAACGCACCGGCCATCGGGCGAAGAGTATGAAAATGACGCCGACGCTGAACCGGGCGATGCAGCGCTATATTGCCGACACGCAAAGCGCGCTGTTGGGGCTGCAGCCGGAAGACTGGCTGGACATGGCGGCACCGGTCAACGTGCCTGGCACCAGCGATCAGTATAAAAACTGGCGGCGTAAGCTCACCACCTCGCTGGAAGCGATGTTCTCGGATGAGGCGATCAACCGCCTGCTCAGGGATCTGGATAAACACCGCCGCGCCGCAGGTAAGAAACACTAAGCCAGCCGGTCAGGCTTCAGAAATAACAACGCCCGCATAAGCGGGCGTTTTGTCTGCCGGGCGGGCGATAACTCAGTAGTAAGAGTGCTCGCCGCGCTGGTGCTCGGTGAGATCGCGCACGCCTTTCAGCTCCGGGAACTCGTTCAGCAGCTGCTTTTCGATCCCTTCTTTCAGCGTCACATCCACCATCGAACAACCGTTACAGCCGCCGCCGAACTGCAGGATGGCGTAGCCTTCATCGGTGATCTCCATCAGCGTTACGCGACCGCCGTGGCCTGCCAGCTGCGGGTTGATCTGCGACTGCAGCAGATACTCCACGCGCTCCATCAGCGGTGCATCATCAGCCACCTTGCGCATTTTGGCGTTCGGAGCTTTCAGCGTCAGCTGAGAACCCAGCTGGTCGGTGACGAAATCAATCTCGGCGTCTTCAAGGTACGGGGCACTCAGCTCATCCACGTAGGCGGTGATCTGCTCGAATTTCAGCTCGGTATCGCTGGCTTCAACCGCGTCCGGCGGGCAGTAAGAGACGCCGCATTCGGCATTAGGGGTACCCGGGTTAATCACGAAAACGCGGATCTGCGTTCCTTCTTCCTGGTTTGCCAGGAGTTTTACGAAGTGAGCCTGGGCTGCATCGGAAATACGAATCATAGCAATGGCCTAATAGTTGACTATTTTAGTTGGTTATAATACGCCCATCATCGAGGGTCTACAAGGTTCGACACAGGCACCACACCTGGACCGTCGCCGCGCCGTTGCGCTTAAGCAGGCGCGTGATTTCCGCGACGGTGCTGCCGGTGGTTACGACATCATCCACGATAACCATATGGCGACCCGCTACCGGCAATTCAAGGCGGAAGGCGTTTTTCAGGTTGTTTTTCCTGAGCCTGGCGCTGAGCTGATGCTGGACCGCTGCCGGGCGAACGCGCGTCAGCGCGTCGGGCGCGTAATCACAGCACAGCCGCGCACTGAGCCACGCCGCGAGCAGATGGCTCTGGTTATAACCGCGTGACCAGCCGCGCCGACGATGCAGCGGGACGCACACCATCATATCGGGCTGCCCCAGCCCGGATTCACGCCGCGCCGCCAGTACCCGCAGGGCCAGCAGCCGGGCGAGGGCAGGGGCCAGCGCCGGCGTATTGTGGAACTTAAAGTGCTGCACCAGCCCGCTGAGCGGCGCAGCGTAATCGCTCACGCACACCAGACGCTCCCACGGTGGCGGCGTTTGCAGACAGCGTCCGCACGCGTGCCTGGCATGTGCCGAGGGCAGTCCGCAGCGCGGGCAGAGGCACGGGAGGGCACGCAGCGCGGCGGCACAGCACGAGCAGATCCCCCACTGCGCCAGCCGCAGCGGCAGATGGCATAGCCAGCACAGCCCCGGTACTGATAGCATGACGCGCTTCCTTGCTTGAAATAATGAGAACAGTAACTGATGAACGACATCTGGTGGCAGACCAAAGGAGAGGGAAAATGTCATCTTGTGCTGCTGCACGGATGGGGGCTGAATGCCGAGGTATGGCATTGCATTACTGAGGAACTCGCCTCGCATTTCACGCTGCATCTGGTCGATCTGCCCGGCTATGGCCGCAGTCAGGGATTCGGTGCGCTGTCGCTTGATGAGATGGCGGATTGCGTGGTGAAACACGCCCCGGAACAGGCAATCTGGCTGGGCTGGAGCCTCGGCGGGCTGGTGGCGAGCAGCGTGGCGCTGCGCTATCCCGGGCGCGTACAGGCGCTGGTAACTGTAGCCTCGTCCCCCTGCTTTAGCGCCCGCGACGACTGGCCGGGCATCAAGCCAGAGGTGCTGGCTAACTTCCAGCAGCAGCTGAGTGAGGATTTCCAGCGCACGGTGGAGCGTTTCCTGGCGCTGCAAACACTTGGTACGGAAACGGCGCGTCAGGATGCGCGAGCGCTGAAAAACGTGGTGCTGGCGCAGCCTGCTCCGTCGCTGGCAGTGTTGAATGCCGGGCTGGAGATCCTGAAAACCGCCGATCTGCGCGCGCCGCTGGAAAACCTGACGCTGCCATTTTTACGGCTCTATGGACGGCTGGACGGGCTGGTCCCGCGCGCTATCTCCCCGCTGCTGGACGAGCGCCTGCCGCACAGCAGCTCGCATATTTTCCCTAAAGCCGCGCACGCGCCGTTTATTTCGCACCCTGAACTGTTCTGCGAGGCGCTGACCGCGCTGAAAAGCCGCATCGGCAATTAAGAAAGCGTCCGCGTTGCAAATATCGCCTGGTGAAACAATACTCAAAAGAGCATCGCCTGCCGTTCTGCCTGCGTAGCAGGTACGAAGGGCAAGGGTGCCCCATCGCAATTACCCATTTCAAGGAGAGTCATGGCTATGAAACGTGTAACAGGTATTGTCGCAGCACTGCTCATCGGCTCACTGTCTGCCGGCGCGTATGCCGCAGAAGAGCTGCAGAAGGATAAAGTTAAAGAGATGAATCTGACCAAGGTCGGGGATATCTCTATCGCGGAAGGTTCAGCGCCGATGGACGCCAAAGAAGAGCTGTCCAAAAAAGCGGATGAGCTGGGCGGAAAATATTACGTCATCACCAGCGGCCAGAAACACGGCAAAGACATCCACGCCACCGCCGAAGTGTATAAGTAAGAACGGTACAAAGGCGGGAGTTCCCGCCTTATTTACTGGCGCAGCATCCACCAGCGCGGCTGGCAGGCTTTCCCCTCTGGGCATGTCCGACACTGCCCGCTAAAACAGCCATCTACCTCAACGGCAACACATGTCGCCCGGCCCATCGCCTCCAGACGCATCAGCATCGCTTCCACCAGCGGCAGCGGCGTTGCGGTGCGCTGACTGATCTGCGCCGCCTGTAGCCGCCCTTCCAGCGCTAACATGTCGCGTATCGCCATCAGACTTGTCATGACATCTTCCTCAGTGGCACTGCCGCTGCGGCGAGTTATCCGCCGTGAACAGCGAGACGTTCACCCGGCTACGCGCCCGGCGCAGGGCGGTGATCAGCACCAGGTTAAACGTCACCACGCACAGCATCGCCACCACACTGGTGTGGGGATGCTCGCGGAAGGTCGCCGCCTGATAAAACACGGTCGCCAGGCTGTACGCGATAGTCAGCCCCCAGAAGATGGAGAACGTCATCCAGCCGCGGCTCGACTCGCGGGCGATCGCGCCCATCACCGAAATACAGGGAATATAGAGCAGCACGAAGATCAGATAGCTGTACGCCGCCGCCTGACTGCCGAACTTGCTGCTCATAATGCCCATCGCACCGGTTGCCATCTCGCCATCGCCTTTACTGGCTTCAATCGGATTTGCCAGCACGCTCAGGCTGGCGGTGGCTTTCAGGCTCTCCCAGGTATCGTTGACCGCGCCGGACAGCTCATCCAGCAGGCTGAACTGGTTAACGTCGAATTCGGCGTCGTGAATGTCCTCGGCGGTGTAGAGCGTATTGAGCGTGCCGACCACCACTTCTTTCGCCATCGCACCGGTAAACAGGCCCACCGTGGCCTGCCAGTTATCCTGCGACACACCGATCGGGTTGAGCAGCGGCGTCAGCACTTTACTGACCGATGCCAGCGCCGAGTCGTTGATGCTGTTCACCGGCTGGCCGCTAAACGAAAAACTGTTCAGCGCACCGATAAACACGCTCACCACCACGATGACTTTCCCGGCGCGCAGCACGAAGCCTTTCAGACGCTGCCAGGTTTGCAGCAGCAGGCTTTTAAGATGCGGCACGTGGTACACCGGCAGCTCCATCACGAACGGCGTCGCGTCTCCGCGCATCAGCGTGAATTTAAGCATCAGGCCGGTGAGGATTGCCATCACGATGCCCAGCAGATAGAGCGAGAACACCGCCAGCGCGCCGCGCTGTCCGAAAAAGGCCGAGGCGAAGACGGCGAAAATCGCCAGCCGCGCGCCGCAGGACATAAACGGTGCCATCATAATGGTCATCAGCCGCTCGCGCGGTGCATCCAGAGTACGCGCGCCCATCACCGACGGCACGTTGCAGCCGAAGCCCACAATCAGCGGCACGAAGGATTTCCCCGGCAGGCCGAGAGACTGCATCAGACGGTCCATCACAAACGCGGCGCGCGCCATGTAGCCGGAGTCTTCAAGAAACGACAGAAACAGGTACATCATCCCTATCTGCGGCACCAGTGGCAGCACGGTGTTGATGCCGCCGCCAATCCCCTGAGCGAGGAAAATCGTCAGCCAGGCGGGGAAGTGCAGCGTGGCGCCCAGCCACTGCAGACCATGAATAAACAGTGCCACCGAGCCGCCATCAAACAGCGGTTGCAGCGCGCCGCCAATATTGATGGCCAGCAGGAACATCAGGTACATCACCAACAGGAAGATCGGCAGGCCGAGCACGCGGTTGAGGATCACGCGGTCGAGCGCGGCCGTCAGGCGGTGCGGTTCGGCGGTAAGGCTGTTGCTAACCGCCTCGCAGATAGTGGCGATGCTCTGGTATCGCGCGTCGGCAATGTGCAGCGCCGGATCGTCCATCTCATGTTCCAGCCGGTTCCGGGCGGCAGCCAGCGCATCTGTAGTGTCGCCTGATCGGGCATGGCTGTAGATATCGCCTTCCAGCATCTGAATCGCCAGCCAGCGCCGCTGTTCCTCGCTCAATGTGGCAGGCATCGCTGCCGCCAGCTGCGCGGCTTCGCGCAGAAGTGGCGCGGCATAGTGCACGCGTTCGGTCGGGGTGTTTCCGGTATGACGGTCAATCGCCAGCTTCAGCGCCTGAATACCCCGACCGCGCGTTGACACCAGCGGCACTACCGGACAGCCCAGCCGTGCGGAGAGCGCCTCCGTATCGATGCGAATGCCCTGCTTTTCGGCGATATCCAGCATGTTGAGCGCCACCACGCAGGGAATGCCCAGCTCCAGCAGCTGCAGCGTCAGGTAAAGGTTGCGCTCAAGGTTGGCGGCGTCCACCACGTTAATCAGCATGTCTGCCTCACCGCTCAGGATGTAGTGGCAGGCAATCTGCTCATCGAGTGAGGTCTGGGACGAGATGGTGGTCAGGGAGTAGGTGCCGGGTAAATCCACCAGCCGCACCGCGCAATCGGTAGTCGTGAAGTTGCCCTCTTTGCGCTCGACGGTGACGCCAGCCCAGTTGCCCACGCGTTGGCGCGCGCCGGTGAGCTGATTAAACAGCGTCGTTTTCCCGGCGTTAGGATTACCGATAAGGCCGATAGTAATATTTTTCATGATGGTGCACTCTGAAAAGCCGAATTTAGCCGCTGGCTTCCACGTTTAATAATGCGAGGTCTTTTTTGCGTAATACCAGATTAACGCGTCGCGTCTCGATATGAATCGGATCGCCAAAGGGGGCGACGCGCACGACATTAAATAACGCGCCGGGCAACATGCCGAGCGATAATAGCTTCTGACGATACGCCGGGCTAATAGCGGAGGAAAAGCCCGTTATTTTCCATGAGCTGCCTGGTGTGTATGACATAGTGCCTGCTTTATCTGTTCTGGCGCGTGCCGGGGCGCATCACGCCTGCTGACGGAGAGAGAAAAGAACTGGATGCAATGATAATGAGAACGCTTTTTATCTGCAACGCAGGAAATGTGAGCAAATATAGTTTTCACAATTGTTGCTCTGGTAATTGATATGGCGCAATTTCACCGTTTGTAACCGGGAAATGAAATTTAATCCACATCAATATTTATTTGCTGTGTTAATTGTTATTTAAATATTAATAACTGCGATGTCTGGTAATTATGTTGTGCCAGTTGTTATTAACGGCAATGCATAACAGTGATTTTATTACTGCGAAATAATATAACCGCCAGGTGTATTTTCTATGGCGAGAAATCCCCTCCGCAAGGCGGAGGGGAGCAGGGATCAGCGTTTTTTGCCCATCGCTGCTGCCAGCGCGTCCATCATGGCGCTATTGCCGGCAGGCTGTGCCTCGCGCCCGCGCGGTTTCGGCTGCGCGGCCGGACGCTTGTTCTGTTCCGGTTTGCCGCCGCCGCGACGGGCACTGGTTTCGCCCGGCTGCTCATCAAGGCGCATGGTCAGTGCGATACGTTTGCGCGCCATATCCACTTCCAGCACTTTCACCTTCACGATATCGCCCGCTTTCACCACTTTATGCGGATCGTCGATGAACTTATCCGAGAGCGAGGAGATGTGTACCAGCCCGTCCTGATGCACACCGATATCAACAAACGCACCAAAGTTGGTGACGTTGGTGACCGCGCCTTCCAGCACCATGCCCGGTTGCAGGTCGTTGAGCGTTTCCACGCCTTCGGCGAAGGTGGCGGTTTTGAATTCCGGACGCGGGTCACGGCCCGGTTTTTCCAGCTCTTTAATGATGTCGCTCACGGTCGGCACCCCGAACTGCTCGTCGGTAAAATCGACGGCTTTCAGGTTGCGCAGCGCGCTGCCGTTGCCCATCAGATCGCGCAGCGACTGCTGGGTGGCAGCCAGAATACGCTCCACCACCGGATATGCTTCCGGGTGCACCGTGGAGGCATCGAGCGGGTTATCGCCGTGGTTGATGCGCAGGAAGCCCGCGCACTGCTCAAAGGCTTTCGGCCCGAGGCGGCTCACTTTCAGCAGCTGCTGGCGATTCTGGAACTGACCGTTGTCATCACGCCAGGAGACGATGTTCTGCGCCATCATGCGCGTCAGGCCCGCCACGCGGGTCAGCAGCGGCACGGAGGCAGTGTTCAGATCGACGCCGACGGCGTTCACGCAGTCTTCCACCACCGCATCCAGCTTGCGCGCCAGCTGCGACTGGCTGACATCGTGCTGATACTGGCCGACACCAATGGATTTCGGGTCGATCTTCACCAGCTCGGCGAGCGGATCCTGCAAGCGGCGGGCAATGGAAACTGCGCCGCGGATTGAGACGTCGAGATCCGGAAACTCCTGCGCCGCCAGTTCGGAGGCGGAGTAAACCGATGCTCCGGCTTCGCTGACGATCACCTTCTGGGCCGTCACTTGCGGGAACTGTTTTTGCACGTCGAGGAAGAAACGTTCCGTTTCGCGAGACGCGGTGCCGTTACCGATGGCAACCAGCTCTACGTTATGTTTCTCACACAGCGCGGCAACGGCAACCGCCGCTTTTGCTGCCTGGCCGGTGTGAGGATAGATGGTATCGGTCGCCACCAGCTTGCCGGTGCCGTCTACCACGGCCACTTTCACGCCGGTACGCAGGCCTGGATCGAGGCCCATCGTCGCGCGCAGGCCCGCCGGGGCAGCCATCAGCAGGTCGTGCAGGTTACGGGCGAAGACGTTAATCGCTTCGTCTTCGGCGCGCTCGCGCACGGTGCCCATCAGCTCGGTTTCGAGATGCATCAGCACCTTGATACGCCAGGTCCAGCTCACCACGCCTTTACGCCAGCTGTCCGCCGGGGCATTGTTCAGGCGCAGGCCGAGGTGGTCGATGATGATCTGCTCGCAGTGGCTTTCGCGCGGCGGCTCGTCAAACTGCGGGTCAGCGTTGAGCGCCAGCTGCAGCACGCCTTCGTTGCGACCGCGGAACATCGCCAGCGCGCGGTGCGAGGGCACGGTCGCGATCGGTTCATGATGGTCAAAATAGTCGCGGAACTTCGCACCCGCTTCCTCTTTGCCGGTTACCACCGTGGCGACCAGATGGGCATTCTTCCACAGGTAGTCGCGCACTTTCGCCAGCAGGGCGGCGTCTTCAGCGAAGCGCTCCATCAGAATGTAGCGCGCGCCGTCGAGCGCGGCTTTGGTATCGGCCACGCCTTTGTCGGCGTCGATGAATTTTTCCGCTTCGGCTTCAGGGGTATGGGAGGGCTGATTCCACAGCAAATCGGCGAGCGGTTCGAGGCCGGCTTCAATGGCGATCTGCCCGCGGGTGCGGCGTTTCGGTTTGTAGGGCAGGTAAAGATCTTCCAGCTCGGTCTTACTCAGCGTGCCGTTGATGGCCCCGGCCAGCTCGTCGGTCAGCTTGCCCTGTTCCGAAATGGATTTGAGGATTGACTGGCGGCGTTCTTCCAGCTCGCGCAGATAGCCCAGACGCGTCTCCAGCTGGCGCAGCTGGGTGTCGTCCAGACCGCCGGTGACTTCCTTACGATAACGTGCAATAAACGGCACGGTGTTCCCTTCATCCAGCAAGCGTACGGCGGCATCCACCTGTTCAGCGCGTGCCTGGAGTTCACCCGCAATAATGCGGCAGAGCGAGTCATTCATCATGGCTGTTTCATCTGTTGGAGTACAAAAATTCAGGGGACAGTTATACGGACTGACGGGGCAAAATGCCAGCCGTGGAACGCGCCGGATAAGGATTCGGAGCGTTCCGGGAGCGGCATCGCAGATTATTTCGGATAGGTAATTTCGTTAACGTACCAGGTGGCTTCGCCCGCAGGGGTATTTACCACGGCCAGATCGCCAACCTCTTTTTTCAGCAGCGCGCGCGCCATTGGGGCATCGATGGAGATGTAGTCTTTACGGCCGAAGATCTCATCGTAACCGACGATGCGAAAACGCTTGATGTCGCCGTCGTCGTTTTCCACCTCCACCCAGGCACCGAAGAACACTTTGCCCTCCTGCTGCGGCGAATAATCAACGATTTTTAGCTGCTCCAGGCACTTAGTCAGGTAGCGCACGCGGCGGTCGATCTCGCGCAGCCGTTTTTTGTTGTACTGGTAGTCGGCGTTTTCGCTGCGATCGCCGAGGCTTGCCGCCCAGGTCACTTTTTTCGTCACTTCCGGGCGCTCTTCGCGCCATAAGTAATCAAGCTCTTTTTTGAGCTTTTCGTAGCCTTCTCGGGTAATCAGGGGCGTTTTCATCACTCTGCCTTTCAGGTAACAGCCTGTCTTTCCTTCATTTCTATTAAGCCAATTCTGCGTGCAACGTATGAGAATTGTCAGGGAAATCGGTGATAAGCTGCTGTTAAATATGCTTTGTAACAATTTCGTCTAGAATGTATACCAGATTTATGTGGTTACCGACGCGCAGTTTTTTAAGAATACAGACAGCTATTGTCCGAACCTTTGGGAGTAAAAACAATGCAAGAGAATTATAAGATTCTGGTCGTTGATGACGATATGCGCCTGCGTGCGCTGCTTGAGCGTTATCTTACCGAGCAGGGCTTCCAGGTTCGCAGCGTCGCCAACGCCGAACAGATGGACCGCCTGCTGACGCGCGAGTCCTTCCATCTGATGGTGCTGGACCTGATGCTGCCGGGCGAAGACGGGCTCTCCATCTGCCGTCGCCTGCGTAGCCAGAGCAACCCGATGCCAATCATTATGGTGACGGCGAAGGGCGAAGAAGTGGATCGCATCGTCGGCCTGGAAATTGGCGCTGACGACTACATTCCGAAGCCGTTCAACCCGCGTGAACTGCTGGCCCGTATTCGCGCCGTGCTGCGTCGCCAGGCCAACGAGCTGCCGGGCGCGCCGTCTCAGGAAGAGGCTGTCATCGCCTTCGGTAAATTCAAACTCAATCTCGGCACCCGCGAAATGTTCCGTGAAGATGAGCCGATGCCGCTCACCAGCGGTGAGTTCGCCGTGCTGAAAGCGCTGGTCAGTCACCCACGTGAACCGCTCTCCCGCGATAAGCTGATGAACCTGGCGCGCGGTCGCGAATACAGTGCGATGGAGCGTTCCATTGACGTGCAGATCTCGCGTCTGCGCCGCATGGTGGAAGAAGATCCGGCTCACCCGCGCTACATCCAGACGGTATGGGGTCTGGGCTACGTCTTTGTTCCTGACGGCGCCAAAGCATGAGGCGAGTGCGTTTCTCGCCGCGAAGCTCGTTTGCCAGAACCCTGCTACTTATCGTCACCCTGCTGTTCGTCAGCCTGGTGACGACCTATCTGGTGGTCCTGAACTTCGCGATCCTTCCCAGCCTGCAGCAGTTTAATAAAGTCCTGGCGTACGAAGTGCGTATGCTGATGACCGATAAGCTGCAGCTGGAAGACGGGACGCAGCTGGTGGTTCCCCCGGCCTTTCGACGCGAAATTTATCGCGAGCTCGGCATTTCTCTCTATTCCAACGAGGCGGCAGAAGATGCCGGCCTGCGCTGGGCGCAGCACTACGAATTTCTCAGCCAGCAGATGGCGCAGCAGCTGGGTGGCCCCACTGAAGTGCGCGTCGAGGTGAATAAAAGCTCACCGGTGGTGTGGCTGAAAACCTGGCTGTCGCCGAATATCTGGGTGCGGGTGCCGCTCACCGAAATCCATCAGGGCGATTTCTCGCCGCTGTTCCGCTATACCCTCGCGATTATGCTGCTGGCAATCGGTGGTGCCTGGCTGTTTATCCGTATCCAGAACCGACCGCTGGTGGATCTGGAGCATGCCGCGCTGCAGGTCGGACGCGGGTTGATCCCGCCGCCGCTGCGTGAGTACGGCGCTTCTGAGGTGCGCTCGGTGACCCGCGCGTTCAACCATATGGCGGCCGGGGTAAAACAGCTGGCGGATGACCGTACCCTGCTGATGGCGGGGGTCAGTCACGATCTGCGAACGCCGTTGACGCGTATCCGTCTCGCCACCGAAATGATGGCCGCTGAAGATGGCTATCTCGCCGAGTCGATCAACAAAGATATCGAAGAGTGCAATGACATCATTGAGCAGTTCATCGACTACCTGCGCACCGGCCAGGAGATGCCGCTGGAGATGGCGGATCTTAACGCCGTGCTGGGCGAGGTAATTGCTGCTGAAAGCGGGTACGAGCGGGAGATTGAAACCGATCTGAAAACCGGCGAAATCCTGCTGCAGATCCACCCGCTCTCCATCAAGCGTGCTGCGGCAAATATGGTGGTTAACGCCGCACGCTACGGCAACGGCTGGATCAAAGTCAGCAGCGGCACCGAGCTAAATCGCGCCTGGTTCCAGGTGGAAGATGACGGGCCGGGTATCAAGCCGGAGCAGCTGAAGCATCTGTTCCAGCCGTTTGTGCGCGGCGACAGCGCACGCAGCACCAGCGGCACCGGGCTTGGCTTAGCGATTGTGCAGCGTATCGTCGACAATCATAACGGCGTACTGGATATCGGCCGCAGCGAGCGGGACGGGCTGCGCATTCGCGCCTGGCTGCCGATCCCGGTTACCCGCGTTCCGGCAACGACCAGCGCTTAAGACAAGGACGTGACGCCCATAAAAAAAGAACCACCCTGCGGTGGTTCTTTTTTTATGGGCGTCACGTCAACGCGTAGGGTGGGTAAGCGTAGCGCACCCACCTTTGGTAACGCAGCCGTGGCGGGTGCGCAGGCTTACCCGCCCTACGAAAGCGGTCATCTGAACAGACGAGCATTACCGCAGGGTGGTTCTTTTTTTGCCCGACGATTAGCGCTGCGGCCCGGCGGCCACCAGCGCAGCCCCGGCCGGGGTATCAGTGTATTTCTCGAAATTATCAATAAACAGCCCGGCAAGCTGGTTGGCTTTTTCCTGCCAGGCTTCCGGCGAGGCCCAGGTGTTACGCGGGTCGAGGATGGTGCTGTCTACGCCCGGAAGCTGGGCAGGCACCGCGAGGTTAAACACCGGCAGCGAGAAGGTTTCCGCCTCGTCCAGCGAGCCATTGAGAATGGCGTCGATAATGGCGCGGGTATCTTTAATCGAGATACGTTTCCCGCTGCCGTTCCAGCCGGTATTCACCAGGTAGGCCTGTGCGCCAGCGGCTTCCATGCGTTTCACCAACACCTCGGCATACTGCGTCGGGTGCAGCGTCAGGAATGCCGCGCCAAAGCAGGCGGAGAAGGTCGGCGTCGGCTCGGTGACGCCGCGCTCGGTGCCCGCCAGCTTCGCCGTAAAGCCGGAAAGGAAATGGTACTGGGTCTGGCTGGCTGTCAGGCGTGACACCGGCGGCAGCACACCAAACGCATCCGCCGTCAGGAAAATGACTTTCGTGGCATGACCCGCCTTTGACACCGGCTTCACGATATTGTCGATGTGATAGATCGGGTAGGAGACGCGGGTATTTTCGGTTTTTGACGCATCGTCGAAATCGATGCTGCCATCCTCGCGCACCGTCACGTTTTCCAGCAGCGCGTCGCGGCGAATGGCGTGGTAGATGTCCGGCTCGGCCTCTGCGGAGAGGCGAATGGTTTTGGCGTAGCAGCCGCCTTCAAAGTTAAACACCCCGTCGTCGTCCCAGCCGTGCTCGTCATCGCCAATCAGACGGCGTTTCGGATCGGTGGAGAGGGTGGTTTTCCCGGTGCCGGACAGGCCGAAGAACACCGCGACGTCGCCTTTCTCACCTACGTTGGCGGAGCAGTGCATCGACGCCACGCCCTTGAGCGGCAGCAGATAGTTCATGATGGCGAACAGGCCTTTTTTCATTTCGCCGCCGTACCAGGTGCCGCCGATAAGCTGAATGCGCTCGGTAAGGTTAAAAGCGATGAAGTTCTCCGAATTCAGGCCTTGCGCGGCCCAGTCCGGGTTGGTGCACTTCGCGCCGTTCATCACCACGAAATCCGGCACAAAGTCCTGAAGCTCGTCATCGTTCGGGCGGATAAACATGTTTTTGACAAAGTGCGCCTGCCAGGCGACTTCGGTGATGAAACGTACCGCGAGACGGGTGTCCGGGTTGGCTCCACAGAACGCATCGACCACAAACAGGCGTTTCCCCGACAGCTGCTGCGTGACCAGGCCTTTCAGGTGCGTCCACGTCTCCTGAGAGAGCGGCTTATTATCATTCTTCTGACCTTCATCGGCCCACCACAGCGTATCGCGCGTGGTGTCATCGCGGACGATGTACTTATCTTTCGGCGAACGTCCGGTGAAAATGCCGGTATCAACGGCAATGGCACCGAGGCGGGTCTCCACACCGCGTTCATAGCCTTCCAGACCCGGCGCCAGTTCTTCGCGGTAGAGCGTGTCGTAATCCGGGTTATAGATAACCTCCTGCACACCGGTGATGCCATAAGCCTTGAGATCCTGCGGGGTTAAATCGTTAACGCGCATGTCACTACTCCTTAGCCAATAGGTATTACCTAAAATTGTAGGGTTTTTCAGTAAAGATGAACCGCGATGGGCTTCATAGATTTGGGTATCTGCAACATCACGGTAGAGGATCACGCTGTGATTACGCTCACGAAGCGACACAAATTATGGCAGGATTATCCACATATCCGACGGAAAGTATTCCGGATATCCATGAAAGCAGGGCAATCATCCAGAACTTTGTGAGTGTAAGCGCATTCATTTTCGCAACCCACCGTGTCGTAACAGCAAACTGCTGCGTTGATCGAGGCGCGGCATCTTCCTTTCCACGCGGAAAGACAGCGCTTTTCGCCTGCGCTATGATGCCCGCAGGTTAAACAATGGACTGATACGATGAAGAGTGACGCACCGCTTTCCGCCTCGCTGCGCTGGCTGCTTCCACTGACGGGAATGCTTCAGGGCGGGGTGATCTACCTGCTCAACCGCACCACGGCGCTGTTTTCCACACCGGCTGAGCACGGCTGGCTGCTGTTTTTACTGGTGGGCAGCCTGATAACCACCTCCACGCTAATTTTTGCCGCCCGTTCGCTGCGCCAGCCATTGCTATGGCTGGGCATCGCGCTTTTGCTAATGATGGCCGCCGTTCACTGCAGCTGGCTGGTGTATGCCGTGACCGGGCTGGACACCTGGGATCAGCGCGATGCGCTGTGGCGCTATGTGGTGGCGCTGGCAGCGATGCTGTTTCTTTTGCTCCCCTGGCTGCAAAGCCGTCTCCTGGAAGGACGCTGGGGCGATTTCCCCTCGCTGTTCCGCCACTACTGGCACAACGGCCTTGCGCTGCTGCTGGCGCTGCTGGCCACCGGGCTGGGGTGGCTGGTGCTCTGGCTGTGCGCGTCCCTGTTTTCGCTGATCGGCATCGACTTCTTTAAAACGCTGTTCTTTGATAACGGTGCGTTTGCGTATGTGATAACCGGCTGCATTGTGGCGATGACGGTGACGCTCTGCCGCAGCAATGCCCGTCTGATGGTCGCGGTGCAGCACCTGCTGACGCTGGTCGCAACCGGGCTGCTGCCGGTGGTTGGCGCCATCATGGTGCTGTTTATGCTGGCGATACCGGGCGTGGGGCTGAATGCGATTTCGCAGCAGGTTTCCGGGGCCGGGTTGCTTAATACGCTGTGTCTGCTGTTCCTGTTGCTGATGGCGCTGGTGTGGCATCCGGAGCGCGACGCACCGCCTTACACCAGGCTACTGCGGCGTATGCTGCTCGGTACGCTGTTGCTCGCGCCGGTCTGCGCCCTTATCGCCGCCTGGGCGGTGTGGCTTCGCGTGGCGCAATACGGCTGGACGCCGGACCGGCTGTATGCTGCGCTGGTCACCTGCGTATCGCTGCTATGGTCCTGCGGCTATGTGGCAAGCCTGGCGCGGCAGCGGCGCAGCGCCGTGGATTTCAGCCGTACCGGCAAAGGGGTGCTGTTCGTCGTCCCACTGCTGCTACTGCTGCTGCATACGCCGCTGCTCAGCCCGTGGCGCATCAGCGTTAACAGCCAGATGGCGCGTTTCAACGCCGATAAAGCCATGCTGGACAGCGCGACCATCAGCGAGCTGGCGCAGTGGCTGCGCTGGGGCAGGGAGGCGCTGCGTACCCTGCTGGCCGATCCGGTTATCAAAGGTAATCTGGTGCTGCGTCAGGAGATCAGCGATGCGCTGGCCGGGCGAGAGGGTGTGGGGGCACCGGTCGATCCCGATGCGTATCGGCAGATCCCGCTGGCCGCTCCCCAGCCGCAGCCGGAGCAGGCTGTCTGGCAGACGCTGGCGAAGGATTATGCCTGGCGTATCAAGGTCTGTTTGCCGGTAGATAACCTGTCGAACTGCATGCTGCTGGCAAAAGATTTGAACGGGGATGCTCAACCGGAGTGGATCATGTTTGATTTCAGCGCGCGCAGTGCGTTTGTGCTGAGCAAGCAGAACGGCAAATGGATGCCGGTAGGCAACTTTTACGATCTGCCTGTGACGCTGGATGCGAAAAAACTGCGGGAAACCGCGCAGTCAGAGCGCCTGTCCACCCAGCCGCCGCCGTGGCGCGATCTGACGATCGACGGCCAGCGTCTGCCTTTTGCGCCGGATCGCTACTAAAAAAAACGCCACCCGCGGGTGGCGTTTGACTATCAGTGGATCTGTGGGTCTGCCGGAGAGGCGTTGTTGCGCGCTTCGGCGATGTCCATCGCGTTAAACACGTAGTGGCTACCGCAGTAGTCGCAATGCATGTCGATCTCGCCCTCTTCGGCGATGATGCTGTCCACTTCTTCCGTCGGCAGGGTTTTCAGCGCATCGGCACAGCGCTCGCGCGAGCAGGTGCACTTGAAGATGACGTCCTGCGGATCGTACAGGGTAACTTCTTCTTCGTGATACAGGCGCCACAGCACGTCGGTAGCCGGCAGCGTCAGCAGCTCTTCCGCTTTAATGGTTTCGGTCAGGGTGGCCAGATGCTCAAAGTCATTGGCCTGAGCATCCTGAGCCGGCAGCACCTGCAGCAGCATCCCGCCCGCCGCCAGTTTGCCTTCCATGTCGCCGGTGCGAATAAACAGGCGCGTCGGCAGCTGTTCGGAACGCATGAAGTAGTCTTCGAGGCAGGCGGCCAGGGTATCGCCTTCCAGGCCGACCACGCCCTGATAGCGTTCGCCTTCAGCCGGGGTAATGGTGATCACCAGATAACCGTTGCCCACCAGATCTTTCAGGCTGGCATCTGCGGCAACCTCGCCCTGAACACGCGCAACGCCGCGCATCTCCTGCTTGTTATTGCCATTGATCACCGCCAGCGTCATCGGGCCATCACCCTGTAGCTGCACGGTGATGTCGCCATCAAACTTCAGCGTGGCGGTCAGCAGACTGGTCGCGACCAGCAGTTCGCCGAGAATGATTTTTACCGGCTGCGGATAGTCGTGGTTTTCGAGGATCTGCGTCCAGGTGTCGGATACCGTTACCAGTTCGCCGCGAACGGCATAGTTTTCAAACAGGTAGCGGTGAAGTTGGTCGTGTTGGGCCATAATTTTCTCTCTTACGAATGAGCGCGGCGCGTTCATCCTTTGGTTACATCGTGCAGGCCGCGTGGACGGGATCGCAGGCGGACGGCATCGGATTAGGTTATGCCGGGTCGCTGTCGCCGGACTTAAATTTAATCAGGTCGCGGCGCTCTTTTTTATCCGGGCGGCGATCCGGGTGCGGCATCGACAGGGCGTTGAGCTTGCGGGCCGTGGCCATCTTTTCACGCTTCTCAATGCTCTCCTGCGTCTCTTCATAGAGCGCAGTCGCTTCGCTGGCTGGACGCCGCTGATCGGTAATCGCCCTGACGATAATGGTGCGCTCGTCGTTACCCTGGCGCAGTACGAGGGTCGCATTCAGCTCCATTACTTTACTGGGCTTGCTGCGCTGGCCGTTGTAGTGGACTTTGCCGCCCTCGATCATTTCACGAGCAAGCGCGCGCGTTTTATAAAACCGCGCCGCCCAAAGCCATTTATCGAGGCGTACCCCGGTTGCGGGTTTCTCTTTCATGGTCACTCCTCTGGTTGCAGTGCCGGGAGGAAACGGCGGTAGTCGTTCATCCCCGGATGGCGCACATAGGCTTTTTCCGCCATTCCCGAATCCGGATTGGTGACGCCAAGGCAATAGCGGATACCAAATCGGGCAGCGGCATCCAGAATCGGCTCGCTGTCGTCAATGAACAGCGTGCGGCTGGCATCCAGGCCGGTATGGCTGGCCACCGCCTGCCATAACCGCTGATCTTCTTTCGGATATCCAAATGTGTGGGTGGATAGCAATAAATCAAGGTGTGAAGCGAGTCCGGTATGCTCAAGCTTCACGGCCAGGTTATGCGGATGCGCATTCGTCAGCAGAATGCGTCGCTTACCGCAGGCCTTCAGCGCATCAAGGAACGGAACGGTGTCATCGCGCATCACCGCATACGGCCCCTGCGCGGTGGTCATCGCCGTAATGTCCAGCCCGAGGCGCTCGCTCCAGTAGTCCAGACAGTACCAGTTTAGCGTATGCTGCACCGCGTGATACTCCTGCTGGATAAGCTGGTGCGCCGCTTCAAGCGCGATACCGCGGTGCGCGCTCAGGGTTTCCGGAACCAGTTTCTGCCAGAAGTGAGTGTCAAAGGCGAGGTCGAGCAGGGTGCCGTCCATATCCAGCAGAACGGTATCTACGTCCTGCCAGGCGATATCAACATGCATGGAAACTCCAGCCGGAAGGGGAAAGTGCGCGACAGGTTACCATAAACCCGGCGCGCAAAAGCCATCAGAACATCGGGCGGGAGTCGGGGGTAGTGATAAGCCGCGGGTTGAGGCAGCTTTCGTAGTAGTGCTGAATTTCCGTCAGGCGCGCCCGGTTACGCTGATAGCGGCGCAGCGCCAGCACGCCGTTAACGATAACGCAGAGGATCATCGCCAGCAGCAGCAGCGAGATGCCGGTATAGCGCCAGAGGCCGGCGCTATCCGGGATGCTGTGCAGATCGACGTGTACGGTGCCGTTAGCGTCGGTGCGCAACCCGGTGACAATACCTTCTGCGCGGAACGGTGTCTGAATAAGCATTTCAGCCAGGCGCTGGAACTCTTTCCACTGCTCCTGCGCCGGATGTTCATACAGCGGCACCGGCGGCCACGGCTGGTCGACCAAATCGCTGCCCTCATCGCTGATAATCATAAACCCGCCCGGAGCCGGACTGTTCAGCGCCTGGGCTGCGCGCATGGTTTCGCGCGACACGAACGGGGCGATAGAGGTTGCCACCAGGTTATCCAGCGATTCAGCGCTCACCTGACGCAGCAGTACGTTGGTGCCCTGCAACTGGCCGGTGGTGGCGCGTTTGATCAGCGTATTCCAGTCTTTAGTGCCCGCCAGGTTAACCAGCGCGTTTTTCAACCGGACACATTCGTCTTCCGCAGAGCACAGATCCTGGGTTTTCTGCACGATATCGGAGAAATCATCCAGCAGGACCATGCCCGACTGCTGAATGGCAGAGCGCAGGCCCGGATTGACTTTCGCATCCTCGGCGCTTGGATGCAGCTGGCGGGTGATGGCGTCGCTGAGCGCTTCGGCTTTGGTCACGATGTCCGACTGAGGAACCGGCAGCGGCGGAGCGTCATTCCAGATGATTTTTGAACAGTCGAAGGGCATAAACGGGTAGTTCTGGCGCGCGGTATAGCCGCCCGGCATGCGGATGTCGCACATCCCGGTGCCATTCACTTTTAAAGTATCACCTACGCGAATACCCGCCTGCTCAAGCTGATCGACGCTGGTGGCCTCTACCGTCTGCGCGCCTTTCAGCCATGAGACGGTGATTTTCAGTGGCATATCTAATGGCACCCACACGATAAGCATCAGCAGTACCACCAGCGCGCCGGCGGCGATCACCAGGCTTCGCAGCCAGTGCTGGAGCGGGAAGTTTTTTACCTCATCGTGCAGCGACAGGAAGCGGCCCTGGCGCACCACGTGGCGGTCCAGATAGATGTCGATGTCGGTTTCGTGGCCTAAATCCTGATGGATCCACGGCTGCCAGTGCGCCGGATAAATCAGATCGATAATGCCCAGCGAAATATTGTTGATCTGCTCCTGATTTGATTCACCGAACAGACCCCAGCGCTTCGGCGTGCCGCGCAGGCAGTGGATCTCGCGCAGCGCGGTTTGCGCAGGCGGGGCGTACAGCCCCCAGAGACCGGCAGCCAGCAGCATAATTGCGCCGCCGGCAAGCCAGGGCAGCACGATTTCAGGGCTGATCAGACAAAAGAAAAACAGCAGGAACGAGGCGCAGATCAGCAGCGCTTCGCGCATCCCATCCGGGCGGCTCAGGGCGTACTCTTCCTGGGTTTCCTGGCGAATGTTGAGTAACTCAATCTGCTCGCTCTCTTCGCCGCGAATAGAGGCCTGAGTGCCGGTAGCGTTTTCCAGCGCAAAGCCCTGAGATTCGTACAGCGGGTCCTGCAGCGTATGGCCGTTGAGTGCGATCACCAGCGGCAGCGTTTCGGTGCAGATCAGCTCAACTTCGTTATCATCGGTGATGAACTGTTCCCAGAAAGGCGGGAGATGAACCTCAAGCGAATCAAGGTAGTAACGCCATTTATTCGAGTCGTCGGTAGAGAGCCCGTAGCGCGTAATGGAACGGGTTAAGCCGTAAACGGTATTGCTGTGCGCGTTGAGTCGGAGGGTCACGGGAGCGGCGGGTGCGCCAGTCGGTGTCGGCGCCCGCAGAGTGCGAGCCAGCGTGTCGAGATAAGACTCTACTGCGCCGCGTTCTTCAGTCGTTAATCTGCGTGTGGATGCCCCAGCAAACACATGGAGATAAGGTATCTTGTTGCGCTGGCGCGCATTACGCCTGATAACCCATCCAGCAATCACCACACAGGCCAGCATAGCAGCTACTACAATAAACAAGGAGCTCATGCTTTCCCCATTAAACCCATCTTTTTTTCATTACGCGTGGTTGATAGCAACCCTTAAAACATTCAGCCAGTTGAATGATTATCGGCAGGTATCAAGCCTTTCTTGAGGACGTTTTGTCACGCATACCAGCGGTAAATCAATGTTAGCAAAGTCAGAACAGCGGAAATATCAGCAAATTCTTATTACATTTTCAACCTATTGACTTAGCCGAGTCAAAATGATTGCTTTTGTAAAGTTACAGGTATGTAAATAAGGGGCAATTAACATTGCCGAAAGCGTGCGGCATGTCGCACAATGACATCACTTTTATGACCTGCAGACCAGCCATGATGAGTAAACCCTTACAAAAACCCACTATCCTGCATGTCGAAACGGTTGCACGTTCGCGTCTGTTCAACGTGGAGTCCGTGGATCTGGCTTTCAGCAATGGCGAGCAACGTGTTTATGAACGTATGCGCCCGTCAAACCGTGAAGCCGTGATGATTGTGCCCATTATCGACGATCATTTGCTGCTGATCCGCGAGTATGCGGTCGGTATCGAAGCCTATGAGCTAGGTTTCCCGAAAGGGCTTATCGATCCAGGCGAAACCATTTACGACGCCGCCAACCGCGAACTGAAAGAGGAAGTGGGCTTTGGTGCGAACCAGCTGACGTTCCTGAAAAAGCTCACCATGGCCCCGTCTTACTTTTCCAGCAAGATGAATATCGTGCTGGCAGAAGATCTCTATCCTGAATCACTGGAAGGGGATGAGCCAGAGCCGCTGGTGCAGGAGCGCTGGCCGCTGGCGCATCTGATGGATCTGCTCGAAGACCCGGACTTCAGCGAAGCGCGCAACGTCAGCGCGCTGTTTCTTATCCGCGAATGGCTGCGCGCCGAGGGGCGGTTATAGCCTGCGGTCTGCACCAATAAAAACGCGCCTTTCGGCGCGTTTTTTGTCAGAACAGCTCCTGGGTTTCCCCGTTATCGATGATGGTGGTTCCCACCTCCCGCACCGCATGCTGCGTCGGTTGCGTTCCCTCGATAAAGTATTCTGACCGGCTGTTACCACCGTTCGCCAGTTGTCCGGTACTGCGGTCGATGTTAACCGAGACAATACCCGCTGGCGGCGTCAGCGGCTGCTCAGGCACGCCGTCCAGCGCCACTTTCATGTACGCATCCCACGCCGGCTGCGCGCTCTTCGCCCCGCCTTCGTAACCTGAGATCTGGTTCGGAATCGCACCAGACGCAGACGTGCGGCCCAGATCGCGGCGGTGATCGTCAAAACCAATCCACACCGAGGTCACGACGCCCGGACCATAGCCCGAGAACCAGGCGTCCTTCGAGCTGTTGGTGGTGCCGGTTTTCCCGCCGATATCATGACGATTAAGATCGCGCCCGGCACGCCAGCCGGTGCCCATCCAGCCCGGCTCACCAAAGATATTGGTATTCAGGGCGCTCTTAATCAGGAATGCCAGCGGGGTATTGATCACATGCGGCGCATACTGCGGAGCCGGACTCTGGGCAACCAGTTCGCGGTTAGCCTGCTCCAGCTGCGGCATCGGCACGGTTGCATTCTGCTGCTCTTGGGAAATCGCCACGTCTTCGACGTCTTTATTTTCCAGCACGTCAGATTTCGGCGTATCGCCATAAATCACCGGAATGTTGCAGTCGGCGCAGGCGACTTTCGGCTGCGCTTCGAAGAGCGTCTGGCCTTCAACATTCTCGATTTTACTGATGTAGTACGGGTCAATCAGGAAGCCGCCATTCGCCATCACCGCGTAGCCGCGTGCCACCTGCAACGGCGTAAAGGAGGCAGAGCCCAGCGCCAGCGATTCGGTATGCACAATGTTCTGCGCCGGGAAGCCGAAGCGCTGCAGGTACTCTGCGGCGTAATCGACGCCCATTGCCCGCATGGCGCGCACCATTACCACGTTTTTGGACTGGCCCAGACCCTGACGCAGACGAATCGGCCCGGCGTATTCCGGCGGCGAGTTCTTCGGACGCCAGTCGGAACCCGCACCGGCATCCCAGCGGGAAATCGGCACATCGTTGAGAATACTGGCCAGCGTCAGGCCTTTATCCATCGCCGCGGTGTAGAGGAAGGGCTTAATGTTCGATCCCACCTGACGCAGCGCCTGGGTAGCGCGGTTGAACTTGCTGTGGTTGAAGTCGAAACCGCCCACCAGCGCCATCACCGCCCCGTTTTGCGGGTTGATAGAGACCAGCGCTGAGTTCACTTCCGGCACCTGCGCCAGCCACCATTTGTTGTCGGCCTTGCGCACCCAAATCTGGTGCCCGGCCTGAACCACATCGGTAACCTTGCGCGGCGTTGGCCCCTGGGCGGTATCGGAGCGGTACGCGCGCGCCCAGCGCACGGTATCCATCTTCAGCGAGACCGACGAGCCATCAGCCAGCAGCGCGATTGCTTCTGACGGGGTGGCAGACGTCACCACTGCCGGAAACAGCGGGCCGTATCCCGGCACGGTTTTCAGCGTGTCGATAATCTTTTTGCTATCCCACGGGGTTTCGCCCACTTTCCACAGCCGATTGGTCGGACCGCGGTAGCCGTGACGCATATCGTAGTCGAGCACATTCTGACGCAGCGCCGTTTGCGCGCCCAACTGCACCCGGCGGGTGATCGTGGTCGTCACGCGGTATCCGTCTTCGTACGCCTTGTCGCCATAGCGGCTGACCATATCCTGGCGCACCATCTCGGTGAGATAGGGCGCGGAGAAGGCAATTTCCGGGGCGTGATAGTTGGCATCAATCACTTCGTTGCGCGCTTCGTCATACTGCGCCTGGCTGATATAGCCTTCGCTCAGCATACGTGAAAGCACTACGTTGCGACGCGCCACTGCACGATCCATGGAGTAGAGCGGGTTGTAAGTCGATGGCGCTTTCGGCAGACCCGCAATGGTCGCCATTTCGCTCAGCGTTAGCTGATCGACCGCCTTGCCAAAATAAACCTGAGCGGCAGAGCCCACGCCATAGGAGCGATAGCCGAGATAGATCTTGTTCAGATACAGCTCAAGGATCTCGTCCTTGGTCATCATCTGCTCAATGCGAATCGCGAGAAACACCTCTTTGATTTTACGCATCAGGGTGCGTTCAGGGCTCAAAAAGAAGTTACGCGCCAGCTGCTGGGTGATGGTACTGGCACCCTGCGAAGCATGACCGGAAAACAGCGCCACGCTGGCGGCACGGAAAATCCCCACCGGATCGACACCGTGGTGCTCGTAGAAGCGGCTGTCTTCGGTGGCGATAAACGCTTTCACCATCACCGGCGGAATTTCATCGAGGGTCAGCGGAATACGGCGCTTTTCACCGTACTGGGCGATCAGTTCGCCATCCGCACTGTAGATTTGCATCGGGATCTGCAGCCGCACGTCCTTCAACGTCGCGACGTCAGGCAGCTGCGGCTCAACATATTTGTACAGACCGAATATCGAGCCTGCTCCCAGCAGAATGCAACACACTGCAAGGATGAATAGATACTTTACGAACTTCACCGGAAATTTCCCATCTGGTTTCAACTGGGCAGTTTATAAACAAACGCGCGGTAGTATAAAGGCAAGCCAGGAGCATTGATATGTCAATTTTCATCCGTAGCGCCAGGGAGGTCGCCGATTATGACATACGAGCAATGGCAGATAGGTCTGGAAATTCAAGAAGATGGAATAAAGGCGCTGGCGCTGGTTTCTCGCGGCGGACAACTGCGGCTGCGGCGCTGGTGGCAGCTGGCGCTTCCGTCGGGGTGCATCAGTAACGGCAGCGTTGCCGCGCCAGATGCCCTGATTGCCACGTTAACCACCTGGCGTAAAACCCTGCCCTGGCGGCACCGGGTGCGGCTGGGTTTTCCGGCGCACCGCACGCTGATCCGCCAGGTGCCTTTTCCCACCGCCCCGCTTAACGCGCTGGAGTGCGAACGGTATATCGCAGCGGCAACCGCCCGCCAGCTCGGGCTCGCACCGGAAGCCCTGACGCTGGATTACCATTTTGCGACAGATAAGCGGCATTTTATCGTGACGGCGGCGCAGCGCGAAGAAGTGGCGCGGCTGAGTGACTGCGTAGGCCGGGCGGGTTTGCACCTGTCAGCGGTAGCCCCTGACGCCAACGCGCTCTGCACGCTGCTATCCCGGCTGGGTGCACCGCTGCGTGGCGTGGTGAGCTGGCAGGGAGGCAAATGGATTATGGCCTGTGGTAATCACTGGGGATGGGCCGATGCCGTTACCGTCACCGCTTTTGAGCAGGCCTGCGCATTGCTCGGCACACCCGCGGATGAAACGGCCTGGTGCGAATTACCACCGGACATTACCGCTCCGGCGGCGCAGCATTTCAACCCCTGGAGCCTGTTTGGCGCGCCGTCTTCGTTGCCGCCTCGCCCGTTGAGCTGGCTGACCACTATCGCCCTCGCCGCCGGAGGGATGCAGCCATGACGCATCTTGTTAATTTACTGCCCCGTCGCGCGGCACGGCGCAAAGCACAACTGCGCGTGTGGAGTGTGGTGTTGATCGGTTCGCAACTGATTGCTCCAGCCGTTGCGCTTAACCTGCGGGTGACCAGTGAAAATGAGGCTTTGCGGCACTGGCAGTACAGCGAAACGGCGCTGGAACCGTTGCTGGATGAGCGCCTGAGGACCGTCAGCGCTCTGGCTGCGGAAGTAAAAAGCAAAGAGACTGCGATACAACGCCAGGCCGCGCGTCTGGCAGAAAACCAGCGCTGGAAAACGCGGCTCGACCAGCTTGCCTCAACGATACCGGACAGCGTCTGGCTGACGCAGCTGCAGTTCAGTACGGGGTCTATCACGGCGATCGGGAATGCGCTAAATGCCGATGGGCTGAGCGCGTTTTCCTCCCGCCTGTGGCCAGCGCCTGGTTTTCATCAGCCGCGGGTCGGGGCTGTCAGCCGCAATGCGCAAGGGCATGCGGTATTCACCCTGCGCTGGCCCACGGAGGTGAACGATGCATCCGTTCATTGAAACGTGGCTCAGCCTGCGGGCAGCCCCGCGCATTGCCAGCGGTTGTCTGGTGATTGGCGTTATCAGTGTCGCGAATGCCGGGCTTTGCCTTAGCCTGGCAGCAAACAGCGAGCCGGCTGGCCTTTCCCGACCTGAAGAAAACGCCCGTCTGAAAATGCGCCTGCAGCGCTTACCCTCCCGCCACGACCTGGAAGTAAGGCTAACCAGGATAATGAACAGTGTGCCGCCGGCATCTTTTCAGGCATTGAGCTTTTGTCAGCGTCTGGGGGTGAGCTTTGTCAGCTGGCAGCCAGGCGAGCAGAGCGGCGGCGAACTGGTTGCCGATGCTGCGTGGCAGGCCATCCCCGGGTTGTTCGGTCAACTCAGTCAGTATGCGCTGGGCGTGAGCCATTTTTCGCTGGCTCAGGCGGAGGGAAATCTGCGGCTGACGCTGGGCCTGGAGCGAATCGATGCGTACTGAATATCTGCTGGCACCGCTCCTGCTGCTGCTCCTGTCGTCAGCATGGGCACGCGATCCGTTTGCCGCGCCGGACGTGGACTGTCGCGCAGGCGCGGCGGCACAGTGGGCTTACAAAGGGCGTCTGAAGGATGCGCACGGCCTGATGGCCCTTTTACAGGGGGCCGATGGCACGTGGCGGCGCGTGCGGGCAGGTGACGCGCTGGCTGAAGGGCTGCGTATTACCGGGGTAACGCATCACGAGGTCGCGGCAACGGCGCAGCAGCGCTGTCTGCCCGGCACACTACGCTGGATGTTTCAGGAGAAAACACATGAAGGGAATCCTCTTATTACTGTCGCTACTGTGGCTGCCGCTGAGCGCGCAAAGTCGCCAGGAAAATCACGTCTCGCTGACGGTAGACGACGTGCCGGCGGTGCAGGTACTGCAGGCGCTGGCCGCAAGTGAGCAACGTAATCTGGTGATCGCGCCCGGCGTCACGGGCAACATCTCGCTGCAGCTGACTGACGTGCCCTGGAGCCAGGCGTTTCGCACGGTGATTGACAGCGCCGGCCTCTATTCGCGCCGTGATGGTGAAGTGCTGCGGGTTTACCCCGGCGGCTGGCTGGCGGAGCAGGCCGCGAAGCGCGAGGCCACGCAGCAGCAGTCACCGCTGGTGAATGCCACTATGCCATTGAAATATGCCGAGGCGTCGGAGCTGGTGGCCAGCCTGACATCGGGCCTGAAACTGCTCAGCCCACAGGGATCGCTGGTTGCAGATAAGCGCACCAACAGCCTGCTGGTGCGCGATACCCGGGCAGCGATCGAGCGGCTTAGCAAGGTGGTTGACGAGATGGACACGCCACTCGGGCAGGTGGAGCTACTTGCCCATATCGTCACCATGAACCAGCAAAGCCTGAGAGAGCTGGGTGTGAAGTGGGGAAACGGCGAGGCCGATGCCGGCCATCTTTCTGTGGCTGCGGATGTCAGTGTTGCTGACGCCAGCAGCCGGCTTGGTTTTAGTATCGGACGCGTCGACGGGCGCACGCTGGCAGTGGAGCTTTCGGCGCTGGAGCAGCGCCAGCAGGTAGATATTATTGCCAGCCCGCGCTTGCTTGCTTCGCATCAGCAGCCGGCCAGCATCAAACAGGGGAGTGAAATTCCCTATCAGGTATCGAGCGGCGAAAGTGGCGCGACCTCAATCGAATTCAAAGAAGCGGTGCTGGGCATGGAGGTCACACCGGTTATCCAGACGGAGGGGCGAATTCGTCTGAAATTGCGTCTCAGCCAGAATATGCCGGGACAGGTACTCAAGCAGGCGGAAGGAGAGGTGCTTGCTATTGATAAACAAGAAATTGAAACCATCGTTGAGGTAAAAAACGGTGAAACCATCGCCCTGGGCGGCATCTTTCAACAAAAGCATAAAAACGGTAGCGATCGTGTTCCGCTGCTGGGTCAAATTCCCTTGCTGGGAGGGCTGTTTCGGCACGACGGGAAAGATAACGAAAGGCGTGAATTAGTCGTTTTTATTACGCCGCGGTTACTTGCCATAAAATGACTTTCGCTGGTGAAACCCCTGTTTTTTGTCATAAACCTGGCTCCGAAGTTTGACGCGCGGAAGGAATTATCATACAAGGAGTACCGATTTGAGCGTCTGTTCGAGCGGCACTTCCGTGAAAAGCCTTTTCTTTCCTGCGCGTCAGGCGCGGTAATTTATTCGGTTGCCAAACCCGCTTGAGTACTGAGATAATTTTCAGTCTGACTCTCGCACTATCGCTTATGAGGTTTCAGTTCATGTCCTGCTGCGCCGGGTATATGCAAAGCGGGTTTATCATCAACGAATTGTCTTAGTAGTACCAAAAAAATGGCAGAGAAACGCAATATCTTTCTGGTTGGGCCTATGGGTGCCGGCAAAAGCACTATTGGGCGTCAGTTAGCTCAACAACTGAATATGGAATTTTACGATTCTGATCAAGAGATTGAGAAACGAACCGGAGCTGATGTGGGCTGGGTCTTCGATGTAGAAGGCGAAGAAGGTTTCCGCGATCGCGAAGAAAAAGTGATCAATGAGCTGACGGAAAAGCAGGGTATTGTTCTGGCTACCGGCGGCGGTTCAGTTAAATCGCGCGAAACCCGTAACCGACTCTCCGCCCGTGGCGTTGTGGTCTATCTCGAAACCACTATCGAGAAGCAGCTGGCGCGTACGCAACGTGATAAAAAACGTCCGCTGCTGCAGGTAGAGACGCCGCCGCGTGAAGTGCTTGAAGCACTGGCGAACGAGCGTAACCCACTGTATGAAGAAATAGCGGACGTCACCGTTCGTACTGACGACCAGAGCGCTAAAGTGGTCGCAAACCAGATTATTCATATGCTGGAAAACAACTGATTCTGGCTTACTCACACACTCGCCTGCGGGTATAAGTAAAAGAAGGTGGGCTTCGCGTCATGGAGAGGATTACCGTCACTCTCGGGGAACGTAGTTACCCAATCACCATCGCCGCCGGATTGTTCAACGATCCGGCTTCTTTCTGGCCGTTGAAAGCAGGTGATCAGACGATGCTGGTCACCAATGAAACACTGGCGCCGGTGTATCTGGCGAAAGTGCGTCAGGTGCTTGAAGCGGCGGGTGTGAAAGTGGATCAGGTCATTCTTCCAGACGGAGAGCAGTTTAAAAGCCTCTCTGTTCTGGATACCGTTTTTACCGCGCTGCTGGAAAAACCGCATGCCCGTGACACCACGCTTATTGCATTAGGCGGCGGGGTTATCGGCGATCTCACCGGTTTCGCTGCGGCGAGCTACCAGCGCGGCGTTCGTTTCATTCAGGTTCCTACCACGCTGCTTTCGCAGGTGGACTCCTCTGTCGGCGGTAAAACGGCCGTCAACCATCCCCTCGGTAAAAACATGATCGGTGCGTTTTATCAGCCCGCGTCCGTGGTGGTGGATCTGGAGTGCCTGAAAACCCTTCCCGCACGTGAACTGGCCTCCGGCCTTGCCGAAGTGATTAAGTACGGCATCATTCTTGATGGCGCGTTCTTTAGCTGGCTTGAAGAAAACCTGGATGCGCTGCTGGCCTTAGACGGCGCGGCGATGGCGTACTGCATTCGCCGCTGCTGTGAAATTAAAGCCGAAGTGGTGGCTGCCGACGAGCGCGAATCCGGTCTGCGCGCGCTGCTGAACCTCGGGCATACTTTCGGGCATGCAATCGAAGCGCACATGGGCTACGGTAACTGGCTGCATGGCGAAGCGGTTGCTGCGGGAATGGTGATGGCCGCGCGTACTGCACAGCGTCTCGGTCAGTTCGACGAGCAGGACATTACCCGTATCACCACGCTGCTGACGCGTGCAGGGCTGCCAGTTGTTGGGCCACAAAGCATGACGCCCGATACCTATCTGCCGCATATGATGCGCGATAAAAAAGTGCTGGGCGGTGAGCTGCGTCTGGTGCTGCCGCTGGGCATCGGGAAAAGCGAAGTGCGCGGCGGTGTACCGCATGATGTCGTGTTAAGCGCGATTGCTGATTGTCAGCCTGCGTAATCCGGAACATGCTGTGGCGACGCGCGGGTTACGTTTCACGTAAATTCAGCGCGTTCTGCCACGTTAAGCGTTAACGGGTCATATTATTAGAAGGTCTGGTCGCCGTCGTTGGGCGATTTTTAACTTTGGGTAATGCGCAGCGTCGCGAGACCGGCAGAGCCTTTGAGTGGGGTGTTAAATGGATGAGTTCAAACCAGAAGACGAGCTGAAACCCGATCCCAGCGATCGTCCTGCCCGTGGCCGTAAATCTGCAGGCGATAACGAGCCGCAAATCAATTTCGACGATCTGGACGTCGATGGCGACGATCGCCGTCCGTCCCGGTCGCGTCGCGCGCGTGATGAACGCGCTGCCGATGAATATGACCTCGCTCAGACGCCGGATGACGAGGCGGTAACGCGTCCTCGTCCTCGTCGTCGTAAAAGCAAAGCTGCACCGGCTAAAGGCCCTGTTTCGCGCCAGCATCTGATGATGGGCCTGGGCATTCTGGTACTGCTGCTGCTCATTTTCGGCATTGGTTCCGCCCTCAATACCCCATCTACCGATAAGGCGACGGCTGATAATCAGCCGGTTGAACGTAGTATCGATCTCTCCGGTGGCACCGGCGAGACGGCGGCGAACCAGGCCAACGGCGCACAGCCGCAGCCGGGCACGACGTCCGCAGAGAATCCGGCTGCGCCGCAGGATATCTCGGTGCCGCCCGTGGCCGCTACCCCAACCGAAGGCCAGGCACCCGCTACCCCGGATAATCAGCGTCGCGTTGAAGTTCCTGGCGATTTGAACACCGCGCTTACCCAGCAGCAGGGTCAGATCGATAACGTCGCTTCAGGTTCCACGCTGCCTACCGAACCCGCCACCGTCGCGCCCATTCACGGTAGCGAACCGGCGCGTCAGGCTGCGCGTACCGAGCAACCGAGCGGCACTAAAGCTGCACCGGTTCGTGAGCGCCAGCGCGCGGTGATCGAACCTGCGCCGCGTAAGACCGAGACCACGCAGAACAAGCCGCAGGCACCGGCGAAAGCCAGCGAGCCTAAACCGGCTGCGACGAAACCCGCCGCCGCCAAACCGGCAACACCGGCGGCCAGCACCGCGCCGAAAGCCGCTGCCGCTACAGGCACTGCCACTGGCAACGTCGGCGCGCTGAAGTCAGCGCCGGGCAACCATTACACCCTGCAGCTGAGCAGCTCGTCGAACCTGAATAACCTCAACGCGTGGGCGAAGAAAGAAAATCTCAGCAACGTCGTGGTGTATAAAACTACCCGTAACGGTCAGCCGTGGTACGTGCTGGTCAGCGGCGTGTACGCCAGTAAAGATGAAGCGCGTCGCGCGGTCACCACGCTGCCGGCGGACGTTCAGGCGAAAAACCCGTGGGCAAAACCCATTCACCAGGTTCAGGCCGATTTGAAACAATGAGTAAAGCGCACAATGCTGTCGGAGCCTCTCTCCACAGCGGGAGCAGGTAAACCAGTCGGACAGCATGAAAAAAAATCGCGCTTTTCTTAAATGGGCAGGGGGGAAATACCCCCTGCTCGATGAAATAAAACTCCATCTCCCTGAGGGAGACTGCCTTGTCGAACCTTTCGTGGGCGCCGGGTCGGTGTTTCTTAATACCGGTTACCAGCGCTACATCCTCGCGGATATCAACAGCGATCTGATCGACCTTTATAACACGGTAAAACACCGTACCGACGAGTATGTAAGCGAAGCGCGCAAGCTCTTTACGCCTGAAGCCAACGCGTCGGAAACCTACTACCAGCTGCGCACCGAGTTTAATCAGAGCCGTGATGCGTTTCGTCGCGGGCTGCTGTTCTTATATCTCAACCGGCATGGCTACAATGGCCTGTGCCGTTATAACCTGCGCGGCGAGTTCAATGTGCCGTTTGGCCGCTACAAGCGCCCGTATTTCCCGGAAGCGGAGCTGTATCATTTCGCCGAGCGCGCGCAGAACGCCGAGTTCTTTTGCGAGTCCTATGAGGCAAGCATGGGGCGCGCGCAGCAGGGCAGCGTGGTCTATTGCGACCCGCCCTACGCCCCTCTTTCACTGACGGCTAACTTCACGGCGTACCACACCAACAGCTTCGATCTGATCCAGCAGCAGCATCTGGCGACGCTGGCGGAAGGGCTGAAGCGCAATCGCGTGCCGGTGCTGATTTCAAATCACGATACCCTGTTAACGCGCGAGTGGTATCAGGGCGCGGATTCGCTGAAGGTCGTCAAAGTTCGACGCAGCATCAGCAGCAACGGCGGTACGCGTAAAAAGGTGGACGAACTGCTGGCGCTGTATAAAGGCTGATCGCGGTGCGCCGCCACACAGATGCATAATTGATGGAGAAGCGGATGAAACAGTTTTTGATTGCCCCCTCTATTCTGTCGGCGGATTTCGCCAGGCTGGGTGAAGACACCGCAAAGGTGCTGGCAGCGGGTGCTGATGTCGTGCACTTCGATGTGATGGATAACCACTACGTGCCAAACCTTACCATCGGGCCGATGGTATTGAAGGCGCTGCGTAACTACGGCATTACCGCACCGATCGACGTGCATCTGATGGTTAAACCTGTGGATCGCATCATTCCCGACTTCGCCGCGGCGGGTGCCAGCTTCATTACTTTCCACCCGGAAGCCTCCGAGCACATCGATCGTTCGCTGCAGCTCATCAAAGAGCACGGCTGTAAAGCGGGCCTGGTGTTTAATCCGGCCACGCCGCTAAGTTACCTCGATCACGTGATGGATAAGCTCGACGTCATCCTGCTGATGTCGGTTAACCCGGGCTTCGGCGGCCAGTCCTTTATCCCGCATACGCTCGATAAGCTGCGCGACGTGCGCCAGCGTATTGATGCGTCCGGCCGTGATATTCGTCTGGAAGTAGACGGTGGCGTAAAGGTGAACAACATTGCCGACATCGCAGCGGCGGGCGCGGATATGTTTGTCGCCGGTTCGGCGATTTTCGACACGCCGGATTACAAAGCGGTCATCGACGAGATGCGTAGTGAACTGGCGAAGGTGCAGCATGGATAAGTCAGCCAACCTGCGCGGCGTGGCGTTTGACCTCGATGGAACGCTGGTAGACAGCGCGCCGGGTCTGGCGCACGCCGTGGATATGGCGCTGTATGCGCTCGAACTGCCCCAGCCAGGCGAAGCGCGGGTGATTACCTGGATTGGTAACGGCGCGGATGTGCTGATGGAGCGTGCGCTGAACTGGGCGCGTCAGGAGAGGGCAGCACTGCGTGCCGCCTCCGGTAAACCGGCTATCGACGACGCTGATATTCCTCAGGAAGAGCAAGCGCGGGTGCTGCGTAAGCTGTTCGACCGCTATTACGCCGCCAGCGTGGAAGAGGGCAGTTTCCTGTTCCCGGATGTGGAAACGACCCTGGCCGCGCTGCATGCTAACGGTACGCCGATGGCGCTGGTGACCAATAAGCCGACGCCGTTTGTCGCCCCGCTGCTGGAATCCCTCGGCATTGCGCGCTACTTCAGCGTGGTGATTGGCGGTGACGATGTGGAAAACAAAAAGCCGCATCCGGAACCGCTGCTGCTGGTGGCAAAACAGCTGGAGCTGGCTCCGCAGTCGCTGCTGTTTGTCGGCGATTCGCGCAATGATATTCTCGCCGCGCAGGCTGCCGGATTCGTTTCCGTCGGCCTGACCTACGGCTACAACTACGGTGAAGCGATTACGCTGAGCAAACCGGACATGGTGTTCGATCGCTTCCGTGACATTCTGCCCGTCTTCGGGCTTTCGCACAGTGACAATCAGGAATCAGAAAATGAGTAAGCCCATCGTTTTTAGTGGCGCGCAGCCGTCAGGTGAATTGACCATTGGTAACTACATGGGTGCGCTGCGTCAGTGGGTAAACATGCAGGATGAGTACCACTGCATTTACTGCATCGTCGATCAGCATGCAATTACCGTGCGTCAGGATCCTGAGAAGCTGCGCAAAGCCACCCTCGATACCCTGGCGCTTTATCTCGCCTGTGGCATCGACCCGGCCAAAAGCACCATCTTCGTGCAGTCCCACGTGCCTGAGCACGCGCAGCTGGGATGGGCGCTGAACTGCTACACCTACTTCGGCGAGCTGAGCCGTATGACCCAGTTCAAAGATAAATCGGCGCGTTACGAAGAGAACATTAACGCCGGGCTGTTTGATTACCCGGTGCTGATGGCGGCGGATATTCTGCTGTATCAGACCAATCAGGTGCCGGTAGGCGAAGATCAGAAGCAGCATCTTGAGCTGAGCCGCGACGTGGCGAGCCGCTTCAACGCCATTTACGGTGAGATTTTCAAAGTGCCTGAGCCGTTCATTCCGAAATCTGGCGCGCGCGTGATGTCCCTGCTGGACCCGACCAAAAAGATGTCCAAGTCTGACGACAATCGCAACAACGTTATCGGCCTGCTGGAAGATCCGAAAGCGGTGGTGAAGAAACTGAAACGCGCGATGACCGACTCCGATGAGCCGCCGGTGGTACGTTACGACGTGGTGAACAAACCTGGGGTTTCCAACCTGCTGGATATTCTCTCCGGCGTCACCGGCCAGAGCATCGCGGAGCTGGAACAGCACTTTGATGGCAAAATGTATGGTCATCTCAAAGGGGAAGTGGCGGAAGCTGTGTCCGGCATGCTCACCGAGCTGCAGGAGCGCTATCACCGCTATCGCAACGACGAAGCGTTCCTGAATCAGGTGATGAAAGACGGGGCAGAAAAAGCGAGTGCCCGCGCGTCTGAAACCCTGAAGAAGGTGTATGACGCGATTGGTTTCGTCGGCAAGCCGCTGTAAGGCAGCCGTAAACCAAAAGAAAAAGGCAGGGTAACCTGCCTTTTTTACGCCTGACGTTTAGTGGCTTGAAAACCAGTTGAGCTTGTTGCGCAGAGCCACCACCCGCCCGACGATAATCAGGCTCGGGCTTTCTACCTGAGTCGCCAGTTCGCCCAGCTGCGTCAGCACCCCGTCCACCACGCGCTGTTTAACCGCGGTGCCGTTCTCGACCAGCGCCACCGGCATATCCGCTGCCATGCCGTGCTCCAGCAGCTTCTCCTGAATCGTTGCCGCCTGGTTCAGACCCATATAAAACACCAGCGTCTGCTGTTCTGCGGCCAGATTGTGCCAGTCCATCGCGCCGCCGCTTTTCAGGTGGCCGGTAACCAGCCGCACGCTCTGGGCGTAATCGCGATGGGTCAGCGGGATACCCGCATAGGCGGAGCAGCCAGAGGCGGCGGTGATCCCGGGAACTACCGAGAACGGGATCCCGGCGTGGCACAGCGTTTCCAGCTCTTCGCCGCCGCGCCCGAAGATAAACGGATCGCCACCCTTAAGTCGCACCACACGCTTGCCGCGCTGGGCTTCGCGCAGCAGGATCTGATTAATCTCCTCCTGCGGCACGCAATGATAGCCGGCGCGCTTGCCGACAAACACGCGATCGGCGTCGCGGCGCACCAGGTTCATGATCTCATCGGACACCAGGCGGTCGTAGACCACGATGTCCGCCTGCTGGATCTGCTGTAAACCTTTGAGGGTCAGCAGGCCCGCATCCCCCGGTCCGGCGCCCACCAGCACCACTTCACCGCGATTTTCCAGCGGCTCGCTGAACAGCGTCCCGGTAATGGCCTCTACCGCCGCCGCATCCTCATTGGCCAGCGACTGCGCCAGGCGATCGTTGACGAAGAATTTCTCCCAGAAGCGGCGGCGTTCGCTCATGGCGCTGAACGTCTGCTTCACCCGACCGCGCAACTGACCGGCATAGTGGGCCACCTTGCCGAGATGCTGCGGCAGCAGCGCTTCCAGTTTTTCGCGCAGCAGGCGAGCCAGCACCGGTGAGGTGCCGCCCGACGAGACGGCCACCATCAGCGGCGAACGGTCAATTATCGACGGCATGATAAAGCTGGCTTGTTTCGGTGCGTCCACCACGTTACAGAAGATCCGCCGCGCTTCAGCGGCGTCGCTGACCTGTTGATTGACTGCATCGTCATCGGTGGCGGCGATCACCAGCCAACAGGTATCCAGCAGGGCTTCATCAAACGCGCCCTGCGCCAGCGTTAACGCACCGGCATCGGCCCAGACGGTAAACTGCGGGTCGAAGCGCAGGGCGTTAACAGTGAGGCGGGCGCCAGCGTCCAGCAGCAGACGGGCTTTACGCTCCGCAACATCGCCGCCGCCAACCAGCAGGCAGTCACGATCGCGTAACTGGCAAAATATGGGCAGGTGATCCACGACATTACCTCTTAATTATTGGCCGCAGCCTTGGTTATCGCGACGGTCTCCGTACCGGGACGCTCCGCTTCAGGCGTAGCATACCAATAACCCAGCCCCATAAATACGGCACCGGAAAGGGTGTTGCCCAGGGTTACCCACAAAAGGTTATGGCCGATACCTGAAAGGGTGTAGGTCTCGCTGTGATGGCCGAACCAGGAGAGGGCGAACAGCGTCATGTTAGCGACAGAGTGCTCGTAGCCGGAAGCGATAAATGCCAGCAGGCACCACCAGATGGCGATGAACTTCCCGGCGCCTTCAGTGCGGATTGCCATCCAGATTGCCAGGCATACCAGCCAGTTACACAGCGCCCCCTTGAAGAACAGCACCGCTGCCGGCGCGCTGGTTTTCGCCAGTGCCGCGGTGTGCAGCAGGCTGGTATCCACCGGCAGCAGGCTACCGCCACCCCAGGCGTATAGCAGGGCGACAAACACCGACCCCATCAGGTTTCCGAGCCAGGTCTGTGGCAGGATAGTCCACATCTGCCGCTGGTTGATGGTGCCGGCTTTCACGCCGAAGGTAAGAAACATCGTGTGGCCGGTGAACAGCTCGGAGCCAGCGATGATGACCAGCGTCAGGGCGATACCAAAGGTGGCTCCCATCACCAGCGGACGCACCGCAGGTTCGAGCAGATTGCCAAGGGTGAAGATGAGAATAATAGCCATGCCAACATAGGCGCCCGCCATCGCTGAGCCGATCCAGAAGCCGAGCGGACTCTCTTTATTCAGTCGTGCGATGCGTGCCGCGTTGGCCGCACACTTATTGATCGTGTCGGTAAACATAGTAATGCCTCAGGATTAAAAAGAATTCGCTGGCTCCGGTCGGGAGCGGGTAAAAAAACGGGGGCCTTGCGCCCCCGGATTATCAGTTTTTCACCTGGACCATGCCGTCCTGGACGCGCGTCTCGTAATGGGCGACCGAGCGGCTCTCATCTTCCATGCACAGCCCGTCGCGCAGGCGGAAGCGCTGTTTTTTCAGCGGACTGGCAACCCACAGCTCGCCCTGGTGTTCGGCAATCAACCCGCGGGAAAGCACGCTGGACTCAAAGAACGGGTCGATATTGCTGATGGCGTAGACCTGTTCTTCTTTGCCGGGGCGGAAGATGGCGACCTGTTGATCGCCCACCAGCGCACAGACGCCGGTGGCCGGGATGATGTCGTCTATCTGACAAATCGTATTCCACTGGCTCATACGGTTTCCTCCACAAGGGTGACGGGGATACGTTCATATGGCGTAGCCGGACGATGCTGCTGGCGCTCATTCACCACCTGCACATTCGGGTCACGGCGGTCGCTGTTAATGAAGTGTCTGAAACGTACCTGCGCCTGCGGATCGTTGACCGTTTCGGTCCATTCGCAGATCACCGCGTCGCGCAGGCGGGCCATTTCTGCTTCCAGCTGCGCATTCAGGCCCAGCTTGTCGTCGATGATAACGCTCTTGACGTAGTCGATGCCGCCTTCCAGGTTTTCCAGCCAGACTGAAGTGCGCTGCAGCTTATCGGCGGTGCGGATGTAGAACATCATGAAGCGATCGAGGTAGTGCAGCAGCGTTTCGCGATCGAGGTCGGCCGCCAGCAGGTCAGCGTGGCGTGGTTTCATGCCGCCGTTGCCGCAGACGTAGAGGTTCCAGCCTTTCTCGGTGGCGATGATGCCGACGTCTTTACCCTGGGCTTCCGCGCATTCACGCGTGCAGCCGGAAACGCCAAACTTCATTTTGTGCGGCGTGCGGATGCCTTTGTAGCGGTTCTCCAGCTCGACGCCGAAGCCGACGCTGTCGCCGACACCGTAGCGGCACCAGGTGCTGCCGACGCAGGTTTTCGCCATGCGCAGCGCTTTCGCATAGGCGTGGCCGGTTTCGAAGCCGGCGCTGATCAGCTGACGCCAGATTTCCGGCAGGTCGTCTTTCTGCGCCCCGAACAGACCGATGCGCTGCGAACCGGTGATTTTGGTGTAAAGGTTGAATTCGCGGGCAATACGGCCCACTTCCATCAGCCCTTCCGGCGTGATTTCGCCTCCGGCAGAGCGTGGGATCACCGAGTAGGTGCCGTCTTTCTGGATGTTTGCCAGGAAGTTGTCGTTGGTATCCTGCAGCGGCGTGTGCTGCGGTTTGAGCACGTATTCATTCCAGCAGGAGGCGAGCAGTGAACCGACGGTCGGTTTACACACTTCACAGCCGTAGCCTTTGCCGTATTTCGCCAGCAGCTCGTCGAAGGATTTGATGCCTTCGACGCGAATGAGGTGATACAGCTCCTGGCGCGAGAAGGCGAAATGTTCACAGAGGTTGTTGGTTACCTCGATGCCCTGTTTCGCCAGCTCGGCGTTCAGCACCTGGGTCACCAGCGGGATGCAGCCGCCGCAGCCGGTACCGGCTTTGGTTTCGGCTTTCAGCGCCGCAACGGTGTGGCAGCCGCGCCCAATGGCGGCAACCAGGTCGCCTTTCGTGACGTCGAAGCAGGAGCAGATTTGCGCGCTGTCAGGCAGTTTATCGACGCCGATAGAGGGCTTGCCGCTGCTGGCGTGCGCCGGGAGGATCAACGCGTCCGGGTTTTCCGGCAGTTCGATGGCGTTCAGCACCAGCTGCAGCAGGTTGCCGTAGTCGCTAGTGTCGCCCACCAGCACCGCGCCGAGCAGGGTTTTGTTATCCGGGCTGACGATAAGCCGTTTGTAGACCTCTTTGCTTTCGTCGAGATAGACGTAGCTGCGCGCGCCCGGCGTACGGCCGTGAGCATCGCCGATACCGCCTACGTCGACACCGAGCAGCTTCAGCTTGGCGCTCAGGTCGGCCCCTGCAAAGGCATTTTCATGACCCAGCAGATGATCGACGGTTACCTGCGCCATTTTGTAGCCCGGGGCCACCAGACCGTACACGCGGTTGTTCCAGCTGGCGCACTCGCCGATAGCGTAAATATCCGGGTCGGACGTCTGGCAGACATCGTTCACCATGATCCCGCCGCGCTGAGCGATGGCGAGGCCGCATTGATTCGCCAGCTTATCGCGTGGGCGGATACCGGTGGAGAAGACGATGAAATCGACTTCCAGCTCGCTGCCGTCGGCGAAATGCATGGTTTTACGCGCCTCGGTGCCCTGCTGGACGATCTCCTGGGTATTTTTGCTGGTGTGGACGCGCACGCCCATGCTTTCGATTTTACGACGCAGCTGCTCGCCGCCCATCTGATCGAGCTGTTCGGCCATCAGCATGGGTGCGAATTCGATAACGTGCGTTTCAACGCCCAGGTTTTTCAGCGCGCCCGCGGCTTCCAGGCCGAGCAGACCGCCGCCGACCACCGCGCCGCGTTTACTGCGACGCGCGCAGGCTTCGATGGCGTTGAGATCTTCGATAGTGCGGTAAACAAAGCAGTCCTGGGTATCTGAACCTTTAATCGGTGGGATCCACGGATAGGAGCCGGTCGCCATGATCAGTTTGTCGTAATAAACGGTGCGTCCGGCGCTGGAGTGGATCACCTTCTCCTGACGGTTAATGGTGATGGCGCGTTCGCCCACCAGCACCTGCACGCCGCGTTTTTCATACCAGCCTTCGCGGACCAGCGAGAGTTCTTCAGCGGTATGATGAGAAAAGTAAGAGGAGAGGTGGACACGATCGTATGCGATACGGGGCTCTTCACAGAAAACGGTAATTTCAAACTGACCGGGTTCGGCTTTATCGAGAAGCTCTTCGATAAAGCGGTGCCCGACCATGCCGTTACCAATTATAGCGAGTCTGACATTGCTCATTTTTGCCTCGATTTCTATTCTATTACCTCCTACCTTAACGATTCAGCACGCCATCTTATTGATATAGATCAAATACGACTTTGCCTACTACTTAGGTGGTATCCCTATGAATTGTAATGTTTTTTGTAAGCGCTGGAATTGTATGACAATTTATTGAGGGGCGGTTTTTGACTGTTTTTTAAGCGAGACTACTGATTTGGGATTACTCACTTAACCTGACGTTAACAAGCGGAGCGGGGGGTAATGGGGTAGGAAAAAACGTCCCTCTCCGCAGAGAGGGACTGACAGCGATTAATGTGCCGCTGCGGTAGTGGCATGCTGGCGGTGACGCGTCACGAAGCCGAGCACGAAGCACATAATAAAGACCACAGCGTAGAGGCCGTTTGCCGTCATCAGCGCCGCTTTGGTGCCGTGGCTGGCAACAATCGGTGCCGTTACGATGAAGGTCAGCATGGTGCCAACGGTGCCGCAGGTCAGAATAAAGTTAACCAGCTTCGGCGAGGCGACTTTAGTCTGCAGCGAACCCAGGGTGATGATCGAGGTGTAAATCGCGCTGGAGAAGAAGCCCAGTGCCAGAATAAACCACGTCATGTGTTCCGGGTTGCCGTTGATGAAGAAGTACATCAGCACCGTAGCCAGGCCCGCCAGCACGGTCAGAATGCGCTGCAGATCGAAGAAGCGCAGGATGAAGCTGAACGCCCACATGCCGATCATGTACGACATCCAGAAGTTACTCACCAGCTGGCCCTGGTCCCCAATGCTCTTGCCCAGCCCTTCCACATACTTAGGTACCCAGGCGATAAAGCCCAGCTGGCCGAGGATGTAGCAGAGTGCAGCAACGGCCAGGAACAGTACGCCAATACCCCATTTTTCTTTGGCGACCGGCTGGCTGGTGGTGACCGCTTTTTTACCCAGTACCGGGAACTCACAGCCGAAGGTCAGCGCGAAGATAGCCACGTACACCAGACCAATCGCCGCATAGACCCAGTACCACTCAATGGTACGCGCCAGCAGCCACGCCGCCAGCATCGGGAAAATCATCCCGGCCATACTGAAGAAGGAGTCGGTAAACAGCAGACGCGCACCGCGGCTACGGCCTTCATACATATGGGTGATGAGGAAGGTACCGATAGACATGGTGATCCCACTCACCAGGCCGAGTACAAACATGGATGCAGAGAACAGGGCGATGCTGTGGCCCAGCATTAACCCGGCAACCGCGAGCACCATCAGCACAAAGCCGAAGCGCAGCTGGGTTTTCAGCGGGATGATTTCCATCAGCCAGGCATTCAGGAAGATGGAAATCAGGATCCCGGCGTTCAGGAAGGTGAAGGTGTTACTCATGCTGGAAACCGGCAGATTAAAATATTCTGCGATATTTCCCATCACCATCCCGGTGACAATTACCAGCGCACCAGTGAGGGCGTAGGAGAAATAGCTAATCCATGTGAGCTGTAAGCGGTTGCTGTTGGTCATAGCGAGCCTGTGAATAGATGTGTAAAGCGCGTTGACAGCGCAGGGGCGTGCAGATTTTATGCATTCATGTGACGTAATTAAACAATTTGATAGGCGTTTTCTGAAACCAACCCATCAATACATGACTTCTGTCACAGATGTGTATCATACGATAACGTTTGCCTTGCTGAAACAGCTTAAAACATCTTCGTAAAAATAAGTAAAAGGCTGGCGCCTGCGATCGGTGCTCTTTAGAATCAATCCACTTGCAACACTCATCGCTTTCGTAAGGAATTTTCATGCTCAAATCGACACTGGCGGCAGTCGCGGCTGTTTTAGCGCTTTCCGCAATCTCCCCGGCTGCACTGGCGGCAAAAGGCGATACTCACGTTCTGCTTACCACCTCTGCCGGCAACATTGAGCTGGAATTAAATAATCAAAAAGCGCCGATTTCGGTGAAGAACTTCGTCGATTACGTGAACAGTGGTTACTACAACAACACCACCTTTCATCGCGTGATCCCGGGCTTTATGATTCAGGGCGGCGGCTTCACCGCTGAAATGCAGCAGAAGCAGCCGAACCCACCGATTAAAAACGAAGCCGATAACGGCCTGCGTAACACCCGCGGCACTATCTCGATGGCGCGCACCGCTGACAAAGACAGCGCCACCAGCCAGTTCTTCCTGAACGTGGCCGATAACGCATTCCTCGACCACGGCCAGCGCGATTTCGGCTATGCGGTGTTTGGTAAAGTTGTGAAAGGCATGGACGTGGCCGATAAGATTTCGCAGGTGCAAACCCACGACGTCGGTCCGTATCAGAATGTGCCGTCCAAACCGGTAGTTATCCTCTCCGCGAAAGTTCTGCCGTAATTCCTTCCCCTGCGGGTGCCCGCCACCCGCATCGTCTCTTCCTGACGGCACATCCTTAAATTGCTGCTTATACTTGTGGCACATGAGGTTACGTTGAGGGAGACGCAATGACTAAAAAACTCACCGAAAAACAAAAGTCCCGGCTATGGGAACGGCAACGCAATCTCAATTTTCAGGCCAGCCGCCGGTTAGAGGGGGTTGAGATCCCGCTGGTGGAGTTGAGCGAAGAAGAGGCGCTGGCGCGTATAGAGACGTTAAGGGGGGAGTATGAGCGATAAATTTGGCGACGGGCGCGACCCTTATCTCTATGCCGGTTCGAAAGTAATGAAAAACCGTCTCGGCATTCGTCAGGCGCAGCGTCTGGAGCAGGCGGCGTATGAATTCACCGCGCTGCGTGCAGCCACGCTCGGCCCCGGCCCGGTGATTCGCGGTCTGCCGCACCTGTGCGCCATTCATCAGCATCTCTATCAGGACGTGTTCGACTGGGCAGGCGAACTGCGGGAAGTGGACATTTACGAAGGCGATACCCGTTTTTGCCATTTCGAATACCTTGAGAAAGAGGGCAACGCCCTGATGCAGGCGCTGGAAGACGAGGACTATCTGGCGGGGCTGGAGCGTGACGCGTTTATCGAGCGCCTCGCGCACTACTATTGTGAGATCAACGTCCTGCATCCGTTCCGCATCGGCAACGGGCTGGCCCAGCGTATCTTCTTTGAGCAGCTGGCACTTCACGCCGGGTATCTGCTGGACTGGCGCGAGGTAGACCCACAAGCCTGGAGCAGTGCAAATCAGGCGGGCGCGATGGGCGATCTGGCGCCGTTACAGACCATTTTCAGCAAAGTGGTGAGCGAAGCGCGGGAAAGCGAGTAAACTGACGCGGTTCGCGACGTTACGGAGCCGCTATGATACTGCTTATCGACAACTATGACTCTTTCACCTGGAACCTGTACCAGTACTTTTGCGAGCTGGGCGCGCAGGTTACGGTAAAGCGCAATGATGAGCTGACCCTGGCGGATATCGACGCGCTCGGGCCGCAAAAAATTGTTATCTCTCCTGGCCCCTGTACGCCCGATGATGCCGGTATCTCGCTGGAGGTGATCCGCCGCTATGCCGGACAGCTGCCGATACTCGGCGTCTGTCTGGGTCATCAGGCCATTGCCCAGGCTTCTGGCGCACGCGTGGTACGCGCCGCGAAGGTGATGCACGGCAAGACCTCCGTCATTACCCACACCGGCAAAGGCGTGTTTGCCGGCCTGAATAATCCGCTTACCGTCACCCGGTACCACTCTCTGATTGTTGAACCTGCAACGTTGCCTGCCAGTTTTGAAGTGACAGCCTGGAGCGATACCCGGGAAATTATGGGCCTTCGTCATCGGGAGTGGGATCTGGAAGGGGTGCAGTTCCACCCGGAAAGTATCCTCAGCGAGCAGGGCCACCAGCTGCTGGCGAACTTCCTGAACCGCTGATCTTTTCGTTGCCATTGTGTGATTTTTTATGCATATTTTGTGATTATGTTTTCATAATCGCGTTCGCGTAAAAATGATGGAGTTTCCATGGCAACTGAGCAAGCGGCAATCACCCGGGCAACATTCGATGAAGTCATCCTGCCGATTTATGCACCTGCCGAGTTTATCCCGGTCAAAGGCAAGGGAAGCCGCGTCTGGGATCAGCAGGGCAAGGAGTATATCGACTTTGCGGGTGGTATTGCCGTAACGGCGCTCGGACACTGCCATCCTGCGCTGGTTGAGGCGCTGAAAACGCAGGGCGAAACGCTCTGGCACACCAGTAATGTCTTCACCAACGAGCCTGCGCTGCGCCTGGCGCGCAACATCATTGATGCCACCTTTGCCGAACGCGTGCTGTTTATGAACTCCGGCACCGAAGCCAACGAAACGGCCTTTAAGCTCGCGCGTTACTACGCTTCCACCCGCCACAGCCCGTACAAAAGCAAGATCATCGCTTTCCATAACGCCTTCCACGGGCGCTCGCTGTTCACCGTTTCGGTCGGCGGGCAGCCGAAGTACTCCGACGGCTTTGGGCCAAAACCGGCTGACATCATCCATGTGCCGTTCAACGATCTGCACGCGGTGAAGGCGGTGATGGACGATCACACCTGCGCCATTGTGGTGGAGCCGATTCAGGGCGAGGGCGGAGTGACCGCCGCAACGCCGGAATTCTTACAGGGGCTGCGCGAACTCTGCGACCAGCATCAGGCGCTGCTGGTGTTTGACGAAGTGCAATGCGGCATGGGACGCAGCGGCACGCTGTTCGCCTATCAGCACTATGGCGTGACGCCGGATATTCTGACCAGCGCCAAAGCGCTCGGCGGCGGCTTCCCGGTCAGCGCCGTGCTGACGACGCAGGAGATCGCCAGCGCTTTCCACGTTGGTTCGCACGGCTCTACCTACGGTGGCAACCCGCTGGCCTGCGCAGTGGCGGGCGCGGCATTCGATATCATTAATACCCCGGAGGTGCTGGATGGTGTGCTTGCCCGTCGCCAGCAGTTCGTTGCGCACCTGCAGCAGATTAATCAGCAGTACGACGTGTTCAGTGATATTCGTGGTATGGGTTTGCTTATCGGTGCGGAGCTGCAACCGCAGTACGCCGGGTGTGCGCGTGACCTGCTGTATGCCGCTGCCAGTGAAGGCGTAATGGTGCTGAATGCCGGGCCAAACGTGATGCGTTTTGCCCCATCGCTGGTGGTGGAAGAAGATGAGATCGCCCAAGGGATGGCGCGCTTTGCCGCGGCGGTAGGTAAGGTGGTTAACGGCTGATTAGCTTTCGCCGCGCAGCCGTCGCTTCAACCAGATCCCATGCTGAGGCCGCTGGCGCCAGGCCACGGACGAAATGGTATGCATGGTGCTCAGGTGGCTGAGAATGCGCTGCAGGTGCTGCTCCATGGTGGTGAGCGGGCCTGAGGGCAACGACTCTGGCGGTTCGATGATGGTTGCGTCGTTGCTCGCTGACGGCGCGTCATACTCCAGCCGCTGCTGGCAGCGCTGAATGGCAATCTCACAGGATTGCAGATAGCGTTCGGCCAGCTGCGGCGTCAGCATGTTGTGTTCCCGGGCCAGCGTTGTGATGGCGTTGATGTGCTCGACCACGAACTGACTGTGGGTCACCCACAGCTTCATGTCCGCCAGATAGTGCGTGTTGAAGCCCGGCTCCTGCATCGCCTGGTTAAGGGAGTTATACACCGCGTTGTGCGCCTGGTTCACGCGCATACGCTGCCACGCCAGCGGTGTCGCCCCGGGGTTATCACTGAGGATCAGGCGTAGCGCGTCCTGATCCGCCTCCAGCGCATCGTGCGCATTCTGCCGCAGCAGACCGGTCTGCCACTGCGGCCACAGCCACACCATCCCGCCAAAGGCAATCAGACAGCCAATCAAGGTATCGACTAAGCGCGGCAGGATAAACTGCTCGGCGTTCAGGGTAATCAGCTGCAGGGTGTACACCGCCGTGACGGTAAAGCCGATCGTCGCCCAGCCGTAGCTTTTGCGGATGATCAGATAGCTCACCAGCGTAATCGCCAGCATCGCCAGCAGGGCGAATCCTTCCGGGAAGTGGAAATGCAGCGCCACGCCGGCAATCAGCAGCCCCGCCATGGTGCCGCCAGCACGGTGGAAGATCCGCACCCGCGTGGCGCCGTAGCCGTTCTGGGTAACGAACATAATGGTCATCAGGATCCAGTACGGTTTCGGCAGATGAAACGCGTTGCCCACCAGGCTGGCGATGCTCAGCATCACGGCGATACGCGCGGCGTTGCGCAGGGCCGCAGATTTAAAAGAGAGGTAACTTTTTAACGCCGGGAACAGCGGCAGGCGGCGCTGCCGGTCCTCCATCATGTCGCGCACGTACAGAGGGCGCTGGGTGCGCAGCACGCGGGCGATGCGGCTGAAGTGATAATCAAAAAATTGTCCGACCGGGTTATCGGGATGCTGACGGGCGATCTTTTCCAGCGCTTCGCTCTGCTTATCCATCGAAAAACGCGTCGGATAGCGGTGATAGAGAATATCGTCGGCAAGCGTGCGCAGCCGGCCGGCGACAGTTTGCGCTGTCCAGCGAATGACTTTTTCGGCGTGGGTCTGCTTCACCAGCTTTTGTACCTCTTCCGGCTGGTGCAGGCTGACCGAGATATGCTCCTGCAGGTCGAGCGCAATCTGGAACGCGCGCAGCAGGCGCCGGTAATCATTCTGGCGGTTGGCGGCCAGCATGTGCAGCTGCTGATAACACTGGCTGATGAGATCCACCACCTTCTGCTGATGTGCCAGCAATGGCGGTAGCGCGGTATCCGGGTCGATATGTCGGGTAAGCATGCTGTATTTCGCTTCACAGTAGCTCGCCAGTTCGCGATAGAGCAGACTGAGTGTCTCCCGCAGCGGCTGTTCACGCCACAGCCAGAACCAGAACCAGTTGAACGCGCCGTACCACAGCGTGCCGAGGGTGTAGATGAGCATTGGTTGCCAGACCGGCATGTTGCCGGCGAGGCTTAGGGTAAAGATCGCGGCGATAAGCGAGGCCGGGAGCAGGCGCGCATGCAGGCTGCTGATCTCCGCCGTCACGCCAAGCACCAGCGCCATGACGCTCAGAATAATCGGCAGAGGAAGTTGCTGATAAAGCAGAAGCTGGACTGCGAGACTACTGAGGGCAAACAGCGAGCCGCCGATAAACAGGCGTTTGAAGAAGCGTTTATGAGGTGTATCCAGCCCGGCAATATTGCAGCAGGCAGGCACCAGCGAGAAGAGCAAGCCCTGTTGCAGATGGCCCAGTATCAGGCCCACCGCCACGGGAATACAGAGCACCAGCGTTTGTCGGAGTGCGTAGTTAACTTCGGGGTGGTAAATCAGCCTGCGCCACATAGCCAACGAGCAGAGACAACAACGGCGTGCTACTTGCGTAACACGCCGTTGCGAAGCGGCTTAACGGGTTCCGTAAACCACGATGGTTTTACCGTGTGCGGAGATCAGGTTCTGATCTTCCAGCATTTTCAGAATACGGCCTACGGTTTCGCGGGAGCAGCCCACGATCTGGCCAATTTCCTGACGGGTGATTTTGATCTGCATTCCGTCCGGGTGGGTCATCGCGTCAGGCTGCTTTGCAAGGTTCAGCAGGGTCTGGGCGATACGGCCGGTTACGTCGAGGAAGGCGAGGTTGCCCACTTTCTCGGAGGTGACCTGCAAGCGACGCGCCATCTGCGAGGAGAGGCGCATCAGGATGTCCGGGTTCACCTGGATCAGCTGGCGGAATTTTTTATAAGAGATCTCAGCGACTTCACAGGCGGTTTTCGCGCGAACCCAGGCGCTACGCTCCTGGCCCTCTTCAAACAGGCCAAGCTCGCCAATAAAGTCACCCTGATTCAGATAGGACAGGATCATCTCCTTGCCTTCTTCATCTTTGATCAGCACTGCCACTGAGCCTTTAACGATGTAGTACAACGTTTCCGCTTTTTCACCCTGGTGAATCAGCGTGCTCTTAGATGGGTACTTATGAATGTGGCAATGAGACAAGAACCATTCAAGAGTCGGGTCTGTTTGCGGTTTGCCAAGCACCATGCGCTGTTATCCTCTGTTATAAACTGGCTCCAGAGTCCGGGTTATGCCCCTGCTCTGGGGTTGCTGTCATATATTCCCGCATCCCGGGAAGTGGCGCTCGTCAGATTTCGTCGCCTTTAATGAGTAAAATCCGCCGCATACATGCATAACATCAATGTTACATGATTACAGCCAGACTGTTTTAGCATAGCTTTTCATGGGTGTCTTGTATTGTCTCGTTTCAGCTTGACGCAGGTCGCCTTTCGTTGCCTGTTTTGCGGGCGACGAGTAATCTGTCGTCAAATCAGCAAGTCAGGAGAAGGCAAATGCAGGCACGTGTTAAATGGGTGGAAGGCCTGACCTTCCTGGGTGAATCTGCCTCCGGGCATCAGGTGCTGATGGACGGCAACTCCGGCGATAAAGCGCCAAGCCCGATGGAGATGGTACTGATGGCGGCGGGCGGTTGCAGCGCGATTGACGTGGTGTCGATTCTGCAGAAGGGGCGTCACGACGTGACCAACTGCGAGGTGAAGCTTACCTCCGAACGCCGGGAAGAGGCGCCGCGCCTGTTCACGCACATTAATCTACACTTTATCGTTACCGGTAAGGCGCTCAAAGACGCGGCGGTAGAGCGGGCGGTGTCGCTCTCGGCAGAGAAATACTGCTCGGTGGCGTTGATGCTGGAGAAAGCGGTGAACATCACCCACTCGTATGAGGTGATTGAAGCCTGACAGCAGGGCGGCGCTGACAGGCTTCATGCAGTCAGCGCCACACCGTTATTCGATTTTTTTCCCTTCCATCAACCGCTGCACCAGCGGCATCATAATCAGCTCCATCGCCAGCCCCATCTTGCCGCCCGGCACCACTAACGTATTCATGTGAGAAATAAATGAACCCTGCAGCATGGCCAGTAGCCAGGGGTAATCGATGCCCTCCAGATTGCGGAAGTGGATCACCACCAGACTCTCGTCCAGCGACGGGATAGTTTTCGCTGCGAATGGGTTGGAGGTATCCACCGTCGGCACGCGCTGGAAGTTGATATGGGTGCGCGAGAACTGCGGGGTGATGAAGTTGATGTAATCCTCCATCGAACGCACCACGGAGTCCATTACCGCCTCGCGCGAGTGACCGCGCTCGCTGGTGTCACGCACCAGCTTCTGGATCCATTCAAGGTTAACGATGGGCACCACGCCCACCAGCAGATCCACATGCTGCGCCACGTCGTGCTGTGGCGTGACCACACCGCCGTGCAGCCCTTCGTAGAACAGCACGTCCGTTGGCTCCGGGAGCGGCTGCCACGGCGTGAAGGTGCCCGGAACCTGATTCCACGGCACTGCTTCATCGTAAGTATGAAGGTATTTACGCGACTGGCCGCTGCCGCTGCGCCCGTATTGGCTGAACGTCTCTTCCAGCAGGCCAAAGTCGTTAGCTTCCGGGCCGAAGTAGCTGATGTGGCGACCGAGATCGCGCGCTTTGCGGATCGCCATGTCCATTTCAGGCCGGGTATAGCGATGGAAGCTGTCGCCCTCGATTTCGGCGGCGTGCAGATTGAGCTGGGTGAAAATCTTACGGAAGGCGAGGCTGGTGGTGGTGGTACCGGCTCCGCTGGAGCCGGTCACGGCAATAATCGGGTGCCTGGCTGACATAGGAAACTACTCCCTTGATGAGTACGCGACGTCACTGCACAGGCGGGAACAGGTTCTGAACGTCGTCAGCCGTGGAACTGACCGCGCGGCATAATGTTAATGGTTTCATGCAGTTCAGACCAGACCAGTACCGCTTCGCCCGTTTGCAGTTGACGTTTTACGTCCGAGACTTTTTGTTCGAGGCTGCGTTCATGTTCACCATAATCGGTGCCTTCGCGCAACACAAAAGATTCGAGCAGGTTATCGAGCGTGTCGGGATCGAGTTCTTTCCAGGGAATAATCATCGCACATCCAGATAATGAGTCAGCCAGTCAGGCACACGCTGTTCAAGCCACATCTGCGGGCGGCGCAGCGTACCGCTTACGAAACCCACATGCCCGCCATGGTCGGTCAGCTGGTATTCAATCGACGGCGGCAGCAGCGTCGGGTCGGGTATCACGTGATGATCCATAAAGGGATCATCTTTAGCATGGATGATAAGCATTGGTTTTGCGACATTGGGCAGCATCGGCATGGCGCTGCACTGGCGGTAGTAGTCCAGCGCGTCTGCAAAACCGTGGATTTTCGAGGTGATGAGATCGTCGAAGTCGCGCAGGCCGCGGATCTGTTTCAGCTGCTTGATACTGACCGGTAATGTGCCGGGATAGGCGTGCAGCTTGCGCGCCACGTTGGCTTTCAGCAGGTTGAGCAGATAACGCTGGTAGAAACGGCTGAAGCCTTTTTCCATGTGGTAGCAGCACTGCTCCAGCAGCAGCGGGGCAGAAACCACGACGCCAGCATCAAGCAGACAGTCGCTGCCCTGTTTCGCCATCAGGCAGGCCAGCATGTTACCGCCGAGCGAATAGCCCACCGCGGCGGTAGGCACATCGCCCCACGTGGATTTCAGCCACGACAGAAAATAGCTGCCGTCTTCGGTTTCCCCGGAGTGATAGATCCGCTTCATGCGGTTCGGTTCACCGCTGCAACCACGAAAATGCATCACTACGCCCAGCCAGCCGCGTTTCTTCGCCGCTTCGATCATGCCGTGCGCGTAGGGGCTGTGCAGGCTGCCCTCCAGGCCATGAAAGACCACCAGCCGGGGTTTGTGCGCCGCACCCGCCGGATCTTCGCTCCACGCGAGATCGACGAAATCACCGTCCGGCATGTCGAGCCGCTGCCAGTGCGGAGTAAACTTCACGCGACGGCGCAGCACGCGCGGCAGCATGGTTTGCAGATGCGGATTGCGCGCCCCCGGCATGGGAACAAAGTGCTGTGAGTCGGGGCGATGCGCTTCCAGCCCGGCGTGGGTGATCTCGGTCATGATGCTCATTTGAATAGTAAGTCTGATCAGGATTATATCGTGACCGGGGGTTAAAGTTGATGACTTTATCCCTTTCGATAAAGGGCGTGAATGCCAAAGTGAGGAGAAACGCGGGCGGTTAAGAGAGAGGGCCGCCCGCTGACGTGACGGCCATAGAGGAGGATCGCGCCGACGACGATAGCGCCGGCGCGGCGCATCATGGCTGGTTCAGCATCTGCTCCAGTGACTCCTGCGCGTCAAGCCATGCCATTTCACACGCTTCGAGACCGGCTTTGGTTTTCGCCTGCAGTTGCAGCGCCTCGTTCATTTCGGCTTTGCGGCCCGGATCGTACAGCCCGCTGTCGCTTAGCTTCTCCTCAACGCCAGCAAGGGTCGCGTTAAGCTTCTCCATCTCTTTTTCGAGGCGGGCGATCTCTTTGCGGATTGGCTGGGTCAGGGTGCGCAGCTCCGCCTCGCGGCGCTTCTGATCTTTACGCGCTTGTGCCGAGTTGGCGTTATCTTTGGCGGCCTCGTCGCCCTGGCTCTCCTGCTTCTGCACATCGCTCAGCCACTGCTGGTAATCTTCCAGGTCGCCGTCAAAGGCTTCCACTTTGCCGTCGTGGACCAGATAGAGGTCGTCGGTGGTGGAGCGGATCAGGTGGCGGTCGTGCGATACCACCACCAGCGCGCCTTCAAATTCGATAAGCGCATCGGTCAGCGCCTGACGCATGTCGAGGTCGAGGTGGTTGGTCGGTTCGTCGAGCAGCAGCAGGTTGGGGCGCTGCCAGACGATCAGCGCCAGCACCAGCCGCGCCTTTTCGCCGCCGGAAAAGCGCTCGGTGTTCTCGCTCACCTTGTCGCCCTGGAAGCCGAAGCCGCCGAGGTAGTCGCGCAGCTTCTGCTCCAGCTCCTGCGGGGCGAGGCGCGCCAGATGCTGCAATGGCGATTCGTCGGCGCGCAGAAACTCCAGCTGATGCTGGGCGAAATAGCCGAGCTTGATGCCCTTCGCGAGGCCGATGTCGCCGCTGACCGGGGCCAGTTCGCCCGCCAGCAGCTTAATCAGCGTGGATTTACCTGCACCGTTGCGTCCCAGCAAACCAATACGCGAACCCGGGACCAGGTTCAGCTTGATGGAGTCGAGGATAGTGCGATCCCCGTAACCCGCGCTGACCTTTTCCATTTTCAGCAGCGGGTTCGGCAGGCTTTCCGGCGCGCGGAAGCTGAAGTGGAACGGGTTATCCACGTGCGCCGGGGCGATCAGCTCCATGCGCTCCAGCATCTTAATGCGGCTCTGCGCCTGTTTGGCCTTCGAGGCTTTTGCTTTAAAGCGGTTGATGAAGCTTTGCAGATGCGCCACGCGCTCCTGCTGGCTTTCGTAGGTGGCCTGCTGCTGGGCCAGACGCGTCGCGCGCTGGCGCTCGAACGAGCTGTAGTTCCCGGTGTACTCGAACATGTTCTGCTGTTCGATATGAATGATTTTATCCACCACCGGATCGAGGAAGTCGCGGTCGTGAGAAATCAGGATCAGCGTGCCGGGGTAGCTTTTCAGCCAGCGCTCCAGCCAGATCACCGCATCGAGATCGAGGTGGTTGGTCGGTTCATCAAGCAGCAGCAGGTCAGAGCGGCAGATCAGCGCCTGAGCAAGGTTAAGGCGCATGCGCCAGCCACCGGAGAAATCACTCACCGGGCGCTCCAGCTGTTCGTTGCTGAAACCTAAGCCGTGCAGCAGGCTGGCGGCACGCGAACGGATAGTCCAGGCGTCAATGGCGTCCAGCTTACCGTGGAGCGTGGCGATAGCGTTGCCGTCGTTGCGCTCGTTGGCGGCGTGCAGGTCGCGCTCAAGCTGGCGATATTCGCGGTCGCCGTCGATGACATAGTCCATAGCCGGCATCGCCAGCGCGGGCGTCTCCTGGTTGACCCAGGCAAGCTGCCAGGTTCCCGGGAAGCTGAAGCTGCCGCCGTCTGCGCTAATCTCATTTTTCAGCAGCGCAAGCAGCGTGGATTTACCGCAGCCGTTTTTGCCCACCAGGCCGACTTTCTGGCCGGGGTTGATGGTGGCGGTGGCATTGTCCAGCAGCACGCGGGTACCGCGACGAATTTGTAGCGAGGAGAAAACAATCATAAGGCGCCGTTTGTTCAGACTATGTTAAATTGTCATTAAAAGGCTGTGCCGCTTCAGCCGCGCGATGCACTGTCATCTGCGTGCGTCAGTATCTCTGAGGAAGCGGAATCACCTTTAGTGACGCGCTGCGTCATGCATCGCGTGGGGCGCCATGGTAGCCCAAATTAATGACAATACACAAAATCATTCAGGCAACATCGCGGCACCCGAACGCCAAAGGCTGACTGAAAGAAAAGTACTATGACACCCTGGAGGGGAATGATGTCACAGCCGCCTAAAGTTCTGCTGCTGTATGCCCATCCGGAATCTCAGGACTCGGTAGCCAACCGGGTTTTGCTTAAGCCGGCTCAGCAACTGCCTCACGTCACCGTGCACGATCTCTACGCGCACTATCCTGACTTTTTTATTGATATTCCCCAGGAGCAGGCGCTGCTGAGTGAGCACGATGTGATTGTGTTCCAGTTTCCGCTCTATACCTACAGCTGTCCGGCGCTGCTCAAAGAGTGGCTCGACCGCGTGCTAAGCCGCGGTTTTGCCAGCGGCGTGGGCGGTAACCAGCTGGCCGGTAAGTACTGGCGTAACGTCATTACCACCGGCGAGCCGGAGGGGGCGTATCGCTATGACGGTTTTAATCGCTATCCGCTGAATGAAATCCTGCGGCCTTTCGAGCTGACCGCGGCGATGTGCCGTATGCACTGGCTCAATCCGATGATCGTCTACTGGGCGCGCCGTCAGTCGCCGCAGGAACTGGCAACCCATGCTGCCGCCTACGGCGAATGGCTGTCCTCCCCACATTTGCCGGGGGGCCGCTGATGGAAGGTGGAGATATTATGCTGGCCGGCGTGCTGTTTCTGTTCGCCGCCGTGGTGGCCGTACCGATTGCCGCCAGGCTCGGTATCGGTGCCGTGCTGGGTTACCTGCTGGCGGGCATTGCCATTGGCCCGTGGGGGCTGGGTTTTATCAGTGACGTAGAAGAGATCCTGCACTTCTCGGAGCTGGGCGTGGTATTCCTGATGTTTATCATCGGGCTGGAGCTTAACCCGTCAAAACTCTGGCAGCTGCGGCGCTCGATTTTTGGCGTGGGGGCCGCACAGGTGCTGTTCAGCGCGGCGCTGTTGGCCGGGCTGCTGATGCTCACTGACTTCTCGTGGCAGGCGGCGGTGGTCGGCGGGATTGGCCTGGCGATGTCGTCCACGGCGATGGCGCTACAGCTGATGCGCGATAAGGGCATGAACCGCAGCGAAGCCGGGCAGCTCGGGTTTTCGGTACTGCTGTTTCAGGATCTGGCGGTCATCCCGGCGCTGGCGCTGGTGCCACTGCTGGCGGGCAGCAGCGATCAGCCGCTCGACTGGATGAAGGTCGGCATGAAGGTGCTGGCGTTTGCCGGCATGCTGGTGGGCGGACGCTATCTGCTGCGCCCGGTGTTTCGCTATATCGCCGCGTCGGGCGTGCGCGAAGTGTTTACCGCCGCCTCGCTACTGCTGGTGCTTGGCTCGGCGCTGTTTATGGACGCGCTGGGGCTGTCGATGGCACTCGGCACCTTCATCGCCGGCGTGCTGCTGGCGGAAAGCGAGTATCGCCACGAGCTGGAGATGTCCATCGATCCCTTTAAAGGGCTGCTGCTCGGCCTGTTCTTTATTTCCGTAGGAATGGCGCTGAACCTCGGCGTCCTCTATACCCATGTATTGTGGGTGCTGATGAGCGTCGCGGTGCTGGTGGCGGTAAAAACCCTGATCCTCTACCTGCTGGCGCGCATCTATGGCTTGCGCAGCTCCGAGCGCATGCAGTTCGCCAGCGTGCTGAGCCAGGGCGGCGAGTTTGCGTTCGTGCTGTTCTCTACCGCCTCGTCCCAGCGCCTGTTTCAGGGCGACCAGATGGCGCTGCTGCTGGTGACGGTGACGCTTTCAATGATGACCACGCCGCTGTTGATGAAAGGTATCGACAAGTGGCTGGCGCATCGTTTCAATGCCGGCGATGAAGAAGTGGAAATGCCGTGGGTCGATGATGACGAACCGCAGGTGATTATCGTCGGCTTCGGGCGTTTCGGGCAGGTCATCGGGCGCCTGCTGATGGCAAACACCATGCGCATCACGGTGCTGGAACGCGATATCAGCGCGGTGAATCTGATGCGGAAATATGGCTATAAGGTCTATTACGGGGATGCCACCCAGGTGGAACTGCTGCGTTCGGCGGGTGCCGCGTCAGCGAAGTCCATCGTGATTACCTGCAACGAGCCGGAAGACACCATGAAGATTGTGCACCTCTGCCAGCAGCACTTCCCGCACCTCAGCATTCTGGCCCGTGCCAGAGGCCGCGTTGAGGCGCACGAGCTGCTGCAGGCCGGGGTGAAGCAGTTCTCGCGTGAAACCTTCTCCAGTGCGCTGGAGCTGGGGCGCAAAACGCTGATGACGCTGGGGATGCATCCGCATCAGGCGCAGCGCGCGCAGCTGCATTTTCGCAGGCTCGATATGCGCATGCTGCGCGAGCTGATGCCGGTCCATACCGACAGCGCGCAAATTTCCCGCGCCCGTGAAGCGCGACGCGAGCTGGAAGAGATCTTCCAGCGTGAGATGCAGCAGGAGCGGCGTCAGTTCGATGGCTGGGACGAATTTGAGTAAAGGTGAGTAATGTCGCAACGTAAACGGTTTATCGCCGGCGCAACCTGCCCGGCGTGCAAGGCTCAGGATTCGCTGGCGATGTGGCGCGAAAACAGCGTCGATATCGTGGAGTGCGTGAAGTGCGGACACCAGATGCGCGAGGCGGATAAAGCGGTGCGCGAGCACGTTCGCAAAGAGGAACAGGTGATCGGCATTTTTCACCCGGACTAGCGCTATAGCCCAGCTTTTTTTAAGCTAAGGGGTACACGGGTGCAGAATTCCGCTACAATCTGCGCCACTATTCTTCCCCTGCTCAGGAGATATCATGAAAGTAGCAAAAGACCTGGTGGTCAGCCTGGCCTATCAGGTACGTACAGAAGACGGTGTGTTGGTTGATGAATCTCCGGTGAGTGCGCCGCTGGATTACCTGCATGGTCACGGCTCTCTGATCTCTGGCCTGGAAACGGCGCTGGAAGGCCACGACGTTGGCGACAAATTCGACGTTGCGGTAACCGCGAACGACGCATACGGTCAGTACGACGAGAACCTGGTTCAGCGCGTTCCTAAAGACGTATTCATGGGCGTTGACGAACTGCAGGTTGGCATGCGCTTCCTGGCAGAGACCGACCAGGGTCCGGTACCGGTTGAGATCACCGAAGTGGAAGACGATCACGTTGTGGTTGACGGTAACCACATGCTGGCTGGCCAGAACCTGAAGTTCAACGTGGAAGTCGTTGCTATCCGCGAAGCGACCGAAGAAGAACTGGCTCACGGCCACGTTCACGGTGCGCACGACCATCATCACGACCATGACCACGATCACGATGGCTGCTGCGGCGGTCACGGCCACGGTCATGACCACGGTAACAAAGGCGGTTGTGGCAATGGCGGTTGTGGCTGCCACTAAGCTGCACTGCAAAAAAGGCGCCTCCGGGCGCCTTTTTTATTGCTTCAGTAGTGCGGTGGCGGGGTCTCTTCCGACTGCGACGCCATCATTGAGGGCTGGGTGGCTTTAAGCTTATCCACCAGCAGGCGCAGATGATCGCGCAGTCTCGCCATTTCCAGCTCGTGTTCCGTGACCGTCTGGTTCAGCGCGTCGATGGTGTGTTCCTGAAAGGCCAGTCGGCTTTCCAGCTCGGCCAGCCGTTCTTCGATTGAGTGCTGCGGCATAATTCCCCCGGTTGTTTTTTAGGCCAGCGTGGCAGGCGCGCCAGGATTTTACGCAAATTTCCCCGCTACCGATATATTCCGTAAGCGCAGGAAACTAATTTAAACAAAAATAGTCGTAATTAACTCGATCAGAAGGGGAGAGATTGTGTAGATTTCCTCCACGACGTTTTATATTACGTGTCTGAAATTTAGTTAACATGGGGAGCAATACCCCGACCCTGGAGATATGGATGAAATCATTGTTTAAAGTAACCCTGCTGGCCACCACCATGGCAGTTGCACTGAATGCTTCTACCGCATTCGCAGCGCCAGCGGCAGCGAAAGACGCCGCGGCGGACACCAAATCAGCAGCAGCGAACAAGGATGCGTTTAAAAGCGACGACCAGAAATCGGCTTACGCTCTGGGTGCATCGCTGGGACGTTACATGGAAAACTCCCTGAAAGAGCAAGAGAAGCTGGGCGTGAAGCTCGATAAAGCACAGCTGATCGCAGGCGTTCAGGATGCCTTCGCGGGCAACAGCAAAATGTCCGATCAGGACATTGAGAAAACTCTTCAGGAATTCGAAGCGCGCGTGAAGAATGCTGCGCAGGCTAAGATGGAAAAAGACGCGAAAGAGAACGCCGAGAAGGGTAAAGCCTTCCGTGACGCTTTCGCGAAAGAGAAGGGTACTAAAACCTCTTCTACTGGCCTGATCTACAAAGTAGAGAAAGAAGGCACCGGTGCTGCGCCGAAAGACAGCGATACCGTGGTCGTGAACTACAAGGGTACGCTGATCGACGGTAAAGAGTTCGATAACTCCTATACCCGTGGCGAGCCGCTCTCCTTCCGTCTGGATGGTGTTATCCCGGGCTGGACCGAAGGCCTGAAATACATCAAGAAAGGCGGCAAAATCAAGATGGTTATCCCGCCAGAGCTGGCATACGGGAAAACCGGCGTTCCGGGTATTCCGGCTGACTCCACCCTGGTCTTCGACGTAGAGCTGCTGGACATCAAACCGGCTGCTAAACAGGATGAGAAGGCACCGGCAGCAGGCGAAGAAAAACCGGCCGCTGCGCAGAAGTAAGTTTCTGATACGAAACCGCCGCCCCAATTGGGCGGCGGTTTTTTATTTGTGGCAGGATATAATAAAAACTGGAAAGCGCGTCTGACGCTGTATTACTTTAGCCGTCTGCGTAACAACTGAGTAATGAGTCTGCCCTGACACGATAATACGACAGGCTCTCTTTAGAGGGTGGTATCTTTTCATGTCCAATTCGCTTTTAACCAACGAAACCAGTGAGCTCGACTTACTGGATCAACGTCCCTTTGACCAGACCGACTTCGATATCCTTAAATCCTATGAAGCGGTGGTTGACGGCTTAGCGATGCTGATTGGTTCCCATTGCGAAATTGTGTTGCACTCATTACAGGATTTGAAATGTTCCGCCATCCGCATCGCCAACGGCGAACATACCGGTCGTAAAATCGGCTCACCCATTACTGACCTGGCGCTGCGTATGCTGCACGACATGACCGGCGCCGACAGTAGCGTATCGAAGTGCTATTTCACCCGAGCAAAAAGCGGTGTGCTGATGAAATCGGTGACCATCGCCATCCGCAACCGCGAACACCGGGTGATTGGCCTGCTGTGTATCAATATGAATCTCGACGTGCCGTTCTCGCAGATCATGAGCACCTTTATTCCGCCAGAGACGCCGGACCAGGAAGTGCCGTCATCGGTTAACTTCGCCTCGTCGGTGGAGGACCTGGTGACCCAGACGCTGGAGTTCACCATCGAAGAGGTCAATGCCGACCGCAACGTGTCCAATAACGCCAAGAATCGCCAGATCGTGCTCAATCTTTATGAGAAAGGCATCTTCGACATCAAAGACGCGATAAACCAGGTGGCGGACCGCCTGAATATCTCCAAGCACACGGTCTATCTCTACATTCGCCAGTTCAAAAGCGGTGATTTTGTCGGGCAGGAGCGCTGATGCGTTTTGCCATGATGGTGACGGGCCCGGCTTACGGCACGCAGCAGGCGAGCAGCGCGTTACGCTTCGCGCAGGCCGTGCTGGCGGAAGGGCATCAGCTTGAAAGTATCTTTTTCTATCGTGAAGGCGTGTATAACGCCAATCAGCTCACCGCGCCGGCCAGCGACGAGTTCGATCTGGTGCGCGCCTGGCAGCAACTGAACCAGCAGCACGGCGTGGAACTGCATATCTGCGTTGCGGCTGCGCTGCGACGTGGCGTGACCGACGATGAGCAGGCGGCGCTGCAGCAGTTGCCTGCCGCTAACCTGCAGCCCGGTTTTACCCTGAGCGGCCTGGGTGCGCTGGCGCAGGCGACCCTGGCCTGCGATCGGATGGTACAGTTCTGATGAAACGCATCGCTTACGTTTTTACTTCTGCTCCCCACGGTTCCAGCGCCGGCCGCGAAGGGCTGGATGCGCTGCTGGCGACTTCTGCCCTGAGTGAGGAGATTGGTGTCTTCTTCATCGGTGACGGCGTACTGCAACTCCTGCCGGATCAGCAGCCAGCGAAAATTCTGGCGCGGGACTATATCGCGACCTTCCGCGTGCTGCCGCTCTACGACATTGAGCAGTACTGGGTGTGCGCCCGCGCTTTGCGAGAACGCGGCCTGGCAAAGCACCAGACGTTAGTGCTGGATGCCGACATCGTTGAGCCGGACGCCTGGCGCGCGCGCCTCAACGACTATGACGTGGTATTAACTTTCTGAGGCCGACATGCTGCACACTCTGAGCCACTCTCCCTGGCACTGTGATTTCTCGACCTTTCTTTCGGCGCTGCAGCCGGGGGATGAGGTGCTGCTGCTGCAGGACGGCGTGATTGCTGCGATTGAAGGCGGCTTGTTCCTTGAAAAGCTGCGCAGCGCCCCCATCTCAGTGAGCGTGCTGCGTGATGACGTTGAAGCGCGCGGCCTGTCTGCTCAAATTTCGAACAGTATCGTTAGGGTTAGCTATACTGATTTCGTCAGAATGACGCTCAGTCACCAAAGTCAAATGGCCTGGTGACGTTGCGATCTCTGTATATTTCTTGACACCTTTTCGGGTCAGCCCTAAAATTCCGCGTCCTCATATTATATGAGGGCGTTTTATTACGTGTTTACGAAGCAAAAGCTAAAACCAGGAGCTATTTAATGGCAACAGTTAACCAGCTGGTTCGCAAACCACGCGCACGCAAAGTTGCAAAGAGCAACGTGCCAGCGCTGGAAGCCTGCCCGCAAAAACGTGGTGTATGTACTCGTGTATATACCACCACTCCGAAAAAACCGAACTCCGCACTGCGTAAAGTGTGCCGTGTTCGTCTGACTAACGGTTTTGAAGTGACTTCCTACATCGGTGGTGAAGGTCACAACCTGCAGGAGCACTCCGTGATCCTGATCCGTGGCGGTCGTGTAAAAGACCTCCCGGGTGTTCGTTACCACACCGTTCGTGGTGCGCTCGACTGCTCCGGCGTTAAAGACCGTAAGCAAGCGCGCTCCAAGTATGGCGTGAAACGTCCTAAGGCTTAATGGTTCTCCGTTAAGTAAGGCCAAACGTTTTAACTTAAATGTCAAACTAAACTCGTAGAGTTTTGGACAATCCTGAATTAACAACGGAGTATTTCCATGCCACGTCGTCGCGTCATTGGTCAGCGTAAAATTCTGCCGGATCCTAAGTTCGGATCAGAACTGCTGGCTAAATTTGTAAATATCCTGATGGTAGATGGTAAAAAATCTACTGCAGAAGCAATCGTATACAGTGCACTTGAGACCCTGGCTCAGCGCTCTGGTAAAAATGAACTGGAAGCTTTCGAAGTCGCTCTCGACAACGTGCGCCCGACTGTAGAAGTTAAGTCTCGCCGCGTTGGTGGTTCTACTTATCAGGTTCCGGTTGAAGTTCGTCCGGTTCGTCGTAATGCCCTGGCAATGCGTTGGATCGTTGAAGCTGCTCGTAAACGCGGTGATAAATCCATGGCTCTGCGCCTGGCGAACGAACTTTCTGATGCTGCAGAAAACAAAGGTACTGCAGTTAAGAAACGTGAAGACGTTCACCGTATGGCAGAAGCCAACAAGGCGTTCGCACACTACCGTTGGTAATCCCTTCGGAGTCTTAGTCACAAGGCGGGCGCTTCAGGTAAGCCGCCCGCTTTTTGGCAACTTATTCTGAACGCCTAAGGCAATAGAGGAATCAAATGGCTCGTACAACACCCATTGCACGCTACCGTAACATCGGTATCAGTGCGCACATCGACGCCGGTAAAACCACTACTACCGAACGTATTCTGTTCTACACCGGTGTAAACCACAAAATCGGTGAAGTTCATGACGGCGCAGCTACCATGGACTGGATGGAGCAGGAGCAGGAGCGTGGTATTACCATTACCTCCGCAGCGACTACTGCATTCTGGTCTGGTATGGCTAAGCAGTATGAACCGCATCGCGTAAACATCATCGACACCCCGGGCCACGTTGACTTCACCATCGAAGTAGAACGTTCCATGCGTGTTCTTGACGGTGCGGTAATGGTTTACTGCGCAGTTGGTGGTGTTCAGCCGCAGTCTGAAACCGTATGGCGTCAGGCGAACAAATATAAAGTTCCGCGTATCGCGTTCGTTAACAAAATGGACCGTATGGGCGCGAACTTCCTGAAAGTTGTTGATCAGATCAAAACCCGTCTGGGCGCGAACCCGGTTCCGCTGCAGCTGGCGATTGGTGCTGAAGAAGGCTTCACCGGTGTCGTTGACCTGGTAAAAATGAAAGCCATCAACTGGAACGAAGCTGATGCTGGCGTTACCTTCGAATACGAAGATATCCCGGCTGATATGCAGGACCTGGCTGAAGAATGGCACCAGAACCTGATCGAATCCGCAGCTGAAGCATCTGAAGAGCTGATGGAAAAATACCTGGGCGGCGATGAGCTGACCGAGGAAGAGATCAAGACTGCACTGCGTCAGCGTGTTCTGAACAACGAAATCATCCTCGTAACCTGTGGTTCTGCGTTCAAGAACAAAGGCGTTCAGGCAATGCTGGATGCGGTAGTTGATTACCTGCCGTCTCCGATTGACGTACCTGCAATCAACGGCATGCTGGATGACGGTAAAGATACTCCGGCTGAGCGTCACGCAAGCGACGAAGAGCCGTTCTCTGCACTGGCGTTCAAAATCGCTACCGACCCGTTCGTTGGTAACCTGACCTTCTTCCGTGTGTACTCCGGTGTGGTTAACTCTGGTGATACCGTACTGAACTCCGTGAAATCCGCACGTGAGCGTTTCGGCCGTATCGTACAGATGCACGCTAACAAACGTGAAGAGATCAAAGAAGTTCGCGCGGGCGACATCGCTGCTGCAATCGGTCTGAAAGACGTGATCACTGGTGACACCCTGTGTGACCCGGATCACCCGATCATTCTGGAGCGTATGGAATTCCCTGAGCCGGTAATCTCCATCGCCGTTGAGCCGAAAACCAAAGCTGACCAGGAAAAAATGGGTCTGGCTCTGGGTCGTCTGGCGAAGGAAGACCCGTCATTCCGCGTATGGACTGACGAAGAGTCTAACCAGACCATCATCGCCGGTATGGGTGAGCTGCACCTCGACATCATCGTTGACCGTATGAAACGTGAATTCAACGTTGAAGCGAACGTCGGTAAACCTCAGGTTGCTTACCGCGAAGCGATTCGTGCGAAAGTTACCGATATCGAAGGTAAACACGCCAAGCAGTCTGGTGGTCGTGGTCAGTATGGTCATGTTGTTATCGACATGTACCCGCTGGAGCCGGGCTCTAACCCTAAAGGTTACGAGTTCATCAACGACATTAAAGGTGGTGTAATTCCTGGTGAATACATCCCTGCCGTTGATAAAGGCATTCAGGAGCAGCTGAAGTCTGGTCCGCTGGCTGGTTACCCGGTAGTTGACATGGGTGTACGTCTGCACTTCGGTTCTTACCATGACGTTGACTCCTCTGAGCTGGCGTTTAAACTGGCAGCTTCTATCGCCTTTAAAGAAGGCTTTAAGAAAGCTAAACCAGTTCTGCTTGAGCCGATCATGAAGGTTGAAGTAGAAACGCCGGAAGAGAACACTGGTGATGTCATCGGTGACCTTAGCCGTCGTCGTGGTCAGCTGAAAGGTCAGGAATCTAACGCTACTGGCGTTCAGATCCATGCTGAAGTTCCGCTGTCAGAAATGTTTGGCTATGCAACTCAGCTGCGCTCACTGACCAAAGGTCGTGCTTCTTACTCTATGGAGTTCCTGAAGTATGATGATGCGCCGAACAACGTTGCTCAGGCCGTAATTGAAGCCCGTGGTAAATAAGCCACAGGGTTAAAACCAAAGTCCCGTGCTCTCTCCGGTGGGGGAGAGCACTATAGTAAGGAATATAGCCGTGTCTAAAGAAAAATTTGAACGTACAAAACCGCACGTCAACGTTGGTACTATCGGCCACGTTGACCATGGTAAAACTACCCTGACCGCTGCAATCACTACCGTACTGGCTAAAACCTACGGCGGTGCTGCCCGCGCATTCGACCAGATCGATAACGCGCCGGAAGAAAAAGCTCGTGGTATCACCATCAACACTTCTCACGTTGAATATGACACCCCGACTCGCCACTACGCACACGTAGACTGCCCGGGCCACGCCGACTATGTTAAAAACATGATCACCGGTGCTGCGCAGATGGACGGCGCGATCCTGGTTGTTGCTGCGACTGACGGCCCGATGCCGCAGACCCGCGAGCACATCCTGCTGGGTCGTCAGGTAGGCGTTCCGTTCATCATCGTGTTCCTGAACAAATGCGACATGGTTGATGACGAAGAGCTGCTGGAACTGGTTGAGATGGAAGTGCGCGAGCTGCTGTCTCAGTACGACTTCCCGGGCGACGACACTCCGATCGTTCGTGGTTCTGCTCTGAAAGCGCTGGAAGGCGAAGCTGAGTGGGAAGAGAAAATCATCGAACTGGCTGGCTACCTGGATTCCTACATCCCGGAACCAGAGCGTGCGATTGACAAGCCGTTCCTGCTGCCGATCGAAGACGTATTCTCCATCTCCGGCCGTGGTACTGTAGTTACCGGTCGTGTAGAGCGCGGCATCATCAAAGTTGGTGAAGAAGTTGAAATCGTTGGTATCAAAGATACTGCGAAATCCACCTGTACCGGCGTTGAAATGTTCCGCAAACTGCTGGACGAAGGTCGTGCGGGCGAGAACTGCGGCGTTCTGCTGCGTGGTATCAAGCGTGAAGAGATCCAGCGTGGCCAGGTACTGGCTAAGCCGGGCACCATCAAGCCGCACACCAAGTTCGAATC